>CAWCVK010000005.1:0-34626 GCA_963799005.1 Candidatus Dormiibacterota bacterium | reverse complement strand
GTGCCGACGCACGCGGCCTGGACCGCCGTCGTACCCGCGGCCCCCACATACACGGTCGCGGTGGCGAGCGCGCCGGCAAGGTCCGGCGGAGCTGCCAGCAGGCGCTCGCGCGGCCGCTCCTCGAGCGCGCCGGCGAGCGCGTCCGGGCCGACAACCCGGACGACCTCGACGGCCCGATCGCGCTCCAGCAGCTGGAGGCTCACCTGCCTGCCGATGCCACCGAGGTCGGTGGCGCCCGTGCTCACGAGCACCGTGCGCGGGTCGCGGCCGTCGCGCAGCGCGCGGTCGCGCGCATCCACGAACAGCCGTCGTATCGGCGCGTACGCAGCACCCCCGAGAAACGCAACCGCGCCGGGTGGCCACAGCGTTTCTCCGCCGGGCGACGGGTTGATCGCAAGGTCGCAATCGGTTGGAAGTCCGAGGTCGTCGATCAGCGTCAGCGCCGCCCGGTCGCGGAGACGCCGCTGCAACGCGACGTCGAACACGTATCCATCCAGGACGACCACGTCGAGAGACGTGGAGCCGGCGACCGTCGCGTCGACCCGTTCCGCGGTGGAACCTGGAGCGTCGATAGTGCGGTGTCCCCGGCCGGCGACGCGATCCTGCAGCGACGCGTCGCCTTGAGGCAGGAGGATGCAGACATCCATCTCGGGGATGAGCGCGTCGGCGAGCGCGAGGATGCGCTCGAGGTGCCCCAATCCGACGCCGCTGCCGCAGTCCGCGGCGAGCAGCGCGCGCCGGGTCACGACGCGACCGCGCGCGCCGCCGCCCACGCATGGATCCGGCGCAGCGCGAGGACGACGTCGTCCTGGTCGGTGACGGTCATCGCGGGATAGAGCGGGAGTGTGACGAGCCGCTCGCAGAGCCGCTCGGCTCGCGGAGCCATCCCGGGAACGCCCCCTCGCTCGCGATAGAGCGTGAGCAGGTGCACAGCCGGGTAATGCAGGGTCGCCTCGATTCCCTCCGCTCGGAGCGCTTCGATTACCGCGTCACGCTCGCAACCGAACGCGTCAGGATCGATCTCGACCGCGTAGAGGTGCCAGGCGCTCTGACGCCCCGTGGGTCGAGGCGGAAGGCCGATCCCCGGAATGTCACCGAGGAGCGCGTCGTACCGGTCGGCGATCTCGCTTCGCTCGGCCACCACGTCGGTCAGACGGCGCAGTTGCGAGGTGCCGAGTGCAGCCTGCAGCGCGGTCATGCGGTGGTTGTCACCGAGCATGGTGACGTCGTATTTCCAGAGTGCACCCGTGCGCTCGTCGGCCGTGCTGGTCATTCCATGGTTGCGCAGCTTGCGAATGCGATCCGCGACATCTCCATGTGGCGTCAGGCACGCACCGCCTTCACCGGTGGTGATCTGTTTCACCGGATGGAAGCTGAGTGTCGTGATGTCGGCGAGCGACCCGACCGGCCGTCCGTTCTGCGAGGCGCCGAGCGAATGCGCGCCGTCGGCGATGACCGGAAGCGGCCGGGGCAGCGCCGCCCTCAGCGTAGCGATGTCCGACGGCAGGCCCGAGTAGTCGACGGTGATCACGGCCTTGGTGTGGGGCGTCACGGCGCGTGCCACCGACTCGGGATCGAGACAGCGATCGTCGCCGATATCGGCGAACACCGGTGTCGCGCCGGCGCGAAGCACCGCGTTCGCAGTGGCGACGAACGTCAGCGGTGTCGTGATCACCTCGTCCCCGGGTCCGACGCCGAGTGCGAGCACCGCGACGTCGAGGGCCACGCTGCCGTTTGCGACCGCGACCGCGTTGTCCACCTTGCACCGGGCCGCAAGGGCGTGCTCGAAATCCGCGATGGCGGCGCCGCCGGTGAGGGTGCCCGAGCGCATTGCGGCAACGACCGCGGCGACATCCGTGTCATCGAGTTGATGGCGGCCGTAAGGGAGGGGCCGGACGCGGATCGGCGTGCCTCCAGCAATCGCCGGTGGGCTCGTGACGCTCATCCGACCGGCGCCGGCACCGCCATCGTTGTGTGCGGGACGGTTGCGAGCAACTCGCGAAGCTCGGGGATGTCGAGCCACTGCGTGTTGCGGTCGCTGCTGTACACGAAGTCCTCCGCGACCGGCGTTCCATCGCTGGGGGCGCGCGGGCCCCAGAAGGCATGCTCCGGCTCGACCACGTAGCACCAGCCCTTGTCGACGGTGTGCCGCGCCTCCTCGGAGGTGATCAGCGACTCGTGGAGCTTCTCCCCGGGGCGGATGCCCGTGTACCGAACCGGTAGCCCGGGCGCGATCGCCTCGGCGAGGTCGAGCACGCGCGTGCTCGGGATCTTGGGCACGAACACCTCGCCACCCGACATGGCCACGAAGCAGTCGGCGACGAACTGGACCGCCTGATCCAGCGTGATCCAGAAACGGGTCATGCGCTCGTCGGTCACGGTGAGCTCGCCGGACGCGGACTGATCGCGAAACAGCGGGACGACGCTGCCGCGAGAACCGACCACGTTGCCGTAGCGCACGCAGCACAGGCGCGTGGCGAGCTTGCCGGCATAGACGTTGGCCTGCACGAAGAGCTTTTCCGCGCACAGCTTGGTCGCACCATAAAGGTTCGCGGGGCTCACCGCCTTGTCCGTGCTCAGCGCCATGGCTCGAGGCACACCGGCGTCCAGGCATACCTCGGCGACGTTCTGGGTCCCAAGGATGTTCGTCTTGATCGCCTCGAACGGGTTGTACTCGCACACCGGCACGTGCTTCAGCGCGGCCGCATGGATAACCACGTCGGCGCCCTCGATGGCGCGCCGCAGCCGGTCGCGATCGCGGACGTCACCGATGAAGAAACGGAGCCGCGGGTCGTCGAACTTCCGCTCCATCTCCGTCTGTTTGAGCTCGTCGCGGCTGAAGATGCGGATGGCGGCGGGATTCCATTTCTCGAGCGCGGTGCGCGTGAAATGCTGACCGAAGGACCCGGTGCCCCCCGTCAGCAGGATGGTCCGGCCCTCGAAATGATTCACAGTCGATCCTCTTTTGACGCCCACATGGCTCTCGGGTAGCCTACGGGACGCCAGCCGCAGCGCGCAGAACCCGCAGATCGAGCTCGCTGCCCGCCGGCGATGCGTTCGGAGCGCCAGGACGCGGTTTTGCCCGCGTCCACTAGCCTTTCGTACCTGCGCGGCCGAATCACCGCGCCAGCCAAACCGCTGCAGGAGCACTCCGATGGAACTCGCGCTTCACTTCATGAACTTCACCCTGCCCGGAGGCAACAGGGCGCTTGGTCCGACCCTGGCGGCGACCGCCCAGGCCGCCGAGGCAGCCGGTTGCTCGACCTTCACGATGATGGATCACTGGTTCCAGATGGAGGGATTCGCCACCGCCCAGGATCCGATGATGGAGGGCTACACATCGCTCGGTTTCGTGGCCGGGAAAACCGAGCGCATGACGCTGTCGCTCATGGTCACGGGCGTCACCTACCGGCACCCGGGTTTGCTTGCCAAGACCGTGACGACCCTGGACGTCGTCTCCGGTGGACGCGCAATGCTGGGCATCGGCGCTGCCTGGTATGAGCGCGAGCATCGCGCCCTGGGCGTGCCCTTCCCGCCGATCGCGGAGCGGTTCGAAAGGCTTGAGGAGACGTTGCAGATCTGCAATCAGATGTGGAGCGACAACGACGGACCGTACGATGGCAAGCACTACCACCTGGCCGAAACCCTCTGCCATCCGCAGCCGGTACAGCAGCCCCGTCCCAAGATCCTCATCGGCGGCGGCGGTGAGCGCAAGACCCTCAAGCTGGTCGCGCGGTATGCCGATGCGTGCAACCTCTTCGCGATGGGCCCCGCCGAGGTGCAGCGCAAGCTCGACATCCTCGCCCGGCACTGCGAGGACGAGGGGCGCGACATGGCCACCATCAAGAAGACCATCCAGGGTGCGGCGGACCCCACCAAGGACGTGGACGCGTTCCTGGCGGACATGGAGGAGTACGCGAAGCTTGGTATCCAGATGGTCGGGGTCCGGAACGCGTCGCCGGATCCGGTGGCGATGGCCAGGGAGTTGGGCAAGATCGTTCCTCGCCTCGCCCAGATCGGCGCGTGATTTCTGGCTTTCAGACGAGATCGACGTTGCAGCGGAGGCCGGGTGCCTGGGACAGACGCCCATCGGACGTGAGCAACGGCAGTCCCAAGGCCTCGGCGAGCGCGACGTACGCGGCGTCGTAGACGGTCAAGTTGGCTCGCAGCTCCCAGATCCGAGAAAGCAAGCCAAGCTGCGGGTGCAGCGTCAGTGGCAAGTCGGCCACCTTCCCGAGAGCCGTCCGCGCCACGCGTTCGCTGATCTGCCCGGCGAGAACCAAGCGGCGGAGCACGGAGGCGACCTCGAGCGGAAGCAGTTCAGGCGCGTGCAGGGTCGGCTCGCGCGACAGCCGGGGGACCAGCGCCGGGTCCGTGCCCAACACGGCGCCGACCAGGACCGACGCATCAACAACGATCAATGCGCCTCGCGGTCCGCGCGGATGGCGGCGACGATCTGCTCCTGGGTGATTGGCGAGCGCCTCGGAGGCCGTGCCAGCACTTCGGCGACAGTGGGCATCGCCGCGTCGCGTTCGAGCACTCGAAGGGCATATGCCGCCAGGGAAAGATGCTCCTTTCCTGCTTTCGCCTTCAGTGCCTCGAGGATCTCGTCCGGGACCTCACGAATCTGCAGCGGCCTGGTCATTCAGGCATTGTAGCATGCATTATGCATGCGCTGACGAACGTGGCCCACACACACCGGTCTTTTGCGACGTCGATCGCCCCGCGTTGTTGCGGAGCGGGGTGAGCAGCGCAAGGCTGCTGTCGTCAGAGTGTCAGGCGGTATGACGGGCATCCAACCCGAACTGTGGGTGGACGGCGCAAGCGCGGCCGTCGCCTTCTACCAGGCGGCGTTCGACGCTGTCGTGCTGCACCGCGTCGGAGCTGGGGACGACATCGTGACTCAGTTGGCGGTCGGGACCGCCGAGTTCTGGGTGACCGAGGCGAATTCGAACGTGCAACGCTTCAGCCCCCGGGCGATTGGCGGCACCACCGGTAGAACGCTTCTGCTTGTGGACGATCCCGACGCGGTACTTGATCAGGCCGTGCGTGCCGGAGCCGCCGAGATCGCTGCGGTGCGTGAGGATCACGGCTGGCGACTAGGGCGGATAGCGGACCCCTTCGGCCATGAATGGGAGATAGGCAGACCGTCTGGTGTCTGGCCACCGCAGGTAGCCGGCTGACGCCGGCAGCGGCACGCCGTCGATGGCGGCAATCCATTCGCCAAGCAGGCCACGAAGAACCTGCCCAGATACACCTATAAGGAAATGTAGCGAGGAGGACTACGTGCGAGCTGTGGTGCTTCGGACATTCGGGCCACCAGAGAACCTGACCGTCGAGGACCTTCCGAACCCGCGAGCGGGTGTCGGTCAAGTCGTTGTCGAGGTAGAGATCGCCGGCATCACCTTCGTCGAGACCCAGGTGCGGGCTGGGCGGCCACCCAACGCGGCGATGGCCCCCACATTGCCCGTCGTGCTCGGCAACGGCGTTGGCGGAGTCATCGCCTCGATCGGTGCAGAGGTCGACGCGGCGCTGATCGGACGTCGGGTGGTCACCTCCACCGGCGGGTCGGGCGGCTACGCGGAGCGAGTTGCGGTCGAAGTCGCCGGGATCATGGAGGTACCCGATGGCCTGGAACTGGCCGATGCCGTCGCCCTGCTCGCGGACGGCCGAACCGCCATGGGCCTCATCGACCTGGCATCGATCCGGACCGGAGAGGTGGTGCTCATCGAGGCCGCCGCCGGCGGGGTAGGCAGCCTCCTGGTGCAGCTGGCCGCCCACGCCGGTGCGAGGGTGATCGCGGCCGTTGGCGGCTCGCGCAAGGCCTCCCTGGTCGCCGGCCTCGGCGCACAGGTGATCGCCGACTATGCACAGCCGGGGTGGGCCGAACGGCTCCGGGACGAGGTTGGCGCCGTCGATGTTGTCTTGGACGGCGTGGGTGGTGAGATCGGGGTTGCCTGTCTCGGAATGCTCGGTCAAGGGGGCCGGTTCGTCCCCTACGGGATGGCCAGCGGCAGCTTCACCTCAGTCCCCGAACACGCAATAGCCACCGGGCACGTCCATGTCCTCAGGTCCGCTCAAAAGAGCCCGGAAGAACTGCGGACCCTCACGCGGCGCGCCTTCGACGAGGCGCTGGCCGGCCGGCTGCGCCCGGTGATCGGTCAGACCTTCCCCCTCGAACAGGCTGCCGACGCGCATGCCGCCATCGGCGCCCGGGCGACCATCGGCAAGACGCTGCTCCTCGCGTCGCCGGCGTCGCTTCACACTTGAGATGTCCCAGAAGTGGAGCGGGGGGGACTCGAACCCCCGACCTCTGCCGTGCGAGGGCAGCGCTCTCCCAGCTGAGCTACCGCCCCAGGACCAAGCTCACCGCGGGGCGTTTCGCAGTATAAAGCTGGCGCTCGAGGCGCCTACGAGGCCGTCCGTGTGGCGAAGAACGTTTTCACCGCCTCGGCGAGCGCAGGCAGGTTGAAGGGCTTGGGGAGCATGCCGTCCGCCCCGGCCAGCCGGGCGGCCTCGGCCTCCTCGGACAGGGCGCTGAACATGAGCACTGGGGTCTGGGCGGTCGAGGCGTTCGCCCGGATCCGCCGGCAGGCCTCGATGCCGTCGATGCCCGGCATCATGATGTCGAGGATGATCAGGTCGGGGTGATCCGCCGACGCGATCGCGACCGCGGCTTCGCCATCCGAAGCCGTCGACATGTCGTACCCCTCCAGGTCGAGGTAACGGGAGACGACGGAAAGCACGCGCGGGTCATCGTCGGCGAGCAGAACGCGCGGCCGGGACATTGCCCCCATGGTACGGAGGCGCCGTGGAAACGGGCGTCCCGCGTTCATTCCTTTACAGGTCGGATGGCATCCGTGCGCAACGTCAGCCGAGGCTCCCCCGACGTTACCGGTGGCTATACTCGCCCGCAGGCATGTCGAGCACCCCGGCGTCCCTGGTTCTGTTCGGGATAGCGGTCGCTGCGTACACCCTCGCCGTGGTCGCTTTCGTACTCCATCTGGCCTTCCGCAAGCGGATCCTCGGCGACATCGGGATGGCGCTGGTGCTCGTCGGCTGGCCCCTCCATTTCGCGTCGATCTTCACTCGCGCGTTCGAGGCCGGCCACTGGCCCCTCGGCAACATGTACGAGTACTCGACCGGGATCGCGTTCGTGCTCGTCACCGTCTGCGTGGTCCTCATGGTTCGGGCCCGGATGCGCCTGATCGGGTTGCCGGCGATGATCGTCACGGTCGCCCTGATGGGGGTGGCTTACATGCTCTACGTGCCGCCCGGGCAGCTCGTCCCCGCCCTGCACAGTTACTGGCTGACCATCCACGTCACCTCGATGGCCACGTCCTCGGCGGTCCTGAGCTTCTCCTTCTTCTTCGGGATGGCCTACCTGGCGCGGCGCTGGGCGGACAACCGGCTACTCGCGGTGGCGCCGGCGGCGGCGCCGGCGAGCGTGAGCAGCGGCGGTGTCGCGACCATGACCATGGGCGGCGGCGGGTCAGGCGGAGGCTTCATCGGCGGCGGCGCCAAGCACCCGGTGGCGACGTGGCTGCAGCGGGTGCTTCCGAGGGCGGGGCTGCTGGACAGCTGGAGCTACCGCTTCGTGATGATCGGCTTCCCGATCTGGACGTTCGGAGTGATCTGCGGTGCCATCTGGGGCGAGCACGCCTGGGGTCGCTACTGGGGTTGGGACCCCAAGGAGACGTTCGCTTTCATCACGTGGGTCGTCTTCGCGATCTACCTCCACGCCCGTGTGACCTACGGGTGGAAAGAGAAGCGAGCGGCGATCATCACCGCGTTCGGGTTCGCCGCCATCCTCTTCACGCTCTACGCCGTCAACCTCTGGATCGCGGGGCTGCACTCGTACGCTCGCGCCTGATAGGCGCGCGGCCAAGCGGACGAGACAGCGTCGCGGGTTTTACCCGCGGCGCGCCCACCTCGTCTTCTTCAGCATCTTCTTATGCTTGTGCTTGCGCATCTTCTTGCGCCGCTTCTTGATTACCGAACCCATCTGCCAAGGACTATAGCGGTCCGAGGCGAACGAAGGCCTCGCGCAGATTCGCGGCAGTGGTCTCGAGATCCTGCGGAAGCACCTTGACTTCGCCAATCACGGGCATGAAGTTGGTGTCCCCCGCCCAGCGCGGAACGACGTGGATATGGACGTGCTCGGCGCTCGCGCCCGCCGCGCTTCCCTGGTTGATGCCGATGTTGAACCCGTCGGGATGCATCGCGTCGGTGAGCGCGCGAACCGCGCGCTGGGTGGCCGCGAAGACCGCCGCGCCCTCCTCGGCGGTCACCGCGAGCACCCCGGCGGCGTGACGAACCGGGGCGACCATGAGGTGGCCGCTGGTGTAGGGATAGCGGTTCATCAGGACGTAGGCCAGGGTGCCGCGGTCGACCACGAGCGGTTCGTCTCTGCCGCCCGGAATGGCGGCTGCGCAGAGGAAGCAGGCTTCGGCGGTATCCGAAGGCACGCCCGAGACGTAGGTCATGCGCCAAGGCGCCCAGAGATGCTTCACGCGTCGACGTTAGCCGACCGCCCCCAACACTGATGGGATGCTCGGTCAGAGCAGCGTCAGCGTGACCTCGACGTTCCCGCGAATCGCGTTCGAATAAGGGCAGCGCTGCTCTGCCTCGTCGATCAGCGCCTTCGCCTGATCGCGGTCCGGCAGCGACGGAAGCGTGATCAGCAACTCGACGGCCAAGCCCAGGCGCCCGGCCTCGATCAGCCCGATGCCGACCCGGGCGGTGACCGTCGCGTCCTCGACGTTCGACCCCTTTGCGGCGCGCGATGCCGATCATCGCGTTCTCCCAGCACGCCGCATACCCGAGCGCGAAGAGCTGCTCGGGATTCGTCCCGCGGGCTCCGTCGCCGCCCATCTCCTTCGGCGACGTGAAGTCGACTTCCAGGACGCCGTCGGATGTGACGCCATGACCGCGACGTCCGCCCTTCACGGTTGCCTCGGCTGTGTACAGAATTCGTGGACGCTGATCGCTCATGACTTCCTCCGAAATCGCCGGGCATGCCTGATGGATCCATGTTATGAGCGCCGGTCAGAATCCCGAAGTCGGAGGTTGCGGCTGGCGAGTCAGACGGTGACCGCGATCTTGGTGCGCACCTGCTCCGAGAAATGACACGCGGCGAGATGGCCCGCGCCCTTGAGCTCGAGTGGGGGTTCGACGTCGGCGCACACGCCGGGAACCTGCGCGATCGGACAGCGGGTGTGAAAGCGGCACCCGGACGGAGGGTTGAGCGGCGAGGGGATCTCACCCGAGAGCTCGACCAGCCTGCGCTTTGATTCGATCCGCGGATCGGGGACGGGGATCGAGGAGAGCAGCGCGCGCGTGTAGGGATGTTCCTGCGACGTGTACAGATCCTCGCTCGGCGCGACCTCGACGATCTTGCCGAGGTACATCACCATGACCCGATCGCTGATGTGCCGGACCACCGAAAGGTCATGCGCGATAAAGAGATACGTGAGCGCGAACTCACGCTGCAGATCCTCGAGCAGGTTGATGATCTGCGCCTGGATGGAGACGTCGAGCGCCGACACCGGCTCGTCGCAGATGATCAGCCTGGGGTTGAGCGCCAGGGCTCGAGCGATCCCGATGCGCTGGCGCTGGCCACCGCTGAACTCGTGCGGGTAGCGATTGTTGAAGTAGGGGTTCAGCCCCACGGTGCGGAGCAACTCCTGCACTCGCGCGTCCTTCGCCCGCCCGCCGATCATCTTGAAGTTGACCAGCGGCTCGGCGATGATGTCGCCGACCGTCATGCGCGGGTCGAGTGACGCATACGGGTCCTGGAAGATCATCTGCAGCTGCTTGCGCTGCTGGCGCAGTTTCTCGCCGCGCAGCTTGGTGATGTCGACGCCGTCGAGGATAGACCTCGCCGGAGGTCACCGGAAGGAGCTGCGTGATCATCCTGCCGAGGGTTGACTTGCCACACCCGGACTCGCCGACGAGCCCGACCGTCTCACCTGGCAAGATGTCGAAGCTCACGCCGTCGACGGCTTTCACCGACGCCCCGACCCCTGCGCCGAAATACTTCACCACGTTGACCACGCGCAGCAGCGGTTCGACAGCCGGCGCGACGCGCACTTCCGGGGCGACAACGGTGTCAGTCACTGACCGCCTCGCCGATCGCCGCGGGCACCTCGACGGCCGGGAGCCTGCGCCCAGCCGGATGGACACCGCTCGCCGCCCCGGGGCTCGTGTCCGTGATCGTGCCCGCCCCCATCTCCGCGTACGCGCGCTCCATGGTCACCCAGCACGCGGCGTGCTGCGCAGGCGCGACCTGCTCGATCGGCGGCGATTCCTGAAGCAGCGCTCGACGCGGAACGGGCAGCGCGGGTTGAACTTGCAGCCCTGGGCAGGTCGATGAGATCCGGCGGCAGGCCCTCGATGGAGAGCAGACGATGTCCCGCTGCTCGCATCGATTCGTGGCACCGAGCGCAGCAGCGACCAGGTGTAGGGATGCTGCGGCCGCTCGAAGATCTGCTCGGCCGTTCCTTCCTCGACGATCTCACCCGCGTACATGACGAGCACGCGCTTGCACAGACCCGGCAACGATCCGAGGTTGTGGGTGATGAGGATGATCGCCGCACCGGTCTGCTCGTTGAGGTCGCGCAGCAGCTCGAGGATCTGCGCCTGCACGGTCACGTCGAGCGCCGTTGTCGGCTCATCGGCGATGAGCAGATCGGGCTTGTTCGAGAGGCCCATGGCGATCATGGCGCGCTGGCGCATCCCACCACTGAACTGGTGGGGGAAGTCCTTGATGCGGCGCTCCGCATCCGAGACCCGCACCTGCTTGAGCAGATCGATCCCGCGCGCTCGAGATCATCGCTTGCGGGATCTTGTCGTGCGCGCACATCGCCTCGTCGATCTGATAGCCGACGCGGAGCACCGGGTTCAACGAGCTGAGCGGGTCCTGAAAGATCATCGCGATGTCCCGCCCACGGATGTTGCGCAACTCCTCGTTGGTGAGCTTCAGCAGATCGTGTCCCTTGAACATGATCTCGCCGCCGACCACCTTGCCCGGTCGCTGGACGAGACCGAGGACCGACATGGCTGTGACGCTCTTGCCGCAGCCGGACTCGCCGACGATACCGAGTGTCTCGCCCGGGCACACGTGAAGCTGACCCCGCGTACCGCCTTCACCTCGCCGTCGTCGGTGAAGAAATGGGTGCTCAGGTTGCGAACCTCGAGGATCGGATCGTGTCACCGCCGCTGTCGCGGGTCGAAGGCGTCTCGCAGGCCGTCGCCGAGGAAGTTGAAGGCGAGCAGGGTGAGCGAGAGCGCAATCGCGGCAGAGCATCATGTACGGCTCCAAGGGGAGCGCCTGCATACCCCTCGGACTGGCGATCGAGCCCCAGGAAGGAGTGGGCGGCGGAATGCCCAGACCCGAGGTAGCTGAGGAACGCTTCGAAGAGGATCGCGACGGGATGACGAAGGTCGCCGCACGATGATCGGGCCAAGCGCGTTGGGGAGGATGTGGCCGAACAGGATCTTGCCCGCTTCGCGCTCACTCGCGCGCGCGGCCTCGATGTACTCCCGTTCGCGAATGCTGAAGGCCTGCCCGCGAACCAGCCGGGCCATATCCATCCAGACGGTCGCGGAGATGGCGATCATGATGTTGCCGAGCCCGCGCCCGAGGACGAGGAACAGGACGATGCGCGACGAGAACGCCGGGGATGCCGTAGAAGACGTTGATGAACACGCTGATGATGCTGTCGACCCATCCTCGGAAATAGCCGGCGACGAGCCCGACGTCGACCCCGATGCCGAGACGATCGCGGACGTGCCGACCCCGACCGAGAGCGAGATCTGGGCGCCCGGCCATCATCCGGCTGAGCAGATCGCGCCCGAGCTCGTCGGCGCCGAGCAGAGTGCGCAGCCGAAGGACCCAGGTACGTCAGTGTGTTGCGGGATAATGGTCGCCGGGTTGTACGGCGTCCAGAAGAGCGCGACGACAGCAACGAGCAACGAGGAGCGACAGATAGACGAGCGGCGAGCAGAGCCAGCCGATTGCGCCGGAGCCGGCGGAACCCGTCGCGCCACAGACCCACCTGCTCGCGGACGATCGTCGCGCCTGCGTATCCTCGACCGTACGGGGGCCGCGACCACTGCCATCAGTATCGATCCTTGGATCGACTGACCGTATAGATGAGATCGACCACGAGGTTGGCCATGCCGATCAGTAGCGCGTACACGGTGAACACCGCCACCGTGATTTGTAGTCGTGCTGACAGGATGCTCTCCACGAACTCCTTGCCCAGCCCGGGGATGCCGAAGATGTTCTCGATGATGACGCTCCCGGTGATGATGCTGATGACCAGCGGGCCGAGGATGCTGGTCACCGGGATCAGCGCATTGCGCAGCGCATGACGGACTGTCGACCACCCGCTCCTTCACCCCCTTTGCGCGGCCGTGCGGACGTAATCCTGCTGGATGACCTCGAGCATGCTCGCCCGCGTGATCCGTCGACCTGGCCTGACGTGTAGAGGCCCAAGGCACGATCGCGGGGAGGTGAGCTCGACGACAGTGCCGTACGTCCCAGCCCATCGGTCGGGTATTCGAAGCGCCGCCGGTGACGTCGGAGAGCCAAATAACCGAAGATGAGTACGCCGAGGCAGGCAAGCACGAAGCTCGGCACGCTGTAGCCGATGACCGCGATGGTGGTCAGTGTGTAGTCCACCCAGCTGTTCTGGCGAATTGCGGCGATGACCCCGAAGGTCACGCCCAGCCCGACGGTGACCAGAAGTGCCGCTCCGCCCAGCTCCGCGCTCACGCTGAGCTCACGCACCACGATCGGCGTGATCGGCTGCCCTTTGATCTGGAACGAGACCCCGAAGTTACCGTGCACCGCGTTGCTGATGAAGGTCCAATACTGCACAAGGACCGGCCGGTCAAGGCCGTACTCGTGGAGGAGCAGTTGCAGCGCCCTGCCATGGACCTTCTCGCTTTCGAACGCGTTTCCCGGCAGGCTGTGAACCGTCACGAAGACAAGGAATGACACGACGATCAGACGTGAACGACGATCAGCAACAACCGTCTGCGCGATGTAGATCAGCGTGCCCCGGGTCAGCATCGGCTCTCCCTCGTCCGATGCAAGGCGAAAGGGCGCCCGGCTCGGTGCCGGGCGCCCTCTATTCAGCGCTATGGGTATCTAGTGAGTGAGAATCTTAGATCTCGTTCCAGTAGTGGTCGAAGCAAGCGTTGGAACCGGCTCCGCTCGACGTACGGGGCGATGAGGAAGTTGCCGACCGAGTAGTACAGGGGGATGTAGACGACATCGGTCTGGAGGAGCTTCGCCAGCTGCTGGTAAAGGGGCAGCGCCTGATCGAGTGGCAGCTTGTCGGCCTGGCCAAGGTGCTGTCGTACGTAGGATCGTCGAACCCGCTGGTGTTGTTGCTCTCTGCCGTAGCGGGGCTCCCCAGAGGTTGTCGTACCAGTCCTGCGGATGGTTGTAATCGAACTGCCAGCCGTCGCGCGACATCATGTACTTGCCGCTGAGGCGATTGCTGATGAAGATCGACGCGTCGGAGACAGCGTTGAGGGTGACGTGCACGCCCAGGTTGGTCTGCCATGCGTTCTGCAGGTAGACGGCAGCACTCCCGTTGAGACTGCTTGAGTTGTACGAATATATGAGGTTGGAGGTCAGCTTCCCCGTCGGGTCGTACTGCTTGAGGAGCGTCCTCGCCATGGTCGGGTCGTACTTGGCGAGCGGGTCCGTTCCCGGGCCGGTGTAGCCGACCAGACCTTTCGTGATCAGCCCGCCGGTGGCCGCAGAGCAGATGAGGTTGTGACAGACCGTCGTCGCCAGCCCCTGCTTGTCAACCGCGAGGTCGAAGGCGAGCCGCAGCCCGATCGCTGCTGCCAGACTTACCCAGGAACGGCCCGCCGCCGGCCGGGTAGCCGACGTTGAAGCTCACCCAGGTGGTGCGTCCCTTGGCAAGCGTCAGCAGGTCCTTGGACTGGCTCGCGTTGTTCTGGATCGCGAGGATGTTGGCCAGAGGGATGAGGGCGCTGTCACCGCCATACCCGATCAGGTCATAGCCGTGCTGGAAGAAGGACGTGACGGTGGTTGGAGCCGTGGAAGGATCCTTGATGTCGATGCTGATCTGGGTGAGCGTCGGCTTCGGCGAGCCCCACCAGTTGGGTACCTGCTTGAAGGTGATCGACTGGTGCGGGACATACGACGTGAGCTCGTAGGCACCGGTACCGACGAGAGTCGAGGGTGACTGCCACCAGTTCACCGGATTCGTCTTGATGACCTTCTCGTCGACAACTGCCCCCACGACGCTCTCGAGCGTCCACGCAGCCAGGCACCAGCCACAGGGGTTGGCGAGCTTGATCTGCACCGTGTAACCGCCGGGGCCGTCGGGAGCAGTGAGCCCGGTCATCTGGAAAGCGGGGTTGCCGGCGGCCAGCTGGGTTTCGATGTTGCCCTGGAAGCTCGTTGGGGCAGTCTTGCTGGCCGCTCCTGCGGCCGTTTGCACAGCGTGGAATCCCTGGATAGCGTTCAAGGTGTACGCATACCCACCCTGGAGCGCCGCGGCGCGGTTCCACGAGTAGAGCACGTCTTTGGCGGTGACGGGGTCACCGTTCGAGAACTTGACGTCGTGCCTCAGGTGAATGGTGTACGTCGTCCCGTCGGAGGAGATACCGCCGTTCGCCGTTGTCGGGACGGTCGTGGCGATGTCGGGAACGACGTTGAGCTTGTCGTCGAACCGCCAGAGATTGTCGAAGACGTTCTGCGCGATTTCGCTGTCGACCTCGGCGACATCCTGGCCGGGATCCCAACTTCCTGGGTCCTGGAAGACCGGGAAGTGCAGCACCTGCGAGCTCGCCAGCGTGCCTGACACGTTGGTGGTGGAGGTGCTCCCGCAGGCCGCCGCAGTCAAGAGACCGAGCACTGCCACCCCGATGCCGCCGACGGTGAACCTGTTTAGTCGCAACTCGTATCCTCCCAGATGTTGAAGAGCCGCCCGGATCTGCGCTCTGCTCTGCGCAGAAGCACGCCCCACTCAGGTGAGGCGCGCCCGGATCATATCGACTGGGACGATTGCCTGCCGTCGAAGCCCCCGGATTTCATCCCGTTGGGGGACGCGTCGGCCGTGAATTCGTCCTGATGGGGGATGGAGCAGCGCCGAACCGCGCTCCGGGGCGCGGCGATGGTAGGGATGGCACTGGTGGAGCCAGGGGGGCTCGAACCCCCGACCTCTTGCATGCCATGCAAGCGCTCTTCCAGCTGAGCTATGGCCCCGCGTCATGGTACCGGGCGTACGCCGGCCGCCGCGAGCGTTGGGATTGCAGTCCATAAATGGGTCGATTGCGGCTCCGAGCTTCGGTATCGGACAATGACCGCGCCAGCACTGTGCTGCGATTTCGTCGGAGGCGACTGCACCAGACCCTTCGACACCAGGAGACCGCATGCCCGACGCAGCCGCCCTCGACAGAGACCCGGCCTCGGGCGCCAATTCGCCGATCGTCCAGGCAGCCGAACGGCTGGTCTCGCGAATCGAGGCTCTGGTCACCCAGGTCGCCGAGTTGAAGGCCGACAACGTGACGCTCCGCCATGAGGTTCGAGAGGCACTCGCCCTGATCGATCGCGCCGGCGACGCAGCCGCACCGCCGAGGGCGGCGCGCCGGGCAGCCGCCGCCACCCCTCGGCACGCGAAGAGCCGGCGACGGGGGAAGGGGCCGAAGGGCAGAGCCACGCCCGCCTCGGTGACGCCCGACATCGTCCTGGCCACGATCGGCAAGCTCGGGTCCGCCTCGGCGTCGGAGATCGCCAAGGAACTCAGCGGGCTCGGCGACCATGTGTCCGGCCGGGCGGTGCGCTGGCTTGCAGAGCGAGCCGGAGCCGCGACCGTCGTCGGCGAAGACGGCCAGCTCAGGTATCGACTGCCGACGTCGCCGGCCCGCCCGTTCTGACCCCTCGCAGACGCGGCGGCGCGCTGCCGGCACATCACCTCCGCGTGACTTGATCCGCTCCGCGCCTTGAGGTACACTCTCGTGGATGTTTGCTCCACCAATACACACACGAGTGTCAATCCGCGACGGGTTGCGCTGGCGGTCGCGGGGGCGCTCGCGCTCGCCGGAGTCGCCGGGTGGTCCGTGCTGCACCAGGCATCCGCTGCGGCGCCGGTGCCGGTCGGCGAAACCGTCAATCCACCGGCCCCTCCCACCGTCCTGGTCTTCGTCAGCGGCGCGGTCGCGCATCCCGGCCTCTATGAGCTGAGCCCCGCCGCGCGCGTCGCGGACGCCATCGCGGCAGCCGGCGGCGTGACCACCCTCGCCGACCCCGGCCACCTCCCCAACATGGCCCAGCGGGTCAACGACGGCCGCCAGATCAACGTCCCCTTCATGAAGAGCGGGACCACCGCAGCCAAGCTGGACATCAACGCCGCGGCGGAGTCAGACCTCGAGGCCGTGCCGGGCATGCCTCCCGGGCTCGGCGCGGAAATCGTCCAGTACCGCGACGAGTGGGGCCCGTTCACCTCGATGAGCCAGCTCCACTCCGAACTGGGAGTCAACTCGGCCACGGTCGCCGGCCTCGGGCACTACCTCAGGGTCGTGCTGCCGCGAGCAGTGAGCCGCCTCGCCGGTTCTCGCGCCGGCCGTTGGGCCTCCTTCATATGGGGAGGTTTCGCGCTGGGCTGCGGGGTGGCGTTCGCCGCGCCGCTGTCGGGTGCACCGGTCATCCCCGTGACGTGCGCCGCCGGCGGCTGCCTCCTGATCTGCGCGGCGGTCGCCCCGCGTTCGATCGTCGCTTTCGGCATCGTGACCGCAGCGATCGTGCTCGGGGTGCTTCGCGGAGCGTCGGCGGTGACCGTCCCGGGACCCGGCTCGATCGATGGCCACCTCGGCACGCGCCCGGTGGTGATCGAGGGCACGGTGCGAAGCGCCGATCCCGGCAGTGGATCCACCGCCATCATCGACGCCAGTCACCTCTCGGATGCCGATACCGACGGCCACGTCAGCGGCGGCGTGCTGGTCAGCGGCCCGCTGATCCCGGCGCTGTCACCCGGCGACACGGTCGAGATCAACGCCTCCGGTCTTCGCCCGTTGGACCGGCGCCCCGGCGCCAACTCGGCCGCGACGCTCGAACGCGACGGAGTCGAGGCGATGGCCACGTCCCCGCAGGTCTTCGTGATCGCGGCGGGCGGCCCTTCGCCGGCGCGCGCGATCGCGTGGGCTCAGTCCCAACTGCTCGCCGCTGTCAACCGCGCGCTCCAGGAACCGGCCGCGGCGCTGGTCGTGGGCATCGCCTTTGGCATTCACGAACCGCTGAGCGCCGACGTGCGCGCGCCACTTCAGGAGGCCGGGCTGATCCACATCGTCGTGGTTTCGGGATTGAAGGTGGTGCTGATCATCGGCCTGGTCAGCGCCCTGGCTCGAGTGTTCGAGTGGTCGCGACGTCGAACCCTGCTCGTCGCCCTGCCCGTGGTCGCCGCGTACGTGCTCATCAGCGGGGCCGGGCCCGCCGCGATTCGAAGTGCGCTCATGGCCGGCGCGGCAATGCTGGCCGCGGCCGGCGCGCGTCGCACCGATCCCATACCGATGCTCGCGCTCGCCGCGGCGCTCATGCTCGGCCTCGCTCCCCAGCTGGTCGCGGACCCTGGCTTCCAGCTTTCGTTTCTCGGCACGGCCGGGATCCTGCTGCTCGCCCATCCGATCGCCGCGCGTGTGCCCGGACCGCGACTGATCGCCGAGCCGTTCGCGGTCACGATCGCCGCGCAGGTGGCAACGGTGCCGATCATGGCCGGGACATTCGGAGTGCTCTCGCTCGCCGGGCCGGTCGCCAACGCTCTCGTGCTCCCGGTCCTTCCCTTGATGATCGTCACCGGAGCAACCGGCTCGATCCTCGGCGCCCTCAACCCCGCTCTCGGCTGGGCGTTGCTCCAGGTCACCGGGCTCGGGACCTCGGCCGTCGTGACGGTGGCACGTGCGATGGCCGCGATTCCGGGCGCGGCGATTCAGGTGGGGAACTGGCCCGCGGCGTGGTCGATCGCCGAGGCAGCCGGCATCGTCACCGGGCTGGTGACCCTTGCGGTCATCACCCATCGCACGGCGCCGCTCCTTTGAACGCTCGCGCACTGCTTGCATCCGGGCTGGCCGGCCTGCTGGCCGCCGGAGCCGCGTGGGTCATCGCATCGCGGCCGGACGGCCGGTTGCGCGTGACCGTGCTGAATACCGGGTCCTCGCCGGCGGTGCTGATACGGACGGGCGATGGGAGCACCGTCCTCGTTGACGGGGCGTCGTCGCCGACCCAGCTGCTCGCCGCCCTCGGGAGGATGCTCCCTCCGCCACCGCCCACCTCGACATGGTCGTGGTCACCGGCGGCGAGCCGGCCGCCGTCAAAGGGCTCGGGGGTCTTCCAGGCCACTACACCGTCGGCACGGTGGTGACCCCGGTCGATCTCACCCCGGGGGCGAACACCATCGTGGCGGCTCTCGAGACCGCCGGCGCCAACGTGCTCGAAGCTGATGGCGGAGCTTGGTCATTCGGCGGGGCGAGCTGGCACTGTCTCGGCTTCATCGCCCTGGCCACCGGCCGTGGGATGTGCGCGCTGAGCGTCGACGACGCGAGCGGCCGTCTCCTCGTCCTCGGCGACACCGGCACCGCCGACCAGGAGAACCTGTGCGCCGTATACGGCAGCACGCTCGGCGCCGACCTCGTGGTGACCCCGCCGGGCGGAGCGATCTCCGCCGTGCTTCTCGCCACCGCTCGCCCGCGCGAGCTCGCGGTGCCGATCGTCCAGGGCGCGCCCGCGGCCCCGGCGCCGCCGGGCTATCCCATCGATCGGACCGGCGCCGACGGCGATCTGCAGTACACGGGCGGCTCGGCCGGCCTTCAGAAGGGCACATGACCGCGCTTGCGATACTGCGTCGGTGGCTGCGAGTCATCCGATGAACCAACTCACACTCATCCACGGCGAGGAGCGCTTTCTGGTCGATCGATCGGTGCAGGAGTGGCGCCGGCGCGCGCGACCGCCGCAGCTCGACATCGAGGTGTTCGACGCCCCGGGACGGCTCAACGAGTTCCGGCACGCTGTCGCCGAGATGCCCCTCTTCGACCCCGAGCGAGCGCTCCTGCTCCGCGACCCCCCACAGCTGACAGGATCAGCGAAGCGAGGCGGCGCCGATCCTCCGGACCGGCTGGTTGCGATTCTCGGCGAGCTGGCGCCGACCACCGTCCTCTGCCTGGCGGCGCACGCGAAGGTGCCCGACCGCAACCCGGTGCTCGCCGCGGTGAAAGCCAGGGGTGGGTCGATCGTCTTTCATGCCGCGGTCAAGGGCCGCGACCTGCGCACATGGGTCGAGCGGGAGATCGGCAGCCGCGGCCTACGGCTCGGCGCCGGATCGGTCGACCACCTCATTCGGGTGGCCGGCCCCGACCTGGGAAGCATCGCCTCGGAGCTCGACAAGCTCGTCGCCTTCGCGGCCGGGCGGCCGCTCTCGATCGCCGACGTTCGATCGGCTGTCGCCGGGGACGAGGCGGCCGGTCTCTACGACACGCTTGGCGAACTGCTCGGCCCCACTCCCGCGAAGGGCGCCGAGTTGATCGATCGGCTGCTCTCCGAGGGGCGGGCCGGCCAGTACCTGCTGGCCATCCTCGCCGGCCAGATTCGCGACCTCGTGCTCGCTCAGGCCTACGTCCAGGCACACGGCTCGGGCGCTGGTCTCGCGGCAGCCCTCGGCAAGCCCGACTGGCAGGCCGATCGTCTCAGCCGGCAGGCGAGGAGCGTGTCCCCGGCTCTCGCTGCCGGCTGGCTCGCAGCGCTCCACGATGTGGACCGGAAGCTCAAGTCGGGCGAGATCGCGGAAACGGATGGGCTTCGGCTCGCCGTGCTGCGCGCCGCCGCCGAGTTGACGGCAGAGCGGGCTACGAGTCGCCGCTGAACGCCACCGGCTCCGAAGGCTGCTAGCTGCTCTTGGGTGTCCTTGCGGCCGGTTTCGCAGCAGCCGGGGCCTTTGCCGCAGCCTTCGCGGCAGGCGCTTTGGCGGCGGGCTTGGCCGCGGATTTTGCCGCCGCCGCGCGCGCCGGCTGCTTTGCGCTCCTGCCCTTGGCGCCGCCGGCTGCGGCGGAGCGAGCCGCCGCACCCTCGGCGCCTTCGGCGACGTTCGCCAGGCGGGCGGCCATCGACGCAAGCCGCGATTTGCGGCGCCGAGCGTTGTTCCGGTGGAGCACGCCTTTCTCCGCGGCGCGGTCGAGGGCGCGGATCGCAGCGTGCAACTCGGCGTCGCCGGCGGCGGCACCCTCCTCGAGCAGCGCGTGACGCGCCTTGATCACCTTGGTCCGGACCGCGGACTTCACCGCCCGGTTGCGGAGATGTTTCCGCTCGCTGGACCTGATGCGCTTGCGCGCGGATCGGGAGTTGGCCATGCTCGCTCTTCTAGATCACTCGATAACTGGGCGCGCCCGCCGGGCAGTTACGAGCCGGGGACGCACGAAGCCAGCAGTATATCAGCGACTGTGTCTCGTCTCTCCACGTGGGTCGTCCCCGCATACGCAAAGGTGAACCTCTCCCTGTCGGTCGTCGGCCGCCGCGCCGACGGCTGGCACGACATCGACAGCGTCCTGGTTCCCGTCGACTGGCACGACCTGGTCGGGCTCAGCCTGGAACCCGCCGGCTCCGACAGCTTGTCGCTGACAGTCGACGGACCCGCCGCCCCGGGGGTGCCCACCGGGGACGCCAACCTGACGGTCCGCGCCGCGCGGGCGCTTCGTACCCTCGCGGACCAGCCCCTGGCCATTCGGGTATGGCTGTCCAAAAGCGTTCCTCATGGCGCCGGGCTCGGCGGTGGGTCCGCCGACGCTGCCGCGGTGCTCCGCTGCGGGGTCGCCGTGCTGGCGAGCATCGGCGTCACGATCGACCCGGCGCGCGTCGCCGCGGCTGCCCTGGATGTCGGCAGCGATGTACCGGCACTGCTCTCGTTGTCGGCGCAGCGCGTGCGCGGCCGGGGCGATCGCCTCGAGACACTCAGCACGCCCGCGCTCCACCTCGCGGTCGCCTCCACCACCCCGAGCTCCACAGCCGATACCTACGCCGCCGTGTCTGCGGATGAGATCCGCGACGACGGCCGCTCGGAACGGCTGGCGCGGCTCCTCGACTCCGGCCGGCCACCCGTCGGCGAATCTATGGGAAGCGCGCTCGAGCCGGCGGCATGCCGCGCCAACCCCGCCCTGGCAGAGGCCCTGCTGCGAGCGCGGGCGGTTCTCGCGGGCGTCGACTGGTATCTGACCGGCAGCGGCGGCGCGGTGTTTAGCGTCGCCGCCGGACGGGATGACGCCGAGCGCCTCGCAGCCGGCATGCGCGACGCCGGGTTCACCGCGCGCGCGTGCCGGACCGTCGGTTGACCCTGGCCGCACTACAATCCGATCCCCAGTGGCTGTCGCCGATGCACCTTCCGTCACACCGCCGACGCCGGAGACGTGCGACCACCCCGCGCCGGTCACGGGGATCCTGGCGCATGAGTTCGCGCACTACGAAGGCGCCATCGGTCCGGAGGGTTTGCGCCGGACGGTCACGTACTACGGCCCGATCGTGGGTGGATTGCCGATTCGCGCATGGCACTGCGAAAAGTGCGGACTGCTCCGGCTGACGTACCCGGACGGCCGCACCGAGGAGCGGCGTCTGTTCCCGGGCCCGCAACCGGGGCTGCTCGCCGCGGCCTCGCCGGTCGCAACCGAGCGGGTGCACTACGGCATGCAGGCGCGTGTGTCCGGTCTCACCGCCCAGCCGGCATTCATCGACCAGCTCACCGGTGGCGAGTCGATTGTCCGGCCGCTGCAATTCCCCACGGTCACGCTGCCCGTCGTGGGACGCGATCACGTGGCTGACCGTGCTGGGGATGATCTCCGTGCTCGTGGGACTGCTGCTGGCCGGGCTCTTCGCAGCGCTGTCGTACACCACGCCGAGTGTCGAGCTGCCACTGGTGCTCAGCATCGTCTTCATCTTCATCGGCATCGTCGCCCTCCGGCTCGTCGTCCTGGCGATCCGGCATTTCGCTCCTGCTGAGAAGCTCAGTCCCAGCGTCGCCGAGATCGCTGCGCGGCACGCCGGAGCTGGACGCGGCGACGCGCACGGTGGTCTTCCTCCTCGTGCTCTGCGTGATGGGTCTGTTCGCCAGCGCCGTGCTTGCGACGTACACGTACTCGACCCCCGGCGCCGAATTTCCGGTGGTGGTCATCAGCATCGTCGTGCGCCATCATCGCCGCGGTGATCAAGGTCGTCGACGTGGCCGTGCGTCACTTCACCGGCCGGTAGCGGACCGCTCTCGGAGTCGATGCCGCTCCACGCGCCGTCCGATCAGGACATCGTCATCGTCGGCGCCACCGGCGATCTGGCGCAGCGCAAGCTCATCCCCGCGCTCTACAACCTCCACCGCCAGAAGTTGCTGCCGGTCAAGGGCGACATCATCGGCGCGGCGCCGTTCGACTGGAACGATCAGCGTTTCCGCGACCTCGCCGAATCGTCGGTCAAGCAGTTCTCGAGGACACCGCTGCAGAAGACGGCGTTTGCCTCGTTCGCGAGGCGATTGCGGTTCGTCCCCCTCCCTCCGGACGGGAGCCTCACCGCGATCCGCCCGGCGACCACCCAGGAGCGCCGCATCGTGTATCTGGCGGTTCCGCCGTCCGCCTTCACGTCCCTCATCGAGGGCATCAAGACCGCCGGCCTCGTCGAGGGCACCTCGATCATTATCGAGAAGCCGTTCGGTCACGACCTGCAATCCGCCTGCGAACTCAACCGGACGCTCCACGACGTAGTCCCCGAGCAGCGCGTCTTCCGCATCGACCACTACATGGGCAAGGAGACCGTTCAGAACCTCCTGGTCTTCCGCTTCGGTAACTCGTTGTTCGAGCGGATCTGGAGCCGCGACGCGATCTCGCGGGTGGAGATCACTGTTGCCGAGTCGCTCGGCGTCGAGGAGCGCGGCAAGCTGTACGAGGAGGTCGGCGCGATTCGCGACATCGTTCAGAACCACATGTTCCAGGTGCTGTCGCTGGTTGCGATGGACCCACCGCTGTCCTTTGACGCCGAGGCCATCCGCAACGAGAAGGTGAAGGTGCTCGAGTCGATACAGCCGATCCACCCGCACGACGTTGTCCGCGGCCAGTACACGGCGGGAAGCGTCGAAGGCGAGAAGGTGATCGCTTATCGCGAGGAGGACGGAGTCTCGCCGAAGTCGACCACCGAGACGTACGCGGCATTGCGCCTGCATCTGGAGTTGTGGCGCTGGTCGGGCGTGCCCTTCCTGCTGCGCACCGGCAAGCGGCTGCCGACGCGTGACACCCGCGTGGTGATCACCTTTCACGATGTCCCGCTGCACCTGTTCAAGACGGCCGGCGTGCATACCCTGCATCGCAACCGGCTCGTGGTACGCATCCAGCCGGACGAGGGCATCGCGCTTTCGTTCGTCGCCAAGCAACCGGGACCGGAGGTCACCGCTCAGTCGGTCGATATGAACTTCAAGTACGGCGACTCATTCAAGACCTCACCGCCCGAGGCATACGAGCGTCTGCTCCACGACGCTCTCCAGGGCGACCACACGCTGTTCATCCGCGAGGACGAGGTCGAGAACGGATGGGCGGCCGTCGAGCCCGTCATCGAGGCCCCGCCGCCGATCACGTTTTACGCTGCGGGCACGTGGGGACCGGAAGACGCCGGGAGGATCGCGAGCCCGAGCCACTGGGACGATTCGGTCGCCGCGGTATGACTCCGGCGCTGATCGGCGTCGACCTGGGGGGCACGAGCATCCGCGCCGCGGTGGCGATCGGTGACGTCACGCACGGCGAGCCCGTGCACCGCGACACACCGTCGCAAGATGGTCCCGCGGCGGTGCTCGACGCGGTTGCGGAGTGCGCCCGTCAGGCTGCCGGCGCCGCTCACATCCGGGGACTCGCGATCGGCATCCCCGGTCCGCTCGATCCCGGCGCCGGGATCGTGCACGACGCGCCGAACATGACTGGATGGAACGAG
This sequence comes from Candidatus Dormiibacterota bacterium, assembly GCA_963799005.1. GTDB lineage: Bacteria > Chloroflexota > Dormibacteria > Aeolococcales > Aeolococcaceae > Palsa-851. The sequence goes on along the minus strand of CAWCVK010000005.1, from coordinate 10,643 downwards.
GTTCCGGCTGCCGCGATGCTGTCGGAGCGAGTCGGGTGTCCCGTGGTCATCTGTCATGACGCCGCCGCCGCCGGGTATGCGGAGCTGAAGGCAGGTGCCGGACGTGGCGCTCGTCATCTTCTGTTCATCACCGTGAGCACCGGTATCGGCGGTGCGCTGTTCATCGACGGCGATCTGTACGACGGCGCCACCGGATCGGCAGGCGAGGTCGGGCACACTCCCATCAGCGACAACGGCCCGGCATGCGGCCAGGGTCATCCGGGATGCCTCGAAGGCATGTCGTCCGGAACGGCGATTGCAGCCCGCGCGCGCGCCGAGCTGGCGGCGGGCACCGCCTCGTCGCTCCAGGGCGTCGACCCCGCCTCGATCGACGCACGCGCGATCGCAACCGCCGCCAATGCGGGCGACGCGCTCTCGCTCCAGGTGTTCAACGACGCGGGTCACGCGCTCGGCCGGGCGATCGGTGGGTTCATCAACGTGCTCGCTCCTGACGTCATCGTCATCGGAGGCGGCCTGATCCACGCCGGCGATCTGCTGCTCAAGCCGGCGCGTCTCGCCGTGACCGAGATCGCGTTCGAGATCCCCTACCGCCGCTGCAAGATCGTCACCGCAGCGCTCGGCACCGACGCCGGTCTGATCGGCGCGGTCGCCTGGGCGGTTCGCAGCTTTGGTGGCGCTCCCGTTGGGATGCGCTAGGCGGCGCGCTCGGGCGCCGCGACCCGGCGGTGGCGCTGGTGTGCCGGCAACGCAGAAGACCCACCGGCGAGCCGATGGGTCTTCGAGTGAGTAGCTCGGAAGTCGGGGCTACGCAATCGCCCTTGTGTGGTCGCGGTTGCGGTCGACACGCGTGTCGGGGATTCCTTCTTTCTCGATCCCAGGAAGCTGAAGATCTCGAACACGAAGGCGCCGAAGACCGCGAAGGTCGCAGCCGCGAGTCCGATCGCGGCGTAGCCCGCGAATTGACCGATCTGGCCCCAGCCGTAAGCGTTGAGCAACATGCTGCGGAGCGTCGTGCCCTTGAAGATGGTCGCCACTTCGCCGGCAAGCTTGGTGTCGGTGGGAGCGGCCTGCGCCGCAGTGCTGAGCTGCGAATAGGTCTTGCCGCCGGCGATCTCGCCGAGATGCACGTTGATGAAGTTGTTGGCATAGACCTGGGCCTGCTGACCCGTGAGCAGTTCCTGACCCGCGTACTGGGTCATCGCCGCCGCATCAGCCTTGGGCAGCGAGGTGATCGCCGGCGAGCCGGCTGCCGGGAAGTAGATCTGCTGCGCCGCGAGCTGGTCGTGCACAGTCGATGTCGCGAAGTTGCTGCCCCAGAAGGCGAACCCACTCACGAAGCCGAGGATGCCGATCAGTCCGATCTGCAGTACGAAAATCCGCCAACGAATTCCACTGGTCATGGTGGGTGTCTCCTTATTTGGTTTGACCTGAACCTCATCCTCGCCGGCTCAGCGGGTACCGGCCAGTGCCACAAGGCATCAAGCCGTGCGCGTTCGCGAGCGGGTCGACGGGACAAAGGTCCCGAAGGAACGCTAGGTCCAGTCCTGGGAGTCGCCGCCGTGCCGTGCGCCTCGCCATGAAAGCGGCCACCTCGGCGCGGCGGGAGAGTCGAGCTTCATGAGGATGTTGCTCACGTAGTTCTTCACCGTCTTCTCGGCGAGATGGACGCTTCTCGCCGATCTGGCGGTTGGTCATTCCCTCGGCGACCAGGCCGATGATGCGCCGCTCCTGGGGCGTCAACTGCGTCGACAGCGTCCGGCCTCGTGCTCCGGCAAGGACGTCGCCTCGAATCCGCGCCAGGACACGGCCGGTCACCGACGGGTCGAGGAGCGACTCGCCCTTGGCGACGCGATGGATCGCGTCGAGCAGGTCGTTGCCGTGGATCTGCTTGAGGACATACCCGGACGCGCCGGCCATGATCGCGCTGAAGAGTGCTTCGTCATCCGCGAACGACGTGAGGATCAGCACCTTGCGTCTGCTTCGCGGTGCGCTCGGATGTCGCGGCACGCCTCGATGCCCGACCGCCCGGGCATCCTGACATCCATGACCACGACGTCGGGAGTTGTCAGCCGCCGCAGCTGGCGACCGCTTCATCCGCCGAGCCCGCCTCTCCGATCACGTCGATGGTGAGATCGAACTCCAGCAACGCTCGGAGCCCGCGGCGCACCAATTCGTGGTCGTCGCAGAGCAACACGCGAACCCGAGTGGACGCCACGCGACCCAGTGTAGGCTCAGGGTCGTTGGTCACATGGATCCGAGCCCTGAGGCTCTGTTCCGACACTCGGCGATCGATAGATGCTGACTGGCGAGATGCTCATCCAGGACTTCGTGCAGGTCGACCGCGACTATGACGAGATCCGAGCGCGGGTGCGTCGCCGATCCACGCGGGCTGATCGACCGCCAGCGCCGGAGCCGCGTACCGGTAGGGAGAGCGGCTGTCGCTCCGGCTGACGCCACTGCGCAACGTATGCCACGTCTCGGCAAGACGATCGACGTCGATCTCGCGGAACCGTATGAACGCGAGGATCGACTTGTGGTCCCGATGCACTGGTGGGCGCCGGGGGCGACCCGCCTCTTCCCGCACCTCGATGGTGACCTCGAGTTCGCGCCGCTTGGGGTCGATATGACCAGCAGATCACGCTGATGGGGAGCTACGATCCGCCGCTCGGTTTCGTCGGCAGACGGGCGGACGTGCTGTTGCTCCACCGCGTCGCCGAGGCGAGCATCCGGTCATTCCTGGTCCGCGTGTCGCGCAACCTCGAACGGCCGGACGCTCTCGGCGCTCGTCAACCGTCGAGCACTCGGCTGAGGACGGCTCGCCTACGCGCGGCGTCTCGCGGGGCACAGCCCACACGGCGCGAACGCCATGTGCGGTCGCCGGCCTCGCAGCGCTGAACGAGCCGCCGAGGACTCGCGAGCGCGTTCGGAGCAGGTTGGCGAGGCCGAGGCCGGCGCCCCGTTCGGCGCTCAAACCCGATGCCGTCGTCCTTCCACGGTCAGGATCGACCTCGATGCCCGCGCGTACGCGGACATCGACGCGCGGTCGCCCTGGCGTGGCGAATCGACGTTGCTGAGCAGTTCGCGGAGCGCGGCCAGCAGATGCTCCGCGAGTTCTGACCCGACGATCGCGTCCACCGCGCCGTCGAAGCGAACATCGCGGCTCGAATCCCATCGCGGGCGTCATCTCGGCCGCAAGCGCGAGCACCCGGACCCGGCACACCGGTGAGTCCCGTGCTCGTGCGCCTGCAGCTCGAAGATCACCCCGCGGATCTCGCGGATGGTCGCATCGAGGTCGTTGACTGCCGTCTGGATCCTGTCGGCGACGCTCGACATCGCCCGACCAGTCGCGCCAGTCGCCTGGAGGCCGAGCCCGGTCGCGAAGAGCCGCTGGATCACCGTGTCGTGGAGATCGCGGGCGATCCGTTCGCGATCGTGGAGCAGCGTGTTCTCCTGGACCCGCTCGTGCAAGCGCGCGTTCTCGATGGCGACGCCGGCGGCGCTGGCCAGCGCCGACGGCGAGGGTTTCGTCGGCAGCCGTGAAAGGCCCGCCGCCACGCTTCTCGGTCAGGTAGAGGTTGCCGAATATCTCATTGCGAATGCGAATCGGACACGCCGAGAAATGTGCGCATCGGCCGGGTGTCCGTCGGGAAACCCCACCGAGTGCGGGTGGGCGCCCAGGTCGTCGAGGCGCAGCGGCGTCGGGCACGCGAATGACGTGGCCGAGGATGCCGAGTCCGCGCGGGAGATGCGTCCGATCCTGGCGAACCACAGCCGCCATCGATGCCCTCGGTGATGAACTCGGACCAGCAGGATCTCGCCTTGCGCGGATTCGGCGCTCCGAGCACGCCCGAGCGGCCCCGTACTGCGCGCCGGTCTGATCGCATGCGACCTGAACGATTCGCTGGAGCACCGCGGGCAGATCCAGATCGGACGAGATCGCGAAGATCGCGTCGAGAATCCGCTGCACCTCGCTCATGACGCCAAGCGTAGCCCTGCTCTCGCGCCATGTGCTCCCTCAGCTTCTATCGTGATATTCTGAATTTACTGAATATCGAGCGCGAGTCCATGACGACGGAAGCGCAGATGACCTTCATCGAGGACATGGGCCAGCTCATGGTCGGCTGGGGGATCCCGCGGAACACCGGCGTATCTATGCGTACCTGCTCCTCCAGCGCGAGCCTCGCCACCCTCGACGACATCGCCGCCGAGCTGCAGCATCGCCAAGAGCGGAGCCAGCGTCGCTTCACGGCAGCTGGCCCAGCTGGGCCTGGCGCGATCACTGGGCCAGCCCGGGAGCAGGCGCGTGCTCTACGAGGCGCTCTACAACCTCGAGTCGATCTTTGCCGCGCGCACCGCGCAGATGAAGGACCTGGTCGACGCGGCTGCGCCAGGGTGCGCGCGTCGCGCCGGGCGGCCAGGGACGGCAGCGGCTGCAGGCGATGGCCGACTGGTGCGAGGAGATGATCCAGCCAGTTTCCGCTCGTGATGCGGCGTCTCGAGAAGCGGAGGAGCAGATGACCAGCGCGATCGTGATGCGCGGTCTCACCAAGGACTACGGTTCCGGTCACGGGCTCTTCGACCTCGATCTGGACGTCGCGGAAGGCGAGGTGTTCGGCTTCCTCGGCCCCAACGGGGCGGGCAAGACGACCACCATCCGGCTGCTCATGGGGGTCATCCACGCGTCCGCCGGAACCGCCACCGTCTTCGGCCTCGACTGCGACCGCGACTCGGTGGCGGTGAAGCGCGAGGTCGGCTATCTCCCGGGCGATCTGCCGCAGTTCGGCGGGATGCGCGGCAGCGAGGTGGTCGCATACCTCGGCGGGATGCGCGGCGGGATCGACACGTCGCGTGTCAAGGAGCTCGCGGAGCGGCTGGAGCTCGACCTCGGCCGCCGCTTTCGCGAGTACTCGCGCGGCAACAAGCAGAAGTTGGGACTGGTGCTGGCATTCATGCATCGCCCCCGCCTGCTCATCCTGGACGAGCCGACCGGCGGTCTCGACCCGCTCAACCAGCAGACGTTCCACCGCCTCGTGGGCGAGGTGAAGGCATCCGGGACCACCGTCTTCCTGTCGTCGCACGTGCTGTCCGAGGTCGAGGAGACCTGCTCGAGGGTCGGGATCATTCGTGACGGCCGGCTCGTCTCCGACATGACCATGGACAAGGTGCACGAGCTGCGCTATCACGAGGTGGTCATCGAATTCGGCGGTGACGTCCCCGAAGCCGCCGTCCGCGCCGCGCGCGGGTGTCGAGGATGTCGCGGTGCAAGGCTGCGGCTCACGTGCACGGTGCACGGCGGGTTCGATCACCTGCTCGCAGCCATCAGCGGCCGCACCGTCGTCGACCTGGTCAGCAGGGAGCCCAGCCTGGAGTCGATCTTCCTCAGCTACTACAGCAAGCTGATGTCCGCCCGGCTGCTGCTCCGCCTGCATCGCATCGGGTTGATCGCGATGGCGTACTTCGCGCATCTTCTACGTGCTGGTGAACAGCGCGGCCTTTCCGCTGATCGCGGGCAGGACACGCGCGTTGCAGGAGGCGTTCGGGCATTCGGTCACGCGTGCTCGGCGCGCAGTTCAGCTGGCTGCTGCCCGCTGCCACTGCGGCCGGACACCGCCCGCCGGGTATCTGCAGTGGCGCGGCTACGGTTTCTTCGCGATCGTCTTCGCAGCCTGGGGCCTGCTCAGCGCATGCGGCGCTGTGCGCCGTGACGAGGATCGCGGTCTCGTCGAAGTCCTGGCTGTCGTCCGGTATCTCGCGCCTGCGCCTGCTCGTCACCAGGAGCCTGTTCTTCGCGGCGCTGAGCGCGGTGATCGTCGCCGTCGACCGGCGCCGCCGGGTGGTTGGGATGCCTGATCGCGGGAACGCCGGCGGAGGTCGCCGGGCTGGTGGGGGAGAGCGCTGCGCTGTGGGGTCTGACCCTCGCGTGCTTCGGGATCGGGCTCCTGGTCTCGCAGATGGCCTCCGATTTCCGCGCGCGCGGCCGCGGCGGGGAGCGCACTGCTCGTGCTCATGTTCCTTCTCGACAGCATCGGACGGTCGAGCATCGATCGGGCGCCGTTCACCGACATCTCGGTGTTCTCGCTCTTCAACCAGTCCAACGCGGTCGCACCGGGTGGGGCGTTCGATCTCGGCCGCGACGATCCTCCTGTTCGTCGTCGGCGCGGTCGCGACCGTGGTGGCGTCGGTGGCGTTCGTGCGGCGCGACATCGGGCTCGGGCTGATTCGTCCCCGGCGCCGGCGCGCCAAGGCGGTCCACGAGGCTTCGCCGAATCCGTTGCTGCGCATTCCGATCGTGCGCGGACTGTGGATCCGGCGGATCGGGTCGCTTGCCTGGACCGCGGCATGGCGGTCACCGCGGCGGCGGTGGTGCTCCTCGTCAACATCACCGCGACCTTCTTCGCATCGACGCCGACCCTCAGTCCGTATCTGCGCGGCCTCCCCGGCGACGTGCACACCGTGCTCCTCGCATTGATCTGGCTGAGCTTTGCCCAGGCGCTGGTCGCCGTCTTCGCGATCACCGCGGTGTCCCGCTGGTCGGCCGACGATTCGTCGGGCGTGCTGGAGATGCAGCTCGCCGAGCCGCTGCCGCGCTGGGGTGTGCTCGCCGAGCGCGCTGCCGAGCTCACCGCTGACGGTGTCGCTGATGTCGTTCGTCGCCATGGCGGTGATCCTCTCGCTTGCACCCGCAGAAGGGATCTCCGTCGACGTCGGGAGGCTGCTGCAGCGCCACTGCGCTGCTGGTGCCCTTCGCGCTCACCTTCGCCGCGGTCGGAGCGCTGCTCGCGGGCTGGCGACCGAGGGTGGCGGTTGTGGCGCTCTCGACGATCGCCGTGATCTCGTACCTCGTCTTCGAGCTCGGGCCGCTGTTCAAGTGGCCGGACTGGGCGGACAACCTGTCAGTGTTTCAGCTGTATGGCACACCCCTGATCACGCCCGTGTTCGTGGGTGGGCTGATCGCGATGCTCGCCATCGTGGTCGTGGGTTTCGGATCGGCCGGCATCGTGCTGGCGCGGCGCGACGTCGCCGCATAGGAGGTTGGCAGTGGCGGACGACGCGAAGATGCAGGATGCGATCCGGTGGATGTGGTCTCTCGGCGACTACGGCGCGCTCGCCGTGCATCTGGAGCCGCACGCGATCGAACTTGCTCAGCGGAGCCGCCTGCAGGCCGGGTCGGAGGTGCTCGACGTCGCCGCCGGCAACGGCAATTTCGCGATCGCCGCCGCTCGCCTCGGGGCGACCGTGGTGGCCACCGACCTCACCCCCGCGATGGTCGACCTCGGTCGGTCTCGGAGCGCGTCGCTCGGCCTCGCGATCGAGTGGCGCGAGGCCGATGCCGAGCACCTTCCCTTTCCCGACGAGCGCTTCGATGTGGTGGCGTCGGTCTTCGGTGCGATGTTCGCCCCGCACCCGGAGCGGGTCGCGAGCGAATTGTTCCGGGTTGCCAAACGAGGCGGCCTGGTCGCCATGGCCAACTACGGGCCGAAGGGATTCCTCCCCCGGTTCACCGCGCTGATGGCGGAGCGCGGGCCCGCACCGCCACCCGGGATGCACGTCCCCGTTCGAATGGGGAGACACCGACGAGATGCACCGCCGATTCAAGGGACTGCACGTCGTCGATCGAGATCTACCCGCAGGCGCTGACGTTCGAGTTCGATTCGCTGGATGCGGGCTGGGACTTCTGGGAGCGGACCAACCCACCGTTGATGGCGATGCTGACCATGCTCGACGCCGACCAGTCGGCGTCGCTGCGCGCAGACGGCAGGAAGCTGTTCGCGGAGCTCAACCAGGTCTCCGGTGGCGGCCTCACGCTCGAGTCAGACTACCTCCAGGTGCTCGCCCGAAAGGCCTGATCGCTCGCGGGTCGCGATGATCGCGTACTCGAAGGCGTCTGCGAGCGCGCTCCAGGATGCCTCGATGATGTTCGTGCTGCAGCCCGACCGTGCTCCAGCGACGATGGTGGTCGCCGCTCTCGACGAGCACCCGAACCCCGGCGGCGGTGCCGTCGCGCCCGTCGAGGACCCGCACCTTGTAGTCGAACAGCTGGGTCGCGCCGATCTCGGGATAGCTCGGGGTCAGCGCCTTGCGCAGCGCCGCGTCGAGCGCATTCACCGGACCGTTGCCCTCGGCTGCGGTGTGCACCACATCGTCGCCGACCTGCACCTTGATGGTCGCCTCGCACACCAGCGAACGTCCTTCACGTTGCTCGACGAGCGCGATGTAGTCGATCAGGGTGAACGGTGCGGGATTGCCACGCGCGCGGTGCACGAGCAGCTCGAACGACGCCTCCGCGCCCTCGAACGAATGGCCGCTGAACTCCAGCTGCTTGACCTCGTCCGCGACACGCCGCGCGAGAGCGCGATCCTGCGTCAGATCGACGCCGAACGCCGCCGCCTTCTCGAGCACGGTCCCCCGTCCCGATTGCTGCGTGATCACCGAGTGCCGCTCGTTGCCGACCCGGGTCGGGTCGATGTGCTGATACGCGTATGACGCCTTGCTCATCGCGTCGATGTGCTGGCCGCCCTTGTGCGTGAACGCGGCCTGGCCGATGTACGGTGCCGAGAGCGGGGGCGCGATGTTGGCGATCTCCGCAACATCGCGGGCGACCTCGGTGAGCCGCGCCAGCTGCTCGTCGTCGATGACCTGAATGCCCATCTTGAGCTGCAGGTTGGGGATCAGCGTGCAGAGGTTCGCGTTGCCGGTGCGTTCACCGTAGCCGTTGATGCATCCCTGCACCTGAACGGCGCCCGCCCGGACCGCGGCGAGCGTGGCGGCAACTGCGCAGCCGGAGTTGTCGTGGCAGTGGATGCCGGCGATGCCGCCGAATCGAGCCGTGATCTCGCGGACCACCGAACTCGACACGATCGGGGAGCGTCCCGCCGTTGGTGTCGCACAGCGTTATCCGCTCGGCGCCGGCGCCGACCGCCGCGTCGAGGCAGCGCAGCGCGTAGCCGGCGTCGCTGGCGTACCCGTCGAAGAAGTGCTCGGCGTCGTACACCACGCGGCGGCCGTGTTCGACGAACCAGCGCACCGAGTTGGCGATCATGGCGAGGTTCTCGTCGGTGCTGGTTCGCAGCACGTCGACGACCTGCCGGTCCCACGCCTTGCCGACCAGGGTGATGATCGGCGCCATCGAGTTGAGGAGCGTGCGCAGCTGCAGGTCGTCCTGCGCCTTCATGCCCGGGCGTCGAGTGGCGCCGAATGCCGCCAGGGTCGCGTTGCGGAGTGGATGGCTCTGCATCGCCGCGAAGAACTCGGTGTCGGTCGGATTCGCGCCCGGCCACCCACCCTCGATGACGGTCACGCCGAGCGTGTCGAGGTGGTCGGCGATGCGCAGCTTGTCGGACACCGAGAAATTGATGCCGACGCCCTGCGCGCCGTCACGAAGTGTGGTGTCGTAGATCTCGACGCTCACGACGCCACTCCGCTGCGCGCACCGAGGTGTCGCAGCGCCTCGCGCGCCACCGCGTCGGCGACGGCATCCGTGCCCGCCGCACCACCCAGGTCGGCGGTGAGCACGTCCTCGGTGATGCACACGTCGACCGCGTTCTCGATCGCCACGGCGAGATCGTCGCGGTGGAGCGAATGGCGGAGCAGCATCGCGACCGAGAGGATGGTGCCGTAGGGGTTGGCGACGCCACGTCCGGCGAGGCTGGGCGCGCTCCCGTGAATCGGCTCATACAGCCCTTGGTCCGACGCGCCGAGGCTTGCCGACGGCAGCAGGCCGAGCGAGCCGGCGAGCACCGCCGCCTCATCGCTCAGGATGTCGCCGAAGAGATTCTCGGCGACCACGACGTCGACGGTCGCGGGCTCGCGGACCAGGCGCATCGCGAACGAGTTGACGAGCTCGTGGGTCAGCGTGACGTCGGGGTATTCCGCGGCGAGCGCGGTCACCACCTCTCGCCACAGCTGGCTGGTGATCAGCACGTTCGCCTTGTCGATCGAGACGAGCTCCCCGCGTCGTGACTCCGCCGAGCTTGAATGCGACGCGCGCGACGCGCTCGATCTCGCCGGCGCTGTAGACGATGCTGTCCCGGGCGATCTCGTCGGGGCCGGTACCGGTCCTGCCCCGCGGCTGCCCGAAATAGGCGCCGCCGGTGAGCTCGCGCACGATCACGAGGTCTGTTCCACGGATGACTTCGGGGCGCAGCGATGTCCGATCCGCGAGATGCGGATGGACCTTGACGGGACGGACGTTGGCAAACACGTCCATCTCGCGGCGCAACGCAGCAGGCCCGCTTCGCAGCGCCGCTCGCCGCGCAGGTGGTCCCATGCCGGCCCGCCGACGGCCCCGAGCAGCACCGCGTCCGCAGCTCTGCACGCGTCCAGCGTCTCATCGGGGAGCGGCATCCCGAACTCGTCGATCGCCCGCCCGCCGATCAGGCGCACATCGACGCTCACCTGGGCGTCATCGGCGTCGCAGACGGCCGCGAGCACGCTCAGCGCGGCGTTGACGACCTCGGGCCGACCCCGTCTCCGGGAAGGACGACGATGTTTGCCTTCACGATCCCGCTCCGGCGCGCGCAGGTCCGGCATCCACGCCGGGCGGCGCGCCTCGAATGCGGTGATCTCCGCTTCGTGCTCGAGGGTCAGCCCGATGTCGTCGAGGCCTTCGAGCAGGCGACGGCGCTCGAACGAGTCGACAACCT
>CAWCVK010000004.1:0-382378 GCA_963799005.1 Candidatus Dormiibacterota bacterium | reverse complement strand
AGCGGCTGGTGCCTGCAACGAGTGCGTCCGATGCATGAACTCGGTCTCGCCGAAGGCATCATGACCGTCGCCATCAACATGGCGGGCGAACGCACGGTGAAGCGCATCGTCGTCCGCATCGGTGAGGAGCAGCGGGTCGCCCCTGACAGCCTGGCGTTTGGATTCCAACTCCTCGCCGAGGGCACCAACTGCGAAGGGGCGGCATTGCAGTGCCTCGCCGTGCCCGGAGTCACTATCCTCGTCGACGAGGTGGAACTGGACGGCAACCCACCCACGATCCTGCGCCGTCCCGGCGCGGAGATCGTCGAGACGCCGCACGACCATCCCCACACCGGCCACAACGGCGTCACCCCGGCGCCGGTCGTATCAGCGGACGCGAAAGGAGGAGCTTAGGTGATACTCGGCAGTCAGAAGAGCCCGCTGCGCATGATCGCGCAGTGGTTGGTCCTCGGTGCCATTGTCGGCGCCGTGCTCAATTCGAAGGACATCCAACGGTATCTCAAGATCCGGTCGATGTAGCAGGGACGAGACCTCTCAGTGTCACGCTTTCTCGTGAACACGGCACAGTCGACGGTCCAGGTCGGCCTCAGGGTCAACCTGCATCCGTCGCACATCAATGCCAAGGCGCTCGGTGGGTTCATCGAGTGCGAAGTCGACGATCAGGGGAAGCCGCGGCTCGACCAGCCGTACCGCGCTGAGTTGATGCTGCCGGTGGAGGCCATCAAGTCGGGGAACGGCATTCAGGATCGAGAAATGCGCCGGCGCTTTGACGTCTCTCGCTATCCCACCATCACTGCGATCGTGACTCACGGCGAACCGCTCGACGGCGAGGGTCGGTATCGCGCCACGGCGCAGCTCACCATGCACGGACAGACGCGCGACATCAGCGGGGACGTGCGCCTTCGCGTCGACGGGACGACCATGACGATCGATGGGCAGCAGGTGATCAACGTCAAGGATTTCGGGATCGACCCGCCGCGTCTGATCATCCTTAAGGTGGAACCTGATGTGGACCTGCAGGTGCACATCGTTGCGGAACGGCAGTCATAGCGACAACGGCACTTGGAGTGGATGCAATGCTTGAGAAGCTCGTGATCTTCGGGATCGGTTATGTGCTCGGGACCCGGGCCGGCAAGGAGCGCTTCGACGAGATGGTCGAAACGGCAAAGAAGTTCGCCGCGCGTGACGACGTGCAGATGGTGGTGAGCCTTGCCACGGGCTTTCTCGAGGAACGGTTCAGCTCGACCGCGGAGCACATGCGCGCGGCATGATCACATGACCGTCGCCACCCCACCGGCGACCCACTCGGCGGGCGCGATCGATCGTGCCCACGGGGTCCGCGAACGGCAGCGCTTCGCAGTCCACGGAGTCGTGCAAGGGGTGGGGTTTCGTCCCTTTGTCTGGAACGTCGCCACCCGCCTTGGGCTCGCCGGCTGGGTTCGCAACACCTCCGGGGCGGTTGTCATCGAGGTCGAAGGCGCGCCCGCCGCGCTCCAGGCGTTTGCCTCAGCGCTGAAGACCGAGACGCCGCGGCTGGCACGAATCCACGCAGTCGAGGCCGTGGCGATTGATGCCGTGGGGGAGGCCGGCTTCCGCATCGTGGAAAGCCGCGCGGTCGAAGGCGACTATCAGCCCATCGCCCCCGACGCGGCGACCTGTGACGACTGCGTCACCGATATCCTCACCCCCGGGAATCGCCGTCACGCGTACGCGTTCACCAACTGCACCAACTGCGGTCCTCGGTTCACGATCATCGAGGACGTTCCCTACGACCGGCCGCTGACGACCATGCGTCACTTCGCGATGTGCGCGGCGTGCAGTCGGGAATATGAGGACCCTGCGGACCGTCGCTTTCACGCTCAACCGATCGCATGCCCCGCGTGCGGCCCGAGGCTCTGGTACACCGATGCCCGCGGCGACGAGCTCCCAGGTGATCCGATCGATCTCGCCGCGGGTTCGATCGCGCGCGGCGAGATCGTCGCGCTGAAGGGCTTGGGTGGCTTCCAGCTGTGCTGTGACGCGACCGACGACAGCGCGGTCGCGCGGTTGCGCCGTCGCAAGCACCGGCCCGCAAAACCCTTCGCGGTCATGTTCGCGGACATCACCCGCGCGCGGGCCGTTTGTCATGTGAGCGATGAGGAGGCGGCGCTGCTGGAAGGCTCGGCGCGGCCGATCGTGCTCCTTCAGCGCCGGTGGCATGGAGGCTCCGCCGAGGTCGCGGACCCGATTGCGCCCGGCCTTCAGGAGCTGGGGGTGATGCTTCCGTACACACCAATGCACCACCTGCTCCTGCGTGCGGTGGGTGGGCCGCTGGTGATGACCAGCGGCAACGTCAGCGAGGAGCCGATCGCCAAGGACAACGACGAAGCCGTCGAGCGGCTCGGACCCATCGCTGACGGCTTCCTGCTGCACGATCGGGACATCTATGCCCGGTACGACAACTCCGTGGTACGGGTCGTCGACGGGAGGACGCGCATGATCCGGCGCGCCCGCGGTTACTGCCCGCTCCCGGTTCGGGTCGACTCCCGTGAGGCGCACGTGCTGGCGCTCGGCGCGCACCTCAAGAACACGTTCTGCGTGCTCCACGACGGCAACGCCTTCACGGGCCCGCACATCGGCGATCTCGACAGCCCACGCACGCTGGCCCACCAGGGCGAATCGCTGCGCACCTACCTGCGGCTGTTCCGGTCAAGCCCTGTCACCGTGGCGGCCGATCTGCATCCCGACTACGCGTCCACGCGCATCGGCGAGCGGTGGTGGGACTCCGGGGCACGCGAGGTGCGCGTGCAACATCACCACGCTCACATCGCCAGCGTGCTCGCCGAACACGGCCTGCGCGGCAACGTGATCGGTGTTGCTTTCGACGGCATCGGCCTCGGCCCGGATCACTCGATCTGGGGCGGCGAGTTTCTCCTCTGCGACGAACGTTCGTACCGGCGCGTGGGGCACATCGCCTCAGTGCGCCAGCCCGGAGGAGACGCCTGTGCCCGAGAAGGCTGGCGCATGGCGATCGCATATCTGGCGGCCGCTCGCGAGCTGCGCGACACGCCACCCGCGTGGTTCTACGAGGCGCACGGTGCGCCGGACCAGCGTCAGTGGCGGCTCATCTCACGGTTGGCCGCATCGGATGCGGCTCCGATCTCCACCAGCGCGGGGCGCCTGTTCGACGCCGCCGCGAGCGTGCTCGGAGTCGGGCACGTCTCGACATTCGAAGCCGAGGCGGCGATGCGCCTGGAGGCGCTCGCCGGCGAGGTGGGCGATCTCTCCTCGGTCGAGGCGACCGCCGTCGTGGTCGATGGGAACGGTGTCGCTCTCGACACGGTTGCGCTGGTGGGAAGGATGTTCCGGGAGCGCCGGCGAGGCCGGCCGATCGATGAGCTCGCGGCGGTGTTTCATGAAAGCCTGGCGCGCGGGATCGCGAACGCGTGCGTGCGGCTGAGCGCGGAACTCGGGGTGAACCGCGTCGCCTTGAGCGGTGGCGTCTTCCAGAATGCACTGCTCCTTGCACGTGTGGAAGGGCTCTTGCGCGAGCGGGAGCTTTTGGTCTATACCAATCAGCAGGTCCCGGCCAACGACGGCGGTATCAGCCTGGGACAGGCGCTGGTCGCGGCTTCACAAACCCGAGAGGTGACGTGACATGAGTGTGCAGGTGGGACACGACCGCGACGCTGCGCTCGCCGCCGGCCGCGCGTTGCTCGACGAGCGGGTCGCGGCCTCCATCCGGTCCGGCGAAGCCTACTTCGGCCGCTATGCGCACAGCATCGCCGCGTGCGCCGCGGCCATGGCGGATCGGTTCTTCGCCGGGGGGACCCTGCTCGTGTTCGGTTCTGGACCGCATGCCACCGACGCTCAGCACAACTCGGTGGAGTTCGTCCACCCGGTGCTGCCGGGATGTCGCGCGCTGCCGGCCTTGTCGCTGACCAACGATATGGCGACGGTCACCGGGATCCTCCAGGGAGACGCGTCGATGGATGTCTACGCCCACCAGCTGCGGGTGCTCGGATGTCCGAAGGACATCGCGCTCGCGTTCGCGCACGCGCCGGTGCATCCCTCGATCACCCGGGGGCTCGATGAGGCTGCGACGCAGGGCATGCTCACCGTCGCGCTCACGTCCGGCAATGGCGGCGCGGGAGGCGAGCACGTGGACTTCGCGATGCACGTGCAGGGAGCCGACCGGAGCGGGGCCCACGAACTGCACCTGGCGACGTATCACATGCTCTGGGAGCTGGTGCACATCGTCCTCAACCATCGCGGCATCGGAGACGTCTCGTGAGCACGGAATGTCACGACGAGGTGTGCATCACCTGCTCCGACCAGCTCCTCACGATGGTGGTCACCGATATCGACGTCGAGGCGGGAATCGCGCGAGGAACGATCGACGGTTCGGAGGCCGAAGTCGGCATCGACCTTCTCGAGGGGGTCGCGGTGGGCGACGTGCTCCTCTGCCACGGAGGTGTGGCATTGCAAAAGGCCATGGCGGTGGAGGTGGGAGCGTGAGCGAATCCGGCCGCGATCCGTTCTCGCAGCTGCTGTATCCGATGTTAAGCCCGCAGCCCGGAGCGGGCGACGACCTCGTCCAGGAGCTGTCCCGGGCGCCGCTCGAAAAGTCGGCGGAAAGCAATCGCCTGCGCCTGGAGCTGCTCCATGAGTTCGGTGACGAGATCGTGGGCACCGCTCAGCAGATGGCGCAGGCATTCGCGCGAGGGGGGAGGCTGCTCGCCCTCGGCAATGGTGGCAGCGCCACGTCGGCGGCGGACATGGTGACCGAGATGCTGGTGCCGTCGGGCGGTGTCCGTCCGATTCCCGCGCTGTGCCTCACCAACGACATCGCGGTGGTGACAGGTATCGGCAACGACGTGGGCTTCGGCGACGTGTTCGTTCGCCAGATCATCGCCCTGGGACGCGCCGACGACGTGGTGCTCGCCGTCTCGACGAGCGGGAACTCGGAGAACCTCGTGCGCGGGCTGGGCGAAGCCCGCCGGCGGGGCATGTCCACGATCGCGATCTGTGGCTACGACGGGGGCCGCCTTGCCCGCGAACACGTAGCCGACCATTGCTTCGTCGTTCGCTCCAGCAGCATCCATCGGATTCAGGAGGTACAGATGACGCTCTATCACCTCCTCACCGAGTTGGTGCAATCCGCACTTGAAGGAGAGCCGGCATGTGCCTAGCGATACCCGCCCGTCTCGTCGAGTACATTGACGAGGACCGTCACTACGGCAAGGTCGAGCTCGGCGGAGTCCAGCGCCGGATCAACACGTCGCTGCTCGTCGGCGAGGACGCCACCGAACCCGGCGAATATGTGCTCGTCCACGTTGGCTTCGCGCTGAGCCGTGTGAGTGAGACCGAAGCCGCGGAGACGCTGCGCATCCTCGAGGAGATGGGTCCTGCGTACCACGATGAGGTGCAGCAGATCCGGCAGTGGCAGGCGATGGAAGAGGAGTTGGTGGGCGCCAACTACCGCGAGAACAACGGGAAGCCGGCATGAAGTTCGCCGACGAATTCCGCGACGCCGACCTCGCCCATGCCTTGGGGACGCGCATCGCCGGCGAGGCCGGCAACAGGCACTGGAAGATCATGGAGGTGTGCGGGGGGCACACCCACACGATCTTCAAATACGGCATCGAGGACCTGCTTCCGAGCAACGTCGAGCTGGTGCACGGGCCGGGCTGTCCCGTCTGCGTCATCCCGATGGGACGTCTTGACGACGGCATCGCCGTCGCCCATCAGCCCGGGGTCATCTTCACGTGCTTCGGGGACCTGATGCGCGTCCCCGGCAGCGATGGCAGCCTGCTCGACGCCAAGGCTGCGGGGGCGGATGTGCGCATGGTGTACTCACCGCTGGATGCCTTGAAGATCGCGCAGCAGAACCCCGACCGGCGGGTGGTCTTCTACGCGATCGGTTTCGAAACCACCGCGCCGTCGACCGCGCTGACCCTGATGCGAGCCAAGGCGGAGGGGATTCGCAATCTCTTCGTCTTCTGCAACCACGTCACGATCATCCCGCCGATGAAGGCGATCCTCGACTCGCCGGATCTGCAGCTCGACGGCTTTCTCGGCCCGGGACACGTGTCCACCGTGGTCGGGGTCAGGCCATTCGAGTTCGTCACCAGAACCTATAACAAGCCGGTGGTGGTGGTTGGATTCGAGCCGCTCGACATCCTCCAGGGCGTGCACATGATCATCCAGCAGATACACGAGGGGCGCTGCGAGGTCGAGAACCAGTACAAGCGCGTGGTGCACGACGACGGCAACCCGAAGGCGCTCGAGGTGCTCGCACGCGTCTTCAAGCTACGATCGCACTTCGAGTGGCGGGGGCTTGGCTTCATCAGCCAGAGCGCGCTCGAGTTGCAGGACGAGTTCGCCGACTACGACGCGGAAAAGGTGTTCTCGGTACCGGGCGTCCGGGTCGCCGATCCCAAAGCGTGCCAGTGCGGTGAGGTCCTCAAGGGGGTCCTCAAACCGTGGGAGTGCAAGGTGTTCGGCACCGCGTGCACGCCGGAGACGCCGATCGGCACCTGCATGGTGTCCTCTGAGGGCGCCTGCGCCGCGTATTACAACTTCGGCAGGTATTCCCGCGCGCGTGAGCGCGAGCGTGTGCTCGCCTCCGGAGAGCGACCCGGTGGCAACGGCCATGCCAACGGCAACGGCGCGATCCCGGAGCACGAGCTGCGGCCGATCCCGGTTCAGGCTCGATGACCGAGACCATCGTCGAACCCGGCAGCGGAGCCGCGATCAAGGCCGCATCGGCGCGCATCGCCGACCCAGAACAGCGCGTGCTCGAGCGGATCGCCGAGATCCGCAAGCGCAAGCCGTCGCTGCGCGAGGACGCGATCACCATGAGTCACGGCGCCGGAGGAAAGGCCAGCCATACGCTGGTCACCGCGCTCTTCGGCGACATCCTCAGCAATCCGGTGCTCGACCAGCTCGGCGATCAGGCCGTGCTCTCGCTCCCGGGAGTGGAGCATGTCGGGCTGGCGGTCACCACCGATTCCTTCGTGGTGAGCCCGCTCTTCTTCCCGGGTGGCGATATCGGAGAGCTCGCGGTCAACGGCACGATCAACGATCTCGCGGTCGGCGGCGCGACCCCGCTCGGCATCTCGGCGGCGTTCATCCTCGAGGAGGGTCTGGATGTGGCGACCCTCAGGCGGGTGGTGGAATCCATGCGCCGGGCCGCCGACCGTGCGGGTGTCAACGTCGTCACCGGCGACACCAAAGTGGTGCCTCGTGGCAAGGCCGATCAGCTCTTCATCACCACCACAGGTGTCGGCGTGGTCGCGCTCCCACAGCGCGTGGCGATCCATCGCGTCGTTCCCGGTGACGTCGTGATCCTCAGCGGGGCGATGGGTGACCACGGCAGCACCGTCATGCTCGCTCGTGGCGACGTCGACCTCGAAGCCGACAACCTGCGCAGCGACACCATGCCGCTGCACGGATTGACGGCCGCGCTCCTTGACGACGGCATCGATATCCACTTCATGCGCGACGCGACCCGCGGCGGGGTGGCCACTGTGCTCAACGAGATCGCCCAGGCCGCCGGCGTCGCGGTGGCCATCGACGAGGCATCGCTTCCGGTTCACGACGAGGTGCGCGGCGTCGCGGAGATCCTCGGCATCGATCCCCTCTACATCGCCAACGAGGGCAAGCTGGTCGCCATCGTGGCCGGCGAGCATGGGTCGCGCGCCGTCGATCTGATGCGCTCGCGTCCGGAAGGCGCCGAGGCCGCCGTGATCGGGGAGGTGCTTGCCGACCCGGAGGGCATGGTCTTCATCCACACCGGTTTTGGCGGCACTCGGGTGGTCGACATGCTGATCGGCGACCCGCTGCCGAGGATCTGCTGAACAAGAGTCCGCAAACGCACCGACTCGCGACACGAACAGGCGTATGGTCCTGGTGAGGACAACACCACACGAGCCGTCATCCCTCATGGACCCTCAGCCCTGGATGGGGCCTCCCGACCCGGATCCCCGCGGCGCTGCGTCGCCGGGAGTTGACGTGCGCATTCAGACGGTCGTGTGCGGGCGCTGCGGCTGGCCCAACGCCTGCCGGACTCAGAGCGGGATGCGGACGCTGCGCTTCATGTGCCAGTGGTGCGAGCGGATGACCACCGGTATCGTCGACCCGTCGATCAAACGCAACGTCATCTTCTAACGGACCGACGATCCGTTGAACGACTGCGCTCCCTGCGCCTCGGTGAACCACCGACTTTTGTAGATGTCCGCGGCCTCGATGCGCATCAGGTCGGCGCGGTGTACCCACGTCCCGTCCGAGACGAGCCGGTTGGCCTGCCGGAGTCGCGCCCGTTCCAGGGCGTTGCGGACGCTGCGTGCGTTGGCGAAGCGGGGTTGAGTCATGCGGCGCGAGAGCAACTCCCGGAATGCCGGTTCGGCGTCGCGCGAGAACGTGTACCGCTGCCCGTCCAGCATGATCCGCGCGATCGCAACCAGCTCATCGAGGTCGTAGTCGGGGAAGTCGATGTGATGCGCGATCCGTGACCCCATCCCCGGGTTGCTGCTGAAGAACTGGTCCATGCGATCGCGATAGCCGGCCAGGATCACCACGATGTCGCTGCGCTGGTTCTCCATGACCTGCAGGAGGATTTCGATCGCCTCCTGGCCGTAGTCCCGCTCGTTCTCCTGGCGGTGCAGGTAATACGCCTCATCGATGAAGAGCACCCCGCCCATCGCGCGTTTCAGCACCTCGCGCGTCTTCGGCGCCGTGTGGCCGATGTACTGCCCGACCAGCTCGTCACGGGTGACCGCAACCAGGTGTCCCTTGGCGAGATATCCAAGTCGGTGCAGCATCGCGGCCATGCGCATCGCGACCGTCGTCTTGCCCGTTCCCGGGCTGCCGGTGAAGCACATGTGCAGATTCGGGCGTTCGGCCTCGAGCCCGTAACGCCGCCGGGCCATGTCGACGACGAGGAGCGCCGCGATCTCGCGGATCCGCGTCTTCACGGGATCGAGCCCGACCAGCTCCCGGTCGAGGTCGGCGATGACGTCGAACACGCCCGACGCTCGAGCTTCCGCCGCGACGTTGATGCCCGCCGGATCCGGCTGCGGCGTTTCCACGCCCCTGGACGCCGCCGTACCGTTGCCGCTCACCACTGCAGGCACGGACGCGTCGAGATCGAGGGCGGAGGGACGCGGCATCCCGAAGGGAACGTGCGTGTCCTCGGTCATCGCTCAGCGCTCGTAGCGCTCTCCGGAGCCACGGTCCGCGGCGTACGGATGCAGCGTGTACCGGACCTGTCGATCCGGGCCCTCCTGCCGCTCGAGGCGGAAGCCCATCTCGCCCTTGGGGCGCTGCACGATGAAGCTCAAGGCCGTGGTCTGACGGCCCAGCGTCCGGTCGTAGGCGTTGAGGCGAACGTAGCGTGCCGGATAGGCGTCACGGCAACGCTGCACCTCGAGCAGGATCGCCGCGGGATCGTGCATGTCGAACATCGGAAGCCCCCACATGTCCCAGAGGAAGTTGCGCGGGTGGGGATCGTCGGTGAACTCCACCGAGAGCGCCCAGTCGTTGTCCAGCGCGTATTGCACCTGCGCCTTGATCTGTGCGTCGGTGAGGGGCGGAAGGTACGAGAACGTTCCCTGGGTGACGTGCATCCGATTGCTCCTCAGGCCGGCGTTGCGGTGGTGGCCACGTCGGGCGTGTCCGTTGACTCGTAGTTGAAGCTGATGTCGCCCCAGACGTCGAGCGCGGCGCGAAGCGGCGCGCACCAGCGACCCGCCGCACGCAGGATCTCCGGCCCCTCCGTGAAATAGTCGCGGCCCTCGTTGCGGGCCTGCACGATCAACTCCACGGCGGTTCGGTTGGCGGTGGCGCCTGCGGCGACGCCCATGGGATGGCCGATCGTGCCCCCGCCGAACTGGAGGATCACGTCCTCGCCCAGGTAGTGAATCAGCTGGTGCGTCTGCCCCGCGTGGATGCCACCGGATGCAACCGGCATCACGCCGGGCATCGACCCCCAGGGCTGGTCGAAGTAGATCCCGTGCATGAGATCGCGCTCCACGTACCCTGTGCGCAGGGTGTCGTAGTAGCCGCGCACCATGTTCGGGTCGCCCTCGAGCTTGCCGACCACCGTACCCGCGTGGACGTGGTCCACCCCGAGAAGCCGGCACCATTTCGCGATCACCCGGAAGCTCACGCCGTGGGTCTTCTGCCGCGTATACGTGCCGTGCCCGGCTCGATGGAGGTGGAGCAGCACGCCATTGCGCCGTGCCCATTTCGACATCGACGTCATCGCGGTGAACCCGACCGTGAGGTCGAGCATGATGATCACGCTGCCGAGCTCGCGCGCGAACTCGGCACGCTCGTACATTGCTTCCATGTCGCCGGCGGTCACGTTGAGGTAGTGCCCCTTGATCTCCCCGGTCTCGGCCATCGCCTTGTTCACCGCCTCCATCGAGGCGAGATACCGGTCGCGCCAGCGCATGAACGGCTGGCTGTTGATGTTCTCGTCGTCCTTGGTGAAGTCGAGGCCGCCGCGGAGAGCCTCGTACACCACCCGACCGTAGTTGCGCGCCGAGAGGCCGAGCTTGGGCTTGGTCGTGGCGCCGAGCAGCGGACGACCATATTTGTTCAGGTACTCACGCTCCATGACGATGCCGTGGGGCGGCCCCTGGAACGTGTTCACGTAGTGGAGGGGGATGCGCATGTCCTCGAGCCGGAGCGCGCGCAGCGCCTTGAATCCAAAGACATTTCCGATGATCGACGAAGTGAGGTTCGCGATCGATCCTTCCTCGAAGAGGTCGAGCGCGTAGGCGATCAGCGCGATGTACTGTCCGGGCGTTCCGACCACCGGCTCGACCCGGTACGCCTTGGCCTGGTAGTGCTCGTACGCGGTGAGCCGGTCGGTCCACACGACCGTCCACGTGGCCGTCGACGATTCGCCCGCAACGGCCGCCGCAGCTTCCTCCGGAGGGACGCCGTCCTGGGGAGTGATCCGAAACGCGCAGAGGACGTCCGTGTCCTTGGGGACGTAGTCGGGTTGCCAGTAGCCCATCTGCGCGTAGGGGATGACGCCCGACGACCATCGATCCGTGGCGGTGTCTCTCGGGGGAGTCTCGACTGCTGTCATCCGCGCATCTCCGTGGTGTTGACGCGGGGCAGCGTCAGCGTGTGGCGTATCGCCGCGTAATCGTCGGCCCTGACGCGAACGAGCAAGGATTTCTGGGCGCTCAGGATGCGGTGGGCGAGGATGAGCTGGGTCAGTGCGAGCGGGTCGCTGTGGCGACGCCCCTGGGGTTCGTCGTAGCCGCCCAGCTCTCGCTGGCGCAGACGGTGCAGATGCTGGTGTCGCTCACTCGCGTGATCCCACACCGATTGCTCGATGCGTTCGGCGTCCACTGCGGAGATGCGACCGTCGATCTCGATGACGTCCGACTGCCGGCCGTCCTCGTCAGCGACGTCGTTGCGCACCCGGACGGTGATGCCGTTGTCGAGCGCATGCTCGAAGGCGAGCTGCGGCACCGAGTGCCGTTGTGTCAAGCGGACGTTGAGGTGATCGGTGGTCCCAGGGGACAGATCGTCGCTCGGGGACGAGAAGCGCACCACCAGGTCGGCCTCCGCGCGCTGTGGCTCGATGTGCGCCTGCGCGTCCTCGCGGCGAGCCTCGATCTCGGCGCGAACCTGTGCCTCGTCGTAGCCGCGTTTGGCGACGTCACGCTGCAGCTTCCACTTGATGCGCAATTTGGCTTCCGGGTCGAGCCAGACCTTCAGATCGAAGGCCTCGCGGATGCCCGGAAGCAGGAACGGGTGGAGGCCCTGCACGATCACGACCTCGTTCGGCTCGACTCGCTCGGCGGGCTTGAATGTGCCGTCAGCGTGGTCGTAGACGGGTTTGGCTATCGACTCGCCGCGCTTGAGAGCCCACAGCTGTTCCTCCATGAGCGCGAAGTTGTTGGCGCGCGGGTTGAGGGGCGTCACGCCGATCAACGCTCGCTCGCGACGATCGAGCGAGTGGTAGTCGTCCAGACAGACGGTCGTGATCCGTTCCGCCCCGAGGAGGTCGTAGAACGCTGACGTCAACGTCGACTTGCCGGTGCCACTGTCGCCGCCGATGCCGACGAAGATGGGTGCCATCTCGGCGCGCACGTGGCTCATCGGCATGCCGTTGGCTCATCGGGGTGGCCGGGAAGGACCATGACCTGGACGATAGAGCGCGGCTATCCTTCCGTCCAATGCATGATGGTTATGGGTTCAATAAGATTACCTAATGGAAACCAGGCTCGAGCGCAGCATCACGCTCCGCCAACTCCGGATCTTCACGAGCGTCATCGAGCACCGCAGCTTCACGCGGGCCGCCGAGGTGCTCTCGCTGACGCAGCCCGCGGTGACCCATCAGATGCAGGCGCTCGCCCGGGCAGTGGGTCAGCCACTCCTCGACCCGGGGAGCCGCGCTCCCGTGCTCACCGCGGTGGGGCAGGCACTCCATGAGCGCGCCGGCCGGATCCTGGCGATGGTTGGTGACGCTGAGGAGGCGATCGAGGACGTCGCCGGCCTGCGTACCGGAAGGGTCCGGGTCGCCGGCGACACGACCGTCGGAATCTACGTGCTCCCCGACGCGATGGCCGCATTCCACCGGGAACACGTCGGCGTCGCGCTGAGCCTCGATGTCGTCAACCGTGCCCGGGTGCGCGAGTTGCTTCTCGAAGGCGTCGCCGACATCGGGGTCGTCGGGACCCTGTGGGAGGACGACGTGCTGGCGGCAGAGCCCTTCCTCGAGAACTCGCTGATGTGCTTCTGCGCTCCCGGTCACCCGCTTGCGAACCGGGAGCCGCTGCGGCCGGTCGATCTGCTCGATGGTCCGCTCCTGCTCAGGGAACAGGGATCGGGCACGCGCGATTCGGCGGAACGGATCCTGCGTGGCGCCGGCGTTGAGCCCGCCGCGGCCATGGAGATGGCCAGCAACGGCGCACTGAAACGCGCGGTCGCCGGAGGTCTCGGCGTGACCGTGCTTTCCACGTACGCGGTCCGCCTCGAGCTCCAGCTCGGGCTCCTCAGACCGCTGCGCGTGCATGGGTTTCCGGTCGAACGGCTGTGGCACGTGACCTGGGCGCGCGACCGCCTTCTCAGCCCCGCCGCGATCGCCTTCAGGGCTTTCCTGCACAGCCCGCAATGGCGATCATCGTTGCTCACGCCGCTCGGGAGCGAGTAGCGTGACGCATGCGATCCCGGGCTCAGGAGGGCGTAGGTGACCCCATCGCGCCGACGTTCACGTTGATGCGTCGAAGGCCGTCCGCGGCAAGGACTCCGGCGGGCACACCCAAGGCGCCGGCGGTGACCAGCGCCGATGCCCAGACGGGCATCACACGGTTCAACCCGGCGATCATCGCCGCAGTTGCGGCACCGAGGGCACCCAGACCGAGTGCGCTCGCCACGCCCATCCGGCCGACGCCCACGCCGGCTGCCTTCGCCTTCGCCGCGACCCCTCGGCGCTCGAACTCAGAGCGAACTCGATCAGCCGTCTCATCGCCCACCTTGCGGGCAAATGCCGTCAAACGATCGGCAGCACCGCCGGCGAGCCCTCCCGAGCCGCCCAGCATGTCCTTCATCGAGACGTAGTCGTCGGACGCCGCCGTGGACGCGGATGCGCGGCCGTACCTGGGCGGCTGTGGTTCGGTTGCAACGTCACCATGCAACTCACGGAGGCGCTCGGTCGGCCCCGGCACCTGGTCCGGGTCGGGAAAACCGGACGCCACGCGTCGATCGCGATCACCCTCATTCGAATTTGCCATCACTTCTGAACCTCCAAGCCTGTGGCTATTTGTGATAGTAACACTATCATGTGAGAGCGGTTGGAGGATTCCGCCGCGCGTGCGAACCGGTTCCTCAACCTCCCGACCTGTCGATCACGTCGAAGACGTTGCCGTCGGGATCCAGCAGGCTCACGAAATCCTCGCCGGGCTCCGCGGTTCTGGGATGGCGCCTCGCGCCCAGCGCCACAAGGCGCGCCACCTCACCAACGGGGTCGTCGGTGTAGAGGTCGAGGTGCAGCCGGTTCTTGCCGGCCCTGGGTTCCGGAACGCGCTGGAGCGACACGTTGACGTGGGTTCCATCGGGGTCACGCAAGACCACCCACCCCTCCTCGGGAGGCTCCCGAGGCACGTAGCGCAGCGCGCCCCTCCAGAACGCGTACATGGCGTGGAAGTCGCTGCAATCGATCACCACAGATCCGACGTACACACGAGATCCTCCTGAAACATTTCGCTCACGAAGTCGACAGGATGCACGGTCCATGATGCGACCGTGATCCAACCGCGATAGGGGATGAGCAATGCTCGCGATCGACGTCAGGGACAGCGACATCATCGAGACCGCGCCGCCGCGTCAGGGTGGCGTCGCCCGCATGCTGGCCGCGCTGCAGGATGCGGGTCTCCGAGTGATTCGTATCGAGCCCCGAACCAATGAGATCGGCATGTACCGCGTGACGCTGACCGACAGCCCGGAGCTTGCGCTGCGGATCTTGAATGGGATCGGTCGCCGGGTGGCGCCATCCATGTCGCCCGCCGCCGGGTAGCGAGCGCCTCAAAGAGCCCACTCGCGCTACGCTGACCGGGTCCGCCCTGTCTGGCTGAGGTCCACAAACGATCTGCGAACGCGGGTGAGCGAAGCTGCCGTCACGCCCGGTTGGATCCGGCGACTGTGGGGCTACATGCTCCGTCACCGACGAGACGTCGTGCTGTCGGTAAGTGCCGCGGTGCTCGGCAGCGTGTGCCAGACCGCCGTGCCTCTGGTCGCGCGCCAGATCGTCGACGGAGTCATTCTCTCTAGCGCGTCGGCGCTGTGGCCGTGGCTCCTCCTGCTGGTCGGGCTCGCCGCGGCGAGCTTCGGCTTCGCATACATCCGGCGCTACCGTGGGGGCCGGGTGGCGCTCGAAGTCCAGTACGACCTGCGCAACGACATGCACGATCACCTGCAGGTCCTCGACTTCGACAATCTGGGGCGCATGCCGACCGGTCAGCTGGTTGCGCGCGCGAACTCCAACTCCACGCTGGTCCAGGGGCTCCTGAGCTTCTTTCCGATCATGAGCAGCAACATCCTGTTGCTGCTGCTCTCCCTCGGCGTGATGCTCTACCTGTCGCCGCTGCTGGCCCTGGTCAGCCTGGTGGTCGCGCCGAGCCTGCTCATCGTGTCCTACCGCATGCGCTGGCGGATCTTCCCCGCAACCTGGGATGGACAGCAACGCGAGGGCGACCTCGTCCAGATCGTCGACGAGGACCTGAACGGCGTCCGCGTCGTCAAGGCGTTCGGTCAGGAGCAGCGCGAGGTGGAACGAATCGCCGCCGCCGCCAAGACCGTGTATGGATCGCAGATGCGAGCTGTGCGACTGCAGTCGCGGTACCAGCCGCTGCTCGAAGCGATCCCGCTGTTCGCGCAGGTCGCCATCCTTGCGCTCGGCGGTTGGCTGGCGCTGCATCACCAGATCACCTTGGGCACCTTCCTGGCGTTCTCGACCTACGTCACCCAGCTCATGGCCCCGGCGCGACAGCTCGCGGGGGTCCTCACCATCGGACAGCAGGCTCGGGCAGGGATCGAGCGCATCTTCCAACTCCTCGACCTGCCGGCGGCAATCGCCGACTCGCCCGACGCCGTCGAGCTCCCTCAGCTCCGCGGTGACATCCGGTTCTCGACCGTCCATTTCGGCTACGGCGGCGATGACGCGGTGATTCAGGGAGTGGACCTGCATATCGCGCCGGGTGAGCGCGTGGCCATCGTCGGCCCGAGCGGGAGCGGCAAGTCGACCCTGGCGATGCTGATCCCGCGTTTCTACGATCCGACCGCAGGCGCGGTCTTCGTCGACGGCCACGATGTGCGCAGGGTCACCCTGCGTTCGCTGCGCCGGCAGGTGGGCGTTGTCTTCGAGGACAGCTTTCTCTTCTCGGACTCGGTGCGGGCGAACATCGCCTACGGACGTCCGGAGGCGACCGACGAGGAGATCGAGGCGGCCGCTCGGGCCGCACAGGCGCACGAGTTCATCGAGGAGCTGCCACGCGGCTATGACACCGCAATCGGCGAGCGGGGACTGACACTGTCGGGAGGCCAGCGTCAGAGGATCGCGCTCGCTCGAGCGATCCTCTACGACCCACGCATCCTCATCCTCGACGACGCCACGAGCGCGATCGACGGCAGGGTCGAGTCAGCCGTGCACGACGCCCTGCGCGGGGTCATGGCCGGCCGCACGACGCTGCTGATCGCGCATCGGCAGTCGACCCTGAATCTCGCCGACAGGATCGTGGTGCTCGACGGCGGCGTGGTCGTCGACGAGGGCACCCACGACAAGCTCATGGCTCGAAGCGCGCTGTACCGGACACTCGTGTCCGGGCTCGAGGAGCTCGAACTCCATCGAGGCACTCGCGACCCTCGCACCGATGCGCGGAACAGACGGCGTCACCGCGGCCGCGTGGGCCGGGGACGCGTATCGTTCCGGCACGCGCAGCGTGCGCGGCGTCGGCTCGCCCAGCCTGGGACCGGGGCTCGGCGGCGGTTCCAGCTGGCGGCTCAACCTGGCGCCGACCCCCGAGCTGCTCGCCCGGGTGGCTCGATTGCGGCCGGTGCGAGACGTCGCCGTGGTCGATCTCGATCGTGAGGCACGGCCCGACAGACATTTCAGCCTGCTGCGGCTGCTCCGCGAGTTCCGCCGGCCATTGCTGCTCGGGCTCGTCTTCGTGGTCATCGACGGGTTGATGACCCTGGCAGGGCCGGTCCTGGTCAAGACGGGTCTCGACGATGGAGTGGCGAAGGGATCGTCCGCCGTCCTCTTCGCCGCCGCCGGTGTGTTCCTGGTGGTGACGCTCGCGGACCTGGCCGACGAGATCGGTGAGACGTTTGTCACCGGACGCACCGCGCAGCGAATCATGCTGTCGCTGCGCATCCGCATCTGGGCTCAGTTGCAGCGCCTGTCCCTCGATTACTACGAACGAGAGATGGCCGGGCGAATCATGACCCGGATGACCACCGACGTTGATCAGTTCGAGTCGCTGATCGAGAACGGGCTGCTCTCAGCGCTCGTCTCGATAGTGACATTCATCGGCGTCGGTGTCGCGCTGGTGGTGATCAACACCGAGCTCGGTCTCTGCACGCTGTCGGTCGCGATCCCCCTCGCGGTGGCGACGGTCATCTTCCGCCGGAAGGCGGCCCGCCTCTACAGCGTGTCCCGCGAGAGGATCGCCATCGTCAACGCGGATTTCCAGGAGAGCCTCTCCGGTGTTCGCGAATCGCAGGCGTTCGTGCACGAAGGTGCAGCGATGGCGCGGTTTCACCGCCTCGGCCGCTCCTACCTGGACACGCGTGTCGCGGCCCAGCGACTGGTGGCGACCTACTTTCCGTTCGTCCAGTTCATGGCCGCCGTCGCCGACGCCATCGTGCTCGGTGTCGGCGCAAGGCTGATAGCCGGCGGCGATCTGACCACCGGCGCGCTCATCGCATTTCTGCTGTACATCGATCTGTTCTTCTCACCGATACAGCAGCTGTCGCAGGTGTTCGACGCGTGGCAGCAGACCCGCGTGTCGGTGGGCCGGATCGCCGAGCTGATGCACCTGGAATCACTGACCCCAAACCCGGATGCGCCCGAGGACGTCGGGTCTCTCCATGGCGACCTGACCCTGGATCGGGTGCGATTCTCGTACCCGGTACCGGCGAATCGACCGGGCTTCGACGGGGTGCGCCCCGTCGACCGGCGCGGCCCTCAGGATCCACGGCTTCCGCAGTCGACGGATGCCGGGTGGCGCCGGCCGCCTGAGGCTCTGCGTGGCATCGACGTGGGCATCAGTGCCGGCGAGACGGTCGCGCTCGTCGGCGAGACCGGCGCAGGCAAGTCGACGGTCATGAAGCTGCTGGCACGCTTTTACGATCCAGATACGGGGAGCATCGCGGTCGATGGGCACGACCTCCGGGCAATCGATCTGCACGCGTTCCGCCTCCAGCTCGGATATGTGCCGCAGGAGGCATTCCTGTTCTCCGGGACGATCCGCGACAACATCGCCTACGGCAGGCCGGAGGCGAGCGACGCCGAGGTCGAGGCCGCCGCCCGCGCCGTCAGCGCGCACGAGTTCATCGCTCGCCTCCCAGGCGGCTATCACCACGAGTTGACCGAACGCGGCCGGTCGCTCTCGTCCGGTCAGCGCCAGCTCATCGCGCTGGCTCGGGCCGAGTTGGTCGACCCCGCGCTCCTGCTGCTCGACGAGGCGACCTCGAATCTCGACCTGGTGACCGAGGCTCGCGTCGCCGCGGCGATGCAGGAGGTGTCCCGGGGTCGAACCACGGTGGTGATCGCGCATCGCCTGCAGACGGCGAAAGCGGCGACCCGGATTGTCGTCCTGCACAGCGGGCAGGTTGTCGAATCCGGGACCCACAACGACCTGATCGCGATGGGCGGGAGATACGCGGCCATGTGGGATGTGTTCAAGATGGCCGGCACCGCGCCCGCGGCACCGTTGCGGTAGCGGCGGTCGCGAACCCGCCTAGGCGGCTATCTGCAACGCGTCGTCGATGAATTCGAGCAGCCGCCCCTTCGACGTGAACCCGACGACCTGGCGCACCGGCTTGCCGCCGACGAACATGAGCAGGGTGGGCACCGACATCACACCGTATCGCGCCTGGGCCACGGGGTTGGCGTCGACGTCGAGGGTGAGCACCCGGACCCTGCTCGACCGCTCCCGGGCGACCTCTTCCAGCACCGGGGCGAGCATCCGGCAGGGCGGGCACCAGGCGGCACCGAACTCGACGAGCACAGGGGTATCGGACGCCAGCACATCGATGTCGAATGTCGAGTCGTCGACGGTCTTGATCATCTGCGGTCTCCTCATCGGTGGCGGGTGGTGACCGCCTTGTAGGCGGCGCAATTCGAAAAGGTGTGGGTCGCGCTTCGAGCGCGGGCGCGCCGTCCACGTGCAGGCGGCGGCGGGTCGCGATCCTCGGCGGCGTAGCGGTCCCAGACCGACTGCCGCGACATTCCGAGGCGGTCGGCGATGTCCTGCCAACTCATGCCCTCGGCGCGAGCGGTGAGGACGGTGGATGCTCTGCGCGAGCCGAGCAGCACGGCGACCGAGCGCAGCGCGACGAGGCGGTCGCCGGTCGGAAGGGCATTGAGGACCTCGAGCACGCTTGCCACCGCGGCGTCCGCGTTTGGCGGTGAGCTCGAATAGACCATATGTCAACTATACATGACATATGAACTCAGGCGCTGGCGCGGCGATTGACCCCCAGGCGGCGAGGGATGCCCGCACCGCGGGTGATGGCGACGCCCGCGAGGCACAGCACGCCCCCGAGGAGTGCCAGCAGTGGCGGCACGTCGCCGAGCACCAGCCATCCCATCGCGATTGCCACAGGTGGGACGAGATATCCCATCGCGCCCATCCGGCCGCCGCTGGTGCGTGCCAGCGCGTAAGCCCAAAAGCTGAAGCCGACCGCGGTCGGAAAGAGGCCAAGGTAGATCGCCCACGCGACTGTGCTGAGGTCCGCCCTGCTCAGATCGTGCGCGAGCTGGGGTGCGAAGGGCACGCACACGACTGCGCCGATCGCGCACGCGAGCCAGGTGACCGTCAGCGCCGGGTTGCGCCGGAGCAGCGGCTTTTCGGCAGTCACACCACCGGCGTAGACCGCGGCGGCAGCGATGCACAGCGCCGCGCCGAATCCCGCCTGGAATCCTCGCGTCGAGGTGGCGAATCCGATCACGACCGCGCCGGCGAACCCCACCAGGCACCCGAGCACGACAC
Source organism: Candidatus Dormiibacterota bacterium (assembly GCA_963799005.1). Lineage (GTDB taxonomy): Bacteria > Chloroflexota > Dormibacteria > Aeolococcales > Aeolococcaceae > Palsa-851. The sequence continues at coordinate 362,657 of CAWCVK010000004.1, read as the reverse complement.
GCCGGGGAAAGCCCTCACGGAGAAACAGTCCGCTGAGAATCGCCACGAAGACCGGCCCCGTGTTCACCAGCATGGCCGCGGTGCCGGCGTCGACCGTCCGTTCCGCCTGGTTGAGCAGGAGGTTGTAGGCGCCGAACCAGAGCAGACCGCAAGTGATCAGTCCGGGGATATCGGCGCGTCTCGGAAGCGGCTGCCTGCGGATCACGACGAGTATCCCGAGAGCGAGCGCACCGACCAGGAGACGTGCCAGGGCTAGGGATCCCGGCGAGAGAGCGCGACCGGCCGCGCGGATCCCCACGAACGCCGAGGCCCACAGGATGACGGTCGCGATCGCGGCCGCGAGCGCGAGCCCGCGTTCGCTCTGCGGCACGGCTTGCACAGCGTGGTCCCCTTGCATCTGCCTAGCCTATTTCGTCGATTAGGTCGTCGACGACCGAGTTAACGAGGGCGCACGCTTCGCTGTGAGGTGTAGCGCTCAGGTTCGTGCTGAGCCGGCAGTCTGTTCGCGCGCGGCGTCGATGCGGTGACTGAGCACGATGAGCGAGCGCTGCTGGAGCGGAACCTCATCGCCCTCGTGATGCACGCTCGAACCACGATGCCCTTCGGGGTCGTCGGTGTCCATCACGAGCGTCCATCCACCTCTCCAGCCCGACGGCATCCTCCAGGTGATCGGCACGTCCCCGCTGTGGAGCAGGATCATCAGCGAGTCACCCACGATGCGGCGACCTCGCGGATCCCGGTCGGGAATCTCGTCACCGTTGAGGATCATGCCGATGGACCGCTCGGCGTCGTTGTCCCAGTTCGCGTCGCTGAATTCCTCTCCGTTGGGAAGCAGCCAGATGATGTCCTTGCGTCCCGAGCGTCGGGTTGCCTCGCCTGAGAAGAAGCGTTTCCGCCGCAGCACCGGCTGCTCGCGGCGAAGCGCGACGGCGCGCTGGACGAAACGCAGCATCACCGCGTCGATGTTGGTCCAGTCGAGCCACGACAGCTCGTTGTCCTGACAGTACGCATTGTTGTTGCCACGTTGGGTGCGGCCGATCTCGTCGCCGCCGCAGATCATCGGGCAGCCCTGCGAGAGCAGCACGGTGGCGATCAGGTTGCGGCGCTGCCGGTCCCGTAATGCGGTGATCGCGGGGTCGTCGGTTTCGCCCTCGAAGCCGCAATTCCACGAGCGATTGTCGTTGGCGCCGTCCTGGTTGGCTTCGCCGTTGGCCTGGTTGTGCTTGTGGTTGTACGTGACCAGGTCGCGGAGCGTGAACCCGTCGTGCGCGGTGACGAAGTTGATGCTCGCCCATGGCTGGCGCCCATCCCACTGGTAGAGGCTGCTCGACCCGGTGAGGCAGTCGGCGATATCGCGGACGCCGCCGGCCTCACCGCGCCAGAAGTCGCGGATGGTATCCCGATACGCACCATTCCACTCCGCCCACCGCACAGGAAAGTTGCCGACGTGATACCCACCCTCGCCGACGTCCCACGGCTCGGCCACGAGCTTGACGCGTGAGAGCACGGGATCCTGATGGATGATGTCGAAGAACGCAGAGAGCCTGTCGACCTCGTAGAACTGCCGAGCAAGGGCTGCCGCGAGGTCGAACCTGAACCCATCGACATGCATCTCGGTGACCCAGTACCGCAGGCTGTCGGTGATGAGCTGTAGGGTGATCGGACTGCTGACGTTGAGGCTGTTGCCCGTCCCGGTGACATCGAAGTAGAAGCGCGGCTCGTCCTCGACCAGCCGGTAGTAGGACGGATTGTCGATCCCGCGAAAGCTCACCGTCGGGCCAAGGTGGTTGCCCTCGCCGGTGTGGTTGTACACGACGTCGAGGATGACCTCGAGCCCGGCGGCATGGAGGGCGCGGACCATCGCCTTGAACTCACGGACCTGGTCGCCGTGCCGGCCGCCGGCGGAGTAGCGGCTCTCCGGCGAGAAGTACCCGATCGAGTCGTATCCCCAGTAATTGACCTGGCCACGATCGATGAGCTGGCCCGCGTCGATGAAGTGGTGCACCGGCATGAGCTCGACTGCGGTGACGCCGAGCTGCTGCAGGTACTCCAGGGAGCTGGGATGAGCCAGCCCCGCATACGTGCCCCGCAACTCCTGCGGGATGTCCCGGTTGCGCTTCGTGAAGCCCTTCACGTGCAGCTCGTAGATCACGGTGTCCGCCCACGCCGTATCCGGACGGCGGTCGTCGCCCCAGGGGAAACTCCTGTCGACGACGACGCTCTTCGGCATCGCGGCGGCGGAATCGAGACGGCTGGGATCGAGGTCGTCGCCATCGAACGAGTAGCCGAACAGCGCCGGGCCGTGCACGAACCGTCCCGATATCGCCAGCGCATACGGGTCGAGGAGCAGCTTGCGCGGGTTGTGGCGCAGACCACGTCGCGGGTCGTATTCGCCATGGACGCGCAGGCCGTATCGCTGTCCAGGACCGACCTGGTCGATGTACCCGTGCCAGACGAGATCGGTGCGCTCCTCGAGCGAATACGTGGCTGTTTCGGTGCCGTCCTCGGCGAGAAGCACCACGTCCACGGCATCCGCGGAGGCCGAATACACGGCGAAGTTCGTGCCTTCTCCGTCCCACGTGGCGCCGAGCGGCGCCTCGCTCCCGGGCCACGCCTGATGACGAGGCGCCGGCCTGCTTCCCGTCCGGCGTCGCGGAGCGGTCATACCGTCCAATGATGGCGCACCTCCGCAAATTGATAGCATCACCCGCTCGCATGCGTGGAGCGCACCGGGTACCACACACACGGCATCGGTGAGAGCGCATCCTCGCGCCACCTATCGCGTCCAGCTGCGCGAGGAGTTCGACTTCGACGCCGCCGCGGCGATCGTGCCGTACCTCGAGGACCTGGGGATCTCGCACCTCTACTGCTCCCCGTACATGCAGGCGGCAGAGCACAGTCCCCACGGGTATGACGTCGTCGATCCCACGCGGGTGAGCACCGCGCTCGGCGGAGATCCCGGATTGCGCCGCCTCGACCACGCACTCAGGGGCGCGCAGATGGGGCAACTCCTCGACGTGGTGCCAAACCACATGTGCATCGCCGACCGCGGGAACGCCTGGTGGTGGGACGTCCTCCGCAATGGGCAGCGCAGCGCGTACGCGCAGTTCTTCGATATCGCGTGGGGTGCTCCCGGCGCACAGGAGAAGGTGCTGCTTCCCGTGCTCGGCGCGCCGCTCGCTGAGCTCCTCGCCGCCGGAGCGCTGCAGGTGGTCGGAGGCGTCTCCGACGACTACGAGCTTCGCTACGAGGAACACGCATTCCCCCTCGCACCGGGCACCGCCGTCATGCCTGGGCCGGTGTCGCGCGAGACGCTCGATGCGCAGCGGTACATCCTCGAGGACGCAAGAACGGGAGCCGCTCATCTCAACTACCGCAGATTCTTCGATGTCTCATCGCTCGCCGGCGTCTGCGTCGACGTGGCGACTGTCTTCGAAACCGTGCTTGCCCGCGCGCTCGAATTGGTCAAAGACGGCACCATCGATGGACTGCGTGTCGATCACATCGACGGGCTTCGTGACCCGACCGCGTTCGCGTCGCGCCTGCGCACCGAGGCCGAGGGGGCATGGCTCGTCGTCGAGAAGATCCTGGCGCCCGGCGAGCAGGTGCCGGCCCAATGGCCGATCGACGGGACCACGGGGTACGAGTTCGGCGCCCTGGTGGCCTCGCTCATGGTGCATCCGGGGGGCGTCACCAGGCTCGCCGACTGCTACCGCCGGTTCACCGGAGACGCCGACGGCTTTCCGGTCCACTCGCACCGAGCCCGCATCGACGTGCTCCGGAGCTCACTGAGCGCCGAACTCGGCCGGCTCACCCGGGTCGCCGCCGCCGCCGGCGTCGACGACGCGAGCGCGGAGCTCGCCGAGCTCCTCGCCGGCATGCCGCAGTATCGGGTCTATCCGCAACCCGACGCCACGCTCTCGATCGTCGATCAGCGAGCGATTGCGGTCGCCGAGGCGCGGGCGCGGCGATCCGGTCGTTGCGAAGAAGGTCGAACTCGCCGCGGTCCTGACCGCGCTCCGTGGCGCCGGCGAACGCACCGAGGCGAGTCGCGAGCTTCGCGAGCGATTCCAGCAGGTTGCGGGAGCGGTGATGGCAAAGGGGGTGGAGGACACCGCGTTCTACCGCTACGTGCGAATGGTCGCGCTCAACGAAGTGGGTTGCGATCCGGAGCGTCTCACCAACCTTGACGAGTTTCACGCAGCATGCGCCGAGAACTCCCGTTTGCGCCCGCTGAGCCTGCTGGCCACGACCACGCACGACAGCAAGCGGGCCGAGGACGCGCGCCTGCGTGTCGCCCTGCTCGCCGAGATGCCGCGGCGATGGAGCGCCGCGGTCGCGCGCCTCGGTGCCGCCGCCGCGCGCCACCGTGGTACGCACCCTCCATCATTTCAGGCCGAATACCTCTTTTACCAAACCATGGTGGCGGCCCATCCGTTGGACGCCGATCGCGCGTGGGCGTACATGCGCAAGGCGGCTCGCGAGGCAAAGATCGAGACCTCCTGGATCGAGCCGAACCTGCAATTTGAGGCGGATCTCGAGCACTTCGTGCGAACCATGCTCGCCGACCCGGAGGTCCAGGTTGTCATCGGCGCGTTGGTCGCATCGATGACGCCGGCGTGGCAGGCCCTGTCACTCTCGCAGACGCTGATCAAGCTCACCGCCCCCGGCATTCCGGACATCTACCAGGGCTCAGAGCTCTGGGACCTGCGCCTGGTGGATCCCGACAATCGCGCGCCGGTCGACTACGCGGTTCGTCGCGAGTTGCTCCACGATGTGATGGCTGCTGATGCCGGCGGCTTCATGTCCCGACTCGACGAAGGCGCTCCGAAACTGCGTCTGATTGCGAGCGCGCTCGCGGTGCGGGCTCGCCATTCCGAGGCCTACGGCACGGGCTCGGGATATCAACGCGTCGTGGCAACAGGAACGCGCGCGGAGCACGCGATCTGTTATGCCCGGACCGGTGCGGACGGCGAGCCGGTCACGGTGACCATCGCGTTCCGCTGGCCGCTGCGGCTCCGCCCCGGCTGGCTCGACACGCGGGTCCATCTTCCCGCGGGTCGCTGGCGCGACGCGCTCACGGGACGTCAGGTTGAGGGCGGTGAGCGGAGTTTGGCGGCGCTGCTCGGCGAGGCGCCGGTCGCGCTGCTGGAGCGCGCGTGAGCACTCTCGTGGGCGCCGGACGCGAATCGCTCAGGCGATCGCCTCGACGGCACCCGGCTCCACGTGCCATACCGGAAGCGTCAACACGAATGACGCACCCCCGCCGGGAGTTGAGCTTGCGGTGATATCGCCGCCATGAAGACGGGCCAGCTCGCGCGAGAGGTAGAGACCCAGTCCGGTGCCGGAGATGTGACTGTTCTCGGGGGTTACCAGACGGCTGAAGCGGGTGAAGAGGCGGTGCATCTGCTCTGGAGGAATGCCGAGGCCGTGGTCGATCACCGCAACACTGGCGACGTCATGAGCAGCGGTCGCGTGGCAGCTGATCTCGCCTCCATGCGGGGAGAACTTGACCGCGTTGTCGAGCAGGTTTCTCAGGATCGTCTCGATCCGTCCGGCGTCCACGTCGACGAGCACTTCGTTGCCCGGCAGGCGCAAGTCCAGGCGATGCTGCGCGCCGAGCGGCGATTGCATCGCCGAGGTTGCGGCAACGAGGATGCCTCGCAAGCTCTGCGGTTGACGCTCCAGTCGGGTCACACCCTCCTCGAGGCGTGCGGTCTCGAGCATCTCGTTGACCAGCGCATTCATGTCATTGAGCTTGCGCTCGATGACCGGCATCGCGCGAGCGAGGCCGTCCTCGTCGAGGGACCCGTCGGCCATCATCGAAAAATAGCCACGTACCACCGCAATCGGTCCGCGCAGCTCATGAGAGGCAAGCTTCAGGAAATCGGACCGCATCTTCTCCATCGACCGAGTGCGCTCGATGTGCTCGTGCAATCGCCGCGCCTCGGCGTCACCGAGGGCGCGGATACGTTCCTCAGAGGCCTTGATCTGCCAGACGAGCCCGGCGGCGAACGCGGCGAGCTGCAGGGTCCACGCATCCTCGTGGCTGAACCCGTCCTGCTTGATGGGCGCGTGCGCAGCGAGAACCCCGAGGCGCAACGACCCGGCGCGCCACGCGACCGCCATGGTATCGGCCGCGGACTGTTCGTGCTCCCCGACCTGCACGCCCATCCCCAGGTCGGCAGCACGCCCGCGAAACACGGCGTCACCGAAGGCCACGCGATCGCGATCGGACACGCCCTCCGGGTCGCACGGAACGGGCCGCCAGCGCTCGAATTCGGCCGCCGTGACGCCGTGGGCGCCGGCGGCGGGGATCAATCGCCTGCCGTCGGTGCCGAGCCGCCAGAGTGTGACGCGTTGGGCTCCGACGAGTTCCGCGACCGTCCCGGCAAACCGCGCGTACAGCTCGACGTCCGACGACGTCGCGTCGAGGTGATCGGAGACGCTCAGCAGCGCGTGCAGGGCCTTCTGCTGGGCCTCCTTGGTCTCGGCGAACAGGCTGGCGTTCTGGAGCGCAAGCGCAGCCGAGAGCGCAATCTGTTCGAGGTTGTCCAGGTCCAGCTGCGCAAACGCCTGGTCCGTCCGCCGGCTGACCGCCAGGATGCCGAGAACGCGTCCGCCGGTTCTCAGCGGCAGGATCACGCGCGTGCGCACATCCGCGAGCTGCTCCCGCATGTCGGGCGGCATCCCGTCGACGTCAGGGAAGCCCTCAAATGCCACTTCGCCGCTGTCGATTGCGGCGCGGAGCTGTGGCGTCAGGTGCCATCTGGCGCCGATTCGCGCGGGCACGCAACTCCTGTCGTAGCCGGCGATCGCCTCGATCGAATCCGCCTCGAATCTGGTGACGGTGATTCGATCCACGTCAACCAGCTCCGCGATCCGTTCGACGATCGCCTGGACCACCCGGGAGGGGTCGAGGGACGAGGAAAGCTCCCGCGTCGCCTCGCTGCTGAGTCGCAGGCGGTCGACGAGACGCTGGGTCGACCCTCTCGCCTCGTCACCGAACACGATGATGCTGATCAGGCGAGTGAAGCGATCCATGATCGCTCGTTCGGTGTCGGTGAACGGCCGGCTCTCGGGGCGCCAGAAGCCGACGACCCCCATGCCGACACGTCCATCCGGCAGCGGCATTCCCGTGGCCATGGGGACCAGGCGGCCGATGCGGATGTGTGATCCGAACACCTCGGGCGCGGCGCTTTCCTCCGGTGCGTTGGCGGTTTCGACGGGAACCCCGTGCAGCATCGCGCGGCCGTGGAGCATCCCCTCGTGCAGCGGCCACTCCTCGCCGATGAGCCGTTCGGCCCAGGGGCCGGACGCGGCGACCACCTGGAAGACGTCCGGTCTCGTCGCGGGCACGACCGAGATGACGCATTCGGTGTGGGGAACGACGCGTGTGCCCTCGATCGCCATGGTCTGAAGCAGACCCTGCAGCGGCACCGTCTCCCGTGGATCGGTGGGAACGTCGTCAAGGAGCCGTGCCACCAGGCGGCCGATCGCCTCATTGACGCTGCGAGGCTCTTCGGCGGCTGGGGGCAAGGTTCGCGGCTCGGTGACGAACCCGGTGGATGATCGCTTCGGGTTCGCTTCGGGCACAGCTATACGTTGCGGCGGCATACCATTTTATTGATAGCCAGTCTATCACCCATCATCGAAACCGGACCGTGGAGGCGGATCGCCACCGCACCTATGCTACACTTCGGATATCATGTTAGCTGATAGTGCGTGCTAGATAACTAGACGCCGTTGGTTTCAGCGATTGCAAACGACACCGATACGGCGTCGCCCATACGGAGAAGGTGCGTGATGAACCGAACCGTCCAGCTCGAGAAGCCGATGTACAGCCTCGGTGTTGCCGCCGAGATGCTCGCGAGCCATCCCCGCACGCTGATCCTCTACGAGGAGCTGGGCGTCGTCAAGCGATCGGTGAGCGGATGGAACCGCCGCCGTTTCACGCTGCGCGACATTCTCGCGCTGCGCGCGGTGTCCCGCCTGCGCCGTCAGTACCATATGAACCTGGCGGGCGCCCGTCAGATGATTCAATGCCTGCAACTGCTCGACGCGCATCACATTCCACGCCCCAGCGAGCTGCGTGGCTTCGACCTTGACCACGTCGCCGTCTAAGCGCGCCACATCCTCCTCACCGGGCCGAGCGCGGACAGCCAAAGACCATACCGGTTCGAGAACATCGCGACCGGCCACTGTACGGAGCCGCGTTTGGGAAACGCGATCGATGCGAGCCCTGGTGTGGCTCGCCATCGTGCTCGCGGTCATCTGGATATTCGAAGGCGCTGCTTTCATCCTCGTTCATGTCTTCAACGTGCTCCTGCTCTTCATCTTCGCGGGAATCGTTGCACTCATCCTGACCCCGGTGGTGGAGACGCTGGAGCGTGTGAGGCCGTTTCGCGGGCATCGTTCTTTCACCGTTCTGCTGATCTACGCGATCGGCCTGGCGATCGTTGCCGGCGCGATCATGCTCGTACTCCCGACCGTTGTCGCGCAGGCGAAGGAAGTCCCGGCGCTGCTGCGGACCATTGAGAACCAGCTCCACCAGCACGGCATCACGTTCTCGTTCTCGTCGTTGACCAAGGCCGTGAATGGCCAGCAACTCGGCGTGGCACTCGGCGTTGCCGCCGCGTTCGTGTCCGGGCTGGTCAGCGTGGTGCTCGTCCTGGTCATTTCCATCTACCTGCTCATCGAGGGTCGCGGCGTCGTCGCGACGGCACGCAACGTCTTTCCTGATCACCAGCGCGAGTTCGATTTCGCCGCGTTGGCGGTCGGGTCGACCGTGGCGGCGTATGTGCGCGGCCAGATCGTCATGTCATTCGTCATCGGCACCTACACCGGGGTGGCACTGACACTCGCAGGTGTCCGGTACGCGATCCTGCTCGGGATCGCCGCCTTCTTCCTCGAGTTCGTCCCCATCGTCGGTGCGGTCGTGGCCATGGCGCTCGCGGTCGTGGTTGCCCTGGTGCAGAGCCCGGAGCTTGCGCTCGTCGCCGCCGCGATCGGGCTGCTCGGGCACGCCATCGACGCGTACCTGCTGGGCCCACGCGTCTATGGGCGTGTCACGCGGCTTCACGCCCTCGTGGCGATGGCTGCTCTGCTGGTCGGCGCCGAGGTTGCCGGCGTTCTCGGCGCGCTGTTCGCCGTGCCCGTCGCGGCGGTCGCCAACATCTTCCTGGGAGCGCTGTATCGGGCCCGGCGCGGCGAGACGGCGATGAGCACCGGCTCGGATGAGGAGGTGAGCGTCGAGACCCTGCCTCGCCTCGGGGAAGAGGTCAGCTCGGTCGAGGAAGAGGGGCTGAACAGGGAGCCGGTGCCCCACGGCGTATAGCGCAGGCGGGCCGGCGCCGAGCCGGATGCGGAGAGGTGCTCAGGTCACCGCGGCGGATCGGCGAATGGGATGGGCCGCGGTTCGCGCGATTGCTCGACCTTGGTGGACAGCTGCGCCGGGGTGGTGTCCGCCTTGACCAGGAACTCGAGGGCCCCCAGCTTCAGGCCGCGCTCGCGCAGCTCGGGCTCGCCGTAGTTGCTGAGAATGATCACCGGAATATGGGTTGTGGCCGGGTTTTCCCTGAGCCGCTCGAGCACCTCGAAGCCGTCGAGCCCCGGCAGGCGGAGGTCGAGGTAGATGAAGTCCGGCGCTTCTTCGACGGCCATGCGCAGGCCCTGCTCGCCGTCGCCTCCAACCACCACCGCGTAGCCGTCCGCCGCGAGCCGGAGACGGTACATCTCGGCGGCCGCGGCGTCGTCCTCGATCAACAGAACCTTGACGTCATCGTCCACCAAGCTTCCTCCTCTGACGCCCGCCATCGGTGAAAACCCCTGGCATCCGGCTCCGCTCCGTTGCGCTGATTCTATCGCTCCGTGTTGATCGTCTCGTACGGTAGCGCACAAACCGCCTCAAGAAACCATACGGCGGCGGCGGGACAACGGGACGAAACGCTATTATCAGAGATAGTGATAGCGGGTATGGGTCCTTGTGGGGTGTCAGGGTGGAACTCGGGTCGCTCGCGCTGAAGGCCCTGGTCGGAGGCGCGCTGGTCGTGGTGTTCTCACTGGTCGGCGAGTCGATCAGGCCCCGCCGTCTCGCCGGTGTCACATCCGCGGCTCCTTCGATCGCTCTCGCCAGTCTTGCGATCACGCTGGTCGCGTCGGGTGTCGCATCGGCGCGGAGCCTCTCGCTGGGAATGATCGCCGGAGCGATTGCCCTCACCGCCTGGTGTCTCGTCGGGGCGACCCTGGTCAGGCGTTTCGGGGCCCTCAAAGGGTCGGCGGGTGCCACCGGAGTGTGGTGTGTGGTCGCATTCGCACTCTGGGCGGTAGCCCTGCGGTGATGATGGTGAGATCCAGGAGCGAGGAGCCCCCGGATGAGAGCGGCCACATCAATCTCGGGAGCCTGCGCTCGGTGCGCCCCCGGGACTGTGCGCTGCGATTCGCCTTCGGCGCGGGGGTATCGCTGATGGCGGCGCTGATCGCCCGTGTCGGTGGCGAACACATGGGGGGTCTCTTCCTCGCCTTTCCAGCCATCCTTCCGGCCACGCTGACGCTGCTGCAGAAGGAGGGCGGCACGTCCCAGGCGGTATCGGACGCGCAGGGTGCCACCTTCGGCGCTATCGGCATGGTCGCCTTCGCGGCGAGTGCGGCGCTGCTCCTTGGACACGTCGCGGGGTGGGCGCTCGTAGCCGCCATTGGGGCGTGGGCCGGCGTGAGCCTCGCGCTCTACGCCGTGGCGGCCGTTGTGCTTCCGCGACCGTCCACGCGTGCGCGTCGAGGTGCTCGGTGACCGACCTGCGAGCCCCGGCGCCGGCAGACGTGCTGACCGCTCGGCAGGCGCGCCTGCGGTGGGTGAGCGATTCCACTCCCGGGATCGCGCGCCGTCGACGGGGGCCCCATTTCGGCTATGTGCGTGCCGACGGCTCCTCGGTGCGCGATGCGGCGACCCTGCGGCGTATCCGCAGCCTGGCGATTCCTCCCGCCTGGACGAGCGTATGGATCTGCGCCGACCCGAACGGCCACATCCAGGCGACGGGTCGCGATGCACGTGGACGGAAGCAATACCGGTACCACCCGCGCTGGCGAGAGGTGCGCGACGAGAGCAAGTACGATCGCACCATCGAGTTCGCCGAGGCGCTCCCGCGGATTCGCGCGCGCGTCGATGCCGACCTTCGCCGCCACGGTCTGAGACGCGAGCGTGTCCTGGCCGCCGTCATCCGCCTGCTCGATCACACCCTCGTACGCGTCGGTAATGCCGAGTACGCGCGGACGAACAGGTCCTACGGGCTCACGACCCTGCGCGCCTCGCATGCCTCGATCAATGGCGACAGCATCCATCTGAGCTTCCGTGGCAAAGGGGGAAAGCGGGTCACGGCAGATGTGCGCGACCGCCGCGTGGCAGCAGTCATGCAACGCTGCACGTCGCTCGAGGGGGAAGAGCTCTTTCAGTACGTCGACGAACACGGCGATGCTCATGCGGTGACATCCGACGACGTCAACGCCTACCTTCGTGACGCCGCGGGCGGGGACTTTTCCGCGAAGGACTTCAGGACGTGGGCAGGAACGGTGATCGCCGCGAGCGCGCTGCGCGGGGTTGAAACGGGGCCGGAGCAGGCGACGCGAGAAGGGCTGCTGCAAGCGGTCAGGCTCGCCGCCGAACAACTCGGCAACACCGCCGCGGTCTGCCGGCGCTGCTACATCCACCCCGGCGTCTTGAAGGCCTTCAATGACGGCGCGCTTGCGAAGCTCCGATCCGTACGGGCCGCATCGGGCGACGAGCGGGCGTCGGCAGACGGCGGCAAGCTGCGCCCCGAGGAGCGCGCGGTGCTGCGTCTCCTCAAAGCCGCGGCGTGAAAGTCCCCCGGATATTGATATAGAGCCGCTATCAGCTTGCTTGACATCGCGAATACCGATTTGTTAGCCTGCGCGTAGGCGAAACGCATCGCTCTTGTCTGAATTCCCCTCCCCAAAGAGCCCACCCCGCCGGGGTTCGTTCCCCGGTCGGGGTGGCAACTCGGAAAAGTGTGTGTTGCGGTGGTGGAGAAGGGTCGGTTGACGGTATAAACTCACTGTCAATGATCCGTTGGGCCGCCGGCTGAGCAGTCTCGATGGCCATGCTTTCCGAGCGTCGACCGCCGACGCCATCGGCGGGCGGCGCAGCCGAGCCCCTCGACCGCTGCCGGTTTGGAGGCGAATTCGACCGGGCGACCGTCGAGTGCCCCGCCTTCCAACGAACCCAGTTCATCAACGCAACGTCGTACGGAAAGCCGCTCGGCACCCACGTTGCCTGCGCCCACCTGCTGGTTGGCGAGCTGAGCACGAATCAGTTCTATCCACGCTGCTCGCTCGGCTCTGAGTTCGAGAGAATGCGCTGGCTCGCGATGATGGGGCCGGGTCGAATCGAGGTGCTCCGGGCGCTCAACGCCGAGTTCGAGACCCTCTACGCGGATTCGTTGCGGCAGCTGGTTGCAGCCAAGGCGGCCGCGCTCGCCGATCCGCCGGACGATCGCGCCGGCCGTCGTGAACTGGCCGCCGTCGTGCGAGGGTTCGTGAGTGACTTCACCGCGTTCATCAATGCAAACGCGGATCGGATCGCCGAGATTGGCATCTCACCGACCGACCTCACCGCGCGTGCGGCGTGGGTGCTGGGGGAGTGGCAGCACAGCCCGCGGCTCGATTTGCCGGGCCTCGACGAAGACACGGTCCTGAGGCCGGAGACCCCGGCTGAAATCAACCACGCCGAAATCGCCGTATCGACGAGCCTGGCGATATCGCGCACATCCCGACCGGCGTCGTTGATCCTCGTCGGCAGCATCGACCAGGCGCACCTTGACGCGCTCGACGAGGCACTGAACGCCGCGGTGTCCGGCGACGAGGCGTGCACCATCGATCTCAGCGCAGTGACGTTCTGCTCCGTCGCCGGTCTCCGCATGCTCGCTCGAGCGGCGGAATCCGGACACGTCACGTTGGCCGGCATGCAGCCGCAGCTGCAGCGTGCGCTGATCGCCGCCGGCCTGCCGGGAGCAAACGCCGTGAGCCCTGTTGAGGGGGATCTCCAGGTGGCGAGCTGAGCGACGAGGGCCACATCGGCCACTTTCGCCACGAGGCGCTTCTCTACAGTGGTGAGCGCGAGTTCGCAGATCAGATAGCCCCGTTCGTCGCCGACGGTCTCGCCGCCGGCGAGCCGACCCTGGTGATGGTGAGCCGCCCCAAGATCGAGGCGCTCCGCGAGCGTATCGGCGCGGTCGGCGACGGGCTGGTCGAGTATCGCGACATGGAGGTGGTCGGCGCCAACCCCGCGCGCATCATCCCTGCCTGGGATCAGTACGCCGCCGAGCGCGTGGAGGGCGGAGCCACCCGCATGCGCGGCGTGGGCGAGCCGATCTGGCCGGGGCGCGCCGGCGCGCAGCTCGAGGAGTGCCACTGGCACGAGGCACTGATCAACACCGCCTTTGCGGCGGCTCGAGGTTTCTGGCTGCTCTGCCCCTACGATGTCGACGCCCTCGACCCGAGCACGATCCAGAGGGCGCGAACCACGCACCCGGTGATCAGCGGAGTCGGCGGCGCCGGATCGGATGCGCCGGATGACCGACCCGAAGGATTTCTGGTCCCGACCATCCCCTCGGCGTCGCCACTGACGCAGCCTGGCGGCGTGGTCGCCGAGATGGCTTTCGAAGCCGCGTCCTTGGCGGAGCTCAGAGCGCTCGTTGCGGCCGAGGGTGCTCGGGCTGGACTATCGCCCTGGCGGCTCGACGACCTCATCCTCGCGGTCAGCGAGGTGGCCACCAACAGCGTCACCCACGGCGGGGGGCGCGGTGTGGCTCGCATCTGGCACGAGGACGGTGATGTCGTCTGTGAGGTCTCCGATCGAGGCGTGATCCGCGACCCGCTCGTCGATCGCCACCGGCCCGGCGACGACCTGTCGATGCCGCGCGGCCTCTGGACGGTCAACCAGCTCTGCGACCTCGTCCAGGTGCGCTCGTCTTCCGAGGCGGGGTCGGTGGTGCGGATGCTCGTGCACGCAGGACGCCGTCCGGCGTGATCCGGCAGATGTTCCGCCCGATGGTGACGCGCGCGCCGGCTACAGCCGGCGAGGCAAAGCTGCTGAACCTCGACAAGCCCCTGTACACGATCGGCATCACTGCGGAAATCCTGGCAACGCACACGCGGACGCTGATGATGTACGAGCACCTCGGGCTGGTGGTCCCCAGCCGCACCGCGACGAACCGCCGCCTCTACTCCCAGCGCGACATCATCACGCTTGGAGCAATCCAGAGGCTGACCCGCGGCTATGGGCTCAATCTGATCAGTGCGCGCTACCTCATCCTCTGCCTGCAACTGCTCGATGCCCATGGCGTGCCGCGGCCTGCCGATCTGACCGACATCGACGTCCAGCACGTGAAGATCTGAGGTCAGACGAACCGCGCACCTGCGGATGCCTTCGGGTGACGAAAGAAACGCACCCGGCACTCCCCGCATCGAAACAGCAGCCGCAGACCCATGCGCCCAAGCACCTCGGTGAGCCGGGAATCGCATTGCGGGCATGTTGCCGCCTCCTGAAGCAGGAGCTCAGGGACCGGCTTCGCGTCGAGGTGGACCGGCTTGTATCTCCGTGGCAACCCCATACCTCCGCGCTGACCCGCTCCGGCGTTCGGCGTCCGAGAGCCAGCAGTCAGCTATCAGAAAGTATTATAGCGACACTACCATGTATTGCCAAGCGCAAACCAGCCCACAGGGGCGATGCCGGAGGTCCTACTGCGCGATGCGGTCGGAGCGGTCCCGGAACCGTGCCACCGCTTCGGAGATCGTCTCCTCCAGGTAGCGGTAGAACAGCCGGCGCTGGGAGATGTCGATGGCCGCCTCGACGTCCTGCCCCTCTCGGCGCCGCGCGATCCACGGGGGTACGCCATCGGCGACGGTCTCGGTCCCGACGCGAATGTGCACCAGGGCGTCGTCGTCCTCAGCGACGTGCAGGGTCACGTTGAGGATCGGACCGGTGTGTTCGATGAGGCGCCAGCTCCGCTCCCACCGGGCCTTTCGGTGAAAGTCGTGCGCCAGACGGACCGCGCCGTCGGCGAGCACGCTCTCGCCGGGCCGTGCCGTTCGCGCGAGGAGGGTCCGGATGTCCTTGTCGATGTCGCGAGCGATCCAGTCCACCAGCGACGGAGCCCGGTCATCGACGTCGGGATGCCCACTCTGGTCCCGCGCCAGCTCACCAATCGCCTGCACCGTGCCCGCGTGACGACGGCAGTATGCGATGCCGCCGAGCGTGATGCTGTGCGCTGGACAGATGGCTGCCACGCACGAGCGATCCCGGCGGTCGCGATATGCGCAGAGCTGTGCCGTCCGGTTGTGGCAACCACGCATCGTGCACGCGACTATCGACACGGGGCCGGCCAGACCGGGGGCGCGCGGCCGGCGATGGAACAGCGTTGTGCCCGGCAGCGCTGCGAGCCGGCGAAGCGCGCGCGTCTCCTTCCCAGGAGTCACCACAGTTGGCACAGCACAGGTCCTCCATGTCCCTCTCGGCGCGGTCACCCTCGCTCGCGCCCTGGGAGTATCAGACGCCAGCAGCGCCGGTGGTGGCAAGGTGTGCGACGGCTTGCGATGCCGCGTTTACACGCGGTCATGTGGCGCGCTTGGGTTATTCGGAATCCGTGACGGTACGTGTCTTGAGCGCGTCGGCACGGTCGTGCCAGAAGTCCAGGCGCCGCTCGAAGCGAGCGGCTTCGGCCATGAGGACCTTGAGGTCGGTTTCCTTGACCTCCGCCTCCGCGTCTTCATCCATCGATCTCAGCTCGTGCTCAGCGACAGCGAGCAGGCTGCGCTTGAAGTCGAGCAGCTCCGCGTAGACCTTGGTCCAGTGGATGGCGTCGTCCACGTAGGCGGTGTGCTCGTCCTCGCCCTCGAGAAGACGTTCCGGCTCGACTGCGTCAAGGGCAGCGTCCCTGGCCTCCTGATGACCCGGGTCGCGCGCGGTTCCGATGTCCGCATTGGAATCGTCGTCGGCCTCTCGTCACGACACCCATTTTCGCGTGGCCTCGGCGAGGAGTGCCGGCGGAGTGTGGGCTTTGATGAGGTAATCGTGCGCGCCGAGCTCGCGGCCGCGCGCGATCAGCTCGGGCTCGCTGTAGTTGGTGAGAATGACCACCGGGATACCGGCCGTGCTCGGATGGGCTCGGAGCTTCTCGAGAACGTCCAAACCGTGCATCTCTGGGAGTCCGAGATCGAGATAGATCAGATCGGGAATGTCTGCCCCCGCGCGAACGATGGCCTCGGCGCCGGAGGTTGCTCTGATGACATGGAATCCTTGAGCCGCAAGCTGCATCTCGTACATCGCGGCGACGTCGAGGTCGTCGTCCACGAGCAGCAGGCGTACGCTCGATGATCCATCAGGCATGGACTCTCCCCGCTGGCCGTTTGCGTCCGCGCGGCAACCGCAGCGTGAATGTACTCCCTTCGCCGGGCCGGGACGTGACCTCGATGTCCCCGCCCTGAGCGTGGGCAAGCGCGCGCGAAAGATGCAGGCCGAGACCGGTTCCCTGAATACCGGCGGCGATCGCACTCTGGAGACGCCCAAATGGTCGAAACAGCTTCTCCACGTCTTCGGCGGTGATCCCCTCACCGTGATCGATGACATCCACGGCGACCCAGCCGGGCTCCTCGCGAACCGCGATGGTGACATCAGCGCCGTCGGGCGAGTACTTCACCGCATTGGATACAAGGTTGCCGAGTATGGTCTCCACCTGCTCCGGATCCGCTCGAACGCGAACTCGCCGATCCGAACTCGACGCTGATCCTGCGTTTTGCGTGGCCTGCGGCCGTGGCGCTCGCCGACGCGCTCACGGCTCGTGCCAGCGCGTCAATGCTGATGTCCCTCTCATGCTGGTCCCGGGAGCGAAGCTCCATCCGGCTGGTGGTCAGCATCCGGTCGACGAGCTGGCTCATGTGACGCATGCGCGCGGTCATCAATGGCACGACCTTCGCCGCCGGTTCCGGGAGCTCCCCGAGCGAGCCCTCCTCCAGCATCGAGAGGTACCCGCTCACCAATGTGATCGGAGCCCGAAGCTCGTGCGACGCCAGTTGCAGGAACTCCGACTTCTGCCGCTCCAATTCGGCCATCCGTTGACCGTGAGCCTCGAGGCGATCCAGCTCCGCGGTCTGAAGTTGCTGGGCGCGCTGCTCTGCCCTGTAGCCCTGCCAGACCAGCGCGGACGCGCGCGCGGCCAGGCGCATGATCCATTCGTCCTGATCGGAGAAGCCCGATGGCGAATTGCTCGCGGTGAGGATCCCCAGGGGCACGGCGGCGGTACGCCACGGGACGGCGAGCACATCCCGGGCACCCAGCCGGGCCAGCATCGAGCCGGGACGGGATGGCGCCTGACCGTCGACGCTGCCGAGCCGCAGCGCCTCCCCCGAAAAGAGCACTCTCGCCAGGTCCTCGTCGCCCCCGGATTCGAGCCGTCGCTGCGGTCTGGGGCCCGGCCCCTCCGCATCGAGGTCGGAAGACTGTTGGAGGGAAACCAGCTCCGTGCCGGTGAGCTGCCAGAAACCGGCGCGCTCCGCGCTGACCAGAGCGGCGACGGTCTCGCTCATCTTTTCAAAGAACGTCGCCGGCTCCTGGCTGGAGGCGACGTGGCGTGACATCTGTGTCAGTGAGTCCAGCCCGCGACGCTGCGCGCTTCGGACCTCGTCGACGAGACGGGCGTTGCGCAGTGCGAGGATGGCGAGCAGCCCGACCTGTTGAAGACCTTCGAGCTCGCGCGGGACGAAGGGGCGATCGCCGCGACGGCTCAGGATCAGCACCGCCCCCACCGTTTCGCCGAGCGACAGCGGCACGATCGCGGTGTGGCGTATCTCCCGAAGGGCCGGGGCGAGCTCGGGGTCCGAGGACCCGTTGGCGGCGAGGCTGCCGCCGAGCACGATCTCCCCGGTGGTCACCGCCTGATTCAGCAACGGCTGTCTCGGCAACCACGTCAGCGGATACTCACGCCCGATGAAATCCGGCGGTCCGCCACGCTCGTAGCTGGCCTCGACCCGGAGCACCCTCTGGTCGAGGCTCGTCAGCGTGCACCGATCGACGTCGACGTTCTCGGCGGCGAAACGCACCAGGCGCCCCATGATCTGGTGTGGGTCGCCACGTGAGACCACGTCCGCGTCGATCGACCAGGCGAAATCGGCCGTCCCGGGCGGGTGCGGATCCAGGTCAGAGCCGGACGTGCTCGACGTCAATCCCGGCCAGCTTGGGAAGCCGAGTGATCCTGTGCGCGGGGAGCGCGTGCCGCCCTGGACCTCGCAACCCGTGCAACATGACAGCGATTCTATACGTCGACGAACCGGGCGCCCGAAGGATCAGACGAAGCTCACGCTGGCCGCGGCGCGCTGACGGAAGAACTGCACGCGGCATCGATCGCAGCGGAAGACGAGCCGCAACCCCATCCTCCCCAGCACCTCGGTGATCCGAGAGCTGCACTGGGGGCAGGTCGCGGCCTCGTCGAGGTAGGGCCCCCCGACCGGTTTCACGTCGAGCTGGATCGGCTTGTATCTGCGAGCCATCAAGGACCTCCAATGTGCTGTGGCGGGTTCCCTCGATCCCACCGTCAGAAGCATCCTATCACAAAACGTGATAGTACCGTTATTGCTATCATGTGACGCATGACCGAAATGCTGTCCCCGGGCAGGGAGAACGCGGGTGGTGCGCCGATCCGGGCGCGGTCCCTCAGGCGCCGCCGGCGGCTGGACCTCCGTGCCTTTGCAACCGGCGTGGCCCTGTTCGTGGCCGTCGCCTGGACCATCGTCTTCGGAGTGGGCGTCGTTCTCCGCTGACCGCAGCCGACTGGAGCGTCGCAGTGGCGTTCCGAGGAGGCGGTACGTGAGAACGGGCGATGCGGCCGCCTGCTACCGTACAGAACGCGTCGCATATTTTTCCGCCGGGGAGACGCACTGCCCGGCCACTGAGGAGCACTTGTGGAGGATGACGTCAAGGTCCTGCTGATCGAGGACGACGTCGCCGCCGCGGAGATGTACCGGCTCCGTCTCGTGGCCGACGGATACGTGGTGATGATCGCCCAGGATGGCCAGGAGGGCTTGCGGGTGGCCGCCGATGAAGCGCCTGACTTCATCTACCTCGATCTGCGCCTTCCGGGACTTGACGGATTCGAGGTGCTCGAGCGGCTGCGCGCCGGAAGCGCGACGAGACACATCCCGGTGATCATCCTCACCAACTACGGCGAGCCCGAGTTGCGCGAGCGTGGGCTCAACCTCGGCGCCCTCGAATTCCTGGTCAAGGCGGATACCAGCCCGGCGCAGCTCTCCGAGAGCGTCGAACGCGCCACCAGCCCGCGCGCACTGCCCTCAACCTGAGGCTGGCGGCTGATCGCCGTGCCGGGCGGAGGTGACTCCGGGGTCGCCGATGACGGCTCCGCCAAGCTCTTCCTCTGGGCCATCAAGCTTGCCTCGCAGCTGGCGTCAGTACCCGGCCGCCCCCTTCGAGAGGCGTCGCTCCTCCTGCTCCGCAGCGACGTCCTGACCTGCGTCGCGACGTCCGGATCGGCGGGGATCCAAGGGCAGGGGCCGTACCGCGTGACCGAGCATCCGGCCCTCGACCGGGCGGTCACGACCGGCGAGATCGTCGACGACGGGTCGCGGATCATCCTTCCGGTACGCGCGGAGCGCGATGTGGCCGGGCTTCTCGTTATCGCCGGCCGAGGCGGCCTCGAGAGCACGCAGCGGGACAGCCTGGCGATGGTCGCGACCATCCTCGGTCTCGGGGTCGCCCAGGCCGCGAGGATCGACGAAGTCGAGCAGGAGGCGGAGCGGAGCCGGAGGCTCGAGCGGCTCAAGAGCGAGTTCCTGAACATCGCGGCCCACGAGCTGCGCAGCCCACTCGGCATCATCCGCGGCTACGCATCGATGCTCAGCGAGGCGATGCTCGCCGAACCGGATCGGGCCATGGCGTTGACCCGGATCGCGGAGAAGGCCGAGGAGATGGCGCGTCAGGTCTCCGACATGCTCGAGACCGCTCGGCTCGAGACGCTCGGTCTCGAACTGGTGCTCGAACCGGTCGACCTCCACGAAGTGATCGACGAGGCCGTACGGGCGATTCGCCCACTGGTGGGAGCCGATCACCGGCTGGTCGTCGCCAGCAGAGATGAGGCGATCGCAGTGATCGCCGACAGGCGGCGACTGAGGACTGCTCTCACCAACCTCATCGACAACGCCATCAAGTATTCGCCCGGCGGCGGGGAGATCGAGATCGGCTGCGAACAGGACGGCCGGGTCGCCAGCGTCTTCATCCGCGACCACGGCATCGGCATCAACACCGAGCAGGCCCACCTGCTCTTCACCCGGTTTGGCCGCCTGGTCACACCCGAGACCAGCCATATACGCGGTACAGGATTGGGGCTCTATCTCGCGCGCGAAACCGCGCGCCTGCACGGGGGCGATGTCGTCGTCAACTCAACTCCGGGCGACGGCAGCACGTTCACGTTCGTGCTCCCGGCCGTCTAGTGCCCCGAAACCAAAAAGTCCACCCCGCGCCGTGGATGTGGCCGGCGGGATGGAACTCGCTGGGAGGGGTGGGGGGACGGCGATCATGCGATCGCCGACCGTTGGAGCTTAGTGACCCCGTACTGCGCGTGTCAAATTAGCTCCCATCGGGGTTATACAGTCTTGTCGATGTGGCGCCAGGTTCAGGAGTTGCCGGCGACGTAGTCATCAGGATCCCTGTCATCGATGCTGATGCCGCGGGCGCCGGCATGCTCGGTCTCGAAGGCCGCGAACGCGGACGCGAGCTCGGCCTGCTCGTTGACCGAGGCGGCATCGTCGAACTCGATCAGTGGGCCCTCTTCCTCTTCTTCCATGTGCTCGGTATTGGCATGCTCGGTTGCATTGACGGCCTTCCACCAGGCGTCTTCCCCGACCCGCCGACCCTCGGCATCGCGGATCGCATCTCGAATCTCGTTGTGATCCCTGATCGCGTCCTTCGTGTCATCCACCGCATCCGAGTCGTCCTTCAGCAGTCGCGGATAGAAGAGCGCCTCCTCGGCCGCCGCGTGGACCTCCAGGCGAGCGGAGAGCGTGGCCCAGAGTGACTCGAGGGTTTCCGCATCGCCACGGGCGGACTCCAACGCCAGGAACTGGCTGCGGAACCAGATGTGGTCCATGCGGATGAGATCGGTCACGCGGGTGGTCTGCATCGAGCTCCTCTCAAGTGGCGGCGGGTGGGATCCCGCCGGCGGGGTTGGCGATGGAAGGTCGACTTCCTCGGAAGGCTCACGAAGCGCGGTTGTGATAGCGACGATATCAGATAGAAGCCCAGAACCAGGTACAGCTGAGCCACACTGGTTCCTATGAACATCCCCATGACGCCGACACCGATGCCGCCTCGAGAGCCGAACCCCGAGCCCGAGATCCAGGAGCCCGACCCCGAGATGCCGGAGGTTCCGGATCCCGACAGGTCGGCGGAAACCGACGCGCCCGAGACCCGTCCGGAGCAGGGACAAGCGAACTTCGCGTGACCCGATCGGTCGAGCGAGCTCAACCAGACGCGATCAGACGCTGAGATGCTTGCGTAGAAAGGCGAGCATCCGCGGCGAGGCGTCCAGCCGGTTGGCGCGCCTGGCGAGCCCATGTCCCTCGTCTTCATAGACCAGGAGTTCACTGGCGATCCCCCGTGCGATCAGAGATGCGTGCAACTGCCGTGCCTCGCCCACGGGAACCCGCGGGTCGTTGGCGCCGTGAATCAGCATCAGCGGTGCGCATATGTCATCGACGTGAGTCATCGGCGACGCCTCGATGAGGAAGTCGCGGTCAGTATCAAGAAAACCGTACTCCACCTCGCGCACGCGGCGCCGATACGGTGAGGTGTTCTCGAGGAACGTCACCAGGCTGCTGATCCCGACGGTCGCGATGCCGGCCGCCCACAGGGCCGGGTAGAAGGCCAGCGCGGCGAGGGTCATGTACCCGCCGTACGAACCGCCGATCACCGCGACGCGTGTCGTGTCCACATCGCACTCGGCAAGCGACGCGTGCACGGCGGTGAGATCCCGAACGGAGTTCAGCCGCAGCCGGCGATCGTCAAGTGAGACGAACCGGCGCCCCCAGCCTGCCGAGCCACGGACGTTGGGCGCCACCACGGCGATGCCCGCGACGACCAACCGAATGATGAAGGGATCGTACCGGGGTGTGAAGCGCGCCTCCGGGCCTCCGTGCACCACGATGACAACCGGGGGATTCGCGACCGGAGGTGTGTAGAGGAAGTAGGTGATCCGCTCACCGTCAAACGACGCGATCTCGCGCAGCTCCGGGGTGACCAATGCCGGCGAGACGACGCCGTCCACCTGTAGCAGGGGCGTCGCAGAGCCGCCGTCACCGGTGTCGACGCGGAGCGGAGTCAGCGGCGTCGCCGTCGTCGTGAACGTCAGCAGCGCCGTCGAGCCATCTGCGGACAGCGACGGCCGGGGCACCAGCGGCAGACCGAACCCGGTGCCGGCCTCATGCAGCCGGAGGTCACGTACGTGGGCGAGACTCTCGCCGTCGTGGAGTTGCAGGCGGGTGATCGCGTTTTCGGCATGGACCACGAGCGCGCTCCTGCCGTCGCGGCTGAGGCTCGCCTCGCTCTCCCAGACGGTGTCCAGGACGTAGCGCCACGATGCGGTTTCCACGTCGTACCGGGCGATCGAAAGCACATCACGACCCGCGTCGGTGCTGAAGAGGAAACCCGACGAGTCGGGATACCACGTTGGGGAGATTGAGGTTCCCGGCCCGGCGCGATCCACCACCGAGCGCACATCGTCACCCTCGAGGTCGACGAGGAGCAGGTCGTTGCTGATCGCGAATGCCGCGTCCGGGCGGGTGACCGCGAGCCAGCGACCATTGGGTGAGAAGCACTCGACGCGGTTCCATCCGCCCTCGACGACGGTCCGTATCGAGCCGTCCGCGCGGTCGAGCACGTGGACGTCGATGTCGACACCGTTCCGCTTTGTCGAGCAGAACGCGATCAGCCTGCCGTCCCGACTCACGTCACCGAGGTCATGCTTGATGTTCTCCTCGACCAGGAGTGGGCGCGGTTCGCCACCGCTCCCGTCAACAAGCCAGAGCTGATAGTTCTCGTCACCGCCACGATCGACGGCAACGACAACATCGTCGCTGCCGGGAATGTACCGCGCTGCGGAAACAGGTTCGTCGAGGAAGGTCAGTTGAGTCAGGTCACCGCCCTGGGCGGGAAGGCGATACACCTGCATGCAGCCGGAGTCATCGCAACGCACCAGCAGCTCGGAGCCGTCCGAGGCGACATCGGCGATGACCGCGCTGCGTGCGGCAAGCAGGCGCGAAAGCAGCTCGTCGACCACGCCGTCATCTTCGCACCTGCCTACCGATGCTGCGCCGCCTCAGGGTCGCGGGGAACGCGCTAGCCTTGTCGGCGTGAAAATCGCGCCGCGCCAGATCGGCGACGCCGCCGAGATCGCCCGTCGCTGGATCCGCTATCAGGCGATGCTCTGGGACGTTCCGGGGATCTCGTTCGGGCTCAGCCATGCCGCCCGCGTGGTCCTGATGGATGCCAGAGGCGTCGCGGATGCGTCCACAGGGCGTCTCGCCACCCCGGGAGCGACGAGCTACCGCTGCGCCTCGATCACCAAGACCATGACCGCGACCCTGGTGATGCAGCAGGTCGAAGCCGGCAGGATGCGTCTCGACGAGCCGATCGCATCGTACCTGGGCTGGACGCGCCGGCTGCCTCACGCGAGAAACATCAGCATCCGGCACCTGCTGGTTCACGCCGGCGGTGTCATTCGGGACGGCTCGAATCGCTGGGGCGATGATGACTTTCCGGATCGCGACGCGGTGCATGCGGAGGTGCGCCGGCAGCTCACATTCGCGGAGCCGGCGACGACCTTCCGCTACTCGAACATCGCATACGTGCTCCTCGGCGAGGCACTCGAATCCATCACCGGCAGGCCTTTCGAGGC
The DNA here is from genome assembly GCA_963799005.1 of Candidatus Dormiibacterota bacterium. Lineage (GTDB taxonomy): Bacteria > Chloroflexota > Dormibacteria > Aeolococcales > Aeolococcaceae > Palsa-851. The sequence continues at coordinate 338,688 of CAWCVK010000004.1, read as the reverse complement.
ACTCCTGCAACGCGATGTGCTGCGACCGCTGGGGCTGAGGGAGAGCGCGCCGTCGCTGACGGCGCGGGTCCGAAGGACGCTCGCCACCGGCTACTACCATCGCCGGCCGGGCGAGGCGCCTCGTGCGGCGCGTCACGCGGAGGCGCGCGCCTTCGGACCTGCGGGAGGGCTCGTTTCGACGGTCCCCGACCTCCTCACCTATCAGCACGCGCACTTTCCTGGAGGCGGGGACCTCCTGTCGGATCTCTCACGACGCGAGATGCAGCGAACGCAGTGGCAGCGTCATGAGGAACCGAATCACGGGCTGGGCTGGATGATCTGGCACGTCGACGGCATCGAGATCCGCGGCCACAGCGGCGGCTTCCCCGGATTCACGACAAAGGTCGGCTTCTCTCCGGAGTGGGGCATGGCGGCGGCGGTCCTCAGCAACACCAACGGCCCGGTGCCGGGTCTCGCGCTCGATATGCTGTTCCACAGCGCGGCCTGGGTGGTGCGGCGTTGGGATGACGCCTCCGAGACGGCGCATGGACACACACGTGCGAAGTCTCGGTCGCTTCGCCGGTCACTACCGAGGGGAGATCGGAGAGATCGCCATCGTCCGCATCAACCGCTCGCTGTACCTCATCGACCCGGAGATGGTGATGCCGATGGTTTCAGCGGCGCGATTGCGCCCCGATGGTGCGCGACGCTTCACCATCGTCGAAGGCGACGACTATGGCCACCTCGGGGAGGAGGTGCGGTTCGCCGTGGACGCCGCGGGACATGCCACGGCAATGCACTACGGGCCGCATACGCTGCTTCGAGACGACGTCTAGCGCACCGCTCGATCCGCCGCGGCGACCAGGTCGTGCAGACGGCGGAGCCTGCTCTCGCGGTCGCGGACGAAACGTCCGATGCCCTCCACGATGTACGACGTCGTCAGGTGGGCCTCGTCCATGACCTCGTCGACGGAGCCGCCGGTACGCCACCGGTTGTCCCAGTCAGCGCCCATCGAATATTCCGCACCCAGCGGACCGTCGACCCAGTCGCGCATGAGCTTCACCGTTCGGTTGGTGATCGCCATCGCGTCGAGCCGGTCGGCGGGCCCGATCACACCGTCACGATACGCGGCGGGCTGCAGGCGAAACAGCTGCGGGCTGACGGCGGCGACGACCTTGACGTTGAGGCCAAGGCTGTCAAGATCCGGAAGAGCCTTGACGAGGTTCGCGGTCGTTGTCGTTCCCTGGACGAACACGGTCCCCATCTCGGGGAGGTCCGACCGGAACGGCCGCAGCACGTAGGCGCCGCGTGCCGCCTCGAAATGACTCGGCATGCCGAGTGCCTCGCGGTCGGGGAGCTCGATCGCCGGTCTCGTGAGATGGAGCGCGATGATCGGGACGTCGGTGGCAAGCGCCGCGGCGAGGACCACGGAAACCTCGTTGTACTCCCAGGGGTGCAGGTCGATGACCTTGCCTTCGGGAAAGAGTTGGGTCACCCCCGGTTCGTAGATCCCGAAGTGGGTCCGCGAATCCTCGGCAGTCTCCGGCCCCGAGTGCCCGGCAACCCAGAGCACCTTACCGACCTTGAGCTCGCAGTCCTGGGCGAGCTGGCTGAAGAGGCGCATCTCGCCGTACTTCAGATAGCTGAAGGAACCGTAGGTCGAGCACGCGCCCCAGAACCCGTTGAACGACGTGAAGGGATCCGCCGACAGGTTCACGGTCGCGAGCCCGACGATCATGCCCGCATTGGTGAACTCGGTGATCTCGGTGGGGAGCAGCGCGCCATCTGGATTGGAGTCGCGCTCGTACCACCCATATCCCGGCATGTCCCCGAAATCCTTGGCGAAGCCGGAGAGGTTGGTCGAATCGGCAAGGTCCGCTGATGCCGCGATGAACAGCGGGCGGCCGTAGTCCTGTCTCGCCATCGCGTTCACCCAGGAGCTCCACGCGCCGAATGCGGTGCGGTTCGCCTGCTTCTCGCCCGGCTTGCGGAAGAGGCCGGCCGGATAACCGCGGAAATCCGTCAGACGAGGGTCGCTGAAGACGTCAGCGCCGCGGCCGCCGACTCGGAGCCCGTCGATCTGCTCGGGTACCTGTGCCGCCAATGTGATGAGGCGGTCGGAAACGGCGTCGACAACGTCAGGGCGATCGGCGAGCACGCCCGCCGCGCGGCGCAGGTTGTCCGCCGCCTGCTCATGGAGGACGCCAGGATCCGCCGGGGCGGGTTCACCGACCCCGGCGTAGCTCATGCCGTACTTCGCCATGAAGGACTTTCGCAACTCCCAGAACGGTTCGCTGTTCATCGGATGGGGGGAGCCGTGGCTCTTGTTGTCGTACTTGCCGTAGCCACGTCCCTTGCGGGTTCTGAACCAGGCCACCGACGGCACCCGTTCCGGGTTCTCGCCACACGCAGCCTCGAGGACCGCGCGGGTCACCGCCGGCCACTCCGAGCCGTCCAGGGTCCCCGAGACCCGCCACCGGTAGGCACCGAACCAGGTCTCAGGCGTTCCGGGAACCACCGACGATGCGGCGAAATCGTCGATGCCGAAATCGTTCCAGTCAAGCAGGAAGATGAGGTTCGAGAGGCCGAGCCCCCAGGCCGCGTTGCGAGTCTCGTGGCTCGCGCCGGCGGTCAGGCCGCCCTCACCTTCGACGACGAAGACGCGCACGTCGCCCGCCCCGGCGAGCTTCAGGGCGACGGCCTCGCCGGCTGACGGGGGCATCCCATGGCCGGATGGACCGGTGTTGAACTTGAGGAACAGGGTTCTGCCGGCCATCTCGGGGTGGCCCGGAAGACCGCCTCGGTGGCGCAGGCCGGTCAGGTGCTCGGGGAGCAGGGCCCAACGCCCGCCGTCCGGGAGGGTGAATGCTGGATTCGGGTCGCGCGTGCCGCGGAGACGGATCGCCTCGTTGAGCGCGGCCAGCGTGGCGTAGACCACCGGAACCGTATGTCCCGCCGAGAGGACGAACCTGTCAGCGAAGGGAAGCCACGGGCGGCGGATGTCCCAGCGCATCGCACCGGACAGCATGGTCGCGAGGAGCAGATGCACCTTCGAACGTGATCCACCGGGATGCCCGCTCTGGCGGTAGTTCAGGGCGAGGTCGATCAGCTCGTCGACGACGTCCTTGACCACCTCCCACTCCGGGAACGACGCCTCCGCGTCGGCGTAGAGGCGTTCGGGAGTCTCCACGGCTGTGCACAATAGCCGCCGAGGAGAACCGCATGACGACAACCGTGCCCGTTGAAACTCACGATGCGATCCATGCCGCAGTCGGCGCCGCCGCCGGCGAGCTGATCGCCACCTCGCGAGCGATTCACGCGCTCGCCGAGATCGGGTTCGAGGAGATCGAGTCGGCGCGTCTGCTCAGCGGGGTAATCGAGGCACACGGCTTCCGCGTCGAGCGGGGCGTATCGGGGATGCTGACCGCGTTCGTGGCACGGCATGGAAACGCCGGCCCGCACGTTGCCTTCGTCTGCGAGTACGACGCGCTCCGCGGCCTTGGACACGCGTGCGGACACAACCTCATCGCGACCTCCTCCGCGGGTGCGGGCATTGCGCTTGCTCGTGCGCTGGAGCCGCGCGGTGTCGACGCCCGCATCACCATCGTGGGAGCGCCTGCGGAGGAAGGCGGCGGCGGCAAGATTCCCCTGTGCCACGATGGAGTATTCGACGACTGTGACGCGGTGCTCATCTTTCACCCGTCGGACAGAACCGCCTCGATGCAGTACGCGCTGGCGTGCACGCACTGGGAGTGGACGTTCCGTGGCAAGGCTGCGCATGCCGCGGGACATCCCGACCAGGGGATCAACGCGCTGGACGCGTTCGTGCACGCGTACAACGGTGTTTCGCTCTGGCGGCAGCAGCTGCGCGACGACGCGCGGGTGCACGGTTTCATCGTCGAGGGTGGCACCGCGCCGAACATCATTCCAGAGCTCGCCCGAGGTGAGTTTCTGACCCGTGCGCGCGACGGGGACTACCTGCGCACCATGAACATCCGCTTTCGGGCGATCTTCGAGGCGGCCGCACAGGCCACCGGCTGCCAGCTGCAGCTCGACGAGAGGGAGACCTACCTGGACCTCCGCTCCAACCCGGTCCTCGCCGAGCGTGCCAGCGCCCACCTCGCTGCCGTGGGCCTCGATGAGGATAACGTCGTCCCGTGGGAGCGCACCGGGTCGACCGACGTCGGCGATGTCTCGTATGCGGCGCCGACGCTGCACCCCGAGTTCGCGATCGCTGATGAGGGTATCGGCCCGCACACGCACGCGTTTCGTGAGGCGGCGCTGTCGCCGCGCGGCGAGGCAGCCATGCTCAAGGCCGCCGAGGTGCTGGCCAGGATCGGAGCCGACGTCATCTTCGACCCGGACATCCGCCGCGCGGTCCGTGACGCCTTTCTCGCCCATCCTCAGCGCCGCGCCCAGTGGCGCGGCTCGGGGTCATAGCCGGCGACAAGGCGGGTCTTCGTCGGCGGCGCTCCCGCGGAGCCGCGCTCGCTCAGGAGGGCGTTTCGGGCTTGCGGGCGCGGCTCGGGGCGACCCGAGACGGCTCCCCCGGCATCTTCGGATACTGCGGCGGCCACGGCGCGTCGAGGCAGTCCGGCGGCGGTGTCGCGCTCGTGGAGCACCAGCACCGGTTCGAGCGACTGGGGCGCCGCCGACATCGGCAGCCACGGGTCGCCGTCCCGGGAAACGCGCGGCGGGACGGTCGCGATGGTGAGCACGTCGGGAACGATCGACTCGAGCTCATCCCACGAGAACGGGGTCGACACCTGCGCTCCGGGGCGCGCGCGCACCGACCAGGCCCCGAAGATCGTCTTGTGCGGAGCGTTCTGGTTGAAGTCGACGAAAACCCGGCGGCCGCGCTCCTCCTTCCACCATGCAGCGGTGATGAGATCGGGCGGCGGCGCTCGAGCTCCCGCGCGACGGCCACCGCGGCGGAGCGCACCTCGTAGGAGGTCCAGCGCGGTTGCAGCCGAACGTATACGTGGATGCCGCGATTGCCGGTCGTCTTGGGAAGACACGCAACCCCGAGCTCATCGAACAGCGCGTGAACCTCGCGGGCCGCTTCCTGCACCATCGGGAACACGACCCCAGGGCTGGGGTCGAGGTCGATCCGGAGCTCGTCGGCATGCTCGGGGTCCGCGGCCTGCGACGGCCAGACATGAAAGCCGAGGCACCCGAGGTTCACCGCCCACAGGATGTGAGCGAGGTCGGCGGCGACCAGGGCACGAGACGTGGTCCCGTTGGGCGTGCTGACTATCGTGGTCTCGAGCCAGTCGGGACGGGAGTCCGGGACGCGCTTCTGGAAGAACGACGGCCCGGTCGCCCCGTTGGGAAAACGCTGGAGCAGCACCGGGCGCCCACCCATGGCACGGACCAGCGGCTCCTCAACCGCCTGGTAGTAGTGGACGAGATCAAGCTTGGTCTCGCCCCGCTCGGCGAAGTAGACCTTGCCCGGGCTGGTGATCGGGATGTCCCGGCCTGCGGCCGCAACCAGGACGACGTCATCACCCATCGCCGGCGAGCATAGACGCGACTGCGCCGCTGCGCCCAATCCTCAGTTGCCCGGACCCAGGCCGTCGCGACGCTTGACGGCGAGCGCTGAGATCGCCTCGAGCAGGCATCGATGGGCGTTCTGCGAAGTCAGCTCCGCCCAGTCGTAGGGTGGGGAGACCTCGACGACATCCATGGCGACGACGTCGGTGCGCAGAACGATCTGGCGAATCGCGCGGAGCAGGTCGACCGGCTGCATGCCGCCGGGTTCGGGGGTGCCGGTTCCCGGTGCGAACCCTGGGTCGAGCACGTCGATGTCGATGGAGAGATAGATGTGATCCGGGCCGTCGAGCGCTTCGTCGATGGCATCCTCGACCACCGGGGCGACACCGCGGTCGCGGAGCTCTCCCATGAGATGCCAGCGCATGCCCTGCGCTCGCATCCAGTCGAACACGTCCTTCGGCGGCCAGTAGCCGCGCAGCCCCACCTGGACGAAGTTGCGGCCGGGGACCGCACCCGATTCGATGAGGCGGCGCATCGGGGAACCGTGTGAGTACAGGTTCCCCCAGAGGTTGTTCCCCGTGTCCGCGTGGGCGTCGAAGTGCACGATGCCAACGCTCCCGGGGGCATGAGCGGCCGCCACCGCGGTCGCCGCCGGCCACGTGATCGAGTGGTCGCCACCGATGACCATCGGAATGATGTTCCGGGTCGCGACGTCACCGACATGCTCCCTGATCGCCGCGTGCGCGGCCTCCGCCATTCCAGGAGGGCATCGAGCGTCGCCGTAATCGATCACCCGCAGCACTTCGAGGGGCGCAACCTCGAGCTCGAGGTGCCAGTCGGCGTTCTGATACGACGCGGTTCGGACCGCCCGGGGGCCGAATCGCGCTCCTGGGCGGTAGGTGACTCCACCGTCCCAGGGCGCGCCGATAACGGCGACGTCGGGGCGCGCCTCGTCGAGCTGAGCGGTGGTCGCCAGCAGGGGAACCCGGCAGAACGTCGTCGGCCCGAGGTAGGCGGGCCCATCGTCAAACCGTTCCACGGCGCGAAGACTATCGCCTCCGTCGTGGGGCGCGAGACGCCGTCCTGCTGCCTCCTTTCCTCACGTGTAGATCAGAGAGCTCGCTGATAGGCGCGGAATGACCGAACTGCGAGGAGCCCGAACACGATCGTGAGCGCCGCAAGGCCGGCGAGCCTGGTCAGCACGATCGACCAGTCCACACTGGTGGCGATGCTCTGCCGCCCGGCCTCGACGGCCCAGTTGACCGGGTTGAAACGAGCAACGGTCTGGATCCACCCGGGCATCAGGGCCGGCGGCAGGAACACCGAGGACACGAAGCACAACGGCAGAACCAGCATCACGTTCGCCGCGATGACGGTGTTCTGATCACGCAGCCGGAGTGCAAGGGTGTTGGAAAAGCAGGCCATCACCATGCCGAGCAGCACGGCGGCTGCGATCAGCGCAAGCACGCTCGGCGCTCCACCGGCGAACCGCGCCCCTCCAAGCAGCGCCAGCCCGACGAGGATCACCGACTGGACGATCGTGAGCGTCGCCCAGTATCCGAGCTGCCCGATGAGAAATGAGCTGCGCCGCGCCGGGGTCGAGAGCAGCCGGTCGAGCACGCCACGCTCCATGTCCGTGAGATAGAGCGTGCCGCTCCATCCGTTCGAAAGCAGAGCGCTCATCACCAGCACGCCGGGCGCGAGGTAGTCGATGTACGAAGCGCCCCCGAAACCGGGCATCGTGGCGACGTTCTTGAACAGCTGTCCGAAGAGAAACAACCAGATCACCGGCTGGACCAGTTGCATCACGACGTAGAGCGGCTGGCGCCAGAGTGCACGCAGATAGCGGACGGCCATGTGCGCCGGTTGCATGACCAGCGTGCTCATCGCGAATCTCCTGCATGGGCAGCGCTGAAGCTGCGTCCGGTGTGGCTGAGGTAGACGTCATCGAGGGATGGGCGCGAGACGGTGACCGACGCGACCGTCACCCCCGCGGCATCGAGTGCCGCGAGAACGCCGGGAACCGCACGAGCGCCGTCGTCGACGCGGGCGTGCACCGCCCGACCCTCGCCGGTCAGGTCGCGAAGCCACGCGTTCCGGGGGCGCAGGGCGCGCAGCGCATCTCCCATCACCGCATCTGCGTCGAGTTGGATATTGAGCGCATCGCCGCGCAGCCGGCTCTTGAGCTGATCGGGCGTCCCGTCCGTGACCACGCGACCCTCATCGATGATCGCCAGACGGTGCGCCAGATGGTCGGCCTCGTCGAGGTAGTGCGTGGTCAGCAGCACGGACACGCCGTCGAAGGCGGCGAGACGATGGATCTCGGTCCACAGGCCGGCGCGTGCCTCCGGGTCCAGGCCGGTGGTCGGCTCGTCGAGAAAGAGCACCTCGGGCCGGTGCACGAGCCCCATGGCGACGCCGAGCTTGCGGCGCATGCCTCCGGAGTACGTGCGCGCCAGCCGGTCGGCCGCGTCTGTGAGCTGGAACCTGTCGAGCAGCTCGGTGACCCGGCGACGCACCTCGCCGCTCCCCATCCCGTACAGCTGAGCCTGCAGCGTGGTGTTCTCGCGACCTGTCGCCTCGAGGTCGACCGCGTCCTTCTGGGCGACGCAGCCGATGATCCGCCGGACAGCGTGGGGGTTGGCGACCACGTCGATCCCGGCGACGCGTGCCCGGCCGGCATCGGGACGGGTCATCGTCGTGAGGATCTTCACCGCCGTGGACTTACCCGCCCCGTTGGGACCGAGCAGGGCGAAGATCGTCCCGCGTTCCACGTGGAAGCTCAGGTCGCGGAGCGCAACGACGTCCTTGCGGTACCTCTTCGCGAGGTCCTCGGCCTCGATGGCGGGCGGTCCGGACGCAGGCACTGCGGCATTCATGCGAAGCGGCTCCTTTTGAGCTAACGTTGTTAGGTCAGTCCTATGGCAAATGTACCCCTAACAGCGTTAGTGTGTCAAATCGTGGTCTCAGTGCCCTGTCGAATGCGCAACCCGGCGGAGCGGGCGTGAATCGCGACACCCTCGCGGCCACCGCGCTCGAGCTGATCCAGGAGGACGGCCTCGACGCCCTCACGATGCGCACGCTTGCCGACCGCAGCGGTGTCAAGGCTGCTTCCCTGTACTGGCACGTGCGCGACCGCGAGGAGCTGCTCGAACTCGTCGCCGATGCGCTGCTTGCCCGGGTCTCCACCCCGGTGCGGGGACGGGACTGGCGCGAGGCGGCCCTGGCGTTGTGCACAGCGACGGAGGCGCAGATCGCGGCTCAGCGCGACGGCGACCGCATCCTGCACGAGGTCCCCGGGGCTGTTCGGCGCAGCGCCGTCCACGCCAGGCTCGCCGACGACATCGCCCGGGCCGGCATCGACGCCGAGACCGCCGCCGAGGTCGCCGCAATGATGATCGCGTACGTCGTGACGCTGCCGTCAACCGGTTACGTGGATCGGCCGGTGGTCGGAGGCAAGACCATCACCCTGGCCATCGATTCCGGTTCTCGTGGCGTCGTAGTCCAGGCCGGCACGCCGATGGACGGGCTCTTCCGAATCCGCCACGACACCGCCACCGCGGCGCCGGCGGTGGTCCGCGACGAGCGGGTGATCGTCAGGCGCCTTCGCGGTGGCAGACGCGGCGAGATCGACATCAACCCGGCTCATCCTTGGCGAATCCAGGTGCAGGGGCCGACGTGGAATACCCTGCTCGACCTGCGCGGCGTCAACCTGCGCGAAGTCCATCTCGACAGCGGCGCGAGCAAGGTCGAATGCCTGCTCCCTCGCCCGCACGGCGTCGTGCCGATCCACATTTCGAGTGGGGTGATCCGGGTGTCACTCAAACGGATCCCGGGGACGGCCGTCACCGCGGTGATCAAGAGCGGCGCGGTCCAGGTGAATCTGGATGGGGTCCACACCGGCGTGGCCGTCGCCGATGCGCGATGGGAATCACCGGGGGCGAGCGTCGCACCAGACCGCTACGAGCTCGAGGTGAGCGGCGGCGCGGTTCGCGTGACCCTCGACCAGTCGTCGGTCGAGCGCACCCTGGCGCCCAGTCCCCAGCCGGCTCGGGGTGCCGGCGACGCCACCAGCACCGCCCTAGGCTTCGTCCTCGACGGCATCGCCATGCGGCACCGGTCGTGACCGAGCGGCGGCTCGGTAGCTGCGTCTCGGATGGCTCACCGCGCGTATCGTTGCCACGTGCCACGCGCATGCATGGCGCCAACGCGTGACGAGGAGGTCGACGCAGATGTGGTCGTACGCATCGGGGACCAGCACGGTGCCCCTGCTCGGCGAGACCATCGGCGACAACCTGCGCCGGACGGTCGAGCGGCACGGGAACTCCGAGGCGCTCGTCGTACCCCACCAGAACTACCGCGCGACGTACCGTGAGCTCTGGGAGCAGGTCTCCCTCGTGGCGCGCGGCTTGCTCGCTCGCGGAGTCCGTCGCGGAGACCGTGTGGGCATCTGGTCGCCGAATCGATTCGAGTGGGTGGTGGTCCAATATGCGACCGCCCGGATCGGTGCTGTTCTCGTCAACATCAACCCGGCCTACCGGACGACGGAGCTCGAGTATGCGCTCGGGCAGTCCAGCGTTTCGTACCTGATTCTCGCTCGGGCTTTCCGTCAGACCGACTACGTCGGCATGCTCGGCGAGGTCAAGGGCTCGTGCCCGCAGCTTCGCGAGGCGCTTGTCCTCGAAGACGGCTGGGAGTCATTGGAGCGGGACGGGATGAGGATATCCGAGGACGCGCTCGTGGAGGTCGAATCGAGTTTGCAATTCGACGACCCCATCAATATTCAGTACACATCCGGCACCACCGGGTTTCCGAAGGGCGCGACGCTCTCACACCACAACATCCTCAACAACGGGTTCTTCGTCGGTGAGACGGTCAAGTACTCTGCCGAGGACCGCGTGTGCATCCCGGTGCCGTTCTATCACTGCTTCGGCATGGTGCTCGGCAACCTCGCGTGTACGACGCACGGTGCGTGCATCGTGGTTCCGGGTGAAGCGTTCGACCCCGGCACGGTCCTACGGGTCACCGAAGAGGAGCGCTGCACGTCGCTCTACGGCGTGCCGACCATGTTCATCGCGGAGCTCGACCACCCGGGGTTCGATCAACACGATCTGAGCCGCCTGCGCACCGGCATCATGGCCGGATCGCCGTGTCCGGTGGAGGTGATGAAGAAGGTGCAGTCGCGCATGCACATGCGCGAGGTGACCATCTGCTACGGCATGACCGAGACCTCACCGGTCTCGACGCAGAGCGCCCTTGACGACCCGCTCGACAAACGCGTCGGAACCGTGGGTCGGGTGCACCCGCACGTCGAGGTGAAGGTGGTCGATCCGGAGACGGGCTGGATCGTGCGACGCGGGGCGTCGGGCGAGCTCTGCACCCGTGGCTACAGCGTGATGCTCGGATACTGGAACAACCAAGCCGCGACCGCAGCCTCGATCGATGCCGCGGGGTGGATGCACACCGGCGATCTGGCGACGCTGGACGACGAGGGTTACGTGAACATCGTCGGCCGCATCAAGGACATGATCATCCGCGGCGGAGAGAACATCTACCCGCGCGAGATCGAGGAGTTCCTGTACGCGCACCCGGATGTCAGTGATGTCCAGGTCATCGGCGTGCCCTCGGAGCGGTATGGGGAAGAGGTCATGGCATGGGTGAAGCCGCGAGAGGGTGCGACTCCGACCGCGGAATCCCTCGAGGCGTTCTGCCGTGGACGCATCGCGACCAACAAGATTCCGCAGTACTGGAAGTTCGTCGACGGATTCCCGATGACCGTCACCGGGAAGGTGCAGAAATACCTCATGCGCCAAGCCGCCGTTGAAGAACTGGGATTGGGTGCCGCCGCCTCGGTGACAACCGCCTGAGCGTCGCACTGGCGCTGGCGGCGGCCGCGCTCTGGGGCGGCGGGGATTTCCTGGGCGGCGTCGCGAACCGGGCAGCGCCGCTGCTGTCGGTCCTGCTGATCTCCCAGGGCGTCGGCCTCGTCGGGATGCTCCTCGTCGCCCTTGGGGTCGGGGGCAGCCCGACGGCGGCCGACCTGGGATACGGCGCGCTCGCCGGGCTGGCCGGCGCGGCCGGGGTCGCGATGCTGTACGGGGGTCTGGCATCCGGCTCGATGTCCCTGGTCGCTCCGATCACCGGCGTGGTTGCGGTGGTGGTGCCGATCGCCGTCGGGATCGGGGGTGGCGAGCGACCCGCGCCCCTCCAATATGTCGGCATCATCGCCGCGGTGGCCGCCGTGGCTTTCCTCAGCGGTGGCGGGAGCAGGGCCGCGCGTCTCGGCCGCGGAACGCTCCTGCTGGCCGTCGGCGCCGGCATCGGTTTCGGGTTGTTCTACGTCGCCATCGCGAAGACATCGATGGGAGCCAATCTCTGGCCCCTGGTGGCCGCCAGGGCTGCGTCGGTTTCGGCGCTGCTCGTCGTGACCGGGGTCGCGCGTCGAACCCCGAATTTCGGGGCGGCGAATCCGCTCCTGATCGTCGGCGCGGGTGTGCTCGACGTGACCGCCAACGCCCTGTACCTGCTCGCCGTGCACGGGGGGCTGCTGAGCATCGTCGCGGTGCTGGTCTCCCTGTACCCGGTATCCACGGTGCTGTGTTCGATGGTGGTGCTCGGCGAACGTCTGCGTGCTCAGCAGGTGGCCGGGGTCGGCGCGGCGATCGTCGCAGTAGCGCTGATCACGGCAGGATGACCGCCCTGCGACTCACAGCCGTCCGTTTCGATGCCACGCCACATGACGGTTGTCTCAATCCGGAACGGGCCTCTTTATGTGCGGCGGCGAACCGACCCGGCCTGCTCGAATGAGGGACCGTTGGCGACCTCGGAAGCGGAATGAACGACCGTGGCAGTGCTCGCGGAAGGAGCGACGGTATCGTGCGCTCCTTCGCGTCCACTGGCCATGGCACTCGCCGGCTGAGTGAGGCCGGCGTGTGAGCGACAGGCCGCGGATCAGCCGAGAGTGCGCGCGGCGGCCGGACGGGGTCGGAGCGCGCTGAGGGCCGCACGCTCGGCCAGCGCAGCGGCGACGTCCTCGACATCGGTCGCCATGGTGGGCTTGCCCAGGCCGAAGCCCTGACCGAAGCGGATGCCGGCAGCCTTCATGAGGTCGGCGACGAACTCGTTCTCGACGCCTTCGGCAATGACAGCGGCGCCGCTGACGCGGGCGAATGTCATGGTCGCGTCCATGGCCGCCCGTGATCCGTTCTTGGTGGAGGTCATCGTGAGGCTCCGTCCCAGCTTCAGAAATTCGCTGGAGGAGGCGGTGAGGAGCTCGAGCGTCGAGTGACCCTCACCGACGTCATCGAGCGCGAAGCGGATCCCCTCGGCACGATATGCCGCGAGGACGCGCGCGAGCGCATCGTAATCACGGATGCGCTCATGCTCGGTGATCTCGAGCACCACAGTCTCGGCCGGACGCCGGGCGTTCCTGAGGACGAGCAGGAGCTGATCGACGCCGTGAACGGGATCGAGCAGCGCCGCGGCGCTGATGTTCAGGAACAGCGCGCTCCCGTCTGGAAGCTGCCTGGCCGCGTCGACGGCCTTGCGGCGGCACATCCAGTCGAGGTCGCGAATCCGTCCGCCGGTGCGCGCCGCCTCGAATACCGGCTCGACCGAGTCCATCGCCGCGAAACCCTCGGGTCTCGCCAGCGCTTCGTAGCCGATGACCACGCCGTCCTCGAGGCGCACGATCGGCTGAAACATCATCGCGATCGAGCCACCGTCGAGGACGCGCATGACCACCTCCGAGTACGACCGCTCGGCGATGTCGGTTGCCTCGCCGGTTGCGTAGGACGACCCAGCGATGCGGTCACCGCCGGCGTGCTTGGCCTCGTAGAGCGACTTGTCGGCCCGCTGCCACACCGACAGAGGATCCGCGCCGGCCGGCGCAGCGCTCCATCCGACGGTGATGCGCACCGGACCGGTGGGGAGCACCAGTGAGTGCATTGCAGCACGCATACGCTCGGCGACGAGAGCAGCGCCGAAGACCCCAACCTCGGGCAGGAGTGCGGCGAATTCGTCGCCACCGACGCGCGCCATCACATCCCAACCGCGAACCAGCAGACCGAGGGTATGGCCCACGACGCGCAGCAAGGTATCGCCGGCTGCGTGGCCTTCGGAGTCGTTGATGTCCTTCAGGTGGTCGACGTCCAGCGAAAGCACGGCGAATGGGAGCCGCGGGATGGTGCGGAGCGCACGGTCGAACTCGCGTCGATTCTTCAAGCCGGTGAGCGCGTCGGTGGACGCGATTGCGGCAAGTTCGGCCGCGGCCTCGTGGATTGCGCTCTCGGCGCGAACCCGTTCGATGAATCGGCCGAGGTGATGGCAGATCGCCGGCATTGCTGCGAGCGCGGCGCTGTGAGACCGCACCGTCGAAACCCGAAAGATCGCGAGGACTCCAAGGATGTTCCGCCTGCCTCTGATGGGGAACGTGACGGCACTGTGAATATCCGCCGCAGCCGCGACCGCGGTGCGGCCGCCCCTGCCTCCGGCGATCATCGAGGCGGCGACGGATCCACGACCGGTCTTGACGACCCGACTGACCAGTGCCGGTCCATCGCCGAGCCCCAATGCTCTGCCCTCGGCTTCAAACGCGGCAACATCCGGTGCCCCGTCGGACCACGAATACCGAAGTTCCACAGCGCGTGCGTCACCGTCTCGCAGCCAGATCTCACCGATGCGGCCGTCGCACGCCACGGTGAGCGTGGTGAGCACCTCACGCAGGGTCGCATCGAGGTCGTCCGACTCGTTGAAGAGAGCCAATGTGGCCGTCAGCAATGCGTCCCCGCCGGTCGCACCTGCCTCTGCCGGACGACGCTCCACGCGCCCGATGACCTCACGCTCGCGACTGCGCGCACCACGATCGGCGCTGCCAGGACGTGCCTGCGGGTCGAACGCGAAGGGAGCCGGAACCGCCAATTAGGTCACCTAGATGCGGATTGAGTGAGCGCCCGCAAGCTCACGTTGCTGGAGGCCCAACGCAGGGTCTGTACGCAACCGCACTTACCGCTCGGACCGCGACAGCGCCGCGCTGTTCGGTAGCAGCGCGGTCATCTGCGTGGCCACCTCATGACCGGGCCGCGATATCGCGTGGCGTTGGAGTTGGCCGCACCCAGGAGGGGCAACGCCTAGAGGAGCTCGCTCAGTTCCCCGAGACCATGTCGGGCGCGCGCGGGCGTGGGGGACGGCGGCGTGGGAGCGTGATGATCTTGCCTCCGGCCGACATCGGGGTCGCACGAACCGAACGATCCCGGCCCTCGTGCTTCGCCGCGTACATCGCGCGATCCGCGGCCCCGAGCAGCTGATCCAGCGTGACGCCGTGCGCAGGGTAGGTCGCGATCCCGATCGATGCGGTGAGGCCCTCGAGGCTGCAACCGTCGGGCATGAGCACGTCGCGCACCGCGCCGCGCACCGCTTCGGCGGCAACCCAGGCTCCCTCCGACGAGCACTCGTGGAGGAGCACCACGAACTCCTCGCCGCCGATCCGGACCACGGCATCGCTGCCGCGCACGGTGGTGCGCAGCTGCGCGGCCACCCGCTGAAGGACCACGTCGCCGATGGCATGCCCGCTGCCGTCGTTCACCGTCTTGAAATGGTCGAGGTCGACGAGCAGCAGCGAGAGCGGCTTGCAATCGCGAGCTGCGCGCGCAATGTCCCGCTCGCCGGCGTCACGCAGCCAGCGGCTGTTGTAGAGCCCGGTCAGTGGGTCGGTCATCGCCGCATTGACGAGCTCTCCGTAGAGCTGCGCGTTGCGCCACGCGGACGCGGCCACGTGCGCAAACAGCGAGGCTGCTTCGAGCTCGCTGGCGGTGAACTGGTCGACGCCGAGGCGCCAGCAGTTGATGATGCCGAGCTTGTGCTCGGTCGCGACCAGCGGCACCAGCAGCAATGACTCCTCAACGTTCGACGTCCCGGGAATCTGCCGCGCCAGCGGGTGCCCCGACGTGTCGGGAATGTTCTGTGGCGTGCCCTTCGCGAAGGCCCAGCCGGTGATCCCCGCATCCAGCGCCATGCTGTCCGCCATGATCTCGTCGCGGTCCGGCCCGGTCGCGAGCACGGGCACGAGGCGGAAGGTTTCGTAGTCGGCGACGAAGATCGCCATCTCGGAGACGGGCACCACGCGACTCATCTGCTCGGCCATGACGCCAAGAATGCGCATCGGGTCGTGTTCACTCTGCAGAGCGAGCGCGGCGTCGCTCAGCGCGCGAGCCAGTGCTCGTCGCGGCCGAGCCGTCGAGACCGCGACCTCGGGAGCGATCTCGGCCGGGGCGGACGGCTCGTTCGCGGGCGCGGTCACGCGTGTCGGCGACACCACGCGCTGCGCAAACCAGGTCGCGTCGACGACCTCCATCGAGGTGTCGCCAGGCAGCGGGTGCGGCAACACCGGGCGACCGAGCAGCCATCCCTGTCCGAACTGCACGCCGAGCGATTGCAGGGTCTCCTGCTCACGTTGCGTCTCGATACCCTCGGCGATGACCCGCGCGCCGATGTGTCCGCTGAAGGACAGGAGCGCGACAACCAGGGCGCGGCGCGCGCGGTCCGCGTCGATGGCGGTGATCAGCGACCGGTCGACCTTGATGAACTCAGGCCGCAACTCCGCGATGACCCGCATGCTCGCGTGGCCGGCGCCGGCATCGTCGACCGCGATGCGGAAGCCGCGCGCGCGCAACTCCGCGGCGATCCGCTGCAGCAAGGCGAGGTCGGGTACGGGTTCGCGTTCGCTGAATTCCAGCACCACGGCACCAGGATCCACTCGCGCGTCGAACACCGCCTTGTCGAGCGCGGCCACGCCACTCTGGTCCACCAGTGTGCCGATGAGCACATTGACGAAAAGGTCGGCTTCGCCGATGTTGGCTGCGGCTTGCAATGCCGCACGCACGCAGGCGAGGTCCACTGACGACTGCATGTTGAGCGCCGCCGCGGCCCCGAACAGCTGGTCAGGGGTGCGGATGCGCCCCCGCGGCGGGAATCGGGCAAGGGCCTCGTAGCCGATGACCGTGTCGTTCACGAGTTCGGACGATCGGCTGAACGGCGGCGACGATCTTTCCGCTGGTCAGCAGAGTTGCGATCGTGCCCCGGAGCCGGCGGTCCGGCACCGAAGATCCTGGGCGCATCGAAACGCTCAACGGCCGGCTGCGCCTCAGCGGACCACGCCGCCGCCAGCATCGCCGCCACCACCTCGAGTATCGGGCTCAGCCCCGGCGTGCAGCCATTGCCCCAGACCGCCAGGATCGCGACCACGCGGTCCCGGCAGATCACCGGCAAGGTCATGACGTCTCGCTCGTCCGCGGCGTTCGGCAGCGCCTTCGCGAGCGCGGAATCCGTGGTCAGGCGGCGCAGTGTTTCAGATGCGTTGGCCGCCCCGTAGTAGGGGCGCCGCAGCCGCACCGGCTTGCGCAGCGAATCGACGCCGTCCAGCGGGATGCGCATGCCCACCATGCTCGAGGCGAGTTGCGACCCCACCCCGAACATCAGCGACGGCGGGACATTCACGGCGAGCACCACGGCCATATCCGATTCCACCGCGTTCACCACCGCGGCGATGTCCAGCGGCGCGAGCGCCTCGACGACCACGGCCGCCGCCTCTTCGGGGCTGCGCGCCCCCGGGAGGGAGTGTCCGAGCCGGGTCAGGACGTCGAGGCGCAGATCGGAAGACCGGGGAGCCACGGGCTGAGTGTGCCGGGTCCCGGCGCCCCGGCTGACAACGAATCAGTCGCTATCCATCGGCAAATCGCAACAATCCCGGCGCCTGCGCCCGACCCCCGGACCCGGCGCGCCCCCGCTAATGTAAGTGCCGACTTACAGACAATCCGCATGCTGTCGCCGCCGCCGGAGAGCGGCGTACGCTTGCGAGATGGGCTGCACCGTGCCTCGAGAGGCATCCGGTGGCGCGTCCGGGTGAAGCAGACCGAGTTGCCGGGTCAGCCGGATCATCGAGCGGCACGCGAACTGCTGGTCGCCAAGCGATCCGAGATAGTCGCGAAGGTCGATGAGCTGGGTGCTCACGATCCCGGCGAGATGGCCAATCTCGGGTTTGGCAAGCGAATCGGCGATGCGACCGCGTACGCGGTCGAGAGGATGACCGGCGCTCACCAGGCTCGGACCATCTACCTGACCGTGTCGGAGATCGACCGGGCGTTGGAGCGAATCGACGCCGGCACCTATGGACGGTGCGAAGCCTGCGGCGTCACCATCCCGGCTGAGCGCCTCGACGCCCTGCCCTGGGCGGCGCTCTGCGTACCGTGCAGCGCAAAACCGGCGAAGTCGAAGGTGGTGCGCTGAGCGCCGGCGCCGGTACGCGTCATGGCATCTCCCCGGCGAGCGGTCCGCCATGTCACCGCAGTGGCGCGATACCCCACCGGCTGCGGTGCGTTTCGCCGGGTTGCAGCACGATGAGCCCGGCCCCGGAGTTGAACGCATCGGGGGCGCATGTCATCGGCTCGATCGCCAGGCCGCGGCGCCGGCGGGCGGGATCCGCGAGCGTGTCCCCGCTGTAGATCATCACGAACCGATGCGACCCGTCCATCCACACCGCGACGCCCTGGCTTCGATCCGGCGCCAAGAGCTCGATCCTGGTGACGCCACCCTCATCGGGGCGCAGTCGCGTGAACGCGGTGTCCAGCACCAGCGGGCCGAGAGCCCGCGGGCTCCGGAAGTCAAAAGTGGTGTCGACGACAGGACGTTCGACCCCGGTCGGGATGCCGCGGTCATCGGTTGCGAGGGTTGCGTCCGCGGGGACGTGCAGCAGCGCTGCGTCGATCAAGCCATCGGTGGCCAGGCGGACGTACGGATGGGCGCCCGCGCCGAATGGGCACGCGCGGTCGCCACGGTTGGTCGCGGTGAGCTGAGCGGCCAGGCCATCGCCGTCCAGCGAGTACGTGGCGCTGAGGCCGAGTTGGAATGGATACCCGTCCTGAGGCGGGAGGTCGAGCGTCAGCGTCACGGCCGCCGCCGAGGCATCGGCCAGATGCCACGGCATACCACGGGTGAGCCCGTGGATGGCGCTCCCGGTTCGTGGTTCGTTCACCGGCAGGCGTAACTCCATACCCTCGAATCGATACCTGGCGTCCGCGATCCGGTTCGGCCACGGGATGAGGAGCTGGCCGCGGCCGCCGTCGGCATCCTGTTCGGGGCTGTAGCCGTCGACGATTGCGCCGGCGTCGGTGCTGTACTCACGAAGTCCCGCCCCAAGCTCGACGACGACGGCCCGCTGGCTCCCGTGCGCCAGCGGATACTGCCGCCCGGTCGGGTACGAGCTCACTCGGTCTTGCGGAGACCCGAGGACGGCCACGGACGTCGCCTGGAGTCGGATTCGACGACCCGATCCAGCTCACTCCTGATCACCGAGTAGCACTCGCACGAGACGGCCTCGAGGCCGGCGCGGTCGACGATCGTGACGTGGCCGCGGACGTAGCGGATCAGTCCAGCTCGCTGCAGGATGCCGGCCGACACCGACACCGTGGATCGCCGTGCGCCCAGCATCTGGCCGAGGAACTCCTGGGTGATCGTGAATTGGTCGGAACCCACGCGATCGTGGCTCATCAGCAGCCAGCGGCTGAGACGCTCCTCACTGGAGTGGAGCCGGTTGCATGCTGCGGCCTGCGAGATCTGGCCGAAGAGCGCCTGCGTGTACTTGTCCACCAACACCTGGAAGGCGCTGCTCTGTTCGAACAAGGCGAGAAATGCCGCCGCGTCCATGCGCAGGCTGTGCCCCGCGACCTGCGAGATGGCGCGCACCGCCAGACCACCGAGCGGGACCACCGGAACGCCGACGATCCCCTCATTGCCGATCGTGGCCACCTCGACGATGGCGCCGTCGTGCAGTGGGGTGACCAGCGAGACGACCCCGTCGGTCGGGAAGTAGAGTGCGTCAATGGGCGCCCCGGGTTCAAACAGAACTGTTTTAACCGGCAGGGTGACGTTTCGCACAAGACCGAACAGCTGCTGACGGTCGTCGGCCGGCAGGGCGGTGAGAATCCTGTTCTCTCCGGCTGAGGTGACCTGCTCGGCCACGTCGAGGTTCAGTCCTCCATCCGTTTTGACGGCGACCTATGTGCGCTGCGGGACAGACGTGTTGCCAGCCTGGTTTCACATTATGCGGTACCGGAATCGACAACGGGCGCGCAGTTCGCTGCGATCAAAGGAGAGGCTCGCGCGTGATTGCACAACGCGGTTTTCCGGAGCCGGGGGTGTTGGATCCCGGCGACCAGATCTGGCTCGAGGCCATGGCCGACGCCGTGCTCATCCTGTCTCCCGTCTACGGTCCGCGGCGCGACGTCAAGGACTTCAGGGTGGACTACGCGAATGCAGCCGCAACCGAGCTCGTGGACGGTGTGGCGCGTCATCGTCCCGACAGCGGCGCAGTCGTCGGAACCGGGTTTCTCGGCCTCGATCACGGGGCGGCGAGTGCGCTCGCCATCGCCTTGCGCGAGGTGCTGGCAACCGATGTTCCCCGCGCCATCGACGGACTGCGTTGCCGCATCCTGCGCGCGGGTACACCCACGGAGCAGTCGCGCGACGTCCGCATCAGCCGGCATGGCCAGCGGCTGCTGGTCACCTTGCGCGACGTCACCGAACGAGAGGAGTCCGAGCAGGGAATCCGCCGGAGTGAGAAGACCCTTCGCGCGCTCGTGGACGGCGTGTTCGACGAGGCGCTGGTGATCGTCGATTCGGCGGGATACGTGCTCAGCTGGAACACGGGCGCGAACCGGATCTACGGGTACAACGCCGCGGAGATGATCGGGCAGCACTACTCGATGCTCTCTCCGCACGGGCGGCGGGTCGGCCGTCCTCTCGAGGAGCTGGAGACGGTCGCCGAGCACCGCGAGGAGGTGTGGCAGGTTCGCAAGGATGGGAGCCGCTTCTGGGCGAGCGTATCGATTACTGCCATGCATGGCGACAACGGCGAGCCGCGCGGGTTCCTGTCGGTGACGCGCGACCTCACCGAGCAGTCGGAGCAACGGCGCAGGGAGCTGCACCTCTCCCTCGTCAGCGCACTCACCGACTGCGCGGATGTCGACACCGCGGCCGACACCATCCTGGAGCTGACCACGTCCACGCTCAGCGCCACGTTCAGCGAGATGTTCATCGCGCGCCAGGAGCAGGGACGGCCCGATTCGACGTCACGCCATGCCGTACCGCGCGCCACGCTCGACGCAATCGACGTCGCGTCGGAAGGTGCCCCGGGACCGCTCGACGCGCTCGTCGCCCGAGTCCGCACCACCGGCACGATGATCAGCGTTTCCGACCTCGAGGAGCTCGGGACATCGGCGCAGGTCGCGACTGCCGTCGGCCTGGGGGTACGCGCCGCGATCGCGTGCCCGATCACGGCCACCGGCGGCACCGTCGGCGTGCTCGCATATTTCTTCGAGACCTTGCCGAGCGTCGAGACGCGCACCGCGGAGACCATCACCGAGATCAGCGTGGAGGCGGCCCAGGTCGTCACTCGAATTCGGGCTCAGGGCGCCCTCCGCGAGGAGGCCCTGCGAATGTCGGAGCTCGCGAGCACCGACCGTCTCACCGGACTGAAGAACCGGCGCGAGTTCGACCGCATCCTCGGGACGATTCCCCGGCAGCCCTTCGCGGTCCTCGCGATCGACGTCGATCACCTCAAGCGCGTGAACGACCAGTTCGGGCACGAGGCGGGCGACACCGTGTTGCGCACCGTGGCCACGACGCTGGCACTGATGCTGCGTGGGTGGGACGTCATCGCCCGCGTCGGCGGCGACGAGTTCGCGGCGATCCTCCTCGACGTCGACCCCGCCGAAGCCGCCACCGCCGCGCAACGGCTCCGGGCTGCGATGCACCTGGTGCCCACCCCGGGAGGCCGCTCGAACATCAGCCTCGGGTGGGCGTCGGCTCCGGCTGGAACCGACCCGATGTCGGCCTGGCGGCGCGCCGATGAATGTCTGTACGAGGCCAAGCGGAGCGGCCGGGACCGCGTGGTCGGCCGCCATGTCGACGGCGCGGAGCAGGTGACGCCGTCCGGGTCATCGGTCACGGAGCTGATCGGACAGCTCGTCTCCGGGCTTCCCATCCACGCCGTGTACCAGCCGATCGTCGATCTCAACGACGGACACGTCGTCGGCTATGAGGCACTGGCGCGGCCGGAGGGGTTCGGCGCGTCAGACAGCGTCGAGACACTCTTCGAGGTGGCGCATCGTTCCGGGCATATCCGCGATCTCGACTGGCTGTGCCGCCGTGCGGCACTCAGCCAGGCGTCATCGCTCCCGCCAGGGATCCTGCTGTTCATGAACGTGAGCGTCGCCGCTCTCCTCGATCCGCTCCACGACGTCGACCAACTCCTCCTCCTGCTGGAGTGGACCGGGCGCACCCCACACCGGCTCGTGCTCGAGATCGGCGAGCACGAGAGCGTCCACGACCTCGATCGCCTGCGCCTGGTGCTCGCGTCGTATCGCGCGGCGGGTATCCGGTTCGCGATCGACGATCTTGGCGAGGGATTCGCAACGACCGAGCTTCTCGAGACCGCCGAACCCGAGTTCGTCAAGCTGGCACGCAGCCTGACCATGAACGCGGCGCGTCGGAGCTCGAGAGCGGCGATCAAGACGGCGCTGACATTTGCGCGGCTTCACGACTCCATCGTTATCGCTGAAGGCGTCGAGAACGAGCTGGTGAGCGACCAGGTTCGCTCGCTCAACATTCCGCTCGGACAGGGCTTCGGGCTCGGGCGGCCGACGGTCGCCTCGGATCTCGTCGACGCGGCGGCCGCCTGGACGGCGCGCGACACGCTGCGCCCGCTCCGCCCGCGTCACGGGCAGTCGCGCCTCCGCGAGGTGCCGGTGACGCCGGCACGTGAAGGCACCCGCGAAGTCGAGCGCCTCCGGGTGCCCCGGGAGAGTTCGCGACGCGCCGGCGATGCCAAGACGCACCGCCTCGTGAGGCGCTCGGATAACGCGCCTTCGGGGAGGGCTTCATAGATGGCGGGTCGCCTGCCCAGGTCGCGTCAGCAGCCGCTCGGGCCCGACGAAACCTTCAGCGCGCTCGTCACCCGGCTGATCATCACCAACCGGGCCGAGCGTGACATCCGGGAGAGGGCCCGCCCGACGGTGTTGTCAGCGCTGCCCGAGACGCGCGGCGATCGCCGCACCGAGCCGCGAAGCAGCTCCCAGGCCAAGTCCTAGAAACAGTGACGGTTCGGCGAGCTCGAGCTCGAGCAGAAGCGGCGCGCCATCAGCGCCTCTGACCAGATCGGCGCGCGCATACAGCAACATCTCCCGGTTCCACGGCAGCGCGTCGAGCGTGGCCTCGGCGACCGCCAGCTCATCGGTCTCGGGGATGCGAGGCTGGATGTCCTCGAGCGCCCACAGTCGGTCGGTAGTGATGCCGGGCGTGCGGAGCAGCGGGGCTTTCCGAACTGCGTGTGAGAAGCGTCCATCGACGTAGATGAGGCCGGTCTCGCCGTCGGCGTCGACCGAGGTCAGATACGGCTGCACCATCACCGTGCGACCGTCGGACTGGAGCCGCTCGATGTGGCGCCGCGCGGCGCCATGGTCGTCCGCACCGTAGCGCGCGGTGTTCTGCGCGCCCGAGGAGACTGACGGCTTCACGACCACGTGGGAGGCGGGAAGGAGAACATCGTCGGACCGCGACGTGGGCTCGATCCAGGTGGTCGGAACCGTCGGGACTCCGGCTGCCGCGAGGGCGCGCAGATAGGTCTTGTCGGTGTTCCAGGTGATGACCGGGAGGGGGTTGAGGACAGTCGGGACCCCGGCGCACCACTCCAGGAACGTGTCGCGTCGATTCGCGTAGTCCCAGGTCGACCGGATCACCACCAATCTGAAGGCATGCCATCCAACCGACGGGTCATCCCACACCCGAGCCTCAACGGAGACACCGCACGCTTGCAGCGCTGGGATGAGCAGCCGCTCGTCGGCGTCGAGATCCGGGAGGAGTGAGCACGTTGCGAGCGCGACGTCAGCCAGGGTTGGGATACCTCAATAAGAAGCGACTGAAGGGCAGAAACGGTCATGGCGGCGGGGCCATCAGCATGACCTGCCACCGCGCTGAGGAGCTGTTTGTACGCCAGCGGACCGCCGCAACCGCCCGTCCTGTGGCTTTAATGACGGCATTGATGCAGGCGACCGGTCTTGACGTGAACCTGGCGGCCGGGGTCTCGTCGAATCACAACGGCACCTCGCCGATGGACTCGCTGATGTTGGAGGAGCGGTTCACGACGATCCGCGGCCAGCCTCTCCGCTACCTCGTCGGCGGGCAGGGCAAACCGCTGGTGTTGTGCCACGGCTTCCTCAGCTCGGCTGAGGAGTTCGGCGGCCGGTTCAGCGAACTCGGCGCCTATCGAACCTTGATCATTCCGGATCTCCCCGGCAACGGCGCCTCGCCTCCGCTGCGCGGACGGCACTCGTCGGGCGCCATGGCGGACCTCCTGTTCGACCTCCTCACCGAACTCGAGATCGACAAATTCGATGTCGGCGGCCTGTGTCTCGGCGCGACTGTCGCCTGCGCCCTCGCGAAGCGGGCGGGCGGCCGCGCGGAGCGCCTGGTGCTGCACACGCCGCTTCTCTGCCCAGACCTGATGCGACGCCGCTACCGGGATCAGGTCCGTCTCCTCAGCCGGCGACCCATGTGGGACGGCGTGGTCTGGCTGAGCCGCCAGCGCTGGATCAGCGACCTCTACAAGCGCTTCGTCATCGTCGAGGGTGACGTCGACGACCGCACCGCCGACATCAACTACGAGAACCAGCGCCGTGCAGATCCCCGAGCCGCGCGGGAGTGGCTCAATGATTGCCTCCGCCGCGACGACGTCGACGTGGTCGCGGCTCGCGTCGAGCGAACCCTGATCATCGTCGCCCATCACGATCGGCTTGTGGACGTGGGGCGGCTCAAGGCGCTGATCGCGAAGCTCCCCGACCTCAACGTCTTCACGGACACCGATCAGGGGCACGGCTGGAACGAGGCGGCCGTGCACCGCCAGCTGGAGGTTCTCAAGGACTTCTTCGGGAACTGCCACGGGAACGGCAGCAACGGCACCCATGCCGCAGCGCCGACGCTGGCGCTCAACGGCTCGAATGGCGGGTCGGGCCATGGCAGGCCGGCGCTCCGCGACGCGGTCGCCGCCCCGATGCCGTCCGCCTGAGCACCGGATAGGCCGACCCCGCCCTCCGGCGCAGGCTGGGGGGGTTCCACGTGAGCGATACGGTTGACGGGCAATCCGTTCGCAATCGGTGAGATTGCCTGATCATGTGCGCCGTGGCAGCCAACGCTGACGGTTCGGCGACCGCGCTGGTCGGAGAATCACCGACCCGCGTCGACCTGCGCCCCGGCGACGCTGAGGACGTGCTCTCCTGGACGTACCAACGATTCCGCCGTGTCGCCCTGGTCGCCAGCTTCCAGGCCGAGTTGATGGTGCTGATCGACATGGCCTGCGGGATCGTCTCGGAGCCCGAGGTCCTGACCCTGGACACGGGCAGGCTGCCCGAGGAGACCCTCGACTTCATCGACCATGTGAGGCGTCGCTACCCGATCCGCCTCCGCATCCTCGCCCCCGACGCGGGTGAGCTCGAAGCGATGACCCGCGAGCACGGGACGATGCAGTTCCGCCGGTCGGTCGCCCTTCGCAACGAGTGCTGCGCGGCGCGCAAGGTGAACCCGCTGACGCGGGCGCTCCGGGACTACGACGCGTGGATCACGGGGCTACGCCGCGAGCAGACCCCAACCCGTGCGAGCACGCCGGTGATCGCCGGCGACGCCACCCACGGAGGCATCACCAAGGTTGTTCCGCTGGCGGGATGGTCGCGCGCCCAGGTGTGGCGCTACCTCCGCGCCCACCGCGTCGACCACCATCCGCTCTACGACCGCGGCTACACATCGATCGGCTGCGCTCCCTGCACCCGTGCCACCCGACCCGGGGAGCGGGAGCGCTCTGGGCGCTGGTGGTGGGAGGGAGACTCCGACAAGGAATGCCTCCTTCATCCGCCACTCGACGGCCACCGGCGAGGGTGAGCGCCGGTTGGGTCAGCGTGACGCTGGGAGCAGCGCGCTCAGCCTCGCCGCCATGAGCACCGAGATCGCGTCCCGCGCGTCGCTGACCAGCCGCGCCTCTTGCGCCGCCGAGATCGCGCCCCGGGCCACGCCGAACGACAGCACGGCCCTGACTTCGCTGAGGGCGTCGGCTTCGACCTTCGCGGTGTGGGCTCCGGCGATCTGACCGAGCGTCTCCCCACGGACCAGGTCGGCGCCGACCTGCTGCCAGGTGAGCTTGGTGTCAGCAATGAAGAAACCGAAGACATGGGCGGCCTCCTCCTTGAGCCGGCCGCCGGCCGCGAGCTCCTGGGAGGACAGCAGCGACGACGCTCCGGCTGTTGCGGTGGCCAGCGACACGGTTTGCGCGCGAGGTGCGGTGGCATGGTCGACTGCCACAACCGTCCCCAGGCCGACGACGGCCGCGCCGAGCACGGCGATGACGGCATTGGTCGGGCGGAGCAGCGGGTGCATGATGGAGAACCCCTGGGTGTGGTTGGGTCGCAGACAGAGTAGTCCGAATCGATCGGGCGACCGCAGTCGACGTGTGGTAGACTACACGCCGACCTAGCGCCGCTAGGTCTCTTTTGTGTTTGAGGCATTTGACACGTGGCCACGGCCAAGGGCGGTTCCGCAATCATCACGTTGCAATGCAACGAGTGCAAGGAACGCAATTACACGACGGTCAAGAACAAGCGCAATGACCCGGATCGCCTGGAGTTGCGGAAGTTCTGCAGGCGTTGCCGCGTGCACAGGCAGCATCGCGAGACCAAGTGACCGAAGGGGCGTAGCTCAGCTGGTAGAGCATCGGTCTCCAAAACCGAGGGTCGCGCGTTCGAGTCGTGCCGCCCCTGCCACCACCCACCCAGCGCCGCCCGCCCCGGCAGCACCACCAGGAGAGATCACCGTCAATGGCCAAGGCTCGAATTGCCCAGACCGGGCCGCGCGCTCCTCGGCCAGCCCTGTCCGGGGCCGGGTCCGGCGGATCCGGACGGGGCGGTCTGCTCGGCTATCTCCGCGGGGTCTGGGAAGAGCTGAAGAAGGTCGTCTGGCCCGCGCGGGACGAATTGATGCGCATGACAGGCATCGTGATCGCGACGGTGATCCTGTTCGCGGCCCTCGTCGGTGGAGCGGACTACCTCTTGAGCCTCGGGGTGAAGCAGGCGGTCACACAGCAGGTGAACAGCGCGACCCCCGCACCGGCGGCGACGACTGCCCCGGTGACCACCGCACCTGCCGCAACCGCTGCCCCAACCGTCTCGCCGTAGCCGTCGTGGGAGAATGAACATCGCTGTGAGCAACGCCGTTTCCGCCAAGGACGCCCGCTGGTACGTGGTCCATGCGTATTCCGGCCATGAGGAGAAAGTTCGCGCGAACCTCCTCAAGCGCGTCGAATCGATGGACATGCACGACCAGATCTTCGACGTCCTGGTGCCGACCGAGGAGGTCATGGAGATCAAGGACGGTCAGCGCCGCAAGGTGAGCAAGCGGATCTTCCCGGGCTACATCCTCGTCAACATGGTGATGTCGGACGAGTCCTGGTACGTGGTCCGCAACACGCCGGGAGTGACCTCCTTCGTGGGCTCGGGCAACAAGCCCGTCCCCCTGCAGGAGCACGAGATTCGCGGCATCCAGAAGCAGGTGAAGGCTGAGGCGCCGACCAAGGTCAACGTCGAGTACGAGGTCGGTGAGAACGTTCGGGTCATCGATGGCCCATTCACCGACTTCCACGGCAAGGTGACCGAGATCAACGTGGAGAAGGGCAAGCTCAAGGTGCTCGTCAACATGTTCGGACGCGAGACCCCCGTCGAGCTCGACCTGCTCCAGGTCGAGCGGCTGCGTTAAGCCCGAGTGCAAGGACCCCGATGAGCAAGAAGAAGATCAAGACCGTGATCAAGCTGCAGCTGCAGGCCGGCAAGGCGACCCCGGCGCCGCCCGTCGGCACCGCACTGGGTCCGCACGGCCTCAACATCATGGAGTTCTGCAAGGCGTACAACGAGCGCACCGCCAACCTCTCGGGGGTGATCCCGGCACAGATCACCGTCTACGAGGACCGGACCTTCACCTTCATCACCAAGACGGCGCCCGCTTCGGAGCTCTTGAAGAAGGCCGCGGGTGTGGAGAAAGGGTCGGGAATCCCGAATCGGGACAAGGTCGGCACGCTCTCCAGGCAGCAGTTACGCGAGATCGCGGAGATCAAGCAGGCTGACCTCAACGCCCATGATCTCGAACACGCCACGAGGATCATCGAGGGGACGGCGCGATCCATGGGTCTGAACGTCAACTGAGCCACTGAGTGGGAGGGCGCCCCGCGCGTCCGCCAACACCACGGAGAGAGTGCGATGCCCAAACGACACGGCAAGAAGTACCGCGAGGCCGCGAGCGCCATCGAGGCGGGGAAGTTCTATCCCCCGGCTGAGGCGGTGAGCCTCGTCCGGCAGACCGCGGTCACCGCGTTCGATTCCTCGATCGAGGCGCACGTCCGCCTCGGCATCGATCCACGGCACGCCGACCAGGTGGTCCGGAGCACCGTGACGCTTCCCCACGGTACCGGCAAGACCAGGCGGATCGCGGTGTTCGCGACCGGCGAGAAGCTCCGCGAGGCGATCGAGGCAGGCGCGGACGTTGTCGGCGGCGAGGACCTGGTGAAGAAGGTGCAGGAGGGTGTCATCGACTTCGACGTCGCGCTCGCCACCCCAGAGGTGATGGGGATGGTCGGACGGCTGGGCAAGATCCTCGGACCTCGCGGGCTGATGCCCAACCCCAAAGCCGGGACGGTGACCTTCGACATCGCCAAGGCCATCCAGGACGTCCAGGGCGGACGTGTCGAGTTCCGCAACGACCGGACGGGCATCATCCACACCGCGATCGGCAAAGCGTCGTTCGATGACGACAAATTGCGCGACAATTTCGCCGCCTTGATGGATGCGATCGTTCGAGCCAAACCGTCCGGCGCGAAGGGCACCTACGTGAAGACGGTGACCATCGCCGCCACCATGGGGCCCGGCATACACGTCGACCCCGTGCAGGCAGCACGACTGTCTGTGAGCTGAGGCAGCGATTGATTTGATCCGGCTCCTCATCGTCGACGACATCGCGAGCACCCGGGACAACCTGCGCAAGCTGCTCGGGTTCGAAGAGGACATCGAGGTCATCGGCACCGCGGGCGACGGCAAGCAGGGGCTCGAGGAAGCGCACCGGCTGCTGCCGGACATCGTGCTCACCGACGTGAACATGCCGATCATGGATGGCATCCAGCTCACTGAACGGCTCGCTCAGGAGCTGCCCGCTTCCCCGGTGATCATCATGTCGGTGCAGGGCGAGCGGGACTACCTGCGCCGCGCGATGCAGGCGGGAGCTCGCGAGTACCTGATCAAGCCGTTCAGCCACGACGAGCTTGTCGCGGCGATTCGCCGCGTTCACCAGCTCGAGGAGAAGAAGGGCACTTTCGCCCGGGCCGCGGCACCGGATGGCGCCGGTTCCCCGCGCGCCGCGGCGCTTGGCGAGGTCATCGTGCTCTTCGCCGGCAAGGGCGGGGTGGGGAAGACGCTACTTGCGACCAACCTGTCGGTGGCGCTGGCCGCCGAGACGGAGTCACGCGTGGCACTGGTGGATCTCGACCTGCAGTTCGGGGACATCGGCGTGATGCTCAACCTCGATCACAGCAGGAGCATCACCGACATCGTGGAGTCGGAGATCCTCGAGCCGGAGATGCTCAACGAGATCATGGCGCACGGGCCCAACGGGGTCCGCGTGCTGCTCGCTCCGATCAGCCCGGAGCTCGCCGATCTGATCACCCACGATCACGTCCGCATGGTCATGGCGGAGCTGCGCAAGACGTTCGACTACGTGGTCGTCGACACGTCGACCCATCTGGCTGATTTCAACCTCGAGGTCATCGAATCGGCGCAGCACGTTCTGGTCGTCACCGCGCTCACGATCCCCGCCATCAAGGACGCGAAGCTCGCGCTCAAGGTGCTCGAATCCCTCACCGTCGACCCTGCCTCCGTGCTCCTGGTCGTCGATCGAAGCGACTCGCACTCCGATTTCAACCGGGATTCGATCGAGCAGAACCTCCGCCACAGCGTCGGCGCCCAGATTCCTTACGATCCGCGGGTGGTCGGCGAGTCGATCAATCGCGGGATCCCCTTCGTGACCTCGAGCCCGGAGTCGGACATCAGCCGCTCGATTCGCGAGCTCGCCGGCGCGCTGGTTCCGTCAGCGGGTCAGCCGGTGGGTGCCGGGGTCGCGGGCGCCAAGGCCGACGACAAGCGGAAGCGGCGCATCTTCGGCCGCTGAGCTACTCCCGGGCGAATCCGAGCCGGCGCCGCCCCCGCTTCTTGGCGGGTTGCTCGGCGGCGGGCTCCGGACCGGCGTCGCCGGTGAGGGCGGACGCGAGGCGCTCGAACGCCGCGGTCGCGGGGGATGAGTGGCCGCCGATGACGATCGGCACCCCCGAGCTGACCGATCCGCCGATCGCCGTCGCATCGTGCGGGATCACCGCGGCGACCGGGTGCCGGAGAAAGTCCTCGATGCGCGCGCGGTCCATGCCGCCGGCGAGGGGGGCATCGCGGTTGTTCGCCACCACGACGATGCGCTCCGGGTCCACCTGGAGAACGCCGATGACGGACATGATCAGGCGGGTGTTCTTGACCGAGGTGACGCTGAAGTCGGTGACCAGCACGATGTGGTCGGAGTTCTCGAGCGCCTCCAGGGTGATCTCGGAGAGTTGCGCCGTGGTGTCGGCCACCACCACGTCGAAGGTGGATCGGAGCTCGGCCACCAGGGAACGCAGATGAGCGGTGGTGACATAGTCGGCGAGCTCGGGGCTCGGCGGGGCAGCCAGCACGGTCAGCCCCTGAGGCCCTGACGACAGGGCCTGCTGGATGACGTGGCGATCCGACAGCGAGGCGTCGCTGGCGGCGAACTCGGCGATCGACCCGTCCGGGGTCATCGCCAGCAGCGCCGCAACGTCGCCGAACTGCAGCGACAGATCGATGAGCACGACGCTGCCCGGACGCGGCCGGTTGAGCACGAGCGCCAGGTTGGTGGCGATGATCGATTTGCCGACCCCACCTTTGCCGGAGACGATGGTGATCATCCGCCCGCCGCGATGCCGGGCCCCGTCGGGCGCGGCCGGTCCCGCGTTCACCGGCTGGCGGATCGACTGCGCCGCGCGCTTGCGCGCCTGGAACGCGTGCACCCTGTGGATGGCCGCGACCAGGTCGTCACCCGCGAACGGCTTCTGGAGCACCTCGCGCGCGCCGGCGAGCATCGCCCGCCGGAACAGCTCGCTTCCGCTCTCCATCGACATGAGGATCACCCCGGCCTGGGGGGCGTACTCGGCGAGCATCTCGGTCGTCTGCACGCCGTCGAGGCCGGTCAGGCCGGCATCGAGGACCGCGATGTCGGGGACCAGGTGCAGCGCCTCCTGGAGCGCATGTTCACCATCTTCGGCGGTGCCGCAGACGGTGATGTCCTCCTCGGCGGCGAGGCGGCGCAGGAGGTTGGCGCGAATGCGCTCGCTGCCGTCGGCAACCAGGACCCGGATCACGGCGCCACCACCTTACCTCCGGCCGAGGCTGAATCGCCGGCGGTAGACGGGAGGCGCCGGCGCTGGCGCCTCGACCGGGTCGCCCACGGTGGCGCTGTCCGGGATCGCCGCGAGCCGCGCCAGCGCCGTCAGGCCGCGAGCCAGCTCGGCCTGTGGCTGGGCCAGCACGAACGGGGTGCCCGAATCAAGCGATGGGTCGACCCGTGGGTCGTACGGCAGATCTGCCAGGACACGCCGGCCAAGGATCTCCTCGATGTCCTCACGGCGATAGCCGGTGCGCGGGCGCGTGTGATTCAGGATCACCTCGATGCGGTCCGGGTCGATCCCGAGCGCTTCAAGCAACAGCAGGGTCGCCTTGGTGCCTCGAACCGCGCTGAGGTTGTAGCTGGTCACGAGCAGCACGCGGTCGGCTAGCTCGAAGACCTCGAGCACGCGCTCGTCGATGTGGGAGGGCGTATCGATGACCACGAAGGCGCGCATCCTGGCGGCGGTCCGGACGATGGAGCGGAGGTTGGCGGTGGCGATCGTCTGGGCGCCTTCCGGGCCCGATGGAGCGCGAAGCAGGCCGACCTCGCCGGGCCCGGTGGCGAGGATGCCTTCGAGGGCAGCCCCCTCGATGTCATCGCCCAGGGGGGCGAGGTCCGCGATCGTCAGCGGGTGGTGTTCGACGTGGAGCATCCCCGCGGCGTCACCGAACTGCAGATCGCTGTCCACCAGCAGGGCACGCCCGCGGACCCCATCCGCGAGTGTCACCGCGAGGTTGGTGGCGACCATCGACGTCCCGGTGCCGCCCTTTCCGGAGAACGCAACCAGGACCATGCCCCGGCCGCGAGGCGCACGAATCTCGCGGCGGGTCGATGTGACGACCATCGAGGGCTCGGGGCGCGGCGCGGCGCCGACGTCCGCCGCGGCCCGGATCGCGGTGATGAGCTCGGGACCGCCGGCCGAGTTGGGGAGCGTTCCCGCCGTCCCGCTGTCCGCCGCGAGGGACGTCTCGTCTGACGTCATGAGCAGCACCCGCGTTGCCGGTGACACCGAGCCGAGTTGCGCAGCGAGGTCTGCGGTGGGCAGGCCGGCGAAATGCTCGTGCAGCAGGAGCACGTCAGGCTGGCGCAGCCACGCTTCCTCGATCACCGCAGACGGTTGGTGCGCAACTCCGCACACCTGGACAGCGTCACCGTACGGCTCGAGCTTCTCGAGGTCGGCGACGATTCGCGCGATCTCGTCCGCAATGAGTACGCGGATCACATCCACCCTTTGCGTCCCGAGTGCATCGATCGCATGGTACGGCGAATCCGGAACACGCGGATGCGGCCGCACCGCGTCGCGACGCGGCGTTCACAACCGCAATAAAAAGAGGAGCCAGGCCCGTTGGCCGGCTCCTCTTGACTGTCCTGGTTGCTTGTTGAAGCTACGAAGCCAGGCCGTTGCTGATGTTCGAGAACACGTTGTTGACCTGCTTGCCGACGACTTGCAGGATAACGATAACGACGATGGCGATAAGGACGAGGATGAGCGCATACTCAACCATGCCCTGGCCTTCCTCAGCCTCCTCACGCTTGCGAGCGATGAACTCTGTTGCGCGAAGGTACAGGGTGCTCAGCATATCCATTCCGTTTTTCACCTCCTTTCGGGTTGTATTTTCGAGACCGAGACGAATGCTCGGACCCGACTGCTGCGAGTGTGGACCCCTGCTGCTGCAACGGAATGGCCTGCGTGCTAAATATTGGTAACGAAGGATCGGACACGGCCCGGACAGTGCGGGAGCAACGAGAAATCGTGGTGATTCGATGACAACCGCGCTACGAGAGCGTCGCTCTGAATTGGTGTGACCTAGACTCCGGGCATGGCCGAGGCGGTC
Source organism: Candidatus Dormiibacterota bacterium (assembly GCA_963799005.1). GTDB lineage: Bacteria > Chloroflexota > Dormibacteria > Aeolococcales > Aeolococcaceae > Palsa-851. Next base: position 305,803 of record CAWCVK010000004.1, on the reverse strand, counting down.
GCGATTCGATCACGCCGTGGGGACCTGGAACGTCGCGTTGAGGAGATCCGTTTTCTGGTCTTCGGGCGCTCGCTTCCGGCGATGCTCTTCGCGCTGCTCGGCTGGCGCGTGCTCCTCAATCTTCTCTCCCAGGTGCGGGTGCTTCCCGCCCATGCCGGGGTCGGCGACGTACTCGCCGGCCCGCTGACCACAGGTGTCTACCTGCTGTTCTGTGTCATCCCCGTGGGTATCTACCTGGTGCGGCCGAGACCCCGAGCCCGTGACGGTCGCGCCGTCGCGCGGACCGCCGGCCTGGTCGGAACCACGATGCTGCTGGTGGTCGGGGCGTTTCCGAACCCCGTGCTGCTGACTCCGCCGGCGATCATCCGCGGCATCTCGGCCCCGCTGGCGCTCGGCGCCTTCGCCCTCGGGGTGTACGGCCTGCTGTACCTTCGCCGCAGCCTGAGCATCATCCCCGAGGCCCGGCGGCTGGTCACGGGCGGCCCCTACCGCCTGATCCGGCATCCCCTCTACGCGGCTGAGATCCTTGCCGCCTGTGCCCTCGTCCTCGCCCGCCCCGGGCTCTGGGCGACGCTGATGCTGGTGCCGTTCATCGCGGTCCAGATGCTGAGAGCCCGCTTCGAGGAGCGATTGCTCTCTCGAATATTTCCCGAGTACAGGCTCTACGCCGCGCGGACTCGACGCCTCATCCCGCTGGTGTGGTAGATGGAGGTTCGCGCGCAGCCGACCGATGCTAATGTGGATCGGCCGATGCCCACCGACTCCCTGCACCCCTGCACGCAGGCGGGATGCACGTCCCACGAGGGCGCGCCCTGCGAGTACGTCGATCGTCGCGGCCGCGAATGTCGCACCGCGTGGTGCATCGAGCACCGGGTGACCATCGAGGGCCGGGTGTACTGCCGTCGCCATGCGGGAGTCGTCAGCGCACTGCCGAGCCTCGACAACTCTTCGGCGGTGTCGCTGCCGGATCTCGACAACCGCGCTCCTTCGCTCGTGGGCTGGGTATCCCGGCAGATCGACGGCGACGTGTGGCGCCTGCTGCTCAAGGAGCTCGCGTCGGGAAGCGGCGGTCAGCTGGTCGCCGACCCGGTCACGCTCATCTTCGTGGGCATCGGCCGGGAGCGCGCCTGGGAGCGGTCCTGGCGGCTCGACAGCCACGTCGGCATCGCGCATCGCGTGAGCATCCTCGTCGAGGAGATCGACGACACCATGATCAGCGTCAGGGTCGGGGGAAACACGGTGGAGCAGCTCGTCCCACCCTGGATCCAGCATCGGGTCCGTGGTGAGACCGTGGCGCCGGATGAGGATCGCAAGGAGCGCGAAGAGTTCTACCAGCGGGTGCTCGATTCGATCGAACGCGGCCTCGGACGCGAGCGCGATCTGTCCCGGTACACGGCGGAGGGCCGCCTCGGCGCTGCCCAGGGTGGAGCGGGGGCATAGCCATGACCCGGGGCAGCATCCTCATCGTCGACGACGACCCAAGGCTCCTGCACATCGTCGCGATGTATCTCGGTATCGAGGGGTACGACGTCTCCACAGCGGAGAACGGCGAGGACGGCCTCGCGCAGGTGGAGGCTCGAGCCCCCGACCTCGTCATCCTGGACATCATGATGCCTGGAATGGACGGCATCGAGACGTGCAAGCGCATTCGCGCCAACCCGCCGAGCGCCGACGTGCCGATCGTCATGTTCAGCGCGCTGTCGAGCGACGATGACATCGAACGGGCCCGCCTGGCGGGTGCGAATCATCTGATCACCAAGCCCTTCAACCTGGTCGGCCTCGGTTCGGTGGTCAAGACCTTCTTTCCCGCGGACGTCGGGTCGACTCGCTGACGGCGAGGTCAGACCGGCGGGGTGACCACCACGGCGTTCTGGGCGAAGTGAGCACCGAGGTTTGACGGGAGGACGGGCCCGAACAGCGTGCTCACCTGAGGCTCGAGGCGCACCACCTGGCCGCTGAGCGTGGCCGCATGAATGTCCTGGGACATGGTGGCGTGCGTGGTCGCATCCGAGCCGCTCACGGAGATCGCCACCAGGAAGAGGATCAGCACCTCGGCGACACCGACCACCGCGCCGACCAGGACACCGCCGATGCGGTCGAAAGCCGCAACGGCGATCTTCTCCAGACGTTCGTTCAGGAGTGCGCCGAGCACCTCGACGACCACGACCACGAACAGGAAGACCGCGACGAACGACCAGGCATTTGCGTCGAGGTTGTGCGCATGGACCAGGGCCGCGATCGCGTTCCCCAGGTTGGCGGCTGCGAAGCACGCGACAAAGACGCCCACCGCGGTGAAGAGGCGGCGGATCAGTCCGTGACTCCAGCCCAGATAAGCGTTCACGCCCACTGCAACGACCAGCAATGCGTCTGCGAAAACCTGGCCCGGAGTACCGTCGATAGATGCGGCTATCGCGCCCACCGGGTGACCGTAACATGTGTTCGCCGCCCTGGAACCGGAGATTTCGTTACAGAATTGCTCTGTGCAACCCCTGCTCGGCACCACTCGCGGCGACGTCTCGGCGCGCAAGACGTACGATCTCCTCGACGAGCCCACCGGGCCTGATTATGCGGGGCTCCTCGAGTGCGCCCTGGTCCAGTGCACCACCGCGGTGCTCACGGTGCCGTCGAGCGAGATGGAGCCGGAGGGGCACGCCACCGTCGAGAGCCTGGCGCGGTTCCAGCAGGCGAAGAGCATCACGGCGGCCGGGAGCCTGGTGCGCTATGCGCTGAGCCGGGACAGCGTCACCGTGCTCCAGGAGGCGACCAGCGGCCTGTACGGGTGGAAGCACCCCGGGCTTCCCGACAATCTGTGTCTCTATCGAGGTGACGGCAGTCCATGGCTGGTCTCGAGCGCCGGCGCGCGCATCGGATATCTCGAGGTCTCACCCTTCGAGAAGCTGCTGATCGGGCGGACCGCTCCGGGGCTGGTCGCCGTGCTCGCGCACCAGAGCGCCCGCGACGCGATCCTCGCCTACATGGAGCGTCGCTTCGAATCCAACGTGGCGTCGCTGACCGAACAGCTCACCGAGTACGCGCGCATCGTAATCGGTGACGGCCGCGAGGGCCTTGTCGACGCACTCGAGGACTGGATGCGATCCGGAGAGGAGGCCCGGATCTCGGCGGCGCTCGAAGTGGCCCGGGCGCTCGTGCTCGTGGAGCTTCGCGAAACCGTGGCCTCCATGCTGCGCGCGTCGATGCGCGACGACGCCGCGGTGCCCGAGGTGTACCGCTCAGTGCCGGCGCTGCGATCGCGCTGGCGCATCGCCAGCCGGCGTCAGCTCGAACGCGTCCTCCGCCAGCTGTCGTAAGTTCCCGGTCTCAGCCGCCGGACCCGAACTGGTGCGCCACCTCGATGACGGCGGGACCGAGCAGGACGATGAAGAGCGTGGGGAAGATGCACCCGACCATGGGGAAGAGCATTTTCAGCGGAGCTTTCTGCCCCTGCTCCTCGGCGCGCTGACGGCGCTTGCGGCGGATCTCCTCGGACTGAATCCTGAGAACATTGGCGACTCCCACGCCGAGCTGCTCCGACTGGATGATCGCCTGGATGAAGTTGCTCAACTCCTCGACCTTGCAGCGACGGCCGACATCATCGAGCGCTTCGAGTCGAGGTCGACCGAGGCGAACCTCGTTGAGCATGATCGAGAGCTCTCGGGAGAACGCGTTGTTGTATTTTTCGACAACCCTGGTGAGCGCCGAATCGAAGCTGAGGCCCGCCTCCACCGAGATGGTCAGCAGGTCGAGCGCGCTCGGAAGCGCGAGCAGGATCTCCTTCTGCCGCTTCTTGATCCGGCGGGCGACCACCATCTGCGGGGCAAGGTAGCCGAGGATCAGTCCGCCCGCCGGCACCGCAGCAAACAACGGCATGGTCAGCGTGCCGAGCAGCGCGAGGGCGAACCCGATGGCGGTGAACAGCATCATCGACAAGAGCCGGAGCGCGAGGAAGCCCGAGGCATTGAGCCCCCATGGGCGCCCCGCAAGGTTCAGCTTCTCCTGCAGCGCATCGGTGCCGCCCTGCGCCGCGTTGCGGCTCAGCCGGTTGCCGACCTTGTCCAGAAATGGGCGCACCACACGGTCGAAGAGAGGCAGCGACATCTCGACTTCCGCGAGGGTTGCGGGTGCGCGCCCAGCTTCGGCGAACTGCGCGAGCCGTGCCTCGAGCAGGTCGCCCTGCCGCGGCGAGGTCGACATTGCGAACGAGAACGCGATGAGCAGGATGCCGCCGCCGAGTGCTACTGCGAGACCGATGGCAAGAAGACTCACGGTCAGACCTCGATCTTGACGATCTTCTGGATCGCCACCGCGCCGATCGCGATCGAGAAGATCGCAACGCCGAGCATGATGTGGCCGAGCGGGTCGGTGATCATCGGATCGAAATATGACGGTGAGATGAGCGCGAGGAATCCCGCGAGCGCGATCGGGAGGATGGTGATGATCCATCCCGACGCGCGAGCCTGCGCGGTCAGTGTCCGGATCTCACCCTGTATCCGCACTCGTTCGCGGATGGTGAAGGCGATCGTGTCGAGGATTTCGGCCAGGTTGCCGCCGACCACACGCTGGATCTGCACGGCGGTGACCATGAGGTCGAAGTCCTCGGATTTGTTGCGCGTGACCATGTGGGAAAGGGCGGCGTCGACGTTGATGCCGAGCGCGATCTCGCGCGTCGCGCGTGCGAACTCTTCGGAGATCGGAGGGTTGGCGTTCTTGGCGACCGAGGCAAGCGCCTGCGCGAAGGAGTGGCCGGCCTTGAGCGCGTTGCTCAGCAGCATCAGCGTGTCACCGAGCTGATTGTTGAACGCACGGGTGCGCCTCTTCTGCCGGAACCTCAGGAAGAGGCCGCTCAGGAAGTAGATGATGATCGGGCAGGGGAGGAACGCGATCGGCGATCCATAACGGAAGGCGACCAGCAGGCCGATCAGAACACCGAGGCCGACGACGGCGAGCAGCCATTCGGACGATTTCAGCCTGAGGTCGGCCTTCTGCAGATCGTCCGCGAGCTTGCCGGTGTGCGACGTGCGAGACAGCAGCGGATTGATGCTGCTGGTGAGCCCGTCGAGCAGGTCCCGGAGCGCGTTGCCGGTCTTGACACGGGGAGGTGCGGTGACCGCCAGCGTGTCGCCTCCGTACTGGTTGAGGCGTCTCGCCATCTCCCCAGCCTGGCTTTGGCCACGGCTGAGGAGAAAGGCGAAGATCGAGAGGACTGCCGACGCGGCCAGGGCCGCGGCGACGATTGCGGCTGGCGTCATTGCCGTCAGCCGCCGAAGAGGCTGTCCAGCGTGCTGGGCGTCACGATGGTCTGCTTCACCGGTGGGACGGCGGGGGGACCGCTCGACTCGTAGTTCGGGGTGTATCCGCTCGCGGACAGCTTGCCCCATTCGGACTCGGGCCGAAGCACGTACTTTTCGACGAACTCGTGCCCGCTGCCGACCACGAGGGCCGACAGCAGCGGCGCCTGGGCGCGCGGCACTTCGACGATGAGCACGTCGGCGGAGCCCGCGGCGGTGCTCCCCGAGTTACCGACGCGCAGCACGACGAGGTCCTGGAACGTGTAGCGCACACCCAGGGTGCCGGTGGTTGACGCCACCATGATGTCGATGTGGTCGCCGGGCAGGATGTAGAAGCCGTCCGACACGAGCGCACCCGAGAAGTTGTTCTGTACGAGGGTGTTCGAGGTCGGAAGCGACGCGTTCGTCGGTATGGCCAGGGCGACGTATCCCTTGGTTATCTGCGTTTCCACCGAAACGGCGGTCGACCCCGTACCGCTCGAGGTGATCGAAAGCGCCGGGGTCGAGAAGAATCCAGGAACCAGCGGCGTATTGTTGGCGAGCGCCACCTGGGTGACCTTGCCGACCACAGCGACCGGATCGGTGTATGCGTCGCCGGGCTTCGCCGTCGCCGGGACCTGGGTCACGACCACCATGGCGGGTGTCAGCGTGGTGCCGGCGGGGATGGCGGTGTCGGACACGACAACACTGACCTGATTCGCCGGTGAGTTGGAGCGTACCAGGAGCAGCACGGCGATCGCCGCCGCCGCAGCCAGCACGACACCAAGAAGCAAAAAGACTCGGCTGTTCGGTTTGTTCGCCTGGATGGCCACCTGTTCTCCTCGGTTGACTCAGTGAATGTCGGTCACGCAGTTGCGGCTGCACTGCATCCGGCACAGCGACGCTGCACTGGATGACGGCCGCACCCGAGTGTGGATCGAATCCGCGCTGCCGTTCATCGCCTTTCGGTAACAAACGCATCGCACAGCGGACGAGCTTGGCCGGCCGCCCGGCGATCTGACGTGGTCCATGACGCTATTCTTCGAACCGGCCGTTGGCCTGAGCGCGCATCAGCATTGCGAGAATGTCGTCTCGATACGGCGCGATGGTCACGATCTTGCGGTAGAGCTTCAGAGCGCCCTTGTCGTCATTGCGCAACCTGCGAAGCCGCGTCACGCGCTCGAGGTATGAGACCGCAAGGTCGATATCGTGATCGTCGATGCAGATATCGGCGAGTCGAAGGAGCGGGGTCTCATGCACCGGGTCGGCGCGGGACGCCGCGAGATAGCAACTCAGCGCCGCGTTTCCCTTGCCGAGAGCACGGCATCGATCACCGGCATCGAGCGCGAGCTCCGCGAGCGCCCGACCTCCGACGTCGTTTGCGAGTTGCTGCAGTAGCGCGGCCGCCTCATCGCAACGCTTGCGGCGAAGCCGATCGTTGATCTCGAGACGAGCTTCGACGACCTCCGGATCGGTTTCGAAGCGCTCGTCTCCCGGGCTGGAGACCGAATCCAGCTCGAAGGCCTGGTCCGCGTCATCGTCGCGGAGGTGCCAGCCCCTCGTCGTGGCGCCGCTGGGCGCGTCGCCGGCCGCCTCCGGCGCTGTGGCCTTGGGCTCGATCGCTGACGGCGCACCTGCCGCCGACTGTGGATCGACGGCTTCGAAGGTCTCAGCGGCCGCGCCGGCATCCTCGGGCGCCTCGGCCGCCGGCTCGGAGCGCTGCACGACAGCGAAATCAGCAAGCTCGCTGAGATGGAAGCCGTCCTTGGGTTTCACGAAGGACTCCGTGTCCTCGGTGGCCACGCCGTGCTGGGACGCACCCGATCCATTCGATGCCGGCTCGACATGTGCCCCACCGTCTGGCTCGGCTGCGCGCTTGTCAGGCTTGGAGGCAGACGCGCCGGTTCGCCTGAAGAGCGTGAACGCCGGGCGATACGACGGCTCGGACGGAGGTGGCTCAGTGACGTCGGGCTCAGACGGGCCGGTCACCACGGGATCCCCCGCCTCGGGGTCAGCCGCGAGTGCCTCGGGCTCGGGCTCGGAGAGAGCGACGGGGACGTCGTCCGGGTCCTCATCAGGCGACAGCTGGGCATCGAGCTCCGCCAGCCCCGCCTCGACGAGCTCGGCGGCAGCGGCGGCGGCCGCGGCGGCGTCCGTGTCGACGTCGACGGCGCGTTCAGCCGGCTCGGCGGTGCTCTGAGCAACGAGCTCGGGCTCCAGATGCGGATCCGAAGCCGAGGCGGCGGCCGGAGTGCCCGTGGTCACCTCGAGATCGGCGGCCGCGCGGTCGGGATGGTCGGCGGCGCTCGTGACCTGGACGTTCCTTCCCAGCGCGGCGACCTCCTCGGCTCCGATGAGCGAGGTGTCGTGGGTTGCGTGCCCATTGGCACCGTCGCGGCGGGGCGGCGGCTCGGGAAGGGCGTCGAGCGAGAGCAGATACTCATAGACGGCCCGTTGCAGGCGCCGGGTGAGGAAGTACAGCTCCTCAGCGGGAAGCGAGTCCGCGGCACCCGCGCTCACCTCGCTGACCATCTTGAGGAGTGACTGCTCGTCGAGGCGTTCGTCGACGACAGCATCCTCGAGGCCGCGCTCGAGCAACTCAGGCAGTGTGTCGAGGCCGGGCGCCAGGGCGGAGGCGGCGTCGAGCCAGCCCTGACGCAGGATCTCCACGTTGGTTGTGGTCATGGTCATGCGCTGCGGCAATTGTCATCGGCGCCGGCCCTGGTCTCTGGCACCATGGCGCAACGACTCTGTGACCGCTCGTCATACACGGGAGACCCTTTCGATGACAGCCATCGTCGTCGACGGTCTGCGCAAGTCCTACGGCGCCGTCGAAGCTGTACGCGGGATCAGTTTCAGGGTGGACGAGGGCGAGGTCTTCGGGCTCCTCGGCCCCAACGGTGCCGGCAAGACCACGACGATCGAGATTCTCGAGGGCTACCGCGACCGGGACGCGGGAGAGGTGTCGGTGCTCGGGGTCGATCCCCGCGGGGGAGGCAGGAGGCTCCGCGAGCGGGTGGGGCTGGTGCTGCAGGAGGCGGCGGTGCCGCCGATGCTGTCGGTCACCGAGCTGGTCGAGCTCTATCGTGGCTACTACCCCAGGCCGCGTCCCGCGGCGGAGATCATCGAGCTGGTCGGGCTGTCCGAGAAGGCAGGCGAGCGCGTCCGAAGGCTGTCCGGCGGCCAGCAGCGCCGCCTCGATGTCGCCCTCGGCCTTGTCGGTGACCCGGAGCTGATCTTTCTGGACGAGCCGACCACTGGCTTCGACCCATCGGCTCGACGGGCCGCCTGGGAGGTCGTGCGCAACATGCGGACCCTGGGCAAGACCATCGTCCTGACAACCCACTATATGGACGAGGCCCAATACCTCGCGGACCGCATCTGCGTGGTGGCGGCGGGTCGCGTGGTTGCGCAGGGCACGCCGGAGACGCTGCGAGCCGGGACCGAACAGCTGACCCACATCCGGTTCGAGCTCCCCGACGGCGTCGTCGCCACCGCGTTGCCGCTCACCGTCAAGCTCAAGGAAGGGACGGCTATCATCGAGACCGCTACCCCGACGCGGAGTCTCAAAGACCTGACCACCTGGGCCGTCGCCCAGGGGCTCGAGCTTCGCAACCTCGAGGTCACGCGCCCGTCCCTCGAGGACGTGTACCTGGAGCTGACCGCGCATGAGTAGCGCCGGCATCGCGTTCCGTCAGGTCTCGTTTGAACAGAAGTCCTTCTGGCGCAATCCCGCAAGCGCCTTCTTCGCCTTCCTCTTCCCGATCATCTTCCTGGTCGTCTTCGCCACGTTGTTCAAGGGGCAGCGGGTGCAGGTCGGCTCGACGACGACGACGTATGACGATTACTACATACCTGCGCTGGTCGCATTCGGGGTCATGGGTGCGTGCTTCACCAACATCGCGATAACGCTCTCGCTTCGCCGCGACAACGGCATTCTCAAACGGCTGCGGGGGACGCCGCTTCCGTCCTGGGCATTCATCGCCGGCGTGGTGGGCTCGTCGATCATCGTCAGCATCGTCCTGGCGCTGCTCACCACGGGCGTTGGCGTCGTGGTGTACGGCGTCCATGTGCCCGAGCACATCGGCGCGGCCGCAGCATCGATCGGCGTCGGTGCCCTGACCTTCTGTGCGCTCGGCATGGCGATGACGATCGCGATTCCCAACGCCGAGGCCGCGCCGGCGATTGTCAACGGCGTGTTCCTGCCGATCGTGTTCATCTCCGGTACGTTCTTTCCGGTCCCGTCGTCCTCGGTCCTGGCGCAGATCGCCGAATGGTTCCCGGTGCGCCATTTCATCAGCGCGATGTTCACGGCCTTCGACCCTGCACATCAGTCCGCGAGCGGGTTCAACGGGATCGACCTGCTGATCATGGCGGCGTGGGGCGTGGGTGCGGTGGTGCTCTCCGCCGTGCGATTCCGCTGGGAACCACGCAAGAGCTGAGCCGCGCGCTCGGCGCTATGAGGCGGCGGTGGATTCGTCGTGCGTCTGCACACCGGCGAGGACCAGCGCGTCGACGAGCCTCGTCCCTCCATACCGACCTCGCTCGACCATGACATTGACGAGGTTGCCGACCCGCCACACGACGGTGATCTCGACGGCCGCAACGCCGCTCGACGCGGTGCGTACGACGCTGGTTGCGTGCGCCATGTCTCCGAGTGGACCGGTCGACGTCGGTACCGCTCCCGGGATGGCGTCGAGCTGCGTCACGGTAGCGCCGTAGGCGCTCGACGCTCCGCCGGCGTCGGCAAAGCGCTCGACCGTCGCGACAACTTCGATCGGCCCGTTGCTGGTGGCGAAATCCACCCCGCGCTGATACTCGACACGCGCGGCGGACTGCAGGCCGTCCCTCGACAGCACCGCCTCGAATGAGGGATCGCCGGCCGCGAGCGTGGCGGCGTCGACGTGTGCGGGAGGGCTGGTCTGCGTGAAATCCGGTGTGAGAAGTTGATCGAGGGTGATCAGCTCGCGCAGTGGGTCAGCGGTGGACAGTGAGGGAGAGGCGCTCCCGCACGCGGAGACACCGATCGCGAGCACGAGTGCGGCAATGGCTCCGTCCCTCCACCCATCCACTGGGCGCACCGACGCCTACTCGTGTCGCAGCGCGCTGAGCACTGACGTACGCACCGCTCTGCGGGCTGGCCCGATGGTGGCGACGACCGCGGCGAGCACCACAACGATGACCAGAACGATGACGGTTTCGACCGGAAAGACGAATCCGGGGGCGAACGTTGGCGTGGTACTCGCCTGCAGCATCGGCACCGCGACAAGACACCCGGCGCCGACACCGATGAGGGTCGCCGCACACGCCAGCAGAGCCGCCTCGGTGAGCACGCGTCGCATCGCCTGCTTGCTGCCGAGCCCGACCGCGCGCAGGAGCGCGAGCTCTCTCGTCCCCAGGCGCACGTTGACGAGCAACGTGTTCACCACCGCAAGCATGGCGATGCTCACGGAGATGACGGCCACGGCGAGCACGAGTCCGATGGAGTGCTGCAACGCGTCGCGTGCATCGCTCGCGATGGTGCTCACCGGGATGGCCCGCATCCCATAGCTCGCGGCGGTGGCTGCGATGAGCGTCTCCGGCCCGCTCGAGGTGACGACGAGGTCATCGAATCCATCCGCCGCGGAGCCGAAGTACGTCCGGGCGATATCGTCGGCCATGACGAGGCTTTCGCCACCATTGCCGGCCGGGAACGAGTGGCTGATCACGCCGACGATCGAGAAGTACACGACACCCTTGCGGGTTTGAACCGGGAGTTGCGATCCGACGGTCCAGCCGGTGGCAGCCGCGAGCCCGGCCGGCTCGAGGAAGCTGGGGCCGTCCTCGAGGGCGTTGAGCGCGGCAGCCCGGTCGCCGGAGATCACGTCGAGCCCACCGAGCGCGGCGTAGGCGGCCGGGTCGAGTGCCGCGACACCCTCGGAGGCGCCCGCGACGGTCTCCGACAGGAATCGCAGCGGTGTCGCCTGCGCCACACCCGCGCTGCTCCCGATGGCAGCTTTCACCTGGTCGTTCTGGGTGACCGGGCTGGTCACCAGGACATCGCTCGCGAACAGCTGGGACACCCAGCTGTCGCTGGCGGTGAGCGCTCCGGCGCTCAACGCGCTGATGCCGACGGCGCTTGCCACCGCGATGGCGAGACCCGCGACGGTCATCGCGGTCCGGTTTCGGGCTCGGATGAGATGGGCCGCTCCTGGCCGGGCTCCGCTGACGAAAGGCGAGATTGCCGTGGCGATCAGGCCGATGACCAGGGGGGCGATCAGCGGTAGTGCGACCACGAGACCGAGCAGGAGCATGACCACGCCCAAGGCGACAAGTCCGCTCGAGGAGCTCAGAAAGCAGAGGGCCGCGAGAACCAGCAACACCGGGCTGGCAGTTCGAAGCACCGCGTTCGCGCGCTGGTGCTCTCCGATGGGGTGGGGGCGCAGCGCGTCGAGGATCGGGAGCCGGGCCGCGGCGAAGAGGGGGAGCAGCCCACCGATCAATGCGGCCCCGAGACCGGCGGCGATCGCGGCCAGCACCTGGCCGACGGTCGGCATCAGGGACGGCGAGCCGAGATCCGCGGGTGCGAGGCTGCTGTTGAAGATCGCCCCAAGCACCAGGCCCGCCACCACGCCGATCGGAACGGCGGCGGCCGCCACCAGGCCGACCTCCACCGCGAAGATCCGGAAGACCTGCCGCGACGAAGCTCCGGCGGCCCTCAGGAGGCCGATCTCGCGGCGCCGCTCGTACGTGGCCAGTGCGGCGCTGTTGGCGGTGACGCCCGCCCCGACGATGAGGCTGAGCACGGTGACCAGCACGAGCAGTGGTTGCAGATCCTGCAGTGGTGCGGCGGCGCCCGCTCGCGGGTCGTAGGTGGTCACCGCGGACCCGAGTGCGGCGTGCACCGCGCTCGAGACGGCCGCCACGGTGGCGCCGGGACCGAAGCGCAGCGCGACCAACGGGGTGTGCAGGCCGAGCCCGAATGGGCCGAGCATCGCCGCATCGTCGACGAACACCGCGTCGTGCGTGAATGAGGGCCCGCCGCTGGTTCCCGTCGTGAACCCCACGACGCGGAACAGGTCGGGCCCCGTCGCCGTGGTCAACTGGATCTTCTGGCCGATCGAGATCGGGGTGCCGAAGCCGCCGGTCAGCGCGGTGCTCAACCCCTGGTCGATCGCCACCTCCGACGTGCTTCCCGGAAGTGGGAGCCGTCCGGCCATCACCGCGACGTTACGCAGCGCCGCACTCGAGTCCTGGAGGCCGACGAGGGTCACCGTGGTTCCGTCGAGGCTGCTCGCCGCCGGACCGGCGCTCACCTGCTTCTCGTACAGCGGGACCGCCTGGACCACTCCGGGCAACTCCGACAGCGTGGTGATCTGAGCCGGGGTCAAGCCGTCGCCGGCGTCGACCCGGACGTCGAGCGACGACGCTCCGGCTCGCTGCAGCTGAGCCTCGCCGGCCTGCACGGTGAGCCCTTGGATCGCGATCTGGACCGCGAGCACCACGGCGATCCCAAGCGCGACCGCGCCGGCGGTGAGGGCGCTCCGCAGCGGGCGAGCCCTGATGGCCCGAACCGCCAGCAGCCAGAGATCGCTCACAGACCCAGCTTGGCGAGCCTGGCCACCAGGATCGACGGATCCGGGATCGCATCCGCCGCCTGTCCCTCATGACCCAGGGCGACGTCATCGACCACCTCACCGTCACGCATGATCAGGACGCGGTCGGTATACGCCGCGACCCGCGCATCGTGGGTGACCAGCACGGCTGTCTGATGTTGGTGACGGCAGAGCTGGGTCAACAGGGCCATCACCTCGTGGCCGCTGGTCCAGTCGAGATTCCCGGTCGGCTCGTCGGCGAGCAGGAGGGATGGCGACGCGGCCAGGGCGCGGGCGAGCGCGACCCGTTGCTGCTCTCCGCCGGAGATCTCCTCCGGGCCATGACCCTGGAGGCCATGGAGATCGAGCTGATCCATGACCGCGCTGACCCGATCTCCGATCACCTGACGGGACAGCTTCTGGCGGTGCCGGCTGGGCGCCTCGTTGCGGAGGCGAAGGGGCAGCGCGACGTTCTCAGCCGCCGTGAGGGTTGGAAGGAGGTTGAAGAACTGGAACACCACCCCGATGTGGTCGCGGCGGAATGCCGAGCGCTCCTCGTCCTCGAGGCTGTACATGTCGATGCCCTGGACCGTGACCGACCCCTGGTCGGGCGGCTCCAGGCCGCCGAGCATGTGCAGAAGGGTGCTCTTGCCACACCCGCTCGGACCCATGATGGCGACGAAGTCACCCGCCTCCACGGTCAGCGAGACGCCGCGAATCGCCTTGCGCGGCGGCCGGCTCACCCGGTAGATCTTGTGCAGACCGGTGGCGACGACGATGCTGCCATCGAGGTCGGCAGCGGTGGTTTCGACGGTGCTGAGCTGAGTCAGGATGCTGTGCCTTTCTTAGAAATTGAGGAGCGCTTCGAGGACGGATTCGATCGTGTTGGGGAAGAGGCCTTCGTACTGGGCCACCGGAGGGGCCGGCTGGCTCTGGGGAAGGCTGCCGGGCGCGATCACGAGGGGCGTGGGCGTGGGCGGTGGCGTGGCTGCGGCCGGCACCGGCGCGGTCGTGAGCGGGGCGACGGCCGGCGGCGGCGGTGCCGGCGAGTTCCGGCTGGCCGGCCTCGGAGCCGGCTTCTTGCGCGGCGGCGGCGGTGACGACGAGCCGACCTGGGCGAACTCCTCGCTGAAGATCCAGACGTTCTGCTGGCGCCCATAGCCGGTCCAGTACACGCCGGGAGCGCTTTCATCGGATCCGACGCCCAGCTCGGTGTAGCTGGCGTCCAGGATGTTGCTGCGGTGGTCGCGGCTGTTCATGAAGGCGATGTTGAGGTAGCTCGCGGGGCTGGACGCATTCGCCTCCCACCCGATGTTCTCACCGGCCGACCGGTAGCGCACGCCGTACGCCTGCATCATCGAGAACACGAGCTGGCCGCAGCCGAGGATCGGATGGGCGAAGTAGTTGCGTCTGATCATGTCGACGGAGCGCCCGGACACCCGGATGCCGCCGCAGTTGTACGGCGCGCCCTCGCCGATGTTCTGCAGCGTGCCGCTGAACACCAGCGAGTGCACCCCATTGCTGGTCCGATCCCCGTTGGTGAGCGAGAACATCTGCAAGTCATTGCCGCCGTTGGCGCTGACCACGCCTTCCGTCCCGCCCAGATGGAGCACCGCAAGACCTCCGGCCGTCAGGAGCGCGGCGCTGATCACGATCGGGCGAGCCGCTCGCCGGAGACGATTGGTCCCGCGCGACCGCGCGGCCGGGGCGCAGGAGGTCGCGCGCACCGCTTCCGCGGTGCGCAGCAGCTCTTCCCACCTCGATGGCAGAGGCCGACGTTCCATTGCGGGGTTCCTTCACCTGATGCGGTACCGGCTATCAGCAGTCGATCCGGCCGGTGCCCTATCTAACCGCCCTCAGAGCCCCCGGGACGCTGCTTCGACAGGATCGTTGCACCGTTCGGCGTGCATCCCGGGGATGCTTGATTCAGCCTCCGGAGAGGTATTCGATCAGGATCACACAAGGTGGTTTGAGCTCACATGTCGTTGCTCGACCGAGTGCAGCGGAAGGCAGAGGGAGGTCCTCCTGCATCGGCTCCTGGCGCGCCGTCGGCCGCCACGGCCCCGGCGCCCGATCGCCCGTCTGACGACGGAGCCGAACGATTCCCCCCGGCCGGCTGGCAGAATCGTCCGGGCGGCGCATCCCCGGCACCGGCTCCGGCTCCCACGCCACGACCCGTCGACGCCGAGCGGCCCGCACCCGCGACTGAGCCACAGCGTCCACCGACCCTGTTGAACCGCGCCGGAGGGCTGCCCCGCCCTGGTCTGAGCAAGATGGGCGGCCACGTCAACACCCACGTCGCGCTGCGTGGCAAAGTCCATCAGCGGCTCGTCGAGGAGCTCGCCCAGGGCACCGACTCGGTGCCACCGGAGGTCGTGCGTCAGCGAATCACAGAGCTGCTGAACGACGTGATCACTGAGCAGAACATCACGATGAGCCGGCCGGATCGGCTGCGCCTCGTCGAGATCCTCACCAACGATGTGCTCGGTCTCGGTCCGCTGGAGGAGCTGCTCGCCAGCGAGGACATCACCGAAATCATGATCAATAGCTACAAGCAGATCTATGTCGAGCAACATGGCAAGCTGACGCTGAGCCCGGTCACCTTCGAGAGCGACCAGCAGCTGATGCAGGTCATCGACCGGATCGTGAGCAGCATCGGCCGCCGTGTGGATGAGTCTTCGCCCATGGTCGACGCGCGCCTCAAGGACGGATCCCGCGTCAACGTGATCATCCCACCGCTGGCGCTGCGCGGACCGACCATGACCATCCGAAAATTCGCGAGGGAAGCGCTGACCATCGATGACCTGATCAAGTACGGATCGATCACCGAGGACATGGTCCGTTTCCTTCGCGCGTGCGTCCGCGGCAAGCTGAACATCGTGGTGAGCGGCGGGACGGGTTCGGGAAAGACGACCACGCTGAACATCCTGAGCAGCTTCATCCCCGAGGACGAGCGCATCGTCACCATCGAGGATGCCGCCGAGCTCCAGCTTCGTCAGGAACACGTCGTGACACTCGAGACGCGGCCGGCGAACGTCGAAGGGCGAGGACGTGTCTCGATTCGCGACCTGGTCATCAACTCCCTGCGCATGCGGCCGGACCGCATCGTCGTCGGCGAGTGTCGCGGTGGTGAGGCGCTGGACATGCTCCAGGCGATGAACACGGGTCACGATGGATCGCTGACCACGCTCCATGCGAACAACGCGCACGACTGCATCAGCCGCCTCGAAACCCTGGTGTTGATGGCCGGCGCAGAACTGCCGTCGCGCGCGATCCGCGAACAGATCGGCTCGGCGGTCAACGTCGTGGTGCAGCAGTCGCGCCTGCGCGACGGGACCCGCAAGGTCGTGAGCATCACCGAGGTGCTCGGCTGCGAGAACAACGAGGTGAAGCTGCAGGACATCTTCAGCTACAAACAGGTGGGCGTCGACGAGGACGGCAAGGTGGTCGGCTCGTACATGCCGACCGGTGTGCTGCCCACGTTCCTCGAGCATCTCACGACCTCCGGCGAGCAGCTGTCCGAGGACATCTTCCAACCGATCCACGTGATGGACGGAGTCGGATCAGCCTGATCCCGGCTCGGTTCGCGCGTCGTGCGGCAACCGCTGAGTGCGCTGGCGTACAGCCGATTTCACAGGGTGGGCGCAGGGTTGGTCCATGCCGGCGGCCGAAAATCGCATTGCACGCTGCCCGAATTGCGACGGGTCCGGTGACCGCAATCGCCGAGTGGAGTTTCGCCAGGGCACGGTCGGCGCCTGGGCGTCGAGGGCCGTCGCGGGCGACGAGTGTGGTCGCTGCGCCGGCGAGGGACTGATCTACGTGCCGGTGAACCTGCCGCCCCGGACCGCCTGACGGCGTGCCATCGTCCGCGGGGCGGAGCTACGCGACCCCGCTGAGGTGACCGTTCTTCTCGGTCGCGACGCCCACCTGGCGGCGGTCGGGGAAGATCTGTGCGAGGCGGGGCGGGAGCGGAATGCCCATGTCGAACAGCCTGTCGATGATCCGCGGCCTGATGCCCGTCGGCTCGAATTCGCCGATGATCTTTCCGGTCGACGGATCGGCGCCACGCGACTCGAACTTGAAGATCTCCTGCACGGTGATCATCTCGCCCTCCATCCCGATGATCTCGGTGACGGAGATGACCTTGCGCGAGCCATCCTTGAGGCGGCTCAGCTGGATGATCAGGTCGATCGCGCCGGCGATCTGCTGACGGATCGCCTTGAGCGGCAGATCGAGACCGGCCATGAGCACCAGCGTCTCGAGCCTCGACAGCGTCTCGCGCGGGCTATTGGCATGGATCGTGGTCAGGGATCCGTCGTGACCGGTGTTCATCGCCTGGAGCATGTCGAGGGCCTCTCCGCCGCGGCACTCACCGACGACAATGCGATCGGGTCGCATGCGCAGCGAGTTGATGACCAGTTCGCGGATAGCGATCCGGCCCTCGCCGTTGACATCGGCTGGACGAGCCTCGAGACGGCAGACGTGCTCCTGGTGGAGCTGCAGCTCGGCGGCATCCTCGATGGTGACGATGCGCTCGTCGATGGGGATAAAGCCGGAGCACACGTTGAGGAGCGTCGTCTTTCCTGTACCCGTTCCCCCCGACACCAGGATGTTGGCTCGAGCGAGCACGCACGCCTGGATGAACGCCGCGGATTCCTGGGTCAGCGTGCCGAACCCGATGAGGTCGGAGACCTGGTACGGGTCCTTGCTGAACTTTCGAATTGTGAGGATCGGGCCGTCGAGGGCAACCGGCGGGATTGCCGCGTTGACGCGCGATCCGTCGAGCAGCCGGGCATCCATCAGCGGGGTCCGCGTGTCGATGCGGCGGCCCACTGCGGCACCGATCGTGTCGATCACCCGCATCAGGTGAGCTTCGTCGTCGAACCTGATGTCGGTCAGAAGGATCTTGCCCTTGCGTTCGACGTAGACCATGTCGGGACCGTTGACCATGATCTCGGTCAGGCTGTCGTCGTCGACGAGGGGACGCAGCGGGCCGAGAGCCTCGAGGTACCGGCTGTCGAGCTTCTGCGAGGCGGCTGCCATGCTCACGTGAGGATGCTCCTTGGATTTCGGACGGAGGGCGGTTCCGCGCCGATTGTGGGCGCCCGCGTGCTCGCTTCAAACGGGAGCAACCGGTTCGATACATGTTCGATTCCGGCAGCGTTCCAGACATCCACGAACTCGTTAACTCGCCCGCGTAGGATCAATCAGCGTGATGAGCAGTGGGGCCATGGTGGCGGGGGAGCGAGCCTCGGCACCCGATGAGGAGTGGTTCGGGGAGGGGAGCGCGTTCGACTCCGGCGAGGACCTTGCCGCCGCGCTCTTCGCGCTTGCCGGGGCGACGCGAACCGCGGTCGGCCCACCGGAGGAGATCACCCCGCTCGCCCCTCCCGTTCACGCGGCGAGCCCCGCCTTCGTGGAGGTGGAGCGACCGGGGGACTTTGCCGGAGCCAGGCGCCCTGGATCCTCGAACCCCGGCGCGAGGCGCACGAGCACCTCGCCCGCGAGCTGGTCGGTCCGCTCGCCGGGCGAGCACCTGCTTCCGCCGAAGGTCGCGGGTCGAACCGGGTGGACGATTCGCAACAGCGTCGCCGTTCTGCACCGAACCGAGGATGCGATCGCACGTCTGCGCGAGGAGGCGGTGGCCATGGCGTTCCTCGCCGCCGCCGAGGCATGCGGCCGCGGGCGCCCGGCGTCACTCGAGCGGCGCCGCCACCCGAGATAGCCGCCTTCAGCGCTCGTACTGGCGGAGCCGCTCCTCGACCTCTGAGGCCGTGAGCGATCCGGCTCCGCCGGCCTCGCTCCTGGAGGTGATACCCGCCGGAGGCGCTTTCCGGGCGCCGGACGATCCTCTTCGCGAGGCCGGCGCAGCGTCCTCGATCCGACCGGTTCCCTCGAGCTCGCGACGCCGCATCATCGCGTACACATTGTCGAGTGTCGGAGCGTGGCCCTGGCGGAGCAGCGCCAGCACCGCTTCGGGGTCGATCGCGCCAGGCGCCGCCAGCGCCGCTGCCCGGGCGGATTCCAGCGCAGCCGCCTGAGCCACCTGCATCTCGTGTCGAGCGTGACGCGCCCCACGGAGCAGCGCCAGGCAGATGATCCCTTCGACGACGGCGAGAGCGGCCAGGATCAGCACGGAGTGATCCTGGACCCAGCCCACCACGGTCATGCTCCTGACAGCCGCTCTGCAGCCTGCTGATGCATCTCGCGGGCCATGGCCTGGATCGACGCCGGATCCTGCCCCTCGAGATGGAGCCCGCGGATCGTGTCGATGGTCGCCACGAAGTCGTCGATCGTCGACCGGGTGCTGTTGAGCAGCGCCGTGACCGGCACCGCGTTGGCCTCCCCGAGCCACACGACGCCGATCCGGACCAGCTCGTCGCGCACCTCGTCGAAGTCCACGTATCTGGAGCCGACGGGCTCGTCCCTCTGGAAGAATTCCGGTTCCGCCCTGGCCTCGAGCAGCGATTCATCAGGATGATCCCCGGACGCGGCGGCCGAGGCCTGCTCGAGGTGCTGCCGATCGGGTTCGTCGGCATCGGGCCAGGGCAGCGAGGTGGCTCCGTCGGCGACGCCGGTGGGCTGCTCGGGTTCGGCGAGTGGCCAGACCCAGGGGCCGGGGGTTCGGAAGATCGAGACGGCTCGACTCGGCTCCTCAGCTGCATCGGCGTCGCCGGCACTGACGGGCTCGAAACCCAACTCGGGTTGGCCTTCGGCTGGAGCCGCGGGGTCGGGCTCCGCTGGCGCGTCCCCTTCGGTCATTGACGCATCTGCACCACCGTCGAGGGCATCGTCCTCGGTGGTGGATTCCCCCGCGCCGCCGTCGACGACATCGTCGAGCCAGGAGGATGACAACCAGCCGTCCGAGGCCGCCGGCGCGGCCGGCTCGGCAACGGCCTCATCCGGAGAGACGTCCAGCGGCTCGGTTTCGTGCCACGGCGGTGAGGCCGGTTCGGCAACGGCCTCATCCGGAGAGACGTCCGGTGGATGGGGTTCATGATCCGCCGCAGGCTCGGTCGCGGGATCGGGGCCGCCCTCAGGGTCGGAGTCGATCGGGGATCCGCCGCCGGCATCGAGGGCCCGGTGCCACACCGGCGCAGGTTCAGGATTCGGCTGGCGGATGCTCCACCCCACGGTCGGCGGGCCGCCGGCGTCAGTGGGCACGACGGCGGTTCCCTCTGCGGGTTCGACGTCCTGTGATTTCCGGGTCCGCCGGAATCCCCAACGCGATCGCCTGGTCCGGCGAGCAGGTTCGAGCGATTCGGCAGCGGGTGGGGGAGGCGGGGGCGGCGCATCGTCGCCCGCCAGGACCGCCTCGCTCGGCGGCGGCGGGGGGGCGGTCGCGTCAACCGCCTGCTCGGCATCGATCGCGTCGAGTGCGGGCGCCGCCTCGGCGCCCTGGGCATCGAGGGCCGGCTGAGTTTCAGCTGCCTCGGTGGGTGCCGCCGGGGACTCGGGGGGCGCGACCTCGAAGAAGTCATATGCCGTCGCGGGCGTTGGGGTGGCGTCGACCGCGAGGGGGCGCGGCTTGCGTGCCATCACCGTCAGCCGGCCTCTCGCCTGCGAGAGCAGCGAGCGTAGTCGCTCGGGCGATGCGACCGCCGATCGCTGCGTCTCCGAATAGACGGCGACCAAGCCGCCGCGGCTGAACAGTGCGATTCCGCGTACCGGGGCATCGATCATGAGCACTCGATCGAGCCCGTCGGCATGGAACGCCGCGAGCATCGATGCGGGGTCAAGCCAGGCCAGATCGACGCCGCGCACCGCCAGTGGGAGCCGCCAGATCATGGTCAGCGCCTCCGCTACGCGGGGGTCGTCGAGCGCGTACCCGGCCAGCGAGCCCTTGGTCGCTCCGAGCAGGGCCATTCCCGCGGTCTCGCCACGAGCGTGATCATCGGCGTCGATCCAGACGGCGTCGATCAGGTCGCCGCCGCTGACCACCGCCGCCGCGCGCAGCTTCGCGCCGGTGAGGACGAGGATCGACGGCGGCAACTCGGACAGGCGCTCGGCAAGTCGCACCTCGTCCGGTGAGGCCTCAACCCAGAGCGGGCGCCCACCGGGCATCAATGGAAAGTCCGCGAGACCGAAGGGGAGATCCGGTGAATCGTCGATCGCGCTCCACCATTCGGGACTCTCGTCGGCGATCGGGTCGTCGGCATATGAGCCGGCCAGACGTACAAATGGTCCGGCGAGCTCGTCGATGGTGATCGAGAGGGTCTCCCGCGGCGACATAACACGACGCCAGTCGGAGACGGCGAAGACCTTGGGAAGCTCAGCCAGCAGCGCGTCGATCGCTGCTTCCCCTTCGATCTGTGCTTGATTTATTTCGAACACAGCATGGCTCGGCCGTCCGAACACGAGATAGAGCGTCGCTCTGGCTCCATCCCAGGAAACGTCGAACGCGCCGCTCAGATAATCGTCTTTGGCGCTGGCAAGCTGTCGCAGGAGCTTGACGTGGGGCGCCGCGGTGGCCATGTGCGGATATTCTACGGTCGTGCCTGCAGAAGTAATCACGATCGCGTCGCTAAAAGGTGGTGTCGGAAAGACAACCAGCAGCTATGCGCTGTGCGCGGCAGCGGCCGCAGGCGGCCTCAAGGTCATCGCCATCGACCTCGATCCGACCGGCGGCTTGAGCAATGCCTTGGAGCGGGCCAAACGCAGCGTTACCGTCATCGATGTCCTGCACGGTCGGGTCACGCTGCGAGATGCGCTGATCGATCATCCGCTGGGGATCCGTACGGTTGCGTCACATCGCAGTCTCAACGACGAGTCGCCGTCGAAGGAGCAGCTCGACGAGATGCTCGCCGATGTTCGTGACGATTGCGACATCATCCTGCTCGACACGCACCCACACGAGCCGTCCCTGGTGGGACCGATGGGAGCGGCGGATCGGATCGTGATCCCGACGGCGCTCGACATCCTCTCGCTGCGCGCCGCGGCGCTGACTGTCGGGCTCGCACAGCAACTCGAGGTCCTCGACCGCATTCGCGGCATTGTTGTCACGAACGCGAAACGACCGCTCTCGAGGATCACCGAGTCGCTCCTCAACGGGCTCACCCTGAGCGGGCTCGCATTCGAGACTGTGCTCTGGTATTCCCCGGGGTGGGTGGTTGCCACCTCGGGGCGTGGCGAGCTGCCGGACCAGGAGCTGCTCGGCGACAGCAAGACGCTGCTGCGCGAGGTCGCGACGCGTCCGGCGCCGACCGAAGCCCTCCGTCAGTTTGTGGGCATGGCGCAGGGGAGAAGGCCGAAGCCGGCCGGCGCAGTCAGTCCTTGAGCCGCTGCCACCAGCTCTTCCGGCGCCGCTTGGAGGCGGGCGGCGTGGCTGGGACGGTGGTTCCCGCAGCCGGCGCTCGTTGCACTCCAGCCTGCACGGGCCTGGGCGGGGAGACGGGCGTGGCCGGAAATGGGGGCAGCGGCGGAACCCTGGATGGCGCACCGGGCGGCTGACCCGGGCCGGCCTGCACGCGCGACCGCTCGAGGGCAAGCGCCCGTTCGGCGGCAAGTCGGGCGCTCTCAGCCGCGGCCCGCGCGAGCTCCGCTGCCATGCGCGCCTCCTCGGCGAGATCGATGCGGCGGAGCAGCGCCGATCGCTCGACCTCGAGCGAGCTGATCCGTTCGGTCAAAGTGGAGATCTCCGCGAGGTAGGTCGAGCCGGCGTCGACCACCTGGACGGTCAGATCGTCTTCTTCGGGATCCTGGACGCCGGACTTCAAGCTCGCGGCCTGCCGGTCGACGAGGGCGTCGAGAAACGCCCATTGCTGGCGGAGCTCTTCCTCGGAGTGACGGGGGACAGCGCTCACCGGACCAGGGCGACCAGGCTCACTCCGTCGAGGGCGGCGAGCGCGGTGGTGAGGGCCTCCGGCGCCATCAGCGGGAGGACCTCGGCATGGGGCAGCTCGAATGCGATGTCGGCGGCGAAACGGCGCGGCCGCGAAAGGGGTTCGGGACGAAGCACGAACGCGGGCGCATTCGCCAGCGCAGCGGACCGCGCCGGCGCCGGTGACGGTTGATCGGCCAGGACGCGGGTCTCGTCCGGGGTGAACCCGGCGGCCAGCAGCCGATCGCTCAGCGCAGTCCGGTCGCCGGCGTGCTGGCGTCGCTCAACCGTGGTCCAGGCGGCGACCAGCAGAGCCTCTCGTTCGGAAAGCTCACGCACGATCGCGGGGATGTGGGTCTGGCCCAGCTCCCGAGCAGCGCGAAGGCGCCGCGATCCGCATACCACCTCGAACCGGTCCGTGCCGCGCCGACGCAGCAGGAGAGGCTCGATGATGCCTCGCGAGGCGATGCTCGCCCGCAGCGCGGCGAGTGTTGCGGCGTCGACATCGCTGCCCGGCCACCAGGGACGGTCATGGACGGCATCGATCGCGATCCGCTCCACCCGAGATTCGGACGTGGGTGCCAGCCAGCGCGCCATCGGCCCGGAGAGGGGCGGTCCGTTGCCGGTCAGCGCGGATCGCTCGCTGATGTCAGACAACGGCGTCGACCTCGTTGCCGGCTATCTCGCCCGCGAGCTCGCGGTACGCCGCCGCGGCCTTGGAGGACGACGCATAGGCGGTGATCGGAATGCCGGCAAGCGACGTCTCCTGCAACTTGACCGTCGGGGTGATCACGGTCGCGAACACCCGGATGTTGGCAAGCTCGCACAGGCCGTCGAGGAGCTGGCGGCTGAAGCGCGTCCGTAGGTTGACGAACGTCGGCACGATCCCGAGGATCGCGAGATCGGGGTTGAGCCGCCCCCGGACCAGATGGACGGTGCGCAGCACCTCTTTGAGGCCCCGGATGGCGAACCCCGACATCTGCACTGGGATGAGCACATCGCCGGCGGCGGCAAGCGCGCTGATGGTCTGGAAGCCGAAGCTGGGCGGGGTGTCGAACAGCACGTAGTCGAAGGAGGATCGGACGCCGTCTCCGCGAAGCGCGTCCCGAAGGACGAGCTCCTTGTCGATCGATGATGCCAGCTCGCCCTCGACCGCCGACAGATCGGGCGACGCAGGCAGGACCCAGAGGTTCGCCCAGGTGGTCTCGGTGATCGCGGCCGCCGCCTCGACGTGGCCACCGATCACGGCGGCGATGCCAGGGCGCTCGTCATACGGATCGAGGCCGACCCCGCTGGTGAGGTTGGATTGTGGATCGCAATCGACGAGGAGCACGCGCTTACCTCGCTCGGCGAGCGCGGCGCCGAGGTTGATGACGGTCGTCGTCTTGCCGACGCCGCCCTTACCGGAAACGCATGCGATGGATACGGTCACCTGACACCTGCACGATAGTCTGCACTGCCGCTCCCTGCCCATCGCGGGTCGAGCCGGGCAAAGGATCGGAACACACGATGGCGCTCTGTCACCCCGGCGTCACGCACGATCCGAGCTCCTCGCACAGAACGCGTCAATACTTGCAAACGATGATGAATGCACAGAGTGCAGGGCATCACGGAGAGGTGGAGCGTTTCCAGTTGCGGCGGGGGGAGATGTACCGAGTCTCGTACACCGTGAGAACCCCGCAGCAGCGGCGTGTCACCCGCAGCCTCGCGGTCTATGCCGGTTGCGCGAAACGCCGGCTGTGGGATGGCCGTGAGGCGGTGTGCTACGAATTTCAGCGACCCCATGGACGGCCGCTCTCGCTGCTGGGCGGCCAGATCGTGGAGGCAAGGCCGGCGACGCTGAATGGCCGCGGCCAACTCGTGCTCGTCGAGGAATCCGGGCAGCGCCGGACGCTGTCGCGCAGCCTGTCCACACGGACCGCATGGTCGCCACCGCCCTGGTCAGCTGGCTAGGCCGGTCTCGTCGCTCTCGGTCGCGGTTCGCGACAGCCGCTCGTTGAGACCGCGCCGCTCGAATCGGTAGCCGATGCCCGGAACCGCGTGGATGTACGTGGGTCTGGGTCCGGTCGGCTCAATCTTGCGGCGGAGCCGGTAGACGTGGGCGTCGACGCTACGCAGGTCGAGATCGGCGCCCTGGCCCCAGACCTTCTGGATCATCTCGGAGCGGGAGATCACCCGCCCGGGTGAAGCCGAGAGCAGGGCCAGCAGGTCGAACTCGGTGGGCGTCAGATTGACCGACTCGCCGTCACGCAGAACCTCGTGCCTTCCGATGTCGACGATAAGACCAGGAAACTTGAGGCGGCCGGGGCGAACCTGGGACTGGGTGGTCCGTTGGCGGCGCAGCTTCGCGTTGACCCGCGCTGCGAGCTCACGGATCTCGAACGGCTTGGCGATGTAGTCGTCGGCGCCGATCTCCAGCGCCACCACCACGTCCACGGTGTCGGTGCTCGCTGACAGGATGATGATCGGCACCTCGACGCCGGCTCCGCGGAGCCGCCTGCAGACGTCCAGGCCGGGCATCCCCGGCAGGCTGAGATCGAGGAGGATGAGGTCGACATCGCTCTGCTCCGCGAGGCGCAGGCCCTCGGCGCCGTCCTCGGCGAACTGCAGCGCGAAGCCGTGCTGCTGCGCGACGGTGGCGAGGATGTCGCGCATCGCCGGGTCGTCGTCGATCACGAGCACGGTCGCCTCGGCCGGCGCGCGGATGATCCCGTGACCCAACGGCGCGAGGATCGATTCCGTAAATGTCGTCATCGGTTCCTCAGTTCCCGTCGACCGCACCAAACGTGCCCATTGGTGCAACGTAGCACCGTGACCGCGGCCGGTTCGCGGCGGTTACGGATGCGTTGCCCGTCTTTACGTATCTGCAACCGCGTGCCGGTGGTCGCCTGCATCAGACGTGCACCGGGAGCGCGACGACGAACGTGTTGCCCCGCGCTCGCGAGTTGTCGATCCAGATGCGTCCGCCCATTCGCTCGACCAGCTGACGCGCGAGATAGAGGCCGACACCGAATCCGCCGCGCTGCCGGAGCAGCGGTGACTCGACCTGGTAGAAGGACGCGAAGACGCGGTCGACGTCGCTGTCCGGAATGCGGCGGCCGTTGTCGCGCACCTCGACGTGCACCTTGTTGACCGCACGGTATGTGGTCACCCGCACCGGCTCGGAGTTGGGAGAGAACTTCAGCGCATTGTCGATGAGGCACGCGATCACCAGCGCGAGACGCTCATGATCGGCCAGCACACGCTGCGCATCGGGTGCCACCGTGATCGCAAATCGATCGTGGTCGGCGGATTCGACGAAACGCGCGATCACCTCGCGGAACACGTTGTCGAGGTCGACAGCCGCGGTCTTGAGGCGTATCTCGCCGGACTTGAGCTGTGCGATGCAGAGCAGGTTGTCGGTGAGGCGAGCGAGGTGCTCGGCTTCGAGGCGCAGCTCGTGCAACCCCTCGTCGCGAGCGTCCTGGGGCAGGCGATCGCCGGCGTCGTGCATGAGTGTCAACCAGGCCTTGATCTTGGTCAACGGTGTCCGCAACTCGTGCGAGGCCAGCATCATGAACTCGCTCTTGATGCGATCGACTTCACGCAACTCCGCGAACGCCGCGTGCTCGAGCTCGATGGACCTGCGCACCTGGGCGTCGCGTTCGCCGACCAGCTCACGAGCGAGCAGGTTGCTGCTCAGCGCGACGACGAAGAGCAGGAAGAGTTGCGACACCAGGCCGTCGATCAGCATGGTCCCCACGTGGCGGTTGGCAACGTCGAAACCGACCACGAAATACGCCGCTCCGGCAACGAACGCGCAGGCCATGCTGCCCACAAGTCCGAAACGCAGGCTGCTCGCGATCACCACGATGAAGAAGGTCACGGCGAGGTCGGAGTTGTAGCCGCCGGTCAGGTAGACGAGCCCGCTGGCGACGGCGAGGTCGAGCACGATGGTCGCCACCTGGAGGCGGCGACCGGGGATGCGGTTGGCCAGCAACATGACCGTCGCCGCGAGGTTGAAGATCCCCCAGGCTCCGAGCACGAGGTTGACCGCCGCCGTCGACTGACCGGTGGCGAGACCCGGGAAGTTGTTGGCGACTGCGGCGAAGATCAGCACCATCCACCGGCTCAGCTCGATGGTTCGCTCGATACCGGCTCTGCGGTCCCGGGCCGGTACCGCGGTGGACTCGCTGCGCGGCTTTCGCGTCGGCAGGCGACCAGCCGGCCGGTCCGACGCGTTCGTCATCGGACGCGCCGGGGCAGCCTGCGCGAGCTCCCGGCTGACGGCTTCAGCCATGCTCATCAGACACTCGCGTACGGTCGCGGATCGCCTCGCTCACTCTGGTGAGCCTACCGGCGCGTCACCGTTGCCAGACGAAGGTCTCGTAACGATGCCGCACCACCCACTGTTACAGGCGAACGCATGCATGCCCCGGTCCTGGAAACTTCAGGCAGCCGTGTCGCACCCACCGATCGCCGCACTGCATCCGGATCGCCCGGATGAGCTTGCAGCCGGCGCCGCCGCCCTTCGGGACGGTCGCGTTTCGGATGCTGTCGCAGCGTACGACCGCGCGCTCGAGCGACTCTCTCCTGATGCGCAGCCGGAGCAACGAGGCGCGGCGCTGCTGGCCCGAGGACTCGCGCATCAGCTGCTCGGCGATACATCCCGCGCCACCGCGGACGTGCTCAGCGCGCTCAACGTCTGGTCGCTCGTCCGCGCGGGCTGGGCGTCGAGTGCGATGTCGGACCTGGCCACCGCTCTGTCCGGCGCCGGCAACCGGGCGGCCGACGCGTACTGGCAGGCGGCGCTCCGCCTGGCAGAGCGCAGCGGAGACGTGGTCCTGCAGGCCGCGGTGGCCGGCGAGTGGGGTCGTCATGCGGCACGTGCCGGGGACACGGTCACGGCGGTGGCGCTGCTGGAGAAAGCAGCCGAGCTCGGCAGACGCGCGGGTGACGACGCCATCGTCGCCAAGGCGCTCGTGAATCTCGCGCGCGTCGAGCTCGATGCAGGGCGAGGAGGCCACGCCATGCGCGACATCGGCGAGGCACTCGCTCGAGACCAGCGCGGCGAGCTGCGCACGGCCACAGCCGGTCTGCTCATCGACGTCGCCGCCGGCGCGTTTCATTCCGGGGACATCGAGCACGCCCAACTCTGCCTCGAGCAGGCACTCTCGCTCAGCGGTGCCACCGACCACCAGATCCGCGAGAGGACGCTCGCCGCGCTCGGCGGGCTCGCCAGGGCGCGTGCGGATTACGCCGCGGCCGCTCGATACGGTGAGGAGTTGCTCGACAGCGCGCGTCGAGGTGGGGATCTGACGGTCGCGAGCGAAACGCTGCACGATCTCGGCAGGATCGCACTGGCCGGCGGCACGCTCGACGACGCCGCCGCGAGGCTCACCGAGAGCGTCGTGATGGCGCGAAGCCTGGGACTCGACGCGCTCGCGGCGTCCGGGTCGCGCGCCCTTGCCGAGGTGGCAATCCAGCGCGGCGCGCTCCTGCGTGCGCTCGGCTACGCGGAGCAGGCGGTCTCCCTGTCCGCCGGCCCGGCCGACCTCGAGGCCTGTGCGGCCACGCTCCTCCTGGTGGGCGCCGAAGCGGGCAGAGCGGGTCTTGACGACGTCGCCCGGCCGGCTCATGCGGGCGCGGCTGAGATCTATCGATTGCTCGAGCGCGACGACATGGCCCAGGTCGTCTCCGGCGGGTCTCCGCTCGCCTCCGATGGCGCCGAAGCAAGGAGGGAGCGGCTCGAGGCCGGACTCGAGGCGGCTCGGTCGGTGGTCAATCCGACCGCGCCGAGCCAGGGGCGCTGACCCCTCGGTCAGCAGCGCGGAATCGCGGCGGCCGGGACCGCCAATCCAGTTGCCGGTGGGACCGCGCCGCTCGCCGGGGCCGACATCACCACGCTGCTGCTCGCAGGGTCATAGCAGTCGACCGACCACCCGAGCACCTGGAGCGCGGCCGTCTCTCGCGCCTGCGACGGAAGGATCGCGTGGCGAATTCTCTCGGTGTCGAGCACGTGCACCCAGTCGGGTGCGAGCTGATCGATGGAGTTGTACAGCCTGAGCGCGTCGGTGCCGAAGACCGCCGCCTCGTCGTAGAGAAAGACGACCCGGCCCGACGGGAACCGGTACGCGAGATATCCTCCCCAGGCATCGGTGGTGTAGAGACGCTGGTCCGGGAAGTTCACGCCGGCGTAGGTTGCGGACGCCTCCGGGTACGCACTGGCCTGGTATGAGGCGGCTGCCGTCGCGCTGAGCCGGGGCACCAGCGCCACGGCCATGGCCGCGGTCAGGCCGAGCACCAGCGCAACGGTCGCGACTGGGTGCAGGTGGCGGACCGCCGTTTCCCGTCGGCGTCCGATGCGCGGGGCGACATGCCGATTCCACGCTCGCGAGCCGTGGACCGCCAGCTGCGGCGCCATGAAGACCGCGAACAGCCCGAGGTTCTCCTGCGCGAAGAGTGCGGCGATCAACAAGCCGAACCCCGTGAAGGCGCTGAATCGATCGGGACCGCCCGAAACCGTCCAGAGCACGATGACGAGCACCGCCTCGCCCTCGAACAGCCGCGCCCACCAGTCGTGGAAGTTCGGCGAGCCGAAGCCGGCGAGGCTCTGCGCGACCCCGGGATTGACGATGCCCGACACCACCGACGCGTAGACGCCTGCTCCCAGAGGGTTGGCGAGCACGGCGATGGCGCTGACCCCGAGGGCGATCGCGAGTTGGCGCCGGCTCCCCGGGTGTGGCACGGCGGCTTTGGGAATCAGGAGCACGGCGGCCAGCAGGATCAGCAGGCCTGCCGCGAATCCGCCATCCATGTTGGCCCAGAGCAGGAAGAGGACCGGCAACCCCCACACCGCCGAGGTCCTTCCCTCGCGCCAGCGCCCGACGACGAAGAGAACGATCGCGACGCCGAGCATCGAGACCACCGCACTGGTGACACCGACCGCGCTCACCAGCACCGACCCGGTGATCACGATGGACAGTGCGAGCCACGGCGCCGGGATGCGCGCCGATCCGGGGATCGACAGCGCCGCGAGCACGACGGCGGCGACCGCGGTGAGGCCCATCACCAACGACGCCAGACCCGCGCCACCGGCGCCGGCGAGCCCGGCCAGCGTCACCTCGTAGAGCCACTGCTGGCCGATCCACGCGTGCGCCGCCGGCAGGAAGCTGAACGGCTCGTGAACCGGGATGCCGTTGGTGATGATGAGCCGTCCCAGGGCGAGATGCCACCACACGTCGGTGTTGCTGAAGGGCTGAACGGCGAGCACGAGCACGACGATTGCGGCACTCGCGATCCATGCGATCCGGCGCGCAGACGTCCGGCGCGCCACATCATCACCGGCGACCACCAGCAGGTCGGGACGTTTCACTGGTTCTGCGCTCCGGTATTCGGCGCGGCCTTCGCCTGGCGCGCACAGATGCTGCCCGGCGCCCAGTCGGGAGCCGCCGGGAGGTGCAGCGTCGACAGCTTGTCGCTGGGCACAAAGGCAACGCTCAGGCCGTCCTGGTACACCTTGGTCCAGTCCGCGGCGTGGGCCATCACGTCGGCGAGTGGGGTGTTGACGTCGTAGAGCACGATGTCGGTGCCGGCCCGTCGAATCGAAGCGTCCCAGCCCGGCGTGACCGTCTCCACGCCGGCATAGGTGTAGAGGAGCGGGTCACCCATGAGTGCGGCGTCACCGAAGATGAACACCTTGTCGCCCCGGGCGGAGAGCGTGTACGCGAGGTAGCCGCCCTCACCATACTGGTTGAAGATCTTCAGCGGTTCGGGTGCGCCGGCGAGCCACTGCGCGGCGCAGACGGGGAATTCCTGCGCGTAGGCGAGCGAGTACGGCTGGAGCTGCATCTTCGGTATCAGCCACGCGACGTAGACGCCCCCGAGCCCCGCGATGAGCAGCGTGCACGCCGTGAGGCGGAAGAGCAGTGGTGGCTGCGCTCGACTCCGGGTTCCCGGCGTGACTGGGGCACGGCGCAGACGGCGAACGGCGGCGCGAAGGCGTGGCGTCGCAAGCGAGATCTGGTCGATGTACACGGGGGTCGACGCGGCCACGAACAGCGCGATGTGACGCGCGGACTGCAGCGAGAGCGCCGTGGTGACTAGAACGAGCGCGACGTCCCGGGCACGGATGTGCCGGTTGAAGACGATCAACATCGCCATGCTGAGCAACATCGCCCCGTAGACCAGCACCTCCCAGTCGTGGAAGCTCGGTGAGAACCACTCCTCGATCAGTGACTGCTGCGCGCCGGACGTCTGCGTGCCCAATGCGTAGAGCAGGATGCCTGGTCCGTTGGGGTTGATCATGCTCACCGCCGTGCAGGCGATGAGCACCAGCAGCAACGTACCCAGATGCCGACGCGGGGCGGGATCCGGCATGTGCAGCCAT
Source organism: Candidatus Dormiibacterota bacterium (assembly GCA_963799005.1). Classification (GTDB taxonomy): domain Bacteria; phylum Chloroflexota; class Dormibacteria; order Aeolococcales; family Aeolococcaceae; genus Palsa-851. Next base: position 274,777 of record CAWCVK010000004.1, on the reverse strand, counting down.
CCTCCGATCACTTCCGCGATCAGGATGATGGCGATGAAACCGAGTCCGATGACGAATCCGGAGTGAAAGTTGCTCCACAGCAGGAAGAGTGGGACGAGGCCCCATATGGCCTTTCCTCCTTTGACAAGGTGCCGTTCGGCGAGCAGCAGCGTCAGTGCCGCGAACGCGAACGTGATCATCTGGACCCGCGGCCCCCAAATGGGGAATCCCGCGATCACGGCGATGAGCATGCCGATGCCGAGCACGCCGCGACCGGGATGGCGGAGGCGCGCCTTCTGTATGATCGCGAGGAGCCCGAGCCAGGTCACCGTGCAGAGGACGAGCACGATGAGTTCGAGACCGCCCACGGCGAACTCAACCGCGAACACAACCTCGTTCAGCCACTCGTGCATCGTCCAGTGATGGTTGGCAACCGTGTACGTGAATGGGTCGCTGCCGAGCAGGCCGGCGTGCTGGATGATCAGTTGCCCGGCGCGAAGGTGCCACCAGAAGTCGGGATCCTGGATGGTTCGCGTGACCGGCAGCGCGATGATCACCAGCACCGCCGCGATGAAGAGCCCGCTTGGTGCCGTCAGTGAATCCAGACGCTCGCGAAGTCCGCTCCGACGCTGATGTACAGCCTCAGCCGCCACGCTGCTCATTACGCCGACCGCTACCTGTCCGTCAGCTCTGCGAAGCTCCCGAGATCACGCGGGTTGCAGCTGCATTGCCCGGTTGTTCGAGCCCGACCGCCGACCAGAGCATCTTGAGCAGATGCGCAAACTCGAAGGGCTTGCCCATGTATGTGATCCCGCCGAGATCCATGACAGCCTGAATGTCTTCGTCGAAATTGCGCGCGGTGAGGAGGATGATGGGGACTCCCGCCGTCTTTGCCTGGGCGCGGAGCTCACGGGACACCGACAGTCCGCTCAACCGAGGCATCATCACGTCGCAGACAACCGCATCCGGGAGCCAACCCTTGATCACGATCTCGAGCGCCTCCATGCCGTCTTCGGCGCAGCGTACGTCGAACCCGTCACTGGCGAGCCGCAACTCGAGGAGACGCCGAAGCGAGTCGTCATCTTCCGCGACGAGAATGCGTGGTGGGTCGCCGTGCGTCATGAGCTGGAGATTTCCCTGATCGATGGTTCGACTGCGATCTGGTTATACGCTGGGCGCCACGTGCGGCCCGTGGTGCAACAGGCCTGTCACAGCCATTTGTGAACTCAGGGCAGGGTGCGACTCTGCGGTGACATCATGACCATGGTGAGCGAAGTCGAAGCGGCCCCCACCATGAACCCATCGGCGCTTTCCGGTGTCCGATTCCTGGTGACCAAGCGCATCGAGGACCTCGATGCCACGGCGGCCGCGCTCGACGACGAGCTGTCGGCGATAGCGCTACGCCTTCAGGAGCTGCGGACGGCGCAACACGAGGCCGAGGGACGGTGGGGCGCATTGCTCAGCGTGCTCCCCGCCGGCGACGTCGACGAGATCGACAGTGCCTTCCGGACGCTCGCCAAGATCCGTGCCGACCTCGCCGCAACCGAGGAGCGGCAGGTTGAGCTCGGCACCCGCCTGACCGGCATGCGCGCCGAGCAGGAGGTGCTCCGCGCCGTCTACCGGAGCCTGGACGATCTCCTCGCCGCGCACGCCGGACCCACCAACGGCACCGCCCGGCTCCGCGATGCTTCTCGACAGACCTTCCAGATCATCGAGGAGGAGAGGATGCGCATCGCCCGCGACATGCACGACGGGCCAGCGCAGTCCATGGCGAACCTCGTGCTCCAGGCGGAGATCATCGAGCGGCTCATCGCCCGGGACCCCGATCCCGCAATGGTGTCCAGCGAGCTCGCGGACTTCAAGAACGGTGTCCGCGACGTTCTCGACGACACCCGGCGGCTGATCTTCGACCTCCGGCCGATGACCCTGGACGATCTCGGCCTGGTGCCGACGCTGAGGAAGTTCGTCGCGGAGTTCGGGGAGCGGAATTCCATCAACGCGCATCTGCGCGTCGTCGGCGAGGAGATCCGCATGGGCGGTGGCCTCGAGCAGACGCTCTTCCGCATCGTCCAGGAGGCGCTGAACAACACCCGCAAGCACGCCAAGGCGTCGAATGTCGAGGTGGTGATCACGTTCCTGCCAGCGCAGGTCAGCGCCGTGATCCGCGATGACGGCGTGGGGATGGACGTCGAGACGACCGAAGCAACGGTGGATCGAACGCGTCATTTCGGGCTCCTGACCATGCGCGAGCGTGCCGACGGGGACAAGGGAAAGCTCGAGATCAGGTCACAGATTGGCAAGGGGACGGAGGTCCGGGCCACATTCGACCTCTGAAAGTGCCCCTCGGCGGGAGCGAAGCCTGCCTGGATCGGTACGTCCCCGCGACAATGGAGGAGATGCGGCATCGGGTACTGGCATGCGACTACGACGGGACGCTCGCGACCGAGGGGGTGTGTTCCGACGAAACCGTCGAAGCTCTCGAGCAGGTGGCCGCGGCGGGAATCCGACTGGTCCTGGTGACCGGCAGGACCCGGGAGGAGCTCGCCGACGTGTTCGATCGCGAGGCCCTGTTCGAGGCGATCGTGGTCGAGAACGGCGCCGTGGTCATCGACGTGGCGAAGGGTGAGGAGCAACTCCTCGCACCACGGATTCCAGGCGCTCTGGTTGCCGAGTTCCAGCGAACCGGGGTCACCCCCCTGGTGGTCGGCCGGGTGCTCTGCTCGACCAACTGGACGCAGGAAGCGAAGCTTTCAACGGCTATCGCGAGGCTCGGCGTCGACCGCCAGGTCGTCCGCAACCGGGACTCCGCGATGGTGCTGCCGCCGGGAATCAGCAAACGCACCGGCATCGAGGCGGCGTTGCGCGCCATCGGAGAATCGCCCGCGGTCACGGTTGCTGTCGGCGACGGGGAGAATGACGTCGCGCTCTTCGCGGTCGCGGGAGTTCTCGGTCGCGGTTGCCAATGCGGTCGATGCCCTCAAGGCGCGCGCTGACGTGGTACTCACCGAGCCGAACGGCAAAGGATTCCAGTCTCTCGCCGCCGCGTTGGTCGCCGGCGATCTGGGAGCACTGACGGCGCTGAGCCCGCTCGCGGGGTAGCTCAGACCCGGCCGCTACCCCTGCGGCCTTGCATCCGACGCCGCGCCGAACGGCAAACGTAGCGTGTGCCGCCAGTGAGCGCGCACCGCGCGCTGTACCTGGAGGTCGGTCCACCAGATGGGCACTTCCGCGCTCTGATCGTGGTCGACACGAAGACGCCTGCAGAGCAGGCGGCGTTTGACCGGCATGCCGAAATCCCGCCGGCCCGTCATCACGACCTTGTACACGAGGTAGACGACGACCCAGCAGACCAGCGCTCCAGTTGCGGCGAGATACACGTCTCCCGAGATCGAGCCGGATTTGGAGGCGTGAACGGCGGCTGCGAGGAGAAGGAGCATCGGACCAAGCCTATCCCGAGGGTGCGACGCAACGGTTCACGATCCGGTAACAGCCGTGCGGCCGTCCCGGATCGTGAGTTGCTGTCTGCGCTGCGGCCGTTTACGCGACGGGGTCTGGCTGAGGTTCCGGTTGCAGGGTCATGGACACCTCGGCGTCAACGCCCATGTCGAGCCCGACGTAATCGGGATCACCACCACCGGCTGCGGCCGCCTCTTCCTCGTAGAGGCGAAGCGCCTCGTCACGAAGCTTCTGGTAGTAGTCGAGACCGGTCCCGGCGGGGATGAGCTTGCCGATGATGACGTTCTCCTTGAGGCCACGCAGGCGGTCGATCTTGCCCGAGATCGCCGCTTCAGTGAGCACCCGGGTGGTCTCCTGAAACGACGCGGCGGACAGCCATGACGCGGTGTTGAGCGCCGCCTTGATCAGGCCGAGCAACACGGTCTGCGCTATGGCGGGCTCGCCGCCTTCGCTCAGTGCCTTTGAGTTGGCCTCCTCCCACTCGAGCTGCGAGACGATCTCGCCTGGGAGCAGATCGGTGTCTCCGGCGTTGTCGATACGGACCTTCCGCATCATCTGGCGCACGATGACCTCGATGTGCTTGTCATTGATATCGACGCCCTGCGTCCGGTACACGCGCTGCACCTCGCGAACGAGGTAGTTCTGCACGTCGTCCCGGCCGCGAACGAGGAGGAGCTCCTGCGGACTGATCGAACCCTCGCTGATCTTGTCACCGGCGCTGACGTGGTCGCCGTCGCGCACCTTGATCTGGGCCGACACCGGGATCGGGTACTCGCGCGAGTCGTCGTCCGTGCTGCGCACCAGGATGTGTTTGGCGTCGACCTTCACCGACCCGGCGTAGCGGGCGCGAATCGAGACCTCGTTGCCGTGCTCGTCGACGCCGCGGATGAGCTCGGTGCCCTCGGCGACGTGGCCACCGTCCTCGACAACGACCGCGTGCTTGGAGGGAATCGGATAGGTCGTGTCGAAGATGTCGCGCGAGGTCACCTTGACCTTCTGCGACCGGTTCTCGCCGCGAATCACCTCCACGACGCCATCGATCTCGCTGATAAGCGCCTTGCCTTTCGGCACCCGCGCCTCGAACAGCTCCTCGACCCGGGGAAGACCCTGGGTGATGTCGGAGCCACCGGTGGCCACACCACCCGTGTGGAAGGTGCGCATGGTCAGCTGGGTTCCCGGTTCGCCGATGGACTGCGCCGCGATCACACCGACCGCCTCGCCGATCTCGACCAGCCGGCCGGTTGCGAGGTTGCGCCCGTAGCACATCCTGCAGACACCCTCGCGAGCCTTGCAGGTCATGATGCTGCGCACCTTGACCCTGCCGATCGATTCCTTCTCGGCAAGAATCCGGCGAGCAGTCTCGTCGTCGATGTCCTCGCCGGCGCGTGTGACCGTCTCGTCGCCGATCACGATGTCCTGGGCGGCGATCCGTCCCTGGTAGCGATCGATGACCCGGTCCTTGAGCTCGTCGTCGGCGAGCTCGATCCAGATGCCCGCGGTGGTCTCGCAGTCCTCGATGCGGACGATCACGTCCTGGGCGACGTCGACCAGCCGCCGGGTGAGGTACCCGGAGTTGGCGGTTCGCAGCGCCGTGTCGGCGAGTCCCTTGCGGGCTCCGTGCGTGGAGATGAAGTACTCGAGGACGGTGAGGCCCTCGGAGAAGTTGGCCTTGATGGGCAGATCGATGATCCGCCCGGTCGGGTCGGCCATGAGCCCGCGCATACCGGCGAGCTGCCGGATCTGCTGCTTGCTGCCTCGGGCTCCGGACTGGGACATCATCAGCACGGAGTGGAAGCGGTCGAACGAGCTCATCGTGACCTCGGTGACCTTGTCGGTTGCGTTCGTCCAGATGTCGACGGTCTTGAGGTAGCGCTCGTCATCGGTGATGAGCCCGCGACGGAACTGCAGGTCCACCTGCTCGACCTCGTCCTCCGCGGCTCCGATGATTCCCGCCTTCGCCGGCGGAGTCTTGATGTCCATCGCGGCGACCGTGACTCCGGCGACGGTCGCGTAGTGGAAGCCGAGTCGCTTGATGCTGTTGACCAGCAGCGCCGTGGTCTCCGCCCCGTGCAGGTCGTAGCACTCCTTGACGAGGTGCGACAGCTTGCCCAAGTCGAGGAACTCGTTGCGGAAGGCCATCGACGGGAGGTCGTTGTCTGCTCCGGCGTCGCCCAGGGGCAGCACCTCGTTGAAGATGACCCGGCCGATGGTTGTGGTGACGATCTCGGTGCCGGCCGGATCCTCCTCCGAGGCGCGATGTGAGTGCACGTTGCGCTTGGGCATGCGCACCCGGACGCGCTCATGCAGGTTGACGACGTGGTGCTCGAACGCGAGCTGGGCCTCGCCGGTGGAGGAGAAGATGCGCAGATCGGTCTCCGGCCGGTCGTCGTCGGCTCCTCGCTGGGTGAGGTAGTAAGCCCCGAGCACGATGTCCTGGTGGGGTGCGACCACCGGGCTGCCGTTCGAGGCGCTGAGGATGTTGTTCGACGACATCATCAGGTTCTTGGCCTCGGCGACGGCGCCGCTGAAGAGCGGGACGTGCACCGCCATCTGGTCGCCGTCGAAGTCGGCGTTGAACGCCTTGCAGACGAGTGGGTGGATCTGGATCGCCTGGCCCTCGACGAGCACCGGCATGAATGCCTGAATGCCCAGCCGGTGGAGGGTCGGGGCGCGGTTGAGGAGCACCGGGTGCTCCTTGATGACGCCGTCGAGGACGTCCCAGACCTCGGGGCGCACGCGCTCGACCATTCGCTTGGCGCTCTTGATGTTCTGGGTGCTGTTCTGCGAGACGAGCTCGCGCATCACGAATGGCTTGAAGAGCTCGAGCGCCATCTTCTTGGGCAACCCGCACTCATGCAGGCGAAGCTCGGGGCCGACCACGATGACCGACCGCCCGCTGTAGTCGACGCGCTTGCCGAGCAGGTTCTGCCGGAAGCGTCCCTGCTTGCCCTTGAGCATGTCGGAGAGCGACTTCAGCTTGCGGTTGCCCGTGCCGGTGATGGCGCGACCGCGGCGCCCGTTGTCGATCAGCGCGTCGACCGCTTCCTGGAGCATCCGCTTCTCGTTGCGCACGATGATCTCCGGTGCGCCGAGCTCGAGCAGTCGCTTGAGACGGTTGTTGCGGTTGATCACGCGGCGGTACAGGTCGTTGAGATCGCTGGTGGCGAACCGACCGCCGTCGAGCTGGACCATCGGGCGCAGCTCGGGCGGAATCACCGGCAGGACGTCGAGGATCATCCACGCAGGTGACGTCGACGACTTGCGGAACGCTTCGACCACGCGCAGCCGCTTGATCGCCTTCTGACGGCGCTGGCCGCTGGTCGACTTGGACTCCTCGCGCAGGCGAAGTGCCTCGTCAGCCAGATTGATCTGCTGGAGGAGCTCGCGGATCGACGCCGCGCCGATGCCCGCCTTGAAGACCTTGCCGAACTTCTCGACGTACTCGCGGTACTGCGTGTCGGTGAGCAGGTCACGAACGCTGAGAGACTCGAGCTCCTCGTGCTGCTTCTGCACGTCGGTGCGAAGCGTGTCGAGCTCCTCCTGCGCGCTGACCTCGCGCTCGGCGCGGTTGCCCTGCAGGTCCATCCGCAGCCCGGCGATCTCCGCGCCGGCCGCGTCCTCCGCCTCCTGGATGCGCTGGGCCATGCTCGCCCGGAGTTCGTCCTCGCGTTCGGAGGCTCGGCGCTGCACCTCGAGGGCGAGATCCTCCTCGAGCATGACGCCCTTCTTGGCGACGACCTCGGCGATGACCGAGTTGCTGAGCGTGAAATTGGCGACGGCCTTGTGTCCCTTCGCCTCCTGAATCCGGGAGTTGAGGTCCGCGGCGGACTCGCGGAGCCTGCCGACACGGTTCTCGAGCTCCTCCTCGAGACGCGTCCTCTGAGCGGCGAGCTCGGCCTCGCGCTCGGCGATGCGGGCTTCGATCTCGGGGCGTTCGTCGGCGCCTCCCGCGCTCATCCGCTCCTTGAGCGCGAGCACGCGCTCGTCGGTGTTCGGGTCCAGCTTGGCGAGCAGCTCGGTGCGCGCCTTCTCGTCAATCGACGTGACGATGTAGTTGGCGAAGTAGAGCACCTTCTCGAGGTTGCGCGGGCTCATGTCGAGCAGGAGTCCCATGCGCGACGGGATGCCCTTGAAGTACCAGACGTGCGACACCGGCGACGCGAGCTTGATGTGACCCATCCGCTCGCGACGCACCTTGGCGCGGGTCACCTCGACGCCGCACTTGTCGCAGATGATTCCCTTGTACCGATACCGCTTGTACTTGCCGCAGTGGCATTCCCAGTCCTTGGTCGGACCGAAGATCTTCTCGCAGAACAGACCGTCGCGTTCCGGCTTCAAGGTCCTGTAGTTGATCGTCTCCGGCTTGGTGACCTCGCCGTGGGACCAGGACAGGATCATCTCCGGACTGGCGATCGACAGCTTCAGCGCATCGAAGTTCTCGAGTTTCAGCATGTGTGTCCTAACTTCCGATTGCTATCGAATGTCGTCCACGTCGTCGCGCTCGTCGCGCTCGAGGTGGATACCAAGATCGAGTGGGATGTCGGGGATGTCCTCCTCCCCGAGGAGGATCTGGTGCTCGTCGTCGGACTGGATCTCCACCCCGAGCGCGAGGCCTTCGAGCTCCTTGACGAGCACACGGAACGATTCCGGGATACCGGCCTCCAGCGTGTTCTCGCCCTTGACGATCGCCTCGTACGCCTTGACCCGTCCGACGATGTCGTCGCTCTTCACGGTGAGGATCTCCTGGAGGATGTGGCTGGCGCCGTACGCCTCGAGTGCCCAGACCTCCATCTCGCCGAACCGCTGCCCGCCGAACTGCGCCTTGCCGCCCAACGGCTGCTGGGTGACCAGCGAGTAGGGACCCGTGCTGCGCGCATGGATCTTGTCCTCGACCAGGTGATGCAGCTTCAGCATGTAGATGTAGCCGACGGTCACCTCGCGGTCGAAGAACTCACCGGTGCGCCCGTCGCGGAGACGCTCCTTGCCCGAGCTCGGCAGCCCGGCACGGGCCAGCTCACTTTCGATGAGCTCCTCGGACGCACCGTCGAACACCGGCGATGCGACCTTGAGCCCGAGCGCGTGCGCCGCGTACCCGAGGTGGGTTTCCAGCACCTGGCCGAGGTTCATGCGGCTCGGCACACCGAGCGGGTTGAGCACGATCTCGACGGGGGTGCCGTCCGGCAGGTACGGCATGTCCTCGATGGGCATGATTCGCGCGACGACACCCTTGTTGCCGTGGCGTCCGGCCATCTTGTCGCCCTGGGCGATCTTTCGCTTCTGCGCGACGTAGACGCGCACCAGCTCGTTGACACCGGGCGGGAGCTCGTGGTTGCTCTCGCGGCTGAAGACCTTGACATCGACAACGATGCCGCGCTCACCGTGCGGGACGCGCAGCGACGAGTTGCGAACCTCACGTGCCTTCTCGCCGAAGATGGCGCGCAGCAGGCGCTCCTCCGCGGAGAGCTCGGATTCACCCTTGGGCGTGATCTTGCCAACCAGGATGTCACCGGGGTGCACCTCGGCGCCGACGTAGATGATGCCGCGCTCGCTGAGGTTCTTCAGCGATTCCTCGTTGATGTTGGGAAGATCCCGCGTGATCTCCTCGGCACCGAGCTTGGTGTCGCGGGCTTCGATCTCGAACTCCTCGATGTGGATCGAGGTGTACGTGTCTTCGCGCACGACCGATTCGCTGATCAGGATCGCGTCCTCGAAGTTGTAGCCCTCCCAGGGCATGAACGCGACCAGCATGTTGCGCCCGAGCGCGAGCTCGCCGCCATCGGTCGACGGTCCGTCGGCGAGCACATCGCCGGCGGCGACGCGGGCGCCGCTGAAGACGGTGATGCGCTGCGACAGGCAGGTTCCCTGGTTGCTGCGCACGAACTTGTGGACTCCGTACCACTGGTCAGGACCACCATCGTCGGGACGCACCAGGATGCCGATGCCGCTGTCCTGCCCGCTGCGAATCTTCTCGACCGAGCGGTCGTTGTCGGCCGGCTCCGGCCACGCGACCCCGACCACCGTTCCCGGCTTGCGTGCCAGCACCATCTCGCCGGAGTTGCGAGCGGCGTGGGTCTCCATGCCGGTGCCGACGATCGGCGACTCGGTGACCAGCAGCGGGACCGCCTGCTTCTGCATGTTGGATCCCATGAGCGCGCGGTTCGCGTCGTCGTGCTCGAGGAACGGGATCAACGCCGTGGCCACGCTGACGATCTGCTTCGGTGACACGTCCATGTAATCGACGACACCGATGGGCAGGTCCTTGAAGGTGTGGCGCGTCCGGCAGGCGACGTGGGCCACCGCGAAGTGACCCTGTTCATCGACCGGCGCGTTGGCCTGCGCAACCGTGTACTTGTCCTCCTCGTCGGCGGACAGGAACACGATCTCGTCGCTGACCCAGGGCGTCCCCTTCTCGTCCTTGTACACGCGACGGAACGGCGTCTCGATGAAGCCGAACTCGTTGACGCGCGCGAAGGTCGCGAGCGAGCCGATCAGACCGATGTTCGGGCCTTCCGGCGTCTCGATCGGGCAGATGCGGCCGTAGTGGCTCTGGTGCACGTCGCGCACATCGAAGCCCGCGCGTTCGCGCGACAGTCCGCCCGGTCCGAGGGCCGACAGGCGGCGCTTGTGGGTGAGCTCGGCCAGCGGGTTGGTCTGGTCCATGAACTGCGACAGCTGGCTGGATCCGAAGAACTCCTTGATGGCTGCGACCACCGGCCGTGCGTTGATCAGGCTCGCGGACGTGATCGTCCCGGAGTTGCTGATGGTCATGCGTTCCTTGATGATCCGCTCCATACGAATCAGTCCCATCCGGAACTGGTTCTGGAGCAGCTCACCGACGGCGCGCACCCGACGGTTGCCGAGGTGGTCGATATCGTCCGCCTCGCCGTGGCCGTTGTTGAGCTGGATGACCTTGCGGATGATCGACACGAAGTCCTGGTTGTCGAGGACGCGGCGATCCTTGTCCCAGGCGCGCTCGCGCGCCTCTTCCTCACTGATGCCGAGGTTCTTGTCGAGCTTGAACCGGCCGACCTTGGAGAGGTCGAATCGACGCGCGTTGAAGAACAGCGAGTTGAGCAGGTTGCGCGCGTTCTCCACCGTGGGCGGATCGCCCGGGCGGATCTTGCGATAGAGCTCGACGAGCGCCTCCTCGACGGTCGTGCTGCCGTCCTTCTCGAGGGTCGCGGCGATGTACTGATGCTCGGGGTCCTCGTCGACGTCCGCGAAGAAGGCACGGATGTCGTCGTTGCTCGCGTAGCCGATGGCGCGCACCAGCGTGGTGACCGGGACCTTGCGCTTGCGATCGATCTTGACGGTCAGGACGTCCTTGCTCGAGGTCTCGACCTCGAGCCACGCGCCACGGTTGGGGATCAGCTTGGCCGCGTAGAGCAGGCGGCCGGTGGCGCGGTCCTCCGCGGCGGTGAAGTAGACGCCGGGCGAGCGGACGAGCTGCGAGACGACCACGCGCTCGGTCCCGTTCACGATGAACGTCCCCTCGCCGGTCATCATCGCGAAGTCGCCCATGAACACCTCGGCTTCTTTGATCTCGCCGGCGTTCTCGCCGGTCTTGATGTGCAGCCGGGTCTGGATCCGAAGCGGGGCGGAGAAGGTCATGTCTCGCTGACGGCAGTCCTCTTCGTCGTATTTGGGCTCCCCAAATTCGTAGTCGAGAAAGCGCAGCTCGTAGTTCTTTCCGGTGTAGTCCGTGATCGGGTTGATCTCGTTGAACAGCTCCCGGAGACCTTCTCTCTTGAACCACTCAAATGAATCAAGCTGGGTCTGGATCAGGTTTCCGACCTCGAGCTTGTCTGCGATCTGGCCGTACGACTTGCGGGCGCCAGTAGTGGAAAGAGAAAGCACCATATGCTAGAGTTCCCCCGAGAAGGAATGCGCGCGGGCACGCGCGGCGACGGGCACAATCCCGTATCGTAGCAAAAATCCGCGCACAACGGCCTTCCGCGCCCGTTCGAACCGCTTGACGCGCTTTCGGCGCGGGCTCGACCAGCGAAGGTGATTGTATGCGGACGGCCGGGTTCGAGGCGTCCGGCTCCAGAAGCCGGACCGCCTCGACAGCTTTGTCTGGATCGGGCCTACTTGATCTCGACGCTGGCGCCTGCCTCTTCGAGCTTCGCCTTGGCGGTATCGGCCTCCGCCCGCGGAACGGCTTCGCGGATCGCCTTCGGAGCCGCGTCGACCAGGTCCTTTGCCTCCTTGAGGCCGAGGCCGGTGATCTCGCGAACCGCCTTGATCACGTTGATCTTGGCGTCGCCGGGGTGGGTGAGGATGACCGAGAACTCAGTCTGCTCCTCGACCGGGGCGTCGGCTGCCGCGGAGGGGGCGGCGGCGGCGGCGACCGGAGCGGCGGCCTTGATGCCGAGCTTGTCCTCCATGAGCTTCACGGCGTTGACCACGTCCAGGACCGTCCAGGTCTCGAGCGCGTCGACGAACTCCTCAGGGGTGAGGGTCTTGGTGGCCATCGGTTCTCCTTAATAACGGGTGACGGTTCGAATCGGTCGGGGTGCGGCTAGGCGGCGAGCTTGTCGCGATAGGCCTCGAGGGTGGCCGCGAAGGTCGCAAGCGGCGAGTTGAGCGCCGCCGCCAGCGCCGAGAGGGGTCCCAGCACCGCCGCGGCGAGACGGCTGAGGAGCACCTCACGGGAAGGAAGCTCGGCGAGCGTGCGAACGTCGTCGCTGTCGAGCACCTGGCCCTCGGCGAGCCCCGCGACCAGGGGCAGAGTCCGCGTGCTTCGGAAGTGCTCGAACAGGATTCGAGCCGGGGCCGAGAGATCGCCGTACCCGATCGCGAGACCCACGGGCCCGGTCAGGACATCGGCGAAGCCGGCCGCCCCGGCGTCCACGGCCGCGCGCCTGGCCAGCGTGTTCTTGACGACCAGGTAGTCGATTCCCTCGGCGCGCAGGCGTCCGCGCAGGTCCTCGAGCTGGCGGACGGTGAGCCCGCGGTAGTCGGTGACCACCGCCGAGGTTGCCCGCGAGAGCATCTCGGTGAGCTGGGTCACCGACGCGACCTTGCGTGACCCAGCCCTGGTCACCTGGGGCGTGTCGCCGGTGGTTCGCGCCATGTCTGCCTCCGTTGGGCCGTGCCTCCGCCGCCGGCGGGATCACGGCCCCGGCGCACGCCCCTGTGGCGCGCTCCGGCAGCTCTGCCCACCTGCGCAGGACATTGAGTGGGAGCCCGGCCCCGCGCCTGCGGTCTTCGGCGAACGGACGACGGCGAGTCGTCTTTCTGGAAGAGCGACAGCGTAGCAGGCGTCCACCGGCGCTCGCGGTTTGACGTGTGAACTCAACCTCTGGTAGGCTTTCGCTTCGCTCCACGAGCTTCCTCGTATTCGCGCGCGCTGTTTCGTGGCAGAGCGCAATTCTCACCAAACGGACGGTCGTGCCCACCTTTCAACAGCTGGTCCGCAAGGGCCGCACCAAGCCGACGCACAAGACGAAGGCCCGCGCGCTTCGGGGCTGCCCCCAGCGCCGAGGGGTATGCGTCCGCGTCTACACGACCACGCCCAAGAAGCCCAACTCGGCGCTCCGCAAGGTGGCCCGCGTCCGCCTGACCACCAAGGTCGAGGTCACCGCGTACATCCCCGGCATCGGGCACAACCTGCAGGAGCACTCGGTCGTGCTGATTCGCGGCGGTCGCGTCCGTGACCTGCCTGGCGTTCGCTACCACGTGATTCGCGGCACCCTGGACGCCGCCGGCACCAAGAACCGCAAGCAGGGACGGAGCAAGTACGGCGCCAAGCGCGAGAAGAAGGCGAGCTGACCCATGCCTCGCCGTGCCCGCGTTCAGAAACGCGTCATCCTGCCCGATCCGATCTACGGAAGTGTCGGCCTGGCGAAGTTCGTGAACTGCATCATGCTCGCCGGCAAGAAGAGCATCGCCGAGAAGATCGTCTACGACTCCTTCGAGAAGATCCGGCGCTCCTCGCGCAAGGAACCCCTCGACGTGTTCGACCAGGCGATCCGCAACGTCACGCCCATCCTCGAGGTCAAGCCCAAGCGGGTCGGCGGCGCCACCTACCAGGTACCCGTGGAGATCCGCCACGACCGGCGTCAGGCGCTCGCCCGCCGCTGGATCATCCGCTACGCGCGCGGGCGGGGTGGCAAGAGCATGTCCGAGAAGCTCGCCGGCGAGTTGATGGACGCCGCCAACGGGGTCGGCGCGTCGATCAAGCGGAAGGAAGACACCCACAAGATGGCCGAGTTCGAACAAGGCCTTCTCGCACTTCCGGTACTGACATGTCGGTAGCAGTGGCGGCGCGCGCCTTCCCCCTCGAGAAGACCCGGAACATCGGGATCATGGCCCACATCGACGCGGGCAAGACCACGACGACCGAGCGCGTCCTGTTCTACACCGGGCGCATCCACAAGATGGGCGAGGTCCACGAGGGGGCCGCGACCATGGACTGGATGGTCCAGGAGCAGGAGCGCGGTATCACCATCACCTCGGCGGCGACGGCTGCCGAGTGGCGCGGCCACCGTATCAACATTATCGATACGCCCGGGCACGTGGACTTCACCGTCGAGGTCGAGCGGAGCCTTCGGGTGCTCGATGGCGCGGTCGCCGTCTTCGACGCCGTCGCCGGGGTGGAGCCGCAGTCCGAGACGGTGTGGCGCCAGGCTGATCGCTACGAGGTGCCGCGCATCTGCTTCATCAACAAGATGGATAGGATCGGGGCCAACTTCTATGCCGCGGTGACCTCCATCAAGGACCGTCTGGGCGCCCACGCGGTACCTGTCCAGCTCCCGATCGGAGCCGAGTTGGAGTTCAGGGGGATGGTCGACCTGGTCACCGAGGAGGCGATCATCTACACGGACGACCTCGGCACCAGCCTCCGGCGCTCCGAGATCCCGGAGTTGATGCGCGAACTGGTCGCCCAGTACCGCCACGACCTGCTCGAGGCGGTCGCCGAATCCGACGACGAGCTGATGATCAAGTATCTCGACGGCGAGACGCTCACCACCGCCGAGATCATCCGCGGTCTTCGCGCCGGCACCGTGGGTACCAAGCTCGTTCCGGTGCTCTGCGGTTCCGCGCTCAAGAACAAGGGCGTGCAGCCGATGCTCGACGCCGTCGTCGACTTCCTGCCGTCGCCGCTCGACCGTCCGTCTGTCGAGGGTGCCGCCGCTGAGGGCGAGACCGCCGCGGTGCGCAACGCCAGCGACAGTGAGCCGTTCGCCGCGCTCGCGTTCAAGATCGCGACCGACCCGTTCGTCGGCAAGCTCACGTTCTTCCGCGTCTACAGCGGCGTGCTGCGCAGTGGCTCATACGTCTACAACGCCACCAAGGGTGAGCGCGAGCGCGTCGGTCGCCTGCTCCAGATGCACGCGAACCACCGCGAGGAGATCGAGGAGGTGCGCGCCGGCGACATCGCGGCGGCGATCGGCCTGCGCAAGACGACCACCGGTGACACGCTCTGCGACGAGAAGCACCCGATCGTCCTCGAACAGATCACCTTCCCCGAGCCGGTCATCTCGGTCGCGGTCGAACCCAAGACCAAGGCCGAGCAGGACAAGATGGGCATCGCCCTCCAGAAGCTCGCCGAGGAGGACCCGACATTCCGGGTTCGCACCGACGAGGAGACCGGCCAGACGGTCATCTCCGGGATGGGCGAGCTCCACCTCGAGATCATCGTCGACCGCATGCTCCGCGAGTTCAAGGTCGACGCGACCGTCGGCAAGCCCCAGGTCTCCTATCGGGAGACGGTCACCGCCAAGGCGCACGGCACCGGTCGTTTCGTGCGTCAGTCGGGCGGACACGGTCAGTACGGTCACGTCGAGCTCGAGATCGAGCCCAACCCCGGCAAGGGGTTCGAGTTCGTCAGCAAGATCAGCGGCGGCGCGATCCCCAGGGAGTACATCGCGCCGACGGGTCGCGGCATCGCCGATTCGCTCTCCAACGGCGTGCTCGCCGGCTACCCGGTCGTCGACGTCAAGGTCACCCTGGTCGACGGCTCGTACCACGATGTCGACTCGTCCGAGCAGGCCTTCTCCATCGCCGGGTCGATGGGGTTCAAGGACGGCGTCCGCAAGGCGAAACCCGTGCTGCTGGAGCCGATCATGCGCGTCGACGTGTTCATGCCGGAGGAGTTCATGGGCGACGTCATGGGCGATCTCTCCGGACGCCGCGGTCAGATCCTGGGCATGGAAGGTCGCGCGACCTCGCACATCGTGCACGCCGAGGTGCCGCTCTCGGCGATGTTCGGGTACTCGACCGACCTGCGCAGCATGACCCAGGGCAGGGCCAACTACAGCATGGAATTTCATCATTATCAGCCGCTTCCAGCGAGCCTTGCGGAAGAGCTCGTCGCCAAAGCCAGGGTGTAATTGAGACCACCGAAGAGAGCAGGAGTTCAGTAGAGGCACGAAATGGGCAAGAAGAAATACCAGAGCACGAAGCCACATGTGAATGTCGGAACCATCGGTCACATCGACCATGGCAAGACCACGCTCACGGCTGCGATCACCAAGGTCCTCTACGAGAACGTCGGGGGCGACAACGCCTTTGTCGCGTTCGACAAGATCGACAACGCTCCTGAGGAGAAGGCGCGTGGTATCACGATCGCGACGGCGCACGTCGAGTACGAGACCGCGACCCGGCATTACGCGCACGTCGACTGCCCCGGTCACGCGGATTACATCAAGAACATGATCACCGGCGCAGCCCAGATGGACGGCGCCATCCTGGTGGTCGCGGCGACGGACGGGCCGATGCCCCAGACCCGCGAGCACATCGTGCTTGCGCGCCAGGTCGGCGTCCCCTACATCGTGGTCGCGCTCAACAAGGTCGACGCGGTTGACGACGAGGAGTTGCTCGAGCTCGTGGAGCTCGAGGTGCGAGAGCTGCTCAGCCGCTACGACTTCCCCGGTGACGACATCCCCGTCGTCCGCGTGTCGGCGCTGAAGGCGCTCGAGGGCGACAAGGAAGCGGTCGACGGCGTACTCAAGCTCATGGACGCGGTCGACACCTACATCCCGGTGCCGGCCCGCCCGGTCGAGCGGCCCTTCATGATGCCGATCGAGGATGTGTTCTCGATCGAAGGTCGCGGGACCGTGGTCACCGGCCGCATCGAGCGCGGTATCGTCAAGGTCAACGAAGCGGTGGAGATCGTCGGGATCAAGGACACCGCCAAGTCGACGGTGACCGGCGTCGAGATGTTCCACAAGCTCCTGGACGCGGGGGAGGCCGGCATGAACGTCGGGTGCCTGCTCCGCGGTATCAAGCGCGAGGACGTCGAGCGCGGCCAGGTGCTTGCCAAGCCCGGAACCATCACCCCCCACACCAAGTTCAAGGCCCAGGTGTACGTCCTGAGCAAGGACGAGGGTGGGCGTCACACGCCGTTCTTCACGGGGTACCGTCCGCAGTTCTACATCAGGACCACCGACGTGACCGGTACCATCGCGCTCCCGGACGGTCAGGAGATGTGCATGCCCGGCGACAACGTCGAGATGGGCATCGAGCTGATCACCCCGATCGCCGTCGAGGACGGGATGCGCTTCGCGATTCGCGAGGGTGGCCGTACCGTCGGTGCCGGCGCGGTTACATCGATCGACAAATAACGACTCAATAGAAAAAACAGAGGAACTCCAGGAACACCGTGCCCCAGAAGATTCGCATCCGCCTCAAGGCATACGATCACCGCGTCCTCGATCAGGCCGCGTCCAAGATCGTCGAGACGGCTACGCGCACGGGCACGCGTGTCGCTGGACCGGTGCCGCTGCCCACCACCATCAACAAGTACACGGTGGTGCGCTCGCCGTTCATCGACAAGGACTCGCGAGAGCAGTTCGAGATGCGCACCCACAAGCGGATCCTCGACATCCTCGACGCCAACCCCAAGGTGGTGGATGCGCTGATGCGCCTCAACCTCCCGAGCGGCGTCAACATCGAGATCAAGCTGTGAGCAAGGGGATACTCGCCCGCAAGGTGGGCATGACTCAGATCTTCACCCCGCAGGGAACGTCGGTCCCGGTCACGGTGCTCGAGGCAGACACGTGCCGAGTCGTGCAGCGCAAGACCGTCGGCTCCGACGGCTACGAGGCGGTGCAGCTCGGCTTTGGCGAGAAGGCCGTCAAACGCACTTCCAAGCCGATGCGCGGCCACTTCAAGCGCGCCGGACTCCAGCCGCAGCTGCGCCTGAAGGAGCTGCGCGACGCCGGCGACGTCGCGGTCGGCACCCGGCTCAGCGTCGACATGTTCAGCGCCGGACAGCGGATCGACGTGACCGGGGTGAGCCAGGGCAAGGGATTCTCGGGGCAACACAAACGCCACAACTTCCATCGCGGCCCCGTGTCGCACGGGTCGCACAACATCAAGCAGGCCGGCTCGATCGGTTCCACGGACGCGGCGCGGGTGTTCAAGGGGCTCAAGATGGCCGGCCAGCACGGCGCAACCCAGATCACGGTGAGGAACCTCGAGGTCGTCCGCGTGGACACCGAGCGCAACCTGCTGCTCGTGCATGGGTCGGTTCCGGGGCACAAGAACCAGGTGGTCATGATCCGGGACAGCGACCGCTCGGCGACCATCGGAGCGCACGCATGAGCAGCGCGCGAATGGTCGACCAGGCGGGCGCCGAGACCGGCACTGTCGAGCTTCCCGAAGCGATCTTCGGCATCGAGCCGAACGAGGCGGTCATGCATCAGGCGCTGATCCGCCAACTCGCCAACGGACGTCAGGGCACGGCCTCGACCAAGACGCGCAGCGACGTTCGAGGTGGGGGGCGCAAACCCTACCGGCAGAAGGGGACCGGGCGCGCCCGCCAGGGTTCGACTCGTTCCCCGCAGTGGGAGGGAGGCGGCGTCGTCTTCGGCCCGCATCCCCGCTCATACCGAATCGACATGCCGCGCAAGCAGCGCCGGCTCGCGCTTCGCAGCGCGCTCTCGGCGAAGGCGCAGGACGGCGGCCTGCTCGTGCTCGAGGGATTCGAGCTGGAGGCGCCGCGCACCAGGGCCGTCGCCGATCTCATCCGTTCGGTGGAAGCAGCGCGCCGGGTGCTCGTGGTGCTCGGCTCGCACAACGAGATGCTCGAGAAGAGCGCGCGCAACATCCCGGAGGTTCGGCTGACGCTCGCGGGCAATCTGTCGGTCCGCGACATCATCGGCGCGGACACCGTGATCGTCACCCGTGATGCCATCGAGCACATCGAGGAGGCGTTCGCGTGACTTCCGGTCGCAGCTTCGAGCAGGTCCTCGTCCTACCGGTCATCAGCGAGAAGTCGTACGCGTCGATCGCGTCGGGGCGCTACGTCTTCCGCTGCCATCCGTCGGCAACGAAGATCCAGATCCGGCGCGCGCTTGAAGAGGCGTTCGTCGATCAGAAGATCACCGTCATCGACGTCAACACGATCAACGTGCGCGGCAAGAAGCGCCGCCGCTCGCGCGGGCAGACGCGTGTGCTCGGTCAAAGCCCCGACTGGAAGAAGGCAATAGTGACCCTCGGCGCGGGCCAGAAGATTGAAGGCCTCTTCGAGGGCGTGTGATGAATTTGCCACTCATTTCCGTCCAGCTCGTCGTCGGCGCCTCCGCCGGCTCAGTCATGGACTCCCGTCCACTCCTTCGCCTTGCTCGGCCCCTCCTAGATCTGGACGGCCTGAGCGGCAAATTCATTCACACGGATAGCGTTTGAGATGCCAACCAAGAAATACAAGCCGACCAGCCCGGGGCGCCGATTCATGTCGGTGAGCAGCTTCGAGGGCGTGACCACCAGCGCGCCCCAGCGGCAGCTGGTCGAGCACCTCAAGAAGCACAGTGGGCGCAACGCGTCGGGGCGCATCACCGTGCGCCACCAGGGCGGTGGTCACAAGAAGACCTACCGCCTCATCGACTTCAAACGCCAGAAGGACGGCGTCCCCGGCAAGGTGACGACGATCGAGTACGACCCGAACCGCAGCGCGCGCATCGCGCTGGTCGTCTACGCCGACGGGGACAAGCGCTACATCCTCTCGCCGCACGGGCTCAACGTCGGTGACGTCGTGAGCTCCGGAGACGGGTCGGAGATCCGCCCCGGATGCGCACTGCCGATCACCAACATTCCGCTCGGCACCACGATCCACAACCTCGAGGTCAAGCTCGGCCGGGGTGGACAGCTGGTGCGCAGCGCCGGAACCGCTGCGCAGCTGCTCGCCAAAGAGGGCTCCTACGCGCAGGTTCGCATGCCCAGCGGCGAAGTCCGGCTCATCGACGTCCGCTGCCGGGCGACGATCGGTCAGGTCGGCAACGTCGACCACGAGAACGAGGTCGTCGGCAAGGCAGGCAAGTCCAGATGGCGGGGGATCCGCCCGTCGGTTCGTGGCATGACCATGAACCCGTTCGACCATCCTCACGGCGGTGGCGAGGGACGCAGCGGCGCGGGTGGCAACCCGCAGACCCCCTGGGGCAAGCCCGCGCTCGGTTACCGCACCCGCCACAACAAGAGCACCGATCGGATGATCGTGCGCCGGCGGGACAAGTAGCCGTGGGTCGCTCGCTCAAGAAAGGACCGTTCTGCGATGACCACCTCCTCAAGAAGGTGCAGCAGCTCAACATGTCGCGCGAGAAGCGGATCATCAAGACCTGGTCGCGCCGCAGCGACATCTTCCCGGAGATGGTTGGTCACACCATCGCGGTGCACGACGGGCGCAAGCACGTCCCCGTGCTCATCACCGAGACGATGGTCGGTCACAAGCTCGGTGAGTTCGCCCACACGCGCCGGTACCGCGGGCACGGGCACCACACCGAACGCAGCACGGCGCTGAAGTAGGACGGGATGGAAGTCGTCGCAACCGCCAAATGGGTTCGTACCACGGCTCGCAAGGCCCGCCTTGTCTCGGCGATGGTCACCGGGCTGCCCGTCGCCGAGGCGCTCGTGGTGCTTCGCTATTCGCCGCGCTCGGCTGCGGTCGACATCGCCAAGGTGATCAAGTCCGCAGCCGCCAACGCCGAGCACAACTACAACCTCGACGCATCCTCGCTGCGTGTGGCGCGTGTCGAGGTTGACGGCGCCATGATCATCAAGCGCTGGCGCGCCAAGCCGCGAGGGATGGCGGGCAGCATCTTCAAGCGGACGAGCCATCTGCGCGCGTTCGTGACCGACGACGAGGCGCCCCCGAACGTGCGCCGGCGCCGGGCGGCGAAGATGCCGCGGACCGTGGTCCCCGCGCCGGTCGTGACCCCGGCCGCCGCGACGGCCGCCGAGCCAGCCGCCACGCCACGCCCGGCACGCCGCCGCGCACCCAAGCCGACCACGGAAGAGGCTGAGTAGATGGGACAGAAGGTCAATCCGATCGGATTCCGGCTCGGCGTCTATCGCAACTGGGATGCCCGCTGGTACGCCGACAAGGAGTACACGAAGCTCCTCCACGAGGACATCGCGATGCGCCGCCTGATCGGCAGCCGGCTGCGCAACGCCGGCCTGGCTCGGATCGAGACCGAGCGCAGCGCCAACCAGCTCACGGTGATCATCCAGACCGCGAAGCCCGGCATCGTCATCGGCAAGCAGGGCGCGTCGGTCGATGCGCTGCGCGACGAGCTCGAACGGATATCGGGCAAGAAGGTACGCGTCACCATCCACGAGATCAAGACGCCCGAGCTCGACGCGACGCTGGTCGCCGAGAACGTCGCCTCGCAGCTCGAGAAGCGAATCGCGTTCCGTCGCGCGCTCAAGCAGACGCTGATGCGCAGCATGCGCGCCGGCGCGAAGGGAGTGAAGATCCAGGTCAGCGGCCGGCTCGGTGGCTCCGAGATGTCCCGTCGGGAGTGGGACCGCGACGGTCGCGTGCCGCTGCACACGCTGCGTGCGAACATCGACTACGGCAAGGCCGAGGCGCGCACCACCTTCGGCCGCATCGGCGTGCAGTGCTGGCTCTACCTCGGCGACTTCGTGACCGCCACCGGCGAGCCGATCGCGCCCGGCAAGGATCGCACCGAGGACCGCGGTCTCGAGGATCGCGTGCCGGCGCCCGCGGCGCGCGTTGCCGAGGCGCCCGCTGAGGAGGCGGTGGTCGCCGCCGAGGCGATCGAGATTCCGGACGTCGACCTCGAGGAAGCGCAGACCGAGGACGTCCCCGAGATCGACGAGGACGAAGCCGTGATCGTCGCCGCCGGCGTGGATCCCGCGGCGGGCGGCGAGAAGGTCGAGAAGCTGACCCCCAAGCGGGCGCCGGCGCGGCGCAAGCCGGTCGTGGCCAAGAAGCCCGCGTCCGTCTCCCGCGCACCCAAGAAGCTGGTCAAGAAGGCCGACGCGCCCGCCGACGTCGCCGAAGAAGAGGAGGAGTAGCGATGCTGATGCCGAAGCGCACCAAGCACCGCAAGCTCCATCGCGGGCGGAGGACGGGCGCCGCGCAGCGCGGCAACAAGCTCGACTTCGGCACCTACGGGCTCCAGGCGACCGAGCAGTGCTGGATGACCAATCGCCAGATCGAGGCAGCCCGGCGCGCCATGACCCGTCACGTCAAGCGCGGCGGCAAGATCTGGATCCGGGTCTTCCCCGACCACGCGTTCACGAAGAAGCCGGCGGAGACCCGCATGGGAAGCGGCAAGGGCCAGCCCGAGGGCTGGGTCGCGGTCGTGCTTCCGGGGCGCGTGCTCTTCGAGATGGCGGGCGTCACGCGCGAGACCGCCCAGGAGGCGATGCGCCTCGCGGCTTTCAAGCTGCCCATCAAGACACGATTCCTAATCCGCGAGGAGACCGGTTCGGAGCTGGAGGCGGCGACACCGTGACCAAGCAGACCGACACGCTCAACGAGCTGCGCCGCATGACCGTGGTCGAGCTCGATGACCATCTGAGCAAGCAGCGGAGGCGGCTGTTCGAGGTTCGCTTCCAGCAAGCGACCGGTCAGGTGGAGAACCACCGTCAGGTCCGTGAGATCAGGCACGAGATCGCCCGCGCGATGACCGTGAAGATCGAGATCGAACGCGGACTGCGCCCGGCGGTGCTCGAACAAGCCGCTCGAGTTGCGGCGCCGAAGCCCAAGCCGGCTCGCGCGCCGCGCGCCAGACCCGCCGCCCGACCTGAGGTCCCGGCCGCCGTTCCCGCCGCCGAGCCCACCGAGCCGGTGGAGGAGCTCGCCGCGCCCGTCGACGCCGAGGAGGATGTCGATGAGTGATGTGATCCAGGCGACGCGTCCGCGTCGCAAGGTTCGCGACGGCGTGGTCGTGAGCGACAAGATGGAGAAGACGGTGATCGTGCTGGTGCAGATGCTCAAACCGCACCCGCTCTACAAGAAGGTCGTCCGCCAAACCCGGCGTTTCAAGGTCCACGACGAGGACAACGTCTGCGGTGTCGGCGATCGGGTACGCATCGTCGAGACCCGCCCGATTTCGAAGGAAACGCGCTGGCGTGTCGCCGAAGTTCTGGAGAAGGCTCGCTGACATGATCCAGCAGGAATCGGTGGTCAAGGTGGCCGACAACAGCGGCGCGCGCGAGCTGCTCTGCATCCGAGTGCTCGGCGGCAGCTATCGCAAGTACGCGTCGGTGGGCGATGTCATCATCGGCACCGTCAAGGTGGCGCAGCCCAACGCCCAGGTCAAGAAGGGCGACGTGGTCCGCGCGGTGGTGGTGCGCACCACCAAGGAATACAAGCGCCCGGACGGAAGCAACATCCGCTTCGACGAGAACGCGGCCGTGCTGATCACGCCCCAGAACAACCCACGCGGATCGCGGATCTTCGGTCCGGTGGCTCGCGAGCTCCGCGAGCGCAACTTCATGAAGATCGTCAGCCTCGCCCCGGAGGTCATCTGAGATGGCGACGAGAGTCGAGCGCAGGCATCGCACCACCCTCACCCGCGAGGGTTGGGCGAGTGGACATCTGCGTCCGCTCGACATCCGCAAGGGTGACAGCGTCGAGGTCATCAGCGGCAAGGACAAGGGCAAGCGCGGTGTCGTCGAGCGCGTGCTCCCCGAGCAGCAGCGGGTTGCGGTGCGTGGGGTGAACCTGCTCAAGCGTCACACCAAGTCGGGCGTCAAGGGCAACATCCAGGGCGGCATCGTCGACTTCGACGGTCCGGTCGCCTACAGCAATGTCATGCTCGTCTGCAACCGGTGCGAGAAGACGACCCGGATCGCACACGGTGTGGACGAGCTGGGACGGCGCGTGATCGTGTGCAAGAAGTGCGGCGAGACGTACGACAGGGCGCAGGTCTGATGGCAGTGCAGACGGCTGAGCTGCCCCGTCTCCGGCGTCGCTACGTCGACGAGATCGTGCCGTCGCTGGTGGCCGAGTTCCGCTATCTGAACGCCATGCAGGTGCCGTCGGTCGAGAAGGTGGTGGTCAACATCGGCCTCGGCGAGGCGATCACCAACGCTCGGGCCATCGACGCGGCCATCGCCGACCTCAAGTTGATCACCGGCCAGGCGCCGATCGTCATCCGGGCTCGGAAGTCGGTCGCCGCCTTCAAGCTGCGCGAGGGCATGCCGATCGGCGTCAAGGTGACCTTGCGAGGGCGGCGGATGTACGACTTCCTCGACAAGTTGCTCAACATCGCGCTGCCGCGAATTCGAGACTTCCGTGGCGTCGACCCGAGGGCGTTCGACGGCCACGGCAACTACACCCTCGGGTTGCGCGAGCAACTCGTGTTTCCGGAGATCGATTACGACAAGATCGACAAGCTTCGCGGCCTGGAGGTGTGCATCGTGACCACCGCCCGCACCGACTCGGAAGGCCGCTCACTTCTCACCGGGCTCGGCATGCCTTTCAGGAAGAACTGACCGATGGCAAAGAAGTCGTTGATCGCCAAGGCGAACCGGCCGGCGCGCTACTCCACGCAGGCGCACCACCGCTGCGGGGTGTGCGGTCGTCCGCGTGCCTACATGCGCAAGTTCGGCATGTGCCGTATCTGCTTCCGCCAACTCGCCAGCATCGGGCAGATTCCTGGCGTCCAGAAGAGCTCGTGGTGATCCATGACCAGTGACAGCATCGCGGACATGCTCACCCGCATCCGCAACGCCAACCAGGCCCATCACCGCACCGTCGAGATTCCGGTGTCGAAGATGAAGGTCGAGATCGCGCGCGTGCTCACCGAGGAGGGATTCGTCGACGGGTACGAGGTTTCGGGCGAGGCGCCCATGCAGGTGCTCACCGTCACGCTCAAGCCGGGAAGCCCCCGCGGACGCGCGCTCTCCGGTCTGCGCCGGATCAGCCGTCCCGGGTTGCGCGTCTACGCGCGCAAGTCCGAGATCCCGCGCGTGCTCGGCGGCCTGGGTGTCGCGATCATCTCGACATCCCGCGGTCTGATGACCGGTCGCGCGGCGCAGCGCGCCGGATTGGGCGGCGAAGTCGTCGCGTTCGTGTGGTAGGTCGTTCCTGATGTCGCGAATCGGCAAGCTGCCCATCCCTGTTCCCGACGGCGTCGAGGTCGCCCTCGAGACGGGCAATCGCCTCAGCGTCACCGGCTCCCGCGGAACGTTGCAGCGCACCCTTGCCCCGTCGATGCTCATCAACGTCGAAACCGGGACGATCACGGTCGATCGCCCCTCCAACGCGCGCATCCATCGATCCCTTCACGGACTGACCAGGACCCTGGTCGCGAACATGGTGCAGGGCGTGAGCGGGGGCTTCACCCGCGACCTCGACCTGGTCGGGGTCGGCTTCCGCGCCTCGCGCCAGGGAGGTGACCTGGTCCTCACACTCGGCTATTCGCACCCGATCCGCTACACCCCGCCCGAGGGCATCAACATCGAGGTTCCCGCCCCCACCCAGATCACCGTCAGCGGTTCGGACAAAGAGGTGGTCGGCCAGGTGGCTGCCAAGATCCGCTCGTTCAGGAAGCCCGAGCCGTACAAGGGAAAGGGGATCCTGTACCGGGGCGAGAAGCTCCGCCGTAAGGCCGGCAAGTCCGGGAAAGCCGGGAAGACGAAGTAACCACACCGATACGAACTCAATGAGATAGAAGGCTGATCAGCATGTTCACGAAGCACGATCGACGCGCCGCCCGCGCTCGGCGCCACCGCCGCGTGCGCAAGCACGTGTCCGGGACGGCTGCGCGTCCACGCCTCGCGGTGTTCCGCAGCCTCAGGCATATCGGCGCCCAGCTCGTCGACGATGCGACCGGCCGGACGCTGGTCGCCGCATCGACCACGGAGCCCGCGCTGCGCGCCGTCCTGGGCGACGCCAACGCCTGCACGACCGCAGGGGCTGCGGCTATCGGCAAGACGATCTCCGAGCGCGCCAAGGCGGCGGGCGTCGACACGGTCGTGTTCGACCGTGCCGGCTACCTGTTCCACGGCCGGGTCAAGGCACTCGCCGAGGCAGCCCGCGAGGGCGGGTTGAAGTTCTAGATGGGGATGCGCATGGACCGCCGCGATGATCGCGGCAGCGAGTTTCAGGAGAAGATCGTTTCGCTCAACCGCGTCGCCAAGGTGGTCAAGGGTGGACGCCGCTTCTCGTTCAGCGCCCTGGTCGTCGTCGGTGATGGCAAGGGCCGTGTCGGCGCCGGGCTGGGGAAGGCCGGGGAGGTGCCGGACGCGATCCGCAAGGGCGTCGACGACGCCAAGAAGCACATGATCACCGTCCCCATGGTCGGCACGACCATCCCGCACGAGGTGCGCTACAAGCTCGGCGCCGCCAAGGTGATGCTCAAACCGGGCGTCCCGGGAACCGGGGTCATCAGCGGCAGCTCGATGCGCGCCGTGGTCGAGGCGGCGGGGATCAAGGACATCCTGACCAAGAGCCTCGGTACCGACAATCCGATCAACGTCGTGCGCGCCACCGTCTCAGCGCTCGCCAGCCTGCGAACACTGGCCGCCGTGGCCGAGCTCCGTGGCAGGACGCCGGAGCAGATCGTCGGCAGCCGCGGGATGGCCGACCGCATGCTCGGGCGGACTCCGGCAGCGGCCGAGGCCCCGGCGGGTGAGGTGCCGGCGCCATGAGCACCGTTCGCGTGACGTATCGCAAGAGCGCGATCGGCTATGCATGGGATCAGAAGGCGACCCTGGCGGCGCTCGGCCTGCGCAAGCTCAACCACACCGTCGAGCACGAGGCGACTCCGTCGATTCGCGGCATGGTCCACAAGGTCCGTCACCTGGTCGCCGTCAACGGCGAGCCGGCTGACTCGCCGGCGGGCGCCGCCTTGCTCCAGGACCTCGCATCCGCATCGGAGCAGTCGGCGTGAAGCTGCACGAGCTGAGCCCCGCCAAGGGCAGCCACCGGCCGCGCAAGCGGGTGGGCCGCGGTCAGGGCGCGGGCCAGGGCAAGACCAGCGGTCGCGGCCAGAAGGGCCAGGGCTCGCGGTCGAGCGTCGGGCTCCCCACCGGCTTCGAGGGTGGCCAGATGCCGCTCAAGCAGCGGCTGCCGAAGCTTCGCGGCTTCCACAACCGCTTTCGCCATGAATACGTCGTGGTCAACCTCGGCAAGCTGGTCCGGTTCGACAAGGACACGGTGGTGGATCCCGACGTGCTCACCGAAGCGGGGCTGATCCCGCGCGCATCGTCACCGGTCAAGGTGCTCGCCGCGGGCCATCTCGGCCATGCGCTGACCCTCCGGGTCCACCGGATCTCAGCCGCGGCGCGAACCGCCGTCGAGTTCGGCCGGTGGCGCCGTCGAGCTTCTCGGCCCGCAGCCCGCCGCCGAGGGCGCCGAGCCGATCGGCAAGCGGGCGCAGCGGAAGGCGGCCGCGGTCGTGGCGAGAGCCGAGCTGCTCAGCCGTCCGAAGACGCCGAGGGAATCCGTCCCGAAATCCGACGGCAGGAAACCTGCGAAGGGAGCCGGCGCCGCGGCGGCGCCGGAGGGCAGGCCGGCTCGCGCCAAGCCCGCCGGCAAGCGAACGCCGGCCCGTGAAGACACAGCATCCGCGCCCGTCGCCGAGCCGGTGGCCGCACAGGACAGCGAGGCGGAGACCGGGGACACGGAGTGAACCTCCTCGAGGCGCTCGGCCAGGCGATCCGGATCCCGGAGCTGCGGCGGAAGCTGCTTTTCACCCTGGGGTTGCTCGCGGCGTTCCGCATCCTCGCCGCGATCGCCATCCCCGGGACGAAGATTCAGGCGCTCAACGATCTGTTCTCGGGCAACACACTGCTCGGCCTGCTCAATCTCTTCAGCGGTGGCGGGCTGCAGCGCTTCACGCTGGTCGCGCTCGGCCTGAATCCCTACATCAACGCCACGATCATCATGCAGCTGATGACCGTCGTCTCGGTCCGGCTCAAGGAGTTGAGCAAGGAGGGAGAGATCGGTCGCAAGAAGATCACCCGCTACACCCGCTGGCTCACCGTCCCGCTGGCGATGCTCCAGGCCTTCGGCTATCTCGCCCTGTTCACCAACCCGTCGGTGACCAAGGACGGCGCGATCCTTCCCAATCCGTCGGGCGCGACCGAGATCGGTGTCATCCTCACCCTCACCGCGGGCACGATCATCGCGATGTGGCTCGGCGAGCTGATCACCGAGTACGGCGTCGGCAACGGCGTCTCGCTGATCATCTTCGTCGGCATCATCGGCAGGCTGCCGGCGGCGATCGTGGGCTACGGTGGCACCGGCGGCACCGCGCACATCATCCAGATCGTGGTCATGGCGATCATCGCCGTCGCGGTGACGGCCGGGGTCATCGAGGTGCAGCAGGCGCAGCGGAAGGTGCCCGTTCAGTCGGCGCAGCGCGTCCTCAACGTGCGCACCGGGCAGGCGGCGCAGGGGCGGCGCAACTTCTTACCACTGCGAGTCAACGCTGCGGGCGTCATCCCGATCATCTTCGCGATCTCGATCATGACGTTCCCGACCATCTTCGCCAACCTCTTCCAGAGCAGCACCGGATGGACGCTCTCGGTGTCGCAGTGGATCATCACCAACTGGCAGGCGACCGGCGGGTTCATCCCGCTCAACTTCCTCTACAACGGCATCTACTTCCTCCTGGTGATGGGCTTCACGTACTTCTACACGGCGATCGTGTTCGACCCCGTCGACGTCGCCGACAACCTCAAGAAGCAATCAACGTTCATCCCCGGGATCCGGCCGGGGAGAAGCACCGCCGAGTATCTCGGCAAGGTCATGGGCAGGATCACGCTGGCGGGGGCCCTGTTCCTCGCGATGATCACTGTCGTGCTGCCGTTGCTCACCGCCGTCCTCACGGGGGTCCCGTCGACCAGCCTCTACCTCGGTGGGACCGCGATCCTGATCGTCGTCGGTGTCGCGCTCGACACCATGAAGCAGATCGAGACTCAACTCCTGATGCGCCAGTACAAGGGGTTCATCAAGTGATCGCCCTGATGTTCGGACCGCCCGGCAGTGGCAAGGGCACCCAGGCGTCGCGCGTCGCGGTGCGCCTCGGGGTCCCACACGTTGCGGCGGGCGACATGCTGCGCAGCGAGGTGGCTCGCGGCACGGCGCTCGGCCGCGAGGCGCAGCCGATCATGGACGCCGGCGGCCTCGTGCCCGACGACCTCGTCGTCCGCATGATCGACGCCCGGCTCAACGACCCTGACGCCAAGGGCGGCGTCCTGCTCGACGGCTTCCCTCGCACCGTGCCCCAGGCAACCATGCTCGACGCGATGCTCGAGAAACGCGGCGAGCGGGTGGCCGAGGTGATCTCCCTCGAAGTCCCCGACGACGAGCTGAAGACGCGGATCCTCAAGCGGGCCACCATCGAGGGGCGCAGCGACGACACCGCGGAGGGGCTTGCCCAGCGGCTGGTCGTCTACCGCCAGGACACCGCGCCGGTGCTCGAGCACTATCGTGCGGCAGGCACGCGGATCGAGGCGATCAATGGGGTCGGTGACATCGACGCGATCACCAACCGCATCATGGAAGCCCTCAAGCACAACGGTGCCGCGGTGCCAAGCGCATGAGCGGGCACGGGGTCGACAGCTTCCGCCTGAAGCGCCCGGACGAGATCGAGAAGATGCGCGTGTCCGGGAAGATCCTCGGCGCCTGCCTCGGACAGCTCGCGCGCTCCGTGCGTGCCGGGATGACCACGCTCGATCTCGACCGCGAGGCCGAGACGTTCATACGCGATCACCACTGCATCCCCGGCTTCCTCGGGTACGACGGGTTTCCCAATTCGCTCTGCGTCTCGATCAACGACCAGGTCGTCCACGGCATCCCCGGTCCGCAGGTGATCCGCGAGGGTGACCTCGTGTCGCTCGATTGCGGCCTGATCCTCGACGGCTGGTGGGCCGACAGCGGTCTGTCGGTCGCGTGCGGCGACCCGTCGCCTGAGGTGCGGCGCCTGATCGACACCACCCGCCAGGCACTGGACCTCGGCATCGCCGCGGCCAGGCCGGGCAACCACATCGGTGACATCGGCGCCGCCGTCCAGACGTTCGTCGAGGCCAATGGCTACTCGGTCGTGCGCCAGTACGTCGGCCACGGGATCGGCCGCGACATGCACGAGCTGCCGCAGGTGCCGAACTACGGGCGCCCGGGGACGGGCAATCTGCTCAAGCCCGGTTATGTGATCGCCATCGAGCCGATGGTCAACGTGGGTCGCCCGGAGACCCGTGTGCTCGACGATGACTGGACGGTGGTCACGACGGACGGAAAGCTCTCCTGCTACTTCGAGCACACGGTGGCGATCACCGAATCCGGCCCGGAGGTCCTGACCCTGCGGCCGGACCCTGTCCTCGCGGACGTGCAGTGAGCGAGGCCCGCGATTTGCCTGCCGGCTCGGGCTCCGTTTATACTCAATGCCTCGGGCTCTCGTACGAGCCTGGTTCGGCGCGCACGCAATGGGGTACCGCCGGCACCAGCGTCACGGATCGCCCCGGACGCATCGAGCACTTTGCCATCGGCTCCCTACGCCGCCAACCATGAGGAATCCGTCACCAGCATGAAGGTCAGAGCATCAGTCAAGCGCCTGTGCGAGCACTGCAAGGTCATCAAGCGCCACGGGGCGGTCAGGGTGATCTGCCAGGTGCCGAAGCACAAGCAGCGGCAGGGGTAGCGCCGAGCAATGGCCCGTATCGCCGGCGTTGACGTCCCCCGAGACAAGCGGATCGAGATCGCCCTCACCTACATCTACGGGATTGGGCCGACGACGGCAAAGCGGATGCTTTCGCTCGCCGGTGTTGCTGCCGACACCCGGACCAAGGACCTGAGCGATGCCCAGGTTGGGAAGCTGCGCGACGTGATCGCCAAGCAGCTGCAGGGCAGGGTGGAGGGCGACCTCCGCCGCCAGATCGCACTCAACATCAAGCGCCTCACCGAGATCGGCACGTATCGCGGACTGCGCCACCGGCGCGGTCTCCCGGTTCGCGGCCAGCGCACCCGAACCAACGCGCGCACCCGTCGCGGTCCCAAGAAGACCGTCGGCGTCCGCCGCAAGAAGGCGACGAAGTAACCCATGGCCAAGAAGAAGAAGGTCGTCCGGACCCGTCGCCGCGAGCGCAAGAACATCGCGGTCGGTCAGGCACACGTCCTGGCGACGTTCAACAACACCATCGTCAGCCTCACCGACCCCGACGGCAACGTCATCGCGTGGGGTTCGGCAGGCGCGCAGGGCTTCAAGGGTTCGCGCAAGAGCACGCCGTTCGCCGCCCAGGTCACCGCCGAGGCGGCCGCCCGCCGCGCGATGGAGCACGGCCTGAAGTCGATCGAGATCTTCGTCAAGGGCCCCGGCGCCGGACGCGAGGCCGCCATCCGCAGCCTCCAGGCGAGTGGTCTCGACGTCAGCGCCATCTCCGATGTCACCCCGATCCCCCACAACGGCTGCCGCCCCCCGAAGCGGCGGCGGGTCTAGGGGGATTCGATGGCCAACCAAGCCGGTCCCGTCTGCCGACTCTGCCGCCGCGAGGGAGCCAAGCTCTATCTCAAGGGCGCGAAGTGCGTGACCAACTGCACCTTCGACAAGCGCAGCGGGTTGCTGCCCGGGCAGCACGGGCTCGCGCGCCGTCGCAAGGCGAGCGACTACGGCATCCAGCTCCGCGCCAAGCAGAAGGCGCGCCGCATCTACGGAGTTCTCGAGACCCAATTCCGGCACTACTTCGAGCGCGCCGAGGGCGCCGAGGGCGTCACCGGCACCGTCCTGCTCCAGCAGCTCGAACGCCGGCTCGACAACGTCGTCTACCGGCTCGGGCTGGCCAGCTCGCGTCGCGAGGCACGCCAGCTGGTGAGCCACCGCCATTTCAAGGTCAACGGCCGGGCGCTGAACATCGCGTCCGCGCAGCTGCGCCCCGGTGACGTGGTTGAGGTTCGCGAGCGCAGCCGGAAGATGCTGGTGCTCGAGAACGCCCAGCAGCTCGTGTCCGGAAGGTCGGTCCCCGACTGGCTCACGCTCGACGCGGCGGCGCTCAGGGGCACGGTCACACGTTTGCCGGAGCGCCATGAGATGGAACAACAAATCGAAGAGCAGCTCATCGTGGAGTACTACTCGAGATGACCATGCTCCGCGCCGGGATCGGCGCACCGCCCGTGTTCCCTTTTGAGGAAGTCCTGAATGGCAATTGACATGATGACCACCCCCGCGGTCAAGGAGATCGAGAGCAGCGCCGACTACGGCAAGTTCGAGATCGAGCCGCTCGAGCCCGGATTCGGCGTCACGCTTGGCAACTCGCTGCGCCGTGTGCTCCTGTCCTCGCTGCCTGGCGCCGCGATCACCTCGGTGTCGATCGAGGGCATCGCGCACGAGTTCAGCTCGATCGAGAACGTCAAGGAGGACGTGACCGAGATCCTGCTGAACATCAAGGAGATCAACGTCCTCTCGCACAGCGCCGACCCGGTGCGCATCAGCCTCGACCAGCACGGGCCTCGGGATGTGACTGCGGGCGACATCGAGTTGACGAGCGACATCGAGATTCGCAACCCGGGTCAGCACATCGCCACCCTGGACTCACCGAAGGCGCAGCTGCGCATGGACCTGATGGTCGAGCGCGGCAAGGGCTACGTCACCGCCGAGCGCAACAAGAAGGAGGGCCAAGCGATCGGGGTGATCCCGATCGACGCCATCTTCACGCCGGTGCGCAAGGCGAACTTCTTCGTCGAGAAGACCCGTGTCGGTCAGGAGACGGAGTGGGACAAGCTGGTCGTCGAGGTCTGGACCGACGGCACGCTCGCGCCGGTCGAGGCCGTCAGCCGCGCTGCCGGCCTGTTCACCGAGCATCTCGGTCTCTTCGTTCGGTTCGGCGACAACCTCGCCGCGCCGCAGCAGCGCCAGGCGCGCGGCAACGACCTCCCGAGCCGCCTCGCCGACGTTCCCATCGAGGACCTCGAGCTCAGCGTCCGAGCGCTCAACTGCCTGAAGGCGAACGACATCACCAAGGTCGGTCAGCTGGTGGCGATGAAGCAGGAGGAGCTGCTCACGCTGCGCAACTTCGGGCAGAAGTCACTGGACGAGATTCGCGAGAAGCTGGTGCAGCGCGAGCTGGTGACCCCGGAAGAGTTGGAAACCCTGTTCCAGCCCATGGCGAGATAACCGGAGCACTTCATGCGGCATCGCATCGCCGGTCGGAAGTTTGGGCGCAGCGCGGCGCATCGCCAGTCGATGACGCGCAACCAGGTGACGTCGCTCCTGCGCTACGGGCGGATCACGACCACGGAGGCGAAGGCCAAGGAGCTGCGGCGATGGGTCGAGCGCGTGATCACCGACGCCAAGCCCGACGATCTCAACGCGCGCCGCAAGGTCGCGCTGTACGTCAACGACCGCGAGGTGTCGAACAAGCTCTTCTCCACGTACCTCGAGCGCTACAAGGAGCGCCCGGGCGGCTACACCCGGGTCGTCAAGCTGCCGCCGCGGCAGAGCGATGCGGCGCCGATGGCCATCATCGAGCTGGTCGAGTAGGAACGAGTCACCCGTGCCCACCTACAGCCTCACCCTCGAGTACGACGGTACCGATTTCGCCGGGTGGCAGATCCAGCCGAACGTGCGCACCGCGATGGGCGTGTTCGGCCACGCGCTCCGTGCCGTGACCTCCGAGACGCCCGCGCTCAGCGCCGCCGGGCGCACCGACTCCGGCGCCCATGCGCACGGACAGGTCGTCGGTTGCACGCTCGAGCGTGGCTGGAAGCCGGACGCGCTCCGCAACGCGCTCAACGCGGCGCTGCCTGCGGATCTTGCGGTGCGTGGCGTCGCGATTCGTGACGACGGCTTCGATGCCCGGCGCGACGCCGTCGAGCGGACCTACCGCTACCTCATCGTGTGCCGGGACGGCCGGTCACCAGTGATGCGTCGCAACGCATGGACGGTTCGAGGACCGCTCGATGTCGACGCGATGCGGGCGGCCGCGGCGCACCTCGTCGGCACGCATGACTTCGCGGCCTTCGGAGCCTCGCCGCGTCCCGGTGGTGGCACGGTCCGCAGCGTCGCGTCGGTCACCGTCGCCCGCCATCACCTCGGCGACGCCGCCGCCGGAGCAGGTCACGAACCGATCCTCGAGACGATCGTGATCACCGTCCATGCCGACGCGTTCCTGCGCGGCATGATGCGGTCGTTCGCCGGTGCGCTCGTGAAGGTCGGCCGGGGCCGCGCGGCACCGGAGTGGCTCGCGTCGCTCGTCGACACCGCGACCACGCGTGATCCGTCGGTGGCGATCGCCCCCGCGCGTGGTTTGCACCAGTGGGCAGTGCGTTACGAACCAGCCCGCAGCGACCGGCGGGTCGCGGCATGAGCGGCACGCTGACCTACCAAGCGAAACCGGCGGAGCTCGAGCAGCGCTGGTTTCTCGTCGACGCTCGCGGCCAGACGCTCGGCCGCCTGGCGGCCAACGTCGCGCGGATCCTGCGCGGCAAGCACCGTCCCGAGTTCACGCAGCACATCAACACCGGAGAGCACGTCATCGTCATCAACGCGCGCGACATCGTGGTCACCGGGCGCAAGCGCACGCTCAAGCAGTACGACCGCTACTCCGGATATCCGAGCGGACGCCGCTCGCGCACCTTCGACGAGGCGATGGCCGTCGACCCCACCTTTCCGATCATGCATGCCGTCCGCGGGATGCTGCAGCACAACACCCTCGGTGCCGAGCAGCTGACCCATCTTCGCGTCTACGCGGGCTCGGAGCACAAACATGAGGCCCAGCGACCGCAGCCGATCTCGTTCGGCGAGCTAGGGGAGATCATCGTTGCCC
The DNA here is from genome assembly GCA_963799005.1 of Candidatus Dormiibacterota bacterium. GTDB lineage: Bacteria > Chloroflexota > Dormibacteria > Aeolococcales > Aeolococcaceae > Palsa-851. The sequence goes on along the minus strand of CAWCVK010000004.1, from coordinate 240,376 downwards.
GCAACAGTTGAGCGATTCAAGCAGGCCACCGGCCGCCGCAAGACGGCGGTCGCGCGGGTGCGCATCGTCCCTGGCGACGGCGTCATCGTCGTCAACAACCGTCCGCCGAGCGAGTACTTCGGGCGACGCGACCTCGAGACCGTGGTCACGCAGCCGCTCCGGGTCACCGACACGACCGGGCGTTTCGAGGTCTCCGTCAAGGTCTTCGGCGGGGGGATCGCGGGACAGGCCGGCGCGGTATGCCACGGGATCGCCCGTGCGCTGATCGCCGCGGATCCCGAGCTGCGCCCGATGCTCAAAGCGGCCGGCCTGCTCACCCGCGACTTGCGGGAGAAAGAGCGCAAGAAATACGGTCTGAAGCGAGCACGGAAGGCGCCGCAGTACACCAAGCGGTAGTGGCGGCACCGCCCGTCGCGCGAACGACGGTGCGAGCCCGTGTGCTCGGGTGTCCCGTCGACATCGTCGACATCCCGACGGCGGTCCAGGCGCTGGTGGAAATGGTGGCTCGGCGTCGTTCGGACGAGACGTCGCACCCGGCGGTCGTGATCACGCTCAACCCAGAGATGGTGATGTTGGCGCGGCGCAGCACGGCGTTCAGTTCGGTGCTCGAGTTCGGCCGCTCTGGTGGTGCCGGACGGCATCGGCGTGGTGCGCGCACTCCGTCGTCGCGGTCACCCCGAAGTCGAGCGTGTCGGCGGCGCCGACCTGCTCGCCGCGTACCTCCCCGAGGCGGAACGCCACACCCACCGGATCGCCCTGGTCGGCGGGGCGCCGGGCATCGCGGTGGCGGCGCGCGACCGCATGCTCGAGGCCCACCCCGGACTCCAGGTGGTCGCGGTGAGCGATGGCCCGCCCGGGAAGGCGACGGCACTCGAGCTCGAGGCGGCGCGTCCCGAGATGGTCCTGGCCGCGTTCGGCGCAGGTCGTCAGGAGCTCTTCCTGGATCGTTACCTCGTTCCAATCGGCGCGGCGTCGGGTATCGGCGTGGGCGGCAGCCTCGACTACCTCGCCGGCCGGGTGCGCCGCGCGCCCGCGGTCGTGCGTCGCATCGGCCTCGAGTGGGCGTGGCGGCTGGCGATCCAACCCTGGCGTCTTCGCCGCCAATCGGTGCTGCCCGCCTACTGGTGGCTCGAGCGCCGAGAGGCCGCCGCCGTACGCGCCCGCCGGTGAGGTGCCGATGCTGAGCATCATCGTCCCCGCTTACAACGAGGAGCAGCGGCTGCCCGCGACGCTGGTCAGGATGCGCGCGTACCTGGACGGTCGCGACGAGCCCTATGAGGTTCTGGTCGTCGACGACGGCAGCAGCGACGGCACCCTGGCGATTTCACGCGCGATCGCGGCGGATTGGCCGCAGCTGCAGGTGCTTGCGCTCGAGCACAACGCCGGCAAGGGCGCAGCGGTCCGTCTCGGGATGCTCAGCGCTCGGGGTGAGCATCGTGTCTTCAGCGACGCGGATCTCAGCACGCCCATCGAGGAGGTCGAGCGGCTGCGGGCGCGATTGCACGGGAGCTGCGCCGTCGCGATCGCCTCACGCGCCGTCCCGGGGTCGCAAATCGACGTCCACCAGCCGGGGAGACGCGAGCTGATGGGCCGGACCTACAACCGCTTGCTCCGTCTGGCGGCACTGCGCGGACTGCATGACACGCAGTGCGGTTTCAAGGCGTTCACGGCCGAGGCGACGGTGGCCTGCTTCACGCCGCTGCGGACCCTCCGCTTCGGATTCGACGCCGAAGTGCTGCTGCGGGCTCGACGGCTTGGCTGGACCGTCGAGGAGGTACCGGTGCGCTGGGAGCACAAGGAGGATTCCCGGGTGAGCGCGATGCGTGACTCGGTGGGGGTGCTCTATGACCTGGTGCGTCTTCGGTTCATCGTCCGGCGATAATCGCGGGGTGAGAACCGCCCAGCGCGCCACGACATCGGGTCACATCGATGTCCGGGTCGCGGACGCGCCGCTGGTGGGACTGCGGTTTCACCTGGACTCGCGTGCGGCCGATCTCGATGAGCTCGCCGCCGATGTCGAACGCCAGCTGATCGATGTGGGCGCGCGGCGCGCCAATGTTCTCAACCGGCTCCGGCGGGTGGACGCGGCCCGGCAGATGGCTCTGGAAGTCCTGTCAAGGGTTGCCTCCAAGGCGATCCAGGCGGAGATCGCGCTGATCTTCGCCGAGGACCTCGACGCCAGCACCGAGCTCACCCGCCTCGAGGCCCGAGGCAATGGGCTCAGGACCCGCCTCGCGGACGTCATGGCCGAGCAGAACCTGCTGCGCAAGATGAGCCGCCAGCTCACGACCGTGCCCCCGCAGTCGGTCGCCGATCCAGACCAGCGGGCGAGCCGGTACAGCCAGGCGTCGCGCCAGATCTACGAGATCGCCGACGTGGAGCACATCGAGACGGCGCGGCTCATCCTCGAGGGACCGATGCAGCGTCTGGCGGACGCGGCCCTCGAGGCGGAGCTGATCGGCAGGAGCATCGCCAGCGAACCCGCGATGGCAGCGGGCGCCAGCACCCGCTGCCGGACGGCGGCAAGCGAGGCCTCCGAGCAGCTTGGCGAGGTCATCGCCGGACTCCTGCCGCTGAGTGAGGATCGTGGACTGCTTGGAGCGATCCGTGACCTCCTGGCGGCGTGGATCGAGCGGGGAACCGTGCTCCTCCATGTCCTTGGCACGGAGCGGCGGATGTCCCCGATGGCGGAGATCACCATGTACCGGATCCTCGAGCAGGCCATCGACAACGCCCTGGCGCACGGAAGTCCCCAGCGTGTCGACGCGATCATCTCGTTCCTGCCGCGCCTGGTTGTCGGGGTGGTGAGGGATGACGGCGACGGGTTTGACGTCAACGCCACCGACGCGCGCATGGGGCGAACCGCCGGCCTCGGTCTGATCCAGATGCGCGAACGGGCAGCGCTGGTCGGCGGCCGGGTCCAGGTGCGCAGCGGTCTCGGGCTCGGCACCGAGGTGCGCGTCACCATCCCTGACAGCCGAGCGACGACCTAGCGACGGCGGCGCCACACCGGCCGTCCCCGGTTAGGATCGCGGTCATGCCCTCGGCGCAGCGAAGCTTCCGTTTGGCCACGTCCACCGGTGCCACGGTCGCCGGAGCGGTCGCCATGGCAGAAACGCCATGGCAACGATTCGTGGGCCTGATGGGCCGCCGCGAGCTTGCGGCCGGCGCCGGCCTCTGCCTGCGCCCGTGCAGCTCCATCCACATGTTCTTCATGCGCATCTCGGTCGATGCGGTGTTTCTCGACAAGGACGGTGTGGTGGTCCGAATGTACCCATCGCTGCGCCCCTGGCGGGTCACCCGGGTGGTCCGAAAAGCCAAGTCCTGCATAGAACTTCCGGCTGGCACCCTGACTGCCGCCGGAGTTCACGTCGGCGACCGCCTCACCCTGCCGGGCTAGCGCGCAGGAACGTCGGTCTCGCAGCGATTCGAGCGTGTGATCGTCAGAGGAACTTAACGCGGGTCGCTTCCCGCTTGCCTTGGGCGAAACCGGCACGCGCGGCGGGGATGCGGGTCGCCGGATCCATCTGGTTTGTACCCATTGCCGCTCGGGAATCGGCGTCCGGGGTGACCACCTCGACGTGGCTCCCCTGACTGCGCAGGGCCTCGACCTGGCTCGCAAGGTCCGTGCCCGGGAATCTGCGCAGGCCCTCGAACCGGCCTGTCGCATCGGCGCCACGTTGGGGTGGGGTCTGGCTCGGCCCGCCCAACGGCGAGAGCACCACGACGTTCGCATAGCCGCAGGCAAGGTCGGCGTTGTCGGGGGAGCGCACCCCACCGTCGATGTAGCGCCCACCGTTGATGCTGACCGTGGGGACCAGGCCGGGCAGGGCGGTGCTCGCGGTGACCGCGTCCACCAAGTCGACGGCGGAATCGCGGTCGAACGCAGCCAGCTCGCCGGTATGCGCGTCGAGGGCCGTCACGATCATCGGCCTCTCCGGCCATTCAGGGCGAGGCAACCTGGCGGCGACCGTCGCGCGCCGCTGTTCCGCGCCGGGTTCGAGTATGGAGTTGCTCTCCAACCCGAACGCGCCCATCGCACGTTGCAGATCGGCCGCCGAGGTGGCGGCGGCGCCGATGGCCCTCATCCGCTCGAACACCGTGGCCATGGGCAGGGACGGCGGCGGTTCTCGGTTCCGGTCGACCGGGTGAACCGGCGCGGACAGTATCGAGGCCAGTAGTTCGGCCGGCGGGATGCCGCTGCGCACCTGCGCTGCCGCGGTGGCTCCGGCCGAGGTGCCGATCACCAGATCGGCGGCATCTGTCATATCGAGACCAGCTTCGGCCAGCCCTGCGATGACGCCGATCTCCCACGCATTCCCGGCGGCGCCGCCACCACCGAGAACCAGAGCAATGTTTTGATTCATCCGGACACTATGTCAGCCCGTGGAAACCCGGAGGAGCGACGTGTACCAAGGACTGCTCGCCGAGACGGTGACCATCACCGGTCACGCAGACGAGGAGATCGGAGCCTACCTTGCCCGACCACTGGGCGGCGGCCCGTTCCCGGGAGTGCTGGTGATTCACCACGCGCCGGGGTGGGACACCGCCACGAAGGAGATCGCACGCCGGTTCGCTTACCAGGGGTATCTCGCGATCTGCCCGAACCTCTACCACCGTTTCGGACCCGACCTCGCTCCCGATGACGCGGCCGCGGCGGCCCGCGCGGGCGGCTGGATCAGCACCGAGCAATTCCTCGGCGATGCCGGCGGCGCGGTTCGCTTCCTGCGGGGCCTGCCGGTGAGCAACACCAGGATCGGCTCCATCGGGTACTGCTCGGGAGGCCGGCAGTCCTTCCTGGCCGCCTGCGAGCTGCCGGTCGACGCCGCCGTGGACTGCTACGGCGCCTTCGTGGTCTCCGCCTCGCCCAAGGAGCTGCCGTACCGCATGGAACCCGTCATCGATCGCGCGGCGAAGATCTCGTGCCCGATCCTCGGGCTCTTCGGGGCGGAGGACAAGAACCCGTCACCCGCTGAGGTCGCGGAGATCGACGCCGAGCTTACCCGGCTCGGCAAGGAGCATGAGTTCCACACGTTCGAGAACGCCGGCCATGGCTTCTTCGCCGTCGATCGACCCATGTACCGGGTGGAGGCCGCGGTCGAAGGCTGGCGGCTGGTCCTCGATTTCTTCGGTCGCCACCTGAGCTAGGAGGGTCGCATGTGCTCGTACATCGTTGAGAAGACGGCATTGACCGGGAGCGCTAAGGCGGCCGGCACGTGGACGGCGATCACGACCGCCGTCGTGTCGGTGGATCATCCATCCCACGCATCCCTCGAGCACGCGTTGATCGTCGACTTCGTCGCCACGGGACGGCCCGTGAGCGAGCGCATCGCCCTCGAGCTGAGCGTAGCGTCCGCCCGCGAGCTCATCTCGTCCATGCAGACGGCACTGGACGCGTTCGGCGAGGACGGTTAGCTCCGGGCCACTCGCCCCGGCCGCGCATTGTCCGGGATACGTCTCCCGTGCGGTCGCATACCTGCGGGCATGCTCGCCGAACTCGCGAAGCTGTTCCTCGACGCTGTCGCTCCGCGTCGGTGCGCCGGCTGTGATGCCGTCTCGGACCCGCCGATCTGCGCGCGCTGCGCCGCCGCGATGTGCGCGATGCCGGTTCCGGCGGTGCGGCGGATGCGCAGCGGCAGCGCGTATGCCGGGTTCGAGTTCGCCGAGCCGATCCGAGCCGCGCTCCACCGGGGCAAGTACGCCGGCGATCGGCAGACGCTGCGCGAGCTGGCCGGCATGACCTCCACCCGGCTCCAGGGGCCCCGGCTGTTCACGCCCGATGGAATTGTCCCGGTCCCGCTCGGCCCTCGCCGGCGCAGGCAGCGCGGCTACAACCAGTCCGAGATCCTCGCGACGGTCATCGCCGACGCACGGGATGTCCCGGTGAGGGCCGATCTCGCGCGGATCCGCGACACACCGCCCCAGAGCGCTCGCGATGAGGCGACCCGACGGGGCAACGTGGCCGATGCCTTCGCCTGGACCGGCAGCCCCATGGACGGCCCGTACCTCTGGCTCGTCGACGACGTGCTCACCACCGGCGCCACCGTCGAGGCCGCGGCGTCGGTGCTCGGCGCTGCCGGAGCCGCTCTCGTGGACGTGGTGGTGGTGGCCGTGGTGCCCTGAACAACGAGGGGCTGCCAGAATGAAGGGGACTATGCCTCTCTTTGGAAAGCCGATCAGCAAGGTCCTGGGCGACCCCGTCAAGCGCGAGATCAAGCGCTACCAGGGGGTCGTGGACCTCATCAACGAACTGGAAGCGGAGATGTCCGCGCTCACCGACGAGGAGCTTCGCGGCAAGACCCGCGAGTTCCGGGAGCGCCTCGGCGTCGAAGGGATCGACATGACCCACGGCCAGTCCTTCGCGGCCGGGCTAGGGGAGGAGACCGAGGAGGCGGCCATGCAGCGGGCCGAGGAGCACGAGCGCGACGCGCAGCGCCGGCAGGCGCTCGATGACCTGCTGCCCGAGGCATTCGCGGTGGTCCGCGAGGCATCCAAGCGCACTCTGGGCATGCGCCACTTCGACGTGCAGCTGATCGGCGGGATCGTCCTCCATCAGGGGCGGATCGCCGAGATGAAGACCGGTGAAGGCAAGACGCTGGTCGCGACCCTGGCGCTCTACCTGAACGCCCTCGAAGGACGTGGGGCGCACCTGGTGACGGTCAACGACTACCTGGCGCGACGCGACGCGGGCTGGAACGCATCGCTGTATCACTTCCTCGGACTGTCGGTCGGTGTGATCGCCGGGCAGGACATGTCCTTCGTCTACGACCCGGAGTTTCTCGACGACACGCACCCGGATCCGCGTCTGCAGCATCTCCGTCCCTGCACGCGGCGCGAGGCGTACGCAGCGGACATCACCTATTCGACCAACAACGAGCTGGGCTTCGACTATCTGCGCGACAACATGGCCCAGAAGCTCGACCGGTGCGTGCAGCGGCGGTTGCGCTACGCGATCGTCGACGAGGTGGACTCGATCCTCATCGACGAGGCGCGCACGCCGCTCATCATCAGCGGTCAGGCGAGCGAGGCGACCGACAAGTTCTACACCTACGCGCGCCTGATCCCGCGCCTCGTCGCTGAAGACGACTACACCATCGACGAGAAGACCAAGTCGGCGACGCTCAGCGAGGAGGGCGTCGACAAGATCGAGAAGTGGACGGGGATCTCCAACGTCTACGAGATGGAGCACGCCGCGGAGGCCCATCAGATCAACCAGGCGCTGCGCGCGCACGCGCTGTGGCTGCGCGATCGCGACTACATCGTGCGCGACGGCGAGGTGGTCATCGTCGACGAGTTCACCGGCCGGACGATGCCGGGACGTCGCTGGTCGGACGGCCTCCACCAGGCGATCGAGGCCAAGGAGGGCGTGACCGTCCAGCAGGAGACGGTGACCCTCGCGACGATCACCTTCCAGAACTTCTTCCGCCTGTACGACAAGCTCGCCGGCATGACCGGGACCGCGCTCACCGAGGCCGAGGAGTTCCACAAGATCTACAAGCTCGAAGTCGTGCCGATCCCGACGCACCGGCCGATGGTGCGTCTCGACGAGCCCGACCTGATCTACAAGGCAGAAGAGGCCAAGTACCGTGCGGTGGTCGAGGAGATCGCCGACCGGAACAAGCGAGGCCAGCCCATTCTCGTCGGCACCACAAGCATCGAGAAGAGTGAGCGTTTGAGCCGCATGCTCGACAAGGTCGGCGTGCAGCACTCGGTCCTCAACGCCAAGCTGCACGAGAAGGAAGCCGACATCATCGCCAATGCGGGCCAGCGAAGCAGCGTCACGATCGCGACCAACATGGCGGGACGCGGCACCGACATCGTGCTCGGCGAGGGCGTCGCCGATGCCGGCGGCCTGTACATCATCGGCACCGAGCGTCACGAGTCGCGGCGCATCGACAATCAGCTCCGCGGTCGCTCCGGCCGTCAGGGCGATCCCGGCGAGTCACGATTCTTCCTGTCCTTCGAGGACGACCTGATGCGCATCTTCGGTGGCGAGCGCATGCAGGGCGTCATGGGCAGGCTCGTCGACGACGACACGCCGCTCGAGTCGAAGATGGTGTCGCGGCAGATCGAGGGCGCGCAGGCTCGGGTCGAGGGACAGAACTTCGACAGTCGCCGTCACGTCGTCGAGTACGACGACGTCATGAACAAGCAGCGCGAGATCATCTACGGCGAGCGTCGCAAGATCCTCGAGGGCACCGACACCCGTTCGAATTTCATCTCGATGGTGGAGCACGTGGTGGCGAGCGAGGTGCCGACCTACTGCGAGGGGCGGCACCGCGAGGCGTGGGACTTCGAGGGACTGTGGACGCAGATGCGTCAGTTCGCCGCCGGACTGCCCGCGTTTTCCGAGGTCAGCATGGACAGCCTGGGCAACTCCATCGAGGAGGTGTCGGAGACGCTCAGCGGTGAGTTGATCGGCCTCTACGAGGAGAAGGAACAGGAGTACGGGGCGGAACTGCTCCGCGAGGTCGAGCAGAGCGTGATGCTCCAGGTGATCGACGCTCGGTGGCTGGCATACCTGACCCAGATGGACCATCTCCGCGAGGGGATGGGGTTCCAGGCCTACGGGCAGATGGATCCGCTGGTGGAGTACAAGGCGGCTGCCTTCACGGCGTTTCAAGACCTCACCGAGGACATCCAGCGTGAGATCGTCCGCGCGCTGCTCAACGTGCAGATCCGTCGCGTCGACCCCAGCGAGGCCGCGCCTGCCGCGGATGGAGCAGTCGAAGAGACGGTCGCGGCGATTCCCGCGCCCACCCCGGGTGCCGCCGGTGCGACTGCGCCACCGTCACCGCGCGCCGATCGCCCCGGCGGTGCGACTGACGGCGCCCAGGTGCCGCCGGCGCGCCCGGCCGCGGCCCTCGCCAGCGGAGCGCTCGCCCGAGCGACCGGGCCCCGTGTCTCCGCGCCGATGGTGGCCAAGCCGATTGTCCGCAACATCGTCGAATCGTCGGCGGCGGGGACGCGACGCGCGGACGGCAATGGGAACGGCGGTGGTGCCGTCCGCGGCGGCAATGGGACACCGCAGGGCAAGGTCGGCCGCAACCAGGCGTGTCCCTGCGGCTCGGGCAAGAAGTACAAGTACTGCCACGGGCGCTGAGGCGGCGGGCGCGCAGCGGAACGGAAAGAGGCCGGCGCCGCGGTGGCACCGGCCTCTACTAGAGTGCTGTAAGCGAGGTCAGCCGGTCGTACTGTCGTCGTAGAAGAGCGCGGGATCGGCCGCGGTGCCGAGCCAGTACGCGTTCCCGGTATTGAGATCGTCGGTGGGCAGCGTCAGGGTCTGGCCGTGAATGCTGACCGATGTGAACGTCACCTTCAGCGCGCCGCTGGAATCGACGGTCACCGTCCCCCACTGCTTCGAGCACTGGCTGACGGGGTTGTCGTGGTTGAAGTTCTCGATGCAGTCCACGAACCCGACCGGGGTCACCAACTCGATGATCGTGTACGTGGCGGTGCCTGACGCCGGCACGGGCACCGTGAGCGTGAGGCACGCCGTGGTCAACGTCGTGCAGCTTCCCTCCTGGGTCGGGCAGCCGTTGGGGTCGGGGAATGTGTGGTTGCTGCCGCTCGCGGAGGTGGCAGGACCGCTGATCACATTGCCGTTGGCATCGACGAGTTCGAGCTGTGAGCCTGGGAGGGTGCCTCCGCAGGAGCGAATCTTCTGGACCCACAACGTGGCCGTGCTGGGCCCGGCTGGGCAGTTGACCCAGAACGTCTTGTGCTTCTGCGGGTCCTGGCTGAACTGGAGCTTGAAGTGGAAGCCCTGCTTGTTGATCAGCGCATCACCTGCGGCCTTCGCGTTGGCGATGAGCGTTGCCACGTTGATGACCTGGATCACCTGGGTCCCACCGGTCGTGGTGTTATAGGTCCACCCGGCGGCATATGTCCGCTCCTGGGAACCACTGGGCGGCCAACCGTCGATCGTGAAGGTGCCACCGCTGTCGGCGAGCCCGTTTCCCCAGAGATTGATGTTCGCGCATGCGAGGTGCGGGTCCATCTCGTGGCCCGGCCCAGCCGGCTGGCCGACGTTGTCGACCCACACGTCTCCGGCGTTCGCATTGCCGCCGGCGGCTGCGTACGCGGTCGTGGTCTGCAGCGCCCCCGTGAGCGGCACGAGCCCTCCGAGCCCGACCGTCAGGACCGCAAGCCCCAACCTGATGGCGCGCGTACGCAACTCGACGGCGAACCGCGCGCCGAAACCGTGCTTGCCTTGAACCATGCCCCTTCTCCTTTCCGTCCCTGCCTGAAACCCCCGGAGGCCATGGTAAGCAAAACGCGTCAGACTGTGCAAATGCCGCACCCGTGAAGGTGCCGGTCAGTCGACGAGAGCCGGAGTGAGGCGAGGTGTGGCGGCCCGGGGTTTTGCGTCGAGGTGTCGCGTCAGCGCGACGGGTGCGAGGTTGAACTCCTCAGCGGGTACCGGCCGGCCCATGAGGTAGCCCTGTGCGGCGTCACAGCCGAGGCGGTCCACCAAAGCCAGGGCGTCAAGGTTCTCGATGCCCTCGGCGACGATGCGCAGCCCGAGTGAGTGGGCGAGGTCGACCGTCGACCGGATGACCGACACCGCGCGCTCGTCCTGCGGCGCGCCGGTGAGGAACGTGCGGTCGAGCTTGAGCTCGCTGACCGGGAGCCGCCGCATGTAGGTGAGTGACGAGTAGCCGGTGCCGAAATCGTCGATCGAGAGTTCCACCCCCAGATCGCGCAGCCGTTCGAGGATGAGCATGGCCTCCTCGGGGTTGGCGATGAAGGAGTCCTCGGTGATCTCCAGGGTGATGCTCGTGGGGATGACGCCACGCCTTGACAGCAGCGCCGAGATCTTTTCGGGCAATTCTTCGTCACGCAGGCTGGCGGCTGAGATGTTGATCGAGACCCCCAGGTCGTATCCCTGCTCGCACCATCTCGCCTGCTGGACGAAGGCCTGATCCAGCATCGCCACCGTGAACGGCTCCATCAGCCCGGCGTCGGTCACCAGGCCAAGGAACGTGGCCGGCGCGAGGATGCCGCGTGACGGATGCTTCCAGCGCGCCAACGCTTCGGCGCCCATGACGCTGCCCGTGGGAAGGTCGAGGATCGGCTGGTAGAACGGAACGATCTCCCCGCGATGGATGGCATCGCGCAGGTCCTCCATGAGCTCGAGCCGATCCCGAGCGTTCTGGTCGTGCTCCGAGGAGTAGATCTGCCAGGGGGAATGCGCGTGCTTGGCGGCGAACATCGCGACATCGGCCTTTTGCAGCACGCTCTCCGGCGTGGTGCCGTGATCGGGTGCCAGCGCGATCCCTATGCTCGCGTCGACCCGAAGGCTCATGCCCTCGAGCTGGAAAGGCTCACGCAGGACCTCACGCACTCGCTCTGCCATCTCGATCGCGGCGCTGGTATCAACGAGTGGCGAGAGCACCAGGCCGAACTCATCGCCGCCGAGGCGTGCGACCGTTCCGGTGCTCCCGGCGGCGGTCGTGAGCCGAGGTCCGAGTTGGCGTAAGACGTCATCTCCGACGTGATGTCCGAGGCTGTCGTTGATCTCCTTGAAGCGATCAAGGTCGATCATGAGCACGGCGAGGCGATGCGGGGTGGGCCGAGGCTCGAGGCACACGAGGAGGCGCTCGAAAAACAGCCGGCGGTTCGGCAATCCCGTGAGCTCGTCCGTCCGTGCCTCGCGCCTGCTTTCCGCAAGCGCTCGGAGCTGTCGAAACGCATACGCGGACCGAGCGATCGCGATGGCCAGCGTGATGGCGGCGAGCCCGACTCCCAGGGGAAGGCTGCCCGGGCGCGCCGTCGCGTACACGACGATTCCGAGCGAGGTCAGGAGGAACAGCACGGGCACGAAGATCGGTGGTTGCACGATGCGCGCCTGTTGGAGTGGCGCGCCGAGACCCTGCCACGCGGCTACCACCATCAGGAAAGCGCCGATCAGCCACATGCTGTCGAGCGGGGTCCCGGTCACGTACGTGCCCGACGTCACGCGCAGGACGTAGACGCTGTCGGCTGCGGCAAATACCACGAGACCGAGGCCCAGCATCCACCAGGGACGGCCGGGCCGCCAGCCTCGCACCGCGAAGACCGCGACGACCATGGTGACAAGGACGAGGTCACCGATGGGATATGCGATGTTCGTCGCCACGACCCCAAAGTCTCCTTTGCTCGCCAACCAGATCCGACCGATGACGAGCGTGGACTCCAGCGCCGCCACGCCGAATGCGGCGATCAGGGCGTCCATCCACACGGTTCTCGAGGTCCTGGGAAGTGTTTCGCGCACCAGCAGGCCGATCCCCAGGAACGCCAGGACAAAGAAGACAAGGAAGCAGGCGTCCGCGATCGAGGGATACGGGACCGGGTTGAAGAACTGGACCCAGCTGGTCCACAGCACCGATCCCGCAGTGAAGAGGACGAGGCCGGCAGCGAGCATGCCCCATCCGCGGCGTCCCTCGGGTTTCGCAATCGCGCGCCATACGCACAGGGCGGCGCAGCCTGCATACCCAAGGTTGGCGATCCACACGTCGTAAAACGTGCTGTACGACCCGGGCGAACGCAGAACCGTCGATGCCAGATACAGGAGAACGAGCCCACCGGTCACAATCTGGAGGCTTCGGACCCCGCGGGGCACGCCCGTTTGCTCGATCCGAATGCGCGAGGCGAGTCGGCGCAAGGCGAGTCGGCGCAAGGCTGAGCCCTCCGGCAGTACGCACATGCCTGGTGAGCACTGCCTGGTGTGATCCTCGCGGTGGTAACGGGCCGCCGCATGGCCGTGGATCCAGCCTATGGCCCACGTCGCCGACGAATCCGACGGGTCGAGTTACGGAATCGAAAGGCTGGATGCCGATCCGGACGTGCCCGTGACTGGAGTCACGCCGATCCAAGACCCAGGGCGAGTTCGAAGCGCGCGCCCTCTCTGCCGGCCACCTCGATCGATCCGATCGCGATGAACCCGACTTTCGCGAGCACCCGCTGCGAAGCGGCGTTCTCGTTGCCGGCCTTCGCCGAGAGCGTCCTGAGCCCGTACTCGTCACTCGCAATCCGGCACAGGGCCCGCAATCCTGAGGTCGCCACTCCACGCCCCGAGACGCGTTGCGCAACGCGATAACCGACCTCCGCCGTCCCATTCACGACGCCGTAGAGGTTGAAGCGACCCATCACGGCATCATGCTCATCGACGAGGACGTGAAAGTAACCCGCTCCCGCCTCCTGCTCAGCCAGGAGCGCGCGATATTGCTCGCCGAAGTTCGCAAAGAACTCGTCGCCTCTGTCGTTGATCGACGCGGCGAAATAGGCGCGATTCACGCGCTCAAACTCGAGGACCGCCGCCTCGTGATCAGGGCGAAGACGTTGCAGTTCCAACCTCGTGCAAACCTACTACCATCACACCCACGCCCGCCCCGGGCAGCGCCGGGGGTTGGTACAGACCCGCGTGAGAAGGAGATCAAGATGCCGATCGACCCAGCCACGACTGCTGTCGTCCTCATCGAGTACCAGAACGACTTCACCTCGGATGGCGGCGTCCTGCATGGTGCCGTCGAGGCCGTGATGGAGAAGACGGACATGCTGGCGAACACCGAGCGTGTGGTCGAGGCGGCCCGGTCGGCCGGCGCGACGATCATGCACGCGCCGATCATGTTCGCCAAGGGATACAACGAAATCAGCGCGCACCCCTACGGCATCCTCAAGGGAGTCGTCGACGGCAACGCGTTCGTCAAGGGCACCTGGGGTGCGGCGATCACCGAGGAACTCGACCCGAAGGAGGGGGACATCATCATCGAGGGCAAGCGCGGCCTCGACACGTTCGCGAGCACGAACCTGGACTTCATCCTGCGCAGCAAGGGAATCTCGACGATCGTGCTCGGCGGGTTCCTGACCAACTGCTGCGTGGAGTCCACCATGCGCAGCGGCTACGAGAACGGTTACGAGGTCATCACCCTGAGCGATTGCGTCGCGGCGACGTCGGTGGAAGAGCACGACAACGCCATCAAATATGACTACCCGATGTTCTCCAAGCCGATGACGTCGGCGGAGCTGATCGCCGAATTGAGCTGACTCTGGGCGGGTCGGCCAGAGAACGCCGCTACCGCATCCGGATGAAGCTCGCGTTGCTCCGGTACTCGTCCAGGGTGCGCGCATCCATGTACGACATCGAGCTGCGCAGTCCGGCCACGTAGCGCTGGATCACATCGGCGACCCTGCCCTTGTACGCCACGATCGACTCAGCCCCCTCGATGTACTCGGGATCCTCGCCCGCGAATTCCTGCTGCACCGAGAACGACGCGGCGCCGCGCATGATCTTGAACTTCTTCCCGTCGACGACGATCACTCGTCCCGGCGCCTCGTAGGTCCCCGCGAGCGCCGAGCCGACCATGACGCAGTCCGCGCCGAGCGCGAGGAGCTTGCACATGTCGGCAGGGCTGCGGATCCCGCCGTCGCCGATGATCAGCGCGCGCCGGCGCACGTGGGCACATTCGGAGACGCTGTACGGGGTCGGAGCGTGCACCCCCGTCTCCGTGCGGGTCTCGCACACCGAGCCGCCCGCGATACCCACGCGGATCGCGTCGACACCCTGATCCTCGAGCCATCGGAACGTCTCGGCGGTCGCGACGTTGCCGGCGACGAGAAACACCGCGGGATCCTGCTCGCGCACCCAGCGAACCACGTGACCCACCTGCTCGTGAGCGCCATTGGCCGTGTCGAGGCACACGATCCTGCAGCCCGACTCGAGGATCCGAGCGAACCGATCCCGGTAATCGCCCGTGACGCCGAGCGCGGCAGCGACCGGGCCGCCCGCGGCGCCGACCTCGCGGAGCTGTTCGGCCTGCTCGTCAACGGGCTGGAAACGAGGCAGGATCCCCAGGGCGCCATGCTCGCCCAGCGCCCGGCACATGTCGACGCCGCAGACATCCGGCATCGGCGACCCGATCAACGGAACAGTCAGTCGCACCGGACCGAAGTCCAGCGCGGGCAACGCTTCGGTCCGATGCGCCAGCGTCGACGGGATCCGGGGCACGAGCGAGACGTCGTCGAAATCGAAGGCCCGTGGCATATCGGGAAACAGCTCGCCGATAGCGTCAGACGAGACGGCCGCGACGGTTTGCATCACCTCATTGTGGAATACTCGTCAGATGAGCGAGCTTGCAGAACGCGCCAACGACGTCGCCTCCCGTATAGCCGAGCTCCAGGGGCATCTTTGACCTCGAGGCGAAACGAGCCCGGCTGATCGAGCTCGACCGGGAGATCGCAGCGCCGGACCTCTGGGACGATCCCAGGCGTGCGGCATCGCTCAACCAGGAAGCGGCGCGCATTCGTGAAGACCTCAGCACGTGGGAATCCCTGACTCAGCGTGCCAGCGACGCGCGCGAGCTTGCGTCGATGCTCGAGGCCGAGCCGGATGAGGCGATGACCGCCGACGTCGAGAAGGAGCTCCGCTCCCTCGAAAAGGAGATCGGTCGCCGCCAGATCGACCTGCTGTTCAGCGACCCGTACACCGACCACGTGGCGCTGATCAGCATCCACGCCGGCGCCGGTGGGACGGACTCGCAGGACTGGGCGCAGATGCTCCTGCGCATGTACCTGCTCTGGGCCGAGCAGCACCGGATGCCGGTCGAGTTTCTCGAGGAGTCGGTGGGCGACGAGGCGGGCATCAAGTCCGCGACCATTCGCGTGTCCGGTGCCCGCGCATACGGCCTGCTCAAGGGCGAGCACGGGGTGCACCGGCTGGTCCGGATCAGTCCCTTCGACGCCGCCCACCGACGGCACACGTCCTTTGTGCTGGTCGAGGTGACCCCTGAGATCGAGGACACCGTCACCGTCGAGATCGACCCCGACGACGTCCGCACCGACGTCTTCCGTTCGAGCGGCGCCGGCGGACAGCACGTCAACAAGACCTCGTCGGCGGTCCGCCTGACGCACATCCCGACCGGCGTCGTGGTCACCTGCCAGAACGAGCGATCGCAGCAGCAGAACCGGGACGTCGCCTGGCGGGTGCTCCGCTCCCGGCTGCTCGCCCTCCAGCAGGCCGCCCACGCCCAGAAGGTCGCCGATCTCAAGGGCGAGCTGATCGCCGCCGAGTGGGGGAGCCAGATCCGCTCCTACGTGCTCCAGCCGTACACGATGGTCAAGGATCACCGGACCGGGGTCGAGGTGGGCAACGCTCAGGGGGTGCTCGACGGCGACATCGACCCGTTCATTGAGGGATACCTGCACTGGGCGGCGCGCGAGGGTCCAGAATCGAAGGCGTCCTGATCGGACCGCCGCGGGCCAATCCCATACGGAAGTGACCAATCTGTGAAATATCGCGGGAGTCCGCCGGAACCCCGGTCTATACTGGCCGCCGACTCAGCAGCGATCCCAGAAACCATCCTATGAAGACATCGCCCCAGGGGGCAGCCTGGTGAGCGTGGCGGTCGCGGAGCGATCTGCGGCCCCCCCTCAGCACGCGCTCCGCCCCGTCATCTCGTTTCACGGCGTGAGCAAGGTCTACCCGAACGGAACGGAGGCCCTGCGCGACGTCGATCTGGCGATCCATCAAGGCGACTTCTGCTTCCTGGTCGGACCGAGCGGCGCCGGCAAGTCGACCCTGGTGCGCCTGCTCATCCGCGACGAGGCCCCCTCGACGGGCCGGATCTTCATCGACGGGCAGGAGATCAGCCGGATGTCGCACCGCAAGCTGCCCAAGCTGCGGCGCAAGTTCGGCATCGTGTTCCAGGACTACAAGCTGCTCGCCCGGCGCACCGTGGCGCAGAACGTGGCGTTCGCGCTCCAGGTGACCCGGCCCGGTCAGCGCCACCTGCGCGAGAAGGTGGAGGAGGTCCTCTGGATCGTCGGGCTCGAGGACAAGCTCGACAAGTTTCCCGATGAGCTGAGCGGCGGTGAGCAGCAGCGCGTCGCGATCGCGCGGGCACTCGTGCACCGGCCGCGCATCTTCCTCGCCGACGAGCCCACCGGAAACCTCGACCCCGACACGTCGTGGGGCATCGTGCAGCTGCTGCTGCAGATCAACCACCGCGGGACGACCGTCCTGATGGCGACCCACAACCGCGAGGTGGTGGACCTCGTCCGCCGCCGCGTCATCGCCATCGACAACGGCCGCGTGGTCAGAGACGAGGCCGAGGGACAGCTACCTGCGCGAAGGAACCGCAACCCTGTGAGGCAGGTCCTCGCCTCGCTGTGGTTCGCACTCCACAGTGCCGGACAGAATTTCCGGCGCAACCTGGGGGTCTCGCTGGCGGGAGTGTTCACCATGGGGCTGATCATCTTTCTGGTCGGCGGATCCCTGCTCTTCACCCACTCCGTGAACTCCGTGCTCCAGGGGCAGGAGCAGAACGCGAGCCATCTGAAGATCTACCTGTCGGACAACGCGTCGCTGCCGGCGATCACGAATTTCGAGAGCCGGCTCAAGCATGATCCGCGGGTCATCTCGGTGACCTTCGAGACCAAGGACCAGGCGGCAAAGCAGGCGTCGCAGAACCCGTCGATCTCGAGCGCGCTCGCCGTGCTCGGCAGCAATCCCCTGCCCGCGTCGCTGAACCTCAACGTCCGCAAGCTCACCGACCTGAGCAAGTTCAACGCCGAGGCGAAGGCCACCCCGATCGTCGACAGCACGACCCCGACCGACTACAACTCCGACGTCATCGGCAAGCTCAACACGGTGATCACGGTCATCGAGTGGGTCGGCGCGATCATCGCGATCATTCTGCTGACCATCAGCATCGTGATCATCATGAATACGATCCGGACGGCGGTGTACTCGCGGCGAACCGAGATCGAGATCATGAAGCTGGTCGGCGCGACCGACTGGTTCGTCCGCTGGCCGTTCATCCTCGAGGGCATGATCGGCGGGTTGCTCGCGGCGATCTTCTCCGGCGCGGTCGTGTTCGGCGCATACCGGCTGTTCGTCCAGGCGGCGCAAGGCAACCTGCTGAGCGTGCCCTTCGACGCCCGCTACACGATCACCCTGCTCGTCGTGCTGCTGATCGGCGGCGTCGCCGTCGGCGCATTGGGCAGCTTCCTCGGGGTTCGCCGCTTCCTGTCGGCCTGACGTCCCCGGCGCGGAGCCGGCGCCGGAGGTGGGCCGGGTGACCCCGCCGATATACTCAGGATCCAGTGGCCGAACGATTCGACATCGCCATTCTCGGCGGCGGGATGGGCGGCTACCCTGCGGCGATCCGCGCGGCCCAGCTGGGGCTGAGCGTGGTGCTGGTGGAGGAGGACAAGGTCGGCGGCACCTGCCTGCACCGCGGATGCATCCCCGCCAAGGCGCTGCTCCAGAGCGCTGCGCTGCTCGACGAGCTGCGGCATGCCGACTCCTTCGGTGTCACGACCGGTGACGTCCATTTTGACTACTCGGTCGCCGGTCGGCGTCGCGACCAGGTGGTCAGCCAGCTGCACAAAGGCGTGCAGTTCCTCATGCGCAAGAACAAGGTGAATGTCGTCGCCGGTCGCGGCCGCCTCGACGGCGCCGGCCGTCTGGCAGTCACCACGACGAGAGGCGAAGCGGTCGAGATCGAGGCCGGCTCGGTGATCATCGCGACCGGCTCGAGGCCCAAGCAGCTCCCCGGGATTCCCGCCGACGGGAGGGTGATCCACACCAGCGACGAGGCGCTCTTCATGGACCGGGTCCCGGCCTCGGCGATCGTGCTCGGCGCCGGTGCAGTGGGCGTGGAGTTCGCGTCGCTCTACCGCAGCTGCGGGGCCGAGGTGACCCTCGTCGAGATGCTTCCGAGCCTGGTGCCCCTCGAGGACGCGGCCGTCGGCACCGAGCTTCGACGCCAGTTCGAGGCACGCGGCATCACCTGCCTGACCGGGCACCGTCTCGACCTCGAATCGATCGAGCGCAACGAGGGCGGCGTCGCCGTGACCGTGGCGAACGAGGACGGCAAGGAGCAGCGCCTCCAGGCCGAGGTCCTGCTGGTCGCGGTCGGTCAGGGCAGCCAACGTCGAGGACATCGGCATCGAAGGGACCGGGGTCGCGGTCGAGCGTGGCGTCATCGCGGTCGATGCGATGCTCCGGACCGGCGAGAACGGCGTCAGCGCGGTCGGCGATGTCGTCGGAGGGTTCCAGCTGGCACACAAGGCGCTCCACGAGGGCGTGCTCGCCGTCGAGGCGATCGCCGGGCGCGACCCGCATCCGCTCGATCCCCGGCTCGTGACCCGTACGACCTACTGCTCGCCGCAGATCGGCTCCATGGGCCTCAGCGAAGCCGAGGCACAGGCCGCCGGGTACGAGGTTGCGATCGGGGTGATGCCGTTCCGCGGGAACGGCAGAGCTGTGATCTGGGGCGAGAGCGACGGGTTCTGCAAAGTGGTCGCCGACAAGGCCGACGGCACGGTCCTCGGCGTCCACATCATCGGCCATGAGGTGACCGAGCTCATCTGGGGCCCGGCGCTTGGCGGTCTCCTCGAGACCACCGCTTTCGAGATGGGCCACGCGGTGGCCCCGCACCCTACACTCAGTGAAGTGCTCTCAGAAGCTGCCCTTGCCGTGAGCGGGGAGGCGATCCACATTTGAGCGGCGGCGGAGCGTCGAAGCGCGCGCGCCGGCTGCGGCTGCTCGGAGGGATGAACGGCACATGGCGATGACACGAACCGAGACGAAGGCGCGCGCCGGGCTGGACGCCGAGACGCTCCGGCTCATGTACCGGCACATGCTCCGCTCCCGGCTGCTCGACGAGCGGCTCTGGGTGCTGAACCGCCAGGGACGCGCGCCGTTCTGGATCTCCGCGGAGGGGCACGAGGCGGTTCAGGTCGCCTTTGGCATGAACCTGCGGCCAACGTATGACTGGATCGCCCCGTACTATCGCGATCTCGCCCTGACCCTGGTGCTCGGCATGACGCCCAGGGATCACATCCTCTCGGTGCTCCAGCGGGCCGCCGACCCCAACAGCGGCGGCCGGCAGATGCCGGCACACTATGGCTGCCGGCGCCTCAACATCATCAGCACCGGATCGGCGGTGGGGACGCAACTCCTGCACGCGGCGGGCATCGCGCTCGCGTCGCGCATGCGCGGCGAGGACGCGGTGACCTTCACGTCCATTGGTGAGGGTGGCACCAGCGAAGGTGACTTCCACGAGGCGCTGAACTTCGCGGCGATCCACAAGCTCGGGGTGATCTTCCTGGTCGAGAACAACGGTTTCGCGATCAGCGTCCCGTGGCAGAAGCAGATGCCCACCGAGGACGTCGCCGATCGCGCCAAGGGATACGGCATCCCCGGCGTCATCGTCGACGGGTGCGACGCCATCGCCTGCTATCGGACCGCACGCGAGGCGGTGAAGCGCGCGCGTCGCGGCGACGGTCCAACCCTGATCGAGGCGAAGGTGCTGCGCCTGACCTCACACAGCTCGGACGATGACCAGCGCCGGTACCGCACCGCCGAGGATCTCCAGGCGGACAAGGAGCGGGACTCGTTGCACCGCTTCAAGGCGACCCTCGAGGAGCTCGGCGTCATGGACGCGGGTGACGCCGAAGAGATGCGCACCGAGCTCGTCCTCGAGCTCGATCGGGCCACCGACGAGGCGGAGTTGTCGCCGTTGCCGTCGGCCGACACGGCGATGCTGCACGTGTACACCGAGCCGGAAGGCTGATCGTGCCTCAGAAGACGTACATCGAGGCGATTCGCGACGGTATCCGCGAGGAGATGCGGCGAGACGAGCGCGTGATGATCCTCGGTGAGGATGTTGGCGCCAAGGGCGGCGTTTTCGGCGTCACCGAGGGCCTGCAGAAGGAGTTCGGGGAGTGGCGGGTGCTCGACAGCCCGCTGGCCGAATCACTGATTGTCGGTGTCGCGATCGGCGCGGCGATGAACGGGCTCCGTCCGATCGCCGAGATCCAGTTCCAGGACTTCATCATGCCCGCCGTCGATCAGATCATCAGCGAGGCGGCGAAGATCAGCTACCGGAGCAACGGTGACTGGAACGTGCCGATGGTGGTGCGCTCACCGTTCGGCGGCGGAGTGCACGGCGCGCTGTACCACTCGCAGTCGATCGAGGCGATCTTCGCCCACATCCCGGGACTTCGCGTGGTCGTGCCGTCGACTGCGTACGACGCCAAGGGCATGATCATCTCGGCGCTGCGCGACCCCGACCCGGTGCTCTATTTCGAGCACAAGCGCGCGTACCGTGCGATCAAGGGCGAGGTGCCGGACGGCGAGTACACCGTGCCACTCGATCGCGCTCGGGTGGTGCGCGAGGGCACGGACATCGCGGTTTTCAGCTACGGCATGATGGTGCACACCTCGCTCGAAGCGGTCGATCGCATTGCTGCAGATGGGTTTTCCTGCGAGGTCGTCGACCTCCGATCGCTGCGTCCGTTCGACCGGAGCGCGATCGTGGCGAGTGCGCGCAAATGCGGCAAGGTGTTGATCGTCCAGGAGGCGAACCTCGCTGTCAGCGTCGCGTCGGAGGTTGCGGCGATCATCGCGGAGGACTGTTTCGACAGCCTCGACGCCCCGGTGATGCGGCTTGGCGGCCCCGAGATTCCGGCGATGCCGTTCTCGCCGCCGCTGGAACAGTTCTACCTGGTCACACCGAACAAGGTCGAGGCGAAGCTCCGCGAGCTCGCAGCGTACTGAAAGCGAACACAAGGAAGCTCGCGAAATGGCACTGACGGTCACGATGCCGCAGCTCGGAGAGAGCGTCACCGAAGGAACCATCGCCCGGTGGCTCAAGCACCCCGGCGACGCAATCGCAAAATACGAGTCGATCGCCGAGGTGATCACCGACAAGGTGAACGCCGAGATCCCCGCGCCGGCCGACGGCGTGATGGCCGAGTTGATCGCCGCGGAGGGCACGGTGGTGCCGGTTGGACAGCCGATCTGTTCCATCGACACCGGCGCCGCCGCAGCGGATGCCGCGGCCGAGCCGGAGGCGAAGGAAGTGGCAGGGGTCGCGGCTTCGACGGCGCAGGCGCCCGCAGCGGGGGCGAAGGCTGCGCAGCCTGAGCCGCAGGCCGCGCCGACCGCATCGGAGGTCGCACCCGCGCAGGCATCGGCGGGAGCGGAGACCGCCGTGGGACCGATCCAGGATGCCTTCGCGGAATCCGCGGCGGAGGCGCCGGGGTCGGGGTCGGGTGAGCCGTCCAGCGGGAACGGGCAGGCCGGCGGCTATCACGTCACGCCCGGCGGTCCGGATGCTGGTGCGCGAGCACGGGGTCGATCTCTCGCAGATCACCGGGAGCGGCATCGGCGGCCGGATCTCAAAGAAAGACGTTCTCGAGTACGTCCAGCGAAGGGACGCCGGAACTGGACCGTCGGTGCCGGCGCGCGGCTGGGGTGCCTGCTCCAGCGACTCCACCGGCTATGTCGCCTACGCAGGCACCCCAGTCCGCTCCGACGTACTGCCCCGGTTCCGGCGTCTGCTGGTCCGGCCTCCTTCACTGGGGCCGGCGAGGGGGAGACGGTTGTTCCGCTGACGCAGGGCGTAAGGCGATCGCCGAGCACATGGTTCGGAGCCGGCAGACGTCACCGCACGCGTACGTCATGGTCGAGGTCGACATGTCCGCGGTGTCGCGGATCCGTGATCGCGAGAAGGCGGCGTTCGAGGAGCGGCACGGCGTCAAGCTGACGTTCCTGCCGTTCGTTGCTCGGGCGGTCATCGAGGCACTGCAACGCCATCCGACGCTCAACGCGTCGTGGAGCGACGCCGGGATCGTGGTCAAGCGAGCCATCAACCTCGGCATCGCCGTAGCCCTGGAGGACAACCTCATCGTGCCGGTGGTGCGCGACGCGGACCGGTTGAGCATCGTCGGGCTCGCGACCACGATGGCCGACCTGGGGGCGCGGGCGCGAAGCAACCATCTGAAGCTCGACGAGATCCAGGGCGGCACGTTCACCCTCAACAACACCGGCGCCCTGGGCGCGGTGATGACCCAGGCGATCATCAACCAGCCCCAGGCGGCCATCATGACCATGGATCTCGTGGTGAAGCGGCCCGTGGTCGTCGGCGACGCGATCGCGATCCGGCCGATCATGAACCTCGGCCTCTCCTTCGACCACCGAATCAACGACGGCCTGCAGGCCACCCGCTTCGTGACCTCGGTGCAGAAGCTGCTCGAAGACCTCGACCCGTCCGGGACACTCGTTTAGCCCGTCCTGGCTATCATCAGGAGGAACGATGATCGAGCAAGGCGCTTTCGATGCCTGGGGGCTTCGGACCCCTCCTGCCTGGGCGAGGCGCGCTCTCGAGAAGGGCATCATCGACGAGAGCCGGTTCCATGCCCTGATTCGGGTCGCGTCGGAGGACCCGCCGGCCGCCAGGCGGACGCCACGGCATCCGCGCAGCTGTTCGTGCCGGCGCCGGCCGGCGCGCTCCTGCACCCGCTGGCGGGCCTGACCGGGGAGATTCGCTCGCGACCGCCGGGCCGGGCGTACGCGGTGGGAGCGCCTAACGAGGCCGGATCGCGGCTTCCTCGCCGGGCGAGCCGATCAATCCGGGTCCTGGTGCGGGTAGCGCCAGTCCGTCGGCGGCACGAACGTCTCCTTGATGACCCGTGGGGACACCCAGCGCATCATGTTGAGTGCGGATCCGGCCTTGTCGTTGGTCCCGCTCAGACGCGCGCCCCCGAACGGCTGCTGCCCGACCACCGCTCCGGTCGGCTTGTCATTGATGTAGAAGTTGCCGGCTGAGTATCGAAGACGGGCTGCTGCCTCATCGATGGCGGCGCGGTCGTCGGCGAAGATCGCACCGGTGAGCGCGTATGGCGAGGTGTGGTCGACGAGATCGAGCACCGAGCGCCAGTCCGAGTCGGGATACGGGAACACGGTGAGGATGGGGCCGAACAGCTCGCGCTGGAGCAGGTCGTGGTGTGGGTTCGACGTCTCCAGGATGGTCGGGTGCACGAACCATCCGACGTCACCGTCGCACTCGCCGCCGGCGACCAGGGTGAGATCCGGATCGGTGCGCGCCGCCGTCAGGGCGGCCTCGTGCTTACGGAAGCTCGGCTCGTCGATGACCGCGCCCATGAACGTGCCGAACTCGGCCGGATCGCCCACCGGGATCGCCTCGGTGGCGACGGCGAGCGGATCGCGCAGGCGCTCCCATACCGAGTGGGGGATGTACGCGCGCGACGCGGCCGAGCACTTCTGGCCCTGGTACTCGAAGGACCCCCGGAGCAGACCGACGAGCAGGGCTTCGGTGGACGCCGACGGGTGCGCGAGCACGAAGTCCTTGCCGCCGGTCTCTCCGACCAGGCGGGGGTACGTCCTGTAGTTACCCAGGTTGGCGGCCACGGTGTTCCAGAGATGCTGGAACGTGTCCGTCGAGCCGGTGAAATGAATGCCGGCGAGCGACCGGTGCTTGACCGCCGCCTCCGAGACCGCGGCTCCCGGTCCGGCGACCATGTTGATCACCCCGGGCGGCAGGCCGGCCGCCTCGAGAATCTCCATGATCACCTGCGCCGCGAGCAATGCCGTGGTCGCCGGCTTCCAGACGACGGTGTTGCCCGCAATCGCCGGAGCAGCCGCGAGGTTGCCCCCGATCGACGTGAAGTTGAACGGGCTGATGGCCAGCACGAAGCCCTCGAGCGGCCGGTGGTCCATGCGGTTCCACGCCCCGGCGGGCGACATCGGCTGCGTCTCCCGAAGCTGCTCGGCGAAGTGCACGTTCCAGCGCCAGAAGTCGATCAGCTCGCAGGCCGCGTCGATCTCGGCCTGGTGGACGCTCTTGCTCTGTCCCAGGATGGTCGCCGCGTTGAGGCGGTCGCGAAAGGGCCCGCTCAACAGGTCGGCGGCGCGTAGGAAGACTGAGGCTCTCGTCTCCCAGGGCGCGGTCGACCATTCGTGGTGGGCGGCGAGCGCGGCGTCGACCGCTGCGCCGACATCGTCGGTGGTGGCGGTCGTCGCCTCGACGAGAGTCAGCGAGTGCCGGTGTGGCGCGGTCACCGCGATGCGCTCGCCGTGGCCGTCGTACGTCCGCCCGCCAATGTGGAGGGGGACGTCATGCGGCGCGGTGGCCTGCATCTCGCGGACCGCGGTGCGCAGACGGGCGCGCTCCGCCGACCCCGGGGCGTAGAGGTGCACTGGCTCGTTGATCGGTGGCTGAGAACTCATCTCGGCGATTGTGGCGCAGCGAGTGTGTACAGTGAGAGAGCGCCATGGACCAGATCCGCCTGCGGCCCGTTCCCGTGGCCGATCCCCGGCCGCTGCATCAGCGGCTCCTTCCAGAGGGCGTTGATCGGCGACCCGAGTGGCTCACCGTCAAGCTCCCCGCCGGCGACGGGTACTCGCAGATCAAGGGCATCATGCGCGGCCAGCAGCTCAACACGGTGTGCGAGGAGGCCCGGTGCCCGAACATCGCCGAGTGCTGGGGACACGGGACCGCCACCTTCATGATCCTCGGCGACGTCTGCACTCGGGCCTGCGCGTTCTGCGCCGTGAAGAGTGGGAAGCGCGGTGGCGATATCGACTGGGATGAGCCCCGCCGGGTCGGCGAAGCGGTCGCGACCATGGGGCTGCGCCACGCCGTGGTCACCTCCGTCGATCGCGACGACCTCGGCGATGGCGGAGCAGGGGTATTCGCCGCGACGATCCGGGCCATCAGAGCGCGCTCGCCCGGGACCACGATTGAGGTGTTGACGCCCGACTTCCAGGGCGATCACCGCGCGCTGCGGACGGTCATGGACGAGGTGCCCGAGATCTTCAACCACAACGTCGAGACTGTCGGCCGCCTCTATCGCCGGGTGCGGCCGAAGTCCGAGCTCGACCGCAGCCTCGAGCTGCTCCGCGCGGCCAAGCGCATCGAGCCGCGGAGCCGCACCAAGTCCGGCCTGATGGTCGGACTCGGCGAGGAGATGGACGAGGTCAAGCAGCTGCTCGAACAGATGCGCGCCCACGACATCGAGATCGTGACGATCGGCCAGTACCTGCGGCCGTCGCTCAAGCACCACCCCCTGATCCGCTACTGGCATCCCGACGAGTTTGCCGAGTTGAAGGCGTACGGCAGGGCGCTCGGATTCAAGCACGTCGAATCGGGGCCGCTGGTTCGTTCCAGCTATCACGCCCACGAGCAGGCGGTCGCTGCCCACGCCGGATGAGCGACGTGGCGGAGGTACCGGGGCTGCGCTGGACCTGGCTGGGGACAGTCGGCTACCAGGACGCATGGGCGCTACAACAGGAGATCGCGCTGGCGCGAAGATCCGGCGAGCTGGCCGACGACGCGGTGCTCCTGCTCGAGCATCCGCCCGTGTACACCATGGGGCGCCAGGGTGAGGCTCGCCACCTCGGCGACGGGCCCCACGCGCTGGTCGCAGTCGGCGCCGAGTTCCTCGAAGTCGACCGCGGCGGTTCGGTGACGTTCCACGGCCCCGGCCAGCTGGTCGCCTACCCGATCGTGCGGCTCGCCGGGATCTTCCCGATCCCGGGTCATCCGGCGCACGGCGACGTCGATCGCTACCTCCGAGCACTCGAGGCCGGCCTCATCAGGACCGCGGCGGACTATGGAGTGGAGGTGACCCGCCGCCCGCCGTACACCGGGGTGTGGTCCGGCGATCGAAAGCTCGGAGCGATCGGCGTGAAGCTCGCCGGCGGCGTCACCACGCACGGCGTCGCGCTCAACGTCGACACCGACCTCGCCTGGTTCGAGCGCATCACCCCCTGCGGCATCGATGGAGCCGGGGTCGCATCGCTCACCACCCTCGGTGCCGGGGGTCACACCCCCGCGGAGGTCGCTCCAGTACTGGCGGCGGCACTCGCGTCCGCATTTGGCTGCCGACTGCTGGACCCGGGGCCGCTCGAGGCGCTGATCGGCGGCATGGAACGCGGGGCGACCGCGGCCTGACTCCTGGCCGCCCGGGCGGCACCAGGCCGGACGGCGGCCTCTCGGCGATTTCTCAGCGGCGTCTCCGCCTGGTCTCAGGAGCCGAGCCCGGGGCTCTGGTTGGATGAACCTCATCCATCCGGACCCACCAGGGAGACATCGAATGACCTACGGCGAAGCGCTGCGGAAGAGCGTCCTGCTGGGCGTCGCGGTCGTGACGGTCGCGGGGTGCGGCGC
This sequence comes from Candidatus Dormiibacterota bacterium, assembly GCA_963799005.1. GTDB lineage: Bacteria > Chloroflexota > Dormibacteria > Aeolococcales > Aeolococcaceae > Palsa-851. The sequence goes on along the minus strand of CAWCVK010000004.1, from coordinate 213,413 downwards.
GGTACGCGCGACCGGCGGCGGCAGTCACAGCACGTCTGGCGCCACGCGCTCCGCCTCCGTCAGCGCCACCGCGCCCACAGCGATACCCACTTCGCCGACGGCGGTGACGCCGGACACGAACGGCATCACCCAGCAGATCAGCGGCATTGACAACCAGCTCAGCACCGTCGACGGGCAGCTCAACGCCGCCAACGCAGGGCTGAGCACCAGCGAAGGAGATCCATCCCAGTGAACACGTCGCTTCTTGCGCGTGGCGTTGCCACGCTCACGGTTTCCGCCGGCCTTGGCCTGGCCGGCACGAGCGCGGTCGACGCGGCCACCACTCCCACGGCGCCGCCGTCCGCAGGCCCGACGGCGCCCGCCCACGCGCTCACGCTGACGACGCTCAAGGCGCGCTGCAACGCTGCCGTCCAGCGCCGCCTCGGCACGCTCGCGGCGGACGACACGTTCGTCGTGCGCTCGGCGGCGCTCACCGGCGGTGACCGCACGGCGCTCGAAGGGCAGATCGAGGCCGACCAGCAGGGGTTGACGGCGCTCGACACGACCATTCAGAGCGACAGCACATACAAGCAGACCTGGGCCGACTGCCAGACCATCGTTACCGGGTATCGCGTGTACGTGCTGGAGGATCCGAAGATCCACGAGGTCATCGCTGCGGACGGCGTGAGCAAGCTTGACCAGACATTCGCAATGCTCATCCCGGAACTGCAGTCGCTGATCAACAACTCGTCGGTGTCGGCGACGATCAAGGCCGAGGCGCAGTCGGATTTGAACGACCTGACCAGCAAGGTCAGCGCCTCGCGCACGTCGATCTCCGGCGTGACGTCGTCGGTGATCAATCTCACGCCGGCGGAGTGGCCGGGCAACCAGATCGACCTCAAGAGTGCCGCCCAGAACATCAGGACGGCGCGCACTGATCTCGGGGGCGCCCGTGCGGATGCGAACCACATCATCCAGTTGCTTGGTGCCTAGGCAGTCGCGGCTGGTCAACTCGTTCGAGGGCTGCTCCGAAGCGGGGCAGCCCTTGCCGCCGCGAACATGTGTTCCGCTATGCAAATGGCCCACAAATCGGTAGGATCGCGACCACAGGACGTCCATCTGTTCGGTCCGACCTACCCTACGTCACATCAAACCCCCGAACCCGGTGGACGCGCCGAGGGAGCGTCATGGCCACCTTCGTCCGAAACCGCGTCCTCAATCAATTGGTGTGGTCAGCAGAAGAGGAACGACAACGGGTCCAGCGACGCGAAACGCTGTGCGAGCTCGACGGATTGCTCACCCAGCTCGAAGAGGTGAATCTTCGCGGCGGCGCGATCCCCACCCGCGTGCTGGTGGCGCTCCGGCGTCGCGGGGTCACGTTCCGCCCGCGGACCTCGGCGGCGGAGCTCATCGAAGCGGTGTTCGTCGTCCAGGAGCGCTTCATGCGTCAGCCTGACGGACTGCATCGCGACGCGGTGTCCACAACCGCCAGCGAACTGAGCAGACGGCTGGCCTCCTGACCGCTACGCTGCACGGGTGGACGTCGATGCCGCCCGTCGTGCAGCCGGCGAGGCGGCGGTGCCGCTGGTTGACGACGGCATGCGCGTCGGCCTCGGGACCGGCAGGACCGCGCACTGGTTCATCCTCGGGCTCGCGGAGCGAGTTCGTCGCGGCCTGACGGTTCGCGCTGTCGCAACCTCGGTGGCGAGCGCCGCGCTGGCGATCGAGCACGGCATCGCCGTGGAGGAACTCGGAGGCTGACGGTCTCGACCTCGCCGTCGACGGTGCCGACAGCGTCGATCCTGCGCTGCGCCTGATCAAGGGCCGGGGTGGCGCGATGCTGCGCGAGAAGATCGTCGCGGCGTCTGCGGCGCGCTTCGTGGTTATTGTCGATGACAGCAAATACATGTCTCGGCTCAGTGGCCGCGTCCCTGTCGAGGTCCTGCGCTTCGGAAGCGCCAGGACGCTGCACACCCTCGAGGAGCGAACGTCGATCGACTTCACGTTTCGTGTCGGCGCGGACGGCGAGCCGATCATCACCGACAACGGCAACCTGGTCGCGGACAGTGAGTACATCGACGTTGACGAGCCGGAGGCGCTCGCGCTGTTGATCGGCTCGATCCCGGGCGTCGCGGGCCACGGGCTGTTCCTGGGCATGACGGACACTGGTGTTCGTCGGCCACGATCGACGGCACCGTCGAGCAATTGATCGCGCATCGAGATACAGTCGCCTCGGGCGGATAGCTCAGCCGGTCAGAGCGCCTCGCTTACACCGAGGAGGTCGCGGGTTCGATCCCTGCTCCGCCCACTCCGCGCGCCCGCCGCGTCGCACCAGTCTGCGCAGCGTCCGCCACTTGTCACGCTCCTGAAAGGCTGCCCGGGCCACGATCACGGCCGATGGTCGCGGTCGGAGCCGGTTCTGGGAGTTATGCATCGTGAGACGTCGTGTGCTGAGCAAGCCGTTCATCGTCGGCATCGTCGTCGTGGTGATTGCCGCCGGAACCGGCGTCTTCATGCTCACCCGCGGAGCAGCGGCGAGCGTCTCCTACCGCACCGGGGTCGCCGCACTTGGCACCGTGACGCAGACCGTCTCGCTGTCGGGGAATCTCGCCGCTAACGGCGAGACCGATCTTGATTTTGGGGGTGCGGGAAAGGTGACCGCCGTCAATGTCCAGCCGGGCCAGACGGTGGCCGCGGGCGACGTGCTCGCCACCCAGGATCCGACCAGCGTGGACGCCAATCTCACCCAGGCGGAGGCGACGCTCTCGTCCGCGGAGGCGAATCTTTCGCAGGCCAGGGCGGGAGCGTCGGCGTCGAGCGTCAGCCAGGCCGAGGCGCAGGTCAACAGCGCGTATGTGTCGTATCAGAACGCGCTGACCAGCCTGGCGGACACGAAAGCCGTGAACGCGCAGATCGTCGCTCAGGATTACAGCGCGTACACCGCTGCCCAGGCAACCGCCGCATCGGCGGCTGCACACCCGGCGACACGACGCCGCCTTGTCCACAGGATGAGGCGGCGGTGAGCCAGGCCTACCAGGCGTGGCAGGCGGCGCAGGTCAAGGCGACGCAAAGCGACGATCAGGCGCAGGGCCAGGTCAACGCCGACAAGGTGCAGTGGGAGAACGCGAAGTCCTCGCTCGCCGCTCTCCAGAACGGGTCGACGGCATCGTCGGCGCAGATCGCGATTGACGAGAGCCAGGTCGCGATCGATCAGGTCAACGTTGCCAACGCGCAGGCCGCCGTGAACGCGGCGACGCTCAAGGCACCGAGTGGAGGCATTGTCGAAGCCGTCAACGTGACCAACGGTGAGCAGATCGCGAGCGGCGGCACCGGCGGCGTCCGCCGGCTCGAGCGGTGCCGCCACCCACGCGATCGTGATCATCGCGCCCGGCGTCTTCGAGGTGACCGGCTCGGTGAGCGACGCGCTGGTCAATGAGATCGCGGTCGGGCAGACGGCCGAGGTGGTCGCCGCCGGTTCGAGCAACGCGGTCGCCGGCAAGGTCACCGAGGTCGCCGAACAGGCCACGGTGACCTCGGGCGTCGCGACGTTCCCGGTGACCGTGGTGCTCAACGGCGCCAGTCCTTCGCTCCGTCCGGGGATGTCCGCGTCAGTCAGCGTCGTGATCAACCAGGTGGTGCAGGTGATCACCGTTCCCACCAGCGCGGTGCACACAACCGCCGCGGGAAGCACGGTGACCCTCTTCGTCAACGGCAAGCCGGTGCCGGTGGCGGTCACTGTCGGAGCCGCCGACGCGACCCGCACCCAGATCCTGAGCGGCGTGAAGGTCGGTGACCAGGTCGTGATCGCCACGATCAGCAGCACGATCCCGTCGAGCACCAGCGGCATCGGCCGCGGCCTCACCGGCGGCGGCTTCGGCGGCGGGGGCTTCGGCGGAGGCGGCGGCGCGGGCCGCGCGGCGGCTGACGTGGCAGCCGAGATCATCCGCCTCGTCGACGTCTGCAAGGTGTACGGCGACGGAGACGCGGAGGTGCGGGCGGTGGACGGGGTGTCCCTGTCGGTGAAGGACGGCGATTTTGTTGCGGTGATGGGGCCCTCGGGCTCGGGGAAGTCGACGCTGATGCACATCCTCGGCTGCCTCGACACCCCGACCAGCGGCGAGTATCGATTCGCCGGCGAGAACGTCGGCGCCATGAACGAGCGCGAGCTCGCGAGCATCCGCAATCGCCGCATCGGCTTCGTGTTCCAGCAGTTTCACCTGCTCGCGTCGATGTCCGCGTGGCGCAACGTCGAACTCCCGCTTCTGTATCGCAACGCGCGCGACCGCAGGCAGACGGCGTTGAACGCACTTGCGCAGGTGGGACTTACCAGCCGCGTGCAGTACCGCCCCAATCAGCTCTCCGGCGGTCAGCAGCAGCGCGTCGCGATCGCCAGGGCGCTGGTCACGGATCCGACCATGATCCTGGCCGACGAGCCCACCGGGAACCTGGACTCGAAAGCGAGCCGAGAGGTGCTCGACATTCTCACCGGCCTCAACAAGTCGGGGCACACCATCGTGCTCATCACCCACGACCCCAACGTGGCGGCCGTCGCCGAGCGTGTCGTCGAGATGGCCGACGGCCGGCTTCGAGACCGGGTCGCGGCATGAGCCTGCTGCGCACCTTCGACACCGGCATGCGTGGCCTGCTCGGTCACCGTCTGCGCTCGATCCTGACCACGCTCGGCATCCTCTTCGGAGTCGCGGCGGTCATCTGCACCGTCGGCATCGGAACCGCGTCCGCGAACTCGGTGAACGCGCGGATCGCATCCCTCGGTACCAACCTGCTCACCGTCTCGCCCGGGAGCACCGTGAGCTTCGGCGTCCGTGGCGGAGCCGGCTCGGCCAACACGCTGACCCTGGAGGATGTCACCGGCCTCGAGGACAAGCAGAACGCGCCCGACATCGCGGCGGTGGCGCCGGTGGTCTCGGGGAGCGCAACCCTGGTGAGCTCGAGCTCGAACGAGACGACGACCGTCCAGGGCAGCACGTCGTCGTGGCTCGCCACCAACGCGCGCTCGTTGTCCGCGGGCATCTTCTTCACGCAGCAGGAAGTCCAGAAGCACGCTCAGGTCGTCGTCCTCGGTGCGACCACCGCAGCAACGCTCGGTGCCGTGGTCGGCGACCAGGTGAGCATCGCCGGCAACCCCTTCCAGGTGGTCGGCATCCTCACGTCGATCGGCAGCACCGGATTCACCAACAGCGATGACCTCGCGGTGATTCCCGCTCACCACCGCCCAGGACGAGATCACCGGCGGCAGCCCCGATTCGGTGCAGCGGATCCTGCTCAGCGCGAGCAGCGCGAGCACCATCGGCTCCGCGTACGCCGAGGCGGATCAGCTCCTGCTCCAGACCCACCACATCACCAACGCCGCCGCCGCGGATTTCAGCATCACCTCCGCGGCGACGCTGGCGTCGACGGCGGCCTCGGTGACCACGACACTCACGATCCTGCTCGCCAGCGTCGCGGCGATCTCGCTGCTCGTCGGCGGGATCGGGGTGATGAACATCATGCTGGTCTCGGTCACCGAGCGCACCCAGGAGATCGGCCTGCGCAAGGCGCTCGGCGCCACACCGCGTGACCTGCTCCGCCAGTTCCTCATCGAGGCGGCGACGCTGAGCTTCGTCGGCGGTGTCCTCGGCGTCGGCGCAGCCCTGCTCGCCGGCTACCTCGTGCCCCGGCTGGCGAACATCGCGGTGACCATCACCGCGACGCCCGGTGATCATCGCCGTTGCGGTTGCTGCCGGAGTTGGCCTGATCTTCGGTGTCTACCCCGCGGCCCGCGCCGCCCGCCTCGCGCCCATCGCGGCACTTCGGGCCGAATGAAATCCACCGCCGTCATCCCGTCAGGAGAAACCATCTCATGAATCGAGCCATCCTGGGCGTCGCCGGCGTCATCGCCGGCCTCGCGGTCGTCGCGTGCGGGAGCGCCGCCGCGAGCGGCGGCTCGACGAGCGCACCCTCTCCCTCCGCGGGCGCCGCGTCGCGGGCTTGCGCGGCAACGCCGCCTTCGGTCAGCTGGTGCAGATCAACGGTCCGACACTCATCCTCAGCAACGCGAACGGCGACTCGACGGTCACCTACGCGGCCACCACCACGATCACCCAGACCGACACCGGGACGGTCGCCGACATCACCGCCGGGAAGCTGCATCACCGCCACCGGCACCAAGGGCGCGGGCGGGACCATGACGGCGGCCCCGGTGACCCTGAGCGCGCCGGTCAACGGCTCGTGCGCCCGAACCGGCATCCGGCGGATTCGGAGGGCGGCGGGGGAACGTTCAGCCCGCGCCCGAGCTTCTCGCCACCGGCTGCAGCGGCGGGATTCACCGCGACTCGCGGCCAGGTGAAGTCGGTGAGCGGCACCTCGGTCACGATCACCGGCGCGACCGGGACCACGACGACGATTGACGTGCCGACGACGGTCAGGGTGACCACGTCCACGGTGGTCACAGCCGACCGCGCTCCAGACCGGGGAGTGCCTGACCGCCATCGGCACCAAGGCCAGCTCCGGGGTGGTCGCCGCGCGCGCGCTGACGATCTCGCCGGCCGGCGCCAACGGCTGCACCGCCGGCTTTGGCGGCGCGTGGCGGCTTCGGCGGCGGCGGCGGTTTCGGTGGTGGCGGATTCGGGGGTGGCGCATCCACCAGTGCGTGACACCATCATAGCTGATGCGAGTACTTGTCGCTGAGGACGATCGCGGGCTCCGGGAGGTCCTGGTCCAGGGCCTCGAGGAGGCCGGGCTACTTCGTCGACGCCGTCGCCGCGGGCGACGAGGCGATCGAGCAGCTGCGCTTCTACGAATACGACGTCGCGGTGATCGACTGGAGGATGCCGCGTGTCAGCGGGCTCGAGGTCGTGGCCTGGGCGCGCCGGAACAATCGCCCGACCGCGATGCTCATGCTGACCGCCCGGGATACGCCGTCAGATCGCATCGAGGGCCTCGACGCCGGCGCCGACGACTACCTGATCAAACCCTTCGACTTCGGCGAGCTGGTCGCGCGGATCCGGGCGCTGCAGCGGCGCCCCCGCAATGTCGACGGCCCCGCGATCACCCGCGGTGCGCTCACCCTCGACCCGGCGCGACGGGAGATCGAGGTGCACGGCACTCCGGTGAACCTGACGTCGACCGAGTTCAACATCCTCGAGCTGCTGCTCCGGCGCTCGCCCGTCCGTCGTCGACCGCAAGGCCATCGCCGAGCACGCCTGGCGCGACGAGACCCAGCCGCTCGGGTCCAACGCCATCGACGTCCAGATGAGCCGACTGCGCGCCAAGCTGCCCAACACCGGTATCCAGATCGTGACCGTCCGCGGCGCGGGGTACCGCCTGGAGGAAGCGTGAACCGCCGGCTCGAGCGGGTCAACGTTGCGTCGCTGCGCGTCGCGCTGATCAGCACCGGAGTGGTCGCGGTCGTCTACGCGATTGTCGCCATGCTGGTCGTGATGTTCGTGACCAACGACCTGACCGCCCAGGTCGACACCGGCTGGCGGCGCAACTGACGCACTACCAGCAGCAGCCCAGCCTCCGATTGCCGCACGCGAGCGTCAACGATCACCGGTCAGGGCGATTTCGGCGCACCGCTGCTGATCTGGGCCAGTCGACCCGGCAGGCATCCAGCCGACACAGACCAATATCTATCCGCCGGTCGAGCCTCCCCGCGCAGGACGCGACCGTGACCACGCCGATCACCACGTCGGCTCGACGGCGTCGACGTGCGCATCGCAGGCGGTCCCGTCGGGCTCGTATCACCTGATCGTCGGCTACAACGTCAACTCGGTCTCTCAGGCGCGCTCGTCGCTGATCGTCATCGAGACGGTCGCGGGGGTCACGATCCTCCTTCTGGTGTTCTTCGGCACGCTGTTCGTCGGCCGGCGTGTCGGCGCTCCGATCGAGCTCGCCCGGCAGCGCCAGCTCGAGTTCACCGCAGACGCCTCCCATGAGCTGCGAACCCCGCTGGCGGTCATCGAGGCCCAGACGAGCCTCGCGCTGAATCAGGAACGCGATGCCGCCTGGTACCGCGATGCCTTTCAGCGCGTGGGGTCGGAGAGCGGCAGGATCCGCCGCCTGGTCGACGACCTGCTCTTTCTCGCCCGCGTGGACACGCCGCAGGGACGTCCGGCCGCCGAGCCGGTCGAGGTCGGGGTCATCGTCCATCAGGCGGCTGAACGCTTCGCGGCGGTCGCGGAGAGCCGCGGGATCACGCTCCAGGTCTCGGTCGGCCCGGGTCCGCTGGTCATCATGGGCTCGTCCGAGTGGCTGGATCGCCTGCTCGGGGTCCTGCTCGACAATGGCTTCAAGTACGCGCCGCCCGGAGGAGTGGTCGTCCGTGAGCGTCGGAGTGGACGGCAACCGGGTGCGCCTGGTCGTCGAGGATTCGGGCCCGGGCATTCCGGACGAGGAACGCCCCAAGATCTTCGATCGCTTCCATCGGGCCGAAGGCCAGGGCGGGTACGGGTCGGGGCTTGGTCTCGCGATCGCCGATGCGGTTGTCCGCCACAGCGGGGGGCGCTGGGAGGTGAACACCTCGCCGCTGGGCGGCGCTAGGATGGCGGTCAGTTGGCCCAGGGTCCTGAGCGGGTCCCGAGATCAGGCGGCGGCCGAGCCGCCGGTCAGCTGGACGGTTCCGGCGACCGCCACGCCCCCCGGCGAGGCCTAGGGGGCGACCGCCCGGCGAGATCGGGGAGGCCGAAAAGGCAACTCCAGGTGGCACAATTTGCCCAGTTCGTGCCATCATCTTCCGAAACCACACCGAGTCTGGAGGAGGCCGGAGCATGACCAAGGGAGCTATGGCGGCGCTGAGCGCGGGGGTTGCGGTATTCGGGTTCGATCCTGAGCCCGGGACCCCGGCGAGCCGGGCGTTGCACGTGCTCACCGTGAAGAGAACCCTCCCCACCGGCGACCTCGGCCCAAAGGAGCGGTTCCCCGAAGCGGCGCTTCGCGTCGCCGCCGAGGCCGGCATTGATCTCGGAGGCCGACGGGGCGCCCGAGGAGGCCAGCGGCTCCACCTCGTCGGCGTCGACGACGATCCGGCCCGATCTCGGAGCGTCACGGTCTGGTACTACGCGGCGGCCCCGTACGGAGCGCTCCCCGGCCCTGGGGTCTGGTCGGCGACGGGACGGGGGCTCCATCTCGACGCACCCGGGACCGCCGCGCTGCGTGCTGCCCTTGACCGGCTTCGCGCCGACACCCGGCAGCTCGCAGGCGCGGCCGCGCTGGTCGGTGACGTCTTCACCGGGGACGACCTGCTCCGCCTCCACGTGGCCTTGCACGGGGGTCCCGAGGGCAGCGAGCGGACCTTCAGGCGGCGGATCCAGGAGCTGCGCGATTCCGGCGTGCTCCGACCCGTGCGGGAGACCGAGGTGCGCCGCGATGCGGCTGCGCGTGCCCCGATTCCGGTCGCCGGCGGGCACCGGGGGCCGACCCCCGGAGCTGCTCCGCTACTCGGGCGCGGGCGGGGAGGACGAGCAGCTGGCGGCGCTCAGGGCGCGGCGCGCGGGCTGATCCCGAGCACTACCCGGCGTCGGCGGGCCAGTCGGGCTCGCCGCTGGTCAGGACCAGCGTGACCGGGCCGTCGTTGACGATGTCTACCGCCATGTGGGCGCCGAAGCTGCCGGTTTCGACGCGGTGCCCGAGATGCGCGGAGGGCGGCCACGAACACGTCGTAGAGCTCGGCGGCGCGGTCGGGCGCAGCGGCTCGGACGAACGAGGGGCGATGCCCTCGCGAGGTGTCGGCGTGGAGGGTGAACTGGCTCACCACGAGGACCGCGCCGCGGGAGGCCGCCAGATCGAGATTCATCCGTCCGGCCGCGTCTGGAAAGATCCGGAGGGTCGCGATGCGCGCGGCGAGCCGCCGCGCGACCGCCTCATCGTCGGATGGGCCGACGGACAGCAGGACGCAGAGCCCTGCATCGATGGCACCGACGGTCTCCGTGCCCACGGCCACCCTGGCGCTGCTGACCCGCTGGACGACCGCCCTCACTCGAGGAAGCGCAGCCCGCGCCACATCCGCATCGCCTCGGCCTCCGCCTCGAGGAAGCTGGGGCGCGAATCGCGCATGCCGTGCACGAGAAAGCTCCAGGACCGGCGCTCGCCGTCGGCGCCCTCCATGCGTGCCGAAGGCGCTGCCGAGCGCCCGTGGTGGGTACATCTCGATCCGGTTGCCGTCGCGCATCCGCTTGAAGATCGGCCGGCGGACCAGGATCGACTCGAGGGCTCGCTGATCGGCCAGCCGGCCGTTGACGAGGTCGACGACGCGCAGCTTGGCGATCGGGTTGTCCGGGTCGCGAACGCTCGACCCGGCACGAGAAGCGTTCGGAGAGGTCGCGGAGCACGAAGACGAGGGCGAGCGCGTCGGTCTCGTCGCCGGCGACACGGATGAAGCCGGCAGCGGCGAGGTCGGTCGCCGGCGGGTCATCGCTGAGATCGGCCGCCAGCGCCTGATCGAAGAAGAGCTGGGCGAAGAGGTCGGTCGAGGCGGCATCGGCGAGCCACGGGAGCTGGTCGCGCCATTCCCGGCTGCTGATGAGCTCGGTGAACCGCTCTTGTAATCGATCCCGGTCGGCTGCGGCGACCCCGCGCACGCGAACGTGGATGACCCGGGCCATGCTTTTGATTGTACGGGCGCTTCGATGGGCCGAACGCGCCATAGGAGGGGCGCGACCGGCCGGTACACTGCGTCGCGGATCGCCGAGGTAGCTCAGTTGGTAGAGCACAGGTCTGAAAAACCTGGTGTCGACAGTTCGATTCTGTCCCTCGGCACCACCAAACCTGCGGCATGGCCAAGCCCAGTGACGGGCGTCGGAACACGACCACGTGGCCTTTGCCGTGGCCGGCATCAGTAACGACACCGTGGCTGACACCTCCACGACGAACAACGGGTTGCTGTGGTAATCGCTCGTTCCTTCTCGTCCCCGTGGACCGCAGGGCACCACATCGTCCACTGGCCGGACGGCGGTCCAACTGAGGTCGACAACCTGGTCTCCCTGTGCCGGCCGCACCATCGCGCGGTGCATGAGCAAGGTTGGCGCATCCACATCGCTGACGGAATTGCCGTGGAGGAGCCGCCACCCTGAGGAAACCTCCCGGCGCAGCATCCCAGCTGATGGCACCTCCATCAGCGGTGCCCGCAACACTGCATTGAGCGCAGTTCGCCGCTGTGCGGTGCTGCCGGGATAGCGGCGAGGTGCATATCGCGTGTCAGGAAAATCGCCTCCGGACGCGTTAGTAAGGGGGTGATTGACCAGCCCGCCGGATGACACGGAAGGAGACGTGACATGGCAGCCGATGACAGCTCCAACCAGGTGAGTGGACACCTGCGCGCGAACACGCTCGTGGCCGCGATCGCCTTCGGGGTTCTGACAAGCGCGTGCGCGGCGACAGCCCCGACACCCAGGTCTTCGCCGGTCACCACGGCCGCGGCGACTACCTTGGCGGCGATTTCATCATCAAGTACCCGGATACCGGGAAGCCCAGCCCGGTGCTGGGCTTCAGTATCTGGGACGTGGGACAGGTCTTCCGCGACCCGTGCCACTGGCAGGGCCAGGGGTTCGTCCCGGGGCCGGGCGTCGAGAACCTCGTGGCCGCGCTCGTCGCCCAGAAGCTGCGCAACGCCACCACGCCGACCGACGTGACCCTCGCCGGGTACACGGGCAAATACCTGGAGTGGTCGGTTCCCACTGACATGAAGTCGAGCTCGTGGACCAGCTTCGACGGCTGCGACGTCGACTCCAACGGCTATCGCGACTTCCAAAGCTGGCTTGGCAACGGCACGGGCGACCGCTATGAGGAGGTCCCGGGCCAGGTCGACCAGTTGTGGGTCCTCGACGTCAACGGGCAGCGGCTGGTCGTTGATGCCACCTACTCACCCGACACCACCCCAGCTGACCGCGCGGCATTGGCCCAACTCGTCAGCTCACTCCGGTTCGGCGCGCAGTAGGCGCGGCGCCGCCCGGCATCCTCACGAGGCCAGCGTCGCTCACCGCCAGAAGCCGGCTCTGAAGCATCCGCATACGCGTGTCAGCAAAATCGCCTCCGGGAGCGTAAGTAAGGGAGTGATTGGATCAGCCAGGCGGATGACGAAGAGCGAATCCCTGCCTGAGCTGGCGTTCGAGGCCCTGGTGGCCACCGACGCAAAGCGGCTGTACACACTCGCGCTCTCCATCCTCAGGGACGATGGCGAGGCCGAGGACGCGGTGCAGGAGACGCTGCTCAAGGCATGGCGATCGTGGCCTTCCATCCGGGACAGCGATCACCTCCCGCGCTGGCTGACCCGCGTCTGCGTGAACCACTGCACCAGCGTGCGCCGGCGCCTCCGCGCGCGAGGCGGGCCGCCACTCGAACTCTTCGAGGCGGCCGGATCGTGGGGTGGTCAGAGGAGCCCCGCCGAGATCATCGACGTCGATCGTGCATACCGCCGCCTGTCGATCAGGCAGCGGGCAGCGATCACCCTCAACTACGGATACGGCTACTCGGTCGAGGAGTCCGCGGATTTGATGGGATGCAGGCCCGGGACCGTGCGCACCCATGTCGCACGCGGGCTGGCCTCATTGCGAAAGGAGCTTGACGATGCTTGACACGGAGCCCGAATTGGACCGAAAGCTGCGGGCTCTGTACAACCACATCAAAACTCAGGATCCGCCGGCAAGCCTCGCACTTTTTACGGTGCCGTCGGTGCGCTCGCGCCATCAGGTGCTCAGTCGTCTCGTCGCCATTGCCGCGGTTGCCGCATTAGCGGCAGCGATAGGGCTGTTCGCGATTGAGTTGAACGGGCACCGTGGTTCCATCTCACCAAGGCCGACGACCCAGCCCGCGTCGACGCCGAGCCCTAAGTCCACGCCCGCTCCCACGTTCAGTACCGGCATCGCGCCACTCACGGCCGGGACGCACGCGGCGCTGGTGTTGGCATCGGGCACCTATCCCGAGTACACCGTGGTCGTGCCCAAGGGCTGGTTCGAGCAGGACGGCCACTTCATCATCACCGGAGCGACCACGCCGGTGCTGGGCTTCAGTATCTGGGACGTGGGAGTGGTCTACCGCGACCCGTGCCACTGGCAGGGCCAGGCGTTCGACCCGGGGCCGAGCGTCGCGAACCTCGTTGCCGCGCTCGTCGCCCAGAAGATGCGCAACGCCACCACGCCGACCGACGTGACCCTCGCCGGGTACGCGGGCAAATACCTCGAGTGGTCGGTGCCCGCGGACATGAAGTCGAGCGCGTGGAGCGAGTTCGACGCCTGCGACGTCGACGCCACGGGCAATCACAACTTCAACAGCTGGCTTACCGTAGCGGCGTGGGCTACCGCTATGAGGAGGTCCCGGGCCAGGTCGACCAGTTGTGGGTCCTCGACGTCAACGGGCAGCGACTGGTCGTTGATGCCACATACGCACCCGACACCTCCCAAAGTCAGCGGGCGGCATTGGAGCAAGTCGTCGAGTCACTCCGGTTCGGTGCCCGGATGCCGACGTGATCGGGGCTTACGCGCGCCCTTCCTCCCGAAGTGTCAGCGAGGTGACAGCGGACCCCAGCGACTTCTGCTATTGATTCATTGACCGCAGTGCCGGGTGTACAGCCCAGGCGGACGGCGGTTGGAGGCGACGATCATGAGAAGGGATCCTACTGATACTGGCGATGGTCGCAGGGGGATTCGTGGTTGCCGCCTGCGACCCGGCTCCATCATCCGCCACGCTGACCGCGCAGGTGGCCACGCTGCAGAAGCAGGCGGACATGTACCAGATCGACCAGATCGAGGTGACCTGGCACAAGGCCGCTTCGATCAAGGACCTCGATCTGATGATGACTCTCTGGGCCGACAACGCCACGTTCCAGATCGGCACGCAGACCGCTTCAGGGAAGGACCAGATCCGAGCCATGTGGGCCACAATCAAAACCGTTCCAGCCGCAGAACGACTGGGTGGACGAAACGCCAGCCTACAAGGCTGTCATCACCGTCAGCGGCAATACGGGCACGCTCTACTTCGAGTGCCACTTCGTCGACGTCCCCACCCGTAAGCTGGTCGGCGTTGTGGCCACCCAGCTTGAGGTTGCTCGCATCGGCGGCCGGTGGCTCATCACCAGCTCGCTCGGGTCAACGCCTGTCCTGAGCCCCTGATGTGCCCGCATTCCTGAGCCTGGCTGACAACCCGCTGGTGCGTGCCGTCGCGCGCGTCCCCGCCACGGTCAACCGCAAGCTTCTCGTCGCCTTCGTCGGAATCGTTGTCCTGCTCGTCACGGTCGGCGTTCTCGGTCTCCGCGTCCTCGGCGACGCGAACGACCGCGTCGAGACACTCGGGAAGCTGCAACAGCGGACAGTGGCATATCAGAACCTCCAGACCGACGTCGTCCTGCTGGGCAACCTGATGGCGCTGCGGGTGGATAATGATTTCGCCAGCATCTTCTCGGGAGTGAACACGTCGCCGGCGGTCAGCCTGGCGGTTGACCAAATCATCCAGACCGCGAGCATCACGATCGGCCCAGCGTCAGACATCAGCCAACTCGGCTTCGTGCCCCCTCCTGAAGAGAGGTACCTCCTCAGCCAGATCGAGCTGGATTTCCAGTCAATTCTCCAGCGTGATCACGCGGATCATCGCTTACGACAAAGATGGACAGGCAAGCCAGGCTCAGCTGCTGCAGAACACCCAGGGCAACGACCGCGCCACCGATCTGCTGCAGTCGGGCGAACCAGCTCGTGCACACCACGAACGATGGACACCGCTGGCCTGATCGCCCTCAACACAAGTGCCTACGCGGACTCGCAGCACCTCTTCATCGGCGTCGCGGCAGGGAGCGTCGTCGTGGCCCTGCTCCTGGGCTTCGTCCTCTCCCGGTCCCTCATCGGGCCGATCCGGAAAATGGACACCCGGCTGGCGGCCATCGCCTCCGGCGATTTCTCGGGCCACGTCGACGTCCCGAACCGCGACGAGCTCGGTGCCCTCGCCACGAACCTCAACCGGATGAACGACCAGCTGGGCCGCCTCTATGGGGAGCTCGAGACTGCCAGCCGGCACAAGTCGGAATTCCTCGCCAACATGTCACACGAGCTGCGCACCCCGCTCAACGCCGTGATCGGTTTCTCGGAGGTGTTGCAGGACCGCCTGTTCGGCGATCTCAACGACAAGCAGGCGGAGTACGTCGCCGATATCCACGCCTCGGGGCGCCATCTGCTTGCGCTGATCAACGACATCCTTGACCTCTCCAAGATCGAGGCGGGGAGGATGGATCTGCAAATCACGCCCTTCGCGCTCTCCGATGTCGTGCAGAACTCGGTGGCACTGTCGCGCGAGCGCGCCACGCGTGAGGGCATTGCGCTGGGGCTCGAGGTCGACCCGGGCATCGGCGTCATCGGGGCGGACGAGCGGATGCTCAAGCAGGTGCTCTTCAACCTGCTCTCCAACGCCTTGAAGTTCACAGCCAGGGGTGGCCATGTCGGCGTCAGCGCTCAGGCTGTCGGCGACGACGTGGTGGTCAGCGTGCGCGATGACGGTGTCGGTATTGCGTCGGCGGACCAGGCCCGCATTTTCGAGGAGTTCCAGCAGGTCGGAACGTCCCACCTCCAGGAGGGGACTGGTCTCGGCCTCGCCATCTCGCGACGCTTCATCGAGCTCCACGGCGGCAGCCTCCGTGTGGAGAGCGAACCCGGCCACGGCAGCACTTTCACCTTCACGATCCCGCGCACCCAGGGCACCGCGCTTCCATCTGACCGCGAAGCGCCACCTCCCGCCGAAGTGGCCGCCACGGCGACCCACACCACCAGCGCCGGTCGCATGAGCCACGCTTGCCCAGGGTCAGCTGGTGCTCATCGTCGAGGACAACGAGAAGAATCTCAAGCTCGCTCGCGACCTGTTGCAGTACCACGGCTTTCGCACCATCGAAGCGCCGGACGCCGAGACCGGACTTCGGATGGCATCGGACTCCAAGCCCGACCTCATCCTCATGGACATCGAGCTGCCCGGCATGGACGGGGTGACGGCACTCGAACGCCTCCGGGCCGATCCCGACCATCGCGGGCATCGCTGTGGTCGCCTTCACCGCGTCGGTCATGCCGGTCGACCGGGACCGGTTCTGCTCGGGCCGGTTTCGCCGGGGTCATCGTTAAGCCCATCGATGTGGCCATTTTTCCCCGCCAGGTGCTCGCGTATTGCAACGGCTCGACGCGAGACGGCTGATGGATCGGGCTGCGCGTTTGTTGGTCATCGATGACACGCCGCAGAACGGGCGGCTGCTCGAGGCGATGCTCACACCGCACGGCTACGCGGTGGCTCTGGCTCTTTCTGGCGGCGAGGGACTCGCGAAGCTGCACTCTGAGCCACCCGACCTTGTGCTCCTCGACATCCTCATGCCCGACATGACCGGGTACGACGTCTGCCGCCGGATTCGCGAGGATCCCGCGACGCAGCTCCTGCCGGTCGTCATGCTGACGTCGAGTGGCGACCAGGACAAGGTGAACGCCATTGAGGCAGGAGCGGACGATTTCATCAGTCGACCGTTCAATCCGCAGGAGTTGCTCAGCCGGGTGCGCTCGCTGCTGCGGATCAAGGAGTACCACGACACGATCCAGAAGCAGACCGCTGAGCTTGCCGAGTGGAACCGGACCCTGGAGGAACGTGTCCAGAGTCAAGTAGCGCAACTCGAAGGTCTGGATCGGCTGCGCCGCTATTTCTCGGCAGCCGGTAGCAGACGTGATCATGTCCGGGGGCGCGCAGCTGCTCGAGCCGCACCGGCGCGAGGTCACGATTCTGTTCTGTGATCTCAGAGGCTTCACCGCATTCGCCGCGAATGCGGAGCCCGAAGAGGTGATGGGCGCGCTCAGTCAGTTCTACGAGGCCGTCGGCGAGCTGATCCTCCGCTATGAGGCAACCCTCGAGCAGTTCGCCGGCAACTCGATCATGGCCATCTTCAACGACCCGATGCCGTGCGTCGAGCACACGGCCGCGGCGGTGCGAATGGCGGTCGAAATTCGTGAGCGTATGCAGGCGGTGACCGATGCCTGGCGACGCAACGGCTTCGACCTCGACGCGGGCATCGGCATCGCCGAGGGGTACGCGACCCTCGGCCGCGTCGGCTTCGAAGGACGGTTCGACTATCGCGCAACCGGGAGCGTCGTCAACCTCGCATCGCGTCTGTGCTCCCAAGCGCTTGGCGGCCAGATCCTCCTCTCCCCGCGCGCCTATGCGATCGTGACCGACCTGGTGGGCGTCGAACCGGTCGGCCCACTCCAACTGAAAGGGTTCCACGATCCAGTGCAGGCCTACAACGTCATCGGCCTGCGGGAGCAGATACCGTCTGCGTCGACACGACAAGGGAGCAGGGAGTAGACCTGCCCGGTCAGGATGACAGCGCCGTCATGACAGCCGGCCCAGCGACGGATGGCCCGCCGTGTGGTCTGGCGGCGGGTTCATCGCAGCCGCCCGACCACAAAGTTCGCTCCCGCCTCGAGTTGGACGTCGCTGCAGGGCGGGCGCATCAGCACGCACGCGACGTTGAAGACGTTTGACCCATCGATCACGTAAATACCGGTATCTTCAGGGTTGGGCGAGCGGGCGATGACCGCCCCACCATGGAAGTTCGGCAACTCGGCGATCGTGAACGACGGAGGAATCAATGCCTTGCTGGCGTTGTAGTGCGCCCTCGCGGCAGCCGGATCCACGCCCTGCCACAGCGCGACGCTCACCCACGTGTCCTGGCCGACGTAGCCGAAGAGGCATTCGCGCTCTGGGCCCACGACCTTGGTGACGCCCGGGCCAGTGTTATAACCGGAAACCATGGCCACCTCCTCGATCGTCATCAGGGTGCATGGGTCGATGCTGCCGCGCGTCAACCGCCCACCGCCCCCTCCCGAAGGAGTCCCGGTTAGCACGGGTTGCGGTGTCGCCGTCGGGGCATTGCTGGTCGTTGGTGCCGCGGTCGACGTTGCGCATCCGGCGAGAGTTAGGGCGGCCAGCCCGGCCATCACGAACCTTGGA
This sequence comes from Candidatus Dormiibacterota bacterium, assembly GCA_963799005.1. GTDB lineage: Bacteria > Chloroflexota > Dormibacteria > Aeolococcales > Aeolococcaceae > Palsa-851. Next base: position 195,482 of record CAWCVK010000004.1, on the reverse strand, counting down.
CCGCGCACCATGTAGGACCTGTCACCGGCTGCCATGGTCTCGATCTCCCTGATGTGGCGTTTGAATGCCAGTGCTCGTGGCACCGCGAGCGTGGCACGGCGGTCACTCGTTGTCAGTCACCTACCTGACAATTCGCGTTGTATAGGGAGACATCCACGTTTCGACCCGCCTGGTTCGTGGCTACTCCACCGTCATGCACCGCGGCCGGCCGGCTCAACTTACATTTGCGGTTTGAAGCGCACCACATCATCCACTGGCCGGTCGCTCCCACCGAGCTCGAGAACCTCGTCAATCGTTAATACATCCCCCTCCCAGCCCGCCGAGTGGGATCTGCTTCGGTTGGGCGAAGCCTTGCGACGACCGTGAATCCCGGCCCTTCCGCAAGCGTCGTTGCAGGAGGCTGCCTCGTCCATTCATATTCTTTCGGAGCTGCCAGGGCGGGGATGGTGCTATCTAGCGGCAGACGGCATCGAGAAACGCCCTCGCCTCCCGCCGCGAACGGAGCACGTGCGCCTTCGCGTGAGACCCGTGCCGCGAGATCTCGGAGCGTGCGTACTCAGGTTCCGAATGGCGGTTGCGCCAAATCCTCCCTACGCCGCCCCACTCGTCGCGCAAGCGTCGGCTGACCGAGTCCTCGCAGCCCTCGGGCATCTCGCCGACGGGCTTGCGAAGCCCCCGCACGAACGCGCGACTCGCGCACAACCACCAAGGACTATCGAGAGAGACGACGGTTTCCGCGCGTTCGAGCCGGAGGGCAAGCGTCTCGTTGTAGTTGCCGTCGATGATCCAAGCCTTGCCATCGAGCAGCGCGCGTTGCCGGTCTCGCCACTCGTCGTCCGACGGTCGCACCCAACCCGGCTTCCAGTAGTGGACGTCGAGGTGAATCACCGGCAAACCAGTCCTTGCCGCGAGCGCACGTGCGAACGTGCTCTTCCCGGACCCCATCATCCCGTCGACGAGGACGCGGTGGCCGAGCATCCGACACGCGCCGTTCATGGCCCAGAGTATTCCAGAGGCGCTGAGCATATAGCCCGCTCGGCGTTGTTATCACTTGAGCCAATCGAACTCTTCTCCATACCGTGTTTGACTGTTCGCTTGTTCGAGGTCTCCACCTTAAGAACCCTGAGTGCTGTGTGCCCGCTGTGGAGAGCCGCGCGACCCAAGCCGGGTGAAGATTAGGATTCCGTCGTGCTTCCGTATGACGAGGCCGGGTCCGGAGAGGTCGTCCTGCTCATCCACGCCGGTGTGGCGGATCGTTCGATGTGGAGCGAACACCTTGACTGGCTGGCGGAAGCCGGGTTTCGGGCGGTAGCCGTCGACCTTCCCGGCTTCGGTGAGGCGGTGATAGAAGACGGACTGCAGGCGCCGTGGGACGATGTCCTGCAGACGCTGAGGGGGCTCGATGTCGCAGGTGCAGCTCTCGTCGGTAACTCGTTCGGCGCTGCAGTGGCGCTGCGGGCGGCTGCGGTCGAGCCAGCGGCGGTCTCCGCCCTGGTGCTCATCTCCCCACCTCCGCTGGTAGCGAATCCGTCGCCGGCGCTGCGTTCGGCGTGGGACGCTGAAAACACGGCTCTAGAGGACGGCGACATCGATGGGGCGGTGGCCGCGGTGGTCGCGGCCTGGACCCAGCCAAACGCGCCCGAGGCGCTCCGCGAACGGGTCGCGACGATGCAGCGTCGTGCTTTTGAACTGCAGGCTGCCGCGGGAGAGATCCAGGAGGCGCCGGATCCGCTCGAACAACACCCAGAGGTACTGGCGGAACTACAGATCGCCGCTTTAGTGGCGGCGGGAGAGGACGACATGGTGGACTTCCGGGATGCCGCCGAGCAGCTAGCAGAGGTTCTGCCACTGGCGCGGCATGCCGTGATCAGGGGCGCTGGTCACCTCGCTCCGCTCGAAGCTCCAGGCGAATTCAAACGGCTCTTACTCGACTTCCTGCGTAACCGAGCGACCTGACAAGGCGCCTTGACGGAGGGATCGACACACTCGGAGTTCTCCCTCGAAGCTCTCAGTCCGGTGCTGAGAGATGTGATCTTCGGTGGGTGTCGACCACCTTGATCGGAATCGTTCACCCGTGCATTGGCGCCAACGCGCGTCACCAAATGGCGGTGCGGCGCTCGCGGGATAAGACAGCCGGTATGCGCTCGTCGAACTCGCGGCGGCGGCGTCAACGTCAGGTGAAGCGGCAACCCTGACCCCTCAGTCTGCCTCAACGTACATTTGCGGATTGACGGGCACCACATCATCCACTGGGCGGACGGCGGTCCCACCGAGCTCGACAACCTCGTCCATCGTTAGCACAACCCCTCGTCGAGGCGGTGAGCCGGCCGCGCACCGCACGAGAGGCGTGGGCGCCGGAACCTTCTAGGTGCCGAACGGTCGGCCATTAACGTTGCGGGCAACTTCAAGTTCGCCCCGGAACTCGTCGAAGCGGAAGGCGCCAGTGAAAAGTGCGTTGCGAACGACCAGGAGCGTCCAGCGGTCTCGCAGCACTTCACCTGGGCGGGCGACGGAACAGTTCTGAGCGGCGTAAAACCGCTGTCAGTCGGCGCTCCGCTGAAGTAGCCACGCTGCCTCGACTGCGTCCTCGATGGCACCAGAGCTGCCTGCGGCGAGATCAGCGACAACCATCATGTGCCTGATGTACCGGGTCGGGACGCTGAAGGTCTCGGGAAACTGCCGCAGCATAGAGTCGCGGTAGTCGAAATCGGCACGGATCACCAAATGCGCGTCGTCAAGTTGCCGCGCCACCAGCCTGCCGTGGTACCGCCACTCAGCCAGCCCCTTCGGCGCGGTGAGGCGGACACTCACCAAGGCCTCGACGAGGCGTGCTACGTCACCCATCTCCATGAACGTAGGCCCTCCTGCTTTTCTCTGATCATGCTCTGGGACCATCGTGTCCGGACCGGCCAGCCTCGAGCTCGTGAGGTCGGCCTACGACACCGCGTAACTCTCCGTTCGTGGCGTCTACCAGTTGTCGGGCGACGTCCAGGTGTCCGGCGTGGCGCGGATACTCCTGCAGCACGTAAATCAGAATCCACGCCAGTCGGCAGGGGCCGTGGATCGTTGTCGCTGAACTGGTCGGCGGGGGGTGCTGGTAAGGGTCAGCTCGGCTGCTGCGCCGGTGGCCAGTGGGATCGCCGGGCGCCTTGCCGGCACAACCTGCTCGACGCGGGTGGCGCCTCGTGCGCGGACTAGCAGTCCACGCACGAAGTGAGGTCCGACGCCGCGCTGTCTTCGGCGTGACGAAAGACGAGCACCATGTCGCGAGGGGCCCAGAACGCTGCCCACGCTCGTGCCACCCGTCCCGGGCCGAGCAGACTGCGACGCTCCCAGCGCGCCTGGGCGCGAGCTCGCGCCGTGACCGCGGCCTGCAGGTGCTCCTGCTCCGCCACCCGTGCCATCTCGATCAGTTGCGCTCCGTACATCGCGATCGCCTCCGTTTGAATCACTCGCTACGATGTGCATCGCGCAAGATCGCCATCAGGTTTCCGCGCGACAAACCGCACGTCGTAGCCCACCGATACCATCACGTGATCGAACCCGATCGTCTGGAGACGGGTGATCAATGAGGAAGGTTCGATTGGGTTGTAGGTATCCCCTGCGTGGAAGTCGTGGAGCTCCGTGCAGCCCAAGCTGTCAGATCCGACCAGGACCCCTGCCGGCCGCAACACCCGCCAGGCTTCCTTGAGCACCTGATTCTGCAGCGCGACCGTAGGTAGGTGGTGCAGCATCATGAAGGTGCCGACGGAATCGAACGATGCGTCGTCGAACGCAAGTCTCGCGGCATCTCCTGTCACCACCTCGACGTTCGACGCTGTGTACCGGGTCGCGAGGCGCTGCGCAGATTCGGGATCGACTTCGACCGCGATCAGCCGGCGGACGCGTTTGCGGAGCCACTCCGTTGCTGCGCCAGGCCCCGGGCCGACTTCGAGCATCTGGTCACCGAGGTCGATTTCTGACAGCATCGATCCCAGTACTTCGCGGTGGATGTGGTCGGCCCATTCGGTGGTCGCGCACAGGGCGTGGTTCCCATTCATGCATCCCACCTTGACAGTCGCCTTCCCGACGAACAAGGGCGTACGCTGACACGCTGTGTCGCGAGAACGACAATCCGTCGACGATCCTCAGGCCGCCGTGCGAGAGATCGCTGCTTGCGTGTTTCCGATGGCGCCGGGGTCGCGGTTCGACTGGCACACGCACGACGACGGTCAGCTCGCATGGGCGTCACGGGGGGTGCTCACTGTGATCACCGCTTCCGCAACCTGGCTGCTGCCACGGTCGCGGGCGGTGTGGATTCCGGCCGGCGTCCGGCATGAGGTGCGTGCCCAAGGTGCCGCGACCATGCGGTCGCTTTACGTCAGGACCGAATTCCTCTCGATCGATTGGAAGAGCCCGGCCGTTGTCAGAGCCCGGCCCCTCTTGATTGAGTTGATTGAGTATCTCGGCGACGAAACGATCGACCGCGCGAAGCGCGAACGTGCGGCCGCGCTCCTCGTGGATCTCCTCGAGCCTCTCGATGTAACGACGATCGAGGTGCGGATGCCTGCCGATGGTCGCGCCAGGGCCGTGGCGGAGGCACTGATCCAGCATCCCGCCGAGAACCGCACCCTGGCGATGTGGGGGCGGACGGTGGGTGCCAGTGGGCGCACGCTGGAACGAGTGTTTCTCTCCGAAACCGGCGTCCCATTCAGCAGGTGGCGAACCCTGGCACGGCTCAATGCGGCACTTCCATTACTCGCCTCCGGGCGGGCGATAAGTCACGTGGCCCCTGAGGTTGGATACGAGTCGACCAGCGCATTCGTCGCTGCGTTTCATCGCGAGGTCGGGCTCACTCCGACGGCCTACTTCCGAGCCACATGAACCGCGCGACGACAGCACCACGAGCAACCTCGTCCATCGCTAAGACATCGTCACCCGCGGGACTATCGGGCGGCGCGAGGCGCGTGCGCGAGCTCTCGAGGCGCGGTGAACCGGGGGTGCACGAGGCGGAGGACATCGGCGGCGATCACGCCGCGATCCTTTACGCGATCTTGAAGCTCAGTGTCGTGCAGGGTCCGACGCCGCCGGTGTTCTCATTGGCGATACAGGCCTTCGCCGACACCGTCGCCAGATCTGCCCCGGTCACGCTGACGGTCACGACCGACGATGACTTCTGACCCCCTTTGACAGTTCCGGGCTCGCACGAGCTTCCGTCGGGGTACAAGGTCGAGCCGTTCGGCTCGACGCATAGGATGTTCTGCTCCGTCGCATTGGTGAGGGTCTGCAGCACAACGTCGATTGTCTCGTTGCTCGAGCTCGTGTTCTTCTCAGTGAACGACAGCGTCACCTCGTCTCCGGGCTGGGCCAGCTTGATACCGGCGACCACACTGCCGCTCAGCGTAGCTGCGGTCCCGCTGAGGATGTCGGTCCGCGGGGCAGCGGACGCGATCATCGCCGCCGCGACGAGAGGGATACCGATGGCGGCCAGAGTTCCACCTAGCAGAAGAAATCGGCGCATGGGACACCTCCCGCAGCCTTCGCTGCAACCACTCCCGCCCATCCAAACACCTAGCGCGTCGCCGCAGGTTTGAGCGGTATTATGCGGGTCAGCCGAGGCGGTGGGCAGGCGAACACCGAGGCGTGTCGCCGGATCGCGCCCGCGCTGATTCGGGCACGCCCGTGAGCAGTTCGTTCCCATCCATACCCGTAGCACCTTGTCGCTGACAAGAACCTACAGGGAGGCCGTGGCGAGGCATGGCCGGTGTCGCTGTCCCCGCGGCTACTAGGTCCAGCAGCCGACCCGGACCGAGACCGCTGAGGGAGACGCGGGTGACCAACCTGGTCTCCCTGTGCCGACCGCATCATCGCGCGGTGCACGAGCGGGGGTGGCGCATCCGCATCGCTGACGATGTGCCGTGGTGGATCCGCCACCTTGAGGAAACATCCCAGCGCAGCACCCCAGCCGATAGCACCTCCACCCGCGGTGCGCGCAACGCTGTATCGAGAGAAGCTCGCCGCTTTGCGGTGCCGCGGGGATGGCGGTCATCGATCGCCTCGAGCACAAGCGTGCTGACCGAAACAGTGCGACGCTCAGCTTCCCGCTCGAGCCGCTCCCAGAGGCTTTGATCGATCAGTACCTGAAGGCGGCGATCCAGCATGCTCATCGATAAGCACGTCGAGGCACGAGCGGCGAAGTCCATATCGCGTGTCAGGAAAATCGGCTCCGGACGCGTTAGTAAGGGGGTGATTGACCAGCCCGCCGGATGACAGGGAGGGAGACGTAACGTGGCAGCCGGTGACAGCCACAACCAGGTGAGTGGACACCTGCGCGCGAACAAGCTCGTGGCCGCGACCGCAATCGGGCTGCTCGGAAGCGCGTGCGCGGCGACCGCCCCGACACCCAGGTCTTCGCAAGTCACTACAGCCTTCCCGACGCCCACTCCCGTGCTCGACCCCGGCGTCACCGCAATCAGGGGCGGGGCGCACGCACTGCATGTGATGGGGACGGGCACCTATCCCGGCTACACCGTTATCGTGCCGATGGGCTGGTTCGACCTGGAGAGTGGCCGCTTCGTCGACAAGTACCCAGAGACCGGAAAGCCCAGGCCGGTGCTGGGCTTCAGTATCTGGGACGTGGGACAAGTCTTCCGCGACCCCTGCCACTGGCAGGGGCAGGGGTTCGTCCCGGCGCCAGGCGTCGAGAACCTCGTGGCCGCGCTGGTCGCCCAGAAGCTGCGCAACGCCACCACGCCGACCGACGTGACCCTCGCCGGGTACGCAGGCAAATACCTCGAGTGGTCGGTTCCCGCTGACATGAAATCGAGCACGTGGACCAGCTTCGACGCGCTGCGACCTCCAATCCCAACGTCCATCGCGACTTCCTACAGCTGGCTTGGCAACGGCACGGGCGACCGCTATGAGGAGGTCCCGGGCCAGGTCGACCAGTTGTGGGTCCTCGACGTCAACGGGCAGCGACTGGTCGCTGACGCCACCTATTCACCCGACACCACCCCAGCTCAGCGCGCGGCATTGGCCCAACTCGTAGCCTCACTCCGGTTCGGCGCGCAGTAGGCGCGGCGCCGCCCGGCATCCTCACGAGGCCAGCGTCGCTCACCGCCAGAAGCCGGCTCTGAAGCATCCGCATACGCGTGTCAGCAAAATCGCCTCCGGGAGCGTAAGTAAGGGAGTGATTGGATCAGCCAGGCGGATGACGAGGAGCGAATCCCTGCCTGAGCTGGCGTTCGAGGCCCTGGTGGCCACCGACGCAAGGCGCTGTACGCACTCGCGCTCTCCATCCTCAGGGACGATGGCGAGGCCGAGGACGCGGTGCAGGAGACGCTGCTCAAGGCATGGCGATCGTGGTCTTCCATCCGGGACAGCGATCACCTCCCGCGCTGGCTGACCCGCGTCTGCGTGAACCACTGCACCAGCGTGCGCCGGCGCCTCCGCGCGCGAGGCGGGCCGCCACTCGAACTCTTCGAGGCGGCCGGATCGTGGGGTGGTCAGAGGAGCCCCGCCGAGATCATCGACGTCGATCGTGCATACCGCCGCCTGTCGATCAGGCAGCGGGCAGCGATCACCCTCAACTACGGATACGGCTACTCGGTCGAGGAGTCCGCGGATTTGATGGGATGCAGGCCCGGACCGTGCGCACCCATGTCGCACGCGGGCTGGCCTCATTGCGAAAGGAGCTTGACGATGCTTGACACGGAGCCCGAATTGGACCGAAAGCTGCGGGCTCTGTACAACCACATCAAACTCAGGATCCGCCGGCAAGCCTCGCATTTTTTACGGTGCCGTCGGTGCGCTCGCGGCATCAGGTGCTCAGTCGTCTCGTCGCCATTGCCGCGGTTGCCGCATTAGCGGCAGCGATAGGCTGTTCGCGATTGAGTTGAACGGGCACCGTGGTTCCATCTCACCAAGGCCGACGACCCAGCCCGCGTCGACGCCGAGCCCTAAGTCCACGCCCGCTCCCACGTTCAGTACCGGCATCGTGCCACTCACGGCCGGGACGCACGCAGCGCTGTGTGGCATCGGGCACCTATCCCGAGTACACCGTGGTCGTGCCCAAGGGCTGGTTCGAGCAGGACGGCCACTTCATCGATCAGCCAGAGCCGAAGCCCAAGCCGGTGCTGGGCTTCAGTATCTGGGACGTCGGACAGGTCTACCGCGACCCGTGCCACTGGCAGGGCCAGGGGTTCGACCCCGGGCCGGGCGTCGCGAACCTCGTTGCCGCGCTCGTCGCCCAGAAGATGCGCAACGCCACCACTCCGACCGACGTGACCCTCGCCGGGTACGCGGGCAAATACCTCGAGTGGTCGGTGCCCGCGGACATGAAGTCGAGCGCGTGGAGCGAGTTCGACGCGTGCGACGTCGACGGCGCAAACAATCACAACTTCAACAGCTGGCTTGCCTACGGCGTGGGCTACCGCTATGAGGAGGTCCCGGGCCAGGTCGACCAGTTGTGGGTCCTCGACGTCAACGGGCAGCGACTGGTCGTTGATGCCACCTACGCACCCGACACCTCCCAAAGTCAGCGGGCGGCGTTGGAGCAAGTCGTGCACTCTCTCCGGTTCGGCAGCCGGTGACAGCTCCAACGAGGTGAACAGTCACTCGCGCGGACACCTTGGTGGTCGCGACCGTCGTCGAGATGCTGGCAAGCGCGTGCGCGGCGACCGCCCGACGCCCGGGTCTTCGCCAGTCACTACGGCCGTCCCGACGCCCACTCCCGTGCTCGACCCTGGCGTCACGGCACTCAGGGGCGGAGCGCACGCACTTCAAGTAACGGGGACGGGCACCTATCCCGGCTTCAACATAATCGCGCCCTCGGGCTGGTTCGACCTGGGAGCGGCCGCGTGGTCGACAAGTACCAGGGACCGGAAAGCCCAGGCCGGTGCTGGGCCTCAGTGTGTGGGACGTGTACCACCGGTGCCACGTCAGATGCCGACCAAGGAGGGAGACACCATGACAGCCAAAACCGCAACGGCCCGTCGGCGCGTTCGTCCGCGCTGGGCGTTCTGGCTCGTCGCTGCGACCGCGAGCGTTACTCTTGGGGCGTGCGCGGCATCGAGCCCAACCGTCGCAACCTCGGCGCCGGCCACGCGGACCGTCGCCCCCTCGTCGTTGGCACCGCCGGACGACGGCACCATGCCACAGCAACCGCCGACCGACCCGATCTTGGTCCCAGGTGCGCCGGCACCGCATTCAGCGGTGGAGCTCTCGATCGGAACGCCCTACACGTTCATGGGGCCTTCGGGAGACGGGATGCAGGTCACGGTTCTGGCGCTGATAGACCCCGCTCAAGGGACGAATGGAGCACACCCTGCCGACGGATATCGCTTCGTCGCCGCCAAGCTCCAAATCAACGGGTGGGCTAGCTCGATTTTGGTCGACCCCAATCGCGACGCAGCCCTCATCCTCGGCGACAACCTTGGCGCAAGCGCCCAGTTCGACGACGTCGTCACAGGCTGCACCAACTTCCATCGCGGCAGCTACGCGATCGACGCCGGGGACGTGATCGACGGATGCCTTGTTTTTCAGGTGTCCAACGACGACCGTCTTCACGGCATGGAATGGGGCGTCGGATAGCACCAGTGGACCAGCGCCGTCGCCCGCGAGCTACCGGAACCGGCCGGCGAAGTCGAGGATGGCGTGATCGACCCGGGGCGTTGTATACGGACACATCGACGCTATCGACCCGCTCGGTTCGCGGCTACTCGCCCGTCATGCACCGCGTCCGGCCGGCTCAACCGACATTTGCGGCTTGACGGCCACCACGTCCTCCAATGGGGCGACGGTGGGATAACCGAAGTCCCCCGACCTGGTGCTGCTCTGCCACCGGACGCCTCACTTTGACCGCCACGCCCGACACCGTTCGAGCCACGTTGGGGTGTTCGCCCCTTCTCCCACTATGGCCAATCGGGTCATGCCGCGTTAGGTTCACCAAACCTGTGGCGAACGCTCAATAGCCAGCACCAGCGAATTCGTAAACTGACATATGCACTGAGCCGTCGTTGGATCTAGCTCCACTCGACTAACGCGCGGGTCGGTGTGCTGGCCGCAATTCACGGCCCTCGCCAGGGAAGAGTGCTCTGACCCACCCGGCCCTTGCCCACGAGCATGGGCAGTCGGAGTCGGTCAATTGACGGTCCTCTCGCGGACAGACCACGCTATCCGCGTCCTGACACTATTGCGCGCGCCATGCTGCTGTGTACGCAGTGCGGGAGTGACCGCGTCGTCCCGCTGACATTTCCATCCGTGCTCGTCGAGCAACTCTTCCTGGAGGCACCCGACCGCCCGGTTGCCAAGTGTGCGGATTGCAGCCATCGAATGACAGCAGCCGAGGTCACCGCGCAAGAGGACGAGTTCGCCCAGGACTGAACGCCTTACCGATTGGGCGGACATACCCCATCCCGAGTCCTCGGTAGGGTCGGGCCATGGGGACGATCCTAGCCTTCTACACGCGGGTCTACTCGCAGCGCTACGGCCCCTTCGCCATGGAGATCCACCATGAGCGAAGGGCCGCGTCTCTCTTCAGGTTCCCGACGCGCGCCCCATCCCTATCGATTCGAACGCACCCGCCTACAGCGCGCACGCCTTCAGGTGCGGGATCCTCACGTGTACTGATGCCTGTGCATCCCATCCTGCTCCTCCGAACCCTGTTTCGTCCCCGCCCTGCGAGCGAGGTGGGCAAGCGCCATATACGGCAGCGCCGAGGGTAGCAGCAGCGATGAGCGATTTCAACCCACACATCAACAACTTGGGGGCTTCCGGCGAAGCCAATAAGGGCTCCTGCACGAAGTGCATGGGTATCCGGGATCCCACGCTGTGGGTGACGAACAACCTCCTGCCGCTGCCGGGTAGGGCGCAGTCGGTGCCAGATGCAACGTACGAAGGCGTCGTCCGGGTGCGCTGGTCAATCGCCCGGAACAAGTGCGGGCCTACGGTGAGACGCCCGTGGGAGGTGATGGCGGACCAGGCCAGCATCCGCAAGGTCGCTAGAGGACGACGACGGCCAGTTGGACATGGCGCCTCGGGGCGGCTCCCCAGAGTCGTCCCCGAACCGTCGCTAGTTAGCGCTTCGCGTAGTCGGCGAAGCCCTGCCAGTCGATCACCGCGCACGCTTCGTCGCCAACGATCCACGCATCGTGGCCTGGCGGGCAGATCATCAGATCACCAGGGCCGAACTCGTCCTCGGCGCCGTCGTCCATCACAACCTTCATTGGTCCGGAAATGAAGTACCCGACGTGGGCTGCCTGACAACTGTCGGTCTCGGCAATAGGCTTGATGTGCTTCGACCATTGCCATCCTGGTTCGAAGGTGGCTCGACCGACCGGGCCGCCCGCGAGGTTTACGAGCTCGAGCTTGCCTTTGCCTTCTTCAAAGGGCCGGACTTCCTCGGGTATGTCGAGGCTCATACGCTGGAGCCTCGCGCTGGCAAGTGCCATGGCGCACTCCCTATGTACTTACGCCCCCAGAAGGGGGCAGGGCAGCCAGCGTACTCCGATGGAAGCGCGTTGATTTGAAGCTCCCAGGGACGGGGCTCAGGGCGGCTTGGGCCCTGCGCGTGTTGGACTTCAGGTCTTCGCGCGCGGCGGCTTCTGGACCGGAATTCGGATGCCCCGAGGATGAGGACTATCGCTCACCTCAGCGTGCAATCGATGACCTGGGAGCTGTCCGCATCAAAAGCCGGCATAAGACCGACATCGATGACCAGACATCGCCGATGTCTACTGGAGCGTCAGGCCAAGACGCCAAGTACATGGCATTTGGGTGCCGCGCGGCCGGTAGAACCACGCACCCCGCCAGTCGCCGGCTGTGAGCTCTACCTGTCCGTGCTCCTGTTGAGGAAGCCAGCGCACGGCGCCGGTCGCGCTCAGCAACCGAAAGGAGTAGAACGACAGACAGCCGCTGAGTAGGACATAGTCGTAGACGCCAGTGGCGGGGATGGAGACGACTTCAGCGCTCAGGCTGCTTCCGGCTTGAACATACGTGTTGCCTCCACAACCGATCACCGCCAAGCCGAGTACGACGGCGATCGCTCGACGGCGGAACATCAGGCTGAGCGTACACTGCCAGGTCCTTAGGCTTGGCCCGCGGGACGATAGGTTGACTCGGACACCGCCACCCCGTTGATCGGGGCGATGCCCTGCAAGCGTGCGGCCGTGTTGACCACGTCGCCGATGACGAAGCCTTCGCCGCGATCGGGATGGTCGCCCAGGGCCACCACCGCCTCACCGGTGTTAATGCCCGCCCGACCTGGAGCTGTAGCTTCTCGTCGCCGCGGTTGAGTTCCTCGATGGCTTCGAGGATGCGCAAGCCCGAGCGGACTGCGCGCTCGGAGTCATCCTCGTGTGCCACCGGCGCGCCGAACACGGCCATCACCGCGTCGCCGACGAATTTCTACACAGTGCCGCCGTGGCTCTCGATCACCTTCAGGAGCTGAGCGTGATAGGGGCGAAGGCGAGCGCGCACGTCCTCGGGGTCGGCGTGATCCGAGGCTGCAGTGAAACCCACCAGGTCACAGAAGAGCACCGAGACCACCTTGCGTTCCTCACGAACCGCGGTCGGTGCCGGCTCGCTGAGTGGAGTCCCGCAGAACTGGCAGAAGGGGAACTCGCCGGGGAGTTCGTTGGCGCATTTCGGGCAGGTGGCCACACGCCGAGTGTCGCTGAAACTGGGCGCTCGTGTGCGGCGGGTCGAGGACCTCACAACGGGCGACGCCGCTGAGTCCGACTACCGGAAGCCGACGAAACGGGGTGGTCCTGCTCGGGATTGGCCGCTGTCCATCGGCGTCAGCCGAAAGAAATGCTCCTCGGCCAGCCGTGCTGATCTCGCTCGGAGGGGATGTATCAAGAATTGACGAGATTATCCACCCAGTTGCATCGTGAGAACAGCCGGGCGAAGCAGAGGGCAGAAGGCGCCGCAGCTTCAAGTTTGCTGCCCCTGGCGGGCCGGCCATCAATAGGTTGTGGTTGCCGCTCCGGCGACCATCAGGGCTAGAACCGTGAAGTCCACGATCGTGAAGGCCGGCAGGCCGGGATTCTCTGATAGGGCGGCTATCCGATGGGGCCACAAAGTGGTCGCGCAGTCCTCAGGATCGGCATATGCTGACGGTAGGCGTCATTCATGGAGGGCGAGCTTTGAAGTCGCTGCACCGCCTCTGGCCTCGTGGATGGCGCCCTGATCAGCGCACGCTCGGGTTGCTGATCTTCGGATTCCTTGGGGCGTCGGCAGCCTCGACACTCGTCAGTGCCGGGGCTGATATCTCCCAATTCCTGAATGTCCAAACTCCGCGTGAAATCTCGATCGTCCCGACATGGGTACGCGTCGCGAGTGGCGCTGACTTCGCGGGCGGTGTCGCTGAACTCGTCGCCGCGTTGGGGGGCCTGGCTATGATGGCGGATCTCTCGTGGGCGCGGGTCGTCACTGCGTTCGGCGTCGGCGTCACGGCGGCAACGGTGCTCATCACACTCGTCTTCGCGCCGTTTGGGGCCATCTTTCCGTATATCGGCACCGTGATTTTGGACATCGCAATCGTCGTTCTCGTCATCGGCTGGCAGCCGTGGCGGGCGGGCACCCGCTCAATGTCGTCGGGAAACTCAGCGGCGGACAGCGGGGCGGAGGCGGCTCAGCAAAGCGGATAAGGACGTTTGACGGTGCTGAACGCTGGCAGGCCGAGGTTCACGGTCGTTGCCAGCCCCACGTGAGGGATGCCTCGCTCACCCAAGCGTGCCTCATTGTTCTTTGAAGAACGCTGGGGCGATCCCGAGCGGAGCCGCACCAGGTCGCCCAGTTCGCTTGGGCGGGGTGCGGTCCCTTAGTTTGGAGTGATAGCCACGGCGTCGGGTTCAACGTCGATGCCGACCCTGATCGACGCCGCCGCTGTGTTGGTGGCGACATTGATGGGAGTGACTTCGCTCGAGTTGACGATTGCTACGTAGGCCGTCCGACCATCTGCCGTGATGGCGATCCCGTCGGGCAGACCTCCCATCGCGATCTTCGCGCCGGCGGTGCTTGTGGCGATGTCGATCGGCGTGACGAAACCGACGGATGCCTGGCTGGTCACGTACGCCGTCTTACCATCCGGCGTCAGGGCGATCCCGAAGGGGGTGGCTCCGACGGCAATCGCGGTGCCTACGGTGTTGGTGCCCGTATAGATCGGGGTCACGCTATTCGCGCCGGCCGCCACCACGTAAGCGGCGGTGCCGTTCGGGGTGATCGCGATCCCGCGAGGAAAGGCACTCACGATGATCACGGAGCCGGCCGTGTTGGTTGCGATCCCAATCGGCGTGACGGTGTTCGCTCCGCCATTGGCCACGTAGAGGGTCTTGCCGTCGGGAGTTATAGCGATCGCGTCCGGGTCGGAGCCGACGCGAATCGGGGTGCCCGCGGTGTTGGTCGCGGTGTCGATCGGGGTGACGGTGTTCGATCCGGCGTTGGCGACGTAGACAGTCTTGTCGTCCGGGGTGACGGCGATCGCGTCCGGGCCGGAGCCGACGGGGATCGCCGTGCCGGCGGTGTTGGTCGCGATGTCAATCGGGGTGACGGTGTTTGACCCGGCGTTGGCCACGTAGGCAGTTCGCCCGTTTGGTGTGATTGCGATCCCATCAGGCACCGTGCCGACGCTTATGGCCGTGCCAACGTGGTTCGTCACAACGTCGATTGGGACGACGGAGGATGGGCTTACGACTACATACGCGGTTACGACCGACTGCGGCACCGCCGCGGGGTGGGCTTGGGCGCAGTCCCCCAACGCGAGCAGCGTTCCAACGCTCGCCCCTAGGGAGCGGCCTTGTCGAAACCTGACGTCGGCCTCCGTCCAGGAATCGCGATGCCTCTGCCGAGATGATGCACCTGCTCCCTGGCGATCAAACGCCTAGTGCGCGGCTGCTCACCCGGTCCTGGTCTCGGTCGACGACGGGGCGGCAGCCGAGCGGTGCCAATGTGAGTGGGTGCGGGCGTGGCGCACGCACTAGCCACCGAGTAGCACGAATCTCGGGCACCCGATCGTCTTGTCACCAGAAGCGGTTCGACAGGTCCACCGGGAGGGTTGCTGAGGATCAGCAAGAGCTCCTCGAGTCAGCCCCCAAAATGACACCTTGCCTGACACCTTCGTCCATGGATGTTGGTGCACAATCCTGAACGCCAGCAGGGTTTTCAAGGGCCGCTCGAATACGATAACGGAACTCAGAGGACGCCCACGAACGTCAGTTTGTCCGACTGAAAAACCTGGTGTCGACAGTTCGATTCTGTCCCTCGGCACCATCATTTTTGCTCGGCTGGATCGAGCGCCAGATGCGGGCGGGCGCATGGGGAGGGGCACCATGAGCCATGGGGATTTTGTCGCCCGGGAGATCGCCTCGTCTTATGGGTACCGTAACGATCGGTCTTGGTCTAGGAGACGTGGATCAGGTATCCGGCGACCGGCTCTGCCTTTCCCTTCAGCGAGAGCTGCCGCAGCTCAGCGCCTGCACACGCATCCACCGCGGCGCTGTAGGTGGTTGCGCAAACCAGGATCTCCCCGCCTTTCGCATGCGCTTGAAGCCGCGCGGCCGTGTTGGTCACGTCGCCGAGAGCGGTGAAATCCTTGTATCCGCCGCCACCAACGTTGCCGACGTACTCCTCGCCAGAGCATATGCCGACCCCGACATCGAGCCAGTTGCCTTCCGGTGTCCCATAGCCGACGGCGTTCAGAAGCGAACGCGCACCGCCAATGGCCTTACAGGGATACCCTGCTCCAGCCAGCCCGGGGACGAACAACGCCATCACCTCGTCACCGGCGATCTGACCGAGCACAGCCTCGTGGCCGAGCAGCGCGCGCGACGCAGCAGCATAGAAACGGTTGAGCAGCGCGGTCACCTCGACGCTCGATGTTCGCTCGGTGAGAGATGTGTAACCGCGAACGTCGGCGAAGAGCACACTGATCGGAACGATTGCGCCACCTTCAGGCGCGGATTCGATGCAGCGCGCGCAGATGTTCGGGTTCTTGCGCGAGGGCGAGTAGCCAATACGACGAAAAGTACCGGCGTAGGGCCCGCGGAATGGCGCGTTGCAGAACTTGCAGCGCCAGGGGCTTGGAATCAGCGCAAAGAGCCTTCGGCCAAGGCGCGGCATTATCGCCATGGGGGTCTCGCCGCGAAGGATTCCCCGCCAGCGCTCGTCCATGGGAACCGCTGGCGGCGGCCCTGGCGCTACACCCTTGACTGCGTTGCCCACCGCAATCAGGCGCAAATGGGGCGGCCACCTCGGCCAGTAGTCGTGCTGCTCACGATCCTGGTTGCCGTCCTCGTCGTCGCAATCGCTGCGTTCGTCGTCTTCGAGAGGGCGCACCTCGTGCCAGCGAGTATACGAGCGGCGTGATCAGTTGGCGGCATTTTCGCTCTTCGCGGGCCTTGTCGTCATGCTGCTCCGCGACAGCCGCCTCTCGAAGAGTCCAGGGAGATGCTCCATTGGCGTCTCGGTGGCGCCGTCGCGCTACGCGAAGGCGGGGACGGATCGTGGCAGTCACCATCGTGAGAGGACGGCCTCGGGACCCTCACCCATGAGCGCTCTCGATTCGGACTTGTGACGCTTCGCCTAGCAGAACAGGCCATTGCTTTGCAACAATTCCCGAGCCTGTCAAGCTTGGCCGCCACCGGCAGGACACTCCGTCTCGAGCGCGGGTTGGGAGGGTAGTTTTGGACAGGCCGCTTGGGGCCGCAGCAGCGGTGCTCACGTGGCTGGGTTGGCTGACTATTTGCCCGGCACTCGGCTTCCCCACCCTGGGGACGGCCGCGATGGTCAACAGGGCGCTCTTCGGGGTGATCGACCCCAACTTTTGGGTCGGCTGGGTCATCATAGTTGCCGTCCTCGTCGTCGCAATCGCTGCGTTCGTCATCTTCGACAGGGCACACCTGGTCCGTGCGAGTATTCGGAGCGGCGTGGTCTATGGGGCCGCATTGTGGCTGTTCACCGGGCTCGTCATCATGCCCCTCATCGGACTCATTGAGAAACCGTTCATCATCCCTGCCAATTTTCCAGGGTTTCAACCACCGGATCAAATGCAGGGGACGGTGATGATGTACAGCCTTGGCCCCCTTGCCTCGGTGGCAGCATTGATCGCGTGGGTGCTCTTCGGTGCAATCGTCGGTGCGACCGAGAGCGCACATCAACGTCGTCGATTTGGGTCATTCGGGGTTCCGGAGCAATGATGCGGCGTTGCGTGGTGGCAGTCGTGGTTGCCGGCCTCGTTTCGGCGGTGGTGTGCTCGACTGCGGAGCAGGCAAATGCTGGGAACAGCGCCTCGGCCGGTGTCACAATCCACACGCTCGCTCAAGGTACTGTCAAGAGCCTTCCGATCGGCAGCGTCTGGTTCTCCATCCACGAGTACCATCAGGACCCGGGCGCATCCTATGGCCCAATCGCCGCCATACCATGGATCGTCTACACGATCCACGGTATCTCCACCATCTCGTCTCCTTCAGTGCCAACGAGGTCGATCGCTGCAGGCGAAGCGGTTTTCATTCCAGCGCTGGTCCCGCACACCAGCTCGAACGTCGACGGACGTGTCGGTGCCGGCGCTATCGCAGTAGGACTCATCGTTCTCGTCATCGCTTTGTGTGCCGCGACATGGCTACGCGCCAGCCCGCGACGCGTCGTCATCACTGCACTGTCAATCGTGCTCATTGCCGGAGGTGTCCTGACGCTGACCGGCGCGACGGCGAATGACTGGTACGTCTTCGCAGTCCGTCCTGACTTTCAGCGCACCTTGGTCATGCCGGTGCCTTATGGCCACCGCGTCTTTGAGTCGCCAAATGTGAATCCCCGGCCGGCGGTCCCATATACCGAGAAACTAAGCGCGGTGACTTTCTCTCCCGGTGCCCGATACGACGCTCCCAATATGTCAGGGCCAGTAATGATCATTGTTGTGGAGGGATCCGCCTCGGTTCACGTCGGCAACGAGAACCTGCCGCTGAGCAGCGGTGGCGCGGCCTTCGCCCAGGCAGGTGGGACGCTCACTATTGTCAATCCGGGCAGTGACACGCTCCAAGTACTCGACTTCGCCGTGACACCGAGTGCCGCTGTTCCCACCGCCATGGAGCGCCCAACCGACTTCGAGATACGCCGCTAAATCGACCGGAAGCTTGTGGTCACACTTTGAGAGAGCCGAAGGAGGTGATGTCGGCGCACCCTAGCGTACAAGTTTGTTGCTACAGCGTTTGGCACGCTCGCCGCTATTCGCGCGAGATGTCAATCTCGCCCGTCTGCGATTCTGCATGTGCGAGCCCTGGTAGTCACTGGCCAACGTCTTCCCTATCAAGTCCTATAACCAGTCGACCACATCGAACGTTGTCTCTCCCGATGGACGGAAAGACGAGGCAGCGACCGAAACTGAACATGGGACGACTTCCGATCCTGGTTGCCATCCTGGGTGTGCTGGCTGGTGTCGCTGCGATTTCATTCTTCGCCGGCGATTCCTATGCGGTAGGCGCCCTGAGCGCCCGTGAGGTAACACCCGACCAACTGGCTCAAGCGATGAAGGCCGACAAATTCTATTCTGATTTCAGGGAAGCCACCCTGCTGGTGCGAGGACCAGTTGCCTCTGTCTACAAGGGGACTGGAGGTTTGATTCTCGAATTCCAAACTCTGGGTGGCTTGAAGACCCTATGCCAGTTGGAATCTCACTCGGCGACGATTCATACTGGGAAAACGGTGACGGCTGTGACGGAAGGTGCCAACGCACAGCGCCTCTCGTCGGGAGTTCTTGCTAAGTAACTGCCTCGTAGAGACCCCGTAGTGCTGCCGCTCTGCCACGGTTACCGGGTGCCCCCTCTCTTGCTGCGCGGCGGTTCCTGGGACAGCCCACCCCATCCTGCAACTCGTCACTGAAGCCACCCGCCGAGACGAGCTGCAGGCTAGCCTCATGGGGGCAATGTGCGATGAAGGTCGCCGTCCCGGTCGTCGGTCATCCAGAGGTACGACTGGACGACTGCGACTGCTGGATTGGCCAGCTCGCCCTGACCCGGCGGAAACTGTATGGTCCTTCACGTCAATGTACTCCGCAGCCTGACCGGAGGACCCTCCCGCGATGCTCCGTAAACTCAACCTCGTCGCCCTGCGTGTACGAGATTGGCCGGCGGCGGTCGCGTGGTACGTCGACAAGCTCGGGCTAACCGTCGAGGGTGCGCACGACGACCCGTTCTGCATGATGTCCTTCCCTGAAGGGGACACATTCCTCGCGCTCGATGGGACTAACCCCGTCGCCGACGCGACGGGGAATTGCATCCCATCCATCCTCGTCGATGACCTGAGACAGACCGTGAGCGAGTTGAAAAGGCGGGGCGTGACGTTCAGCCGAGAGCCTGAGGGCGACGATGAGGGATACCGAATGGCGACCTTCGTCGATTTGGAAGGGAATCCGATCAACCTCTATGAGTACGTCTAGCGCATCCGGCTCAGACGCGCATCTGTGGAGCTGCCTGCGCGGCAAGGATCGCGGCCCCTATGAACAGGCCGTGAAACACAACGCCAGACGAACGTGCCATCCAGTACGGTCGGGACACATACGCGTCGCTCACCCTGGCGTACAACTTTCACACCCGAGTGGGCGTTTCGTGGTCGCCATTGATCGTCCCGTCGGATGCTGCCTCGCCGCCCCCCACCGAATCCACGTCGAAAGGGATAGTCGTCAGGAGTTAGACCTGTGATGCATCGTGACCGATGCAGAGCCGCCTAGCTGACGGCAAACGCGTCGACGATTACCTTGGTCCCGGTTGACGAGGAATCCTTCAATCCCAGCACCTTCACCTCGATGGTATGGGTACCCGAGCTGAGGCCCGAGATGGTGTGTGCCACCTGCCACTGGGTAGCCGATGAATAGAGATCGATTACCGGGCCTTGGGCAACGTTGTCGATGTACACCTGCGCCTCACCATCAGCGGGTCCCGTCGCCGTCACCCAGGTGACGCTGGTGCCCACAAACGTGAGGGACGCCGTCGCTCCCGCCTTCCCGCTGCTTCGATAAGTCCCACCACTCGCTGACTTTGAGGTGGACCCAGCCCACGTGTCGTACTCGACCTTGGGCGAGGAGTCCTGAATGGTCGTGGTGCCGACGATAAAAGCGTCGATCGACACCTTGGTTCCATTTGAGGACGGGTTCTTCGTTCCCGTCACCTTGATGACAAATGTGTGCGTAGTCGAACTGAGACCCGAAAACGCCTCCGAAACTTGGGCTTGAGTGGTTGAGGAGTACAGATCGAACGTGCCGTGGCTGAGACGGTCGATAGTTACGCTGGCGATACCCTGGTCGGATGCCTTCCGTGTGACCCAGGTGACGCCACTTCCTGTGAACTTGACGGTTGCTCGGGCACCCTTGCTGCCGCTGACTTCATAGGTGCCGCCGTTTGCGGTCGCATCGATGACTCCGTGCCAGCTGTCGTAGGCGAGACTCGGGTTGCTGTCCTGGAACGTCGTTTGCACGTTCAACGTCACAATTGCGGTCGCTGACTGCTGCGCGGTCAGGGGATCCGTATCGTGGTAGGTGAAAGAGTCGATACCGGTGAATCCGGCGTTGGGCGTGTAGGTGAAGGCACCGTTCGAATTCAACGTTAGCGTGCCGTTGGTCGGCGAGGTCACCTCTGAAGTAGTGAGGGTGCCTCCCGTCGTGGTCGTGTCATTGCTGAGCACTCCGGGCGCCGGCACGCTCAAGGCGACGTTCTTCGTGGCCGTGTACGAATCATTGTTGGCGATTGGGTTCGCGGCCACCTCGACGGCACCCGCATCGCAGTTCGTGCCCTGCGGACGGATCACGCCTCTCTGATCTGTGGGGCTTGCCCCAAGACACGTGGTGCACGTTGTGGACGGGATGAGTTCGATCGCGGGAGAGCCTGCCGCGGGAACCATGGTCTGCGTAGGGCCGCCGTGGCCGCCGAGCGTTCCCAGGGTCGGATCCTGACCGACAACGTCGGTTGAGTTCGTCAGGGTCAACAGGCAACTGGAGCCCAGAACGTTGTAGCCACCAGAGCGGGGGCCACCACAGTCCTGCTCTTTCGATGTTGCAGTGTTTGTGTTGTTGTAGATGATCGAACCCTCGAGCGGGTTGACGTTACCGCCCGCGTCAGCGATCCCACCGATGCCGTTGTAAGAGGCGTTGGCGGTCATCGTTGTGTTGGTGACGGTGACCTTGCCCGCACTTGCGCTGACGTAGAGCCCAGCCCCCTCGTCGGCGGTTGTCTGACCAGGGAAGGCGTCGTTGTCATTACCCGTGACCGTTGCGTTGCTCAGTGAGAGGGTTCCGGTGTCGTAGATTCCTGCTCCATTGGCGCTGCCGAACACGCTGGTGGGTGTGGTGACGTTATCGCTGATGGTGCTGCTCGAGACGTACAAGGTCCCCACGTTCTCGACGCCGCCACCGTTTGCGACCGTCGCGGCTACGGAATTACCGGTCACAGTCGAGTCCGTCAGGGCGAGTGTGCCGGCGTTGTAGATACCCGCGCCGGGCAAGCTGCCGCCACCGTTTGTGATCATCAGGTTGCTGACCGTGACGGTAGTAGCCCCCTCCACGAGCAGCACCCTGCCGGTGGTCGATGGCTCGATCGTCGCGGTGCTGCCGGCGGCGGACTCGAGCGTGAGGTTCTTCGCGACGACGAAAGCTGCGCCGCTCGAGGGAGCGTTCGAGCAGGTCCCCGAGATGACGAGTGTGTCACCGGCCGTGGCGCTGTTGATGGCAGTCTGGAGATTCTGCGTCGAGCAGTCGACCGTTGTCGTGGTCGCGAAGGCAAAGTGGGCAAATGCTGTGGTCCCTGTCAGGGCGCCCACAGCAAGGGCGACAGCCGCACCAGCAACTCGCCTCCGCGCAGGCCCCCAGCGGGCCACCGGTGACGTCCCAACCAAGTGCGGCATCCAACCCCTCGTCGTTGTCCCTAGCGTGCCGGAGCGCTGCCAAACGGCGGCGACATGCTGAGTTCGAAGGAACCCTACCACGCTAGCAATGGGAGTCACGCGCGCGGGGACAGGGGTAGTGGGTCAGTTTGATTGACGCGTTCTAGACCGATCCACGATAGGGGCCGGCCAGCGTCCCCACCTGACAGGTGGCGTCCCATGAGCTCCACCCTTCGCCCGACGAACTGTTGCCGTGACTGAGGTCGACTGTCGTCCAGCAGGTCAGTGGCGGAGCCCACCTAGAGCAGCGGGTGGCTGCTCCGACCAGCAACGTGACACTTCAAGGAGACGGTCGCCCGCCCCAGCGTGCAATCAACACTGGGATGAACGTCAAACGGGTTCGTTCCCGCCCGCAGTCGGTCGGTCGGTAGGTCTACCGTTAACTGACACGTAAGTGACACGCGAGGCCAGCCTGAGTAAGGGGAGACTGTGACCACACTCGAGAACCGGCCGAATACCGCACTCCTCGTGGTCGACGTTCAGAAGGGCGTCGTCGAGGGGGCTCACCAGCGCGACGCGGTCGTCGCGAATGTCGGCAGCCTCGTCGAGAAGGCGCGGCGGGAACGGGTCGCTGTTGTCTGGGTCCAGCACTCCGACGCTCAGCTTGCGAGGGGGAGCGACGAATGGCGGATCGTCCCCGAGTTGACTCCGGTCGACGCCGAGCCGCTCGTCGAGAAGAACTACGGCGATTCCTTCGAGGACACCGACCTCGAGACGGTGCTGTCGAGGTTAGGAGTCGGGCGACTCGTCGTCGTCGGCGCAGAGACCGATGCGTGCATCCGCTCGACGATCCACGGCGCGTTTGCGAGGGGATACGACGCGACCCTGGTCAGCGACGCCCACACGACTGGAAACAAGACGGAATGGGGGGCGCCGCCGCCGGACCAGGTCATCGGGCATACGAACCTGTACTGGACCTACCAGACAGCGCCCGGGAGGACGGCCGGAACGGTCCAGACCAAAGATGTCGACTTCCGAGGCCCCACGTGAAGGCTGTGCGTGGGCGCGACGAGCACTCACGGAGCACATGCACCTCTTAGACCCACTACCGGCCTTGCGAGCTCCCTTACTCCGTCGCCAGCGCTCCTGGGAAAGGGAGCGTCCCCCACCCCAGCGTGCCATGAACACACTTGAACTAAGGAAGCGAACCACCCCAGAAGCGGCCGGGACCGGAGCGATGAAATCGCAACTCTGGGCAGGGCCGAATGCCGCGAAAGACGGGGAGCCCTGAGCTCAGGAGCTACTGGAACGACGGTATGAATCTGATCGTCCTCTGGCCCGCAGCAAAACCAAGTCGGTTCTCGATCAACTCCGGATGCGGATCCACGCACTCCTGACCCTCGGCGAAGGTGCCCTGGTGGGTGTAACGCACTCGCCCCATACCCGATGCGAAGTCGCCCCGCTCACCGGCGAGCTCTGGATGGTGCTCGGATATCTCCTGCCCCACTGCAAAGGTTCCCTCGTGCTTGTGCACGTCAGTCTCCCAGGACCCCGATGACCGCACCAGCGCCGGGTCCTACGGGCCGACCGGCCGGTAGTGGTGGAACAGCCTTGAGCGTACGCAGGTGCGGTCGAGGCTTCCGTGCGGTAGCGAACATAAGCGAGCAGCGTCGTCGACTCCGATCGGAGAAATCGATCGGAGAGACATCACTGACCCACCAGGAGCGGCTCGGCCGGCATATCTCGGGGTTAGCACACTTGTCCAACCGAGCGTACAACCTTGTTCCTTGAGCGCCTCGTGAATCGCCGGGCCGTGAGGCCGACGGTGGTGAAGTTGGCACGCCCATTTCCGTATGAGTGCTTCCAACTTGATCTCACAGAACGGGAGGTATCGTTAGCGAATGCAGCCGAGCGAAAGGCTCGCTGAAGGCAATCGAGACACGTGGCGTTGGTTCCAACGGGAGCACGCCCTCGAGTTACTCCGAGCGCATCGGCTCCGACTTCCGTCGGAGGAACGCCTTACTCGGGCGTCCACGGATCATCCACAAGGGCTCGTTCAGGCCAACGACGACGGCGAGGACGCGATCGTCGAATACATGAACGACAGGGGCCTCTGGGAGTTCGCCGAGTTCACTTGGGAAACATTCCAGGCGATTGCTCGAGCGCCGTAGTTCAGAAGCCCCAGCCGTCGCTCGATCCTCGTTCGGCTCTCAACAGGCGGCGCCTTGAGGCTGGCGGGTGGGTCGCCGCCCTAAAGGGCTCCGACAAACAAGGCACACAGCGCCGCCATTGCGGCAGTTGCCGGGATGGTGAGCACCCAGGCGACCAGGATGTTGCGCGCGACACCCCATCGCACCGCACCGAGACGACGGGTGGCTCCCGCCCCCATGACCGCACCGGACACGACGTGGGTGGTACTGACCGGCAGGGCCAGTTGCGTCGCCCCCTGGATGACCGCCGCCGCCATCGTCTGGGCGCAGAAGCCGTCTACGGGTTCGAGCCTGATCACCCGCATCCCAAGCGTCCGTATGATCCGCCATCCTCCCGCGTAGGTTCCGAATCCGATCGCCGCGGCGGCCGCGACCACCACCCAGAAGGGCGGCGATGGAAAGGTCTTGCCACTGGCCGAGACAATTCCGGCGCCCACGAGCGCCAGGGTGATAACTCCCATCGTCTTCTGTGCGTCGTTGGCGCCGTGTGAAAAGGACACGAACGCCCCGGAGGCAACCTGCGCCACCCTGAATCGTCGGTTCATGGGACCTGGGTGCCGCGTTCGGAGCGCCTCCAGCGTGATGACGGTGAACAGGTACGCAAGCACCAACCCGGCCAACGGTGAGGCGACCAGCGCGATCACCACCGGGACCACGGAACCCCACTTCACCGCGCTCACCCCATAGGCGACGACGCCCATCCCGATCAGGGCGCCGATCAGAGCATGTGAAGAGCTCGACGGCAGGCCGGCGCGCCAGGTGATCAGGTTCCAGGCGATCGCTCCGACCAATGCGGCGATGATCATGCCCAGCGACACACCATGCCTGGGAGCGACCAGTCCGCCGATCGTGTTTGCGACATGCGTGTGGAGCAGCTCCACCGCGACCAGGGCTCCGGCCAGGTTGAAGAGCCCCGAGAGCACCACCGCTAGACGCGGCCCCAGGGCGCGCGTGCTGATCGACGTAGCCACAGCGTTCGCCGTGTCGTGGAATCCGTTGGTGAAATCGAATCCGAGTGCGATCACGACCGTCACGATCAGCAGCGCGGTCGTGCCCATCAGGCGTTCTTGATAGTGATTGCCTCGATCACGTTGGCAACGTCCTCGCAGCGGTCGAGTGAGTCCTCGAGCAAGGTGTAGAAGTCCTTAAGCTTGATGACCGTGAGGGCGTCGTACGTCCCGCTGAAGAGGTCGCCGATGGCGCGCCGTGATTCCCTATCTCCAACGTTCTCGATGCGGTGGACTTCGATGCCATGAGCGCTAATGCCTTCCTTGGACTCGAGCTTCGACACGGCTGCCTGCAACTGCGCCGTCGCTTCGACGAGGAGTGTCGCCATCGACTTGGCGGCGGGCGAGATCTCAGTGATGCCGTACAGCAGAATGGTCTCGGCGATCTCATCGATGTAATCGAGCACATCGTCGAGACCGGAGCTCAGCGCGTAGATGTCCTCGCGGTCGAAGGGCGTGATAAAAGTACGGTGCAGGGTCTTGATGATCTCGTGGGTCACCTCATCGCCAGCGTGTTCCAGCGCCTTGATCTCCGCCTGGTGCTCCGTAATCCGCGCGATGTCATCGACCGCCATGCGCAGCAATCGCGCCGCCGCTGCCACCTTCTCGGCTTGGCGATCGAAGAGCTCGTAGAAGCGGCGCTCACGGCGGAGGAGGCTCATCGGCATGGTCGGCGAGATCCTAGCGAGAACCCCGTCCCACCTGTCCGGCTCGCGGTGCTGGAATCGGTGCCTCCGATCACGTGCCCGTAGGGCCACCGAATTCCGGACGCTACCTGCCGGGCTGAAGTGGCCGCGTCGGGGTCAACTCGCGCGGCCGCCGGTGCCCCTCTCAGTCGTGAGGGGCCGTGGCGTCCGACAGACCGAGGTACAGGGCCGTTCGTCGTGCCGTCATGCAACGAGGCGCGCGGGCACCCTAGCGTGCAATTAATACTCTAGAGCGAGACAGCATGGAGATTCGCTCCGGCAATGGGTGGACTCGACGGGCGGGCTTGCCGCAAACGGTGCCCCATTCGGCTCTTTAGTCCGCGCGCTGCCTCGCCTCGATAAGGAAGCGTTTGGCATGCGCCACGAAGGGTCCCTCGCGCTGGATCTGCTCGTGGAGGCTTAGAAGCCGATCCCGGTATCCGTCCACGGTGAAGCCAGGGACCGTCCACAACACCTTGCGCAGGAAATAGACAACCGCCCCGACATCGTTGAAGACCGTCCGCAGCAACTCTTGTCGGAGATCCACTACGACGAGGCCGGCAACCTCCGCTTCCCTAACCGCTCGCTGGGGGCTGCGCGATGTGCCGACAGACTGGGGGCCCATCATGAAGTCGATGAGTTCTCGGTTTGAGCCGGCACCAACCTGCTGCGAGAGGTAGGTGCCAGCCGGGCGGAGCACGCGCGCTATCTCGGACCAGACGGTCACGACTGGGTGTCGGCTGACCACGAGGTCGAATGACTGAGCAGTGAACGGTAGGTCGCCATCGTCAGCCGCCTCGAGTACCAATCCGCCAAACCGGCCGAGGGTACGTCTCGCTATCTCCAGGTTCGGAGGCCACGATTCGGTCGCAGCGATCCGGACAGGCGAGCGCTTTGCCTGCACCAAAGCCCCGGCGAACACCTCGCCACCCCCGGTCTGGACATCCAGAACGGACGTGGCGACTGTGATCCGGTCGGCGAGGAGCTTCGCATAGCCCCATGAGGGGCGCTCCTCGGTAGCCCTTCCCGCGAACCACGAGAAGTCCCAGCCCTCGATTGGCGCGGTTTCCCCCACGGCGATCAACTCGTCGAACGTCGCAGATGACCCCACGGCTCAATGATCCACCGCGACCTCGCCTCTGGGAAGCGCCTTTGATGGAGGGAGGAGATGTCATGTGCTGTCGAACCCGGGTCGCATCGGAATACGGAACGTGAGGCTACTCGTGGGCGATTTCACCCTCTCGTGCTGATGAGCTCAGGTTTATGCACCATGGCGTACACCTTTCACACCAGAGCGATACATGTGGCCTGCCCACGTCCACGGCGTTCTCACAGGAGAGGAGTTGGTATTTGACCCGTACCGCCTTAGCGACCGTCCGGTCGAAGCGACCAGCTCGGCCGGGCGTTCAGGGCTTCTGATTAGCCTGCGACACGGGGACCGCGCTGCGCTACCCGGCCGGGCCGTGGGTCAGTGTGAATCGGTCGATTTGGCCATCAACCTCGATCTCCAGTCCCCTGAAGCGAAAGGCTTCACGTATCCGCTCGACGACCGTTGTCGGGTGGGCCCATCAACTGTCTCGCCCGCGTGCGGCTCCGCGCCCGGCCTAATCCGCCGTGCTGATAAAGGCTGGGCGCTGCAGACGGATCACAAGTGCCGTCATCGTTCGAGTATCAGTGGGTATGTCCGCCTCACGCGCCGCTACAACGTCCCAGCCGGTGAAGACGCTCAACAGCGTCTCCATGCCGATGTCGTTGCGGACACCTGCCGCTCGCAGGCATGCCCTCAACAGGAAGCGTCCACCGGGACGTGTAACCCGGAAGGCCTCGCTCGCGTATCTGGATCGATCAGCCGGTTCCAGGTAGTGAAAGCAGCCTCGGTCAATTAGCACGTCGAAGGCGCTGTCGAAAAAGGGAAGTGATCGCACATCCGCCTCCACGAACAACCCCTCAGGATGTGCGGCAGATGCGCGTGCGAGCGCTACGGATGACAGGTCTATGCCAACAACTCGAAAACGCGCCTCTGTTAACGTTGCGGCCTCGATGCCGAGCCCACACCCGATATCGAGCGCCCGACCAGGTGGCGTGAGCCAGCCATCGGAGAGGGCTGCGGTCAGCTCTGGTGGTGGAGTGGATAGGTGCCAGTAGGCGCATACGCCAGTGGCGTAAGGATCGTCATGCACTCGCCCCTAGCCTACAAGTTGGCGAGCCCCTCCATCTGCCGACAACAGGATGCCTGTAGAGCGTCACAAGAACTTGGGACCGGAAGGTCGCGATGGCGCGCCGACAGCGTGTGCCTCATTCCCGGCGACCTCTGTGGCCACAATGCCGGGCAATTCGCAGCCCAAGGCCATTGCGGTAGAAATCGAGGGCGCGATCGAGATCTCTGTCAGCGAGCGTTATCAAGTGAATGCGAAGCTTCAACTCAGGTCTTCGCTGCCGTGGTCAAGGTTGGTAAAGGCTCGGAAGCCTGCTCTAGCGGGTCCTTGCGCCGCTGGCCACAAGCCCGTCGGCCCGTCCGCAGCCGCCCAGCAGTGCGATGGCGCGAATGACCGTGCATCATCTACATATGGCGCGGTTCCCAACCGGTGTGGTCAGCCTTCTCTTCACCGACATCGAAGGCTCAACGCGCCTTCTCCAGGAGCAACCGGAGGGCTACGCGGAGATGCTCAGCGACCATCGACGAACCCTCCGAGAAACATGCGCGCGCCATCGCGGTGTGGAAGTCGACACCCAGGGGGATGCCTTCTTCTTCGTATTCCGGCAAGCGGCAGATGCGGTGGCCGCGGCAGTTCGGGCTCAGCAGGCGCAAGCCGCGGGTCCCATTCGTATCCGCGCGGGGATCCATACGGGCACGCCGCAACTAACCAACGACGGCTATGTTGGCCTCGACGTCCACCGAGCTGCGCGCATCTGCTCGGCGGCTCACGGCGGGCAGGTTGTCATCTCTGAGTCCACGCGGTCAGACATCGGTGACACCTTTGACACAAGCGACCTCGGCCTGCACCGTCTCAAGGATCTCGGCCAGGCGGAGCGCCTGTTCCAGATCGGCGATCGACAGTTCCCCCCTCTGCGCTCTCTGAATGCGACGAATCTGCCCGCCCAATCCTCACTGCTGATCGGTAGGGAGCGAGAACTGGCCGAGGTGAGCGCGCTCGTACTTGCGAACCGTCTGGTCACGCTCACGGGGGCAGGCGGAAGCGGCAAGACGAGGATCGCTCTTCAGGTGGCAGCGGACCTGGTCGGAGAGTTCAAGGATGGCGTCTTCTGGGTTCCGCTGGGCGCTGTCGGCGATGCCGACCTGGTGCTGCCTACCGTGGCCGCGACGATCGGGGCCAAGGCTCGGATCGTGGACCACATCGATGAAAAGCGCATGCTCATCCTGCTCGACAACCTAGAGCACGTCGTGGGTTGCGCGCCGGCACTTGCCGGGCTCATTGCGGACTGCCCGAACCTGCGACTGCTTACCACTAGTCGCGCTGTTTTGCGTCTATCAGGCGAGCGGGAGTACGACGTCCCGCCGCTGAATGAGGTCGATGCGGTCGCGCTGTTCATCGATCGAGCGAAGCAGGCAACTCCGCTCGAGGCGGTGCACACCATATGCCGTCGTGTCGACTGCCTACCGCTTGCCATCGAGCTTGCAGCCGCTCGCACGCGGGTCCTGCGACCCGACAAGCTGCTCGAGCGGTTGGACAGGCGGCTGCCTCTTCTCACGAGCGGACGTCGGGATGCGCCGGCTCGACAGCAGACGCTCAGAGCAACGATCGACTGGAGCTATGGCTTG
The DNA here is from genome assembly GCA_963799005.1 of Candidatus Dormiibacterota bacterium. Classification (GTDB taxonomy): domain Bacteria; phylum Chloroflexota; class Dormibacteria; order Aeolococcales; family Aeolococcaceae; genus Palsa-851. The sequence goes on along the minus strand of CAWCVK010000004.1, from coordinate 165,955 downwards.
TTGTCACACGAGGACAAGCAGCAGTTCGCCAACCTGGCAGTGTTTAGCGGAGGCTTCGACCTCGAGGCGGCGGAGTACGTGTGCAACGCGGGCGTACCCGTGCTCGAGTCGCTGCTCGAGCAGAGCCTCCTCCGACTCGCACCGGAGTCGCGCTTCTCGTACCTGCAAACGATTCATGAGTCTGCTCTTGAGAAGCTGGAAGCGCAAGAAGGTGCGATGGAGCTGAAACGTCGCCATGCTCAATACTTTCACCGCCTTGCCATGCGCTTGGAGTTGGTCCTGCGAGCCGGTGAGCCCGAAGAAGGACCCGTGTCCATCCTCGCGGCTGATATCGACAATCTCCGCGCGGCTGTTGGGTTCGGTTTGCAGCAACGCGACGCCACGCTGGTGCGTGAGATCACGGCTGCGCTTGTCATGTATTGGGTCGTTCGCGGGTTCCACGTCGAAGCGAGAGAATGGCTCGAGCGCGCGCTGGCGCTTGACGACACGGAAGACCAGATACGCCGGCAGCTGCTCTCGGGCCTCGCCACCATCGCATATGGACAGGGTGAGTATGCGCTAGCGTCAACGTCGGCCAATGAGGCGGCGGCGCTGGCAATGAAGCTCGGTGGTGTTGCCGAGCAGTTCGAGCAGCTCAAGGAACGGGCGCGCGGGGCATTGCTGTGCGGTGACCTCCAGTCGGCGGAAGACTTACTCCGCGACGCGCAGGTCGTCGCGGAGGCGGTGGACAATGGAGTGGGTGTGTCGTCGTGCCAACTCGGCCTCGCCGATATCGCCAACAGGGCCGGGCGCCACGATCGCGCACGTGAGCTGCTGGAACAGAATCTGCCTTTTGTTCGTGCTCGAGGGCAGTCGCGTTGCGAGGCGTACACCATGGCCGGATTCGGGGCAACCGAGATCGCGCGTGGCCTTCCCGAAGAGGCCGGCGACTTTGCATTGTCCGGGGCTCGGCGAGCGGCCTCGGTCGGTGATCAACCCTTGGTGGCGTTCTGCGTCGACCAGCTCGCTGCGGCTGCTGCAGCTCGGGGCGCAGCCGCGCAGGCCGCTACCTTGCTCGCCGCCGCGGAGTCGGCGCGTGATGCCATGGGTGTCGAGCCCGACGACGACGAGAGGGCCATCAGAGAGATGGCTATGCACAGGCTGGGTTCTTCTGAACAGGTGCACCGGGCCTGGGAAGAAGGGGTCAAGCTGAAGTCTCGACAAGGTGCTGGAGCTGGTCGAGTCATCGCCCAGTCTCATGGGAGCCAGGAACCCGAAGACCTCCGCGGTTGATCGATGACGATCGGAGGAACCGCCGGCTGAACCACGGTACCTTCGCAGCGCAAGCCAACTGACGAAGAACAGGCAGCCAACCCAGCCGGGCGTCGTGCTGTACCGACTGCGAAGATTGGATGTCGCGGGCGCTCCTGTCACCACGCAGACCGCCGGTAGCCGCCCCTCCTCGCAGTAGTTGACCGGCACGGTGACCGTGTTCTCGCTCCATCCCGGATAAGGCAACGTGGACGGCGAATCCATCCGAGAAGCGTAGTCGGGTGACCACAGAATGGCAGGAGAGATGTATTTCAACCCACAAAGGGGCTAGGCGTATGACATCAGCCCACGACAGGATCCGCCAATGTCTCTCTTGGGCAGAGAGGAGTGCGTGTCGCGCGGAAACTGGAAGGTCCTGAGGTTTAGTGGAGTGACGACCTGTGGATGCGCACCCCATGAGCTTCACCTCGGGCTCGATAGGGGCTCCGCCTCCCACCATCTCAGAACTCGCATCGCCCTCAGAGTCGCCCAGCGAGAGGGCTCGCCTGGTTGGTCGTCCACTTCGAACCAGACGCGGCCGTTCAGGCTCCAGTCGAGGGGCCAGGCGCCTTCCTCCAGGCGCCTGCGACGAACGTGGTCGATTGCTTCGCCGAGCCTTGGGTCTGGCGCGGCCCTGGCGAGAGCGGCGGCCGACCAGAAGTAGTCGAGCGCTCGCAGGATGTCGTAGCGCCATCGGTTCGGATGCAACAACTGCAGAAACCTTTCGTCGGCTACTTCGCCAGTAGTGCGACGACGAAATAGCCTGCGCTCCAAGAGATATTCCTCTCCAGATTTGCGCGCCTCTCGCGATTCCGAGGTGCCACCGGTGGCTCTCTCGTACTCAAGGAGCCCCTCCAAAACATTGATGGTGCTGGCGAATGACGACCGAACTGACCCGTTGATCCGCTCGCAGTTCCAGCCGCCGTCTTCGAGCCGCTCGCCTACCAGTCGCCCCACGATGGCCGAGACGTCGACTCCGAAATAGGCGCCGTCGGCAACGATCCGGCCGTTGACGCACTCCTCGACTTCGCCTTCCCAATAGGGCTGGCCGCCCTCATCCCAGCGTGAGTTGGCGCCGATCAGCTCGACGGCTTGTTGAGCTCGGTCCGAGGAGGGATCGAGACCGAACTCGCGAAGCTGCGATAACGAGAACGTCGTGGCCGTCCACGGCTGCCCCACCTCCTCCCACTCGCGGGCGTCGAAATCACGCGGGAGAAAGGCACCCCCTGCCCATTGCCCATCTGCGTCCTCATGGGAAAGGAGCTCCGCTCCCCAGCCTTCGGTCTGCACTTTGGCGCGCTCCGCGCCCCACTCGGACTCGTGGGCGTCGAGGAGATCGCGCATCACCTGCCAACGGATCGACGGATCGGAGTCGAGGAGCCAGTCAGTGACGCTGCTGTAGCCAGCCATGTGGCGAATCTATCAACTGCGTGTTCCGCTGAGCGGCTTGTGTCGAGGCTCACACGCGGAGGAGGCGGTTGAGACGGGCTTAGGGGTGCCGAGGCTCAGGGGCGACATGAGCGCTCCCACCTCGCCACGTCGAGGGGACTCCCGTGAGCGAGCAGTTTCGGCGGTCCGTCCGCCAAGTGACGTGGCGCTCGCTCACGTCAGCATCCGTCAATGTACCCTCGCTCAGACGATCCTTCCCATCGCGGTTCTCTTTTCGTTGGCGGTGAAAGGTTGTGGTGCCCCGTCTGTGCTCGGACTGAATCCGACGGCCAACTGGTCCAAGCTATCAACTCGGGATGCGGGCCGGCTTACTCCTGCCCTTCGGCAAGAGGTGCCGTGAGCCGTTCGCTTTCGATGCGTCTCGCCGCGTCTCGGGATCCGTCGCCACAGCGCTCACAAGATCGGCGGCCTCGCGGAGCCGGGCGACATTCGCTGGCGAATGGGTATCACCCTCCCCAGGCTCGGTCTGGCCTCCAGGGGCGGGCGAGGGCCCTGATGAGCGAGATGATGCGTACGGCGCCGCTAGGGGGCGTGAACATGACCTGCCCGGCCCCTTGGGCTTCACCGTCAGCTATGCACGACCCCAACTCGGTCCGCTCCGGGTGTGCTGGGCTGGTTGCCCTCGGACCCTCAGTTGTCTTCAGGAGCAGATGGGAACGGGCGAGCGAGCCGCCGCGATACTGAAGTGCGCTGACTGACCTAACTCGTCCTGGAAATCAATGATCGTCGCGCTCTGTATGGTCAGCTCCCCAGCGTCGTACGGATTTCCCCAGCCCAGAGGCGGGTTGCCCCGGCCGTCGGTAAGTGCTGGTTCTGCGTAAAAGGTTTGGCCGTTGAGGGTTGCAGACAGCACTCCGCAGTGTGTGTAAAGTCTGTAGGGCGTCGAACTCCCGACCCTGCCCGACACGCTCGACCGGGTTGCGTTGGCGCTTCCTGTGGGATCTCCGGTGGAGCCGCAGGCCGCCAGCGCCAGGGAGATCGTCACGCCAATTAGCGACACTACGCGCCTGTTCACGATGCGAGTACGCGTCTCGGCGCGAATAGTTCCGCCACTCTTCGAAGTTTCGGCGTATGACCGCGCAACGACCCCTCCTCCGTCCACGAGGAGGGCGCACCGCGCGTGCACACCCCCGAGCAGGGCCGGGCGCTGAAAGAGGCGAGGGTGCGGGAAGGCCGGGCACATGCCACGCTCGAATACGAGGACGCGCAATGCATCGGAGGACGGCGACCTCAAGCGCCGCGCTCAGTTTCGGCAGGAGACCCATACGACCTGACGCCAGCCGTTGTCGTCGGGTGAGGTGATCGGCACCCAGCCGAACTTGATGCTGACGTCGCGGGGGGTACCGGTCCACGCCATGCAGGCGGGTGTGCCACTTTGACGCCAGCTTCCATCAGCCCCCAACCACGCCACGTCCATGGGGATGCCGTATGCCCATCCGTCTATGAAAGCCGTCGCCACGCCGTCACCTATATGCGCTTCGCCACTTACGACCGTGACCGCCGGATAGTGAGAACCGGCTAGGAAGGCGCCAGTCAGCGCACCGGCTGCGATGACCACGGACACTCCCAGCGAGATCAGCTGGTTTCGCCTGCGCACGCTTGCATGATCCCATCCGCCCCCGGCCTTTTCAAACGTTACCTCGATCGTGGCGGTTCGTCCGAGGACATTCAGAACGATCAGAAAAGGCGTATCAGCCTCGCCCACCCAAGCGTGTTGTCACCAGAGGGGGTTCGACAGGTCCCCCAAGAGGGCTGCCTGAGGATCAGCAAGAGCTCCTCGAGTTCAAGCCCGCAAATGACACCTTGACTGACACCTTCGTCCATGGATGTTGGTGAACAATCCTGGACGCCAGCAGGGTTTTCAAGGGCCGCTCGAATACGATGATGGAACTCAGAGGATGCACACGAACGTCAGTTTGTCCGACTGAAAAACCTGGTGTCGACAGTTCGATTCTGTCCCTCGGCACCGTCATCCTTGATTACGAGTTGGCCTCGCGAGCTAGTTGCAAATCTACGGATTTGTGTGAAAGAACACCTTCGCCGGCACCTTCGTGACATCTCCAACGGGCCAATGGTGTCAGGAGGGGCAGGTCGCCGTCCCGCTAATCGTGAGAGTCGGTGCCGATTTGTCCACCCCTCCTTGACCAGGGTCCAATGTCAGGGTCCCCGAGAAGGTGGCGCCATGCATTACAGAGAACTGATTGCCAGCATTTGCGGCTCCCGTCCAGTCCTTGCCGTCGCCAGTTACGGTGACAGACAATGCGTTAGCGGACTGTTGCAGACTAACGGTATACGTCGACCCGTTCAGTTGTCCGACGACGTCCAGCACCTCAACCGATGCTTGAGGGTTTGGTATGTCGCAGTTGACGTGCGTCACCGTTATCGGGCCGCTGAGCGCGCCGCTGACCATGATCTGGCTAGGCGATCCCGGTGGTGGGCATACGATGGTGGCCGTGACATTAACATCTGACTTAGCCTGATTGATGTCCGGGGCTGCAAACGCGTCGCTCGGGATCAGCGTGCTGTGCACGCTCGCGCCAGTGTTGGTGTCAAGTTTCGTGATGCCCGATGAAAAACCGGAGGCGTGACCGTCCCCCGTCCATTCGTTGGCGGAGCCTGTCTGATTGCTAAGCCACACGCTCGGCGTACCTCCGGCGGTGATGTCACCGTTGGCACTCCAAGTCTCGAAGTCAAGCCAGTAGCTCGTCCCCGACACGGTGAAAGCACCACGGACACTGCCTTCGCCGCACGCGACGACAATCCCAGAAGATGCAATTTCGGCCGCCAATGCCCCCGACAAGACGATCTAACTCGACGAGGTTGGTGCAATTGTGGCCGAACTCGATGCACCAGTATTGGTCGTGGCAAACGATTGGGACACGCTGGGCGAGCTACCGGAGCTGATCGACGCTGAGGAGCTTGTCCCGCAGCCGGAAACCAGTAGAAGGCCACCGAAACAAGGTGATACGGCCGCGAATCTGAGCGGGGTCATGCGCTGGCTCCTCAGAACGTCGTGGTTGCCATGTGAGGGTAACGGTCAGTGTTTTCTTTGGGTTACACGATTGACGCGATCCTCGTTGCTCGCCGAGATGGCGCATCCTTGGTCTCATCGTCGGTCGTGGACTGGAGGAGGTACGGAAATGTCCATTGGGCATAAGACTGCGCGGTACGCCGGATAGCATTTGCATTGACAGACTGATGACGCCATTTAGGCCAATCTGGCCGATGCACACTGAGCGCCTGCTGCTACGTCCCTTTCAGGAGGACGACCTGCAGGCTCTGTACGAAATGCAGTCGGACGAAGCGGTCGTCCGGTATCTCTACCATGACGCACGCTCGCTCGACGAAGTGCGCCCCGTGCTGGCTCGGAAGATCGCAGGGGTGGCGGTCGAAAGGGAGGGTGACGGCCTGAACGCCGCAGTGGTACTGCGCGATACCGGTGAGCTCGTCGCTGACATCTCGCTCTGGGTGGTCAGCGAGGGTCACCAACAGGGCGAACTGGGGTTCGTCGTTCACCCAGCGCATCAGCGCAGGGGCTATGCCACCGAGGCAGCGCGACCGATGCTGGATTTCGCCTTCGGCACCATGGGCTTGCACCGTGTCATCGGCCGCACCGAGGCGCGTAACGTCAGTTCAGCGCGCGTCCTTGAGAAGCTGGGCATGCGACGCGAGGCGCATCTGGTGGAGAACGAGTGGGTGAAGGGCGAGTGGCAGAGCGAGGTCGTGTACGCGGTGTTGGCCGACGAGTGGGCGACGCCCCTGTGTGGCGCCCGTACACGAAGAAGAACGGCGCCGCCGTCGGCACCGTCATCGCGGCCATCGACACTGCCATGACCGTCAATCCGGGTACTCGTCGTAGCGGTGCAGCCAACCCATCGCACCGACGTTGCCTTCGTCGCGGCCCTTGGGTACGAGGTCCATGTAGTGGTATGCGACGTTCAGCATGTCGAGCCCTCGCGCGTATGCCGAATACGTATGAAAGATCTTCCCGTCCTCGCGGCGGAACACGCTAATGCCTGGCATCTCTGACATCCCTACCGGGTCGACGCGGTAGTTGTACTCGGCCTTGCCTGCAGCCAGCTGCTCGGGCGTGAAGGACACGTGGTAGTCGAAGTTGAAGTCCGAGCCCTCCGTTGAGTACCAGGGGAAGCTCCAGCCCATGCGCTTGCGATACGCCGCGATCTTGGCGATGGGTGCCCGCGACGCCGCCGCCATGGTGATGTCCCGGTGGTTCAGGTGTCGCACCACGCGGTCGAAGTTGTCCATCCAGAACGAGCAGGCGAAGCAGGCGGAGTCCTCTGTCCAGGTCGTGTGCTCGGACGCCGTGCTCGGGTTGAACATCGCGTGGTAGACGACCAGCTGGTCGCGGCCCTCAAACGCGTCTGCGAGCGTCGTGCGACCGCTCTGGCCCTCGAAGACGTACTCCTTGTCGACCAGCTCCCAGGGTAGGTCCCGCCTCGCCTGGCTCAGCTCGTCGCGCAGCTTTGTGAACTTCTTCTCCTCCGCGAGGTGGTTCTTGCGCGCCTTCTCCCATTCCTCGTGTGAGACGACCATGTGCTCCATCGGTTCCATACCTCCTAGCTAGTTCAGATACGCAAGGATCGCGGGAGTCCGAAGCGCGAGAGCAGGCTCGTGTCGGCAAAGTGCGTGATCGCCGCGATGTGCGGCCCCGCGAGCGTGAACACCTGCATTCCGAGCGCCCGCGCCAGCGGCGCCTGCCTCTCCACCACGTAGATACCGAACGCAGGTTGCATGTTGGCCCGGGTGGCGACGAGGCGGAAACGGCGGCCCTCGCGGAAGGCCACGACGCGCAGGAAGTGGGTCACCAGCTCGAGCCCCTCGTATTCCAATGGCACCGGCGGCATCGCCAAGCGCACGTCCTCGGTCAGCAGCGCCACGAGCCGGTCCAGGTCGCCCGCGGTGTACGCCTCGGTAAGTCGATCCACGAGCGCACGCTCCATGTCGCTCCCTGCAACCGGCGGCCGCTCGCGCTCGGTCGGCAACTCGCGTTGGACCCCAGCACGGGCGCGCTTGAGCGCGCTGGTCACGGATTCCTCGGTCGCCTCCAGCATGTGCGCCACCTCCCCGGCGCGGAAGCCGAGCACGTCGCGCAGCACGAGCACCGCCCGCTGCCGCGGTGGCAGCAACTGCAACGCGGTGGTGAAGGCGAGCGAGATCGAACTCGCGCAACTCGTAGATCGCCTCGGGTCCCGGCGAAGTGTCCGGTAACCCCTCGAGTACCAGGTCAGGATAGGGCTCGAGCCAGGCGACCTCGCCCATGCGGTTTGCCTCCGGGGGCTGCACCGGTAGCCGCAGCTCTTCAGGAGCGCGGCGGCTTGCGCCGCGCAGCCAGTTGAGGCAGCGGTTTGTGGCGATGCGGTAGAGCCAGGTGCGCACGGAGGCGCGTTCCTGGAAGCCATCGAGACCGCGCCAGGCCGCCATCAAGGTCTCCTGCATGACGTCCTCGGCGTCGTGCAGCGAGCCGAGCATGCGGTAGCAGTGGACCTGGAGTTCGCCGCGATGCGGCTCGACCAGGCGTTGGAACGCCTCCTCGTCATGCGCCCTGGCTCGGGCGATCAACTCGCTCAGCTCTTCGTCCTCGTGTCACGGCGACCTCCGGCGCCACGCATGCAGTTCAAGGGTACCGACACCGAGGAGTCGCGAAAGTGGGCGGTCGGCCGCCGCCCAGTTTTACCGGACGCCGGTGTCGAGACGGATGAACCCACTCGCTCCACAGACGGAGGACTTCGATGAACGCCAAGATGATGCGACTTAAGGGCGGGGGTAGCGCCTGGACGCTGATCCTCACGTCGCTGGCGGCATTCATGGTGACGCTCGACGCGCTGGTTGTCATCACCGCGCTGCCTGCGATGCAGCGTGACCTCCACGCCGGCCTGCCGACACTGGAGTGGACGGTCAACGCCTACACGCTGGCGTTCGCCGCGGGCATCGTCACCGCGGCCGCAATGGGCGATCGATTCGGACGCCGGCGCGTCTTCACCATCGGCATCGTGGTCTTCTCGATCGCGTCCGCCGCGTGCGCCCTGGCGCCGTCGCCTGGTCTGCTCGTGGCGGCACGGGCCGTGCAGGGGGTCGGGGGTGCGATCGTCACCCCGCTCGCTCTGACGCTCCTGACCACGGCATTCCCGCCCCAGCGGCGGGGGGCCATCATCGGCATCTGGGGCGGCATCACCGGTCTGGCGGTGGCCGCTGGGCCGCTGGTCGGTGGGGCGGTGACGCAGGGCCTCGACTGGCATTGGATCTTCTGGGTCAATGTGCCCATCGGGCTGGTGGCGGCACTCCTCTCGCTGCGCCTGCTGCCCGAGAGCCGGGGGCCGCAGTCCCGACTGGACCCGCTGGGGGCGCTGCTGATCAGCGCGGCCGCAACGGCGGTGGCCTGGGGACTGGTGCGCGGTAACGACGCCGGCTGGGCCGGCGCTGAGACGGTGGGCACGCTCGGCGCCGGCGCTGTCTTGCTGGCGTGCTTCGTGCTCTGGGAACGGCGAGCGGCTGCTCCCATGCTGCCCTTGGCGCTCTTCCGCATCAGAGCCTTCACCGCGGCCAACGCCACCGGCTTCCTCATGTTCGGGTCGATCTTTTCGGCGGCGTTTCTCATGTCGCAGTACTTCCAGTTCGGGCTCGGCTACTCGCCGCTCGGCACTGGGCTCCGCTTCCTGCCTTGGACGGCGGCACCGGTCGTGGTGGCGCCCCTAGCCGGTGCTCTGTCGGATCGCATCGGCCGGCGGCCGCTCATGGCCACCGGGTTGCTGCTGCAGGCGATCGGTCTAGCGTGGATCGCTACCCACGCGGCGGTGGGGCTCGATTACGGCGCACTGGTCCTTCCGCTGGCCATCGCCGGCATCGGCATCTCCATGGCCATCCCCACAACCACGACCGCGGCCATCAACGCCGTTGGCCCGCGTGACGTCGGCAAGGCGTCCGGGGTGCAGAACACGTTGACTCGGTTCGGCAGCGTCTTCGCGGTCGCCATCGCCAGCGCCGTCTTCGCCGCCAACGGACACATTGGCACGCCTGCCGCATTCATCGCGGGTTTCCGGCCTGCCCTCGCCGCTGTGGCAGGGCTCTCGGCGTTCGGTGGAGCATGCGCCCTGGCAGTGAGCCGCCGAGGGGCAGTCTCGCCGCAACCCGAACCTGTCGCTGCCGTCGCTTGATGTCATCGATGACTGGCCCCACGGCCCGAGGAATGACGATGCCGACCCTGGAACAGGACTTCCGACGCGAGTCGCGTGGCGGTGGTTCCTCGTGACCCCGAGCATCGCCAGTTCGGCGCCCTGCGCAGTGAGTTCCGTAACCGCACGTTCGGCACGCCGCAGGCTAAGAGTGCAGCGTCAAGAGCATGCTCAGCCATCGCCGCCGTCGGACGGGGACCATTTTGGTCGCCTTCTTCGTCGGCGTCAGCCTAGGAGCTGCGAGCCTCGCTGGGTCATCACTCCTGGCAGTCGCGGCGATCACGCATCCCGGACCTTTGAATCTGGATCCGTTTCTCACAGTCCAAGACAAGAACCTGGATTGTGAAGCCGCCGCGCTCGCAGCAGCCTTCATCGCAAGAAAGGTTGCCGTCAACACTGGGACCTCGAATCTGCAGAACTGGATCTTCAACCAACTTCCCGACGATCACCGCAACGCCATCGACACAGGAGGCCATATCGTTTGGGGCGACCCCTACGACGATTTCGTCGGCAACGTCAACGGGCACGAGGGGTTCGCTCCCGGCGACGGGTACGGCGTCTACTACCAGCCTATTGCCAACGTGGTTACCGAGGTTGGTCACACAGAGGTCGCCAATACGGGATGGACAACGGCCTCTATTGAAGCCGAAGTGGAAGCTGGGAATCCGGTCGTCGTCTGGATCGATTTTCGAAGCCTCGCCAGTGGCCACGGATATTCCACGAGCACGTGGACCGCGTTTGACGGACGGAAGGTTCCGTATACGCTCCACGAGCACGCAGTCACCGTGCTCGGCACATACCCCGGGCATTCGATCACGTTGCTCGATGTCTATTCGGGCAATCAGTACACGTATTCGGAGTCTCAGTTCGCCCGCATGCTCTCGACGTTCCACGGTATGGGCGTTGCCATCGGTCCTCCTGTGGTTGTCCCGCCACCGAACCCGGTGGTGGCGTCGCTTGCGCCGGCTGCGGGACCGGCAACCGGCGGCCAGATACTGACGGTTACCGGCACGGGGTTCGCAGCCTCGATGACGGTCACGTTGGGCGGTACGGCGATCATCCCAACGAGCATCACGACCACGTCATTCAGGACCACCACCCCGGCCCACGCGGTCGGATATGTCCTCTTGAAGATCACCACGTCGAAGGGATCGAACACGCCTGGTGCCAATTCGGGCTACGTGTTCACCGGTTTGGCGAGTTACGTCGCCGTCACGCCATTTCGCATACTCGACACTCGCACACGAACCTGCGTTCAGTGTGGCGCTGGAGAGCTCATGCCGAATCAGACCAGGACGTTGCAGATCACGGGGGTGCCCGGCCTCAAAGGTGGTGTCGATCAAGTTCCTGCCACAGCCACTGCGATTGTCATGAACGTGACAGCGGTGTCCAGTACTACCGGCGGCCTGCTGACCGTCTACCCGACCGGCACGGCGCTTCCTCGAGCGTCGAACCTGAACTTCAGCGCAGGAACAGCGACTCCCAACCTCGTGACCGTCACCTTGGGGGAAACGAGCGTGTCGTCAGTGAGCTGGGACGTCAACATCTTCAACCCGATCGGCTCGGTCAATGTCGTGGCTGACGTAGAAGGCTATTTCGCGCCTAATCCGCGTGGCGACCCCACTGGTGAGTTCCACTCGATGTCGCCCCTGCGCGTATGTGACACCCGGGCGAACCAACCTGCCAACGTCTGCAATCAGGGAACCGGCACCGACCACCGGCTAGGCCCGAACTCGGTCGTCAAAGTGAACGTCTCCGGTATCCCGACTGGCGTCTCTGGTTCTCCGGCGAGCATCCCGAGTGACGGTACTGCCCAGGCAGCCGTCCTCAACCTCACCGCGATTGGGGGGACACTGCCAACGTATCTCAGCGTCTTCCCTTCCCGTGCTGACGGGTCGTGTCCAACCGCATCCTCCACCTCCACCATCAACCTGAATGGTGGTGCGACTGAGGCGAACCGAGTCATGGTGAGTTCTCGGACCTGACGCGAGCGGAGGCCCTTCGACCGATGTCTGCGTCTACAACGCCGTCGGCTCCATCGACTTCGTGCTCGATGCGAACGGGTGGTTTGGATCCAGCCTGACCACGACCCCACTCGGCTCCCAATTCCAGGCGATTGGTCCGACCCGGGTATGTGACACCCGAGCCGGCTCATCCACGCCATGCTCGAGCCACATGCTCGGAGCGGGCGCCACGCTCTCAATCGCCGTTGCTGGTATTGGCGGCATTCCGAAAGTCGGTCCAGTCGCCGTCATTGCCAATCTCACTGCGGTCTCTCCGTCCACCACCACCTACCTCATCGCATATCCAGCAGACGTGACTCCACGACCGATCGCATCTGACCTCAACATCGTGGGTCCGGTGTTCCCCAACCTGGTAGTGGTCGGCCTGTCGCAGCTCGCTCCTGCCGGGAATATTCGCCTCTTCAATGCCAGCGGCAACGTGAATGCCGTCCTGGATGTGGAGGGCTGGTTCCAGTAAGGCCAGGCGGCGGACGATTCTCAGCGACCGCCATGTTCTCCGGTCTTCGGGGGCTCCGCTTCGTGTGTCATGGTCGCTTCGCCAACGCTGACGAGCAGATCCCACGAGTTGCGCAGCGAAATGACGAGTAACGTGATTGTCGCCGCGGCAAGCGCGGCGAAGGCAGGGGTGAACGAGCCGTTCGACACTAGGATGCCGCCAGCGAGCGTCCCCGCATAGCCGAGGAAGCTGAGGGCGAATCGCAGGATCAGGAGGCGCGACCGAATCGTTCGCGTGCCGCTCTGGATTGAGGCGACCACCGGGGCGACGATGATGACCGCGCTCACCGCTCCCGCGATCTCGAGCTCAACACCCGCTCCCTGCCCGTCCTGGGGGATGACCACGACGAGCGCCACCAGGAGCACGAGAGCGAAGTTGGCGAGTGTGGACCGGGCAAGGCCGCGCACCTCCGGTCGGGCGAGGACTGCTCGAAGATGCAGTGAGAGGCTGACGAAGAGCAAGCCGACAAGCGTCGCCGACGCGGTGCCAGCGACGATGTAGAAGTCGTGCCAGCTCTGGACGAGGCTGCGGTACGCCACGAGCGGAGTCTAGGATGCTCGCGCAGGGACTGACACCAAGGAGGCAGGCATGGCCTCGAGTTCAACTCGTCGGCGTCGTCGTCAACGTCGCGATCTACGTCGCCCTGATCGCCTTCATCCTCTTCCGCCAGATGAGCCGCGTGTCGCTCAACCCTCGCCGGCTCATCATCCTGCCGGCGCTGATGGCCGTGTTCGCGCTCCAGCAGCTCAGCCGCCAGACGTTCACGCTCGATCTTGGCACGGTTGCATTTCTCGTCGCGAGTCTTGCGGTCAGTCTCCTTGCCGGGGTCTGGCGCGGCACGACATTTCGCGTGTGGAACGAGGCTGGTGTCGTGATGACCAAGGGCACCGTGGTCACGCTGATCGCCTGGGGAGTACTGATCCTCATCCGCGTCCCCTTCGCCGCTGCCAGTCACGCAGCGAATTACGCGCAGGGCCTCGTCATCGGCGAACTGCTCCTCGCGCTCGCGGTAACGTTCGCCGCTCAGAACGCGGTGATCTGGCTGCGCGCGGCCCGCTTGACGGCGATCCACGTCGACGCCGGTTAGCGATCACGAGCACCTCGCATACCCAAGCAGCCGTCGCGACTGAGGCATGACGAGCGCCGCTGAACGTCAGTAGATGAAGCCTTCGACGTCGGTGAGCGATGAGATCAATCGCTGGTCGACGATTCCCAGGCCTTCGGCGTTGGCCTCATCGACGATGAAGCGGGTCGGGTTCACCACCGACTCCACGTAGGCGACGTGCCCGAGCGGGCTGTAGCCGTTGCCGGGGCCGAAGACGACGATCGCGCCCACCCTCGGGATGATGCCCTCCTGCTTTCCCCGGGCCGCCGCCGCGATGAGCCACTCCCAGGCGTCACCGCCCCAAGTGACGTCGCGCAGCGATGCGACGTACCACGTGCACTGGCCCCACGGGAAGTTATCAACGCGCGGGCCGTAGGCGAAAGGTGGCAGCGCTCCATCGATCGAGCCGGCTCCGCCTCCCGCCGCTCCCAATGTCGCTGCCTGCACCCCCTGGGCCGTCGCGAGCCGCGTGAGGACGTCCTCCAGTTGGTGCATCAGGGTCGCTGCCCGGCCGGTGAGACGCGATGCCTGCCGCTGGTAGCGAGCCTGATCCTGCAGCGCCTGCGCCTGGAGGGTCTGCACCGCGGCGGCCTGAGCGGCGATCTGCTGCTCCTCATGCTGCTGCTGCGACTGCAGTTCCATAAGTTGGTCCGCGTTGGCCCGCACTTCGAGCACCAGGGAGTTCATGTTGTCGGTCACCTGCTGGTAACTCACCATCATGTCCAATGCGTCCAAAAGTGTCTTGCTCTGAAGCAGCGTGGTGAGTGCGGTGCCGTTGGCAGTGACCAGGTACCTCGCGACGATCAGCGCGGCCAGGCGGCTGCGGTCCGCTTGCAGCGTTGCCTGCGCCGCCTGCGTGAGCCCGGTTGTCTTCGCGAGCTGCGAGTTGGCAGCGGCCAGCTCCACCTGGTCGGTGTCCAGCTGTGTTTGCGCGGCGGCGGCCTGCTGGCCAGCCTGCACGGTCTGCGCCTCGAGCGGCGCGGCTTGCATCTGCAGCGCCATGATCTGCTGCTCCAGTGCTTGCGCCTTCGACTGCAACTGCACGACCTCAGGACTTGGCGAGGAGGTCGGGCTCGGGCTCGGACTGCCGTCGGGAGTCGGTGTGGCATCGGCCCGTGCCGACATGCCGGACAGCGCGGCCAGCGCGCAAAGGCACAAGAGGGCCGAGGTCAGCCGGACGGGAATCAACGGGCAGGCGTGGCGTTCATGAGCGGAAGCGCAGCCAGTGCAACACGGTCGCCGCGAGCATTGGCCTACCGCAGTGTCACAACCTGGTTACGTAGGACGAGGCAACGAGCCACTCCTGACGGATCAATGCCCCGCCGATCCGCCGGGCCAGCGACGCCAAGCGCTGAGGACGGCGCCCGGGGCGATAGCGCCGATGGCCCTGCGTCGCGTGGCATGCTCACGCAATGATCGACGTGCCAATCCGCTACGCGCGCAGCGGTGCGGTTGAGATCGCATATCGCACGGTCGGCGACGGTCCGGTCGACCTCGTATTCGTACTCGGCTGGCTCACGCATCTCCAGGTGCTCAGCGAAGAACCGGCGTACCGACGCCTCTGCGAGGCGCTTTCCGGCTTCTGCCGCCTGATCCTGTTCGACAAGCGGGGCATGGGCCTGTCTGACCGGACCGAGGTAGGAACCCTGGAAGACCGGATGGACGACGTGCGCGCGATCCTGGATGACCTGGGCTCCGAGCGTGCGGTGCTGATTGGTGTCTCCGAGGGGGGCCCGATGTCCCTACTCTTCGCCGCAACGTATCCGGAAAGGACCCAGGCTTTGATCCTCTGCGGTAGCGAGGTCAGAGAGGAACGCTCAGCAGGCTGGCCCTGGGGCGAATCGACCCGAGAGCAGCACCGGGCATCCATGGAGCGGGTGCCGGCGACCTGGGGCAGTGGCAGGATGATCGACTACATCTGGCCAAGCGCCAGCGGCGACGAGCAGCGTTATGCGTGGATGCGACGGCTGCAGGTCGCGTCCGCCACGCCGCGCGTCGCAATCGCGTTCATGGACATGGCGTTCGACATCGACGTCCGCAACGTGGCGCCGGTCGTCAACGTCCCGACGCTGATTCTCCACTCGCCGCGCGACCAGGTTTGCCATATCGAAAACGCGCGCTTCCTCGCTCGCACCATCCCCGGTGCTGAATACTTCGAGCTCAGCGGAAGGGACCACGTGCCCTGGGGCGACTGCCTTGATGAGGTCGTTGCGGACGTCCGCGAATTCCTCACCGGCACGCGCGAGGCGCCTGAACCGGAACGCATCCTGGCGACGATTCTCTTCACCGACATCGTCGACTCAACACGACGCGCAGCGGAGCTCGGCGACGCTCGCTGGCGCGACCTGCTGCAACGTCATCACGACACCATCCGCGAACAGCTGCTGCGCTTTCGCGGGCTCGAGTTGGATACGGCGGGGGATGGCTTTTTCGCGCGCTTCGACGGGCCTGCGCGGGCCATCCGCTGCGCGGCAGCGGCCGTCGATGCCGTCCGATCCATCGGTATCGACATTCGGGCCGGCATTCACACGGGTGAATGCGAGGTCATCGGTGACAAGTTGGGCGGCATCGCCGTGCACATCGGCGCGCGAGTCGCAGCCGCAGCCCGGCCGGGTGAGATCCTGGTCTCGAGCACGGTGAAGGACCTCGTCGCCGGGTCAGGCATCCAGTTCGACGACCGCGGTGAGCATCAGCTCAAGGGCCTGGCGGGGGAGTGGCGGCTCTTCGCCGTGATGCCGGCGTCGAGAAGTAGCGGAT
This sequence comes from Candidatus Dormiibacterota bacterium, assembly GCA_963799005.1. Classification (GTDB taxonomy): domain Bacteria; phylum Chloroflexota; class Dormibacteria; order Aeolococcales; family Aeolococcaceae; genus Palsa-851. The sequence goes on along the minus strand of CAWCVK010000004.1, from coordinate 149,644 downwards.
AGTCGTTGAAGTACGCATGAGTGACCAACCCGTACGATGGAGCCGCGCAACGATCTACCCCGATATGTGGGCTGACCCGAACGACGACCCCCGTCACAGCGAAGGAGTCAGTGCGGAAGGCGAGCCTGCGACGTTGCAGGACTACCTGACGCACTACCGGATGACCCTGCGGATGAAGTGCGAGGGGCTGGATGCGGAACAACTGGCCCGCCGATCGGTTCCGCCGTCGACGATGTCGTTGCTGGGCCTGCTTCGGCACCTCGCCGAGGCGGAACGGGACTGGCGCAACTGGATCAGTGACGGTGATCCGCTGCCGAAGCTGTACGGCCAGGGTGAGGCGGCCTTCGACGGAGCCGTCGCCGACCAGGCCGAGGTCGACGCTGCTTACTCCGCTCTTTCGCGCGAGCAGGCCGCGACCGACGCGGCGCTGGCCGAGCACCCGGATCTGAGCGAGCGCCTGCGGAAGGACGGGATCGCAGTTCGGGAACTGATGGTGCACAGGATCGAGGAGTATGCCCGTCACTGCGGGCACGCCGACCTGTTGCGCGAGTGCATCGACGGACGAGTAGGCCAGTGACGAAGGACAGGTAGTGCCACTCCGCGCCGTCGTTGTTGAAGCGACACAGCGAGTGGCAGGTGTCCCGATGTCCTTGCGTCGGGCAGTTCACGCCTGAGGTAGCGCGTAGACGCGCACACCGCCCTGGAAATCGCCGACGATAGACCCGTCCGTCGGAGACGGTCGGCGGAGCAGGGGGGTACGGCTGGGGGTTGAGGTCGGCGGTGTCCGCGGAGAATAGCAGTGTGCCGCCACCGCTGAAGGCGAGCAGCATGCTGTCGTTGCCGTTGGCCGGCCCTTCCGTCAGGTAGATGACCCCATCGGCGGTTGCCATGTTGGAGATGGCGCCACCACCGCTCAACGTGACCCCCCAGTTGCTCCACCCCGGTCTTGGGATTGAGCGAGGCCAGGTCACCGGCGCTGTCGCCGCCGAGGATCCCGCTCACGACCAGCTTGCCCGAAACCGGGCCGGGCGTCTCAAGAATGCCGGTGCCGCTGATCGAGCTCGGGAACGTATCGGACCAGACCAAGGCGCCCGTGCCGGCCTTCAGAAGGTCCAGCGAAGAGCCGTTACTGACGACGATGAAAGCGCCGGCTCCCGAAGCCGAACCCGCTCTGGGAACCGATGGGCCCCGCCAGCTTCTTGGACCAGAGCAGCCTGCCGGTGTTGCCCTCGTACACCCGCTCTCCGGATTCGCCGACCACGACGGCCGTTTGCGTGGTCCCGTCGCTCAGCTTGACGCTCAGCACCACGGGGGTCGTCGCCTGGTTCGAGCCCGTGGATCCGAGGCTCCAGAGCACGCCACCGGTGCAGCCGTCGAACGCTGTGATCGCACCGTCGTCCGCCACGACGACGGCATCCGGACCGGTCTTTTGAACCGCCGGGATCAATGCGACGGGCGAGCCGGAAATCGCGCCGCCCATGGAGAACGACCAGAGCTTCGCGCCGTTCGACGGGTTCAGCCCGTACACCTTGCCGTCAGCGGAGCCTGCGACGATGGCGCAGGCCGCCTGCCCCAGCTTGGGGATGATCGCCAGGGGCGACCCCAGGATCGCGCCCCCGCTGCTGAAGGACCAGTTCTGGTTGCCGGTCACGGTGAACTCACGCACGGTGCCGTCGCTGGAACCCGACGACCAGCAGACCCGAGTAGTAGATGGGCTCCGAGTGCAGGAAGCCGCCCCACTGCGGCGCAGCGGTCTGCGACATGTGGCCCACGGTCAACTCGGTGAGCACGTTCTCGTACACGTTCACGCCCGTCTGGCCGGGGCTGAAGCGCGCCGACGGCCAGTTGGTCTGCACGGTGAAGCTCGTGGATGCAGTGAAGCCCTGCGTGTCCAGCGCTTCCACCGTGTGCAACCCCGGCGTTGCCGACGCGGGCACCGTGAACGGCACCTTGAATGTTCCGGTCGAGCTGGAGGTGGTGGAGGCGATGGTGGCGCCGTCGAACGTGATGCTGATCGAGTTGCCCATGGGGAAGCCGGACCCGACGGCGTTGGTGACCGTCGTGGGCGGCCCTACAGGCAGGCTCACCTTGACCTTGGGACTGAACGCATCCGCCGTCCCGGGCGAGGCAAGCGCGCCCGCGACCGCCGTGACCATGAGGATGGTCATCCACCTGCGCATTGCCGGCCTCCTTCTCGTCGCCCCCTTGCGGGCTTCAACGATCCGCCCGTTGTTCATCCATGGCGGCGACGGTAGGAGATGACCGTCGCCGTTCTCTACGGGGAAATCCCTATGTTTTTGCCGTCCGCGGGGCATGCGCTTCGGCGCTCATGGAAGCGGCGTGGCAGGTCCCGCATCGGCGCTGACGATCCGCCCTCGACGCGCTCGGTTAGGGTGGTGCCACGATGCCGCTTCAGAATCGTGTGACGCCGCTCGGCGAGCTGATCGCTGTCCCGGAGCGGGGCCTCGTGTACGGCAATCGAGGATGCCTTCACGACGGCGACGGACGGATCCGCCGCGCGTACGCCACCAAACGTTGGATCGCATGCCGACTCCGATTTCGCGGGCGCAGACGTCCGAGTCTGATGACGCCTGGTCGCTACACCGAGCTGTTCTTCCTCGACGACGTCACCGCCTTGGCGGCGGGCCACCGACCGTGCGCCGAGTGCAGACGCGATGACTACAGGCGGCTGTCGTCGTTCTGGACCGAGTTGCATCCCGGCCAGCTCGGAGCCGACGCAATCGATGCCCAACTTCACACCGAGCGGCTGGTCGACATCGCAGGCCCGCGGCGGTTTCACGATCGCTCATTCGATGAACTTCCCGACGGCGCATTGGTCATGCACGGTGGTCAGCCATGTCTGGTTCTCGGCGACGCAATCCTGACTTGGTCCCCTGCGGGTTACACCCCGCGTGGCCCGAGGCCATCAGGGGAGCGAGCCGTGGTGATCACACCGCCGTCCCTGCTGGCACTCCTCGCGGCCGGTTGGGATCCGCGTGTCCCACTGCTGCACCGGACTGCGGAGGCCTGCGCCAGAACCAGCACGTTGACCCAACCGCTCGGTTGAGGTGAGGCTGGAGTCCGTTGAGGCAAACTCCGCCCATGCGATGCGGCGGTTGGAAGGCGGCGACTGGCTGCGTGGCTCTGGGGGGCTTCGCCGGCGGTGCTCTGCTGGTTGTGCGCGGCGCAGTGACCATCGATCTCGGGTGGGGGCGTCGCACCCGAGAGCTCGGTCCGCTGAAGGCGGCGATCATGGCCCAGCCAGAGGTGGTGTTCGATGTGGTCGCCGCGCCGTACCTCGGCCGTACTCCTCAGGCGTTGGCAGACAAGCTCCGGGTCGTCGAGCGCGCCGGCGACATGGTGATCGCCGAGCACTATACCCGGGTTCTTGGGGGTCGAATGGTGGCAACGACGGTCGAAAGTGTCCGCTTCGACCGACCGCTTGCAATCCACTTTCGGCTGCTGCGAGGACCGGTCCCGCTGGTGACCGAGATCTTCACTTTCACGGCAGGCAACGCCGGGGCGACCACCGATTTCGTGTATCGGGGCGAGTTGGCGACCGACCTCTGGTCGCCTGGCGCGTGGTGGGGGCGGATTGTGGCGAAAAGGTGGGTGGCGGCGGTAAGCGACTCAATGCAGTCGATCCAAACCGAGGCGGAACGACGCGCACTGGCGCGATAGAGGGTGTGCAACCCGGCTGCAGGGGCGTGACTTCATCGCGTGTCCCAAGAGCCCTGGTCGGTCACAGCCTCGGACTGCCCCCGATACTTGCAACCGACGCCGGCACGCTCCTCGGACGATCCGGCAGTACGCACACCATCCCTTCGGAGAAGCCGGCGGACCCAACTCCGAACGCTGCGTTGAAGCGGTCGAGGTTGACGACCGTGAGGAGCGCCGTGATCTCAACCAGCTGCTCGTCGCTGAAGTGATCCTTCATTCGAGAGAACAGCTCGTCAGTCACATCCACCGGCGTTCGCATCACGCCGGCCGTGTAATCGAGCGCCAGCCTCTCGCGCTCCGTGAACAGTTCGCTCTGCTGATAGCGTGGGAGCGCCAAGAGCTCCTGGTCGGTGAGGCCCGATTTGCGGCAAATCTGCGAGCCGAGATCGACGCAGAACTCGCAGCCGATCATCTGCGCACCCTTCAGCTCGACAAGGTTCTTGAGGCGTTCTTCCACCGCGTGACCCTTCCGTACCGCCTGCTGGAACTTGCCCATGCCGCTCATCATCTTCGGTCGATGCGCCCAGATCTCGACCGGCTCGATCCCGGTGCCGTAGGTCGGTTCGCGCCCGGTCAGCTTCTTCATGCCTCTGCGCATGAACCAGTAGATGAGCTTGACCATAGGTCCGGCCTGGTCCTGCCGCACTCCCTGTATCCGCGCCATTGAGTCGCCTCCTGTCACATTCGCTGGGCTGTCGGTGTCTACTCCACATGACCCGAAGCCGGACGACTATGTGACATGGACCAGCTCGAGTTGGCGAACAGCTTCGATCGCGAGCGGCAGCGGCTGCGGTCGGTGGCTTATCGGATCGTGGGGTCTTTGAGCGACGCCGATGATGCGGTGCAGGAGGCGTGGCTGCGACTCCGGCACGCGGATGGCGAGGAAATCGACAACCTCGAGGGGTGGCTGACCACGGTCGTCGCACGCGTCTGCTTGAACATACTGCGGGACCGGCGCGCACATCCTGAGGCTCCATTCGACGCGTTCCTTCCCGAGCCGATCATCTCGATCAACTCGGGCGGCGATCCCGAACATGAAGCCCTGCTCGCGGAGGCGGTCGGGATCGCTCTGCAGGTCGTCATCGGCGCCCTCAGCCCGCCACAGCGGATTGCGTTCGTGCTGCACGACATGTTCGGGGTGCCGTTTGACGAGATTGCGGCACTCATCGAGCGCTCACCCGAGGCCACCCGGCAGCTCGCGAGCCGCGCCCGTCGCCGCGTCCGGGGTGCTGCGCCGAAGCCCGATGCTGACCTTGCTCGTCAGCGGTCGGTCGTCGACGCGTACTTCGCGGCTGCACGCGAGGGCGACCTCGACGCGTTGGTGGCGGTCCTTGACCCCGATGTCGTGGCGCGCTCCCATGGACGCGGCCGGGTGTTCGAGCTGCGCGGTGCCGAGAAGGTGGCGCGAGCGGCGATGATGGCTCGCCAGTTCGCGCCATTCGTCCGCCCAGCCCTGGTCAACGGCACGGCCGGCGCAGTGGCGTTCGACCGTGACATCCCGTTCGCAATCCTCGCGTTCACGGTTGTCCACGACCTGGCGGTGACGATCGACATCTTCAATGACCGCGAACTGGTACCGCGTCTGGTGCGTCCGGGCGGCTAGGGACTCTATCGTGGTCTTGCCCAGGCCAGCATCCCACCAGCGCGAGGGTCAGCACCATCGCCCATCATGGCGCACACAGCTTTGACACCAGAACTGAGGCATCGGCGGCTACGAGTAGGAGGTAGCCTACTTTTGCGGCAGCTTGGCAAGGGCCAATGCAGGCACACAACGTCATTGGACTAGGGGATGAAGGAGGCAGCGGCCAGGACATGACTGACAAGAAAACGCTGGTAGACATGCTGAGTCGCAATCGACTGTTCGACGAGCTGACCAAGAAGGATGTCCTCTCGTTGATCGAGTCCGCTAAGGAGGTCGATCACCGCCAGGGCCAGATGGTCGTCGTCGAGGGACATCCTGGAGTTGGTTTTCATCTGCTCCTCGAGGGCACGGCGCTCGTGAGCAGGAATGGCCGAAAGCTTCGGACGCTAGGCCCGGGCGAGACGTTTGGCGATATTGCGGTCATCGACGGGGGACCTCGCAGTGCATCCGTGCAAGCGGTGACTGAGCTCCGCACGCTTTCCATGCCGCCTTGGGAGTTCAGACCCCTCCTCCTGGAACACCCGCGGATCGCCTACAAGCTCCTCGTCAAGCTCTGCACGCTGCTCCGAGACGCGGAGAAGCGGCCGCCACTCTAGTCGCCTCTTCCCGCCAGCCGTCCCCAGTGGGCACGGCGATCGATCCTGCGCTGGTCAAGACCGTCGTCCGACCTGAGTGCTGAAGGGAGGGACCCGTCCTAATCTACGTGGCCATTACGGGTCGGCTCACTACCCAGCTGTGTTTACCGATCTGCCGACCGCGCTCGAACCCGTGGCGCACGAAGAGGGACACAGTGGCGTTGTAGAGGAAGGAGCCCGAGACCGTCCGCCCGACTGCGTCCTCCGGGTAACTCTCCACCAGGCCGCCGCCCAGACGTGCGATCTCGTCGAGCGCGCCGGCGAGGGCGGCATCCGCCACTCCCCTGTGCCGGTGCGTGCGGTCGACGAAAAAGCACGTGATGCGCCAATCGGGCAATCGCTGCAAACTTTTCTGGTACGCCTGCTGGTGCTTGATCCGCGGTAGCTCGTGGGTCGGTCCGAATTGACACCACCCGACGCATTGCGCGCCGTTATAGACGAGCGCCGCGTGTGCCCGGCCTTCGCGCACCCTCGCCGTCTTGAGGTTTCGGCGTTGCTCTGGGGTGTGCACGCCCGGTGCGCCCTCCTCGTGGAAGCCGAGGCACCAGCACCCATTCCAGACGCCGTGGTGATTCTCCACCAATCGTGCGAAGTCGGGCCAGGTCTCGGCGTCGAGCGGCTTCGTGCCGAGTTCCACGCCAAGAGATTATGGTCCCTCGACTGCTCGGCGGATGCGCCGGTCGAAGCTCCTGGACGCCGATACATAGAATGCTCGCGATGAATGGGAACGTTGCGATGTGCGAGGAGAGTGGATGTGTCAGACGATCACAAAAGCGAAGCCGACGACGAAATGCTGCGGGACTTTCTGCGCGGTCAGCGTGAATCGGTGCTGGCGATCGTAGAGGGGCTGGACGAGGACGCGTGGCATCGCTCGGTCGTGCCGACCGGCTGGACGCCGGCCGGGATGGTCGAGCATCTGGGCGGTGCCGAGTGGCACTGGTTCCAAGGCGTTGTGGCGGGCAAGCAGCCGGAACTGTCGGGCGACCTCGCAGATGATCAGCCGCCATACGACCCCCTGACAGTGGTGTTCACATCCGACGCGCCCTCGTCGGAGGTCGTCACCTTCTACCGCGACCAGTGCGCGCAGTCCGAGGCGGTGCTGGCGACAACCCCCCTTTCAGCACCAGTGCTGGGCGAACACGGGCTTGGTGAATTCGAGCCACCGAATGTTCGCTGGGTCGTGTTGCACATGATCGAGGAGACGGCGCGGCATCTCGGGCATCTGGACATCGCAAGGGAGCTCCTCGACGGCAAGACCCGGCTGGGTGGACGCTGACGACGGCAGGCCAAGGGCGCTCGGGCGGAGTGAAGCCGCGAGCCGTGTGACCATCTCGGGCGATACCTCGGTCGGCCGCCGCCGTCGCTCTGGCGTTCGGACGCTCCCGCGGAATCCGCCACGCGATCGTCGCGTGCCAGTACGGACGGCTAGAGTGCAACCCATGTGGCGGCGATTCCTCCGTCCAGGGTGGGCTCCAGACCCGCCGACCGTCGGCCTGCTGGTCTTCGGGTTCTCAGTGGTCACCGCGGCGTCAGCACTGCTCCTGGCGAACGTCGCCCTCGGCGAGGTCTTCAACATCCCTCCCAGTGGGTATGTCAGCTTTCCGAGTCTTCCGTTCACATATCCCCTCGCCGAGCGGGTGCAGGCCGGCGCGGCTTTCATGGAGGGATGTGCTGCGGCGTTCGCGGCTGCTGGGGGTCTCGCCCTCTACGCGCGCATCCACTGGGGCGCGACGCTTACTGCGATTGCCCTTTCAGTCGAAGCAGCTGCGACAGTGGTCAACGCCATCGCACAGCCACAAGGGGTGTTCATGATTGCGCGCGTGCTGTCGGTGATCTGGACAGTCGTATTGATCCTTCTCGTGACCGGCTACCGGCCGCCCCTCCCAAGGCGCGGGGCCATGGATTCCGGGACCGCTGGATCGTGGATGGAGGAAGCGTTCGCACCGGAGCACAACGAGACCCCGACAGGCTGACGCAGCAATGGACCTGGCGTCGTTGGACCAGGGGAAGGTCAGTCGACCCCCATCCCCGGGATGACGTGTTCGGCGGGTAGAGGACCGAAATGACACCCTCACACCGGCCAGACCCCCGTCTGCCACCCGACGACTGGAGGTAGAGCATGACGACCACCGAGCACTGGACCGATGCCCCGGATGCGCACGACTATCCCGCGGCCGAAGATTACCTGAGTCTGCTGACCCCGCCAGAGGTGGCGCACAAGCTGGCACAACGTCTTCAGAGCGCCCAGCTGCAGCATCGGAAGGCCAAGGACCTGCTGCGCGCGAGTCGCCTACCGGTGCTCGACCCCACCAACGTGCACGTCGCCAAGGATCTTGCCAAGGTCAAGAAGGGCATCCCGCTCTCGCCCGTCCTCCTGGTGCGCGGCGAGCTTGTCGCGGGAATCAACTTGACGGTTGCGGACGGATACCACCGCATCTGCGCCAGCCATCACCTCAATGAAGACGCCGACATCCCCTGCAGGGTGGTCGATATCTCGCCGACGTGAATTTCTGATCGACACACACTGAGGGCGTCCACGGACCCCCTCGCCAGGATCAGCACGTGGGGTTGGCTTCGATCGGGCCGGTGAACGCGCCCAAACTCGTCGCGGTCACCCTGCCGTACTGGGCGTCGCCCCCGAAGGTATTGCCATTGCGCATCTGGCCGAACTCCCACATGCAAGCTCCGGCGACCTTGGCCAGGGTCCAGTAGGGGTAGAACGCGGCACCGGGGGGCGGCATGACACAGCCATGGCCGTTGGCAAGGTTGCAGCCCGGCTGCGTCGCCGAATTGTCCGTCTCGAGCTGGATGGATTCGTACGTCTTGCCGCAACTCGTGGGCTGGCTCTGCAGGAAGGTGGATGGGTACCTGTCCGGCACAAGTGCATTCGGCCAGTCGGCGACGTAGTTGGTGCCGTCGTAGTCGAGATCGCCAACCGCGGTGAAGAAGACGTCACAACCTGTCACCTGGTTGGGCGGGGTCGTGCCACCGTGCGTGTCGCCCTTGGTGTAGCAGGGGGCATCGCCAGGCTCGTTGACCCCACCCTTATCGGCCGGGACCTCATACGGGCCGACGCAGTGGAGCGCGTACTTGTCGGTGAATCCGCCCTGGGTGAATGTCGCGCTGCCGGTCACTTTGGTGCAGGGCTCGAAGTGACCAATCTCGAATTGGGTGTTGATGGCGTACGGACCGGCGCCCCACGGGAGGATGTTTTGCGCGCTGTCGGTGTTGTACTCCGGCTGGAAGTTGTATGGCGTCCCCGAGCAGTCCGCGATGTTGGTGTTCATGAATCCGTTGGCGGCGGAGGCGATCATGTAGCCGGATTGGCCGGTGGTGAGATCGGTCTCCAACGTCTCGAGCGCGTGTCCTCCCTTGATCGTGGCATTGAAGATGTGGATGTTCACCCTGTCGCCGGGGTTCATGAGGAACGTCTGGTGGTTGGGGGTGAACGTGGCGAGGTTGGTCAGTTGCGGGCTCGGTGGCCCAGTCGGTATGCCATTGGTCTGGATGAACGCGAAGTTGACCGGCTCGACACAGTTGTTGTTGCAGTTGCCGTTGGCGGCGCATTCCAAGCTGTCGATGTTGAGCGCCGAGCACCAGTGCGAGTTGTCGCAGCTGACGTTGTCAACGAATGGCGCGAACCCGGGCGGGTAGAACTGCAACTCGAGGAACGCTCCACCGGCGCCCGGATACCGGCCGCTGGGCGCGTTGCCATCGCTCTGGGGGGTGCATGGAAGCTGCGGGAAGGAGTTCGAATCGCAGAGTGACATCGAGAACCAGGGCGCGACCGAAAGCTCGAAGTTGTGCGTGATGTCCGAACCGGGATGGGCGACGGTCGGATCCGCCGCCGGATCCTTGCCGATCGTCTCGGTGATGTTGAAGTCGTTGCCCGTCCCCGGCTTGCTCGAGACGAAGCGGACGGTCGGCTCATCGTGGCCGATGTACCAACCGTTGTCCTCGAAGCGTTTAGTTGGATTGGTGCGTGGATCGGCGCACACGAGCGTCGGCTTGAGCGTCTTCTGGAGCCTGCTGAAACCGTTGCAATCGAGCTCGCCGGTGGCCCCGGGCCGCACCCTCAGTGGCGTCGCCTGAGCGGCTACGCCCGTGGAGGTGACCTGCCCACCCATCAATCCGAGTGCGCTGACCAGCACTGCGACACTCGCCAAACGCTTCGATGTCGTTCGACCTGTCATGGCCCACCCTCCCGGCGGATCTATTGCCACTGGCCGCCGCGACTGGCAACCCTACTGCCGAGCTGCCACCCGCGTCAACAGCACGCCCAGCGTGGTGTCGCGACGCCAGCCAATGGCGAAGCCCACGAAACTACCGGCTCCCGGTCAGCACCACCCGCACAGCCTGGGCACAGCCACCGACTTCACATCGGCCGCACGCACCCGACAACAGAACTCGATGTGTCCGGTCGAGGCAGTCGGCTCCGACGTTGCTGATGAGAGTGCCGTTGGGCACAGAAGAGAAAGGACAATGGCGAGATGAAGTACATGATCTTGACCTTTGCGTCGCAGCAGAACTATGAGGAGATGGTTGGCAGGCCGTCGGCTGGGCCGGCCTGGACTCCGGAGGACTACGCCGCAATCGGTGCATTCATGCACGGCTTCAACCAGGACCTGCTTGATTCGGGGGAACTCGTCGAGACTCGTGGACTGAGTGCTCCGGTGCACACCCGTCGAATCACGCTTCGCGGAGGGGCTCCGGTGGTGACGGACGGACCGTACGCCGAGGCCGAAGAGGTCCTCGCGGGCTACTGGATCGTCGAATGCGACAGCTTCGACCGGGCCACGGAGATCGCCGCGCGGCTCACGAATTGCCCCGGACCCGAGCATGTCCGGGCGCGGGCGTTCGCAGACGTGCGTCCGATCGACGAGCACCAGCCGGACTACGAGGGCTGATCGGCCAAAGGCTGATGGTCCTGAGCTCCGCCGAGATCGAGAACCTGCTGCGCCAGCTGGCGCCGCAGGTTCTCGGCTCGCTGGTCCGTCGCTACGGCAACTTCGACCTGGCAGAGGACGCCACTCAGGAAGCCTTGCTCGCAGCCGCCGTGCAGTGGTCACGAGACGGCGCTCCGAAGAATCCAAAGGCATGGCTCATCACCGCCGCGTCGCGTCGTCTCATGGACCTCCTGCGCTCCGACCAGGCGCGTCGACGCCGAGAGGAGCGGGTGGCGCAGTGGGCACCAACGGAGGTCTGGGATCCGTATGGCGCAGACCAGCGACCGGCTCGCGGGGATGACACCCTCATCTTGTTGTTCATGTGTTGCCATCCATCCCTTTCGGCCGCGTCCCAGGTCGCGCTGACGCTGCGGGCAGTCGGTGGCCTGACCAGCGCCGAGATCGCCCGTGCCTTCCTGACGTCCGAGGAGACGGTGACCCGGCGCATCACCCGATCGAAGCAGTCCATCAAGGACAGCGGCGTTCCCTTTGCCATGCCCTCGGCACGAGAGCTCCCGAGCCGTCTCGACGCCGTGATGCGGGTGCTGTACTTGATCTTCAACGAAGGCTACGCCAGCACCGTGGGCACGAGCCTGCAGCGCCTGGACCTTGCCGAAGAGGCCATTCGTCTTGCCCGCGCCCTTGGCGCGGCGTTGCCCGAGGACAGTGAGGTGACCGGACTCCTCGCCCTCATGCTTCTGACCCACGCCCGGCACCGAGCGCGCTGCGGGCCTGACGGAACGCTCATTCCCATGTCAGAGCAGGACAGGAACTCTTTGGGACCGTGACGCCATCCACGAGGGCGTCGACCTCATCACGGCCGCCCTTCCTCATGGACCAACCGGGCCCTACCAGCTCCAGGCTGCGATCGCCGCGGTGCACGACGAGGCAGCCAGCAGCGACGCGACCGACTGGCAGCAGATCGTTGCCTTGTATGGCGTTCTCCTCAGGCTCGAGGACAACCCCGTTGTCGCACTCAACCATGCGGTTGCAGTCAGCATGCTCGGTGGGCCCGAGGCGGGTCTCGAACTGCTGCGACCATTGGCATCCGACCCGAGGATCAACGCCGACCGTCGCTTTCACTCGGTGCGCGCCCATCTTCATGCGATGACGGGCAACGTCGCGGCTGCGCGGGACGATTACGAGACCGCCGCCCGGCAGGCGACCAACCTTCAGCAGGAGCGCTATTTACGCCGGCAGATCGCTCGCCTCGACACCGGGGTGTAGCTGTAGGAGCGCGTAACGGCACCTCTTCTGTTCGAGCCAACCGGTCGACGAGTCGGTCCAGTCGGGGCTCTTACGGCCGTGATCAATCGAGCCAATCGCACCCAATCGATAGTCAAGTGCGTGATAGGGTCGATAGCCACGCGAGCCACCTTGGCATTTGCCTGACGACCGGTTCGTGCTTGGAGGGAGATGGGCCATGTCGGATAAGAACGAACAGACGTCGCCGCGCGCTCGTCCGTCATCGACCTCCGCCTGGATTGAGCCACTGCTCCCAGGCGGCCGGACGTGGGCGCGCCTGCTCACGCTCATAGCGGTAACTGCAATCCTCGCTCTCGGCGGTCTCGGCACGAGGTCCGTTGCCGCGTCCGGTCGCAGCCTGGTCCTCGGGTCCGGACGATCGGGCACCCTCGACAGCGTCAGCTCCAACTCAGCGACCGACGCCTGGGCCGTTGGGGCGTACTTCAACCCGACCACGTCTGCCAGCGAAACGCTGGCGTTGCACTGGAATGGCACCAAGTGGAGCAAGGTGTCGAGCCCGAACCCCGGAGGCACCACCAGCTCGAGCGACGTCAGTTATCTGTACGGTGTCAACAGCGACTCGGCCTCCGACGCCTGGGCCGTCGGGTACTACATCAACCCGTCCACGGGGGCCACTGAGACCCTGGCGCTGCACTGGAACGGCACCAAGTGGACCGAAGTCGCCAGCCCGAACCCCGGTGGCACCACCAGTTCGGGTGATTTCAGCAGCCTCGGCAGCGTCAGCGCAATCTCTGCGACCAACGCCTGGGCCGTAGGCGACCATTCCAACCCGACCACGGGGGCCACTCAGACCCTGGCGCTCCACTGGAACGGCACGAAGTGGACCGAGGTCGCCAGCCCGAACCCCGGGGGCACCACCAGCTCGAGCGATGTCAGCGGCCTCGGCGACATCAGCGCCAACTCGGCGACCGACGCCTGGGCTGTGGGGACCTACACCAACTCGACCACGGGGGCCACTGAGACCCTGGCGCTGCACTGGAACGGCACCACCTGGAGCGAGGTGTCCAGCCCGAACCCCGGAGGCACCACCAGCTCGAGCGACGTCAGCGTTGTGGTCGGTATCAGCGCCAACTCGGCGACCGACGCTTGGGCCGTCGGGTGGTACACCAACCCAGCCACGGGGGCCACTGAGACCCTGGCGCTGCACTGGAACGGCACGAGCTGGAGCAAGGTCGCGAGTCCGAATCCCGGAGGCACAAGCTCTTTCGCCATAAGTTATCTGAACGGCGTCAGCGCCAACTCGACGACCGACGCCTGGGCGGTCGGGTACTACTTCAACCCGACCACGTCTGCCGGGGAGACCCTGACGCTGCACTGGAACGGCACCAAGTGGAGCAAGGTCGCCAGCCCGAACCCCGGAGGCACCACCAGCTCGAGCAACGACAACTACCTCTATGGTGTCAGCGCCGGTTCAGCGCCCGATGCCTGGGCCGTCGGGTACTACTTGAACCAGACCACGGGGGCTGTTGAGACCCTCATCCTGCGTTGGAACGGCACCAGCTGGAGCACGGCTTAGCCGGTAGTCGCGATGGTGCCAATGCCAGCCCGGCGGCGTTGAAAGTCGGCAGGCCAAGGTTCACGATCAAAGACGCACGCGTGATGGTAGCGACCGGCCGACCGACGCGATAGGTCAAAGGGCGCATGACTTCCGGACCACCCGCCGCCCCCCGTGAGGCCCCAGGATGCTGGCGCATTCTGAGGCCTCGGGCGGGCGGCGGTTTAGCTCACGAGCTGCGGTCCATCGTGTCGCGCGAAGCTAAGGGACCACATAGTTGACCGAGGTACCCCAGTTAGCAAAACCGTCCCTGGTCCCGCCGCAGGTTCCGATTGTCAGAGTGAACGCGGCACCTGTGCAGTTCGCGTACTGGATGTACTCGTTAGCGAAGTAGATCCGCCCGCCAGAGCCCGGCAGGAAGATCCCCCAACTGTAGTCTCCCCAGCGGGGGCGGGTCGGGCCCGGATAGCCCTGGTACTCCGAGAAGCCGTCCTGCGGGGACTTGCCTGCATCCGCGATATTGATCGTGGAACCGAGCAGGCCGTTGGAGGTGCTGGTCAGCCGCCCGTACGCGGTGCTCGGGTAGAAGCCGCCGTGGTCGGCGCCGGTCGGGCCGCCGTTGCCGTTCAGCGTGAACAGCATGATCGCGTTGCCGTTACCACCGGTACCCTCCGCGGCCATAGCCGGCATTTCCAGGTCTTCATGTACCGGCGAGACGTACCCCTGGTTGGTCAGCGTGAACGTGCCGGTGCTGTCGAACGACGTGGTGCCGACCACCCAGTACACCGCGGACTGGTGGATCTCCGCGTTGGCTCCGGTGAATGTCTGCGCGAGCTCGGTGGCGGTGGCTCCCCAGAGCTGCCCCTGCGCCTGCGACACCTGCGTCATGAAGTCGCCGTTGGTGGCGATCCCGCCCTCCGGGCAGGAGGCAGGCGGTGGCGAGCCCGAGCTCAGCCCGGCCGCTCCGCACTCATCGCCCAGCGGTGTCGGACCTGTCCTCTGTGGTCCGGCAAGGTTCTCAGGGTCGTAGTAGCGATCGACGCCGGAGAAGAGCTGACCGCTGAAGCGGATGGCTCCACAAGCTGCGCACCCCCCGCTGTTCAGAGCGGAAAGCCCGGTCCATGCCCACGCCGCGATCCGGTTGTCACCGGACGTCGGCAGCGGTACGAAGCCGTAGAAGTCCAGCGAGCCCAGCATGAACCCGGTGCCGCCATTGCTATTGTCGAACTGGCCCGCGTCGGCCGGCTGTGCCGGGATCACTGCGACCCAGCACGTGATGCCGCCCTGGTGTAGCACCTTGTCGCGGGCGCAGGTCCCGTCCGGGGTGGGGATCAGGCCCATGTTCTCTCTCGCCACCGTGACCTGTGGGTTCGGCTGTCCGTTGGACAGCCTGACGGGCAGGCCCTGCTCGAGGGCAGACTTGTTGAACGCGAACTCCTGCGCGCCGTTGAAGAAGCCGCCACCGAAACCGGGCACCGACCCCCTCAGCGGGAACTCGTCGTAGAACATCAGGAAGGCGTCCTGGGTCACCGAGATCTTCGCGAAGTCGTTGAGCAAGTAGGGGGCGCCCGGCTCGCCGGGGTTGTAGTCGGCGTTCGCGAAGTACACGTGGTATGGGCCGAGCGGGTCGGCGCCATCAGTCACCGCGATGCCCTCATAGCATGCGTTGGCCACAGCAGCGAAACAGCCGACGAACGCGCCGCCACTCGCCTCAGTGCTGGCCGAGACGATCTCGGTGAAGAACCAGTGCCCGCCGTTGGCGGAGTCATAGAGGCAGGAGGGGTCGCCGCCGCTGCTCCATCCCAGACCAGCGAGTCCCATGATCGTGTCCAACGAGATCGGCTTCGAAGTGCGCTGCAAAGCAGTGTTGAAGACCAGGATCTCGCCGATGTTATTGGTCTCGACCACTGATCCGTTGCCGGCACACAATCCCTGGTCTGGGGGCTCAACGTCCTTAAACACGTTGGCTGTATGTTTGGCGCTATCGACCGCGTTCAAGCCTTTCACGCCGACGGCGCCACCCTTCGATGTGCTGATGCTGTCACAGCCCGGACCCAGCGGCTGGCAGCTCACGGACGGCACGGGGAAGGAGGAGCGTTGGGCGAGAAGGCGCGTGGCAGCTGCGGAGAGCACGGGATGGGGATTGGGCAACGCCATGGCGTGCGGGCGCGTCTGTGTCCCGGCTGCACCCCCTGCGGCGACCGCTGTGGATGATGTGTTGAGCGGGCCGCTCAGCAGCGAGCAGTCGGTCTTGCAGCCCGTGGCGGCCGGGCCGGCGAACGTTGGTGAAAACTGTCCCAGGCTAGTTGTTGTCACCGCGCTTGCCTGGGCGCCCGTCGAGCCCACGGTCGCCGCCGCCGCTCCCCCGAAGGCCGTGACCAGCGCCGCCGGAAACGACAGCAACGACAGCAATGCAACCCGTCTGCGCGTGATGCTCCCGTGCATGGTGCCCCCTTTACCGAGCCCTTGTTGCCCCTCTCGCGCGCGATTCTGATGAATCCGCAGGGGCTCTGTCAATGAGACTGTTACCAGAGGCTTCGGACGCGCCCCATCCGCCATTCGGCCGCCATAGCCGCGTTCAGCTGGCTCGCGGCAGACACTGCCCGTGTCATTGGCACGCTCACCAGAGGGGGCAGGTCCGATGTATTCGACCCGCCCCGCCGCCGCGCGAAAGTGTCGCGACGCTCGACCTTGCTACCGCCCCTGGCGACCGGAGCCTTTGCTCTGAGTACGCGGCAGAGCCCGGTGCCAAGGGGGCGCCGGGCTCCTTTGCCGAGTCTTCAGTGGTTGCTACCGCTTGGTCAGCTGCTCAGGCTCACCGCACAGGCACCCTGGCCGGCCGCCGCTGCATTGCTCCAGAGGGGTTGGATCGCAAATGTCTGGCCGTGGAGCGTGATGTTCTGGAGGTTCGTCCAGGCGCACTTGTCTCCGTTCTCATTGGTCTGCACATCATTCCAGCCGTCCTGGGTTCCGTTGTAGTTGTCCGGGTCGGTCACGGCCTCAGCGAACTCGTGGCCCGCGACGATGCTGTAGCCATCGAAATAGCCGTGACCAAATGCATCGTTCTGGTTGACCGAATCCAGGCCGCATCCGGAACCCTGCTCGGGGACATAGGGCACGAACGCATACCGAACACCGCGCGCCCCCAGGGCGTGACCCGTTTCGCTGTGATAGGCGCAGTACACCGTGCCGTACGCAGTCGCGACCGTCCCCGGCTGGGCGAGGATGAAGTACGTGGCGTTGACGTTGTAGCCGAAGTGTTGCGAGGCTTTGATGGCCTCGTTGGCCACCGGATCGTTGGTAGTGTTCTCCACGAGTGCCGTGGTGACGATCGGCGACGGGACCGCGCTCGGGTCGACCCACACGCCCTTGAGCATGCCTGACGGGTTCTGGACGAACTTCGCGCCGAGCGCCCCGTTGCAGTTCACGCTACCTATCGCCGCGCCCTCGCAGTACTGGGTCTGAACGCCTGCCCACGGACTGCCGCCGACCTGTCCGAAGAAACCACGGAGATAGGCTTCCGCCGTCTTGTTGGTATAGGTGAACGCCCCCGCCGTGAACGAAAATCCGCTGGCCCATTCCGGACCCCAGAAGACCAGGTAGACGGCGGGCTTGGTCTCGACCGTGCCTCCGTGGTACAGGAGCTGGTTGGGGTCGGTCTGTGCATCCGACGTGTACTTGTCCCTCGTCCACAGGACATGGGCGGAGCCGACGTTGGGCGATATGTTCGGCGTAACCGTCGCCGAAGCCAACCATGGCGTCATCAGGGCCGCACCGGACATTCCCATGCCCACCAGCAACCGGGTTGTGACGCGGCTCGTACCGTGCATGAGTCCAA
Source organism: Candidatus Dormiibacterota bacterium (assembly GCA_963799005.1). Lineage (GTDB taxonomy): Bacteria > Chloroflexota > Dormibacteria > Aeolococcales > Aeolococcaceae > Palsa-851. The sequence goes on along the minus strand of CAWCVK010000004.1, from coordinate 132,102 downwards.
GTCCTCCTTGTGAGACCTGACTTAGTGCCCATCACGCGAGCTGCGGTGCCGCCCTCGCAGAGGGTCGCTCCGACTATAGCGAAATGCACCTGCGATGTCCACAGATTCTCGCCTCTCCCCCCGCATTATACATGATAGTAGTACTATCCAATCTTGAGGTTCCAGGGGCGATAAGCGCCCACCCGCGGCTGGAGCGAGGTCAACAGCCGCTCGCCGCCCCTGTAAACGGAGCGGGGCCGGCGTTGCCGCCGACCCCCGTGAGTGCGGACTAGCAGCCGCCGGATCAGCCTGGGCTGACCTCGAAGACGCGGGTTCCCCAGTTCAGCTTCCCGTCGGTCGTCTGGTTCCCAACCGGCGGGATGTACTCGGTGGACAGCCAGAAGGCATCCGATGTGGGATCGATCACTGTCCAGGAATAATCGCCCCATCGCGTGCCCTTCGGGTCGTAGGGACCGGTGCCGCTCGCCGCCACGTGCGGGGCGCTGAAGCTCCCGCTTCCGGCGGACAACCAACTGTAGGCTGCGCTCGGGTAGATCGTGCTGCCGCTCAAGGTGAACACCATCGCCGCATTGCCGGAGTGATCGACCTGAAGCGCCGGGTACATCACGTAGTTGCCCTTCTGCGCGACGTAACCCTGCTTGGTCACCGCGGCGGAGGTGATCACACCGTGACTCAGCGACGGCGCCACTGCGAACCAGGCCCCCGCGGATCGGGTTGCGCTGTCACCGCTGATCGTGATCGCGGTGTCGAGCTCACCCCAAATCCTGCCGTTGATGTACTGGGTCTGCTGCATGCGATCGTCGTTGGTCGTGATCGTGCTGGCGGAGCCCCTCTGCGCCGCGTTGGGAGGACTCGCATAAGGCTCTGAGGTGACGATGATCGTCGACAGCGTCGGGGCCTTGCCGCTGCTCACGCCTGCCCCATTCGTCAACGCCCAGACGCCGAGGCGGTTGTCGCCGGTACCGTTGGGATCGAGCGCGTCCATGAAGTACTCGGCGCTTGGCGTTCCAGTCGTGATCGCGGGCTGCAGCGGCCCTGCGATGCTTCCGTCTGCGTTCTTGAGATTCTTGAAGAGCGCGTAGTGCACGGAGCCCCCGGCGATGAGATCATGTTTGGAGAACGCGAAGATCTGAGCGCCGTTGTACGTGTTCGAAGTGATGCCGAACTCATCGGTGCTGACGTACACGTTGTTTCGATCGATGCCGAGCTTTGGCTGATCACCGAAGCAGCCGCCGAGGCGCGCGCCACACCCCTTGTTCGTCTTATCGGTGGTATCGAACTGATACTCGGTCCACACGTTGAGCGGGTTGCCAGTCGGGTTGACGGCGATGTCCAGACGCGATGTCGTTCCGAACGCTCCGTTGTTCGTGGCGATGAAGAGGATGATCGCGAACCATGTGTTGGTCGTCGCGTCGTAGTAGCAGCGCGGATCGCTGGTGAACTGCAGGGCGCCTTCGTTGTAGAGGTCATTGACGTTGGACGGGCCGGCCAGTGTGTTGCCAAACCTGTCGAAGACGCGGAACGCGGAGTTGACCGGCTCGACCACGTAGCCGTTGCCCACGCACAGCCCCTGATCGGGCGGTTCGAACTCCTGGTTGAAGTTGGTGATCTGGCTGTCGCGGCTCGATGTGCCGTCGAAGTTGCTTGTGATGTTGGCGGTTGTCTGCGTGTTGGACGGGTTGACGGTCGGTGCGGACTGTACCTTGCTCAACAGGGCGTGCTTTCCGAGCCCACGATTACCGCGTTGCGTGACGGCGGCGCTTTTCGCTGCCGGGGCGGGGCGCACGGCATGAGATGGCGCGATCGTTCCGACTTCGGAGGCGCTGAATGATCTCGACTGCGCCGGAGCGGCGTGCGCTCCGGTGATTGGCACCGCGACCGCACCGACGACGGTGATCGCAATAGCCACATTCAGACCTATGCGAGCGCTACGCCTCATGATCCACCTCCAACCGCCTCTGCTGACTTGCCCGTCGCCCCCGGCGGCAACGCATCATACGCTCCGAAGCCGCCGATTTGCTGTGGCGCCGGCCGCGTTACCCGTGCGCGGCGCCGCTCGCGACCTCATGAGGCTCGTGGGTGAAAGCGTTCGCCGTCGAGGAGGATGCGAGGTTCCCATCGATCGCGACCAAGGCGCGCTCCACGTACGGCTGAGCGCCAAGCTGCGTGAAGAGTTCCACGGCCTCGTCGAGCAGCGGGCGGGCCTGCTCCGTGTCGCCCTGGCCGACCAGCCATTCTCCGTGGTCGAGCAGGGTGCGTCCCAACCAGAACGGCGCTCCGAATGCGCGCATGGTTCGTGCAGCAACGGCAAAGTCAGCGCCGGGGTCCTGATCGCCATTGCGCGCTGCCGTGATCAGGGCTCGTAGGCGAGCCAGCTGCCCCTGGAGAAAGATCGCGACACATCCCGTGGGTCGCCCTGCAACAAGTTCGAGAAGAGCAGAGGCGTCGTCCAGGCGTCCGCAGCGCAGGGCGGACTCCACCGCGAGCGGCCATGCGATATAGAACTCGTCCTCGATGCCCGTGTGCACCAAGGCATCTTTGACGGCAGCAGAGGCTTGAGCGAACGCCGTCTCCATCCTGCCGTCCATGAAGGCGAGCTCCGCGATCTGCGAGGCATGTGCGAGCTTGGACTGTGGATCCAGCCCATCCGCGCCGTCGCGCAGAACCGCGTCCCCGGCACGAGGGTCGCCACGCAGCGCGCGCACGATCACCACCGGCCACCAGACGTACTGCCGCAGCACTGGAACGTCGTCGGGGGTCGGCAATTCCTGAGCCGCCTGCTCGACCTCATCCCATCGTCCCGCCATCAGGTGGGCCATCAGCAAGTGATAGAAAAGGAACTCCCCGCGCAGGCGGTGTCCCAGGCGGCGTGCCAGTACCAAGCCGTCCTCTGCATAGGCCGCCGCTTCCTTGATGTTGCGCGTCAGTGACAGTGCTGCAAGGTTGATGTAGGGCCGGAGCGCGGCGGGGCCCAGGTCGTTGCTCAGGCAGAGGTCGAGGGCCATGCGCAGCATGGACAGGGCCTCAACCCAGCGTCCTGTCGCGATCAGCCCCAGCCCACGGGAGTTGACGGAATCCGCCAGCACGTCCCAGGCGCCGAGGTCCTGGGCGAGCACGCTCGCTCGCTCGCCCCAGCGCATGGCCTGCTTGTCATCGCCAAGTCGGGAGTACGCCGTCGCAATGGCCGAGACCAGGCGCGCCGTCGACAGCTCCGCCAGTCCGTCTGCGACGTCGGCATAGGCTGGTTCCATGACCTCGAGGGCCTTCTGCGGCTGTTCGATGTCGATGAGGACATTCCCTTCGAGCGTCGCCAGCCGGGCAGCCGAACGTGCGTCGAGCTCCGAGATGGACTGTCGGGCGAGCCCGACGTATTGCAGGGCAAGCTCATAGCGAGCGCCCCTCAGTGCCGCCTCAGCGGCGTGCTGGGCGATGCCGGCCAGCTCGTCGCCGGGCGGGAGCAGCCCGATCAATGTCTCGTAGTGCGCGATCGACTCGGACGTGGCTCCCAATGACCCCGCCCGTTCCGCCGCACGCTGTAGCTGCTCGCGCGCCAGGGCGCGGAGGGAGTCCGCGTCGGCCGCGTCCGGCACGGCGGCGGCGGCGTCGAGGTAGTGGCGTGCAATGACCGGCGAGAGCCCATCGGCATCGGTCAGGCGCGCGAACTGCGCAGCGACCGCGAGGTGGCGGGCTTTCCGGTCGCGGCGCGACAACGAGTCGTATGCCACCGTGCGCATCACCGACTGCACGAAGCGGTACTGCCCCTTCTCGTAGGCGGGAGGTCCGCTCTCGATACCCAGGATGTCGCGACGCACCAGCGCCTGCAGCAGTGCCTTGGTTTCGTCAGCTGCGCGTCCTCGCGCTCCGGCCACCACCGCCACATCCTCGCAACTGAACGTGAGCCCAAGCACCGCGGCATCCTGAACGGTGCGCCGCTCCTCGGCATCGAGACTGTCGAGTCGCGCCGAGACCAACGCCTGTAACGATGCGGGAATATCGATGGAGACCGCCTCTCCGTCGGCGCCGGAGGCGACAAGCTCGTAATGCTCCTCGCCACCGACGAGCACGCCCTGGTCGACAAGCATGCGCAACGTCTCAACCGCATAGAGGGGGATTCCCTCCGCGCGCTCGAGGACGGCGGCACGCGCCGCGGGAGGAAGTTGCGGAGCAACACCGTCGACCAGCGCATCCATCGCGTTGGTGTCGAGCGGTTCCAGGTAGACAGGAGTGGCGTTGCGTCGCTGCCGGTTCCACTCGGGACGCCGCTCATCCAGCTCCGGCCGGGCCAGCGTGACCACAAAGATCGGATAGCCTCGCGACCACTCCAGGAGGTGGTCGAGGAAGTCGAGGAGGCCCTGGTCGGCCCAGTGCAAATCCTCCAACACGAGAACAGCCGGATCTTCCGCGGCGACGCGTTCGATGAAGAGCCGCCAGGCGGGGAAGAGCGTCTCCGGGCCAGCGCCCTCGAGCGTGGAGTTGCCCAACCCGAGCAGTGCGGCGAGCCTCGGCTCGAGCCAGGCGCGGTCCTCGGCCGAGTCGACGAATCGCAAGAGCCCCTGCCGTACGCGCTGCAGGGCCTCTTCGGGAGCGTCGCCCTCGCTGATTCCCAGCCGGCCGCGAACGATCTCGGCGAGCGCCCAATACGCGATGCCGTCGCCGTAGGACAGGCAGCGCCCGCTATGCCAGTTGACCCCGGTGACGATGCCGTCGATGTACTTCTTGAACTCCCAGAGCAGCCGCGACTTGCCGACCCCCGCCGCTCCCGATATGGAGACCAGGCGAACGGCTCGCTTCTCGACGCATCCATGGAACAGCTCTTTGATGAGGCGGAGCTCGCGGTCGCGGCCGACGAAGAGCGGCTCGAGGCCGGCGGTGCGCTCAGCGCCGCTGCGTCCCGCGACCACCCTGCGCGCCTCAAACAGGCGGATAGGCTCGCTCTTTCCTTTCAGCACATGGTCGCCGCGGTCCTCGTACGCGATGGCGGCGCGGCTGGTCGCCCGCGTCGCGTCGTCGACCCATACGCTCCCGGCCTGAGCCGCGGCCTGGACCCGGGCGGCGGTGTTCACGGCATCGCCCGCGACCAAGGCCTGCCCCGTGGCTCCGAGATTGACCGCGACCTCTCCGGTGACGACGCCGGCGCGGAGCAGCAATGCCGGGATCCCGGCATCCCGGCCGAGGTCGCCGACAGCATCGACGAGGTCGAGCGCCGCGCGCACCGAACGTTCGGCGTCGTCCTCGTGGATGTTTGGCGCCCCCCAGACGGACATGACCGCGTCACCGATGAACTTCTCGATGGTCCCCCCGTACCGTCCCACGACGGTGCGAGCGACGTCGAAGTAGCGCGACAGCAGGTCGCGCACGTCCTCGGGGTCTAGCGACTCCGACACGTGCGTAAAGCCGACCAGGTCGGCGAAAAGAATAGAGACGTGCCGGCGCTCGACGTGCGACGCGTGTCCGGTTTCAACGGCCGCGGTGGCTTGGAGAGCCGCCCCGCACCGGCCGCAGAACTTCCCGTCGGGACGAGCCGGCGCGCCACAGCGCGGGCACCGTTGCTCCAATGGGCTTCCGCACTTGTCGCAGTACTGAAACCCGTCGGGGACCGCCGCCGCGCAGGCAGGGCATTGCATCGCAGGCAGGTACCTTTCCGTGTGAGTTGAACTCGCCCCCCGAATGATCGGGGCACCGAGGCCGGCGGCTACATGGTTAGCCTACCCTCAGGGGCAGCAGCGGTGGCTGATCGGCACGGCCAGGGGAGCCCCGGGACGGCGCGTCCGGCAGTATCCGGGCGGCGTGGGTGGGCCTAATCCGACCGAGGCGGAACACTCCGAGCCAGACCGAAACAAAACGGCCTCACCCAGCGTCGTACAGGGTGTTCGATGTCATTTCCGGTCCCGCTCGCCAACGCTGGATCTCCGCCCGCAGCTGCGCGCGAAGGCGACCCGGCTGCAGCCAACCAGTCAAGCCTGCCTCCCGACCGGCCGTCTCGCCGCCGGCGCGCGGGGCGACGGGTTGCGTCAGTCGCCGGCGGACTTGGCACCGCTCTCGTGATCGCGCTCGTCATTGCCGTTCCCAGGATTGTCGGAAGCGTGCCGACGCGCTCGCAGCTCGGGGCCGGCGTTCATGTCCACACCCCACGACCTTCCCCGATCGGCGGAGTCGTCCCGTGGATCGACGCGGTGGCCGGCCCCGCGCCGGCAGCCACGCCATTACCGACCCCATCGAGTCCGCCTGCAGGGCTGCAGGTGTGCCGAAGCAGCGAACTCAAGGCCCGTGCCGGTCCTGGCGGCGGAGGGTTGGGGCACTACGGGGTACCGCTGATCTTCACGGACCACGGCGACCGCCCATGCACTCTCAGCGGATTCCCCACAAGCGTTCGCTTTCTCGACAGCAGCGGCCGCCGGGTCACGGAATATCGCGTCGCAGTCGCTGATGGCGGTTACATCCCCAGCTACGCCAATGCGGGCGTTGAACTACTGCCGGGCATCGCCGCCGGAGGTTCGAACGGCCCCGTCAACGGGCAAGCCTACCTCTTGCTGCAGATGGATGTTCCCCCATGCGGGAGTGCGGTAGTCGCAAGCGAGCTCATTACGATGCGCGATGGGGGTGTCTTCCGCTTTGCCGCCCCGTTCGGCGGTGATCAGGTCCCGGGTTGTGCGCCGACACAGCAGTACCCGGTGTTGGTGTCGTCATTTCAGCAGCCCGGATACCAACCCAGTCAGATCACCCCTCCATCCAACCTCGACGTGTCGATTTCGGCTCCTTACCCAGCGAGGCTCGGGAGGGCGCTCGATTACACCGTGACGCTGACGAACGTCTCGGGCCACACGTTGTCTTTCACACCCTGCCCCGGATACGCAGAAGCCATCAAGGGGGTCGTAATTGCGCGATACCTGCTGAACTGCGCCAAGGTGCCTTCGCTTGGCGCGGACCAGTCGCGGACGTTTGCAATGGAACTGCCTTTGACTACGGTCACGGTGGCAACCGGGACGTACCCACTGTCCTGGTTGATCGATGAGCCCTACGTCCAGACACCGCTCAACGGCGTCGAGGTGGCGGTCACGGGGTGACGATGGGCGTGCACGTCGGCTCCGCGCCGCCCGTCGTCGCGCTTCAGGTCACCCCGCTGGCAAACCAGGGTCACGACCACGCTGTCCCGAGATGCGGTAGCGTCACTGGCAGGTTGGCAGAAGATGATCCGAACAGGGCCCGCGCCCTCCTAGAGGAACTGCTGGCGGGCATCGCCGAGGTGACCAGGGTGCCTGCCGGTGATCTTGTTTTCGGTGCCGGCGCGACGCCAGGAATCGCGCTCATCCGCGCGGGCATTGTTCGGATCTTCGTCCGGGGGGCGGGGGGCCGACAGCTGACCCTCCGCTATGCGCGACCGGGCGACCTCATCGGCTTGGGAGCCCTCCTCGGCGGTAGCCGACCGTGGAGCGCCGAGGCTGTCGTCGATACCAGCCTCGAGGTGCTGACGGTCGATCAGATGCAACAGATTGCCGCGGATCATCCGGAGCTCCCGTGGTTGATCGCGGAGCAGATCGCGACCACCGCCGCCGACACGATCGCCGCCCTTGCGGACACCTGGTCTCAACCGATGGCGTCGCGGATAGCCCGGCACCTCCGTGAGATGGCGTTGCCCACGCCGGACGGGCGTGCAGTCGCGCACATCAGCCAGCAACGACTGGCCGATGCCGCGGGCACCGCGCGCGAGGTCGTCAGTCGAGAGCTTCAGGGTCTGCGCGCGCAGGGCGCCATTACAACCAAACAGCAGCACGTCGAGGTACTCGACGAGGAGCTGCTCGAACGCATCGCAGCGGGTGGGATTCCCACGCTCTCCCCGAGATGACCCTCGGTCATGCATTCGAGAAAAGGGGAATATTGGCGCCGCTGGCGACACTGAGCGGGCTGTCCAGCAGGGCGACGATGATCGCAGCAACGTGATCGGGGCCTAAGCCCGGTCGCAGAGACGGGTTCGCGCGGCGGAGCATATCCGTGTCCACCGCTCCCGGGCTCAACGAGATGGCTGTGATGCCAAACGGTTTACCCTCGACCGCGATGCCCTCGGTGAGGCCGATCACGCCGTTCTTCGACGCGTTGTACGCGACCAGCCCTGGGAACTTCTCAGTCGCGTAAACGCCTGATAGCGAAGCGATATTCACGATGCGTCCCTCGCCGGCGTCTCGCATCTTCGCGAACGCCGCGCGACAACAGTTGAAGACGCCGGTGAGATTGACGTTGATCGTCTGCTCCCACGAAGCGAGACTGATCTCGTCGAACGGCTCGCGCTTCAGGGTTGCGGCGGCGCACACCAGGGCAACGGGTGGCGCGATCTCGGAAGCGACCCTGAACAGCCTCTCGACCTCGCCGGCGTTGCCGACGTCCGTCGGCACGGCAGTCGCTCCCCCGCCGGCGTCGCGAATCGATGCAACGGTCGCGTCGAGAGCGGCGGCACCTCTGGCAGCGACGACGACATGCGCTCCCTCGCGGGCGATGGCCGCTGCGGTGGCCCGGCCGATGCCCCGGCTCGCGCCGGTGACCACGGCTAACCGGCCGGCGAGCCAGGATGCGCGCTCAGCCATGCGCGGTCGCACGAGTGGGCTCGAGCAAGCCGCGGTAGACGCGCTCGTGGGCGTCGAGCACCGCCTCGATATCGAGGTGCGCTTGCGCGTGCAAGCGGCAGGTGGTGCGGTCGAGCTGCCGGGCGCGGCCGAGCGCCGCGGCCCCGGCAGCAATGTCTCCGGGAGCGACCAGGAAGCCGGTGACCCCGTCGAGTACCACGTCCTCCAGACCGCCGCGCCGATACGCCACGACCGGGGTGGCGCACGCCTGAGCCTCGGCGGCAACCAGGCCGAACGGCTCGTCCCAGTCCGCGGGGCAGAGCACCGCCGCGGCTCCGGCGACCACCCGCCAGAGCTCCGCCCTGAGCACCGCGGGATGAACGGTCACACCGGACTGGCCGCCCGCGGCGTATATCTCACGCTGGGCGTAGCCGTCGTCGTAGGCGGCGCCGTAGAGGTCAATCGACATCCCCGCGCGGCGCGCGATTGCGATGGCGTCGACGGCACCCTTCTCGGGGCTGAAGCGACCGGCGAATACGGCACCGATCCCGGGGGTGGCGGACGACGGGATCCGAGCCGTCACGACGCCGACCGGGAGGATCATGGCGACGTCGACGAATCGTCGCCATGCCTCGCGCTGCGCGGTCGAGACGGTGGCAATGACGGGTGGGTTGCGCGCTCCTGAAACGTCGCGAACTGCATGGATGACGGAGTCCTCAGGCGGCAGGTGCAGGGTGTGGATAACCGGAGCGGCGATGCCCGCCGCGCACCGAATCGCGGGCGCGTCGAATGCGTGGTTGTGCACGACGTCATATGACCGCTCGGCGACCGAGCCGAAGACTCGCCGGTAGGCGTCCACCAACGGCGCAGGGTCGTTCGGCGGAGACGAGCCGGCGCGGTAGAGGAACTGGTGCAAGGTCGAGGCTTCGATGCCGGTGTCGACAACACGCGCCCCATCGATCTCCGATCCGGAGGCGGCGAAGACGTCGACCTCGTGACCCCTCGTGGTCAGACCCGTGGCGAGGTCCGCGAGAAACGCCTGCGCGCCACCGCATTGTGGCTCGACAATCGGCGTCACCAGCGAAGCGATGAGGGCGATCCTCAACGTCGCCGCACCTTGAAGGCGAGGTCGCGGGGTGGATTCACGCCGAGGATGTCGTATCCGACCAGGGCCTCGCCACGGGCTCGGACCTCGGCGGCAGCAAGCGGATAGAAGATCTCGGTCAACTCGATCGCTTCAGTCACGTCGCGGAACTCCATCGCCATGAGGCCCGGAAAGCTCAGGTGGGTGTATCCGTGATCCTGCAGCCAGTCGAGGTGATTCGGCCACACCACAACCGTCACGCCGCCGGGCGCACAAACCCGCTCCATCTCGGCCAGGCCGCTGTCTCCGCCATGGGCGGCGTCGCGCTCGAGCGCGGCGCAGGTGACCACCAGGTCGGCCGAGGCGTCAGGGACCGGCAGCGCGTCGAAGAAGCCGTCGACGATGTCGATTCTTCGAGACGCCTCCTGGGCCAGGGCGGTGCGAAGATGCTCGCGCATTGGCCGTGCAGGTTCCACTGCGACGAGATGCCCGCACCGCGCCAGGAGGTGCGTGGTGAGACGCCCGGCACCGGGTCCAACTTCGACCACGCGGTCGGCTCGCGGCAGCCACTCGAGCACTGCGGGATGAATGCGCTCGGCTGCCACCAGCCGCTTGTACAGTTCGGGTTCGAGCCTGTAGAGCAGCTCGAACGCCAGCGATCGGTCGATGGGCACGTGTGGCGTCCCGCCGGGTAGGAATCTCGCTCGCTCCGCGTCGGAAAGAACGCGGACGTCGTCGACGCCGTAGCGTCGGGTCAACTCGGTGGTGCGCCGCAACGTCTCCATCGGTGTCAGTCGCCGCGAGTGAATTCAGCCCAGTTCTTCTCCGTCTCCCAGACGCGGACGGTGTGCAGCGTGCCGCGCGTGATGTGCGGGCGAAGTCGCTGGAAGAACGCCATGGCGAGGTTCTCCGCTGTTGGGGTGCGCCCCTCGAGCCATGCCACGTCGGTGTTGAGGTTGTGGTGATCGACGTGCTCGATGATCTCGGACTTGATGAGGTCGGCGAGCTGCTTGAGGTCGACCACGTAGCCCGATGCTTCGTCCATATCGCCGGCGACGATCACCTCGAGCTGGTAGCGATGGCCGTGCAGATTGACGCACTTGCCGTAGAGGGCGCGGTTCTCCTCTGCGGAGAGTCGCGGGTCGCAGAGCTGGTGCGCGGCATCGAAGGACTCGCGACGGCAGACGCGCAGGAGGGAGCGGTCGACGTTCATCGGTTCGTCAAGCGTGGCATGTCGGCCACCTCAGGCACCCAGGCTGCGCAGGTCGATCTGCTCATCTTCCAACGAGGCCGGACGGACGTCGAGGCGCTTGCCAACCAGGGCCTTGGCGGCGAAAAGCTCACCATCCTCGTCCAGCTCGGGGTCACCGCCGCGGTTCAGCCCCATCACCGCCAGTACCCGGCCCTCCCCGAGGTAAAAGCCGAGGAACGTGCGCTGCTCGAGACTCCCGCGAATCACGAACTGATCCCAGCGTGGCGCGTAGCCGACATATTCAAGCGCGTGCTCGTATTGATCCGACCAGAACGAGTGCAGATCGGCGTAGGGTTCCGTGTTCCCAAGCATGGAACGTGCCGCCGCGCGTCCCTGCCGCTCCGCATTGTTGAAGTGCTCAACGCGCAGGCGACCGAAGATCGGATGCATGTGGTTTGCCACGTCGCCGGCCGCGTAGACGTTCGCAACGTTGGTTCGGCACCGCTCGTCGACGATGATCCCGTTGTCGATGGGAATCCCGCTCTCGCCGGCGAGATCCACGATCGGTTCGATGCCCGTTCCGGTGACTGCGAAATCGCACGGCAACGACGCGCCACGACCCGTGACGACGTGATCCACGTGCCCGTCTCCCGTGAATTCGACCACCCGATCATCGAGGACCAGCTCGACGCCCTTCTCGCGGTGGATGGCGGCCATCACCGAACCAACCTGGTCGCCGAGCACGCCCGCCAGAGGGCCGACGCCGCCCAGCACGGCGGTCACGTCGACGCCCAGCTGGCGAAGGGATGCGGCGACCTCGCTGCCGATGAAGCCCATGCCGACCACGACGGCATGGCTACCACGCACCGCCGCCTCCTTGATGGCGTGGCAGTCCTCCAGCGTGCGCAGTCCGAGCACCCCGGCGAGGGTGGCGCCCGGGACGGACAACCCGCGATTGCGACCCCCGGTGGCCAGCAGCAGCCGGTCGAAGGTGATGCGCTCGCCCGAAGTCTCGAGCTCGAGTTCGCGCGTCCGCACATCGATTGCCTTCACCCGAGCGCGCAAGCGCTCGACGTTGTTCCGCTCGTACCAATCGGAAGGCTTCACCGACCATGCCGTCCAGTCCTCCTCGCCGCGCAGGTATGTCTTCGAGAGGGGAGGACGCCCAAACGGTGCCGTGGCCTCGTCACCGATCAGCAGCACGCGCTCCTGATAGCCTTCCTCGCGCAGTGTGACGGCCGCATTGCCACCACACATCCCGGCTCCGACGATGACGATACCGGCATTGATCATCTGTGCACCTTATCGCCGCGACACGCGGGCGCGCGTCCTTTCGACCAGCCACTGTATGCGCCGCCGGAACCATCCACAAGTCGTTCGCGAGCAGGCTCGGGGCCATCCTGCGGGAGAGCGAACGGGCAGACGGAGACGGTTGAACCCGCAAGGGGTTTCGTGTTAGAAAGGGCCCACGCGACCCCTCGGGTCATCCGCGGTATCACGTGAGCATGGAGGTGAGGAACCATGGCCGATCATCCCAACGCCGAGCTCTTCAAGCGAGGCTATGCAGCGTTCCAGCGGGGCGATCTCGATACCGTGCGCGAGCTCTTCGATTCGAACATCGTGTGGCATCTCCAGGGACACAATCATTTCAGTGGCGACCACGTTGGGATTGATAACGTTCTGGCGCTCTTCGGACGGAACTTCGAGGAGACAAACGGCACGTTCAAGGTCGAGCCCCATGACATCCTTGCGAATGACTCACACGCGGTTGCGCTCGCGACTGTCTCGGGTGAGAAGGATGGCAAGAGCCTGAGTGATCGCTACACCCACATTGCCCACATCTCCAACGGCAAGTTGACGGAGTCCTGGATCTTCAACGAGAACCCGGACAAGGTCGACGAGTTCTGGGGATAGGGGAGAGGATGGCCTTCTGGATGGCTCAACTCCCAGCGTAGGGCGGATACGTTGCGAGACGTACCCGACGCGCCGCGTTCGGGGGGATGACGAAGCCATCACCGACAGCTAGGGTGTGGCGCATGACCGGTCGCGTTCCGAGTGTTCTGCTGTGTTGCACTGGGCTCGTACCACCCCGAAAGCCTTTTCGGAGCATCCTAGCCGAGGCATGACCGACCTCCCACGACCCCGAATATCGAACAGCGGGGAGTTCACATCGACCGCATCGCCGCGCGCGCTTTGGGCGGAAGTGACGCGGCGTGCGCCGCTCGCGGCCGACCTGATCCCTGCGCTTGTCTTGACGGGCTTCCTGGTGGCGACGAGCACGGCTCAGCAGCGCGCCACCGGTGATGCGCACCGGATTGGACTCGGCGGCTACCTGCTGCTGGTGGGCGCAGCGCTCGCGCTGGCGCTGCGTCGGCGGTGGCCACCGCTCGCGTATGCCGGCTCACTGGTCTGCGCGTGCGCCTATCTTCTGATCGGCGATCCACCGGGGCCAATTCTGCTGGCTCCATTTCTTGGGTTGGTCGTCGTCCTCGGCGCGACAAGATCGCTGCGAGTGTGGATTGTGTCGGCGCTGGGTGGCGCCGCCGTACTTTCCTCAGTCCATGCTGTTGCGTACGGATGGTCGTGGCCGGTGGCGATCTTTGCCGGCGTCTGGGTGGTGGTCGCCGCGCTGGCGGGGATGGCTCTCGACGCACGCCGGCGCCTTCTGCGGGAATCGCGGGCGCGGGCGGAGTGGACGCAGCGCAGCCGGGAAGAGGAGGCGCGCCGGCGCATGGTCGAAGAGCGGCTGCGCATCGCCCGCGAGATGCACGACGTCATCGGACACAGCCTGGCGGTCATCAGCCTGCAAGCAGGCGTCGCAGAGCACCTCCTCGCGACCCGGCCCGAGGAGGCGCGCAAGGCAGTCACGGCCATCCGCGGGGTGAGCAAGCAGGCGCTGACCGAGCTTCGCAGTGAGCTCGCCGCCCTCCGCGGAGACGGTCTCGCAGACGCGGACCGCAGGCCGACGCCCGGACTTTCCGCAATACCGGCACTGGCTGCGCAGATGCGCGACGCGGGGCTGCGGATCGACCTCGACCTTCCGAAGCTTGGCGAGGAAGTCCCCGAGATCGTCTCGACCGCCGCCTACCGAATCGTGCAGGAGTCGCTGACCAACGTGGCCCGACACGCGGGCACCGGCGCGAGGGCGAGCGTGCGCGCCGTGCTCGAGCCTGACCGCCTGGAGCTGGAGATCCTCGACGACGGTGTCGGAATTAATGAGCCGCCTGAGGAAGGTGGCGGGCTCCAGGGGATGCGCGAACGCGCCTCGGCGATGGCCGGTGCCTTCTCTGCGGCCAGGCGTCCTGAGGGGGGATTCCGGGTCTGGGCATCGCTGCCCCTGAGGGCACGATGAGCATCCGGGTGGTGCTGGCCGACGACCAGGCGTTGATCCGGGTCGGTCTGCGCGCGCTCGCCGACGCGGAGCCCGATATCGAGGTGGTCGGAGAGGCCGCCGACGGCCACGAAGCCTTGAAGGTCGTGCGTGAACTGCGACCCGATGTGGTGGTGATGGACATCCGCATGCCGGTCCTCGACGGGTTGGAAGCGACGCGGCTGATCGCGACTGACCCGCAGCTTTCTGGTGTGCGCGTGCTCGTTCTGACGACCTTCGAGATCGATGAGTACGTGTTCGATGCGCTTCGCGCCGGGGCCGGGGGATTTCTTCTCAAAGACGCGGAGCCGGCAGAGCTGCTCCGTGCCATTCGCGTGGTGGCCGCGGGTGAGTCGCTGCTCTCGCCGGCCGTGACGCGGCGCGTCATCGAGGCGTTCAGCGCCCGCCCCGCAGCGATTGCACCACGGCCGAAGCTGCTGGCCGACCTCACCGAGCGCGAGCGTGAAGTTGTGGCGCTCGCCGGCTGCGGCCTCTCCAATGATGAGATCGCCGAAAGGCTGGTGATCAGCCCGGCGACGGCACGCACCCACGTGTCTCGATCGATGCAGAAGCTCGGCGCACGAGATCGTGCACAGCTCGTGGTTTTCGCCTACGAGAGCGGGCTCGTGTCGCCGGGCCAGGCGCTGGCGTAAGCAAGCCGTCACGCAGCTACGCAGGTGGACGTAGCTGAAAGTGTCGCTTCCCGACGGACGACACGACCACTGGGCACCGCCGACGATGTTGGCGTTGGCATCCAACAATCAAATCGGAGGAACACGACATGCCCGGATACTGGGTCGGCGGCGGCTTCGGCTTCTGGTGGATCTTTCCGTTGGTCTTCGGCGCGCTCTGGCTCACCGTGATCGGCCTCTTCCTCTGGCGTGGTCGCCTATGGTGGAAAGGCGGCCGGGACACCACGCCCGACGCCGCCGCGGTGCTCCGCGAGCGGTTCGCGCGCGGCGAGATCGATACCGACGAGTACCAGCGTCGCCTTCGGGTGCTCGATGGGCGGTGAGCATCGCGCTCATCGCCCTCCGCTGGTTCGCACGCGAGTTTCGGTGGGCATCGACGGTTCTCTCATAATCCCAGGCGTGCCGAGATCGCTGCGCAATCGAAGGAGGCGATCGTGAGGGACCTGCCCGCGCGGGTCAGCAGCGCCTTCGACCTGACCGACTTGAAGCGCATCTGCGAGCAGCAGGACTTCAGCGACTACGCGAAGCGGTACACGGTGGCAGACAAGAGCGTGGGCAGCAATAGATACAGGAATCGCTTCTACCACTACAGAGACAATGGCAGCCAGATCCTGGCCGTAGCCCACTTGGATCATGTCTGGCCCGACGCTGCGTGCCACGTGATCGACACGGCCGGGGGATTGCTGGCAGTCTCCGGCGCTCTCGATGACCGCCTCGGCGTGTACATCATCCTGGAGCTGCTGCCCAAGCTGGATATCAGCTGCGACTGGCTGCTGACCACCGATGAGGAGGTTGGAGTCACCACCGCTTCCGACTTCGGCGTCGACAAGCAGTACAACTGGATGATCAGTTTCGATCGCGGTGGTCGCGATGTGGTCATGTATCAGTACGACACGCCGGAGCTGCGGCGAAGCGTCAGCGCCGCGGGCGGGACGCCGGGTGAGGGGTCCTTCAGCGACATCTGCGCGCTCTCCCATCTCCGGTGCGCAGGTCTGAACTGGGGAGCTGGCTTTTACGACTATCACGGTCCGCGCTCTCACGTGTGGCTCAACGACACATTCGAGCTGGTAGCCCAGTTCATCCGCTTCTACCGCGCGAATGTTCGGCATCCGTGGCATATGGAAACCACGCCCATGTCCCCAAGCAGGACCGCTGTTGCCACAGCGACCATGGCCTACCGAGGCTTACGAGGAGCGCGCTCGAGGGCGTAGCGCGAGCCGTACTTTCTCGGCTAGCTGCCGGCGAAGGTCTACTCAGCGGAGATCGTCGATCGTCGCCGACGCGGCGATGTGAGCACGATGATCGCGGCCGAGGCCCCGATCGCCAAGGCGCCCCACACGGGCGGGCGCGCGGGGTTGATCCGATAGAAGTCCAGGACGAAGATGGCGGCACCGATCACCGGCACCTGTCCGGCGAGCAGAAGCCGTTCTGAGCGCTTCGACGCGGAGGCGAACCCTCGCAGCGCGACTACCACAACGCCAAGACCAATGATGGCGACAAGGAAAAGAAGCCACCCACCGCGACCGAGCGCGTTGCTGCAGGCGAGCCCACCTGTCGGTGCGGTGGTGCCTGTGCATTCGGGAATCAGCGGGACGATCACTGCAATGACGGCGACCAGGGTGCCGGCCAGCGCCTCGACGACGAGCGCGACTCGGCGGAGAACCTTCTCAAAACCCAGGTCGGGTTGAGTGTCACGGGACGGGGCTGATGACACGTCAGATCCGTGCGGTCAACTCATCCCGTCGCGCTCGCGCCCTGCGCGCCCCCACAACATTCTCTTTCGCGTCGTAAAGGTGCAGCCCCTCGTCGACCGCCGCCAAAGCCTCGTCTATTCGTCCCGCCAGTTGCAAGACCTCCGCCAGGTCAAGATGTATTTCCGCTCGCGAGTTGAGCCCGTCCGCATCCGCAGTGAGCGCAACAGCCTCCCGTGCCAGTATCTCGGCCGCTGCGTACTCACCGTGTCGGGCAAGGACTTTGGCGCGGACAGCACGCCAGCGGTACTGAGCGTCAATATCGCTTGGGTCGCGTGCGGTCAGTTCTTCCGCACGCAAACTCACCTTTGCAGCGTCGTCGAATCCCCCCTGGACATAGACGGCTTCGGCGAGCATGCCGAGACATGTCCCCAGAAATCCGCTCTCGCCCATGAGCTCAAGCATGTCGCAGGCGGAGCGCAGGCGCGTTTCAGCAGCGGCGGGGTCGCCGGCGAGCATGCAGAGGTTGAAGAAGGGCTGCGACGCCTCCGCGATCCTCAGTTGCTGGCCGAGGTCCTCGAGCATCGCAAGGCCAACCGCATGGGATTCGCGAGCCTCGTCGAACCGACCTCGCGTCGCCAGAAAGCAGCCCATCATGATCCTTGCCCATGCCTCCACGTTGCCGGCATTCGATTCCCGCAAGACCTCGTCGCATCGACGGAGTCCCTCTGAGCAGGGGGTGCTTCCGTACCAAGCATTCGTGAGCATCCATTGCAGCGTCACCGATTCCTCGCGACGCGCCGCTGCGAGCCGTGCATGGGTCAGGGCTTGCAGAAATGCCCGGTCGGCATCACCGCGCTTGCTCGCTGTCCAGAACCGGTAGAGCCCGAGCAGATGCCAGGATCGAGCCAGACCAAGATCGTCGCCGAGCTCTGCACATGCGGCGACGGCTGCCTCGGCAGATGAAGTCATCTCTTGGCCCGCGACATTGCCTGTCCACGAGCGAAGGTTCAGGCGTGTGATCCTCGCGCGCCACATCGCGACGTCCGAGCCGGTGGCTCGGGCTCGGTCCTCAGCCTCGCGGAGCACGGCCTGTGCCTCCGCAAGGCGGCCAGCGTCGATGAGAGCGATTCCCAACTCAGGCAGTAGATCGAGACGTTGCGGGTCGTCGAGCGGAAAGAGACTGACCGCGCGCGTGAGGAGCCGCACTGCCGCGGGCGTGTCGCCTCGTCCCAGAGCGCGAAGGCCGGCGGGCGCGAGACGATGGGCAGCGGCCTCGGCCAACCGACGCGCTTCGGCGGTTCTTCCGAGCTCGGCGTGGTATCGAGAGCCCTGTTCCAGATGGTAGCCAAGAATCTCGTCGTACTCCGCGGATCGGTTTCCAACCATGCGCTCGAGCCAAAGTGCAAAGCGCTCATGTAGCGCCGCGCGGAGCTGCTTCGGCACAGCTTCGTAGGCCGCGTCCCGTATCAGGATGTGGGCGAAGCGGAATGCGTCGTCGCCGGCGAACAGTGCCTCATCAGGCTGGATGAACTCCTTCCTCGAGAGCGAGATCAGCGAGGGTCCAATGTCGGCCCGCGTCTCATCGTCGGTCAGCTCGACGACCGCACCGCGGTGAAAGCTTCGACCCTCGATCGAGGCCCGCTCGATCACCACGCGATCAGACGCCTCCAAACGATCGATACGCGCGGCGAGGAGGGCCTGGAGGCTCGGTGGGACGAGGATCGAGCCGCCTTCCCCGTTGCTCTGCATGTTCAGCGCCACCAGCTGTTCGAGGAACAGCGGATTGCCCTCCGCGGCCTCAGTGACGCGGGCGCGTGCGGCCGGAGATAGCTCTGCGGACCCGAGGCTGTCGACGAGCGTGTCTGCATCCGTGGTGGAGATCGGTTGCAGCGGCACGATAATGGCGTTCGGGCGGGGAATCGCCCAGGATGGCCGCGAGTTCGAAGAGCTCGGCTCGCGCGAGACAGAGCAGCAGGAGCGGCGCGCTCGACGCGAAACCGATGACGTACTCGAGCAGATCGAGCAGAGTCGGCTCAGCCCAGTGCAGATCGTCAATCAGAACGATCAGCGGACGTTGGTGCGCAAGCCCTTCAAACAGCTTGCGAAATGCCCAGAAGATCTCTGCCGGCGATCCGACCGATTCACCGCTTCCGATCGCGGCCGCGATCCGCGCGGTGATGACCGGCGCCTCTTCAGCCACGACTGCGGCCACAGCCATGTCGAGTCCCGGGCTCTCGAACTCTTTCACAATCTCAGCGAGCGGCCAGTACGTTATGCCCTCGCCGTAGGACAGGCAATGCCCGGTGACCACGCGCCCGCGATCTGCGACGGAAGCCGTGAACTCATCCGCGAGTCGCGACTTTCCGATGCCGGGTGGCCCGACGATGGTCGCGACGACGCACGACCCCTGGTCGACGGCACGATTGAAAGCCTGGTTGAGCTGCTCCATCTGCGCGTCCCTGCCGACGAAGGGGCCGTCGGCCCGGCGCCGATCCGTGGTGACGTCCGAGGACACGTCAAGCAGTCGCCACGCGGGGACCGGCTCGGGCTTCCCCTTCAGGAACAGGGCGTCGACGGGTTCCGCCCGTATCGCGGCCGAGCCCAGCTTCCAGGTGCGCTCGCCCATCAGGATTTCATCTGGGGCTGCAGCCTGCTCGAGTCGCGCAGCCACGTTCACCGTATCGCCCGACACGAACGCCTGGCCTCGGGTGGGATCGCCCGCCATGACCTCGCCGGTCTGCACGCCGATGCGAACCTGGAGCCGCACTCCCCACTCGTGATCCAGCTCATCATTGAGTGTTCGCAAACGCTCCCGCATCTCGTTCGCGGCGCGCAGCGCACGCGGGGCATCGTCCTCATGGATGTTCGGGATGCCGAACACCGCCATGATCGCGTCGCCGATGAATTTCTCGACCGTACCGCCGTGGCGCTCGAGCACCACCCGCATCGCGTCGAAATATCTCGTGACGACCCGGCGAGCGGATTCGGGATCGAGGCGGTCGCCGAGTTCGGTCGACCCGACCACGTCCGCGAAGAGGACGGTGACGACCTTTCGTGCTTCGCGGCCGTCAGCGGCGCCGAGCGCCGCACCGCATGCCAGACAGAACCTGGCCCTGTCGGGGTTCGATTCTCCGCACTGCGGGCAGGACCGCATGCCCCGGAGTGTAAGCGAGATGGACGAGCCCGCTCGCGGCTAGTCGGCGCGGAAGGCCCCGACCCCCTCGGGGCCTTCCGGCGCTTCGATGTTCCTTCCTAGACTGAGGTCAGTGCCCCTTCCTGACGTTGGTTTCAGTGTGGCCCTCGTCCGAGGCTCCTGGGGGATAGACCCCGGTGGCTTGCCGGTTCACGGCAATCCGGATCCTCGCTATTGCTGACAGGGAAACGTGTCCCTCAGCGTCATCGTCCTCGGTCTCTGCGATAACTTCCGGGGCTTCCTGATCGTCGTTCCTGTCCGTGGTCATCGCCGTTTCTCCTTTGAGGTTTGGCCCGCTCTTGCGGTTGCCGTGATTCTTTCACTTCCCATTAGGAGACGTCAGTCGGGTAGCCGACAGCTCAGCGGTCGCTGATCTGACAGCCGGCGCGGGTCCCTCGAGCCCGCGGGTGCCTTCCGAGCACGTCCTCAGCCGATGCCGATCGGGGGCCCGTTCGGCCAGGTGCGTTCAGCCCCATGCCAACTCGCCGCGAGGCGTCGGGCGCGCGTCGCATATGCCGTAGCTCCCTTCGACTCATAGTGCTCGATGGCGCGTTGTGTTTCGGCTTCGGCTTGCGCCTCATTTCCTGCGAGATACAGCACCTCCGCCAGGTTGAGTGCAGCGTCACCCTGCTGCAATGGAGCGTCCATGGCGAGGGCGAGGTCGTTGGCCTGTTCCGCCAGGCTGAGCGCCGTGCTGTGATCACCGCGTCGGGCAAGCACCTTCGAGCGCACCTGGAAGCCCGACTGCTGTGTCACCACGTCACCGCTGCCTCCTAACTCGAGGCCCCGAAGCGCCCATTGCTCGGCCTCGTCGTAACGACCTAGTAGATAGAGCGTGTCGCCGAGCTCGCATGCCAGCGTGGAAAGGTAGCCGCGTTCGCCAAGGCTCTCAAGCTGTTCGCAACCCTTGCGGGCGGCTTGTTCCGCCAACACGTCGTCGCCGGCGAGCATGTCGATCTGCCACTCCTGGTGCATCGCGGCCGCGACAAAGGTCGTCATACCGCGCTCAGTCAACTGTCGGACAGCCTCACCGAAATGGGCATGTGCTTCGTCGAACCTGCCAACCCAGCCAAGGAGCCCGGCTCTCGCAAGTTCCACAAACGGCTGAAACGCCGGATCTTCCGCCTCGGCATTGTCGAACCAGCGCAGCGCTTCGTCAATCGGCGTTGGTCCGTACGCGACCGCGCCTCCAGCCGATAGGTGTGCGCTTCGCTCGAGCCACCGCTCACCGGCTAGCCGTGCATGCTTCATCGAGAGGGTATACGCCGCCAGCGAGGCTTCGTATTGTCCCTGGTAAAAAGCGAACTCGCCGGTCACCCACTCGAGGGAGGCCATCGCGGCAGGGTCTCCGCTGCTCTCGATGACGGGTCTCACGTCATCAAGCAAAGCGTGCAGGCGTTCCTCGTGCCCAGCCGTGTCGACGTTCCCGCGCCAGATCGCGCCGACCAGCTTCGCCCGCATCTCCCCGAGGCGATCACCAGCTGCGGCGCACAAGGAGGCTGTTGTGTCAGCCCGGGCGACCGCCTCGCCTGGGCTACCGCACATCCCCAGCCCGTATATCAGGGCCTCCTCCAGCGCCACATTGACCTGATGAGTGGGCACCAACGCACTGGCGCGTTCCAGGAGTTTCACCGCTGCACCCAGGTCGCCTCGGTCCAGCGCATGCCTGCCGGCGGTATCGAGGTGCTCGGCTGCAGACGTCGCAAGCTGGCGCCCCGTGTCGTCCGCGGGGCCGAGCTCGGCTCGGTATCGGAATGCCTGTTCCAGGTGATAGCCGGCAATCTCGTCCAACTGGCTCCAGGTCATCGCCGCGCTCGAGCAGCCACCGGGCAAAACGCTCGTGCATCTGGGCTCGGTCGGCCTTGGACAGCGCGTCGTACGCAGCATCGCGAATCAACAGGTGCCGGAACTTGAAGGCGTCCTCGCCGGCGAATACGGGTCGGTCCGGCCGGAGTAGATCCTTGCGCACCAGTGTCGTCAGGTTTCCCGAGAGGTCGTTTTCGCCCGGCGCCATCGCCTCGACGGCACCACGATGAAACGACTGTCCCTCGATCGATCCGCGCTCGAGCGCGCTGCGTTCCTCGGGACGAAGCTGATCGAACCGAGCAGCCAGCAGTGCCTTGATCGTCGGCGGCACGATGACGTCGCTGCCGCTCGACTCCCTCACCATCGCAACGATCTCCTCGACGAACAGTGGGTTCCCGGCAGCCGCACTACGAACCTGTTCCCGGAGTTTCGAGGTCGATGACGCCTCCGGTTGGGAGCAGCTCGTCGATCAGGGTCTCGGTCTCAGCCGCATTCAGCGGTTCGAGCAACACGGTCGTGGCGTTCAGCTTGCCGCCTCCCCATCCCGGGCGGCGATCGAGCAACTCAGGCCGGCCCAGGCACAGGATCAGGATGGGTGCGTCGCGGCTGAGGTCGCCGATGTGCTCGATGAGGTCGAACAGAGTGGGCTCCCCCCAGTGGATGTCGTCGAACACCGTCACCACGGGCTCTAGCCTCGGCGGCGCCTTCGAGGAGCTTGCGTACCGCCCAGGCGATTTCGGCCGACGACGTGGCAGCCGTCTCTTCTCCAAGCAGCACGCCGATTGCCGTTGCCACATTCGAATCACGATCCATCAGTGCCGCGGCCGCGGCCCTGCCAGGTGATCTCGAGAAGCTGCTTCACAATCGAGACGACGGGCCAGTAGGTGATCCCCTCGCCGTACGAGAGACAGCGGCCGCGCAGCACGGTGGCGTCGAGGTCACGCAGAAATTCGGCAGTCAGCCGTGACTTTCCCACCCCAGCGGCACCCAGGACGGTGAACAGGCTGCAGGACCTTCCGTCGGCGACGTTGGCGAATGCATCACCGAGCATCCTCAATTGGGTGCTCCGCCCTACCATCGGAGTCTCGACCGCCCGCGACGGCGACGTCGCCACCAACTCGTCAGCAGCCGGTACGCCGTCACCGGCAGGCTCTTTCCCTTGAGCTCCAAGGGAGCAAGCGCCTCAACTGCCACCGCGTCGCGCACGAGCCGCCAGGTCTCCGGGCCGATGACGATCTCGCCCGGAGCTGCCGCTTGCTCAAGTCGGGCTGCCACATTGACGGCATCTCCGGTAGCGAGGCGTTCCTCCGTCCCAGTCACCACCTGTCCGGTGTTCACACCCATCCGCACCGTCACCGTGGTCGCATAGTCGCGTTCCAGGTCACTGTTCAAACCGGGAAGTGCGTCGCGCAGTCCGGAGGCGGCCCGGACCGCACGAAGCGCGTCGTCCTCGTGGAGCACCGGCACGCCGAAGACGGCCATGACCGCGTCACCGATGAACTTCTCGACCGTGCCGCCGTGTTGCTCGATCACCTTGCGCGCCGCGTCGAAATAGCGGTGCATGACGTGTCGCAGGCTCTCCGGATCGAGGCGCTCTCCCATGGCTGTGGAACCGGTCACATCGCAGAAGAGCACCGTCACCGTCTTGCGCTGGGCTCGAGGCGCTACCGCCGCGGCCAGCGCCGTCCCGCAGCCGTTGCAAAAGGCCGCATCGCCCGGATTCTCCCGTCCGCAGGTAGTGCAGGGGCTCACCACCACGAGGGTATGCCTTTCATGTGACCCGGCTCAAGACGATCGGCGGTCAACGGCCGCCGCAGCGCTCAACCTGAGGTGTCCACCGTCGGCATGGCCACCATCCGGTTCACCTTCCTCGGCGGCACGAATCCGGCCCAAGCTTGAGGGCACCGGGGCGGGGCACATGGCCCACAAGACCGCACGCTAGGCGCCATCATCAATCGTCTCCGCCATGACCGTGCCAACTCGTCCCGTCGGGACCGTCACGCTCCTCTTCACGGACATCGAAGGCTCAACGAAGCTCCTCGAGGCCCTGGGCGACGAATACGTCCAGACGCTGGCGGAGCATCGCCGCGTACTTCGCAACGCGTTCGCGGCACACGGCGGTTTCGAGGTTGACACGCAAGGTGACGCCTTCTTCTACGCATTCGCTGGTGCGAAGACCGCGGTCATGGCCGCCGCTGAGGCTCAACAGGCACTGATCGGGGGTCCGGTACGCGTCCGCATGGGACTGCACACCGGCGATCCGCTCGTCACCGACGAAGGTTATGCCGGGATGGATGTGCATCGCGCCGCGCGCATTGCGGCCGCCGGCCATGGTGGCCAGGTACTGCTCTCGGAGCAGACGAGAGGACTCCTCGACGAAGGCTTTGAGGTATGTGATCTCGGTCTCCACAGACTCAAGGACCTCCGGGCGGCGGAGCGGATCTACCAACTTGGGGAAACCACGTTCCCACCGTTGAGAAGCCTCAACCAGACGAACCTGCCGGTCCAGCCGACGCCATTCCTGGGGCGAGAGGTCGAGCTTGCGGAGGTTCTTGGAATCGTCGGACGCGATGACGTGCGGATGCTCACCCTTACGGGGCCTGGCGGTAGCGGGAAAACCCGTCTCGCCTTGCAGGCGGCGGCAGAGCTCGTCGATAACTATCGGGACGGGGTGTGGTTCGCAAGCCTGGCGGCGCTGACTGATCCAGGACTCCTGATCGGGACGATCGCTCGCGCGCTCGGACTCCGTGAAGCTGCGGGGGAGACGTCAGAGCAAGCGCTAGAACGTTATTTGCAGCCAAAGCAGATGCTGCTCGTGGTCGACAACGTCGAACACCTTCTTCCAACGGCGGCCACGACCCTCGGCCGGCTGGTTGGCGGCTTTCCCCGGCTCACCCTCTTGATAACCAGCCGCGAGCCGATGCGGCTGGGCGCGGAGCACGAGTACCCCGTCGCGTCGCTCCTCATCGGTGAGGCGGTTGTCCTGTTTGTCGAACGCGCCCAGGCGCTGCGCCCTACGTTCGAGCTTCGCGCAGATACAAAGCCGACCATCGCGGCGATCTGCACACGGGTCGATCGGCTGCCTCTCGCTGTAGAGCTCGCGGCGGCTTGGATCAAAGTCCTCTCCGCGGATAAGCTCTTGGCGCGGCTCGAGCAGCGGCTGCCATTACTGGTTGGCGGGGCACGTGATGCCCCGGAGCGCCAGCGGACACTGCGAGCGACCATCGAATGGAGCTACCAGCTGCTCGCCGAACCCGAGCGTCGCCTGCTTGAGCACCTCGCCGTTTTCAGCGGTGGGTGCGAGCTCGCCGCCGCGGAGGAAGTTTGCGGTTCGAATCTCGAGACGCTGGCGTCCTTGGTCGACAAGAGCCTTCTTCGCGCTGAGGAGCACGTGGGCGTTGAGCAGCGTTACGTGATGCTGGCAACAATTCGAGAGTTTGCGCGCGAGCGGCTCGACAAGAGTGGCGAAACTGACCCGCTCGAGCGCAAGCACGCATTGCACTACCTTGATCTGGCCGAGTGTGCCGACCCCGAGCTCAAGGGGAGACGGCAGGGAACATGGCTCGCTCGGCTCGAGGCAGAGCACGATAACCTCCGCGGCAGCCTTGAGTGGGCACTCGGCCACGGTGAGCAAGAGGTCGCACTCCGCATGTCTGCTGCCCTGTGGATGTTCTGGTACGTGCGCGGTCATGTGACCGAAGGGAGGCAATGGTTGGGGCGGGCTCTCGCGGTAGCCGATCGAGCGGCGACCCAGGCACGCGCCAAAGCTCTCGACGGCGCCGGATACCTCGCGGGTGAGCAGGGAGCCGACAAAGAGGCGCTCTTGTTGCTCAGAGAGAGCTTGATCTGCGCGCGTCAGACTGGCGCGCCAAACGACGTAGCGACGGCCGCGACCCATTTGTCGGTTTACCTCATGGGGGATGACCTAGCCGAGTCGTTGGCTCTCGGCGAGGAAGCAGTCGCGGCGGCGCGTCTGGCGAGTGATCGGTATACGCTGGCGATCGCCTACAACAACCTTGGCGAGGTGGCTCGCGTCGCCGGCGATAACGCGCGCGCGACCGCTATGTACGAGCAGGGTTACCTGCTGCGGAAGGAACTGGGCGATGTCTCGCGCCTTGCTCTGTCGATGGTGAATCTCGGCGAGATGGCCCTGATCGCCGGCGACAACGACCGCGCATTGGCGCTCATCGCGGAAGCGTTGGAGTTGGCCCGGGCTATCGGAGACAAGCGGCACATCACCTTTGCGCTTGCGGACCTGGGGTGGGTCGCCCTGGCGCAGGAACGGTACGACGAATCCCGCGATCTGCTCCGCGAAGCCCTTCTACTGTCACGTGAGCTGGGACACAAGGGCTATGCCATCGTGTCACTGCTGGCTCTCGCTGGCGTCGCGGCTGCACAGGGTGATGCTACGAAAGCCGCCCGTCTGGCTGGTGCTGCGCGCACCCACCAGGCGTTTCGGCGTCGCGACCCCAGTGCCGCCGATGCCGGACTCCATCAGCGCCACATTGACGCCGCGCGCGAGGTCTGTGCTGAGGATGTGTGGGCCGCCGCCTGGCGAGAGGGAGAGGCGATGGACTTGGACCAAGCGATCGACTACGCGCTCGGGGCGGGGTGAATCAGGACGCCAGCCCCTCACCCTGCCCGTTCCACGCCTAAGCGCAAGAGCAGCGCCCGGGATTCACGCGTCGGCCTTCCGCATGGTCCTCATCGGGGGCTACAGAGCCGTGTACGGATGGCTGCCGGCTCTCAAAGTCCGGATCCTCGCTCTCGAAGCGCCTGTGGCCCTTGGCGTCCTCGTCGTCTGTCTCCCCGGTACGAACTCCCGCGGATTCCTGCTCGCCGCTCGTTTCGGTAGTCATCGGCCTTTCTCCTTGGCGGTTGCGAACCGCGTTCTTGACTGTTGGCGTGATTCTTTCACTTCCCATCAGCGGACATCAGTCGGGTTCCCGACAGCTCACTGGTCACTGATCTGACAGCCGAGGAGGGCGTGCCCTGTCCGCTCCGAGGGAACCGACGCTAGGTTGCTCGAGCGATCAGATCGGTCGCGCGCGATTCCGCCTCGCGCAGTCTCTTGCAAAGGGCCAACAGCAGCTTGTACGTGAGGCTCGGATTCTCGAGCAGCGCCGCTTTGAAATTCCAGATTGCCAGCGACAAGACGCTGAGCGGCGTTTCCGCCGTCACGGTCGCCGACCGTGGGCCTCCGTCGATGAGTGCGATGTCTCCAAACGAATCGCCAGGTCCGAGCGCACGAATTCGACGCCCATTGCGCGTCACCAGGGCTTTGCCCGACACGATGAGATAGAACCGGCCACCCTTGTCACCCTCTTCGACGAGGACCTTTCCGGCGGGATAGTCATAGTCGCGCATGAATTGGAAGACGAACGCGGCCTCCTTCTTGGTCAGCCCGGCGAAGAGCTCGACCCCGCTGAGCAAGTTGACCTGCGCGCTACGACTCGCCATGGCATTCTCCCGGCTCCTGCTGACGACGCGGTGCATCATAGGAAATTGCGGCTGGCCTTAAGTTCGACTCGCCCTGCGGCTGGGAAGGCTAGCGGCGTGGTCAGTCCCACGAGATTCACCGTCATCGAGTCATTCGTCGGCTTGCCCTGATCGCTTCAGCAGCAAGTCTGGCCTTCTGATGATGATGCGACGTCCGTCGAGCTCGAGGTACCCCAGCCGTTCAAAGGAGCGCAACACCTGATTGACGCTTTGTCGCGACCCGCCAACCATGTTGGCGAGGTCGGTCTGTGTGAGGTGCAGGTCAAGCGTGAGGCCATCGGCGTCGTCGGTGCCGCGCTCCTCGGACAGCGCGAGCAGCAGCTTGGCTACCCGACCGTGGAGGTCGAGGAACACGAGGTCCGCGGCCTGGTCGGTGAGGCGCCGTATCGTCGAACCGAGCGACCGGAGCAGACGGTCTGCGAGTTCCGGCGACACTCGTAGCGCGTCCAGGAGCGCCACGCGATTGAGGGTCAGCACCGTCGTGGCATCGAGGGCGGCGGCCGACGCGGAGCGCCCTCCGCCATCGACCATCGGCAGCTCCCCGAACACTGACGAAGGCCCGAGCGTCACCAGGACCATCTCATCCCCCTCAGGCGAGGTCCTGTAGACCTTGACCAGCCCGCCAACCACGACGCACAGCGAGTCGCCGATATCGTCCTCGTGGAAGATCACCTCGCCGCGACCGTACGATCGCCGTACCGCCCGACTGGCGAGCTGATCCAGCGCGTCTGGTGCCATCGTCCCGAACAGCGGTGTCTGCCGCAGCAGCGCAGCGTCGTCGTCTCTCGTCACCCGAGCGCCTCCCTGCAGTGTCCCAGTGCAAAAGCGTAGCTGTTGCGAACTCACGAGTCGACTGACGCGGGCGCGGCAGGCGGCGCTGTGGAGGGGAACTCACCTCATCGAAACACCGGGCCTGACGGTTAGAGTGCCGGTTCGACATGGATGATGGCGGTTCGACGAGGGACGTGCTGGCGGACCTGACGCAGCTAGCGGCCGACCTCGGCCCCGTGCTCCGGCCTCGCGGCGACGCGGAGTTTCTGCAGGCACTCGTCGAATCGGCCCGCATGGCGTTCGACGCCGCCGCCTGCTCGATCGCCTTGCTCGACGAGCGCGAAGAGCAGCTCGAATTCCGGGTCGCCGCCGGCCGTGGTGCCGAGGCGACGGTCGGCCTCCGGATCCCCGCCGATCGAGGCATCGCCGGATGGGCGGTGGTGGCCGGACAGGCGATCGCCGTCGACGACGTCCGCCAGGATCCCCGCTTCGCCGCCGAAGTCGCCGAGACCACCGGGTACCTGCCGAACTCGATCATGGCGATGCCGCTGGAGAGCGAGCGACGATCGTTCGGCGTCATCGAGGTGCTCGACCGACGCCAGGGCGGCGGCGAGGGGACCGACGACATGGAGCTGCTCGCGCTCTTCGCTCGACAGGCTGCACTTGCGGTGGAGACGTCCCTTGTCTTCTCGAACCTGGGCCAGGCCATTCTGGAGTTCGGCCTCGCTCGTGGCGCCGCGAAACGATCTGCGCGCGGCCCTCGAGCAGCGTGCGGTTCGCGCTCCGCGTCCGCAGGCGGAGCTTGCAGAGCTGGCGTTGCTCTTCCACGATCTCGGCGTGCTCGGTCCTGAGGAACGGCGCGTCGCCGCTCGGATCGTCAACGACTTTCTGGCGTACGCGCGCAAGCAGCGCCGTTGAAGCCCGCCTATTCGTGGCAGTTCGATCGCGCGACACTGCCGCGAAGTCCAGGCAGTGCTGCCGGCCGCGATCACCCGTGAGTGGGCCTGGGGGGGCA
Source organism: Candidatus Dormiibacterota bacterium (assembly GCA_963799005.1). Lineage (GTDB taxonomy): Bacteria > Chloroflexota > Dormibacteria > Aeolococcales > Aeolococcaceae > Palsa-851. The sequence continues at coordinate 103,231 of CAWCVK010000004.1, read as the reverse complement.
GCACCGGCGCCGGCGTGAAAGTGGCGGTCATCGACAGCGGCATCGACGTCCACTACCCGGGAGTTGGACCGCTCGCCGGTGGCGCGGTCGTTATCGCTGATGCTGACGCTGCGCGCGGCGCGCGGGTTGTCGAAGGACCGCATGAGGATCTGTTCGGGCACGGCACGGCATGCGCGGCGATCATCCGCAAGGCGGCGCCCGATGCCGAGCTGTACAGCGTCCGGGTGCTCGGCGATCGGCTGACCGGACGAGGCATTGTCTTCGCGGAAGGGATGCGCTGGGCGCTCGCCCGTGGCATGCAGGTGCTCAACATGAGCCTCAGCACATCGCGCGTCGACTATTTCGGATTGTTCCACGAGATCGCCGATCAGGCCTACTTTCAGCGGGCTATGGTTGTGTGCGCAGTCAACAACGTTCGGGCACCGAGCTATCCCTCGCAGTACGCTTCGGTGTTCTCAGTGGCGGCACACGAGGGTCGCGACCCGTTCCGTCTGGACTACAACCCATCGCCACCGGTCGAATTCGGGGCCCCGGGTATCGACCTCGAGGTTGGATGGCTCGGAGGACGCACGATCCGCGCAACCGGCAACAGCTTTGCGGCGCCGCATATCGCCGGACTGATCGCCCGCATCCTGGGGAAGCATCCGACACTGACGCCGTTTCAGATGAAGACGGTGCTGATGGCGCTGGCGGAGAACGCGAGCTAGCCGGGGCGGCGGACGCGGTGTCCCCAAAATGAGCATCGCCCGAAGTCAGAGCTATGAACCACCCGATTCGAGGAGGTCACCAATGCCGGCACAACCCGCCCGCGACGTCGACAGCTACATCGGCGCCGCTCCGGTGGGAGTGCGGCCGCTGCTGACAGAGCTCCGCGAGACCATCCGCACGGCCGCGCCGGACGCGGAGGAGCGGATCAGCTACGGGATGCCGTCCTACCACCTCCGCGGCACGCGCCTGACCTATTTCCAGGCGCACAGCCGTCACATCGGTTTGTATGCCTTCTCCGCCGACGACGCACGCGCCGTGGGGCTGGAGGGGCACATGGGCGCCAAATCAACGCTGCACTTCGCGCTGGACGAACCGCTCCCAAGGTCAGCGATCCGGCGACTTATCGAGCAGCGGGTCAAAACGACCCCGGCAAAAGGGGGCTCGCAGGCCTCGCACAACAGTTGAGGGCGGCGGCTCGCAAGAGCGGACGCCCACCCTGACAGTGACGGGCAGCGACGGGGCAACGACGCTCCGTTCGGTCAGGTTGCCGCAAGCAGCTGGCGATGGAGCTCGCGAGTTGCCGGGCTCGGCGAGACTCCGAGCTGGTCGCGGAGGCAGTCGCAGAGGTTGGCGTACACGGACAGGGCTTCGGCGACGTTGTCCTGAATCGCGAGCGCCTGCATGAGGAACCGATAGCCACTCTCTCGCAATGGGGCGAGCTGGATCAGCTGGCGGCCCGCCCGAACCGCGCCTGCGAGTTCGGGTCCCGCCAGGGCGAGCTCCGTCGCCGCGTAGCACTCGAGAGCGCGGAGGTGCAGAACGGTCAGCTGGTGACGGATGTCGTCGATCCATGGGGCGTCCTCCCCGGGGAGAAAGTCGCGACGGGCGATGAAGAGGGCCACCAGGACGGGACCCCACGCTCGCGCCCAATCGCTCCGCACGACAGCGGACTCGGCGCGATGGATCGCTTCGACTGCGGCTTCGAGATCGACCCACGCATTCGGCAGGTGCAGCTGTACGGTGGCACGTCCCGAGATCGAGTCCACTCCGAGGAGCCGGCGCAGTTTGGAGAGCAACGGATTGAGCCGGGTCTCGATCGCGGCTGGGTCTGGCTCTCGCCACAGCGCCTCGGCAAGCTCGTCGCGCGGGACCAGGCGATGGCGGTTGACGACGAGGTAGGTGAACAGGAGGCGTCCCTGACGGCCGGGCAGCTTGCCCTCGATTCGCCGGCCGTCGCGCTCGACGACCAGCGAACCGCAGATCTGCACGCGCGAGCTGTCTGGGCGCGCCAAGGTCATGCCAACATCTCGGGTCTATGCTGAAGTCTGATCCTGGGCATAGGGAGGACCGTCATGAAGGTTATCCGTTGCGAGTGCGGCTTCATCGCCCGAGGCGATAGCGATGACGACGTGATCGCGCTCATCCGTGAGCATCTGACCACCGATCACCCTGCGCTTCTCGAGGCCGTGAGCCGGGAGGACCTGCTCGGTTGGATCCAAGTCGAGTAGCTGCGCCCCGCGTGACAAACGCGCCGTTCCCGGCGTCCTCGCAGCCCGCCATCGCCCCGAGATGAGGGTGCGGCGAGGATGACCCGGCTCGAGCCTGTGGCACTTGGGCCCATGCCCGATCGACGGTGGCGGCTGGACGGCAAGGTTGCATTGGTGACCGGCGCATCGGCTGGTCTCGGGGCACGGTTCATCCGCGTGCTGCACCAGGCCGGCGCGCACGTCGTCGCCACCGCGCGCCGCGCGGACCGTCTCGACGAGCTCGCGCAGGAGTGCGGGGAGCGAATCGAGACGATCCCCGGCGATATCACGGATGCTCGCCACCGCCAGGCGCTGGTTGAACTACTGCAGGCGCACGGTCGTCTCGACGTATTGGTCAACAATGCCGGCATCTGCGACGGGGGCCCGATCGAGGACCAGGCGCTCGACGACCTTCGCCTCGTCATCGAGGTCAACCTCATCACCGTCATGGACATATGCCGGCTGGCGGCGCCGTTGCTCCTGGCATCGCCGGCCGCGAGCGTCATCAACGTCGCTTCGATCTACGGCGTGGTCGCGTCCCGCGGTCCGATGGCGGCGTACAACGCGACCAAGGGCGCCGTGGTCAACTTCAGTCGCGAGCTGGCGGCGCAGTGGGGCGGTCGCGGGGTACGGGTCAACGCCTTGGCGCCGGGCTACTTCCCCTCCGAGATGACCGGCTTCCTCGCCGACGCGGGTTTCGCAGAGTCGATCCGGGACCGCACGCTGCTGGAGCGCACGCCCGCCATCCACGAGCTCGATGGCCCACTGCTGTTTCTTGCCACCGAGGCCTCAAGCTACATGACCGGTCAGTTGCTGATCATCGATGGGGGCTGGACCGCCGTCTGACACCGCAGCGCAGCGGCCCATCGCCAGGCTTCAGGAGCTTTCCACCGGGGTGTCGGCCATGCGACCCCACTCCGCCCACGAGCCGTCGTAGACGCGAACACGCTCGCGCCCGAGCAGCTGGGTGAGGACGAACCAGGCGGTCGCCGCCCGTCCACCGACAGTGCAGTACGTGATCATCTCGTCGCCGGGGTCGAGGCTGATCGATGAGAAGGCTCTGCGGAGATGGTCGACGGGCTGAAACGCCCCGTGCTGGTCGTAGAGGTCGTCGATGGGCTGGTGAACAGCGGTGGGGATACGGCCGGCACGTCCGTTCGGCTCGGGGGCGCCCGACGGCCAGAATCGCTCGCCCCTGAACTCGGCCTCCGAGCGCACGTCGAGGAGTGTCGTGTCCGGATCCTCGATGGCGCGCTGCGCCGCCGCTCGATCCGCACGAATAGCCGAGTCCTCAGGCGGGAGGCCGTAGCGATCGCCGGCCGGCTGGACCACCGAGGTATTCCATGGATGACCCTGCTCTCGCCAGGCGTCACGCGAGCAGTTGAGGACGCGAACGTCGCGGTGGCCGTACAACTTCATGAGCCAGAACCCCATCGCGGGCGCGTACCCATAGAACACGACCGTCGAATCCGGCCGGATTCCCGAGCGCGCGAGGAGCTGTTCCACGCCGGCGGTGTCGACCAGGCGATAGTCGGCGTCCTTCAGGTCTCGATAGACGTTCCACAACACCGCGCCGTCGATATGTCCCTCGTCGTACGCGGCCCGGCTCACGTCGACCTCGACCACGCGCAGGTTGGGGTCGGCCAGATGATCCGCCAGCCAATCAGGCTCGACGAGTGCACCACCAAGCGCTGGAACCCCTTGCGTCGACGATCTCGTCTCTGAAGCCATCATCTGCATCCTCCTTGGTTCAACGGTCCTGGTCGCTGGTTCTACGCCGGCACCGTTGCGGCAACCTTGGTGAAACCTTGACGTCAGACCTCGCGCGCGACTTCAACCCGGATGCTTCCGCCCGACACTCCGTCGCTACGATTGTCGATGGATGACACCGCCGAGGAGCCTGTCCGATTTTGACGCGCTGAGCTTCGACTGCTACGGGACGCTGATCGACTGGGAAGCGGGGATCCTTGCGGTGCTGAAACCGTGGGCGGCCGAGCATGGGATCACACTCACATCGGAGCAGCTCTTGGAGCGGTTCGCGACCGCGGAAGCACGCGAAGAAGCGAGATCGCCGGCCGCTTTATACCCGGAGATTCTGGCCGCCACGATGCGATCGCTCGCCAAGGGCACCGGTGTGGCAGTCGACGCCGCGCAGTGCGAGCTGCTCGCGACGTCGGTCCCCGAATGGCCCGCGTTTGACGACTCGCCCGAGGCGCTTGCGACGCTCTCCACCCGCTACAAGCTTGTCATCCTCTCGAACGTCGATCGGAACTCGTTCGCCGGGAGTAACGCCCGCCTCGGGGTGCGCTTCGACGCCATCATCACCGCCCAGGATGTTGGTTCGTACAAGCCGGCGGCGCGCAACTTCGCGGTATTGCTCGACACCGTCGGCCGCATGGGCATCGAGCCCAAACGGCTGCTCCACGTCGCGCAAAGCTTGTACCACGATCATGTTCCGGCAAAAGCCGCGGCGCTTTCGACGGTCTGGATCAACCGGCGAAATGGACGTGCCGGGTGGGGTGCCACGCTGCCTCCGGACGCTGCAGTGGAACCCGATTGGACCTTCCCCTCGATGGCAGACTTCGCCGCGGCGTGCGTCGGCGCCGAGGTCGCGCGATAGCCGCCACGCCGCCGCTCCTCCGCTGGATGCTCGTGGGCACGGCGGCCATCTGGGTCGTGCTGGAGCTGCGCCAGAGCATCAGTCACCGACCCGAGGGGGTGAAAGCCAACTGGGGTAGCGAGGTTCTCTTTCGGCTCATCGTGGGGGTGGGCGCAGTCGCGGCGAGCGTGCTCGCAGCAGTGGCGCCAACGGCAACGATCCGCCCCGCCGCCGTCGCCGACTGGATCGGGCTCCTCCTGTTCTGGAGCGGCATCTCATTGCGTTTCTGGAGCATGCGGACACTCGGTCGGTACTTCACGGTCATCGTCCAGACAAGCAGCGATCAGCCGGTGATCACCGCCGGGCCTTATCGGCTCATCCGGCACCCAAGCTATGCCGGGTTGTTGCTCATCGTCCTGGCTGTGGGCCTGTTCATCGGGAACTGGTGGTCGCTCGTCGGCCTCACCGTCACGGTTGCGGCTGGTCTCGTGTTCCGCATCAGAGTCGAAGAGCGGGCACTCATGAAGAACCTCGGTGACGGCTATCGCGATTACGCGGCAACGCACAAACGGCTGGTGCCCTTGATCTGGTGACCACCGGCGCATCTCGTACGACTGCCTTCTTTGCTACGCTTGTACTGCCACGTTAGGCATTTTGTAGTGGTACAAAGGTGAGCTATGAGCGACGATCTAGCACGAGCCCTGAAGGTTGCGCGGCATCCGGAGCGCGCTGTGGCGAACCGCGACACGGCCTTCGCCATCCTCGATGAGGGGCTGATCTGCCATGTCGGGTTCGTCGCCGAGGGCCGCCCCTGGGTCATCCCGACCATGTACGCGCGCGACGGCGAGTTGCTCTACCTGCACGGTTCGCCGGCAAGTCGGATGCTTCGCGGTCTGGCCCGCGGCATCGACGTGTCGGTGACGGTGACGCTGCTCGACGGCCTCGTGCTCGCTCGCTCGGCGTTCTCGCACTCCATGAATTACCGGTCGGTGGTGATCGCCGGCAGGGCTTCAGAGATTGAGGATCCGGACACCAAGCTCGCGGCGATGCGCTGCCTGGTGGAGCACGTACTCCCGGGTCGCTGGGCCGAGGTGCGCCCGCCCAACGACAAGGAGATCGGCACGACCTTGGTGCTGGCGCTGCGCCTCGATCACCTCTCGACCAAGGTGCGCAGTGGGCTGCCCAGCGACGGCGCCGCGGACCGAAGTCTTCCCATATGGGCCGGCGAGATGCCGCTCAGCCTGGCGTTCGGCCCACCGCACGCGGATGCCCTCGTCGCGAACCCGGCGCTGCCGGCGAGTGTCATCGCCCAGGCCGCCACAGGTCGTCGCTGAGACTTCCACCGGTCCGCCGTGTCATGCGGGGAGCGGCACCATGATGATCTTGCCCGTCGCATAGGTTGCGGGCCACACCACGACGCTGCGCCGGACCGCCTGCCACTGCCAGATGACCGCGGCCGCGCGCAGGTTCTGACCGAGCAGCGACGGGCTCGATGCGAACAGAACCCCGGCTCCGTTGGGCAGGCTTCCGGCGGGGACATCGAGGGCGCGGGCAGCTGCGGCCAATGCGGTCGGTGTCAGGGCGGCAGCCTTCGGCATCACGTCATGAAAGAGCACCCACGCAGCGCTGAAGCCCGCGATGCCCTCCTCGGTAGGTGCCCCTCCGTGTTGCAGGCGCCACGCGGCGGCCAACCTCTCGTAGAGCGACCGCCCTTGCGGGTCGAGCGCCTCGGGGTTGAAATCCGCCTGCGGGCGATCCGACGCGAAGACCCCGACGGCGTCCGCGCCGAGCGCATTGCCGAAGTCGTCCATGCATTGCGCCATCGACGACCCGAGGAACGCGTCGACATGCAGCCTCGCTGCCAGAAAGGCCCGCCGGAACGCGATCCCGTCGGGGATGTGCGACGAAAGGATGAGGATGTCGGGGTGGGTCGCGCTGATCGCCTGAAGCACGGGCTGCCAGACCGGCGCGTAGGGGTTGTACAGAGCCTCGTCGACAATCGGAACGCCCGCGGCGGTCAGCGTTGATCGCGCACCGTCCGCGACCGAGTGCCCATAGGCATCGTCGGCGGTAACCAGGAACACCCGCAGTGACGGAGCGGGCCGGAGGAGCCGCGGTGCGATCTGATTGACGATGAAGCGTCCCGAATTGCCCCCCAGATCCGAACCGTCCGCCCCCACACGGAACACCAGAGGCAACCCTTGGCCGGTCACCTGATCGGCGACGGCTCCCGACTCCCAGTACAGCATGCCGTCTCGGGCGACGTCGCCGCTCGCCGGGATGGACAACTCTGAGGAGTATGCGCCAAGTACGGCAGGAACTCCGTCGCGGCGCAGGCTGTCGGCGGCGGCCTGGGCGGCGGCGACGGAGTTGACGTCTCGAACGTCGAGGGTGAGCTGCCGCCCGGCGATCCCGCCGTCCTGGTTGATCAGCTGCTCCGCGATCGTCACCCCGAGGAGTTCCTCGCCGGCGAGCGGCTCGGTGCCGGCGCTCAACGGAAAGATGGCGCCGATGCGAATCTGGGGGATCGCGGCGGGACCGGCGCCACAGGCTGCGATCGCGCACATTGCCGCGACGAGCACGACGGCAAGCACGCGTTCTCTCATCGCCCGACATTATCGCGCCGGCTCCGGTGCGTGCTCCATCATGGGCCGCCGTGAATATGACGCTGGCTGCCGCGCATCGACCGCGCGTGATCGGGACCGCTGCGCAATTCATGCTCGCGTGCGGCGGGCTCGCCGTGGCCATGGCGGTGCGCGTCGCACTCGGCGGCCCGGATGTCGCCGCCTCGATGCCGGCAGCCGGCGTGTTCGCCTGTCTGCTCTTGGGCACGGCGATCGCGGCCGGCTGGCGCCCGGCCCTGCCAACCGCAAGCGGCGTCGCCATCGGGATCGGCGGCGCGGTGCTGCTCGTCGGATTGGCACTGCAGGCGCACGACTGGCTCGTGCTGGAACCGACCGGTTCGATCCTGCCCCTGGCCGCATGGTCGGTCATCGTCGTCTGCGTCGCGGTGACCGAGGAGATCCTCCTGCGCGGGGTTGTTCTGCCGTCGCTGGCTCGAAGTCGAGGGCCGATCGCCGGGCTGCTGGTGAGCTCCATCGTGTTCGCGTTCATGCACGTCCCGCTCTACGGGGTGGGCGCGCTTCCGCTCGACTTCGCCGTCGGACTGTGGCTCGGCGGGCTTCGATTGCTGACCGGCGGTGTCACCGCACCCGCGACCGCGCATGCGCTCGCCGACCTCGCGGCGGGGTGGATCCTGTGAGCCGGGCGGGAGCGATCGTGGTGCTGTGTGTCGCCGCGACGCTGCTCGCGGTGGTGTGGCGCACCCTGCCGGCGGCGTCGCCGCCTCTCTACGACGGGCTCTGTCTCGCGGATCCCTACCGCATGCTCGGCTCGAGTCCCGAACCGGCTTCAGCCTCACGTCATTTCGCGGCAGGTGTGTTTCGGGCGGCCGAGGTCCTCACGTCAGAGAATCCTGCCCAGGCGCAACTGCTCATGCCGGGAGATGCCTTTCCGTCATCGGCGCCACTAACGGTCACCCTGAGCCCAGTGGCGCGACCAGCAGCGCCGCTGCCGCCTGACCGGACGTTCGACAGCAACGTCTACTCGATGTCGGCGACGACCTCGACCGGCGCGACAGTCGCACCGTTGCAGCCGTTGACGATCCTCATGCGGGCTACAGCCTCGATCGGCGCGACGAGGGTTATCGAGCGACTCGACGGGCGGACGTGGACCCCGCTGCAGACAGTCAACGCGGGATGCGGCAATACCTTCGAGGCCCCAACATCGCAACTCGGCGATTTTGCTGTCTTCAAGATCGGCACGGCACCGACCGGCGGTGGGGGAGCGCCGGTCAGCCTGATCGTCGGCGCTGCCGTCGGCCTGGTGGCGATCGCGCTGGTCACCGTGACGATCCTGCTCCCGCGCCGATCCCACCCGACCGGACGCACCCGGTAGTCGGGCCTTCGCGAGCGAGAGCGTGCCGGGCGCGGGGGTCAGCAGTTCGCTGGACCGACCCCCGGCGCATCCGGCGCGACCGTGACCGTTGTTGTGGCGACCGCCGGGGGTGCGAAGGCGTGGTGCGCAGGGGTCACGAGGTTGACCTGGATCGTGTGCTGTCCGGGGGTCAGCGTCTCGTCGAACCTCCACGCGTCGACGGTCGGAACCTCATGCCTGTCGACGAAGACGACCAGGTAGTGGGCGGCGTCGGTGGCCGGCCGTGTCGTGCCGTTGCCGCGAACGCCGCAGACGGTGAGCAGCACCGGGGACGACACTCTCGAGCCGGACACGGGTGCGGCGATGCGCAGCGTGTATGGCGGGGCGCCGGGTTGGACCGCGGCCGCGACGATCGAGGTGACCGTGCCGATGAGCCCGCATGCCGCCACCATCCCCGCGGTGATCCGCCAGGCTCGGCGGCGGAGCGACGCCACCGCGACCGCGCCACCGAAGAGCGCAGCGGCGGCAAGCCATTGCACGGGGATCGGGACGGGACTGCCCGTGAGCAGATGGGCGATCACTGCCCCGCACCATCTCACCCGGCGATGCGCTCGCGTCGCTCGCCAGGACGTCACGTCGAGATCGGCCGGTGGATCGGCCGGGCAGCTCAGCTCGCCGCGACAGAGAAGAACACCGTCGGCGTGACGTCTCGCGGGTAGAAGGGAAAGTGATCCTGGGCAACGAATTCCGCGTACATGGTGTACTCGAGTCCGGGGTGCACCGTGATCAACTGCTGGAGCGTGTAGCTCATGTAGATGAGCTGGTTGTTCAGGTAGAGGTGCACATGACCCATGGTCGGGGTGATATGGCCGCTGATGACCTTGGTGACCGTGCCACCGGAGACTGAGACCTTGACCAGCACCGATGTGCCGTGCACCACCTGGCCGTCGCGAGGCGACGCCAGCGTGATTTTCACGGGAGTCGAGGGGCGGTCGCCGAGCCCCGATACTGACAGCGTTGGATAGGGGGTGAGGGTGGCGGGGGCTGCGGCGGCGTCGCATGCGGTCGCGCACACCAGGACCGCCAACACGCACCCGAAGAGGCGAGCGCGGCGTCGGAGCTTGGCAGCCATCAAGACCCCGGCGTGATCACGAGATACGAGGCGATCGGCTGACCCGTCGCCGTGGTGGCCAGGATGTCGAAGCGCGTCGCCGCGGCGGGTACGGTGGCGTCCGACACGAAGTGCCCGATCGGATCGAGCCTGCGGCTCACCAGGATCGTCGGAGTGCTCCCCGGGATGGTCATCCCGAAGGTCGCCGAGGCGATCTGGATCTCGCTGCTCTCATTCGAGTTCGTGAAGAACGTCACGTGGAACTCGTCCGAGCCGGCTTTGTCCGGGTCGAGGTACACCTGCGCAATCCAGCCATTCTGAAGGCGGACCGAATACAGGGTCGGGAGCCCGCGGAATCTCGTTGCGGTGACGAGCGGCGGGGGCGTGACGGTGGTCACCTGCAGATGCACCTCGGTGGAGCGGTCCGCGTTGTCGACGATGACGGCCACCTCCCAGATGCCCGCGATGGACATGTTGCTCCCGCGTGCGGCGAAGCTGCCGTCCCGCTGACGTGTCAGTGTCAGCGTCGACACTCCGAGCTGCGGACGCAGTGGCTGCGCGAATTCCAACTGCACCGAGGTTGCGCGCACGGTCGCGCCGGTGTCGAAGTCGGTGACCCGGAGGCTGTACTCATTGAACCCGGGGGTGCCCGGAGAGATCGTGAGTCGCGCTTTGACCGTCGTGGCGAAGTCGCTGCCCGTGACGACGAGTTGCCTCGCCTGCACGGTGGCGGCGGCTGCCGCGGACGCGAGCGGAGGTGCGACGTTGACGAGGGCGGCGGCGATGACCACGGCTGCGGTCCCGATCACGACTTCGGTGGACCCGACCCGGCGCAGTCCGCGAAGGATCGCCGGCGCGCGCGGCACGTTGCGGAAACGATTGATCGCGCCGAGGCAGGCCAGGATGATCAGCAGGCCGACCTTGACCAGCACCAGGACGCCGAACGCGGAGCCGAAAAGCTGTCCGATCGAGCCGATCTCGATCACGGCTCGGAACGTCCCGGTGAGCGCGACCACGACGATGGCGAACCCCGCGGTGGTTGAGAACCGGCGCACCGCGCCTGCCTTGGCCTGGGACGCCTGACCGCGCACCGCCAGGAGGAGGATCAGCAACCCGCCGATCCAGACCGAGGCGGCGACGATGTGGAGCCACTGGATGATCAAGTTGGCGGCAACCGGGGCCTGGGCACCGGCGTGGCTCGCGGCGACGTCGATCCAGGCCGCCGCCGCCGCTCCGATCCCGGCCAGCGCGACACCGAGGCGGACGAACGCCGCCGGCCCGAACATGGCAGCCGCCACCGCGACGCCGGTCGCGACCCACGCGATGACCCGCGCGAGCGCGACGGCACCGATCGACGTGCTGAGCAGCGAGCCCACGCTCACGGCAGCCGCCTCGCGCTCCGCCTCGATGATCCCGGCGATCCCCAGGGCGGCGAGCACCCAGGTCACTCCCAAGGTCCGCAGGGCGAAGCCCGGAATGTCGCGCAACGCGATCAGGCACGTGGAGACGACCCCGATCATCCCCATCACGCCGATGTAGAACAGCCAGCGGGCCACGACGGCCAGAACCGAGGGCGGTGGTGACGCGACGGAGGCGCTGGCATGTGCGCTGGCGCTCGCTGCCGACACCCCGACACCGAACGCGTAGGCGCCGGTCGCCAGGTGGCCGTCCACCTCGGACACCGTCTTCCAGGTCACCGTGTAGACGCCGTTGCCGATCGACCTGAGCGGCACCTGGAGTTCCGTGGGATGACCTGGGACGACCGCGGTCGGACCGGCGGTGACGCTTGCCCCCGAGCTGTCGACCACCGTGATGGTCGACAACCTGGGGTCGGGCGCCTCGCCGAAGGTGATCTCCACGACGCGCGGCGCCACCTCCACCTCCGACCCCTCCGCAGGCACGGCGCTCTGAGGAAGGGCGTGGGCGCTCGCGGACAGCGGGACCATCACGGCAGCCCCGATCGCGACAACCGCCGCCACCAGCAGAGATCGCGTCGCCGGCACGGCTAACTGCTCCGGCGACGCAATCCGATGACCAGGTTGAGTGCGCTGAGCACGACGGCGATCACGATGCCGACGATCGCCAGCACCGTCGCAGCGGACGCGGAATTCTTCGCGTCCGTCGCGGACGCCGTGGAGGACTGAGCGCTGGCCAAAGCAGTCGACACGCGTCCGCTCATCGCGTCGACCTTGGTCGCCACCGCGGCGGGTGCGGGCACCGCCACCGGGAACTCAACAGAGCTGGAATCGGCGATCGAATCGAACGTCGTCGGGCCGGACGTGATCGTCTGGTTGACGGGTGTCCCGTTGATGGTGCCGAAGATTCGGAAGGTGAACGTACCGACGACCGTCGGGATGACCGCGTAGTCGTATTCGTCGAGCCTGCCGTTGCCGGTGTCGGCATCGTGGAGGGGCACCGGGCAGAATGGGCTGCTGGTGGTGCTTCCGACAGTCAGCGTGACCTGGAAATCAGGATGCGTGCAGTCCTGGTTGAGCGTGCTCACCGGAGCTCCGATCGGGTTGCCCGGCGACGGCACATCGATGAACACCTGGATCGCATTCGGGGTATCGACATACGTGTCGGGGCCGCCGGGCGGCTCGAATTGCCAGCCGACCGCGATCCGGTACTTGCCGGCGTTGAACACGAAGTGCGCCGAGGCAGCCGCCAGCGACGACGACATTGCCAGGAATATGCCCGCGGCAACCGCGGACGCGCGACGTTGGGTTCTGGACACCTGTTCTCCTCATGTGTGAACGATCGAAAGTGAGCCAGAGCTCACAGACGGCCAGTCAGACGTTGAGGAGCAATGGAGGTGGCCGCCGCCAGAGGTGGCGTCCGAGCCGATGGAGGGGCGGGGCGAGGAAGGGTAGCGGGGTTGCCGCCGGTGGCAGCGAGGAAGCTCGGCGCCTGCGGACGGCCGCGCTGAGCAGGCCTTCGAACTCGCTCCACGATCGCCCCACGGCGGTGCAGGAGGATCTGGCAGATGCGAACGCCGCAGGCGAGCAGCAGCGCCACATAGATGTGGACAAACGGGGCGGCCCAGTGGATCCCGGTGACCGCGCCCCAGCCCGGAGCCGGCTGACCCTGCGCGAGGGCTTCGAAGTTCTCCTGGATGAGGTACAGGGCGATCTGGGCAGCCGCCAGCGGCAGCCAGATGGCGACCAGCCGGGTCACCTGCGATGCGCTTGCGGCCGGTTCGAGCGGGAGTTCCGCGGCGCGCCCTCGCCAGATGCGGCGGAGCCCGGTGACCGCTCGATCGAGACGACGATTCAGTGCCTGCCAGGCACGCCAGGCGCGAACGGCGAACACCATGCTCAGCGCGGCGAGCACGCCCGCCACCGGGAGCATGTACGCGTGAAGCGGGTTCGACAGGCCCTCGGTGCCCCAGACCCTGAGGTATTCGAGGGTGTGGCCCGTCCACAGGCCGATGAAGGCGACGAGCACTGCGGCCGGCCCCACGGATCTGACCCGTCGATGCGCGATCACGCGGCGAGCATAGCTCGCCTGAATCCATGCGCCGAGCCGCCCTGCATTGGCATCTCTGCCACCCGGAGCCGACCGGCCGAGCCATAATGCGACGACCGTCGGCGCGACCGGAGCAACAGCCGGCGGCTGATCGAAGCCGAAGCAGCCGACGTCGACGGAGGTTGCCGATGAAACCCTCGGAAAGCCTCGGGCCTCTCACCCGGTCGCGGCGCGGTCAGGCTGTGCTGGTGACCCTTGCGCTCATCGGCGGGCTCGGCATCGGCGCGATCATGTCGCTGACGCTGCACACCCACACCGCGGCCGCACCTGTCGCGATCTCGCCGTCGTCGAACGTCATCGGCGCGGCCCTGACGCGTCAGCCCACACCGCCACTCAGTGGACTCACCGATCAGAACGGTACGGCGATCTCACTGGGCGATGAGAAGGGTCACGTCGTCCTGGTTGCGTTCATGGACCCGCTCTGTGTCAACCTCTGCCCGGTCCTGGGGCGGGACATCGTCGCGGTCGAGCAGGCCCTGCCCAAGGGGATCAACCCCGTCCTCCTCATCGTCAGCGTCGTCGCGGGCCGCACCCCCGCGGATGTGCAGCAATTCATCCACACCAACCTCTCGACCAAGTGGCAGCCCGGGTGGCACTGGCTGATCGGTCCGAGCGATGCCGCACTGAAGCTGACCTGGCTCGCCTGGGGTGAGCCGATCGAACCGCCTCATACCAACTACCTCGACGTCATTGACCCGCAGGGTTTCCTGCGGGTCACCTACCCGGCGCCACTCTTCGTCAGTGACGTCGTGTCCTCGATCACGACCATCGCTCGCACCTGACGCTGTCCTGACCCGACCCGGCTCAGGACAGAGCTGTGGCGCGTGGCCGGGGTCTCGGAGACCGCTTCACCTTTGGTGCGCTGGCGGACCGACACTAACGCTGGGTGCAATCAGGATAGTCTCGATGTCGGTTTCGCGCGTTCACCCACTAATTGCGCTTCGGGCTAACGCAACAAGGAGGTAGCAAGCATGGGTCTGGGAGTCGGGATACTACTGCTGGCGGTTGGCGCAATCCTCGCGTTCGCCATCCACGTCAACCCAACCAACGGTGCACTCGATATCCACACCATCGGCTGGATCCTCATGGGCGTCGGCGCTCTGGGAATCGTGCTCTCGATGGTGTTCTGGTCGTCCTGGGGCGGTCCCGGTCGGCTGACCCAGCGTCGGGACGTCATTGATCCCGCGGGCGGGACTCACACCACGACCATCGATCAGCGCTGACCCTCCGGGCTCAGCCACCCTCGCCGGCGTATGGAACGCCGTTGCGAACGTAGAACAGCAGCCCTCCGCTGGGATGCAGGCGGAAGTTCACCGCCACGTACGCGCGCAGTCGCGCGTCGGGTGGGATGTACCAGTGCGCGAAGGGCGTGCTGGTCACGAGGTAGTCGGCGTGTTCGACCATGCCCGACCACAGACGGAGCGCACCCACGGAACCGTAGCCGTATGACAGGGTCGCGCCCTCGGGATCGATCAGGTCGTTGCATCCGGGAGCGGTCGCCACGAATCGGTTGGTGGTCACCAGCTTTGACGGTGCATCCGAGAGCGTGCACCCTCCCGCGGGGACGGCCGCGTCGACGACGCCTGCAATGTCGGCCGTGGTCGACGTCCGAATCGCGAGCACAGCATGTGTGAGCAGGAGCAGGGCTCCAGCCGATGCGATCCACACACCGATTCGCGCGGATACGTGCCCGACCAGACGCGCGAGTGAGAGTCCCAGAAGCAGGCCGAGGAACGGGGCAACGAACGCCGTGTAGTTGGCAAAGTAGTAGGCGGGACCGAGCTGCGCGACTCCCGCCAGTGCGGTGGCGGCGATCGCGAACCACTCCAACGTCGATGGGCGCGTTGGTCGCGCCACGAAGGCGGCGATGACGACGCCGACCAGCACGAGGGTCGCGATGATCGAGACCGTCTCACCAGCGCCGAACGCGGACGTGCCCGTGATATCCCCGAGCCGCACGGCGACCGGCACTCGACCCCCTGCCGGGATGCTGCTCAGCGCCGTGGTCACGACATCGCGGAAGAAGGCTCCCGGCGCGATGAGAAAGAACGGCAGGGTCGGGATCCCGAACCCGGCGATCACACCGATGAGGAACGGCAGCAATCGATGGCGGGCGTCGGAGAGACCGAGCACGGCGAGCACGAGCACCGGAACGATCGCAGGCGATTTGACCGCCCCCGCGATCCCGAATGCGATGCCGCCGAGCAGGACACGCCGGCGCGACGGGGACCATGAATCGCGTTCGAGCACGAGCGCCAATCCGGCCAGGCAGAACAAGTCCACGACCGATTCGAGCAACCCGCTGCGGAGCGCGTACAGCTCGGCGGGATACAGGGCCATGACGCCGCAGGCGACGATCACCGCGGCACGTCCGCGGTGGCGAACCACCTTGCCGATGAGCAGCACACTCGCCGCTGCAAGGAGCGGTGTGCAGAGGCGCAAGGCTGCGAGTGCATCCCGGGAGCCAATCCACTCGGAGAGGAATGCGAAAGGACTCGCGAGCAGTGTGAATCCCGGCGGCTGGACCAGGTCGAAGTCGCGGTAGGGGATCGCTCCGTGGACAAGTCGGATCGATGCACCGAGCCACGCGGCGATGTCGGGCGTGAGGCCGAACAGGAACCCTGGGCGCAATACCTGGTACAGGGTCACGCCCACTGCGAGCACCCCGAAGAGCCCGATGATGACCGTGCTGCTCCGATCGACTTCGTGCTTCATCGGAACTCGTGACCGGGTTCTGCGTGGCTGCGGATTTCCTGATCTCGGCCCATTGGTTCGAGGATAGATCGAGTTACGTCAGAGCGCGGCGGCACTGAGCAGATTCGCCCGGCGCTCGGTAACCGGTCCGTCATGGAACCACAACACGTCGCCCACATCATGGAGGCGTGGCAATGCGCACCCGCGAGGCCACGCGCACGCGCATGCACGTGATCATCGTCAGCATCTTCGTCCTCGTCGTGTCCATCGCTGTCGTGGCACTGACCGACGTGATCGGACAGGTCAGCGCCATCCCGCAGCCGCGACCGGTGTTCACCACCCCGATGAAAGCCCCGGACCACGTCGGCAAGAAACCGACACGACGGTCACCTGCCATGCCCAGGAGCGTGGCGCGACCGAACGCTTCGCAGCCCGCGGTTCAGCACGCTCCCTCGACGGTGGGCGTGTCGGCCCCCGCGATAGGCCAGCGCTGGTTGATCGGGCGCGCCATGCTCAATCAGCTGGCTTTGAGTGATCCCGCAGCAGCCTCGTTCTTCAACACCCCGCAGGCGTTCGTCATGAGCAGGTCTCTCACCGGCTACGCGGCGACGTCGATCGTCTACTACAGCTCGTACGCATCGTTTGCGGAGGCTGTTGGAGGCGCGGGCCTTGCGACGGGCGCCAAATGGGTGCTGTACGACAACGAGGATTGGAGCGCCACTCCTCTCGACGAGCAGCAGCACCCGGCGTACTACATGCAGGCATTTGCGACGCTTGCCCACGCCCACGGGCTGCTGGCCATGGAGACGCCGGCGCGGGACCTGGTGAATACCCCTGGCGCTGACTGCACGAGACAGCGAGGCGAAACCGTGGATCAGGCATACATTCGCTGCCGGATACCCGCCGACAGTCGATATGCGGACATGTTCGAAATCCAGGCGCAGGCCGACGAGGGCAATGCAGCGCAGTATGCCTGGCTTGTCGGCGCGGCGAGAGACCAGGTGCTCGGCGTCAACCCGGCGGCCACGCTGATGGCGGGCTTGACCACCGATCGCGGGTTTTCGGTGGCGCAAATTGTCGCCTGCTGGCACGCTGCCACACCGATCGTCAAAGGATTCTGGATGAACACAACGGCGGCGACGGTTGCGCTTACAGGGCAGGTCCTCGACACAGTTCAGGCCACCAGCGGGTAAGGCCACGCTGGAGCCGTCACAGCCTCCTCACATGCCGCGCTAAGGGGCCTCAAATAACCTGGCCGCACACTCGGGATCAGTTGTCAAAGCAATCGGAAGCCACCATGAACGATCACGAGCCACACCCCAGCAGAAGAAGTCGATGGATCATTGCGGCTGCGCTGACCTGTGTTGTCGTCGCAGTCACCGCCTGCGGCACGTCGTCGGCAGCGGCCACGTCTCCATCCCCAACGGGCGCCGGCGGCGGCGTTGGATCCGGCGGCGGATCCAACGCGCGGTCTGGACCGGCTGCCGGGGGAGCGTCCGGCACGGTCGCCAGCTTGTCGACCGCGAGCTTCACGCTGACCACATCAGCGGGTCAGAAGGTGACCGTCAACGAGGCGTCGTCGACGACCTATCAGAACGGCACGAGCCCGACCTCTGCGAGTGCGATCGCAACAGGCGAAGGCGTCCTGGTGCTCGGGACGACGAGCGGAACCACCATCACGGCTACGCAGGTCATCGTGCAACCGCCTGGCGGATCCGCGGCTTCCTCGGCGGCCGGGGTGATCCCCTTCCAGCGCGGTGCAACAACCACGTCAAAGCAGGTGGGTCAGATCCCGGCAAACTACAGTCAGGGGTCGGGCACGATCGTCAGCGGCGCGCCGGCGAACAGCGCGACCGAAGCTGCGCTCGCCGCCTACCCCGGTGGCGTCGTCGATCGTGTCGTGCAGCTGAGCAACGGCGAGTACGAAGTCCACTACATCGGCGTCAACTGGCCGCACCACATCTTCGTCAGCCAGGACTTCGAGGTCGTCGGCGCCGACTAGGCCTGGGTCAGGCCGCTCCCGCGATGCCGGTCCTTGATCGAGCCACGCGCCTGCCGTCCGGCCGGTGCGTGCTCAGATGGTGGCGGTCGCCACCGGCGCGTTTTGCCTCATACATGGCGACGTCGGCGGCGCGGACCAACTCCGCGAGCGCGAGCCCGTTGCGGGGCAGGATCGCAATACCCGTGGACGCCGTGAGCGTGGCGCGCGGGAGGCAGCTGCGGGGCAGCGAGAGCGTGGCGAGCCGGTCGCGAAACTCCTGAGCGACACGCTCGGCACCGACAGCGTCGGAGTCGCGCAGCAGGAGCAGGAATTCCTCACCGCCGAGTTGCACCGCCGCATCGCCCGATCGGATGACGCTGCGGAGCGCAGCGCCCACGCGGCGAAGCACGAGATCGCCGGCGCTGTGGCCGCCGCTGTCGTTGATCTGCTTGAACCTGTCGAGATCGAGGAGCAGGATCGCCAATGATTCACCGCTTCGCGCGCTCTGGGCGAGCTCGCGTTCGCCGACCTCGCGAAGCCAGCGACTGTTCAGCAGTCCGGTCAAAGGATCGGTGATCGCGCGCTCGCTGAGCTCCCGGTAGAGCTCGGCATTGCGCCACGCAGCCGCCGCGGTATGCCCGAAGAGCGCTGCTGCTTCAAGGTCCTTGCTGCTGAACCGATTGGTCCCCAGCCGGCTGCAGTCGAGGACGCCGAGCCGCCGATCCCCCGCGATCAGGGGGATGATCAGGTAGGACTCGGGTGCGCCGACGGGTGTGCCCGGAATCGTGATTGTCGCGGGGTGCGCGCTGACATCGCCGATGTTCTGCGGGGTGCCCAGCTTGACCGCCCAGCCGTTGACACCCAGGTCCATGGAGTAGCCGTATGCCATGCGCGCTTCGGCCTCGACCCCGGTGGCGTAGACCGGGACGAACCGGTTCCGCGTCTCGTCGGCGGCATAGATGTAGACGGCGTCAACGGGTACCACCGTCTGGAGCTGCTCCGCGATCACCTTGAGGATCCCCGCCGGGTCGTGCTCGGATTGGAGCGCCGTGGCGGCGTTGATCAGCGCTCGCGGCAGCGACGCGCGAGCGCGTCTGGCGGTCGGCAGCGCGACGTCGCTCCCCTGATGGTCCTGCACGACCTCCGGGACCGTGGTTCGAAATGGGGCTGCGTGCTGCCGGCGGAACCAGTCGGCGGGGACGGCAACCACGCTACCCGCCCGGGCGGGCGGATCGGTCATCACCGGCCGGCCGAGGAGCCAACCCTGTCCGAACTGCACGCCCAGGCTGAGGAGCGTCTGCAGTTCCGCGTCGGTTTCAATCCCTTCGGCGACGACCCGGGCGTTGATGTGAGCTCCAAACGAGAGCAATGAGACCACCAGCGCACGGCGCGCCGCGCTGACATCAACATCGTGGATCAGCAGCCGATCGATCTTGACGAACTCCGGCTCCACCTCGGCGATGACCAGCATGCTGGCGTGACCGGCACCGGCATCATCGATGGCGATGCGGAATCCGCGCTGACGGAGGTCGGCGACCACGCGACGCAGCCGGGTGAGGTCGTCAACCGGGGTCCGTTCACTGACCTCGAGCACGACCTCGCGCGGAGATATCCCCGCGATCTCGGTCAGCCGCGAGAGGCGGTCGGCAGCCGGGCGACCCTCGATCAGCGTCTCGACCGCCACGTTGACGAACAGCGTCGCCGGAGACGCGTGCGGGGCTGCGGCGAACGCGGCGACCAGGCACGCCGCCTCGACCTCCCGCTTCAGGTTGGTGATCGCGGCCGCGGCGAACAGATCGTCGGGGTTGCGCAGGCCCGTGCGCGGCGTGAATCGACACAGGGCCTCATATCCGAGCACCGTGCGATCTCCGAGGCGGACCAGCGGCTGGAGCGCGGCGCGGATGCCGCCGGGGGTGAGGATCTCCCTGATGCCGGCCTCGAGGTCATTGGTCGCTTCGGCGGCGGCCTCGAGTGGGACGAGGCGCGCCTGAGGTCGCTCTTCCACCCGGTGCCAGGCAAAGCCTGCCAATGCGGCGAGGGTCTCGACCAGCTTCCGCTGCGCCACCACCGATGGACCCCAGGCGAACAGCACCCCCAGCAGCGCATCCCCGTCCTCGATCGGCGCGGAAAGCAGCGGACCAGGGCCAAGGTGCGACCGCACCGATGCCTGTTCGGCGCCGGTGAGGTGCGGGAACATCGAGATCATCCGCGCAGGGAACGCGGTTTCGAGGGTTGAGTTGCGTCGCTGCACGGCGGTGGCGAGTGATGGGTACGCCGCCAGTGGGAAGCGCATCGCCCCGATGGGGACCCCGAGCACCTCCTCGACGCGGGCGGCATCGTCATCGGGAACACCGAGCCCCAGCACCACGACTTCGTCGCCCCGCAGCTCGCCATACGAACCTCGCAGGCCGTGAGCGGCCAGACAGTCGAGGACGGCGTCGATGACGTCGCGCTGGCGGCGCGCCCCGGTGATCGCGTCGACCATCCGATAGCTGCCGTCAGTCGCCTTATTCATGGTCCTTCACCGCCGCCGAGCGCATACACGCGCAAATCATGCGGGCGGGTCCGGATGTGCCTATGGCGACTGTGTCACGTGAAAGCCGCAGCTTCGGACGGCGGCCGATTTACCGACGGCGAGCGCGCAGGCCAGGGATGAGGATGCCGGCGACCGCGAGATGCATCAGTGCGAGGACGACCTTGGTGGATGCTGTGGTCCCGGCAGTGAGTGGCAGGCTCAACGAGGCAAGCAGAACGGCGAACGCAGCGGCCGTCCAGATGGTGCGAGCGCGGGCAGAACGCCGCTCCAGCATCGCGAGGAGACCCCAGCCGGCAAGGGACGCGATCAGGCTTGCGCCGAGGACGAGGCCGAGTCCCACGGTCTGGGGGGCGCCGGTTCCGAAACGGACCTCCAGATGGAGACCCAGGAGCGGCACTGCGAGGACCCAGACCCCTGCAGCGGCCGCGACGGCTGCTGCGACGCTGAGGGCTCGGGTCCGGGCGAGAGGGGCGACGGTCGGAACGGTGTATTCCCTGCTTGTCGTGCTGGCCATGACGGAGCTCCTTCTTTGCTGCTTCGGACGGTAGACTTAGTTAGGTGTCTAAGGTTAGGCGCCTAAGGTTAGACGCCTAAGTATCCCCGAGTCAAGAGGATCGCTGATGAACTTCGACCAGGCAGATGCGATCAATGAGGCGATACGCGCGATCGGCATCCGCCATCGCGAGCTCGCCATCACCGCCCTCGCCCCGCTGGGCGTTCACCCGGGTCACAAGCTGGTGCTTCTCGAGCTTGATGCCGCGGGCCCCCGCACCCAGGCTCAGTTGGCCGCTGCGAGCGGTTACGAGCCGCCGACCATCACGCTCAGCGTCCGCCAACTCGAAGCTGCGGGGCTGGTGGTCCGCCGGTCGTCCCCAACCGACGGACGCGCCACCATCGTCGAGCTCAGCGACCAGGGGCGGGCATTGCTGCCGAAGCTGAAGGCGGCGTGGCGCCGCGTTGCCGAGGAGACAGTCGCCGGGCTGTCATCCACCCCGGTCGATCAGCTCATCGCCGTGCTCGACGACCTGGCGGCGAGCCTGGCTGCTCGCGTCGCTCCGGCCGAGGACGCGCCCCGCTACATTCCCAGGGTTCGGTCGAAAAGGTAAACCCAGTTCCGCGACGAGTAATCTTGCCCGGATGATGTGCGCCGTCTGCGGTGCCGCGACCCCGACGGGCCGGCGTCGCGGCCTTTGTGGCGAAACCCAGGACCAGCACTGGCAAGCCGAGGCCGCCCTATGAGGTGTCCAGCCTGCGCGACCGAGAATCGTCCCGGCGTCCGCTTCTGCGTGCAATGCGGCGCGGCGATGACGCGTTCGTGCCTGTCCTGTGGTGCCGCCTACAACGAGGGTGAACGCTTCTGCGGCGAGTGCGGGGCCGCACTGTCGGCCGAAACAGCACGCCCGAAGCAAGTGGTCGCAGACACGCCGTTCGACGCGTCGTCACGTCTCGCAGAGCGGCGCCACGTCACCGTGCTCTTCGCCGACCTTGTCGGTTTCACGCGGCTCTCGCAGCAGCGCGACGCCGAGGACGTGCGCGAACTCCTCAGCCGGTATTTCGACACCGCTCGGACGATCATCGTCCGCTACGGCGGCACGGTGGAAAAATTCATCGGGGACGCGGTGATGGCCGTCTGGGGCGTTCCGACAGTGCAGGAGAACGACGCCGAGCGGGCGGTGCGCGCCGCGCTCGAGCTGGTGGACGCCGTCGCCGCGTTCAGCGACGAGGTCGGCGCACCGGGGCTATGCGCCCGCGCGGGTCTGCTCACCGGAGAGGTTGCGGTCAACCTTGGCGTGACCGGCGAGGGGATGGTCGCCGGCGACCTGGTGAACACGGCGTCACGAGTCCAGTCGGTCGCCGAACCGGGAACCGTTTTTGTCGGAGACAGCACGCGACGCGCCACCGAGGCCGCGATCGTCTACGACGACGCGGGAGCGCACGAGCTCAAAGGCAAGCCGGAGCCGGAACGTCTGTGGCGGGCGCGACACGTGGTGGCCGCGGCGGGGGGAGCCCTGCGACCGACAGGTTTGGAGCCGCCGTTCGTCGGGCGCGACCGGGAGCTGCGCCTTCTCAAGGAGTCGCTGCATGCGACCGGGGAGGAGCGCACCGCTCGCCTGCTCTCGATCGTTGGGCTCGCGGGGGTCGGCAAATCACGCCTCGCGTGGGAGTTCTTCAAGTATGTTGACGGCGTCACCGAGACGATCTGGTGGCACCGAGGCCGTTGCCTCGCCTACGGAGAGGGCGTTGCGTACTGGGCGCTCAACGAGATGGTGCGCATGCGCGCCGGCATCATCGAGAACGAATCCCCGGAGACCGCGCGCGAGAAGTTGCGACGCACCGTCGAGGAGTTCGTCGATTCCGGTGAGGAGCGCCGTTGGGTGGAACCCCGGCTTGCGCATCTGGTCGGGCTCGAGGAGCGAGCCGCCGCCGATCCGCGGGATCTCTACGCCGCATGGCGGTTCTTCTTCGAACGCCTCGCCGCACAGCAGCTCACAGTGCTGGTGTTCGAGGACCTGCAGTGGGCTGACAGCGGGCTGCTCGACTTCATCGAGTACCTGCTGGAGTGGTCACGCAATTCACCGATCCTGGTGGTCACGCTGGCGCGACCGGAGCTGGCCGAGCGACGTTCCGGCTGGGGGACCGGCAAGCGCGGGCTTACCGCGCTCTACCTCGACCCGCTCTCACCCGATGCGATGGCGCAGCTGCTCGCGGGCATGGTGCCGGGGTTGCCCGACGACCTGACCGCGCGCATTCTCGACCGTGCTGCGGGCGTGCCGTTGTACGCCGTCGAGACGGTGCGCATGTTGCTCGACCGCGGCCTGCTCGTGGAGACGGATGGGACGTACCACGTCGACGGCTCGCTGGCGTCGCTCGAGGTTCCGGAGACGCTTCATGCCTTGATCGCCGCCCGTCTGGACAGCATCGCGGGCGCGGAACGCCAGCTCCTCCAGGACGCGGCGGTGCTCGGCAAATCCTTCACCGCAAGCGGGTTGCGTGCCGTCACCGCGCTTCCTGCTGATGCGGTGGAGCCATGCCTCGCCAGCCTCGTCGACAAGGACCTGCTCTCTATCCAGTCGGATCCACGATCACCCGAGCGGGGTCAGTACGTCTTCGTCCAGGACCTGGTGCGCAGCGTCGCCTACGGAACCCTGGCGCGACGCGATCGGAAGTCACGCCATCTGAGGGCCGCGGCGTATCTGGAAAGCTCGTGGAGCGAGGAGGAAGGGGTCGCCGAGGTGATCGCGGCACACCTTGCGGAGGCGTACGAGGCTGACATCGACGCCCCGGATGCTCCTGCTCTGCGTTCCCGTGCTCGCGATGCGGTGGTTCGAGCAGGTGACCATGCGGCGTCACTCGGTGCCGCCGAGTTGGCGGAGCACTACTACGAGCGCGCGCTGGAGCTCGCGGCGCCTGATGACCGGGCGGCGCTCCATGCCCGGGCCGGCCAGATGGCGTGGCTCCAGGTGCACATAGCCGCTGCGCGGGAGCACCTCGAAGAGGCGGTCACCCTGCACACCGCGGCGGGGCGTATCGGCGCCGCCGCGCGCGCGTCCATCACGCTGGCTGAATTGGACGCCCACGAGCTGCACTCCGAACGGGCGGCGGACCGGATGGAAGCAGCGTTCGAGGCCCTCCTGGGGGCGAATCCCGATGCCGAAGGCTACGAGGCTGACCTTGCGATCGTGGCCGCCGAGGCCGGCAGGCGGCTGTGGCTCGGCCGGCGTTCGGCAAGTGACGCGATGGAGCGCGTGGAACTCGCTCTCGGGATCGCGGAGCGCCGAGGCGACGCCGAGGTCTTCTGTCAGGCGATCAACACGAAAGGCCTCATGCTCGGAGAGCGTGGGCGTCGCGAAGAGGGTCGGGCGTTGGTTCGTTGTGCCCTCGACCGGGCGATCGCCGCTGACCTCCACGAGTTGGCGCTGCGTGCCTACAACAACCTCGCGGCCGACCTGCAGAGCTCCGATCCTCTCCAGGCAGCGTCCTACGTCGAGTCAGGCATCGCGCTTTCGAGGTTGATGGGGCGACGCAGGATCGAGTCGCTGCTGACCATCGGTCAGATGCCGATGCTCGCCGATCTCGGCCGGTGGGACGCCGCCATGGCTACCGTCGCCGAGTCCCTCGCCTCCCCGGACCAGTGGGTGACCGAGTCCGAGCTCGGGGCCGAGGTGATCTACGGCGCCTGGATCCATCTCTGGCGCGGCGAGGTCGTCGAAGCCCGCCAGCTCGTCGATCGCATGGCCGATCTCTGCATGCGAGCCGGGCCTGAGGCTCGTCTCACGCTTGACGCGGCGCGCGCCGCCGTCCTGCGGGCGCTGGGGCGGGAGAGCGAGGCGATGGCCCTTTTAGCCGACGCTGCCGGACGGACGACCGACACCGCGGATTTTCTCGACATCACAAGATGGCTCAGCATCGAGGCGATTGAGGGAGCGTTTGGCGCGGGCGATCACCAGAGGGTTCATCGCGAGCTGGAGACCCTCAGCGCGCGTCTCTCCCCGACCGTGGCTCCGATCCTGCACGCGCACCTGCAGCGTTTCCGTGCGCGTCTGGCTGCGCTCGAGGCCCGGGACGACGACGTGGTGCGCCACGCGCAGGCTGCGATCGATGCATTCCAGCAGCGCCAGATGCCGTTCTGGCTCGCGGTCACGCGCCTCGAGCTCGGTGAGTGGATGGCGCAGCGTGGCAGGCGAGACGCGTCCGAGGCGCTGCTCGCCGAGGCTCGATCGACATTCGAGGGGCTCGGCGCCGTTCCCTGGATCGAACGTGTCGACGCGGCAGTGCATGGAGCAGAGGGCACAGCTTCGGTGACCGCGCTGCCGGCATGACCGTCGCGTGACCTCGGGTCTTCGCGTGAAGCGCGGCTGCGACCGGCCACGGCAACCGCGGGAGCTCCGTGTGCGCTCACTCGGATGCGGGCCGCCCGAACGTGAGCGACGCCGACGGGTGGGTCCTCGCCAGCCGCGCCTGGGCCCTGCCGAGCGCGGTGGGCGACAGGTTGGCCACCGTCATCGCTGAGACGAAGTCCGCACCGTCGATGCGGAAGACGGTGCACGGTGTCACGGCCTTCACTGTGGCGGTGCGTGGACGGTGCTCGAGGAGTCCGATCTCGCCGAAGTAGCTGTACGGGGTGAGCACGCCCAGCGACTGCTCCACTCCGGCCTCACCGGCGGCCGACACCTCCACCTCTCCAGTGATGAGCACGAAGAAGTCATCGGCCTCTGCGCCCTCTTGAATGAGGACCGCGCCGGCATCGACCTTTTCCTCGACCGCCGACCTCGCGAGCCGCTCCAGCGCCGCCCGGGTCGCGCCGGCGAAGATGTCCAGCAATTGCAGGACGGCAAGACGCGGCTCGATCGCGGAGAGATCACGGTCCGCTCTCGTGTCGAGGACCCGGATCCAGGGATAGGCGGCGACGGCGAGCGCTGGGATCGCAAATCCCATGACCAGGAGAGTCGCATTCAGCCCAATGCTGCCGAGGAGGATCGGCATGAGCAGGGCGCCGAGGGAGATCGCCCCCAGCACCAGCGCAAAGAAGACGCCGAAGACGCGCGCGACGACGTCGGGATGCACGAGCCGCTGCAGCGCGGTGATCGCCAGCACATCGACCACGATGGTCCCCCCGCCCCGGATCACCTCCAGCAGGAAGGCGATCCACGGGGAGTGCACGACGGTCAGGAGTGACGTCGGCAGGCAGTACACCGCCATCCCGACGACGATGATCGCCCCGAGGCGGCGGGCGGCGGCAATGCGATTCATGAATCCCGCCATCACGATCCCACCCACGCCGAGCGCGGCGAGGAGGTATCCGTACCCCGAGCTGCCCGTCCCCAGTTGATTCTTGCTGACCACGACAAAGAGCACGGTGTCAGTCCCGTACACGAAGCTCGCCAGGATGCTGAAGCCCGCCAGAAGTGTTACTGAAGGAGATGACACGAACGCCCGGATGCCCGCGCCCATCTGCTTCAGGGGTCCGGCGGCGCCACCCTCTGTGATGTCGGACGCACGGCTGCGGGTGTGCATGCGGCTGACCACGAGCGCCGAGAAACCGAAGCTCGCGGCGTTGAGGGTGAACACCACGGCCGGAGGGCTGAAGAGCAGCAGCAGACCGGCGATGGCCGGGCCGACGATGATGGAGAGGTTCTCAACAGCGGACTGCGCACTGTTGGCGGCGGCGAGATGCTCCTCGCCGACCACAGCCGGCGTGGTGGCGCGTGCGGCGGGATCGTACGACGACGTGGTCACCGACGTCAGTGCGGCCAGGATTATCGCCAGCACGACAGGTCCGTTCAGCGCCGCGACAACCGCGAGAGCTGCCTGGAGGAAGAGCGCGGTCGAGTTGAGCGTCACCATCAGGCGAACGCGTTCGATGCGGTCGGCGACCAACCCACCAAACGGGCTCGCAACAAGTGCGGTGAGGAAGCGGGTCATCGATGCCGCGGCCACCCACGCCGGAGAATGCGTGGCGTTGAAGACAAATACGACCAGAGCCACGTTGTACGCCCACGATCCGCTCATCGAGATTGTCAGCCCACTGAACAGCAGGCGGTAGTCGCGATTGCGGAAGAGCGAGCGATAGCCGACACTCGCAGGCGTCTCGCCAAGCCGCCGGCCCGTGAGCCGGGCGACCACGCGCTGTCTGATCGAGGGCTTGCTTTCCTTTGCGACGTCGGTCGTCACATCGAGCGGGCCGGCCAGAGGATGGCGCTCACGGCGCGATTCACGCGCGGAAGCGTACTCGTGGCCGCGGTCGTCCGTATGACCGCGTCCGGTGCCCATCGGCGAGCTGCGTCTGCCGGCCGCATCTTTGTCGCGCGCGTCGATGGGTCGCTGACGCCCCCAGGGCGTGGTGCGGACGCGGCCGGAGCATCCATCCCGATACTGTCCGCACATGCGGTTGCGCCTCTGCGGCACGAGGGGGTCGACGCCGGCGCCCGGCGTCGATTACGCGCGCTATGGAGGTCAGACGTCATGTGTGGCCGTCCTGTCCGATGACGGCGAGTGCCGGCTCATCCTCGACGCGGGCACCGGGCTGCGCCGGCTGCCTGCCGCACTGCATGGCGAGCCGTTCGACGGAACCATAATGCTGACCCACCTTCACTGGGATCACACCCATGGGCTGCCGTTCTGCGCCTCGGTGGACAACCCCGATGCTCGCACCACGCTCCTCATCCCGGAGCAACCAGGGGGCGACGCCGAGGAGATCCTTGCGCGCGCGATGTCACCCCCGCATTTCCCGATCCGGCCTCGCGAGATGCGGGGATCCTGGGAGTTCCGCCATCTCCCGCCGGGTGAACATCGCTTCGAAGGCTTCGACGTCCTGGCGTTGGAGATTCCGCACAAGGGCGGGCGCACCTTCGGGTACCGCGTCTCGGATGGGCGGGGGTCGATCGCATACATGCCCGACCACGCACCGATTGCCCTCGGCCCGGGGCCGGAGCAGTTCGGTCCGTATCATGAGGCGGCGGTGAGGCTGACTCGAGGCGTCGATATCCTGTTGCACGATTCGCAGTACACCAGCGAAGAGTTCCCTGCCCGCGCGCACTTCGGGCATTCCAGCATCGACTACGCGGTGGGCCTCGCCGAACATGCCGGGGTGCGCAGGCTGGTCCTCTTCCACCACGACCCATGGCGATCGGATGCGCAGCTGGACGGCATCGTCAAGCAGTGGTCCGGCGCCCCGGTTCCGGTGACCGCGGCGATTGAATGGGACGTCCTTGACGTCGATGGGCGTCAACCCCTGAGACCGTAGGAACCTATGGTGACCTGTCCCGTGTGCGCCGCCGAGAACCGGGCCGGCATGCGCTTCTGCGGTCAATGTGGGGCGTCTCTCAGCTTGTTGTGTCGAGCATGTGGAGCCGCGAACGATCCCGGTCAATTGTTCTGCGGACAGTGCGGAACCAAGCTCGAAGCGGAGACGGCGGAGCGCGATCGCGTGCCCAGCGTGCCCGTCACGCTAGGCCGACCCCCCGTCGAGGCGTCGAGGCTCGCGTCGGAGCGTCGCCACGTCACGGTGTTGTTCGCGGACCTCGTCGGCTTCACCTCGCTGTCGGAGCAACGCGACGCGGAGGATGTTCGAGAGCTCCTGAGCGAATACTTCGCCACCGCCCGCACCGTCATCGGTCGCTACGGCGGCACCATCGAGAAATTCATCGGCGATGCCGTGATGGCGGTCTGGGGCGCTCGCGCCATCCACGAGAACGACGCGGAGCGGGCGGTGCGATCAGCACTCGAGCTCGTCGACGAGGTGGCCGCCTTCGGTGAACGAGCAGGGATACCCGGGCTCAGAGCCCGGGCCGGCGTGCTCACCGGTGAAGCCGCGGTCAACCTCGGCGCCGACGATGACGGGATAGTCGCCGGCGATCTTGTCAACACCGCGAGCCGAGTGCAGTCGGTTGCTGAACCGGGCACCGTCTATGTCGGCCAGAGCACCCGAAGCGCGAGCGAGGCCGCAATCGAATATCAGGACGCCGGCACACATCAACTGAAGGGCAAACCCGACCCGGTGCGGCTCTGGCGCGCAGCACGGGTGATCGCCGGGGCAGGTGGCGCGCTTCGTCCGACCGGCATAGAGCCGCCGTTCGTGGGGCGGGATCGTGAGTTGCGGGTGCTGAAGGAATTCCTTCATGCGACTTCGGCCGAGGGCAGGGCGCGATTGCTCTCGATCGTGGGACTCGCGGGGGTGGGCAAGTCGCGCCTGGCCTGGGAGTTCTTCAAGTACACCGACGGTCTCACCGAGACCATCTGGTATCAGCGCGGGAGATGCCTGGCGTATGGCGAAGGCGTGGCGTTTGCGGCGCTGACCGAGATGGTCCGGATGCGCACGGGGATCGTGGAGAACGAGCCGCCGGAGACGGCGAGGCAGAAGCTGCATCGAAGCGTCGAGGAGTTCATTCAGGCCGACGAGGAGCGCGCCTGGGTGGAACCGCGCCTGGCCCATCTCCTGGGACTGGAGGAACGTGCGGGTGCGGACCCGCGCGATCTTTACGCCGCCTGGAGAGTTTTCTTCGAACGCATCGCCGCGCAGCACACGACACTGCTGATCTTCGAGGACCTTCAGTGGGCCGACAGCGGACTCCTCGACTTCATCGAGTACCTGCTCGAATGGTCGCGCAATTCGCCGATCATGGTGGTGACCCTGGCTCGCCCAGAGCTCGGCGAGCGCCGTCCGGGCTGGGGAACCGGCAAGCGGGGCCTCACGTCGCTGTTCCTCGAGCCACTTTCGAACGAGGCGATGGGTGAGCTCCTCAACGGCATCGTGCCAGGTCTGCCGCGGGATTTGACCGCGCTCATCCTGGATCGTGCCGCCGGCGTTCCCCTGTACGCCGTCGAGACGGTGCGCATGCTCATCGATCGGGGCCTGCTCGTCGAGGAACGGGGCGCATACCGCGCGAACGGATCGCTCGAGGCGCTCGAGGTACCCGAGAGCCTGCACGCGCTGATCGCCGCACGTCTCGACGGCCTCGGGTCGCGTGAGCGATCGCTGCTGCAGGACGGCGCGGTCCTCGGCAAGTCGTTCACGATATCCGCGCTCAGCGCCGTGACCGACATCCCGGAGGCCGACCTCGAGGCGGTGCTCACCGCGCTGGTTGGCAAGGACCTCCTGGCGATCCAGTCGGACCCTCGCTCTCCGGAACGCGGCCAGTACGTCTTCGTGCAGGACCTGATCCGCAGCGTCGCTCATGGGACGCTGGCGCGCCGCGAGCGCAAGCTGCGTCACCTCGCGGCGGCGACGTATCTGGCGAGGTCGTGGGCTGAGGAGGAGGAGATTGCCGAGGTGGTCGCGGCCCACCTGGTGGACGCATACGATGCCGACCCCGCCGCTCCCGACGCGCCGGAGATCCGCGACCGGGCCCGGCTTGCCCTCGTCCGCGCGGCCGAGCACGCTCGTTCGCTCGGAGGCGCTGCGTCGGCACAGCGATATTTCGAGCACGCGATCCAGCTCGGCGGCGACGACGAAACGAGAGCTGATCTTCACCAGAAAGCCGGCAGCGCCGCGCGTCTGCAGGGCAACGCGGTGAGCGTGAGGGGGCACTTCGAGGCGGCCCGCGCACTCTACGCTGCGACCCGACGGCCATTGGGCGAGGCGATGACGCTCTGCGAGCTGGGCATGTCGGACTATGAGGAGGGAAACCTCGCCGGCGCGGTGCAGCGCACGCAGGACGCGCTCGCCACGGTTCCCGATGCCGGTGCCGATGACGAGCTCCAGGCCACGCTGGCGTACATCGAGGCAAGACTCTCCAGGCTCTTGTACTTCAGCAGCGACTACGACGCAGCCCTCCTGCACGGAGAGCGGGCGCTGCAGATCTCCGAGACCGAAGGCCTGTGGGAGGTGCTCTGCCTGGCCCTCGACACCAAGGGCGCCATTCTCGCTGCGCGCGGACGTCGCGCCGAGGCCGAGATCCTGATCCGCGGCGGACTCGCGGTTGCGCTCGAACACGATCTCACCGACCGCGCCTCCTCATCGTGCATCAGTCTGGCCACAACGCTCGAGGAGGATGACCGCCTCGAGCCGTCGCTCGATTTCTACGAACGGGCCGAAGCGCTCCTGCAGCGGCTTGGCGATCGTCCGAGAGCGGCCGGTGCGCGCCTCAGCCGCATCCAGGGACTCCTCGAGCTGGGCCGGTGGGACGCTGTGGACGCGATGTTCACCGAATACCTCGAGACCGACGCCGAGGAGTTCACGTCGCGACTCTGGCCGGGCGCCGTCGCGGTCAACGCCGCCTGGCTGTACATACTGCGCGGCGACGCGGCCACCGCGCGCCGCCTGGTCGAGCAGGGTGCGCCCGTGATGGCGCACGCCCAGCTGGAGATGCGCGCCGGATCCGATGCAGCCACCGCGGCCGTGGCAAACGCCGAAGGCGACCATGTGAAGGCGCTGGCGACGGCCGAGCCGACACTTCGAGCCTGTATCGATGAAGTCCTTCCCGGTGGGCATGCGGTTGACCCTCATCGAGGCGGTGGAAGCGGCGAGCTCACTCCACGACCTCGGCAAGGTCATTGAGTTGCTGCAGCTGGTACGGAGCCATTTTCGACCGGGGCGGCAGCCGTCAACCGACGCCCATATGCTTCGATGGGAAGCGCGCATCGCTGCTGAGCGCGACGACGCTGACGGTGCTGCCGGCAAATTCGCGGCAGCAATCGACGCCTTCACCAAGTTGCAGCGTCCGTTCTGGCTCGCTGTGACACGCTGTGAGTTCGCGGAGTTCCTGATCGCTCAGGGTCGCGAAAGCGATGCTGAGGATTTGCTGGCCAGCGCTCGCTCAACGTTCGATAAGCTGGGCGCAAGGCCGTGGGCACACCGAGCCCGAGCCGCGGCGCAGCGCGGAGGTATCGGGATGGAGGCTGCGATCCTGGCCCAATGACAGGATCACGTAGCGCAGGCACGCGTTTACGTCGGGTCGTTCGGGTTGGGCGGATGCGCAGCCAGATACTGCTGCTCAGCGGGTGGGATTGTCTGCTGCGTCATCGCGACCGGACCTAGCGGGGTCTGGTTGTAGTCGAAGGCGCCGCTGTAGTTGTACGCGCTGGCATCGTTGGTGCCGAGCGGAGTCAGCCCGAACGTGGCTTCGGTGTATGCGAGCATCGAGGCGAAGCTGGCGTTGTTGGAGTCGGTGAAGCCGGGTTTGGCGTACGGGCTCACGATGATCATCGGCACCCGGATGCCCTCGGTCGAGATGGGCGGGGCCACATGGTCGTAGAAGCAGCCGCAGTCGTCCCAGGTGATGAAGATCGCCGTCGATGACCAGTCCGGCCCGTTCTCAACCGCCTTGACGGCGGCGCCGATCCAGTTGTCGCCGTTGGCCATCGATGTCCCGTTGTGCTGCGACGTGGAACCGCTGATCCCTCCTTGAGGCAGAAGAATCGAAAAGTTGGGGAGGGTGCCGTTCTGCGCGTCGGTGGTGAACTGAGTTGGCGCGACCATGTTCTGCTTCTGGCTGGTGTCCAGGCAATCGGCAAAGGTCGGGCAGATCGCCCAGTCGTAGTCGCTCGTGTAGAGCTTCCAGGACAGGCTGGCAGCGTCGAGGCGGTCCATGATCGTGTCAACGTGCTGCACCGGCGTCGTCCGGTACGCGCCGCCATTTGGGTAGGTGACAGGGTTGAGCGACGGGTCCGGAATGCACGCCGGGACCGGCGAGCTGGTAGCTCCACCGGCGGCGGTCCAGTATTCGTCGTTGTTCGAGTCGCACCCCCATCCGTTGCCCATCGGCGGAGGCGATGCGCTCGGGTTGTAGAAGGGGTTGTCGCCGAGGAAACCGTCCAGGGTCTGCGCCACCAACTCCAGATGCGCTCCCCAGCTTGGCACCGGCGAAAGCTCGAAGGTTCGGTCGGAGATGGCGAAGTTGGTGGCGAGCGCTGTGGCGTTGGGAATAGCACTGGGTTGGTATTCGCTGTAGCAGGTATATGACGGCGCGTTGCAGCCGCTGACATTGGCGAATCCGTTCATCTTGCCGCCGTTGATGTCGGCCGTCTGCCCTTGGGCGCTGTGATCCAGGTCGGGGACGAGGTCAGGGGTGCTGCTGAGCGGAATGGTCGAGCCGTCGGGGAGTTTCCCGGTGGTCGTGCCGTCACAGGGCGTCTTCCGCGTATTGGCAGCGCAGAGTGCCCCCAGCACGTTGTCGAAGCTGTGGTTCTCCTGATAGAAGAGCACGATGTGTTTGATTGGGTTCGTGCCAGCGGTCGGCGACGGTGACGGGCTGAGCGTCGGCGTCGGGGTCGGTGGCGGAGTTGGCGTCAGTCGGAACGTGACTATGGCTCCGATCCAGTTCACGATGGTTGATAGCGTCGCCTTGTAGTTCTGCCTGCCGATTGTCGTGAGCAGTTTCCAGGCAGCCTGTTGGCCGGTCGCGTGGCCACTGACGTGGGACTGCTCGGTGGGGGTCTGGGTATAGCCGGTGGTCACAGGACTGGGCGTGACCTGGGTATTCCAGCCGACCTCGGCGATGGTGATCTCGCTGGCCTGCCCGGTCGTCGGCGTGGTGCCGGTGTAACCCGCGGTGCTTCTGCCGGCCGCGCTTGCGGTCACGTCGAGTGCGGCTGCCGACACACCGCCCACGTCGAGCACGGTCATCGCAATGCTCGAGGTCGAGCTCACAGTCACGGTCACCGACCCCGTGGAGGTGAGCGCGTTCGCGCCGGCCGCGTACCAGATTTCCGCATCCTGGAGCCCGCTGTGGGTGCGGCGCACCGCCATGACCCATGTGTCCGAGGCCGAATCACCGACGCCGGTCACCGTGTTCAGCGTGCTGACGCCACGTACCTCTATGGTTGCCACGAGCAGGTCACCGCTGGCGGTGGCCGTGGTCGGTGTGGCTAAGAGCGTGGTTCCCGACGTTGTGCTCGCCGCGCCGAATGACGTGTTCACGCCGAGTGCAGCGTTTGACTGCACAGAGCCCGGCGGCGCCGCCATCGCGGAGACGAGCAGGAGAGCCATGCCGAAGACGATCGGAGCGGCTTTCCGCAGGCCATCAGGGCGCCAGCGCATGTGACCGGGATCGCGGCCAGCGTTGGCTGTCTGCATGTGCGGCACCTCTGGTGCTCGCCAGTGAACCCCTTGTCCTGACGGTCGGACGCAATCCTAGGCTTCGCCGCCAAGGATGGTCAAGCAATGCCAAGTGGAATAACCGTTTGCGCGCCGCGCAGTTGCGATCTGCACCATATTGCCCCATACTAAGGGTGGCGGTGCCATGTGGCCTCCGCGACGGCTTCGATCCCCGTTTATCTCACCGCCGTCGCGACAGGGTCTGAGGCATCTACTCCAGCCCCCCTCTCGGGCGCTCCAATGAATCGCACGGCGGAGCGCCCTTTCCTTGCCTGGCCCGAATCGTTCGCAGCCAGAGAAGGAGCTACCGCCGTTCGCGGAGCCGCCGTCGGCGCATACCGGACGCTGCGTTAGGCTCTCACGGGCTTTCGGGTCAGTCTCCAGCCCAGCGGTCATCGAGGAGAGAATGTGCGAAGACCTGACCTGGAACGACCAGGGCTGCGATATGCGGGGCGCAACGCGTCTCCGCTGAGCTTTGATCCGCCGAGCGCGCACGCCGTTGCGTCGGAACCATGAGCATCAGAACGGAGCTTGATCGCCGTTTCGAGACCTGCGTCGCCGATTGGGACGGAACGCTCGTACCGGATCGCGGCGCTGACGCCGGACGTGTTCGTCGTCTGATCGAGGCCTTGTGCGACGCCGGGTTCGATGTCGTGATCATCACCGGCACCAACGTGGACAATGTCGACGGGCAGTTGAACGCTCGCCCGCGCGGACCGGGTCGACTCGTCTTCTGCGTCAATCGTGGGTCCGAGGTCTTCGAGTGTTCTCACGCGGGCCTGACGCTGCTCGAGCGTCGTGTCGCCACGCTCGAAGAGAACGAACAGCTCGACCGTGCCGCGAGCCTTACCGTCGAGCGGCTGGCGGCGCGCGGCCTCGAAGCGACGATCGTCGCCCAGCGCCTCAACCGCCGGAAGGTGGACATCATCCCGCTGCCTGAGTGGGCGGATCCGCCAAAAGCGAGGATCGTGGACCTGGTGCGCGCCGTAGAGGAGCGTCTCCGCGCAGCCGGAATCGGATCGATTGCGGATGTCGTGGCCATCGCGCAGGACGCGAGCGCAGCAGGTGGGCTTGCGAATGCGCGCATCAGCAGTGACGCGAAGCACGTTGAGATTGGACTTACCGACAAGGCCGATTCCGCGCGCTGGGCGTTCGCGGACCTGTGGGCGCACGGCATCGCCCCGGCTGACGTTCTCGTTGCCGGCGACGAGTTCGGCCCGCTGGGAGGCATCACCGGCAGCGACTCGCTGATCCTCGTGCCTGAGTCTGGAAGGCTGTGTGGCGGTCACCGTCGGCGCGGAACCCTTTGGCACGCCGCGAGGCGTGATCGAGCTCCCCGGCGGCCCGGATCGGATCCTCGAGGTGCTGGAGGACCAGCTGCTCAGGCGTCGGCGCGGCCATCCACCCATGCCAAACCCCGCCGCCTCGTGGCGTGTCGTGGTCGACGGCGTCGACGACGAGCGCGAACCTGCGCATTCGGCGACCTTCACCCTGGCAGACGGTCGCATCGGAACACGCGGCGCGCCGATCCTGTCTCACTTTGGAGCTCCGGAGACGCTGGTCTCGGGTTTCTACGTCGGCGCCGGCGCTGAGGAGCACCTCCGTCCGGCACCAGCGTGGAATCAACTCAGCGCACACCTCGATGGTGGTGCGCGCCTTTCTCGAGTTCCTCGACCTCCACACCGGCACCCTTGTCCAGCATCTCGAACAGGCCGGCGGCCGGCTCTCCTCGGCACAGTTCAGCTCGCTGGCCGAGCCCGGCACAGCGGTGATGTGGTCCGTCGGCGATGCCGCGCTGCTCGGCGCCCTGAACCTCGAGGTCACGGAGACAGAGATCCGCACCGAGCAGAGCGGTGGACTGGTGGTGAACCTGAGCGACGCGCGGCGAGATGGTGATCCGCTCGTACACGAGCGCATTGCCGTGTACGCCACCGAGGACGTGGGCGCAGTGCGAGGTCGGGCGCAGCGCGCGAGAACCATCGGGGTGAATGCGCTCCACCGTGCGCACCGCGAGCAATGGGCACGGCGCTGGCATGACGCGGATATCTGCATCCGCGGCGACGATGACCTGCTCCGCAAGGTCCGCTATTCGTTGTTCCAGCTGATGGGCGCCGTCGGGACCGAAGGCGAGACCGCGCTGGGAGCGAGGGGTCTGAGCGGCGACGGCTACCGGGGTCACGTCTTCTGGGATTCGGATGTCTTTGTGCTCCCATTTCTCGCGGCGACGTGCCCCGGTGCGGCGAGATCAATGCTGGAATATCGGGTTCGTCGCATCGGCGCGGCAATGGAGCAGGCTCGTGCCCTTGGACTCGCGGGGGCCAAATTCCCATGGGAATCGGCGAGCTCAGGCCGGGAGATCACGCCTTCATCGGTCACCGGACCGCGCGGGGAGACCGTCCGCGTCCGCACCGGGGAGATGGAGGATCACATCGTCGCCGACGTCGCCTGGGCCGCCTGCCGGTACGTCGACTGGACGGGGGACGAGACCTTCCGGCGCGGCCCGCTGATGGGTCTGCTTGTGGAGACCGCACGCTACTGGGCTTCGAGGATCGAGTGCGACGCGGATGGGTCGGCGCACATTCGCCATGTCATCGGCCCGGACGAATACCACGATGATGTTGATGACAATGCCTTCACCAACGTGATGGCGCGCTGGAATCTGCGCGCGGCGGCGGAGCGGGCGATCACCGAGTGCGACGAAGGCGAAGCGCGGCGCTGGAGCGCCCTCGCGGAAGCGCTGGTTGACGGCCTGGACGCTCGGACCCTCGTCTATGAGCAATTCTCTGGCTTCTCGCAGCTCGCCCCGTTTCCACTCCGTGAGACGTACGGACCAGCGCCGTTCGCGGCTGACTTGGCCATCGGCTTCGACCGCATCCAGGGCTTGCAGGTCCTCAAACAGGCCGACGCGCTCATGCTCCACCTGCTCGTACCCGGTGAGGTGGCGTCCAACTCCCTGCGGGCCAATCTCGATCGCTACCTGCCGCTCACCGCCCACGGCAGCTCGCTGTCGCCGGCGGTCCACGCCGGCCTGCTGGCCCGCGTGTCGCGCTACCCGGAAGCCCTCGAGCTCCTCCGGCTCGCGGCGAGCATCGACCTCGAGGACGTCTCGCAGAACACCGCGCACGGGCTGCACATGGCCACGATGGGAGGCGTCTGGCTTGCGATGGCCGAAGGATTCGCCGGCATCCAGCCCGACGGCGAAGGCCTCTGCATCCGGCCTCGGCTCCCAGATCCCTGGCAGTCCCTGACGGTACGCCTGGTATATCGTGGAGTGCGCGTCAGGCTGCATATCGAAGGCGAGGAAGTGAAGGTGGATGCCGGTGGACCGCTGCGCGTGGTGGTCGCAAAGGATTGACAGTCATGGCCGATTCGATGACTGGGCGGGGTGACGCGGGCCGATTGACACAGCGCCACGTGGTGATGGTGGCTCCGCCCTGGTATCCGATTCCTCCCCACGGCTACGGCGGCATTGAGCTGGTGGTGGGTCTGCTTGCTGCAGCGCTGCGCCAGGCCGGACACCGGGTCACGGTGCTCGGCGCCGAGGGATCGAAGCTGGATGCCATTTCGCTCGCTCCTCAGTCATGGCGCGCCGATCTGGGCGGCTCCGAGGAGCGCCTGCGTGAAGTGACCTATGCGGCCCGAGTCGCCACCACGCTGACGCAGCTTGGGACCATTGACGTGATCCACGATCACTGCGGGTTCGCGACCCTCGTCGCCGCATGCGCCGCGGAAGTGGCTCCGGTCGTGCACACCGTGCACGGCGATATTCCGGAGGCGTACGCGACCTTCTACTCGTCGGTCGTGGATCGGGTGAACTTCGTCGCCATCAGCGCGGCCCAGCGTCGCACGTTACCGGAATTCGCGTGGGCTGCGACCGTCCACAACGCGGTCGATGTCGACAGTCTGGTGGTCTCCCCGGCGAGCAAGGAGCCCTACCTGTTGTGTCTTGCTCGCATCTGTCCGGACAAGGGACAGCACGTCGCCATCGAGGTGGCGCGCCGCACCGGCATGC
This sequence comes from Candidatus Dormiibacterota bacterium, assembly GCA_963799005.1. GTDB lineage: Bacteria > Chloroflexota > Dormibacteria > Aeolococcales > Aeolococcaceae > Palsa-851. The sequence continues at coordinate 65,069 of CAWCVK010000004.1, read as the reverse complement.
GGCTTGTGCTGGCGGGCAAGGTCGAAGCCACACCGCAGGCCATCGAGTATTTCAACCGGCACGTGAAGGCGGCGATCGACGGCGCGAACGTCATACACCTCGACAATGTCGCCGGCGAGGAGAAGGCCCAGCTGCTGGCACGAGCACATGCGCTGCTCGCCCCGCTGCAGTGGGATGAACCGTTCGGGCTGGCGATGGTCGAGGCGATGGCCAGCGGCACTCCGGTGATCGCGATCGCGCGCGGCGCGGCGCCGGAACTGGTGACGCATGAGGTCACGGGCTTCCTTGTCGACGGGGTCGACGAGATGGTCGACGCGGTGCCCCGGGTTGGAGAGCTGGATCCACTGGCGTGCGCAACGCAAACCCGCGGGCGATTCAGCCCGTCAGTGATGGCGTCGTCGTATCAGCGCCTCTATGAGAATGTGGCCTGGCAGCCCGATGCGCCGCGCGAGTCGATCGGACTCATCGAGAACTCGGCCGCGTAGCGCGAGGCCCGTGGCACTTGATGCGCCCGGGTCGTGATCTGCCACACGCCGGCAGTGCTGAATGGACAGCCGGCGTGCGGGCGGCGTAGCATCACCGGGCGCCACGGCGCTGACGCGCTGAATCGTGGTCGTAGAGAGTTGGAGGACAGGTGCATGACCAGTAGGAAAAGGCGGCTGACGATTGCCGCCGTCACGTCGGTCACCGTCGTCGGAGTCCTCGGCAGCGCCGGGGTCGGCCAGCGGGTCGTCCGGGCAAACGCGCCACCGGTTGCGTTCACGTCGTCGCCCATGGTGGCCCCGCTCGTCGCCCATTACACGGTGACGGCCGCGGAGCGCTCGGCCGCCTCCGCAAGCGCCGTACGATCGAACTCCGGCCGAGGCGAGCTGCCGATGCTCTTCCCCAAGCGCGCCGTGTCGACCCGGTCGGCTTCTGGCGCAGCCGCGGCGCGGAGCGCGAACCTGATCACCTCTGCTGGTAGCACACCCCCGACGAGTTCGAGCTTCATCGGCCAGCAAGGGTCGAGCGTGACGTGCTCGTACTTCGCGCAAGGCTGCAACCCGCCCGACATGGGCCTCGGCGCCTCGCCCAAGTTCGTGCTCCAGGGCGTCAATACCCAGTGGGAGGTGCTCAGCACAACCGGGGTGGTGCAGGCCGGCTGGCCGGTTTCCGCCCAGCGCTTCTTCAACGTACCCAACGTGACCAACGGGGCCTCGCCCTGTGACACCGCCCACAACAGCCAACCGTTCCTGAGCGATCCCCGCGCTCTGTACGACCCTTCCACCGGCCGTTTCTGGGCCGCCATGCTGCAGGTCGAAGGCGGCCTGGGAATCGCGGGCGACTGTCCCTTCAAGTCGGTGTACTTCATCGCCGTCAGCCAGACCAGCGATCCGCGCGGCTCCTGGAACGTGTATGAGTTCGACATGGCGGACGGGGCGAACTTCGCGGCCGACTACACGCAGGTCGGCTTCAGCGGCAACGCCTTCATGTTCTCGGCGAACATGTTCGGCAATGCCGGCGGCTTCTACGCTGAGGCCCTGGAGGCCAACAAGAGCCAGATGGAAGCCGGGACGGCGAATTTCACGGCTGACGGGTTCAGGAACATCCAGGGAACCGGTCCCGGCACCACGAGTGCGACCGGCCCGTTCCTTGCCGACACGCTGGAGCCGGTGATGTCGATTGACAGCAGCGGCGGTAGGGACGCTCTTTTCGTCGACACCGTCGATGGACCTGACCTGCTCAACGGTCACTTCTGCAGCAGTGCATCCGACGCCTGCAAGGGCTTGATCCTCTGGCGGATGAGCAATCCCATCGCCCACGACCGCGGTGGCCCGGCCCCGACGTTCAGCGGCACCTACCTGCCCAACACGTTGCCGTTCTTCTTCTCACCGCCGGCCGACGAGCCGAGCTGCAACCAGTGCGTTGACGCCCTGGACCTGCGGATCACCGCCACTCCGGTATTGCGGAACGACACCGTCTACGCCGCATTCGAGACCGGGTTGAACAACGGCACCCAGGTGGTGCCGACGATCGAGTGGAGCCAGATCCACCTGCGCGGACACAACCCCTCGACGACCACGGGCTACTTCGGCTTCAGTGGCGACACGGCGGCCAGCTTCGGGGCCCTGATGCCCGATTCCCAGGGCAACGTCGTGATGCTCTACGAGCGCATGGGACACACCATTTTCCCGGAGGCGCGCTACACCTTCCGGGCGGCAGGTCAGGCTAACTTCACCAGCGCGGGAAACCTCTTGAAAGCCGGTGAGGCGTCGTATCGGCCGACCCTCTGCGGTACGACCGCCCTGCCGGTCTGCCGTTGGGGAGATTTCGAGGCCACCTCGTTCGATGGCACCGGACACATCTGGTTCGCGGGCGAGTACGCGAACTCGAACACCGATCCCAACGCTCCGCCGGCGTACGGACGCAACTGGGGCACCTGGATCGGCGCGGTGAACGCGAGCTAACACGACCACTGGATGCGATGGGGCGGGGTGCTCGGCGCCCCGCCCGTCGGATCGCTATCGAACCGCCGAGAACGCTTCGCACCTATTCAGCGGGTGCGGCAATCGGTGCGGCAACAGCCACGCACGAACCTGGCGCGACCACTGCTCTTGATCATGCGTCGATACGCGACGCCGCCGTTTTGGCAATTACGAGCAAGTAACGTTCCAGCAGCCAACATCGCCGCCGCCCCTGCCTGCTCTCAATATTCCGGCCAGAAATGAGAACTCAGGTCACAGGCCGGCAGGCCGCACTCACATCGCGCCAAAGGGCGGACGCTCTCACTGTTGACGGCGTTCCTGCTCATGGTCGGCATGGCAACAGTCACGGCGCAGTCCGCGCTGGCCGCGGGGACTCTCACCAATCTGAGTTGGGCGGTTTCCAACAACCAGGCGGCCGCGACTCCGACGAACTACGCGTACTCCTTCAAGACCGCGACCACCGGGACGATCAAGACGATCACGTTCACCGTGTCCGGGGCGGGACTGGCTGGGGCGCCCGCCATCGTCACGGCGTACGGCATCGGGGCTGGGAGCGTGAGCCTGGCCGGGCAGGTCATCACCTACACCGTCACCGCGGCGGCGAGCGTTTCCGCGAATATTCCGATCTTCATCGAGCTCTCGGGACTGACCAACCCGGCTGCCGGCAGCTACACCACCACGATCGCGACCAACACCGCGGCGCCGGCGGTCATCGACAGCGGGACGACGCCCGCGGTGGTGTTCGCCGCGAGCAACACGGCGAAGACCATCGTGGTTGCCAAAAGCCTGACCTTCACGCTGGATACGACAGCCTTCCAGCTGACCATGGACCCGAGCCTTCCCGCCCTTGCAGACCAGAGTTACACGAGCAACCTCACCATCCTGACCAACGCGAATTCCGGGTACACGCTGACCGTCTCTGACCTTGCGACCGGGTTGCGCAGTGCGTCCACCGGCAATCCGACCATCCCCCAGGTTTCGGCATCGATGGCGACTGCGGGCGCGTGGCCGGCTGCTCCAGCCAATGTGACCGGATACACGGTCACGGGCACGGGTGTCGGGGACGCCGGATTCTCTGTCAATGCCGCATTCGCGGGCGGTGCGAACTACGCCGGCTACAGGAGCGCCGGGGACGTTGTCGCCCTGAGCACGAAGGCAACCGGGGCCACGGCGAACACGATCGCGATCACCGATCAGACAGCGATCGATTACGCGACGGCATCTGGAACCTACACCGACACGATCACGTACACGGCGACGCCGAACTACACGTGATGCGGGGGTAGCACGAGCCTCGGGCGTGGGAGGGGGTGGCTGGCGGGCGTCATTGCGATCACAGCAAGCGTCCTGGCCATGCCGCTGGTTGCGGTGGCCGGGTCGTCGGCCTCGAGCCCGACGGGCCCTCGCTCGATCGCGGTTTCAGTTCCCTCCGATCCGGTGACGCTGACCCCGGGGGAGACGGCGGCGATTCCCATCCGCGTCCTGAACCCGGGTATGTCGTCGGTGACGGTCACGGTGCGAAGTGAAGGGATCACCCTGGGCGACAACGGCATGACGTCCTTCACCGGCAGGCCCGATCCCATGTGGGCGGGGCGCACCGCGTTTCCGCCGGGGGACATCCCGATCGCAGCGCAACACTTTGTCGACCTCTCGGTGACTGTTCACGTCCCCACGCAGATCGACCCCGATCTGTACTACATCGGCTTCCTGGTCAGCCCCGTGCCGACGGTGAGCAGCGGGGTTGTGGTCATCAATCAGATCGGTGCCTTCCTGACGATCAATGTGCCGGGGCCTCGCGTCCGGTCGCTGTCTGCCGAGCTGACCACGACCGGATTCAACTGGGGGCCGATTCATATCGACACCCTGGTATTGGGGGACCATGTGGATGGCCGGCTGACGGTCCGCAACACCGGGGCGTCGTCGGTGCTGTTCTTTGGCGAGAACGACGTCACGTCCGCGCCGATCAGCGGATCGCCCGCGCAGCAACGAATCAAGAGGTCGCTCCTCCCGATTGGAAGGTCACGCTGGTTCGCGGTGGCCGCGGAACCCGCATTTCCGATCGACCTGGTCACGATGGCGGATACGGTCACCTATCCTGATCGGACCGGGACCGGCACCCTCGAGGTTGTGCGCGCCAGGACCGTGCTGGTGATCAACCCCTGGGTGCTCGTCATTGTCGGCGCGCTCCTGGCTGGATTTGCAGGCTGGCGGCTGCGAGCGAGGCACCGGCGCCGGCTGGAGCGACGAGCGGCCGCAAGAGCGACGGCCCGTCGTAGCCGGTCCAAGGCTGCGTGAGTTCCCGCACGCTGTCCGGGGATGCCGCTGAGGGTGCGATGCCCCCGCGGTAACTCAGGTCCGCTGCCCGTTGAGGCGGATTGTCCACGCGTCGATCGTGTCGATCTGCAGGTGCGACCGGCTCCATGGGTCGCGGGCAAGCGTGCTCCGAACGGCCTCTTCAGAATCGGCCTCGACGGCATGCACGACGCGGATATCGTCGGCGAGAGGCCCTCCCAGGATGACGAAACCCGCATCCACGAGGCCGTCCATGAAGGAGGCGTGCGCCGACCAGTCGGACTGCTCCTCCAGCGGGCGCGACGGGTCCCATTCAGGGCCGGAGCGGCGGAGAACCACGAGGAACATCGCCACCTCGGCATTGTGGGGTAGAGCGGGGTCGGTGGGGATGTCATGTGGATGGGGCAAATGTGCCTCTAAGGACAACGAACGCCGCATCGGAATCGACTCCGGCCGGCACGCGACAGCGGGCCACTCGAATGGCCCAAGGAGGTTGAGATGGAAGCGGTATCCAGGGGTTGGGATCTGAGCATGCGACGTGCGATCGCACTCTTCCTCGGTCTAGTGGCTGTCGCCCTGATCGCGGGCGGCGCGGGCGGGTACTTGACAAGAGGAGTGACGACCCGCGTGGTCACGCAGACCGTCATCAGGCCGGTGCAGATCGTGCCCGCGCCCGCGCACGTGGCCGCGCCTCCGGGCCCGGTTGCGCGCACGTCTGGCGGATACATCGCAGGCCTGTGAAGGCCGAGGACCCGGTCCGGTGACGATCGGTCGGACGTTGACAACGGGCTGCTGCGATGCTCGCTCTTCCTTACGGCCAGCTGGCATCGCCGATGCGCTCGACGCCCGAACGTGAGAACGTGGAAAACGCTCGGTATTGGTCCGGATCATGATGCGGGCGGCCATGGTCGGCGAGCGGCAGGTGTTGGGAGACGCGGGAGACGCGAATTTTGAAGCGTCCTTCGCGGCTTCCGAACGCCGCCTGTTCGCGATCGCCCTGTCGATCCTGCGTGACCCCACAGAAGCGCAGGACGCGACCCAGGAGACCGCATTGATCGGATGGCGACGATGGAGCTCGCTCCGGGATCCCGCCAGCTCAGGGGCTTGGCTGGCAAAGATCTGCGTCCATCACTGCGTCCGCCGCAGGCGCTCGATCGTCCGGTGGATCACCTTCGACGATTCGGTCAGGCAACTTCGGGCGGAAGCAGATCGGCACCTCCGGGACGACGGACGGTTCTCCGGCATCGATGCCGCATATACGCGGCTGTCGGTGCGCCAGCGCGCGGTCGTCAGCCTCCACTACCACTACGGGTACACGCTGGTTGAATGCGCAGACCTGATGGGCTGCAGTCCCGGATCCGTTTCGCAGCATCTCGCGCGGGCGCTCCGATCGTTGCGAAGGGACCTCGGCGATGACTGACCAAGCTCTCCCGTCCGGCATCGACGCATATCTCGACCGCTTCGAGACATTTGCACCGTCACCGCGGTCCGTGATGATCCCGGAGCGGCGCGGCAGGGCACTGAAGCTGGTGACCGCGTTCGCAGTGCTTGCCGTGGTCGTCGCGATTCTCGCCATTCCAGTCGTGATGGGGAGATTCCAAAGCCGGCACACGCCTCAGCCGGCCGCGACGCTTCCTTCGCGACCGCTTCCCCACCACAACGGGCCGATCGTGATGGGTGTCGGCAACCGGCTGGTCGCGATCGACCCGGTCACCGGGCATCAGGCGGTGATCCTCTCTGCTCCCGCAGGCGACGTGGTCGGCATTCCAGCCTACTCGCCAAATGGCGACAAGCTCGCCTACCTACGAGGCCGGGTGGTGGCTGCGACCGGCGTCGCAGCATTCGATTCGATCTGGATCCTCGACACCGTGAGCGGGCGTGCGCGGCAGTTGACGACCTGTCACGGATGCGGACCCTATGACTACATCAGTTGGTCACCCGACGGCTCGCGCCTTGCGTTCTCCGAGACTGATCAGCGAGGGAGCCTCCAGCTCGACCTCATCGATGCGGACGGCACTCACAGGACGCAGCTCACCGATTTCCTGGCTGGCCAGAACGCCACGCAGCCGACATGGTCACCCGATGGAAGTCGGATCGCCTTCGACTTCTTCACAGTTGCCAGAGCCCCCAGCCAGGGCGCATACCCGGTGGTCAGCATCGACGTCATCAAGGCGGACGGCACCGGGCTGGTCGTGCTCTTCAACGCGGCTCCTGCCGAGCTTGGCCAGAACGGCAGCCCCTACCTTGAGCCTGCCTGGTCGCCGGACGGCTCGAGGATCGCCTACCTGCTCGACCCGCTGCCGCCAGGACCGGGGGTCGACTTCCAGTTGTGGCTCATGGATTCGGACGGCTCTCAACCCACCCGGATCTTTCAGTACCCCAGTTGCTGCGTGAACGCGTTGGGCGGTCCCGCGTGGTCGCCCGACGGGACCCGGATCGCTGTCGTGACGGCTCACACCCTGTGGGTGATGAACATCGGCGGTGCCGCACTCACCTCACAGGGCGTGATAAGCGGCGACCGCCCGGCCTGGCAGCCATTGCCATGAGTGGGTTGGAGCTGTTGCGAGCCAACGGCAAGATGACCGCTCGGCGTCGCGTGAGCGTCGGCTCGGTGATCCTACTGATCGCGAGCGGTTGCGCCGGGGGGGGAAGCGCGGCCCCCACGCCCAGCGAGTGGTCGACGGCGTCATCGCACGGAGCGCCGACGCCCAGGCTCGTTCTCCCCGCGCATGGTCGCATCGTGTTCAGCCTGCAGATCGGTAACCCGGTGATCTACTGCAACCTCGTGACCATCGAGCCGGATGCGGCCAGCCGGCGGATGATCACGAATGTCGCCGCCGGCTCGGGCTGCTACGCCGATCCGGTCTGGACCCCGAAGGGTGACCGGATCGTGTTCGACATCGTCACCAATACCTCGGACCATCTGTTCGCCATCTCCGCAGCCGGCGGGTCCATTCGGCAACTCACATCCGGGTCATGGTTTGACTCTGACCCGGCGATTTCGCCCGACGGCAGGCAAATCGCATTCGATCGGGGGGGCGGCCCGAACCCGCCCGCTCCCGGGATCTTTCTCATGAATGTCGATGGAAGCCACATCGTTCGGATCACCACGCCACCGGATTCAGCGGCCGGCGGAGACGCTTATCCGAGCTTCTCGCCCGATGGAACGAAGCTCGCCTTTGTTCGAAACGCGGCTCAGGATGGCGAGGGGGCGATCTTCGTCGTCGGGGTCGACGGAAGGGATCTTCGCCAGGTGACACCCGGTGCCTACGTCAACGCCGCAAGGCCTCACTGGTCGCCGGACGGGTCGAAGCTGCTGTTCGGCACTCCCGGGTCCGCCCTCGTTGGCCGCGACGTCTACGTCGTCAACGCCGATGGGAGCGGCCTTATACCGCTCACACACATGTATGGAGCCAGCGACGCGGAGAATCCCTCCTGGTCGCCCGACGGCACGATGATCATCTTCGATCAGTATCAGGAGGGGATCCAGTTCCGTGGCCTCGTGGTCATGCGTGCCGACGGCTCCAACCCGGTGGTGATCTGGCACCCCACGCCTAATACCGATGTCTTTCCTGTGGGCCCCGCGTGGGGCACGGCATGGTGAGGAGACGGAGAACACCGCCTTGACTTCCTGACTGACAAAGTTCAGTATAACTGACTATGTCAGCCATGCCAGCGGTCAGAGATCGCCGCGCGGAGCGGTATGCCGCGACTCGCCGGGAGATCCTCGAGGCGGCCTGGGACCTGGTGCGAGCCAACGGGCTCGGCGCGCTGGCGATGCGCGACCTCGGCGCCCGGGTCGGTATGCGCGCGCAGTCCCTCTACGGGTACTTTCCGTCCAAGTTCGCGATCTACGACGCGATGTTCGCCGAGTCGAATCGCGAGCTGCTGCACCGGGTGAACGAACTCAGTGCGGTGGGGGACCCGATCGAAGGGCTGCGCGCGCGCACGAGGCTGTTTCTCACCTTTTGCGTTGAGGATCCGGGGCGGTATCAACTGCTCTTCCAGCGAACCATTCCCGGATTCCAGCCGAGTCCCGAAGCCTATGCCCCGGCACTGGATGTCCTCCAGACCGCGCGCGACGCGCTGCTCGCCTGTGGCATCAGCGACCCGGAGGCCGTCGACATGTGGACGGCCATCACCGCGGGGCTCACCGCCCAGCAGATTTCCAACGACCCCGGCGGTGACCGCTGGGTACGTCTCGCCGACGAGGCCACCGACATGTTCCTCGCGCATTACGCACCAGCCAATCGGGAGGGGAAACCATGATCGTTCGCACCACCGCCGTGGAGCTCATCCCTGCAATCGATCACGACGAGGCGATGCATCTGGCGTCCATGGAGTGCGAGCGATTGCTGGCGGTGGCCGACGGCCTGCGCGGCGAAGAATGGCTGGCGCAGACCGACTGTCCGAGCTGGAACGTCCAGGAGATGCTCGGCCACCTGCTCGGCATGCTCGAGCTCCAGTCGGATGGCGACGAGCGGATGCGGCAGTTCAAGATCGCCGCCGGCATCGCCGCCGAGACGGGGGAGCTGCGCATCGATGCGATGACCGCGCTGCAGGTGCGCGAGCACGCGTCGCTGCCCTCCGGCGCGTTGGTGCGCGGGTTGCACGACGCGGTCCCGCGAGGCCTGGCCGGCCGCAGCGCGACCAGCGCCGAGCAGCGTGCCGCACCGTATCCCTCGGGCCTCCCCGGCGAGGATGCGTGGACGTTCGGCTATCTCTTCGACATCGTCCTGACCCGGGATACATGGATCCACCGCGTCGACATCTGCCGCGCCACCTCGCGCGGCATTGAACTGACCCCGGAGCACGACGGGCGCATCGTCGCCGACGTGGTCGCGGATTGGGCACGTCGACATGGGCAGCCGTTCACGCTCACACTCAACGGACCAGCGGGCGATCACTTCACCACGGGCGCCGGGGGTCCCGACCTCGAGCTCGATGCCGTCGAGTTCTGCCGCGTCCTCTCCGGCCGCGCCTCCGGCTCAGGACTCCTCGCCACCAGCGTGCCTTTCTAAACGCCATCGACTCACAGGGAACAAGCACATGCGCACCCATCGAATCAACCACCACGTCACCGTCCTCAACGACCAGCTCGAGGTGCCTGGAATCGGCTTCCTTCCGGTCAACGCGTTCGTGCTGCACGCGCGCGAGCCTGTCGTGGTCGACACCGGACTCGGGTTGCCGGACCGTGACTTCGTGCAAGCGCTCAGCACCATCATGGACCCGGCAGACGTGCGGTGGATCTGGCTCACCCACCCCGACAGGGATCACACCGGTGGTCTCTTCGACCTCCTGGACGCCGCGCCGCAAGCCCGCTTGATCACCACCTTTATCGGTGCCGGCATCATGTCCACCGAGCGGCCGCTGCCGCTTGGTCGTCTCTATCTGCTGAATCCGGGCGAGAAGCTCGACGTCGGGGACCGCGCGCTGCACGCGTTCCGCCCCGCGCTGTTCGACAACCCCGCGACCGTCGGGTTCTACGATGACCTGTCGCGCACCTGCTTCAGCTCAGACTGCTTCGGCGCGCCACTGGCGACAGTCGAACTTGCCGGCGCCGGCGATGTCGCCGAGGTGCCCGCTGCGGAGCTCCTCGCCGGGCAGCTCCTGTGGGCGACGATCGACAGCCCGTGGGTGCACAACGTTGATACGAACCGCTACCTGCAGTCGGTCCGGGCGATGCAGGCGATCGACCCTGACGTCATCCTCAGCACGCACCTGCCACCCGCGATGGGGATCGGAGGTCGCCTCTTCGACATGCTGGCGGTTGCACCGGGCGCCGACCCCTTCGTCGGCCCCGATCAGCAGGCGCTGCAGGCGATGCTCGCAGGCTTCGAGCCGATGGCCGCCGCGGTCTGACTCGCGCGACGTCCGAAGCGGGTGGATCGGCATACTTACGGTCGCGTCTGGGGTGGTGACCGCCGCGCGATATGGATGCAACCAGGAGGACTACGATGACTCTCTCGCTCGGCAGCACGGCACCTGACTTCGAGGCGGAGACCACTCAGGGGAGGATCTCCTTCCACGACTGGATCGGGGACTCGTGGGCGGTCCTCTTCTCGCACCCCAAGGACTTCACCCCCGTCTGCACCACCGAGCTCGGCTACATGGCGAAGATCGGGCCGGAGTTCGAGCGCCGCAACGTCAAGGTGATCGGCCTCTCGGTGGACCCGGTCGACAAGCACGAGAAGTGGGCCGACGACATCGAGGAGACCCAGGGGGCCCGCCCCACATACCCGATCATCGCCGACGCCGATTTCAACGTGTCCAAGCTCTACGAGATGCTGCCCGCCAGCACCTCGGGTGATCCCGCGCAGCGCACGCCCGCGGACAACCAGACCGTCCGCAACGTGTTCGTTGTCGGACCGGACAAGAAGGTGAAGTTGATCCTGGTGTACCCGATGACCACCGGGCGCAATTTCGACGAGGTCCTGCGCGTGATCGACTCGCTCCAGCTGACCGCCAAGCACCGCGTCTCCACGCCGGTGAACTGGAAGCAGGGCGACGACGTGATCATCGCCGGCTCGGTGTCGGACGACGAGGCGAAGCAGCTCTTTCCCGGCTACCGGTCGCCCAAGCCCTATATCCGGATCACGCCGCAACCGCGCTAACCCCGCGTCGCCGGGAGATCGCGGGTCGCGCTTGCGGGCCTGTGGCCGTCAGATCGCCGGCGCCCCAGATTTGTAACCCGGAGCGGTATCTTGACGGGGCGGGGCTCGCTTCGCCTCCCCGAGCCGGGATTATCGGGAGGCGAACCGCAATCCCAGCCGGAGGCGCTGAACATGGAAGCCATCGTCATCGTCGTCATCGTCATTGCGATCGTCGCCCTGTTCGCGCTGCTGCTCTCGATCCGCATCGTCCAGCAGTACGAGATGGGTGTCCACTTCCGGCTTGGCCAGGTGATCGGCCTTCGCAAGCCGGGGCTTCGGCCGATTGTGCCGATCATCGACGTCCTGCGTCGGGTGTCGCTGCGCATCGTCACGATGCCGATCGAGTCGCAGGGGATCATCACGCGCGACAACGTCACCATCAACGTCTCGGCGGTCGCCTACTTCAAGATCGTCGATGCCGTCAAGTCGGTCATCGCCATCGAGAACGTTGCCGCCGCCATCAACCAGATCGCGCAGACGACCCTGCGCAAGGTGGTCGGCCAGCACACCCTTGACGAGACGCTGGCCGAGACCGACAAGATCAACATGACCATCCGCCAGATTCTTGACGTCGCCACGGCGGACTGGGGTGTGCTGGTCACGTTGGTGGAGTTGAAGGACATCCAACTCCCGGACAGCATGAAGCGGGCGATGGCGCGCCAGGCGGAGGCAGAGCGCGAGAAGCGCGCCAAGATCATCGCCGCGGAGGGTGAGGCCCTGGCCGCGGATCAACTCGGGGTTGCGGCCGACATCATGATGGCGCACCCGGTTGCGCTGCAGCTGCGCAACCTGCAGAGCCTGGTGGAGATCGGCGTCGACAAGAACACGACCGTGGTGTTCCCATCACCGATCATGAGCACGATCGAGGAGCTCGGCAGTTTCATGTCGCGCGAACGAGCGGCGACCAACGGCGTGGCCGAGGCGCCGAGAGCCCCGGCGACGACGTCTCGCGTCAGGGCGCGGGCGCGCCTGACTGCCGAGGAGCAGGGTTCACAGGAGGCAAGTCCCACGAGTACAGCGACCCCACCGTCCGGGTGAGGTCGCTGTACTCGTGTGGAAACGTCAGCGCTTCGTGAAGTAGAGCTGGACCCCGTTGGCGAGGTCGCCACCGGTGTAGATGATGTTGGCGATGCCCTTCAGGTCGGTCGCCAACGTGAAGAAATCGAGCAGGCTGCGATCGGCGCACGAAGCGCCGCCACCGGTCTGGATGCATCCGTTGTGGAAGTCCTGGATTGCGATCACCGGCTTGGAGATCTTCGGGCTGGCGCTGTTGGCCTTGGTGACCGTCCCGTAGTAGATGTTCCAGGGCTGCGTGCTGGCGACGGCGTTCGGATCGCCCTTCGCTCCCGGCGCGCCGTAGTACGCGAACTGGAGCTTGCCCGGACCGGTCACGCTCATGGTTGGGAAGGTGTTGGTCTGGGTCGTGGTCGACAGCGTGAACGGTCCGTTCCAGTGGCTCCCGCCATCGTTGCTCGACGCGTACTGGATGGCGACTTCGTTCGGCGCCACGTTGGTGGTCGCGTTGTACCCGAGGGCACGCCCCCACATCACGTAGACGGTGCCCTTGCTGTCCACCCCGATCGGGTCGAAGTTCCACTCGTCTTCGAACGCCGAACCGCTGCTGCCGGTGTTCGGGATCAGGATGGGCCCGGTCCAGGTCGCCGTGGTGCACGCGAGCGCTGTGCAGGTTGGATCGGAGTACGAGATGGCGGTTCCGTGCTGATAGCTGTAGCTCACATACACGCGGCCCGCGTGACTGCCGCTGGAGTTGTCGGATGCGATGCCGCCCGGTGGGCAGAGGCACTCACGAACGCTGTCCGGCGTGTTGCTGCTGTTGACGGCAACTTCGGGCACGACCACGTTGTCGTTGACCGTCTGGATGCCGAGCGCCGGATTGGTCAATGAGGCGGTGTTGCTCACGTGCAACGCATCCAGTCCGTCGTAGGTGATGTACAGCTGGTTGTGGAGCTTGTTGTAGGAGATCCATGGTCGGTCATCACCGGGCTGCAGCTCGGAACCGAAGGGATCGCCGGCGGCGAACGAGGCGCCGTGATCCTCGGACACGCTGAGGCACGAGCTGCCCAACCACAGGTCGGTCTGATACACATTGTTGGCGCTGTCCACGCCGAGGTCGGTGTCGCCGCCGCTCAGCCCGGTGCAGAGCTGCGAGCGAACCGGCGCGCTCCAGTGGGCGCCCCCGTCCAGGGACGTGAACAGCGGGCTCCCGCCGCTGGTATTGACGTTGCCGATCGCCTGCGGCGCGGTCACGAAGAGGCGCGCCACGCCGCCGTTACCCGCGCCGTTGTCGTGGGCGATGGTCGGCTCGCCGAGACCGGCGGAGGACGGGATCGCCAGCGGCGTGGTGAACCCGTTGCGTGCTGTGCCGCCGTAGGGTCCCGAGGCGCCGGCCGACGAGGAGGGCGAGATTGCAAACCCAAACACCAATCCGGCGGCGATGACGAAGAATGCACGGCCGAGGCGCGAGTGCTTGAACACGGGGTACTCCTTGTTGTTCACCGATCGTTCATCGGAAGTTGAAGCAGCACATGCCATCAACCTCGAGGGGCAGCAGGTCGGCCTCTGCCATCGCGTTGGTCACCGCGGCCTGGAGGCGCGCAGCGCCGAATGCGTACGAGCCGACCTCTTCGAGCAGGCTCGATGATGTGGGGCTGCCCACATCCGCGCCGGCCACGCTGATCCTGATGGTGCACGGCATGCTCGCCGATGGTGTGGGCGGGCAACTCACGCTCCCGGTCGCGCTGTTCGCCCCGGTCGCCGGCGCCTCGGGGTAGTAGATCACGTGCGGATCGCAAGCCGAAACCGAGCAGAGGTCGATGCTCTGTGCCAGACCGGCGTAGAACTCGTACGTCCCCGCGGCGGCGAGAGCCGGGCTCGTCTCCATCATCGCGTAATAGATGGTGTTGCCCATCTGCCAGCGGGTCACGTACTGGAGGAATTGCGCTCCGGTGACCGCGCTGGCCGCGCCGGCGACGCCGGCCGCGCTCACGTTGGCCACCTTCATGGTCACGGTGAGCACGCCGGTTTTCGATGCGAGCGCGAGAGCGTTGCCGGTGAAGTCCAGCCCAGGCACGTTGGCTCCCCCGATGACCGGGTACAGCGCGTCACCACTGCGGTCGCGCATCCCTGACACGGGCGCGCTCCCGGGCTCATTGGCCAGTCCGGTCACTGCCCTGCCGAAGAGGCCGAGGCCGGAGTTCTGCTGTGCGATGGTCACCACCGGCGCACCGGGGTGATCGGCAAGTCCACTGGTGGGGGTGAAGCCCGGCTGGATGAGTTCGTTCGACGTGTCGTCGTACTCGACCTGTGCGGCGCCGTGGTGATCGATGGTGACCGAGAAGAAGTCGGCGAGATTACGGTCGCCCTGCGCGGTGATGCAGCCGGTCCCCAGCAGACAGATGCTGTTGTAGTGCATCGGATGCGGAGACACCTTGACCATGGTCACGCTCGGCGCGGCCAGGGTGACGCCGCCCGTCGAATTGACCGGCCACACCACCTGCGACATGTAGACGTTCCACGCCTGGCCACCGTTGGTGCTCGGATCGACGAAGGAGCTGGTTCCGTACCACACCGAGTTGGAACGGCCCGCGCCGCCGGCGACCATCCAAGGGAAGACGTTGACGTTCGATGGCGCCAGGCTCACCTGGACCGGTTTCGCCCACTTCGTCCAGCCGCTGGCCGCGCCGGCGACGGTGGTGAACACCTGGTAGGTGCTGGTGGTGCCGCTCACCGATCCATTCACCGCAAAGCTGACATGGAGATTGCGGCCGGAGTCCATCGAAGCCACCGGGAAGAGGAGATCAGGATCGCCCGCGAGGCCACCGGCGATGGTGATCAGTCCCGTACCCACGGGGCAGGTGTGGCTGGTGCCACCGATCGTGATCGAGGCGGGGTCGTCGAGGAAGCAGAGGTTGCCGCTCGAGTTGACCGGCGTGCCGATGTTGAGACAGAGCGCTGCGCCGCCACTGCAGCCCGACGCTTCGAAGACCTTGCCGGTGAGCTGGTCCACGGCGGGGTACCCGTCCGAACCGAAGTTGCCGTTGTCACTGTTGGCCGGGGCGTAGTTCACACCATCGGTGCTCTTCACCCAGTACGCCGGGTTGCTCTGGGTGGTCTGGAGGTTGTTGTATTCCATGTACGTCAGCGGCGCGAGTGCACGATCCGGGGCGGTGCTGGTGACGCCGGTGAGCGCCGGGTCGAACACGGCCAGCCACTGGCGATCGGACCCGTCAGGACGGGTCGTGGGTGTGGCCGTCGGAGAGTTGCAGCCGTATGCGTTCTGCAGCGCCGTCGCGCCGTGGTCGGTGGTGGTGGCGACGCGGTCGCATGCCAGCGCCCAGAGATCCGCGAAATAGTCCTTTCCGTTGTGATCGAGTCGCTGGTCGGTATCGCCCCCGCCGGGAGGATTGGCGGTTCCCGAGACCGCGGTGGGAGCAAGGCATTCCGTTGCCACCTCACCCGATTCGGGTGCGCACTGCTGCACCAACCGGAAGGTCTCGCCCCCATCGGCCGAGGCATCCCATACGCTGCGTTGCGTACCGGTTCCCCACGGGCCGCTCGCGTATACCGTGTTGTCCGACGCCGGGCTGTGCACGATCGTCGGCTCTCCGACAGCGTGAATCGGGTCCATGACCATCGGGGTCGCGAACCCTATCGGGGTCACATTCTTTGCCACCACGCTGGGAGCTGAGCCGATCCCCGCCACCCAGATGCCGATCAGCGCGGTCACCGCGAGCGCGATGACCCCACGCTTGCCAGAAACCCGCGATTCTCTCGATGTCATCAACCGTCCTCCGAGCGCATTCGTTGGCATGTGAATCAGGCTCTGCCTTGCCGGCATCGAGCGCGCGCTCGCAAGCGCAGCCAGGCGACGGGGGATACCACAGGTACCAGCGACCCCACTGCGAGACCCAGGGATGTCGTGCTCCCGGCGTGGTTCTTGCCGATGACGCACGGTCCCGCGGTCTGGTTGGCAACGCGGAGCTTCTTCACCGTGTTGTCGTCGGCGTAGGCGATGTGTGCGCACCCCTTGGGATTGACGGTCTCCGAGATGAAGTCGAGCAGATTGCGGTTCGAGCTCGGCGCCACGCAGGCTATTCCGAGGTTGCAGATATCACCCACGTGCATCGGGGTGGTGGTGATCTGCGTAGTCGTCCACGTCGCCTTGGCGGGGCTCTGCGTGAGGTTCAGTGACTGTGCGCCGTAGAGGTTCCAGCTGCAGGTGGGCGGGTACGTGGTTGGATTGCCATTCGCCGGTCCCGGCCCGGCACAGCCGCCGGGATCTGCCTTGCCGAACGCATCGGTCGGCAGGATCTCCGGAGTTCGGAGATACGCGACATCCACGTGGCCGGGATCACCGGCGGCGATCGCCGGGAAGAAGTGCGTGCCACTCTCGCGCAACGAGTTGAACTCGGTACGGTTTGGCCGCGCTGCCGGGGATCACGCCTCCGCCGCCATCCCAGGTGCTGCCGCCGTTGCTCGACCAGACGACGTACATGTCGTACTCGCACGAGGTGTCCGACTGCACGGTGCCTGCGATGGACTCCGCCGAACACGTGGCCGGGTTGGAGTTGAGGTTCTCGGCGAATCCGAAGTACGGGTTGCCGCGGTCGTCCACGGTGAAGCCGACGAACGGGGTCGACGCATCGTGCCCGACCCCCGCGTCGAACGCCTGCTGCGGGGTCCAGGTCAGGCCGTTGTCATCAGAATAGGAGACCCACAGCGTGTGAAAGGACTGGAGCATGCTGACGTTGCACCCGGTCGCGTTCTGGGCCAGGTCGGCCGCGATCCAGGCGACATAGATGCGCCCGGCGTGGGGCAGGCCTGGCTTGACGATCTGCACGCCGGCTGGAACCGTGTTGCAGAAGGTGTAACCCTGGGCGACCAGCGTCCCGGTCACCGCACCGGGGGTCACACCAGGGCTGGCGAGCACCTCCTGGGGTGCGCCGAAGGTGGCCCCACCATCGTGGGAGATGTTCACCCAGATCTGGCTTGGCCCGTAGAAGTCGTGATACATGAGCACCACCTCGGCGGTCTTTGTCGTTCCGCCGGGTGGGATCGACGCCGCTTCCCAGTCGCGGTCGACGCCGAACGGCGAGCAGCTGGTCGCGCACTGGGGGATCAGGCCCGCTCCGTGGGTCCAGGTCGTGCCCTGATCGAGCGACTTCCAGGAATCGGCCTGCAGCGGAGCCACGCCCTCGCTGCCGGCGAGGTTGCAGAGGTAGACCGCGTTCGACTGGTCGGTCGCTAGGCAGTCGTCGCCGCTGGCGGTGTCGGCGGTGGTTCCCTGAGCCCAGGTCAGGCCCCCATTGGTGGAGCGATAGAAGATGGTCCCGCCGCTCGGGGTGGTGTCGTACAGCAATCCGTGGCCGTCCGACGTGATCGAGGGTTCACCTCCGTAGGCACCGACCGTGGCGAGGCTGTACGCCGGAGTGCTGGCGGCAAAGGCACCGCTCTGAACACCGAATGCCCAGGCGGCGACCGCGATGACGACAGCTCCGACACGCGCCAGGGCCCACCTACGTTTCTGATAGGAGCATGCCCACATGATCTGATCCCCTTGAAACGGAAGTCCCCGAGAACCCTACTCATGAAGGAGCCTAGCAGCCTGTACTATGCCATGACAAGTTGACACGCCTGTCAAGTGGGAACGCCGTTGTTGCCGCGAGAGCCGGAACGGGAGCAGCGGCGCGCGATCGAGTTCGCCGCCTGCGGCTACGAGGCCGAGTTCGGGCGTGAGTGACAGTCCGCCCACATCAGGGTGATATCGCGCCCATTCCTTCGACGACCCTTGCAGGCCACACTCGGGCTCTGCGAACCCTGAGAACGACATCACGCGGCCGGCTGTTCTGCATCAGCCTCTGACGCCATCGGAGTCCGGGATGTGGGACCTGTTGATCGGGGCCGGCACCGATCAAGTCCATGTTGCCAGGGGCGCGCCCGTCTTTCGGCCCGGGCATCCCCGGAGGATCGCGGTAGTGCGGACTGGTGTGGTCCGTATCTTCGTCACCACATCACTCGGTCGACAGCTGACCACCGGCTACGCGCGCCCCGGTGATCTGATCGGCCTTGCGCCTGCCCTGGCTGAGAGCGACGAGTGGAAGGCGGAGGCGATCACCGATGCCACGCTGGCGGTGCTGACGGTTGACAAGCTTCGAGCGCTGGCGCAGAACCCGGAACTGCTCTGGGCGATCGCCGAGCACCTGGCTACCCTGGCAACCGATGCCCTGCGCGCAGTCGCCGACGACGCCGGACAACCGACACCCGTCCGGATCGCTCGGCATCTCCGGGCGGTATCTCTACGAGGGCCCACCGGAGAGCCGGTTGCGCACATCAGCCATCAACGCTTGGCGGATGCCGCTGGCACGGTGCGCGAAGTGGTCAGTCGAGAGCTGAACGCACTCCGCCGGGATGGCGTCATCGCCACGACATCAGGATCGGTGACGGTGATCGACGAGCGCCGTCTGGCAATCATCGCCGCCGGTGGTGCCGCTTCGGGCATCACCAGAAGACCGCCGAGCGAAGCCGGTTGAGGCTGACGCTCGGCTGAGGCGCAGCGACTCGGGCAGGCTGAGCGCCCCGGCCTTCTAGGGCCGGCTGCGCGGCTTGACCCGCGCTCGCGGGTCGCGTCCCGTGAAGGCCACGAAGCGCTCCCAGTCGTTGGCGCCGGGAGGCGGCGGTACCTCGGCGCCGAAGGGGGCACCGGGACCCAGCATGTCCCGGAACCCCTGCTTGATGAAGGCGTGCGCCCCGCTCAGTGCCGGCGCGGCGAGGGTGGAGGCGAGTCGGTCCAGCTGTCCAGTGGCCCGGGCGAGGTCCCACGCGTGGGCCGCTAACTCGAGGAGATACATGTCGATGAGGGCGGCCCCCAACTACTGCTCACCCCAGGGCATGGTTGCCGTTGTCACCGGGCGGGTGTCCTCCGCCCACGCCGCCGCCGCCTCCTTGGCGGCGCTCCGCAGCCGGTCCGGCGCTTCAGTCAGCTCCACATGGGGGGATGCGTCGCCTGACGGGGGCGGTTGGCCGCGGCCGAGGGCGGCAGCTCGGCGTCCGGCTTCGACGACGTGGTCGATCAGCCCCGCCACGTCGTACCCGTCGCAAGGTGTCGAGTTGCGCAATTGGTCGGGGCTTATGCCGGAGACGATCACGGCCGCGTTCTCATAGGCATCGATGAGGATGCTGCGGTGGTCCGGCGTGGCCGTGGTGTTCTTCCTCACTCGTTTCACCGGGCGGCCCATTTTCGTCCAGAGCCCGACGCAACGCCTCGCTCAAGCTCTTGCGAGGATCGCAAAGAGGACAAGCATCTCCGGCTCGACATGGCACGATTTCGCAGTGAACAGCAGCTCCGCCGCGGAACAGCAGCTGCGCGACCTTGTGCGGCTGCGCCGGGTCCGGGACCGGATCGACCGGGAGTACGAGCGACCGCTCGACGTCGAGGCGCTCGCCCGCGGCGCGCACATGTCCTCCGGACACCTCAGCCGCGAGTTCCGGCTCGCCTACGGCGAGTCGCCGTATAGCTACGTGATGACGCGGCGCATCGAGCGCGCGATGATGCTGCTAAGACGTGGTGACCTGAGCGTCACCGAGGTTTGTTTCGCGGTCGGCTGTTCGTCGCTGGGCACGTTCAGCACTCGCTTCACCGAGCTCGTCGGTGTACCGCCCAGCATCTACCGGCGCGAAGCGGCTCGAGCGACAGCTGGAATGCCATCGTGCGTGGCCAAACAGGTGACCAAACCGATCAGGAATCGAGAAGCGCCGCGTAGCGAGTCGCACTTAGCATGACCGGCACATACGTCATCACAGCGACTCGAGGAGTGAACATGAGCGACTCGTCCACCCAGGGAATCAAAACCGTGCTGCATCCCGTGTCCGATCTGGAGAGGTCCAAGCCGGTGTATGAAGCC
Organism: Candidatus Dormiibacterota bacterium; assembly: GCA_963799005.1. Classification (GTDB taxonomy): domain Bacteria; phylum Chloroflexota; class Dormibacteria; order Aeolococcales; family Aeolococcaceae; genus Palsa-851. The sequence continues at coordinate 44,738 of CAWCVK010000004.1, read as the reverse complement.
TTGCTCGGCGTCGCGCCGATGGCCGACGCCTCGTACTACGTGGGCTTCGAGGCCGCCGGTCAGCAGATCGGGCTGGTGCCCGGACGTGGACCGCAGGACAGCAGCTCGCCGGTCGCGTACTGGCACGTGGCAGACATCGCGGCGAAGCTCGCCGAGGTGACCGCCGCGGGTGCGGCTGTGAAGGAGCCACCACGCGACGTCGGTGGCGGCCGTCTGGTGGCCACGTTCACCGACCCCGATGGCAATGTCCTGGGGCTGATTCAGGACCGTTGATTCGAAGGTAAGAACCGGAGACGCGCCATGGACATCACCATTCACCAGACGTTCCTGCCGCATGACGACCCGGACGCCGCCCTGACCTTCTATCGCGACACCCTCGGCTTCGAGGTCCGCGGCGACGTCGAGTACGGCGGGATGCGCTGGATCACGGTCGGCCCCGCGGGCCAGCCCGGCACCTCCATCGTCCTGGAGCCGCCCGGAGGCGGCCACCCGCTCCTCGACCAGGAGCGCCGAACCATCGCCGAGATGATGGCCAAGGGCAGCTATGCCCACATCATCCTTGCCACCGCCGACCTCGACGGCACCTTCGCTCGGCTGCAGGCCAGCGACGCCGAGGTGGTCCAGGAGCCGACCGAGCAGCCGTACGGGGTTCGTGACTGCGCCTTCCGCGATCCCGCCGGCAACCTGGTCCGCATCAGCGAGTTGCGCTGAGCCGTCTGGCGACGGCAGGCCCGCGTGGTCGCTACCTACGCCGCCAGGATGGCGAGCAACCGGGCGGCGGCGGCCTCGAACCGGCTCGGATCACCGTACGCGCGTGCCAGGAGCATGGCTCCCTCGAGCCCGCTGATCACACTCTGAGCGGCGTCAGTCGCGGTGCCGCCGAACGAGAGCGATCCTTCATCGTGGCCGCGGGTCAGCACCCCGGCGAGCCACGCCTGGTTGTCGTCGAAAAATCGCACGACCGCCTCGCGCATCGGCGCCGGCAGCGTCTCGACCTCCGCGGCGAGGATGCCGCAAAGACACATGCGCTTGGCGCGCAGCACCTTGGCGTAGAGCTCGATGTATGCCGGCAATTTGCTCCGGCCGTCCGGGAGGTCGGCGTCGATACGCACGAGCGCAGCAGCGAAGCGCGTCGAATAGCGGTACACCAGAGCCTCGCCCAGTTCGGCCTTGCCGGGGAAGTGGTAGTGAAGGCTGGCCTTTGTCATGCCGAGGTGGGCGGCGACGTCCGCGTAGCTGAAGCCCTTGAAGCCGCGCGTTTGCACGAGCCGCTCAGCCGCGTCCAGGATTCGCTCGGAGGTCGGGATCGGCTTACGCGCGGCGGTCGCAACGGCCACGGGCCACGTCTCCAAAGGCGTCGATCGTCACGCTTGACATTCTACCTACTAGTAGATAAGAATCGCGCCTACGCGGAGACCCGCTGCACCGTCTGCTCTGACCAGTTTCACGGAGGTGGATACCATGGCCCGGAAGATGGCGGACTGCCGTCGCTTCGACAGCGAGAGCAACTGCTCATTGACGATCATCGGTGATGAGGAGGAGGTGGTTGCGGCCGCGGCGCAGCACGCTGCGACGGTCCACGGTCACGCTGACACCCCTGACCTGCGCTCGCAGCTACGCGCCACACTCGAGTCCGAGGACACCTACGTCGCCGGGACCCGCGTGGCGCAGGGATTCCCGGCGTAGCAGCCGGGTAGCGCGTGCTGGCGGCGGGAGACACGTGAGCGTCGTGCGGCTCGCCGCCGTCCAGGCGACGTACGTCCTCATGGATCGCGAGGCGACCATCGATCGGGTCGCCGAGCTCACCGCCGGCGCAGCACGCGATGGGGCGCAGGTCGTGGTCTTTCCCGAGGTCTTCGTCCCCGGGACGCCGATCTGGATCGATACACGACCCATCTGGGATGGTGACGAGGATTGGTTTCGCCTGCTCGCCGAGAATGCGGTCGTCATTCCCAGCGCGGCGACCGACCGCCTCGGCGCAATCGCGAGGGATCACGGTGTGTGGCTCGTCGTCGGCGTGGAGGAGCGTGACCCTCATGGCGGCACCATCTACAACACGCTCGCGTACTTCTCGCCGGAGGGCACCTTGGTCGAGCGCCACCGCAAGCTCGTACCGACCGGTGCCGAGCGCACCGTGTGGGGGAGGGGCGACGGATCGACGCTGCGCGTCGTCGATACCCCCAACGGCCGGATCGGCGGCCTCATCTGCTGGGAGAACTACATGCCGCTGGCGCGTTTCCACATGTACGCGCAGGGGGTCGACATCTGGCTGGCACCCACGCTCGCAGTCGGCGACCACTGGCTGGCGACCCTCCGCCACATCGCGCGCGAGAATCGCATGTTCGTCGTCGGAGTCAACCCGGTGCTGCACGCCGACCAGATCCCGACCGACTTCCCGCGCCGTGATCTGCTCGTCAGCGCGGAATACCGGGCGGCGAACGGAGACTGGCTCGAGGAGGGCAACACCGCGATCGTGGGTCCGAACGGTGACGTGATCGCGGGTCCCGTTCGTGAACGCGAGGAAACCCTGATCGCCGACCTTGACATCGGTGAGGTCATGTCCGCCCGGCGCCTGATGGATCCGGTTGGTCACTACCACCGCCCTGATGTCTTTCGCCTGCTCGTGGATACGTCCTCGCACCCGGCGGTCGTCGAGAGGACACTGGCGCTTTCGGAGGGTTAGCGGCTCGCCGGCCGCCAGGACGACCAGCAGCACGCCCCGAAACTGAACCGGGCGGGGCTATTGACATTAGCCTATGGGCTAACTATAGTAGCGGCCATGCAAACACCAACCCGTAGCCAGCAAGTCAGCTATCTCGCCCGCCCTGACGGTCGGATTGCCTACGACGTCGAGGGCAGCGGCCGCCTGGTCGTGCTCGTACCGGGCATGGGAGATCTGCGGGCGACCTTCCGTTTCGTCGCCCCGCTTCTCCGTGACGCCGGCTATCGGGTCGCACTCACCGATCTGCGCGGGCAGGGCGACAGCGACGCCACCTTCGCTACATACGGCGACAGCGAGACCGCCGCCGACGTCATCGCCCTGGTGGAGGAGCTCGGCGGGCCCGCGGTCATCGTGGGAAATTCCATGGGCGCCGCGGCGGGGGTCATCATGGCTGCCGAGCGACCGGAGCTCGTGGACGGCCTCATTCTGATCGGCCCGTTCGTCCGCAACGGCAGGATCACCGCGATGCAGCGGCTCCTCCGTCGAGTGGCCATGGCTCCGCTCTGGGCCGCCGCGGCGTGGAAGTCCTACATGCCGCGGCTGTACGCCGGGCGGCGACCGTCCGATTTTGATGCCTACCGTGACCGTGTGGTGGCCAGCCTGCGCCGCCCGGGCTATGCGAGATCGTTCTCGCGAACGACGCGCACGAGCCACTCCCCGGCCGAAGCGCGTCTCGCCGACGTCAAGGCTGCAACGCTGGTGATCATGGGCGACCGCGATCCGGACTTCCCCGACCCGAAGGCGGAAGCCGGCTGGATCGCCGAGGTCCTCCACGGAGAAGCGCTGATCGTGCCTGAGGCCGGGCACTACCCCCAATCGCAGCAACCCGATATCACCGGGAAGGCGGCGCTGCAGTTTCTCCAGTCGCTGGGCGAGCGTGCCTAGAGCCGGGCTCACTGAGACGCGGGTGATCGAGGAGGGCGAGCGAATTGCCGATGAGGTCGGCCTGCCGAACCTCACCCTGGCGGCGTTGGCGCAGCGATTGGGGGTCCGGCAGCCGTCGCTGTACAAGCACATCGCCGGTTCCGACGGGCTCCGGCGGGGGATCGCGATCCGCGCGAAGCACGAGCTCGCCGGGGTTCTCGAGCGTGCCGCGGTCGGCCGAGCTCGGAGCGATGCCATCCTCTCGATGTCGCGCGCGTACCGTGCGTGGGCACTGGAGCATCCAGGTCGGTACGCGGCGGTCCAGCGCGCACCCGTGCCGGGCGACGTCGAGGACGAGGTCGCGAGCGGCAGCGTGGTGCGCGTCGCCCTCGACGTGATGGCCGGCTACGACCTGCGCGATGACGATGCCATCGACGCCATCCGTGCCCTTCGTGCGGCCCTGCACGGGTTTGTCACGCTCGAGGCCGGAGGTGGCTTCGGGTTGCCGGTGGACGTCGGTCGCAGCTTCGATCGCATGATCTCTGGCCTTGAGACCGCCTTCGCCGGGTGGGATGCCACTCGGCACGAGTGATTGCGATCAGCCGGCGCAGTGTGTAGGGTTGTACACAGTCACGGGGTTCGACTCGTCTTAGGGGGTGGAGAAGCGGTGCGCCCGCAGATTCGTGGTGCCGGTGGTGGTGTTGGGGGTGGCCGGTTTGCGGACGCCGTTGGTGCACCCGTGCCGGCAGCCTGAACAGACAAGCGCAGAGCTTCAAACAGTCATGGATTGGACAACGATCGTCGACGCCGTCGCCTCAGGCGTGGTCGGGCTTGTCGTCATCGCGATGGCGGTGGCAATCATTCGCCTGGCTCGGCGCAACCGTTCCCTCCGAGCCGAGATCCCGAAGCTCGTCGAACACAACCTCAGTCTGTTGGAGGAGGTCAGTCACCAGGCGGAGGCGGCGCGAGCGCTCGCCGAGGAGACGCATCGGGATCGCGCTGCCGCCATACAGCCGCTGCTCGTCCTCGTTGACGAGCCACCCGCGGGGATTCGCGAGCAACCGTGGGCGGCGGTCCGGGTCCGCAACGTCGGAAATGGGTCTGCGTTGAACTTCGTCGTCTGGATGCGCGCCGGCGGGGGCCTGTATCGCTCGAGCGGGGAGGAGGCGAAGGGCTTCTCCGGAACGCTCCACCTGGCCGCGGGTGACATCTTCGAACCCGGCCCGTTTCGCAACATGCTCTATGTCGGGAACACCGACGGGTATCTCGACCCCGGTATCGCGGTCGTGGGGGAAGACCTCGGCGCCAACCTGGTCGCATACTGCGGCGACTTATCGGGAAACCGTTATCGGTTCAACCTCCGCACCGCGGATCCGCCGGAAGTGTGGGAACGAGGCACGAACGCGCCCTCATGGGCGGGCGCCTGGGACCCAAGGCTCTCCGGGGTGGCATGGCCACAGACCGAGGCGAACCCGGTGCTGACCTCGCTCCCCAGGCGAGATCTGAGGCAGCTGGTCGAAGCGCTCCACGACACTCTGCACGCGCTCCAGGATGCCGTCGCCGCGGAGCAGGACGTCGACCTCACCGGCCGTGCCCAGCGTCCGCATGTGACCGGGCATCGGGGCGACGTGGAGGCCAGCTCCTGAGCGCGGGCGGGCCGACCTCGGGTGGCGGCGTGCTCAGGCCCAATGAGCTTGCCGAGCGACTTCAGGGTCTGTCCGGGTGGGCGCTCGAGGATGGCAAGCTCGTGAAGTCATACACGTTTCCGGACTTCGTCGCCGCGGTGAGGTTCGTCGATCGCTTGACACCGGTTGCCGAGGCTCAGAACCATCACCCCGACCTCATGGTCGGATGGGGAAAGGTGACTGTTCGGCTGTCGAGCCACGATGTCGGCGGCATCACCGCGCGAGACTTCCGGCTCGCGACCGCGCTGGACGAGCTATGAGCGCGACACTCGGTCCAGCTCTCCGCTGATCACCGCATAGCACTCGCAGGACACGGCCTCGAGGCCCGCGCGGTCGACGATCGTGACGTGGCCACGCGTGTACCTGATCAGCCCGGCCCGCTGGAGGATGCCGGCAGACACGGAAACCGTTGAGCGGCGGGCTCCGAGCATCTGCCCGAGGAATTCCTGGGTGATCATGAAGTCGTTCGAACCAACTCGATCCTGGCTCATCAACAACCAGCGGCTCAGGCGCTCCTCGCTCGAGTGGAGCCGATTGCAGGCGGCCGCCTGAGCTATCTGGCCGAACAGTGCCTGCGTGTACCGCTCGACCAGCGTCCGAAAGGCGCGGCTGCGCTCGGTCCACTCCAGGAAAACCGCCGCATCGAGCCGCAGTCCACGACCGGCGACCTGGGTGATGGCGCGCACCGCGAGGCCGCCGAACGGCACCAGCGGAATCCCGACGATGCCCTCGTTACCGATGGTGGCCACCTCGACGATCGCGCCATCGTGCAGGGGCGTGACCAATGAGATCACCCCGTCCGTGGGGAAGTAGACGGCGTCGACCTGGGCCCCAGGCTCGAACAGCACGACCCGCACGTCAAGCGCGACGTCGCGTGTCGCTTCCAGCATCGCCGCTCGTTCCGCCTGGGGCAGCGCACCGAGAATCCGGTTCTCACGATCGGGTCGTCCGACCGATGCTGCCGTGCTCATGTGGCAACCATCGAAAGCGCCGATGGGTGTGCCCCACGAATCCCACTCCTGACGCTTGGCGATGACATCCCTTTCCAGTGTGGGAGCACGCCGGGTTGGTCGGAATAGACGCCCCATCACAGCGACATAGGCGGAACGTCACGCCAGCCTCGACGTCGGGGCCGGAACGACCTCTTGACCTGGACTCACCACCTTAGCCCATAGGTTGGAGACCGCGGCATCTGGACCCCGCCCCGCTATCAGCCCGGAGAGGTTGCGCGCCGGTTGCGGGTGCGACCTCCTAATCTTGAGGTCAGGAGATACCGCACGAACCGATTCGTCAAAGACAACCGAGGAGTTGAGGTGTGAACGGAAATTTCGTTGCCCGGAAGCAAATCACGGTCAACGCCCCGCCGGATGCGGTCTGGCGCGCGCTGACCGATCCCGGCATGGTCAGGCAGTACATGCACGGCACCAATTTGGAGACCGACTGGAAGGTGGGCAGCCCCATCACCTGGAAGGGAGAGTGGCAGGGGAAGAGCTACGAGGACAAGGGAACGGTGCTCGCGGTCGAACCCGAAAGGGTGCTCAAGATCACGCATTGGAGCCCCATGGGTGGCACTGAGGACAAGCCCGAGAACTACCACACGGTCACGTATGAGCTTGCCGGCAACGGTCAGGAGACCGTCCTCACGCTGGAGCAGGACAACAATCCGAGCGAGGAAGCCGCGAGCACCATGGCGGAGCACAACTGGGGCCCGGTCCTGGAAGGTCTGAAAGCGGTGGCCGAGAAGTCCGCTACCGGTGCGGCGGTCGAACAGCCTTAGCGGAGCGGCTTCGATTCACTCCGAGCAGGAGCGCTCTGACGGCGGGCGGCGCCGACCCGTCCGGTGACCTCAACCTGCCGATCCGTTTGCATCGCCCCGGGCTGAAGCTCCCAGCGCATCTGGCGTTCGAGCTGGTCGACCTTCATAGCAAGCTCGCGCAGTGCGGCTTGCAGCGCATCGCGTCCTGCGCTCAGGTCAGGCTCGCCCGACCCAGGCGTTGGCGGCAGCGATCGCAGAACATTGATGAGCGCGACCGCCGCTTCGAGGGCGTCATCGTGAAGCTGCTGCGCCGAGATGGTGCCGAACTGAGCGAGTTGAGCCCGTGAGCGAATCACCCCCGCCAGATCCCGAGGCCGATCGAGGAGTAGTCCCTCTGTGGGAAAAGCGAGTGGCCGCACCGATTCGAGATAAGCATGCCAGCCCATGGCCACCTCGAGGTACGCAACCGCCCGGCGCTCGAGATGGCGCGTGGAGGTCGCGGGCTCGGGCCAGCTGCCGGCCTCGCGTCGCGCCATTCGCGCGCCGATGAAAATCCCGATCAGGGCGCTCACCAGCACCGCGGCACCGACGGTGACCGCTTCCCACCAGTACGTCATTCGACAGAGCGTACTGCGCGCTGCGCTCGGGCGAACAGAGACATCGTGGTCATCGGCACTGCGCTAGAAGAGCGCCGGCTGTCGCCAGCCGCGCTTGTACGCGGGAAGATCGCCAGGCGCGACCGGCCAATCAGGCATTCGTATTCCTCACCATCAGACGGCCCTTCCCAGAGCGGAGGCAGCCTCCAGCTTGGTTCGTCATCCAGGCGACGCCATATGGTTGACGCATCCCAGAGCGGCCGCAGGGCGCGGCCAGGGCGGCCCTCACGCCGAAGCGGCTTCCCGATCAGCGAGATGCTGGGCTCGCGATCATGCCCTTTCCGCCCAAACAGTTTCATGGCTCTGTCCACCCCCTCCGGTGGATGGTATCACTCACGAAACGGTGCGATCGCGCCAAGGAGCGCGACCGACGGATCAGGTCATCCCCAGCCCATTCCGCTAACGATCGGCAGGACTCGCCTCCACCTCCTCCAGCCCGTTCCACGACCAGTGAGGGAGCGGCAGGCTCGACGGAACCTCCGAGCCGCGTGGCGAATACCTGAGAACGTCGCGCACCGCCCACTCCATGTAGGCGCGCAGGCTCGCCCGTAATGCCGGGTCACGGGGAAGGCCCGCATCGTCGGCGGCCTGCACGAAGCAGGTGACGAAGCGGTCTCCGAGGTCAGCATCCGCTCCCTGGCCGGCGTGGACGTCGATCATCCCCGAGTGCCCGCCGTGCGTCTCCGAGTACACAGGCGGACCGCCGAAGACCTCACCCCAGTAGCTGGCCAACCTTTGGAGGTGATCGGGCCGGCCGGGATGCGAGAACGGGTGATTGAGCACCGGATCCTGCAGACAGCGCTCGTGGTGCGCGGCCGCGAGGGCGAGAAAGGCATGCTCGCCACCGGCGAACTGATAGATGGACGCTCGCGGCACGACGCCAATTCTAGAATCCGTCTTCAGGACATGTCCAAGCGTCAGGTTCCGAAATGGTCTGACATCAAGCCCCTGTTGCGCGCGCGACCCGTCGAGCTCAATGCGACGAGCCGCCAACTCGCCGGGGCCATGACGATTGCCGACCTGCGCACGCTCGCACGCGCCCGCGTTCCGCGGGCCGTGTTCGATTACACGGACGGCGCGGCTGAGGGGGAGGTCAGCCTTCGGCGCGCAAGGCAGATGTTCCAGGCCCTCGAGTTTTCGCCGTCGGTGCTGCACGACGTGTCCGGTGTCGATACCAGCACCACCCTGCTCGGTCGCACATCGGCGGTGCCCTTCGCCTTCGCCCCCACCGGCTTTACGCGCTTGATGCACCACGAAGGCGAGCGTGCGGTGGCCCGCGTTGCGGAGCGACACGGCATTCCCTACGCGCTGTCGACGATGGGGACGACGTCAATCGAAGACGTGGCCGCCGCGGCGCCCGAGGCACGCAAGTGGTTCCAGCTGTACGTATGGAAGGACCGCGGCGCCGGCGAGGAGTTGATGACCCGAGCTAACGCGGCCGGGTTCGAGGCGCTGATATTGACGGTCGACGTGCCCGTGGCGGGGAATCGGCTGCGCGACGCACGCAACGGCTTCTCGATCCCGCCGGCGCTGACGATGAGGACGGTGACCGACATCGCCACGCATCCCGCGTGGTGGGTGAACCTCCTGACCACCGCGCCGCTGACCTTCGGATCGCTCAGCGGGTGGGACCGCACGATCGCCGAGCTCATCGATGAGCTGTTCGATCCCACCATGACGATGCGCGACCTCGAATGGGTGCGGTCCTGCTGGGGAGGGCCGCTGATCATCAAGGGCGTGCAGTCCGTGGACGACGCGCGGCGCATTGCCGAGGCGGGTGTCGAGGCGATCGTGCTGTCCAACCACGGCGGCCGGCAACTCGATCGAGCACCGGTTCCGCTCAGCCTGGTCGCCGAGGTCGTCGACGCCGTCGGGGATCGAGCAGAAGTGTGGGTGGACACGGGTGTGATGAGCGGCGCCGACATCGTTGCGGGACTTGCACTCGGTGCGCGGACCGTCCTCGTGGGTCGCGCTTATCTTTACGGCCTCATGGCCGGCGGTGAACGCGGCGTCGAGCGGGCGGCCGGCATCCTCGTTCGAGAGATGCGTCGGACGATGCAGCTCCTGGGAGTGCGCAGCGTCTCGGAGCTCAGCCGCCGCCACGTGCGCATCCGGTAGATGTTCATTCGTGGCGATGGTCTGTTGCCATCTCGAGTGCGGCTCGACGCGCGGCGCGAATCGAGCGAGCCGAGGCTTACGCCGCCGCCGCGGGCGGAGGCGGCATGGCGTCGAGGAAGTCCTGGGTTGGCGCGAAGAACAATGTCCCGGTGACCGCCGTGGAGAAGTCGAGGATGCGATCGTAGTTGCCCGGCGGATCACCGACGAACATGTTGGTGAGCATCCGCTCGGTGATGCGCGGCGTGCTCGTGTAGGCGATGTAAAAGGTGCCGAACTCGCCGATGCCGACGCGGCCGAACGCCATGTTGTCGCGCAGGATCTTGAGCTCGTTACCGTCGGCGTCGGTGATCACATTGAGCGCGACGTGCGAGTTGCTCGGCTTCAGCTCGTCCGGCAGCTCGATGTCTGCCAGCTTGGTGCGCCCGACGACCTTCTCCTGGGCCTCGACCGGCAGCGCATTCCAGGCGTCGAGGTCGTGGAGATACTTCTGCACCACGACGTAGCTCCCACCGGCGAAGGCCATGTCGGCGTTTCCCACGGTCACCGCGTTGAATGCTGCCTGCCCGCTGGGATTCTCGGTGCCATCGACGAAGCCGAGGAGATCGCGCTCGTCGAAGTACTTGAAGCCGTGGATCTCATCGACGACGCCGACGTGTCCGCGCAGCCGGTTCATGATCTGGCCGGCAAGCTCGAAGCACAGATCCAGCTGGACGGCGCGGATGTGAAACAGCAGATCGCCTGGCGTGGACACCGTGCGATGTCTCGAGCCGGCGATTTCGGGGAAGGGATGCAATTCAGCGGGGCGGGGTCCGCTGAACAGCCGGTCCCATGCCGAGGACCCCACGCCGGCCACGCAGGTGAGGCCGCCCTCCGGGATTCGAAACCCGACCGCTCGCCTCAGGCCCGCGCAGTCGGCAAGCAGCGCTCGAGCTGCGGCCTCGCCCCCCGGGTCGACGGTGAGGACGAGGAAGATCGCGGCGCCGGTGAGCGGGCTGAGCACGGGTTGCGCAACGGGACCCGTCGCCGATTCGAATGACCCGGCCAAGGCTGGTTTGCTCCTTGCGGTCCGAGGCTGGTGATCGCCCAAAGTGTACGGACGTTGCCGGCGCGGCTTGACGATGCCGGAGCGTGAGTGTACGCTTACCGTAAGTGGTAGCTAACCTAGAACCTCTGACCGCACTCGGCGATCCCACTCGGCGTGCGATCTTCGAGCGCCTGGCGACCGGACCGATGGCGGTGGGCACACTCGCCCGCGATCTGCCCATCAGCCGGCCGGCGGTCTCGCAACATCTGCGGGTGCTCAAGTCCGCGGGGCTGGTCGTCGACCGTCCCGAGGCGAATCGGCGCATCTACAGCATCGACCAGCGCGGAATCGCCGAGCTTCGCGCGTACTTCGAACGCTTCTGGACCGATGCCCTCAGCACTTTTCAGACAGTGGCGGAACGATCAGCAAAGGAGGAGTCATGACCACGCAGACGGCAGGTACCTCGGTTCACGCATCGGTGCTCGTCGAAGCGCCGATCGGCCACGCGTTCACGGTGTTCACCGAGCAGATCGGCACGTGGTGGCCGCCCGACCATCACATCCTGGAGGGCGAGCTGACCGGCATGGTGTTCGAGCCCCGCGCCGGCGGCCGGATCTACGACCGTGGCGCCGACGGTACCGAGTCAGCCTGGTCTCGCGTCCTCGCCTACGACCCACCGAACCGAGTGGTATTCAGCTGGGACATCAGCCCCCAGTGGAGCATCGAGACCGACCCGAGCAAGACGAGCGAGGTGGAGGTCACGTTCGTCGCCGAAGGCCCGAACCGAACCCGCGTCGAGCTCGAACACCGCAACCTCGATCGCCACGGCGAAGGATGGGAACCGCTGCGCAACTCGGTGGGAGGCCCTGAAGGCTGGCCCAAGGAGCTCGAGGCGTTCGCCAAGGCGGCGGCCGCCTAACCCACAGGACAGAGGAGAGGGGCCGCTCGACGCGCGGCTCCTCTCACGGCATCGTGTCAGCCGAGGCCGATCACTCCTGGCGTCCGCGAACCTGGATGCGGCCGGAGACCTTGCGAGCTTCGAGTTGCGGCATCGGAAACGTCGCCGGCCCCGCGACAACCGCGCCGTCGCTGAGCCGAAACCGCGAGCCATGCCACGGACACACGACGTCGCCATCCTCGACCACGCCTTCATGCAGTGGCCCGCCCGCGTGGGTGCAGGTGTTCTCGAGGGCGCAGACCCTGCCCGCAACGCGCGTCAGCAGGACCTTGCGGTTTTCCACGTCCACAGCCGTCAGTTCACCCTCGATCACATTCGCGTCGTCTGCCACGTCAGTCCACTTCGAGGGTCCCGATATCCATGCATCGTGGTCGACGGTGAGCCCACGGCCGAGAACCAGCTCGCCACCGAGATAGGCGGCGGCCGCCCCCGCGGCCAGCCCGGCCACCGAGAACAGTCGCCCGCGGCCGGTGCGCCCGCGTACGCGCGCGGCGAGGGAACCGAGTTGCAGTCCGAGCACCGCGCTGTTGGCGAGACCATGGACAAGCGCGAGGCGACGATCCCGACCGACGGTGACCGACCAGTCGGCGGCTCCCGTCGCCGCTGTCGCGCCGGCTGCAACGCAACCCATGGCGGTCAGCATCGTCGCACCGGCATCGTCGCCGATCAGATCGAGCAGTGGAACGCTGGACCACATCCCGAGCGGCAGGTCACTCAACGCCGGGTGCAGCGCGTGACCCAACCAGCGCCCGTGGAGCACGTCCATCAGCTTCCGCCGCTGCGTGACCGGCGCGAGCGCCTTGACGAGCCATTCGCTCAGGCTCTCCAGGCCCGGGATCTCCTCGAGTGTCGCGACCATCTGCGCGTAGGGGAGCTGGGTGCGTTCCGGTTTCTTCGACACGCTCATGACCCTCCGGTGCGACGGTGATATCGCGCAAGCCTACATTCCATGCCGGGAGACCCTCCTGGAGACCGTGACGCCCAGGGTACCCGGGAGAAATGGCGGTAGTTATAGGCCCACTATCATAAAGTGTGATCGGACGGTACTATACTCGTCAAGGACGCGCAAATCCCGCCCCACTCAGGAGGATCCGTCAGTGCCGGTGAAAGCATGGTCGCCAAAGCGTGAGCGGCAGTACGAACACATCAAGGAAGGCCTCGAAGATCGCGGCACCGATGAGGACACCGCCCAGGAGATTGCGGCTCGCACCGTGAACAAGGAGCGGGCGCGCGCCGGGGAGTCGCGAGAGGCTAGCCGCACATCCCTGCAGGACATCTCGTCGAGCCGGCGCGGGGGGTTGCGGTCCCACAGTGGTGCCGGCGGCCGGACGTACGCGCAGCTGCGCAACGAGGCCGGCGAGCGCAACATCGAGGGTCGATCGAAGATGAACAAGGAGCAGCTGGAGCGGGCGCTCGGACGCTGACCCACTCCGCCGGTTCGCATCGGCATCGCTCGGTGGCTTGACGGTCGTGCGACACTCGGTCGATTGAACGCACGGAGCCGGCTCGCGCTGTCCCTTGTCCTCGGAGTCGCCGGTTTCGCGGTCGCACTCCCATTTTCCGAGTGGCAAGTCGCAGTCCTGACCGGTTGGGATGTGACCTCGGCGTCGTTCATCCTGATCGTCTATTACGGCATTCGAGGCAAGGACAGCACCGCGACAAGGAAGGCGGCAACGAGTGAGGATGATTCGCGTGCGGCTGCCGAAGCCATCCTCGTGGGCGCCAGCGTCGCGAGCCTGGTTGGTGTGGCTTTCGCCCTCATCGCCGCAAGCACGACCCACGGGCTTCTCAAGTCGGCGCTGACCACACTTGTCGTGCTGAGTGTTGTGCTGTCATGGGCCGCCGTCCACATCGTCTTCACATTGCGCTATGCGCGTCTCTACTACGCGCATGGCGAGGGCATCGATTTCCATTCCGACGCCGCGCCCGATTTCGGGGATTTTCTCTATGTCGCGCTGACCATCGGGATGACGTTCCAGGTGTCGGACACCGACCTCAACGCCAAGGCGATTCGCATGACCGCGCTCCGGCACGCCCTGCTGTCATACCTGTTCGGAGTGGTTGTCGTTGCCACCACGATCAACGTCATCGCCACCCTGCTGACAAAGTAGCCGGGAGGGCCAGCATGCCCGCGCTCCACACGCCGGCGGTATTATCGAACGAATGTTCGAGTGGCTGGGTGATCTGACCGACGCGCAGCGGAGCGCCGTCACCCACGAAGGCGGTCCTTTGCGGATCCTGGCCGGTGCCGGCACGGGCAAGACCACGACGCTTTCCGCTCGGGTCGCGTGGCTGCTCGCGTCCGGGGCCCCGCCGGAGCGAGTCCTGCTGCTCACGTTCACCCGGCGGGCGGCGCGGCAGATGCTCGCGCGTACGGCGTCGCTCATAGCCGCGGCGGGCCTCGACCGGGCGTCCGGTTCACCCGCGGGCCGGGTGACCGGAGGCACCTTTCATGCGATCGCCCACCGGACGCTGCGCCGTTATGCGGCCACGCTCGGCATCCCGGAGGGTTTCTCGGTCCTCGACGCGGCCGACGCCGCGGATGTCATCGATATGGTCCGCGACGAGCAGAGTCACGCCGCTTCGACACGGCGGCGCTTCCCCCGCAAGGCGTTGCTGGTCGATCTGTACTCGGCGGCGGTCAATACGGGGCGCCCGCTGTCGTCGATCGTTCCGGAGATGGCGCCGTGGGCGGACGACTGCGTCGATGAGATCTCGGAGATCTGCCGAGGCTACGTGCGCCGCAAGCGATCTTGCGGACTGGTCGACCTCGACGACCTGATGCTGTTCTGGCGTGCCGCCGTGCAGGACGATCGCCTTGGCCGCCGTCTCGCCGGTGCCCTCGACCACGTGCTCGTCGACGAGTACCAGGACGTCAACGCGCTCCAGGTCGACATATTGACCGGCCTGCGCCGGGCAGACCCGCGGATCACCGTGGTTGGCGACGACGCACAGGCGCTGTACTCGTTTCGCGCTGCCGAGCCGCGACACATCCTCGAGTTCGATCAGGTCTTTCCCGGATCGACCACCGTCGTTCTGGAGAAGAACTACCGCTCGAGCCAGCAGATTCTCGACGTTGCCAATGCGGTCGGCGCCGACGCGACGATCGGCTTCTCTGCGGTGCTGCGCGCCGCCAGGGCCGCTCCCGGTGCGGGTCCGCAACTGGTGCGCTGCGCCGATGAGGACACCCAGACCGACGCGGTGTGCGACCGGATCCTGGCGCACCGCGAAGCCGGCGTCGCGCTCCGTGAGCAGGCGGTGCTGGTACGGGCCGCACACCACTCGGCGATGCTCGAGCTCGAGCTTGGGGCGCGCCGGATTCCGTACGTCAAGTACGGCGGACTGCGCTTTGTCGAAGCGGCGCACGTCAAGGACATGCTTGCCGCTTTTCGGCTGGCGGACAACCCCAGTGACGTGGTCGCCTGGTTCCGGCTCCTGCAGCTGATGGTAGGTGTCGGGCCGGCGACAGCGCATCGGGTCGTGGCCGAACTCGGCTTGCTCGCGGCCGATGACGAACCGCAAGGCGGCGAGTTCCTGGAATCGTGGTCACGCGCCTGCACGCAGCTACCCGACGCCGCGCGCCCTGGAGCCGGATCGCTTGTGGCCGCACTCGCGACCCGGCCGGGGGAGTCCGTTCCGGCCCACGCGGAGCGGCTCCGAGCTGCGGTCGCACCCCTGGTCGAGGCGGCGTATCCGCAGGCGTCGGCGCGGCTCGCCGACCTGGACACCCTGGTCGCCGCGTGCGCAAAGGTCGCGCGCCTGTCGGACGTCGCGGTCGACCATGTCCTCGAGCCGCCGCATTCGACCGGGGATCTCGCCGGTCCCCCGGCGGTGGATGAGGACTGGCTGATCATCTCGACGGTCCATTCCGCCAAGGGGCTCGAGTGGGATGTGGTCCATCTCCTGCACGTCACCGACGGCAACATTCCGTCCGACATGGCGCTCGGCTCACCCGAGGGCCTCGAGGAGGAGCGCCGCGTGTTCTACGTGGCCCTGACCCGCGCCCGGAAGGCGCTGCACCTCTACGTGCCCGAGCGCTATCACCACCACCCGGCCGGGCGAGACGATCGCCATGGGTGGGCCCAGCCGTCCCGTTTTCTCTCCGACCGCGTCCGGTCCCGGTGCGACGAGCTCACTGAGCAACGCCACCGTCAGGACTCGCTTGCGAGTTTGCCGGCGGTTGATGCCGCCGATCGGGTCGGGGTGACGCTCGACGGGCTGTGGTCCTGACGGATTCACGCGTCGGTGACTTCAGGCACGGCACGCGAGCACCGGCCTATGCTGATCAGACGATGAGCGATCAGCAGCGGGTGCCCAAGCCCGACGAACAGGCCAGCAGGGAGCAGGGTCAGGCGGACGACCGGCGGCGGAAAGACGAGAGCGAGAAGCTCGAACGCGATCGTGCCGACGAGGCCGGCCGCCGGTCGCGCGAAGGCACCTGAGCGGCGCGAATCAGCTCCGAGCACGCACATATCGGATCCGAGGATCGACCGCCGCGTAGACCAGGTCGGTGATCAGCGAGCCGAGAGTGGTGAGAACGCCACCGATCAGGATCGCGCCGAGCATCGTGTAAAAGTCGTTGTGCTGCGCCGCGCTCCAGAGAGCGGTGCCCAACCCCGGGTAGGAGAAAAGCACTTCCACAACCAGCTGGGCGCCGAAGATCTGGGGAAGTCGTGTGCCCAGCAACGTGATGATCGGCAGCGACGCGTTGGGCAGCGCGTGGCGCATGCTGACCCGCGTGCGCGACGCGCCCTTGGCGCGCGCCGTGGTGATGTACTCCTTCACCAACTCTTCCGTGGTCGCCGCTCGGAGATAGCGGCTGAACAGCGCGGCGGTTGCGGTTGACAGGGTCAGGGTGGGGAGGATCAGCCCGGCCGGGTCGGCGAGGACATCGCCGGTGTTCCAGTTGGGCGTATTGAGATTGATCCAGTTGAGATCCGTCGCAAGGACCAGGATGAGCCACGTGCCCAGCAGGTACGGCGGGATCGAATACAGCGTCATCGAGATGATGTTCGAGAGGTGCGCGCGTCCGCGGCGCCTCCGCTCCGCCTCGTAGAGGGCGACCGGGACCGTCACGACGAGGACGAGCAGCGTGGATAGCCCGGTTAGGATCAGCGAGTTGATCGTCGGTCCCTGAACCAGCGACCGGAGATCGAGGTCGACCGCGACCCCCGCGATGGGGTCGATCTGGTCGGCGAATCCCGGCGGCGTGAACGCGATCCTTCCGTGGAGCAGATTCGCAAGGAAGTCGACGTACTGGACCGGGAGCGGCTTGTCGAACCCATTCTGATGGTCGTAGATCGCCCACTGGACCGGGCCGGGGCCATGCGTTCCCAGCATGATCCTTCCGGGGTCGCCGGGCATCAGACGCTCGAGGAAGAACACCACCGTTGCGACGCCAATGAGGACCAGCACCGCCTGCAGCAAGCGACTGACGACATACCTGAGCATCGCGGCAAATCCCTCAGGTCGAACGCGGGGCGTCCCTGTCGGTTTGGGATGCGCTCGGCGTGCCGGCTGCTCCGCGAGCGAGGAGCAGCGAGCCGACCGTCGCCGGGATGAGCGTCAGGCAGCCGCCCGCCACCAGCGCCGCAGCCTCGGCCGGTCCCAGCAGCCCCGAGCTCAAGCCGAGGCTCGCCGCCGCCGCCGGCATTCCCAGCTGGGCCGATGCCGCGAGGCCTGTGGCAAGGAATCGCTCGTGTCCCGCGATGCGTGCCGCGATGACGTGGGTGATCACCGCCGCGACGGCGAGGCCGATGGCGAGCAGGATTCGTGACGGCGAGGTGAGCAGCGCCCGGAGGTTGAGCTCCGCCCCCAGCAGGACGAAGAACAGCGGGACGAAGAAGCCGTTGGCGACGCCCGAGAACTGCACCGCGAGGTGATCGGATTCGTGCAACCGCACCAGCACCATGCCCGCAAGAAAACCCGCCACCAGCGTGCTCGCTCCAGTCTCCTGAGCGATCGCCGAGAGGCCGAGCAGGAGGACCAGGGAGATGCGCACCTGCCACGCCCAGCCTCGCTGCAGCGATTCGGTCCTCATCTGCTGTACGAACCCCCGCCGCTTCGCTCGAGCCGCGACCAGGAGGGTGAGGACTCCCGCGCCGATGATCGCCACGTCTCCGGCGACCGCTTCGAGCGGATTGCCCGATCTGGCGAGCGTCAGCGGCATGATCACGACGGTCACCGAATCGGCGAGAGCGACCCACGCGATCAGGAAGGCGACGTTCGGCCCGGAGAGCTTGCGCTCCTCGATGATTGGGAACGCGATCGCGGCCGAGCTGCCGGTGACGATCACGGCAAGCAGTGCCGGGTGGCCCACCCCGAGCGCGTGGTCGAGCAGCAGCCCGATCGGTACCGCGGTGACCGCGACCGCGGCGAGGGCGAGCAGCCCGCGCGCGAACCCCTGGCGAATCGCCGGGGAAGCGATGTCCACATGGGTCCCGGCGCTGAACATGAGCATCGCGAAGCCGATGGCACTCAGCACCGGGAGCGGTTGCGTCGCCGTGTTGACCACGCCGAACCCGGTGTGCCCGAGGGCGAAGCCGGCGATGAGCTCGCCGATGACGACCGGGATCAGCCCGCGCCGGCCGTAAGCGAGCAGCGGGCCGGCGAGCCCGGCAAGCACGAGGATTGTGAGCTGCGCGAACATCGCGAGATCATGCCCCGAAATTCGCAGATCGTGTCCGTCGTGGCTGCCACGCGCGGCTACGAATCGTGGGTCGGCCGGCAGGTGCCGCTGGTCCGATCCGACCTGGCGTTCAAGCACGAGCAGATGGCGCTGGCTCCCTTCCCCTTCCTGCGCTCCACCTTCTACCGATGGGTGCAGCTGTGGGCCGTGACCTGCCCTGAGCTGGCCCGAGCGCCCGGAGTGCTGGCCGTCGGAGACCTGCATACCGAGAACTTCGGGACTTGGCGCGACACCGAGGGGCGGTTGATCTGGGGAATCAACGACTTCGACGAAGCGTTCCCCATGGCCTACACGAACGACCTGGTCCGGCTGGCGACCTCGGCTCGGCTCTCGATCTCGGCGGGCACCCTGATCCTCACGCCCCGGGCCGCCTGCAACGCCATCCTCGAGGGCTACCGCAGCTCGCTGGAGCACGGCGGACGGCCCTTCGTTCTCGCGGAGCATCACCCCGTGCTCCGCCGTGACGCGGACTTAGAGTTGCGAGATCCGGTCAAATTCTGGGGCGCCATGGCCGACCTCCCGCCCGCTCGCCGCCCGGCTGCCGCTGCGGTAGCGCTCCTCCGTCGACAGATCGGTTCCGCGAGCGGCCCGCGCTACGTGACCCGGCGCGCGGGACTCGGGAGCCTGGGACATCCACGCATCGTCGCCGTCGCCGAGCGCTCGGGAGGCTGGGTCGCGCGCGAGGCCAAGGCGCTCGTCGCCTCCGGGGTGGCGTGGGCGCAGGGCGGTGCCGGAAGCGCGCCCATTCACTATCCGACGATCGTCCGGCGCGCGATACGGTGCGCCGACCCGTTCCTCGAGATTCGCGGGCGCTGGGTGCTGCGCCGGCTCGCGCCCGACTGCAGCCGGATCGAGTTCACGGTGGCGCGCCTTCCGGCGGATCAGACGGAGTTGCTCCACGCGATGGGCGCCGAGACCGCGAACGTCCATGCCGGTTCGGGTCCGCGCCGGATCGCCGCGGTCATCGACGATCTCTCCGGCCGGTCGCCGTCCTGGCTGAAGGTCGCGTCGCGCGCCATGGAGCGGGCGACCACCGCCGACTGGGTCGCCTGGCGGCGCGCGCGGCCACGCTGAGGTCAGACGCGGAGGAGTGCCACCAGCGACCGGGCCGCGACCGTCACCTCCTCACCGGCGTGATGGTGACGGGTCGACGGGGTCACATCACGCTCGCCGGTGTCGGCGAACACCGACCACAAATCCCCCCAGCCACTCGGGAGGATCCACCCAACCTCGTGCTCCCCAGCGTGGAGCAGCACCATGAGCGTGCCGCCACGGATGCGCCGGCCGCGCGGATCGCGGTCGGGTATCTCGTCCCCATTGAGGATCATTCCGAGCGACCGCTGGCCGTCGTCGAACCACTCGTGGTCGCTGACCTCGTGTCCTGAGGGCAGGAACCAGGCGATGTCCTTGCGCCCCGAGCCGTGCACTGCCTGACCGGAGAAGAAGTTCCGCCGGCGCAGCACCGGGTCACTGCGGCGCAGCGCCACGATCCGCGCGACGAACCCGAGCATCGACTCGTCGAGATGCTCCCAGTCGATCCACGAAGTTTCGTTGTCCTGGCAGTACGCGTTGTTGTTGCCCTGCTGGGTGCGCCCGATCTCGTCGCCCCCGAGCAGCATCGGGCATCCCTCGGACAGCAGGACGGTGGCGATGAGATTACGCCGCTGGCGCGCGCGCAGGTCGAGGATCGCCGGGTCGTCGGTGTTGCCCTCGACGCCGCAGTTCCATGAGCGATTGTCGTCGGAGCCGTCCTGGTTGTTCTCGCCGTTGGCCTGGTTGTGCTTCTCGTTGTAGGCGACGAGGTCGGACAGCGTGAAGCCGTCGTGCGCGGTGACAAAGTTGACGCTCGCCGAGGGTTGACGACCGTCGCCCTGGTACAGATCGCTCGAGCCGGTGAGCCGGTACGCCAGGTCGCGGATGCCGGTGGCTCCGCGCCAGAAGTCGCGCACCGTGTCGCGAAACGCGCCGTTCCACTCCGCCCAACGAACCGGAAAGTTGCCGACCTGGTAGCCGCCGGCGCCGACGTCCCACGGCTCCGCCACCAGTTTGACGCGCGACAGCACCGGATCCTGGTGGATGATGTCGAAGAATGCAGAAAGACGGTCCACGTCGTAGAACTGGCGCGCCAGAGCAGAGGCGAGATCGAAACGGAACCCGTCGACGTGCATCTCGATGACCCAGTAGCGAAGGCTGTCCATGATGAGTTGCAGCGTGTGCGGGTTGCGGACGTTGAGGCTGTTCCCGGTGCCGGTGACATCGAAATAGAACCGGGGGTCCTCGTCGTTGAGCCGGTAGTAGGCAGCGTTGTCGATGCCGCGGAAGCTCAGCGTCGGCCCGAGATGGTTCCCCTCGCCGGTGTGGTTGTAGACCACGTCGAGGATCACCTCGAGGCCCGCGGCGTGGAGAGCGCGCACCATGGCCTTGAACTCGCGCACCTGCTCGCCGTTCGTTCCCGACGACGAGTAGCGTCCTTCCGGGGCAAAGTAGCCGATGGAGTTGTAGCCCCAGTAGTTCACGAGATCGCGTTCCACGAGCTGCGCGGAGTCGTAGAAGTGGTGCACGGGCATCAACTCCACCGCAGTCACGCCGACGCGCGTGAGATGCTCGATCGCGGCCGGGTGCGCCAGACCCGCGTAGGTGCCGCGGAGCGCCTCGGGGATGTCCGGATGGCGCTTGGTGAATCCCTTGACGTGCAACTCGTAGATGATCGTGTCCGACCACGCCGTGTTGGGGCGGCGGTCGTCGCCCCACGGAAACGACTGGTCGACGATCACGCAGCGGGGCATCGCCGGCGCGGAGTTGACGCCGCTGATGCGCAGGTCGTCACTGCCGAGGCGATATCCGAACAGCGATCGGCCATGGCGGAAACGACCGGCGATGGCCCGAGCGTACGGGTCGAGCAGCAGTTTGGCGGGGTTGTGGCGCAACCCTTCGTGCGGTGCGTAGGGGCCGTGGACTCGGAACCCGTAGCGCTGACCGGGACCGATGTTGGCGATGTACCCATGCCAGACGAGGTCGGTCCGCTCGACCAGCGGATGCGTCGCAAGCTCAGCTCCGCGCTCGTCGAAGAGCACGAGGTCGACCGCCTCCGCGCTCTCCGAGAAGATCGCGAAGTTGGTGCCCGACCCATCCCAGGTTGCGCCGAGCGGAGCATCGGTGCCCGGCCACGCGGCGCGGCTGCCGGGCGCGCGACCGGCGGCGGAAAGCTCTGGAACTGTCATGGCTCCATTCGATTGGCTTATCGGGGGCTCCCGACGTGACCGGCGCCGTCTGGGGAGTCCAGAGAGAGTACGTGGATGCGACCGGCGCTCGCCGAAGGGTCAGCGCCGTCGACGCGGGCGCGGTCGCCGCGTGCATCCGCCGCGTTGAAGATGGTGAGACGGCTCCCGTGTTTGTTCGTGCCGGGGCGCGGCTGCCGCAGGGGGTGCGGAGCGTCGAGCTCGAGGGCGGGGCCGAGCTACCCGGCGGCGCGCGCCTCAGCCCCGACGCACCGTGCGGATACCACCGGCTGGTGATGCGCGATGGCCGCCGCCTGGCGATGGTCACCAGTCCGGGGAGGTGCGTGATCCCCGACGCGCTGCGTGGGTGGGGGTGGGCCGCCCAGCTGTATGCGGTGCGATCCCGCGACGGGTGGGGGATCGGCGACCTCGGTGACCTCCGCGCTCTTGCGTCGTGGTCCCGGAGGAACGGCGCAGCGATGCTTCTCGTCAACCCGCTGCACTCCGTGCGGCCGGGGACGCCCCAGGAGGCGAGCCCGTACTTTCCGTCGAGCCGCCTCTACCGCAACCCGCTGTACCTCCGGATCCAGGACCTGCCCGGCGCCGGCGATGATCCTGTTGTCCGCGAGCTGACGGAATACGCCGGGCGCTTGCGCGGCGCACCCATCATCGACCGCGACCTGGTCATGCCACTCAAGCTGCGCGCGCTCGAGGCGCTCTGGGCGCGTTTCCGCGGCGATCCCGCTTTTGACGCGTACGTCGCTCGCGAAGGTCTGCTGCTGGAGCGCTACGCCTGCTTCTGCGTCCTCGCCGAGCGCCACGCCGGCTCCTGGGCCGCCTGGCCGGCGAGGTATCGACACGCCGGCGGCCCCGCGGTGCGCCGGCTGCTGGAGACCGACCGCTCTAGGGTCGATTTCCATCGCTGGTTGCAGTGGTCGCTCGACACCCAGCTCGCCGGGGCCGGACATGAGCTGCCGCTGGTCCACGACCTCGCCGTCGGCTTCGCCCCTGACGGCGCCGATTCATGGCTGTGGCAGGACGTCGTCGCCTCCGGCGCGCGCATCGGCGCGCCGCCGGACGACTTCAACCCGGCGGGACAGGATTGGGGAGTCCCGCCCTTCGACCCCGGACGGCTCCGCGCCGCCGGATACGCGCCGCTGGTGGCGACCATGCGCCGGATGATGCGTGCCGGAATCGGGGTGCGCATCGACCACGTCATGGGCCTGTTCCGCCTGTGGTGGGTGCCGCTCGGATCGAGGGATCCATCCTCCGGCGCCTACGTCCGCTATCCGGCCGACGAGCTGCTCGACATCCTCGCCCTCGAGAGCGTCCGGGCAGGATGCGGGGTGGTCGGCGAGGACCTCGGCACCGTCGAATCGGGCGTACGCGCTGAGCTGCGCCGGCGCGGCCTGCTTTCGTACCGGCTCGCCTGGTTCGAGACCAGACCGCCGGAGCGGTACCCGACCCAATCCCTTGCGGCGCTGACAACCCACGACCTCCCGACGGCAGCCGGGGTGTGGACCGGCGCGGATCTTGCCGAGATCGAGTCCTCCGGCCGTTCGGTCAATCGCAGAGCCGAGCTCGGCGTGCGCCGCAAGCTGCAACGTCTCGCCGGCGCCTGTGATGGCGACCCGGCATCGGTGGTGATCGAACGCGCCTACGCCGCCCTCGGACGGGCTCCAAGCAGGCTGGTGGTGGCCACGCTCGACGATGCGAGCATGGCCGAGCGCCGGCCGAACTTGCCTGGGGAGCTCAACCGACCCAACTGGTCGATCCCGCTTCCGCGGACGCTGGAGCAGCTGCGACGCGACCCGCTGCCACGCCGCATTGCCGCGGCGCTCAACCGCCGCGGTTGATGCGGATCAGCTCTGGGTGCCGATATGCCCCGGGGGAACCGACACGGCGGCGGCTCGCGCGGCGGTGACGGCATGGCCAGGGTCTTCGCCGATCAGGGACACGCCCGCGGTGAGGGTTCTGTCCAGCGCGAGGCGGTGCATCTGGACCAGCACCCGCTCGGCGAGCGCCTTTCCGGAGTTGATCCCGCCATCGCGGACGAGCACCAGGGCCGTGCCATCGTCGAGCACGCAGACCGGCTCGTCGGCACGGGAGTACGCCATCACGAGCGACGCGTAGCCGCCACGGGCTGCCTGAGGAATGGACGGATCGACGACGAATGCGCAGCAGGCGCCCTCGCCGCGGACCTCGCCGGCCTTGCCGGTGAACTCCGCCAGCGTGACCTGCCATGGAAGGAGCGACAGTGTGCGCGGCTCACTCATACGGCGATCGTCCCACGACAGTGGTGTCCGCGCTCACGCGTCGACGAGGAAGATGTGCTCGAGCTCGGCGAGCGCCGCCTTGCGCTGCGATGGGGGGCTTCCTCCCGCCGCCCGCCAGCGCATCAGCCCATTGACCGAATCCACGAGGTCACGGGCTCGAAGCGGCTTGCTGAGGGCCCCGACACCCGCGGTCGCGGTCCGGCCGTCTCGGATGGCGCCGGTCACGAAGGTGATGCCGACCAGCTGGAGATCCGGATCGTCGAGAATCGATCGGGCGAGGCGGATGCCGTGCATATCGGGCAGGATGCCGTCGATGAGGATGACCGCGGCTGGGTTCCTCCTGAGCACCGCGATCGCCTCCTCGCCGCTGCGAACACCGAGCGCCGCATGCCCGCCACTCTCCAGGGCGTAGGTCAGGAATCCGCGAACGGCGTCATCGTCCTCGACGACGAGCACCGCGGGAAGTCCCTTTTCGACCATGGCGGCTGGATCATAACCGGGGTCCTGACTGCATACGTCCGAACCGCGCACACCTTTCATCGACCCGTGACGGTTTGCGACCGCCGGTGAGCACAGTCATTGGTGTTGTGGTGACAGCCGCACGTGTCCATGGTCTCGAGCAGCGCCAGGTCCCCTGTGGGGAAATGCAGGAGCGGGACGCCGTCCGGCGAACTGCCGTTGGCGACGCGAGCGGCTTTGACGTAGACGGCGCGACCGTCGCGCATCACCCACGGGAGCATGTTCGGGGTGCCCGCCCGGACCATGCGCTCCGCCTCCTCGGCGGAGCCCGCCTCCTCGAGAGACCGGTGGCCGATGGAGGTCCGGTAGGACGAGGTCGCCATGTCGACCGCGAATCCGGGCCTGTCGTGGAGCAGGCCGTCGACCGCCTCGGGCAGCAGCGTCATGCCGGCTTCGACGAGCCGCCGGGTGAGCGTCCCCGCCGTGTCGCCGGGCAGGATCGGCACCCGGGCCTGGGCAAGGATAGGCCCCGAATCGACCTTCGCGACCGCCTTGTGCATCGAGATGCCGGTCACCGGGGCACCGTCCGCGATCGCCCAGTACACCGGCTCGGGGCCGCGGTATGCCGGAAGCAGGCTCGGGTGCACGTTGAGCCAGCCGTGTCTGGGGAGCCCGAGGGCCCTCGCCCCGACGATCTGATCGAAGCTTGCCATCACCACGGCATCGAGGCCGAGCTCGTCGAGCTCGAACCGGGAGTGCTCGTCGTTGATGCGCCAGGCGCGGATGAGCGGAATGCCGAGGTGGTCGGCGATCCGGCTCAACGCGTTGTCACCGAGGATGGCGGGGTGCGCGCCGGGCGACGTGATGATGCCCACCGGCTGGACGTCGAGCTGGAGCAACCGGAGCAGGAATGCGAGGCTGAAGTCCGACGGGAACCCCGCGAACGCCACCCTGGGACCCTCTCCGGGCGTGATCGTGCCGGGCGGCGGCGGCAGGTCGCGATCGGGGATGAACGTGAAAACGTCTCGCGCCCAGAGATCACGGCCGACCGTGTCGAGGTATGCGGAGGAGGTCGCCACTTCAGCTGATCCTAACCAGCGGCGGGGTCGGGTCAATCAGTCCCTCGCGGACCAGTGTGTCGAGCACCAGCGCGATCTCTGCCGGAGGTCGCTCGGTCGCCGCCCGCCCGGCGCGCTCTCGCAACTCATGGATGGACGCCGGCCGAGGATCCGCGAGCATGGCGCGGAGGACGGCACCGCGGAGCTCTCGAGTGCTGCCCCGATATCGGGGCGAACGCCGCCGCCGATCAGGGGGTGATGTCGCGAGGCGGCTGCGTGATGCGCACGCCGAGGCGAGCGGGCAGCGCTGACATGACGGCCGAGCTTTGCAGTGCAGCGCGCCGGCATCGAAGAGCGCGTACGTGAAGTCGCGCGGGCTCATGCCCCGGGGCCGTCCGGTAGCGAGCTGCTCGTCGATGGCCGCCCGACGGACGTCATGTGGCTCTCTGCCCAGCGCCGCCCTCGCGGTGATCCGGGCGATGTTGACGTCCCGAGGCGGACCCGTCGACGCTGCGAATGCCAGCACTCGAAGCGCCCTCGCCGTGTACGGGCCCACTCCCGGCAGGGATCGCAGGCCCGCCTCGGTGTCCGGCCAGCCGCCGGTGGCCACGACCGCGGCGATCTCGTGCAACGCTCGAGCGCGACGCGGGTAGCCGAGCCCCTGCCATTCGCGCAAGACCGCCGAGAGCGGCGCCGCTGCGCACGCATCGGGCGTCGGCCAGCGTGCTAGGAACGATTCCCACCGACCGGCGACCCGCGCGACCTGGGTCTGCTGCAGCATCACCTCGCTCACGAGGATCGCCCACGGCTCGACGGTCGCCCGCCACGGCAGGTCGTGCCGTCCATGCACCTCGTACCAGCGCGCGAGCCCACGGGTCCACACGCGGCGCAGTGTGTCATACCCCTTGATCCACCTTGCGATTGCCGCGGGCGCCGCGATTCTGGCGGAGCGCGGCAGCGCCCACGTATCCGGGCCCTGGTCGAAGGCCTTCAGGGCAAGGACAGAAGGTGTTGGTGCACTGCTATCGCAAAAGCGGATCCGTAGGGCGCCCCTGCCCAGTTGGCGTTCAATGTCTGTCCGCAACGACCGAAGCCATTCCATCCAAAGGGCATATATGAGACGCCGCTGGCGTCGAACCACGCCATCTGAGATGTGATGTAGGCGGCGCTGCCACAGGCGTTGGGGCCCGTCTCCGTGGCAAAAACCGGATAGCCGGCGGCGAGGATGCCGCCCAGTTGCTGCGACCACTCCAACTGTGAGTGCAACCACCATGCCGACTCATATGGATGCACCGATGCAGCGACTTGATGAAGCGGGTCATTCAACACGTATTGAAGCCAATAGCGAGCATCTCCAGCATACGAGGGAGCACTCTCCAATACGACCTGCGACGCACCCGTGGCGCGCACGGCGTCCAGGAGCGATTGCTCCCCAGCAGCCTGATAGGTCCCCAATCCCGCGGTATCCGCGATCGTGCAGCCGTTGCGCACGCACGCCATCCCGGCTGCCGGCCCGGGCAGGTGATTGGGCTCGTTGTACAGGTCGAAGATCACCGCGGGGTCAGACTTGAAGCTCGCGGCCAGCGAGGAGAAGAACGCGAGGGCATGATCGGCATCGGGCATTTCAGCTGCTGACGACGCCTGACCGGTTGCCGGGATCGATCCGGGCGCCGCCACTCGATTGTCGAGCACCACATACATGCCGTCGTTGTGAAACTCTCTGACAAACGTGTGCACGTCCGCTCGGTACTGCGCCGCGGTGTACCCATGTCCCGGCAGACCGTTGATTCCCAACCAGCAATCTTCGTTGAGTGGAAGCCGAACCGCGTTCATGTGCCAAGCCGCCATGGCGTCCACGGTCGATTGGTCCCATGGACCATCCTCAAAGAAGCCCTTGACGCATGAATACTGTGTCCCTGGCCGCGTCGTGCCGACGAGCCGAATCTGGTGACCCTGGCTGTCCACGAAGTGCGGGCCCACGATGCGGATGGATAGCAACCCCGTCTGATGCCAGGGCGAGGGTACCGGCGAATGACTACGGGACGCACTGGAGTTGGAGGCGGAACGTGGGGTTGGCGGCGCGATCACGGTTAATCGCGGTTCCACGGCACCGACGCTCGGTGAGGGCGCGTGGGCGCTGCCTGCTGGTGTCCCCTGGCGAATATCACGCCCGGGCCAGGGCGGAGCGGACGAGTTCAACGCCTGCAAGGGGCCCGCGCCGTGAGCGGAGAAGAAGAGCAGACCGAGGACTACGCCGGCAATCGCTCCACCGGCAATGGCTCGTGTGGAGGAGCTACCGTGTGGCGGGAAGTTGCGAAACGACAATCCAACCTCCATGCCGGCTGTCGTGTATGAGGCATCGATGGCGCGATCCGTGCAGCAGCGACCGTCCGTTGCCTGTGGGCACCCGAGGGTTGCGATGTCAGGTGCCGACCTGGTGAGTATCCGGGTCCGTTATGTGAATAACCGGCCACCACCGCCCCGTTACCAAGCCGCGCAACTATCATCAAACGGCTAAGGCCCGGATTGTCAGACTTCCCGGTCCCACCACCTTGAGGAGAGCATGGGCATGGCGCGACACACGATCACGTTGATCCCCGGCGATGGCGTCGGGCCGGAGGTGAGCGACGCCGCGCGCCGGGTCATCGACGCCACCGGCGTCGCCATCGACTGGGAGGTGCACGACGCCGGGCTCGGCGTGATGGAGGAGTACGGCGATCCGCTGCCTGCGCACGTGCTCGAGTCGATCCGTCGCAACAAGGTCGCGATCAAGGGTCCACTCACGACTCCGATCGGCAAGGGGATCAGGTCGGTGAATGTCGCCCTGCGCCGCGAGCTCGACCTCTTCGCGCTGATTCGCCCGTGCAAGTCATATCCGGGCGTGCGCAGCCGCTATCAGAACGTCGACCTCGTGGTCATTCGAGAGAACACCGAGGACCTGTATGCCGGCATCGAATTCGCCGAAGGAGAGCCGGGGACACTCGAGTTGATCGCCGACATCGAGCGGCTCGGCGGACGCAGGATCCGCGCCAACTCGGGCATCAGCATCAAGCCCGCGTCCATCTTCGGCACACGGCGGGTGTTCCGGTTCGGCTTCCAGTGGGCCATCGACAATGGACGCCACAAGGTGACCGCGGTGCACAAGGCGAACATCATGAAATACACGGAGGGACTCTGGCTGCGCGTGGCCGAGGAGGTGAGCCGCGAGTTTCCGCAGATCGAGTTCGAGGATCGCATCGTCGACAACATGGCGATGCAGCTCGTGCAGAAGCCTGAGCTGTACGACGTCATGGTGATGCCGAATCTCTTCGGCGATATTCTCAGCGACCTGTGCGCGGGGCTCACCGGCGGCCTCGGGCTCGCCCCCGGCGCGAATGTCGGCGATGAGGTGGCGGTGTTTGAGGCGACCCACGGCAGCGCCCCCAAGTACGCGGGTCAGAACAAGGCGAACCCGATGGCGATGATGCTCAGCGGCGTGCTCATGCTCCGTCATATCGGGGAGAGCGTGGCGGGTGAGCGCCTCGAGCAGGCGATCGCGCGCGTGATCGCCGACGGCCGCAGCGTCACCTACGACATGAAACCCGAGCGCGACGATCCCACCGCCGTCGGCACCTCGCAGGTCGCGGATGCGGTGATCGAGGTGATGGGGTCATCGCCGAACGGAGCAGCCCGCTGATGAGGTCCCGATGGATCTGACCGGAGCCAAGGTCCGCCTTCGCGCCACCACGGAGGCGGATGCGGATTTCTTCGCCGCAACGCTTTCTGACCCGGAGGTCGTGCGCTTCCTGGCGTCGTGGGCATGGCTTCCGTACGGACAGCGCGAGGCGCTGGACTGGGTGCGCACGCCGCATCCCGACAATATCGGGTGGACCATCGAATGCAGGAGCGACGGCCAGCCGATCGGCTCGACAGGGTTGCACCAGATCAACCATCGCAACCGAAACTGCGAGTGGGGGATCTGGATTGGGCCCCCGGCGCGCTGGAACCATGGTTTCGGCACCGAAGCATGCCGGCTCGCGATCGGGTATGCCTTCGACCATATGGCAATGGAGAAGGTGTCGCTCGACGTCTACGAGGGCAACGATCGAGCGCGACGCGCGTACGAGAAGGCCGGGTTCGCAACCGAAGGCATCCTTCGCCGTCATTACTGGTTGGGGGGCCGCTTGGTCGATCTCGAGATCATGTCGGTCTTCCGCGACCATCCTCTCTACGCGCCAGCCGCTCCCGGCAAAGGGGCACCGGAAGCCTCCTGACTTCACAAAACGGTGAAGGCGGGTCAATTCGCGGATCCGGCCCGATACTGCACGGTGCCTTGAGCACTGCGACCCTGGTGCTGTCGTGGGCCATGGGGGGCGCCTGCATCCTCCTGGGCGCATTCACCGTCAACGGGTGGCTGCGTCAGCGCGATGGAACACGCGCATTCCTCGCGCTCTCGATCCTGGCGCTCTGCGGCTGCGGGGTCGCCGTCGCCGCCGCCGTGCTGTCCTATGAACGGGTCACCTGGTTGAGTGATGCCGCGCTGACACTGTTTCTCGCGTCCGGCTGGGCGTTCTTCGGTTTCCGCGCGGCGATGACCCGGCTGTCCGGCCTGGGTCACCATCGGCGTCAGCTCTGGCGTGCTCGCGACCATCGTGCTGGTCTGCATCGCCGGCATTTCGGTCGCTGGAGCACAGACGCCTCCTCAACGTCTGATCGTCATGGTGCTCGCGGGTGTCTGGCTCGGATGCGTGGTGGAGCCGGCGGTCAGATTGTGGGCGATGTCCGCGGCGCTGCCCCGCGTGCAGCGAGCCAGGCTCCGGTCGATCACGCTTGCATACGCCGGGGTGATCGGAGCGCTGTGTCTGGCCATCGGCGCCGAAGTTGTCTTCGGCCGCGACCATCCCGAGATCACCGTTGCACTGCCGGCCTTTGCCGTCCTGCCATTTTTCTACGTGGGGTTCGAGCCGCCACGATGGCTGCTCGGGTTCTGGCGCCAGGGCGAGGAGGGGCACTTTCGCGAGGCATTCACCGCGCTGGTCATGGACTCTCCCGACCGCCAGCGCCTCGCAGAACGCGCTGTCGAGTGGGCGGCGCGACTCGTCGGCGCCGATGGCGCGGTGATCGCCACCGACGACGGCGAGGTACTCGCGGTGCACGGGCTCGACCCCGTCGCGGCACGAGACCTCGTCGCTGATTCGATCGGAGATGCCGGAACGCGCTCGATCACGACCCGTCCGACCTCCGAGCATGGAGTCATCCGGGTCGTACTCAAGTCACAGTTGAGCCGGGGCATCATGGCGGTCACCTCGGGCCCGCTCACGCCGCTCTTCGGCGACGACGAGACGCTCCGCCTCACCCAATACGCGACGGCACTTGCGCCGGCGCTCGACAGGGTGCTGCTCGTGGAGCGCATGCGTCGCAGCTCGGAACTTCTCGATCTCGCCTACGACGCGGTGATCACCTGGAGTGTGCGCACCCACCTGATCACCTTCTGGAACAAGGGAGCCGAGGAGCTCTACGGGTGGAGCCGCGATGAGGCGATCGGGCGCGACCCGGCCGAGCTGTTGGTGTCGGAGCTGCCCGAGGGCCGCGAAGTCATCCTCGAGATCCTGCAGGCAGTCGGCCGCTGGGAAGGCGAGATCATCCAGACGACGCGGGCCGGGCATCACATCAGCGTCGCGGTGCGGTGGGCGCTGCAGAAGGACGGCGCCGGGCGGCCGGACGCGGTCATCGAGATCGGACGCGATGTCACCGCCGACAAGGTGGCCGCGGCTGCATTGCGCGAGGCGCGCGACGTGGCGGAGCAAGCGTCCCAGGCAAAGAGCGAGTACCTGTCACGAATGAGCCACGAGCTGCGCACGCCGCTCACCGCGATTCTCGGCTACAGCGATCTGCTGGAGATGCGCGAGCCGCGTGACGACCAGACTGAGGCGATCGCCGCAGTGCAGGAGGCGGGCGGTCATCTGCTCAGCCTCGTCAACGACGTGCTCGATATCGCGCGCATCGAGTCGGGGCGGGAGACGTTCGCGCTGGAGCCGGTGGCGCTCGACGCGACGGTGGAGGAGTGCGTCCGGCTGGTGGCTCCTTCGGCGCTCAGCCGCCACATCAAGATCACGCGCTCGCTCGGTGACTGTGCGGCGGATTATGTGCTCGCAGATCGTCAGAGGCTCGTTCAGGCGCTGCTGAACCTGCTCTCCAACGCGGTGAAATACTCGGGCGACGACGCGCATATCCACGTTGAGGCGACACGCGATGCGGCGACGCCAGCTGGTAAACCCAGGAGCCCGAATGGCCTGGCAAGCGAGTGCATCCGCCTGATTGTTCGCGACACCGGACCGGGGTTCACCGATGAAGAGAAGGCGCGGCTCTTTCAACCGTTCGAACGACTGGGCGCGGAGCGAACCACCATCCCCGGCACGGGTCTCGGTCTCGCCCTGACACGCAAGCTGGTGCAGGGCATGCACGGCACGATCGGGGTGGACAGCGAACGCGGCGTCGGCAGCAGCTTCTGGATCCGGCTCAATCGCGCTCCCGCTTTGGTGCACAAGACGCCTGCGCACCGCAAGCCGCAGGTCGCGATCCCGATGGTCGTGGGCCGGCGCACGGTGCTCTACGTCGAGGACAACCTCGCGACAGTCGGGTTGATGGAGGAGGTGTTCGCAATGCGTCCGCAGATCCGCCTGATCACGGCGATGCAGGGCGGCCTCACCCTGGAGCTCGCCCGCCAGCATCATCCCGACCTGATCGTGCTCGACATGCACCTTCCGGACATCCAGGGCGATGACGTGCTCGCCCAGCTCCGAGCCGATCCAGCAACCGCCGGCATCCCGGTCGTGATGTGCAGCGCCGACGCCACCGAGCGCCGTCGCAAACAGCTGCTCGCAGCCGGAGCGTACGCATACTTGACGAAACCCGTGAAAGTGCAACGGTTCCTGCGCATGCTCGACGAGGTGCTCAACAGCATTCCCGTCACCCCTGCCTGAGCAGCCGGTCATGCCGCCGGTGTTCGAAGTTCTCAGCGACTCCGCGACGGGCACTGCGCTGGGCGCCGAAGGTGCGTATGGCAGGCCGCTGCGATTCCCGGCGTCACCGCGGCCCTACGTGATCGCGAACTTCGTCGCGTCGATCGATGGAGTAGCGTCGCTGGGGCTGACCGACGGAAGCGATTCGACAACGCTCGGCGCGAGCTCGCGGGCGGATCGCTACCTCATGGGTCTGCTTCGCGCCAGCGCCGACGCGGTCGTCATTGGTGCCGGCAACCTGCGAACCACCCCGGGTCATCAGTGGACGCCCGCGGCGGTCGCGGGTGACGACGCTCCCGCCCTTGAGGCCTTTCGCCTGCAGCGAACCGGTGCCAGGGAGCCGGCCCCTCTCGTCGTGGTTTCGGCGAGTGGTGATCTCCCAGCGCACGTCGCGCTCGACCGTCCGGCGACGAGTGTCGCCGTGGTCACATCGGCTCACGGCGCGGCCAGGATTCGCGCCGAGCACCCGCGCGTCACCGTGATCGAGGCCGGCGAAGCGGAGGCGATCAGCGGATCCGGCATCGTGGCTGCCGTGACATCGGCGCTCGGCCCGGGACTGCTCCTCTGCGAAGGAGGCCCGTCACTGTTCGGCCGCCTGCTCGCGAAGCGGGCGGTGCACGAGCTGTTCCTGACCGTTTCCCCGCTGGTTGCGGGCCGAGACGACGACCACCCGCGGACGGGGGTCGTCGACGGGTGGGCGGCCGCTCCGAGCGCGCTGCGCAGGGCGACGCTCGAGTCGGTACGGCGGTCCGAGGATCATCTTTTTCTCCGGTACCGCCTCGAGGCCTGACCTGCGGATCCGGCGAACCGCGTCTGCCAGGAGATCCTCGATCCCCTGACCGGTCTCACCGGCACCGCGACGAGCGCAGTCGAGCAGCTCGGGATTGCTCCGAAGGAAGCGGGTCGCGGCGTCGATGATCACGCGGTGCTCGGGCATGTGCCCATGATCGGCGAGGCCGGCGACAGGTGGCTGTCGTCAGTCCTCGGCCTTTTCGGACGGGGATTCGCTCCCCGCGAGAAGCAGGTAGAGCTTGCGGCGGGCGTCTCGAAGGATGGCGTGCGCCTCTGCGATGTGCGCCTCATCCCCGGTCCGGCTGACCTGCCAGGTGGCCGCGAGCAATTGGAAGGCCTGATCCCGAAGGTCGCGGTGCCCGCCGCCCATCGAACCAGCCGCCTCTGCCCAGGGCGCGGGCCCGGCGGCGAGCTTGGCTGCCTCCTCGCGGCCGCCGTCGGTCAGCTCGAAGACGCGGCGCCCACCGTCGGCTTCGACGGCGCGGACCAGGCCCTCGTCCTCGAGCTGCTGGAGGGTCGGGTACACGGACCCGGGGCTGGCGCGCCATGCTCCATCGCTGCGGCGCTCGAGCTCCTGGATGATCTGGTAGCCGTGGGACGGCTTCTCGGCCAGGAGAACGAGTATCGCGGCGCGCACGTCGCCCCGCGCGGCGCGCCTACCCGGACCGAAAGCCTGCCCGAAGCCGCCTGGACTCCCGAAGGCGGCGGCAAAGTCAGGGACGTCGAAGGGCGGCCATCCGCGGCGATGACGGTGCCGGGCGCCGTGCTCGAGGTGCTCGCGAACGTGGTGGTGGAAGCGTGCAACGGGGTCGTGGCGGGCCCGCGCCCACTCCTCATGGGGGTTGGGATTGGATCTTGCTCGGCTCATGTCGGTTCGCTCCGTGGCGGCTGATTCGATGCGCCAACGATATATCGAGACCGGTCGCTTTGTCAAACGGCCTCAGGCGCTTGCAGCCCAGTCGAGGTTCATCTGGGCCAGCATCTCGGTGGCCACCGCGGGCGCCGACATCAACTCGATATCGAGCTCGTGGTTGCGTGCAAAGCCGCCGCCGGACCAGTTGGCGCTCCCGAAGAGGACGGAGCTCGCGTCGGCGACGATCGCCTTGGCGTGGAGCAGCTCGCCGTGACTCCGATACCACCGCACCTGGATGCCGTCGGCGAGGAGCGCGGCGTATGCGGGGTCACTCGAGGGTTGCGACGGGTCCAGGAGGACCCGGACCGCTATACCCCGAAGGGCAGCCGCCTCGAGTGAATGGACGACACCGGTGTCGGTCAGAACGAACAGCTCGAGGTCGAGCCTGCGCCTGGCGCCGTCGATCAGCCCTATGGCGAGGGGGCGGATCTCGGCGCCCGGCAGAGTGGCGGCAACGTCGATGGACGGATCGGCGACCCCGTCCGGTATATGCACTTCGCGGCCGCAGGTGACCAGGTCGCGAACGAACACGCGATCGAGATTGCGCACCACCGGGCCCCGCACCTCGGCGTCGTAGTCGTGGTTGGCCGGCGAGCTCACCCCCCAGTTGATGCCGCCGACGACTGCGACGGCGCCGTCGACGACGAGGAGCTTTACGTGGTCGATCATCAGCTTGCGGACCGGGTAGTCGACGACGTCGATGCCGGCGGTGCGGAGCCGCGCGGCGGTCGCGACGCTGGTCAGCTCGGACGGGTCGTCGATGACGGTCACCGCGACGCCCCTGGACTTGGCGGCGACGAGTGCGTCGGCGAGGCTGCGCCGGCCGAATTCGTAGATCTCGACGTGGATGTTGGTTCGTGCGGTGTCTATCAGCGACTCGATTCGGGAGAACGTTGCCGGCCCGCTGCGCAGCAGGTCCACCTGGTCGGCACCGAGGAGATGAGTTCGGCGCGGGTCCCAGCAACGGAGCGGGCGGCGTGGCCGGCAGGGCCGACGCCTGGATCTGGGCACATCCGACCACCAGCGCCCCCGCGCCGATCGTGGCCAACACGCAGCGCCAGAGCGACCTTGTCGACATACGCAGTCCGTACATTTCGCGGACACAGTACCACACACAAGCGTA
Organism: Candidatus Dormiibacterota bacterium; assembly: GCA_963799005.1. Classification (GTDB taxonomy): domain Bacteria; phylum Chloroflexota; class Dormibacteria; order Aeolococcales; family Aeolococcaceae; genus Palsa-851. The sequence goes on along the minus strand of CAWCVK010000004.1, from coordinate 9,427 downwards.
GGTAGAAGGGCGGGGGGTCGCGACCGCTGACAGGGATGGATCGCGCCTATGGACCTATACTCGGGCCCGATGCATTCTCAAGGAGGCGTGGTTGCGTGAAAACGGCTCTCGCCGTGGCCCAGGTGGTGATCGGGGTCCTCGCGATCCTTGGCATCCTTCTCCAGACCCCGAAGTCAACCGGTCTCGGCGGGACGATCGGTGGTGGCGGAGATTCAGGCGGCGGGTACCGGCGCCGCCGCGGGTTGGAGGCCAGCCTGCTGCGGTTCTCGGCAGCGATGATCGCGCTGTTCGTCGTCGTCTCGGTGCTCGCCACCTACGTCACCAAGTAAGGTGGCTGCGCCGGCACCGGCCGATTGAGGTTGTCGCCGGAACGACGCTGGGACTGCTCGGGGTCGGCGCCCTCGGGTTCGCGCTCTCGCTGCATTTCGGGCTGATCGGCGGACCGCAGTTCACCGAGGGGCTGGTGGTGAGCTCGCGGCCGATGTCGCTCAACCCACTCGTCGACGCCTCCGACCCGGCGGTCGTCGACGTCGGCCATCTCCTGTACCGGTCGCTGCTCAAGCTCGATCCTGAGGGCTATCCGACGACCGACCTGGCGTCGTCCTACACGGTGAGCGCGACGGGGCTGGTCTACACCGTGGTACTGCCACCGAACCTCGAGTGGTCCGACGGGGCACCGATCACGGTTGCCGACGTCGTCGCCACTGATCGGTTCGCGCTCTCCGCCGAGGCGAGCGACGCTACCCTCGCGAGCTCGCTCCGCGGCGTGAAGGTCGCGGGTTCGGCATCGGCGGTCACGTTCACCTTGCCCGTACCCCGCGCCTCGTTTGCGGCGACGCTGACCCAGATGCCGATCCTGCCGCTGGGAGCCATCGGCGGCCCGGCACTGGTCGCGGCTGCGGCGCATCCCACCGTGCCCCTCCCCACATCGGGGCCCTACGACGTCCAGTCGACGGCAGCCCTGGCAATCGTGCTGCAGCCCAACCCGCACGCGGCCGTTCGGCCGAGCATCAAGAGCTATGAGCTGCGCCTCTTCGTCAGGTTTGCCGACGCGGCGTACGCACTCTCGCAGGGAAGCATCGGCGCGCTGCTGGCCACGACGCCCGAGGAGCTGTCGACTCTTCTGAAGATCAAGGGAGCCCAGGCGCAGAGCATGACCACGCCCGAGTTCGTCGACCTCATGTTCAACGAGCGGATCCCGGGTCTCGCCGACACCGTCGTGCGCCACGCCATCGACACCGCCATCGATCGTTCAGCGATCGTGGCGGGGGCACTCGATGTTCACGGAGGCGTGGTCCAGACCGGCCCGTTCTCGGCGGGCATCCCCTGGGCGGCGCCTCCGGCGATCGAGGCCGTCTCGCCAAGCGTCGCCGAGTCGGTGCTCCAGGCCAACGGTTGGGTTGCCGGTCCGGGTGGCGTCCGTCACCGCGGCACGACACAGCTGGCGTTCACGCTCACGGTGCCGGACATCAACCCGTTGCCCGTGGTCGGGCGGGAGGTGGCCTCCCAGCTGGCGACGATCGGGATCGCGGTGAAGGTCGCCTCAGCGGCGCCAGAAACCTTCCTCAGCGGCACGCTGTACAGCGGGCAGTTCCAACTCGCGATCGACGCGTGGAACCCGGTGCCGGACCCTGACGTCAGTGCGTTCTGGCGATCAAACGCGACTCCGCCGCACGGATATTACGTGTCGGGCGGCACGACCGACCCATTCCTCGATGCGGCACTGGACATGCTTGCCGAGTCCCCGGATCGCGCCGTTCGGATCGGCGCGGCGGCTCAGGTGGCGGCGCTGGTCGCCGCCGACGCCCCTGGCGTTTTCCTGTACACGCCCAGGGTGTCCGTCGTCTTCAGGGCGCCAGCCCCGACTGCCTCGCTGCCCGCCGTCGGTCCGGAGTTCGGCACGGTACGACGACATCGCGTCATGGGAGTTGCCGTAGCCCGTGGGCATTGGATGTAGCCGCTGATACCATCTCCGAACACCTCGCCGAGGTGGTGGAACTGGTAGACACGCAGCGTTCAGGGCGCTGTGCTCGTAAGGGCGTAAGGGTTCGATTCCCTTTCTCGGCACTCCGATTTCGTTGCAGTGGAGCCAATTTCGGTTTCGCTGGGCCAATACTGGGCCAATACCTCCTCCGAGAGGACGCGCAAACGGGGTCCGTAGCGGGCGTCGATCGCGTCAACCAGCGCTTCCGTGCTGGCATGGGTGACGTGGGCGTAGAGGCGCAGGGTCGTGGCAACGCTGGCATGGCCAAGCATCGCCGCGACCACGTGCGGCGGCTGGCCGTCCTCGAGCGCGAGGGTGGCCGCGGTATGCCGCAGGGCGTGGAACGAGACTGCTCGTATGCCAGCTCCCTTGCGCATCGGTACCCAGCGCCGCGAGAACAGCGTCTGCGCCGGCATGGGCTGCCCATCGGGACCGGGCCACACCAAGTCACCGACCCGGGCGGTGCGGACCAGTGCGTCGACGGCGATCCTTGGCAAATACAGTGTCCGCTTACCCGCTGCGGTCTTCGGAGCCGTCAGGACATGAGTTCCATCGAGGGCCCGCGTAGCGTTGGTGGCAACCACCAGGCGACGAGCCTCAAGGTGCACGTGCTGCCAGCGCAACCCGAGCAGCTCGCCCTCGCGCATGCCCAGAGTCACGGCAAGGACGTAGAGAGCTTCGAGCGGGTCGCCGTATGCGGCTTTCAGGAGGCGGTCAACCTCTGCGCGGGTGAGCGTCTCGATGTCCTTGGAGTGGCGACGAGGGGCGTCGACGGCGGCAAGCGCGTTGGAGACGCGGTGACCACGCCTGGCGGCACCGTTGAGCGCCGCCTTGAGCGTCATGTGGACGTGATGAGCAGTGGTCCCGCTGACCCGGCGGGCCAATGAAGCGTGCAGCGTGTCGATGTGAGACGGCGTGAGGGCGTCGATTCGAACCTGTCCGATCGCCGGCACGATGTGCAGGCGAGCATGGGCTTCGTATGCAAAGTACGTCTGCGGCCGCACGCTCGCCCGCTTTCGGGTCAGCCACTCGGCAAGCCAGTCGCGCACCGTCGGTGAGGCGGCGACGCTGGGTGCCTCCGCCTGATGCGCTGCTACTTCCGCCAGGACCTGCGCCTCGGCCAGCGTATCGGCTGAGAAGCTGCGAAGCCTCCCAGCTATGACAACGCGAATCTGATGACGTCCCCGCCAGATGCGGTGGCTCCCGGTCCCTCGGCGCGCTCGCTTCCGTTGCTTCGCCATCTGTCAGCCGAATCCTAGCGTCGCCGCCGTCGCCCCACGAGCTCCGGCCACTCCGGCGGCCGGGACGATGCGGCCTGGCGCGCGACGAAGGCTTCCAACTCGGCGGGGGTGAACCGAACCAGGCGCGGTCCGAGCCTGATGGGCGAGAGCTGACCGCTGGCGACGAACCGGGTCACCTGGCGCACACTCACGTTGAGAGTCCGGGCCGCAGCAACCTTGCTGAGTAGCAGGGATTCGGGAGTCTCGCCTAGCCGGGAGGCAGGATCCATACAGGTGGAGTGTACGCTGCTGACGCTTACGCAGCGCTTACACTTTACGAAGGTTGATCCCGGCGTCGACGAACGTGCAAGGAGCGCGAGTTCGTTACGCATAAGAGCTTCGTGGGACGACGACATTGTCCGTGGTGGTGTCCGTGTTCGCGGGCTATCGTTGTACCGATGAGCAACACATCGGCGCCGGCGCCAGATGAGAAGGTTCCGGCAACTCCGCTACACGACTGGGGACAGCTCGAGCGCTTGTATCGCAACGAGCTTTTGCTGCGCGGGTAGGAGGGCTGACGCCGCCACAGTATCGTCCAGGTAGTCCGGAAGGAAGGGCGGCGTTAGTCCTCGATACGCAGCTTGTGGAAGCATGCCCGGCGGCACGAGCTCCTCAATGGTATCGATGCGACGGACAAACGCGGGCACATTGGTGACCCCGGCGCTGATCAAGGCGTATGCGCGGTGATAACCATCGCGAAGGTAATGACGCCCATCAAACTCCGCGACCTGGACAAACGACGTTGGGATGCTGAGGACGAACCCAATCACTGTGACGAGGCCCTGCGGAGTCGGCACTGGCCCTGCCCAAGGCGCAACAGCCTGAAGGTTCGGATTGCGCGACACAACGTGCCAGCATTTGCGCGCAGCATCGAACAGTATGGGCAGTGATGCAGGCGGCTGAACTGGCAGAGTGACGCGCGCGATGTCGTCGATGCTGGACCCATCGATGCCGGACATGCGGTCAGCCGCGCTGTCCGTGAACACCTGAGGTTGAAACGCGATCACTTTGCTCAGGTCAACCACTGCGACATCCCAACCGCTTGCAAACATCTGCGCCGCAGCAGGGTCCGCGCGGAGGACAGTCATGTACCCCTCAAGCTCTGCCGGCCGATCGCTGGTTGCTTCCGTCGCCGTCGCGACCGCCTCACGCTCGGCAACGCGTCGCTGGGCAGCCTCAACCGCGCGACGCTGCTCGTCTGTGGGCGGCCTGTCCGCCGTGTTCCCATTCAAGAGCCGGAGAGCGTCGGCGGTGGCCATCCAGCCGATGAGGGCCCGCGCCGGGCGCTGTATCTGCGCCGCGGGCTGCACTTCCGCCGCCCTGGTGCCGGCAAGCTCCATGGCGCCAGGCTGATCCCGCGGCACCTCGAGAGGGAGCGCGTCAAGCGCGAGCGGACGCTCGGCGCTGGATACTGGCTGACCAGCCTCGACGGCGCTCGACTCCTCGTACATCTGTTCGATTCTACGCTATCCCTCACGTGAAGGTCGTCTGCCAAACTCTTGGCGGGGGACCATCGCTTCCGATTCCTCGTCCGTGTGCACGTCAGGCGTGATCACGTCGAGGGGTGGCGCGTCACGATGCGTGCTCAGACACCGCTGAGCGATGTGTCGAGCGGATTCTGCGTTGACTCGGTGCAGGGCCTCGCTCCATCGGATCGCCGAGCTCGGGTCCGTGGCCAGGTCGGTGCGGAGGGCAACGTGCCAGCGACGGAGCGACTGCATCTCGAACACCAGTCCTTCGTGGCGATACCAGCAGCTCGGCCAACGCTCGGAGAGGTCGAATGCCATCGCCACCCAGTTCACCCAGGCTGCGAGTGAGGCCAGCTCGACGCTCTCCTGGTCGCCATACGATGGCGGAACGATCGCGTCCGCGACAACGGACGCGGCGGAGTGCTCGGCTGCCTTGAGCAGTCGGTCTCGCGCCTCGGCCTCGGGCGTGGTGAGAGGACGGTCACGTTCGCCCGTCCACCAGGCTGTCGACCAGCCATCGGCGGGCATCTGCAATGAAGCTGTCGATCCCTTCAAGGCGAAGCTCGATCGCCGCCAGCCGTCGCTCCGCCTCGTCGGCTCGCGCTGTCATGGGGAGAGTTCTCCGGGGGCGAGCGACGCCTCGTACTCCAGCTGGGCTGCTTCGAGCATGGCGTCGCACGGTTGGCGTGATGACGCCAGCAGTCGTTCTGCTCTCGACCATCTTGAGCACGTCGGCCGCCTTGGCCTGACCCACATCGTCCGCGGCGCGCCGGATCAACGCATGTGCCGCGTGCTCGGAGACGCCCATGTCACGCAGCCACCCCTCGAGGCGACGACCCTCTCGCTCAACGAACTGGTGGTCGATCTCCAATGTCGCATCCACCCAGGTTGCGTCCGGAGGAAAATCAGGTACGCCGAGCATCTCGAGCAGGGCTCGTTGCGCGTCGGTCGCGCGGCGCTTCGAGGTTGGCATGGCCGGCCGTACGGTCATGGTCGGCCTGCTCGTAGCGCTCGGGATAGTCGAGCGCCGACTCCTTCTCCTCGCTGCGGCTCCAGGAGTGCACGGTTCGTTCCTCTGCGCTTGGAGTGGGCTCCTTCCAGTGCATGATCCCGAGCGGGTCTCGCTCACGTGGCGTCGCCACCTCGTAGTGATGCGTGGCGAGGGTGGCCCTCGACATCGCCGTATACGTCCACTCGCGGCTGGCGCCATCCGAACCCACCACCATCGCGATGTCCGCGGTCATGCCCTGGGCCTTATGGACGGTGAGGGCGTAGCCGCGGTCGAGAGCGTCGTATTGCTTGGTATCGATGGTCACCTGGCCGTGGTCCGGACGCTCGAGGGTGAGCGTGCCCCGTTCAGGATCGACGCTGGTGACGACGCCACGGGTGCCGTTGCGTACCCCGGCGTGACGATCGTTGGTCAGGCAGACGATCCGGTCGCCCGCCTGATAGTCCTTGTCCCTCACGCTCAGCGCCGGTCCGTGCACGCGTCCGTCCTCCACGGCCCTGGCACGGGCGAGCTCGTTGAGAGTCTCCACCTCGTCCCGGCGGCGGGCGAGCATGATCGCGTCGAGGCCGCTGGCGCTCAGAGCGCTGTGATGCGCGACCACCTCCGCCCGACGCTCCGGTGCCGACGGTGCAATGTGGACCCGGTCGTGTCGCATGTACTCGCGGTACGCCGCGCGCGCTTCGGCGTCGCGCAGGAGGGCGAGTGTCGCCCGTTCCCACGGGTCGACCTGGCGGATGTTCTCGGTGAGCTCGACCTTGCCGATGCGCTCGCCAAGGGTGCGCAATGGCGCCCCGGCCTCAATGGGCTGCAGCTGTTTGGGGTCGCCGACCAGCACCAGCTTGGCGTCGTCCCGCGCCGAGAGCGAGACCAGCTCGGCGAGCTGGCGGTCGCCGAGCATCCCGGCCTCGTCCACGACGAGCACACCCCCAAAGGGGAGGTGGTCCATCTGCAGTTCGTTGAGCATCCCCGTCACCGTCCACGACGGGATGGCCGATCCCTCCTCGAGCCCCTGGGCCGCCTTGCCGGCCAGCGCACAGCCGACCACCTGAATGCCGCTCGCCTGCAGGGCTTCGCGGCACGCCTCGAGCGCATACGTCTTGCCGACCCCCGCCGCGCCCTCGATGACCACGACGCCGGCGGACGTGCGGCAGACGGCATCGACCATCGTCCGCTGATCGCGGGTCAGCGTCGGCCGCGATGCAACGGCCGCCGCGACGTGCGCATCGCGCGCCACACCGACGTCGGCGTGTGCCCGCTCCTGGGCGGTGCTGAGCATCCGCTCCTCGAGGAGGAGCATCTCCGGCGTGGTGTACCGGAGGTCGCGGCCGGACTCGATCCAACGCGTGATCGTGTCGCCCTCCACCTCGCCGTCGTGCGCGGTGGGGAGCAACGCCACCACCGCGTCACGGTCGGCCAGGATGTCGTCGGCCGTCGTCTCGATGCGACTCCGGCTCATGCCCAGGGGTGCGTGCGCGGCGATGCCGCGGATCAGGTCGCGGCGGGTGAAGGTTGCCGATTGGGCGGTGAGTCCGTGGACACCGAGGATCTCGATGGGATCGCGCACGTCGAGCTGACGCGGGAGCTGAGCGTCGGCTTCGCGGTGCATCAGGTCGCCCACGCTCGCGCTGTCGAGTCCGACGCTGCCCGCCCGCTCCCGCCATCTGGCGAAGAGATCCTCGGTGGCCGCGATCTCGTGCTTGCTCTCCCGGGTGTCGAGCGTGGCCACCTCCCGGCCGCTGGCCGACTCGATGGCCATCGCCCTCGCCGCGGCGTCGATCTGCTGGGACCGCCGCGAGAACTCGTGGCGCTGCGCCTGCGTGATGCCGACGATGGCGAAGTACCCCTTGCCGTCGACCACGGTCGAGATCCCCAGTTCTCGCACGAGGCGGTCGCGCCACTCCGCCTGTGCGATCGCGCCGGCCGCGGCCGCATGGCGGTACACCGGCTCGCTGTACAGCTGCCCCCAGGTGCCGTCGGGCCGCTGCGCCCAGTTGGGCACCGTCAGGTGGGTGTGCAGCTGTGGATCGACCGTGACAGTGCCGGTGGCCGGATCGGTCACGGGACGCGCGGTGCGGTGCACGAACTCGGCCATCACCAGGCGGGCGCGCACCGGTTCCGCACGCTTGCTCTCGGCGTTGAACTGCCGCGCCCAGCCGGCGTGCGCCTGGAGGTACTCGGCGGCGGCGCGCACGCCCTCATCGTGGATGCGCAGGATGGTCGCGCGAGTGTGGTCGTCGCCGAGCGCGTAGAGGATGCTCACGTCCTTGGGTGCCGACACGGCGACGTCGAACGCGACCACGTGCTGGCGCGACCAGTGGCGTCCCAGATCCTCCGCGGTGGTCGGGTGCTTGCCGCTCAGGACCGCGGCGAAGTCGGTGTCGGTCACCTCGCCGCGCAACCCAAGCGCCTCCGCCCCGAGGCCCCGCCAGCGGCCCGGCAACTCGCCACGGGCGGTGAAGTACTCGAGCTGCTGATCGGCCACGGCCTCGCGCAGGTAGCGCACCGCCTGCTCGACGCTGGTGAGTTTGCCGATGGAGATCACGCCTTCGAGCGTACTGGTAAAGCGCTCACAGATCGCTTACACTTTGGGTCGAAAACGGGGTCAAAACCGCAGGTGAAAGTGTGTGTGAGATATAGGCGTGGGGCGGTGCTGCAGGGATGCGGAGGGCGGAGCTGATGGGAGAGTCGGGTGACGGTGAAGCTGAGGAGTTGAGGTGGTGATGGCGGTGGAGATGGTGATGCCGGCGACGCTGCAGGGAGTGGCGGGGCTGGAGCGGGACTGGGAGGGCCCGGGTCCCCGCTTCGTCCAGATCACCGCGCGCTTCCACAACCGCTGTGGCGGCTGCGGCGGTGAGGCGCCGGTCGGCACCCGCATCACCTACGACCGGCTCGAGCGCCATCCGTACCACCCGGGATGCGCGTGGGTTGCGATCGAGCAGCCGCCCTGGCTGATCCCCGTCCTCGCCGGCGATGCGCCGGCCCCCGGGCAGGTGATCGCGCATCCCAGTTACGGCTGGCTCGTGTGCGTGCGTGTGGCGGGGCGGACCTGGGCGGACAACGGCGTGAGCGCCGGGAGTCTCGTCGGCGTGGCCGCTCGCCGTGCGCTCCCCGAGGAGATCGAGCTGGCCCAATGGCGAACGCACGCTGGCATGGGCGATGAGGCCGAGTGGTCCTGGCTGCAACCCGAGCACGTGGGCGACATCGTGGAGTCCGTCGCAGAGTTCACCGGCTGGCCGATCACCCGCATCGCCCGCGAGCCGGCCCAATTCGTCGCGCCGCACCCCGGCGGACTCTTCGTGTTCGGCGAGGTCACGCCGATCGATGAGACCGAGCGCTGGATCGCCGCGGATTCGGAGGAGCGCTCGCTGTATCAGCGCGGCTATCGCTGGTGCCGCTGCTACTCGGTGCAGTGCCTCTCCGGCGAGGAGGGCCACGTCCACCTCGGCTCGGTCATTCCCGTGACACGCACCCAGTTCGACGCGGCCAATCAGCGGGGCTGGTCGCTGCACTAACCGCCCGTGTGTCCCGGGTGGGATGTGTCGTGAGGGGCGCGGCGTGTGCTGACGTCGCGGAGTCCGCGACGCTCGCGGGAAGCGCGAGCTACGCGACAGTGCATCAATGCGCGGATCTCGCGAGGTACGCAAGATACGCGATGTGGGCGATGGCAGCGGCCCACGCGAGACGC
>CAWCVK010000003.1:0-279240 GCA_963799005.1 Candidatus Dormiibacterota bacterium | reverse complement strand
CGGCGCTCTGGGCGTGCGGCGAGGTCGCGCGCCGGATCGGCCGCGGGGTGATCGTCACCGTGCTGCCCGACGGGGGCGACCGGTATCTCTCCACCGGGCTGTACCGGTGGCTGGGTCGGTGAACCTGCGCTTCGCGACGATCGCTCCCGCCGCCGAGCGACGCATTCGCGACCTCGCGGCCGCCGCGTACCCCAACGAGGGATGCGGCGTGCTGCTGGGACGGCGCGACGGGACACGCATGCTCGTCGTCGACGCGACCTCGGCGCGCAACATGTGGACCGAGCGCAGCGCCGATCGCTACGACCTCGACCCGGTTGACTTCATGCAGGCGGATCGCGACGCGCGCTCGCGCGGGCTCGACATCGCAGGCATCTGGCACAGCCACCCCGATCACCCTGCGCGGCCGTCGCAGTTCGACACCGACCGCGCATGGCTTGATTACGTCTACATCATCTGTCGCACGACGCGCGAGGGCGCGGAGGACGTCAACGCCTTCGCACTCGAGGCAGAGGGAGCACCGTTCGCGCAGATCGCGTTGGACATCTCACCGGTCCCCGGTGGAGGGAAATGAGCCCGGCCGGCGCCACTCGCCGGCGCCGCCGTGAGGAGGCGGATCCGGTTGCCCCGGCGGTGGGGGTGGTGGCGATCGTCGGCCGCCCCAACGTCGGCAAATCGACGCTGTTCAACCGGCTCACCGGGACCCGCCGAGCGATCGTCGACGCGTTCGCCGGGCTGACGCGCGACCGTCTCTACGGCGTGGTGGAGTGGGGCGGGAAGCGTTTCACCGTCGTGGACACGGCCGGTCTGGACGTTCCTCTGCCGCGGGACGCCGCCCCGGACATCGCCGCGCTGACGCGTGCGACGCGCGAGCAGGCGCAGATGGCGATCACCGAGGCAGACGTGTGCTGCTTCATGGTCGACGTGCGCGATGGTGTGACAGCGCTGGATGAGGAGATCGCCCACGCGCTGCGGCGTGGGGGGCGGCCGGTGATCCTGGTCGGCAACAAGGCCGACAGCCAGGTTGATCGCTATCGCGCCGACGAGTTGTATCGGCTGGGGCTTGGCGACCCCCTGCTGATCTCGGCGTTGCAGGGAACCGACACCGGCGACCTGCTCGACCGCTTCGTTGCCGAGCTTCCCGAGAACGGGGCGGCGGGGACGGAGCCGGCGGCGGGCGAGGTCAGTGTCGCGATCATCGGCCGGCCGAACACCGGCAAGTCGTCGTTGCTCAACGGGCTGGTGGGCTCGGAGCGGGCCCTGGTGTCACCGGTTCCGGGCACGACGCGCGACGTTGTCGACACAGTGGTCTCGCTTGACGGGCGGAAGATCAGGCTCGTCGACACGGCGGGGATCCGGCGGCGGGGGATCGTCACCGAGAACGTCGAGCGCTACAGCCTGCTGCGATCGCTTCGCGCCCTCCAGCGCAGCGACGTCGGTCTGCTCGTGATCGACGCGTCGGAGGGAGCGAGCGCGCAGGACCGCCACATCGCCGGGTATGCCGTCGAGGCGGGCGCCGGGCTGGTAGTGGCGGCGAACAAGTGGGACCTCGTGAAGCACGAGGATCGCGTCGACGCCGGGTTCCTGAAGAAGCTCCAGGAACTCGTTTTCCTTCGTCCCCGGGGTGCCGGTGTTGACGCTGTCGGCGACCGAGCGGCGCAATCTCAAGAGGGTGATGCCGGCGGTGCTCGCCGTGGCCGACGCGCGAGCGATCCACGTCCCGACCCCGGCGCTGAACAACCTGATCCGCAATGCGCTCGACGAGCATCCGCCTCGCACCCACAAGGGTCGCCGCCTCAAGATCCTCTACGCGACCCAGGCGCGAAGCCCGGTGCCGACGATCGTGCTCTTCGTCAATGATCCCGAGCTGATGCACTTCGCCTATCAGCGGTATCTCGAGAACCGGATCCGCGCCGTGTTCGGGTTCGCCGGGGTCCGGCTGCGGATCGTGACCCGCCATCGGGACGAGAGCGACGATTGAGGCCCTCGGGGCCCCGTGGGGCCCGGCGCGCTAGAGTCGCCGGGCGCGCCTCGGGGAGTAGCTCAGATGGTTAGAGTACTGGTCTGGGGGACCAGGGGTCGCAGGTTCGAGTCCTGTCTCCCCGACAGACGCGCAAGTTGAGTTCGCGGCGAGCGATTGAGCGGTGCGTTGGGCACCGGCGGTGGAACGGGTGTAGTGCTCTACCCCGGAATGATGGCTTTTTCCCGCAACAAGCATCATTCCCCGCGGGTGGGAGAGATTCAGGCCGAATAACATCGAGTGACGCAATCTGCGATGCATGACCAACCTCCGGTTATCCGCTGTTTCGATTCGATCTCGCGTGTATCAACGCTCCCACGCACATTCGGTGCCGCACAAGGGGCTAATGTCATCTGCGCGGTTGACAGTTGATCGCCCTCTCACGCGGCTGCTGACCAGCACCCCGACAGGTGGGTACCTGCCGGGGCACTGGCCAAAGACGACATCCTGTGGCGGATCGGGAAGTCGGCTACAACGCAGCCGCGGCAAGCTGTCGTTCGAGCGGTTCGGCGACGGCGCGATCCCTGAGATCGAAGACAATCCTTGCATTGACAGTTCCATCGAGAACGTCCTGGATCGACTGATTCACGGTATCGAGCGAGCGAATCTCGCGGATCACATGGGTGCGTCCGCGAGCGTGCAACTCGTACACCTCATCGAGATCCTTGCGGGTGCCGACGATGGACCCGACGATGGTGATGCCATTGAGTACGGTCTCGAAGATTGGGATGCGGACAGCATTGTCGGCGGGTAGCGCGACGAAGACCAATATCCCCTTGCGCCGTAGCGATCCGAAAGCCTGCTCGAATGAGCGAGGCGACACTGCGAGTGCGATCGCAGCATCGGCGCCGCCGAGTCGCTGGATCACTTGAGCCGGGTCCTCCTCGGAGGCGTTCACCGTATAGTCGGCACCGAGTTCCTTCGCCATCGCGAGCTTGTCCGCGGTGAGGTCGACGGCGACGACGGTGGCACCGGCGATCTTTGCGTACTGCACGGCCAGGTGTCCCAAACCGCCGACGCCGAAGATGGCAACCAGGTCTGAGGACCGTGCGCCCGATACCTTGACGGCTTTATATGTGGTGACGCCGGCGCACGACAGAGGGGCCGCATCGAATGGATCGATGCTGGCAGGAACGATGCCGACGTATGCGGCCGACGCCTTCGCGTATTCGGCGTATGCGCCGTCCATTCCGTATCCGGTGTTGACCTGGTGCATGCAGAGGGTCTCCCATCCGGAGACGCAGAACTCGCACGTACCGCACGCGTACCCGAGCCATGGAAGCGCGACCCGCTCACCCTCCTTGACGCGTATCACCCCGGCTCCGACACGCGTCACCACGCCGACGCCCTCATGACCCGGCACAAAAGGCAGGCTCGGCTTCACCGGCCAGTCGCCGTGCGCGGCGTGGATGTCGGTATGGCAGAGTCCCGACGCTTCGATCCGAACGACGATCTCACCGTAGCCCGGTGTCGGAATCGCACGATCCTCGATGACCAGTGGTTGACGGAAATCATGAACGACTGCGGCTTTCATCAGCTTCTCCAGGTACGCGTTGGTAGATGCTGACGAACATAAGCTCGTGGCCAGGCTCTGGACCAGGGGCCTTTGGCATCAACGCTCGAGCCATTGGTCCCGACCCATGTGCCAGATCCCGGGGATGCTCCTTCCAGGCACCTCATCCATGGGTTTCACCATCCGCGATCGCATAAGGCGCTGATACGGGCAATCACGTCCGATCGCCCGACTCCTCGGTTCTCACCGCTGCCACTGGTATCCTCGGTGATCCTCTTGGCGACAGTCGTGACGTATCTTGGGCCGGTTGAACGCGCCCAGGTCGCCGTAGGTGCCAAGTAGCCGCCGGGCTTCGTCAAGCCGCCTACGACGCATCCGGTCCGCCTGACGCAACCGATCACTCGCCGCCTTAGCCACTCCACCTGAGACAGCCTGGCAACCTGACGGCACAGCAGGATTCGAAACTGCCGCAGCGTGGCTTCAGGATGTGGTGGTCACCAGTCGACGCGCCCAGCCAAAAACGTAGGATCTCGCTGTCGAGAGGTCTGCCCGGGGCGCGCGCAGTTGGCGCTGGCCGGGCGCCAGCTGCGCAGAACGTCGGATAGGTTCCTCCTACCAAAGGATGTCGGTATGACCGGGATGACAGCGCCCGATCTGTCGATCCTCGCTCACGCGGGCGAGGTTCGCGTGGCTCCGGATGGCCGGCGGATTGCATACACCGTCATCACCGTTGATATCGAGGCCAACAGATATCGCACCCGGATCTGGCTGGCCGACGTCAACGCGTCAGCCCCGCCGCGCCCGCTCACAGCAGGCGCGTGGGCGGACACGCTGCCGCGCTGGTCTCCCGATGGCCGCTCGATCGCGTTCGCGCGGAGCGCCGGAATGGGCGAGGAGGCCGCCTTGTGGATTGTGCCGGTTGACGGACCTGGAGAGATCAGCCAGCTGTGCTCGCGGCCGGACGAAATCACCGACCTCGCATGGTCGCCTGACGGTACCCGGCTTGCCGTCGTCGCTCGGGTGCCTGATCCCGCTCGCTACGGCACTCCTGGCAAGCGGCCACCGGTTGGCGCGCTGCCACCGCGGCGGATCAACCGCCTGTTCAGCAGTCTCAATGCTCATGGATGGATCTACGACCGGCCGACCCACGTCCTCGTGCTGCCCGTCGATGGCTCCGCCTCACCACAGGACCTGACTGAGGGGCCCTGGGCGGCGAGCAGCCCGACGTGGTCGCCAGACGGCACCCGGCTCGCGTTCGTATCGGCGCGTCACGGGGACTGGGACCTGGATCTCTGCAACGACATCTGGGTCGTGAGCGCTCTGGGCGGCACACCTGAGGCGCTGACCGACACGTCCGCGTCTTGGGCGTTGCTGTCATGGTCACCTGACGGGAACCGGCTCGCGTTCACGTACGACCCCACCCCCGGGGACGAGCCCCGGCACGGCCGAGTCGGGGTGCTCGACATTGCGACGGGTAACCGGCGCGACGTCAGCACGGTGCTCGATCGCAACGCCTCGCCCTATCCGAACCAGGCTGCGCCCGTCTGGACCGGCAGCGACGTCTGGTTCCGCGTCGAGGAGGATGGAGCCATCCACGTCTACCGCGTGGACGCGGGCGGGGGGATTCCCACGCTGATGCTCGGTGGCGAGCGGGTGGTGCGAGCGTTCGATGTGATCGAGGTTGCAGGCGCCACTCGCGTTCTGGCCGCTGCGATCACCGATCCCATCGAGCTGACCGAGGTCTACGCCTCCGTGGCCGGCGAGGATCCTCGCCGGCTCACCGACCTGACGCGGTCGCTGCGAGAACGAGTGGAGCTGATCGCACCCGTGCGCTTCACCGCGGTGTCGGCCGATGGGGTGGAGGTGGCGTGCTGGGCAATGGCTCCGCGCGGTGTCGTGGCTGGCGAGCGTGCCCCCACGATCCTCAACATCCACGGAGGCCCGTTCACCTCCTACGGATGGTTCTTCTTCGACGAGTTCCAACTTCAGGTCGGCTCCGGCTTCGGGGTCATCTACTGCAATCCGCGCGGCAGCTCCGGCTACAGCGAGGCATGGGGGCGCGCCATCCGCTGGCCTGAAGCCGAGACCGACCCGGGTTCGGGGTGGGGTGGGGTGGACTACCACGACGTCATCGCATGCGTTGACGAGGCATGCAAACGGTTCGACTGGATCGACGATGCGCGGCTCGGAGTCCAGGGAGGCTCGTATGGCGGCTATATGACCTCGTGGATCGTTGGTCACACGGATCGCTTTGTCGCAGCGTGTTCCGAACGGGCGGCGAACAATCTGCTCTTGCTCGAATGCAGCTCCGACGCGGCTGGTAGCTTCCGCACTGAAGTTGGTTTCACCCATCTGGATCGATCCGAACCGTACCTACGCCACTCGCCCTCGTCGTACGTTGCTGACATGCACACGCCGATGCTGCTGATCCACTCCGAGGACGACTTGCGCTGCCCGATCAGCCAGGCCGAGGAGTTGTTCGTCGGGCTGCGTCTGCTCGGGCGGAACCCAGAGTTGGTTCGCTTCCCAGGAGAAAATCACGAGCTGTCGCGTTCAGGCAGTCCCGCCCATCGGATGCAGCGTGCCGACATCATCCTCGAGTGGTTCACTAGAAAACTTCGTGGTCCTGCCGGGGGCTGAGCGCTGCTCGCGGCCGTCGAGCGCCACGCTCCCCGTGTGCAGTCGATGCGCATGAATCCTGATCCGATGGTTGGGTTAACGTGGACGGACGACATCGTCGCGCGTTCGGCGGCCCCCGGCGAGAACGCCCTGCGCTACCTCAGCCTGCTGAGCTCTGCTGGCCTCGTACCCGTCCTGATCACGCCGAAATCGTCGACGACGGTCCTAGCGCGCCTTGACGGCCTCGTCCTACCCGGCGGCCCCGACGTTGCGCCAGCACGGTATGGACAGGAGCCGGGACCGCACACGGAGACGTCCATCGAGGACCTGGACGCGCTCGAACTCGAGTTCGTCACGGCAGCGCGTGCTCGGCACCTTCCGATGCTCGGGATATGCCGAGGGCAGCAGGTGCTGAACGTCGCGTTGGGCGGAACGCTACACCAGCACGTCGACCATCCCCGGTGGGGCGCGGACTCTGCAGCGCCGATTCACGAAGTGCAGATCCTTGACGGCACGTACCTGCGACACATCCTGCGTGTTGACGTCGCAGCGGTGAATAGTGGCCACCACCAGGCTGTGGACCGCCTGGCGCCATCACTGCACTGTGCCGCCGTCAGCAGCGACGGGGGCGTCGAAGCCCTCGAGGCTCCGGATCTACTGCTCCTGGCTGTGCAATGGCACCCCGAAGAGATGGCCGAAGCGCAGAGCTCTCGCCGGCTCGTCGAAGGATTCGCACGATGGATCAAGGGCTGACGCGAGCGCCGTCCCGAAGCGCATGACCAGGCTGCCGCGTGGCGTATGTAGACGTGGCGGGGTACATCGCGGGTTCGCACCGCCCCTCCCCTATTCCAGGGTGTGCAGCTCATCGCGCCGGCAGGCTCCGAGTCACTGCTGCACTCGGTCGCCGCACAGTTGGAGCAGGCGAATCCGTGGGGGATGGCTCCTTGATGTTCTCTCCTGCAAAACCACCCTAAGTCGCGCGACTCTCGGCGGACGACAGGCCCGAAGACCGCGACTCAGGGCGGTGGCCATTGGTCTCGAGACGTTCCGTCGATGACGCGGCGGTGAGGGCCCTCCACCGGGCCGGCGTCAATCCAAAGGTCCGCTTGAAGTGTCGCGTCATGTGGCTCTGGTCGGCGAAACCGGCGTCGGCAGCGACCTGCGCGAGTGACTGCCCGCTCTCGATCGCGGCTTGCGCGAGGGCCAGGCGGCGCCGCGTCCGGTAGCGGTCGGGGCTTGTCCCGAACGCCCATCGGAAGTGGCGAGTGATCGTGAAACGGTCGGTGCCCGCGATCTCTTCGAGAGTCGACGCGGGCGTCTGCTCCCGTGCGTGGGCCGCGAGATACTCGCGTACCTGCTCGACTGCCCTGGTGTCGACCGTGGAACGGCGGCGGTCGGGTCGATCACTGAGCGACAGGAGGCAGTCGGCGACTGCCACCGCGATCTCGGCGCTACTCAGCTCGCTGATCGGGTCGTCGATGTCGGCGAGCAGCGCAACGATGGGTCGAGCCGTCGGCTTCGGCTCCTGGACGGGATCGGCGACGAACGGCAGCGCGCGATCGCCGAGGGCGCCCCGGACGAGCTCGGGCGCGATGTAGAGGATCCGGTAACCGAAGCCGTCCTCGGTTCCGGGGCCGCCGTCGTGCGTCTCGTCGGGATGCAGGACCTGCAGCTGACCGAGCAGGCAGACACGCTGCGAGCCGCGGTAACGAAAGGTGGCCACGCCGGCCGTCGTGACGCCGATCCCGTAGGTGTCGTGCCGGTGCGGATCGAAGCCGCGCGCGGAGATGTAGACCTCAGTGCGCTCGACGCCGTGGGCGCTCGGCCCGAACCTGATCGAGTCCGAGCGTGGGCCGCAGGATCGTTCAAGACGGTCAGGATCGGCGCCTCGTACCGTCGGCCGCATGAGTTAACGGTATCGCGGCGGCAATGCCTGAGGCGCTTCCCGTCGCGGCGAGGCCTTGAGGCGGATGAGGCGCCGCGTCTCACGCCTCATCGCGGGTTGGCGCACCGGGCTCTCTCGCCCCGTGCTCATCCTTCAAGCGGGAAACGCCCTCAACTTCTTCGGTTACGGGCTCATTCTTCCCTTTGAGATCATCTATCTGCACCAGATACGCGGCTTTTCAACGTCGGTAGCCGGACTGGTTCTCGCGGCGACCATGGGGACGGCCGCCATCGCCACCCTGCCGACGGGAGCGCTGCTCGACCGGTACTCCGCCAAAGCGATCGTGGTCGCAGGAAGCCTGGCGAGCGCCCTGGGCTACGCCGGCTTCGCCTACGTCGACCGTCCCTGGCAGGCCTTTGCCTGCTCGATCGTGAGCGGAGCCGGCATCGGCGCGGCAGGGACGGCCAACCGGCAATTGACCATCAGGTTGGTCAAGCGCGAGCAGCGAGCGGCAGCCTTCGCGCTCAACCGCGTCGCGGGCAACTTCGGTCTCGGCGCCGGCGCGACCGCAGCCGGCTTCGTCATCGCATCAGCACAGCAGCTCAGCTCGTTCCAAACGCTCTATTTCTTCGACGCCCTCACCTACGCCGGATTCGCGCTGATCGTGCTCGCCGCCGTACCGAACCCGCGAGTAGAGACCGTCACAGCGACACACGCCAACGGAACCGGTTTTCGCGCCGTCGCGCGAGATCGGCTGTTCCTCACTGTGATCGCCGCCAATATCGTGCTCGTCGTCGTCGGCCACACGTTCTTCTCCAACATCCTGCCGCCATTTGCAAAGACCTACACATCGCTCGGCCCCGCCGCGATCGGAATCCTCATCCTCGTCAACACGTGCTTCGTCGTCATCGCGCAGATCCCGGCGGTGCGCGTTGTGGCACGGATGGAACGAACACACGCTTTCGCGGCGGCCAGCGCGCTTTTTGCGGTCAGCCTGCTCGCGGTGCTGCCGGCAACGCTCATCCACTCGGAGCTCGCTGCGACCAGTCTCCTCGCCGGCGTTGCGATCGTCTTCGCAATCGGCGAATGCGTACACACTGTCGTTCTCGGGCCGCTGGTCGCGGACATGGCCCCAGCTCATCTGCTCGGCCGCTATCTGTCTCTTTACAGTCTGACCTTCAGCATCTCCCTGGCCCTCGGCCCGGCGATTGGTGGCCTGCTGCTGCAGACCTCGCCAGACGTCGTCTGGTGGGGTGGCGCGCTTGCCGCGGTGCTGGCCGGAGCCGTCCTGCTTCGACTCGGCGGCCGCATTCCCGACCCGCTCCGCGAAGCACAGTCACGTCGTGCGTCGGCGCCAGAGGCCGTATGAGGCGCTTAACGACGACCATCGTTCCCAAGGCCCCACCCCTCTGTCGACCGAGGAACCGGCTGAATTTCATCCAGATGCATGCGATGCCAGCGCCTTCCAACGTGGAGAGGGACTAGCCGGGTGGAGCCAACACACATGGCTACGCGGCGAACCGCGGGCCATGGCACACTAACGACCTTCTGTAGCGCCTCCCGTTTCGGAGATCATCACATGGCACTCGTTAGACCAGTCCTGCTCACCGCAGACGGACAAGCCGCGCTCATCGCCGAAATGCGCGAGCTCATCGATACGAAGCGTCCTGAAATCGTGCTGCGGGTTGCCGCAGCCCGCGCCGAAGGCGATCTGCGCGAGAACTTCGCCTACCATGATGCCAGGCGCGAACTGGGGCTCCTCGACGGCCGCGTACAGACAATCCAAGGGATGCTCCGCCATGCGGTGATCGTCGAGGCTGCTCCGTATGACGGTACCGTGGGCTTAGGCGCGACTGTCGTGGTGCGGGATGATTTCGGCGACTCCGAGTACACCATCGTTGTGCCAGCTGAGGCAGATATCGCCCGTCACCGGATCTCGCTGGATTCGCCTTTGGGAGCCGCGATCTCCGGCCACCGCGCCGGCGACGAGGTGAGTGTCGACAGTCCTGGCGGGATCCACCGAGTTGCCGTCGTGGAGGTGCGCTGACACTGGCGGCGGATGCGCTTCGAGCGCGCCGCCCTTAACGCCAGCGTGGGGAACTCTTACCGAGTGGGCGAACTGAGCGAAGGGTTCGAGCGCCTGACCGACGGGCGGCCAGGGAGCAGCGCACCACACGCTGAGGCGTAAGGCCCAGCACGACCCCTTGCAATTGCTGTGTAGTCATTATCACACTGCCGCCAAGCAATAGCAGCGGGAGGCTGGCGAATGGCGAGGAAGTGGTGGACCCTGCTGGCGGCATGTGTCGCCACCTTCATGCTTCTCCTCGACATCACGGTGGTCAACGTGGCCCTGCCCCGGATCGAGCGCGATCTGGGAGCGACCTTCACGGACGTTCAGTGGGTGATCGACGCATACACCCTCACCCTCGCAGCTTTCGTGCTCACGAGCGGGTCGCTTGGTGATCGTCTCGGGCGTCGCCGTGTCTTCGCATTTGGCCTCGCGGTCTTCTCCCTAGCGTCCCTGACTTGTGGCTTCGCCGTCAGCCCGGCGATGCTCAATATGTCTCGAGCGGCGCAGGGAGTAGGCGGTGCGGTGCTCTTCGCAGTTTCCCTTTCGCTGGTGGCGCAGGAGTTCCTCGGTCGCACCCGGGCCACCGCTCTGGCCATCTACGGGGCCACCATAGGTGTCGCCGTCGCTGTCGGGCCCTTAGTCGGCGGTGCGCTGACCTCGACGCTGGGTTGGCGCTGGATCTTCTTCATCAATGTGCCGATCGGACTCGCGGCGCTCATCGTGACGTTCACCCGAGTGCGCGAGACGAGAGACCCCGAAGCGAGAGGTGTCGACTGGCTGGGTCTTTTGACGTTCGGAGGTGCCAACACGGCGCTCGTCCTGGCACTGCTTCGGGGCAACGACGAGGGATGGACAAGCGCACTGATCATCGGCCTCTTCGCTGGTGCGGCGCTGCTCTTCGGAGCATTCATCGTCATCGAGTCGCATATCGCTCAACCGATGCTGCCGTTGAAGTTTTTCCGCAGCCCCACCTTTACCGGCGCGCAGATCACCGCCTTCGCAATTTCCGCAACGATGTTCGCGAGCTTCCTCTACATCATCCTCTATGTGCAGAACGTGCTCGGGTACTCGCCGATGGGGGCCGCGGTGCGCTTTCTCCCG
Source organism: Candidatus Dormiibacterota bacterium (assembly GCA_963799005.1). Lineage (GTDB taxonomy): Bacteria > Chloroflexota > Dormibacteria > Aeolococcales > Aeolococcaceae > Palsa-851. The sequence goes on along the minus strand of CAWCVK010000003.1, from coordinate 268,034 downwards.
GTCACCATCGCGTCGTTCCTGATTGCCCCCCTCTCTGGCATCGCAGTCGCCAAGGTGCCACCGCGTCTGTTGCTGGCATTTGGCATGGGTCTCATCGCAGCCGGTCTGATCCTCATGGCACACACCAAACCGGGCGACGACTGGACGGGAATCCTGGGTGGCCTGGTGCTGGGGGGGATCGGCATCGGCGTCGTCAACCCAGTGCTGGCCAACGTCGCGCTCTCCACCGTGGCCGAAGAGCAGAGCGGCGTCGCCTCCGGCATCAATGACACCTTCCGACAGGTGGGGATTGCGGCTGGGACAGCCGCGATGGGCGCGCTGTTCCTTGCGCGAGCGGAGACCAGGGTGTCCGCACTGCTGCCGGGCATTCCCGGCGCTCGGGCGCGGGCACTCGCTGACGCCGTCACGCTGGGCGGCCTGCCTGCATCGACCCCGGCACGCGTTGTGGCTGCGGCACGAGAGGGCTTCTTCGCCGGCTTCAACGAGATCCTCTTCGTCGCGGGGATCGTTGCGGCAGCGGGGGCTCTCGCAGCGCTGCTTTCGGTATCCACGCGCGAATTCGAATCGCGCTACACAACCGCCGACGCAGCTCCGGTGTTGCGTGCAGGATCCGCTGGCGACTAAGCCGGTGACGACCTATCGGCCAGCGGAGGGCCGATCCATGGCGACCGATAGCAGTGGCAGTGCCCGGTTCGGATCCGGGATGGTGGCCGGGCTTGCCCAGCTGGCGGTCGTCGCGCGACGTCCCGATTGTTGTTATATACGCGCCACACCTCCGCCTCTGAACGCGGATTCAAGAGCCACGTGATCACAAGCACCCGCTTCACTGACCTTGTCGGTTGCGCGCTGCCGCTGCAGCTTGCTGGTATGGGTGGTGTCGGCACGACTGAGTTGGCCGCGGCTGTGGTGACGGCGGGCGGCCTGGGCATGGTCCCGCGTTCCGAGGCTCCCGCATCGGGGACATGCGGGCTGAACTTCATCGTCCCTTTTGTCTCGTCGTTGGATATGGTGCGTGAAGCGGCAAGCTCCGTCCGGGTTGTCGAGTTCTTTTACGGTGACCCGGATCCCATTCTGGTGAAGGCGGTACACGGCGGCGGCGCGCTCGCGGGCTGGCAGGTCGGCTCAGGAGCGGAGGCTGCTGCCGCCGAGGTGGCCGGCTGTGACTTTGTTGTAGCGCAAGGGATTGAGGCAGGTGGACACGTGCGCGGGACGCAACCGCTCGCCGAGGTGGTGCCTGCGGTCCTGGCTGTGGTGCGAATCCCGGTTGTCGCCGCGGGAGGTGTCGCAACGCCGCAACGCTTCGCCGAGGTGATGGGCATGGGTGTGGACGCCGTGCGCGTCGGCACACGCTTCGTGACCTCGCCGGAGTTGGCGGCTCATCCTGACTACGTAGCGAGGCTGCTCGACGCGACCGGTGACGATACAGTGCTGACGGAATGGTTCGACGAAGGCTGGCCTCACGCGCCGCATCGCGTGCTGCGCAGCGCAATCGAGTTGGCGCGCACCACGGGGTGGCGCGAGACTGTACCGCCATATCGCGGGGTCGAGCACACCACAAGCGACATGGCAATGTACGCGGGGATGGGGGTCGGCGAGGTTCACGCCAGCCTTCCAGCCGCCGAGGTGGTCGCCGATCTCGTGAGTCTGCTGTAGCGCCGACAGCTCTCCCGGACAGCCGCGCACAACGCGTCCCTCAGCTGTCCGACCGTCATCAGCTGGGCGGGCGCGGGGAATCCCCGCGAAGACGTCAGCGCCGTCGGGGCGAGCGCGCCGGTCCGAATCTAGCCGAGCGCTGCGACGAACGCGTTCCTTCCGCAGCCGTCCTCCGGGAGGCCGAGCGACGAGGCTCCGAGTGGCGGAACTCGTTCACGTCTCGGAGCCCTCCTCGCGACGAAGAGCGCTTAGCACGCGCGCGCGGGTCGGCAGTTCGAGACGACAAGACGCATCCTCTGAGGCTGGTGTCCCCATGACATCGATGCCGTTGACGAGGATCGATGGCGAGGGAAAGTTGCCCTGCCTCTCTGCGACCTCGACGCTCGTCAGGTTCAGCTCGGTGAGGCACGCCTGCAGAAGATGTCGCGCCTGATCCACATGCGGGCAGTCAGGCACATAGAGCAACTCGATGTTCACTCAACTCGTCAACTCTGCTCCCCGGGGACTCCCATGCTGTGGCCGGCGCACTCTCCCCTCGATTTTCCAGTGGTGTTCCGCATTGTGGAGAGGCCAAGACAAAGAATGACCCACCGGCCTGGAAGCCGGTGGGTCAAAACGGGACCGTACGCAGGGGTTGTCCCTTACGCGTGCTGCCGGACTGGCGTCGGCTGTGTTGCTGGGCGGACGGTCCGTCCCTCAGTCGCCGTTTCGCGCCAGCGGACGATCTCGAAGAGGAAGGCACCGAGAACCACTACCGCGGCGATCGCGAGGCCGATGGCAGCATAGCCGGCGAACACGCCGATCTCAGACCAGCCGTAGGCGTTGAGCAACATGCTCCGCAACGTTGTGCCCTTGAAGATGGTTGCCACTTCGCCGGCGAGCTTGGTGTTGTTTGGAGCGGCCATCGCCTCAGTGCTGAGCTGGGAGTACGTCTTGCCGTTGGCGATCTCGCCGAGGTGAACGTTGATGAAGTTGTTGGCGTAGACCTGAGCCTGCTGACCGGTGAGCAGCTCCTGGCCGGCGTACTGGGTCATGGCCGCTGCATCGGCCTTGGGCAGGGACGTGATCGCCTGCGTACCGGCGGCTGGGAAGTAGATCTGCTGTGCGGCAAGTTGGTCGTGCACCGTCGAGGTCGCGAAGCTGCTCGCCCAGAAGGCGAACCCGCTCACGAAGGCGAGGATGCCGATCAGTCCCACCTGGAGTACGACGATCCGCCAACGAAGTCCGTTTGTCATGGCCGTGTCCCTTGTTGTTTCGAGTCCATCTGACCCGGTATGCACATGCTCGGCCTCAGGCGCGCATTGACAACAGAGCCGGATGCCATGAGATTCCGGGTTGGAGTCCCACTGGGTGCGGGGCCCTCGGACCCTCGGCACAGTGCCGTCCGGCCTATCCCGACGATCAGCGCAGGCGCCGGATCTCCGTCTCGGCGTGGCGGCGCCAGGGCATCAGGCGGATTCGCACGTCGACGGCCACGGCGCCGTCCGGGGATGCGATCAGCGGGTTGAGGTCCATCTCGGCGATCTGGGGCACCTCCTCAGCGAGGCGGGCGACACGCAGGAGCACGTCCTCCAAAGCGGTCACGTCGCATGGCGGAGTGCCGCGATGACCGAAGAGCAGCGGCGCCCCGCGAATCGACCGCACCATCTCGTGCGCGTCCTGATCCGTCATGGGCAGGATGCGGAGCACGCGGTCCCCAAAGAGCTCGACCGCGATCCCGCCGCTTCCGAACATCACGACCGGGCCGAAGAGCGGATCGGTGATCACCCCGGCGATGAGCTCCACGCCGCGCAGCATCTGCTGCACGATCGCTCCCTCCATGGCGTCGCCGAGGTGGCGAGCCATCGCTGCGAACGCCACCGCGACATCGTCAGCAGCGCTGAGGTCGAGGCGGACGCCGCCGACGTCGGATTTGTGCAGGATCGTCGGTCCCATGGCCTTGAGGGCTACCGGGAAACCGAGGTGCGATGCGGCACCTGCCGCCTCGCCTGCGGAGGAGACCGCGGTCTCACCGGGTGTCGCGATGCCGAAAGCCCCAAGCATCGCCACCGCCTCGTCCGGTGACAGCCATCCACCGTCACTTTTCGTGGCGAGGTATGTCTTGACGATCGCCTGCGCCGCACGGGTGTCGATGCCCTCCAGATGCGGGGCGTGCCCGACTGGCCAACTCTTCCAGCTCGAATGCTCGGCGATGCGTCCCAAGGCTCGAACCGCACGCTCCGGAAATGCGTAGGACGGTATCTTTCGAGGTCCCTGGCTGAGCGCCTCCGGAGATGCACTGTCGCCGAGGTGCACGAACACGATCGGCAGCGTCCCGGCATCGATTCCGGCAACTGCACCGGCCACCTCCTCCGGGTCGGCCGTTGCAATCGGAGCGAGAATCACCACGGCGCCGTCGATCGAGTGCGATGCGAGAAGGATTCGCAACGCCTGGTCGAAGAGCTCCGGGGTCGCTCCCGCGCCGAGATCGACCGGGTTGCTCACACCCGCATTCGGCCCGGCGAGGGCGCGAAGCGCCGCCTGGGTTGCCGCATCGAATTCGGGAACGCTGAGGCCGGCGGCCTCGCACGCGTCGGCGGCGAGCACCGCCGCTCCCCCGGCGTTGCCGACGACGGCCAGACGGTGACCCTCGAGCGCTGGCTGGTTCGCCAGCAGCTGGCCGCAATCGAGCAACTCCTCAAGGGTGTCGACGCGAATCACACCTGCCTGACGGAACAGAGCGTCGACGACGGTGTCGGGGCTGGCCAGCGCAGCCGTGTGCGATGCGGCCGCACGAGTGCCCGCTGAGCTGCGACCCGATTTCACGACCACGATCGGTGTGGTGCGCGACACGACCGGGGCGACTCGAGCGAACGCCCGCGGATTGCCGAATGACTCGAGATAGAGAAGGATCGCCCGGGTCTGCCCATCCTGCTGCCAGTACCTGAGCAGATCGTTGCTGCTGACATCGGATTTGTTGCCCATGCTGACGAAGCTCGATAGTCCAAGCCCCGAGCTGAGCGACTGCTCCAGGACCGCAATGCCGAGCGCCCCGGACTGTGATGCGAAGGCGACCCCGCCGGGGGCCGGTGCGCGCGCGGCGAACGTGGCATTGAGGCACACATCGGGCGCGGTGTTGATCACCCCGAAGCAGTTCGGGCCCACCACCCGCATGCCGCCGCGGTGGGCTTGCAGCAGGAGTTCGCGTTGCAACTCGATGCCGTCGCCGCCGACCTCCGCGAATCCGGAGGTGATCACAACGAGCCCTTTGACACCCTTGCGTCCGCAGGCGTCGACCGCTTCGATGCACTGGGCGGCGGGGATGGCGAGGACAGCGAGGTCGATGGGTCCGTCGATCGCCTCGACGCTCGGCGAGCATGCGAGACCGAGCACTTCGGAGGCCTTCGGATTGACCGGGTACACCGATCCCTTGAAGCCTCCCTCGATGAGGTTGCGGACGACCGTATGCCCGATGCCTTGAGGGTTGCGTCCCGCGCCGATGACCGCGACCGATTGCGGGTGCAGGACCCTGGTGATGCTGGCAACCCCGGCTGTCCAGGCGCGGTGTTCACTCGCCGCCAGGGACTCGCCGGTCGGCTCGATGTCGAAGGCGAGGTGGACGACGCCGTATTCGATGGATCGGCGGTCGCGCCTGAAGCCCGCGGTCCGGAAGACTTCGAGCATCCGCCGGTTGTCGATCAGCGTCTCCGCGCTGAAGCGGGTGATGCCCTGGGTCGCTGCGTAGGTCGCGAGATACTCAAGGAGCAGCGGGGCCAGCCCGCGACCCTGGTGTTCGTCGGCGACCGCGAACGCGACCTCGGCCTCGTCACCGTGGGCGAGGCGGTCGTACCGACCGATGGCAATCATGTCCTCGCGGAGGAACGCGACAAACGCCATTCGGTCGTGATAGTCGACGGTGGTGAAATGGGTGACCTCGCGGTCGGTCAACTCCGACCGCGGACCGAAGAAGCGGAAGTACACGCTCTGCTCGGACTGCCGCCCGAAGAATGCACGATGGGCACTTGCGTCATCGAGCCGGATTGGCCGTATGTGTACGGTGCCGCCATCGGCGAGGACCGCGTCGATCGCCCAGGCCGATGGGTATCCGTGTGGATCCGAGCCGCTCATAGCGGGACCCTCACGCTGATGGTGGTGCCCGATCCGGGTTTCGACTCGACCTCCAATTGTCCGCCGATAGCCTCGGCCCGCTCCATCAAGTTCCCCATGCCCATACCCCGCGACGCGGAGGCGGGATCGAAACCTCGCCCGTCGTCGTCGATCTGGATGACCGCAGATGCCGCGTCGCGGAGAACCGAGACACGGCAGGTCGTCGCGCCCGAATGACGTCCCATGTTCGACAGCGCTTCGCGGACGATATGCACGATCTGCGCGGACTCGTCGACGAGCGCGTCCTCCAGTGAGGCGTCGACCTCAGCGATCACGGTGACGCCGGTTCGTTCCTCAACCTCGTGGGCGAGCTGTTCCAGGGTGTTGGTCAGGTTGCCCGCGGTCAGCACGCTCGGGCGGAGCCCGAAGATGTAACTGCGCACGTCGCCGATCACGTGGTCGATCTCGCTGACGAACTGCTGGATGCGATCGGCGAGACGCGGATCACCGACGACCGCAGCGGTTCCCTGCAGTCCGATGCCCACCGCAAACAGCGACTGGATGACGCCGTCGTGCAGATCGCGCGCGATTCGCTCCCGATCCTCGATCATCCCCAGACGCGATATTTCTGCGACGGCGCGGGCGTATTCAAGGGCCACGCTCGCCTGATCAGCGAAGCTCTCGAGCAGGGGAGTGTCCGCCGATCCGAAAGCCGGACGCCCCGCGACACGGCCGACAGCCAGGACGCCGGCGGTGCTCGTCCGGAGCGCGAGCGGCACCAGGATCATCGGCCCCACGCCGGCGATGCTCACCATCGGCTGTGTCAAGGTCGAGTGGCTTGCGTCGGTCACGATCATCGTGCGCTCGGTGCGGATCACCTCGGCCGACAGGGAGCCGGCGAGTGGCACCTCGACGTCGAGCAGGTCGTGCGCACCCGCACCGTCGGCGATGATGATCCGCAGCCCCTCGCCGTCCGGAACGCTGATGGTGGCCATGTCCGCGTTGCCAAGCTCGCGGGCGTGCTGGGCGATCAACTGCAGCGCCTTGCGGCCCGGGTCACCGGAAAGCAGCGCGGTCGTCACCTCGCGCACGGAGTCCAACCAGCGTTCGCGTTGCTGCAACTCCGCGTACAGTTGCGCGTTGGCGATCGCAACGCCTGCCTGGGTCGCCAGAACGAGGACCGCCGCCTCGTCGTCCTCGGTGAACTCGAGCGCCCCCTTCTTGTCCGTGAGGTAGATGTTGCCGAAAACGCGGCCATGGGCGCGGATCGGCGCCCCGAGAAACGAGTGCATCGGCGGGTGGTTGGGCGGAAAGCCTGTGGCACGCGCGTCATCGGCGATGTCCCGGATGCGGAGCACCGCAGGTTCACGAATCAGCACGCCGAGGATGCCAAGACCCCGCGGCAACTCACCGATAGCCGCACGCTGTTCCGCGCTCAGCCCACTCGTGATGAAGTCGCTGAGTTCGGATCCACCGGGTGACAACACACCGAGCGCACCGTGCCGAGCCTCAGTCAGGTCGACGGCAAGGTCGACGATCCGCTGGAGGAGCGCTGGGAGGGACAGCTCCGCAGCCAAGGCGAGCCCGGTGTCCAACAAACGCGCCGCACGGCTGCCACTCAGTGCCATCCGATCGGGATCATATCCCGGCCGTCGGCACCGACAAGCCGATGACGGTTCGCGCCGGGGCGTCAAGCGAGACGGTCGAGGGCAATCCCGTTCAGGGCGCGGTTGCGGGTTCGAGGGTTTCCGTCGCTGTGAGTGTTGCAACCAGCCGGCCGAGGAACGAACGGACACTCGCCTCGGCGACGCGATGCATGAGGAGCCGGTCGAACCGGCGTCCGACGGCACCAAGCGGTGGGTCGTAGCGCCCCCTGAGTGTGATCTGGGTGAGCTCGGCATCAAGCGCGACAATCTCGAGATCGGCACTCATCACCGGAAAGAGCCCCGGGGTCGCCGTCGCCCTCCAGGTGAGCGGCACGACGGTCACCTCGTCACGCTTGAGTGGCTCGCCGACCTCCAGGCTCACGGTCTTGGCGAGCAACGGCACGGCGCCGAACGGTCCGATCCTGAGGCGAAGCGCGTCCCCTTCGATCATGGCTGCCGCGGCCAGGGGAGCGAGCCACTCCCGATCCTCGGCCATGAGTTCGATCGCACACCCGCTCGGCGGAGACGGGGACATAAGCGAAGTCGTGGAGAAGCATTGTGTTCATGGCGTGCCGGTGTTGTCATCGTGGATCCAATGGCGACACGTGCCAAGGGGAGAAGGTCACGACCTCGGCGGGCCGATTGGCCGGGTGCCGCCGCAGCACGCGGTACAGTGCAGGTGTGCCTGACGAGCCCGCGATCCGGATCGTGCTCTGCGACGACCACGAGCTTGTTCGCCGCGGTCTCAGCAGCATCCTCGAGGGTGTCGGTGGCATCACCGTGGTCGCCGAGGCCGGGGACGCCGACGCGGCGCTCAAGGCCGTCGAGGCCAGCCGCCCGGACGTGGTGATCATGGACGTCCGCCTTCCCGGCCGATCGGGGATCGAGGCCTGTCGCGAGATCCGGTCGGCGTTCCCGGATACAAAGGTGCTCATGCTCACGGCGCACTCCGACGACGAGGCGCTGTTCAGCTCGATCATGGCCGGCGCTGCGGGCTTCGTCCTCAAGCAGGTTCACGGCAGCGACCTGGTCGGGGCCATCCGGCAGGTTGCCCGAGGCGAATCGCTGCTCGACCCCACCGTGACGGCGAGGGTGCTCGCCCGGCTTCGCGGCGACGGGGCGCAGCCCGACGACGGCACCGCCGACCTGACCCCGCAGGAGCGGAAGATTCTCGATCTGGTTGCCGAAGGCATGACCAACCGTCAGATCGCCGAGAAGGTGTTCCTCGCGGAGAAGACCGTGAAGAACTACGTGTCCAACATCCTGATGAAGCTGGGGTTGTCACGCCGAGCGGAGGCGGCCGCCTTCATGGCGCGGCGCAGTGCCAGTAGGCGACGAACCAACGATTGGTCTTGATGGGAGAGCAAGTGGAGAACGCATCCCAAACCAGAGTGCACGAACTCAGCAGGACCGAGTCAATCGAACTGCTCCAACTCCATGCATACGTTGGCAGGGTTGGCTTTGTCGTCGATGGGCGGCCATTGATCCTCCCTGTCAACTACCTCGCCGACGACGAGTCCATCGTCTTCTGCACGGAGCCTGGTACCAAGTTGAGCGCTCTCGGCACTGGCGCCCCGGTCGTCTTCGAAGTCGACGATAGCCGGCCCCTGTACCACGCCGGCTGGAGTGTCCTCGTCAAGGGCACGGCGCGCGAGATCACAGACGAAGACGAGCTGGAGGCGCTGCGGCGGGGTCCGCTGCATTCGTGGGCAACGCGGTCCACCCAACACTGGGTACGGATCTCGCTGGATGAGGTGACGGGCAGGCGCATCCCCGGAACCTGACGCACAAGTCGGAGGTAGCGAGGAGCCGCCCTACCCTGCCACCTCGAGCTCGATCAGGTCACGACACCCGCGGACGAGCAGCGTCGATCCAAGCGAGCGGGCAGGCGGGAGAATGTCCGCCGACGACCGTGAACGGCAGTCCGTCAACGGGGGTGCCGTGCATGGGAATGACCTGGCGCCCTTCACATGGAAGGTCGCCCACCCGCGTTGTCAGGCACGATCCGTCCTCCTCCGGCCCGCTGCACAGACCCACCAGCCGACGACTTTTAGCGTCCACGATGCTGAAGAGACGATCGGCTTTGCGCATACCGTGATCTTGGTCGCGATCCGGATGCGTCGCACAGTGCCGAACGGCCCATGTCTCGAGGGCCCTTGGTCACCGCCTTGATTGGCGAGGCAGTGCGGTACTGGATGCCCTGGGCTCGTCCGATCAGGGGCTGTGGTCCCGAGAGGCAGCTGATCGGCTCGGGGCACTCGGCCCAACTTCCTCCGGATGACCTCTGGTCACGCGACCAATGGCCCTTGCGCGGTGGTGCCGCAACCCGTTCTGCTTGTCATGGCGGACGGCTTCACTCCGCAGCGTGGGGCACGTGGACAGGGACCCGCCTGAGGCTTACAAGCACACAACACAGGCGATCACAAGGAGGCCGACCGATATGTTCGACAAAATCGTGGTTGCGATCGACGGTTCTGACTTCTCTCGGGCCGCTCTGACTGCGGCTGCCGGCCTTGCCGTCAAGGCGGGTTCAGCTGTCGAGGTGGTCCATGTCGAAGGTTCACCCGTTTCACACGGATTCCCTGACGTACTCGCAGAGAGAACGGGGCGTGTATCACGATCGGAGTGACTGCACCCATGGCCAAAGGATCAAGGAAGGCGGTTATGCCGTGCCTGGCACGGATGGGCGTCAGTTGTGCAACCGCTGCGCCGATCTCAGTGCAGGGCTGGACGCCTTCTTCCCCGGGGACGAGGGAGAATGACCGACCCTCCGAGACGTTCCCGCCGGCCAGGTTCGTTGCGGATGACGCGGACCCCTGCATTAAGCCGCTAGGACGGCGTCGAAGATGATGAGCGTTCGACTACTCGCTGGCCTGGCGCTGCTAGCCCTTGGCGTGGCAGCGTGCGGTGGCGGTGCGACATCCCCGAGTGTATCCACGAGTTCACGCGCGTTTGGCATCGCGGGCGGCAACCTCGGCGCGCCCGTAGTGATCATCTCAGCGACCGATCTGAACACGTTCGATCCAGTGGTGCAAAACGCGACGGTCGACGAGATCATCGAGTGGAAGAACATCGGATCAGTGACACACAACCTCGTGTTCCCTCAAGACACGTCAATCAGCGATCCGGTGCTGGCGGGTGGGGGAGTCTGGGAGGTGAAATTCACCGTCCCGGGTACCTATCACTACTCGTGCACGATTCACACCGGAATGGTCGGCACCATTGTTGTGAGCTCCGGGTAACCGAGGTCGCGGCTCGCGACACGACCCTGGCCACAGGTCCGAAACGGGCTTGAACAGGTCAACGCACGAAGCCGGTGGCCACCCGGCCGTGGCGCCGATTCCTAAACCTGCATGATCCGGCGTTTTCTTGGGACCAACGGCACTCGCATGGGAGACTTTCGGCACTAGCCGCAATTCACGGCGAGCGACATGCTTCTCAAATGGACCGCCAAACATACGTGATGCTCGACCCGTCGACCGACCAGGTTCTCGAACAGTGCAGCGGTCCGGCATCGGATGGCCGCTGTCCGGTGAGCGACGAACCGCCATACGTCTGTGCCGGGTTGCATCTGATCGGCGTGGGAGGCCCTTCTGGTCACGAGATCTCGCTCACCGTGACCAAGATGGAACCTGGGCGCTGCCCGTTGGGCGCTGCCCGTTGACGCGTGCCCACGACGGTGCCTGAGTGGCAGGCTCGATGGGCCGCCGGCAGTAGCCGAACGGGGCTGAAGATCGGGAGAACGCAACGATGCGAGGTCAACTGACCGCGGCAGCTGGCGTCCACTCGTCGGTTGATCTCTACTGGCTCCCGCTTGGCGCCGGCGGCCACTTCGTGCACTGGAATGGACGTGCGTATGAGGCGCTCATGGCGCTCTGGGAGCGGCGGCGAGCACAGGATCTCTGCCACTCCGCGCTGGAGGTCACAGGGCCACAGGGCCGCTATGTGATCGAAATGACGCCTATTCCAGACACCCATGGCGCTAAGCGAGGCGTCGTCGCGGAAGGGGCTGTCGGATCTCGACTTGCCGGATATCTTCGGGTGTTCCGTTACGAGCTCCGCGGCTGGCACGACGGAGTGATTCCCGACGTCGACCAGGCAGTCGACAGCCCGGTGCATCTCAGCAACAACGCTGGGGACGCCCGCCGGCTCCTCGAACTCGTGCCTGACGTGCCGACACTTGTGGGGTCGCGATGAACTCCGCGCGGGTGAGATGTGGAACTCGAATTCGGTCGTTTCGTGACTGCTCGTTCGCGGCGGGCTCGACACCGAAAGGATCCAACCGCCGGCCGGAGGACGCGCGCCCGGTTGGAAGGCAGGCCTGGTTGCCGCCAAACGACCGCTGCTCAAGCGCACACCCCTTGACGTCCGCCGGTCTCACGTGTGGTGAGTGCCTTGCGTGAGCGAGAGTTTGCGCGCGTGATGCCGCCGCGAGGATTGGACACAATCATCGAACCATTCCGCATCCACTCCGTGGAGCCACTGCGAATGACCACGGAAGAGGAGCGACGAGGCGCCGTCGTGGCGGCCGGTTACAACCTCTTCGCCCTGCATTCCGATGACGTGCTTATCGATCTGCTCACCAACTCAGGCACCGGCGCGATGTCGCGCGACCAGTGGGCCGCCATGCAGCACGGTGACGAGAGCTACGCCGGCTCTCCTTCATGGTTTCGTTTCCTCGATGCGGTAAAGGACCTCTTCCCCTTCCGGCACATCATTCCAACGCACCAGGGTAGAGCCGCCGAAAAGATCCTCTTCACGGCCATCGGCGGTCCGGGCAAGAGCGTCCCGAACAACACCCACTTTGACACCACACGTGCCAATGTCGAGTTCACGGGCGCACTGGCGGTGGACATGCCCGCGCCTGAGGGGCGCGATCCCTCCGCGTTGCATCCCTTCAAGGGCAACATGGACGTTGAGCGGCTGGGCGCCTTCCTTGCCACCCACGAGGGGTCGGTGCCGGTCGTGTTCGTCACCGTTACGAACAATTCGGGAGGCGGGCAACCGGTCTCGCTTGCGAACCTGCGCGCGGTGCGTCGGGTGTGCGACCAGCATGAGGTTCCGTTGTTTCTCGACGCATGCCGGTTCGCAGAGAACGCCTGGTTCATTCGCGAACGAGAGCCGGGACAGCAGGATCGTGAGGTGCGCGACATCGTCCGCGAAATGGCGAGCCTCGTCGATGGCATGACGATGAGTGCCAAGAAGGACGGGCTCGCCAATATTGGCGGCTGGCTTGCAATGAATGACGATGAGCTCGCTATGCAATGTCGCAACCTGCTCATCCTCACGGAGGGGTTCCCAACATATGGTGGTCTGGCCGGTCGTGACCTCGAGGCAATCGCCCAGGGCCTGCACGAGGTGGTGCAGCATGACTACCTGCGCTACCGGATCCGCTCGACGGCGTATCTCGGTGAAGCACTTACTCACTTTGACATCCCGATCATTCAACCTCCTGGCGGTCACGCGATCTACATCGACGCACGGGCGCTGCTACCGCACATCAATCCTTTGCAGTATCCGGGTCAGGCGCTGGCAGTCGCTCTGTACGAGACGGGCGGGATCCGCAGTTGTGAGATAGGCACGGTGATGTTCGGGCGGCAACCCGACGGTTCGGAGCGGGCTGCGGATATGGAACTCGTTCGGCTGGCGATCCCGCGGCGGACCTACACACAGAGCCACATCGACTATGTCGTTGCAGTGTGCGAGGATGTGGCATTGCGCGCCGCCGACCTTCCCGGATATCGGATCGTCGATGAACCGCCCGCGCTGCGCCACTTCACTGCGCGGTTTGAGCCGATTGACCTGCGCTAGCATCAGATACGTCGGCAGCCGTATCCCAGAAACCCAGGGACTTGGTGGTCGATGCATCCGAGCCAGGCGGTGCCAGCCTGGCAAACCCGAACGTGATCTTCTGGATTAGCTGCTAAGCGAGCGCCGGCTCCAACACTTCGGTCAACTCTGACGCGATGCTGGCGGCCCATGCATCGATGTCCGCCCAGTTCCGAAAATCGCCTTCCGGCATGAGCACCCGAGCGGCCGGAATGAGTTGGGCCGCTCGATGTGAGAAGCTCAGCTTGCCCGGATTCAGCGCTCCGAAGAACACCCGAGTTGTACGCGGGCTCACGGCCTCGCGAAATTCGGCGAATTCCTTCGGCTCCGAGGTTACCAGGAGGTCGCGCCCCTTGGCATCCGTGGTTGCAGTGCCGAGCGGTCCACTACTGAAGAGCCATACGGGTCGTGTGGTCAACAATTTCTGGTTGGTTCGCACGAACTCCCTGGCCTCGCTGAGCCAGGATCCCATATAAGCGGCGCTGCCAATCACATAGGCGTCGTATCTGGCGAGATCGCCGACCGCGCGAACTGGTCGCGCCTGCGCTGGGTGTCCAGCCGACGCCAGCGTGTCGGCAATTCTCTCAGCGATTCCCTGAGTCGCGCCGTATCGGCTTGCGTATCCAACCAGTGTGGTCATGGTTCTTACCTCCGCGCCAATCTTGTGCCGGGCGCGTGTCGCGAGCCAAGGGCCGAATGTCACCGGCATCCGTGCCGAGTGAGCTATTTCTTGACTAAGAAGAGGTGACCTAAGGCCCTGTTGCACCGGACGAGACGATCTTCATAGAAGCGACGCCGCACATCTGCGTTCTTGCCATCCATCAACCAAAGGTCCACAGTGTGATGTGGTGAGCCTTGCTGGGGAGCGAGCACCAACTCCACGGTGTGCTCATGGGGATACAAATGCCCAAGGACAATGAGCCACTCCGTTCCGAAGGTCTCCCGGCGGAGGCGGCAGAGGCTGTCGCCAACGCACCGCTTCCTGCAGCGATCATCGAGGTCGCGTCGGGGCGGATCATGGCGGCGAGCGAGTCGATGCGCGAGATGTTTGCCTCGGGTGGGGGCACGGTCCTGGGCAGGACGGTCGAGGAATTCATGACAGACCAGCCTTCAGGCGCGCTCGACCTGCTGCGCGCCGGTCGCCTGCAAGGCTACGTCACGACGCGTTCGCTCCGCCGCGGGCAAGCGGAGGCCATGGCGGTGCAGGTGTGGGTGCGCGCCCTGGGCACGGACACTCCGCCGCACTTTGCGGTCGCCGTGTTTGCGACTCCCCTTACCAGGACGGGCGCACTCCTGCCCGAGGTTGCGCGCTCGGATCTGACTCCGGTCGTGGGAACGTCGGACGAGAGCCTGTTGATCGACCGCATCAGCAGCGACGTCGAAGCCCTGCTCGGATATCGGACATCCGACGTCCTTGGGCGGTCGATCCTCTCGTTGGTGACAGACACCAGCGTTCCCAACCTTCTGGGCTCACTCGCGCACGCCGCGGCGACGGGGGCGGGAGTCACGCTCAATCTCGTCGCTACCTCCAAGCAGGGCGATCCAGTTTTGCTCGAAGCGGTTCTCTGGCCGCTGCGCCCGCCGCCACGCTGCGGATTCGCGCTGCTCCCCGGCGCCTACATGGAGTCTGCGTTCGGGACCGCAGCTGATGTGGAGAACTGGATGTCCCGATATGCGAGGGACTCTGATGCCGTATCGCTCTCGCGCCGTCTCGCCACAACACCGCGCGAGGCGGAGCTGGCCGGCCTCTCCGGGCTGACCACCAGGGAGCTCGAGATTGTCAGCCGGCTGGTGTCCGGTGACAGAGTCCCCTCGATTGCGAAGGCGCTGTTCCTGAAGTCCGAGCACCGTGCGCAATCACCTTCATTCGATCTATCAAAAGCTCGATATCCATTCGCAGCAAGAGCTGATCCACGTATTCCGTAGAGGGCCCAGCTTCGTCAGGGACCACCAAGGATGATCGCCAGCGGCCGCCATGCGACCGCTGATGCGACCATCCAGGTGATGAGGACCCAGCCAGTCTCGCCGCCGGCATCGACATCTGCGGTGAGGCTGTCGCAGCGTGCTAGTTGGAGTTTGAGCGGTTGTGCTGCATCACATCGGTGCCGCCGGTCTGCTGCATGATCTCCTGCGCGCGCCGCACGTCGTCTGGCGTCCCGTGCACCACGACGAGTGACTTACCCGCGGTCAGGTATTGCGTGTATTTGGGGATGTGCTTCTTCGCGACGAAGTAGCCGATCATTCAACTCCACAGACTGGGGCGCTCACTCTGTACGCCCTCCAATCCTGAACGTCGCCTCGACGAAGGGACCGCCGAGCACCCGGCTCGGCGGCCCGTCGTCACCCCTCCTGCCGCGGCGGTGCGCGGTGAGGCGCCCGTCGCCGGGTCTTGTCAGGACGTCTGGGTTGCGCTCCAGGAACCGCCCATGCTGGTGCCCCGGACCGTGTAGGTCCCGGACATGCTCCTGCCGGACACCGTCCCCGTGTACGTGACCGTGCCCACCGCACCAAAACTGATGGCGCTGCCCGTCACGGTACCGGTGATGTTGAGTGTCTCATTAGGAGACGAGAGGGCGATCTGACCGGTCAAGGTCGACGTCGCCTGGTTCCAGGTCAGCATGAAGGTGCCGTGGTAAAAGCCGCTGTACTGCCCCGACCACACGCCCGTGAGGTTGACGGCGGCCGGCGGGGCGGTCGGGGTCGCCGTCGGTGTGGGCGTCGGCGCCGGCGTGTTCGCGCTCGCCGGCGCGCTGGTCGGCGGCGGCGTGGCGGTGGTGGAGGATGCGCTGCAGGCGGCCAGCAGCGATCCCAGCGCAACCGCACTGAGCATCACGATGGTTCGTTTCATCCCCGAGGTCCTCCCGTAGTTTCAGTTCTGTACGAGTTACGGCTATTCATGGCTCATACTCCCCGTGGTCATGACGGTCGATTCGCCACGTGGGCGCAGGCTCGGCCCCAGAGGAGCCGGCGTCGGCGAGAAAGCGCACGAGCGCCTGCGGCTCGGTGAAGGTGACCTCACGCCCCGAACTCAGGTGCACGGCCGTCCCCCGCAGCCCCTCGGGGCGCTCCTCTCCATCGGGCCGCCAGACCCGCACGAGGAATGTGTCCATGGGCGGCAGGCTACGCACCGCGGTTCGGGTTGTCTTAAGGGCGGATTAAGGCGATGCATCGCGGTTGCCCTCGGGTTGTCGAGGCTCTGTGGCAGCCGGCTCGCCCGCCCAGGGCGAATGGGTCGCCTCGAGGATCCGCTCGAACGGGATGGCAGCCCGTTCGGCGACGCGACGCACCGCCGGCCCGGAACCCTCGAACCGGCAGAGGACGACCTCGTCTTCGTGCATGAGCAGCGAGCCGAGGTAACGCACGCGGTCTCCGTCTGCCGAGGGCTCGGCGGCGCAGGCTGTGACGCGCTCATCGAGGGCGATGAGGTCGGACTCGTGCACGCCGGGCCAGAAGCATTCGGCCAGGTATTCGGTCCGGTGTGGATGTCGCACACGGACAACCTAGGCCTCGGCGCGCGGCGCTGAAACCGGGAAAACCCTACGCGTCGGGTCGGTACGACCCTACGTGTCCCTGCAGTCGGCGGCGCTTGGCGATGCCCGCTCGCGTGCTGCTGGACCCGGGGGGCGTGGGTCGCCATCATCCGAGGTGATGAGGGACGCGCGAAATCAGATCTTCGGCCGGGATGCCGAGCTGGGCGCCGTGGACGCTTTCCTGGCCACGGCGCACACGCACCTCGGGGTCCTGACTTCTGGAAGGGGATGCCGGTATCGGCAAAACCACGATCTGGCTGGAAGCCGTGCGCCGGGCACGCGCCCGTGGCGCACGCGTGCTGCTCACCCGTCCCAGCGAGGCGGAGGCGACCCTGTCCTATGCCGCCCTTGCGGATCTGTTCGACGCGGTCACCGACGGCACCATCGGCAGGCCTACCCGGGCCGCAGCGGGAGGCGATCTCGGCCGCGCTGCTGCGGGCGCCTGCCCCTCGTCGCGGGATAGACGAGCGAGCCCTGTGTGCCGCGGTGTTGTCGATGCTGAGGGTGCTGTCGGCGCAAGGGCCGCTGCTGGTGGCCGTCGACGATGCCCAGTGGCTCGACTCGGCGTCGACGCGTGTCCTGAGCTTTGCCGTCCGCAGGCTCGAGGCCGAGGCGTTGGGATTCCTGGTCGCGGCCCGCGTGCCCGGCGCGCCATCGCCGATGAGATTCGACGACGCGGCCGACCCGGGTCGCCACCAGACCATCCTGGTCGGCGGCCTCAGCGTCGCGGCGTTGCACGAGCTGGTGAAGCAGCACACCGGACGCTCACTTTCGCGACCGACAATGGTGCGGGTCGCGGGCATCTGCAGAGGCAACCCCTTCTATGCCCTCGAGATTGCGGCGGCGCTTCCCGACGGGCATCTCGAAAGCGGACCGCTGCCGGTTCCGGACAGCCTCGCCGAGCTGATCGCCGCACGCGTGGAACAGCTACCAGCCGCGACCCGCCGCGCCCTGCTCACGGCAGCCGCGCTTTCGCACCCGACGACCGACCTCGTCGACACGGGAGCGATGGTCGCCGCGCGGCGGGCGGGGATCGTCTCCATCGATCGGGGGCGGATCCAGTTCGCGCACCCGCTGCTGGCGTCAGCGGTCTACGGTCGAGCCGAACCCTCGGAACGACGCTCGGTGCATCGTCGCCTCGCAAGTGCCGTGACAGAACCTGAGGAGCGCGCGCGTCATGGCGCGCTGGGTGCGATCGGACCCGATGCCGCCATCGCCCGCGAACTCGAAGAAGCGGCGGGGCTGGCCAAGGCGCGCGGGGCTCCCGGTGGGGCTGCGGAGCTGCTCGATCTGGCCGTGGGGCTCACGCCGCCAGGTCGGGGTGCGGATCGTGCGGAGCGGCTCGTCGCCGCGGCGGCCTGCTGGTTCGACGCCGGCGACCTGGTGCTCGCGCGGGCCAGCCTCGACAAGGCCCTCGCCGGCGCACTCGCCGCCCCGCTCCGCGCGCGCGCCCTGCGTCTGATGGGGCATATCCATGCTCGGCAAAGTTCCTTCACCGAGGCGACCGAGGTGGCGTATCGCGCCTTGGAGGTGGCCGTCGATGACGCAGCGCTGCGCGCTGAGGTCGAATTGGATCTCGCGTACTACCACGTGAGCCTCGGCGACCTGGCGGCGTGCGAAGAGCATGCCCGGAGCGCGCTCGCCGCCGCCGAGGGCGCCGGGGCGACGGGCATGCTTGCCGATGCGCTTGCGGTGGTGACCATGGCGGAGTTCATCGGCGGCCGCGGATTCGATGAGGACCGCATTGGCAGATCGCGCGCTCTGGAAGATCCCAGCCGCGACCGGGCGTGGCAGATGACCCCGGCGTTCATCCACGGCTCGCTTCTGCTGTACACCGGCCGGTTGGAGCAGGCGCTCGCCATCCTCGGCCAGCTGCACACCGAGACGCTGGAGCGCGGGGAGGAAAGCCCTATTCCGTTTTCCTGCTTCTATCAGGCGTGGATCTGTCTGTGGCGCGGGGATCTCGCGGCGGTGGGTCGCCTTGCTCAGGAAGCGAGGCAGACGGCGGCTCTGCTCGACGATCCGGCTGCCCACGCGATCGCCCTCGCCGCCAGCGCGCTGGAGCACGCCTTCGATGGGTCGGGTGACCTCGCCCGCCGGGAAGCGCTCGAATCGGTGCGACACTTCCAGGAGCTGCATTGGGTGGTGGGAACCATCTGGCCGCTCTGGGCGCTCGGGCTCACCGAGCTGGTGCGCGACAACCCGGCAGCCGTCGACGTCGCGCTCCGTCCGCTCGCGGCCATGATCACGGCGGTGGAGGGGGGGACCCGTTTCTCGGGGTTTTCCTGCCCGAGGAGATCGAGGCGCTCATCGAGCTCGGCGAGCTGGATCGAGCCGAGCCACTCATTGAATGGTTGGAGCGGCGAGGTGCGGCGCTGGACCGAGCCTGGACGCTGGCGGCCGCCGGGCGTTGCCGCGGGCTCCTCTACGCGAGCCGCGGGGATGTCGAGGGGGCGCTTGCTGCGCTCGCCGGAGCACTGGCCGAACATGATCGCTGCGGCATGCCACTCGAGCGCGCCCGCACGCTGCTGGCGCTCGGGCGCGTGCAACGCCGAAACGGCATGCGAGGACGGGCCAGAGCCGCCCTCACCAACGCGCTCACCTTGTTCGAACAGTGCGGCGCGTCAGCGTGGGTCGCGCGGACCCGAAGCGAGCTCGCGCGCATCGGCCGGCGTGCTGCATCTCCCGACACACTGACGCCGACCGAGGCGCGGGTGGCCGAGCTGGCGGCTTCGGGCCTGGCGAACGGGCAGATCGCGGAGCGGGCCTTCCTCACGATCAAGGCGGTCGAAGCCAACCTCACACGCGTCTACCGCAAGCTCGGGATCCGCTCCCGTGGCGGATTGGCCCGGGCACTCGAGGCTGTCGCCGAGCCTACCGACAGTGGTGAGTGAGTAGCGGCGCCGCAAAGACGCCATCGCCGTGCTCGGCGCAGGATCACGAGGATTGAGAACGCGTCGCAGCAGGTTTCTTGTGACCGCGCCTACCTAGCAGACGATGTCACTCGACGAGTCGCAGCACCTCAGCGACGAAAGCGGTATCACCGGCGTCGAAGCTGACCGCCGGGTTGGGATGGTTGCCACTCTGCACTTGCCAATCCCCGCAGTAGACGGATCCGGCATCCTCCATCGCCTGGTTGGTTGAGAAGCTCACCTGCTGCCCTGGCAGGAAGATCGACCCCACGAACAGCGTGTCGCTGCAGCAGCCGGTCGAGCCGTTGCTCAGCGCCACCGGCATGGGACTGGTGGTGGTGTTGGGCGCCCAGATCACCGCGTTGTCCGCGTTGATGCCCGCGCCCCCGCACGCTGAGGTCGGCACCGCTGCCGGGAGCGCTGTGATGTCGGCGTCGGCAACGGTGTCGCCGGTTGGGTTGAACCCGTACGACGTGATGTAGTTCTGCCCCTTCTTGTTGGTGATTGAAACTGACGACCCGGCCCCGAGCACGAGCGAAACGCAGTTGATGTTTCCAGCCGGAGAAATCCAGGGTCACCGCGCAGTTGCTCGGAACGCCGTAGACGCCCGCGGTCGTCGACGCATTGACGGTGGCGTTGCACCCGAGGTTCGTGCCGCCGCCCTGACCAACTGTGGGCGCGACAACGTTGGGTACGACTGGATTCGCGAGCTTGCACAGCCACGTGCCGGTCGAGGTGTCCTGGCTGCGGGATCGAGGGCGACGGGCAATTGGTGGGGGAGGACGCTTGCGGGGACGGCGCCTGGGCGCTGAGCGCGCCCTTGGCGTTGCCCCCGTTGCACGGGCTGGTGCTCGGCGACTGCCCATAGCTGGGTTCGGGCCCGACTGACGGCGGAACCGCTCCGAACACGACGTGTCCCTGGGTGCCACCTGCGACCTCGTAGATGCAGAGGCCGGCCTTGCCCGAGCTCTGTGGCGAGTAGCCGTTGCCGACGAACGCATCACCGTAGATGGTTTCCTGTTGGTTGCCCGACCCGGTCAGGATGCGTGCGAAGAAGGCAAAGTTGTAAGGAGAAGGCGGACCACTGTGGTAGGCGACGGAGTGTGCGCCGATGGTCGACGTCGGGGCTCCGATGACAGGACCAAACCCGTTATGCACCCTCAGATGCAGGTCGACTTCGAAGTCGTTGGTCGTGCCGTTGACCGCAGCGCGCGCAGCTGAAGGCGGAGTGCTGACGTTCACGGTGTAGTTCGCCGTAGGTGACGTTCTCGCAGTAGCCGGAGCCACACGTGGTGGCCGTCGATGCACCAGTCCAGCCGGCCGGGAAGTTCTCGTTCTTCTCGGATCGTCAGGAGTGCGTCGGTGATGCCCTGCTGCTGCTGCGCTGCAGTTGGCTGGGCACCGAGGTCGGTTGCGCCGGCGAGCGCGGCGGCGTCGCTGACATTCTGGATGGTGCGCTGGTCGAAGGTGTTGACCCCCAGGTCGACGGCGATTGCCGCCGCGCCGAGGACCACCACGGCCATCAGCGCCGTCAGGATCATCACCTGGCCGCGCTCCGCTGTGCGGTGTTGCCGTCTCATCACATTATTTCCCTATCGGTCAAGGTGCATGGCTCGACTCGCACGGTGACCGTGTCGGACATGGTTCGGTAGCTGCCGCCCGGGGTGTTCGCCAGCACGTTGTTGAGGAAGCGGAATGAAGATAGGCACGTTGGCGCTGACCGTGACCGTGATGTACCCGTCACCAACCGACTTCGCCGGGCAGCCTGTCCCCGATCCTGGTGCAGTCCCGGGTGCGACTGTCGTGCTCACCGACGTCAGCAGCCCCTTGGCCTGTGACACGGCGGCGCACACCGGATTACCTGCTGCCGGGCAGGTCGCTCCGGGACCGACCGCCGTCGAACTGCCGCTGACGACGTAGGCAGCAGAGGTTACCGGCTGTTCACTCGCGACCCTTGCCCCTTCTTGCGCCGCCGTGGCCACGCTGATCCCCCCGTACACCAGCGCGCCGACCTGCGCTCCTCCAACGATCAGCACCAGAAGGATGGGCGCGACAAGGGCCAGCTCGACGAGGCTCTGGCCACGTGCTCGGTCGCGGCGCAGCCTCCATACTCGATTCACTGCTCGCACGTTGCCCCCCCCTGTGCCGGGATGGTTCGCGTGTTGGTGCCCGGATTGCCGACCAGCGCTCCGACCAGCGGAAGGAAGAGGGGCTGCTGGTAGGTGATCGAAACCTGGAGCGTGTACCCGGGCACGCAGTTGCCGGCAGCCGTGCCCACGGTGCTGCCGCTCGAGGTGCCGACGACGGCGCCACTCGCATTGAAGACGGTCATGACGGCTTGATTCGTGAGGGTGGATGAGACCGCATCCACGCGAGCGTTGATATATGCCGTGATGCCGGCTGTGGTGCAGAGGGTTCCGTCCGGAAGCGTGGATCCAGTCCCCTGGTCGGTGGTGCTGCCGCAGATGGCCGCTGCTCTCGCACTGTCGCGGACCGCCTGGGTGAGCTGGATCTCGTGCGTGATGACGATGCCCAATACCACCGCGCCGAGGAGGAGCAGGAAGGCGGTCGGGCCAACAAGCGCAAATTCAACAGCCGACACGCCGCGGCTCCGTGCATGCAGGCGGCGACGGTCCAGGGCAATGTCCACAGGGAAGATAGTCCTTCGTTTCCCGGACGTGATTGATCGGTCACCGTGAACTGTCACGGAGTTGAGTCCGCTGGAGCTCGAAGACGGTGCCTCCCGCGCACGGGCCGACCGACACAGAGCGCTTGGAAAGTGGCCGCCCCCGGCAGCCTTCGCGTCCACGGTGCGGCCAGCGCAGCGGCCCCTGACCCTGGCCAGTGGCACGCAGCAGGCGCTATCTTGGTGAGTGCACGACCGTCAGCAGCCTAAACGGCAGACATGTGTCACCAAGCGAGGCTGCCACCACTGGCCTGGGACTTAGAGCAGATGGACCGGCGTGCTCGCGTAGTTGACGACCACCGTGAAGGTGTCGGTCGCCGTGCCGTTGACAGTGTAGTGCAGATTCCACCACCCGCCATTGCCTGCCGCGTAGTTCGAGGGGATCTGCAGCTGGAACAGCACCCAACGTGAGTTGAAGATGTTGGGTGAAGCGTGGCCCGCGCAGCTATTTGTCTCGTCCGTGTTGATCAGCGCCTGGGTGGAGACGGGCTGAACCGCCGTGCTGGCGCAGGAGTTTGCTGTGTTGACCGCCAAGCTTGGCGTTGGAGCTGTGTTCCTATTGACCCCCAAGTCGTAGACAGGAACCCCCGACGACGCCGTGAGCAGGCATGGAGCTGGATTGGGGCTGCAGCTCTGCGTGTCGGGATTGAGGATGGAGATCTGGTTGCTGCCGCCGACGTCGCCGACATCGAAGATGTAGAAGTTGATCGTCTGGCCGGCGTAGTCATTGGGAAGGTTGAAGAGGGGGACGGAAAAGCCCGATCCAGACGATGAGATTGGCGTGTACACGGCGAGCTCATCGAGCGCCGATACTTGGCAGCCCGGGTCGGCGCACTGCGCCCCCCCCGCCACCGCCAGCTGGATGGAGTACCCCTTGTGGGCCCGGGAGCAGGGCGACGCGCCCGCATCATCGACGGGCCGCAGGCCCTGGTAATCGAGCATGTCGACTCGGAGCCGGTAAGACCCAGGCGCCAGAGAGCCTCCAGCGAGCGTCTTGGTGGGGTGAAGGATGTTGTAGGGCGTTCCTCCAACCGTCCACGCAGTCGAGGCCGTCGGCGGCGTTCCGACGTCCATCCACCCGTGGTAGATGTTATTGACCACGTACGTGTAAGCCGCTCCCGAGAGGGTCTTGCCGTTGCGCACATCGACGATGGAGGTGACCGCGCCTCCCGAGGTTGTGACGTTCAGCGGATCAACGATGACCTGGCTGATCGGCGTGTCCCGGGTGTGGTCAAAGATGTCGTTCACTTTGAAGAGGGTGTATTCCATCGCAGAGTACTGGTCTGTGTAGGAGTTCCCGGAGAAGCTTGTGTCCTGCTCGTGCATGTTGTAGCTGCCGCCCGACGGGTTGAACCCGTTGTCGGGAGCGAAGGCAGGGTTGTAGACCTGGACGTAGCCTGCAGGGACCGTGCTCGGCACCGCGACCGAGAAGTTGTACCCACCGCGTTCGGGGAGGACGTTGACGCCCGCGCCAGTCAGCGTGGCGTCAGTTACGTCGCTTCCAAGGTTTGCGCTCAGCACGTGGGCGTCGGTCGACGTGCCGTATGACGCTGTGTTCGCCGTGACGCTTTGTTGACATGCGAAGCTGGTGCTCACGTTATTTGGGTCGTAAGCGTCACCCTCTGAACGGTCGTTGCCATATCCCTCCGAACGAAGGAAATAGTAGTTACCGCCGGTGCCGAGCGCGCTCTCTGTACTTCCGAGCTGCGCTCCAGGCTGGCCGAGCGCGATCGGGGGGAGATAGAACGCCGTGTCTGATGCGGTCACCGGATGCGACCCGAATCCGAGCACTCGCAGGAATGTCGGCTGGACATATGCGGTCACGGTCACGTTGAGCTTGTTGGCGGAGCAGGCGGATCCCGAGCACCCGATCGGGTACCGCGAGACGCTCACGGTGACTGGGCTGCCGTTGATTATGCTCCCGTTGGCGAACCCATCACGCGCAGTTGCTGCGCATACCGCCGCGTCAGCCGCGCCGCTCGCGCAACCGGTTCCACCAAATCCGGCGGGCATGTATGGGACGCCCGCGAGTGCGCCGGCCGCGGCCGCACGTTCAGCGCCGTTGTACGAAAGGTAGGAGAGCCCCGCGTCCACCGCGAGCCCCGTGACCGCGAAGAGGAGCACCGCGATCAACGCGAAAATCGCCATGATCTGGCCCTTGGCGCCACCGCGCCCTCGTCGTGCCACGCTGGCGTTCTGATGGCTCATCGCTACCCCCCTGACTCGTATGGCGCGAAGCACATGGTCTCGTACTGCGCCGCCTGCACATTGAAGAAATTGATCGGCGCCGCAGCCTGGAAGTGGAAGACCAGACGCACACCGATGGCCAGCTCGTTTGGATGACTTTGAGTACGTTTGTCGAGTGTGTATCCCGCGGTCCCCTGCAGCGTCCAGACACCACCAATCAGCTTGTACACATCGACGGGATCAACGCCTGCCACATATTTGCCGCTGACGTTGGCCGGGTCGCTGCACAGGCTCGTCGAGTTGGTGCAGGCCCCTGCGGAGGCGCAGGGATCGTAGATATCGATCTCGTCAAAGGACGCGACGTTGGTCATGCCCTTGGCGATCGTCACCAGGCTGGTGACGATGTCCTGGTCGACCGCGCAGGGGTCGGTCGTACTCGCGCCCATGCAGGCCGCCGTCTGTGCTGCCGCGGTTCCGTACCCGTAATTGGCCACCTCGGCGCCGAGCCGAGCACCCGCTCTGGTTGCCTGACCCGCAATGTCCATGTCTGAGACGAACGAGCCCGAGGTATAGACGCCCGCGAACAGCACGAGCAGGATCGGCAGGACGAAGCAGAACTCCACCAAAGACTGGCCGCGCTGACGTCGCTGTCTCGGATTCATCAGCTGGCGTTGGTCTCGGGTTCGAGCCGGAACGTCTTGAGCGCAGTCAAGTTGAAGGTGCCTCCAACGTCGGTGAAGAAGCGATACGAATAGGAAACCTTCAATGCAACGAATGAACTGAGCCCATTCACAACGTTGCGAACCGACGGCGGCCAGGGAGGACACTGGGAGGGATCGCCAGTGGAGGACGCGCAACTGCTCCATGCGTCCGTGGCGACGACGGCCGACCCGCTGAATGTGTACCGGTCAATGCATTCATTGGCTCCGTCGACGCCGGTAGGGCCGCCCACGCACCCTGTCTGAATCTTCGGCGTGCCGTCGGCGTGCACCGAGAACCCGTCCTCGGTGGCATTGGTCACCAACTCCTCGACGTCGATCTCGGTGACCTTGATGAGCGAGGTTGTCCGCAGACCTGCGGCGGCCATCTTCTGGATCGACGCGATGTCAGCATTCGATGCCAAGCCGAGTCCGGCGATCGAGTTGCTGCCAACGGTCGTGGACTGGTCCACCGCATTGATGCTGTAGAGCAGCAGGCCTCCGTCGATCATCGCGAAGACGACAAAGAAGAAGATCGGCGCGACGATCATGAACTCGACCAGTCCCTGGCCGTGTTTCCTTCGCCGACGTCTTGGCGACGCGTCGGGATAGCGGATGGGCGCGACCCTCATGCCGAGATGATCCCTGGGACTCGCGACACCAGAGTGAAGGTCGGCGATTCGTCACACGGAGCCTACGGCGTCGTAGCTTTATGTCTGAGGACAGAGGCTACTTCACGGTTCGGCCTGGCAGTCGGGTTACGGCTTGGGTTTGGGCATCCGCACCCAGCGGGCGTTGGCCCACGAGTGGAGCCCCAGGGCAACGAAGCCCAGGGCGACAACCGCCAGCAGGACGTGGCCCATGGGCTCATGGGCGACCGCCTCGAATGCGGGGCCAAAGCTGTGCGCATCGTGGGCATCGTGGTGGAGTCCCGCCTCGAGGATGAAGATCCCGACCATGCCGAAGATGACGCCTCGTGCCACCATGCCGAACCTGCCGAGGTTGTCGACGGTCACCCGCTGTACCTGCGTCATGGTGTTGCGTTTCAAGTCCTTGCGAAATCCCGCCTTGTAGGCGTCGAGGAACTGGCCCAGTCCTCCGAAGATGGCGATGACTCCGGCGACGATGACGATTGCCCCTCCCGCGGGAAGCTGCAGCGCCCACCCGACGATCGCCTGTACCGAGTCGCTGCTGCCGCTCTTGGAGGCGCCGAGGAAGAGCCCCGCTGCGAAGATCGCCAGAGCCGCGTAGTTGAGGCCGCTCCACGCGAAGCCGATACGCGACGCGATGCCCGCGGGGTCGTCACCACGGTGCAGCGGATCGTAGATCGCCCGGATCAGGCCCCACCCCGAGTACGCGATGAGCGAGACGACCACCACGAGCAGCAGGACCCTGCCGACCGCGTTCCCGCCAAGGAGCAGCAGCGCGCCACGCTGATCGGTCGTGTCGGTTTCGATGCCGATCGCCAGTCCGAGGGCGAGGATGCCCATCAGCCCGTAGATGACACCGCGCACGACATACCCGAGGCGCGCTGTGCGTTCCACCCACGGATTGGTCACGGCCTCCTTGGCCTGACGGTGTACCTGACGGACGGCGGGCGCCTTCGGCGTCGTGCGACGACGCCGGCGACGCGGTGCGGACGTGGGGGTCTTGTTGCTCACGCGGGCACGATCACCCGCAGCGCCCCGCGGACCGCCTCGACGGTAGCCGGGGTCCTTCCCGCGCGTTCGTTGTCGGCGACCACTCCGATTCGCGGCTTGGTGGTGATGGTCAGCGAGTGGAACTGGAAGCGGAGCCCCTCCTCATCGGAGTGCTGATCACCGACGGCCGATGCGACCACCCTCCCGATGAGGTCGGAGCGTGACGCGCCCACGCTGATGGTCATCTCGAGGAATGGATCGGTCGGATCGGTGCTGCCAATCGGCAGGCGCGAGCCCGTCGTCGGCGTATTGGTGAAGACGAGCGAACGGCTCTGCCCATGAGCAACGAATGCACCGCGGGTCGCAAAGGTGAACGGCTGCGCCTTGACCACGGCACCGAGCTCGCGGGACAGCTCGCCGAATGCACGGTCCTTGGCCTTCTCGCCGAGCAGGATCGCCTCGCCGAAGACACCGATCGCCGCCGCCTCGAGGAAATAGCGGCCGTTGATTCGCCCGAGTGTCACCGGCCGCGTCGAGCCGCCCCTGACCACCGCGATGGCGCGATCGAGATTGGCGGGAATGCCGAGCCCGTGCGCGAAGTTGTTGAAGGTGCCGAGCGGGAGGATGCCGAGTCTGCGGCGGCTTCCCGCCAGCGCTCGAGCCACCGAGCCGACGGTCCCATCGCCACCCGCCACCACCACCGTAGCGCGACTGCTCAGTGCCCGCCGCAGGTCCTGGCGGGGATCGAATTCGACCGCAGCATAGCCAGGGAATGCGGCTTCGAGCTCGTGTCGCGCAGCCTCGGTGACGCCCTTGGCGCCGCCGCTGATGATGAGAAGCCGCGTCGTCTTCCCCTCGCCGCGGCTCACGCGCTCGAACCCCGCGACGCGGCCCGCCGCCGCGGAATCCATCGCCTGCTCGGCGTCGGCAGCCAGCGCTCCGGAAGCCAGAGGATGAAGGCGGACCACCCGACGCCGAGGAGGAAACCTCCGATGACGTCCGTGGGCCAGTGGGCGCCCGCCCAGATCCGACCGATGCACGCGAACACGATCACGAGGCCGGCGACGGTCCAGACGACCACCCGCCAGCGACGCCCGACGTGCGGCGAGATGGCGATCGCGAGCATGAAGGACAGCCACGTGAAGAAGAGGGCGTGGCCGCTCGGGTAGCTGTACCCGCTCGACGGGTTGAGAATGGTGACGAGGTCGGCGGTGGGGCGGTGACGCGCGACCGAGACCTTGACGACCTGGTCGAGCGCGCTCCCGATTGCCCCGAGGGCCATGAGCCACCCTGCCCGCCGATCCCAGATGAAGATCGCCACAACGACGGCCGCCCCGAAGAGATCCTGGATCAGTCCGCCGGTGACGTTGGTCAGGGTCATCCAGTAGGTGAGAGGCCCCCAGGGGACCCCCTGCACCGCCCGCTCGACGGGGAGGTCGAACCCCGAGCGGGTGATTCCGGTCGCAACCACGATTGTCAGGGCGACGAAGAGGAGAAACGCGGCCAGGGCAAGGGGCCCGAGCCATCGCCGCGCTGCCGGACCTGGCTCGCCGGCCAGGACCTCCTGGGCAGCCTGGGTTCCGTCCTGCACGACGGATTCGACTGTCTCGGTGCTCACAGCAGGCCTCGTCTGCGCTCCAACATGATAGTGACGATATAATATTCGCCTATGGCACGTGCATCCGCAGTTCGAACCGGCACGCCGACCCGTCGGACAGGAGAGTTGGCTGCATCGGCTCACCGGCGACATCAACTGGACGTTCATGTCGATCGCGCTGGTGTCGGGCTTCCTCTTCGCGGTTCTCACTGCCCTGGTGGCCATCCATCCGGCGCCCTTCTTCTTCGATCGACCCATCGAGGTGGCCGTGCAATCCGTCGCAGTTGGCCCGTTCGAATGGTTCAACGCGTTCGTTTCGGCGTTCTCGGGCTTCGTCGGTCTCGGCGTGGGCGCCGGCGTGATCGCGCTCACCTTCTTGCTGCGCCGGCCGGCGACGCCTCTGGTGGCGTTCTCGGCGATCTACTCGGTGGTGTACAACGTCGTCAACATCATCATCCGCCGTCCTCGACCCGAGGGCGTGGCGCACACGACCTCCAAGCTCATCGGGTTCAGCTACCCGAGCGGCCACGTCGGGTTCTTCGTCTGGTTGGCTGCCCTCGCCATGATCCTGCTGGCTCGCGGTCTGCCCCGCGTGCTGTACATCGGGTGCTGGTTCCTGGCGGTCGTACTCGTGGTTGCCGCCGCGCTCAGCCGAATCTACGTCGGCGCTCACTGGCCGAGCGATGTCCTGGGGGGCCTGCTCATCGGGATCGCCTGGACGTCGCTGAGCCTGTCGATCGGGAGGCTCACCCGACCCGTCTTTGGGGAACCTCGCACGCCTGGAAACTAAAGGCCGGGCGAAGGCACCGCTGACACCGATCCTTCACCTTGTGATGACCATGTCTGTGGTTGACTCGACGCATGGAATCGATGTCGATTCGAGAGCTGCTCGATGCCCTGTTCGACCGCGGCGCCTCCGATGTGATCGTCAGTGCCGGAGCGGCGCCCATGCTCCGCATCGACGGAGGCCTGGTCCGCTACGGAGACGACGCCCTCGGTCCCGAGGAAACCGAGGCTCTCGCCCGCGAGCTGCTCGCCCCCCAACAGCGCATCACCCTGTCGGAGCACCACGCGGTCGACTTCTCGTTCGAGTGGGGAGATCGCGGCCGAGTCCGGGGTAATGCATTCCGGCAGCGCGGCACGGTCGCGATCGCGCTGCGGGCCATCCCGACGCACATCCCAAGCTTCGCGGAACTCCTCCTCCCCGATTCGGTCGGAAGGATAGCTGCCGCGCCACACGGGCTCGTGCTCTTCACCGGCCCCACCGGCGCCGGCAAATCAACGACACAGGCGAGCCTCATCGACGCGATCAACACGCAGCGGTCCTGCCACGTCATCACCATCGAGGACCCGATCGAGTACGTGCACGAGCACCGGAACTCGATCATCGATCAGCGTGAGGTGGGCGTCGACACGCCGTCGTTTGCGTCGGCGCTGCGCAGCGCGCTTCGTGAGGACCCGGACGTCGTCCTGGTGGGGGAGATGCGCGACCTTGAGTCGATCGCGATCGCGTTGACCGTGGCCGAGACCGGACACCTGGTGTTCGCCACGCTGCACACCAACGACGCCGCCCAGGCGATCCATCGCATGGTCGACGTCTTCGCGCCCGAGCAGCAGCAGCAGATCCGGGTCCAGCTCGGCTCGACGCTGCTCGCGGTTGTCCACCAGGAGTTGCTGCCGCATGTCGGCGGCGGCCGCGTCGCCGCGTTCGAGGTGCTCATCGCCAACGCCGCGGTGCGCAACCTGATCCGCGACAACAAGGTGGCGCAGTTGCGGAATGTCATGGTCACATCGTCCGACGAGGGCATGTGCACGCTCGAGGCGGCGCTCGGGTGGCTCGTGCGGGCCGGCATGGTCAGCGAGGCAGACGCGGTTGCCCGATCGCTCTACCCCGACGAGGTCACCAGCCTTCGGGCGCCGTACGTCACGCACGCGCCGGGCGCCGTCATCGATGCGGATGGGATGCCGCAAAAGCGTGGCTCTGCACTCTCAGCGTAGACAACCTGGGCGTCCGCCACGCGCACACTCGCTTGCAGCGGGACGGTGGCATAGACTCAAGGTCATGCGACGCGTCGGACTGCTCTCCCGGGCTGACACTCGGGATCGCGACGCCGCCTTCTATTTCGCGATCTTGACGTATGCGCTGTTCAGCGTTCTCGACGTCATGACGACGGTCTCCGCGCTCGGAGAAGGTCTCCGCGAACGCAACGCGATCGGGGCTTCGCTGTACGACGCGTATGGGGCAGCCGGGCTGTGGATCGTCAAAGGCGTCGTCGTCAGCGTGATCGTTGCAGTGCTGGTGGCGATGCCCAGGCGCGTCGCGGTATGGGTGGGGACGGCGTTTGCCGCATCGGCGGCGCTTGCCGTTATCGGGAACCTGCACGCCATCGGCTGAGTGCCTGGGGTCAGAGGCCCAGCACCAGCAGAAGCGAGAGAGCGATCAGGGCCGCAATCGCCGCGCCGCCGGCTTCCCAGAGAACCGGACCCCAGCCGAGAGAGGCACCGCACGTGCGGCAATGGGCGCCCAGCGCGAAGAAACTGACGAGCGGTATCAGCTCGAACCAGGAGAGTGAGCGGCCACAGCTGTCGCAATGCGATCGGCCGCTGAGCGATGCTCGCCATCCTCGTGACGCCACGACGCCGGCGAATGAGCCGAACGCTCCGCCGAGGAGGATGGCGAATACCAGCGTGACAACGAGAAGGTCGGTTATTCCTCGAGGTGTCCTAGCAGTTGCCCGACGTCGCGTTACCGGTCTTGGTCAGCGTGACGGTGCCGGTCGAGGTCGGGAAGCTGTGCAGATACGGAGGATTCGTTCCCACCGGAAGGATCAGGTCGTTAGGTATGACCGCACCCGGTCCACCGCTGCTGGTGGGATATTTCCCGTTGTCGGAAAAGTACGCATCACTCGCCGTCTGCACCGTCTTCAGGTCGGTCTGGCAGGCGGCGGTGTTCCCTCGGGTCACCACCCCGGTCACGTTGAAGACAACGATCGCCGCGAGGACCGACAGCACAGCGATGACGACCAGCAGCTCGATGAGCGTGAACCCTCGCTGGCCGCCGCGCCGCCTTCGTGCGACGCGGTTGTTCAAGTCATCCATGTTTACCTTCCCCCAGTTGATTTGGCGTCAATGATGAACTAATTCTCGCCGACGGCAAGTGCCTTGCCCCCAAACAGACGTACGCATTGACGGCGGTGTATGCGCACTACAGTACTTCAGCCATAGGCGAAGCTGATGATCGAGGTGCGCGCGCTCTGACCCGACCCGGTCAGACCTGCCGAGCCGCAGCCGGTCTCGAACCTCACGTGTGCCTTGATCGTCGACCCGTTGGCCTCGGTTCCCGCGAGGCTGTCAGTGAAGTAGAGGCAGGTGCTGCTCGACGATGCGGGACCGGGGCCGCTGAACGTGAGGCCGGGGTTGCCTGGGTCGGTGGCGATGTCGAGGGCGCGGATGACCAGCCTTCCAGAGATGATCGCTCCCCGGCCGGTGCCGCTCCCACCGCTGATGCTCATCGACCCGCGGGGCATGTAGACGGTGCCGCCAAACGCGCTCACTCGACTGAGGACGTTTCCGTTCCCGGACACGCTGACGACATGGCCGCCTGGGGGATCGATGAGGTTCGGGTCCGTGAAGAGCACGGTGCCCGCATATGGCTCTGATGGTGCCCCCGCGATCGCCAAGGTGCCCGAACCGGAGGTGGAGACCGAGCCGCCTGACTGCCCGGCGGCGGCACAGGACCAGTACGGGGCCGACGTTGGGCACGCCAGGTAGACGACCACGGGTGCGACGACGGAATACTGATTCCCCGGTGCGGGCAAGGTCGCCCATCGCCGGCTCATGGTGAGCGTGTCCGAGTCGTTGCTCGCGACGCTGTCGGTCTCGGTCGAGCCGTTGGAAAGGGTGACCGTCACAATCGCACCCGCCCACTGGTTCGTGATCCAGGTCTTCGAGGTATCCACCAGTGAGGTCGGCGTGTAGGTGACCGGGATCTTCAACAGCACATACGCATTCCCCGGCGACGGAGTGATCGTCCAGGGAGCGGTCATGGTGATCGTGTTGGCGGTGTTGGTCGCAATCGTGGCCGTCTCGGTGGAGTTGTTCGACAGCGTGACGGTCACCACCGCGCCCGCCCATTGGTTCGTGGCCCAGGCCTTGGATGCGTCGACCAGCGTGTTCGACGTGTAACCAATCACCGAAACCGAGTACGCGTCGCCGCCGGCTGGGGTCGTACTCCAGGGTGAGGTCATCGTGAGTTTGGTGGCCGTGTTGCTCGCCACGAAATCGATCTCCTGGGCGCCGCCGGCGAGCGTGACGACGACGACGTCGCCCACCCACTGGTTCGCCGTCCACGTCTTGGACCTGTCCACCAGCGTGGTCGCGGTGTAACCGATCCTCGCGATCACGTATCCGTCGCCAGGGGAGGGAGTGGTGCCCCACGCGGCATTCATAGTCAAGGTGCTGGCCGTGTTGCTCTTGACGATGCCGGTCTCCTGGGTGCCGCCGGATGGGACGACCGTGACGACATAGCCCGCCCACTGATTCGCCGTCCAGTGCCTGGACGAGTTGGTCATCGTGGTCGACGAATAGGTGACGCTGCCTCCGTCGTTGGAGGCGGTCGGGCCGCCGGAATCAGTGTCCACCGGACCACCCGAGTCCCTGTCGGTCGGGTTTCCGGTGGAGGCGTCGACGTTGGTCAGGTTTCCGGTGGCACCCGAGACACTGACTGGCCCGGTGGCGATGTACACGCCGGCGGTCATCCAGACGGTGCCTGGTTGCACGCTGATGCTCGAGTAGACGCCCGGGTGGATCAGCCCCCCGCTACTCGAGAAGCTTCGTGCCGGCGCGCCGTTGGATGGAGCTGCAAGTGTGCCTGCGAGGGGATCCAGGAACGGCGTGGCGAGATGCGTGGGGGAGGGCGCGCACGAGGAACAGGTGGCGCTTTGCCAGAGCCCGATCTTCCTGCTTGCGCCCGTGGACGTGGTGGCGCCGGCGATGTTCCCGTTCGAGTCCACCTCGCCCGGAACCGTGATCGTCTTGTTGGTGCTCAGTGCCGGCGTGGTCAGGCCGAACGCAGGCGTGGTGCTGTTGGGGGCTGAGTTCAGGATGCAGAGTTCGCAGCTCGCACCCGGTGCGTTGCCGCCGGTGGATGACACCGCACAGCCGGCTGATCCGGCAGGGCTGGTGTACGTCAGAGTGTCCGACCGAATGGTCGCCGGAAAACTCAGCGTTCCGCTGCCGGGAACCCTGGCTCCGCACGTCTGATACCCGGAATCGCTCATGGCGAACTGCCCCGACCCCTCCGCGACGGAGTTGATCGCTGCCGTTCTTTCGGTCGAGCCGCGCTGGGATTCAACGGCGCCCGCCAAGGTCAACACCGAACCAGCCAGCACTGCGAAGAAGGTGATGAACACCAGCGCGAGGATGAGGGTCTGTCCCCGCTCGCTCGCACGCGAGCGCCGGTTCAACACGGGATCGATGCTCCGGGCACCGCGGGAACTCATTGGATCGGCCACGAGTGGCGCAAGGTAGAACGAGGTGGTCACAGGCGTCAGCACCCGCGCCCCCTGCTGCCGCACCGAGACCACGATCCGCGACGTCCACAGGTACGCGTTCGTCGTGGTCACCGCGGGGATCCAGGCTGCAGTGAGCGAGAGGCCGCCCGTGCCGATCCGCGAGGAGCTGCTGGTGGAGCCAGAACTGTCGGTGCGGACGATGACGCCGGATCCCGCCATTTGTGAATAGGTGACCGTGTGGCAGACGGAACCGGGTATGTACCACGCGAGACACAGGAGGTAGCCGGTCGGGTGCCCGCCCGAATAGGGGACGCCACATGTCGACGACGAGCTCCGTTGCACCGACTTCGAGCAGCCGCTCGTCGGGATGGATGCCTGCCCGGGGGCCGCTAGGCAGACGGCGCGATTGACGTCGGCACCTATCTGCTGCTCGAAGGCCATCAGGTCGTTGTTGCCGGTGAGCTGCGACGGAGCGCTGCCCGGGCCCAGCAGACGAAAGCCGATGGCAAATGCCCCCGCAACGCTGCCCACGATCGTGGCGAGGATCGCCATGGACACCAGCAGCTCGATGAGTGTCATGCCAAGCTCACGCCGGTGACGGGCCCGACCAGGGTGCGCTCCACGGCGGCGCCGGTGAAGCGGTCTCAGTTCCATCGCTTGTAGACGATTCTCAGGATCGAGTGTCCCGATGTCGTCACCTTGAACTCGATCTGCTGCACGCCGAAGTCGTGGCCGGAACCCGAGCAGCCTCCGATGGGTATCAGCGAGCCGCTCACGCCCGATACCACGTGCGTTCCACCGGTGGCCTGGGCGACCAGGATCACGTGCGCTGCGAAGCCGGCCGGGAGCACCAGCTGCGCGGGGATGGCCGCCTGCAGCGGAGTGTCGTAGCCGGCGGCCGTGCCACAGGTGACATAGGCGAACTGCTCGGACTCGATGTAGTCGCCGACCTGACGGGCCACGCTGGTGAGCTGAGCGTCCTTGCCGATGGAGCTCACCCCCATTTCGATTGCGGAGAACGCGGAGATGACCGAGACGAACCCGATGGTCATGATCGCGATGGTCACCAGCAGCTCGATCAGCGTGACGCCGCGTTCGCCCTTGTGCGCGCGGCGCCGGAGCGGTCGGATCGTCACTTGAATCCGCCGGCCAGCGAGTAGATCGAGGTGATGAGGGTGACCGCGATGAACCCCACCATGAGACCGACGAAGACGATCATCGCCGGCTCGAGGAAGGATGTGAGGCGCTTGAGGCGGTAGTCCAGCTCCTCCTCGAACATCTCGGCGGCCTCGTTCAGGTTGGTGTCGAGATGGCCGGTCTCCTCGCCCACGCGGAACATCTGCACGACGGAGGGCGTGAACACACCCGACTCCTGCAACGGCCGGTACAGTCCATGTCCCGCCGCCATCGCCGGGCCGACGGTTTCGAGGGCGCGCCGGTAGTAGCGATTACGGACGTTGGCGATTACCACCCCGTAGGTCTGGCTGATGGGAACGCCGGCGCCGAGCATGTCGCCGAGAGTGCGGCAGAAGCGCTCGATCATCGAGGTGCGAATCATCGGACTGATCACAGGAATCTTGAGCAGCGTCCGATCGACGATGTAGCGGCCCTGTTCTGTTCGCCACGCGAACCAAAAAGCAGCGATGACGACCAGCACACCGACGGTGATCGCCAGCGCATGGGCACTGATGTACGCCGACAGGTTAAGCAGGAACGCGAGCAAGCCGGGCACCTTGACGCCAAGGGACGCATAGAGGTCGGTGAACTTCGGGAGCACGAACACGATGATGCCGATGGTCAGCACGATGGCAAAGCTGGCGATGATCGCCGGGTAGGTCATCGCCGCGCGGATCTTCCGTCGCGCGCTCGCCTCTCGTTCGATGTGACGGGCGGCCTGGCGCAGCACCGTGTCGAGATTTCCGGTGATCTCCGCGGATCGCACCATGTCGGTGAGAATGCTTGGAAAGACGCTGGGCTGCGCAGCGAAGGCCGCGCTCAGGCGCGTGCCCGCTTCGACGTCGGCGACGACTCCGAGATAGGCTCTCTTGAGACGCTTGCTCGATGCCTGTTCGGCGAATGTCTCCATGGCGCTCGTGACCGGCACACCAACGCGGACGAATGATGCGAGCTGCCGGCAGAAGAGGATGATCTCCTGCGGCTTGACCCTGCGAGGCTTGTACTGCAGAAAATTCCTGAGCCCATGGGCCGCGCCTGTCGCCGGACTGCCCGCGTCCGTGGTCGCCTGTGCCATCCCTGGTTTCTTTACAGCACGTACACGGTGCGCATCGCCTCGGCGATGGTGGTCTTGCCGTCGTCGACCAGATCGCACACCGCGTCCTGCAGCGTGCGCATTCCCTCGCCGCGAGTGTACTGCCGAAGCTGCTCCTGGGTCGCATGTTCGACCACCATCGTGCGCACCTGTTCGTCAATACCCATGCACTCGAAGACGCCGGTGCGCTCGTAGAAACCCGTGAAGCTGCATCGCCTGCAGCCTGCACCGGCCATCTGAAAGCGCCCGGGGTCTCGGCCGCGCACCACGTGGTAGAAATCCCGTTCGGTCGCCACCACGGGGACCTGCTCGCTACAGTGAACGCAGTTGACGCGGACCAGGCGCTGGGCGACCACGCCGACAACCGACGAGGCGACGAGGTAACCCTGCAATCCCATGTCGAGGAAGCGAAAGAGCGCGCCCACAGCGTCGCCGGCATGCAGCGATGCCATGACGAGGTGCCCGGTGAGCGCGGACTGCACCGCGATCTGCGCGGTCTCCTCATCGCGCACTTCGCCGATGAGGATCACGTCCGGATCCTGGCGGAGGATCGCTCGAAGCCCGTTGGCGAAGGTCATGCCCGCCAGGCGATTGATCTGGACCTGGTTGATGTTGTCGAACTGATACTCGACGGGATCTTCGATGGTGGTGATGTTGTGCAGCGCTCTGTCCTTCTCGTTCAGTGCCGCATAGAGGGTGGTGGTCTTCCCAGATCCGGTCGGGCCGCTGACGATGAAAAGCCCATACGGTGAGGCGATCAAACGCCGCAGCAACTCGTGCTCCTGCTCCTGAAGGCCAAGCTGCCCAAGGGGCAGCAGCGATCGAGAGCGGTCGAGCAGGCGGAGGACCACCTTCTCACCCCAGATCGTTTCCATGGTGGCCACCCGAATGTCAACGGTGCGACCGTCGACGGTGACGGTCGTCTGACCGTCCTGGGCGCGGTGCCGGTTGACGATGTCCATGTCGGCCATGATCTTCAGCCGCGATGCCAGCGGGCCTGCAAGCTGGCTGGGCAGCGTCTGCACGTCGCGCAGGGCGCCGTCGATGCGGTAGCGGATGCGCAGGCGATCCGATTGCGGCTCAATGTGGATATCGGACGCCCGGTCGCGCAGTCCCTGGGTCAGAAGCAGATCGACGATCTGCACCACGGGCGCATCGGGGCTGAGCACGGCCAGGTTCGGGGTGCGCTCTTCGCGCGTGCTCGCGAGCACCGCGCGCTCCACAGCCCGACCGACCTTGTCGTGCACCGTGTAGAAGCGATCGAGCGCGCGCTCGATGGCGTCGCCATCGGCGAACTCCATTCGCACGCCGCGGCGGACGGTCTCGGTGACCAACTTGGTGAGTGGCAGGTCGTCGGGCTTGATGGTGGCGACGTGCAGGAAGCCTTCCTCGTCCACCCCGTACGGGAAGATCCGGTGCTCACGGGCAAACGCGGCGCTCACGCTCTCGACTGCTTCAGGTTGCGGCTCGAGGGTGTCGAGGTCCAGGGGGTTGAGCCCCAGCTTTGTGGTGAGTGCCCGGGTGACGAGGTCGCTGCGCACCCCCAGCGCGACCAAAATCTCGCCGAGCGGCCGGTGGTCTCGACGCTGCAATTTGAGCGCGACCTTGACCTGATCCTTGGTCGCCGCACCGGACTCGACGAGCAGGTCGCCGATTCGCCGCGAAGCAGCGTTCCCGAGCTCGACCGGCCCGTCGCCCCGGCCCAGAAGCTTCATTACCACGTTTCTGTTTCTACCTCGCCCCACGATACGCTGGACCTGGCTCGTTCACGGTCGAAAGAGCGACCGCACATGTGCGCCTGGCCGTCCCCGACGGTCCTCTCCTGAAGGTGTGTCATCAGCCTGGATTCGTCGTTGGAACGACCCCTAGGGCAAATGCATCAGCCACTGACCGCCGACCCCCTGACCGCAGACCGGTGAATCCGGCCGTGAGCGGCTCATCCGTGTACTGATCGTAGAGGATCGTCGAATGTTCACGCAGAGGCTCGGCGAGGCCGGCAATGACAACTTCCCCTCCCTCTCGAAGGCCAACCCCAGGCCCGATCGCGTCGAGCGTATCAGCCAAACGAGGGCGATGCCAACTCACCCCAGGAGCGCGATCAACCTCCGGGGTGGGAGGGCACCAGGTGCTGTTTCGGCTCCGATGCAGACCCGAATGGAAGACGCATGGTCTCGCGCCAGTGCGCCCGCACCGCGTGTCGAACCTGGAGATCGGTCCACCAGAATGGGACTTCGGCGCTCTGGTCATGATCAACGCGCATGTGCGCGCAGAGCATGCGGCGCCTGACCGGCATCCCGAAGTCCTTGCGCGCGGTCATCACGACTCTATAGATGAGGTAGACGACGACCCAGAAGATCAGCGCGCCGAGCACCGCGAGATACAGGGCGTTCGGGCCGGTGTCGCCGACCCCCGTGATCGGTGCAGGCGCCTCGAGGAGAACCATCGCGGCAAGCGTATTCCCGGCCTGCGACGCCACATTGCACGATCCGGTAACAGCGAGGCTGCAGCCGGCAGCCGGTACAAGCGGCCCTCCGGGATAGATCTCTACGGGCGCGAATTCCTCACCCGCCGGTTCGGTTGATCGTCAGGTGACGATGGCGTGCGAGATGGCACAACCGCCAACGCCCTTATTGGCGAGGTTCGACCAGGTCCCCTGCACCGCAAACTTCCCGGTGGTCAGCGTGATGTCCTGAACGCGGCCGCTGCCTGAGGTCTTCCAGGCGCACAGGTCGCCGTTCTCCTCGCCGTTGTTGGCTGTCCAGCCACCCGCGGGGAACTGGTCGGTGATGGTTTCCGCGTACTCATGGCCCTCGACGATCGAGACGCCGTCGAGAGCACCACCGGGGGGCGGATTGACGAAGTCCGCGCCGCAGTTAAGGCCGGCGTCCGGCACGTAGGGGAGGTTGGTGAAGGCGAGGAGTGGTCCAGAGGCTTTGCCGCCACCGTCCATTGTCGACATCGCCGGAGTAGTCATGCCAGGCACAGAACCCGCCTCCGATGTAGTTGTCCGGGTTGGTGCCGGTGGGGGAGACGATGACGTACTGCGCGTCACGGTTGAGCGCCGTGGTCGTGTTCCCGAAGTGGGTCGCCGCATGCTCAGCCTCGACTGCCAGCTGGTGGGCGGTCGATTGAAGGGGTGAGGCCGCGGAGTTGTCCTCCCACAAACCAGTAAGCGCGCCGCCGGTCGGGTAGGCCACGTGCTTCATGGCGGTCGTGCACGTCGTGGCGCCAATTGCCGCACCCTGGCAGTACTGCGTCATGACCCCGCTCCACAGCTCGCTGCCGGTGCCGAGGCCCTTGAGGAAGGCCTGTAGGTAGGGTGCGAGGCCCTGTGTGTCACCCGTGAAGGTGGCATAGCCGTTCGTGTTTGTGCCCTGCGTCCCCCACTGGCTTCCGTAGAACACGAGATAGACCTTTTCTTTGCCTGTCGTCACTCCGACGCCGGAGATGCCGCCTCGGAAGTGCAGGCACTTCGTCGAGCACGCTGCCATCACCGTTCCGTGGGTGGCCGCGCCGGTGCGGACCATTGGCACCAGGCCATGGCGGTACGGGTGGCCGATGACTGCGGCGGCGCCAGTTGGCGCGGGCGCCGCCGCAGCGGCGCTCATGAATACGACCGTCGCGCCGACCGCTGCAAGCGGCGCCATGAGGCGACGGGCGTGTCGAGCCCTGGCGGTCCGTCCGAGCTTGCGCGTGCCAGCACCACTGCTTTTCTTGATCATCCCCAGCCTCTCCGTGAACGCTCGGACACGGGAGCCGACGCGAATGCTCGGACCCCTTTCAGCGACCCGAGTTTACAGAAATTCCGGCCGGTTCACCCGGCTGTCGTTTTGGGTCGAGGAGGAGCGACCTCGGACAACGTGCCGGCTACTTCTTCGCCGCCTGGTAGTAGGGGTTGGTCCCCTCCGCGTGGTTGGTCGAGTCGACCACGTCTGTGATCTCGGGGAAGCGTTCGAGCAACGCGACCCGAACCCCCTGTCCGAGGGTCACGTCGGCCATCCCGCACCCCTGGCATGCGCCTCCCATGTGGATGTACGCCCTGCCATCGGTGACGTCGAGCAGGTCGATATGTCCGCCGTGAGCGGCGACCATCGGGTTGATGTCCAAGTCGAGAAACGACTGCACCCGCTCGGCCACCGGATCCAGCCAGAGCGGGTTGGGGTTGCGCACCTTCAGCGCCCCACTGAGCCGGTCGGCGTCCAGGGTGACCCCATCGAGATAGGGAAGCGTGGCCGGGGGGGCGTGAAACGCGATTCCCTCGGGGCCTTC
The DNA here is from genome assembly GCA_963799005.1 of Candidatus Dormiibacterota bacterium. Classification (GTDB taxonomy): domain Bacteria; phylum Chloroflexota; class Dormibacteria; order Aeolococcales; family Aeolococcaceae; genus Palsa-851. Next base: position 227,519 of record CAWCVK010000003.1, on the reverse strand, counting down.
GAAGACCACGTCGTCCTCGCGCCCTTGCCCGGCGAAGACCAATGCCAGGTCGTAGACGAACTCGCCGTCGGATCGCCCGGTGATCGCAATCCTGACCCCGGCGTCCGGTTGCTTGCGGTTGACGCGGACCTGCTGGATGCGGGTCAGCGCGTACTCGGTGGCGTGGATGCGGGGGTGAGGCATAAGCGGCGTGGTCTCCTCGCGATTGTCTCGTCACAGTGTGACGCGGCCGATCCCAGCACGCGTCATGGTCTCGTAGGCATGTCGCCGAATCTGGCGGTCGGATGCGGATTGGTCGGTACGGTGCGACGTCTGTAGTCTGGGAGTCGGTCAGTGGGCCGCGCGAGCCGCGCGCCGGTCGCGCCGCCGGGTGTTCGACCACGCCGCGTCGATCGCCTTGACCTCGCCGCTCAAGGAGGGCGCCGTGGCGACGTGCCCGGAACGGACGTAGCGCTCGTGGTTGATCTCCAGGCGCTGCGGCTCGTACACGTAGTTGACCATCACCCCGAGCGACTCACGACCTTTCGCGGAGAGGTCGCCGTCCGGGTTGATGCGCTCGAGGCGGGCTCCGTTGGAGAGGTGGAAATGGCCGACGCTGTCGGCGATATGGCCGCGGACCGTGACGTGCAGCAGGTGGGCGAGCGCGAGCCGCCCCGCCAGTCGCGCCACGACGGGTTCATGGGGACCGGGCGCGCCAAGGAGCTCGGACACCGCCTCCAGCTCGTCGGCGGTCGAGGCGAGGCGGCGCAGCTCATCGCGGTGGCCCGCGGCGAGGGCCCGCAGGCGCTGGTCGGTGAATCCATCCTCATCGTCCCGATCGGCCAGCGCCCTAGCCAGACTGGGCACGGGCGAGAGGGTCGCGAACGTCCGCAGCCCCGGTAGCTCGTCGGACAGCTCGCGCACCACCTGCTTGATCAGGAAGTTCCCGAACGCGATCCCGCGCAGTCCGGGCTGGCAGTCGCTGATCGAGTAGAAGACGGCTGTATGAGCCTCTCGGGGTTCGGCGATCGATCGCTGCGCTGCGAGCAGCGGGGCGATCGCCGTCGGCAGCTCGCGGGTCAGGGCGATCTCCACGAAGATCAGCGGCTCGCCGGGGAGCAGTGGGTGGAAGAACGCGAAGCAGCGGCGGTCGGCGGCCAGGCGAAGTCGCAGGTCGTCCCACCCGTCGATCTCGTGCACGGCCTCGTAGGCGATGAGCCGCTCCAGCGTCGCCGCGGGTGTCCCCCAGCTGATCTGCTCGAGGCGGAGGAAGCCCCCGTTGAACCACGATGAGAGGAGGTGGCGCAGGTCTGCGTCGACGCCGCGAAGATGCGGACGTGCCGGCAGGAGCTCCAGCAGCCGGCCGCGCAGCTTCACCAGCGCGGCTGCGCCCCCACCCACCAGGTTGAGCCGCCGGAACAGCTCCTGGCGGGGCGCCTCCGTCGCCTTCGCGAGAGCGATCACGGCGTCGTCGCTGGGATCCTCGCGCCATCGGGCAACCGCCGCCTCGACCTCGTCGGACGGTGGCGAGAACGAGGTCGCGAGCTCCTCCAGGAACGCCGCGGCATCCAGGCTGTTCATGCGCTCGAGGGCGCGCACCACGTCGGTGGCCAGCGCAAGACCGGACGCCTCGCCGCGCCGGGCGATCAGTCGATGACAGGTGGCCGCGAGGTTCGCGACGCTGTTCGTCCCACCGACGCCGCGACCGAGCATCGCGCGACCTCGTTCCGCCACCGAGGTGACGTGCTCCAGCCACGACGGCGGCGTCATGGTTGCGACGGATCCTCGACCGGCGGCTCCCAACGCAGCAGAGCGACGTCGGCAACCTGGCGGAGGTGCGCCCGCATCGCATCCGCCGCCCGGCCCGCCTGTTGTGCCTCGATCGCCTCGAGAATGCGCCGGTGAGCCAGGAGCGAGTTCCGCGGCCGGTCCGGCTCGCTCAATGACTCCATGCGCGTTTCATGGATCGCATCGGCCAGTCCGTCGATGACGTGCTCGAGGACCTTGTTGTTGCCCGCGCGGTGCACCGCATGGTGGAACGCGGCGTCGCCGTCGATGCCGAGCCGCTCCGAGGCGATCTCCGCCTCCATCGCGACGAGCGCTTCCCGCATGGCCGCGAGGTCGTCGTCGGAGCGCCGGCTGGCCGCCAGTTCCGCGAGCCGCACCTCGAGCAGCTCCCGGGCTTCCAGCACCTCCGGGAGCCGGGCGCGTCGCTCCACCAGCTTGTGCAACATGCCGCCGAACCCTCGGCTGCGGCGGAGGAACACCCCTCCGCCGTGACGAACCTCGATGAAACCCTGGGCTTCGAGCACCGCGAGCGCCTGGCGCAGCGACGCACGGCTCACCTGGAGCCGCGACGCCAGCTCGCGCTCGGGCGGAAATCGTTCGCCGACGGCGAGGTCGGTGCGGATCACGAATTCACCCAGGCGCTCGACCAGGTCCTCGTAGAGACGCGTTCGGCCCAGAGGACGCAGCGGCGACGTGTCGACGGTCACGGCAGCGGCTATCGTACGCGAAATTGGCCTAACCACTCACCCATTGACATAGTTATCCACGCCGGAGCAGACTTCCGCCAGTACTGGGGACAGCCCTCTGAATTGCCCGTTGACGGAGGTTGGACAGTGTCGCCGACAGCAATCGCCCGGATCCCGAGAACGCGCGCTCCCAAACGTTTTCTCACCGGCGTCGCGGTCGCCGTCGTCGTCGCCGCCTGCGGCAGCTCCAGCCCCTCGGGCGGCTCCGGTGGCGGCAACGTCAAGACCGACAGCGCGGGCCACGTCTCGTACGGCGTGCTCTCATGCTTCACCGGACCGCTGGCGGTCCTGGGCGAAGCAATGCTCCAGGGATCGCAGGTGGCGCAGAAGGTCATCAACGCTTCCGGTGGCGTGCTCGGCAAGCAGCTTGACCTCAGTCACGCGGACACCCAGTGCGACGAGGCCGACGCCGTGCCCGCGGTGCGCCAGCTCCTCTCGGCGGACAACGTGAGCGGCATCATCGGACCCGAGACGCAGGAGATCGCCGCGGTGGCGCCGATCGTCAGCGCCGCGAAGATCCCGACCGAGTTCCAGGGCGGCAGCACGGCGTTCGACAAGAACGTCAACCCGTACCTCTGGCGCGACAGCCCCTCTGACTCCCAGTTGGGAGTGGCCATGGCCCTCTACGCCAAGCAGAAGGGCTACAAGACGGCGGCGCTGCTGTTCTCGTCGGACATCGCGCAGCAGACGATCCCCAAGCCGATCACGGCCACCTGGCTGAAGTTCGGGAACACGATAGCCCCCCCGCTCATCACAGTCGCGCCGGGGCAGACCTCCTATCTGCCCCAGGTGCAGCAGATCATCAACGCCCACCCCGATGTCATCTTCACCCAGCTCGATCCGCAGACCGCGGCGGTCATGTTCCAGAACTTCAAGGAGCTGGACGGCCTCGCCATCCCGATCGTCGGCACCGACGTGACCAGCGGGAACGACTACCTCAAGGCGATCACGTATCCGATCGCCCACGCCCACCTGGTGTCGGTCTACGGCACCAACGCCACCGGCGCGGCAGCCGACAACTTCGCAGCGGCATTCGCCGCCCAGAAGGGTGCGAATACGCAGCCGATCGCCGGCGCCAACTACGCGTATGACGCGGTCATCAGTCTCGCGCTGGCCATGGACAAAGCAGGGCACAACCGACGGTCCGGCGGTGATCGCCGCCATGAAGCAGGTGACCAACCCGCCTGGCACCCCCTGCGACACCTACAAGGCGTGCCTCGCCGGCATCAAGGCGGGGACCAAGATCAAGATGGACGGCGCCAGCGGCGACCTCATCTTCAACACCTATAACAATGTCTTCGGTCCGTACGGAGCTTTCCAGGCGGACGCTAGCACCGGGGCAGAGGCGCAGGTGGCTCTTCTCTCCGCAACCGACCTTGCCGCAGCCACTCCCTGACGCATCGGGGGCGGCGCGCTCGCTGATGATGCGCCGCCCCCGTCGTGCCCCCGACCTTCTGGCGGCGCCCCGTCGAATCGTTGGAGAATCCCTCTAGGTGCACGAGGCTTTTCTCATCTTCGGCTTCGGTCTGGTCGCCGCGGCGATCCTGTCGCTCTCGGCGCTGGCCTTCACGCTCGAGTACTCGGTCACCAACGTCGCCAACCTCTCGCACGGTGAGATCCTCACGGTCGGCGCGTACTGCGCCTACCTCGTGCAGCAGCACGGCGGCGGAGTGATCCTCTCGGGCCTGGCGGCGGCCGCCGGTGGTGGCGCACTCGCGCTCGCCGTGCACAACGGCGTCGTCGACCGCTTCGTGCGCAGGGGTATCGGTGGGCTGCCGACATTCATCGCCACGCTCGGTGTCTCACTGGTCATCCAGAACGTGCTGGTGATCATCTTCGGGGCGTCCAACCTCGGCTATTCGGTGCCACAGGGAGCGCCGCGCACCGTCGGTCCGTTCCTGTGGACGGACACCGAGATCCAGATCATGGTCTCGGCGGTGGTGATCACCGCGCTGCTCTACGTGATCATCCAGCACACGCGCTTCGGCAAGTCGCTGCGCGCGGTGTCGCAGAACCGCAGCCTCGCAAGGGTTTCGGGGATCAATGCCAACCGCGTGGCCGCGCTCACGTGGCTGCTCGCCGGTTTCATCGGCGGTTACGCGGGCTTCATCCTCGCGGAGAGCGTCGGCACCTTCAGCCCGTACTCGGGCTTCAGCTTCTTCCTGATCACGCTCACCGCCGCGGTCGCCGGTGGTCTCGGCAAGGCGGTGGGCACGCTCGTCGGGGCGATCATCGTCGGCATCGCGCTGGAGTTCTTCGGCGGCTACCTCAGCGCGAGCTACAACCTCGCGTTCGCATTCGCGATCCTGTCCCTGGTGATCCTCGTGCGTCCCCGGGGTCTCTTCGTCGGCGGCCGGCGGAGCATCTTCGAATGATCGACTAGCTGGTCGGCATCCTGACCGAGGCCTCGATCTTCGCGATCATGGCGCTCGGACTCAACATCGTCTGGGGTTGGTCGGGCGACTTCGACCTCGCGTTCTATGGGTACGTCGCGCTCGGCGCCTACATGACCCTGGTGCTCACCATCGGACCCGCAACCGCGCCGACCACGTACATCCTGGGCCTGTCACTGCCCTTTCCGATCGCCGTCGCCATCGCGGTGATCTGCTCGATGCTGCTCGCGCTCATCGTGGGCGCGATCGCGCTCCGTCACCTGCGCGGCATCTATTTCTCCATCGTCACGCTCGGTGCGGTGTACGTGCTGTACGTCTTCGCCGGCCAGTTCGTGCCGCTCTTCAACGGCTACAACGGCCTCTCCGGACTGTTCGACCCGATGGGTGATGTCCTGGGACTCGACTTCTCGAGCTACGAGTTCTTCTACCTCGGCCTCTGCGTCGTCGTGCTGGTCGCCGTCCTGCTCCTGGTGACGCGACTGAACGGCAGCCGCTTCGGGCTTGCGCTGCGCAGCCTGCGCGAGGACGAGCGCGCCGCCGCGGCCTTCGGTCGGGATATCTACGCCACGAAGCTCAAGGCGTACGTCCTCGGCGCCGGGCTCGGCGGATTGGGCGGAGCCCTGTTCGCCGGGTATCTCAGCGCATTCAACCCGTCGGCGTGGTCGCCGGTGGAGACGATCGTCCTGTACGCGGCGATCCTGGTCGGCGGCCGGGGCAGCACGCGCGGCGTGATCCTCGGCGTCGTGGTGATGGTCATGGGGTTGCAGGAGGCGACCCGATACCTTCCGGAGATCGCCAGCCAACCCGCCTTCGCGCCGGCCCTCCGTCAGATCGTGACCGGCGTCGTGCTGGTGCTCTTCATCCGCTTCCGGCCGCAGGGCATCCTCCCCGAGCGCCGCGTGCGTGACAAGGATCCCGCCGGCAAGGGCGGCGCCGCGGTCGCCGTGGAGGGCGCCATCGCCGCACCGACGCTCGACACCGGCGCGGCATGACAGCGCTGCTCGAGGTGCAGGACCTGCACAAGCACTTCGGCGGGGTCCAGGCGGTCACCGCGTGCTCGTTCACGGCAGCCGAGGGTCAGATCACCGGGTCTGATCGGTCCCAACGGAGCCGGCAAGAGCACCGCGATCGACCTCATCTCGGGCTTCAAGATCCCCGACACGGGCACCGTCCTGTTCGAGGGCAGGGAGGTGCAGGGGAAGGCCGCCGCACCGCATCTCGCGCATGGGCCTGATCCGGACGTTTCAGAGCCCGCGCGAGTGGCCCGGTCTCAGCGTCCTCGAGAACCTCATCCTCGCCTGCTATCGAGCCGCGGCGCGAGCGGTTCTGGCGATCGCTGCGGGGTCCGTCACGAGGCCGAGAGGGAGCACGCCGACGAGCAGACGATCCGCGCCCGCGCGATCCTCGAGGAGTTCGGGCTCCTGCACCTCCGCAACGAGCGCGCCGGCAACCTGAGCGGCGGCCAGAAGCGCCTCCTGGAGTTCGCGCGGATTCGCATGGCGGAGCCGCGGCTGGTCATCCTCGACGAGCCGATGGGTGGGGTCAACCCCGTGCTCGGCGAGCGCATGGCTGCGGCAGTGCTCGGGTTCGTCACCGCGGGCACCTCGGTGGTCATCGTCGAGCACAACCTCCCGTTCATCGAGCGGGTCACCGACCAGGTGGTGGTGATGGCCGAGGGACGGGTGATCGCCGAGGGTCCGTTCGATCAGCTGCGCGGCAACCAGGCGGTCGTCGACGCCTACCTCGGGGAGATGCCCACGTATGACGACGACTGACGTCTGATCCCGCGTCCGCGGCGACGGCAACCGTCGCAGCCCTCGACGTGGCCGGCCTCACCGCCGGCTATGGTGGTCCGCCGATCGTCGAGAACGTCAGCATCCGCGCTCACCGCGGTGCGATCACCGCCATCGTCGGCCCCAACGGGGCCGGCAAGTCGACCCTGCTCAAGGCCATCGCCGGCGTGATCAGCTCGAAGGCGGGCACGGTCACCGTCGAAGGTCGCGATGCCACCGCGCTTGCCCTCGGAGAAGCTGGTGCGCCGAGGCATCGCCTACGTCCCCCAGGTGGCCAACGTCTTCCCCCAGCTCACCGTCCAGGAGAACCTGGAGATGGGCGGCTACAGCCGCCGCCACGGGCTTCGGGAGCGCGCCGAGGAGCTCTATCAGCTCTTCCCGGATCTCAAGCTCGCCCAGCGGCGCCACGCCGAGACCCTGAGCGGGGGGCAGCGCACCATGCTCGCCATGGCCCGCGGCCTCATGGTCGATCCGGCGGTGCTCCTGCTCGACGAGCCCTCCGCCGGCCTCTCGCCGAAATTCCAGATTGCCGTGTGGGAGCGCATCGAGCAGGTTCGCGCCACCAACGTCGCCGTGGTGGTCGTCGAGCAGAACACCCGCGAGACCCTGCGCCATGCGCAGTGGGCGTACGTGCTCGTGCTCGGCCAGAACCGCCTCGAGGGCAGGGGACGCGACCTGCTCCACAACGACGAGGTCGTCAACCTCTACGTCGGCGTGCTGTCGTAGGGACGCTGCCGGATGGACGCCCCAACCGCGCGTCAGGCCCGCTTGCCGGGGTGCGGGTGCTCGACCTCTCGCGCATCCTGTCCGGACCCTTCGCGACCATGATCTTCGCCGACCTCGGCGCCGACGTCATCAAGCTCGAGAATCCGCGCACCGGCGACGACACCAGGGAGTGGGCGCCTCCCTACCAGGGCGATCAGTCGGCCTACTTCCTCGCCGTGAACCGGAACAAGCGCGGGGTCGCCGTCGACCTCAAGACCGAGCAGGGACGCGAGATCGCGCTGCGTCTGGCCGACCGCGCCGACGTCGTCGTGGAGAACTTTCGGCCCGGGACCGCCGGCCGGCTCGGGCTCGGGTACGACGCGCTCGCCGCCCGCAACCCGCGGCTCATCTACGCGTCGATCTCGGGATTCGGCCAGACCGGCCCCTACGCGAACGAGCCGGGTTACGACGCGATCGCCCAGGCGCTCGGCGGCCTGATGAGCGTGACCGGGGAGGCCGACGGCGAACCCGGTGCGGGTCGGCAACTCCGCCGCCGATCTCGGCGCCGCATGTGGGCGGCGATCGGCATCCTCGCCGCGCTGCACGCGCGCAACACCACCGGCCGCGGCGAGTGGATCGACATCTCGCTGCTCGACGGCCAGATCGCGTCGCTGACCTACCTGGCGGGTGGCTACTTCGCCTCGGGCGAGGTGCCCCGACGATACGGGTCGGCGCACCCGAGCATCGTCCCGTACCAGGCGCTGCGCACCGGTGACGGCCTTCTCATGGTGGCGGTGGGCAACGACTCGCTGTGGCAGCGATTCGCCGCGGTGCTCGGCCTGTCCGAGCTGGCCGACGATCCTCGCTTCGCGACCAATCCGCAGCGCGTGGCCAACCGCGCCGAGCTGATCGCGACTCATCGAAGCGGCCCTCGCCGCCAGGGGGTCGGCCGCCTGGGCCGAGCAGCTGTCGCGGGCCGGCATCCCCGCCGGGGCGATCAACAGCGTTGACGCGGCGCTCGCCCATCCCCAGGTGCAGGCGCGCGAGATGGTGCTCACGACCGAGCATCCCACGGCCGGGACGCTGCGCATGGCAGGGTCGCCCATCAAGCTGTCGGACTACACGGCCACCGTCCGACGCCCGCCCCCGACGCTCGGGGAGCACACCGACGAAGTGCTTGGCGAGCTCGGGTACTCGCGCCGAGGACATCGCTGCCATGCGCGATGCGGGCGTCATCCGATGAGCGCCGCGCCTGTGCACCCATCGACGACGCGACGTCGCCGCACTGCTGGATGACGCAGGGGTCACCCTCCTGATGAGCGAACTCGCCGTTGAGCTTCGCTCCGCGATGTCCGGCGAGGTGCGCGAGGACGCGTACACGCGCCACCTCTTCTCGACCGACGCGAGCATGTACAGCATCGAGCCGCTCGCGGTGGTGTTCCCGCGCGATGCGGACGACGTCGCCGCCGCGGTCGCCGTCTGCGCTCGCCGGCGGGTGCCGATGCTCCCGCGAGGCGCCGGCACCAGCCTCGCCGGTCAGACGGTCGGACGCGCGGTGATCATCGACACCTCGCGTCACATGGACCGCATCGTCGAGCTGGACTCGGAGCGACGCACCGCCACGCGTACAGCCCGGGGTGGTGCAGGACGACCTCAATCGCGCCGCCCGCGCATCACGGACTCCTCTTCGGTCCGGATACCTCGACCAGCAACCGGGCGACGATTGGGGGCATGATCGGCAATAACTCCGGCGGGCAGCGGGTCGGTGGTGTACGGGATGACCATCGATCACGTCGAGAAGCTCGATGTGGTGCTGAGTGATGCCAGCACGGCCACGCTCGGTCCGGTCGACGAGGCGGAGATCGCGCGCCGCGCGGCGGCCGACACGCTCGAGGGCCGGATCTACGCGCGCCTGCCGGCGCTCGTCGAGGAGCGCCGCGCGGCGATCGCGAACGGGTTTCCCAAGTACTGGCGTCGTGCCGGCGGCTACCGGCTCGACCGCCTCTCAACCGACGCGGGACCGTTCGATCTGGCCCGGTTCGTTGTCGGATCCGAAGGGACCCTGGTGATCGTGACCGAGGCGACGGTGCGCCTGGTGCCGCTGCCGAGCGCGAAGGCGATCGCGGTCGGCCACTTCGCATCCGTCACCGATGCGATCGCCGCCACCGAGGACGCGCTCAGCGCGCGACCGAGCGCGGTTGAGCTCATCGACCGCACCATCCTCGAACTCTCGCGCCAGAAGATCGAGTACGCCGCGCTCGGTTCCATCCTCGAGGGCGATCCCGGCGCCCTGCTCTTCGTCACCTTCGACCGCGACAGCGCGGACGAGGCGTCTCGCGGCAGTCGAGCATCTCGCCGCACTCTGGCAGCCGGCACCGGCACGGCTATCACACGCTTCGGGCCACCACGCCGTCGCAGCAGGCGGCACTGCTCAAGGTTCGAGCCGCCGGGCTGGGCCTGCTGATGGCCGCGAGCGAGGGCACGCGCCGGCCCGATCGCGTTCATCGAGGACACGGCCGTCGATCCCGCTCGCCTGCCTGAGTACGTCGATCGTTTCAGCGCGGTGCTCCAGCGACACGGCCTGGTTGCCGGCTTCTACGGGCACTGCTCGGTCGGCTGCCTGCACATCCGCCCGTTCATGGATCTCACCAGGCCCGCCGAGCTCGCCACCATGAGCGCGGTTGCCGCCGAGATCCGCGACCTGGTCGGCGAATTCGGCGGCGCCAATTCCAGCGAGCACGGCGATGGGCTGGCGCGCAGCGAGTTCAACCGGGTCGTCTTCGGCGACGCAGCTCTACGACGCCATGTGCGAGGTGAAGCAGCTTTTCGACCCCGATGCGCTGATGAATCCGGGGAAGATCGTCAACGCGCCGCCGATGACAGAGAACATCCGCGATGTCGCGCTGCCGGCGGCACCCGCCCTCTCGACCCGCCTGTCCTTCGTGGCCACCGGCGGGATGCGCGGCGCGGCCGACCGATGCATGAACATCGGCGTCTGCCGCAAGGGGTCGACCGGGGTGATGTGTCCGTCATACATGGCCACGCGCGAGGAGGAGCACAGCACGCGCGGCCGCGCGAATGCGCTGGTGCACGCGCTGTCGCAACCCGACCCGAGGGCAGCGCTGGGCGACGATCGTCTGCACGACATCCTCGATCTCTGCCTGGAGTGCAAGGCGTGCAAGAGCGAGTGTCCCCTGGGCGTGGACATGGCCTCGATGAAGAGTGAGTTTCTCTTTCAGTACCAGGGCATTCACGGCGTGCCGGCGCGAGCGCGCTTCTTCGCCGGCCGCGCGCCGGCTGAACCGACTGGGATCGAGGCTCGCGCCGTTCTCCAACCTGGTCGCGTCGCTGCCAGGATCGCGTGCGCTGATGGAGCGCACGTTGGGGGTGACGCGGCGGCGGCCGCTCCCACGATTCCACCGGCGCACGCTGCTTCGCTGGAACGCGCGGCCGCGAATCGCTCAAACCTCGGCGTCTCGCGGACGGGTGGTGATGCTCGCCAACTCGTTCACCACATACAACGAGCCGGGCGTGGGCATCGCGGCAGTGGAGTTGCTCGAGATGGCGGGATGGGAGGTGGACCTGATCGGCGATCGTTGCTGTGGTCGAGCCGCCATATCCAAGGGGCGCCTCGACGAGGCAGCGCGCCTTGCGCGGGCGATGACCGATCGTGTCGTCGGGCCCGCTCTGGAGGGGGCGTTCATCGTCGGGGTCGAACCATCGTGCATCCTCACGCTGGGCGAGGAGCACCTGGCCCTGCAACCGGACAGCGCAGACGCGAAGGTGGTGGCGGGGCAGGTCCGGCTCGTCGACGAGCTGATCCTCGAGGCCATCGACGCCGGACACCTGCGCATGGATCCGGCCTCACCGCTGGCCGGCCGGCGTTTCCTCTTCCACGGTCATTGCCACCAGAAGGCGCTTGCGGGAACCGCGGCGACCGTCGCGCTTGCTGTCCCGGATCCCCGGTGCCGAGGTGGTCGAGCTCGATGCCGGTTGCTGCGGCATGGCCGGGTCATTCGGATTCGAGTCCGAGCACTACGACCTCTCGATGGCGATCGGCGGGATGCGCCTCTTCCCGGCGGTCAGCGCGGAGGACAGCGACACGGTGATCGCCGCCACCGGCGTGTCCTGCCGCCAGCAGATCGAGCATGGCACCGGGCGCGGGGCGCGACACCCGGTGGAGCTGATCAGGAACGCGGTTCTGAGCTGAACCACGGCACCCAGCCGTGTTGGCACGCGGCGGAGGGTCGGCCTCGCTCTGTCAGGGATGCGGCTTCAGGAGGGATTCGCGCGTCCCCGCGGACGCGCGCTCATCCGTGATGCGGCTGCGCGTGTCGTCCTCACCGAGCGGACGTCCCGCGGCCTTGCGTGGCCGCCCCGGCGAGCGACGCCCGCGCATGAAGCTCTCGAGGTCCTCGGGATAGACGCCCCAGACGGGTCCGATCTTGATGCCGTAGAGCCGCCGGCTGCCGAGCAGGCGGCGCACGTAGGCGGGCGACGCGTGCAGCGTGGCCGCAGCTTCGACGACGGAGAGTGGGGGAGGACCTGCAATGGCCTCACTATACTAGCACGGCGGCGCAACAATTTATCGCACAACCTGCTACGGTGTGGCGGTCCCAGGACTGAGGCGAGAGCCTTCAAGGCGTAGGTCGGGGCAGCTCATACGGGTTGCCGTCCGGCTCCTTCAAGCCCTTCTCTTGGCCCTCCCATTCGCGCCATCCGATCAGGAGGAAGAGGCATGACACGAATCCAGGAAAGCGGTGCTCGCTTCATCACGGCGTTCAACGCTCACGACGAGGACGGCATGCGCGCGCTCACGCATCCCAACGCCACATTCAGCGCTCCCGGCGACGTGCAGCTCCGAGGGGTCGAGGCGACCGGGTACGCAACCAAGTGGCTGCGGGCATGCCCGGACGGGCGGCTCACGGTACGAAACGAACTCGAGTCAGGCCCGTGGCTCGTCGAAGAGATGATCTTCGAGGGCACCCACCAGGGCCCCATGGAGACGCAGGCGGGAACGCTGTCGGCAACCGGCCGAAGGCTTGCCATCAAGGCCGTTCTGATCACGCGGTACGAAAGTGACCTCGCGGTTGAAACGCGTCTCTACTTCGATCAGGTGGATGTGCTCAATCAGCTGGGCGCGATGCCGGCACTCGCCACGGCCACCGTCTGACTGTCCCAACAGGGCGGCTCGGCCTGACCGCTAGCCGGGCTGCCCGCAACTCCTCGTGCGCGATCGGACTCAAAGGTTCGCGACGCGCGCGGGCCGGCATGGCCCCGGCAACCACGGAAGAAAATGCCCAAGCAGACCAGAACCCAGCAAGTGCGGCTCTCGAAGGAGCAGTCGGCACGGTACGAAAACGAATCGGAACTGCCTTTCTCGGGCGCGCGGGCTCCCGAGATCGGTCACGACCCGAAGGCTGTCGCTGATCTTCTGACGCGCTCGGTGTATCAGAGGGACACGACTCCGCAGGACGACGCCCCGAACGGGCCTGCGTGATTGCCCGGCCGTCCGGAGAGGACGGCCTTCAGGTTCGGCAGTCGCGCGTCCGCGGAACAAGCTGACTGGCATGCTTGCATCAGTGCGAATGAGTGCAGACGCGTCTGGCTGACGCCGGGGCGGGGTCGCACCATGTGATCAAGGCGTCGTACCACGCCGCATCCATGAGGGAGACAGCAGCAATGTTCAGGGATCGGATCGCTCGCCGGCGCTCGATGCGCATGGCGACCGGCATCGCGGTGACAGGCGCGATCGTCGTACTCGGGTCGGGACCCGTGTCCGCCGCCAGCGCCACGCAAGTCGTGACCGGGGCGACGATCGGCGGCATTCTCAGCATCACCGCGCCTGGGACGCTGGCGCTGCCCACATTGGTGGCGGGCAGTTCCACCTCCGCCACCAATCTCGGAAGTGTGAGTTGGACCGACACACTGAACGACTCGGTCGTGTCGAGTGTCACGCTGGCAGCGACGAACCTGTGGCATGCCGCGGGCGCCGGCCTCTACATCCCCTGGGCGGACTTCACGATCACCGTCGACCCAACTCCCACGCCGAATGCCATGAACACCGGTTCGGCGGCGACGGTACCGCCCGGCAGTCCCTACGTGCTCACCGGAGCAGCGACCACGGACTTCGGCACCTACTCAACGCCGATCACGCTCGCGACCGCTTCGGCGACGAGTGAAGGAACCTGGACACAGACAACCAACCAGATCTCTGTCGCGGTACCCGCGAACACCACGCCGGGCACGACCTTCTCGGCAACGATCCAGTACACCGTCACCGGCTAGCTTCCGCATCTCTTCCCCCATCGGGCCGAGGGCCGGGGATCGAGCAGTTCCCCCACTGCGCGGTCATCCCGGGTCTTCCGGCCTGCGGAGCGCTGTGTGAGAACTCCACGCGCTTGGTGCCTGTTCGTGACGGTGAGTGCCCCGTGACCTGGGTAGGCTGAGGCCTCACGCGTTCAAGGAAGAGATGGCCACTGCGCAGACCGATCGTTTCGGAGAGAGGTCCCGCGCCCGCGCGATCGCGTTGCCCGTGTGCGTCGCGCTGCTGTCGATCCTGTTCGTCCAAGGGCAGGGAGTCGCCCGTGCCGCACCGTCGCCTTCAGCGAACGCGGTCCCGCTTTTCGGCGTTCATCCCCTCCAGCAGGGACGCACCACGCTTCCCGGTGGTCATTTCAACTTCGCGCTCCTGCCCGGGGGGAGTATCGCTGACGGCATCGTGGTGGAGAACCTCTCCAACCGCGCGCTCAGCTTCCACGTCTATGGCGCGGACCTGGTCATCGCGGCCGGCGGTGGTCTCGCTCCCGCCCAGCCATCGGCAACAATGCGCGAGGCGGGCGCCTGGATCGTGGTCGCCTCGCCCGTTGTGACCGTGGCCGCGCACGGCCAGCTCACCATCGGCTTCACGTTGACCGTGCCCGCGACCGTTGTCCCGGGTCAGCATCTCGGCGCGGTCGTGGCGGCGGCCCAGGTCGGCGTCACCTCGCAGGGAAACCCGATTGAAGCGCGCACTGCGCTGATCACCGTCGTCACCGTGCCGGGCATCGCCGATCCATCGGCGCGTCTGAGTCCGCTGACCGGCTCGATGACGCCGTCAGGGTCGATACGCTTCGGGATCACCCTGTCGAATACCGGGAATCTCCTGCTGACGTATTCGGGTGTGGTGGCAATCGTTGACGGAGAGGGGCACCACGTCGCGGCCCTCCTGTTGCAGCCTGACAATGCGTACGTCGTGCCCAGCGGTCAGGTGCAGCTGGCGGCTGTCTCGCACCAGCTCGCTCCAGGCGCCACCACGTTTCGCGCCCAGGCGACGATCACCCTTCTTGCCAACGGTGTTCCCGTCGGCACCTTGACATCGCAATCCGTCGCGCTGCAGTTCCCGTCCGGAACGCCGATCGCGATCGTTGCCGGTGTGGCCCTGCTGCTGGCGGCATTGCTCTCTGCTTGTCGTGCTGTCAATCCGGAGGCGTGCGTGCAGAAGGAGCCGCTTGACTGCCGGGAACATCCTCGACAGGAGGCTGACGAGCCTGCGGTGATCCAGACACCTCGACCCGGCACCGCTCGCCGAGGTGCACGCGGAAGTCCCTCCGGGCGCGATCCGTGCGTACCGTCAGCGTCGCGCTCTCGCGCCACCGTGCTTGTGGTTGACGACGATCCGGTGATGCGCCGGCTGACCGAGGGCATCCTGACGAAGGCCCACTACCGGGTCGTGCATGCAGCCACGGCCAAAGAGGCGCGAGCGGCCTGGACGAGACATCATCCGGAGATTGCCCTTGTCGACCTCGAGCTCGGCGGCGAGTCCGGGTCGGCGCTGCTCGATGAGCCGTGGGTGCGTCATCTCGACACGGCGCTCATCGTGTGCACGGGATCTGACGACGTCGAAGCGGCCAGCAACTCCTTCGAGCACGGCGCCTCGGGCTACCTGGTGAAGCCGTTCCGACCGAACGAGCTGCTCATGCAGGTCAGCAGCGCGCTCCGCCGTCGCAACCTCGAGCGATCTGTCGCCGATCATGTTGTCGAGCTCGAGCGGAAGGTCGTCGAGAGCGCAACCGGGATCAGCGAGTTGCGGGTACGCCTCGAGCACTTCACGCTGGGCTCGTCAGCCGCAGACGAGCAGATCGTTCGCCATCTCAGCTCGGCAGTGTGTCTTCGCGACGACGACACCGGACGCCACATCGAGCGGGTGAGCCTGACTGCGGCGGCGCTCGCCGACTGGCGTGGATTCGTGGTCGACCCAGCGCCGGCGATGCGCCTCGCAGCCGCGATGCACGATGTGGGGAAGATCGGGATCCCCGATTGGGTGCTCCTCAAGCCTGGCCGCCTCACCCGCGACGAGCGAACCATCATCGAACGCCACTGCGAGCTCGGGCGTGCGCTCCTGAGCGGCTCGGACAGCCCGGTGCTCCAACTGGCCGCTTCGGTCGCCCTCAACCACCACGAACGCTGGGATGGCGGTGGGTACCCGAACCGCCGGCGCGGCGACGACATACCGCTCGAAGCACGCATCACCTCGGTCGCGGACGTCTTTGACGCCCTCACCCGCGATCGCGTGTATCGGGCCGCGCTGCCGGTCGAGACTGCTGTGGACGTCATGGTGCGTGACCGGGGCGGCCTGTTCGACCCGCATTTGCTCGACCTCTTCCTGAGCCGTCTGGACGACGTGCTCGCGCTGACCAAAGGTCTGACCGATCCAGCCGCCACTCGCACGACGCGCATCGTGGTCGCGGGCGACGAACCTGTGCTCGTCGATGGGCTCCTGCGGCTCATGCATCGACGAGGGAAGATGCGCGTCATCGGCAGTGGGGGCACGGTCGTCGAAGCGCTCGAAGCGGTGCGAAGTCTGCGCCCGGACGTCCTGCTCGCCGACTACCGGATGCCGGACGGTGAGGCTGCGGACCTGACCGCCCTCGTGCTCGCCGAACATCCCGAGACCAAGGTGATCGTCCTCATTGATACATCGTCGCCGGAGGTCGCGCTGCGATGCATAGCAGCGGGATGCTCGGGCGTCATCGCAAAGACTGCGCCGGTGGATGACGTCGCCAAGGCGATCCAACGCGTCCACGACGGCGAGGTGGTGATCCCGCGCGCGCTGCTCTCCGGCGTCGTCGCCGGACTGCGCCGAACCGGGCCCCGTCCTGGCGACGACATGACGCGCAGAGAGAGCGAGACCCTCGCACACCTCGCCGGAGGCCTCTCACTGACCGACATCGCGGCCGGAATGTCGATCACGCTGAACACGGCTCGCAACCACACGCAGCGGGTGATCGAGAAGCTGGGAGCGCACTCCAAGCTCGAAGCCGTGGTGATCGCCATGCGGGAGGGCCTGATCGCCCCGGCGCAGTGAGCTCTGGCGAGGTGCCGGCTCCGGGCCATGCTTGATCGCCGGATCTTGCCGGTCACGATTCCCCATCGGAGGAGTCGGCGTTGCGAGATCCGCCGGGTAGCCTGGATCGGTGCCCAGACTGCCGTCGATCTCGCAAATCGCCAGGGTCCTGGCCGTGACGCTGTGGCTGGCGTTCGTGGTTCCACTCGCGAGCATCGAGATCTCGCTGCTGGTTTCGCCGTCGCAAAACGTCGAGGTCGGCGGGCAATCACTCGCACTCAGCGCCGGGCCGGCGGCGTCGACCTCGGGACCGGGAACGCTCGAGCTCTTTGGGCAGTCGATCCCGACGACGCAGCAGTTCTCGGGGCCGATACGACCTCGTCTGCTGTGGGCGGAGGTCACCCACTACGACAAGCTGCTGCTCGCCCTCAAGCAGCCGGAGCACCTGGGGCAGGATCTCCGCAGCGGCTGGAGCGCGTACTTCGCGCGTCAGCTGCTCATCGCTCTCCTGATGGCGGTGACCCTTGCCGCACTCAGCCTCGCACTGCTGCGCCGCCGCTGGCAGGAAGTCGTCGCGGGGATGGTCGTGGCATTGGTGGTCGCCGGTGTCGTCGATGCGGCGGCGATCAGCAGCGCGGCGCGCGGGCTGCAGCAACTGTCCCAGGTGCGCACGCTCGACCAGCTCGTCGGTCGTTCACCGCTCGCGGTCGACGCCACATCGCACCGGGCGCCCAACGCGACCGCGACCACCGTGGTCATCGGTGACTCCACGGCCGCGGGTGCGGGCAATCCGCAAGTCCCGCACGCCACGGTGGAGGACAGCGCGTGCCGGCGCAGCAGTGACAGCTACGCCGCCGACATCGCAGCTGTGAACGCCACCACGGTCGTCAATCTCGCGTGCACCAATGCCTCGATCGAGGATGGTCTGTTTGCGGGTGAGGTGATCAACGGCGCCTTCGTGCCGTCGCAGCTCGCGCGGCTGGAGGCGATGCACGGCGTCAAGACCGTGATCGTCAGCATCGGCGCCAACGAGATGCACTGGACGCAGCTGATGGAACTCTGTCTTGCCGCACCGCAGTGCGACGACACCGCGTCGGCCGCGTGGTTCGCACAGGCGCTCGACAGCTTCACCATCGACTACTACGACCTTCTCCAGCGACTTGCATCCCTGCCCGGGCTGCCTCGGGTCATCGTCAACGAGTACTACGATCCACTGCCGATGAACCCGGATTGCCCCGGACAGCCGGCGATCACGGCTGCCAAGTCCGCGGTGCTGCTGAACCGGTTGACGACCTTCAACACCGTGCTCGCCGACGGTGCCGCGAGCTTCGGTTTCGACGCCGTGGCGCCGAACTTCACCGGCCATGAGCTCTGCACGCCACAGTCCTTCGTGCAGGGCCCAGCCGACTCGGCCCCGCTGCATCCCACTGCGGCGGGGGAGATCGCCATCGCGCTTGCCGACGAGCAGGCCCTGTTGAATCCGGCGCCGCCGCGCCCCACCGGCGCGGCGACACCGACGCCCTCGTAAGCTACGACGCGACTCCGGAAACCCATCCGGGCACCACCTCCTTCCGCACCGATTGGGGGAATCGCTCATGACCACGGCGTCCGGATCCTTCGATTACCACGGAGCGCTCGTGGTGATCGAAACCGACGCCGGCGAGATCGTTTTCATCCATCCGCCCGGCGGGACGCCCGAGGCGCTCCGCGTCGCTGCCGAGTAATCCGTGCGAGCCCGACGAATCACCGGAGGCGGGCGCGGTGCGGATGGCGCGGGAGATGACCGGGCTCGACGTTGTGATCGTGGGTGAGGTCATCACGTTCATTCAGCAGGGCACTCCGACCGGCACCATGTGCGCCCACGGTTACCGGGCGCGGGTGGTCGGCGGAACGCTTCTCGATGTCGGGCCGGAGGGACCGGTGCGGGCGTACCCGATCGACGCCCTTCCTGTGATCATCCCGATCAGGGCAGCGAACCAAGTCGTGCTGCACGCGTACCTCGAGCAGCGCAATCAGGGCTGAGGCTCCGGACCTCGCCAAGCGGCGCCCCGACGCCCGTATCGTGACGGCGGATGAGTGAGCGCGACACTCCGGCCCGCGCGGTGACCGCTGCGGGGTTCGCCGTCTTCCTGCTCCTCGGCGTGGTCATCGCATCGTACGGGCCGTCGATTCCGCACATCATCGTCCGGTTCGACGTGAGCATCAGCGTCGCCGGCCTGATCGTCACCGCGAACTTTCTCGGCGAGGTCCTCGGTCTCCTGGCGCTGGGTCTGACCCACGCTCGCTGGACCGTGGGGCAGCGCCTCGGCGTCGGGACGTTCGTGTTCGGCGTCGGACTGCTGGCAGCAGCGGCGGCCCCGACATGGCCCCTGCTGCTCCTCGCGGTGTTCGTGCTCGGTATCGGTGCCGGTGGCCTCGTGGTGCTCATCAACCTGTACTACGCGACCAGGTTCAGGCGCCGAAGTCCGGCCATGCTCGGGCTGGTGAACACCGCGTACGGCGTCGGCACCTTCATCGGACCGGCGCTCGTGGCCGTGACACGCGGCTACTCGGCCGTCTTTGCCGTCGTCGGCGCCGGTGTGCTCGTGTGCCTCGTGTTCCTGCGGCGGGCCGTGGATGCCGCGGCCACGCCGGACGGCGCCGCCGAGGCTCAACAGCCGGACGCTGGGTCTCGTCCTCACCTTTGCGCTGATGCTGCTGGTGTACGAGGGGCTCGAGGCAGGCATCGGGACGTGGGAGGCGACGGATCTGCTGAGCCTGGGCGCATCGGCGCAGTTCGCCGCCGCCGCCACGTCGGTGTACTGGGGAGCGTTCACACTGGGTCGGGTGCTCACCGCACCCCTGGCGGTGCGCTGGAGCTCCGCAGCGAATCCTGGTGCCCGCACTGATCATCAGCGCATTGCTGCTGGTGGGCATTCGCGCCCAGGTCGCTCCGCCACTGATGTTCGCGCTGGTCGGACTGTGTGCGGCGCCGATCTTTCCTGTCGCGGTGTCGTGGATGACCAGGGTGATCCCCAACGCAACCACGCTGGTGACCTACGCCATCCTCGGGGCGGTGATCGGGAGTGCCGTTGTGCCGGCTGCGCTCGGCGGATTGATCGGCCTCGCCGGCGCGGAGCAACTGCCGCTCGGCGCAGCCGCGTGCGCACTCGCCTCGCTCGCGATGGTGGGGGTCATCACACTCCGATTGCGGAGCTGAGCTCAGGGCTCGGGGGCGGTCACCGCGATGGCGATCCAGATGATCTTGTCTCCCTTGCGCAGTGCGGCAAGTGCCGGGATGCCGTCGGTCACCTGACCGAAAATGTCGTACTTGCGACCGACGCCGCTGCTGTCGCCGGTGCTCATGAAGAACTCGCTGCCGATGGTCGCCGGATTGCTGCCGTACATGGCCACGGCACCGAAGAGGTACTCACCCACGACCGGGTCAGAGGCGAGGGTGTAGCCCGGACCTCCGGTACCCGTGCCCGTGGGATCACCCGCGACGGCGAGCGATGCCTGCGCGGGGCACGGCAAACCGGTGGTGTCGGGGCACACCTGGTTCACCGCGAGCCCGTCGTAGAAGCCGCGTTGCGCGAGATAGACGAAGTCGTTCACTGCCTTGGGAGCGAACTCCGGACGCAGCCGCACGGAGATGATCCCGTGAGCTGTATCGACGTAGGCGCAGTAGCCGGCGTTGTGCTTGATGACAGTGCGCGGCGCAGCGGTGAGCCTGCGTGACGCGTTGATGACAGCTGTGTGCGCGAGTGGTGCGGGACACGTGACAGCGGACTGAATCGACGCGAGATGAGTCGGGCTCGCGGGCGGAACAGACGCGCTGCATCCGGTCATCAATCCGGCGACGCAGGCTGCGGATAACCCATACGTGGTGTGGCGAATCCTGGCGACGCGCAGACGCTGCTTCTGCATTGGCGACCCAGTGTACGTGGTCATGATTTTGATGCGACTACGCTCGGTACTCAAGCCGACATACACGCGGAAATCGTTGGTACGCAAGGGCATCACTGGCATGGTGAAGCATTGAGATCGAATTTGACATTGAGGACGCAAGCTGTGAAGCTCCGGCACGAGGGGTCTCGTCGCTATGACGGAGGCCGGTCGTGGATCACGTTCGAAATCGAGACCAGGTTGGAGGGCATCGACGTTGGTTCGTCGGTGCCGGAATATTTCTACCGCTGGCGTTAGCCTTGTCGCAGACTCTGGCTGCGCATGCGGGGCCAGCGCCAGCCCAAAGTGCTTTCACCCCGATCACGCCGGTGCGTGCTCTTGACAGCCGTACAGCGGGCCAGACGATGTTCCATCTCGCCCCAGGAAATGAGATCGACACGTGGCAGGTGAGTGGAGCGAACGGCATCCCGTCGGCGCGACAGCCATCGTGCTCAACCTCACCGTCACAGACGTCACCAACAACACGTTCCTTGCCGCGTATCCCGCCAGCCGCGGGATCGCCTCCAAGCACATCCAACGTCAACGCGACCGCGGGGAAGGCATCGAGCGCCGTGGTGGTCGTGCAGCTGAGTAGCGGCGGAGCGATCGACATCTTCAACGCCGTCGGGAGCGCTGACATCATCCTCGACTACTTCGGCTACTACTCGGCCGTGTCGACGACCGCGGGTCCGACCGGTCCAACCGGGGCGACCGGTAACGCCGGGGCGACCGGCGCCACTGGGGCTCCGAGGGAGCACCGGGGCAACAGGCGCTTCCGGGGCGACCGGGGCAACCGGTCCCATCGGGCCGTCTGGCGGACCGATCGGGCCCACCGGAGCAACTGGCGCGACCGGAGCGACCGGATCCACGGGCGCGACCGGATCGACCGGCGCAGTCGGCGCGACGGGCGCGTCGGGGCCTGCCGGAAACACCGGAGCCACCGGAGCCGTCGGACCGGCCGGATCGGTTGGACCGGCCGGGGTTGCTGGACCGACCGGGACCACCGGAACCGCAGGTGCGACCGGAGCGACCGGAGCCACCGGATCCATGGGACCCGCAGGTAACACGGGTGCGACCGGCGCCATCGGGCCGGCCGGAGCGACCGGACCAACTGGGATCGCCGGACCGACCGGCTCATCCGGAGCGACCGGTGCGTCCGGAGCAACCGGGGCGACCGGAACCTCCGGGGCCGCTGGAGCAAGCGGGACCGCCGGAGCGACCGGAGCAAGCGGGACGGCTGGTGCAACGGGTGCCACCGGAGCCGCGGGCGTTGCCGGACCCACCGGGACTGCCGGGGCGACCGGCGCAACTGCGGGGCGACAGGCTCGACCGGAGCAGCGGGCGCAATCGCGATCTACAGCACGACCGGCACGCTGATGACGGGCACCCACGCGGTGTCGGGCGTCGGTAATGCTGGGACTGCGGTAGCACTTTCGGGGCTCGGCGGCCTTCGCGTCGGCGACCTCCTACGCCTGCTACGGATCTGATAACGCGAGCACGGCTGTCAACGTGGTCTTCACGTACGCGACTGGCACCGCGTTCACTCCGAATGACTCCAGTCCTGGCGACGCGGTCAGGTACATCTGCATCGGTAACTAACCCGACGCAGAGGATCACTTCACTGGACTGATCGCAACGGCTCGGGTTCGTCCCGCCACCGGCACGCTTCGTGCGCAGGTGGCGGGGCGGCCCGGGCCCGCGCTTTGAACATTCGTGGTTGGCGGACTCAAAGTGACAAGTACAACGGATGACATTCGCGGCACCTGGCCCAGATCCGCTCGGAGCGTGATCGCGTTGGGAAGGAAGGGCATTCGCGGCCCTCGCGCTCGGACCGGTCCTCGTCGGTGTCGCGGCCTGCGGGTCGCCACACGCGACGCCGGTGCAGGCGGCGACGACGCTCGTGACCCAGGGGCTCAAAGCCCAATTGTCTGGCGACCTCGCGACAGCCGCGAGCGACTACCAGCAGGCGATTCACCTCGACGGAAGCAACATGGTCGCCCATTACGACCTCGGCACCGTGTACGACCAGCAGCGCAGCTCGGCGCAGGCAGTCAGCGAGTACCAGGCGGCACTGGTCATCGATCCCAGCTTTCCCGATGCGCTGTTCAACCTCGCCGTGGACACGGCCGGCACCAATCCCCAGAGCGCCTCGGTCCTCTACAGCAGGGTCGTGTCATTGCAGCCCAACTTTGCCGCGGCATGGCTCAACCTCGGTTTTGCCCTGATGACCGAGGGCAACGGGGCGCAGGCAAAGGCAGACTGGGCAAAGGCGATCGCACTGGATCCGAGCCTCGGTTCGCGCCTCCCCAAGACCACACCGACGCCGGCTCCGGCGCCGACCCCAACTCCGAAACCCTAGTCCGGCGCAACCAGGCGGACCATTGAGTTGCTGAACGCCGGAGGCTGCGAGTGAAGACCCGCGTGCGCCCCGAGGGCGTGCTGATCGGATCCGTGCCGTCCGCGACCGCGCCGCGAGCATCGTTCGCCCACCGAGGCACCGGTCGCGCCACCGCCTCCGCATCGCTGGCTGCGTTTTGCGCCGTGGATCTTCGTCGCCGGTGCGTGCGTGTTCGGTCTGGTGACGCTCGCCGGTGAGCTGGCACCGGTCCAGCCGGTCAACGACGAGACGTTCCACTTCGAGATGGTGCGGTGGGCCGTGCAGCAGATTCATCAGGGAAACCCGCTCCCGCTTGATGGCTGGTTTCCATATCTGAATCTCGGAGTCGCTCAGTTCTCGCACTACCAGAGCCTGCCGCATCTGATCACCGCCTACGTCTCGCTCATCTTCGGGAGCGACTCCACGGAGCGATGGGCTGGGTACCTGGTGTTCGCCCTGTTTCCCTTGAGCGTGTATGCGGGCAGCCGGCTGCTCGGATGGTCCTCCTGGGCGGCGGGAAGCGCGGCGCTGGTGTCGCCGCTGCTGGTGAGCGCGACGGGGTACGGATACGAGTCGTTCAGCTATACGTGGCTGGGCAACGGGCTCTGGTCCCAGGAGTGGGGGATGTTCCTGCTCCCGCTGGCGTGGGGCTTCACCTGGCGAGCGGTCAACGGCATCGGGCGAGGTCGGTACGCGCTGGCGGCGCTGGCAGTCGGGCTCACCATCGCAATGCACTTCCTCACGGGATACTTCGTGATGCTGTCGATCGGCGTCTTCGCGATCGTGGTCTGGCGAGGGATCCTCCCGCGCATCGGCCGTGCCGCGCTGGTGTTCGGCGGCGCCGCGCTGGTCGCGTCATGGGTGGTCCTGCCGCTGATCACCGACGCCGCGTACTTCAACGCCAGCGAGTTCAACACCAACACCTTCTGGCTGAACTCGTGGGGAGCACCGCAGGTGCTCGGCTGGCTCTTCAGCGGCCGGATCTTCGACGCGGGCAGGTTCCCGATCGTGAGCCTGCTCGCCGCGCTCGGCGCCGGGGTCTGCGTGTCTCGCTTTCGCCAGGACGCTCGAGCGCGTGCGCTGCTCGGGCTGCTCGCGCTCAGCTTTGTGCTGTTCTCCGGCCGGCCGACGTTCGGGTTGATTCTCAACCTGCTCCCCGGAAACAGCGACCTGTATCTCCACCGGTACATCATGGGAATGCAACTCTCGGGCGTGATGCTCGCGGGCGTCGGCGTTGCCTGGGCCGGCGAACGCATCCTCATGCTGGCGCGCAGATGGAGACCGCGCATCCGGCCGGTCCCGGCCATCGCCGGGCTCATGGGTGCCGCGGTTCTGATCACGCTGCCCGGCTGGTTTGATCGTGCCGCCTACGCGGCCACAGACAACACCAGCCTCACCGTGCAGCTCGCCACCGACCAGACAGACGGCGCGGCGCTCGACGTGCTCATCAACGACATCAATGCTCGGGGCGGTGGACGCGCGTACGCTGGATTGCCGGGGAACTGGGGGCGGCAGTACGAGATCGGCCAGGTCCCGGTCTATGAATACCTCGCCGATCACAGTGTCGACGAGGTCGGGTACGTGCTGCGCACCCCCTCGATCGTCGCCGACAACGAGGCGTACTTCAACCAGAACGATCCCGCGCAATACCAGCTCTACAACGTCCGCTACATCGTGATGCCGGCCGGGACGCCGCCGCCGGTGCCGGCGACGCTGCTCAGCTCGAGCGGGCGTCACCGGTTGTGGCTGGTCGCGACCACCGGCTACATCCAGGTCGTCGACACGTCCGGTGTGGTAGCGGCCGACCGGACCGACATGGCGTCGCAGATGCAACCCTTCTTGCGCTCGGAGTCGTTCCGATCCGGCGAGCTTGCGACGGTTGCGTACGACGGTGGCAATGCCGCGACACCGACGCTCCCCATCGGTGCGACTCCGAGCGCTCCCGCGGGCACGAGCAGTGATGTGCTCGTCCTGGCTCAGAACGGCTTCTTTGCCGGAGAGGTAACCGCGGAGCGGACCGCCGCGGTGGTGCTGAAGGCGACCTTCGATCCGCGCTGGCGTGTGATCGTGGACGGAAGCGCGGCGATTCCGTACATGGTGGTCCCTGGTTTCGTCGCCGTCACCGTCGGACCCGGTCAGCACACCGTGGTCTTCCAGTACGTGGCGTATTCGCATTACGCGCTGCTGCTCGCCATCGGCGGCGTGACCCTGCTCATCCTCGGCCTCGGTCCCTGGCTCTGGCGAACCCGCGCGCGTCGGCTGCTGGAGCCACTCGTCAGACAGTTCAGGCGGAAGAAGGCATGAAGCGCCTGCTCGAGGTGTCGATCCTGATGCCCTGCCTGAACGAGGCTGAGACGATCGGCAGGTGCGTCGATCAGGCGCGCGCGTCGATCGCGCGGATGGATCTGCGCGCAGAGATCCTGGTCGCCGACAACGGCAGCACCGATGGGTCGCAGCAGATCGCGCTTGCGCATGGCGCGAAGGTGGTCGTCGTCGACGAGCCCGGGTATGGGGCGGCGATCCGCGGCGGCGTCGCGGCTTCGTCGAGTCGTTTCATCATCATGGGAGACGCCGACGAGAGCTACGACTTCGGCGAGATTCCCCCAATTCTCGAGCGCCTGCGCGTGGGTGATGACCTCGTCATGGGCAACCGATTCGCGGGCGGGATCGAGAAGGGCGCCATGCCCTGGTCGCATCGCTGGATCGGGAATCCTGTGCTGTCCCTGACCGGCCGCATCTTCTTCTCGTCGAGCGTCCGCGACTTCCACTGCGGCCTGCGAGGGTTCAGCGTCGACGCGTTTCGGCGAATGCGCCTCAACACCACCGGCATGGAGTTCGCCAGCGAGATCGTCGTCAAGGCCTCGCTGGCGAGCATGAAGGTGAGCGAGGTCCCGATCTCTCTGCACAAGGACGGCAGAAGCCGGCCCCCGCACCTGCGCACGTGGCGTGACGGCTGGCGGCATCTGCGATTTCTGCTGCTCTTCTGCCCGCGGTGGCTCTTTCTCATCCCCGGATTCGCGCTCATGCTCTCGGGATCGGCGATGACCCTGTGGCTGCTCGGTGGAACCAGGTACGTCGGCTCGATCGGCCTCGACATCCACACCATGCTGGTGAGCGGCGTCTCCGCGCTCATGGGGTACGAGTTGGTCCTGTTCGGGGCCTTCATCAAGGTATTCGGCATGCGGGCGGGATTCCTGCCCGCCGACCGGCGAATGGAGCGATTCTTCCGCGTCGCGACCCTGGAGAAGGGACTGCTCGCTGGGGCCGTTCTCACCGTGACGGGGTCGGCAATCGTGCTCGCCGCCGTGGTCAGTTGGGGCCGGAGCGGCTACGGGGCACTCGACACCCAGGCGTCGATGCGACCGTTGATCGTCGCGATGCTCCTGATCGCCGCCGGCGTGCAGACAATCTTCGCGAGCTTCGTGATGAGCATGCTCGGCATCAGGGAAACGGTTGTCAGGACATCACCCCCGGTGTTCGAGCCCGGAGCCGAAGCTGAGGTGATCGGATTGGCGCCGACCACCTCGAGGCGATCAACCAGCGGTCGGCTCTAGTGCTGATGGAACGGCTGCACGGCGGCTACGTGGCCGGCCGGCGAGTGCGCGTCCTGGCGGACAACCTCACCGGATTGATCCCACCCGACGTCAGCGTGCTCGACATCGGGTGCGGCGACGGCGTGCTCGCGAGTGCGATCGCGACACGGCGTCCTGACGTTTCACTTGTGGGCGCCGAGGTTCTCCTCCGGCCGCGCAACCGGATACCCACCACGACGTTCGATGGGCTGACCCTGCCATTCCCCGATCACGCGGTCGACGTCGCGCTCCTCGTGGACGTCGTCCATCATGCGTCGGATCCGCACCGGTTGCTGGTGGAGGCGGCCCGGGTTGCGACCACTGCGGTGATCATCAAGGACCACTACGCTCGCGGCCTGCTGGCACGGCCGACGCTCGCATTCATGGACCGCGTCGGCAACGCGCGCCACGGCGTCGCGCTTCCCTACCACTACTGGACACCCAACCAGTGGCGCGAGGCCTTCGCGCTGATGGACGCCACGGTCCACACCGAGAGCACGAACCTCGGGCTCTACCCGGTTCCTGCCAGATGGATCTTCGAGCGCTCGCTGCACTTTGTCGCGATGCTCGGGCTGAAACAGCCGAGTCCGAGGTTGTGACCCGCGCGAGGGAAGCAACGATTCTGAGCCGAGGCTGTGCCGACGTGGCCTTTTTGCCAGATCCTGGGCCGATTCGGAGCACGCTGCGCCCATGGTTCCAGGCGGCATCGTGTCATGACCAGCCGTCAGACGACACCCAGGCAGGATCCGCTTCCCCCGGAAGTCGGCTTTGGTGAGCTGATGACCCGGATGATCTCGGCCAATCGACTCGAGCGCGCGCAGCGCGCCCGCGCCGGGGGCCTCGGTCGTGTCATCGCGCGGGACGCGGTGGACGCGCGGCGCACACCCGAAAGCCCGGTGGCCTGACGATCGTCGCCTGACGCAGCCTCGAGGGCCATCGCCACGCGGGTCAGTTGAAGCTGCGAAGCGATGGCCACGCTGCATCGATCGACTCGCGCAAATGAGTGCAGACGAGAATCGGTGTGCCGG
Source organism: Candidatus Dormiibacterota bacterium (assembly GCA_963799005.1). Lineage (GTDB taxonomy): Bacteria > Chloroflexota > Dormibacteria > Aeolococcales > Aeolococcaceae > Palsa-851. The sequence goes on along the minus strand of CAWCVK010000003.1, from coordinate 199,889 downwards.
CCTCCTGATTGACGACCGAATCCGGCATGCGCACGGTGCCGGCACGGGTGATCGTCCCGCAGAAGAACGCGATATCGGGGGGGTTGAACCCCACCGTGACCACGGTCGACGGGTCCAGGTTCGCCGGCTTCCAGTACCAGAGCGTGAGATGCGCGCTGATCGCCTGCGGCAGGTGATTGCGGCCGCCGTAGATGTCGATCGCGCCCGCTTCTCCGTAGTTGTTCGCGAGGATCGACGCCGTCGACCGCTGCGACGCGGGCAGCGCGTCGTAGACGGCGGCGACCTGTGATGCAAGTTCGGGCCAGCCGACCGTGTCGGCGAAATCCTGGCGCAGCTTGTCGAGGTTGAACGTGTGCAGCGATGACGTTGGAACCACCGGGAGGATCACGGGAAGCAGGACCGCCAGCTGGACGAAAGCGCCCCCGATCACCAACCCGGTCACCCGGCGCCGGCGCGTGAGCGACACGATTCTTCCAACGGCAATGCATCCGGCGGCGAGCAGCAGCGGGATGGTGGGCGCCGGGTAATACGCCTTTCCCTCGGGCAGGAGCACCAGGATCGAGACCACGGTGAGCACGCCCAGCGGTCGGAGCGCGTGGTGGCGGAGGAGGAACACCAGCCCGGCGATCCAGAGCGGGAGGATGAGCGGACCGATGTACAGGATGAAATCGGCGACGAACGCCGGGACGCCACCACTGCTCGCGATATCGGCGCTGTGATTGCGAACGTACGTCAGCGAGGGGAACGCGTTGGCGATCTGCCACGCCACATTGGGGATGAACAGCGCGACCGCGATCATCAGTCCGATCCACGGGTATCGCGTGCGCAGGAACGGTCGCAGGTCGCGGGAGACGAGCACCGCGGCGACAATGCCGGCGCAGAGCGCGAGGATGGTCAGCTTGGTCTCGAGGCCGACACCGATGTCGGCGCCGAGCAGTATGAACAGGCGCCCATCGCCGGTTCGCAGGATGCGAAGCAGGAGGTAGATGGCGATCAACCATGTGAGCTGATCGAACGTGACCGTTTGAAAGAGCCAGTTGGCACCGAGCAGCAGCGGGCTCATCAAGGTCACCAGCGACGCGAGGATCGCGATACCCCGGACGGCCCCCATCTCTCTCGCGCACATGCCCGCGAGAAAGACGACCGCAGCGCCGGCGAGTGCGGGGAAGAGCCGAAAGGTCCACGGGGAGATGCCGAAGATGCTGGTGTTGAGCCACGCGAGCATCGGCGTGACCGGCGGGTAATCGACATATCCCAGCGCGGGGTGCTGGCCGCTGAGGATGTAGTACATCTCGTCGCGCTGGAAGCCGTAGACGCCATTGGTGGCGAGGTGGATCGCGAATTTCACGGCCGCGATCACGAGCAGTGGCGCGGTCGGACGACGCCAATAACGGCGCAGGGCGGCGATGATCGTCACCCGGGCAATCGCATCGCGCGGGATTGTGTCCGGCGCCCACGGTGTGCCATCTCGCGGGCGCCGGACTGAGCGCTTAGGCTGCGCCGGCGGGGACCTTCGGCAGCTCCGCGAGCGCTATGTCGAGCCGCTCCTGCGGGAGCTCCACGTCCTGCAGCTTGCCCGCGAAGTATGCGTCGTAGGCGCCGAGGTCGAAGTGCCCGTGGCCCGAGAGGTTGAAAAGGATCACGCGCGAATCACCCGCCTCGCGAGCAGCCGCGGCTTCCTGCGCCACGGCTCGAAGCGCATGCGACGGCTCCGGTGCGGGGAGGATCCCCTCGCTGCGCGCGAAGCGGACCGCCTCCGCGAAGCACTCGTTCTGCTTGTATGCGCGAGCCTCGATGAAGCCGTTCTTCACGAGCAGGCACAGCGACGGGGCGTCGCCGTGATACCGGAGGCCGCCCGCGTGGATGCTGTCGGGGATGAAGTTGTGGCCGAGGGTGTACATCGGCACCACCGGGCCCATGCCCGCGGTGTCGCCGAAGTCGTAGGCGTAGAGGCCGCGCGTGAGAGTCGGACACGCCGCCGGCTCGGCAGCGATGAAGCGGGTGTTGGTCTTGCCGGCGAGGCGGTCCGCGAGGAAGGGATAGGCCAGGCCTGCGAAGTTCGAGCCGCCGCCGACGCAGCCGATCACGACGTCGGGATACGCGTCGGCCATCTCCATCTGCTTCTGCGCCTCCTGACCGATGACGGTCTGATGCAGGAGGACGTGGTTCACCACCGAGCCGAGGGAGTAATGGCTGTCGTCGCGGGTCGCGGCGTCTTCGACGGCCTCGGAGATGGCGATGCCGAGGCTCCCCGGCGAGTTCGGGCTCTCGTGCGAGCACGCTGCGACCGAACTCGGTCTGATCGGTCGGGGATGGGAGCACCTTCGCGCCCCACGTCTCCATCAGGGCGCGGCGATATGGCTTCTGCTGATAAGAGACATTGACCATGTAGACCATGACCTCGAGCCCGAACAGGCCGCCCGCGAAGGCGAGTGCCGAGCCCCACTGGCCGGCGCCGGTCTCGGTGGTGAGCCGCTTGATGCCTTCCTCGGCGTTGTAGTAGGCCTGTGCCACCGCGGTGTTGGGTTTGTGCGACCCCGCTGGCGATGTGCCCTCGTACTTGTAGAAGATCCGCGCGGGGGTGTCGAGCGCCTTCTCCAGGCGGCTCGCGCGATACAGCGGCGTGGGGCGCCAGAGCTTGTAGATGTCGCGAACGCGATCGGGGATCTCGATCCAGCGCTCCCCCGACACCTCCTGGCCGATGATTGCCATCGGGAAGATCGGGGTGAGATCCGGGGGCGTCAGCGGCTCGAGCGTCCGCGGGCTCAGGAACGCGCCGAGCTGCTCCGGGACATCGGCGAGGATGTTGTACCAGTGCGACGGCAGCTCGTCTTCCGCCAGCAGGAACTTCGTTGTCATCGGTGCCACCTCTGCCAATCGCTCTGACACGTGCAGCGAGGATACGCCGCGCGTGGTGGCGAGTCACAGGCCGCTGATCTGGGCTCCGGCGTGGGCTGCGGCGCCGACCCTATCCTTGCCCGATGCGCCTGGCCACGTGGAATGTCAACTCGGTCGTCGTGCGGCTGCCGCGACTGCTCGACTGGCTCGCGTCGACGCGCCCTGACGTCCTCTGCCTCCAGGAGACCAAGGTTGCGGATGATGCGTTTCCGCGCGCCGAGGTGGAGGCGCTCGGCTACGAGCTTGCGCTGCACGGCGAGGGGCGGTGGAATGGCGTCGCGATCCTCTCGCGCGTCGGTCTGGGGGACGTTGTCCGCGGGTTCGACGGCGAGCCCGGGTTCCCCGGAGCCGAGGCGCGGGCGGTGAGCGCGACCTGCGGAGGGCTGCGCGTCTGGTCGCTGTACGTGCCCAACGGACGCGCGCTCGACAGCGATCACTACCCCTACAAGCTCAACTGGCTGGCGGCGCTGCGCCGGTCGCTGCTCGCCTCACAGGCGACGTCGCCACCGCTGGTCGTGTGCGGCGATTTCAACATCGCACCGAGCGACGACGACGTCTGGGACCCAGGCGCGTTCATCGGGTCAACCCACGTCAGCGTTCCGGAGCGCGAGGCGCTGGCGGCCCTCACCGCGCTCGGGCTGGACGACGTTCACCCGCGAGCGCTGAAGGGGCGTCCGTTCACGTACTGGGACTACCGCGCCGGGAATTTCCACAAGGGGCTCGGCATGCGCATCGACCTGATGCTGCTGGCGCACGCGGTCACGCCGGCGGTGACCGACGCGTACATCGATCGCGATGCTCGCAAGGGGACGCTGCCGTCTGATCATGCGCCGCTCGTGGTCGACCTCGACTGGCCGCGCTGATCAGAGCTCACCCTGGCTTCGAAGCGGGCATATCCTCAGGGTTGTGGCCATGCCGGTCGGAGCAACCCGGACGTGAAAGCGGCCGTCGTGCTGGTCGCGACGATCGCGATCGCGGCGGCCGCCGGCACGGCCGTGTCGCTCGCGCAGCGGCCGCCCTCGCCGCCACCGACGCGGTCGCCGGTCGTCGATACGGCCTTGCCGTCGAACCAGCCGGCCGTGGCCTTCGGCTTCGCGGTCGCGTCGGACCTCGCGTCGCACACCCTGGTGCTCTTCGGAGGGGTTGACGACTTCGACACCACCTGGCTCTGGAACGGCGCGTTCTGGGTCCGCGCCCACCCGGCGACCAGCCCGCCGGGTCGCTACGGCGCCTCGGAGGCCTTTGACCCGCTGAACGGCGAGGTGCTGCTCTTCGGCGGGACGCTGCAGACCGGGCAGGCAGCCAATGACACGTGGGCCTGGGATGGCAGCACCTGGCAGGAGCGGGACACCGGACGTGGCGGACCCTGGGGCGGGGCCGGTTCGGACATGGCATGGGACCCGACGCTGAACGAGATGGTCCTGGTCACGCTGCCACCCGGCGGCCGCGGGCGGCGGCCGGACGTGGCTCTGGAATGGAGCGCACTGGGTTCGGGTGGCCGCCGGGGACCTTGGGACGAGCTACTTGGGCAGTGTGATCGCCTTCGACCCGCTGTCGAGCTCGCTGATGGCCGAGGGATGTTGCCAGGCGCAACCCATGATGCCGTCCACGTGGCGCTGGAACGGGCGAACCTGGAGCCTGCTCAGAACGTCCGTGCACCCTCGCGACGGATCGAGCATGGTGGAGGACCCGTCACTCCGACGTCTCGTCCTGTGTGGCTGCGACCTCGCCGGGGGATTGAGCCCGGAGATGTGGGTCTGGAACGGCCTCGACTGGATGGCCGGCTCGTACCCGCGCCCCCCGGTCGCGCCTCAGGTGGAGATCATCGACGCCGCTGATTCGCAGTTCCTCGTGCTGGGCTCCGCGATCGGGGGCGTCGACGCGCTGGCGCAGACGCTCCAGGTCTGGACCCTCCGAGGAACACAGTGGCTGCGACTCGGCGTGGATGGTGGGCACGGGTAGCTCGGCTCACGCTCAAACGCATCCCGCATGGTCGCGCTAGAACTCGCGGGCGCCTGCGTGTGCGGCGCACCGAAACGTGCTGGGAGGATTGGGAGTGTCCTGGAAGATCAGCGGTTCCTATTTCGAGACCTGCTCGTGCAATGTCATCTGTCCGTGCACCGCATCGCTCGCGTTGGGAGCGACGCTCGACCGTTGCAAGGTCACGCTGGTGTTCAACGTGCACGACGGCAACGTCGAGGGGACGGACGTCGGCGGTCTGACGGTGGCTGCCATCGCTGACACACCGAAGGTGATGACCGACGGAGGGTGGCGCATGGGCGTCTACATCGATGGGGCCGCGTCCGACGAGCAGGCGGAGCGGCTCGGCGGGGTGTTCTCCGGGGCGCTCGGCGGCCCCATGGCGGGACTCGGTCCGCTGGTGGGGGAGCATCTCGGTGTCCAGAGGGTTCCGATCGAGGTCCGCGAGGACGGTCTCCGCCACTCGGTTCGGATCGGTGATGCCGTCGACTTCGAGATCGAGGACGTTGTGCCCTTCGGCGTGGAGACCGGCCAGCCCGCGAGGCTCACCGGGATCTTCCATCCGGCCGCCTCGGAGCTGACGGTGGCGCGAGCGACGCGCTCCAAGATCAATGGGTTCGGGATCGAATACGAGGGCAAGGCTGCCTTCTCCACGTACAACTTCTCGTGGTCGGCCTAGACATAGGGGGCGTTGCCGCGGCCGAGGGCCGCGAGGGCGAGGGTCTCGCGGAGATCTTCGCGGCCGTGCGAGCGCGCCTGGGCCTGGTCCTTCTGCTGCTCCTGCTCGCCGGGCTCGCCTGGTGGGCGACCGCCAATCAGATGGCGGGTATGGACGCCGGACCGGGCACCGATCTCGGTGCGCTCGGCTGGTTCATCGGCGTCTGGGTGGTGATGATGGCCGCGATGATGTTCCCGTCCGTCGCGCCGACGGTTGCGCTGTATGCGCGGATGACCCGGCTGCGCAACCCGGCACGCCCGCTCCTCTTCACCGCGGCGTATCTGCTGGTGTGGGCCGCGGTCGGTCTGCTCTCGTACGGCCTGTTCGAGTTGGGCAAGGCCTTGTTCGGAGCGCAGCTCGCGTGGGACGCAGGCGGTAGGTGGGTCGCGGCCGGGGTACTGGCGGTCGCAGCCGTCTACGAGCTGACGCCGCTGAAGAACGCCTGCCTGGCGAAGTGTCGGAGCCCGCTGGGCTTCCTGCTGGGCAGCTGGCGTGAGGGATCGACCGGCGCGATCAGGATGGGCTCCAGGCACGCCGCCTGGTGCGTCGGGTGCTGCTGGGCGCTGATGGCCGCCCTGTTCGCGCTGGGGGTGATGAGCCTCGTCTGGATGGCGGTGGTCGCCGCCCTGATCACGGCTGAAAAGACCATCCCGTGGCGTCGGCCGGTGGTCTGGGCAACGACCGCGATCCTGCTGGTGTTGGCGGTGATGGTCGCGGTCGCCCCGCATGCGGTGCCCGGACTGGTTGTCCCCGGCGGTGCCGGCGGCATGATGGCGATGCATTAGTCCCCGGCACCCAGGGGTCGACTGGCCGGGCTGCGCGCGCGGGTTAGAGCTCGAGTGTCGCCTCGGCGGTGATCGGCACCGCCGCGAGCGCCTTCGAGACCGGGCAATTCGCCTTTGCGTCCTCGACCGCGGCGGTGAAGACTGCGGCGTCGATCCCCGGAACCTTCCCCTTGACGATCAGGTGGATTCCCGAGATCCCCTCGGCGGGCCCGAATGTGACCTTGGCGGTGGTGTCGAGCCGATCAGGCGCGTGACCCGCGCCGGCGAGGCCGTTGGCGAGTGCCATCGACAGGCAGCTCGCGTGGGCGGCGGCGATCAGCTCCTCGGGACTGGTCCCGCTGGCGCGCGACTCGGCGCGCTGGTTCCACGTCAACGCCTGCTCGGGAAAGGCGCCGCTCGCCGGGCGAACCGTGCCCTTTCCACTGACCAGGTTGCCTTGCCACGTTGCGCTGGCACTACTTTCGACGGTCATGCAGCGGCTCCTTTCACGAACATGGACGACAGGCTCAGATTAGCCGCGTCGGCCGGGGTCAGGCGTTGACCCGTGCCATGTATGCGTCGGCGCCACGTGCGCCGGCCACCCGGTCCGGCGCCGCCACGGTATCGATCTCGCGAAGGTCGTCGGCGCTCAGGATCACGCCGGCGGCGGCGGCGTTGGCCTCGAGGTTCTCGCGCTTGCGCGTTCCCGGGATGGGGACGATGTCATCACCCTGATGGAGCACCCAGGCGAGGGCCAGCTGGGCGGTCGTGATGTGGTGGCGGCGCGCGATCTCCTCGAGTTGCTCGACAAGCCGGACGTTGTGCTCGAAGTTCTCGTCCTGCCAGCGAGGGACGCCGCGCCGCCAGTCATCGGGCGGGAGGTCCTCCAGGCGCTGGAAGCGCCCGGTCAGCAGGCCGCGACCGAGGGGGCTGTACGCGACAAAGCCGATGCCGAGGTCGCGCGTCGTCGGGAGGATCGCCTCCTCCGGCTCGCGGCTGAACATCGAGTACTCGGTCTGAAGGGCGGTGATCGGGTGGGTGGCGTGCGCCCGCCGGATGGTGTCCGGTGCTGCCTCCGAGAGGCCGAGGTAGCGAACCAACCCCGCGGAGACCAGTTGGGCCATCGCGCCGACCGTCTCCTCGATCGGTGTCGAGGGGTCCACCCGGTGCAGGTAGTACAGGTCGACGTAATCGGTGCCGAGGCGCGCGAGGCTGTCCTCGAGCGCCGGGCGAACTCTGTCGCGCCTGCCGAGACCGCCGCCGCCACCGCCTCCGAACTTGGTGGCGAGCACCACGTCGTCGCGCCGGCCCGCGATCGCCCGGCCCACCACCTCTTCGCTGTGGCCCGATCCGTAGATGTTGGCGGTGTCGATGAACGTGACCCCGAGCTCGAGCGCGCGGATGATGGTCGCTGCCGACTCCGCGTCCTCGGCGTCGCCGTACACGCCGGCGAAGCTCATCGCGCCGAGTCCGACTGCTGAGACGGTCGGTCCTGCCGTGCCGAGGCGGCGATACTGCATGGGGGATCCTCCGGGACGCCAATCCGCTGGAACTCAGGCTAGCGGTTTGTCCCCGCGTGACGCGTAGCATCGCTCGCGTCGAGTGGCTGGGCTGAGCTTCACGGCCACCGCTCCCAACGGCGCATCGTCGAGGCGACGGACTCCTCCTCGAACGCGAGATGGGCGAGGAGGTCGTCCTCGAGGCGGCCCAACGCACTGACCAGGCGGGCGCGGGAAGAGCTCCCGGCGGTGTCGTCGATGTCCCCGGCCGACTCCTCGACCTCATCGAGCAATGCGGAGATCGCCCGATGGTCTGCCTCCAGCTTGTCCACGACTGCCGATAGTTCGGGGTTCGACCGGCGCAGCGCGGGGAACATGTCCGCATCCTCGAGTTCGTGATGCGCGTGCACGACCCTGCAGTGGTAGAGGCAATTCACCTGCAGCGTCCAGATGGGACTCCGCGTTCGCAGCCCGGCGATCTGCTCTCCGATGTCCGATGCCGATGCGCCTGCCGCGACCTCGCCGGCGAGCTCCCTGCACAACTTGAGGTCGCCGCGCAGCATCTCGTGGATGAGCTTGAGCTGGCGGTGCATGAGGACCCCAAACGCGGCCTCACCATCGGCCCGCGAGGTCACCTCAGAGGAGTCCCTCGCGGTGCAGCGCGTCCTCGACCCCACCGATGCCATCGACGATGTATCCGGGATGGTCGCGCGCCAGGATGTCCCGGTCGCGAATGCCGGAACTCACCGCGATCGACAGATAGCCGAGCACGTTTGCGGCCGCCACGTCGGCCTCGGTATCGCCGATCACGACCGCCGGGTCATCCGCGGGGACTGTCTTGCGGATCAATCGAGCCTTCTCGAACGCCGGGTCGCCGCCCGGTGCGGCGCTCTGGATCGCGTCGAAGAACGGCGTGAGCGCGAAGACGGCGAGCTGCGCACGCAACGCCGTGGCCGACCTGCGGAGTGACACGAGCGTGCACCGGTACGCCGCTGCAAGCCGGGTGAGCACCGGGATGGTCTCGGGAAACAGCATGTCGAACCCGAGACTGTCGGGAAGCTCGATGAGCTCCGCGAACGTCGCCTCGAACGTCGCCACCTCGGCGCCGCTCAGACCGCTCAGGGCGAGAATCTCCGGCCAGCCGGTGCGCTGGCGCTTCAGATTCCAGTACTCGTCACGAGCGAGAGGCTCGCCACCCAGCGAACGGCAGATCGTGCTGTAGACGTGGTGGTGTCGAGCCGACACGTCGAGCAGGGTCCCGTCGAGGTCAAAGACGAGCGTCGGCGGCCGCTGTCCTGGCAATCTGCTCCTCCAACCCGTCCGGAAAAACGCGAGCCGGAGAGAATCCGGTCGCCTCGCGGAACCGTGTGACGTCGAGGACGATATCAGCCGCGGGTTTCTGTCGAGGGTGCTGTTCGATGGTCGAGCTTCCGCCGGCGAGGCGGAGCACCGTGTCCGCCGCGTCGCGCACCGCCACTCCGTGGCCCGAGCCGACGTTGTAGGTCCCCGAAAGCCGGCGCTGCCACGCGACGACCACAGCTTCGGCGGCGTCGTCGACGTGCAGGTAATCGCGCAGCTCGTCGCCCCCGAAGACGCCGATCGGCTCACCTCGAACGGCGTGGCGGACGAAGTTCGGGATCGCTCGCTCGATCGGGTCCCCGGCGCCGTAGAGCACTGTGAAGCGCAGGATCGCCATTCGCATCCGCATGCGGCGCTCCAGCGACCGGCAGTAGACCTCGGCGGCGACCTTGCTGGTGCTGTACCAGCTCAGCGGCCGGGGCTCCCTGTCCTCGCGGAGCTTGTCGCCACCCTCGGGCAACCCGTAGACCTCGGCGGTGCTCGCGAGGACGTTCGCCTGACCCGCGCGCCCGAAGGCGCCGAAAACGTTGATCGTGCCCATCACGTTGGTGTCGAACGCGGTGGCAGCGTCGTCCTGACCCGCGTTCCTGGGCACCATGGCGCCGAGGTGGATGATCGAATCGACACCGCCCGTCTCGACGGCGGCGCGCCGGATTGCGCCTGCGTCGGTGAGGTCGGCGCGCATGAAGTGGACGGCGGTGGGTTCGGTCTGGTCCGGCGCTCCGCGGCCGATCGCCAGCACTTCGTGGCCGCCCGCGACCACGAGCTTCGCGACCCTGCGCCCGAGGAACCCGGAGGCGCCGGTGAGCAGCACCCTCATGCGCGCAGTCTCCGTCTGCGTTGCTCGAGCGCATCGCGCTGCGAGTTGATGTCGGACATCGGTACCAGCACAGGCTCGAAGTCGATCCCGCGGATCCACACCATGCCGGGCCGTGCAGGGTTGAGTTTTGGTGCGATCTCCGGTGCGGGCTCGCCGCAGGCCAGCTTGACGAAGACGTAGGGCATGTTGATGCCGAGCTCGGTGAAGAACAGGTGGGTCGTGAAGAAGCGCCCGATGTTGATCTCGGTCGGGTTGGGGATACCGTTGCGGTCGTAGGTGAGATCCACGCCGAACAGCGCGTCGGGTTCGGGATCGATGGCGAGCACCGCCGCCTGGGCGATCTCGTCGACCTGGGCATCGGCAACGGTGACGGCGGCACCGGTCGCGCCGCTGACTCCGGACTGGGACACCTTCGACAGCTCCCAGTAGAGGCGTTTGCGGCCCTGGGCGAGGACCAGCTCGCCGTTGTGCCAGATCGACATCCAGGTGATGGTCTGGGGCTCGAGCAGCTCCGAGGCGGTGTATCGACCCCAACCCTGACGGAGATCGAGCCACGACCGCGCGGTTTCGATGTCGTGGACGGGAAGCGCGCCGCGACCCCCCGCCCCCGTCGAGTTGCGCAGCCACAACCGTTCGCCGAACGACGCGAACGCGGTCCGCAGGTCCTCATCGTCGTTGATCATCTCGGTCTGCGGCACCACCAGTCCGGCGGCGCGCCAGCGCTGGTAGGAGAGAAACTTATCCTGGCAGACACGCACCGTCTCAGCTGCCGGCAGGAAGGTTCGCGCGTGCACGTCACGCCGGTGGTCTGACAGAAACCGCACCTCGGCATCGTTCTGCGCGTGTACGAGGTCGACCGGCGCCTCGTCGATGATGTCGTTCAGCACGTTGAGATACGCGGGGTCACTCGCCGGGGGCACCAGATGGCGGGTGTCGGTTTCGGCACGCATGAGCAGGAACTCGTCGGCATCGGTACCGACCAGGTCGAACGGCTCAGGGGCGAGGCGCAGCGAGCGCACGAAGTTGGTGGACGGCGAACCGCCCGCCCCGGTGATCAGGATCCGCTTCAACGCCGGGCGCCCGGGCTCGTCTGGAGCATCGGCGCCATAGTAGCCTGCGTCCGGCTCAAGTCCCGGCGCCGGCGATCACGCCTCTATTCGTTCGAGTCCTTCCAGCCGAAATGCTTCCATCGAAAGATCCCGGTCAGGCCGAGCCGGGACACATGGAGCTGCTCGAACTCCTCGTATCGATCGGCCGCCGCGCTGTCGACGGAGAGGTGCACCGCCTCGGTGGTGATTCGCTCGATGTCCGCGGCGGGAGCGAGATAGTGCTTGCGGTGGTGCGCGTGCTCGAACACGATGCCATGGAAGATGTCCTCCTTCGCGAGGGCGGCGACCTCCACGACCTTCCCGATGTTGGTGCCGTCCCTGGTCACGACGGCCTCACCCGTCTTGACGGCGGTCCACGCGATCTGTTCTTCAGCCATGCGACTCATCATAGAGCCGGTGCGCGCCGTGCCTCCGGCATCGGCGCTGACCGCTCCAGGCAGGGACTACGCCGGGCGGGGAGTGGGTGGGGTGCGGGTCCGATGCCGGCGGGTTCGTGGCTGAGCACGCGCCGGGCGCTCGAGGGGGCCGGGTGCCTCGAGTGCGTCGAGCTCGTCCGCGAGCCACCGCCGCATCGCGTCGACGTCGGGCATGGCGTCACGATCGGCGACGATGCCGATATCGAGGCTGCCGTTGTAGCTCATGACGGTGATGTTCAACCCGAGGCCGTCCATGATCACCGACACCGGGTAGATCGCCTCGAGAAGCGCTCCCGCGCAATACAGCGGGATCTGCGGGCCGGGGACGTTGGAAACCACGAGGTTCCAGGTTGGTCGCAGCCGCGGGCTGCTCGTCCAGGCATACGTGAGCTGCGCGGCTCGCGTGAAGAGCGCCGGCGGGATGAAGTTGTTGGCATCCTGGAGCAGGGACGCGGGCAGCGCCCGGTCGCGTTCCTTCATCTCGGCAAGCGATTCGTGGGTGGCGCGCAGGCGATCGACGGGATCGGCGATCTCAGTGTGGAGCTCCACCGCCATCAGGAGGATCCGGTTGCCGAAGGTTCCCTGCTGCTCCGGACTGCGTACCGATACCGGGATCTGCGCGATCAACGGCGTCCCGCCCAGCTCGCGATGTCGCAGCAGCCAGCGGCGCACCGCCCCCGCGCAGATCGACACGACCACGTCGTTGACGGTGACGCCGTGCCTGTTCTTGACAGCTTTGACAGCATCAAGAGGGAGCCGGCCGAAGACGATGCGCCGATGCGCCGAGATCCTGCCGTTGAAGGACGTGTGCGGAGGCGTCGAGAGCTTGCGTGCGCTGACGATCGGGCTTCGGGTCAGCGCAGCCTGCAGGCGCCGTCCGGCCGCTCCGACCAACGTGGCGCCCGGGAAGATGCTGAAGATGCCCACCTCCTCGAAGTGGGGCAGCGCTGCGGGGAGCGAGCGCAGCAGACGCAGCGGGTACCGAGGCATCCCGGCCAGGCCCCGAGCCAGCATCTCGAGCTGCGAGGGCATCCGGTCGAAGCCGGTCTCGAGAGCCGCCGGGGCGGCAGGACGCCCTTCGGAGGTCAGATCCAGGAGCGATCCCAGAATCTCCGCGCCAGAGAGGCCGTCGATCACCGCGTGGTGCACCTTGGTCATCAAGGCGACACGCCCGCCATCGAGGCCATGGATGAGGTAGATCTCCCAGAGCGGGCGGCTCCGGTCGAGCGGGCGGGAGAAGATGCGCGCCACCTGCTCCTCGAGCTGTGACGTGGTTCCGGGGGGTACCAGCGCCAGCTCGCGCACGTGGAAGTCGACGTCGAAGTCCGGGTCGTCGACCCAGTAGGGGAAATCCAGGCCGAATGGAACGTCGGCCAGTCTCCACTTGAAGATGGGGATCAGCGGGAGGCGCTCGAGGATCAGATTCTGGAGATCGGTCAGAGTCAGCGAGCCCCCGGGGGCCGTCGAGGGATCGAGGACGAGGACACCGGTCACGTGCCCGTAGATTCGCGGCGTCTCGAGGGCGAGGAATTGCGCGTCGAGGCTGGTGAGCTGGCGCATGAGATCCGGCCAACACTGGCAGAACCCGCGGAGACCGGTCAACCTCGCCGATTCGTCCGTGCATGTGGGATCGTTCCCGCAGTGCCTGCGGAGATCGTCACCATCGAGACCCCCGAGCTGGGCGACCGGAGCTACGTGGTCGTCACCGGCGGGGAGGCCGTGGTGGTCGACCCGCAGCGCGACATCGACCGGGTGATGAGCGTCGTGTCGGAGCATGAGGCGCGCCTCAGCCATGTCGTCGAGACCCATATCCACAACGACTACGTCTCGGGCGGCCCCGAGCTCTCCAGGATCACCGGTGCCGTCCTGGTCATTCCGGCCGGGGAGTCGGTGAGCTATCCGCGTCGGGCGATCGCCGACGGCGAGCGGATTCCGATCGGTGGCCTGACGCTGGTCGCTCGCCACACCCCTGGCCACACCGCGACGCACATGACGTATCTCCTCGAGGAGGGGGGACGTGGGCTCGCGGCCTTCACCGGTGGGTCGATGCTGCTCGGCTCGGTCGGGCGCACCGACCTGATCGGCCCCTGGGTCACCGATCGGCTCAGCCACCTGCAGCATCGCTCGGCCCGACGCCTCTCCGACGAGCTTCCCGATGACGCCGCGATCCTGCCGACCCACGGGTTCGGCAGCCTCTGCTCGGCCGGGTTCCCGGTCGGTGCCGCCGACACCGGTGATGCGCGCCACCAGCGCGCCGAGAACCCCGCCCTGCTCATGGACGAGGACGCGTTCGTCGACCGGCTGGTCGCCGGCATGGACGCCTTTCCTCGGTACTACGCATACATCGCGCCGAGGAATCGCCAGGGTGCTGGAGCGGCCGCCCTGGAGCTGCCGCCGCTGAGTGGCGCTCGCGAGCTCGCTGAACGGGCAAGTGCCGGGGAGTGGGTGGTCGACCTGCGCGAGCGCAGGGCGTTTGCCGCGCGGCATCTGACCGGCACCCTCGCCTTCGAGCTGTCCGATCCGCTGACCACGTACCTCGGCTGGCTGCTGCCCTGGGGCAGCCCGCTGAGTTTGATCGGCAGGTCGCTCGACGACCTCTCCGGGGCTCGCCGGACCCTGGCGCGCATCGGCATCGAGGCGATCACGGCGTGCGGCGTCAGCGACGGCGAGCACGGGGAGGACCCGTGGGCCGGTCTCGCCACCGGGTCCTACCCGGTCGTCGACTTCGGCGATGTGAAGGCGCACATCGGGGATCCCGGCGAGGTCGTTCTCGACGTGCGTCTCGGTCGCGAATGGGGCGAGGGCCACATCGCGACGGCGATGCACATTCCGCTCCACGAGCTGCCGGACCGCATCGATGAGGTTCCCGCAGGCAGGGTCTGGGCGCACTGTGCGGCGGGATATCGTGCGGCGGTGGCCGGATCGTTGCTGGCTCGCGCCGGGCGCGACGTCATGGTGGTGAGCGACGAGTTCAGCAGCGCGACCGACGCACGGCTGGACATCGTCTCCAGCTGCGACTGAACATCTCGCAGCGTTTCACGGCCATGAGCCTCGCAACTCGTGCCGTCCAGGTGCTCGCCCGAATCCCGCCGGCGAAGACTCGCGCCGTCACCGTACGGCGTGGCATCGAGATCGCCATGCCGGACGGCGTGACCCTCCGCGCCGATCGCTACCGGGCGCGCGACGACGGCACCCAACCGATCATCCTGATGCGCAGCCCGTACGGCCGTGCCGCGGTGTGGGCGCTGGCGGCGCGCGTGTTCGCCGAGCGCGGCTACCAGGTGATCCTCCAGAGCTGCCGGGGCACGGGTGGTTCGGGCGGCGAGTTCAACGCCTATCGCGACGAGAAGGCGGACGGGCTCGCCACCATCGCGTGGATCGAGGAGCAGCCCTGGTTCTCCGGGAAGGTCGCGATGTTCGGCCCGAGCTACCTCGGGATCGCCCAGTGGGCGGTCGCCGCCGCCCCGCCGCAGGCGCTCCGGGCGATGGCTGTGCCGATCTCCTCGGCGCGGGTGCGGGCGTTCACGTACCCGGGCGGCGCGTTCTCACTGGAGAGCACGCTGTCGTGGCTGGCGCTGCTCGCCGGCCAGCGTCGCGGCGGCCGCCTCCGCCTTCGCGGGCAGCTCGCCCGGCGACTGCGGATGGATCGTGGCTTCGCGGCCGTCCCGCTCAGCGATGCCGATATGGTGGTCACCGGCGCCCGCGTGCCTTTCTACCAGGACTGGCTCGCTCGACGCGACGACGACGCCTTCTGGGCCCCGGTCGATTTCGATCGCGGTCTCGGCTCGCTGCAGGTGCCGGTCACGATGGTGACCGGCTGGTACGACATGTTCCTGCCGGCGCAACTCGCCGATTACCGCGCGCTCCGTGCCGCTGGGCGCGACGTGCGACTGACGATCGGACCCTGGAAGCACACGGACCCGGGGGTCGCCGCCGCGGCCCTCCGGGACTCGCTCGGATGGTTCGACCGGCACCTCCTTGGCTGTGACCGGGCTCCGCAACCGCCTCGGGTGCGGCTCTTCGTCGGCGGTGCGCGCCGATGGATCGACCTCGAGGACTGGCCGCCCCCGACGCGTCCGGTGCGCTGGTATCTGCAGTCCGGTGGCGTGCTCCACGTCCGGCTCCCCGGGGAGTCGGACCCGGACCGCTACCGGTACGACCCGTCGGACCCGACACCCTCGGTCGGCGGCAGCCTGCTCGCCAGGTCCGGGGGCCCGCGCGACAACCGGGCTCTGGAGCGCCGCAGCGACGTGCTCGTCTATACCTCGGCGGCGCTGATCCGCGACGTCGAGGTGATCGGCCCGGTCAGCGCCGAGCTGCACGTGCGCTCGAGCCTGGAGCACACGGACTACTTTGTCAGGCTCTGCGACGTCGAGCCCTCGGGAGCGTCCCGGAACATCTGCGACGGGCTGGTGCGCCTGGTTCCGACCTCATGGCAGCACGGCATAGGTGGCGTGTCGCCGGTCACGGTGCCGCTCTGGCCGGCGGCGCACGTCTTCCGCCGGGGGCATCGCCTTCGAGTGCAGGTGTCCAGCGGCGCGCACCCCCGGTTCGCACGCAACCTCGGTGGGGGAGAACCGCTTGCCACGGCGGTGACCATGCACGCTGCGGACAATGAGGTCTGGCACGACCCCGTCCATCCGTCGGCGATCGTGCTTCCGGTCAGGGACCGGATCTAACGCGAGGCTCCGGCGGAGACGCGCTCGCGGGGCTTCTCATCGGCGTGATCGGCTCCTTCAGGCAACGAGTGATCGACGCTGTCGAGCGCACCGAGCCAGCTCGGCGGCGGTGACCCGGACGGCGCCGGAGGCGGACCGGGGCCGTCGTCACGCCGCCCTGGCCCGTCGTCGACGGCCGCCTGCTG
The DNA here is from genome assembly GCA_963799005.1 of Candidatus Dormiibacterota bacterium. Taxonomy (GTDB): domain Bacteria; phylum Chloroflexota; class Dormibacteria; order Aeolococcales; family Aeolococcaceae; genus Palsa-851. Next base: position 183,462 of record CAWCVK010000003.1, on the reverse strand, counting down.
ATTGTGGTCGTTGTCGAACGTGATCAAGTAGATCGAGGCGATCGCGGTCATGGTCACCAGGGCGAAGAACGAGAACGGCAACCGGTACACCCATCCGAGGTCGTCCGGCAATCCCGGCATGAACGCCACCAGCACCGCGCTGACGATCCCGATGCCGGGAGGGAGAAGCCACACCCACACGGTGCGGCCTTCGCGATCGATCCCGATTCGCCGCTCGAGGCCCCGGAGGAGGGCTGCGACCCGCAACTTGATTGGCGCCATCTCTGTTCTCCTGACTTCAGTCTATCGTGGATGAACAATGACCACTGCCGTGACCCGACAGATCACGGGCGCCGGCGAGCTGAAACGTCTGTCGCCGCGTTTCTGGCTGGCGCGGCAGACGGAGCTCGCCATCTTCTGGGGCCCGGTCTTCGTGGCGGCCCTCGTCGCCGCGCTGGTTGTTCACGCCGGGGCAGCCGTCCTGCTCCCGGTGGTGGTCGCGCTCATAGCCGGCGCGGCCTGGTTCGTCGAGCGGGGCCGGTACCGTTCATGGGGCTACGCTGAGCGCGAGGACGACCTGATCGTGTGCAGGGGCCTCATGTTCCGCCATGTGTCGGTCGTCCCCTACGGACGCATGCAGTTCATCGATGTCACCGCCGGCCCGATCGACCGCGCTTTCGGCCTCGCGACGGTTCAACTCCACACCGCGGCGGCGGCGACCGATGCGCGGATCCCCGGGCTGCCCCGTCCCGATGCAGATGCGCTGCGAGATCGGCTGGCCCTGGTGGGGGAGGCGAGGGCGACCGGGCTGTGACCGTGATGCCGCCGCCGATGGCCGCGGCGGTGCCGCTGGAGGTTGGCGAGACCTGGCGCCGGCTGCATCCGCTGTCGCCGATCGTCCGCTTCGGCAGGGTGCTGATCGGTGTGCTCGGTGTCGCCGTGGCCTCATTTGCCGAGCAGCCAGGCCTGCAGCACGATCGGGGCCTGCCGATCTCGCTGATCGTCTATGTCGGTCTGCTCGTGCTCGGCGGCGTCGGCGGGGTGATCTCGTGGCTGGTGACCCGTTGGAGGATCGCCGACGGCAACCTCCAGATCGAGACCGGGTTCATCCGGCGGCAGTCGCTGCGCATTCCGCTGACGCGCATCCAGGCGGTTGACGTCATCTCGCCACTCTCGGCGCGCCTCCTCGGCGTGGCGGAGGTCCGTGTCGTGTCCGCCGGCCGAGGAGCCGAGCACGGCCGGCTGGCGTACCTCACCGCCGCCCAGGCACCGGTGGTGCGAGCCCGGCTGCTGGCGCTCGCCCATGGACTCGAGGTCGGCACCCCTGAACCCGCCGCGCTCCCCCTGCTGCACGTGCAGAACGGGTTGTTGCTCCCGGCGCTCCTGATGCGCTCTCACGTCCTGGCGCCGATCCTGATCGCCATCGCCGTCGTCGCCGGGGTCGCGGCCGCGCCGGTGATCGCTCCCGGCGCGCTCGGCAGCGTGGTCACCGTCCTGTTCGTCAGCGCACTGACCGTCGCTCGAGCCTTCAACGAAGACTTCGATTTCGCCATCAGCGAGGCCGGAGATGGCGTGCGCCTCGATCGCGGGCTGCTCCAGCGCCGCCACGAGACCATCCCGTACGGCCGCATTCAGGCCGTGCGGGTCGTCGAGCCCCTCTTCTGGCGCGCGTTCGGCTGGGCGCGCCTCGAGGTCGACGTCGCCCGCCAGAGCGTGTCGCGCGAGGCGGATCGAGACGCGCAGCAGGTGGCCAGGACGCTCATCCCGGTGGCCTCGCGTGATCAGGCGTTGTGGCTGCTCGCGCGGGTCATGCCGGACGCCCACCCGAATCCCCCGCCCGATGCCGGCCCGCCGGCACGGGCGCGCCTCAAGGCGCCGCTCTCCTTTCACTTTCTCGCCGCCTGGTTCGGGCAACGCTATGTCTATGCGCGGACGGGGCGGGTGCAGCTGTCGACGATCATCGTGCCGCTCGTGAAGGTGCAGAGCGTTCGCCTCAAATCGGGTCCGGTCCAACGTTTTTTTCACGTTGCCACCGTGGACGTCGACACCGCGGGGCGGCGCTGGCAGGCCTCTGCCCGCTGCCGCGACGAGACCGAGGCAGCCGAGATGATGCGACACATCAGCGAGCGCGCCCGTATGTCCCGTCGGGTGCCGCCGCCGCTTCCAGCGAACCCGGCACCGGCTCCCGCCGCCCTGTAACCGGCGTCCGTGGCAATATCGCAGTACTGATGGCGGTGACAGCCCGGTGCGACTGCGACGGAGAGGAGACGCCGATCTTCCGCCTCGCCGCGGTGATCCTCGACGGCAGGCTGGCGCGTGTCTGCCCGAACTGCGCCTCGAAGTACAAGAGTCGCATCGAGATGCCGTACTCGCCGCGCGTGGACCAGGGCGCGATTCAACCGAGCACGTCGAGGGAGGTCTGGTAGCGCCGTGACCTTCGCCGCACGCCTCGATGCGTGCGTCGAGGCATCCGGTTCGCTTCTGTGCTGCGGACTCGACCCCGACGGGTTCGCCACCGCCGCCGAGGCAGAGGATCGCTGCCTCGAGATCGTCGACGCGACCATGCCGCACGTCTGCGCCTTCAAGCCGAACCTCGCCTTCTTCGAACAGCTTGGATCGGCGGGCTACGCGATCCTCGAGCGGCTGCGGAGCCGCATCCCACGGGATCGCATCCTCATCCTCGACGCCAAGCGCGGCGACGTGGGCAACACCGCCGAGGCGTACGCCCGAGCGCTGTTCGACGTGCTCGGCGCCGATTGCGTCACAGTCAACCCGCTTCTGGGCCGCGACTCGGTGCTGCCGTTCCTGCGGCGTGAGGGCCGCGGGGCGCTGTTGATCGCGCGAAGCAGCAATCCGGGCGCCGCCGATCTCCTCGACGCAAACCTGGAAACGGGAACGCCGGTGAGCGCTCGTGTCGTGGAACTCGGCCTCAGATGGGACCCGGGGGGAGCAGTCGGTTTCGTTGTCGGGACGACCCGGCCCGAGGCGGTCGCGGCGGTCCGCGCGGCCGCGCCCGACGCACCATTGCTTCTTCCCGGGGTCGGGGCCCAGGGTGGCGCACTCGAGGCGTCGGTCGGTGCGGGCCTCGACGCGCGCGGCCGCGGCGCGATCATCTCGGTGAGCCGGGGAATAGCGGCAGCACCCGAGGGTGCCGCCCGGGCCGCGCGGGGGTTTCGCGAGCGTATCGAGGAGGTCCGCGCCACGGTTGCACACGTGTGACCGCCCCACTCGCCCTCATCCGCAACAACGACCAGGCCGAGCACGCGAGCCCGGGTCATCCGGAGCGGCCGGAGCGGGTCGGAGCGATCCTCGAGGGCATCGCCGCGGACGGAGAGCTCGCCGCGCTGCCCTGGCTCGACCCGCCGCCCGGGCGTCGCGCTCTGGCTCTCACGGTGCACACGGAGGATGAGGTTCGACGTGTCGAGGCACTGTCGGTCACCGGCGGCGGCTGGTTCGATCCCGACACGTACTGCGCGGAGGCCTCCTACGCCGTGGCGTTGAACGCCGCGGCGTGCGCGTCGCGCGCAGCTGAGGCGGTCATGCGGGCGGAGGCACGGGCGGTGTTCGCGGTGATCCGACCACCCGGACATCACGCGACACCGCACATGCCGATGGGGTTCTGCCTCTTCAACAACGCCGCGATCGCGGTGCGCGCCGCCCAGACCGCGGGCGCCTCGCGCGTGGCGATCGTCGACATCGACGTCCACCACGGCAACGGAACCCAGGACATCTTCTATGCCGACCCGTCCGTGCTGTACGCCTCGCTGCACCAGTTTCCCTGGTACCCGGGTACCGGGCACGCGTCCGATCGGGGCGATCCCCGCGCCGGCGGCACGAACCTCAACGTCCCGGTGCCGCCGGGGACCGACGGCAGCCGCTGGCTCGAGCTGTTCGACCAGGTCGTGCTCCCGGAGGTGGCGGCATTCGGTCCGGATCTCATGGTTGTCAGCGCGGGCTTCGACGCCCATCGGGATGATCCGCTCGCGGAGCTGCTGCTGGAGGACGAGACGTACTCGGCGATCGCCGACCGGCTGCGCACGCTCGCCGACGCGCAGTGCGAAGGACGATCCCTCTGGCTACTCGAAGGCGGGTACGACCTTCGAGCCATCGCTGCCTCGGTCGCGCGATGCCTGCACGTGCTCGCCGCTTGACACGCGTGGGAATTCCCCGTGTCCCCGGCGTACCTCCTGTCTTTGCGCTTGCCGCGGTCTTGGCTGCACTGGTGATGGTCTCGGGCTGTGCGGGCGTGCCGTCAAGCGCGTCGCGCACGCCGCCGGCGTCGAACACGCCCACGGCGGTCACGATCGTCACACCGAGCCCCACGCCGCAACTCGTCGGGACCACCCGCACGGTGCTCAGCCCCCTGGGTCTCCGCATCCATTCGGCGCCGGTGCTCGAACTCCAAGAACGTCATCGGGGGCTTCTCGCAAGGCAGGACCTTCACCGTCCTCGACTATCAGAGTGGTGGCGGAGGATGGTTCCACGTCCAGGGTCAGACACTCGCCGGGTGGGTCGTCGCCGATCCGTCGCTCACCGCCGCGGGCACGTTCAACCGGTACACGGAAGCGAACGGCGTGACGGCGCTCTACCCGCAATCGTGGGGGTTCCAGCAGGAGCCGGATGGCACCCTGTTCGTTCCCCAGCAGGGGGGCACGGACAGCGCCCTGCTCGAGATGAAGAACAGCCTCAAGTCATACGCGGCGCCGGGATTGCCGGGGTACGTCCAGTCCAGCTCCGGCGCGGTGCTCGTGTGCGGCTACACCGGGACGCTCGCGTACTACGTGAAGGCCGCCTCGTACACCGGTCCGACCCCGGCACCGCTCCCGGTTGCGCGCCAGCCGCTCTATGCCGAGATTCGGCTGACCATCGAACTCGACGCACGCCATGCTGGTCGCCTTCAACTACCAGAACAGCAGCCAGCTCGACGTGTTCTCAGCGCTGTACAACTCGATCGCCTTCCCATTCCCACTCTGCGAGGCGCAGGCGGTGGCGACGCCGACGCCGGCTCACTAGAGGACGGTGCTACCCGTGCTCTGGTTCACGCCGGGGACGGTGTTGCTGTTGACGATCGCCGTGTTGGCGATCGACATGCCCGCGGCGGCGATGACCAGGATCGCGATATAGGCTGCGCCGAGGCCGACTCGGCGTGAGGCGGCGGCCCGAGCGGGATCGGTCACCTGGTTGCTCCGGCGAAACCGGCCGATCGTGTGGAAGATGCCGAGGACGAGAAAGATCAAGCCGATCGGGTTGCCGAACACCAGCACGACGCCCGCGACCACGAGCAGTCCAATCACGTTCATCCATCTCGGGATCGCGTCGGCGACCTTGGCGCCGTCGAGAAATCCCACGGGGATGAGGTTGATGAGGTTCAGAAAGCACCCGAAGTACGCGAGCGCGAGCAGGAGATAGCGGGCGTACCCGGGGTTCGCGGCGCCGGCAAGCAGGAAGCAGAGCAGTGCGGCGACCGTCCCGAGTGCCGGACCGGCGAGCGCGATGATGCCCGACCTGCCCGCGTCACCGGGAGAACGGCGCAGGCTGGTGACCGCGCCGAGCGGCCCGATGAAGATCGGCAGCCGTGCGGGCAGCCCCATCCACCTCGCGACGATGAAATGACCGAGCTCGTGGATGAGGATCAGGACGACGATGCCGATCGCGAACGCCGGTCCGAAGAACAGCGTGTAGAACCAGATCGCGATGATCATGGTGATCAGGGTCGGCCCGAAAGTGCCGAACTTGACCAAAACGAGCCCGTATTTCAGGAATGCGAAAATCGCCGCCAGGATGCCGCCGGCCGCACCCTCGCGGCGGCGGCGCTGCTGGCGCGGCGCGGTCGGGCTGTGCTGGGGCGGGGATGCCGGACGGGTCGGCCCCGGTGGTGGGAGCCAGGACGCGCTGTCGCCCGAGATGGTCACCGGGGTGTCCGGCAGCCATTGATAGACCGGTGGCTGCTCGCTGCCGGGCGTGGGGAGCTGACTCATCCGTATCGATCATGGCACGCCCCGCTGCACCGGCCGGTGAATCGATGGCGCTAAGGTGTGCCGTCACATGAGCGAGGAGAGCCTCCGGGGCATTCGGCTGGGAATCGTCGGCGCCGGCGTCATGGCCGAGGCAATGCTCGCGGGACTGCTCGAGCGTGACCTCGTGGCGGCGCGCAATGTCGTGTGCACGCACCCGCGTCCGGCCCGCCGCGATGCCCTCGCCGCCGCCCACCACGTCAACGTCGCGGCGCTCAACCTCGAGGCGACCACCGACACCGATGTGGTGCTGCTCGGCGTCAAGCCGCAGATGCTCGGCGGCGTCATGGCCGAGCTGCGCGGCGCGCTCCATCCGGGGCAGCTGGTGATCAGCATCATCGCCGGAGCGACGACCACAGCGCTCGGCGAGGGCCTCGACCACCCGGCGGTGGTCCGCTGCATGCCGAATACCCCGGCGCAGATCGGTCGCGGAGTCACCGTCTGGTACGCGACCGAGAGCGTCGACGAGGTGGGGAAGGCTCGAACGCGCGCGATGCTGGCGGCGCTCGGACGCGAGTTCGAGGTCCACGACGAGCGCCAGGTTGCGATGGCGACCGCGGTCAGCGGAACCGGGCCGACGTACATCTTCCTGTTCATCGAAGCGCTCACCGACGCCGCCGTGCATCTCGGGTTTCCCCGCCACGTGGCCCGGGAGCTCGTCCTCGACACCATGCAGGGGAGTGCTGAATTCGCGCTCCAGAGCGGCAAGCATGTGGCCGAGCTGCGCGACATGGTGACCTCGCCGGGCGGGACATCGGCGGAGGCGCTCTATCAACTCGAGCGCGGCGGCCTGCGCACGGTCGTGAGCGACGCGGTGTGGGCGGCGTTCGAGCGAACCCTCCGGATCGAGGCGACCATCGAGCAGCGCGCGCCCGACCCGGGAGGGGCATCGACGACACGGACGGGCCGACCCCCAAGGAGCTGACCGTCTGACCGGCCGGCACGGGGCCTGCAATACTCCCATCCACGATGCCCAGAACCCATCTGATCGGCATGTTGCTCGGGGTCGAGGAGGATTGGCCGGCGGCGTTCGAGGCCTTGCTGGGTCGGGCGGAACTCGCCGTGCACGCGGGTGGCGAGACCCATCACTTCAGCACCGAGCGGGTGACCATCGAGCCCTTCGACCTGCGCATGAAGCCGCGCCATTCGCTGGTCATCGACCGCCTCGGGTGGTGGTACCCGATGCCCCGCGAGTGGTTGAAGAAGGTCGTGCTGATGGACCGCGTCCATCTGCTCAACAACCCATTCACGTTTCAGGCCATGGAGAAGCACGCCGCGTACTGCGCGATGATCCGTCTCGGTCTCAAGGTCCCGGAGACGTGGATGCTGCCCAACAAGACTCCGCCGGACAATCCCCGTTTCGCCGGCACCGCGCAGCGATACCTGCGCTACTTCGACCTCGAGGCGGTGGCTCGCGCCGTCGGCATGCCCCTGTACATGAAGCCCTTCGACGGTGGCGCCTGGGTCGGCGTGAGTCGCATCGAGAATGCCGAGACGCTCTACCGCGCCTACGACGAGTCGGAGCAGCGGCTCATGCACCTCCAGGCTTCGGTGGACGGATTCGACGCCTTTGCGCGCAGCCTTGGCATCGGCGCGGAGTCGATCGTGCTCAACTTCCACCCCGAAAAGCCGATGCACGAACGGTATTCCGTCGACCACAACTTCCTGACCCCGCGCGCGGGACACGAGGTGCTCACCATCCTGCGCACCGTCAACGCCTTCTTCCGATGGGAGCTCAACAGCTGCGAGACGCTGATCCGGGGGGACGACGTGTATCCCATCGACTACGCGAACGCGACCCCCGATCTCGCCCTCACGAGCCTGCACTACTATTTCCCGTGGGCGATCCGCAGCCTGCTGAAATGGGTCGTGTTCTGCTGCGTCACCGGCCGTCTGCAGACGGTGGATCTCGACACCGAGCGGTACTACGCGATCGCGGACCGTGCCGATCTCAGCTACGAGGAGAAGCTCGCCGGGTACCGCAAGCTCGCCGACGCGCAGCTGGAGGTCGACCGCTATCGGGAGTTCTGTGAGCGGCACCTCGCGCACATCGACGAGCTGTCGGTGGCATGGGTCGAGAGCCCGGACTTCGACCGGATCATCGTGGACACGGTGCGGAACACGTTCCCGTCCCACGAGCACGAACAGTTCATCGCGCACTTCCGCGGCCTGCTCGGCGCGTGGGCCCACGATCAGCGCGCGACGGCGGCGTAGAGTGGATCTCCCATGACACATATCGAGTTCGTCTCTAGCCCCAGGCCGACGGTGGGCGTCGAGATGGAGCTGGAGCTCATCGACCGCGACACCCGCGAGCTGGTGAGCGGCGCGCACGAGATCCTCGGCGAGATGAACTCCCCACACGGGGAGGCAGGTCACCCCAAGGCGAAGAAGGAGCTGCTCCAGTCGACGGTCGAGATCATCACCGGGATCTGCGAGACCGCCGCGGAGGTGCAGGCGGACCTGGCCGCGACCATGGCCGAGCTGCGCGAACACACCGAGGCGCGCAACCTCGAGCTCGTCTGCTCGGGCACGCATCCATTCAGCGATCCCGCGCTGCAGGAGATCAGCCCGGACCCCCGCTACCTCCGCCTCGTCAATGACATGCAGTGGCCGGCCCGCCAGATGCAGATCTTCGGCATCCACGTGCACGTCGGGGTCCGCAGCGGCGAGAAAGCGATCGCGATGGTCAACGCGCTCTCCGCGTACATCCCGCACTTCCTTGCGCTGTCCGCATCCAGCCCCTATTGGATGGGCCACGACACCGGCATGGCGTCGTGGCGTTCGAAGGTGTTCGAGGGCCTGCCGACCGCCGGGCCACCCTGGCTCCTGAGCGGCTGGCCGCAGTTCGAGCAGGTGATGGACACGCTGATCTCCTCGCAGACCATCAAGACCATACGCGAGGTGTGGTGGGACATCCGGCCGCACCCGGGCTTCGGCACCGTCGAGATTCGCGTGTGCGACGGGATCCCCACGCTGCGCGAGGTGGGCGTGGTGGCGGCGCTGGGCCAGTGTCTCGTGCACCAGTTCGACGTGATGATCGACCGCGGGTACACGCTGCCGACGCCGCGCGCGTGGCTGGTGCGTGAGAACAAGTGGCGAGCCGCGCGCCACGGCCTCGATGCCTCGATCATCGTCGACGAGGGCGGCACCACGGTGCCGCTGCGCAAGGCGGTCCGCGAGCTGGTCGAGGATCTGACGCCGGTCGCGGCCCGCCTGGGATGCACCGCGGAGCTGCGCGGGGCCATCGACATCATGGACCGGGGATCGAGCTACCTCCGGCAGCGTGAGGTCGTCGCCGCGGGGGGCTCACTCGTCGATGTTGTCGACAGCCTGATCGCGGAGTTGCGCGCCGACATGCCCGCGCCGCGTGCGGCCGTGCTCGAGACGGTGGGCAAGCAGGCGGTCGCCGCCGGCGACTGACCTCAGGACGCGTAGAGCTGCAGCTCGGTCGCGAACCGATCGGCCATCTCCACGCACGATTCCAGGTCGGGATGCCTGACGATGACCATCCCGTCGGAGATGAGGGTCATCAGCCAGTCGCGGCGGGGCGCCCCGATCGGCACGAGGTCGATGGCGCAGACCCACTCCTCATAATCCGAGAGCAGACGCGAGAGCCCTTCGATATGCGTGATCCGCCCACGCCCCTGGGCTCGTTTGAAGATTGACGCGGCATTGTAGCGGCGCTCGATCGGCTCGGACAGCCGCCCGTGGACGAGCGCCTCGGCCCACTGCTGGAAGAGGTCGATGTCATCGGCGAAATTCATCACGTCGACGGTGCGCGCCCCGGCGGGGCGTGCACCGATCTCTCCGAAGACGACCTCTCCGTTGTCGCGGCGGAACCATTCCATGTGGGTGAAACCGTCACGAAATCCAAGTGCTCGCAACACGTCGCGCCCCATAGCACGACCGCTCGCCAGGTCGGGTGCGTCGATGTCTCGCAGCACCAGGGTCACCGGGCTGATCCACTCCAGCTGTCGCGCGATAAGGGGACGCGGCCGGTACCACGCCACATTGTCGAAGAGCACCTCGCCGCCGGCGCAGATGGTGTCGTAGGTGTACTCGGCGGCCTCGACGAACTCCTCGACGCTCACCTCATCCACCCAGACGAGCCGGGGCAGCACCTGCTCGAGGTCGGTCACGCCGTCGACGCGATACGTGTCGGCGGACCCCGCGCCGGCGATCGGTTTGACGATGATCGGGAAGCCGATCCGCTCGGCCGCCTCGCGCACACCGGCCGCGGTGCTGCACTTGTAGTGGTGCGGCGTCCGGATCCCCGCGGCGTCGAGCACCTGTTTCATCCGCTCCTTGTCGCGGAAGGGGATGGTCTGCTCGACGGTCATCCCGGGAATGCCGAGCGCTTCGCGAATCCGCGCGGCGAGCACCATCGTCGGCTCCCACAGTGACGCCACGTGGTCGATGTGCACGCCTGCGGCGCGCTGGACCACATCGCGGATGATCGCGTCCTCGTCGGCGAATGAGTGCACCTGCCAGTACGCGGCGAGGTGGTCGCGTGCCATGTCCGGGAGCGCCGAGACGGATTGATCGCCGGCGCCGATGACCAGCGATCCGGCGCGCGCGAGACCCCGCGTGAAGAACGGCATCTCTGCCGGATAACCCGGTGAGATCATCAGCACCGTCGGGCTCACGACCCGTCTCCCAGCTCGACGCGCGCAACCTCGACCACGCGGCGCAACCCGGCCTCGACAACCGACGTCTCGGGATGCCGGAGGATCACGTGCCCCTCGCCCTCATATGTCCCCGACACCGCCTGTCCTTCACGAGGGAGCTGCGCTTCGACGACGAGCTCGCCGAGCTCACGCTGCAGGGTGTCGAGACCGTGAATTCCGACCACCGACCCGCTGCCCTGCCCGCGCAGGTACGCCGCGCCGACCGCGTAGCGGCGCTCGGGCGGCGAGAAGTCGCCGAAGATCTCGAGACGCGCCCACGCCGCGTACATGTCGACGTCATGCGCGTAGGACAGCAGCGAGGTGAACTGCGCTCCCGGCGGGCGCGCCGCCACCTCGCTGATCGCGATGTCGCCGGTGGGACGGCGGAACCACTCCATGTGCGTCAACCCGGTGCGCAGCCCGAGCGCGCGCAGACCGCGGAGCGCGTCGGCGCGGATCTGAGCGAACTCCTCACCGGAGATGTCGCGCGGGAGCAGGACCGCCCACTGGATCCACGGATTCTCCAGGACCTCGAGCGGGGTGGGCAGATACCGCGAGATCGAATGCCAGACCAGGTCGCCATCGATGAGCACGCTGTCGAAACTGTGCTCGGCGCCCACCACCATCTGCTCCAGCAGCACGGGATGCGGGTCGCTCGGCGGATCGGCGTGGAGCCAGGTTTCGAGCTGGGTGTCGCCGTCGAGGCGGAACGTCGAGCGGGCGCCGGCACCGGCGGGCGGTTTGGCGACCAGCGGGTACCCGAGCTCCGTGGCTGCAGAGCGCGCCTCACCCGCAGAGCGGGTGAGGCGGTGGCGCGCGCACGGCACCCCGTTCGCCTCGAACACGGTCTTCATGCGCGCCTTGTCGCGAAAGTTGTGCGCCACCGCCGCCCCCATGCCGTGGATGCCGAGAGCGTCACGGACCTCGCCGAGCGGGACCTGCAGCTGCTCGAGCATGCCGAGCAGGCTGTCAACGCTTCCCAGGTGCCGCGCCATCAACCGGGTGGCATCGGCGATCTGCTGCGCGTCGGTGCCGTCGGCCACGCGGTAATGCCCCGACAGTGCGCCGCGGAGGTCGTCGTGCAGCATGTCCTCCGAGTCCTGGCTGATCAGGCCAAGCCGGACGTCCGGCAGCGCCGCTGCCGCGGCGATGAACCGAACCGTCGCCGGGAGCAGGAAGGGCGCAACGAAGACCGCATTCGCCATCGAGTTTTCGCGAGTTTAGACAGGCTGCGAGGGACGGGTCGGGACGCAGCGGGTAGGATCTGGGCGTGAACGTCATCTTTATCGAACCCGCATTCCCCGCAAATCAGCGCGAGTTCGTCCGTGGCCTCGCCGAGGCCGGCGCGAATGTGATCGGGATCGGCGAGCGCCCGGGCGACTGGCTCGATGCGGACCTGCGCGGCTGGATGATCGAGTACCAGCAGATCCCGAACGTCACCGACGTCGGCGCGCTCATCGAGGCGGTCCGCTTCGCGCAGAGCAAGGTCTGGGTCGACGCGCTCGAATCGACGATCGAGTCGCACACGATGGCCGCCGCGTATGCGCGTGAAGCCTGCGGCATCCCGGGGACATCGGTGCGCACCGCCTACCTCTGCAGGGACAAGCCGGCCATGAAGGAGGCCCTGCGCGCCGTCGGGATCCAGACGGCGCAGTCGATCGGGGCATCCAGCGCAGCCGAGGTTCGCGAGTTTGTCGCATCGGTAGGCTATCCGATCATCCTCAAGCCACGCGCCGCTGCCGGGGCGTCGGGGACGAGCCGCGTCGACTCCGATGCCGAGCTGGATCGCGCGCTATGCGGCGCTGGGTGCGTCCGGCGCGATCGGACATCGCGGTCGAGGAGTTCGTCGAGGGTCACGAGGGTTTCTACGACACCATCAGCATCGACGGGCATCCGGTCTACGACTTCATCTCGCACTACTACCCGAACGTCCTCGAGGCGATGCGCGAGCGCTGGATCAGCCCTCAGTTCATCTCGACCAACCGCGTCGACGCAGGTGGAGGACTACTCGGAGGTGCGCGACCTCGGCCTGCGCGCCATCGAGGCGCTCGGTATCGGGACGTCCGCCACCCACATGGAGTGGTTCTTCGGGCCCAAGGGTCTGCGCTTCAGCGAGATCGGTTGCCGTCCGCCCGGAGTTCGCGCGTGGGATCTCTATGCGGCGGGCAACGACATCGACATCTACCGCGAATGGGCGAATGCGATCGTGCACCACAGCGTCGAGCGTCAGCTCTCACGGCGCCGTGCCGCCGGCATCGTCGCCCTGCGGCCGGATCGCGACGGCACGATCAGCCATTACGAGGGCCTCGAGGAGGTGCAGCAGCGGTTCGGCGAGTGGATCCTCGACTCGCATCTGCCCGGAGAGCGGCACGCCGACTCAACCGGTCGAGGCCGGGTACATGGCCAATGCGTGGATACGGATGGCCCACCCCGACTACGACACGGTCCACCACATGCTCAACGTCGTCGGGGAGACGGTGCGCGTGCGCGCCTCGTGAGGCAGGTGACCCTGCTCGGGCCGCTCGACGGGGTTGACCTGGCGGCTGAGATCGAGGCGTTCGGGGTCGAGGGGCCGGTTGCGCTGGTCACCGCCGGATGGGAGGAGGGTGAGCGCAACGACGCCGAGATCGACCGGCGGCTGGGAGGCGGCTCGCGCAATCTCAACCTCTACGGTCGCCGCCTCGACGTGCTCGAGAGCGACGCGGCATTCGCCGACGCCGAGCGACTGTTGCGCACCCAGCTCGACGACCTCCGCGAGATCTACCTCGCTTCGCCTGCGCCACGCGCTCGCCGGGGTCGACGTGGTCCGCCGTCGATTCGCCGATGCACAGCGAGGTCCGGGTCCGGAGCTCGACGCGGCGATCGATGCGGTCCGGGCGCTCGACGAGTCACAAGCTCTGCGATCGCAGCGGCGTATGAGCGTTTCTTCGCGCAGCACAAGCCGCACGAGCGCCCGAGCATCGCCAGGCATCGCGAGGAGGTCGCGGCGATCGTCGCCGAGTGCGGAGCGATCGCGATCGCCGGCGGACACGTCGGCGTGCTCAACGACTGCCTGCACCTCCACAACCTCGCATTGCTGATCGAGGAGCGGCCGATGATCGCGTGGTCGTCCGGGTGCATGGCGGTGTCGGAGCGCATCGTCGTCGCCGACGACGACGATCCTGCCGGCCGTCCGGACGAGGTCTACGACATCGGCATCGGCGTCGCTCGCGGCGATGGTCGTGCTCGCCGCAGCCACGGCGCGGCTCCGCGCGCACGACCGGGACCGCCTGGCGGTGCTTGCCCGGCGCTGCGCGCCAGGCGTGTGCGTGCTCCTCGACGCCGGTGATCGACTGGAGCTTCGCTCGGGACAGCCCGCCGATCTCGGCTCCGTCGGCGTGGTCACCGCCGACGGCCGCGTGCTCCGAGGGGCGGCTGCCGCCTGACTGTGACCCCCGGGCCCGCCCGCAGCCAGCGGGCACTCACCCGCCTGCGCAGCGAGGGCAGCTCCCCCGAGGCGATCGATCAGCTGCTGCGCGAGCAGCGGATCCCGCTGGTCGAGGGACCGACGTGCACCTTCCTGTGGCGCGGGGAGGCCGACTGGGTCGGCGTCGAGCACCGGATGCATGGGTGTGCCGATTCCGCTGCCGCTTCGGCGTCTCAAGGGCACCGATCTCTGGTACGCGAGTGTCGAGCTGCCACCGCGGCGCCCGCATCCAGTACCGCATCCTGGTGCGACGCGGCGACCACGTCGAGAGCATGAACGACCCGCTCAACCCACGGGTCGTCGGCGACCCCGATCGGCTCGCAGTCGGTGCTCGAGGCCGATGGGTACGTCACCCCCGACTGGACCCACCCGGATCCCGCGGCGGTGGCGGGCGAGCTGGTCGAACTGCGACTTCCCGAGCCGGGCGCTCCGACGCGAGGCGCACGTGACCCTCTACATCCCGTCACGGATGCGCCGCGACCGCCGGATGCCGCTGCTGGTCGTGCATGACGGCGGCGATTTCCTGCAGTACTCGTCGATGGCGACGGTTCTCGACAACCTCATGCACCGGCGGCTGATGGCCGACTGCGTGGTCGCGTTCACGCATCCGGGCGACCGCCTGCGCGAGTACGCGGCGAGCGCGGCGCACAGCCGGTTCCTGACCACGCGAGCTGGTGCCGCAGATCGAGGGCTCGCTCCAGCTGCGTGGCGATCCCGGGGGAGAGTGCTCATGGGAGCGAGCTTCGGGGGCGTCGCGGCGCTGGCCGCGGCGGTGCGCGCGCCGGGGTTCTACGGAGCGTTGCTGCTCGAGTCCCCGTCGCTGCGCTTCGCCGAGGCGAGCGCTCCGGGTACGTTCGGCGAGATGTTCGAACCGGTGGTGCGCTTCGTCAACTCGGTGCGCGCGCAGCCGCAGAAGATCACCGAGCGCATCTTCCTGACATTCGGGGCCTTCGAGCCCCTCGCCGTGCCCGATCGGGCGATGGTCGAGGTGCTCGAGCGGATGATGCGATTCGAGCTGCGCGTCGTCGAAGCCCTGGACGGCCACAACTGGATCAACTGGCGCGACCGGCTTCTGGATGGTCTCGGCTGGCTGTTCCCGGGGGAGGCCCGTCTCATCTATCCGGGGTGATGCGTTGATGCGCATCGATGCGCGAGACTTTCCGGCCATGAAGAGGCGAGAGCGTTGGTACTCCAGCCGCGTCGACAGCGACGTGACGGTCGTGCGCTGGGGGCACTTCGGCCGGCCGGTCATCGTGTTCCCGACCGCCGGCGGTGACGCCGAGGAGATCGAGCGGATGTGGCTCGTCGATTCGGTGGGGGAGTACCTCGAGGCCGGGCGGGCGAAGATCTACTCCTGCGACAGCGTGTCCGGCAAGGCGATGCTTCGTGAGGACGGCGATCCTCGCTATCGAGCGGCGATGACCCGTGGCTTCATCGAGTTCGTCCGTCATGAGCTGATCCCGATGATCCGCATGGACTGCGAGAGCCCGGACATCACCGTGATCACCGCCGGGGCCTCGATCGGCGCGTTCAATGCCGTGTCGCTGCTCTGCCACTACCCGGACGTCGTGACCACCGCGGTGGGGATGAGTGGCACCTATGACATCTCGCGTTTCGTCGGCGAGAATGCCGGCGACGACCTGTACTTCGCGACCCCGTCGTACTTCCTCCCGGGTCTCAACGGCGAACATCTCGAGCAGTTGCGAACCCGCAAGGCGATCCTCGCGTCCGGCGAGGGCCGGTGGGAGAACATCGGTGAGTCGTGGCAGCTCGCTCACGTGCTCGGCAGCAAGGGAATCCCCAACCGGGTCGACCCCTGGGGCACGGAGTACGACCACGACTGGTCGACGTGGCGTCAGATGATGCCCAGGTACCTCGACGAGCTCGTCTGACCGCTGACGGACCTATGCCGGCGCCGGCGAGGCGTCATCGCCGGGCTCGACGTCGGCGGTGATCTCGATCGCGTCGACCTCCTCGTCGTATTCGTCGTCTCTGGACTGCGCGCCAGCAGCAGCAGGGTCGTGATCAGCAGAAATGCGGCCAGTGAGAGGAACGGAACGCTGATGAAGCCGAAGATGTTGATGACCGCCATGTTGCACGGTACGGCGCTGCCGCACACGGTCGGCTCGTTGGGAACGTGCTCGAGCTGATAGTGATAGGCGGCGAGTCCGGCGCCGACGATTGACAGGCCGATGAAGTATCGCTTCGCGACCTGCAGGTCGCCGCGGAATGCCGCGATGCCGAGCAGCAGCGAGAGCGGGTACATGCAGATGCGCTGAAACCAGCAGAACTCACAGGGGTCGAAGTGTTCCACGTACTGCAGGAACAGGCTGCCGAAGGTGGCGAGCACCGCCACGATCCACGCGATCTGGAGCGCGAACGGGGTGACCCCGTCGCGCAGCCGAGCCCAGCTCTCGCGAGCGCGCGGCGACGTGCGCGAGATGATGAAGCCGAGAACGATCAGCAGGACGAGCGCATCCGCCACCAGCGCGAGAACCGCGTACCCGGTGTTGATGACACCAGAGGACGTTACAACTGCCATTGGTCGCGGTCAGGCCCGGTCAGCCCTTGGCCTTGATCGTTTTCAGTCCCTGTTCGATGCTCTGGATGGTGGAGGAGGAGCACACCGACGGCTGAGCGCCGGTCGCCGATGGCGATGCAGGTCGCGGCGGTGAGGATGTTGGCATTGCCGACGATGTCCTTGGTCACCTGGTCGTTCGGGTTGCTGAGCTTGGCCGCGATCTGGCTCCATGTGAGGTTGGCCAGGTCGGCGGGGGTGTAGCTCGTGCTGTAGAGGCTGAACACTCCACCGATGTCGATGAACGGGAACTGGCCGGACTGGGTGGTGTACGGCGGCTGATCGTAGGTGGTGAAGATGTGCGAGATCTGCGTCGTCATCGACTGCAGCGGCTGCTGGTTGCGATCCTCCAGCTCGTTGGCGCTGAAGGTCGATGTACGGGCTCGTGTACGACGACTTGTAGAAGGTGAACGTGTCGGTGTTGGCGAAAACGTCAGTGGATGAGGACTGGATCTCGGAGAGGTTCTTGAAGGTGCCGAAGCGCGACAGCCACATCACCATCGCCCAGCGCTCGGCGGCGCAATAGGGGCAGTACTCGGCTCCCACGAACACGACCAGCGGCTTGCCCGCCGAATCGACCAGCTTCGCGGATGCCGGAAGGCGAATCATCTCCCCGGGCTGCCCACCGGAGCCCACGGTGCTCACCACCGACGGGCTGGGGTTCTCGACCGCCGTGAGGATTGCCGGCGGCACCGGTGTCGCCACGGTCGCGTTGCCGCCCCCGGCCTGGTTGATGAGCACGATCACGATCAGCAGGATCGCGACCACGGCCACGCTCGAGATGGTCACCACGGTCGGCGACTGCCAGGGTGGACGGCGCTCGAGCGAAACCGACCGCGCCGCCGTCTGGCTGCGCCGCTGCTTCTTGGTGGCCGGTTTCGCCGGGTACTTGCCGGTCGGCACGGGGCGCTTGCCAACAGGCTTCCGCGGGGTCGACTGGTCCACGGCACCAGAGTAACGGACCAACCTTTCGAGGGGGTTTCCAGGCCGTGGAGGACACACGCGGCGCCGATGAAGATACGGTGACGACCTCGGGGATCTCGAGATCCGTGTCTATCCTCAGGGCAATGGTGGGTCTCCCTTCGGAGGTGGCGTGAGGTCTCGGATCACCGCCGCCGCCACGACGCTGGTACTCGTGGCCGCCGTGGCGGGCGGGCTCCTGCACGCCGTGGACGGCCGGGCGGCAGCCGTTCGGCAGGGGATCGACGTCAGCGCCTACCAGGGGTCGTCGATCGCCTGGCACGCGGTGGCGGCGTCGGGAATCTCGTTCGCGTACATCCGCGCCGCCGATGGCGCCGGCTCGCCCGACGGGCAGTTCGGGAACAACTGGCGAGGTGCCGCTGCGGCGGGCGTGACCCCTGGCGCCTACCTTTTCTTCGAACCGAATCAGAGCCCGGTCGCGCAGGCTGATCTGCTCATCTCCCAGCTCCGTTCGGTGGGATTCACCCACGGCGACCTGGTGCCCACGATCGATGTCGAGACCACCGACGGCGAGCCGCAGGCGGTGGTCGTCGCCAACCTCCGCACCGTGGTGAACACCGTGAGCGCGGCGATCGGGTCGCTCCCGGCGATCTACTGCTCGCCGTCGTGGTGGAACGGGAATATCAACTCGTCGGCGTTCACGCTGGATCCACTCTGGGTGGCGAACTGGTTCGTGAGCCAGCCGTCGGTTCCGGAGAACAACTGGGGAGGCACCGGCTGGCAGGTCTGGCAGTTCAGCGACGCCGGAGTGGTGCCTGGGATCCCGGGGCGCGTCGACCTGGACCAGGGCGGTGTTCGCTCGCTTCCGTATTACGGGTTCCCGAATCCGCACCCCCTGCCCCAGGCGGCGAACGTCGTGGGCACGCCGCAGACCGTCTCCGACCAGCCCGGTGACATCAACGTGCTCTGGCGGGGGACGTCCAACCACCTCTGGAGCCTCGGTTTTCGGAATGGGACGTGGGGGAGCGTCCCGGCCGACGCCAGTGCCGCAGGCGGCACCGCCGCGACGCTGATCTCCGACCCATCGGTCATCTCACCCGGCGCTGGCCGGATTGACGCGTTCTGGGAAGGGGAGGATCACAACCTTTGGTACGCGGGATTCACCGGCGGATGGTTCGGGAGTGGGGCATGGTCGGCGCCCGTCTCCCTTGGATTCGGGCCGCTCGGATCGGAGCCGCGCGCGATCTCGCCGGCCCCGGGATTGATCGATGTCTTCTGGAAGGGCGCTGCTGACAGCGCCCTGTGGGTCGACCGGTACAACGGCCACTGGAGCGGCGCAACGCCCATCGATACGGGCCCCGTCGCCGGCAACCCCGTGGTCGCCAGCGCCGATCACGGGTCCGACACGGTCTTCTGGCGCAATCCCGCCGGGGGCCTCTGTGCCGACACCGGCACCTCATGGGGTTGGTCGGGCGCGCGGTGCCTCGCATCCGCCGTGCTGTCAGCAGATCCATCCGTGAGCACCGCGGGCTCGAGCATCGACGTCTTCTGGAACGGTTCGGGTCAGCTGTGGCATGCCGCGCTCACCAGCGGGACCTGGAGCGGCGCCACCGCCCTCGGTACCGAGGCCGTGGCCGGCAACCCGTCGGTGGTCGACCTAGCCCCGGGGGCTGTGATCGTCAACGCCCGCGAGCCGTCCGGGCTCATGGCATCGTCGCTGTACACCTCTGCGAGCGGGCTGGTGGGTCCGGAGAGCCTTGGGGCGACGGCGTACTCGGATCCGTCGTCGGTGGTGTTCGCGGGTGGCGGCGTCGTCGACGTTGTCTGGCGGTCCAGCTCCAGCACGCTCTGGGTCGCGCCGGCGTGTCCCGGTTGCGCGGCGCCGGCGATCCCGGTCTTCAGCCCGGCTGGATAGCGGGTCGGATCCGGCCGTTCAGGGGTCGCGGGCACCAGGGGGAGGGCTCTGGGCAATGCCGTCGCAACGCCACTAAAGCTCCTGATAATGCATATTCTCACGATCTAGAGGCGGCCTGAAGAGCGTGTTCGGCGGCCAGACTTCTCCCCTGGGTCATTAGGCTTTGCTGAGCGCCGAAGCCCGAGGTGGCTCACTCGCCGGGCTGGATCAGCGCGTTCATCGGGAGTGCAGCGCCTGTCAGACATCGCGTCCGAACTGCCGCGAATCCTGGCGCTCGCGCAGGCTCAGCGACCCGACCCGGCGGGCTGGTCGCTCGCTCTGAATCTCGAGTGGCTCGAGCGCGCCTACTTTGGTCCCGGGGCGTCCAGAGCCGTCCAAACGCTGCCCGATGGCCGGCTCGGTGGGTGCGCGGCGGTACGCCGACGGGATGCCGGCGATCCGGGTGCGGTGACGGTCGTGTCGATGCTCCTCCCGGGGTGTGAGGACCTGTGGGCTGCGCAGCTGGCCTGGATCGAGGCGCAGGTTGAGGGCGCGACTCCGGGTCCGCGTCGACTGCGAATGTCTCAGCCAGGCCGAGGCGCGCCGCTGGGCGGCCGCAGGGTATGAGCTCGCCCTCGAAGAGCTGGCCATGGAGCGGGATATCCGCGCTTCTGGCGTGCCGGCGCGGGTCCGATGGCCGCAGGGATCGACGCTGGTCGAGTGGGGAATCGCTGCTGCCGAAGCCGCGTTCGAGATCTACGAAGCAGCCTTCAAGGAGCGGCCCGGCTTTCCGGGATGGTCGCGCTCCGAGTGGATAGACCGGCTCACCGGCGACGATGATTTCCTGCCCGCGGCCTCGCTCTGCGTGCTCCTCGATGCCGAGCCAGCGGGATTCGTCGTCAGCCGGACCGGCTGGATCGATCAGGTCGGGGTCACTCCCGCTCGCCGCCGCCTCGGGCTCGCCAGTGCCATGGTGACCGAGGCGACCGCGCGGATGGCTGGGCTCGGGGTCGGCGTGGCGCACCTCCACGTCAACACCAACAACCCCGGAGCGCTGTCGGCGTGGCGGCGCCTCGGCTGGCGCGAGTCGGGCCGACGCGGGCGATTCGAGCGCGTGATGGCTGCCCACATACCCGCCGCGACCTGAGCAGCTGCCTGGCGGCGCTCGATCTCGAAGCGCGCGATCAGGGGTTAGGGTTGAGTGCGATGGACGTCGACGCGCGGATCATCCGCGCCGGAGGCCCAGGCCTCGCATCCTTCCTCGCCCTGGCCGTCTCCTCCTGGCGCAGCGCGCTCGGCCGCAACCTGGCGGGGGTCTACGTCCAGGGATCGCTGTCGACCGGGGCGTTCAACCCGCGCACCAGTGACATCGACGTGATCGCGACCACGCGAACCCTCACCGACGAGCCCGCGATCCTGCGCCTGCTGGAGGTTCACCGGGCGATGCAGGGCTGGGGTGACGATCGCTGGGCGGAGAGCCTCGATGCGGTCTTCGTCCCCGCCCGGACACTGGCGATGCCCGAGGTGCCGCCGATGCCGGTGCTGCAACTGCATCCGGAGGAAGGGTTCAAGGTGGAGCGGCTCGGCCCGGACTTCCTGATCCAGAAGCGGATCCTCCGCCAGCACGGCATCACACTGTTCGGTCCGAGGATCGCGAAGATCGTCGCGCCGGTGACCATCGGAGAGCTCCGCGAGGCCCAGATCGGCACGCTGCGCGTCTGGTGGGAGCCGCAACTCGAGTTCCCCGGACAGTTCCTCAAGCGCTCCTACCAGGCGTACGCGGTGCTCACCATGTGCCGCGCGCTCTGCCTGCTCGCCACCGGCGAGGTCGTGACCAAGCCGGAAGCGGCTTCGTGGGCGCTGCGCGGTCCCTACCTCGAGGCGTGGCGCCCCTTGATCAGGTCGGCGATCGCGTACCCCGGGGGCGCGCAGCCGGATCAGCGTGTCGCCACCCTCGACTTCATCAGGTTCACGCTCGAGGAGGCCGGAATCGGTCACGCGGCCAGAAGCTCCTGATAATACTGAGGATGGCCGCCAGGCTACGCTCCACCCGCCGGCCGACGGCGCCTCGCGAGCGGCGTGGACCCGCGTGGGCCGGCCATGTTCCCGGCCCCACCGAACTCGATGCCGGACCAGGTCGAGCAATTCCTCGACTGGCTTCGCGTGCAGCGCAACCGGCCCGCGACCACGGTGCGCGCATACCGGCAGGACCTCGCCAAGTTCGTCGCATTCCTGCGAACCCGCCCGCTCTCCGATGAGCCTGCTCTCGGGTGTGGACCGCCCGATGCTGCGCCGCTACCAGATCGAGCTCGCCGACGTGCTCCCCAATCCGCGCTCGCGGGCTCGGGCGCTCGTCGCGCTGCGCCGGTTCCTCGCCTACGCATACGACGAAGGCTGGATCGCGGCGGAGCTGAGCCGCCAGGTCGTCGGTGCCTCGGTACGTGGTGGGTGACCCGCACCCGGTGCCCACCGACCACGTGCCGCGGCTGCTCGCCGCACTGCCGAAGGAACACGCTCCGCGATCGCCGCGACCGGGCCCTGATCCATCTGCTGCTGAGCACCGGGTGCCGCATCGCCGAGGCGTGCGGACTCGATCGAGGCGACGTCCGGCCCGAGGGATTCCGCGTTCTTGGCAAAGGTGGCAAATACAGAACTGTGTACTGCACCGACGATGCGTTCGCGGCCGTCGAGGACTATCTCAGGATGCGCGGCCCCGACCCCTCCCCTGCCCTGTTCATCAGTGTCGCGCGCGCCGACGTGCCCCGCGGACGCGCCCTGCCGCACAACCGCCTGACCACCGACGGCGCTCGCCGGGCGCTGAGCGCCCTGCGGAGCCGCGATGGGCGTCGATCCGGAGATGTTCGACCTCTTCAGCGATCTGCGCACCCCGCATGCGGCGCGGCACACGGCCGCGACCACGCTCCTCGAGGCGACCGACGGCGATGTGCGCCTGGTGCAGGAGGTGCTCGGCCACGCGACCCTCGAGACGCTCAAGGTCTATACGGAGATCACCGATCGGCGCAAACGCGAGGCGTACCGCCGCCTCGGCGACTACCTCGACGAGGTGGCCGCCCGCGCGTGACCCGGCTCAACGGTCGCGCCGCGCGTCAGTCCTGCGGCAGCCACGTGTTGCCGAGGACACGCACGGCGCCGGCCCCGTCCTCCTG
Source organism: Candidatus Dormiibacterota bacterium (assembly GCA_963799005.1). Classification (GTDB taxonomy): domain Bacteria; phylum Chloroflexota; class Dormibacteria; order Aeolococcales; family Aeolococcaceae; genus Palsa-851. The sequence continues at coordinate 160,776 of CAWCVK010000003.1, read as the reverse complement.
ACAGCACGCAAGCAGCTCGGCACCGATCGGCGGGTACATCTCGAGCTCGTTGAGCGCGCTGAGCGGTTGCCACTGTGCGTCGCGGAGTGACTTGTCGTCCACCCCGACGGCGAGCGACCCGCCGCGGATGGTGCCGCTGTAGACCGCGTTGACGATGTGGCGGCCGCCAGGTCGCGGGTCGATCGCCTCGCAGACAAGCACGAGCCGGCCGATCTCGACATCGTAGCCCGTCTCCTCGAGCAGCTCGCGCGCGCCCGCCGCGACCATGGTCTCGCCGGCGTCGACGCCTCCGCCCGGCACGAGCCAGTAGGAGCGATCCCCCTTCTCGTGCCGGACCAGGAGCACCTTGCCGTCGCGACAGATGAGGACGCCGACGCGGATCCGGATCGCTCGCTCGCTCACCGGGCGATTATCCGGCCCGGGGCGCGACCGGATGCACTTGACTCGAACATCCGTTCCCTGGTAGTGTCACTCCCATGGAACATCCGTTCGGTGCAGGAACGTGATCCAGGACAGTCTCGGCCCAAATCGCTTCGCGCGCGAGCCAGAGCGCCTCAGCCGTCCGGCGCGGCTCGCCCTGGTGGTGGCCACCGCGGCCGCCGGGCTCGTCGTCGTCGGCGGTGTCGCCTACGCGGGATCTCCCACCACGAATACGCGCGTGGCCGTCCACGCGGGCGACACCCTCTGGGGCATCGCCGCGGCGCACTACCCCGGCTCGAACATCGAACAGTCGATCTCGATCATCGAGTCGGCGAATCACCTGAGCGGTGCGGCCATCAGGCCGGGCGAGACCCTGACCCTACCGGCACCCTGATCGGGCTGGGCATCGCGGGCTCGTCGGTCGTCCGGCCGTCGCCGATGTCCTCGAGCCACCGCGGCAGCCCTGAAGGGCGCGGGCGCATCCAGCCGCGGGCTCGATCCACCGCCGCCGCCGCCACCACCACCGCCGTCGTCTTCGCGGCCGTCGGATCCGGCGCTGAGCAGGTTCATGAACACCACCCAGAAGGCGGCGAAGAGCGCGATCTTGCTGACCAGCGCGATGCTCGCTCCGGCGATCTGCTGATCGGTGATCGCGTCCATGCCGACGAGGCGAGGGCCGGCGCCGTACGCCGGGTAGAGGACGTGGCCCGCCAGTGCCACGAGCAGTCCGCCGAGGGTCTGCGGGATGGTGGCGAGGACGATGTACCCGAGCTTGCCGAAACCCGGTCAGCGCGCGAGCCGGCGGCGAGCACGGGGTCACGATCGGCCACCAGAAGAGCAGCGAGACCAGCAGGAGCGTCGCCTGCATCAGGTCGTACAGCCACCAGTGCGCGAGCGCCGCGTCGTACGCGGGTGTCAGGTGCCAGACGATGAAGCCGGCGTTCACCGCGATGATCGCGACGATCGGGTGGACGGCGAGCCGGAGCGGCCGCGGCACCGATCGAGGCGCGATCCCGGCGTTTCGCGGGAGCGAGAGGAGCAGGAGCGCCGGCACCGGTCCCATCAGGATGAGCACCTGGATCAGGTGAGCGGCGAGCAGGTAGTGCTCGGCCAGCGTGGCCAGCGGCGTGATCCAGATCGCGACCAGCAGCGCGCACGCTGCGCCGAGCGCGACGCGTCTCCCGCGGCTCGGGGGCGCCCCGGACCGGCGGATCACCCAGCCCCACACGGCGACCGACCAGGACGCATGAGACCCAGCAGGAGTCGGATCGAGGTTCAGGTCGGTTGCCGGCGGGCGAGCCATGGCATCCAACGCTATCGCACCTCACGCAGTGCTGTCGCGACGCGGTACAAATGGGGCGATGCTATGCGCCCCATGATCACCCGACTGCGAACACGTGCCTATCAGTTCTCGCTGCGAACCGGGAAGGCCACCCGACGACGTGCTCGGGATTTCGCACAACGTCCAATGCCCGGGATCGCGGTCGCCGAGCGAGGGCCCAACTATCTCGTGCTCCGGCCGCAGCAGCGACGGCGGTACGGCGGCGACGTCGCCGTCCTCCTCGGCCTGGCGATCGTGCTCGCGGTGCTCATCCTCACCGCGGTGACCCCGGTGCTGATCGTCCTGCTGCCGCTCGCGCTGCTCCCGGGGGTGCCGCTGCTGATCGACAATCGGCCCGACCTGGCGATCAGCGCGGTCGCCGACGACCTCGGGGGCACGCGCGTGACCGTGCACGGACAGGCGAGCTCGGAGCTTGCGGCTGCGCTTGACGCCTACCTCGGGCTCACTCCCCCGCCTCTCGCTGGAGAACATCGGAGGCGGCCCGCAGGGCTAGGCCGGAACCAGGGTTTGGCCTGGCGGCTACTTCAAGAGCCGGATCACGGCGACCACGACGCCCTCGAGGTGCAAGCTCGCGCGCGTAGATCGGCTCCATCGTGCTGTTCTCCGGCTGCAGGCGGACCCGCCCTGACTCGCGGAAGAAGCGCTTGACGGTCACCTCGCTCTCGCCGGTGTTCTCGTTCTCGATCCGGGCGACGACGATGGTGCCGTTCGCCGGGGCGTCACGGCGTGGGCTGACGACCACGATGTCGCCGTCGCGAATGCCGGCGTCGATCATGCTCTCGCCGTGAACGGTGAGCGCGTACGAGTTGTCGCCTCCGGCGATCTCCGTGCCGACGTCGAGATGCTCCTCGACGTTCTCCACCGCCAGGACGGGCGTGCCGGCGGCGACCCGACCGACCAGCGGGAGATGAACGATGTTGCCGTGGCCGCGGGATGCGTCGGCGTTGACGATCTCGACCGTCCGTGACTTTGCCGGGTCCCGGGTGATGAACCCCCGGGTCTCGAGCGTGTTGAGGTGGTTCTGCACCGTCGATGACGAGCTGAGCCCGACCGCTCGCCCGATCTCCCGGACCGTCGGGCGGATACGAGTGATCGCGGCTGTGATCTCGAAGGTAGTCAAGGATTTGACGCTGCCGCGGGTTCAGGGAGTCAGGCATTGCTTTGAAACATCCTCCAGCCAGAGCTTGGGCGACCCGGAATGTAGCACGGGACCCGAAAAATGCAAACGGATGTTCTGGGCCTAGGGACTGCCCTCGGCCAACCTGGGACTCCGGTTCGGCAGCGGCGACCAGGTCGAGGACCTCGGCGACCAGCTGATCGAAGCTGACGAGGTCAGGGCGCAGCCAGGTGAGCCTGGTGTCGCGGCGGAACCAGGTGCGCTGCGCGCGGGCGTAGCGCAGCGTCCGTCGCATCGTCGCCTGCATCGCGGCCTCGAGGTCGAGGTGTCCTTCGATGAGGTCGAGCGCCTCGCTGTATCCGATGCCGCAGGAGCCGATGACGGCCCGGTCCAGTCCCCGTCCGAGCAGCCAGCGCACCTCGTCCTGGATGCCGCCGCTGTCGAACATGCCGGCGATGCGATGTTCGATCCAGCGGGCGTGGACGGGACGGGCGACGTCGAGTCCCGACCATCACGGTCGGCCGATGGCGCGGCGCGTTTCCGCGCGCTGAGGATCGAGCCGCCCTTGGCGTCGAGGATCTCGAGCGCGCGGATCACCCGGCGCGGATTGCGCTGGTCGACCCCGGTCGCACCGTTCGGGTCGCGCCGGCGCAGCTCGGCGGCGAGCGAGGCGAGGCCCTCCGGGGTCGCCGCGAGCTCGGATCGGTCCGCGCGCCGGACCGGGTCAGGAGGCACCTGGGCGAGGTCGAAGCCGTCGACGAGCGCGGTGACGTAGAGGCCGGTCCCCCCGGCAACCACCGGGCGCGTCCCCGGCGCGGTCGAGCCGCTCCAGGCTGCGCCGCGCGGCGGTGAGCCAGTCGGCGACGGTGAACGTCTCGCCCGGATCGCAGAGGTCGAGGAGGTGGCAGCGCACGCCGTGCAGCTCCGACGGCAGCGGCGCGCAGGTGCCGACGCGCAGCCCGCGACGGACCTGCCGCGAATCGGCGTTGATCATCTCCGCCGGGGCGAGCGCCAGCGCGGCTCCCACCGCGAGCGCGGTCTTGCCGGAGCACGTCGGCCCGACGATGACCAGCAGCGGGCTGGCTCATCGCGCCGGCCGCCGGAATGCGCGGCGAAGCATGGCGTCGTCGAGGACGAGCACCGACGGGCGGCCGTGGGGGCAGGTCGTTCCCCCAGGGGTCGCGACCAGTTGATCGAGGAGCCGCTGCTGGGCGAGACGTCGAGCCGGTCGCCGAAGCGGACCGCGGCGTGGCACGCGACGAGGGCGGCAAGCCGGTGGCGGCGCTCCTCGGTCCCGGCGTCGCGCTCGTCGACGCGATCGATGATCGCGGCGACCAGTACCTCCGGGTTCGCGCGCGCGGCGGCCATCGGCACGGCCGTGCAGCGAACCGCGTCCCGGCCGAACTGCTCGATGCTGAATCCGCAGCGCGAGAAAAAGTCATGTTCGTCTGCAACCCGCGATGCTCGGTCGGGCGGGCACTCCACCACCACCGGGATCAGCAGCAACTGCGAATCCGACGGGTCGCGGTCGTGCTTGCGCCAGCGCGCCAGGAGCTCGGTGTACAGGACCTTCTCGTGGGCGGCGTGCGGATCCACGAGCAGGATCGTGTCGCCGGCGGTGGCGACCAGGAACCCGCTTCCCGCCTGCCCGAGCGCCTCCATGGTCGGCCGGCGACGCGAGGACATCTACGCCGGCCACGCGGCACCGTCAGTCGCCCCGGGGTCGCCTGTGGAGACGCTCTCCGAGCGGACCGGAAGCTGCGGCTGGGGTCGCCCGGTCAGGGCCACGTCGCCGTCGCGAACCTCGAGCCCGCCGTTCGCGAATCCGAATGGGGCGCGGCCGTCGGCGCCGAGCGCCGGCGCCGCACGCAACGCCGCCCAGCACGCGCGCTGCACGGCGCTGAACACCGCCCGCTCGTCGCTGAATCGCACCTCCCGTTTGGCCGGGTGCACGTTGACGTCGAGCGCGTCGTCCGGCACCTCCACGGTCACCACGCCGTAGCCGTGGCGACCGCCGGGAATCAGCCCGCGGTACGAACTCGTCGACGGCGGCGAGCAGCGCGCGATTGTGCACCAGGCGGTGGTTCACGATGAGCACGAGCCCGCTGCGCGACGCGCGGTGTGCGTGCGGCGAGGAGATCGCTCCGCCGACGGCGATCGACTCCGGGCGCGTCGACCTCGAGCAGATCCCGCTCGGCGCGCACGCCGATGACCGCGCGAATCGCGTCGCGGAGCGTCCCTCCCGCGGTCCGCAGCACCACGCGCGAGTCGTTGGTGCAGGTGAAGGCGACGTCGGGATGGGTGATCGCGAGGTCGGCGGCGACGCGAACCGCAGCGCTCGCCTCGGTCGCGACCGATCGGAGAAATCGCAGCCGGGCCGGCGAAGCGGCGAACAGCTCACAGACTTCGACGCGCGTCCCGGGAGCGCCGGCCGCGGCCGCACGGGTGAGGATGTCGCCGTTGCGAACGTGCAGGGTTGCGCCGCTGCTCGAGCCCCGGGTCCGGGTGGTGAGACGCATCTCCGACACGGCGGCGATGCTCGCCAGCGCCTCGCCGCGAAAGCCGAGGGTGCGCACGCGCGCGATGTCGTCCGCGACGGCGATCTTCGACGTGGCGTGACGCTCGACCGCGAGCTCCAGGTCGTCGGCCGCGATGCCCGCACCGTCGTCCGCGACCACGATGCGGACCAGGCCACCGCCCTCGATCGCGATGTCGATCCGGCTCGCGCCGGCGTCGAGCGCGTTCTCCACGAGCTCCTTCACCACCGAAGCCGGCCGTTCGATGACCTCACCCGCGGCGATGGCATCGGCGACGACCTGCGGGAGCCTTCGTATCGGGGCGGCGGCGATCACGTCGACGCCCTGTCACGAAGCTCGACGAGCTTGTTCAGCGCGGCGATCGGCGTCATCGCCGTCGAGCTCGAGCGACGCGAGCTCGCTCATCACCGGGTGCGGTTCGGGTTCGCCGATCGAAAGCGTCAGCTGGTCGGAGCCGTGGTCTCCGCTCCCGGCGAGCGGCCGGTCACGCTCCTGCGCGGCGAGCAGCTGCCGGGCGCGTACCAGCACGCCGCCCGGGATGCCGGCGAGCTTGGCGACGTGAACGCCGTACGACCGGTCGGCTCCGCCCGGAACGATGCGGTGCAGGAACGTGATGTCGGCGCCGCTCCTCGACGACCTCGACGCGCGCGTTGCGCACTCTCGGCAGGTGGGTTGCGAGCACGGTGAGCTCGTGAAAATGGGTCGCGAACAGCGTGCGGCAGTTCAGCTGCGGCGCGTCGTGCAGGTACTCGACCACTGCCTGGGCGATGCTCACGCCGTCGTACGTCGAGGTGCCACGACCGATCTCGTCGAGGATCACCAGGCTGCGCTCGGTCGCCTGCCGGAGGATCGCCGCAGTTTCTGCCATCTCCACCATGAACGTCGAGAGGCCGCCGCTCAGGTCGTCGTGCGCGCCGATCCGCGTGAAGATGCGATCGCACACCCCGATGGTCGCCTCCTCCGCGGGGACGTACGACCCGATCTGGGCGAGCAGCACGATGCTCGCGGTCTGGCGGAGGTAGGTGGACTTGCCGGCCATGTTCGGGCCGGTCAGGACGACGATGCGTGCCTCGTCGTCGAGCGTCAGGTCGATTGGGGACGAACCTGCCCGGGCCGAGCGTGCGCTCCACCAGCGGGTGGCGCCCGCCGATGATCCGGAGGCTCGACGAGGCATCGATGCCGGGGCGCACCCAGTGCTCCTCCTCGGCGACGGTGGCGAGCGATTGGGCCACGTCCAGGGTCGCCACGGCGGCAGCGGCGTCGGCGAGAGCGCGCGGGCTTCGATCGCGACCTGCGCGGCGGCGCCGGCGAGCAACTCCTGCTCGCGCGCGATCGCGCGTTCACGGGCATGGAGCACGATCGCCTCGTGCTCCTTGAGGTCGGGCGTCACGAAACGCTCGGCGCCGGCGAGCGTCTGCTTGCGCGCGTAGTCGTCCGGGAACGCGGTCACGATGCGCGTTGGGGACCTCGATGAAGTACCCGAAGACCCGGTTGTAGCCGACGCGAAGGGATCGGATCCCGGTGCGCTCGCGCTCGCTCGCCTCCAGCGCGGCGAGGTACGATCGCGCGCTGCTCCCGGCGGCGCGGAGCCCGTCCAGGTCGGCGTCCGCACCGGGACGGATGGCGCCACCGTCACTCGCGTTCGCCGGGAGGTCGTCGCAGAGCAGCGCGTCGAGTCGCTCGCGCAACCCGTCCGGCGCGCGGCAGCGCTCAGCGGCTTCGGTGATCTCGGCTCGCGCCGGCGATCGCCCGAGCCGCGGCGCCGGTGGTCTCGAGCGCCGCGCAGGCGTCGCGGACGGCGCCCAGATCGCGCGGTGTGGCCATCCGCTGGACGCAGCGCGCCACCAGTCGCTCGAGGTCGCGCATCCCGCTCAGCGCGTCACGAAGATGGCGCCGTCCATCGCGATCACCGAGCAGCACCTCGATCGAGTCGAGACGCCGCGTTGATCCGCTCGACGTCGGTGAGCGGCTCCTGGAGACGGGCGCGAAGCAGGCGCACGCCCATGCGGCGTGCGGGTGGCGTCGAGGAGTTGGAGCAGCGAGGCGCCGCGCTCCCCCAGGCGCGCGAACAGCTCGAGGTTGGCGCGGGTGTGCGCGTCGAGTCGCATCGCCCCGCCCGGCGTCCGGATGGCGATGCGCAGCAGGTCCTGGCTGATCACGATGTGCGCCCGCTCGCAGTAGGCGAGGACCGCGCCGGCCGCGCGCAACGCCAGCGGGACCGCGCTCATCGCCGAGACCATCGAGTGACACCGCACCGGTTGCCCGGCGGACGCGCTCCTCGGCGCGGGTTGTGTCGAAAACCGCGGCGGCGAGCGGCGTCACCGGCGCAAGCGCGGCGAGCGCCGGCGGGGATCGGGGCGCCATCCTCCACGAGCAGCTCACTCGGCGTCGAGGCGGGCCAGCTCGTCGGTCACCGCGGCGCTGCCCAGGTCGCCCGCAGACCTCGAACAGCTCCAGATGCTGGCGTGTTGGGGTCGAACGCCGCGATGCCGGCGCGGCCGTGGGACACGAACAGCGCAACGCAGCGCGACACCGCTCCGGGGTCGAGCAACTCCGCTTCGACGACCATGCCGGGGCTCAGAACGCGCGTCACCGTCGCGCCGGACGAGCCGCCCGGACGGTCACCTCGCCCACCTGGTCCCAGATGGCGACCCGCTGCCCGGCGTCGAGCAGCTTGCGAATGTGCTGCACGACCGCCTGATGGGGCACACCACACATCGGCAGCCGTCCTGCGGCGCCGAATCCTCGCCCGGTCAGCTGCACTCCGAGAATCGGCGCCGCGATCTCGGCGTCGGCGCCGAACATCTCGAAGAAGTCGCCGAGCCGGGCGAGGACGATCGCATCCGGATGGTCCGCCTTCACGGCCCGATACTCGCGGAGGATCGGCGTGTCGCCGGCCGACTCGAGGTCGAGCATTGTGCGAGGCTCCTCGGGCACCGCCGCGGCGAGGTGCGGAGCCCGAGCTTTCGAGCTCGCCCTCACGCCGCCGCGCCGACCGGCTGCACTTGCAACTGCCATGCGTTCGCCGCGACCACCTGCGCGGTGTGCAACTCGCCGGGCTGCAGCGGCGCCGGCGGGAAGCCAGGCGACCTTGTTCTCCCGAGTGCGGCCGTAGGGCCTGCCGTCCTCCGCGATGCCGTCGACGAGGACCTCCACCGCCGAGCCGACATAGCGTGCGTTGCGGGCCGCCGCGATCTCGCGTTGGACGGCGAGGAGATGGTTGAGCCGGGCCTTCTTCTCATGGAGCGGGACGTCGTCCTCGCGGCGCGCCGCGGCGGTGCCGGGGCGCACCGAGTAGGCGGCGAGGTGCACGGTGTCGAAACGCAGCTCGCGCATCAGCGCCTCGGTGCCGGCGATACTCCGCTTCGGATTCACCGCAGAACCCGACGATGATGTCCGTGCTCAGCGCGAGGCGCGGTCCGACGGTGGCGACCGCGATCTCGATCTTCTCGCGGTACTCGTCGACGCTGTACAGCCGGCGCATGCGCCGGAGCAGGTTGTCGTCGCCCGCCTGCACCGGAAGGTGCAGCTGCTCGCACACCGTGGGAAGATCGCGCATCGCAGCGAACAGCTCGGGGACGGCGTTTCGGGGATGGGAGGTGAGAAAGCGCAGCCGCCACAGCCCCGGTACGGCGTCGACCGCCGCGAGCAGCTCGGGGAGACGAGCGCGACGCGGCTGGTCGTGATACGAGTTCACGTTCTGTCCGAGCAGCGTCACCTCGCGTACGCCCTGCGCCACCAGTCGTTCGACGTGCTCCACCACCTCGGGCAGCGGGCGGCTGCGCTCGCGGCCGCGAACGAAGGGAACGATGCAGTACGTGCACATCTCGTTGCAGCCACCCATGACCGCAACGTAGGCGCTGAGCCGGTCCGGCGCCGGCACGGTGACCGGTCCGTCGAGGTTCGGGGCATGAAGTGCCTGGAGCTTGGCGAGGAACCCGTCGGGCTCGCGGACGTCGAAGACGTAGTCGAGCTCGGGGAGCCGTCCGAGCAATGCCTCGCCGTGCTCGACCGCCATGCAGCCCGTGAGGGCGATCGCCCGTCCCGGACGGGCGCGCTTCCAGGGAATCAGCTCGCGGAACTTCCCGAAGACCTTCTGCTCGGCGTTGGCGCGCACCGTGCAGGTGATCAGCACCGCGATGTCGGAGTCGTCGAGGGCGGTCTCGGGGATGCAGCCGATATCGGCGATATGCCCTGCCAGCTCCTCGCGGTCGGCATCGTTCATCTGGCAGCCGATGTGCCAGAGATGCACGCGCGGCGCCCGCCCGAGCACCGGTACCTGGGGCTCGCGGCGCGGCGCCCGCGCGATCAGCGGGAGCGGCCTGAAACCGCGGGCGGAGTCACTGAGGATCGGCACCGGCGTGGCCATCGTCGAAGCCTAGCAGTGTGTCCCGGCACCCATCTCGCGCCCCGATCGAAGCTAGCGGACCTCGACGACCAGACGGATTCCGGTTCGCTCCTCGCCGTCGATGGAGATGTCGATGAACGAGGGAATGCACACCAGGTCAAGCCCGCCCGGCGCGACGTAGCCACGCGAGATCGCGATCGCCTTGATCGCCTGGTTGATCGCGCCGGCGCCGATCGCCTGGACCTCGACCTTCTTCTGGGTGCGCACCACACCGGCGATCGCGCCCGCGACGGCGACCGGTTTGCTTGTTGCTGAGACCTTGAGGATTTCCAATGGGGATGTCACCCCGGGGGCGTCATGTGAGGGCGGTGAGTAGGACGTGGTCATTATCGGCCGCGATTGTCGCCTCCCGCAGCGCGGAGCATCGCCGGGCGCGATGCAATCGTTACTTCGCGTACTCCACGCTGCGGGTCTCGCGGAGCACGACCACCTTCACCCGGCCGCTGTAGCTGCCCTCGCCATGGAGGCGCTTGGCGATCTGGCGGGCCATGATCTGCGCCTCGTCATCGCTGATCTCGTCTGGTTTGACGAGAACCCGGAGCTCCTTCCCGGCGAGCACCGCGAAGCTGCGCTCGACGCCGTGGAACTCGTTGGAGATCGCCTCGATGCGTTCGAGCCGCTTGATCGTCGATGCGAGCAACTCCCTGCGCGCGCCCGGTCGAGCCGCGCTGATCGCGTCAGCGGTCATCAGGATGGCTGCGGCAGGCGACCGCGGCTCCTCGTCGTAGTGATGCGAGCGCACCGCCTGGACGACCGCCGCGGGACGCCCGAGGCGCGCCAGGATCTCGCCACCGATGATCGCGTGTGGGCCGTCCACGTCGTGTTCGACAGCCTTGCCGATGTCGTGAAAGAGCGCCGCCTCCTTGGCGATCTGCTCGTCGAATCCGATCTCCGCGGCGATCATCCCTGCGATCGCGGCGGTGTCCTGGCTGTGGGCGAGCACGTTGTGGCCATAGGAGCTTCGGTACCGCAGGGTGCCCAGCAGGCGGGCGAGCTCCGGATGCACGTTGGTGAGCCCGATGTCCTGACACGCCTGCTCGCCCTCGTGCTTGATCTGCTGGGCCAGCTCGTTGCGAGCCTTGACGACCATCTCCTCGATGCGCGCGGGGTGGATGCGGCCGTCGCTGAAGAGCCGCTCCAGGGTGGCCCGGGCGACCTCACGGCGCACCGGGTCGAAGGAGCTGAGCACGATCGCCTCCGGGGTGTCGTCGACGATGACGTCCACGCCGGTCGCTGCTTCGAGCGCGCGGATGTTGCGTCCCTCGCGTCCGATGATCCTGCCCTTCAGCTCGTCCGAGGGAAGGTGGACAACCGTGACCGATGCCTCGCCACTCTGTTCGGACGCCTGGCGCTGCATCGCCGCGATGAGGATCTCGCGGCCGCGCTCGGCCGCCTCCTCGCGGACCTGGATCTCTGCCTCACGGATCCGCTCGGCGATCTCCGGGACGAGCTCGCCCTCGACGCTGCGGACGACCTCGACGCGGGCCTCCTGTTCGGAGAGGCCGGCGACTCGCTCCAGCTCCCGGGTGATCAGTCCACGCTCATCCTCGACGGTCTGGCGGAGCGTCTCGAGCTCGGCTTCGCGACGGGTCAGCCGCTGCTCGTTGGAATCCAGCTCGCGAAGCCGGCGCTCGAGCCCTTCCTCGCGCTGGTTGGTCCGCTGCTCGAGGCGCGCGATCTCCGCCCTGCGTTCGCGAACCTCGGCCTCGGCCTCATCGCGACGGCGTGCCGCCTCCTCCTTCGCGGCGAGCAGCACCGATTTTGCCTCCTGCTCGATCGCTCGGACCTGCTCGAGACGGCGTTCGGCGTCGGCGTCGTGCGTGACCCGGCTCTGCGCCACGGTTCTGCGCGCGTAGACAACCGATGCAGCCGCAAACGCGGCCGCAACAATCACTAGCCCTACCAGGGCAAGGATCTCGATGCCGATGGGATGGAACCTCGGAGGTCGGGCGCGATGCGCCCTGCTTGGAATGCCTCACGACGGGAAGGGGACCGGGGCGAGACCCACAGCGTCTCGAGATCCGGTCGGGGCCGGCCGCTCTGGCCGGTCGTTCACGACGGGAGACCGTCCCATTGTACGAGCCAAAGGGGTTGCTCGCATGTTTCGATCAATCTCACGTGGCGGGCTACCCTAGAGCCGTGACCGATCGGCAGGTCGCCAGCGTGCTTGAGGCGCCCGGCGACGACGAGCTGCGCAACACGGCCCCGCGAGCAATTGGCGCGCTGCTCGTCGCCAGTGGTCTGCTTCGAGTCGGCGCGGTGGAAGTCGGGGTCGCCGTCCAGTTCCGGCTCAGCGATCTGGCAGGCGGCAGACCGAGTGCGTGAACATCGGCCTGGTCGGCGCCGCTCAAGCACTCACCGAGATGGTGTTCGCGCCCATCCTGGCCCACTACGCGGATCGATTCGGCCGCCGGCGGTTCCTGGTGGCGGGCCCGGTCATCTGTGTCGTGGCCGTGCTGCTGGTCGCGCTCGGCGTGCGTCCTGCGCAGCTTGGGGGCGCCCGCCTGCTGGAAGGGCTCGGTGCCGCCGCGTTCGTCCCGGTCGCCCTCGGCACCATCGCGGCGGCCACGTCGGGCGACCGGCGGCGTCGGGCCGGAGCGAGCGGCGCGTTCGAGGCGTCGACGCTGATCGGCTACGCGGGCGGGTTCGGGCTCGGCTCGGTCGCGTACTTCGGGTTGCACCGCGGAGCGTTCGTCCTCCTCGCGGGGCTGTACGCCGTGGCCGCAATCGTGTGCCTGGTCTTCGTCCCTCGCGTTCCGCCGCTCAAGGCCCACTCACTCGGCGTCGTCTTCCGCGCCGCGGTCGGCCCCGGGCCCATGCGCATCTTCCTGCCCGCGTGGATCATGTCGTTCGCGCTCATCGGAGCGTTTGTCGGCAACCTGCCCGCGCTGCTCCGCCATCAGGCGGTGGCGTCACAGTCGTTGATGCATCACTTCGATGTCCGCCTCATCGGCCTGTTCCTGATCGGCTGGATCGCGGTCTTCCTGGTCGGCATCGTTCTTTGGACCCCTTTTGTCGCGCGCCTCGGTCCGGCCGTGGTGATGCGCAGAGCGGTGCCGGGCGCCTGGCTGACGATGGTTGCGCTGCTGGCGATCAACCACCTGCAGGTCGTCGGCATGCTGGTCGTCGTGCCGTTCCTCGTGCTCGGGATCGTCTGGCTGGCGGGCTTCGGTCCCGCGGCGGTGACCTACCTTGCCGACTGCTCGGAGACCCTGAGTGCGGACCGATCGGCGCTCATGTCGTTCTACACGGTGGCGCTGGCCGGGGGCGGCGCGCTCGGCGCTGTGATCGGCGGCTTCGCCGCGCACCTGCTGGGCATCGACGGCCTGGTGATTCTCGGGCTGCTCCTCGGGACGGCGACGTTCTTCACGCTGGGGGCGGTGGTGCGATTCGAGCGAGCCAACGCCTCGGTCGCGGGAGCCTGATCGTCAGGGCAATCCACGCAGCACGCGGGTGACCAGCGACGACGAGAATCCGCGGCGTTGGAGCGCGCCCGCGATGCGCATATGCGCACGGCGGTCGAGAGGCCCCGACGCTGCGGAGCGGTCCCAGAGCTGATGGGCGACGGCCAGCGCGGCGGCCTCCTCGGTGTCGTCCTGGCCGTCGAGGGCTTCGGCGATGAGCTCGGCGGCGACGCCCCGGGCCCGCAGATCGGCCGCTACTCGAGCGCGACCGTGGCCCGCGCGGCGATGCCGCGCGGCCAGCGACGCGGCCATCGCCGCGTCGTCGACATATCCGGCGGCGGCACAGCGGCGGACAGCCGTGACCGCAGCTTCGGTGGAATACCCACGTCGCTCCAGCTTGCCCTGCAGTGATGCCGTCGACTGGCCGGCGCCACGGAGAATGCGCAACGCCGCATCCTCAGCGGCGTCGGCATTCTCCGGCTCCGCCGCCGGAGTGAATGTCCGCACGTGCCGGCTGCGCCGTGCTCTAGACGGCGGGCGCGGGCAGTGGCGGCGCTTCGCCGTTCAACTCGACGATCGCGTCGTGGAGCACCGGTTCCGGCAGCGCGGCGATGCGAACCTTCGCCGCCACCTCCTCGAGGAGGTCCGGGTTCTGGCGCAGGAAGTCGCGCACGTTCTCGCGACCCTGCCCGAGGCGCATGTCCCCATAGGAGAACCAGGCGCCGCTCTTGTCGATGATGTGCGCGTCGATGCCCATGTCGAGCACGCTGCCCGCGTATGAGATGCCCTCGTTGTAGAGGATGTCGAATTCGGCGGAACGGAACGGCGGCGCCACCTTGTTCTTGACAACCTTGACTTTGACGCGGCTGCCGACGACGTCGAGACCCTGCTTGATGGAGTCGATCTTGCGAATGTCCATGCGCACCGAGGCGTAGAACTTCAGCGCCCGGCCACCGGTGGTGACCTCGGGGTTGCCGAACATCACGCCGATCTTCTCGCGGAGTTGGTTGATGAAGATGACCGAGGTGTTCGACCGGCTGATCGCGGCGGTGAGCTTGCGCATCGCCTGGGACATCAGCCGGGCCTGCAGGCCGACGTGGCTGTCCCCCATCTCACCGTCGATCTCCGCCTTGGGAACGAGTGCGGCGACAGAGTCGATCACGACGACGTCGACCGCGCCGCTGCGCACCAGCACCTCGACGATCTCGAGGGCCTGCTCGCCGGTGTCCGGTTGTGAGATCAGCAGCTCCTCGGTGTTCACCCCGATACGGGACGCGTACTGCGGATCGAGCGCGTGCTCGGCGTCGATGAATGCGGCGACGCCGCCGCGGCGCTGCGCCTCGGCGATGATGTGCAGGGTGAGGGTCGTCTTTCCGGACGATTCAGGGCCGTACACCTCGACGATGCGGCCGCGCGGGATGCCGCCGACCCCCAGCGCGATGTCCAGGGTCAAAGCACCGGTCGGGATGATGTCGATGTGCTGAGCCTGCACGTCGCCGAGACGCATGATCGCTCCCTTTCCGTGGGCTCGCTCGATCTGCCCGAGGGCTGTCTGCAGTGCCCGATCCCGCTCCGTCGTCACCGGATCACTCCTCTCGTCACGGGGCGCTCGAGCACGCCGCCCGCTCACTTCTACGACCGGCTCGACTGCGTCGATGGTACGACTTGCCAGTGTGTTCGTCAAAGCTGTACTCCAAGGATATGGTGGGATTGATTGGAGACGCGGCTGGGATGCCGTAGGGGCGTCGCGACGGGCGATGCGTCCGGGCTCACCGGGTGGGGCGAACATTTGTACTGTACAACCTTCAGGGGGACGTGGCAAGCCCGAAGTCGGGGTTGCCGGCGGGCGCAGGTCACCGCGGTCACGCCACCCCCGAGTGAGCCCGTAGCCGACCCCGACGCAGCGTGAATCACCTCGACGCACAGGCGAATCGCCGCCTGGACCGCGTGGGCGCGGTTCAACTCGCGTCCGTTGTCTTCGTCGAGACGAATCACCCGGACGGTTGCGGGATCGGCGACGGCGACGAACACGAGACCAGGCGGCTTGCGCTCGCTGGCGTCGGGTCCCGCGACGCCGGTGATGCCCACGCCGAGGGCCGCCGTGAATCGCCGGCGCACCTCTGATGCCATCGCGCCTGCGACCTCGGGGCTGACCGCGCCGTGGATCGCGAGCAGGTGCCGGCCCACGCCCAGTTGCTCTGCCTTGACGTCGTCCGCGTAGGCGATGACCCCGCCCCGGACATAGGTCGACGACCCGGCGACCGCCGTCAACGCCGCACCGAGGAGGCCCGCCGGTGCACGATTCGGCGACCGCTATGGTCAGGCCGGCCGCGGTCAGCTCGCGCCCGAGCGACACGGCCTCGGGGAACGCCGCCACGAGGATCGGGAGCCGGTCATCGACGTCGCGACGCGGCTCGACTGGATCATCCATGGATCAGCCGGCCACCCGTGCGGTCAGGCGCGACGCTGCTCGGGGCGCCGCGCGTCACCGGTAGTTGGTGAACTGCAGCGGCACGGCGACGTCGAGATCGCGCAGCTGCTGGATCACCGACTGCAGCTCGTCCTTGTCCTTGCTCGAGACGCGCAGCTGGTCTCCCTGGGTACGGACCTGCGCCTTCGGGTGCTCCCCACGTATCCGCTTGGTCAGGTCTCGGGCCAGCTCCTCGCCGATGCCCTTGCGGAGCTTGACCACCTGACGCACGTTGCCCTTCGCCGCCGGCTCCGGTTTCTGCGGATCGAGCACCTTGAGATCGATCCCGCGCCGATGCGCCTTGCTCTGGAGGACGTCGATGATCGACTTCAGCTGCGCTTCGGTACCGGTGAGCAGGGTGATCGTCTCGTCCTCGAGGGTGATCTCGACGGTGATCCCCTTGAAGTCGTAGCGGGTGGTGATCTCTCGCCGCGCCTGATCGACGGCGTTGACCAGCTCCTGGCGATCGAATTCGCTGACGACGTCGAAGCTGTGGTCCTGAGGCATGACAGATGAGGATACCGGGACCCGACCCGGCAGGCGCCGCGATCCCGGGTGACGTTGCCGGCGGCGGTGCGGTAGCCCGGCTACTCGTCGCCCAGCTCGGCGAGCAGCTCGTCCACCTGGAAGACATCCATGAGCACGTCGCGCGATTTGCTGCCCTCGAACGGGCCGACCACCCCGTGCTCGGCGAGCTGATCGATGAGGCGCGCGGCGCGCGTATACCCGACGCTGAGCTTGCGCTGGAGGAGCGACGCGGCTGCGCGGCCTTCGGCGGCAACGGTATGCGCGGCCTTTGCAAAGAGCGGATCGCGCTTGGACGCGTCGCGCGCCCACGAGACCGTCGCCTCGACGCTGAAGATCTCCTCCTGGTAGTCGGGCATGCCCTGCAGTCTTCCAGTGGCCGATGAGCGTATCGAGCTCGCGATCGCTGACGAACGCCCCCTGCAGCCGGCGGGGCTTGCCCTCGTCGATGGGCAGGTACAGCATGTCGCCGCGGCCGAGCAGCTTCTCCGCCCCCATCTCGTCGAGGATGACCCGTGAATCCACGCCGCTCGAGACCGCGAAGGCGACACGGCTCGGGATGTTCGCCTTGATCAGGCCGGTGATGATGTCCGCGGAGGGACGCTGGGTGGCGACGATCAGGTGGAGCCCGACGGCGCGCGCGAGCTGCGCGATCCTGCAGATCAGGTCCTCGATCTCCCCGGCCGCCACCATCATCAGGTCGGCGAGCTCGTCGATGACGATGACGATGTACGGCAACGGCGCAACCCCGAGGCCGGGTGCCTTCTCGTTGAACGCGACGATGTTTCTCGCGGCGTGCGAAGCGAACAGCTTGTACCGCTCCTCCATCTCCTTCACCGCCCACCGCAATGATGCCACCGCCGCCTCGGGCTCGACGACGACCGGGACCAGGAGATGGGGCAGGTCGGCGAAGTTCGACAGCTCGACGCGCTTGGGGTCGATGAGAATCATCTTGAGCTGCGCCGGCGTCGCCTGAAGCAGGAAGCCGCCGAGCACCGCATTGATGCACACCGACTTGCCGCTGCCGGTCGCGCCGGCAATCAGCAGGTGGGGCATGCGGGTGAGATCACCGATCACCGGGTGTCCACTGACATCCGCACCGAGCGCGACGCTCAGCTTGTTGCGCCGGTCGGTGAACGCCGGCGACTCGATCGTCTCCTTCAGGCGACACCAGCTGCGCCGCCTTGTTCGGCACCTCGACGCCGATCGCGGATTTGCCGGGGATGAACGGCTGGATCCGGATCGGGGCCGCCAGCGCAAGCGCGAGGTCGGTCTGGTATCCGAGGATGCGGCGCACCGGGACGCCCACCGCCGGCTGCAGCTCGTACTGCGTGACCGTCGGGCCGCTGTTGGCGCCGACGATGCGCGTCTCGATCCCGAACGACTGGAGGGTGCTCACGATCTTGTCACCTGTGGCACGAACCTCCGCGGCCAGGCGTTCGCGCTTGCCGGTGATCGTGTCGAGCAGGTCCGCGGTCGGCAGCACCCAGACCTTCTCCGGCTCATCGCTGATCATGGCGGCGTGACCGAGCACCACCTCCGGAACCGGCCCGATCAGCGGCGGCCCGCGCATCGCCGGGGGTCGCGGGGACGCCCTCGAACTCGCGCGTGAAGCCGTGTTCGCCGAGGTCCTCGCCGGTCGCCTGCGGCTCCTCGGGGTCGAGGAACGCGGTCACCGGTGCCGCGGACGTCCTGGGCGGATCGAACGGCAGCATCAGGGGAACGCCGGTGAGCTCGGTGGACGGCTCCGGGGACGGTGGCGGGAACGCGCGGGCGCGCGCCTCCGCCCGTCGCGGCTCGATCCCGGCGCACTCCCTCCCCTTCAGCCGCGAACCACCGGGCGAGCGCTCGGATGGCTGTGCCGGTGCGGAGGTCGGTGGCCAGGATGACCCCGAGCATCGCGATGACCAAAAGCGCCGCGCCGGCTCCGGCGCCACCGAGCACGCGTTCCACGCCGGAGCCGATCCAGCGACCCAGCGCGCCCGCCTCGGAGGGCCCGATCATCCCGATCAGGCCGAGGAGCGCCACCATGGTGACGGCGCTCCCGAGCGCGGCAAGCGTGCCCGCCCGCCACTCGGGGGTCATGCACAGACGCGCGCCGGTCAGCACGAGCCCTGCCACGCCGATCCAGGCGCCGACCCCAAAGGCTCCGAAGAGCCCGTCGTGCACAGGTCCGGCGACCGCCCCGCCGCCGGGCAGGATGAGCACAGCGGCGAGGATCACGCCCGCGCCGATGGCGCCGATCCCGTGAGCTCGCGGCGCAGGTCGCGATGGAGCAGCGGAGGGCGCGAGCCGCTCGAGGCGCGCGAGCGTGAGCGCGGCGCGGGACGTCGCGACGGCGTGCGCTTGCGCGTGGGACGGGTTGGGGCGGAGCGAGCCATGTCGTGAACTCGATGTGGAACGCGTGGAAGACGGGCTACCGGGGCC
Organism: Candidatus Dormiibacterota bacterium; assembly: GCA_963799005.1. Lineage (GTDB taxonomy): Bacteria > Chloroflexota > Dormibacteria > Aeolococcales > Aeolococcaceae > Palsa-851. The sequence continues at coordinate 142,126 of CAWCVK010000003.1, read as the reverse complement.
CCTGGATCGGGCCCGATGCTACCAGCAAATCGACTGTCGCAAATGCGGCGCGGCCGCATGCATGGCCGGCGGAGGGTCGTTGGCGAGCCTCGAACATCCGTGCCTATACTACACGAATGTGTTGTCGCGGTGACCGCATGTGGGAGCCCCCGAGATCAGACCTCGGTGACCAGCGGCAGGATCAGCGGGCGCCGTTTGGTCTTCTTGTAGAGGAACCGCGACAGGCCCTCGTGGATCGCCCCCTGCCACGCTGTGTATCCCGCGTCGGGGGTGAGCCGCGACACCAGCGACAGCACATGCTCGCGCGCTTCATCGAACAGCGCGTCCGCGTCGTCGGCGACGAAGCCACGGGACACCAGGTCCGGGTCCGGCGACCACACCACCGCTGGAGCGTTCGACGGTCAGCACCACCAGGATGACACCGTCCTGAGCGAGCTGCTGGCGATCACGAAAGACCACGTCGCCGGCCTCTTCGATGCTCAGCCCGTCGACGTAGACGTATCCAGTTCGTATCCGTTCACCGGTGGCACGAGCGCCGTGCTCATCGAAGGCGACGACGGTGCCGTTGTCGATCGCGAGGACTCGCTCCGCGGGGATGCCCACCGAGCGCGCCAGCGCCGCATGGAGCGCCAGGTGACGGTACTCGCCGTGCACCGGGATGAAATAGCGCGGTCGTGTGAGCGTGAGCAGGAGCTTGAGCTCCTCCCGGCTTGCGTGCCCGGACGCGTGGACGCCGTGCCGCGAGGAGTTGAACACGCGGGCACCTCGCCGGTACAGGTTGTTGATCGTCCGATGCACCGATTCCTCGTTGCCTGGGATGGGGTTTGCGCTGATCACCACGGTGTCCGCCTCGCGCAGGCTGACCATGCGGTGCTCGCCGGCCGCGATGCGCACCAGGGCCGAGAGTGGCTCGCCCTGCGCGCCGGTGCACAGGATCGCGAGCTCGTGGTCGGGAAGCCGTTCGTGCTCCTTCGGGTTGACGAACATGCCCGGGGGCACGTGCAGGTAGCCGAGCTCCTCCGCGACCTTGATGTTCTTGAGCATCGACCGCCCGACGATGAAACAGCGCCGTCCGCACGCCTGCGCGGCGTTGATCGCCTGCTGCAGCCGCGAGATGTTGGACGCGAACGTCGCCATCAGGATCCGGCCCTGCGCCGCGGCGAAGATGGGCGCGAGTCCCTCCCCGACGGTGCGCTCGCTCGGGGTCGTGCCCTCCTGTTCCGCGTTCGTGCTGTCGCTGAGCAACAGCAGCACGCCCTCGTCGCCGATTCGCGCCAGCCGGGCCAGGTCGGGTGGCTCCCCCTGCACCGGGGTGCTGTCGATCTTGAAGTCGCCCGAGTGAATGATCACGCCCGCCGGCGTGCGCACCACAAGCGCGCACGCGTCCGGGATCGAGTGGGTCGCGTGCACCCACTCCACGCTCGAAGCACCCGAGGCTGCGCGTATCGCCGGGTCGCACCGTGTGCAGCTCGGTGGTTTCGATGAGACCGTGCTCGCGCAGCTTGTTGCGCAGAAAACCCAGTGTCAGGGCGGTGCCGTAGACGGGCACCGGCAGGCGGGGAAGCACGTACGGCAGGGCGCCGATGTGGTCCTCATGCCCGTGGGTCAGGACGATCCCGCGAATGTTCGCCACGCGTTCCTGCAGCCACGCGATGTCAGGGATCACCAGGTCGACGCCGAGCATCTCCTGCTCCGGAAACATCAGCCCGGTGTCGATCACCACGATGTCGTCGCCGCAGCTGAGGGCGAGCATGTTGCGGCCGATCTCGCCGAGTCCCCCGAGCGGGACCAGCGTGAGCAGCGCCGAGCCGGGCGCGTCGGTCAAAAGAGATCCATCTGATCGCCGCCGGGGGCAGCCGCGACCTCGCGCAGCTCGGAAGCCGCGGCGCCGCCCGCGCGCCGCGCTCTCGCCGCCTCCGCGTCGGCGAGGTAGCCCCGCACCCGCCGCATGTCCGCTTCGAGGGTCTCCTTGAGACCGGCGTTGTACAGCGCTGCCGCCGGGTGGTACAGGGGGACGAAGACGCGGTCGTTGCGGCGCACGCGTTCGCCGTGCAGGCGCGAGATACCCCCGGCGCCAGGCAGCAGGCGGGTCAGTGCGTGACGGCCGAGCAGGAGGATCACATCGGGCTGGAGCAGCTCGATCTGCTCATCGAGAAAGTGGCTGCACGCGTCGACCTCGGCGGGTTCGGGGTCGCGATTGCGCGGCGGACGGCACTTCACGATGTTGGTGATATAGATGTCGCGCCGGTCGAGTCCGACCAACTCGAGCAGGCCGGTGAGCAGCCGGCCCGCGGCGCCGACAAACGGTTTGCCCTCGCGGTCCTCGCTCTCACCGGGTGCTTCCCCGACCGCCATCACGCGCGCGGTCACCGGCCCGTACCCGGGGACGGCCTGAATGCGGGTGAGGTGCAAGGGGCACGCGGTGCACTCGCGAACCCGCCCGTGGAGCTCGAGGACCTCTTCGGTCGTCGCCACCATTGGCGGAGTTTAGTGCACCACGCGGGGCGGGTTCGAGAGATCCGATGCGCGCGCCCGCAGCGATGCGGAGCAGCAGCTCGGCAACCTGCACGGCGTTGGTCGCGGCTCCCTTGCGCAGGTTGTCGGCGCTGAAGAAGAGTGCCAGCCCGTTATCGCGCCCGGTGTCGAGGCGTATCCGCCCGACCTGCACGTCGTCGCTGCCGGCGACCGCTCGCGGCATCGGATAAAGCTGGGTCGCGGGGTCGTCGACGACCACGATCCCCGGCGACCCGTGCAGCAGCGCGCGCACGTCGTCGGGGTCCGCCGGGGTGTCGAGCTCAACCCAGACCGCGGCGCTGTGTCCGACCGTCACCGCGACACGCACGGTCGTGACGCTCATCCGCAGGTCGGGTGCGTCGAGCACCCGGCGTGTCTCGGCGATGACCTTGATCTCCTCTTCCGTGTCCCCGCCCAGCATGGTCCAGCCACCGGGCACCACGTTGCCGTGGAGCACGTGCGGATACGCCCGGGCGGTCGGCGTGGCGCCTGCGGCATCGTCACGTGTCTGAGCTTCGAGCTCATCGGCCAGGCCGAGGCCGGCGCCGGTGGCGGCCTGATAGGTGGCCACGGTGACGTGGCCCAGGCCGTAGATGCGCTGCAATGGCGCGAGCACGATGCTCAGCGGGATCGCGACGCAGTTGGGGTTCGCGACGATCCCCCGGTGGCCGTCGAGCGCGCGTGCATTCACCTCGGGGACCACCAGCGGCACCGCCGGGTCCATTCGGAACGCGCTCGACTTGTCGATCGCGATGCCGCCGGATGCTGCGACCTGCGGCGCATGACGGAGCGACGTTGCGGCGCCGGCCGCGAAGAACACGATGTCCGCGCCGCGGAGCGCTTCCCCGACGAGCTCGCGCACCTCCAGCTCGCCGACGTATGTGGGCACGCGCCGGCCCGCGCTTCGGGCGCTTGCGTACAGCTGCAGGTCCGACGCCGGAAACGAGCGCTCGCCGAGGATGCGCACCAGCGTGCCGCCGGCAGCGCCGGTCGCACCGACCACGGCGACGCGGGGGGATTCCCCCCGCGTTCCCCGTTCTTAAGATCGGATGTCACACCGAAATCAGGGGGTACGCGGGGGCTTCCCCCGCGTGACTAGGCGGGACCGCCGGCGCCGTTGCCACCGGCTTCCTGCTGCTGCTTCGAAAGCTCGCGGATCGCCTCGCGCCTCGAGAGGTTGACCCGTCCCCGGTCGTCGACCTCGATCACCTTGACCATGATCTCGTCGCCGATGTTGACGACGTCCTCGACCTTGTCGACGTGGTGCTCGGCGAGCTGGCCGATCCGAACCAGACCCTCCTTCTTGGGCATGATCTCGACGAAGGCACCGAAGCCCATCAGGCGCGACACCTTGCCCTTGTAGATCCGGCCGATCTCGATGTCGTCGGTGAGGTCGTGGATCATCGCCATGGCCTGCTCGCGCGATGCCGCATTGGCCGACGCGATGAACACACGGCCGTCGTCCTCGACGTCGATCTGAGCACCGGTCTCCTCGACGATCTTGCGGATCATCTTGCCGCCGGGGCCGATCACGTCGCGGATCTTGTCGGGGTTGATGTTGATCACCTCGATGCGCGGTGCCCATGGGCTCAGCTCGGGTCGCGGCGCGGCAAGCGCCTCAGCCATCTTGCCGAGGATGTGCAACCGGCCCACGCGAGCCTGCTCGAGCGCGCGCTCCATCAGGTCCCAGCTGAGACCCTTGATCTTGCAGTCCATCTGCATGGCGGTGATGCCCGTTTCCGAGCCCGCGACCTTGAAGTCCATGTCACCGAGCGCGTCCTCCATCCCCTGGATGTCGCTGAGGATCGCCGCGTGCTCGGCGCCGTCATCGGTGATCAGGCCCATCGCGATCCCCGCGACCGGCGCCACCAGCGGAACGCCCGCGTCCATGAGCGCGAGGCACGAACCGCACACCGATGCCATCGACGTCGAGCCGTTGCTCGAGAGGATCTCGGTGACGATCCGCACCACGTAGGGGAACTTCTCCTCCTCGGGCATCACGTTGTGCACCGCGCGCTCGGCGAGGGCGCCGTGGCCGATCTCGCGCCGTCCGGGGGAACGCAGCGGACGCGCCTCCCCGACCGAGTACGGCGGGAAGTTGTACTGATGCATGAACCGCTTGAAGTTCTCGAGGCCGAGGCCGTCGATTTTCTGCTGATCCTGTCCAGAACCGATGGTGACGACGGACAGCGCCTGGGTCTGACCGCGGGTGAAGAGCGCTGATCCGTGGGTGCGCGGCAGCACGCCGACCTCGGCCCAGATCGGGCGGATCTCGTCGGTGCGACGTCCGTCCGGACGGATGCCCTCGTCGAGGATGGCGGCGCGAACCGCCTTCTTGACCTCCGAACTCGTACGCCTTGCCGATGTCGGACCGCCCGTCGGGGAAGCGCTCCTCGAGCGCGGAGACGGTCTCCGCCTGGAGCTGATCGATGGCGGCTTCGCGCGAGGCCTTGTCGGGGTTACGCGCGGCGCTGCCGACGCGTGAGGCGACGTGCTCGTGGACGGCCGCGGTGATGTCCGGCGAGACCTTCTGCGACGGGTAGCTCATGGTCGGCTTGCCGATCGAGTCGTGCAGACCGCGCTGGAACTCGACCAGCTTGCGGATCTCGTCGTGGGCCATGCGCAGCGCCTGGAGCATCACCTGTTCGGAGATTTGATGCGCCCCCGCCTCGACCATCACGATCGCGTCCCACGTGCCCGCGACGATGAGGTCGAGCGCGGACTCGTTGATCTGGGTGAGGGTCGGATTGAGCAGCAGTTGCCCGTCGAGCATCCCGACGCGCACGCACGCCACCGGGCCGCCGTGCGGAATCCCGCTGATCTGCAACGCACACGAGGCGCCGGTGACGGCCAGCGTGGCTGGATCCTGCTCCTGGTCGCTGCTCAGCACGGTCGCGACGATCTGCACGTCGTTGCGGAAGTCCTTGGGGAAGAGCGGCCGCATCGGACGGTCGATCATCCGGCTCGTGATCGTCGCGGCCTCGCTCGGCCTCCCCTCGCGGCGCGGGAACGATCCCGGGATCCGTCCCACCGCGTAGAGCTTCTCCTCGTAGTCGCAGGTCAGCGGGAAGAAGTCGATGCCCTCGCGCGGCGCCTTCGATGCGACCGCGGTGACGAGCAACGCGGTGTCGCCCAGGCGCAGCATCACCGCGCCGTTCGCCTGCTCGGCGATGTACCCGGTTTCGACGATCAGTCGCTTGCCGCAGAAGTCCGTTTCAAATGTTTTCTTGAGATTGTCGGGGATGGCCACGCGTGTCTCCTGGTGGTGACCCGCGCCGGAATAGGTCCGCTCCGCCGCGCTCTACAGCGGTGAGGTGTTGGGGACTGTGGATCAGGGCTTGCGGCTCGCGCTGCAGCTGCGGCACCGCTTCCTGAAACACGGACCCCAACGTCTCACCTGTGAGTGCGACGTCGCCGGAAGGTGCCGGCCCTGGGTCGGTTGATGGTGTGTGTTTCTTGGGTCTGATGGATGGTCGCGCCTGACACTATCGGCGCAGACCGAGGCGCCCGATCAGCGCGCGATAACGCTCGACGTCAGTTCCCGAGAGGTAATCGAGCAACCGGCGGCGCTGACCGACGAGCTTGAGCAACCCGCGACGGGACGCGTGGTCTTTGGGGTGATCGCGAAGGTGTTCGGTGAGTGAGGTGATGCGTTCACTCAGCACAGCCACCTGGACCTCCGTGGAGCCGGTGTCCGTTTCGTGGCGCCGATGCTCCGCGATGATCTCGGATTTTAATCTGACGATTGGCACGATTGTTCGCCGCAAGTCTAACAGGAGATCATCAATCGGCGGCCTTCCCTCACGTCGACATCGACGCGTGCGACTCGCGATTCGCGGCGGTCACGAGGGCGCAGGGAGTCGCCGCAGGATCTCGCGAGTGACCGCGATGTCGCGGGCCATCGCCGCCTCCAGCGCCGCGATTGTGCTGAACGCGCGCTCGGCGCGGATCCGCCGGGCCAGGGCGAGCCGCACCGATTGCCCGTAGAGGTCGCCATCGAAGTCGAGCACGTGGGCCTCGATGGTGACCGACCCGGCGCCAAAGGTCGGCCGGGTGCCGATTCCGGTCGCCGCAGCGCGCCAGCCTCCGCCGAACTGCAGCCAGCCGGCGTAGACGCCGGGCGCCGGGATGCAGCGCGACCCATCGACGCCCAGGTTCGCGGTCGGGACCCCAAGCCCGGCGCCGCGGCCTTCGCCCCGCTCGACGACCCCTTCCAGCACGTAGGCGCGGCCGAGCATCGAGAGTGCCTGCGAGAAGCGTCCCGCGGTGATCGACTCCCGGATCCGCCCCGACGACACCGGCCGCCCGCCTCGCTTCGCCGGCGCCACGGTGGTGACCTTGAAGCCGCGGCGCGCGCCCAGACGTCCGAGGAATTCGAGATTGCCCTCCCGGCCGCGGCCCAGGGCGAAGCCCGGGCCCACGATGAGACGGCGCATCCCGAGGCTTTCGGTGAGGGTTGCGGCGAAGCGATCCGCGCTCCACGTGCTCAACTCGCGGGTGAACGGGATCACGACCACCCGCTCAGCCCCACATCGAGCAAGCAGGTCGACGCGGTCGTGCAGGCTGCTGAGCAGCGCGGGGCAGCCGGATGGATCGACGACGCAGCGCGGATGCGGGTCGAACGTGACCGCCACAGCGATCATGCCGTTGCGGGCAGCCGCGCTGCGGACCCGGTGGAGCAGGCGCTGGTGCCCGATGTGGACGCCGTCGAAACTGCCGATGGTCACCACCGACCCTGGGCCGCCCGCCTCTCCCGCGGGGAACTCATGGAGCAGTTCCACAGCGCTGTCAGCCGGCCAGCACCTTGGTCGGACGGAGCAGGCCGCCATTCAGCTCGCCGATACCGAGCAGCTCGCCGCTCGGATCGTGCATCCGGCACTCTCCGGACACGTCCGGAAGGATCGTACGGGGCAGCCACACGGACTGGCCGCGCCGGACCTGGAGCACCTGCGCCGGCCCGAGGCTCACCAGTGGCAGGTGAGCGACCGCAACCTCAGGGGGCAGCAGCGCGAGCCATGGATCCTCCATGGCGGCGAGCTGGTCGAGCGTGATCGACGAGTCGAGCCCGAGGGTGCCGTAGCTGGTTCGGGAAAGCCAGCCGAGGAGTCCGCCGGTGCCGAGCGCGTCGCCGAGGTCGGCGGCGAGGACGCGCATGTACGCGCCCTTGCCACTGGTGACCACGATCTCGGCCTCGGCGACGGCTCCCGGCCGGAAACCGACGAGCTCCGCCGAGTAGATGGTCACGCGACGTGGCTCCCGGACCACCTCCTCCCCCGCACGGGCGAGCTCGTAGAGATGCCGCCCCTCGTGCCTGACCGCCGAGTGCATCGGCGGGACCTGCTCGATCTCGCCGGTGAACCGGGCCAGCTCGGCGCGGATCTGGTCGGCGCCGACAGCGCTGGCGTCGGCGCCGGCGACGATCACCCCCTCGACGTCGCCCGTGTCGCTTCGCTCGCCGAGGCGGACGACGCAGTGGTAGGTCTTGGGTTGGGCGTGGAAGTAGTCGACGAATCGCGTACTGCGGCCGACGCAGATGGGGAGCAGTCCGGTCGCCGTGGGGTCGAGCGTGCCCGCATGGCCGACACGTCGCTCGCCGAGGATGCGACGAACCTGGCGGATGGCGTCAAACGACGTGATCCCGGCGGGCTTGTCGAGCGCGAGGATGCCTCCCCGGCGCGCCACTGCAGAACCTGGACGCGGGCCCGCGCCCGGCGCGGCGACGCCGGTCACCGCGCTGCGTCGATCAACCGGCGAGCCACCTCGAGCACCTTGCGCTCGGCGACGGGAAGGGAATCCCGGAACTCTGCGCCGGCGGCCCGCCGGTGGCCTCCACCTCCGAACGGCGTGCAGACGTCGGTCGCGTCGATGGGCTCGCGCGTGCGCACGCTGATCTTGATGCGGTCGGCCGCTGATTCCTTGAAGAGAATCGCGATCTCCATGGTGGCGATGCTCTGGAGCGCATCGATGATGCCCTCCGAGTCCTGCAGGTCGGCTCCGGCCTGCTCGAGCATGGGCATCGTGACCTCGGACCAGAGCAGGCGGCCGCCCATCTCGGAGCGCATCTGAGCGATGGCGAGGCCTTCGAGGCGCACCTGGGCGAGAGTGCGTGATTTGTAGCTCTTGAGCGCGACCCACCCCGGATCGGCTCCGGCCGCGACCAGCGCGGCCGCGAGCCGGAGTGCCGCCTCGGTGGTGTTCTCGTGGCGGAACCCACCTGTATCGGTGAACAGCGCGGCGTACAGGTTGGTCGCGACCTCCGGGGTGATCGGAGCGCCGAGCTCGCGAAGCAGGCGGTGGATGACCTGGCCGGTGGCGCTCGCCGATCCATCGACGAGATTGATCGTTCCGAATGCGGTGTTGCTGAGGTGGTGGTCGATGTTCACCACCGTGTGGGCGCGCTCGACCTCGACGCGCCGCTCGCCGAACCGTCCCAGCGTGGCGCAGTCGAAGGTGAAGACAGTGTCGCCGAGCGGCGCTCCACCGGTCTCGACCGTCTCGAAGCCGGGCAGGTGCTCGAGCAGCCGCGGGAGGGGCTCGGGAACGACGACGCGAACCCTGCGCCCCATGGCACGCAGCGCGAGGGCGAATGCGAGTGCCGAGCCGAGACTGTCGGCGTCGGCGTCCTTGTGGGCGAGGCAGGTGATCTGATCGGCGCCCTGGATGATCTTCCGGATCGGATCGACGACGTCCTCGAGGCGCGGCCACGCGGCCGGTGCGGCGACGGTCATTCGGGAACCTCCACGGCCGCCTCGGCGGGACGATCGCCGGCGAGGTCTCTGAGGAGCGTGCTCACCCTCACGCTGTAGGCGATCGACTTGTCGAGCTCGAAGTGGAGTCGGGGAACACTCCGCAGGTTCTCGAGCCGCCTGCCCAGTTGAGCACGAAGGTACCCTTCCGCGTGACCGAGGGCATCGACCACGTTCCTGCGTTCAGCGTCCTCACCGAGCGCGCTCACGGCAAGCCAGGCCTCGCGCAGGTCCGGGCTCACCCGGACACGCGAGATCGAGGCGAGACGCACCCTCGGATCCTTGATCTCGGTGAGCATCATGGCCGAGATCTCTTCACGAAGCTGCTCGCCCACCCGCTCGCGTCGTGGGCTGCGAGCGCCGGAGCGAAGCGTCATGCGTTCTGCTGCTCCATCGTGAACGCCTCGAGGATGTCCCCCTCGCGGAAATCGCTGAAGTCGGCGAGGGTGATGCCGCAGTCGTACCCGTGGGCCACCTCGCGAACGTCGTCCTTGAAGCGCTTGAGCGCCTCGATGCGGCTCTCGGCGATCTCCCTGGAGTCGCGCAAGACGCGGCAGGTCGCGTTCCTGGTGATCCTTCCGTCGAGCACGTGGGCACCCGCGATCGCGGGCTTGCCGTCGACCTGGTAGACGCGGCGGACCTCGGCGCGACCCTGGGTCACCGCGATCATGGTCGGCTGGTACAGACCCTTGACCGCCTTCTCGATGTCGTCGGTGACCTGGTAGACGACGTCGTAGAAGCGGACGTCGACGCCCTGCTCCTCCGCGGCGGCACGGGCGTGATCGTCGGGGTGGACGTTGAACCCGATGACGATGGCGTCGGTGACCGCCGCCAGGTTGACGTCGGACTCGCTGACTGCGCCGACCCCCTCGCCGACCACCTTGATCTTGACCGTCGGGTCCTCGATCCTGGTGACCTGGCTGCGGAGCGCTTCGAGCGACCCGTTCGCCTCAGCCTTGAGCACCAGGTTGAGCGACTTCGTGTCCCCGTCGGAGACGTTCTGCGCGAGGTCGGCGAGGGTGATCCGGCGCACCGGCTGGGCCAGGCGCTGCTTCTCGGCGAAACCGCGCTGCTCGGCCTTGGCCCGGGCGCCGCGCTCGGTCTCGACCACCTCGAAGATCTCCCCGGCCATGAGGACCTCGGACAGGCCGGTGACCACCACCGGCGTGCTCGGTCCGGCCTCCTTGATGCGCTTGCCGGTGTCGTCGACGAGCGCGCGCACCTTGCCGAACGCCGATCCCGCGACCAGGTTGTCGCCGACCCGCAGGGTGCCGTTCTGCACCACCAGCGTCGCAATGGCCCCGCGGCCGCGCTCGAGGTGCGAGTCGATGACCGTCCCCACGGCACGGCCGCTCGGATCTGCCTTCGGCTCGACCAGGATGTCGGATACGGTCAGGACGCTTTCCAGCAGATCGTCGATGCCTTCCCCGGTCCTGGCGCTTGTCCTCACGACCGGCACGTCGCCGCCGTACGGCTTCTCGGCGACGACACCGCGCTCGGCGAGCTGCTGGAGCGCGCGATCGGGGTTCACGCCTTCTTTGTCGATCTTGTTCATCGCCACGACGATGGGGACACCCGCGGCGTGAATGTGCTGGATGGCCTCCTCGGTCTGCGGCATGACCCCGTCATCGGCGGCCACGACCAGAATCGCGACGTCGGTCACGTCCGCTCCGCGGGCGCGCATCGCCGTGAACGCCTCGTGGCCCGGGGTGTCGATGAACGTGATCAGGCGGCCGTTGCGCTCGACCTGGTACGCGCTGATCACCTGGGTGATGCCGCCGGCCTCGCCTGCGGCAACCTTGGTCTTGCGGACGGCGTCGAGGAGCGATGTCTTGCCATGGTCGACATGGCCAAGCACCGCCACAATTGGGGGCCTGGGGACCAGGGTCCCGGGTGCCGCGCCGGAGAGGTCGAGCAGCGGGTGGCGCCGCCGGCCGCCCGCGGACGGGCCTGCCGCGGTCTCGGCGACGGCGTCCTCCGACTCGGCCTCGAACCCGAAGTGATCGGCTGCCAGGGCGGCCGTGTCGAAGTCGACCGTCTGGTTGAGCGTGGCCATGACACCGTTGCTCATCAGGTACTTGATCAGCTGGGGGCCCGATACCTCGAGGCGATCGGCGAGCTCAGCGACCGTGAGACCTGCCGGCAAGGTGACCTTCTTGACCGTTGCTATGTCGATTCCTCCGTGACCAGCTGCCCCAGCGCTGCGGCGAGGGCCGGCTCGTCGATTACATCATCCCCGACCCGAAGCGAGCGCGCCAGGGATCGGTGCCGCCGTGACCGGCGCAGACAGGTGATACCCGTTTCCCGGCAGAGATACGCGCCCCGGCCGGGACAGCGGCCAGACCGGTCAAGAGTAACCCGCCCGGAGGAAACCAGGACCGCCAGCCGGATCAACTCATCCTTCGGACGCTTCCGCCGGCAGCCCGCACACGTGCGCAGCGGTTTCGAACTGGTCAATCCAATCAACCGTCGCTCGGGCCGGTTGCCGGGGCCGTTTCGTCTCCGGGCTCGTCCCCGCGGATGTCGATGCGCCAGCCGGTCAGCCGCGCCGCGAGGCGGGCGTTCTCGCCGCCGCGTCCGATGGCCAGCGAGAGCTGGTCGGGGGCGACGGAGATGTGCGCGGTCCGGGTCTCGGCATCGAGCTCGACCCCACGGGCGGCGGCAGGGATCAGCGAGTTCATGACGAACGTCGCCGGGTCCGCGGACCAGGCCACGATCTGCACCTGCTCCTCGCCGAGCTCGGAGGTCACCGCCCGCTGGCGCACCCCGTTCCTGCCGATGCACGCTCCTTGCGGATCCACATCGCCCTCGGGCGCGTCGACCGCGACCTTGGTCCGGCGCCCGGGGTCGCGTGCGATGGCGCGGATCACCACCTGGCCGCTTTGGAGCTCGGGGACCTCCTGCTCCATGAGCCGCTGGACGAGCTGCGGATGGGATCGCGACACCACGACGACCGCGTCGGGTCCCTTGCGGCGGCCCTCGACGATGACCACCTTGATGTGATCCCGGATCGCGAGCCGTTCCCCGGGGATCTGTTCCTCGGGAGGCAGCATCCCCGGAGCCCCGGCGGCATCCACGTACCAGATCGTCCCCATGCGTCGCTCCACGATCGCGTCGCGGAGCACCCCCCGCTGGCTCGAGCCCTCGCCGAGGATCCGGCGCTGCTCGAAGCTCGCCAGCCGCTCGGCGACCGCGGTTCGCGCCGCAGCGGCTGCCTGCCTGGGGAAATCCGGGACGTGCACCTCGAGCGGCTCCTCGATGCCGTCCACTCCGAGGCGATACACGACGAACGTGCCGGACTCCAGGTTCACCCGGGCCCGCACGTGGGGATCGTCCTCGACCAGGCGGCGGTAGGCGGTCGCGACCCCCTGCTCGACCGCGCCGGCGATATCCGCCTCGCTCAGCGGCGTCGCCGAGCCGCAAGCTCGCGGAGCGCGCTCAGGGTCACGGTGGGCGCGGCCATCAGATGTCGACGACGATCCTGGCCGCCACCACGGCGTCGATCGAGAACGCCACCGCCCGGGTCGTTCGCCGGTCGCGAACCTCGATCTCGGCCTCGTTGCCGGCGATCGACGCGAGCCTGCCTTCGAGCACCACCTCCGACTCGCCCTGGCGCAACCGGACATTGACACGGCGACCCACCGCCGCGGTCCACTCCTCGGCGCGGCGAATCGGCCGCTCCGCGCCGGGTGAGCTCACCTCGAGCCGGTACGGATGGTCGATCGGATCGTCGGCGTCCAGCACCGCCGACGCTGTGTTGGATGCGCGCTCGCAGTCGTCGAGGGTCACCCCGCCGCCGGCACGATCGATGACCAGGCGCAGCACGGCGCCGCGGCCGTGGCCCGACCACTGCACGTCGACGAGGTCGATGCCGAGATGGGCGAAGGACGGGCGCAGCAGGGAGGCGATGCCGGAGACGTCGTCGTTGTTCATTATGTGGTGCCGTGGGCGCGGGTGAGCCCTACGCCGTCCGGGGAGCGACCCGTCTCCTGCCGGCCGGGGGTGCCACGGCTCGCGAGCCGCGAGCCTTCTCCCATGCGACGAGCAGTGTGCTGGCGTTGAAGATCGAGCTGTAGGTGCCGGTGACGATGCCGATCAGGAGGGCGAGCACGAAGCCGCGGATCGAGTCGCCACCGAAGATGACCAGCGAAAGCAGCACGAACACGACGGTGAGCGATGTGTTCAGCGACCGCGTCATGGTCTGCACCGTCGAGAGGTTGATCACCTGGTCGAACGTGAGCCGCGGTCCGACGCGCAGGTTCTCGCGCACGCGGTCGAAGACCACGATGGTGTCGTGGATGGAGAACGCCACCGAGGTGAGCACCGCGGTGACGAAGAGCGAGTCGACCTGTCCCAAGTTGGAGAAGTGCCCGAGGATCGCCCAGATCCCGGCCAGGACGAACACGTCATGGAGCAGCTTGAAGAACGCGCACGCGCTGAATCGCCACGGCGAGATGGCTCGCTGGCGGCGGAAGGCGAAGGCGAGATAGACGGCGATCGCCCCGGCAGAGACGAAGATCATGATGATCGCGCCGGTGACCAGGCTCGCGGCTATCGTGGGCCCGACCTGCTGCACGCTGATGTCCTGCTGATGCGTGGTGCTGTTGATGGAAATGCCGAAGTTGCTGTTGAGCGCGTTCTGGATCTGGAGCAGCTGGGCGCTGTCCGAGGGCAGGGTGGAGATGGCGAAGTGGCTGGCCTGATTGCCGGTCGTCCCCTCCGCCTGCACCTGGGGACGCAGGCCGGCGAAATCCTTGTCCATGAGCGCGGCCACCTGCGCCTGGGTCGCGGCCCTGGACAGGCCGACGTCGATGACGTTGCCGCCCTTGAAGTCGATACCCAGGTTGAAGCCCCAGAACAGGATCGCGAGGATCCCCGGGATGATGACCCCGAGCGATCCGAGGAAGTACCAGTTGCGGTTCTTGACGATGTCGAACCGCCCCCGTGGTGGATGCTCGGCGAACTCCTCGTGGATCTCCGTGTAGAGCCGCGGGTCGCGACCGATCCTCCAGTTCAGCACCCACGCGAACAGTGAGCGCGTGATCGTGATGGCGGTGAAGAACGACACGATGACGCCGATCGCCAGGGTGATCGCGAACCCACGGACGACGTCGGTGCCGAAGAACGCGAGGATCGCGCAGGTGATGAGCGTGGAGATGTTGCTGTCACGAATGGCCGGAAATGCGCGTCGGAATCCGGTCTCCACGGCGAGGGGCACACTTCTCCCATGGCGCAGCTCGTCACGGGTGCGCTCGAATATCAGCACGTTGGCGTCGACGGCCATGCCGACACTGAGCACGAAACCGGCCAGCCCCGCGAGCGACAGCGTGACCGGGATCAGCTTGAACAGCGCCAGCACGATCGCCGCGTAGACAAACAGGGCGACCGTGGCCAGCAGGCCGGGGAAGCGGTAGTACCCGATCATGAAGATGACGACGATCAGGAGCCCGATGCCACCCGCGATCAGCGAGAGGGTCACCGACTGCTGGCCGAGCGTGGCGCTGACCGTGGTGCTGGCGACCGTGGTGATCTCGGCGGGCAACGCGCCCGCGCTGATCAGGCTGGCCAGCTGGGTCGCCGAATCGGAGGTGAAGTTGCCGGTGATCTGGGTCTGGTTGCTCTGGCCGCCGCCGGTGACCACCGGCGCGGTGAGCACCTGGTTGTCCAGGAAGATCGCGATCTGCGCGAGCGGGCTCGACGGGTTGGTCGTGTAGACGCTGTAGGCCGCATTGGTGATCTTCGACCACTCGCTCGCGCCCGCCGCGTTGAAGTTGATGTCGACCGTGATCGCTCCGCTGGTGGGGTCGGTTCCCACCGTCGCCGTGTTGACGTCGGTGGCGTCGAGGTTCTGATCGATCTTCCAGTGGTATCCGTTCGGGTAGAAGAACGTGCTGCCGAACTGAGCGGGGTCGTAGTGGCCCTGCTGATCGGTGATCAGCTGCGTGCTCGGGGGATTCGTCGCCGGACCGGAGACCGGTGTCGCGAAGTACAGCCGGGAGGTGGTGCCGATCGTGTCCACCGCCTGCTTGAGGCCGACCCCGGGAAGCTGCACCAGGATCTGGTCGTCACCCTGGGCCTGGACGCTCGCCTCGGAGACGCCGAGCGAGTTCACGCGCAGGTCGAGGATCGGGATCGTCGCCTGCTGCGCCTGGGCGAGGGTGGCGCCATGCGGCGGACCGTTGCGGCAGTCGAGGTTGGGGTTGTCGAGCCCGTGACAGATCTCGATGGTCAGCTCGGTGCCGCCCTGGAGGTCAAGTCCCTTGTGGATGTACAGCTGGCGCCCCAGGAACGTGGGCACGGACGTCAGTGTCTGGCCGAGTGGCTGGTGGACCACCAGGTAGCGATAGATGAGGCTGTAGCCGTCGATGAAGAACGCGCCGACCACCACGAGGAGAACGACGGCCAGGCGGAAACGCGTGATCCTGAACACGGGTGGTCCAGTCTACCGGGGCACTGAGCGGAGCCGGCCGTCGCGGTCCGCCCGGAATGCGTCGAACCGCCCGTCGCGGATCGCCGCGCGGGCCCCCTCCATGAGCCTCGCCAGGTGGGTGATGTTGTGCAGGCTCACCAGGCGGTGGGCCAGGATCTCGCCGGACTGGAAGAGGTGGCGGAGGTAGGCGCGCGAGAACCCCGTGCAGGCCGCGCACGGGCAGTCCGGCTCGATCGGCCCGAGCTCGTCTCGAGCCGCGGCGTTGCGCAGGGACAGGCGCCCGTCCGGGGTCAGCGCGCTCCCGTTGCGCGCCAGCCGGGTGGGCACCACGCAGTCGAACATGTCGAGCCCGAGCGCGATCGCGGCGAGGAGCTCGGAATCGGTGCCCAGCCCCATGAAGTAGCGGGCGCGGTCGGCGGCAAGCTCGCCGACGCTCGCCTCGGTCATCGCGAGCATCGTGTCAACCGGCTCCCCCACCGAGAGGCCTCCGATCGCCATGCCGTCGAAGCCGAGCCCGGACACGAGCCGCGCCGATTCGCGCCGGGCGGCGGCATCGAACCCTCCCTGGGCGATGCCGAAGAGCAGCCGCCCATCGCCCGGGTGCGCCGCCCGGCAACGCTCGGCCCAACGGTGGGTGCGCTCGGTTGCCTCCCGCGAGGGGACGGCCGCGGTGCCGTGCGCGACCGGGTGGTCGAGGCACATGAGCACGTCGGCGCCGAGTCGCGCCTGGTTGCGCACTGCGTTCTCCGGCGTCACCCGCAGCCGCGAGCCGTCGTAGGGGGAGACGAACGTGGCCCCGTCGTCATCTACCGCCGCCACCTCGACCAGGCTGACCAGCTGATAGCCGCCGCTGTCGGTGAGAATCGGATGGTCCCAGCCCATGAACGCATGCAGCCCGCCGGCGCGCTCGATCAGGTCGATGCCGGGGCGCAGCGCAAGGTGATACGCGTTGCAGAGCAGGATGTCGATACCCGCGACCCTCACCTCGTCGGGGTGCAGCGCCTTCACCGTGGCATGGGTGCCGACCGGCATGAATGCGGGAGTTCGGACCGGGCCGTGCGCCGTGCGAAGGGTTCCGGTGCGGGCGTCGCCGTCGGTGGCGTCGATCATGAAGGCGTTGGTCACCGGGCGCGCCAGCAGAGCATGCAGTCGCCGAGCGACAGGAATCGATATCCCGCGCTGAGCGCGTGCGCGTACGCCTCTCGCCACCGTTGGTCGCCAATGAAGGCCGCAAGCAGAACGAGCAGCGAGGAACGCGGCTGGTGGAAGTTGGTCAGCAACCCGTCCACGACCGCGAAGCGATGTCCAGGATGGATGAACAGGCTGGTGGTGCCGCTCCCGGGGGCGAGCGCCACACCTCCCGGAGCGCAGGTCTCGAGCACGCGCACGACCGTGGTCCCGACCGCAACCACGCGCCCGCCGCTCCGATGCGTCTGTTCGATCGCCGCCACCGTGGCGGGTGGAAGCACGTACCGCTCCGAATGCATGGGGTGGTCCTCGACGCGGTCGGCGCGGATCGGGGCGAAGGTGGCGAGGCCGATCTCGAGGCGCAGCGTTGCCCAGCCGATGCCCGCCGCCTGCAAGTGCTGTATCACTGGTGTGGTGAAGTGCAGCCCCGCCGTCGGAGCGGCCGCGGAGTCCGGAGCGCCCGTGGCGTAGGCGGTCTGGTACCGCTCGGGGTCTCGCAGCTCGGTGTGAATGTACGGCGGCAGCGGCGCGGCACCCGCACGCTCGATCACCGAATCCGGATCGCCGGCGTCGAAGACGACGGTGCGCCCGCCTCGGTGCGCGGATGACACCGCGACCACCGTGGCGCTCAGATCGGCGCCGATGCGGACGACCGCGCCCGGCGTCGCGAGGCGCGCCGGTCGAGCCAGGCACTGGTATTCGCCGTTCTCCTTGCGCCCGAGAACGAGGAGCTCGACGTCGCGGCCCTTCGCATCGCGACCGCGGAGGCGCGCCCGACGCACCCTGGTGTCGTTGACGACCAGGAGATCTCCCCCTCGGAGCAGCCGCGCCAGCTCGCGGAATTCCCGGTCCTCGAGGCCGCCACCGGGCAACACGTGGAGCAGGCGCGACGCGTCGCGTTCGGTGAGTGGCTCCTGGGCGATCCGCTCCGCGGGGAGCGGGTAGTCGAAGTCGGCTGACCTCAACGCTCGAAGAGCGCTGTCTGCGCCTCCGCCGCTCCCGGGGCGCCGGCCGGGACCGGCAGGCCGAGGTGCTGGTACGCGGCGGCGGTGGCAAGTCGTCCGCGCAGCGTTCGGGCCAGCAATCCGCGACGGATGAGGAAGGGTTCGACGACATCCTCGATGGTGTCCGGGTCCTCCTGGACGCTGACCGCGATGGTCTGGACGCCGACCGCATGCCCGCCGAGCGTTCCGCACAGCACGCCGAGCACGCGCCGGTCGAGCTCGTCGAGCCCGATCGAATCGACGCCGAGGACGTCGAGCGCCGCCGCGGCGACATCGACGTCGATGCGCCCGGCGGCGCGCACCTGGGCGTAGTCGCGGGCGCGGCGCAGCAGCCGGTTGACGATGCGTGGCGTCCCGCGGGAGCGCCTGGCGATCATCGCCGCGCCTTCGGGGTCGAGATCGATGCCGAGCAGGCGAGCCGAGCGGTTGGCGATCGCGACCAGGTCGTCGGTGTCGTAGAAGTCGAGACGGAACGTGACCCCGAAGCGATCACGAAGTGGTGCGCCGAGCGCGCCCGCCCTCGTCGTGGCGGCGATGACCGTGAAGCGATTGAGGGTGAGGCGGAGCGTCTGCGCGCCGGCCCCCTTGCCCGCGACGAAGTCGAAGGCGAGATCCTCCATGGCCGGGTACAACGCCTCCTCGACGGCGCGGTTGAGTCGATGCACCTCGTCGATGAAGAAGACATCGCGCTCCTCGAGGCTGGTGAGGATCGACGCCAGCATCCCCTGGTGCTCGAGCGCCGGTCCGCTGGTCAGGCGGATGTTGACCCCCATCTCTACGGCGATGATCTGCGCCAGGGTCGTCTTGCCGAGTCCGGGCGGGCCGTACAGGAGCACGTGGTCGAGGGCGTCGCCGCGCTGCCGGGCCGCCTCGACGAGAATGCGCACCTGGTTCTTGATGGCCGCCTGGCCGACGAAGTCGTCGAGGGTTCGCGGCCGGAGCGCCGTGTCGGCGACGCGCTCCGCCTCGAGCTCGTCGGGGCTGACCAACCGCTCGTCGGTCACCTGCCCGCACCCGCGGTGTCGAGCCTGCGCAGCGCGGCGCCCACCAGGTCGGCGACGTCGTGGCCGTCTCCGTCGAGGGCGATCGCCGCGACTGCGGTGCGAGCCTCGGCTTCGCGAAACCCCAGACCGACCAACCCCGCGATCGCGGACGCGACCGCCTCGTTCTCGCCCGTCGCGGTGGGGTGACTGCGTCCCCGGCGGCTCGAGCGAGACGACCTTGTCGCGCAACTCGAGGATCACTCGCTCGGCGGTCTTGCGCCCGATGCCCGGGACGGTCGCGACCAGCGCGATGTCGCCCTCGGCGATGGCGCGGACCAGGGTCGGAAGCTCCGCCCGCCCCAGGATCCCGAGCGCCGCCTTGGGACCGATGCGCTCGACGCCGATGAGCAGGCGGAAGAGTCGCAGCTCGTCATGGGTGACGAAGCCGTACAGGCGAATCGCGTCCGCGCTGACGCTGGTGTGCACGTGCAGGGTCACGTCGGCATCGCGCGAGGCGTGCAGCGTCGCGATGGTGCGCAGGTGGCAGAACACCTCGTAGCCGACGCCGCCGGTGTCGACGACGACGTGGTCGTCCCCGAGCCTGCACGAGCTCGCCGCGGATGAGCGCGATCATGGAACGCCGCGCAGCAGGGCGGCGCGCGCACGGCTCACGGCGACGTCGAGGGCACTCTCGCGTTGCGCGCCCGCTCGCGACGTCACTGCCCCGAGACGCCCGCGATGGTGGTGGCACACCGCCACCGCGCATGCGTCGGCGACGTCGTCATGTCCCGGAATGTCAGGTACTCCAAGCAGATTGGCGACCATGCGGGCCACCTGCGGCTTGCGCGCCGCGCCATACCCGCACACCGCCTCCTTCACCTGTGTCGGCGTGTACTCGGCGATCGCGACACCCTCGCGGGCGAGCGCACAGAGGACGACGCCGCGTGCTTCACTGACGCGCATCGCGGTCCGCCGGTTCGTCGAGAAGAACAGCTCCTCGACCGCCGCGACCTCGGGTCGCAGGGTTGCGCACGCGTCGACGACCAGGTCGAAGAGGATCGCGAGCCGCATCGCTTCACTGGTCTGCGGCACCGTCTCGATGCACGCCGCATGCAGAAGCACGAGGCGCCCGGGTGCGCCGTCGACAACCGCGACGCCGGTGCGCGCGAGACCGGGGTCGATCCCGAGCACTCTCATCCGCGTCGGCGGACGCGGTGATCAGCCGACGGCGTCAAGGACGTCGTCCGGTATCTCGGCGTTGGCATACACCTGCTGGACGTCGTCAAGCTCCTCGAGCCCGTCGAGCAGACGCAGCACCTGGCGAGCCTGCGACACGTCGAGGGCCACTGAAGTGGTCGGGTTCATGGTCACCTCCGCCGATTCGATCGCGTAGTTGCGCTCCTCCAGCGTTCGCCTCACCGCCTCGAATCGAGACGGGGCGACGGTCACCACGACCTCATCGCCTTCGACACCGACGTCGCCGTCGTCACCGACATCGACGGCATCGAGCAGCTCGAGCGCGAGTTCCTCGGGATCGCGTTTCCCCGCCTCGACGCGGATCACACCCTGCTGATTGAACATCCACGCGACGCTGTTCGCCTCACCGAGCGTTCCACCGGAGCGGGTGAACGCGTTGCGGATCGCCGCGACCGTGCGGTTGCGGTTGTCGGTGAGCGTGTCGACCATCACCGCGACGCCGTGCGGGCCGTAGCCTTCGTAGCGGACTTCCTCGAGCTGCACGCCGTCCTTCCCGCCGGCACCGCGCTGGATCGCGCGCTCGATGTTGTCGGCGGGCATGTTCACCTCTCGCGCCTTCTGCATCGCAAGACGCAGACGGAAATTGCCCTCGACGTCAGGGCCACCCTCGCGAGCGGCAACCGTCAGCTCGCGCGTGACCTTGGTGAACACCTGGCCGCGACGGGCGTCGACGATTGCCTTTTTGTGCTTGATTCCAGCCCACTTGCTGTGACCGGACATGGATCCTCCGAGACGAACAGGCGTTCCGATTCTAGCGCAGCCCGGAGCCCAGTCTAGGCGTCAGGCTCCTTGCCGTCAGCGGTCGACAGGTCTATGGTTAGGGGTAGCATCGGCAATCAGACGGAGGTAGCCATCACCAATGTTGAGAACCGTCTGGCAGCGCTTCCGGCACGGCCGAGCGGAGGGTTGAGGCCCGGCTGACGGGCCCCCGAATCGCACGACCATGACGCCCCCGTCGAGGTCGCTGGGCAATCGGCGTCCCCCGGGAGGGCCCGGAAAAGGGTGAGTGCGCGTCGTGCGGGTGAGGAGTTTGTACCGGGCGTCTCCGAACCGGCACCGGTTGCGGTGCCATAAGAGGCCCGGGAATTTCCACCGGGCTGCCGTATCAATACGGTGTATCAATCAAGGGGCCGGCTCAGTCCGGCCCCTTCTCTTTGCCAGGGTCGCGATCGCGTCGCCCCGAACCGGTCGCGAGACAGCCGGCTCCCCGATCCAGGTGAAACGCAGCAGCCGGTCGGCGGCATGCCGCAGGCCGATGCGGGTGCCGACGGCGACGGGAGGTGTTCCCGGGCGTTGATCGATGTGGACACGGGATCCGGGGTCGAGCAGGTCGATGCCGTCGTCGGCACGCGTGATCCCCAGTCCACGGCAGAGGTTGCCCGGCCCGCGGAGCAACGCCGGCTCCGGTCGCCCCACCGCGTCGAGCCGAAACCGTCGCCACCCCCTCCTCCACCACTGCCGCACGCAGGAGCACGGCGCCGGCGACCCCGTCGGCCTCGGTGACCACGTTCGCGCAGTGGTGCATGCCGTACGTGAAGTAGACGTAGAGGTGCCCGGCCGGGCCGAACATCACCGCCGACCTGGGAGTGGGGCCGCGGAAGGCATGCGAGGCGGGATCGGCGGTGCCGAGGTAGGCCTCGGTCTCGACGACCCTCGCGGCGACCGCGTCCGCCGTCCCCGCGTCGACCACGAGCGCGCAGCCGATCAGATCGCGGGCGACCTCCGTGGTCGGGCGCGCGAACCAGGCGCGATCCGGCTCCGCTACCGCCTGACCTCCGCGTCGCATCGTCGCGCCAGCGCCGTCGCGATGACGTCCTGGGCGCGTTGCGCCTCTTCGCCGGTAAGGGTTCGGTCGGGCGCCCGGAACGTCAGCCGGAACGTCCAGCCCTTCCGGCCGGCGGGAAGGGTGCCGCCGCGGTACTCGTCGTACAGCTCGGCATGCTCGAGCAGCGGTTCGCGGGCATCGGCGATGGCGTCCATCGCGTCGCCGGCAAGCCGGTCGGCGGCAACCGTGACCGCGAGGTCCTGGACGATGGCGGGAAACCGAGGCGGCGGCGCAAACCGGACTTCCCGAGGCGGCGACGGCGCGACCGCGTCGATACGCAGCTCTCCGACCGCCACGCGTCCCCGGATCTCGAACGCGGCGGCGGTCTCGAACGCGAGCTCACCGACGATGCCCACCGTGTCGGCGGCGAGATGGAGGGCCGCGCTCCGTCGCGGGTGGAGCCCCGATTCCTCCGATGGACGGGCACGAAGCGCCGCGCCGGCGAGATCGTCGGCGATGCGGTCGAAGACCGACTGCACGTGCCGGAGCTCGCGAGCGGACTCCTCGGCGGAGCCGCTGCCGATGTGGACCGCGAGGCTGAGCAGGAGTGGCTCCAGCGGCAGAGCGGGGAGCTCGAGGTCGGCGTTGTCCGGGGTCGACCCGGGCGCCAGTCCCGCTCGCTCCCCTTCCCAGAACGCGCGGCCGAGCTCGAAGAGCTTCACATCGCCGATGCCCCGGTTGGCGTTGGCGGCGAGTGCGGCGCACAGCCTCGGAAGCTGCGACGTGCGCATCACGCTCCACTCGTCGCTGAGTGGATTGCGCAGCGGGATGGGCGTCCGTCCGCGGCCGAGCCCGGGAAGCGTCGTCGCGTCGAGCGGGCCGACGAATGCAAAGGTGATCGCCTCGTCGAATCCGGCCCCGACGCACACGTCGCGGATGGCGTCCTCGATCGCCGGCGGCGGTGCGGTGCTCGTGGCCGCGACGCGGCGTCCCGGCAGCGTGCTCGGCACCCGCGAGTAGCCGATCATCCGGCCGACCTCCTCGACGAGGTCCTCCGGAAGGGCCACGTCGCGCCTGAAATACGGAGGCATGACCGCGAGCGTGGCTCCATCCTGTTCGACAGCGAAGCCCAGCTGCGCGAGCGTGGTGGCCATCTCGGTCGCGTCGATCGGGATGCCGAGCAGGGCGCCGGTGAAGCGCGCCGTCAAGGCGATCGGGCCCAGCTCAGGAAGGGGCCGTGGCCACTCGTCAATCATGCCGCCGAGGACGTGGCCGCCCGACAGCTCGGCGATCAAGGCCGCGGCGCGATCGAGCGCGACCGGCGGAAGGCGGTCGCTCAACCCCTTCTCGAAGAGGGTCGAGGCGTCGGTTCGAAGTCCGAGCCGCTTTGATGTCGCCCGGATGGTCGGGCCGTCCCAGTTCGCCGCCTCGAGCAGCACCGCCCTGGTCGCGTCGGTCACCGCGGTCGAGGTGCCGCCGATGACCCCGGCGATGCTCGCGGGCACGTCGCCGGCGCACACCACCAGGTCCTCGGAGGAGAGCTCGCGGTCAACTCCCACGAGATCGACGACGCGCTCGCCCGGCCTGGCCCGGCGCACCACGACGTCGGCGATCCCGCCACCGCCGGCCTCCGTGAATCGATCGAGGTCGAAGGCGTGGAGTGGCTGTCCGAGCTCATGGAGCACGAAGTTGGTGATGTCGACCACGTTGTTGATGGGTCGGAGCCCGACGGCGCGAAGCCGCTGACGCAGCCATTCGGGCGACGGACCCACTACCACCCCCTCGATCACCCGAGCGGCGAAGCGCGGGCACCCCTGGGAGTCGTCGATCCGCACCTGCGCGCGCAGCTCGGCCCACGTTGCCGAGACGAACTCCTCGGGCACCGAGGCCGGCGGCTCGTTCAGCCCCTCGCCGAGCGCCGCGGCGAGTTCGCGCGCGATGCCCACATGGCACAGGCAGTCCGGCCGGTTGGTGGTCACGTCGAGATCCAGGACGGTGTCGAGAGCGAGGACCTCAGCCAGCGGCTGCCCCGGCACCCCATCGTCGAGGATCAGGATGCCCTCGGCGTCCTCCCCCACCCCAAGCTCGATCGCCGAGCAGAGCATCCCCGGGGACTTGTGACCCCGGATGGTCTTCACACCGAGGCGCTCGTCCAGCATCGGTGGACGCGTCCCCGGGGGCGCGTAGGGCACGAGGTCGCCGGCCTTGACGTTCGGCGCCCCGGTCATCACGCGGATCGTCCCGGGCACGGCCGTGAACGCCGCCAGTGAGGCGGGCACCTCGCCACCGAGATCGAGGTCGGCGAACTGCAGGTGGGATGACCCGGGAACCGGCGCGACCGAGGCGATCCGCGCGACCATCAGTCCCTCACCCCCGGGTTCGACGGCGCCCACCTCGGTGCCGGTGTCGACGAGCGCTTTGACGATCGCCGCCACCGGGGCATCGAGAGTTGCGTAGTCCCGCAACCAGCGGAGCGAGAACTTCACTGCGCCTGGCGCTCCGCGGGGCCGCCGTTCAGCGCTGCGGGGACGAGGAACCGAACGTCGTTGTCATAGAGGAGGCGCATGTCGGGGATGCCCCACGCCAGCATCGCCGCGCGCTCGATACCCATGCCGAATGCGAAGCCCGAGTAGCGTTCGGGATCGACGCCGCCGTTGCGCAGCACCTGGGGATGGACCATGCCGCTGCCGAGGAGCTCGAGCCAGCCGCTGTATTTGCAGACGCTGCAGCCCGCGCCGCGACACACGACGCACTCGAGCTCGAGCTCCAGCGACGGCTCGGTGAACGGGAAGTGATGGGGGCGCCACTGCAGCGCCGAGCTCGCGCCGAAGAACGATCGCGCGAAGTACTCCAGGGTCCCCTTGAGGTCGCTCACCGCGATCCCCTTGTCGACGTGGAGCCCCTCGACCTGGTGGAACATCGGCATGTGGGTGGCGTCGTGATCGCGGCGGTAGGTCTTGCCGGGGACGATCACACGCAGCGGCGCACCGCGGATGATCATGCTGCGGATCTGCACCGGCGAGGTGTGGGTCCGAAGCAGCCGCGAAGTCATCGATGTAGAACGTGTCCTGGGAGTCGCGGGCCGGGTGTCCGGGGGGCTGGTTGACGAGCGTGAAGTTGTAGCGGTCGTATTCGACCTCGGGGCCGTCGACGCTCTCGAAGCCGAGCTGGGCGAAGATCCGGCGGATCTCGCGAGCGGCCAGCGTGACCGGGCTCAGGCGGCCGCGTCGCAGTGGTGGCGCCGGTCGGGTGAGATCGAGCGCCTCCACGTCCACGCTCTGGTCCCGGACCGACCGCTCGATGGCGCGCTGGCGCTCATAGAGGGCATCGCCGACCCGCTGGACGAGCTCGTTGACCATCTGGCCCATCTGACGGCGGCCGTCAGCGTCGGGGATCTTGCCCAGGCCGCGGCGAAAGGCGGTCAGCACACCGTCGCCTCGACCGAGGAACCTGGCCCGCACCGCGTCGAGCGCGGCGAGGTCCGGCGCCGCGGCGACCGCCTCGATGGCTTCCGCCGCCACGCTGTGGAGGTCGGCGGTCACGCCTTGGTGAGGGCGCCCCGGGCGACTTCGACCAACTGCTGAAACGAGCCCGAATCCTTGACCGCGATGTCGGCCAGCATCTTGCGGTTCACCTCGACGCCGGCCTCCTTGAGACCGTGCATGAACTGGTTGTATGCGAGGCCGTTCTGGCGTGCGGCCGCGTTGATGCGCGCGATCCAGAGACCGCGCATGTCACCTTTCCGCTGCTTGCGATCGCGGTACGCGTAGGCGAGCGAATGCATGACCGCCTCGTTGGCGTTCTTGTAGAGCCGGTGACGCGCCCCCTGCATGCCCTCGGCCATTTCGAGGATCTTCCGGTGCCGAGCCTTGGCCGTCACCCCACGCTTCACTCTGGCCATGTCGCTCTCCTAAAGATAGGGTGCAAGCCGGATCACCTTGCGGCGGTCCGACGATGACACCTCGTGTTGCATCCGGTACTGGCGCTTGCGCTTCGCGCTCTTGTGTTCGAGCAAGTGCGAGCGAAACGCCTTGCGCCGCATCACCTTTCCGGTTGATGTGACGCGGAGCCGCTTGGCGGTTCCCTTATGGGTTCGTATTTTCGGCATGGTCGTTGCTGCTCCCTGATTCGGCCGCGGGTTCCTGGTTGGATTCCTGGCCGGTTTCCTGCACCGGAACGGTGACGCTCACCTCCACCTCGTGCGCCGGGCGCCGGTCGTTGGTGTGCTGGTCGCCCTTTGCGTGCTTCTTGTTGAGCGGGCTCATGATCATGATCATGTTGCGGCCCTCCACGAGCGGGGTTCGCTCGATGATCGCCACCTCTTTCAGTTCATCCGCCATCCGGTCGAGGAGCTTGCGTCCGTACTCCTGGTGCACCATCTCGCGCCCTCGAAACATGATCGTGAGCTTGACCTTGTCGCCGTCGTGGAGGAAGTGGCGCACCGACCCGAACTTGGTCTGGAAGTCGTGCTCCGAGATCTTCGGACGAAGCTTCATCTCCTTGACGTTGATGGTGTTGTGCTCTTTGCGGCTTTCCTTCTCTTTCTTCAGGGCTTCGAACTTGAAGCGCCCGTAGTCCATGAGACGGCACACCGGCGGTTGGGCCTGGGGGGCCACTTCGACCAGGTCCAGCTCGCGCTGCGCGGCGAGCTCGCGGGCTCGCTCGATGGTCACGATTCCCAGCTGTTCGCCGGTGGTGTCGTCGAAGAGGCGGACGGTCGGGATGCGAATCTGGTCGTTGACCCTGAGCTCTCGGAATGCGATCGGCGCGGCCTCCTTATGGATACAAAAACCTGGACAGCGGTTCCGCTATCCAGGGTTCGGGTGCTGGACCTTCAAGGCAAGCCCGGAAGGTGAGGGCCGTACCTGGCGGTCCTGCTTTGCGGCGCCCACACAGGCGTCGGCCGCTGAATATAGCACGCGCGCCTGACCGCCAAACATGCTCTGAGATCACGCTGATCGGCGGGCGTGCACCAGGGCCTCGACGGCACCGCGACCACCTCGCACCGGCGATGGCATCGTCCCGACGACCTCCCAGCCGGCTGCGACGATGCCCGACGTGGCCCGCGCGGTGGCCGCCTCGACCAGCGCCGGATCCGATGGAGCGGTTGCCAGCCGCAGCTCGAACATCGGCTTGACGAGACCGATCAGGTCCGCGCCGGCGGCGATCGCGATGCGATCGAGCTGGGCGACCGCGGCGGCCAGCGAAAGGTACGAGACGTCGATGGTCACCACGTCGATCGCGTCGGGGACCAAGCGGGAGTCAAGGCCGGCGACATTGGTGGCCTCGAGGTTGACGACCCGCGGGTCCTGGCGGAGCGACCCGAGCAGCTGGCCGAATCCGGCGTCGACGGCGTACACGCGCGCAGCCCCCGCCTCGAGCAGAACCCGGGTGAAGCCACCGGCGGCGGCGCCGAGGTCGAGGCAGAACCTCCCGGCAACGAGCACGTGGAAGCGGGCGAGCGCAGCGCTGAGCTTGGCCTCGCCGCGGAGTGGCGCGCGGATCGTCACCGCCTCCGGCGCGTTGCGCGGCCGGATCCGTCTCACCCGGGACGCCGCTCGCGCACCTCGGTGACGAGGCGGTCGATGAGCGCGCCTGTGGAGATGTCCTCCTGCGCGTTGCGCCGGACGTCACGAACGCGCACCACGCCGTCGCCACGCTCGACGTCGCGCTTGCCGATGACAACCACGTACGGGATGCGCTTGAGCTCCGCGTCACGAACCCGCGCCTGCATGCGTTCGCCGTGGCGTTCATCGACTGATGCGCGCAGTCCACGCTCGCGCATCGCAGTCGCGAGACTGCGGATGTACGCCATCACCTCCTCGCTGTCGTCCTGGACCGGGATGATCGCGCACTGCACCGGCGCGAGCCAGAGTGGGAGATGGCCGGCGTAGTGCTCGAGCAGGATGCCGAAGAAGCGCTCGATGGATCCGAACAGCGCGCGGTGGATCATGATCGGCTGCTGTTCGGCGCCCGTGTCATCGATGAAATGCAGATCGAATCGCTGCGGGAACTGGAAGTCCACCTGGATCGTCGACATCTGCCACGTCCGGCCAATCGCGTCCCGCGCCTGGACCGAGATCTTCGGTCCGTAAAACGCCCCGCCACCCTCATCGAGCACCAGCTCCAGGTTGCGACCCTCGGCCGCGAGGCGCAGGGCGCTCGTCGCGCTGTCCCATTCCTCGATCGTGCCGACTGCCTTGTGCTCCGGCCGGGTCGAGAGCTCGAGGTAGAAGTCGGTCAGCCCGAAGTCGCGCAGCAGCCCAAGGGTGAAGTCGAGCAGGGAGATGAGCTCGCCCATCATCTGCTCGCGCGAGCAGAAGATATGCGCGTCGTCCATCGTGAGCCCGCGGACTCGGGTGAGCCCGTGGATCACCCCCGACTTCTCGTAGCGATACACGCTGCCGAATTCGAAGAGGCGCAAGGGCAACTCGCGATACGACCGCATCCTGCTCCGATAGATGAGGATGTGCATCGGGCAGTTCATCGGCTTGAGGTAATACTTGGTGCCCTCGTCGAGCTCCATGGGCGGGAACATCCCCTCCGCGAACCATTCGAGGTGTCCGGAAACCTTGAACAGGTCCTCCTTGGTGATGTGCGGGGTGTTCACGAAGGAGTAACCGGCCTCCTCGTGACGCTGGCGGGAGTAGTCCTCCATGAGCTTGCGCACGAGGCCGCCGTTGGGATGGAACACGGGGAGCCCCGAGCCGATCTCGTCCGGGAAGGAGAACAGGTCGAGCTCGGCGCCCAGCCGCCGGTGGTCGCGTCTCCGCGCCTCCTCGAGCCGGTGCATGTACGCGTCGAGCTCGTCTCTCGTGAACCATGCGGTGCCGTAGACGCGTTGCAGCTGTTCGTTGCGTGCGTCCCCCCGCCAGTACACCCCGGCGATGCGCAGCACATGGAGAGCCTTGAGCCATCCGGAATCGGGAACGTGTGGCCCGCGGCAGAGGTCGACGAAGTTACCG
Organism: Candidatus Dormiibacterota bacterium; assembly: GCA_963799005.1. Classification (GTDB taxonomy): domain Bacteria; phylum Chloroflexota; class Dormibacteria; order Aeolococcales; family Aeolococcaceae; genus Palsa-851. Next base: position 113,274 of record CAWCVK010000003.1, on the reverse strand, counting down.
GTCCGGTAGATGCTCACCGTGGTGACGTCGTCCGGCAGCCGGTTGATGATGTCGACCTTGAAGTCCTGGTGCATGTTGGTGAAGATCTCGATCGCCTGCGCTCGCGGCACCACCTCCTGGACGAACGCGATCTTCCGCTCCGCCAGTTCGCCCATTCGCGACTCGATACGCGGCAGGTCGTCGTCGACGAAGTGCCGTCCGCCCGGGAGGCGGAAGTTGTAGAAGAAGCCGTCTTCGATCGCAGGCCCCACGTCGTACTGAGCACCGGGGAACATGTCGACCACTGCGGCGGCCATCAGGTGAGCGGCGCTGTGGCGCAGGATCTCGAGCGTCGGCGCGGCGGGGGCTGGGAGTGGAGCGCCTGCCTCAGCGGCGTCGTCGACGATCTCGTCTGGCATGCGACGCCGATTCTACGCAGTCCACCCGAACGCGCCTGCGGTCTGGGTGCGCGCGGTCAGCCTGTGAGGCGGGACATGCCGGATGGAACGTCCTCGCGCGCCTGACACAGCACGGTCAGCTGCGCCTCGGGATCGAAGCCTGTGGGCGGGAATTCGAAACGCAGTTGACGCAACATCGGGATCGGACGCGTCGACGCGCGGCGCGCCTGGTTGCGCAAACGTTCATGGCGTGCGGGGTCGATGGAGCAACACTTGATGCTGCAGTACTTCGCCGTCGGCTTGTGCACCGGCTCGCCACATCCCACTCGTGCGCAGATCCGGCGCGGCATGATGGCTCGCTCTGAATGCCTCGACACACCCACCTCCGATGTCACCGATGGAGTGTACGCCGCGGCCATGACCCCCTGTCAACCATCACGTCGCACCGTGCTTGCATGGCCCGCGCGACGCGTTTGAGACGCGCAAGGCTGTGCACAATGTGGACAACCGCTCACATTGTTTGTGCGATAAGGCACATGCCTGTGCGCAACTTCTTCCGGCGCAATTTGTTCGCGCGGCGTGTCCTGCGATGCTGTGATTGCAGCGGCGAGCGTGTCCCTATCGAGCCGCTCGATCGGCGACAGCGGACGAGGCACCACTCAGCTCGCGGTCGGCTTCGACTTCCTGCAGCCTGCCCGTGCTCACGTCGTACACGAATCCGCGGACGTTGTCTCGATGAGGGATGAACGGGTTCGCCATGACGCGTGCGATCGACTGACGGACGTCGTCGGTTGCGTCAGGAAACGCCTCGAGCGCGAAAGGCGGACGGATCCCCGTGTCGTCTTTGATCTGCGCCTTCACCGCATCGTCCGAGAACGTGACCATCCCGCAGTCGCTGTGGTGGATGAGAATGATCTCCCTGGTTCCGAGCAGACGCTGCGAAATCACCAGCGACCGGATTGCGTCGTCGGTCACGACCCCTCCGGCGTTGCGGATGATGTGTGCGTCGCCGATCTCGAGACCGAGGATGGCGCTGACGTGAAGCCGCGCGTCCATGCAGGCGACGACCGCCACCCCGCGTGCGGGGGGAAGCGGCGTGTCGCCCTTGGCGAAATCGGCGGCATACCGCTCGTTGTTCTTGAGCAGTTCATCCGTGACAGACATGACACACCTCATATGAGCGACGGTTGATGACCTTGTCCTGATCATCGCCGGCGACCGTAGCAAATCCCGACCATATCGGTCAAGTTTCGAACCGGGGTCGACGCACACAACGCCTCGCGCGGCAAAGTCGCACCGTGCCAGAAGAGCCATCGCCGCACACGCGAGCGACGCCGGATCCGCAGATGGAGTCGGTTCCAACGCGCGACCCGACCGGCCCGCGGCGATCGGGCCTGCGGCGCCAACTCACCTCACTTGCGATCGATGTCACGCCGCTTCGCGAGTCGAGGGAATTCCGGCTGCTCTTCATCGGCCAGGGCGTGTCGTTCGCAGGGAGCATGATCACCTATGTCGCCATTCCATTCCAGGCGTACGAGCTCACGCGCTCGTCGCTGGTGGTCGGCTTGATCAGCCTCGCCGAGCTTGCGCCGATCCTGTTGATGTCGTTCGTCGGTGGCGCTCTTGCCGACTCCGTCGACCGGCGCCGCATGGTGCGGATCACGCAGATCAGCGCCTGCGGTGTCGTCGGCGTCCTGGTCGTCAATGCGGCGCTGCCCCACCCGCAGCTCTGGGTGCTCTTCATCGTTGTGGTCGTCGCCGCCGGCGTCGACGCCGTGGAACGACCGTCGCTGGACGCGCTCGTCCCGCGAATCGTCGTCCGTGAGCGGCTGACAGCAGCCGCCGCGCTGGAATCGCTTCGGGGCAACCTGGGGCAGGTGCTCGGTCCGCCGGTTGCCGGCATCCTGATCGCGACCGTCGGGCTTCCGGTGACGTATGGCGTTGACGTGGCCACGTTTCTCGTGGCGACGGTTGCGCTCACGCTGATGCGCGCCGTCCCGCCTGCGCCGGACGCCGAGGGCGTGAATCTCGGAGCAGCGCTCGCAGGTCTGCGCTACGCCGCGGGCCGCCAGGATCTGCTCGGTTCGTACCTGGTGGATATCAACGCGATGTTCTTCGGCATGCCGATGGCGCTCTTCCCGCAGATCGCGTCGGGCCTCGGCGGACCCGCGGTGCTCGGTCTGCTGTACACGGCGCCCTCGGTCGGATCGCTGCTGGCGACGGTGACCAGCGGCTGGACGCGGTCGGTTCGACACCACGGACGCGCAATCGCCTTCGCCGCCGCGAGTTGGGGCGTTGCGATCGTGGCCTTCGGGTTTGCTCCGTCGCTCTGGATCGCGCTCCTGGCCCTCGCCGTCGCCGGTGCGGCCGACATGATCAGCGGGCTGTTTCGCGCCACCCTATGGAACCAGACGATTCCGGACGCGATGCGCGGCCGTCTCGCGGGCATCGAGATGATCAGCTACACGTCGGGGCCGGCGATGGGCAATCTCGAGGCGGGCGTGGTCGGGTCGCTTGCGGGCGTGCGCGCCTCGGTGGTGAGCGGCGGCATTCTCTGTGTTGCCGGCACCGCGGTGCTGTGCGCCCTGCTCCCCCGGTTCTGGAAATATCGTGCCCAAACCGTGAGCCCGCCCCACGCCACGGATCCCGCGGAGGCGTCGCCTTGACGCCCGTCCTGTTCCGCAGGGCACGGCTCGCGCCGCAGAGCAGCCCTGCAGGATGTTCTCATCGCCGCCGGTCAGGTGGGGCAAATCGGTGGCGTCGAACGCCCTTCGGCGCTGACCGAGGTGATCGATCTCGACGGCCGCTATCTGCTGCCCGGGCTCTGGGACCGGCACGTCCATTTCGACCAGTGGGCACAGGTGCGTGCGCGTATCGACCTGCTCGCGCGGAGACCGCAACCGCGGCCGCGGGATTGGTCGCGTCGCACCTCGCGTCGTATCAATCGGACGTCAGCGTGCCCGTCGTCGGATACGGATTTCGCGATGCGCTCTGGCCGGACGCGCCCACTCGCGAGATGCTCGACGAGATGTGCGGTGGAGTGCCCGTGGTGCTGATCAGCGCGGATCTGCACAGCGCGTGGCTCAGCACCGCCGCGCTCCAGCGGTTCGGATACTCCGACCACGCGACCGGGTTGTTACGTGAGGACGCGGCGATGCACGTCATCGGTGAAGTCGGGATCGTTGACGATGAGGTCGCCGATGAATGGTGCCGCGCCGCATCGCGGGCAGCTGCCGCGCGAGGCGTTGTCGGCATCGTGGACATGGAAAGGCCGTGGTCGCTCGCGGCGTGGCAGCGACGCATGACGAACCGGGATCGATGGTTTCGCGTCATCAGCTCCGTCTGGCCGGAGCGACTCGACGACGCACTCGAGCAGCGGCTGCACACCGGGAGCGTCATCGACGGCACCGGCGGCCTGCTCACCGTCGGGGCGTTGAAGATCATCACCGACGGCTCACTGAACACGCGCACGGCGTTCTGCCATGACGCCTATCCGGCGGCCGCGGGCACGGACGACAGGTTTGGCGTCCTCCTCGTGCCACTCGACGAGCTGTCAGGGCTCATGCTCCGCGCCAACGGCGCCGGGTTCGAGTGCGCGATCCATGCAATCGGCGATGCAGCCAACGCCCTGGCGTTGCAGGCGTTTGCCCATACCGGCGCGCATGGAAGCGTCGAGCACGCGCAGTTGCTCGACGACGCCGATCTGGGACGCTTTGCGGAGCTGGATGTGCTCGCGAGCGTCCAGCCCGCGCACGCTCTCGACGACCGAGATGTCGCTGATCGCTACTGGGCTGGCCGCACCGGACGTGCGTTCCCGCTCCGCTCGCTGCTCGACGCGGGCGCCCTGCTCGCATTCGGGTCGGACGCGCCGGTTGCGCCCCTCGATCCGTGGCTGGCGATCGCCGCCGCCGTTCATCGAACCCGAGACGGGCGTCCTCCCTGGCATCCCGAGCAGGAGATCACCGTCGTCGAAGCGCTGACCGCCTCGATGCCCCCCGGACGTGGTGACGTCACGCTCCGGGTTGGCGATGCGGCAGACCTCATGGTGCTCGACGCCGATCCCTTCAGCGCGCAGCCAGATGCCCTGCGAACCATGCCGGTCGCGGCGACCATGCTCGCGGGCGCCTGGACCCATCGAGCTGGGATTTGAACTGCTCGACAGCAACGTCAGGGAACCCTTGGCGGGCTACCCCACGCGTATGCCGGCCATGCCACCGTCGACCGCGAGCACCGTGCCGGTGGTCGAGGCCGACAGCGGGCTGGTGAGGTACGCGATGGCGAACGCGACCTCATCAGCGGTGACCAGCCGGCCCAGGGGCTGGCGGCCACGCAGGGCGGTCGCGGCAGCCTCCGGGTCGGGCGCCTGGTCGAGCAGCCGTCTCACCCACGGCGTGTCGGCCGTTCCGGGGGTGACGGCGTTGACCCGGATGCCCTGCTTCACATAGTCGGCGGCCATCGCCAGGGTCAGCGCTCGCACCGCTCCCTTGCTGGCTGAGTACAGCGCGCGCTGCGGGACGCCGACGTCGGCGAGCACGGAGCAGGTGTTCACGATCGCCGCGTGGCTTGATCGCAGCAGGAAGGGCAGCGCCGCGCGGGTCACTCGGGCGATGCCGACGACGTTCACGCTGAGCACGCGCTGCCACTCGTCATCCTGGTTCTCGCTCACGTCGCCCGCGGCTCCGATCCCGGCGTTGTTGACCAGGATGTCGATCGATCCCAGCTCAGCGGCCACGGTGTCGATGGCAGCGCGCGCGGAATCCGGATCGGCGACGTCGCACGGAACCTCGAGGGCCGCGGTGCGAGTGACGGCTGAATACGTGCGATCCAGCACCGCCACGCTCGCGCCCCGGCCGAGCAGATGGGTGGCGGTGGCGGCTCCGATGCCGCTCGCGCCCCCGGTGATCACCGCGACCAGCCCTTCGAAGTCGTTCATCCGGTTGCACTCTTCCGCTGGCTGTCTGTGGGCATGCGTGGGTCGATCTGGAGCTTCGGACCGGCCATTGCGCTGTCGGGTCGCCAGCCGCCAAGCACGTCACCGACCCGGTCCAGCCCGACTGTGGCAGCGACCAGCGGTCTGGGGTCGACCGATCCGGCAGCGTAGCGCTCGATGGTCCCGGCAAGCCCTTGAGATGCGGCGAGTATTCCCACTGCGGTCACGTCCTTGAGGACCAAGGTGCGAGTGTCGACCAGGCTGGGGCTGCCGGAGACTCCCAGGTACACCACGCGTTTGCCGGGCTCCACCAGGTCGACCGCCATCGCCGGGAGCTCGGCTGCGTTGGAGGCGTCGATGACCGCGTCCCAGCGCAGCCGCGGCAGATCGTTCACGCGCCACACGCCGGCGAACCCCAGGGTTGCGGCGAACTCGAGACCGTGCGCCGATCTGCCCATGAGGTGAACCTCAACGCCGTCGGCGCGAGCGAACTCGGCGGCCAGGAGCCCCATCGTCCCGGTGCCGAGTACCAGGGCACGGTCGCCCGCCGCGAGCGCGGCGGCTCTCACCGAACGCAGCGCGTTGCCGCCTGGCTCGACCATTGCGCCGGCGACGTCGTCGACGCTGTCGGGCAATGCCCGCAGCGCGCTTGCCGGGACCACCAGCTGTTCAGCGAGAGCGCCGGGAAAGCCGCCGCGGATGCCGACCTCGAAACGGGTTTCGCACACGTTGTGACGCCCGGAACGGCAGCGGTCGCAGTGTCCGCAGCCGAGCATGGTGTCGCCGGTGACCCGCCGTCTCAACCAGGCGGCGTCAACGCCCGGACCGACCGAGGACACGACGCCGGACCACTCGTGCCCGAGCCGGATCGGGTATCGGGCGTGGCCCTGGTGCAGGTAGACCATCTCACCGGTCCAGAACTCGACATCGGTGCCGCAGACGCCGGCTCGGGAGATGTCGACGACCACCTGGCCATCGGCGGCCACCGGGGTGGGCACATCGTGAACGGCGCCCCGGTGAGGTGCGGTGACCACGAACGCCTTCATCGGCCGTTCGCCCTCTTTCTGATGGCTCGACCGTCTGCGCCGCCTCCGCTGCCGCGCCACGGCGCAACCGGCAGTCCGCTGACCCCGACCTCGCGCGGTGAACAACCGACCCGAATCCGGATAGCGCGAACGCTGCGCCTCGGAGAGCTGCTCCGACGCGGTGGTGATCAGCAGCGTGTCAAGCGATGCCCCGACGAAGGCGACGCTCGTCGTGTTCGGCGCGGCGACCTCGATGACCGCAGTCGGTTCTGCCGTTGACGAATAGCACCGCACCGCTCCCGCTCCCCACATCGCGATCCAGAGATTTCCCTGATCGTCCACGCAGAGCCCGTCCGGTTTGTCGCCGCCCAGACGCAGGAACTCCTCGCGGCGCCCGACCTCACCGGTGTCGGCGTCGTAGTCGCGGACCCAGACAACCCCCGGAAGGGTGTCGACGCTGTAGAGGCGGTCCCCCCGGGGCGAGAATGCCAGGCCGTTGGACATGCCGATGTCGTCATCGAGGACCAGGACCTTGCCGTCCACATCGACACGGACCAGCACCTCGACGAAGGCTCGGCCGTCGAGGGCGAGGCTGCCCACCAGAAACCGTCCGGCCGCATCGCAGCAGCCATCGTTGAGCCTGCTGGCGGTTCGCTCGGGAACGATGGACGGCCCGAGGCTGACAGCACCGTCGGGCGAGACGATGTACAGCCGCCGTGCTCCGGCGACCAGGAGCTCGCCCCGCCGGGAGGCCACCACCGCACCCACGGTCTCGGGGAGCTGCAGACTGCTTTCGTGGGTCACGCGCCGCCCGGCGAGGGTGCCGGTGTGGACCGTCCCGGCGTTGACGTCGACCCAGAGCACGCGCTCTCGCTCGCCGTCCCAGAACGGTCCCTCCGCCAACCCGTAGCGCTCGCCGGATGCGGGGACCGCGTGAAACCGCTTCACGAGTTGACAGCGAAGCGGCGGCGACGCACTGCCATCGGCGCTCGACAATATAGAACCTCGCCGCGGAGGCTCGTCCGGTGGTTGCAAAGGTGGTGAACGTGGTCCGGCAGCGAAGCGCGCAGTGGTATGGAGGCGCCGACCGCAACGCGTACATCCACAGGGCGTGGATGCGTCGCGGTCTGCCCGCCCACGCGTTCGACGGGCGCCCGCACATCGCGATCGCCAATACCGCATCCGACCTGACCCCCTGCAACGCCCACCTCAACGAGGTTGCCGAGAGCGTCAAGCAGGGGGTCTACGAGGCAGGCGGCATCCCGTTGAACCTGCCGGTCATCTCCCTCGGCGAGACCCTGGTGCGCCCGACGGCGATGCTCTGGCGAAACATGGCCGCAATGGCCACCGAGGAGATGCTTCGTGCCAACCCGGTCGACGGCGCGGTCCTCCTCGGCGGCTGCGACAAGACCATCCCGGCGTTGCTGATGGCCGCGGCATCGGTCGACCTCCCCGCCGTGGTGGTCCCCGGTGGTCCGATGCTGACCGGGACGTTCCACGGCCAGGCGCTCGGGTGCGGGACCGACGTCTGGCGCCTGTCGGAGGAGGTCCGCGCCGGGACCCTGTCCCAGGCCGAGTTCATCGCGTCCGAGTCCTCGATGATTCGCAGCCGCGGCCACTGCAACACCATGGGCACCGCCTCGACGATGGCCCTGGTCGCCGAGGCGCTCGGGATGGTGCTGCCCGGCCTGGCCGGCACCCCCGCAGCCGACAGCCGGCTGCTCGAGGGCGCGCATGCCACCGGCAGGCTCGCGGTGGAGATGGTCGCGGCACGCCGTACACCGTCGACCCTGCTGACCCGAGGCTCGTTCCTCAACGCCATCGTCGCGCTCGCGGCGATCGGCGGCTCGACCAACGCCGTAGTCCACCTGCTCGCCATCGCCGGACGGCTGGGCGTCGAGCTGACCCAGGACGACTTCGACGGCACGGGATCCCAGGTTCCGCTGCTCGTGGATCTGCAGCCCGCGGGGCGCTTCCTGATGGAGGACCTCTTCCGCGCCGGCGGTCTGCGTGCGGTGCTTGCGGGAACTGAAGGATCTGCTCGACCCCTCCGCGCTGACGGTCACCGGGAGACCGCTCGTTGAACACCTCGACGATGCCGAGATCTGGGATCGCGAGGTCATCCGCAGCCGCTCCGACGCGCTCCAGGCGCACGCCGGCATCGCCGTCCTGCACGGCAACCTGGCCCCGGGCGGCGCGGTGATCAAACCCGCCGCGGCATCCGAGCACCTGCTGCGCCATCGCGGACGGGCGATGGTCTTCGACTCGATCGAGGACATGCACGCGTCGCATCGACGACCCGAACCTGGACGTCGACGCAGATTCCGTGCTGATCCTGCGGGGCTGCGGCCCGAAGGGATATCCGGGCATGCCCGAGGTTGCGAACATGCCGCTCCCGGCGAAACTCCTGCGCCACGGCCTGCGCGATATGGTTCGCATCTGTGACGGCCGGATGAGCGGAACCGCTTATGGCACCGTGGTGCTGCATGTGTCGCCTGAAGCCGCCGCCGGCGGTCCGCTCGGCCTGGTGCGCACCGGCGATTTCGTGATCCTCGATGTCGCCGCTCGCCGGCTCGACGTCGACGTTCCCGAAGCGGAGCTGGCGGCGCGGACACCCGACGAGGCGACCGTCGGGGCCTACGCGAAACCTACGCGTGGCTGGGAGCGGCTCTACGTCGACACCGTCCAGCAGGCCAACACCGGAGCGGACCTCGACTTCCTGGTCGGGTCCTCGGGCGACAGAGTCTCTCGCGAATCCCACTGACAGAGGAACAGGTCATTCATGCCCATCCCTATCGCTGACGGCCGTCCGATTCGCTGGGGCATCCTCGGCGCCGGCGGCATCGCCGACACGGTGAGTGGCGACATCAATCTCACCGCAGGCAACATCGTCACCGCGGTGGCCGCGCGAGACGCCGATCGCGCCGCGCGGCTCGCCGCCCGCCACGGGGCCAGCCGAAGTTACGGCGATTACGGCGCCCTCGTGAGCGATGACGAGGTCGACGTGGTCTACATCACCACCACGCATCCCCATCACCGTGCGCACGCGCTGCTGGCGATCGAAGCCGGGAAGGCGGTCCTCATCGAAAAGCCCGTCTGCATCAACGCCGCCGACGCACGCGAGGTCTTCGCGGCAGCGACGCGGGCCGGTGTGTTCGCGATGGAAGCCATGTGGACGCGCACCAACCCGCTTGATCCGTCAGGCCCAGCAGTTGATCGCCGACGGCGTCATCGGCGACGGTGCGCGGATTGCGCAACGAGTTCGGGCTCGGCCTCGCGTTCGATCCCACCCACCGCCTCTACGACCTCGACAACGGGGGCGGCGCGCTCCTCGACCTCGGGGTCTATCCCGCCACCTTCGCGTATCTCTTCCTCGGGCCACCTGACGAGGTCCGCACCGTGGGCACGCTCTCACCCACCGGCTCCGACGACACCGTCGCGATGGAGTGGCTGTACGGGGGGCGCCCCGGCGCGCAACTCTGGGCGTCGGCGTCCATCCACGCTCCCAACGAGGCGGCCATCCTCGGCAGCCGCGGGTGGATCTCGTTCCTCCCGGTCGCATACCGTCCCGGCGGGATGATCGTGCACAGCGACGCGGGTGAACACCACATCGACGACCCGCTGGCCGGACATGGACACGGCTACGGCCCGGAGATCGAGGAGGTCGAGCGCTGCCTCCGCGCCGGGCTCGTTGGAGAGCCCGCTGATCCCGCACGCCGACACGATCGCGATTCTGGAAATCCTCGACGGCGCTCGAGCCGAGCTCGGCGTCGTCTATCCGGGCGAGCGATGACCCACGCCCGCAGCCCGCCGCCGTGCGGGTGGAACACGAGAGGTACGTCATGACTCCGGTACGGTTCGGCCTAGTCGGCTATGGGTTCGGCGGACGCTATTTCCACGCGCCGCTGATTGCCACGGCGCCGGAATGCGAGCTGGTCGGGGTCATGACCTCGTCGCCGGAACGCCAGGCGCTGGTTGCCCGCGAGTGGCCGGGCACGTCGACCTTCGCGTCGCTGACCGCGCTCGTCGATGCCGGCGTCGAGGCAGTGGCAATCTCGACGCCGGCCGACACGCATTCGAGCCTCACCGAGCAGGCTCTGCAGCTGGGACTGGCTGTCGTGTGCGACAAGCCGTTCGCGCTCGATCCGGCATACCGCCCGGCACACGGTCGACCTCGCCGAGCAACGGGGACTGGTGCTGAGCCCGTATCAGAACCGGCGCTGGGATTCGGACTTCCTCACCGTCCGAAAGCTGGTTGCCGACGGCGAGCTGGGGACGGTGACCCGCTTCGAATCGCGTTTCGAACGCTACGCGCCGCAGCGCGGGCCGGGCAGATCCGGTGGCGGCACCATGCTCGATTTCGGGAGCCATCTTGCGGACCAGGCCCTGGTCCTGCTCGGGCCGGCCGTGAGCGTGTACGCGGAGTTGCGGATCCGCGAGATCGGGTCTCGACGACGACGTGTTTCTCGCCGTCACCCACGCGGGTGGCGCCCGGTCTCACCTGTCGGGGAGCTGGAGCCAGTTCGCGCCCGGCCCCCGCTACAGGGTCACGGGCACCGAGGCGACCTTTGTCCTCGGCCCAGCCGACACCCAGGAGAATTCGCTGATCGCGGGCGAAACTCCCGCGTCGCTCGCGGAGCGCTGGGGCGTCGAGCCACCCGAGACCCATGGCGTCCTGTACCGGGCAGGTGCTTCCGGGACCCTACGCCACCGAACGCGGTCGATGGGATCTCTTCTATCCGACGTTCGCGGGAGCCGTTCGGGGCAACAATCCGCCCCCCGTCAATCCGCGCGACGCCCTCGCGACGGCGACCCTCCTCGAGGCCGCCCGGATCAGTGCGGCGACCGGTGCTGTTGTGCCGGTCCCAGTCGCGTGAGCGAAGCCGACGCCGAGCAGCTTGCCGCGCTGCTCGCCGAAGAAGCCCGGCTGGTCTTCAGCCAATTCGACCACGAGGTTGCGTGGGCGCTCGGTTCGCGGTTGCGCGCCGCTGCGCTCCAGGCGGGCCTGCCGGTCGCAATCTCGATCCGGCGCGGTGGCCAGTGTCTGTTCCACGCCGCGCTGCCCGGATCTTCTGCCGACAACGACGCGTGGCTGCTGCGCAAGGCGGCCGTGGCCGAGCGCTACGGTCATTCCTCGTACTTCGTCGGTTGCAAATTCCGCGCCGACGGCGGCGACTTCGACACCGACTCCCGCCTCGACAATGCACTGTTCGCTGCCCACGGCGGTGCGTTCCCCGTGCTCCTCGGAACCAGCGGGTGCGTCGGCTCGGTGGCGGTGTCGGGACTGGCGCAGGTCGAGGACCATCGCTTCGTCGTGACCCACCTCGAAGCGTTCCTCGTGGACAGCGAGCAGATTTCCGGCACGTAGTGGTGGACGTGGATGCCCGCGCGTCGGTGCTGACATGATCATCGACGACATCCGGCGGATCGACTTCGGGTACTTCATCCGGCCGGGGTCAGAGACGCCAGACCGGCCAGGCGCGCGTCGAGTCCCTCCTCGGCTACCTGATCGCCCATCCCGCCGGGCAGGTGCTGTTCGACACGGGCCTCGGCATGGCCGACGCGGAAACCGAGGCGCACTACCGCCCCCGCCGCCGGCCTCTCGAAGACGCGCTGCGCAGCGTCGGCGCCGTCGTCGAGGACGTGCGATGGGTCGTCAACTGTCACCTCCATTTCGACCACTGCGGCGGCAACCCGGCATTCGCCGGGCGTCCGATCGTCGTGCAGTCGACCGAGCTGGCGAGCGCGCAGGAGGCTGGGTACACCGTCCGCGAGGTCGTGGACTTCGCCGGTGCCAACTATCAGGCCATCGACGGCGAGGTCGAGCTGCTCCCCGGGTTGTGGGTGCTCCCCACGCCCGGACACACCCCAGGCCATCAGTCCGTCGTGATGCGCTGCGATGACGGGACTGTCGTTCTCGCGGGCCAGGCACGCGACACGGCGACCGAGTTCGCGGCCGATCTGCGCGCCGCCGTGGCGATGCGGGAGAGCGCCGGCGCAGATATCCCGCCGTGCAGTGCCTGGATGGATCGCGTGCTGGAGTTCGACCCCCGACGTATCGTCCTCGCGCACGACCTGTCAGTCGTCGAACCGCTGCGGTAGCGGCGCTCGCCGGCACGCCCGGGCCAAACGCACCGGCAGCGACCACTTGACGCCGGGCTCGACGGACGGCTACAGTACGTGGCCAGATAGTCCGATCGCGTACTATACGTCCTCGTATGACTGGGAGATCGAAGCATCAGATGGTCAACATCCGGGCACGTAAGGACCGGTCAGCCGACCCCGTGCGAATGCACGACGGGTTCGAGCGCGAGTTCCCGGATGCCGACCGTTCGGCCAGCGAGGTGGTGCTCAACCTGACGTTTGCCGGGGTCGTCGCGGTCAACCGGGTCGAGGAGTTCCTCGCCCCGTATGGGCTGGTGCTCAAGTCCTTCAACGTGCTGGCCGTCGTTCACGGTGACCCCGAGCCGCTGACGCCGACAACCATCGGCGAACGCACGCTGCTTGCCAAGACCAGCGTGACGTCGGTGCTCGACAGCCTCGAGAAACTCGGATTGGTCCGCCGCCGGGCCCACCCCACCAACCGGCGGTCGGTGCTGGTGGACGCCACCGACCTCGGGAGATCGACGTGCTCCGAGATCCTGCGCCTGCTCCACGTGCAGGAGGCCGCGTGGATGGCGGGGATGCCGGAGAACCGGCGTCGCTCATTGATTCGCCTGCTCGGCGAAGCCAAGGGACTGCTCAGCTCCGGGTAGTGACAACCACGACGCGAGGAGGTAACCATGCCGGTCGACAATGAGATCTACAACCGCGCGGGCGACATCTGGTGGGACGAACACCAACCGTTGAACGCGATCCGGACAGCGATCAACCCAGCCAGGCTCGACTATTTCACCCGAGTGCTCGCGGACCTCGGTGTGGACCTGCGCGGCAAGACCGTGGTGGACATCGGCTGCGGTGGGGGACTGTTTGCGGAGGAGTTCGCGCGGCTCGGCGCGCAGGTCATCGGGGTCGATCCGTCCACGGCGTCACTTGCGACTGCGCGTTCGCACGCTGCGGCGGCGGGACTCAGCATCGATTACCGCGAAGGATCCGGAGAGCGTCTTCCCCTCGACGACGCAAGCGTCGACATCGCCTGCTGCGTCGACGTGCTCGAGCACGTCACCGATCTCGACGCGGTTATCGGCGAAACCGGTCGCGTGCTGCGGCCCGGCGGCCTCTACCTGTTCGACACCATCAACCGCACGCGCACCAGCAGGCTTGTGATGATCAAGCTCTTCCAGGATTGGCGTCTGACCCGGTGGATGCCACCCAACCTGCACGCCTGGGAGCAGTTCATCACCCCCGATGAGCTTCGCACGGTGTTGAGCCACCACGACCTCGACGGTCGCGACATGACCGGCATCGCTCCCAGCCCGAAACCACTCCAGCTGCTCCGGATGCTGCGTCAGCTCCGCAAGGGTCGGATGTCCTACGGAGAGTTCGGTAACCGTGCGCGGTTCATCGTGACCAAGGACATGCGCGTCTCGTACGCCGGATACGCGACCAAGGCAGCCTGACTCCGGGCGCCCGCCGTGGTCGGGCAGAAGCAACCGGTGGCGCAGTCGGATCGATGTACGTACGTCAGGGCGGCGGGTCGACCACGGCACATCCGTCAGCGATGCGGATGCGCCACCCCTGCTCGTGCACCGCGCGGTGGTGCGGACGGCACAGGGAGACCAGGTTGTCGAGCTCGGTCGGACCGCCGTCCGCCCAGTGGACGATGTGGTGGCCATCGGTCCACGCCGGCGGTCGGTCGCACCCCGGGAAGCGGCAGCCCTGGTCCCGGAGGCGCAGCGCGTTGCGCAGGTGGGCCGGGACCGTGCGCGTGGCCCGTCCGACCGAGAGCGGCTGCGTGGGCGTGCGCAGCGCCGTCCAGGCGGAAGCGTCTGCCGGCGGCGCGACCGTCACCACCGTCCGCACCGCGTCGCAGGCGATGCGCCGCGCGGTTGCGGGGTGGATCGGACCCACGCCGCTCAACACGGCGGCCTGTGCATCAGCGCCGGCGCGCAACGTCTCCGCGCTCACCGTGACCGTGAGGTGCGGCCGCTGCCCGTGCACATCGCGGTGGTCCCCGCAGCGCAGCTGGGTGGCGGCCAGATCGACCAGCGCGTCGGCACGGCGCTGCGAGGCCGACCGGGATTCGCCACGGGTCATCGCGTGACTGAGCGCATCGATGGCGGTCTTCACCAGGGCGCCGCCTTCGGCGTCCAGTTCACCCCGGAGGACGAACACACCCCCATAGGTCTGCTCGCACTCGAACCAGCGGCGCTCGTGGGCGTGGTTGTCATCGCCGAGCACGCCGTCGGGGTCGAGGCGCAGCCGGGTGACCTGGGTGAGGGTGCGCATGGCCCCGGGGTCGAGCGTCGCCGCGGCGCCCACCAGGATGCCCTCGAGCGGCGCCACCTGCTCGACGCCGACGTCCTCGGCGAGGTGGGCGATCATGGTCACGTTGCTGAAGGAGGCGCGCCCGGCGCGGGCGCTGTCGAGCGCCGCCGGCAGTTCGCCGAGGGTCCGCGCCAGGTGCACGCGGTACGCGGCCGCCTTCACGGTCATGCCGCAGCAGCGTCGCAGCCAGGACACCGTGCTCCCCCCGCCGTCGTCCTGGGCGCCGCGAGCGCAATGGAAGCGGTGCAGGCGACGGATGAACTCGGCTTCGAGCCGGTCGATCTCGTGCCGGATGTCGACCAGGTCCGCGCCCAGGGCGTGGCGTCGAGACAGGCGTCGATGGACTCGTCGACGAGGGCGTCGACATCCGCATCGCAGCCGGTCCTTGACATCCGGGATCGCGAGCGCTTGCATGCATGGATTATACCAAACATATGTTCGTCCACCGCATGGACAATGTGGCCCCGTGACAAGTTGCAGCCATGTTCGGCAATAACACCCGGCGGCTCAGCGCAGGCGACGCACGGGGGCTCCCATGATGCGACCCGCTCTCCGGCTGAACACCGGTCAAGGCCATCCCGCGCAACCGGCGGTGGCTACGCTTCCGGGTCCAGCACGACAAGGTCGACAACGGCACCGGCCTTTTGCGCTACCTCGGCCACCGTGACCTGAGACAGGTGGCCATGATCATCTGCCACATCAAATTGGTGGGCGCAATAGGGATCGAACCTATGACCTCTGCGATGTCAACGCAGCGCTCGTACCAACTGAGCTATGCGCCCCTGGCTCGCGACCGGCAAGCGTGAGCGCCGTCGATGATACCAGCGCCTCCCCCGAACTCCGGGACGGCGCGACTCAGACCCAGGCGACCGGCTGGGTCTTCTTGCCCGTGGCGTGCTGGGCGGCCTGGAGGTCACCAAGGGTCACCTCGACGCGCAGCACACCCTCGCAGCTGTGGCAGACGAGATTGAACGAACTCGGGGCGGACGATCTGGCGGGCTATCGCCTGCCGGTGCCCGCAGCACTCACAAGTGACGACCGCTCGCATGACTCCTCCGCCAGGGCCGGCCAGTCCGGTCCGCAAGGCCTCGGAGCTTGCCACCAGGCTTCGCCAGCGCCAGCCAATCCACCGGTCCGCGACACCGTCGTTGCAGATTTGCGATCAGGTCGGGTCGAGGGTCGCCGACAGCGGGCGCGCGGGTCCGGCTCGAGCACCTTGAGGCGCTGCCAGCCGAACCAGCGAATCGCGCGCGGCGAGAACGATGAGAATCGCGCCAAGCGCAGCGACAACGCGAGCCACGCCGATCAGGTCAGAGATGCACACCGGCGAGCAGCAACGGAATCGCCACCGCCGCGTTGATCACCGTGAAGATGCCGCCGAAGATACGGCCGCGGCTCTCGGTGTCGGTCCGTTCCTGCAGCACCGTGAACCCCGGGATGAGCATCGCACCGAGGGCGCACCCGAACAGCACCCCGACGGCGACCGCCAGCGGCACCATCAATCCGGGGAGCCCGTGGGTGCGGAACACGTCGGGCACGATGCCCATGATCAGCAGTGACAGGCCGGCCACGCTGATCGCCGCGACCAGCGTTTTCGCGCGGGGGAAATTCGGGCGCTGGGCGAGCAACCGCGGCGGTCGCGATCAGCCCGAACATCGCCGGGACGAGGACGATGTAGGTCTCGTTGTCCGAGCGGTTGAGCACCTCCACGAGATACACGGGACCGAGCGCGAAGATGGTGAAGACGACCACGATCGCGAGCGCGAGCTGGTAGAGGCCGAGCCGCAGCGGCGGGCTCCGGCGAAGGATGTCGATGCCGTCGCGCAACTCGCGAAGAATGTTCGTTGCCGGTCCGCTGGCTGACCTTTTCGGCGCGCAGGCTGACGCTCACCTTCCAGACCGAGAGCGCCGCGAGCCCGAACAGCCCCGTGGCGATGTAGAAAGGCGCCTGGTTGCCGAAGAAGCCGATCGCGATGGTCGCGGCGGGAACGCCGAGCACCAGCGTGAGGATCACCGTGGTCATGAAAAGTGACGTCGCCTCGGTGATCTGCTGCCGGTGCACGAGCGTGGGAATGCTCGCCGCCTCGGCAGGGGCGAAGATCTGCCCCGCCGAGCTGAACAGCAGGGTGATCACGATCAGCGGCCACGCCTGACCTCGCAGCACCGGGATCAACTGCGCGAGCGGGATCAACAGGATGAGCGCGCCGCGCACGACGTTGGTCCCGACCATGAGCACCCGTTTGTCGTGCCGATCCGCGTAGACGCCGGCCGGAGCGCTGAGCAGGACGCTCGGCAGCGTGTACGCGATCATCAGCACCGACTGCAGCGACGCTCGCCGGGTCAGCGTGTACATGAAGACGAGCAGGGTGAACATCAGGAACTTGTCGGCCAGCTGCGACGCCAGCTGGGCGCCCCAGAGGTAGCGGAAATCGCGGCGGCGCAGGACGGCGGCGAATCCCTGGCGCTGCTCGGAAGGCGCCCGCGATCGCGGGGCGTGCCGCGTGGAGCGGCGCGACCACGCCGTCCTCGTCGGGCTCGATGCGCGCGCTGGTGATGGGCTGCCTCATCGCGTCGACCATCCTCACGTCCGCGACCGCGCGAGCGAGGAGTTCCCACTCATCGAGGCGAAGCGTACCCGGCCGGCGCCCCGGATCGATACCCGCGTCAGCCAGGGCGACACCCGCGCCGGCAAGGTCGCCGCCCAGCGCCCTTGACACGCCGTTGCGCAGCGTCTTGCGGCGCGACTGGAACAGCGGCCTGGCGAGCGCCAGCATCGAGGCGCGGGTCGAAGGCTCCGCCTTCGCCGACGGCGTGATCCTGATGATCGACGAGTGCACCGCCGGTGGCGGGTCGAACGCGCTCGGCGGGACATCGCGGATGCGCTCGACGTCGGCGAGCGAGCGGATGGCGACGGTCGCGAGGCTCCAGTCGCCGGGACCGGCGGCGAGCCGGGCCGCCACCTCGCGCTGCACGAGCACGACCGCGCGAGCGGGTGGCTCGCCGGCCTCGAGCAGACGCATCAGGACGAGACCGGTGAGCTGGTACGGCAGGTTGCCGGTCGCGACCCAGCCGGTGGTGAAGCCGAGGGCGGCGGGATCGACCACCCGGGCATCCGCCTCGAGCACGGTGACGTTGGCATTCGCCCGCTGCGTGATCTCCGTACCTGCAACGCATGCGGGGTCGATGTCGATCGCGACCACCCGGCGGGCTCGCGCCGCCAGCGCACCGGTGAGCGTTCCGAGCCCGCAGCCGATCTCGAGCACCTCGCTGTCGGAGCCTGGGTCGAGTGCCTCGATGATGGCGTCGAGCACCTCGCGATCGACGAGGAAATGCTGGCCGAGGCTGGTGTCGCGGCGAAGCCCGACGCGTCGCGCGACGGCCGTGAGCGTCTTCGGGTCGGTGAGGTCGACCGGATGGCCTGCGCGCTCGGAGCGCGCGGCGTCAGGCACGCGCGGTGGCCGTGCGTGGGGTCGCGATGCCGAGCACGTCGACGGGCAGTGCGAGTGGTCGAGGCGCGGACTTCCGCCACCGTCTCCCCGCGGAGGCGCGCCACGGCCGCCGCGGTGATCGCCACGCGCTCCGGAAGATTCGGCTTGCCCCGTTCGGGGACCGGACTGAGAAAGGGCGAGTTGGTCTCGACGACGAATCCGCTCGGCGCGACCGTTCGCGCCGCATCCTGGATGCCCTCGGCACGCGGAAACGTGACGATCCCGGAGAACGACACGATGAGGCCCCGGTCGGCACAGCGCCGGGCAAACCCGGCGTCGCCGCTGAAGCAGTGCATAACACCCCGGCTGCCGGGAACACCGCTCACGGCCGCGAGCACCTCCTCGTGGGCGTCGCGGTCATGGATGAGCACCGGCTTGCCGGCATCGGCCGCGAGCTCGAGCATCGCCCGAAACGAGCGCTGCTGAATATCGAGCGGCACCTCGTGGTAGCCCGGGCCGGAAGAACAGATCGAGGCCGACCTCCCCCACCGCGACCGCCTTCGGGTGACCGAGCAGCTCGGCGAGTGCCTCGAGCTGCGGCGCGTCGGGAACGGCCGGCTCGTGCGGGTGCCATCCGCACGTGAAATAGACGCCCGGGTGCTGTTCGGCGATTGCACGATTGCGGTCCGAGTTGTCGAGGTTGAGGCCGACGGAGATGATCTCGTCGACTCCCGCGGCGGCCGCGCCCTCGAGCGCACGGTCGAGCAAGCCGCGTTCCTCGAGCAGGACCAGGTGACAGTGGGTGTCGACGAGCGCCGGCAGGCCCTCGCTCACGAGCGAGCTCCGACGACCACAGTGCATTCGCCGCGAGGCGGGCGCGCCGTGAACTCTTCGACCAGGGCCGCCGCAGTCCCGCGGTGCAGGGTTTCGTGCAGCTTGGTCAACTCCCGGGCAACCAGAACCGGACGATCGCCGAGCACGGGCGCGGCGAGCCGGAGCGTCTTGGTGATCCGCATCGGTGACTCGAAGAAGGCGATGGTGCGATCCTCACGCATCGCCTCCTCGAGCACGCGAACCAGCTTTCCCGCGGTTCGCGGCAGGAACCCGAGAAAGCAGAACGCGCCGGCGCGAAAGCCGCTCGACGCCAGCGCGGCGGTGAGCGCCGACGCGCCCGGGACGGGGATCACCCGATGGCCACCGTCCAGGGCGGCGCGCACCAGGATGGCGCCTGGGTCACTCAGCGTCGGCGTGCCGGCGTCGGTGCACAGCGCGAGTGTCTCTCCGCGTTCGAGTCGTTCGATCAACGGAGGGACGCGTCGCCGCTCGTCGAACGCGGGTAGCGACAGCACCGGCTTGTGAACGCCGTGTGCGCTCAGCAATACCTTGGTGCGGCGCGAGTCCTCGGCGATCACCGCGTCGCATTCGCGCAGCACGCGCAGGGCGCGCAGGGTGATGTCCTCGAGGTTGCCGATCGGGGTCGCGACCACGGCGAGCGTTCCGGCCGGCTCGCTCATCGACCCCAGTCCCGCGGATAGCGGAACTCCCGATCGATGGTGCGGTTGCTCAACTTGGCGATCACCGGCGGCCGGCGCTTGTACTGGCTGCCGCGCACGCGCGCGACGATCGCATCGACGGCGGCGGCTTCGAACCCGAGCGCGATCACCTCCGCCCGGCTGCGCCGCTCGTCGACGAGCAGGTGGAGCACCTCGTCGACCACCGCGTAGCGCATCCCCAGCTCGTCCTCATCGGACTGCCCGGCCCACAGGTCGGCACTGGGCGGCTTGGTGAGCACGCTGTGCGGGAGGCCGAACGCGCGAGCGAGCGCGTACACCTGGGTCTTGTAGAGGTCGCCGATCGGGTTCAGCGCACTCGCCATGTCGCCGAACAGGGTGCCGTACCCGAGCAACAGCTCGGTCTTGTTGGAGGTGCCGAGCACGAGCGCGCGCTCGGCCATCGAATGGTCGTACAGGATCGACATCCGCTCGCGCGCCATCTTGTTGCCCCTGCGGGTGCGATCCGCATCGGGAAAGTGTTCGAAATAAGCGTCCACCTGGGGCGTGATGTCGACGATCTCGGTGCCGATGCCGAGGCTGTCGCACACCGCGAGGGCGTCGATGCGCGACTGGGGATCGCTGCTGCGATAGGGCATGAACACCGCGACGACGTTGTCGGTGCCCAGTGATGACACCGCGAGCGCGGTCACCAGCGACGAGTCGACGCCCCCCGAAAGGCCGACGATGACGCGCTCGAACCCCACCTTGCGCACTCCGTCGGCGATGAAGCCGCGGAGGAGCTCGGTGACGAATGCGGCGTCAACCGCGAGCGCGTCGGCGGCGGAGTCGATCGGTCTCGGCGTCGTTGACATCGTTTCGTTCGTCGCGCAGGAGTGGATAGGCGACGCGCGCGCGACGGACGGCGCTGCGCTCCAGGCTGTGGTAGAGCACCGATTCGTCGGCACCGTGGAGCTCGGCGACCACGCTGCCCACCGGGTCGACAACCCGTGACCCGCCCCAGAACCGAACTCCGTCCTCGAACCCGGAGCGGTTGCAGTACAGCAGGTAGGTGGTGAAGAGCTGGGCGTAGGTGCGGGTCATGACGTCGTAACTGCTCGCCGTGCCGACCGCGTCCCCCCGGAGCACGCCGCGCCCCGGCGACGCCGAAGGGCAGATGATCAGATCCACGTCCTGGCGCGCGAGCAGCACGACGGCCGACGGATGCCAGAGGTCCTCGCAGATGAGCATCCCCACACGCCAGCGCCGGTCGGTGCGGCTGCCTAGCGCCGCGTCGAACGACCGGAATCGATCACCGGACGCGACGTACCGCTGCTCGTCGAAGAGCCCGTACGTCGGGAGATACACCTTGCGATGCACGTGAACCACCTCGCCGGCGCTGATGTACAGCGCAG
Source organism: Candidatus Dormiibacterota bacterium (assembly GCA_963799005.1). Lineage (GTDB taxonomy): Bacteria > Chloroflexota > Dormibacteria > Aeolococcales > Aeolococcaceae > Palsa-851. The sequence continues at coordinate 92,182 of CAWCVK010000003.1, read as the reverse complement.
CGTTGTAGAAGCGATGGCCCCTGCTCTCGAGGATCAGTCCGGCGACGATATCGATTCCGCCGTCGCGCGAGGCGTCGCGGAGTGCGCTCACCTCGGGCGAGTCCATCGTCAGCGCCACGTCGGGCACCTGGTCCTTCAGGAAGTACCCGGTGAGCGAGAGCTCGGGGAAGACCACCAGGCCGGCCCCCTGCGCCGCCGCGTCGGCGGCGATGGTGAGATGGGCCGCGAGATTTGCCCCGACGTCACCGAGCCTGGGGTAGAACTGAGCAAGGGCGATACGCACCGACCCGGCTGGATCGGCGATCGCATCGGGCTCCATCCGGGGCTCGTCGAGCGCGCCGCCGGGTATGGGTGCGGCGACCGGGGTCACGCCGGTTCGAGATCGTTCGAGGACCATTGGTCTGATTCTCCCACGCTCTCGGGCAACGCCCCCGAGTTCACGAAGTCGTCGACGATCGCCGGCACCCGGTCGAGCGCGGTCACTGCCGTGGTCGCCGGAGGGAGCGCGCGGAGGAACCCCTGCCCGTACTGGCGGGTGCGCAGGCGCGGGTCGCAGAGGACGACGGCGCCTCGGTCCGAGGCGCTCCTGATGAGCCGCCCGAACCCCTGCCGGAGACGGATGACCGCGACCGGAAGGATGTACTCGGCAAACGGGTCGCGCAGCCGCTCGGATCGGGCGCGCACCAGGGGATCGGTCGGGACCGGAAAGGGAAGCTTGTCGATGACCACGCAGCGCAGGCGGTCACCGGGGATGTCGATGCCTTCCCAGAAGCTGCTGGTGGCCAAGAGCACTGTCCGGGGGTCGGCGAGGAAGCTCTGCAGGATCTGCCTCCGTGTGCCGTCGAGCCCCTGGGCGAGGCTCGCGATGCCACGGGCGTCGAGCCGATCCTGGAGCAGCGCCCAGACGCGCTTGAGCGGGCCATAGCTCGTGAACAGCACCAGCGTGTGTCCGTCGAGGCGGGCGGCGATGCCGTCGATGAGTGCGGTCATCTGCAGGTCGTGGAAGGGATCGTCGTAGGCGGTCGCGTCCTCCGGGAGGATGCAGACGGCTTGGCGGAGGTAGTCGAACGGCGACGGGAGCGTCAGCTCCTCGGCGGTTGCGCCGATGCCGACGCGATGGCGGATGAAGTCGAAGCCGCCCGCGACCGACAGCGTTGCCGAGGTGAGCACGACCGATTCGGCGGGATCGAAGACCGTCTCGGCGAGCGGGACGGACACATCGACGGGTGCCTCGTGCAGCTCCGCCTGCTCGCCGCGCATCTCGATCCAGGTCACCATGCCCGCCCGCGGTCGCGTGATCACGTGGTCGACGGCCGCGGCGAGCCCCGCCAGAGCCGCCGCGGCGTGCTCGAGCTCGTCATCGGCGCGATCCGGCTGGGGCAGGAGCTCCGCCTGCATGGCCGAGGAGGAACTTGATGCGAGCACGCCCGCGGTTCGTTGGAACACGCCCGAGGCGTGCATCGCGGAGCGCTCCACGAACCCGAATCCCGGGTCGGCGCGGATTTCGTCAGACAGGCCGACCCGTCCGTTCGACGCATGCTCGCCGCCGAGCTTCGCGGACATGAATCCCTTGGCATCGCCGAAGAGACGCTGACCCGCCTCACGGCATCTTTCGAGGGCTGCGCCGAGCGGCGTGCCCGGCTGCGCGGGCATGCGATCGAGGATCAGCGTGAGATCGCCCAGGCGCACCGTGATGCCGAGCTGCTCGGTTGCCACCGACTCGAGGTGATGAGCCTCATCGATCACCAGCGCCTCGTACGGGCCGAGCACCTGGCCCTGGCGCTCGTTGCCGGCGAGGAGGAGCGCGTGGTTCGTGACAACAATGGCCGCATCTGTCGCGCTTCGACGCGCGGCCACCATGTGGCACCTCGCGTTTGGCCAGTTGGCGCATGCCGGCCCGAGACAGTCGGTCGCGTCCGACGCGACCCGGCGCCAGAGCTGCTCCTCGTCACCGGCGAGGTAGACCTCCGAGCGGTCTCCGGTCGTCGTGGTCGCGAGCCACGCGAGGATCTTCAACTTGAAGCGGATCGCCACCATGTCCGGCTCGTGCCCGGCGACGTCGGATGCGGCGAGGAATCGCCGCCAGCGGCGAAGGCTCAGATAGTGGTTTCGCCCCTTGAGCACCGCGACCGATACCGGCTGATCGAGCAGCCCGGCGACGGTCGGCAGGTCGCGGTCGGCGAGCTGTTCCTGGAGGTTGACGGTGTGGGTGGCGACCACGGCCCGCTTGCCGGTGCGCGCAGCCCAGAGCGCCAGCGGCGTCAGGTAGGCGAGCGATTTGCCCACCCCCGTGCCGGCCTCGACCATGAGGCGCCGTTTGCGCTCGAGCGTCTGGCCGATCGCCATCGCCATCTGGAGCTGGGCCTCGCGATACTCGTATCCCTCTCGCGCGGCGAGCGGGCCTTCGGGACCGAGGAGCGCGGCGGCCGCCTCCCCGATGCTCCTCCCATCCGAGGCCGGCGGCGGCAGGCCGGCGGGCGTGCGCATCGGCGGCATGGTCGATCTCAGCGCGCGGTCGACCGGGGGGTCGGCGTCGACTCCGGGGCGGAGCATGACCTCGCTGAGAAACGCGTCGAGTGGACCCGGCGCCTGGGACGCGACCCGGCGCATCTCGACCAGGGTTGCCTCGGGCAGCTTCCGGCCGGCGCCGACCAGGACCCGAAACAGGTCGCCGGTGGCACGCGCGTCGCTGAGAGCGCGATGCGGTCGCTCGTGGCTGATCCCGAGCCGGCGGCTCAGCAGCGGAAGGCTGTGGCTCTCAAAGGTGGGCAGCAGGATCCGCGCGAGGTCGAGCGTGTCGTAGATCAACCTCGACCCGAACGACTCGGAGAGCAGCGCGCGCAGGAAGAGCAGATCGAAGGTCCCACCATGAGCGATCAGCGGGGCGTCCCCGCAGAATCGGGCGAGTCGAGCCGCGGCCTCCGCAGGTGGCGGCGCCCCGAGGACATCCTCGTCGCTCAGACCGACCAGTCGCTGAATGGCCAGGGGGATCGGGATCTGGGGATCGACCACCACCTGAAGCTCATCGATCGGACGCAGCCCGTTGTCGTAGCGCACCGCGCCGATCTCGAGCAGGCGGTCGCTCCGAGGCGAGAGCCCGGTGGTCTCGAGGTCGAATGCGACCAGGTGATCCGGCTGCGACAGGCCGCTGGTCACGCCGCCGGGAAGCTCGCCCTGACGGTGCCCACGCCGGCTTCCACGGGCCGTTGCTCTTTGGCGACCGATGCGATCACGCGCTCCATCATGATCGCGGCGGCTTCCCGGCTGGTGGCGCGCCCATGACCGCCGTCCAGAGTTCGAGTGCCGCGTGCGCCACCTCGTCGATCCCCAGCGCGGCGGTGTCGAGCACGTGCGCGTCGGGAGCGGGCTGCATCGGTGCGGCGCTGCGTGAAGCGTCGAGACGGTCACGAGCGCCCACCTCCCCGAGCATGAGCGCGCTGTCCGCGCCCGCGTCGCCTCGCAGTTGAGACGCGCGACGTTGCACCCGCACCGCCTCCGACGCGTCGAGGTAGAGCTTGAGCTGCGCCTCGGGGAACACCACGGTGCCGCAGTCGCGACCGACGGCGACGGCGCCGTCGGCGGCAAGCCGTCGCTGCGCGTCGAGCAAGGCCGCGCGAACCTCGGGAATGCTGCTCATCGACGCGAGCAATGGGGCGTTCGCGGGATCGCGCAAGGCCGGGCCGGCATCGATGCCGTCGACCTTCGCCGCGCGGTCCGCATCGTCGTGGGTGGGGTCGGTGTCGATGACCACGACCGTGCGGCGCGCGCAATCGATCAGTGCCTCGCGGTCGTCGGGGTCGATGCCGGCTCGTGCCGCGGCAACCATGACGCCGCGATAGAAGAGGCCGGTGTCGACCAGCGGGAGCCCAAGGGTGGTGGCGAGCCGGCGGCCAAGCGTCGTCTTGCCGCTCCCCGCCGGGCCGTCGATGGTGATGATCGGGGGCCGTCACCGCGGCCGCCGTGCTGCGGTGCGCGGCTGGCGCGGCCAGGCCCGCTGCCGCGCGCAGCGACGCAAGCTCAGCGGGGCGCAGCGCGCGAGCGTCGCCTTCAGCGAGCGCTCCCAGTTGCAGCGGACCGACCGCGATCGCGCACGAGATCGCGCACCTCGAGCCCGACGGCGGCGAAGAGGCGTCGCACTTCGCGCTTGCGTCCCTCCGCCATCACCACTTCCACGACCGAATCCGAGCCCGAGCGCTTGACCGCGACGGCTCGAGCGGGACCGTCGTCGAGGTCCACGCCGGCGGTGATCTGCTCGAGCTGATCGGCCGAGATCGGGCGATCGAGCGTCGCCACGTACCGTTTGGTGACCCCCGTGCGCGGATGGGACACGGCGTGCGCGAGGTCACCGTCGGTGGTGAGCACCAGCAGCCCGCGACTGTCGGCGTCGAGTCGCCCGACCGGGACCAGGCCCGGGACGGGTTCGATCAGGTCCATGACGGTGCGGCGCTTGTACGGGTCGCTCCGAGTGGTGACCACGCCGGCCGGCTTGTTCAGGACGATCGTGACGGAAACTGCCCGGGCGGGAATCCGGTGTCCGTCGACGCTGACGCGATCGACGGAAGGGTTGACGACCGTTCCGAGGCCGCTCACCTCGCCGTTGACCGTGACCCGTCCAGCGGCGATCAGCTCATCGGCGCCGCGCCGGGAGGCGACGCCGCGGCGCGCGAGAAAGCGGTTCAGCCGCTCCCGCGGAGCGGCGGTCACTCGAAGCTGGGGAGCACCGGGCCGTCGGACACCGGGGGTAGGTCCTCGATCCGTTCCAGACCCACAAGCTGGAGGAATCGGAGTGTGGTGCCGAACAGGCGCGGATGGCCGGGGGTCTCCTGACGTGCGACCTCGGCGATCAGGCGTCGCTCGGTGAGATGTTCGAGCACGGCTTCGCAGTCCACGCCACGAATCGAACTCGATCCCGGCTTTGGTGACCGGCTGGCGGTAGGCGATGATCGCGAGCGTCTCCATCGCCGCGCGGCTCAGCCGCGACGGGCGTTCGGGGTGGAGCGCTCGCTGCACCGCCCAGGCCATCTCGGGACGGGTGACCAGCTGGATGGCGTGCTCGGAGCGCTGGAGCATCAGTCCGCGACCGCGCAGGTCCATCGCCAGCACCCCGGCCGAACGGGACACGGCGGCCGGGCTGCGCTCGAGGATCGCGGCCGCCTCGGCGATGCTCACCTCCCGACCCAGCGCGAAGCACAGTGCCTCCAGCGCCGGCGCCAGGTCCTCGGGTTCGGCGTCGGCGGTTCCTTCCGGCACCCGTGCGCGTCCGAAGACGTCGAGCACCAGCACCTCATCCAACGCCGGTCACCGTGATGGGGCCGAAGGCGTCGCGCTGCTCGACCGTCGCCTCGCCGCGCTTCAGCATCTCGAGCAGCGCGAGGAAGCAGGCGACCGCCTCGAGCCGGCTCCGCACCCCGGCGAACACCTCCTCGAAGTCGAGGGGGCCGAGCCCGAGGCGATCGCGGAGCAGCCGGACCTTGTCCTCCACCGAGTAGGTGATCGCCACCGGCAGTGGATCCGCGTCACTGATGCGCTCGAGCACCGCCCGAAAGGCCGCCGCCAGGCGCTCAGGGGCGATGCGCAGGCGCTCGACGGGGATCACGTCGGTGGACACGAGCCCGAGAAAGCTCCGGGCTCCCTCGGTCGCGGCCTCGGAGAGAAGGGCTTCGGCCGCGGCCTTGAACAGGCGGTACTCGGCGAGCCGCCGTGCCCGCGTCGGTCGACTGGTCGTCCTCGGGCTCGATGACCGTGGCGTCCTGGTCGGGCAGCACCGCCGCCGCCTTGAGCGCGACCAACCGGGCGAGCAAGGTCAACGCGTCGGCGACCGCGCGTAGGTCGCCCTGGCGCTCCGGGCTTTCGAGCGCGTTGCGTGCCTCGTCGACGACGGTACTGACCGACATCTCGGTCAGCTCAAGGTCGCCGCGGTTCGCCCGGGCGACGAGCTCCTCGAGGCTCCCGTGGAACCCCGGGGCGTCGACGATGATGGCGCCGGCGCCCGATTCCTCCCGCTGCATCGCTACATGGTACGGACGCCGGGGGTACCCCCAACGTCGCTCGCACCCTCGTCGAGAAGCTCCGCGGCTCGTGTCAGCGCAGCCTGGGTCGTTCTGCCCGACATCAACCGGGCGATCTCACGGACGCGCTCCGCCCCGGTGATCAGGGCCGCCGTCGCCTCGGGTCCTCCGGGTCGCTCCAGCTTGGTGATCGTGATGTGCGAGGCGGCCCGTGCCGCGATCTCCGGACGGTGCGTGATCGCGATCACCTGGCGGGTCCGCCCGATCCGGGCCAGGACGTCGCCGACTCTCGCGGCGGTTTCGCCACCGATGCCGGTATCCACCTCGTCGAGCACCAGGACGGGAGCGTCGTCCTCACTCACCACCGCGCTCAGGGCAAGCGCGAGGCGGCCAAGCTCGCCACCCGATGGTCCGGCATCGAGGGGCATCGGCACCGAGTCGCGATTGGGGGCGAGCCGGAAGTCGACCTCGTCGATCCCCGACGACCCGCACCGCACCGGCGTGCCGTCGCCGGGGTCCACCCCGGCGACATCCATGGTCCGTGTGAGCACCACACGGAAGCGCGCGTGAGGCAGCTCCAGCGACCGGAGCTCGCCGGTCACCGCCCGCTCGAGGCGGCGCGCCGCCGAGGTCCGGGCAGCGCTGAGCCTTGCCGCCGCCGCAGCGGCATCAGAGCGGCAGCCCTCGGCGGCAGCCTCGAGGCTGCCGAGTGCGCCCGCCTCGCCGTCAACGCTGGTGACCAGCGCGAGCGCCCGGTCGAACTCGGCGAGGGCGGCCTCGAGTGACCCGTGGCGCCGGACGACCCGCGCGAGCGTGTCGAGCCGCTCGTCGACGGCGGCCAGGCGAGCGTCGTCGACGATGATCTCGTCGGCGTGACGGCGAGCGTCGAGCGCGAGCTCGCGGAGCCGGTCGACGAGGGCATCAGCGTCCTCGAGCAACACCGAAAGCCCGGGATCGACCGCGGCCAGGTCAGCCCCGCGGGCGATCGCGGCGGCGAGCCGGTCGGCGGCGGACTGGTCGTCGCCACCGGTCGCCTCGGCCAGCGATCCCAGCGATTCGGCGATCCGGGCCGCGTGCCGGAGGCGGAGCCGCTCGGCCTGGAGCTCGGCATCCTCACCCGGGCGGATTCGGATCGGCCCGAGGTCGTCGACAAGATCGCGCGCCCGCTGGAGCTCGGCGGCGCCGGTGCTCGCCGCCCGGTGGGCGGCCGCGACGGCCTCGACGGCGCCGCGCCACGACTGGACCGCGGCGGTGGTGGCCGCTCGCGCGGCGGCGCACTCGCGACCGCCAAAAGCGTCGAGCAGGTCGCGTTGCCAGCTCCGCCGGAGCATCCGATGGCTGGTGCCCTGAGCGGTGACGTCGACGCAGAGATCGCCAAGTTCGCGAAGCGCTGCTTGCGAGACCAGGGCTCCATCGATGCGGCAGGTGGTTCGCCCCGATGCCGGCACCTCGCGTGACAGCGTGATCAGGTCGTCGTCGGGGATCCCGAGCTCGGCGCGGCGCGCACGCAGACGCGCTCCTGGATTGTCGAAGACGGCCGCGACGCGCGCGGCAGCGGCGCCGGACCGCACCGCGTCAGGTTCGAGCCGGCCTCCGAGCGCCGCGCGCAGCGCGTTGACGCACATCGATTTGCCCGATCCCGTCTCGCCGGTGAGGACGGTGAAGCCGTCGTCGAAGGGGAGTCGGGCCTCGTCGATGACCGCGAGGTTGCTGATCCGAAGCTCACGGAGGGCCACTGCGCTCACCCCTTGTGCCGGTGGCGGCGGGCGGCTCGTCCTCGAGCGGCTCGAGCAGCAGGTCTTTGTGCGGAATCCCGTAGCGGAACTTCTGACGGAGTCGCGAATTGAACGAGGGCGAGTCGGCAAAGCGCACCACCTCGAGCTCCGGCCCCGGCTTGACGACGATGCTGCCGCCGTCGGCCAGCCAGGCGACCGAGCGTCCGTCGGCTGCGACGAAGACGCGCCCACGCTCGACGGTCACCCGGACGTCGAGGCGCTCCGGAATCACCACCGGGCGGCTGATGACCGCGTGCGCGGCGAGCGGCACCACGATGACGGCGCGCACCCTTGGATCGACGGGGGGGCCGCCTGCGCTGAGCGCATAGGCGGTCGAGCCGGTCGCAGTCGCGACGACCACGCCGTCGGCATCGAATGCCCCGAGCAGGTCGCCGTCGACATCCACCCGAAGCCGGACGACGTTGACATCGCGGGCGCGCACGACGATCTCGTTGATCGCGAGCACCGGCCCATCGGCCGGGTCGAGGGTGATCTCGAGCAGGGCGCGATGCTGGGTGGTGAAGTCACCAGCTGGCAAACCGGGCGATCGCCTCGGGAAGCGCGTCGATCTCGACATCGTTGAGGAATCCCAGGCGACCGCGGTTGACCCCGACGACCGGGATCCCGAGCGGCGCAGCCAGGCGGGCGCCGTAGAGAAATGTGCCGTCGCCGCCGAGGGTCACGAGCAGCGCCGTGGTCGAGCTGTGCTCCCGCATGGCTGCTTCGGGGTCCTCGAGCGCCGTCCACGCCATGTATCCGCAGGCCTGGGCGCGGGCGATCGCCGACTGCACGGCGAACTGCTCCCCGGGATGGAGCAGGAAGCCGATGCTGGATGCGGCGCTCATGGTGGGCTCGACCCCGGGTGATCGACCCGTACGAGGCGAGCCCCGACCAGCCATTCCAAGTTGCCCTTCGCCCCCCGAACCGGTGAGGGCACAGGCATCCGGGCGACAGCCCCAAATGCGGACTCGAGCCATCCCGCAAACTCGCTCGCGGCACGTTCGGCGGCGCCGGTGTCGCGGACGATGCCACCCTTCCCGATCGCTTCGCGGCCAAGCTCGAACTGGGGCTTGAACAGGGCGACGAGATCGGCACCGCCCGGCGCGATGAGCTGCACCACGGCCGGCATGACCAGGCGCAGGGAGATGAAGGACAGGTCGAGGGTCACGAGGTCGGGCGCGGGGCCGGGGAGCGACGTGAGGAGTTCGCAGATTGGTCCGGTCCATGACGCGCACCCGCGAGTCGGTGGCGAGGCGCGGATCGAGCTGACCTCGGCCGACATCCACGGCGTAGACGAGCGACGCTCCGCGGCTCAGCAGCACGTCCGTGAATCCCCCTGTCGACGCACCCGCGTCGAGGCACACCCGACCGGCGCAGCCGATGGCGAACGCATCGAGCGCCGGCGCCAGCTTGAGCCCTCCCCTGCTCGCCCATGGGTGATCGTGCCCGAGCAGCCGGATGGCGGTCATCGCTCCGACGCGCTGGTCGGCGCGCGTGGCCCGGACGCCGTCGAGCTCGACGAGGCCGGCGGCGACCAGCGCCTGGGCGCGCTCGCGAACTCGGGGCAAGCCCGCGTTCGACGAGTTCGAGGTCGACCCGCCTGACCTGTGACGCCGGTGTCATGATCCCCATCTATACCACAATTGTGTGTATTCGCGCCGTCAGAAGGGAACGTCGTCAGGATCGACGCGAAGCGGCGCCGTCCGCACCGGAGCGCCGCCGCCGGAATCCCCGCGGGACTCGGGTGACGGTGCGCCTGGCGACTCCAGGGGGCGCTCCCCGATGGCACCGCTGGCGCTGACCACGAGCTGATTCACCCGCTGCTCGGTGCGGGCGAGCAGCTCGGCGCAGTGCTGGGCCAGCACCACCCCTCGCTCGTACGCGCCGATCGCCTCCTCGAGGGCAATGCTGCCGCCCTCGAGCTTGGCGATCAGGGTGTCGAGCTCGGCCAGTGCCGCCTCGTAGGTCAAGGCTGTGATGTCGTCCTCCTCGGCGTTGGGCGTCATGGGTCACCCGACTCCGCTGTCGAATCGTACATCCGTTCGCCCTCTGACGGCGAGGCGGGGTCGATACGGTCCACGGTGCTTTCCAGGCTCCCGTGGCGAAGGACGGTGTGCAGGCGGGCGCCGGTGGGCACGGTCGCCGCGTCGGTCAGCACCCTGCCGTCCGCGTCCGATGTGATCGAGTAGCCACGCTCGAGCGTGCGTCGCGGTGACAGCGCCGCAAGCCGCGCCGCACGCGTGGTGAGGTCGGCGCGTCGAGCCACGGTCACCCGGACGCTTGCGGCCTGGAGGCGTTCGGATGCGCGATGCAGGCGCAGGCGCTCGAGCTCGACGCGGCGAGACGGGTGCGCGACCGCGAAGCGTGATGTCTGGTGATCGAGGGCGCGCCGTTTCAGCGAGGTCTCCTGCATCAACGCCTGACGCAGACGGAGTGACGATATGTGCACGCGATCACGACGCACGCTGACCAGTCCGGCGATCGCGATCCCCAGGCGTGCGTGCCGCGCGGCAACATCGTCGCGAAGCACGGCCACGCTGGGGGCGACCAGCTCGGCGGCGGCGGACGGGGTCGCGGCGCGGCGGTCCGCGGCCAGGTCGGCGACCGTCGTGTCGGTCTCGTGACCGACACCTGTCACCACCGGCAATCGTGTCGCCCGGATCGCGCGTGCGAGTGACTCGCTGTTGAAGGCGATCAGGTCCTCGAGCGAACCCCCACCACGGACGAGCAGGATCACATCCGCGTCGCGAACCTGGTCCGCGCGTCGCAGTGCACGGATCAGCGTCTCCACGGCTCCGTCACCCTGCACGGTCGCCGGCGAGAGCACCACGCCGATGCACGGCGCCCGGCGTGCGATGACCGTGCACACATCGCGCAACGCCGCGCCGCTTCGCGACGTGACCACGACAACTCGCCGTGGCAGCAACGGCACCGCGCGCTTGCGCCGCTCGTCGAAGAGTCCCTCGGCGCTGAGCTGCTGCTTGAGCTGCTCGATACCCAGGGCGAGCGCGCCGACGCCGCTCGGCTCGAGCCGGTCGACGTAGAGCTGGTACCGTCCCTGCTGTCCGTAGACCTGCACGGAGCCGTGCGCGATCACGGTCATGCCGTTGTCGGGACGGAACGGGATGAGCAGCGCATTGGCACGAAAACACACGCACGAGACCGCGGCACGCGCGTCCTTCAGCGTGAAGTAGAGGTGCCCGGAGACGTGTGCCTTGAGGTTGCTCACCTCGCCCTCGACGAGCAGGTCCTCCAGCTCGGGGCGGGCTGCGAGCGCATCGCGTACGAGCACGGTCAGGTCACTGACCGAGCAGACGGCGGCGCTCACACTCGCTCTCGAGCCACGTGGCCGAGCACACCGTTGACGAACTGCGCCGCCTCATCGCCCGAATATGCCCGCGCCAGCTCGATGGACTCGTCGATCACCACGGCGACCGGCGTCGTCTCCATGTACAGCAACTCGAACGTCCCGAGACGGAGCACAGCGCGCTCGACCTTCCCGAGGTCGACAAGCGACCAGTGCTCCATCGCGGCGACGAGCGCCGTGTCGATGGTATCGAGATGATCGACACAACCGACAACGATGGTGCGTGCGAAGGAGCGCACATCGGCGGTCGCACGAAGGTCCTCGCCCTGGTAGCGCAACGCGACGTCCGGGTCCTTGGCGGTGCCTTCGATCTCGAAGAGCACGCGGAGCGCGAGCTCGCGACCGCGCCGGCGGCGTCCCGTGCCTGACACCGCAGGGGTCACGCGAAGGCGACCTCGCTGACGAAGACGTTGACCTCCTCGACGCGCAGCGCGAGCATGCGATCGATCGCGTCGGCGACGCGCCGCTGCACCTCGGCCCCGACCACCGGGACGTTGCCACCCGACTCCATCACCACGTAGAGGCTGAGGTGCAGGGCATCGTCGCGCATCTCGACGCGAACGCCTCGATGCGCATGCGAGCGCCGGACGATGCGGTCGAACTGCTGTCCGCCGGGGTGGTACATCGCGTGGATTCCGGACACCTGCAGCGCGGAGAACGCCGCGATGGACGCGACAACCTCATTGGCCACGCGGGTCGTGCCGAGCTGGCGGCGGCCGTTCATGGTCGGGCGCAGCTGGAGGCGATCGGGCTCTTCGACGTCCGTCATGCGCGCTCCAGGTATCGACCGGTGCGCGTGTCGACCCGAATCAGGTCGCCCTGGTTCACGAACAGGGGCACATCCACGGCCAGGCCGGTCTCCACGACAGCCGGTTTGAACGACGCGTTGGCGGTGTCACCCTTGAAACCAGGCTCGCTCTCGGTTACCTCGAGCACCACCGACGTTGGCAGGTCGACGCCGAGGATGCGATCGTCGAAACGCAGGAGAAAGAGCGTGTCGTTCTCTTTGAGGAAGTCGACGCCACTGCCGAGCTGCTCGGGGCTGAGCGTGACCTGGTCGAACGTCGTGTTGTCCATCACGACGTAATTCTCGCCGTCCTTGTAGAGCAACTGCGCCTCGGTGCGCTCGATGCGGACGCGGCCGAACTTCTCCTCGGGGCGGAAGGTCTCATCGGTGACGGCGCCGGTCGTGACGTTGCGCAGCTTGGCGCGAACGACGGCGGTGCCGCGACCCTGCTTCATGTGCGAGAAGTCGATGACCTCGAAGAGATCGCCGTCGCGCTCGACGGTCGCACCAGGGCGCAGGTCGGAGGCGGTGATCATGCGGTGCTCCCAGTCGTTGACTGATCCTCGAGCAGCTTAGCCAGTCCCTCGACTGCGAGCACGTAGCCTTCGAGCCCCAGGCCCGCGATCACGGCCACAGCCGCCTCGGCCGAGAGCGACACGCGCCGGTAGGGCTCGCGGGCGAGGATATTCGACAGGTGGACCTCGACCACCGGGCCGGTGAAGGCGCGGAGCGCGTCGGCGAGGACCACGCTGGTGTGGGTCAACCCGCCGGGGTTGACGATGCATCCGGCGGCACGGCCGCGCTCCGCCTCGAGGATGTCGACCATCGCGCCTTCGTGGTTGGTGTGCTCGCAGCGCACCTCGAGCCCGAGTGCAGCTGCGCGCTCGCGCACCGCCGCCTCGATCGCGGCGAGTGTGACCCCGCCGTAAACCTCGGGCTCCCGGTCACCGAGGCTCCCGAGGTTGGGTCCGTTCAGGAGCAGGATCGCCGTCACCGCGCGCGCACCGCGGCGAGGGCACTGACGACCTCGGCCTCGGGGACGTGCTGGCCGGCGCGCGGGTGGCCCCTGGATTCGAGGAGGACCCAGCCGAGACGGTCGCCGATGGTCTTCTTGTCCGCGCGCATGTAGCCGAGCACGCGCTCGGGGTCAAACACCAGCGACGTGGCCAGCCCGCATCGCACGATCATCTCATCCTGCCACTCGATATCCCGGGGCGGGCATCCAAGCGTGCGCATGCTCAGCTGCCCGGCGGCGCGCATCCCCACCGCCACCGCCTCTCCGTGAAGCAGGCGGTCGCCGAGCCCGGCCGCGGCCTCGAGGGCGTGGCCGACGGTGTGTCCGTAGTTGAGCACGGCGCGGCCACCGCCCTCGCGCTCGTCGCTCGAGACGATGCGGGACTTGATCGAGCAGCACTCGCGGATCGCCTCGGTCAGTGAATCCGTATCGCGGCGCAGGAGCCGGTCGAGGTGCCCATCGAGATCAGTGGCAAGCGCCGTCTCGGTGATCATCGAGTACTTCACGATCTCGGCGAACGCCGAGCGGAACGAGCGGTCGTCCTGGGTCGCGAGCACCTCGGGGTCGCAGACCACGCCGCGTGGCTGCCAGATCGCGCCGGCCAGGTTCTTCCCTCGGGCGAGGTTGACCCCGGTCTTGCCACCGATCGCACTGTCCACCATGGCGAGCAACGTGGTGGGCACGTTCACCCAGGCGATCCCGCGCAGGTAGGTGGCGGCGACAAACCCGGCGAGGTCCCCCACCGTGCCTCCGCCGAGTGCGATCAGGCAGTCGTTCCGCTGCAGTCCCGCGGTCCCCAGGCGCGCGAGCATTCGCCCTGCGGTCGACCAGGTCTTGAGCGGTTCGCCGCCCGAAACCTCCAGCACCGTCGTGGCGATGCCGCTGCTGCGCAGCGAGGCGACGAGCCGCTCGGTGGTCGGATGCACCGCTCGATCCGAAAGAAGCGCCACCCGGGTCGCCGCCGGCGGAACGTGCAGCACCACGTCGTCGACGGCCGATGCGCGCACTTCGATGTGGTACGCGCGCTCGGCCAGGTCGACGCGGATCGCGCCTGCGAAGGCGTTGGCCACGCGGGAGGCGACAGCCTCCGGCGCGCCGCCGGCGCTGACGCGCACGTGCGCCGCCTGGTGGGCCTGGCTGCGGTCGCCGCGAAGGCGCGGAATGCCCGTGTCGGCGGATCCGCCGAGCATCGGACGCTCCGCGCCGTCGCCGACCCGTGCGGCGAGCACGGCATCGGCAGCGTCGAGCCACACCACCGTGCACAGCTCGGTCAGGAGCCGGCGGGCGGCCGGCTGGGCGATCAGGCCGCCACCGCAGGCGATGACCAGGGGACCGGGACGGCGGAGCGCGTTCTCGAGCGCGACCAGCTCAAGGTCTCGAAAGTGGGCCTCACCGTCCGCCGCGATGATCGCCGCGGGCGAGCGCCCCGCGCTCGCCGCGACGTCGTCGTCGAGGTCGACGGCAGTCCACCCGAGGCGGTCCGCGACCAGTGGGGCCACGGTGCTCTTGCCGGATCCCGGAAGGCCGACCAGCGCGATGCGGCGAACAGCGCTCATCGCAGCCGTCCGACCGCCCGCCGATGGGCGGCTGCGGCGCGGCGTACCTCGCCGATGTTGTCACCGCCGAACTTCTCGATCGCGGCCGCGGCCAGGACCCAGGCGAGCATCGCTTCGGCGACGACCGCCCCGGCCGGCACCACGCAGATGTCGCTCCGCTCGTAGTGGGCGTTGATCTCCGCGCCGCTGTGGATGTCCACGCTGCGCAGCGGGTGGAGCAGGGTCGAGATCGGCTTGAAGTGCACCAGCGCCCACACCGGCTCGCCGTCGGTGACGCCGCCGGCGAGGCCGCCCTGCCGGTTGGTGAGATGGTGGAAGCCGCGCCCGGCGTCCCATCGTGGCTCGTCATGCACCGCCGATCCGGGCGATTCCGCGGCGAGCGCCGCGGCCCCCAGCTCAACGCCCTTCGCCGACGGGATGCTGCACATCGCCTGCGCGATGAGGCCGTCGAGCCGCCGGTCCCAATGCGCGTAACTGCCAAGGCCGGCCGGAACATTCGATGCGACCACGAACGCGGTGCCCCCGAGCGTATCGCCACGCTCTCGCGCAGCGTCGATGGCCGCGACCATCCGTGCGCCGGCCGGCTCGTCCGCACAGCGGACCGGCGAGCGCTCGACCGCGTCCCATGGCACCTCGCCGTCGGGCACGGGAACGTGGACGTCGCCGATGCGGACCACGCACGAATGAACGTCGATCCCGATCGCCCCGATCAGCGTCCGGGCCACCGCGCCCGCCGCCACCCTGGCGGCGGTCTCACGAGCGCTGGCGCGCTCGAGGACGTCGCGTGCGTCGCTGAATCCGTACTTCAGCACTCCCGCGAGGTCGGCGTGACCCGGGCGGACGCGGGTGACCCGCTTGGCTCTGAATCCCCGAGCCTCCACCTGCATCGGTCCCTTCCAGTTCTCCCAGTCTCGGTTCTCGACGACGAGCGTTACCGGCGAGCCCAGGGTCCTGCCGCCGCGGACGCCGCTGACGATCCGCGCCGTGTCGTGCTCGATCTGCTGGCGTTTTCCGCGCCCGTGCCCGCCCTGGCGGCGGCGCAGGTCGGGATCGATGTCGCGGGTGGCATCCAGCGACACGCCTGCCGGGACGCCCTCGACAATGACCGTGAGCTGCGGCCCGTGCGACTCGCCTGACGTCAGAAATCGAAGCATCTGCAACGGATTGTATTGGCGACCGCCGGATGTTCCCTTTCCCGGCGCCGGACGGGGAGCGCGTTTTGTCCGCGTCAGGTCTGGTCTGGAACCCGAGACTGGGCGCCATGCAAGCAGCGCGGAGCAGTCGAGCGAGCGGTCTGGAGCACCTGCGCATCGCCAGGCTCCTCGATGCCCACGGCGATGTGATCGCGGCGATCTGCGCGTATCGCGAGGTGATGCGCCAGGGTCCGGAGGCTGCGGCCACCGAGGCGCTGCTCAGGATCTCCGCCCTCGCTCCGGGGTAACCAAGAGCGAGCGGGTACTGGTTAGAGACCGGCGGGACGGGGTGGCGCACCCGCGGACGGGGGCGCGTTCATGGTTGCGAGCAACTCGTTGTAGAACGCCTCGGCTCTGGGGATGCGGTGGAGCACCTCGACGCCGTCCCGCCCGGCGGACTCGATCTCGATATCGCCGGCGCCGATCAGCCGGTCGCCCAGCGGCCGGTGGATCACCGTGTTCTGGATCCGATCGAGCGGAATCGTCTCCGCGGTCCTCGAGAGGACCCCGCCCTCCATGACGATGCGCCGGTCGGTGAGGTGATAGGTGGCGAAGCGCCAGCGCAGGATCCGGATACCCGCCCAGAGCAGTGACCCGATCACGAGCACGAGCACGACCACCGTCTTCGCCGTGGTGATCGAGGTCGAGCCGATCGTCGACGGGAGCTTCGCGTTCAGGATGATCGCCACGACGATGACGACGAGCGCCCCGAGCACATGACCGGCGAGCACCGACCAGTGCTGGCGGACCAGCGCGATCGACCGCTCACCCGGCATCAGCTGCGTCGGCATTGCCTCACCTCATCGAACCCTGGACTTGTGCGGGTCAAGGACCGAGGTACAGGATGAGCGCTGCGCCCGCACAGAGGAACGGACCATAGGGTATCGGGTCTTTGAGCCCGCGGACGCGTGTCACGAGCAGGACGAGCGCCGTCCCGCCACCGATGAACACCCCGGCGATCACGGCGTAGACGGCGCCGAGGTGCGCGGAGGTCGGACCCGCGCCGGTGACCGCGCCCACCAGCGCACCGAGCTTCGCGTCGCCGAGGCCGATGCTTCCCCTGGACACCAGGTTCTGCACGAAGAAGAACGCCGCCACCCCGACCGCGCCGATGATCGCGCTGGTCACGGTCAGGCCCGGTGACCACGCGCTGAGCACCAGCGCGGCCAGGATGCTCGGGTACGTGATCACGTTGAGAATGAGCTTGTGCTTCAGGTCGAAGTCCACCACGTGCACGAAGATCGCGATCCAGAGGAGGTGGATGAGCAGGCCGGAACCGAAGTCCTCGTGCACGGCGAAGGCGCCGAACCCGAGCGCTCCGAGCGCCGGTGACAACCACCGTTCCAGCCAGGTCCAGCCATAACGCTCGCCGACCCAGGGGCGAGCCGGCGCCGGCTCCTCTCCCGCTGCGGCGGCGCTGGTGATCGCCTCCACGACATCCCGCTCGTACTCGATGCGCTCCTGGCGCTCCTCCTCCTCGAGCTTCTCGACCCTCTCGAGGGCGACCGCGAGCCAGCCGGATCCCAGCCCGACGAGACCGCCGGCGACCGTGACGCCGGCGATGAGCAGCGGCGGATTCACGCCTCGACTGCCCGGAGGAGCGCGTTCCGCACGGCGGCCGCCGGCGCCACCCTGCCGGTCCAGATCTCGAAGCTCAGCAACCCCTGCTGGAGCAGCATCTCGAGCCCATCGCTTGCTCGATGCCCGCTTTCGAGCGCCGCGGCCACGACGTCCACGGGGCGCGGACCGTAGCGGAGGTCCACGACCGTGCAGGCGGGAGGGATCGCGCGCGGGTCGAACGGAAGGGCGTCGAGGCCGGCCGGGGTCGCGTTGACGACGATCGAGGAGTGCGCACAGGTCGCGGCGATGGCCTGCCGATCCCATGGCACCGTGGCGACGTCGCCGGAGCCGTGAAGCCGATCGACCAGGGCGGCCGCTGAGACCTCCCGGCGAGCGGCGATGCGGAGGCGGAGCAGCGGCACCCTGGTGAGTGCCAGGGCGACCGCGGCAGCCGCCCCACCGGCACCGAGCACGAGCGCCGTCGCTCCCTGGCGCGGCCACATCGATGCCAGGCTCAGCGCGAGTTCGAAGCCGTCCGCGTCGGTGGTGACACCGACCAGGCGGCCTCCGCGAACCGTGATGGTGTTGACGACCCCGAGCGATTCCGCGACCCCCTCCAGGCGGTCGCATCGCGCTGCCAGCACCGCCTTGTACGGGGCGGTGACGTTGCAGCCGTTGTACCGACCCTCGCGCAATTCCTCGACGAAGCCGTCGATGTCATCCGGTCCGAGATCGCGGAGCACGTACGTGCCCTCGACGCCCGAGGACTGCATGGCGGCCTGGTGCATGACCGGGCTCGGGGACCGCGAAATGCCCGCACCGACGAGGCAGAGCCGCAGTGGCAGCGTGCTCACAGCGAGCCGCGTGCCGCTGCGATCCGGCGCGCGTCGAGCCAGTTCTGGAGCAGCAGCGCCGCCGCCACCGAGTTCGATCACCTCGCGCCGGCGCTTTCGGCGCACGCCGCTCTCGATGAGCGACCGCTCGGCGATCGCCGTGGTGAACCGCTCGTCCCACAGCTCGATTGCCGCCGCGGTCCGTCGTCCGAGCTCGGTGGCGAATCTTCGAGCGTCCTCGGCGGCGGCGCCTTCTGTTCCGTCCAGCCGGCGGGGCAGGCCGATCACCACCCGGTCCACCAGGCGATCCTCCATCTCGCGCTCGATTCGTGCCCACATGGTTCGAGGTTCGTTGGGGACGGTCGCGACCGGGGATGCAAGCGTGCACGTCTCATCGGAAACGGCCAGCCCGATCCGCACCGAGCCGACGTCGATGCCGAGGACACGTGTGCGACCGGTACCGTCCCCGGCCGGGGTCACGGTGGCTTTGTGGAGGTGACGACGAAGTTCTCGTCGATCGCGATCTGCGACGCGCGGAGCGGCAGATAGAAGAGCTGGAACGGCCACTCCGAGACGTGCACGTTCTGGACCTTGGCGATGTTGCTCTCAACGATCCGCTGCGCGTTGCCCGGGCTTCTCCCGGTGAGCTGCGCCTTCAAGGTGTTCAGGTTGACGGTCGGCTGGCTGAAGTCGGTCGCCGAGCAGGCGAGGATGACGGTGCCGTTGACGTTTGCCTGGGTCACGGTGCACGGCGGCGTGGTCAGCTTGCCGGGCGCGAGCTCGTCGCCCGGCTTGACGAGCTTGTCGAGGTCGGCGATGACGTCGTTGCGGACCGCGATCGGGTCGTAGATGGCCGCTTCGGATGCGGCGGCGACCACGATCGTGGTTGTGGTGAACGGTGCGTTCACCGGCGGGGGCCAGGGCTTTTGGGAGACCGAGTAGGACGTGAGCTCCCCGCCGTTGGTGGGATCCTTGGCGAACACTTTGCCGGCAGCCCTTCCCTGGAGCACGGTCTGAAGCTGGGCCGTGAGCGCGTTCTCGATCTGAGTCACCTGGGCCATCCAGTTGGCGACGTCGGTGCCACTTGCCGCGGTGACCTGCTTGGAATCGGCCCCGCCGGAGGCTCCGGTTTCGTTGGTGACGCTGATGTGGATCCCCGGGCACAGGACCGGATCCGGACACGGGTCCCCCTGCCAGGAGGTGAGGCTGCCGGTGGCGACATTCCCGTTCGCCCCGGCCGCCTGATCCGTGTAGGGCGCCGTCGCGTTGTACGGATGACCCGCGCAGGCTCCGGCCGGCGGCGGATTGACCGGCCCGATGCAGATGAACGTGCTCCGAGTGGGCCCGAACGTGATGGATTGGTCAGCGGTCTGCACGTAGGAGCTGGTGCTGTTCGACGGCAGCTCGAACCCGATGTCGGTCGTCGAGTTGGTCGAGAACAGCAGGGTGACCTTCGCCGCTGTCGCCGGCAGTGTCGTGGTTCCGGTCGGAGTTGCCACGAACTGCTGGTTCGCGGTGCCGGTGACCACGCCGGTGAGCACGTGGTCAGGCTGGGTGGCCGCGGTGGCGCTGGTGCTTCCCTGAATCGTCGAGTTGACGGACAGTGGCGTCGCGGCAATCGTGATGGTGATCTTCGCGGATGGCGCAAGGGCCATGAACAGGACGATGCCGATGATCGCCACCGCGGCGCCGGCGACATAGAGGAAGCGACGCCGGTCCCATCCCCGAGGGGGTCGTGCCGGCGGCAGCTGGGTGATGATCCGCCGCGGTTCGAGTCTCGTGGTCGCGGGCGCGTGCGCGGGTGGACCGACTGGGGGTGGCGCCGGGGGCGGCAGGGGTGGCGGTTCGAGCACCGCGGAAGCGGCCATGCCCGCCGCGGCCGTCCCCGCGCCTGCTCCCGCGAGGCCTCGTCCCGCGGCGCTGCTCATCCGCGGACCACCCACCTCGATGCCCCGCTCGAAGGCCGGCACCGATCCGTAGACCTGGAGGCCGTTGCCGCGAGCGAGTTGCTGGACGCGCGGATCCTCGGTCACGATCGAGGTGCGGCGGCCTGATTGATGGCTGAACTGGGCGAGCAGCCGGACGTTCAGGGGGGTCTGCAACGCCCGACTGGAGCCGGGCACGACCAGTCCCACATCGGGATCGGCGGACGAGCGGACGCGATCGATGAGATCGACGATCTCATCGTCCGCCCTGGCAATGACAACAGCCGACATCGGCGCCTATACCTTCATCGTCTTCAAAACGCGGCGCATGAGCCCGCCCAGCGGCTCGTCCGCGTCATCTTCCAGCGTCACGGCGTGACGCGCAAGCCCCATCGGGGTGACATCCTGGCTGCCAACCAGGAGTCCGGTCGTGTCGTACACCCCGGTGACGTCCCCCGGGCCGAGCACCTTGACCGTCGGCGGGCGAGTGAACGGCACAGTGTCCGACCAGTCCAGGATTCGCAGCTGTTCGGCCACCTCGGGAAGCGCCGCGCCGCCCCCTGCAAGGCAGATCGACCCCGGCAGCGGGTCGGGTCCGGCGAGCTCTTCGAGCGTCAAGGCGACACCCTGGGCGAGGACCTCTGCGGTCGGGGTCAGCGCCCGGCGGGCCATGGCGCTCTGCTCGGCGGCCAGATGCCCCTCAGCGTGCGCGACCTTGAAGCGCTCCGCTTCGTCGAGATCCATCGAGAGATCCGTCGCGAGCCGCTTGGTGAACGAGCGTCCGCCGAGAGCGAACATCCGGGTCGCCTCGATGCCGCCCCTCCGGACGACGGCGATGTCCGTGGTGCCGCCGCCGACGTCCACGAAGATGGCTCCCAGCTCGTGCGACTCCGCCGAGGCGCAGCCGCGGGCCAGCGCATATGGCTCGGCGACCGTGGCCACGAGCTCGAGGTCGAGCTCCGACGCGATCGCCTGCAGCGCTCCAATGTGCGTCAGCGGGGCGAAGGTGTTGAACACCGTGATCTCCACCACGTGTCCCTGGAAGTCCACCGGGTTGCTGACCGCGTAGCCGTCGATGCGCACCGAGGTGATCGTGCTGTGGACCAGCTTGACGTTGACCTCCTGGACGCCCAGGTCGTGCGACATCTGGCGGACGGCCTCGCGAAGCGCTCGGCGCTGGACCGCCTGAAGCGCCGTGGCCAGATCAGCCTGAGTGATGCGCGCCTGTGGTTGCGGCCTCGGCATGGTCATGGTCGTGCTGAAGCCGCGCACCTGCTCGCCCGCGATGCCGATCACCGCCTGGCCGGGAATGGTCTCGCACATGTCCTCGGCCTCGGTGAGCGCACGGTCGCAGTTGTCGATCACCGCCTGGAGGTCGGCGACAGCGCCTGCCTGCATGTGCGTCTGCGCCTGGCGGACCTTGCCGACACCGAGGACGATGCCCTTGTCGTCCTCTCGCTTGACGATCAACGCCTTGACGAACTCGGTGCCGATGTCGAGCACGGTGTAGTGGCTCTGGAACTCCTCCCGCCGCTTGAGGAGCGCGAACTTTCGCGCGGGCATCAGGCGGCGTGCCCCATCGACCCGGCGATGGCGTCGCGAAGCAGTGCGACAGCCGCCTCGCGCTTGGCTGGGTCGCCGACCTTGCCGCGGCCGAGGTCGGGGCGTCCACCGCCCCTGCCACCGGTGATCTGCGCGGCGCCGGTCACCAGGGTTCCGGCGTGGATCCCCGCCTCAAGAGCCCGGCCGCCGACCTTGACCACAAGCGTGGCCGGGCCGAGTACGGCCGCGACGCCATCACCCTGGAGCCGGTCGGCCAGGAGGCTGTCGCCGGCCCGCGAGACACCATCGGCGTCGACATCACCGTCGAGCAGGAGGTGAGCGAAGCGCACGCCCCCGGCGTCCTCGATCACCGCGGCGTCGGTCGGCACGCTCGAAGGGGTGGCCTGGCGAGCCTGGCTTGCCTCGCGGGTGAGCTTGCGCACCTGTTCCTGGAGCGCGGCCACCCGCTCAGGGACCTCCTCCGGGCGCGTTTTCAGGGCGCGAGCGGTCGTCTGCAAGGCCATGCCGCTGCGCCGCCATCGCTCCTCGGCGCTCTCCCCGGCGACCATCTCGATGCGCCGGATGCCCTGGCCGATGCTGCTCTCGGAGACGATGATCGCAGCGCCAAGGTCGCCGCTGCGGGTCACGTGGGTGCCGCCGCACAGCTCGCGGGACCAGCCGCCGAAGTCGACCACGCGCACGTCCGGCGAGTAGGCCTCGTCGATCAAGGCGATCGCGCCGCTCGCGCGCGCGTCCGCGAGCGGCATCAGTGCCACGGTTCGCTCGAGGTTGCGCCGGATGCCGTCATTGACGCGATGCTCGATGTCGGCGATCTCCTCCGGGGTGAGCGCCCTGGGGAACGCGAAGTCGAAGGTGGTGTGGTCAGGCCCCACGAAGGAGCCCCGCTGGACCACCCCGTCACCGAGCACCTCGCGGAGGGCGCGGTTGAGCAGGTGGGTCGCACTGTGGTGACGCGCGATCCGTGCCCGCCGGTGGCGCATCGACCGTCGGCCTGGACCCGCTGCCCCGGACGCAAGCTCCCCGGCCTCCACGAGGACGTCGTGGGCGCGGGCATCGCTGCCGGCTACCGGCTGGGTGTCGCGCACGACGGCGCTCCCGCCCGGCCAGGTGAGCGTCCCGGTATCGCCGACCTGGCCTCCCGCCTCCGCGTAGAACGGCGAGACGTCGAGCAGCACGGGGCCGCTGTCCCCGGCGCCGAGGACATCGATCTCGCGGTCGAGGCCGATGCGAAGGACGGTGGCTTCGGCTTCCAGGGTGTCGTAGCCGATGAACCGGGTCGGCGGCAGGCTGTCGGCGCCTGCGAAGCCGACGCGGCGCGCTGACGCCTGACCACGCTCTCGCTGTTCGCGCATCGCCGATTCGAATCCCTCGAGATCGACCGTCGCCCCACGCTCGGCTGCCATCTCGACCGTTAACTCGATCGGGAGCCCGAAGGTGTCATAGAGACGGAATGCGTCAGCGCCGTCGATCCCGGTCGGGTTCCTCGACAGCAGCGCCGCCAGCCGCTCGGTGCCCGCGTCCAGGGTTCGAGCGAACGCTTCCTCCTCGATGCGCAGCGTCTCCTCGATCAGGCCGCGGAACTCGACGAGCTCCGGGTAGACCGGACCCATGACGCCGACGAGATCGCCGGTGCCGGCCGCGAGGCCGCCGCTGAAGGCCGACGCGACGCGCGTGCACGGCGGCGCGCCGGATCAGCCTGCGCAGCACGTAGCCGCGCCCCTCGTTTCGCCGGGAGCACGCCCGCCGCGATCAGGAAACCCGGCCCGCGCAGGTGGTCGGCGAGGACGTAGAATGAGCGCAGCAAGCGTCGGGTCCGACCCGGCGACCGGAGGCACGCGACCGGAAGCCGTCGACCAGCGGGGCGAAGTGATCGGTGCCGTACCCGGTCCGGTCGCCCTGGACGATCGCCACGATCCGGTCGAACCCGAGCCCGGTGTCGACCGTCGGGTTGGGCAGCAAGCGGCCGCGACCCGTCCGGCTGCTGGTCGAACTCCATGAACACGAGGTTCCAGTACTCCTCGAAACGGTCGCCGCCGCATTCGTCCTGGGGCGTGCAGTCGGTCCGCCCGCACGAGCATGGACCGCCCCAGTCGAAATAGAGCTCGCTGTCGTAACCGCACGGCCCGGTTGGGCCGGCGGCCCACCAGTTTTCGGTCAGCCGCGAGATGCGCTCCCTGGGCACGCCGATCTTCTCGACCCAGAGCCGTTCCGACTCGTTGTCATCGGGGTAGATGCTCGGCCAGAGACGGTCGGGATCGAGACCGAGCACCTCGGTGGAGAACTCCCACGCGTAATCGATCGCGCCCTCTTTGAAGTAGTGCCCGATCGACCAGTTGCCGAGCATCTCGAAAAAGGTGTGATGCGTGGGATCACCGACCGAGGCCATGTCGTCGTACTTGAGACCGGCGCCGCGAAAGCATTTCTGACACGAGACGAGGTCGCGTGACGGCGGCGTGCGCTGACCGGTGATCCAGGGTTTGAGCGGCACCATTCCGGCCACGGTGAAGAGAAGCGACGGATCGTCGTGGGGAATGAGCGGAAAGCTCGCGAGCCGGTAGTGCCCGCGCTCTTCGAAGAAGCGAAGAAATCGCTCCCGGATCTCAGAGCTGAGCACGTGCAAAAGTATTCGACAGCAACTTGTCGAATTCTACACGGGCGCCTCGGCTCCGAACTCCTTGCGAAGGTGCTCGACTGCCGCGCGCTGCAATCGTGAGACGTGCATTTGCGAAATGCCGAGTCGTTTTGCGACCTCGGTCTGCGGCAGTTGCTCGACAAAGCGCAACGCGAGGATCTTGCGTTCGCGCGGCGTGAGGTGCGCCATCACCTGCTCGAGGACGTCCTGCATCTCGACCCGCTCGAGGTTGTCGTCCGACAGCCCGAGGCGGTCGCCGAGGGTGAGCGGCTCGTCGCCGCCGCCGACCGGGCCGTCGAGGGAGATGGTGTGCTGCGCGGGAGCGACCTCCATCGCCGCGAGGACCTGGTCGGGGTCGAGCCCGACCCGGGCGCCGATCTCGGCGACCGAGGGCGATCGGCCCAGCTCGTTCTGGAGCTGCTGGGTCGCGGCGTTCACCTTGGCGAGGTTCTCCTGGAGCCGGCGTGGAACCCGCACCGCCCAGGAGCGGTCGCGGAAATGCCGCCGGATCTCCCCGGCGATGGTCGGGGTCGCGAACGTGCTGAACTCGTTCTCGAGCGACGGGTCGAATCGCTCGATCGCCTGGATCAGGCCGAGAAACCCGACCTGCTCGATGTCCTCGAGTGGCTCGCCCCGGTTGGCAAAACGGCGCGCGATGTAGTGGACGAGGTCGCTGTTGAGCTCAACCAGACGTTCCCGGATGCGTGGATCGCGGGTCTTGTTGAACTCGCGAAGCAACCGCCGCATCTCGGCTCGCTCAGCCGTCTCCGCCGGCTTCGCGATGGTTCGCTCGCGGGTCGCCACGCCGTCGCCGCGCCCCGGCGCCGGGGTCACGACGCCTTGTATTTGGTCAGCCGGACGCGCAGGCTCCCAGTTCGCTCGTCGACCCGGTACGTGCTGTCGTCGACGAAGAGGCCCATGAGCCGGAGCGCCAGGTCGGTCGCGGCGACGAGCTCTCCCTCACGTCCGAATCCCGCCTGCTCCGCGCGCGCCCTGAGCTCAGCCTCGCGATTCACGGTGCTCCGGACGGTCACCTCGAGCCCGGTGTCGCTCATCTTGAAGACGATGCGGACCTGACCGGCGATCGATCCCGAGTGCTCGAGGCAGCGGATGGCGTTCTCGCAGGCCTGCGCCACGGCGATCGTGAGGTCGTCGATCGCGTCCATGTCGAACCCGGCGAGCGACCCGAAGGCACCCGCCGCCCGCTTGGCGACGAGGATGTGCGCGCGATCAGCCGGCAGCCGGACCTCCGAGACGGTTCCCATGGCGCTGTTCACATACCCCTGCGCGTGAAGCGCCGAAACAGCTGCGGCCGGATGCTCAGGCGCCCGACGGCTCCGACGAAGGCGTCGATGGCGAGGCCGATCCGGCGGCGCGGCCCTCGTCAACGGCTCCGGCGATCTCGGCTTCCCATTCGCGTGCCTCGGCCTCCTCGCGGCGGCGTGCACGGACGCGCCAGAAGAACAGCGCACCGGTGATGGCCGCGCCTGCGGCCACAAGCCCTTTCTTTCCGAACGGTACGCGCATTCCACGAGCCTCCCGAATTGCCGACCCGGTGATTATGGCCCTCGGCGGCGCGCCGGCGCGAGCACGGCGCCGGTGACCTCGAAGAGCACGACGCCGACCGCGTCGGCGACCGGATGGAGCGCGCCGAGCGGCGGGCCCGCCCACGCGGGTGGCGATGGCGACGAGCTCGCCCGCGACCACACCGGCGGCGGCCAGGATCAGCGCGAGCAGGAAGGAGCCGCGCCGGGGCATCACCAGCGTGGACAGGGTGGTCCCGATGAGCACGAAGAGGATCGCCAGGCCGAGCCCCGGGCTCACGGCGTCGGCGTGGTCGGGAGGATCCCAATGCCCAGCTCGAGCAGCTGGGCGGGGTCGACGGGGGCGGGCGCCTCGGTCATCGGCTCCTGCCCCTGCTGGTTCTTGGGAAACGCGATCACGTCGCGGATGTTGTCGGTGCCGAGCCCCTCCATGACCATGCGATCGATGCCGCCGGCCCATCCCCCATGCGGTGGCACGCCGTATTCGAATGCCTCGAGCAGGAACCCGAACTTGCGTCGCGCCTCCTCGGCGTCGATGCCCAGGGCGGCGAGCACGCGCTGCTGGATCGCGGGGTCGGTGATCCGGATGCTGCCGCTGCCGATCTCGCGCCCGTTGACGACGAGGTCGTACGCGCGCGATCGCACCGCGAGCGGATCCGATTCGAGCAGATCCAGATCGCCGGCATGGATCATCGTGAAGGGGTGGTGGGCCGCCCCGATCTCACCGGTTTCATCGCTGCGTTCGAACATCGGAAACTCGGTGACCCAGAGCATGTCGATGCGCTCATCGTCGTACAGCCGGCGCACCCGTCCGAGATGGTTGCGCAGCGCGCCGAGCGCGGCGTTGACCACCCCGGGACGGTCGGCGACCATCAGGACGCAGTCGCCCGTCTCCGCGCCGGTGGCGACGGCGATCGCGTCGAGCTCGGCGGCGGTGAAGAACTTCGCGATGCCTCCCTGCCAGCCGTCCGCCCGCCGCCACAGATAGGCGAGCCCGCGGGCTTTCGCCCCGCGTGCCACCTCGGTGAGCTGGCCTTCGATGTCGCTTCGGCCGAGGTCGTCGCCGCCCTTGACGCAGATCGCCTTGACGATGCCGCCCGCCGCCACCGCTTCCGCGAACACCCGGAATCCCGAAGTCCTGGCGATCTCGGTGAGGTCGCGGAGCAAGAGATCGAATCGCGTGTCGGGCTTGTCCACGCCGTAGCTGTCCATGGCCTCGCGCCAGGTCATGCGCGGGAAGGGCACATGCAGCCGGCCCCCGCGGAAGTTGCACGCCTCCCAGGCGCTGGGTATGGCGTGCTCGAGCGCGGCAAAGACATCGTCCTCATCGATGAACGACATCTCGATGTCGAGCTGGGTGAACTCCGGCTGCCGGTCGGCGCGCAGGTCCTCGTCGCGCATGCAGTGCGCGAGCTGGAAGTACCGGTCGAAGCCGGCGACCATCGAGAGCTGCTTGTAGAGCTGCGGTGATTGGGGCAACGCGTAGAAGCTGCCCGGAAACAGCCGGCTTGGCACGAGATAGTCGCGAGCACCCTCCGGGGTGGCCCTGATCATCATCGGCGTCTCGATCTCGAGAAACCCGATCTCCCCCATGGCGCGACGAAGCTCGGTGCAGAATCTCGCCCGCGCTCGGAGGTTGCGCTGCAGGTGCACCCGCCGCAGGTCGAGGTAGCGATGGCGGAGGCGGAGCTGCTCGTCGACCTCGGTGTCCTCGTTGACGGGGAACGGCGGAGTCCGGGCGATAGCGAGCACGGTGCAGGCGCTCGCGCGCAGCTCGACCTCGCCGGTCTCCCGCTTCGGATTGACGTTATCGGGAGTGCGCAGGGTGATCTGGCCCTCGAAGCGCAGGACCCATTCGAGGCGTGCCTCTCGAGCCGCCGCGTGCGCGTCGGGCGCGTCGTTAGGGTCGATGACCACCTGGAGGATGCCGGTGTGGTCACGAAGGTCGATGAAGATGAGACCACCGTGGTCGCGGCGACGGTCCACCCAACCGAACACCGTCGCCGGAGCTCCCGCCGCGGCGGCCCGCGGCGTGCCGCAATAGGTGCGGACGGTGCTCACGAGCCTCCTCCGATGATGCGCCTGACGGTGGCGGTGAGCTCGCCGACGGGAACCGTCTGCTGGCTGCGGCCGTCGAGGTCGCGCACGACGGCGCTCTCGCCGGCCACCTCGTTCTCGCCAATGATGACTGCAACTCGGGCGCCGATACGGCCCGCGCCACGGAGCTTGCGATCGAGCCTCCGGTCGGCCACGTCGAGGACCGTGCGCGCCCCGGCGTCGCGGAGCAGGCGCGCGGTGGTCGCCGCCGCCTCGGCCTGACCCGGCTCCACCGAGCAGACGAGCACCTCGGCAGCTGGTTCCACGCCGGGGACGGTACCCAGCGCACGGGCGACCATGAGGATCCGCTCGACGCCGAGGGCGTAGCCGGTTGCCGGCGTGGCAGGGAAGCCGAGCAGTTCGGCGAGGCCGTCGTAGCGGCCTCCCCCACCGAGCGAGCTCTGCGCTCCCTGCAGGGCGTCGTGCCAGAACTCGAAGACGGTATGTCCGTAGTAATCGAGCCCGCGCACCAGCCGGTCGTTGCGGATCGCGTCGATCCCGGCAGACTCGAGATCGCGCAGCACGGCGGTGAGGTGGTCACGGCTCGCCGCGTCGAGGGAATCCCAGAGCAGCGGAGCGCCCGTGACCAGCCCGGCGTCCCGCTTGCAGTCGAGCAGCCGAAGCGGATTGGTGTGCAGACGGCGCCGGCAGTCGTCGCAGAGCGATGCCTCCAGTGGGGTGTAGTACTCGACCAGCGCGGCGCGGTATCGAGCCCGGTCCTCGGGCCCGCCGAGCGAGTTCACCTGGAGATGGATGCCGGTGACGCCGAGCGCCTCGAAGAAACGCCACGCGACCTCGATGATCTCGGCGTCCAGCGCCGGCGACCCCTCACCGATGCACTCGATGCCGACCTGCGTGAACTGATGCTGGCGCCCGGCCTGGGGACGTTCGGCACGGAAGAATGGACCCGCGTAGTGCGCCCGCACGGGTCGCACCTCCTGGTCGAGGTGCGCGCCCAGCACCGCGCGGAGCGAGCCCGCCGTGCCCTCCGGCCGGAGCGTGAGCGAGCGTCCGCCACGATCCTCGAAGGTGAACATCTGCTTCTCGACGATGTCGGTCTCGGTGCCGACCCCACGGCTGAACAGCTCGGTCGCCTCGATGATCGGTGTCTCGATCGCACGGTATCCGAAGGACTCCGCGACGGCGCGATGGGCGTCGAGCAGCCACCGACGAGCGGCGAACTCGTCGGGCAGGATGTCGTGCGTGCCTCGCGGCGCTGCGATCTCGGGCATCGGCGTCCGAGTGTACGGGCTAACGGCTGCGGCACCCTGCGAAAGCCGGACTCAGAGGACCCCTTCGGAGAAGTGCCGAGCGTTCACCGGATCTGCAAAGACGAGTGTCGGTACGAACCCGAGCGGCAGGTCATGCACCGTCCTGAGAGTTCGATCGCAGCCCTCCGCAAGCGCTCGTGGACCCGACTTGCCCTCTCGTTTCAGCGACGAGATTGCGATCAGGATGGGCGAGCCGCGCCCGACGCCGACCAGAACGCTGCATCCGAGCGCGGTCACCACCAGTGGCTCGCAGTCGCTTCCCGAGACTCCGAGCAGCAGCGATCCGTTGGTCTCGGATTCGAGCAACTCGGAGGTGGCATCTTCCAGGAAGCGGATGCGAGCCTGCGGTTCCATGCACACACCGTGCTCCGGGGCTGCGACAGACGGCTGTCGGCGAGCTGGGCTTCGCGCGACATCCCGGGCGCGGACAGTCGCCGGGTCAGCAGTCGAACGCGAGCCAGCACAACTCGTTGCGCAGCCGCTCGTCGTCCAGCACAAGCTCACTGATCTCGAAGGGGAGTTGGGCGCGCTGCCACCGGCAC
The DNA here is from genome assembly GCA_963799005.1 of Candidatus Dormiibacterota bacterium. Classification (GTDB taxonomy): domain Bacteria; phylum Chloroflexota; class Dormibacteria; order Aeolococcales; family Aeolococcaceae; genus Palsa-851. The sequence goes on along the minus strand of CAWCVK010000003.1, from coordinate 62,514 downwards.
TCCAAGCGGCCGGCTGCCAGCCGGTCGGCGTCAGCCGCTGCCGCACGCGCGGCTCTGATCGCGTAGGCCGCGGCGCCGAGTTCGTGGGCCGCCACATGACCAACCGCCGCAGCCTGGCCGGCAGCGTACGCGGCATTCCGCGGCGCCCCACGCAGGTCTCTGGCCGCGGCGTTTGCGTGGCCGGCGGCCGTGCGGGCCTCTGCCCACGTGATCTCACCCCGCGCCCACGCCCGCACACATTCGATCGCCCGGCATGGACGGTCGTCCTTCGGCCGGGCCAGCTCGAAGTGGTGCAGCACGTGCTCCGCGCAGTCAGCCGCCCACATCGCGAGAAGACGATGATCGCCGTCCTGGAGGACCCCGCCGCGACGCACTGTGATGAAGCGTGGATCCCGGATCTTGGGGAGGATCACCGGTCGCCCGTCTCGCTCGCGTGTACCGCGTGAGGTACGGGCTCAGAGGCTGGATCTCCATCCGGGTCGACCATTTGCGCAACGATACGATCATTCTGCGATCGCAACGAGCGCGATCGCGCGGAGGACAAGTGGCTGAAGCGGTGAACGTGGCGATAGTCGGTGCGGGCCAGGCCGGCCTCGCTCTGAGCCATGAGTTGACACGCGCCGCGATCGAGCACGTTGTCCTTGAACGCGGGTCAATAGGCGAATCCTGGCAACGCAGGTGGGACAGCTTCCGCCTGGTGATCCCCAACTTCACCGTGCACCTTCCGGGTGCGCCCTACGACGGTGATGACCCTGATGGGTTCATGCCGAAGGCTGAGATTGTCAAATACCTGAGTCGCTACGCGCGGAGCTTCAGCGCACCAATCAGAACAGGCGTTGATGTGGCGGCCGTCGAACCACTCCAAGACGGCACGTTCACACTTCGGACGTCGAACGCCGAGATCCGAGCCCGTGAGCTCGTGCTGGCTTCCGGAGGGTATCAACGGGCGTACCGGCCGGACGCGGCCCGTCAGCTGCCGGTGGATTCGGTCCTGACGATCGACGCGGAGGCGTACACGAACCCAGGCGCGCTTCCGGAAGGGGATCTGTTGATCGTTGGCAGCGGACAGACCGGCTGTCAGCTCGCTGAAGAGTGCTTCGAGGCAGGGCGAAAGGTATACCTCGCGTGCGGCCGCGCTCCGTGGGTGCCTCGACGAATCGAGGGGCGTGACGTCTTGAGCTGGATTCTCGACAGCGACTTCTATGACACGCGCCTCGCCGATCTGCCCAGCCCGAGCGCTCGCTTCCTCTCGAACCCGCAATTCACTGGACATGGAGGCGGGCGCGACCTCAACTATCGAACGCTCCAGGCGCTCGGGGTCGAACTCGTCGGGCGATTCGCAGGCGTCGAGGATGGGCGCGTTCACTTCGCCCACGACCTCCACGCCTCGGTGGCGTTTGGCGATGCTCGCTACGCCGACATCCGGGATCTCATCGTTGCCACCTGCGCAGCCCGTTCCGTTCCGGCGCCGGCGATGCCGGACGCGCCGCCGTTCGAGGCCAACCCGCCGCAGAGCCTTGCCCTGGCCCGCTTGGGTGCGGTCATCTTTACGACAGGGTTCCGACCCGACTACACAAGCTGGGTGGCGGCGGGCAACGCCTTCGACGAAGCCGGATTCCCGATCCAGGTCGACGGCTCGAGCACGATCGTCTCCGGCCTCCACTTCATGGGTGTCCACTTTCAGCGCAAGCGCAAATCAGCCACCCTCTTTGGTGTTGCCGAGGATGCCGCCGTACTGGCGGAACACATGGCGTCGCGAAGTTCAAGAAGGAGACAAGGTGCCTAGAGATTGCGTCAATACCGATGCCGCCCCGAAATCCGCCTTCTACAGCCAAGCCGTGAAGGCCGCCGGACTCGTGTTCGTGTCCGGTCAGGCGGCCGTCGATTCGGCCACCGGACAGATAGTCGGAGCTGACATCCAGGAGCAGACGCGCCAATGTCTCGAGAACATCTCGGCGATTCTCTCTGCTGCCGGCACGTCGCTCGACAAGGTGGTGAGCGCGACCTTCATTCTTCGGGATCCCGAGGACTTTGCCGGTATGAACGAGGAGTGGCATTCGTGGTTTCCGACGAATCCGCCGGCACGACAAGGCGCGAAGTTACCGGTTGACGTGGCGGGTATGCGCGTGTCGATCAGCGTCATCGCCGTGCTGTGAATCTGACCGGTAGTCATACGTGGCGACGTAGCCGCAGTTCCCCTCGAAGTTGAAATCGAGGCCGTCAGCCTGTACCCGCAGGTGATCGACGACCACCTCGTACCCCGGCCGGTCGTGGCCAGGGATCCCACATGTCACCGTCGCCGTGGTGTCGAACGGTGCGCGGGCCGCGACATCGACGTGTCCCTTCACCTCGAGCCGCTGTCTGCCGCGTGGCTCGTGGACGAGGCTGATGTCCCGGTTCTCGACGAAGAGCACCTCCGTGATGCACGTGGCGTATTGGTTGTACGGGCTGCCGCCCATCCGGCCCGTGAGGATGCCGGCCAGCACGTCGCGTTGCTCGGCGGTCGCATCCTGGTCCACGTAGACGCCTACCCGCCACGGGGCTCCCTTCTCATCCTCATCCCAGTAACCGACCATCACAATCCGACGACCAGCGAGGTCGGCCGGCCCATGGTGACCCTCGGCGACTGACCACCCGATCGCGAACTTGCAGAAGCGAAACTGCGCGCGCGAGCCTGGCCGGCCGCCGATGCGACGGCAGGGACAGATGGCGTCGCAATTGCAGGACTCGAAGTAAGGACCCGCGATGCGCCACGAGGTCACAGCCGATGCTCTATCAACAGGAAGCGCGGTCACGTCCGAGCAGGATAGCCCGACGGGCATCGACATCATGGGTTCGCCTAGCCAACGTCGGTCCCGGCCGTGCCGAATGCAAAGTGGATTCTGCAGAGGCACACCGTCGCCGAGGCCCGGGTCCGCCAATGTCTCTTGAGCTCCCCGACCAGCAGCGCAGTAGGATGCCGCGTTATGAGGCAGAGTATTGCGACCGTCACGAAACTCGCGTCGGTGCCCGTCGGGGTAGCGGTAGGTATTGGAATGTTCCTGATGACCGAGCCCTGGTGCAGGGGGTCTGCCTACTCGAAAGCTCTCACGACCGATTTATGGGTACGCTCCGGCAGCGGTCCTACTCGGCGCTGATCTTCTCGAGCCTCTCCAGACTGGCCGTCATGGACTCAAGCACCGAATTGGTCCCGTTGATCCACGCCCCGCCATCACGTAGGAGGTCCTCCGGCAAGGGGCCATAGTCAAAGACCTCGGTGACGACGGTGGCGTCGTCACCGTCTGGAGTGAGGATGTAACCCCAGCGGTAGCCCGCTGGAATACCGACCTTGGATGGGTCATTGCCCTCAGCCCGAGAAGGGTCTCCGGGCGCCGGCTCCCAAAATATGCGCCGATCTGGCTCGAACTCCACCACATAGTTGAGCATGAGGTAGTCGTCTCCGAGCCGATGCATCTTCATGGTGAAGGTGTCCCCCACGCCGGCGATAGGTCGGTCGAGAACGGCTCCGCGGAGCATGCCGGATCCGTCGAAATCCACGTGACGTTGCGGATTCGCCAGGATCTTGAAGATGAGGGCGGCCGGTGCTTCGATTCTGCGTGACACGTCGATCGACTTTTCCTCCGCCATGGTCCAGTCCTCTCTTTCTCTCTGCCTCTGCACTCTGGGTCTGCTCTACCGGGCTCACGTCATCATCCTCCAGGCGTTCGAGCGGCGGTTTCGAGTGGACCCCGCCCTCGCCCCGCTGGACGAGTAGATCGTCCAGCAGGCGAGCAACCGCCAACGTCCCTCGAGAGGTGTAGTGATACCTGAGTCAGGTCTTGACGAGGCGGTGTGCAGCCATGGAGGCTAGGAGTACCACCGCAGCTGCAGCTGCACCAAATAGGGATGTCAGACCGTGTCGCGGGCGACTGTGTGGACGTCGCGAACCGACTCGAGCCGCTCGAGTAGGCGGCTCAGCTGCGAGAGGTTCTGGATCTCGACGATGGTGCTGATCACCGCGGTCTTGTCGTCGTAGACCTGCACGTCCGCGCCGCTCAGGTTGATCTTCGACTCGGCGATGACCGCGGCGATATCACGGAGCAGTCCGGTGCGGTCCCACGCCTCGATCTTGATGCTCACCGGAAAGACCTGGCGCGCCCCCGTCTCCCACTCGACATCGACGATGCGCTCCACGTCGCCGGCATTGCGCACGTTCACGCAGTCGGCGCGGTGCACGGTGACGCCCTTGCCCCGGGTCACGTAGCCGCGGATGGTGTCGCCCGCCACCGGCTTGCAGCAGTGCGCCAGGGTGGTGAGCATGTCGACGTGTCCGTGCACGCGCACGGTCCCAGTCGGCGCGGGCGTGCTCGTGAGCGGGATGCCGAGGATGCGGTCGTCGTCCGACTGCTGCTCGTCCGCGCCGAACCTGAGCACGGCACTCCGGGCGCTGATGTCTCCGTACCCGATGGCCGCGACGAAATCATCGACCGTGGCGATCTTGAATTCCTGCGCGAGCTCCAGGAGCTGATCGTCCTTCACGCCGCTCAGTGACATCTGGCGGAGGCGCCGGAACTCCTTGTCCAGCATCTCCCGCCCCTTCTGGATGTTCTCGTCGCGCCGTTCGCGCTTGAACCATTGGCGGATTTTTTCGCGCGCGCTCGAGGTCTTGACGAAGTTCAGCCAATCGCGCGACGGTCCGTGCGGCGCCTTGGTGGTGAGCACCTCCACGATCTCGCCGTTCTCGAGGCGGTGGTCGAGCGGCACCATCCGTCCGTTGACCTTCGCGCCGATGCAGCTGTGTCCGACGTCCGTGTGGATCCGATACGCGAAGTCCACGGGGGTCGACCCCTGCGGCAGTGAGCGCACGTCGCCACGCGGCGTGAACACGAAGACCTCGTCCTGGAAGATGTCGACCTTGACGGTATTGACGAAGGCCTCGGCATCGAGCACCTCCTTCTGCCAGTCCATCAGGAGGCGCAGCCACGTGAATCGCTCGTCGATGCGCGCGCCGTCCTGACCTCCCTTGTAGCGCCAGTGCGCCGCGACCCCGTACTCCGAGGTCTCGTGCATCTCCTGGGTGCGGATCTGCACCTCCATCGGCTCGCCCGTGTGGGACAGGACGGTGGTGTGCAACGACTGGTAGCCGTTGCCCTTGGGCATCGCGATGTAGTCCTTGAATCGGCCCGGCAGCGGCTTCCAGAGCGAGTGGACAACCCCGAGCGCACCGTAGCAGTCCTTGATGGAGTCCACGAGCACTCGGATGGCGATGATGTCGTAGATCTCGCCGAACTCCTTCTGACCGCGGAGCATCTTCTCGTGGATGCTGTACGTGTGCTTGGTGCGGCCCGCGATCTCCGCCTGCATGCCGAGCGGAGCGAACTCGCGCCCCAGGATCTCGGTGACATCGCGCACGAAGGCGTCGCGCTGCTCCCGGCTGCTCGCCAGCCGCGCCTCGATCAGGTGGTAGTTGTCGGGGTCGAGCTGGACGAACGCCAGATCCTCGAGCTCGCCCTTGATCTCCCAGATCCCGAGTCGATGCGCGAGCGGCGCGTAGATGTCGAGGGTTTCGCGACTGATGCGCAGCCGGCGCTCCGTCGTATGCGCGCTGATGGTGCGCATGTTGTGCAGCCGGTCGCCGAGCTTGATGAGCACGACGCGTACGTCCTCGGCCATCGCCACCAGCATCTTCCGGATGTTCTCGGCCTGGTGCTCCTCGGCGCTGCGCACGTGGATTTTGCCGAGCTTGGTCACCCCGTCGACGAGCTTGGCGACCTGGTCGCCGAACTGTCTGCGCACCTCGTCGCGGGTCACCTCGGTGTCCTCGACGGTGTCGTGCAGCAGCGCGGCCATGAGGGTCTCCGGGTCGAGTCGGAGGTCGGCGAGGATGCCCGCCACCGCGAGCGGATGCTCGATGTACGGCTCGCCGGTGAGCCGCGCCTGCCCGGTGTGGGCACGATCGGCCACGTCGAAGGCACGCCGGATGGAGGCTCGATCCTCCACCGGGAGGTAGTCGACACGGGCCATGAGGTCGGTGAGGGGCACGTCCTTTATGAGTGTAGGGCCAGACCGCTTCGATCAAACACGATGTAACGAGAGTATGTCCATCGAGTGAATTCCCGCGACTGATTGCCCGCGACGATGGGACGCAGCGCGGTGCGGCGGGGTTCACCCGGTAGACTGAGCGTGATGACCCTGGAATCACGCGAGCCCCGAGTGGCAGAGAACGAGGCAACACTCGTCCCGCCGCTCGGGGGAGCGCTGGTCGATCTGCTGATGACCCCGGACGAGCTTGCGGAGCTGAACGCGCGCGCCGGCGACCTCGGCTCGCTGCGTCTCTCGGAGACTGCCGCGGCCGACCTCGCGCTCCTGGGCAGCGGGGCGTACTCGCCGCTCGACGGCTTTCAGGCACGCAGTGACTACACCAGCGTCGTCGAGCACGCCGAACTCAGCGATGGAACGGTGTGGACGCTGCCGATCACGCTCCCTGTCGGTGAGCATGGGCGCTCGCTGCGTGAAGGCGCGGTCGTCGCCCTTCGCGACGCCGACGATCATGTGCTCGGCGCGCTCACGGTGACCGAGATCTACGATCGAGACCTCGAGGCCGAGGCGCGCGAGGTGTACCGGACCAACGACCAGGCACATCCCGGGTGTCGCCGCCCTGTTCGCGCAGGGACCGACGGTGGTCGCCGGCCCGGTGCGGGTCGCCGCGCAGCCATCCGGCGATGTGCCCTCCACCCCGGCGGAGACGCGCGCGGCGCTCGCCGCTCGCGGCTGGTCGACCGTGGTCGGATTCCAGACTCGCAATCCCGGTCCATCGCGCCCACGAGTATCTGACCAAGGTCGCGCTCGAGCAGGTCGACGGGCTGTTGCTGCATCCCCTTTCGGGTGTCACCAAGGGCGATGACGTGCCCTTCGACGTGCGCATGCAGTGCTACCGCGTGCTGCTCGACGGCTACTACCCGCCCAATCGCGTGGTACTCGGGATCTTCCCGGGGGCGATGCGCTACGCGGGACCCCGCGAGGCCATCTACCACGGCCTGGTCCGCCGCAACTACGGCTGCACGCACTTCATCATTGGCCGTGATGCGGCCGGGGTTGGCAACTACTACGGCACCTACGACGCGCAGACGCTCTTCGACGAACTCGGAGGCGCCGAGCGGCTCGGCTTCGCGGCATACAAGTTCGAGCACTCCTTCTACTGCCGGGCATGCGAAAGCATGGCTAGCACCAAGACGTGCCCGCACGGTGCTGACGACCGCGTGATCCTGAGCGGGACCCGGGTTCGAGAGATGCTGACCCGCGGTGACCCGATCCCCCACGAATTCACCAGGCCCGAGGTCGCGGAGATCCTCCGCGCGGCCTACGCTGTCGCCGCCCCGATGGTTGGATGAGCGGTCTCACGATCTGGTTCACCGGTCTGTCCGGTGCCGGCAAGTCGACGATCGGGCAGCGGGTTGCCACAGAGCTGCGTGCGCGCGGCCTGAGCGTCGAGGTGCTCGACGGCGATGAGGTTCGTCAGACGCTCAGCGCCGGCCTCGGGTTCAGCAAAGAGGATCGCGACATCAACATCCGGCGCATCGGTTTCGTCGCGGAGCTGCTCACCCGCAATGGCGTGGTTGCCATCACCGCGGCCATCTCCCCGTACAAGGACACGCGCGCGGAGGTGCGCCGACGCATCGGCAGGTTCGTCGAGGTCTACGTCCGCTGCTCCATCGAGGTGCTCTCGGAGCGCGACGTCAAGGGGCTGTACAAGCGAGCGCTCGCCGGGGAGATCGACCATTTCACGGGTATCTCGGATCCGTACGAGGCGCCGGAGGCGCCCGACGTGATCGTCGACAGCGGCACCCAGACCGTTGATGAGTTCGGTCGCCGCCGTGCTCGCGGCCGTCGAGGCCAGCGGCCTCCTCCCAGAACCGGCCGCTTCGCGGCTGAGCGCCGCGATGCGCACGCCGCAGACGCGTCCTCGACACCCGCGGCCCAAGATCACCCTCGATCAGCTGCACACGTTTCTCGCGGTCGCGGAACGCGAGCACGTCACCGCGGCCGCTGAGGCGCTCGGCCTCTCCCAGGGATCGGTCAGCGGCGTGGTCCGCCGCCTCGAGGCCACCCTCGGCCTCCCCCTGCTCCAGCGCGTCGGGAGGAATGTGCAGCTCACCGATGTCGGCCGTGCCCTCCGTCAGCTTGCCGTTCGGGTCCTCGAGGACGTCGGCCAGATCGAGGAGCTGCGCGCCGGTTACCTCGCCTTCGAGCGCGGCGAGCTGACCGTCGCGGCGGGACGCGTCATGGGCGCGCATCGACTGTCGGGTTGGCTCGCCCCCTTCGTGGCTGACCATCCCGAGATCAACGTGCGGCTCGCGCTCGCGCCGATGCGCTCCCTGGTCGCGATGCTCATCGAAGGCCGGGCCGACATCATCCTCGCCGGGTCCTCGGTGCGTGTTCCCGGTGTCGAGACGGTCGTGCTCGAACACACGCAACTGGTCACCGTTGTCGCCGCGCATCATCCGCTGGCTTCGAGCCGGACCGCGGTGCGCGACCTCGTGGCGCATCGTCACCTCGCCCACGAGCGCGGGAGCGCGACCGAGGCGCTGGCCGCCCATGCGCTCGGTGCTCACGTCGACCCCGAGAACACCCTCGAGCTCGAGGAGGGGGCGCTCCACGCGGCGCTCCTCGCCGGGCTCGGGTTCGCAGCGATGCCCCGCTCGGTCGTCGAGGAGGACATCGCCGCGCACCGGCTAGTGATCATCCCGCTGCCCGGGCGCAGCGTCTCGCAGTCGTTCGCGGCCGCGCGCCGCCGCGACCTGCACACACCAGCAGTCGATGCCTTCTGGGCACACCTCAAACGGATCGCGGTCGAGCAGTCCTGAGGATCCGCCTCAGTACGAGCGGGCGAGCAGCGCGAAGAACTCCGCGGGCTTCCCGCAGGCGATGCACGGTTCGCCGTTGGCGGGCCGGTCGGCACGGAGCACGCGAACCGTCAGTGCGTGCACCGCATTCTTGATCGCGCTTTCGCACTCGTCGGTGTTGCACATCGGCGCGGTCGCGAAGACCGGGCGTTCCGCGAAGGCCGCAATCAACTCCTCGAGGCTTGTGACCTCCACGCTGCGCTCTTCGAGGCGCGTCCGGGCGCGTTCGAAGATCGCCCGTTGAGCGGCGTCGAGCAGGGTGGGGAGCCGGGCCGCGAGTCCGCTGAGCGGGACCGTCTCCTGGGCACCGTCGATGCGGTGCACCAGGGTGACGCTGCCGGCGGCGAGATCCTTGGCCCCGACGACGACGCGCAACGGCACACCGCGCAGCTCCCAGTGCGCGTACTTCTCCCCGGGCCGCATCCCCTCGCGCCGGTCGACACGCAGGCGGACCCCGGGCGGGCACTCGCGCTCGATGCGCGCGGCTGCTTCGCTCACCATCGCGGCGCCCGCCTCGTCATTGCTGCGCGTGATCGGGACCACAACCACCTGCACCGGAGCGACCCTCGGCGGGAGGATCAAGCCCATGTCATCGCCGTGGGCCATGATCACCGCGCCGACGGTCCGCGTCGAGAGCCCCCACGACGTCTGAAATGGATGCTGGCGCTGGTTGTCGCGGTCGCTGTACGCGATGTCGTAGGCACGTGTGAAGTTCTGACCAAGGTGGTGCGACGTCCCCGATTGCAGTGCCCAGCCGTCGGCCATCATCGCCTCGATGCTGACCGTGTAGCGAGCGCCGGGGAACTTCTCTGACTCTGTCTTGCGCCCCTTGATCACCGGGATGGCCAGCCACTCCTCGGTCAGCTCGCGATAGCAGTCGAGCATGGTGTCGACCTCATCCGCCGCTTCGCTGTCGAGCTGATGGAAGGTGTGTCCCTCCTGCCAGAGGAACTCGGTGGTGCGCAGGAACAGCCGGGTGCGATGCTCCCAACGCACGACGTTGCACCACTGGTTGATCTTCACCGGGAGGTCGCGCCACGAGTGGATCCAGTCCGCGTACATCGAGCAGATGATCGTCTCGCTGGTCGGCCGCACCGCAAGACGCTCTTCGAGCTCCTTGCCGCCGCCGCGGGTCACCCATGCCACCTGTGGATCGAATCCCTCGACGTGGTCCGTCTCCTTCTGCAGGTACGACTCGGGGATGAAGAGCGGGAAGTACATGTTCTCGTGGCCGGTGCGCTTGATCATGTCGTCGAGCGCGCGCTGGATGTTCTCCCACAACGCGTAACCGTATGGACGGATCACCATGCAGCCGCGCACCGGCGAGTAGTCGGCGAGCTCGGCACGCCGTACCACATCCGTGTACCAGCGGTCGAAATCCTCGCTCTGCGCGGTGATTCGCTTTTCGTCGGCCATGGCCGAGCAGTCTACGTGAGGACGGCCTCGCGCTCGCTCAGGCCGACGGGCAGCGGCTTGCCGTCGGCGATCAACCGTGCATCCTCCTCGGCGATCTCGTGCAACTCGTCGAGCAGCGCGCTCACCAGCTCGCCCTCGGGCAGCGTCGAGACCACCTTGCCATTGCGATAGAGGATGCCCTTCTGGCGGCCGCCGGCGATCCCGATGTCCGCGTGCATGCCCTCACCCGGCCCGTTGACGACGCAGCCCATCACCGACACAGTGATGGTTCGCTTCACGCCTTCGAGCGCCTTGGACACCTGGGCGACCATCGGCATCATGTCGATTTCGAGCCGGCCACAGGTCGGGCACGCGACCAGGTTGGGGCCGTCACCCTGCTCCTGCAGGTTGGCGAGGATCTGACGCGCGACCCGCACCTCCTCCTCGGGGGATCCGACGAGCGAGACCCGGATCGTGTCCCCGATCCCCTCGGCGAGCAGCAGGCCGATACCGAGAGCGCTCTTGATGCTTCCGGTGTCCACCGGGCCGGCCTCGGTGAGCCCGAGATGCAGTGGGTAGCGGTTGCCGAGCGCGACGAATGCCCGGTTCGCGGCGAGGTTGGTGAGCACGTCGCTCGCCTTGAGCGAGACCTTGATGTCGCGGAAGTCGAGCTCCTCGAGCACCCGGATATGGCTCATCGCGGCGGCGACCATGTTCTGCGCGGTCTCCTCGATGGACCCGCCACGTCCCCGGGTCAGCTCCTTGCGCTGGGGGATGCTGCCGGCGTTCACGCCGATGCGGATCGGCACGTTGCGCGCCTTCGCCTCGCGGGCGATGTCGGCGACCTTCGCGCTGTCGGTGATGTTGCCCGGGTTGAGGCGGAGGCAGTGCACCCCGGCTTCGAGCGCGAGCAGCGCGAGCGGTGCGTCGTAGTGGATGTCGGCGACGATCGGGATCGGCGACTCGCGCACGATCTCGTGCAGCGCCGCCGCGGCATCGCGCGTGTCGCAGGTCACCCGGATGACATCGGCGCCCGCCTTGGCGGCGCGTTCGATCTGCGCGATGGTCGCGGGCGCATCCTCGGTCTGCGTCTTGGTCATGGTCTGCACCGCGATCGGTGCGGCCCCACCGATGACCACGGTCCCAACGCGAACCGGAACCGTCGGCCGGCGCTCTCTGGTTGCCGGGTTCGACGCGGTCACAGCCTGCTCACGTCTCCGATGGTGACATACACGGCGAAGACGACGATCACCGCCAAACCGACCGCGGTGATCACCGCCTCGACCTTCGGGTTGAGCCGGCGCCGGCGCACCGACTCGATCAGGATGAAGAGCAACTTGCCGCCGTCGAGGAAGGGGATCGGCAGCATGTTGACGAAGCCGAGGTTGAGGCTGATGAACCCGATCCACCAAACCAGCCCGCCCGGTCCCAGGAATCCGTTGTTGGTCGCAACCGCGGTCTCCTGGGCGATGCCGACCGGCCCGGTGAAGCCCTGGGGCCCGTTGATACCGCCCTGGGGCGGGTGGACGATGAGGCCGTAGATCCCGGTGACCTCAGCCCAGACGAACCCCGGGATCGCGCTGAACCCGGTCGCGATCGCGGCCGGCGGGCTCTCGCCGTTGAAGCCCGGGACGACGCCCATGATCCAGCCCGCCCGGATCGCATTGCTGGTCGCGTAGCCGTCCTTGATCCCGGACACGGTGACGTTCGTGAAGTACCTGGACGGCGATCCGTTCGCGTTCTCCAGGTAGCCGCTGATGGTGACCGGCGAGCCGCCTCCGAGCAAAGTCGCCGGGTCGCCGGTGCCGACCGGGGCGCCGTTGATCGAGGTCACCGCCAGTGCACCTTCGGGCAGCGTGCCGGCGGCGGCGATATTGGTGATCGTGAGCGTCGGCGTCAGCGTGGTGGTGTGGGTGGTGCCGTCGGGGGCGCGATAGGCGACCGTCATCGGGCGTCCCTGGCTGGCCGTGGTCGCGTTGTGGAGATCGGTGGTGACGTCCGCCGCGTTGTCCTGGCGGATCACGTGTCCGTTGAGCGCGAGGATGGTGTCGCCCGACGTGAGCCCGGCCTCGCCGGCGGCGGCGTGCGTGGCATAGGCGTAGGGAGTCGGCTGCATGTCGACGATGGCGAAGATCAGCCCCCCGAAGATGAAGTTGGCGATGATCCCGGCCGACACGGTCGCGAAGCGGCGCGGCCGGGTTGCTCGGTAGAAATTGCGTTCCCCGGCATCGCTTTCCCCGGTGAGCCCGAGCATGCCGGCCATGCGCACGAACCCGCCCGCGGGGATCGCGCGAATCGCGTAGAGGGTCTCGCCGATCCGGCGTGAGTAGAGCTTGGGACCGAACCCGATGGCGAATTCCTCGACCTTGATGCCGGAGAGCTTGCCGACCGCGAAATGCCCGAACTCGTGGATGGTGATCACCGAGACGAGCACGAGGATGAAGGCGCCGGCGTAGATGAGGAACTGGGTCATCGTGCTGCGATCGCTCCGGCGGTGGTCGCCCGGACGAATCCGCGCGCCCAGGTGTCCGCGGCGAGGACGCCGGCCAGCGTCGAGGCATCGCCTTCATCGAAGCCCGCCAGCGCGGCGCTCACGAGCGGGACGATCTCGTCGAAGCGGCACTGCCCGGCCATGAAGGCGGTGACCGCCTCCTCGTTGGCCGCGTTGAAGACGCAGGGAGCGAGCCCACCGCGTTCCCCGGCCGCCCGCGCGAGCGCAACGGCCGGGAACCTGGCCCCGTCGACGGGAAGGAACTCCAGCGGCGAGACGTCACGGAGGTCGAGGGGTGGCCCGACACCCGGGAGCCGCTCGCCGTCGGCAAGCGCCAGCGCGATCGGCACACGCATGTCCGGAACGCCCAGCTGAGCGACGACCGCTCCGTCCTGGAATTCGACCCAGCTGTGCACGATGCTCGTCGGGTGGATCGCGACGTCGATCGACGCGTACGCGGCGTCGAAGAGGAAATGCGCCTCGATGATCTCGAGCCCCTTGTTCATCATCGTGGCCGAGTTGATGGTGACCTTCGGTCCCATGTTCCAGGTTGGATGAGCGAGCGCTTCGGCCGGCGTGATCGTAGCAAACGTGTCGAGCGTTCGCCTGAGGAAGGGGCCGCCGCTCGCGGTGAGCACCAGCCGGGAGACCGACGCCGGATCCTCGCCGCGCAGACATTGCCAGAGCGCCGAGTGCTCGCTGTCGATCGGGATGATGCGAGCCCCGGAGGCGGCGGCGCGAGCCTTGACGAGCTCGCCGGCCATGACCAGCACCTCTTTGGTGGCGGTCGCGACCGTGGCCCCCGCGTCGATGGCGGCGAGTGTCGGCCGGAGTGCCGCCGCGCCCGTGATCGCTACACAGACCACGTCGGCGTCCATCGCCGCGATCTCGCATGCGGCGTCGATGCCGGTCGCGCATCCGGCGGGCAGCGTGGCTGCCTCGTCCCCGTGCACGAGGGCGGTGCGGGTCACGCCAAACCTGGCCGCGATCGCCGCGAGCGCGTCACCGTCGCGCCCCGCCACAGCGCCGACCAGCTCGAAACGCTCGGGGAACCTGGCGATGACGTCGCAGGCTTGACGGCCGATCGAACCGGTAGCGCCCAGCAGGACGACGCGTCGGCGGGGCGTGGGGTGGGTCACTTGTGCGTCAAATCCCTCGGTTCGAAGTAGAGCAGAGCACCCCACCGCTTTCGGCGGAGTTACGGGAATGCGATCAGCTTCAGGTAGCAATATACGACCGGCGCGAGCAGCACCAGACTGTCGGCCCGGTCGAGGAGGCCCCCATGGCCGGGGATCAGCGTGCCCGAGTCCTTGACGCCGGCCGCGCGTTTGATCGCCGACTCGACCAGGTCCCCGCCCTGCGCGGCGACCGCGGTGAGGGCGCCGAGCAGGGCGCCGAGTGGAACGCTGATGCCGATCAGCCACGGACCGGCGATCGCTCCCACCAGGACCGAGGCGACCGCCCCCGCCACCGCGCCCTCGGCCGATTTGTGCGGAGAGATCGAGTGGAAGAAGGGGTGGCGCCCGAACGTTGGACCCCACCAAGTACGCGGCGGTGTCGCCGATGACCGCACCCGCGAGGGCCAGGATGACGAGCCGGAATCCGAGATGGTTCGGATCGGCGGCGTGCCACCGGTAGATCGCCACCCAGAACCCGAGGCACAGACCGACATAGGTGGCGCCTCCGACGGCCAGCGCCCAGCCCGCGAAGCGCTCCCGGGTTCCGAGACCGGCGAGCAGCCCGATGACCGCAGCCGCCGCGAATGCCCAGTCCGCCGCCATGTCAGACGCGGGGAGGACGAACCGGATTCCGAGCCAAAGGCTGAGCGGCAGGATCATCCACGCCGGCGGGGTCGGCCCGATCCGTCCGAGGAGGCCGCGGAGCTCCCACGCCCCAAGGAGCGACCCCGCTCCGACCACGGTGGCGACGGCCGGAGTCCCGATCCAGAGGGCGGCGACTATCACCCCCACGAGCACCAGCCCCGATATCACCCGGACGGCGAGGTTCATTCCGCCCGGGTTGCGTGCTGCACGTTGCCGGCGTGGGCGTGGATACCCTCGACGGGGTCGGGGATGGCACCGAATTTCCGCTCGCGACTCGAGAAGTCGGAGAGTGCGTCGTGAATCGCCGTCTCGCCGAAATCCGGCCACAGCGTGTCGGTGACGTACAGCTCCGCATACGCGGCCTGCCAGAGGAGGAAGTTGCTGATCCGCAGCTCGCCGGCGGTCCGCACGATCAGGTCGGGGTCGGGGAGGCCGCGTGTGTAGAGCGCGTCGCTGATTGCCGGCTCATCGAGTTCGGCGAGGTCGGCCCCGGTGCCGGCCAGCTCCCGGATCGCGTCGACGATCTCGCGCCTGCCCCCGTAGTTGATGGCCACGTTGAGGATCGCCGAGGTGTCCCCGGCGGTGAGCGCCTCCGCCTGCGCCACCTTCTCCTGCAGCGATTCGCTGAGACGTGCCCGGTCGCCGAGCACCCGGATCTGGACGCCGTTGTCGTGCAGCTCACCGACCTCGCGATCGATGGTCTCGCCGAACAGGCGCATCAAGGCGTTCACCTCCCCGCGCGGCCGCTGCCAGTTCTCGGTGCTGAACGCGTAGAGCGTGAGGATGTGAACGCCCGCGTCGTGACATGCCTCCATGACCGGCCGGATCGCCCGTACGCCCGCTCGGTGACCCGCCACCCTCGGCAGGTGGCGCTGCCGAGCCCACCGCCCGTTGCCGTCCATGATGATGCCGACGTGCCGCGGCAGATCCGCCCTTGCGGGAGGCGGGATCGCGGCGGGAGCGGGTGGGCGCTGCATTGTGGGGCTCGGGGTCAGAACGCCCCGAAGACGTCGGCCGTTTCGGCGCAGGTCTCGGTCAGACCTCGAGGATCTCCGCCTCCTTCCTCTGGACGGCGTCATCGATCCGGGCGATGAACTGATCGGTGACCTTCTGCACCTCGATGAGCTTGGTGGCGACCTCGTCCTTGCTGACGTGACCGTCCTTCTCGACTCGGCGGAGATGGTCGACCTCGTCGCGGCGGATGTTGCGCACCGCGACCCGGGCCTCCTCGGCCTTGCGATGAATCACTTTGACGAGCTCCTTGCGACGCTCCTCGGTGAGCTGCGGAATCGCCACCCGGATCACCTGGCCGTCGTTGCTCGGGTTGAGCCCGAGGTCACTCTTCTGGATCGCCTTCTCGATGGCGCCGAGCGAGGTCCGGTCATATGGCTGGATGACCAGCATGCTCGCCTCCGGAACGCTGATTCCGGCGATCGTCTGCAGCGGGGTAGCGGACCCGTAGTAGTCGACGTGCAGCCGCTCGAGCAGCGCGGGAGATGCGCGGCCGGTGCGCACGGTCATCAATTCGCGGTGCAGGGCCTCGACACTCTTCTCCATGCGCTGGTTCGCGTCCGCGATTCGCTGCGCGATCTGTTGCTCAGGGTCGTCGGGCTTGCCGCGATCGGTCACTCGGCGTCGCCCTCGGCGTCGACGCGGGTCCCGATCTGCTCACCGAGGATCACACGCTCGATGTTTCCCTGGGTGAAGAGGTCGAAGACGATGATCGGCATGCGGTTGTCCATGCACAGCGTCACGGCGGTGCTGTCCATGATCGCGAGGCCGCGATTGAGCACGTCCATGTACGTCAGGTTCGGCAGCCGCGTCGCGGTGGTGACCTTGTGCGGATCGGCGCTGTAGATGCCGTCGACCTTGGTCGCCTTGAGCAGCACGTCGGCCCCGATCTCGACAGCGCGCAGCGCGGCGGTCGTGTCGGTGGTGAAGAACGGGTTCCCCGTGCCCGCGGCGAGGAGGACCAGGCGACCCTTTTCGAGATGGCGCACCGCGCGCCGGGGGATGAACGGCTCGGCAACCTGCTGCATCGCGATCGCGCTCTGCAGCCGGCACGCGATGCCGAACTGCTCGATAGCGTCGCGCAGTGCGAGGGCGTTGATCACGGTCGCGAGCATGCCCATGTAGTCGGCGGTGACCCGGTCGATCCCATGCTGGGCGGCCTCGGTGCCGCGCACGATGTTGCCGCCGCCGACCACGATGGCGACCTGCACGCCGCGCTCGACGATGTGGGTCAGCTGCTCGGCGATATGGCGTGCGGCGCCGTAATCGATGCCATACCCTTCCGTACCGAGGAGAGCCTCGCCGCCGAGCTTCAGGATTACCCGCCCGAACACGGGTCGGCGCCCGTCGTCGGCGCGTCCCGCCACTGCGGCAAGATCCATGTTGGTGGCTCCGACGCTCACTCGGCCACAGCCGTGCCCGCGCCGTCACTCTCGGTGCTCTCGCTGCCGACGGCGAAGCGCGCGAATCGGGCCACCGAGATGTTCTCGCCGAGCTTTGCGATCGCTTCGGTCACGAGGTCGCCGACCTTCTTCTTGTCGTCCTTGATCCAGGGCTGCTCGAGCAAACAGATCTGCGCGTAGAACGCATCCAGCTTGCCAGTGAGGATCTTCTCGACGATGTTCTCAGGCTTGCCCTGCACCTGCTCGCGATAGACCGCCCGCTCGCGCTCGACGACATCCGCGGGGACATCCTCACGTCGGACGTACTTCGGCGCCATGCCGACGACCTGGAGTGCGAGCGTGTGCGCGAGGTGCTTGAAGTCGTCGGTCTTGGCGACGAAGTCCGATTCGCAGTTGATCTCGATGAGCGCGCCCTGCTTGGCGATGCCGCCGGCATGGTGAATGTAGGCGTCGACCAGCCCCTCGTTGGTGCTGCGTCCTGCCTTCGCTGCTGCACGGGAGAATCCCTTGGCACGCAACCAGTCCTCCGCCCTGTCCATGTCGCCGTCGCACTCGACCAGCGCGCGCTTGCAGTCCATCATCCCTGCGCCGGTGCGCTCTCGCAAGGCCTTGACCATGGCCGCGGTGACCTCCGCCATCAGCTCTTGGCCTCCACTGCCGCGGCCGCAGCCCCGGTGGACGCCGGCTCCTCGACCGGTGCAGCCGCCGCAGTCTCGGCTGCGACCGCGTCCGCGTGTGCCGCGGCTGCCGCCGCCTGCTCCGCGGCCACGACCGCGGCCGCCTCGGCCGCGAGCGAAGCCTCGCGTTCACGCTTCTCAGCTTCCTGGCGTTCCTGCAGCTCGCGCTCGGTGAACTGCTGCAGCCCCTCGGCGATCGCCTTGCCGATCTCGCTCACGATCAGCCGGCAGCTGCGCATCGCGTCGTCGTTGCCGGGAATCACCACCTGGATGTCGTCGGGGTCGCAGTTGGTGTCGACGATCGCCACGATCGGGATGTTCAGCTTGTTGGCCTCGGTGACGGCGATGTGCTCCTTCTTGCAGTCGATGACAAAGACCGCACCGGGAAGCCGCTTCATGTCCGCCATACCCGCGAAGTTGTTCTCGAGGCGCTCGAGGTCGTCCTTGGCGTCGTTGGCCTCCTTGCCGCTCATGCGCTCGAAGTCGCCCTTCGATTGCATCACCCGGAGTTCGGCGAGGCGGCGCAGTCGGCGCTGGATGACCGTGAAGTTGGTAAGCATCCCGCCCATCCAGCGGTGGGTGACATAGGCCTGGCCGGTGTTGTGGCAGACCTCCTCGATGACGTCCTGTGCCTGCTTCTTGGTACCGACGAACAGGACCTTCTGGCCGCTCCCGACGATGTCTCTCAGGTATTCGCAGGCGACGTCGAGCTGCTTCTGGGTCTGCTCGAGGTCGATGATGTGGATGCCGTTGCGCGCCGTGAAGATGTACGGGCGCATCCGGGGATTCCACCGGCTGGTCTGGTGGCCGAAGTGAACTCCGGCCTCCAGCAGCTGGCGCAGCGTTACTGCCGGCATGGTAGGTCGCTCCTGTGGTGTGGTGCCTCCGTCCGGGGTGAACCGCGGCGGCGACCCGGGGGCACCGGGCACCCGCCGGCCGCGTGAAACCGGACGTGTGAGATGACCGGAGTGTACCAGCCCGGCCGGCTTCCCTACACCAAGGGCCTCAGAGCACGTAGCGGCGGAGGTCCTGGTTCCGCACCAGGTCGCCGAGCCGTCCGCCGACGTAGGCGGCGTCGATGACGACGGTGGTCTCGGCGAGCTCCTCGGCGCCGAACGAGACGTCCTCGAGGACCTTCTCCATGATCGTGAAGAGGCGGCGCGCCCCGAGGTTCTCGTCCTCCTCGTTGACGCGGTACGCCTGGGCGGCCAGCTCGCGTATGCCGTCGGAAGTGAAGTCGAGGGTGACGCGCTCGGTGCCGAGCAGAGCCGCGTACTGCCTGGTGAGCGCGTTGCCGGGCTCGGTGAGAATGCGGACGAGGTCGTCCTCGCTGAGCGGCTTGAGCTCCACGCGGATGGGAAAACGACCCTGGAACTCGGGGATGAGGTCGCTGGGACGCGCCGCCGTGAACGCGCCCGCGGCGATGAAGAGGACATGGTCGGTGCGCACCGGCCCGTAGCGCGTGTGGACCGTTGAGCCCTCGAGGATCGGCAGCAGATCGCGCTGCACCCCCTCGCCGCTGACGTCGGGCCCGCGGTCGGACGCCGGTCCGCAGATCTTGTCGACCTCATCAATGAAGACCACGCCCGAGTCCTCGACCAGGTGGATGGCGTCGTCATAGACGCGGTCCATGTCGATCAGCCGGTCGGTCTCCTCGTCGATGAGCACCTCGCGGGCTTCGGCGACGGTCATGAGCTTCTTGCGCTTGCGCGGCGGCGCGAGCTGGGAGAAGAAGTCGGAAAGGGAGACGCCGACCTCCTCGAGGCCGGTCCCGGTGAAGCCCTCGAACGCCGGCTGGAAGGGCTCCTCGACCTCGATGTCGACGGTCGCGTTCTCCAGGTCGCCCGCCGCCAGCCGGCGCGCGATGCGGCGGCGCCGGGCGCTCGCCCTGCGGATGTCCGTCCGCGGCCTGATCGGAGTTCGATGCGTCCTCGCCCGGGTGAGGTCGGGCAGCACGCTGGCGTTCGATCGCTTCATGGAGCGTCTCGACGAGGCGTGCGTCGGCGAGGACGCGCGCCCGCGGCTCCATCTCCGCGACGCGGTCGTCCTGCAGCTCGGTGATGGTCTGCTCGAGCAGGTCGCGAAGGATCGACTCGACGTCGCGGCCGACGTAGCCGACCTCGGTGAACTTGGTTGCCTCTACCTTGATGAACGGCGATTCCGTCAGACGCGCCACCCGCCTCGCGATCTCGGTCTTGCCGACCCCGGTCGGACCGATCATCAGGATGTTCTTGGGAAGCACCTCGTTGCGCATCTCCTCGGGCAGCATGCGGCGGCGGATCCGGTTGCGCAGCGCGATGGCGACCGATCGCTTCGCCTCGTGCTGTCCGATGATGTATTCGTCGAGGCGGCGCACGACCTCGGCGGGGCGGAGCGTCTCCCCCGCCACCGCTTCGATCAGATCGTCGGGGCGACTCGCCGTTCTCACCATGGCCGGGCTCGACGGCGGCGGCGCTGGTCACGCGGGGACGGACGCGGCCGGCGCCGGCGTGGCGAGCTCGAGGGTTTCGACGGTGATGTTGTCGTTGGTGTAGATGCAGAGCCGGGCCGCGATCAGCAGCGCGCGCCGTGCGATCTCCTCGGCTCCGAGGTCGGTGCTCTCCAGCAGCGCCGCCGCGGCGGCGTGCGCGTACGGGCCGCCGCTGCCGATCGCGACCACGCCGTCGCCGTCATCTGGCTCGATGACCTCGCCGTCGCCGCTCAGCAGCAGGATCCGGTTGGCGTCGGCCACGATCAGCATCGCCTCGAGGCGGCGGAGGTACTTGTCGGTGCGCCACTCCTTGCTGAGGCCGATCGCGGCGCGGACCAGGTTGCCCTGGTGCTTGTCGAGGTGCTGCTCGAATTTGTCGAACAGGGTCAGGGCGTCGGCGACCGCGCCCGCGAACCCGCAGACGACCTGCCCCGTGGTAGAGGCGGCGCACCTTCGAGGCGCGCGCCTTCATCACGATGTCGCCGACGGTCACCTGGCCGTCACCGGCCACCGCAACCGTTCCGCCGCGCTGCACCGCCACGACGGTCGTCGCGTGCGCCCCGGTCATGCGTGGACGGCCTTGGGGGGACGGTACTTGCAGGCGGGATACCCGGAGCAGCTCACGAACGGACCGTACCGGCCCTTGCGAGTCACCAGTGGCTTGGAGCATTCGGGACAGTCCTCGCCGGTCGGCTCGGGCGCGGGGCCGGCGGCTCGGGCGCCGGGCGCGCCCGGCTGGATGTACTTGCAGTCGGGGTAGCCGGTGCAACCGACGAAGGTGCCGCGCCTGCCGCTGCGGCGCCGGAGCGGTTTGCCGCACTGCGGACACACGCCCAGCTCCTCGGGCTCGGCGCCGTCGGCCTCGGCCGCGGCCGGGGCCCGGTCGTCCTTGATGTACGTGCAGCTCGGATATCCCGAGCATCCCACGAAGGGTCCGCGCCGGCCCTGGCGGGTCACCAGCGGCTTGCCGCAGCGCGGGCACATCTCGCCGGTCGCGAGCGCCTCGGTGGTCTTGCGATCCTTGATGTACTTGCAGTCGGGGAACCGCGAACAGCCGACGAACTCGCCGAACTTTCCCTCGCGCACGACCAGGCGCCCGATCTCGCACTCCGGGCACTCCTCGCCGGTCTCTCGCGCCGGGACGCGAACCCGCTCCATCGACCGCTCCGCGCGCTCGAGGGTCTCCGCGAATGGCTCGTACCATTCGCGCACCGTCGGCTCGTAGGCGCGGGTGCCCTCCTCCACCGAGTTCGAGTCGCTTCTCGAGGTCGGCGGTGAAAGCGACGTCGACGATCTCGGGAAAGTTCTGGCGGAGGACGGCGTCGACCGTCTTGCCGAGCTCGGTCGGATGCAGGCGTCGCTCCAGCTGGCGAACGTACTGGCGCTCCTGGATCACCTCGATGGTCGCGGCGTATGTCGAGGGGCGGCCGATGCCGCGCTCCTCGAGCTCCTTGATCAGGGTCGCCTCGGTGTATCGGGGCGGAGGCTGGGTGAAGTGCTGCTCCGCGGCGATCTCGAGGCATTTGAGCTTCTCGCTGCTCGGCGAGCGCCGGGAGGGTCGTGTCCTTGTCCTTCTCCTCGTCGCGCTTCCAGACCTTCTGGAACCCCTCGAAGGTGATGAGCGAACCTGACGCCCGGAACACGTAGTCCGCAGCGTCGATCATCGCGGTGGTGTTGAGATATTTCGCGGGGCTCATCTGGCTGGCGACGAAGCGACGCCAGATCAGGTCGTACACCTTCAACTGTCCGGGGGACAGGCTCGAGCTGATCGAGTCCGGCGTGCGGTTCACGTCGGTGGGCCGGATCGCCTCGTGCGCGTCCTGGACATTGACCGCCGCCTTGCGACGGACGGCCCCCGTGCCCACGTAGTCCTTGCCGAACGCGGTGGTGATGTGCTTGGCGGCATCGTCGCGGGCGGCGTCGCTGATGCGGATCGAGTTGGTGCGCATGTAGGTGATCAGGCCGGTCGAACCGGCACTGCCGAGCTCCACGCCTTCGTACAGCTCCTGGGCGATGCTCATCGTCCGTTTTGGCGACATGCGCAGCCGCGAGCTCGCGTCCTGCTGCAGCGTGCTCGTGGTGTGCGGTGGGAGCGGCCGCCGCGTCGTCTCCTTGACGTCGATGGAGCGCACCACGAACGCGGGCGTCTTCTCGGTGACCGCGCCATTGGCGTCGAGGCCGAGCGCGGTGATGACCTCGGCGGCTTCGGCCTCGGTGCCGAGCTCCAGCTTCTCGCGCTCCGCGGCGTCGGTGTCGCCCCGCCTCGCGACCAGCCGTGCGCTGAACGGGTTGCTGCCATCCTTAGCAAGAAGAGCGTCGATCGTCCATGACTCGACGGGGACGAACGCGTCGATCTCGGTTTCCCTGTCGACGACGAGACGCACCGCCACCGACTGCACGCGCCCGGCCGAGAGCCCTGCGCGCACCTTGCGCCAGAGCAGCGGCGAGAGCCGGTAGCCCACCAGGCGGTCGATGACCCGGCGGGCCTCCTGTGCGGAGACGAGCGAACGGTCGATCTTGCGCGGATGCGCCAGCGCGGCGTCCACCGCGAGCTTGGTGATCTCGTGGAAGACGATCCGGTCGGGATTGTTGAGGCCGAGCGCTTCGGCCAGGTGCCAGGCGATCGCCTCGCCCTCGCGATCCGGGTCCGCCGCGAGCAGCGTCGACGAGGCCTTCTTCACAGCCGCGCGCAGGTCGCGGATCTGCTTCTCCTTGCCCTTGATGAGCTCGTACTGCGGGGTGAATCCCGCCTCGACGTCGACACCCATCTTCGACTTGGGCAGATCGCGGACGTGCCCCATGGAGGCGAGCACGATGTACTCGGACCCGAGAAAGCGGGCGAGCGTTCTCGCCTTGCTGGGCGACTCGACGATGATCAGACGTGACACTTTGTGGACTTCCTCTGGGGCTCGGGCGCCGGCTATACGGTACGGGCCACGAGGCCACCGGGCAGGGACATTACGGCTCCGGCCAGCTCCAGCGCACCCAGCCGGCTGGCGACCAGCGCCGGCGACAGGCCGAGCGCGACCCCGACCTGATCCGGGTGGACCGGTTGCGTTCCCATGCGTGCCAGTATCTCCCGGAGCGGTGGGCTGAAACGCTCGAGGCCGCCGCGAGAATGCGCCGGCATGGTCTCGAGCGCCGCTTCGCCGGCCGCCGCCCGAAGGGCGGGAACCGCCTCGAAGAGGTCGGCGATACCCAGGAACGGTCGAGCCCCATCCCGGACCAGCAGGTTGGTCCCCCTGCTCTGGCGTGAACGGATCGACCCCGGAACGGCGAGCACCTCGCGGCCGAGGTCCGCCGCCCAGCGCGCGGTGCTCAGGGCTCCGCTGCGTTCGGTGGCCTCGACCACGACGACGGCGTGGGACGAGGGCCGCGATGATGCGATTGCGCTTCGGGAAGTTGTGCTTGAACGGCGGCGTCCCAGCGTGGCTCCTCGGTGATCAACGAGCCGCCGGCGATGATCCGCGAGCGCAGCTCGGCGTGCCGGGCCGGGTAGCAGACGTCGACGCCACAGCCGAGCACGGCAATCGTCGAGCCGCCGGCATCGAGCGCGCCGACGTGCGCCGCGGCGTCGATGCCGAGCGCCATGCCACTGACGACCTGGATGCCTGCGGCGCCCAGCTCGCCACCGATCGACCGGGCGATGTCGACGCCCTGGAACGTCGCCCGCCGCGAGCCGACGACCGCAACGCATGGGTGTCATCGGCCCGGTCGCCCCCAGCTGCCAGAAGCCGTCGGGCGGGGTCTCGAGGTGGTCGAGCCGCTCGGGCCAGTCGGGGGACGAGGTATCGACCCACCTCGGCGCCGTCACCCGGTCATCTCGATGCGGTAGTGCAGTGCCTCGGCGAGCGCGTCCTCGCCCACCCGATCCTCGCCCGCGAGGTCCGAGATCGTTCGGGCGACCCGCAGCACCCGAAAGAAGCCCCGGGCGCTGAGGTGAAGGCGCTCGCCGGAGAGTGCCAGCAAACGTCGCGCAGGCGCGGTGGATCTCGCCGCGGCGAGGATCTCGCGCCCGGTCATCGCCGCATTGCCGTGACCGGCTCGGCCGCCCTGCCGTGAGCGCGCCGTCTCGACTCGCCGTCGCACCGCAGCCGAAGGTTCCTCGTCGGCGCCGTCGAAGATGTCGCGATACTCCTGGCGCGGCACCGAGACGACCAGGTCGATGCGGTCCTTGATCGGCCCGCTGATCTTGCCGTTGTAAGCGGTCAGCTGCCGGGCGTCGCAGCTACAGCCCTGCGCGTCACCAAGATGCCCGCACGGGCAGGGATTGGAGGCGCCGACGAACATGAAGTCGGCCGGATACGTGACCGCGGATCGAGCCCTGGCGACGGTCACCGAGCGCTCCTCGAGTGGCTGGCGGAGTGCCTCGAGATGCTGGCGCGAGAACTCACAGAGCTCATCGAGAAAGAGGACTCCCCGGTGGGCGAGACTGATCTCGCCGGGTTGGGCCAGGCCGGTTCCGCCGCCGACCAGTCCCGCGCGGGAGATGCTGTGGTGCGGCGCGCGGAACGGCGGCCGCAGCGTGGTCGGCGGGCGGTCGCGCAGGGTGCCGCGGAGCGAGTAGATCGCGGCCACCTCGAGGGCGGCATCCGACCGCAGATCGGGGAGCAGCGACGGCAAGGTCCGCGCGAGCATCGTCTTCCCGGCGCCCGGGCGGACCAGTCATCAATAGGTTGTGCCCGCCGGCCGCGGCGATCTCGAGCGCTCGCTTCGCCTGGCCCTGGCCGCGGACTGCTGCGAGATCGGGCTCCGGCATCGGCGCGGGCGGCGACGCGTCCCGGACCCCGGCGACCAGGGGTCCCTCACCGCGGAGGTACTCGACGCACGCGTGCAGCGACGGCGCCCCGAGGACTTCGATGCCGTCGGCGAGCGCAGCCTCCGGGGCGTTCTCGACCGGCACGATGAGGCGCTGGATGCCTGCGGCCGCGAGGCATCTCGCCATCGGGAGAACGCCGGTGACCGGGCGCACCGACGCGTCAAGCGCGAGCTCGCCGAGAAACGCCAATCCGTCGAGCCGGAGTGTGGAGTCTTCGGCCCGGAGTACCGCGATCGCGATCGCCAGATCAAAGCCCGTTCCCTCTTTGGGGAGTTCCGCGGGAGCGAGGTTGACGGTGACCCGTCGCTGCGGGAACTTGAACCCGGCATTACGAATTGCCGGCTTGACGCGCTCTCGCGCCTCCTGGATCGCACGATCCGTGAGACCGACGATCGTGAATCCAGGCAGGCCGTTGGCGATGTCCGCCTCGACCGTGACCGGCACGCCGGCGAGACCTCTGGTCGCGCAACTTATTGCACACGCAATCACACAGAGAAGTGTAACAGGTCTAGCCAGGCTGGTTGTGCCGGCGACGCAGCAACGCTGCGCTCCGCCCGTATCGTCGCCGCATGGCAAAAACCAGGCAAGCGGCTGGGCGCGCCGTTCAAACCAAGACGCCGCCGCCTTTCTCCCGCGACCCGAAGCTGGAGGCCCTGGCGGAGTCCTGCACGCGGTACCTCGTGGGCCACGGGCGCCGCTCGGCCGACGAGCTTCTCGCGACCATCCCGCCGGGCACGGAGATCGATTACTACGGGATCGGTGGCGCCGTCACCGAGCTCGAGCGGGAGGTCGCATCACTGCTCGGCAAGGACGCCGCGCTGTTCCTTCCGACCGGGACGATGGCGCAGCAGGCCACCCTCCGGGTCCACGCGGATCGCCGCTCGAGCCGGAGCGTCGCCTTCCACCCGGCGTGTCACATGGATGCCAACGAGGAGCGCGGGTACGAGCGGCTGCACGGACTTTTCGGGGTGCCCGTCGGACCTCAAGAGGAGCCGCTGTCAATCGCGAGCCTTGCCGAGGTGCACGAGCCGATCGCGGCGCTGCTCCTCGAGCTGCCGCAACGGTCGCTCGGCGGCACGCTGCCCTCCTGGAAGGAGCTCGTCGCGCAGGTGGCGTGGGCGCGCGATCGTGGCGCCGCCGTCCATCTCGACGGAGCGCGGCTCTGGGATGCTTCCCCGTTCTACAAGGCCCTGCACCGCAAATCGCTCAGCGAGGTGGCCGGTCTGTTCGACACGGTCTACGTGTCCTTTTACAAAGGGCTCGGGGGCATCGCGGGCTGCTGCGTTGCCGGCGACACCGACGTGATCGAGGAGCTGTCGGTGTGGCGCACGCGACATGGAGGCCGGGCCTTCGGGCTGTGGCCGTACGCCGCGTCGGCGCTCGCGGCGCTGCGGGCCCGCCTGCCACGCATGCCCATGTACTACCGCCACGCCCTCGCCATCGCCGATGCGGTGAGTGGACTCCCGGGCGTCGAGGTCCTCCCCGATCCCGTCCAGAGCCCGATGATGCATCTCCGCTTTGCTGTGGACCTTGAATCGATCCGCGCACGTGTCATCGAGATTGCTCGAGCCGAGAGAGTCTGGACGTTCGCCCGACCCTGGGCGTCCTTGGGCCCGAGGCTGCAGGAGTTCGAGTTGCACGTCGGCGACGCCACCCTCGAGCTCAGCCCGGAGGAGATTCGCGACCTGCTCGCCCGGCTGGTCGGCGCACCCGCCAACCGAAGCAAGGCGCGCCGCACGCGAACCTGAGCCCGGCGCGATCCGGTGGTCAGCCGAGCAGCACGACGCGCACCGATGCCATCACCCGGGAAGCGACCCAATCGGCCAGGCCGCGTGAGCAGACGGCGATTTCGAGGTAGTCCTCCGGCGGCTGGGGATACGCGATGAGCTCGGTGCGACTCCGGTCAGCACCCAACTCGGTGCACGCGCCTCGGCTTCCGCTCTCGACGTCGAGCTTTGCCTTGAGCCCGGAGACCGTGGTCGGCATCCCCGGTTGGTCGTCGATCGTCCACGCCGGAGCGCCGTTCGAGAAAACCTCGACGAGGATTCCGCCGGGCTGCAGCGTGGTCAGCGGCGGACCGCATTCGATCGAGTTCCCGCTGGTCGTGCAGGGTGACGACAGCAGCTGATTGCTGAAACTGCCGACCAGGTCGGCGAACGAGCCGGGTGTCACCCAACCATCACCCGCGTTCCAGACCGACGGCACCGAGATCGAGACCTGGCCGTTGTCCACGCTTCGGGTGACCCACGCCTCGTGCGCGCTGATCGGCAGGGGTTTCGGGATAACAGCCGCACTGGAGCCGGTGACCCCGAGCGCCAGCGCCAGCGCGGACAGGCCGAGCGCCCAGCGCGCGCGTGCGCTCCGGTGAGGCCGCAGCTCCGGCCCAAGCGTCGCGGCCACGTCCGACGCAGACGCCATGGGTTCATCGTAGTCGCTGCACGTTCGAGCCAACCGAGGGGTTTGCGGCCCGTTGCGCGCTCTGTCGACGGCGTTTGTTTGGCGCTACCCTTGCGCTGTGGATTGGGACTGGCGACTGATCATCGAGATCGCGATCCTGGTCGTCGCAGTCATCGGCACGACCATGGTCTGGGCCGAGCGGACCGAACGGCGCCGGGGCCTCGGATTGCCCCTCCTGCCGCACCCCGAGTGGCGACCCGTTGATGCCGGCTCGGGCAGCACCCTGCGCATTGAAGCGGCCAACCCCGGTGCGGCGGCATCGCGTTGCTGTGTGGTGATGCAGGCCGGCAAGTCCCTGTATGCCGGGACCTTCTCGCTCGCCGAACATCAGGCGTGGTCATCGCAGACGCTGGAGCGGTTCGATGTTCTCGACAACGCAGCGGATCCCCACTCGCTGCTGTGCGTGGCCCGGAATCTCGACGGCATATGGTCGATGCGCGCTCCATACAAGTACATCGGCGCAATCAGCGAGCCGACCGTTCGGTTCCACATCGTTGACGCTCTCAAGCGGGCCACGGGCCGCAGGTACACGTGCGCGGTTTCTTCAGACGGCGTGGTGACCATCGCGCCCGCTCCTTCCAACCTGGCGGCGAGCCCGCGCCCTGCCGTCTGACACTGATGTCCTGAGGCGTCTCGGGGCGGTCGGTCAGTCGTCCTGGACCGCGTCCTTGATGTGCTCGGTCCTGGTCACGGTCATCGCTCCATCCATCAGCAGGCCGATCACGTCGATCCGGCACGGCTGCTTCTGGCGATGGGTCTGGGCGCGATACAGCTCGAGGAGCATGCGCAGCTTCCGGCGTTTGCGTTCGTCGACCGCCTCCTCGGGCGTTCCGAACCCGATGCCGCGACGCGCCTTCACCTCGATGAGCACGAGCGTGTCGCCGTCCTCGGCGACGATGTCGATCTGGCCGAGACGGCTGCGCCAGTCGCGGGCCAGGATGCGATAGCCCTGTTCCTTGAGGTACGCCAGCGCCGCCGCCTCGCCGGCGTGCCCGACCCGATCCTTGAGGGGCCGGGCGGGCGGAAGCTGCTCGGGGGTTCGCGACCCCCGGCTACGCTCCGCCGTCGCTCTCCGAGGCCACCGCGGCAACCTCGGCGTCGTCTGTCTCCGCGGCCACCTCGTCGAGCTCCGAGCCTTCGATCTCCTGGTCGTCGGCCGCCTCGTCCAGCGCATCCGGCTCGACGTCGGCGTCGGTCGGCACCTCGAGCTCGGGCCGTTGCAGCGTCATGGCGGCGCCACCGATCGGCTGCCGGCGCTCGCGGATGCGCGCGTGGCGGCCGACCTTCTCGCGGAGATAGAAGAGCTTTGCGCGGCGCACCTGGCCGTGGCGGAGCACCTCGATCCGGTCGATTCGAGGAGCGTGGACGAGGAAGGTCCGTTCGACGCCGACACCGTGGGCGATGCGACGCACCGTGAAGCTCGTGGCGAGCCCGACCTTGCCCTTGAGCGCGATCACGACGCCCTCGAACACCTGGATGCGCTCGCGGGTTCCTTCAACGACCTTGACGTGCACGCGAACCGTGTCGCCGGAACGCAGGATGGGGACTTGTGGTTTTTCCTGCTCGCGCTTGAGCAGATCGATGACATTCACGTTGTTCCTCCGGGCCTTGGCGCAGACCGTATCAGATCGGGGCGACGCAGCCCGGTCTGTCTCGTACTTTCGTCACGACGCCACGCTGCGATCGCCGCGTGGTTGCCCTCACGGAGGACGTCGGGGACGGATCGTCCCTCGAAATCGGCGGGGCGTGTGTATAGCGGTGCTTCGAAACCGCCGCCGGCGCCATCCGAAAACGTTTCCTCGTCCGAGCGATTCCGGCGAGCCGACGACGCCGGGAACGAGCCGCGCGGTCGCCTCGATGACCGCCATCGCCGCGACCTCACCACCGCTGAGCACGTAGTCGCCGACGGAGAGCTCTTCGCCGATCTCGTCGCGCGCACGCTGGTCGACGCCCTGGTACCGGCCGCAGACGAGCAATACCGAGCGCTCTGCGGCGAGCTCGCGGGCAACGCCTTGGTCGAAGCGCCGGCCTTGCGGCGAAAGCAGGATGCACCGGACCTCGGGCTCAATGTCGCGCAGTGCGCGCACCGCGCGAATCACCGGTTCCGGCTTGAACACCATGCCCGCGCCACCGCCGAAGGGCACGTCGTCCACCTGGCGGTGCCGTCCTTCGGTGTGCGCGCGCAGGTCGTGCACGCTCAGGTCGACGTCGCCGGTGGCGAGCGCTCGCCCGACCACCCCGATTCCCAGCGGGCCGGGGAACACCTCGGGAAAGATGGTGAGCACGTGAAAGCGGATCACACCGTCTCCTCGGACCACGGCGTGACCGTGAGCGTGCCCGCGGCGATGTCGACAGCGGTCACGTAATCGCGCGCCATCGGCAGCCGATGCACTCCGGTGTCATCGCGGATGACCAGCACGTCATTGCCCACGCCCGCCTCGACATCGTCGACGACGCCGACATCGGCGCCGCCGGTGTCGAGCACGCGGAGCCCCACGAGCTGCCAGACGAACCACTCGCCGTCCGGAAGCGGACGTGCCGCATCGACGTCGACGCACAGGTACACGCCGCGCAACAGGGCGGCGTCGGTCGCAGACGGTGATCTCGTCGAAGCCGAGGAGCACAGCATTCCCGGGTCCGGGCCGCGCGCTGCGCACGGTGAGGGATCGAGCGCCATCCTCGGTCTCGAGCTTGGTGCCGGGAGTGAAACGGCTGGGATCGCCGCCGATCGGCTCAGCCCGAACCTCGCCGCGCACGCCGTGCGCGCGAAGCACCTGCGCGGCGCGCAGCTTGGCTGGGGCGAGTGGGCGGCCGCCGGTCACCTGAGGTCTTTCAGCTCCACCTGCACACGCTGGTGATGACGCAAACCCGCAGCGCGCACCACGGCGCGAACCGCCTCGATGTTGCGACCCGTCTTGCCGATGAGCTTGCCCATGTCCTCCTCAGCGACGTGCAGCGTCACGATCGTGCTTCGACCGCGGGGGCGCGACTCGACGGTGACGGCCGCGGGATTGGAGACGATTCGCTCGGCGATGAATCGGGTCAAGTCCGCGTAGTCGGTCATTGGGCGTCCGTTTCTGCGACGGCGGGTCCTGTCGTCGCGGGGACCCCTCCCGACGCACTTGTGGCGCGTCGGGGCTTCCCCCCGCGACGCCACCCGCCTCGTCCGGCGCAGCTGGGTCCTCCCCCGCAGACGGCTCATCATTCGCCGGCTCATCCGCGGCAGCAGCGACCGTCGCATCCTCAGCGGTAGGGGAACCAGTCTCCGCAATCGTTGGCGCATCCAGTTCCGCCGGGGCCGGTGCATCGTCGGCGGCGAGAGAGGCTACGCCAACGTCATCTGTTGATGCGGCTGTGGCGGCGGTAGCCGCGGTTTCCTTGGCTGGGG
The DNA here is from genome assembly GCA_963799005.1 of Candidatus Dormiibacterota bacterium. Lineage (GTDB taxonomy): Bacteria > Chloroflexota > Dormibacteria > Aeolococcales > Aeolococcaceae > Palsa-851. Next base: position 31,698 of record CAWCVK010000003.1, on the reverse strand, counting down.
TTTGGGGCTCGGGAGCGGCGACGCGGGGGGTGATCTTGAAGGGGCGCGCGGCGAGAATGCCTTCTTTGACAAGGAGTTGACGCGCGCTGTCGCTGGGACGCGCACCACGGCGAAGCCAGAGCTGCACGCGCTCCGCGTCGATGCTCACCACTGCCGGATTGGGCAGCGGATCGTAGAAGCCGATCGACTCGATGAACCTGCCGTCGCGCGGGCTGCGCGAATCCGCGACCACCAGCCGGTACACGGGGCGCTTGGTGGTGCCCATTCGCTTCAACCTGATCTTGACCAATGTCGTGCTCCTTTCAGAAACCTGCTTGACCGAGTTGCGTCGGATCGATGTTCTTGAGCTGTCTGAGCATCCGAGCCTTGCCACGAACACCCTTGGTGCCCTTGGTGCCGCCCAGGCTCTTGAACATGCCCTGCATCTGTTCGAAGCCCTTGAGCAGGCGGTTGACGTCGGCGATGGTCGTCCCGCTGCCCAGGGCGATGCGTTTGCGTCGTGAGCCCTTGATGAGCTCGGGATGACGTCGCTCCTGGACGGTCATGGACAGCACGATCGCCTCCATCCGGCCCAGGTCCTGCTCCGAGGGCATCGCCGCACCCGCCTGCTGCACGAGCTTGCGACCGCCCGGGAGCATCCCGAGCACGCCTTCGAGCGACCCCATGCTGCGCAGCTGGCGCAGCTGCGCCAGCCAGTCGTCCATGGTGAGGCGACCCGCGAAAGATCGCTCGACCATCTCCTCGGCCTGCTTCTGGTCGAACTGCTCCTGCGCGCGCTCGACCAGCGTCAGGACGTCGCCCATGCCGAGAATCCGCGACGCCATGCGCTCGGGCGCGAACGCCTCGAGGTCGGAAACCTTCTCGCCGGTGCCGCAGTACATGATCGGCTTGCCGATCGTCTCGCGCATCGACAACGCCGCACCCCCGCGGGCGTCACCGTCGAGCTTGGTGAGGATCACGCCGTCGACGCCGATGGCGTCGTCGAATCCTTTGGCGACGTTCACCGCCTCCTGGCCGGTCATCGCGTCGACCGCGAGGATGACCTCGTGCACCGCCGTCGCCTTGCGGATGTCGCGCAGCTCCTGGAGCAACGGCTCGTCGATCTGCAGACGGCCCGCGGTGTCGAGGATCACCACGTCGCAGTTCAGCCGCGACGCTTCGGCGACGCCGCGCGCGCAGAGCTGGGCGACCTTCAACTTCCCGTCGGGAGCGGTCACCGGGAGCTGGTTGTCGAGCCCGAGCTTCTGGAGCTGCTGCACCGCTGCCGGACGCGTGATGTCGGCCGCGACCAGCATCGGGCGGTGCCCGTCACGCCGGATCGCGACACCGAGCTTGGCGGCGGTGGTCGTCTTGCCAGAGCCCTGGAGACCGACCAGCATGATCACCGTCGGCGGATGCGACTGATACTGGATCTTGCGCTGCTCACCGCCGAGCAGCGCGACCAGCTCGTCGTTGACGATCTTCACGATCTGCTGACCGGGAGTCAGCGACTCGAGCACGTCACTGCCGACCGCGCGCTCCCGAATCCTGTCGACGAAGGCACGGGCGACCCGGAAGTTGACATCCGCCTCCAGCAGCGCGACCCGCACCTCGCGCAATCCGACCTCGACGTCCTCCTTGGTCAAGCGTCCGCGCCCGGAGAACCGGCGCAGCGCGGCAGCAAGTCGATCGCTCAGGGCTTCGAACATGGTCAGGGGCTCACCGAGGTCGCCGCGATGCGGGCGCGCAGCCCGGCCTCGATGCGGTCGCGGCGGTCGAGCTCGGCTGCGTGGCCGAGGCGTTCCTCGAAGTGCTCGAGCTGCGTCAGCGCGCGCCGGACGAGGTCGTGCGCGCCGCTGCGCGTGCATGCGAAATGCTCGGCAAGCTCGGTGAACGACCAGTCCTCGTGGAGATGCAGCCGGCACGCATCTCGCTGATGCTCCGTGAGCACGGCGCCGTAGACGTCGAGCAGCCGCTCCTGCCACGCCCGCGAGGAGAACGGCTGGGGGGTGTTGGATCGATCTGTCAAGGGCAAGACCTTGACATACTACCCGATCAAGTCGAATCCCCGGCTCGGACGCGGCAGGGCCGGCGGTGGAACTCGTGGCACGTCACCACAAGGCCCGGCCGCCGGCCTCAGTCGAACCGTCTTACGCCGCGACGCGCTCCTCGATACGCGCACCGGTCGATGCGGACGGAACCCGCGTGCGGGCTGGGATCAACGCCGCCGCCAGCGCTCCTACCGCGACCACCGCACCGCCGACGGTGACCGCCGGTGTGAGCCCGGCGACGAAACTCGCCCCGGAGACGTACCCGCCCCAGTGCGCGAAGATCGACGCGAGCACGGTGACGCCGAGCACGCCGCCGAGTTCCCGGATGGCGTTGTTCGCGCCCGACGCCTTGCCCTCCTCGCTGGCCCGCACCGAGCCGAGCACGACGTTCGCCACGGGTGCGAAGAACATGCCCATGCCGATGCCGCTGAGGATGAAGGGCACGATGAACACCGAGTACGGCGCCGTCGGGGTCACGACGTGGCCGATCCAGATGAGACCGGTCGCCTGAAGCGCCAGGCCGATCGCCATGAGCGTGCGTCCGTTGATCCGATCCGAGAGCGCACCCGCAGCCGGCGCGACGAGGATCGGCATCGCCGTCCACGGAAGGATTCGCAGTCCCGCACTCAGCGGTGAGAGTCCCTGCACCGTCTGGAAGAACTGGGCGAGCAGGAAGACGCTGCCGAACATGCCGAAGAACATGAACAGCGAGGCCGCGTTGGCGCCGCTGAAGGTCCGGTTGTTGAAGTATCGGATGGGGAGCATCGGCGCCCGCGAGCGGAGCTCGTAGACGACGAACACCACCATGAGCGCGAGGCCGCCGGCCAGGGTTCCGAGGATCTCCGGGCTCGTCCATCCCTGCTGATTGGCACGGACCAGGCCCCAGACGATCGCGAACAGTCCGGCACTGGCGATCACCAACCCACCGAGGTCGAGCTGGCGGTCGGCGCCGCGAGTCTCACTCAACCGGACGCGCGCGAGCGGCGCAAGCAGCAAGCCGATGGGCACGTTGACCCAGAAGATCCAGTGCCACGAGATGCCCTGGACGATGGCGCCGCCGACGATCGGTCCCACCGCGACGGCGAGTCCACCGATGCCTCCCCAGGCGCCGAGCGCGACCCCTCGCCGATTCGCGGGCACCGCCGCACTCAGGATAGTTAGCGTCAATGGTGTCACCATCGCGGCGCCGGCTCCCTGCACGGCACGCGCCGCGATCAGCATGGTCGGGGTCGTCGCCAGCGCGGACGCCGCCGAACCCAGCGTGAAGATCCCGAGTCCGATGGAGAAGATGCGCCGCCTGCCGAAGCGATCGCCGAGCGCTGCGCCGGTGAGCAGAAGGACAGCGAACGTCAGCGTGTATGCGTTGATCGTCCACTCCAACTGCTGGAGGTTGGCGTTGAGATCGTGCCTGATCACCGGCAGCGCGGTGGTCACGACCAGGTTGTCGAGCGTGACCATGAAGAGCGCGATCGAGGTGATCGCGAATGTCCAGATGACCTGAGACCGTCGAGCCATTTCCGTTCCTCCTTTGGCTGCTTGTTGTGTTGTTGCCGGTTCTAGTGATTACTCACTCACATCGCGGGATAAAAAAAATGTGCCCGTTCAAACGCCCAGCTTCGCGTTCATCGCGCAGCCTTCGATGAGCCGCATCGCCCACGCCTGCGGCTCGTCGACCTGACCCATCATCGCGAGCACGTTGAGCAGCATCCCCTGGGCGAAGAACGAGCTCAGCCGCGCCGAGTCCAGGCCGGTCAGCTCCCCCGCCAGGCGGACGAGATCGCCGAATCCCGCGGCGACCACGTCGCGAATCGCCGGGTCGTCGCACGCCGCGTACGACTGCAGTTGAGCGCGCAACCTGAGCGGGCTGCGACGGATCTCCTCGATGTACGCCTCCCCCATCGCCTGAAGCGCGTCTTCCCCCGTCAGCCCGCTCGCCGCGCGAAGGAAGAGCGACTCGGTGTCGGCGAAGCAGCGCTTGATGGTTGCGATGATCAAATCGCGCTTGGTGCCGAAGAGCCGGAAGAGGTACGGCTGCGAGATGCCGGCCATCCGTGCGATCACGTCGGTGGAAGCGCCCTCATACCCGCGCTCCGCGAAGACCGTCACCGACGCCTCGAGGATCTGCTCGCGTCGTTCCGGGGCGGTGAGCCGTTCGGGCGCTGCTGTCGGGGCCATGGCAAGTATGGTAGTGAGTACTCACCACCATGTCAAGGGGTCGGACCGAAGAGCGCGTCGAGGTACGCCGCCGGATCGAAGACATTGAGATCGTCGAGCCCCTCACCGAGGCCGACGAGCTTGACCGGAACCCTGAGCTGCTCCTCCACCGCCAGCAGTGTGCCCCCCCGGGCGCTGCCGTCCAGCTTGGTGATCACCAGCCCGGTCAGCCTGGTCGTCTCGTGGAACGCGAGCGCCTGGCGCATCGCGTTCATGCCGGTGGTCGCGTCGACCACGAGGAGCACCTCCTGCGGCGCCTCGGGAAGCAGCCGCTCGACCACCCGGCGGATCTTGCCCAACTCGGCCATGAGGTTCACCTTGGTGTGCAGCCGACCGGCGGTGTCGACGAGCACGACATCGATGCGACGTGCCTGAGCAGCCTGGATGGCGTCGTACACCACGGCCCCGGGGTCCGCGCCGGGCTGGTGGGCGACCACGTCCGTGCCTGCTCGGTCCGCCCAGACGCGCATCTGATCGATCGCCGCCGCGCGATACGTGTCCGCCGCCGCGATCAGCGAGGTGCGGCCCTCCTCGCGGAGGCGGTACGCAAGCTTGCCGATCGTGGTCGTCTTGCCACTCCCGTTGACGCCCACGACGAGGATCACGCTCGGCACCTCGGTGAGCTTGAGGCTGCGGTCGTAGGTGCCCATCACCGCGAGGATCTCCGCCTTCAGCGCGGCGATCGCCTCGGCGGCGTCACCGAGCTTCTCGCGACGGGCGCGCTGGCGGAGGGCGGCCGTGAGCCGTTCGGACAGCTCGACGCCGCAGTCGGCGGCGATGAGCACCTCGGTGAGCTCCTCGTAGAACGCGTCATCGAGCTTTCGTCCCGGGACCGCGAGCCCGCGCATCTCCGCGCTGAATGCGCTCGACGCCGCCTCCATGCGGCCGGACACCCGCCGCCACCACGCGTTGCGCCGGACCGGGGCGACGACCTCGTCAGGCATCGCGGGGTTTGCGGATCGCGGCGGTCATCCCGCCACCCGGTGCAGCGCCGCGGTCGGCGCGCCGATCGCCTCTGCCTCGTCGAATCGGACCCCGATCACCGAACTCGTCCCGTCGGCGTCGATGGTCACGCCCCAGAGGGCGTCGGCCGCGGCCATGGTGATGTGGTTGTGGGTCACGACGAGGAACTGCTGCCCGGCACCGAGCCGGCGCAGCAGCCTGGTGAAGCGGAGCACGTTGCTGTCGTCGAGCGCGGCGTCGACCTCGTCGAAGACGTAGAAGGGGCTCGGATTCACCTGCTGGAGGGCGAGCACCACCGCCAGCGCGGTCAGGGCTCGCTCGCCGCCACTCAACGAGCGCAGCGGGGTCTGGCGCTTGCCCGGGGGCTGCGCGAGGATCTCGACGCCGGGGCGACGCTCCGCCACGGGCGATTCCGCACCGTCGATTTCGAGCGAAGGCGGTTCAGGATCCTCGAGGCGCAGGGTGGCGCGCCCGCCCGGGAACAGCTCCGCGTAGAGCTCCTGGAAGTGGAACGAGACCGCGCCGAACACCGTGTCGAATCGCTTCTCGATCTCGCGTTCGAGGTGGCGGGCCATCGCACGCAGGTCGGCGGCGGCGTGGGCAAGGTCGTCGCGCTGCGCGGCGATCGTGACCACGCGGGCACTCAGCGCCTCGTGCTGGTCGGGTGCGAGCGCGTTGACGGCGCCGAGCGCGGCGATGCGACGCTCGAGCCGAACGATCTCACGCTCGGCGCGCTCCGCCGCGGCGGGGTCGAGCTCCGTGGAGTCGTCGTCGCTCAAGTCGCGAACCGCATCCGCATGCTCGGCCACTGCGGCCTCGCAGGCGGTGACCTCCTGCTCGGCGGCCTGGAGCTCGTCGCCCGCCCGCGCCACCGCCACGGCAACCTCGGCGTGCTCGGTCTCGAGCGCGAGCACGGCGAGCTCGAGCTCGGGGATCGGCAGCGCGACCAGATCGTGCTCCTGCTGGGCCGCGGACTGCTCGCGCGCGGCGGTCGACGCTTCGGCCCGGCCTCTGAGCCCGTGAACGATCGCGGCGAGAGCTTCTCCCTCGGCGATCAGCCGCCTGGTCTCGGCCGCCGCAAGCCGCGATCGAGCGACGTCGAGGGTCCGGCGGGCGGCCTCGCGCCGCTCCTCGACGTGCGCCCCCTCGGCTTTGGCCCGGGTGAGCACGAGCTCCGCCGCCTCGGCCTCGAGCCTGGCGGCTTCGGCCGCGGCGCGAACCTGCCGGGCCTGCTCCGCCGCGATGGCGGCCGCCGCCTCGAGCGCCGCGTGGCGTTCGCCGGCGGCCGCCAGCCGCTGATCGGCGACTGCGAGCGTTTCGGTCGCCACGTTCGCCTCGGCCCTGCGGGTGACCAGTTGGGCGGCCGCACGCTCTGCCTGGACGATCGCCGCGTCGAGGGTTTGCTGAGCGCCGGCGGCGAGCGCCGACGCCGCCGCCTCCGCCCCTCGCGCCGCACGATCGGCCTCCACGGCGACGGAGAGCGCCTGGTCGAGGTCGTTCAATCGGTCGCGGGCGTTGGCCGCTGCGGCAACCGCCGCCGCCTCAACACGCTCGGCGCGAGCTGCCACGGCCGACGCTTCACGCTCCTCTCGAGCCAGCTCGATGGTGTCGACGGCGCGACCGCCGCGAAGACCCGACCGCGAGACGACGGTGCCATCGCGGAGCACCGCGAGTGACGCCCCGAGGGCCAGGGCGCGCTCGGCCGCCCCCATGTCCGGAGCCACCCAGACGCCTCGGAGCAGATGGCTGACCGCGCCGCGGGCGCGGGGTTCCACCTCGACCGCCCCGGAGAGCAGCGCGTAAGGCGCAGGAGCCGGCGGCTCCGGGAGCGCGTCGAGGTCGGCGCGGACGAGGCGTTCGCGCGGTCCCTCTCGATCCAGGTGGGCTGCGGCGGCGCCGAGGTCATCGACCACCCAGGCGCCGAGGTTGTCCTCCAGCGCCGCGGCCACCGCGCCGGCGAGCGTGTCGTCGGTGACCTGCAGACAGTCGACCAGGCGGCGCGCCGCGAGTGACCCCGCCGCAACGGCTCGAGCGATCCCACCCTCAGCGGCGGCGCCGCTGAGCCGCCCACGCGCCGTCGCCAGCGCCCCGAGCGCTCGGCGGGCGTCGCCGGCTGCCTCCGTCACCGCGCGGTCGGCGGCGTTGACAGCCTCCCAGGCAGCGTCGACCGCCCCGCGAGCCGCGCCGACCTTGGCCGCCAGCTGGCGAGCCCGCGTCGCGGTGTCGGCCGCCGCGGCACGTTGGGCGGCGAGCGACGTTCCGAGGTCGGCGATGTGTGCCGCCGCGTCCTCCGACTCGGCGACCAATGCGTTCACGGCCGAGGCCGCCAGCTCGGCACGGGCGATCGCCCCTCTGCTCTCCGCGCCTGCGGCGGCGAGATCAGTCTCGGCTGCGGCGAGCCCTGCGGCCGCGGCGGCGAAACGCTCGTCCTCGATCTCGGCTTCGGCGGCGGCCTCGGTGGCCACGAGCCGGAGCCGGCCGGCCTCGCGCTCGAGCAGCTCCCAGGTGCGTTGGGTGTCGTCGGCGTCGTCGCCGGCCAGTGCCGCGGTCGCGGCCTCGACCTCGGGCACGATCGCGTCCAGGTCGGCCGCCGCCGCCCCGCGCTGGGCGACCGCGGAGCGAAGCCGGTCGGCGAACCGCCGCTGCTGGCCCTCGCCACGCTCGACCTGAATGCGAGCGTCCTCGAGCCGGCGCGCCGCCGCGTCCCGAGCCGCACGCGCGGCGTCGAGGCGCTGGCGCGCAGCGTCCGACCGGTGGGCGAATGCGATGTCCGCCTCGGCGGCGGCCTCGCAGCGCCCGAGCGCCTGTTCCAGACGGCGGCGCGCGAGCTTGAGGCTCGCCCGTGCGGCGCGCCACTCCTCGTGCGCAAGGCTGCCGCGCAGCTCGGTGAGCCGTAGGCTCATGGCGCGCAGCTCGATCGCGGCCACCGATTGCTCGCTCAACTCGGCGAGCCGCGGGGTGGCCTCCTCGAGCAGGTCGGTCAGCCGTCGAATGACGACGTCGGCACCATCCAGCCGGCGCGATGCCTCCTCGCAGGCGGCGCGCAGGGCGCGGACCCCGGCTGCCTGCTCGACGAGCGTCCGGCGCTGCCCGGGGGTCGCCTCGATGATCCCGTCGATGTCGTTCTGCACTACGACGGCGTAGCCATTCTGGGTCAGCCCCGTGCCCCCGAGCAGGCGCTCGAGGTCACGCAGGCGGGCGTGGTCGCCGTTGATGCGGAACTCGGTGTCGCGATCGCCGCGCGTGACCCGGCGGCTCACCGACACCTCGGGGTCCTCGGATGGCAGCGAGCCCCCCTCGTTGTCGATGACCAGCTCCACCTGGGCGAGCCCCATCCGCTGCCGGCCGCCGCCGCCCGCGTAGATCACCTCGTCCATGCGCTGACCGCGAAGCTCGCGAGCGTTGGTCTCGCCGAGGGCCCAGCGGACAGCGTCGACGAGGTTGCTCTTGCCGCTCCCGTTGGGTCCGACGATCGCGGTGATCCCCGGGTCGAAGATCACCTCGCTGCGAGCCGCGAACGTCTTGAACCCGGACAGGGTGATCCGCCGGAGCCTCATCGGGCCGATTCTCCACGTCTGGAACGCGGAACGTCAACATCTTGGGCCGCAGCGATCTCCCGGCCCCAAGATCTGGTGCTCACTGCTCGACCGTCGGTGTGCTCCCACCGCCCCGGCCACGCCCACCGCGGCGCCCCCGCCGCCGGCGTGGCGCCGGTGCCGCGGCCTCCGGTGCGGGTGGGGGTGGCACCGGCTGGCGACCGACCAGGGCCTCGGCCGCATGGCGCAGGGTGGCGAGCAGGCTCCGGCTCCGCTTCGGAGTCGAGGGTCCGGTGGGAGCCGGCACCTCGGCGGGTCGCGCTCCCGATCGTCCACGTCGCCGCCGCGGAGTGGCGCTGCGGTCGGCGGCGACCTCGGCGACCCGGCGGCGGACACGCGCGGGCTCCGATGCCACCGTCTTGGCGGCATCGCGCGCCGCACCCACGGCGGCAGCGGCGCCGCCCCGGCCGGTCTTGCTCAGCTTGTCGAGCGCGTCGCGGGCGGCGGCCTGCTCGGCGGCCTGCTTGGTCGGCCCCCGCCCGGTGCCACCGACGCGTTCGCCGAGGAGCACCTCGGCGGTGTACTCGCGCTTGTGGCCCGGACCGCCGGTCGCGATCACCCGATAGTGCGGCGTATCCCCGGTGCGATCCTGGGACGCCTGCTGGAGCTGGCCCTTGAAGTTCTCGTCGCTCCACTCGGCAAGGTCGCCGATGTTCTGCAGAAAGACCTTGGTCGCCGCTCGGTAACCCTGGTCGAGGAAGATCGCGCCGATCATCGCCTCGAACGCGTTGGCGAGCAGCGACGGGAGTTTGCGGGCGCCGGTCTTGACCGCTCCCCGCCCCATGAGCAGCGTTTCGCCGAGCTCGAGGCGCTCGCCGAGGCGAGCCAGCGACGTGGTGTTGACCAGTCCGGCGCGGAGCTGGGTGAGCTGGCCCTCGTCGTAGGTGGGGAAGCGACGGAAGAGGTACTCGCCGACAACGAGCTCGAGGACGGCGTCACCGAGATACTCGAGCCGCTCGTTGTCGTGTCCTGGTCCCGCCGGCTCGCCGTGCTCGTTGTTCCACGAGGCATGGGTCATCGCCTCGCGCAGCAGCTCCTGCTTGCGGAACTGGATGCCGATCCGCTTCTGGAGCTCGCGCAATCGCTCGAGCTCCGGCTCCCCAAGCGGCGATGGCGTCTGTTTCGGCGCCGGAGTCCGGGGGGGTTGGGCCGCGGCCGGCGTGGCCGTCGGGGCCGGAACCGGCAGCGCCGGGGCCGTATCCGGCAGTGCCGGCGCCGGGGTTGGAGCCGGCGGCGGCGGCGCGACTAGGTTGTCGCCCCCACCTTCTCCTGGATGTAGTCCCAGGCCTGGCCCACCGTCCCGATCTTCTCGGCGTCCTCGTCCGAGATCTCCATCTGGTACTCCTCCTCGAACGCCATGATCAGCTCGACCAGGTCGAGCGAGTCCGCGTTCAGGTCCTCCACGAACGACGCCTCCGGCGTCACCTGCTCGGTCTCCACGCCGAGTTGATCGGCGACGATCGCCTTGAACCGGTCGAAGGTTAGATCTGGCATCAGGCGTTCCTTGTGATGGGGTGGTTGCGGCAGGTGCCGCATCAGTCTGGGGCGAAACGATAGCGTCAGGGGCGGGGGGACGCCACGCGAACGGTCCCGACGCGCCGTCGATGATGCGTTCCGGTGGGCTTTCGCGGTCGGTGGGGGCACCCGTCTCGGTCATGCCGCGAGCCCGCCGTCGACGTGGAGCACGTGACCGGTGATATAGGCGGACTCGGGCAGGACGAGGAAGGCAATCGCGGCCGCAACCTCGTCCGCGGTGCCCATGCGTCCTTTGGGAATCGCCGCAATCGCCGATGCTCGCAGCGCGTCACCGAGCGACGTGGTCATCTCGGTCTCGATGAATCCGGGGGCGACGGCGTTGACGGTGATGTCGCGGCTCGCGACCTCTCGCGCCAGTGACTTGGTGAGCCCGATCAGTCCGGCCTTCGCGGCCGAGTAGTTGGACTGTCCGGCGTTGCCGATGACGCCGGAGATGCTCGAGACATTGACGATGCGGCCGAATCGCTGCCGGAGCATGGGACGGAGCGCGGCCCGGCAGATGTGAAAGGCGGCGGTCAGATCGATGGCGATCACGGCATCCCAGTCGTCGTCGGTGAGCCGAATCGCGAGGTTGTCCCGGGCGATCCCGGCGTTGTTGACCACGATATCGAGGCCCCCGAGAGCCGCGACGGTCTGCTCGACCAGCGCCGCGGCGGCGCCGGTATCGGCGAGGTCGGCGGCCAGCGCGACCGCGGTGGTGCCGTGATCCGCGCGGAGCGCGGCCACCAACGCTTCGGCGCTGTCGGGGTGTGCCGAGTACCCGACGGCGACGGACGCCCCCGCTCGCGCCAGCGCGACCGCGGTCGCCCGGCCGATGCCGCGTGACGCGCCGGTGACCAGGGCGCGCCTGCCTTCGAGCGCACGCGCCTCGCTCACCCGGCGACCGCCGCGGTGTCGAGCCGAGCGGCCGCGTCCGAGTTGTTCACCGACACCGCGCGAACGTCGGGGACGATGCGCCGCGCCAGGCCGCTGAGCACGCTGCCGGGGCCGACTTCAACGAGCATCTCGGCGCCCAGGTACACGAGCCGGTGCACGCACTCGATCCACCGCACCGGCGACGTGAGCTGCGCGCGCAGTCGATCACGCAAATCGGAGGCGGATCGGACGTCACGCGCATCGACGTCGCACACCACCGGTGGCTGAGGGTCGGTGATCGGCACGTCGTCGAGCACCGCAGTAAACGCGGTCGCGGCGGCGGCCATCAGCGGCGAGTGAAATGCGCCGCTCACGTTGAGCGGGATCGCGCGACGCGCGCCGCGGGTGAGCGCGAGCTTTGCGGCCGCGTCGACGCCGGCGGCGGAGCCGCTGATAACCAGTTGACCGGGCGCGTTGTGATTGGCGACGACCACGATCTCGCCGGTCTCGCGCTGTGTCTCGGCGCAGACAGCGGTTGCGGCGTCGACGTCGATGCCGATCAACGCGCACATCGTTCCCTCGCGCATCGCCGCCATCGCCCGGCCGCGCTCGATGACCACACGCATCGCGTCCGCGGGTTCGAGCGCATGAGCGGCGACCGCGGCCGCATATTCGCCGACGCTGTGCCCGGCGACCGCGACGACGTCGAGGTCATCGGGGAGGCTGCTGCGCAGCGCGCACTCGACCAGCAGGAGCGCGGGTTGGGCGATCTCCGTGGGACGGAGCTGCTCGTCGTCGCCGGACAGCGCTTTCCTCAGATCGAGGCCGGACGCCTCGGCCGCATCGAGCATCTCCACAGCGATCGGGAGATCGGTCAACCCGTCCGCCATTCCGGCGGCTTGGCTGCCCTGTCCGGGAAAGCAGAGTGCGGCTCGGGTCACCAGGACCGGATGGCTACTCGGTGACGACCACTTCGCGGCCGTGATAGTAGCCACAGTTCGGGCACACGCGGTGTGGGATGCGCGGCTGGCGGCAGCGCGGACACGGTGACAGTGTCGGCATTTCCAGGGCGTGGTGTGAGCGCCGAAAGTCGCGGCGGCGCTTTGAGATCTTTTGCTTGGGAAGCGGCATGCTCGGTTTCTCCGGGGGCGGCGCGCACGCAGTGGCGGCGCGGCCAGTGGGTGCGGCCAGTATAGCGGTGCGTCCTGCACGAGCGACCCGAGACGCTATTCACGCTCCCGGCGTCTGCGACGCGATCCACCCTCGGCCGGGAGCGCGTCAATGCCCTTGCGGACCGTGGTGGCCGCTCGCATCAACTGATCCTCGAGGCGGAGCATGACGTCGCGGGCATACGCGTCGGCCTCGCTGCAGGTTCGTGCGGCCCGCTCCTCGGCCTCGGCGAGCACCGTCGCGGCGTGCTCCCGCGCCTGCTCGGCGATCGCGTGGTCGCCGATCATGACGGCGACGCGGGCCTCCGCCTCGGCGACGATGCGCGCGGATTCGGTCTCGGCGCGCGTGAGGATACGTTCGGCCTCCTGCTCGGCTTCCGCAACGACGCGGCGCTGGTCCTCGAGCAGGTGTCGGGCCTGCATCAGCTCGTCGGGCAGCCCGAGCCGGGTGCGGTCGATCAGCTCCAGCACCTCGTCCTCGTTCACCACCACGCCGGCGGTGAAGGGCACCCGCCGCCCGGTGCTGACCAGCTCCTCGAGTTGATCGACGAGGTCGATCACTGTGGGATCGCCGCTTTCCGGATGATCGGTCAACTGCTTCGTGCCTCGCGCTGCTCTGCGAAACGCCGGCGCATCGCTTCCACGCTCACCGGCGGCGCCATCTCATTGACGTTGCCGCCCAGCTGGCACACCTCTTTGATCAACGACGACGAGATGAACACGTTGGAGAAGGAGGTCATCAGGAAGACGGTGTTCACCGCGGGGTTGAGGCGCCGGTTCATCAACGCCATCTGGAACTCCGACTCGAAGTCGCTGATCACCCGCAGCCCGCGCACGATCGCGATCGCGCCCGTGGCGGCCGCGAAATCGACGGTGAGCCCGTCGAAGGTGGTCACCTCGATCCGCGACCGCGCCTCGAGGCATGCGCGGAGCATCTCGACCCGTTCCGCAGCGGTGAAGAGCGGCGTCTTGCCCGGATTCTCGAGGACGCCGACGACGACCTGGTCGAAGATCGCCGCAGCGCGATCCAGGATGTCGAGGTGTCCGAACGTCACCGGATCGAAGCTGCCGGGGTACACGGCGATGCGCTCGCTCACGCTGTTCCGTCCGATGATGCAGCGTTTCGCTGCAGGAAGCTGATGGTGGTCAGGCCGTAACGCGCCTCGCGGAACCGGGTGAGGTTGCCGATGTGCTCGGGAATTTCGCGGGCGCGGTGATGTTCGCACACGACGAGACGCGGTGGGGACGCACCGAGGACCTCGAGGACGCCCTCCAGCTCGGGGTCCTGATAAGGAGCGTCGAGGTAACAGAGGTCGGCTTCGGCGGTCTGCGCCGAGGCGCCCCGCAGCCAGCGGCGCACGTCGGCGCCGACGATGCTGCACCGGTCGCGGCAGCCGAAGCGCTCGGCGGTCCGGGCGATGAGCTCCAGCGCCTCGCGATGACGCTCGACGAACGTCACCGTCGCCGCTCCCCGGGACAGCGCCTCGAAGCCGACCGTCCCAGCGCCCGCGTACAGATCGAGCATGCGAGCCCCGACCACGCGGGATCCGAGGATGTCGTAGACCGACTGGCGGACCATCGCGCGTGTCGGTCGAACCTCGCGACCGGACGGGGTGCTGACCACCCTCCCGCGCCACTCGCCGGCGGTGATCCGGGTCTGTGCCACGTGGTGCGGTCCGGTTTTCAGGCGCGCTGGCATGGGGCAGCCGGGCGGGGCACGCTAATCGATGTCGAAGACCGCTCGGTAGCCGTTCATCGCATCCGAGAGCGGTTTCCATGCGGTGAGATTGGGGTCGTGGTCGAGCCACCCCAGCGCGGCCTGCTTGGCGCGCCGGCTGAGGGCCACGTCGAGCAGGTCGGCGGCGCGCATCTCGGGGAGCCCGTGCTGACGCAAGCCGACCACCTGCCCGGGGCCGCGCAGCTGCAGGTCGCGCTCGGCAAGCTCGAACCCGCTGTCGGTCGCGGCGACCGCTGCGAGCCGCTGCGAGCCCTCTTCGTCGATGCCGCCCTCGAAGAGCAGGCAGTACGACTGATGCAGGTCCCGGCCCACGCGACCGCGAAACTGATGCAGCTGCGCGAGTCCGAATCGCTCGGCACCCTCGATCACCATGATGGTCGCGTTGGGGACGTCGACGCCGACCTCGACCACGCTCGTGGCCACGAGGATATCGGCCTCACCGCGCACGTACCGGTTCATGCGCTCGGTCTTCTCGCGTGCCGGCATACGCCCGTGGAGCAACTCGACGCGCAGATCGGGAAAGACGGTCGTGCTCAGGCGCTCATACTCGGCGGTCGCGCTGCGCGCGCCGAGCTTGTCGGACTCCTCGATGAGCGGGCAGATCACGAACGCCTGGCGTCCTTTGAGCACCTCCGTGCGGACGAACTCGTAGGCGCTGTTGCGTTCGTGGGGTGGGACCACGCGGGTCTCGACGGTGCGCCGCCCAGGCGGCATCTCACGCAGCTCGCTGAGGTCGACGTCCCCGTAGAGCGTGTTCGACAGCGAGCGCGGGATCGGGGTCGCGGTCATCGCCAGGTAGTTGGGCATCGCCCCCGAGGTCTGGCGGAGGCGCTGCCGCTGCGCGACCCCGAAACGATGCTGCTCGTCGACGACCACCAGGCCGAGGTTCACCATCGCGACGTCGTCCTCGATCAGCGCGTGGGTCCCGACGATGAGCGAATCGTGGCCGCCGGCGAGGCCCGCCAGGATCTCCCGTCGTGCCGCCGTCGAGGTGCTGCCGACCAGCAGCCGGGGCGGGAGCCCGTGCTGGGACAGCAGGCTGTCGAGGGTGGCGTGGTGCTGTCGAGCCAGGATCTCGGTCGGCGCCATCACCGCCGTCTGGAAGCCGGCGTGATGGGTCATCAGCGCCGCAAGGGCAGCGACCACCGTCTTGCCGCTGCCCACGTCGCCCTGGAGCAGCCGGTTCATGGGACCGGGCGCGGCGAGATCCGTGAGGATCTCGTGAGCCGCGACCCGCTGGCCGTCGGTGAGCTTGAACGGGAGCGTGGCGACGAAGCGTCGGGCCAGCTCGATGTCGTAGGCGACGATCACCCCTGGCCCGCTCATGCGCCGCCGCCTGGCTCGTTCGGCGGCAACCTGGAGCAGGAAGAGTTCCTCGAACGCGATCCGCTCGCGGGCACGGGCCGCGGTCGCGAGGCTGTCGGGCACGTGCACCTGGTACAGCGCCTCGGCGATCGGCATCAGGCCTTCAGCGTCGCGAATCGACGGCGGCAGCTGGTCGGGCACCTGGGTCGCGAGGCCGAGCAGCGGCTCGATGCGCGTGCGCAGGAAGCGCGACGTAATCCCCTGGGTTTCCGGGTACACCGGAGCGAGGGTGCCGACATGGTGCTGGTCCGGCCCGGCGCGCTCGAAGGCGGGGCTGCGAAAGGTCAACCCGGTCCGCGACATCTCGACCTTGCCGCTGACCATCAGCTCCATCCCGGGCTGCAGCTGGCGGGCGAGAAACGGCTGGTTGAACCACACCGCCGTCGCCACCGCGCCGTCGTCCTCGAGGGTCGCCTCGACGAGCACCATCTTCTTATACGGGCTCCGTCTCGAGCTCACGTTGCGCACGCGGACGTGCGCCGTCTGCACGATCCCCGGCTGCAGCGCCCGCAGAGGCACCGTCTGGCGGGTGTCCTCGTAGCGGCGGGGCAGATGGAAGAGCAGGTCTCGGACGGTGTTGATTCCGAGCTTCTCGAGCCGCTGCGCCTGACGCGGGCCGATGCCGGTGATACGGAACATGGGGAGGTCGAGGTCGAGCGGCACGTATGTCGGGGTGACGATCGAGACCACGGGCGAACTCACAGCTGTTCCATCGTGGCAGGCCTGCCGGTTTAGTCCGCGCCGAGGCAGGCGACTCCGAGGCCACCCGGCCCGCTGTACGCACCGACGACCGGCCCAATCCGGCCACGCACGGCGGTGACGTTCGAGACCGCCGCGCCCAATCGCGCCTCCAGGTCGACCATCGATTCGGCGGCGGCGGCGTGAAACTCGGCCAGGCTGCGCAGCGGCAGGCAGGCGCGAACCTGCTCGACGATCATGTCGATCCCCTTGGAACGGCTGCGCAAACGTGCGAGCGGGACGACCTCGCCGTCGCGCACCGCGATCAGCGGTTTGACGTTGAGCAGGCCGCCGACAAACGCCTGCGCCCGGCCGATCCTTCCGCCGCGATGCAGGTAGGTGAGGGTGTCGAGGAGCACCAGGATGGTGACCTTGCTTCGACGCCTCGTTGCCTTCTCGACGACCAGGGTCGGGGCGTCGCCGGCGCTGATGTCGTCGAGCGCCGCGCGCACCAGCAACTGCAGGCCGCCGCTCACGCTCTCGGTGTCGACGAGGTGGATGCGACCGGGGTCGAACTCCTGTGCCGCGAGCGTCGCCGACTGCAGCGTGCCGCTCAGCTTTGCGGAGATGTGCAGCCCGACGACATGGTCATCCGGATTGGCGAGTAGCGTCCGGTACAGCGTCGCGAAGACCTCCGGCGACGGCTGCGATGTCGTCGGATGCACGCCGGTACGTTCGAGCTTTGCGTAGAACTGATCGGCGTCGATATCGACGCCATCGCGGAACTGCTCCTCACCGAAACGGACTATCAGCGGCACGACGTGGACGCCGAGAGCCTGCGCATCCGACGGCGAGATGTCGGACGTGCTGTCGGTGACGAGATGGATCACCTCACTCCAGCGAGAGCACGTAGGGGTAGTGCTCCTGTCCTCCTGTCTGCAACTCGAACTCCGTCCCTGCATGTGACCCGCGCAGGCTCGCGATCAACGCCTCGGCGTCTTCCGCGCTCACCTCGTGGCCGCGATACACCGTGACCAGTTCGGGCTGCACCGTCTGCGCACGCAGCACCGCGTCGATGACGGCGAGGTAATCGCTCCCCACCTCGGTGATCTCGTCGTCGACGACGGCGATGACATCGCCGACCTTGATGTCGTGGCCGTTGACGCTCGTATCGCGGACCGCGTGAGTCACCTCCACAGCACGCACGGTGGCGATCGCCGCAAGCATGCGCTCGCTGTTCTCCTCGAGGCTCGCGGCCGGGTCGAACGCGAGCAGCGCGCTGATGCCCTGGGGGAGATTTCGCGTCGGCACGACCCGCACCTCGCATCCTTCGGCGAGCGGATCGACCTGCTCCGCGGTGAGGATCACGTTGCCGTTGTTGGGCAGCAGGATCACGTGCTCGGCGTTGACCGCGCGCACGCCGTTGAGCAGATCCTCGATCGAGGGGTTCATGGTCTGGCCACCACTCACGATGCTGTCGGCGCCCAGGCTCCCCATGATTTCCCGGAAGCCGTCACCTGGCGCCACGCTGGCCACGCCAATCGCCTTCACGGTCGCGTGCGGCTGCTCCGCCGGGGGTGCCGCGACCGCATCGGCCTCCGCCTCAACGGCGGCGGCGCGGTCGAGCACGTCGTGGTGCTGCGCGGACATGTCCTCGACCTTGAGCTTGCTCATGCGTCCGCGCGAGGAGGCGGCGGCGATGACGCCGGCCGGGTCGCCGGTATGGATGTGGACGCGCACCAGCTCCGGGTCTCCCACCACCAGCGCCGATTCCCCGAGCGCGGCGAGCTCGGTCCGGATCGCATCGACGTCGAGACCGGGGCCGTTGATCAGGAACTCGGTGCAGTAGCCCCAGCCCTGCTCACGAGGAGCGATCGCCGCCGCCCCCCGCCGCGGCACCGCCGAGCCCGTCGCCTCCATGTCGCCCGGCCGCGGCGGGAGCCGAAGTGCGGGCTCACCCGAACGTCGGAGCAGCGCCGGCGCCGGTGCGGCCGGTTGCGCATCACCGACGGCGCGCGCGAAGCCTTCGAGGATCACCGCCAGGCCGAACCCGCCGGCGTCGACGACGTTGGCCTCGCGCAGGACCTGGAGTTGATCGGTGGTGCGTTCGACCGCCGCGTGGGCCTCGGTGACGACCCGGTCGAGGACAACCCGGATGTCGTCGCTGGTCGCGGCCGAGGCGGCAGCGGCGGAGGCGGCATCGCGGATGACGGTGAGGATGGTGCCCTCGGTCGGCTTCATGACCGCCCGATAGGCGACCGCGGACGCCTCGGTGATCGCCCGGGCCACCCCGCCGGCGTCGAGATGCGGGCGCTGGGCCGCACCCTGAGCGAAGCCGCGGAGGATCTGCGAAAGGATGACGCCGCTGTTGCCGCGAGCCCCCATCAGCGACCCATGCGCCGCGGCGGCCAGCACCGAGTTCGGCCGCTTCGGGGGTGGGGGCGTCGCGGGCCTCCTCCACCGCCGAGCGGAGGGTGAGGTACATGTTCGATCCGGTATCGCCGTCGGGGACGGGGAACACGTTGAGGTCGTTGATCTCCTGCTGGTTGGCCTCGAGCCACGAGAGCGCGGCGGTGAGCCCGGCAAGCACCTGCTCGCCGGCGATCTCGCGGAGGGGTTCGCGGAGCACGGCCAGCTCCGGCGCGGGCTTAGTGGCGGACACCGTCGTACTCCGCGTGAATCCCCTGGACGTTCACGTTCACCGCGACCACGGGCAGTCCCAGCGTCTTCTCGACCGAGTAGCTCACCGCGCTCATCAGGTTGTGCGCCACCTCGCTGATCCGGGTCCCGTATTCGACGATCACGTAGAGCTCGATGACCAGCCCGTCGGGCGTGACCTGGATCTCGACGCCACGGTGGACGTTCTCCCGGTTCAATCGCTCGGCGATGCCGTCGCGGAGGCCCCGTGCGGCCATCCCCACGATGCCGTAGCACTCGTTGGCCGCGTGGCCGACGATCGAGGCAACCACCCGCGGCGAAACCTCGATCCTCCCCAGGGAGGCGGTGCGCGACAGCGCGTCGGACGCCCGGACCTTGCCTTTCACGTATCTCCGTAAGCCCGATTGGGGGCCTGTGGTATCCTCGGCGACCGGCCCCGGTTCATTCCCGGAGGCCGCCGGGCGCAGTCGCAGTTGGCTGCGGCCGAATTCTAGTACGCCAGACCGGGCGCGTCTCAGTTGAGCGTCCCGACCCACGAGAGACATGATGTCCCAGCGCTGCGATATCTGCGGGAAAGGCCCGATGACCGGGAACAACGTGAGCCACTCCAAGGTGCACACCAAGCGTCGGTTCCTGCCCAACCTCCACGTCACCCACCTTGCGGTCAAGGGGAAGGAGGTGCGGGCGAGGGTTTGCACCCGCTGCCTCCGCACCCAGGCCAAGGCGGCGCGCGGCTAGCGGTCGGGTTTCCGTTCTCGGTACCATCGCCACACAGAGAGGCGATTGGAGGAACGGACGATGAGGGTGGGCGGGTTCGTGCGCAGTGGAGCGTTTATGGCGGCTTTTGCCGGGCTCACTATGGCCGCCTCAGCGAGCCAGGCTCTGCCGGGAACGGCGCCTCGCGCTCATGGTTCGAGCGTCGCCAGGGCGAGCAGGAACCGCATCGTCGCACCTTCGAACACTCAGCTCGACGTGTTCAATGCGCCTGCGTTGGACAGTCTCAACCCGTCGTCCGGCCCGACCGCCGGTGGCAACAACGTTGTCATCACCGCAGGTGGGGGCGGATTGGCCGGTTCGACCGCGGTGGACTGGAACGGCGTTGCCCTCCCAGTCTGTGGGACTGCTCCATGCTTCACGAACGACACCGATATGCAGATCACGGTCAACGGCATCCCTTCGGGCTCCGCGGGCGGCGTGCCAGTTGATGTGATGACGACGACCGGGACGACGGCACCCCTGACCTACACGTACGACGCGCCACCGACGTTGACAAGTCTGAGTCCGACGTCGGGTTCGACTGCGGGTGGCAACGACGTGATTCTCACCGGCACCAACTTCACCGGTGCGACCAGTGTGGACTTTGGCGCGTTGAATCCCCCCTTGTGCGGGACAGGATTCTGCTTCAGCATCGATGGCGATACCCAGATCACGCTTCACAGCGTCCCGGGCCACGCCGCAGGCGGCGTATCGGTTGACGTGGTGACGCCTGGCGGCACTACGGGAACTCAGACGTATACGTATACGACGCCGCCCCCACCGGCACCGACTTTGACGAGTCTCAACCCGACGTCCGGTTCGACCGCCGGTGGCAACGACGTGATTCTCACGGGCACCAATTTCACCGGCGCGACCGACGTGCACGTGGGGTCATCGGACCTACAGGCGTGTCCTCCAGCACCCTGCTTCACGTTCAACAACGACGGCCAGATCACGGCGACCGTGCCGGCGAGCTCGGCAGGCACTTTCAATGTCAATGTGACCACGCTAGGTGGCACGTCGGGCAATCAGCCGTACACGTATGTGACTCCCGTGCCCACGTTGACGAGCCTCAGCCCGACCTCCGGGTCGACGCTCGGCGGCAACATCGTGACCCTCACTGGCACCAGCTTCACCGGCGCCACATCTGTGAACGTAGGATCCTCTGTCCTCCCACCGTGCGGCACGGCGCCGTGCTTCACAGTCGTCAGCGATACGCAGATCACGGCGACGATGCCGGCGAGCACGCCTGGCACTTTCAATGTCAACGTGGTGACACCCGGTGGCGCCACGGGGAGCCTGCCCTACACATACATCGCGCCGGGTCCGACGGTGACCAAGGTTTCGCCAAACGCAGGTGCGCCAGCGGGCGGCAACACAGTGACCCTCACCGGAACCGACTTCGAGGCGGCCGGCAGCCCGATCGTCTCGCAGGTCACCGTCGGATCGACACTTGTCACGGCGACGCCGTGCGTAACGTCACCGACTGCGCCATGCTTCACAGTCACCAGCGTGACTTCGATAACGATCCAGGTGCTTCCCTCCGGAAGCGGACAGACTCACATCACCGTGACGACACCCGGAGGCACCAGCGCGATTGGTTCGGGGAACGTGTACACGTACGTCACGGTCTTTCCCAACGTCCTGACCGTGTCGCCGAAATTCGGTGCAGCGGGTGGAGACGCGTACATGGCGATCTTCGGCTCGAATTTCGGCGATCCTAGCCAGGGATTCGGTGCCACGGAGATTGATTTCGGCGCAAGCCGTGCATTCCCATGCTCTGGGACGACCGCGGGATGCTTCACGCAAATCGGGACAACTACGATCGTCCTCTATACCCCGTCGGCGCCCGCAGGTACCGTCGATGTCAGGGTTGTGACCCCTGGGGGCACCTCCAACGTGGCGCCCCCTGCGGATCAATACACGTTCGTCGCCTCCGGTGCATACACCGCGGTCAGTCCATACCGCACCTGCGACACGAGAAAGGCAGGTTGCGGAATCGTGTCCAACCAGTGCGACACCGGCGGCAAGGGGACGCTCGGGGCGGGGCATGAAAGCATCAACGTGCAGATCACCGGAGCGCAGGTGCCGGCGGGTGCGCAGGCGGTGGTGGTGAACATCACCGCCATCAACCGCAGCGGCGGCAGCACCTACGTGATTGCCTACCCGGCGGGCGGTACGCGGCCGGTCGCGTCGAACATCAGCCTCGCTGGAAACAAGGTCGAGTCCAACCTGGCGATCGTGCGCATGGGGGTCAGCGGGCAGATCACCCTGTTCAACGCCGTCGGCAGTGCCGATGTGATCGTCGATGTCGAGGGCTATTTCGCGGCGCCGTCCGGATCGTCAACCGGCGCGTACCACCCGATTCCACCGCTGCGGATCTGCAACTCGCGCGGGGGCACGCTCTGCGCGACCGCGACCGGGTCGACCAGCGCTCCGCTCGTTGCCGGCGTCTGGCGCCGCGTCGTCCTCTCCGGGTTGCCCCCCGGCGCCCCGACCGGGACGCCGTCCGTGCCGTCGAACGGAACCGCGGCAGATGCGGCCTTCAATCTGACCCCCACTGGCGGAACGGTGTCCACCTATCTCTCGGTGGCGGTCCCCTCCTCCTCCGACGCCTGCCCGACCAAGGCGCCGACCTTCTCCAACGTCAACCCCGGCCCCGGGATCAGCCTGCCGATCCGGGTGATCTCGAACCTGGGGCCAAAGCAGGACATCTGCCTGTACTCGGCCGCGGGGAAGATCAACTTCCTCATCGATGTGAACGGATGGTTCGGTAAGTCGACCGCACCCGCGGGCGCGTTCTTCTACTCGGTACCGCCCACGCGGATCTGCGACACCCGCCCGAGCTTCGGTACCAGGTGCCAGAACCAGCCGCTGACGGCCAATTTCAACGAACTCATCCACGTGGCGGGCATCGTGGCGGTGCCCACCTGGAACACGCAGGCGCCCAAACCGTTGGCGGTCGTCGCCAATCTGACCGGGATTGCGGGATCGTCAGCCACCTACCTCACGCTCTATCCCAGCGACATGGCGTCGGCACCGAGGGCCTCGGACCTCAACCCGACCGCCGGCGAGGTCATCGCGAACCTGGCGATCACCAGTCTTGCCCAGACCGGGACCACGGTGGGCAACGCGAAGCTCTACAACGCCCTCGGGACGGTCAACGCCATCCTCGACGCCGCCGGCTGGTTCCAGTAGGCGGCGCCGGCCGGGGCGGGGTCGCCCGGCCCGGCGTGGATTGCTGCGGCGAGGATCTCCAGGCCCTGGATGATCCGCGGGCCGGGGCGGCTGAAGTACGCGGAGCCGTCGACCGCGAGCACTCTGCCACTACGCGCCGCCTCGAGGTCGTCGAATCCGGGACGCGACGCAACCTCTGGCACGAGCTCGACGGTTCTCGCGAGGTCATACCCGCAGGGCATGAGGATCATGACCTCCGGTCGGGCGTCGACCACCTCGTCCCACGAGACGTAGCGCGACGGCGCTCCCTCATCGCCGAGCACGTCGACGACCTCCCGCCAGACGCACCATCTCGGGCACCCAGTGGCCACCGACCATCAGCGGGTCGGTCCATTCGATGCAGACGACTCGCGGTCGCGGGTCTGAAGAATCCGAACGGGCGATTGCCGACACCCGACGCCCGCATCGACGCGGCGACGCGCGCCGCTCCATCGACGCACCCCGTGGCCACGCCGACCTCCTCCACCGATGCGCAGATCTCCTCCACCGAGCGCGGTTCCAGGGACAGAACCGGGACGTCGCCAGGCAGGCGGCGCACCGCCCGCGTGACCTCGTCGTACGCGACCGCGCAGACGTCGCACAACTCCTGAGTGACGATGAGGTCGGGCTCGAGACGCGCCAGCGCCGCCTCGTCGAGGCGGTAGATGCTCGACCCGGCGTGACGCGCCGCATGGATGTGGCGATCGATGTCGCCCGGCGCCGTTCGCTCAGTGACCAGCACGCTCGACGTCACCGCGGGGAGCCGGCGTGCGCCATCGGGATGATCGCACTCGTGGGTGACCCCGACGACACGGTCACCGGCGCCGATGGCGAAGAGGATCTCCGTGGCGCTCGGGCAGCAGCGAAACGACGCGTGAGGCCGCGCTCATGAAGCCGCGCGCTGCTCGGCCGTCCGCGGCCGCCGGAGCTCGCGAAGCAGCGACACCATCTCGATCGCGGTGATCGCCGCCTCCGCCCCTTTGTTCCCGTGCTTGCCGCCGGCGCGATCGGTCGCCTGTTCGACGTTGTCCACGGTGAGCACGCCGAACGTCGCGGGGACTCCGGTGGTCGCGTGCACCGATGCGATCCCCTGGGCGGCCTCACCGGCGACGTAGTCGAAGTGGGCGGTGTCGCCGCGGATCACCGCGCCGAGGCAGACCACCGCGTCGACGGCGCCGAGACGCGCAAGCTCGCGTGCCGCAATCGGAATCTCGAACGCGCCGGGCACCCACACCACGTCGATGTCACCGGCGGCGACCCCGTGATCGCGGAGCGCTGCGATCGCGCCGTCGAGGAGGCGCGTGGAGATGATGTCGTTGAAACGCGAGACCACGATGCCAATACACATCCCGGTTGCGTCGTGATCTCCGGTGTGCACGCGCGCGCCCTCAACGGGTGCGCCGGCAGTGCCGGCCGCAGCGTCATACGGCGTCGACGGCATCGTCCAGGTCCAGGCTGTGTCCGAGCTTGTCCTGCTTGACGCGCAGGTAGCGCTCGTTGTGGGCGTTGGCCGGAATCACCAGCGGGATCTGGTCGGTGACCTCGAGCCCGTAGCCGCTCAGGCCGTAATACTTCCTCGGGTTGTTGGTCAGCACGACCATCCGCTTGACGCCGATGTCGGAGAGGATCTGCGTGCCGATGCCGTAGTCGCGCTTGTCGATCGGCAGCCCCAGGCTCAGGTTCGCCTCCACGGTGTCGAGCCCACGATCCTGCAGCGCGTAGGCGCGCAGCTTGTCCATGAGGCCGATGCCACGTCCCTCCTGGCGCAGGTAGACGAGGACCCCGCGGCCCGCGTCGGCGATGATCGCCATCGCCTTGTGCAGCTGCGCCTGACAGTCGCAGCGCTGCGAGCCGAAGACGTCACCGGTGAGGCACTCGCTGTGCACCCGCACCAGGACCGGTTCCTCGCCGCGCACGTCGCCCCAGACCAGGGCGACGTGGGTCACGTGGGTGATCACGTCCTCGTACGCGTAGGCCACAACCGTGCCGTACTCGGTCGGCAGCGTCGTCGTCGCGCCCCGCTCGACGAGCCGTTCATTGCGCCGGCGGTACGCGATGATGTCGTTGACGGCGACGATCTTGATCGAGTGTTCGGCCGCGAACGCGTCGAGGTCCGGACGCCGAGCCATGCGCCCGTCGGCGCGCATCACCTCGCAGATGACCCCCGCGGGAAAGCGTCCGGCAAGCTTGCAGAGATCGACGATCGCCTCGGTCTGGCCGGCGCGTTCGAGCACGCCGCCCGCCGCCGCTCGGAGCGGAAAGGTGTGGCCCGGCTTGGCGAAGTCACTCGGCTTGGCATGCTCGTCGCAGAGCAGGCGGATGGTGGTGGCGCGATCGAAGGCACTGATGCCGGTGGTGACCCCGTGGCCGATCGCCTCGACGGTGACGGTGAACGCGGTGCCGAAGCGCGAGGTGTTCTCGTCGACCATCGCGCCGACCCCGAGCTCGTCGAGGCGCCAGCCCTCGACCGGTACGCAGATGAGCCCGCGTCCGTGGGTCGCCATGAAGTTGACCGCCTCGGGAGTGATGCGGTCGGCCGCGATCGCGAGATCGCCTTCGTTCTCGCGGTCCTCGTCGTCGACGATGATCACGAACCTGCCGGCGCTGATGTCCGCGATCGCGTCGTCGACGCTGGCCAGGGTCACCGGGTCATCCCTCGCTGACTGCGCTCGCGAAGACGGCGCGCTGGTCTCGTGCAGAGAGGGTCCGCGCCACGTAGCGGGCGATCAGGTCGACCTCGAGATTCACACGGGTCGCGACTCTCCAGGCGCCGGCGATGGTCTGCGCGAGGGTCACAGGGATGAGCGACACGGTGAACGCCGCCTCGAACACGTCGACGACCGTGAGGCTGATGCCGTCGACGGCGATGCAGCCCTTCTCAGCGATAACATCGATGACGTCGTCGGGGGTCGCGATGGTCACCCAGCGGGCGTTGCCATCCTCCCGGAGCGCGGTCACGATGCCGGTCGCATCCACGTGCCCGGACACCACGTGGCCGCCGACTCGGTCTCCGAATCGGAGCGCACGCTCGAGGTTGACGGTGGCGCCTTCCGACAGTCCACCCAGCGTGGTGCGCTGCAGCGTTTCGGGCATGACGTCAGCCGTGAAGCCCTCGCCGTCGACCGCTGCCACGGTGAGGCAGGCGCCGTTGACGGCGATGCTTTCGCCGATCTCGAGCTGGGTGAACGGTATGCGCGGCAGGATCTCGAGCCGTCCGGGCGGGTGCGCCCGTATCGTGCCGAGGGTTTCGACGATCCCGCTGAACACTGTGCTTATTCCTCGATCTCAGCGTACACAGTATCCGGTCACCACGAGATCGGGGCCGGCCGTCTCGACGGAGACCTCGGCGAGGAGCGGCGACGCCGCCAGGCTCGGAACCCCCACGCCACCGACGGCACCGGGTGCGCCGGCGCCGCCGATGATCCTCGGCGCCAGCATGGCCACGACCTTGTCGACGATGCCCGCGTCGAAGGCGCTTCCGAGGACCGCTGCGCCCCCCTCGACGAGGACGCTGATGACGTCACGGGACCCGAGCACGGTCATCAGCGCGCGGAGATCGACGCCCCCCGGTCCTTCGTCGACGACTTCGACCTGAACCCCCGATGCGCGCAGCCGATGGACGCGCTCGGGGTCCGCGCGTGCCGTGGTCGCGACCAGCGCGGCCCCCGCCCCGAGTTCCAGGACGCGAGCCCCGTCAGGCATGCGCAGGTCGCTGTCCACGACAACTCGCAGCGGGGTGCGGCCGCCGTCGAATCGTGTTGTCAGTGCCGGGTCATCGGTGAGGACCGTGTTGATGCCCACCAGCACGGCGTCGTGGCGGTGACGGAGGCGATGCGCAACCGCTCGCGACGCGTCGGAGGTGATCCATTGCGATTCGCCACCGGCGGTGGCGATCCTGCCGTCGAGCGAGGCGGCGAACTTGGCCGTGACAAACGGAAGTCCGGTGGTGACGTGCTTGACGTAGAACTCGTTGAGTCGCCTCGCCTCGGTCTCGCGGACGCCGATCTCCACGTTGATGCCGGCGGCGCGGAGGCCCTCCACGCCGCGACCGGAGACCAGTGGGTTTGGGTCGCACATGGCAACAACGACGCGGCGAGGCGCCGCCGCGATCAGCGCATCGATGCAGGGCGGCGTGCGTCCGTGATGAGCGCAGGGCTCGAGCGTCACGTACACGTCGGCACCTCGGCTTCGGTCACCCGCGATGGTGAGTGCCTCGATCTCGGCGTGGGGACCGCCTGCCCTCCTGTGGAGCCCTACTGCGATCACCGTCCCTTCTTGCGCGACGACACACCCGACCATTGGATTGGGGCTTGTGGCGAAATCAGCCTCGCGTGCCGCCGCAAGGGCGGCGTCCATCAGCGCCTCGTCGGCGCTGGTCCCGGCGGTCACGCTCGCGCCGGTACCCGAGGCGGTGAGAGCGTGCCGTCCGGGCGAAGAATCCTGCGCGCCTCGAGGTCGGCACGGAGCTGACCGCACGCGGCATCCGCGTCGCCGCCTCGAGTGTCCCGGACGGTCACGCGCGCGCCCTGGAGCGCGCCGAGAAAGCGGCGCGCCACCTCGGGCGCGGGTGGCCCCCAGGGGCTGCCCTCGATGCGGTTCATGGGGATCACGTTGACGTGCGCCCGGGCCCGACGGGCAAGGTCACGGAGGCCCTCGGCCTGCTCGATCGTGTCGTTCACGCCACCGATCAGACACCACTCGAAGCTGATCCGCCGCCCGGTCTGCTCCGCATAGCGAGACGTGGCGTCGAGGACCTCGCCGAGCGGGTAGGCCCGGTTGATGGGGACAAGCCGGTCGCGCAGTTCGTCGGTGGCCGCGTGCAGCGAGACGGCGAGCGTCACCGGCATGCCGGCCCCGGCGAGGTGCTCGATGCCCGGCACCACGCCGCTCGTGGAAACGGTGATGCGGCGTGGGCTGATGCTCGCTTCGCCGGTGAGCACCCGCAGCGATTCGAGGGTGGCTTCGAGGTTCGCGAGCGGCTCCCCCATCCCCATGTAGACGATGTGGGTTACCGGCCCCAGCCCGCGCCGGTGGAGCGCGCTCGCGGCGGCGCGCACCTGGTCGACGATCTCAGCGGCGGTGCAGTTGCGTCGCAACCCCATGTGGCCGGTGGCGCAGAAGGGGCAGCCGACGGCGCACCCCACCTGACTGCTGACACACACCGTCGCCCGGCGGCGGAGTCGGCGCGGGCGGGCGTCTCCATGGCGACCGTCTCGACGGTCTGGCCGTCGGCGAGCCGGCAGAGGAGCTTGGTCGTCTTGCCCGAGTCAGCGACCGCCTCGGTGGCGACGGCCACCGTCGAGAACTCGAATTCGCCGGCCAGGGCGTGTCGCAGCGGTGCTGGAAGCTGAAGCATCTCGTCGAAGCCGCCGACGAACGGCTGCCAGACGGCGGCTCGAATCTGGCGTGCGCGCCAGGCCGGCTCGCCATGGCGCGCGACTGCTTCGATCACGCACGTCTCGGCGGCGGTGGCGAGCGCTCGGGTGGGCATCGTTCCATGGTACGGGCGAGCACGTTCGCGGCCGTCGACCACGTAGGCTCATCGCATGAATGGGGTGCTCGGCGCGGTCATCGGCGTGCCCGCAACCATGCTGGTCGCCGGTGGCCTCGGCATCATCGGGGTCACCATCTACAGCCGGGTGATCGGCACCCGTCGAGGCCGGCAGCCGATTCGTTGGGCCCACATGGCGCTCGGAACGGTGATGTTCGCGGCCGGCGTGCTGCTCGTCTGGGTGGAGGTGATCGCCGTCGGGGCGAGCTGACGGTCGTCCTACGGGTGCCCGATCAGCGTGAGGAACTCGTTGCGCGACTTGTCGTCCTCGCGGAAGCAGCCGGTGAGCGACGAGGTCACCGCCGCGCTGTTCTGCTTCTCCACGCCGCGCATCGCCATGCACAGATGGGTCGCCTCGATGACGACCCCGGCTCCCTGCGGTGCGAGGACGGATTGGAGCGCGTCGCCGATCTGCGTGGTGAGCCGCTCCTGGATCTGCAGGCGGCGGGCGAACATGTCGACGAGGCGGGGAATCTTGCTGAGTCCGATGATTCGCCCGTCCGGGATGTAGGCGACATGGGCTTTGCCGAAGAAGGGCAGCAGGTGATGCTCGCAGAGGCTGTACACCTCGATGTCCCTGACGACCACCATCTCCGAGTAGGGCTCCTCGAAGATGGCCCCATGCACCAGGTCGTCGAGGTTGAGCGCGTAGCCACTCAGCAGAAAGCGCAGGCTCGCGGCCACTCTTCGCGGTGTCTGGAGCAGCCCGGGGCGGGCTGCATCCTCGCCGATTTCGTGGAGGAGCGACCGCACCAGCGGTGCGATCGGATCGGTGGTCCCGGATGGTGCGCTCACGGCCGAGCGATCATGACGCTCGCGACGCTGTCGGCGCCTCGCCCGGCCGGATCACGATGTCGGTGGGGGCGGCGGCACCGGCATACCGGCATCGAGCGCAGCCAGATCCGCCTCGAGCCCTTCGGTCATCGCAGCGACGGTGCCGCGATAGTGCGCGATCGCCAGGTCGAGGCGGAAATCAAACCAGCCGGACAGGCTCGGCCCGTAGTGGATGGTGGTCGGTTTCTGCCGGTTCGACACCGAGAAGACGGTGACTCCGGTCTCGTCGTCGTGCTGGAAACCGACGAGCCTGTCGAACAGGCACTCGCGCGTCTGTTTGGCTCCCTGGAAGACCACCCGCTTGTTGGTGATGTACGCGGTCCCCACGTCGATGGCGCTCGGGGCCGGCGAACCTTGAACGAAATGACCTCTCGAGCTACCGACGCGGTACCGGATCGAGCGCCCGTGGATGCTCGCAACGGGTATTGAGAAGCCCTGCGACCGGCCCTTCCATTCACCTGGCCCGCGCCGGTCCTCGACCAGAGCGACGCTGGTCGCCTTCGCGAAGAGCGCCTCGCCCGGTTTGAGCATGATCTCCGACGACGGCTCGCCGGCATACGTCTGGGCGAGGGTCACGAGGTTCGCATACGCGTCGCGTTGGTCTTGCCAGGCGGCCAGCTTCGCCTGGTAGTCCTGGTACGCCTTCTTCTCTTGATGGTGTTTGAACAAGCGCCGACCTTGTCTGGCTGGACCCGATCGATCTCGGGTGGGTGACGCCGAGGCAGGCATCGACGTGTTGCAACACCTCGATTTCAGCAACCCGGCTTGGGGGATCATATCGAAGGTCCTGGAAGACGACGCACCTTTCGTCATTGCGATGCCCGCGCGGACGTAACGCGTGTCGATTGCTCACCCGGATCCGGACCCACTGGCCAGGCCGAACTGCACCGCCTGTTCGAATGTCATTCGCGTCCCCAGTTGCCAAGCGGCGTCCGCCCCTTCTCCCCCAACGAGATGCATCGCTTTCTCCTGTACCTCCGTGATGAGAACGGGGTCGGGGCCACCGAGGACGGCGCCGGTTCGGCCGAAAATTTCGCTCGCGGCCCCAAGGAGCTGGAGACACCTGGTCAACCGGCCGTCGTCGAACGCCAGCCGGGCAAGTCCGGACAGCGCTTCGGTTGCCTTGAGGTAGCCGCCTATTTCCCCGGCGAGCTCGAGCTCCCGCCGAAAGCAGGCTTCCGCGGCCGACGTGTTCCCGATCGCCAGCTCGACGTCCGCGAGGCTGCCATACATTGCACTTCTCTGCCAGTCGTCCCCCAGCTCATCAGCCAGCGCAAGGCCTTCAGTCAACCTGCGCCGCGCTTCTACGTAGTCGCCGGCGTCGTACAGCGTGTAGCCGAAGTTGTTGAGGATCAACGCGATTGACCACTTATCTCCGGAACGCCGGACCACCGATTCGGCATCTCGAAACAGCGACAGCCCCGCCTCCGACCAGCTCTCAGGGGCCTCGCAGTTCGCTAACAGTGCCAACGCATGCAGCGCGTTTCCCTCACATACCGTTGACCCCAGTTCCTGCCCCAGCTTCAAGGCCTCATCGGCGCGTTGACGAGCCTCGTGGAACCGGCCTTGAAAGATGGCCCAAAGGCTTGCGACGAAGAATCCCTCGGCGCGCAGTTCATCGGGCTCGGTCGACGCTGCCAGCGCGCGGTCCAGCCACATCCGCCCCTCGCCTCCTTCGCTACGTGCCCAGTAGATCTTGAGCGCCAGGGTCAGCCGCAGCGCGCTGGGGGGCTCGCGTCTCACCAACCATTCGAAGGCCGCGCGAAGGTTGTCGCGCTCGATGTCGAGCCGTCGGAGCCAGCGCGCCTGGCTTCCGCGCCCGACCTTGATCGCTGCATGGTCGCTCACGGCGTGGAAATACGCGGCGTGTGCGCTCGAAACCACGGCTGCCTCGTGAAACTCCGCAAGTCGCTCCGTCGCGAACTCGCGGATCGTCCCGAGCATCACGTATCGGGTCTCTTCGTCCGGTGTCGGCTCGAGGCGAACCAGGTTCTTCTCGACCAGGGCCGCAACGGTGGTCAGGCCAGCTGCGCAGACCGCCTCGGCAGCATCGAGCGAGAAGCCACCGGCAAACACCGACAGCCGATAAAAACCCTGCTTCTCCGCAGGAGAGAGCAATCCGAAACCCCAGGCAATCGCTGCACGGAGCGTTCGTTGGCGCTCAGGTGCGTCCCGCGTGCCTCGGGTCAGCAGCGGCAGACGCTGCTCGAGCCAGTCCAGCAGCTGGCCGAGCGGCAGCGCGCGCATCCAGGGGACCACGAGCTCGATGGCGAGGGGCAAGCAGTCGAGCCGGGCGCAGATCGCCTCGACCGTCCGGCGGTTCTCGGCACCGAGGCCAAACGACGGAAGGAGGGCGCGCGCCCTCTCGGCGAAGAACGATGTGGCCTCGCCCGTCGCGAGTGGGGCGACGGGGAACTCGTGCTCAGCCGCAAGCCTGGCGGCTCGCGACTCGTCACCAAGGCGTGGACATCGGGCGCCGCTGCGAGCAACTCGCCGACCGCCTCGGCCGCGTCGGGTAGGAGGTGCTCGATGTTGTCGA
>CAWCVK010000002.1:0-91490 GCA_963799005.1 Candidatus Dormiibacterota bacterium | reverse complement strand
GAGCAGCCGCTCGACGATGGCCACGGCTTCCGGGACCGCGTTCTCGACGGGATCGCTCAGTCCCATGCAGCCCTCGTTCTCAGGTCCGAGCGTCAGTGGCTCGCAGCCGACGACCGTGACGTTGCGCGGCTTGCCACCGAGCAGCCGGACCATCGCAAACACCGAGTCCGGGGTCATCGCGTGCCCCTCGAACGACCCGTCGGCGTGGTCGGGTTGCGACGACGGGGCCGCATCCTCGAGGTCGGGTTCGAGCACGTAGACCGTGCCCGGCCGCTCGCCACGTGGCATCGCGTCAACGAGGATGGTCGCGGCAGGTTCGTCCAGCAGCGCGAACGCGAGGTCGAATCCACGGATGCCGAAGTCGGCCACGCGCACGCCGTCAGGTTGCGTTCGCGATGCCAGCCGGCGCGCAACCTCGATACCGAAGCCGTCATCGCCGAGGAAGATGTTCCCAATCCCCGCAACGAGAATCGTGCCCTCGCTCACCGCTGCACCTCAATGGGCTCGACGCGCTCGAGATCGTCGAGGGTGTAGAAGAAGCGGTGCCCCGGCTGGCGCAGCTCACCCAGGTCCTTGCCCGGGTCGTCGTCGACGAGCACGGCGACATGGATGACGTCCTCGTAGTCGCGCTCGATCGATTCGACGACGGCCGTCCGACCGCGCAGCGCGATGTCCATGATGTCCGCCCGACCGCGCGGCTGGATGCGCACCCGGTCGCCGCGATGCAGCCTTCCATCGCCCCAGCGCACCGACTTGGTGGTGCCACCGGTGCCGCTCGGATCCCAGGCGCCGAGGTCGAAGCCGGTCATCGACGGTCTCCGATGACAGGACGCACCTCGCGGATGGTGCCGTGGAGGCGCATGAGGTCGTCGCCGGTCAGCGCCTCGGTTCGTTCCAGCAGAGCACGACTGCGTGGATCCGCCGCGCGCATCTCCGCCTTCTCGTCCTCGGTGAGCGAGAGGATGCGCAGGCTCAGGATCTCGTCGATCTCGGTGGCGTCGAACAGATCGCCGGATGATTCGGGGGCGATCTCGGGGTGGTCCTCGAGGATGATCGGCGAGGCGAGGACCGTGTCCTCCGTTGCCGGATCGCCGACCAGCACGGGCCACAGCCCGATGTTGCGGCAGCCCGCGGCGGCATCGACGGCGTCGGCAGGCGGATCCGCGAGTGACAACCACTTGCCACGGTCGGCGGTCAGGATCGCGTGCGTCGAGACCAGCGACCGTCGGAGCGCGCGCTCGCGATCTCGCTCCCCGGTGAGATTGAATGCTCCTGTGTTGCGCACGAGGACATGCACCTGGGTGAGGTTCGCTCCGACACGATGTGCCGCGAGGCTGACCTCGACGTCGAGCGGTTCGCACTCGCGAATCAGCGCACCGACCACCAGCCCAGCCTCGTCGTGGAGCGCCTCGACATCGGAGTGATCCAGGCAAGACCGTTCCACGACGATCTCTCTGCTCATCAGCGCCGCAACGTCATGGCCACCGCAGTCGATATCGATCTCCGTCGCCTCCTCCCAGCCCCGGTGCGTGATCCCGCCGACCCGCAACTGCTCGACGTCCTCGAGTCGGGCCGCGGCCGCGCCGTCGAGCACAGGACTGGGCGGATCCAGCTTCGCGACAGTTCTGGTCACCAACTGCAGGAACCGAACGTGCACGGTCACGGAAGCGGCCTCACCGCCCCGAAGCAGGCACTCCGTCTGCGCGAACCACGGGTCGGTGCCGGCCGACGCCTCACTCCATGCACGCGGGTGCACACCGCCGAAGGTCCAGCGGACCTGGTTCTTGACCGAAGAAGGGCGGTACGGATACAGGATGTAACCCTCATAGAGGGTCGCGGCGACCAGCCGGTCGACGCTGCTGGTGCTCATGCCGGCAGCCCGGGCACAGCGCTCTTCCCATCGGCTGCGGCGAGGAGGCGGCTCAGCGCCTCGTCCCACCCGGGCACGCCGGAATGCGCCTTGTAGCGGTTCAGTCGATCGACCGTCTCGCGACGCAGACAGAGCCATGCGCTGTCCGGGTCGTGCGCCTCCATGAGCGCCCGCCACGTGGCGACCGGGAGGCGGAATGCCGCCTCCTTCGACCAGGAGATCGGCGCGACCTGAAGGGTTCCGTCGTCGTCACGCCAGAAGATGGTGCCGCTGAACTGGAACATCAACGGGACGTCGCCGGTCTCCAGCCCGAAGAAGTACTTCCCCGCGGTGATCGTCAGATCGTGTGTGCATGCCACCGGTACGATCGCCTCCGTGGTGCCGGTGAACCCCGCGACATCGACGCTTGCATGCGTCCAGAGCATCGTCTTCAGAGTCGTCCCCCACCGCGACGGTGGCCCGAAGAGATCCAGCAGTGCCTCCTGCTCGCCGGGCGTGTAGGTCCGGCGCGTCGCCTGAACCATGATCTGGCAGCGCAGCGAGATCGCGTCGACACGGTGCCCTTCGCGCTCGCTGATCCTCACCCGGAAGTTGAGGATCGGAATCAGCGTGTCGGGCTCGGCGCCGGCGGACACCACCTCGAGCTCCAGGTCAGGCATGCGCTCGGACCCTGACCCGCGCCGCACCGCGAAGATCGGCGAAGAAGGTGTCAATCCGCCCCCACACCTCCTGACCACCGCCGAGGCCCCGCCAGCTGATGCGGAGGAGACCCACGAGCTCAAAGCACCGGTCGATGGGCGCGATGTAGTGTTCGCGCGCCCCGCCGACTCGGTTGATCAGCAGCGCCTCCACCTCCGGCTCCAGCTCGGCCAGCACCGGGTTGTCGGACACCAGCTGGTCCCAGCCCTCGAGGCTGAGCATCGACTCGGTCGCTCCCGCCGGGCTGGGGTAGAACGCGCGAACACCGCCGGCGTTCGACGTCGTGTGCAGGAAAGCCATGTTCACCGGGATCGCCAGCGACTCCCACTGCATGTCGTTCATCGCGAAGTCGTCGAGGTACAGCAGCCGTCGAGACACCCGGAGAAACCGCTTCTCCGCCTCGGCAGGAAACAGGATTGCGCACGGCGTGCAACTGCACTTGATCTGCCGCGTTGCCGGCTCGAAGAGATGTTCGTGGTGGGGATGCCGCGCCAGCTCTGCGCTGCAGAGCTCGCAGCGTTCCGCGAGAACGCGCTCACGGATCAGTCCTCGCAATCCGGTGAGCCGGGCGGAGGTGCTCATGGCAGCCGCGCGGGGATCGCGATCCGAAGCACCCCCGACTCCTCGAGGAGCGGGAGGGGTTCCATGCGAAGCTCCGATTCGATACCCGCCCCCGCACGGCGGATGTCGTACCGGGCGCCGCACAGGTCGCAGACCAGCTGGGCCCCGTCCAGTGCGGCATCTTCCATGCCGCCCGCGCACGCCGGACAGGTCGCGACATAGGCGTAGAACACGCCGCCGGCTCGCGCAATCAGCACAGCCTCCTGGTCGGTGGTCGTCTTCATGACGCTGCCGTCGTCGATATGCGTGGCGCGGGTTGCCAGCGTGATCCACTCCCCGGACGGAGCGACGCTCGCCCGCGGGGTCGGACGCGGAGCTGGAGCACTGACCACCGGGAGCGCCACCAGGCCTGCGATCTGTGGGGGACCGGAAATCGGGGCATCCGCGGGCTCGACGACCTCGATGGCGGCAACGTCGGGCGCCGCCTCGTAGATGGCCTTCTCCACGGCCAGCTTGAGCGTCACCATGGAGGAAGGGCATCCCTGACAGTGACCCTCAAGGCGGATCCGCACGATGTCTCCGGCGACGGCGACCAACTCGACGCCGCCGCCATGCGATCGCATGTAGGGACGCACCGACTCGAGTGCGCCCTCGACACGGCTGCGCAGGTCCATCGGATGCAGCCCGTGCAGCAGGAGCACACCGCGGATCAGGTCATCAGACGCCATGCGCTCGAGCAGGCGGTCCGCCGCGGCATCGCCACGCGGGCCGAGGGCGTCGAGCATCCGTGACAGTGCCTCGCCGTGGAGGTCGAGCACCGTGGAGAGCAACTCCTCGACCAACGCGCGTGACGCAGGATCGGGGAGCTGTTGCAGCTCCCCGACCAGAGCGTCGACGTGGGCCAGACGTTTCTGGAGGTCGCGCTCCTCAAGAATGCGTGCTTGCGCTGCCATTCATGGTTGCGGGCCGAAGTTCGGCGAGTGCCGAGTCTCCAGCACCTTGCCGTTGCCGAGATACATGTGCACACCGCACGGCAGGCAGGGATCGAAGCTCCGCACCGCACGCATGATGTCGATGCCCTTGAAGTTGTCCGGTCCGTTCTCCTCGAAGATCGGCGTGTTCTGCACGGAGTCTTCGTACGGTCCGGGCGTGCCGTACATGTCGCGCGGGGTCGCATTCCACGGCGTGGGCGGGTACGGGTGGTAGTTGGCGATCTTCCCGTCACGAATCACGACATGGTGAGAGAGGACGCCACGGACGGCCTCGTGGAAGCCGCAGCCGATCGCCTCATCCGGCACGGTGAACGGAGTGAAGGTGTCGGTGCGTCCCGCGTTCAGCTCCTCAAACGCCTTGTCCAGGAAGTGCAGCGCCGCTCCCGCGGCGTACGCCTGGAAGTAGGTGCGAGCCCGGTCACGCTCGATGGCATTGCTCCACTTCGGAACATGCCACTCGAACTCCACCTCCGGCTTCGACGCCGTCTTCGGCAGGTAGATCTTGGTGCTGGTGCCGGTCGCCTTGATGTAGCCGACGTCCACGATGCCCGCGAGCGAGGTCGCGAGCAGACGGGCGAAGGCGCCGCCACCGGTGTCCATCGCGAGGTGCTCGCCCTCGTGCAGGTAGCGTGGGCACATGACCCAGCTGTAGTTCTTGTCGAAGTCGCGCTTGCCCGGCTTCGGGATCGTGGTCTGGTTCCACGGATGGCGCTTGTCGATCGGATGCCCCAGCGGGTCCTTCTCGACGAACACCTCACCGTCGTCCGCCCAGTCTTCGTAGTACGAGTGCCCGAGCAGGATCCTGATGTTGCGGTTGATCTCGACGAGGTCGGTGGTGACCAGCTTGCCGTCGACGACCACCCCCGGGGTGACGAACATCGACCGGCCCCAGTTGGTCATGTGGCGGTACGTGTAGTCGCACTCGTCGGGATCGTTGAAGGAGCCCCAGCACACGGTGTCCATGCGCCGGCGTCCGACCTCCTCGTAGCCCGGAAGTGCCTCGTAGAAGAAGTCGAAGATATCGTCGTGCAGGGGGACGACCTTCTTCATGAACTCCACGTAACGCATCAACCGGACGAGGTAATCAGAGAAGAGCTGGACCGTGGGCACGGTGCCGACCCCGCCCGGGTACAGCGTCGATGGATGGACGTGCCGTCCCTCCATCAGACAGAACATCTCGCGCGTGTAGCGGCTGACATGGAGAGTCTCGCGGTAGAACTCCCCGGTGAAGGGGTTCAACGCCCGCATGATCTCGGCGATCGTCCGGTAGCCATGATCGGCGGCGTGCGGCGCCGGCGTGCTCTCCGCCTTGGCGAGAACCGACGGGTTGGTTTCCTTGACCATCTGCTCGCAGAAATCGACCATGAGCAGGTTGTCCTGGAAGATGTTGTGGTCGAACATGTACTCGGCGGCCTCGCCGAGGTTGACGATCCACTCTGCCATCGCCGGCGGCCTGATCCCGAATGCCATGTTCTGCGCGTAGGTGGCGCAGGTCGCATGGTTGTCGCCACAGATGCCGCAGATCCGGCTGGTGATGAAATGTGCGTCCCGCGGGTCCTTGCCCTTCATGAAGATGCTGTACCCGCGGAAGATCGAGGACGTGCTCCGGCAGTCGGCGACGACGCGATTGGCAAAGTCGATCTTGGTGAAGATGCCCAGGCTGCCGACGATCCTGGTGATCGGGTCCCAGGAGACGTCGACGAGGACCGGATCCTTGGTCCTGGTGGCGTCCTTCTCAACCACTGTCATGGCTCGCTTCTCCTCAGTAGGTGGTCGGCCTGTAGCCGGTGGTGAGCTCGGGCCGCGTATGACGCCATCTCGGCTCCTTGTTGACAGTCGTGTTGGTGACCTTGCGCAAGGCGCGGATGGCCGTGCCGTAGACGCCGATCACGCCTGTCGACAGATGCGCCCCGGGCGGCTCGTCCATGAACGGCATGAACTTGTCGGGGAATCCCGGCATGGTGCAGCCGATGCAGATGCCGCCGACGTTCGGACAGCCACCGATGCCGGCCATCCATCCACGTTTCGGCACGTTGCAGTTGACGACCGGACCCCAGCAGCCGAGCTTCACCAGGCATCGCGGCGAGTTGTAATCGGCGGCGAAATCGCCCTGCTCGTATGAGGCCGCGCGGTCGCAGCCGTCGTGGACCGTGTCGCCGAACAGCCACGTCGGACGCAGTTGATCGTCGAGGGGAATGATCGGTGCGAGCCCCGCAACCATGTAGAGGAGGTACAGCACCGTCTCCATGAAGTTGTCGGGTTGCACCGGACACCCGGGCACGTTGACGATCGGCAAACCCGCCTTCGACTTCCAGTCCCAGCCGAGATAGTCGGCAAGGCCCATGGCGCCGGTCGGATTCCCCTGCATCGCGTGGATGCCGCCGTAGGTCGCGCAGGTGCCGCAGGCAACCACCGCCAGCGCCTTGGGAGCAAGACGATCGATCCACTCACACGTGGTGATGGGTTGCCCGGTGGCGGCATCGGTCCCTACCGCCGCCCAGTACCCCTCTTTCTTGATGGTCTCGTTGGGGATCGATCCCTCGACGACGAGAACAAACGGATCCAGGTCGCCGTGGGCTGCTGCATGCCACGACTTGATGAACTCCTCTCCGTTCTCGTAGGCGAGTACCGGGTTGTAGAGGTGGACCTTGGGCAGCCCTGGGATCGCTCCAAGCAGGACATCCTCGATGCTGGGCTGGGTTGCTGCGGTGATCGAAACCGAGTCACCGTCGCAGCCGAGCCCGGCCGTGACCCACACGATGTGGAGGTCCGAGACCGGCGAATCCCTCTGGGTCTTGCGCCCGTACGGCACGGTGTCCGTGGCCATCCAACCTCCTCCTTTGTGAGCGATTGGCAGCGGCAGCTGGCAGCGGTCCACGCCTCTCGCGACGGCCGCCTTGTGCTTGGACTGTGGCCATCGGGACCAGCCCCGTCAATCCGTGTGTTGCGCACCTATCCGCGACGTGCGGGTATTGACAGGTGCGGCTCGACGCCGCGGGACGCCGAGCCGTCAGGCGGTTGCGCGGACGCCGGATCCGGATGGTGGCTCGCCCCCGCGCGACGCATGTCGAGGAACTCCTGGGCCACCGCCCGAAGCTGTTCCACCGGTGCCACATAGGCGTCGACCATGTCGTGACCGTGCTCACCCAGCTCGTAGCGCCTGCGGCTGCGCCCCCCGGCGGTCCGCTCCCACGTCGAGTGGAGCAGCCCCTCCGCCTCCATGGTGTTCAGCGAGCGGTACACGGTCCCCAGATCGCATTCCACGCCGATGCCGAGCAGCCAGTGATGCAGCTCGTAGCCGTAGACCGTCTCGGCGCAGACCAGGTGCGCCAGGATGCACGGCCGCAGCAACCCGACGGTCAGCGCGGCCGGACGCTCAGGCCGGAGATCCCCGCTCACGTCCAAACCTCGCGCTGCACACTTGCGCTGACTTTACGAGTCACGATCCTGATTTTCCCCAGGGTGCCACCCTAGTCTTTTCGGCCACCGCACCCTGGGAGGTGCTGCGGTCCACGCGCAACGGACGTCCGGTCTCGATCGGCCCAAAGATCGGTATGAGTTCCTGCCGCGAGCGGATCCGCAGCTTTCCGTACACGTTGGCCAGGTGATATTCGACGGTCTTGATGCTCACGACCAGCTCGTCCGCCACCTGGCGGTTGGTTCTCCCCGTGGCCACGAGGCGGGCAACCGATGCCTCCTGGGGCGTCAGGCGCCAGCGGGCGTGACCGACGTCACCCGGGGCCGCCGTCCCGCAACGCACCAGGGCGGCGACGCACTCGGTGACGAACGGCCGCGCGTCGAGATCGGCGAAGCGTTCCCTCGCGGCCTCGAACTGCCAGACCGCCGCGCGAGTGAAGCCTTCGCGCATGAGAAACCGCCCGTATTCGAGCTCGGTGAGCGCCCGTTCGAATGGAAGATGCACATCGTCGAGGGTCGCAAGGCTGGCGACGAACGAGACCTCAGCGTCGTCAGCTCTTCCGAGCGCCGCGTCGAGCATCGCCCGAAGCCGATCCGCGCCGGCAATCGACTGCGACCGGTTGCGCTCATGGGCGAGCCTCGAGAAGCGGGATACCACGGTCTCCGCGTCACGCAGGCGATTCAGACCCACCAGTGCCTCGGCGTAGAGGATCGGCCAGTCGAGGATCCCCGGTTCGCCGATCCCGCCACGATCCGCAAGTGGCAGGAGCGGCTCGAGCGACTGGATCACCGACTCGTGGTCACCGCGAGCGCGGGCCATGACCGCAGCCGCCATGGCCGCCTGAGCGATCCCGAGCTCGGCGCCCACGAGGTCGGCAGCGCGCCGAGCCGCATGCGCATGAGCAGCCGCGGTCTCCCAGTCGCCGCGGCCCGCGAGGGGCGCGCACGCCGCGGCGTGAGCACTCGCGAGCAACCAGGTCTGGTCGGCGTCCTCGGCGAGCGAGGCGGCGAGCTGGCCGTGCACTGACGCGTCGTCCCAATCACCCAGTCGATACTCGGCCGTCGCCAGCATGGTCAGCGCCTCGATTGCCCGGTGTGCCGGTCCCTGCCGCCGGAGGCGCTCGGCCACCGGGGCGAGATCCTCGCGAGCCGCGGCGGGGTCGTCGGTCACCAGGCGGACGTACCCGCGGCCGATGAAGCCGTCGAGCCGCTCATCGTCTTCAAGCGCGTGCGCATCCGGCAGCTCGGCAACGGACGCCGCCGCCTCGGGGGCCCGGCCGGCAAAGAGCAGCCCGATCGCGAGGACCGACAGCGAATCGGACACCGGCGAGGGAGCGCGGCGGGCATCGAGCGATCTGGTGGCCCAGAGAGCGGCCTCCGGGCCGTTGCCCCGTCCCATGTGCACGCGGGCGAGCTGTGCGGCGATCTCCTCGGCAAGCGGATGGTCGCGAACCGGGTCGCAGACGTCATAGGCACCGGCGAGCAACTCCTGCGCCCGGTCGTAGCGGCCGCCGGTCATCGCCAGGCTGCCGAGCACGAATCCCCGGCGCGCGGTGGGCGACTGGCTCTCGATCTCGCCGACCAGCGCCAGGACGTCGTCGACAGCGCCGCCCAGGAGCATGTACTCCGCGGCCATGAGCAGGCGCTGGTCACGCTCCGGGCCGTCGGCGGTGAGGCGGCTGGCCGACAGCAGCGCGTCCGCCGCCGCATCCCACGCTCCGCGATGCGATGCGTGGATGCCGAAGATGATGAGATCGGCGGCGAGCTGGGGATCCACCCCGCGCGCGGCCGCGACCCGATGCCGGAGCGCGGACGCCTCATCGGTTACCAGTGTCGCTGCTCGCTCGTGGAGCTCGGCACGGTGTGCCGGGCCGATGGCGTGATATGCAGCCGCCTGGACGAGCGGATGCGGGAACGCGATGAATCGGTCGGCCGGCGATCCGCGCTCGTCGAGCAGATGGGCCGCCATCGCCCGCTCGAGCGGGATCAGCATCTCCCGGAGCTCCGCGAGCCGGCCGGCAACCGCCAGGCGGCAGGAGAGCCCGAGCACGGACGCTGCACCGACCAGGCGCCGCGCTTCCGGGCTGCAGCCCTCGAGCCGGGAACGCACCAACTCTCCGAAGTCGGCTGTCGAGGGCAGCGGGAGGTCAGAGGGCTCGCGCAGGGTCGCGGGCACGATCTCGTCGAATATCGCGGTCGCGTGCAGCGGGCTGCCCCCGGTGTGGGCTCGAACCCGCTCCGCGGCTCGAGAGGAGAGGTGATCGACACCCATCGACAGCCCGAGGTCGCGGATAGAGGAGGCGTCAAGGCCGCGGACGCGGACCCAGGCGCCGTGACCATGCTCGACGAGGCGGTGGAAGCCGGCGAGATGACCTCTCGGAGAGCCGTTCCGCGACACCATCAGCGCGAGCACGCGGTCGGCCTGGAGTTGCCGGAGCGCGAAGACGAGCGCCTGCAGTGAGGCGCGATCCGCCCACTGGGCGTCGTCGATGAGCAGCAGGACCGGGCCGGACGCCTGCATGGTGCCAAGAAGCTCGAGCAGGGCGGCTCCCACCCAGATTGGATCGCGCGGTTCGCCATCGGGGTTGGCAAGGCCGGCCAGTGCCGGCCCGCCGGGGGACGGGGCGGCGCGCACGAGCTGCTCGATCACCCCGAACGTGAGCAGCTGCTCCCCCTCCTCGCCGCTGGCCTCCCAGACCTGAAACCCCTGCGCCTGGCGCACGAATCGATGCGCCAGCGCGGTCTTGCCGATGCCCGGCTCCCCGGTGAGCAGCACGATCCGCGGATGGCCGCCACGCACCTCGGCGGCCTGGGCCAGCAGACTCGCAAGCTCGTGCCGTCTGCCGACGAACGCTCCGTCGCTCGGCCCACTGCCATTGGTCACGGCGACAGATCCTACAGCCGATTCACCCCGGCTTTTTTTCTCCTGGCTGCCCGAATGCGCCGCCGTCGACGAGCTCGGCGATCCGGGTGGCGTCGTAGCCCAGGAGGTCGCCAAGCACGCGGTCCCGATGCTCGTCGCGCCGGGGGGCGCGGACGTACTCCGGCGCCGCGGCGCCGACCCGAACCGGGCTGCGCAGCTGGTGGACCGTCCCGAAGCGGGGATGTTCTGTCTCGACCACCATGCCGCGGTCGGCGGTCTGCGGGTCTCGCAAGCCTTCGGACACGGTATTGACCGGGCTGCACGGGACCCCGGCTCGACCGAGGACGCTCAGCCACTCCGTGGCGGTGCGTGATGCGAACACCTCCTCGAGCATCGGGAGCAGCTGCGCGGCGTGGCGACGGCGATCGGCGAAGGTCGCGAAGCGGGGATCCGACGCCAGCTCGGGCCGATCGATGGCTGCGGCCAGACGCGTCCAGAACTTCTCCTTCGGGCATCCCACCACGATCCACCGATCGCGCGTCTGGAACGCCTGAAAGGGAACCAGCGATGGATGCGCCGAGTGGTGCATGCGCTCGGGTGTGAAGTCGCCATTGAGGTTCCAGATCGCCGGGTACGTCAGCATCGCGAGCGCGGTATCGAAGAGGCTGACGTCGCAATCCATCCCCACCCCGTCGCGGCGGGCAGCGTGAACGCCGGCGAGCACGGCGACCGCGGCAACCAGCCCGGCAGAGTAATCGACCAGGGAGAGCCCCGACCTCGATGGGGGACCCGAGGGCTCTCCGGTGATGTCCATCCAGCCGGCAATCCCCTGCAGGAAGTAGTCATAGCCAGGCTCATTCCTGCGCGGTCCGGTCATGCCGAATCCGGTCAACGCGCAGCACACGATGCGTGGGTTGAGATGCCTGAGATCGTCGTAGGTGATGCGCAGGCTGCGCGGCAGGTCGCCGCGGAGGTTCGAGTACACGACGTCGCTGATGCGCACCAGGTCTTCGAACACCGAACGCCCGCCCGGTGTCCGCAGGTCCAGGCTGATGCTTCGTTTGTTCCGGTTGAACGTCTCGAAGAAGAGGCTGTCCTCGCCCGCCTGCAACGGCGGGATGTAGCGCCCGATGTCTCCGCCGCTCGCCGGGTCTTCGATCTTGATGACGTCGGCGCCGAGGTCCGCCAGGTGGACGCTGCCGAACGGCCCGGCAGCGTACTGCTCGATGGCGATGATGCGGACGTCGGCGAGCGGCCTCACGCGGGCGTACGCTCGCGCGCGGCCACGAGCGCCGCGACCCGAGCCATCTCGTTGCCGACGATCATCATCCCCTCGTCAACGCCCATTCCCGGCTTGGCGAGCACCTGGGCCGCTCCACACGCCATCGCGATGTGCGCGGAAACCTGCGCGGAACGCTCGGTCTCATTGCAACTCCCCCCGCAGTACGCGAACAGCCCGCTCCGTGCGACGTGGAGCAGTGCCTCGATGGTGTTGTTGACGCCTCCCAGGTCCGGCGTC
This sequence comes from Candidatus Dormiibacterota bacterium, assembly GCA_963799005.1. Taxonomy (GTDB): domain Bacteria; phylum Chloroflexota; class Dormibacteria; order Aeolococcales; family Aeolococcaceae; genus Palsa-851. The sequence goes on along the minus strand of CAWCVK010000002.1, from coordinate 79,569 downwards.
TTGACATGGATGACGTCGGCCGCTCGTGCCGAGACGAACAGCTCGATATCCTCGAGCGTGTTGCACCACTCGTCCACGGCGATCTGCACCCCGCTGCCGCGATCTCGGAGCGCAGCTCGCAGCGCCGCGGACACGCGGATCTGTTCGGACCGGCTGCCAGCGTCGATGACCTGTTCGACGCACAGCGTGAAGGGTGCCGCCGCGGCGCCGAGGCGGGTCAAATACTCCGCCACACGTTCGACATCGCCGCCGAATGCCAATCCGATGGTTCCGTAGACATCGAACTGCAGCCGCGGCGTGTACTGCGGATGCATGCGCAGCGCGATGATGCGATCCCGAACCCATGCCACATACGCGAGCAGGAGTTCGCCGTTGCGGCCGAGCTTCGTCTCGATCTCATTGATGAGCCCGTGCGGGAGGACGTCCGCCTCCTTGAGCACCATCTTGTCGAGATTGGCACGACGGTCGTCCCCGGATTGGACGAACATGGGGACCGTGCGGATCGGGATGCCGGTTGCATACTCGTCGCGCACCACCTCGGCCATGGTCACGCCGCGCATGCGCGCAACAGCGTCGAGGAGTGCCTGGGTCACGCCGTAACGGATGGCGGCATGAAGGCGTGCTCCATCGACGCTGAGCGCGTCGACGTCCCGCGCAAGCTCACGGAACGTCGTGAGACGGCGACCGCGAAGGACAGGTACCACGTGACGCTCGATGGCTTCGACGGCGCGACGCGCCACGAAGATCGGGTCGCGTCCGCCGGCACCCGAGTACTGGACGGCGGCACAATCTCCATGCGCCACCTGACCGTCGTCGAGGAGGAGCAACACCGACACTGCCTCGCCGGGCTGACGGATCCGCCGGAAGCCGGCGGTGGCCGGCATGCCGCTGTAGGCGAATCCGTCATGCCTCGCGCCGGCGCGAATCGCGGCCTGGTCGTCGGAAAAGAACCCCGAGCGAACCGGCACTGACACAACGTCGGCGATGATCATCTGAACTCCGGAGCCGCGGGTTTTTGCGATGAACTCAGGGAATCAGCTCCCGCTGTGGCCCACACTCCCGCGATCTCGTCCGCGGTTGCCATGTCGAAGCGATGTCGCATCAGCAGCAGGGACGCATCGTGCTGCTCCCTGTCGTCGCTTGCCACGCAGTCAACGGCGATCACGACATAGAGGTCGTTGAACAGCGCGTCCCGTGCCGTCGACTCGACACACCCTTCGGTGGTGCAGCCTCCGATCACTACGGTCTTGATCCCATTGCTGCGCAGGAGCATGTCGAGATCCGTGCCCCAGAATGCGCTCGACCGGTGCTTGCGTACCACCAGCTCACCACCATTGGGTGCGAGGTCCTTGACAAAGTCGTGACCCGGTGTGCCGGCCACGGAGTAGCGCAGGGGGGCGCCGTCGCGACGTTTCCCGGCGTGCAGAAGGAGATTGAATCGGAGCTGCGCAGGCGAGTTGCTCCTGCGGTCGGGCAGCGTCGTGTTCTGCACATGGACCACGAGGGCGGACGCGCGACGCGCATCGCCGAGCAACCTCACCAGCCTCGGCAGCGATTCGCGGTACATCGACAGATCGGCGCCCAGCTCGCCGAACACACCGTCGGACTCGACGAAGTCGCGCTGCATGTCGATCAGCAGGAGTGCCGTATGCGCGGGATCGACGAGCTCGCTCAGCTCGCTGAAGACGTCTTTGCCGTCAACAGTTATCAAGGCGATGCCTGACGGCGCCTTCGAGCGCTCCCCGGACGTGGGATTCACGTCGAGTTCAGCGTCACGGGCCCCCGGGTTCGACGCCGCCACAGGCCTGCGTCGGTAGAGAACGTGGATCGAGGCAACCCGTCGCTGGATCCTGCGGTCGAGATGGCCGGTGACGCCGTTCGATGCTGCAGGAAGGGTGACGCCGACGTGGGTCGGAGTCTCATCCCTTGCGACAGCCATGTAGCCGATCGCCTGAAGCGCAGCCTCGTCCCTGCCGTACTCCGTCTGGTCGAAGTAGTGCCGTTCCAGGGGGTCGGGAAACTGCCGTCTGCGGACCATGCGCCGGATATCGCGAGCGTTGAACCAGTCCCGAAGGGAACCGACAACCCTGATCGCTGCCACGGGACTCCTCCGCCGCGCCGATGAATGATCAGAGCATAGCCGGAGGGATCGCCGCCAGAACTATCCCGCGAACGGCCAGCGGGGGGCGCCGAGCTCCCGGGAGACACCTCGCGCGGCCTCGACCACCGCTGCCGAAAGTCCACGAGCCGGTCCGCGCGGGAACACACGATCCGTGTCCCCCACCACGGCGATGGCGCCGACAGCGTTGCTTGCGCGGTCGAAGATCGGCGCGGCAATGCTGGATTCACCGAGGACGGCCTCGTCGCGCTCGATCGCCACCGCCTGAAGGCGGATCGCCTTCAGCTGGATGCGCAGCGCGGACGCGTTCGGGGTTCGCTTGGTCAACCTCTCCAGCGGCGCCGACAGCAGGTTGTCAATGATGTCGCTGGGCGCGAATGCGAGCAGCGCCTTGCCGACGGCGCTGGCGTGCAGCGGGAGCTGCGCGCCGACCTCGAGGATCTGCAGCGTGGCATCCGGACGAAACACGTGGTGCACGATCACGGCGGTGGGACCGTGCATGACACCGACGCGGACCGCGGACTTGGTGCGAACCGCAAGCTGCGCCGCATAGGTGATCGAGCGCGAGCGCAACTCGTTGACGTCGAGGTATGAGTACCCGAGTTGCAGCAGGCCCGCACCCAGCTGGTACTTCTCCGAGACGCGATCCTGCTCGACGAACCCCTGGCCGAGCAACGTCTGGAGAAGGCCGTGGACGGTCGGGCGTGCCAGGCCGAGCCTTTCGGCCAGCTCGCTGACGCCCAACCTCCCTGGGCCGCTGGCCAGCGCCTTGAGAATTGCGGCAGCGCGATCGACGGACTGAATGGTCGTCGGTCGCCGGCTATTCGGCATTGCTGAATTATGGTCGAGGATGTAGACTACACGGAACTCTGAACCGACCGCGTGACATTGAGGGACGTCGTGGCCGTCGGGATTGTACTGGTGTCACACAGCTCCCAGTTGGCTGCTGGGCTGACCCTTCTCGCCGGTCAGATGGCGGGGCCCGACGTGCACATCGAGCCTGCCGGCGGTGACCGCGACGGAGGTCTCGGCACCTCGGACGACCTGGTCCGGGCGGCGATCGACCGAGCCGATCAGGGTGACGGGGTCTTGCTGCTCTGCGACCTCGGCAGCGCCATCCTCACCGTTCGCGAGGTGCTCGGTGGCAATGGCAACGGCCACGTCCGGCTCGTCGACGCACCATTTGTCGAGGGCGCGGTCGCAGCCGCAGTCATCGCGTCATCGGGAGCTCCCCTCGACGACGTGGCCGTCGCCGCCGAACAGGCACGTGATGCTCACAAGCTCTGAAACCACCATGACACTCCCCGAGGGCGTGGCGCTCCATGCCCGTCCTGCGGCGCTGTTCGTTCGCACCGCGATGCGCTTCCGCTCGAAGATCGTCGTCGCGGCGAACGGCCGCGAGGCCGACGCAAAGAGCATCCTCAACGTCCTTGGTCTCGGAGCGGTCGCTGGGACCGAGCTGCTGGTGCGCGCGGAGGGTGATGACGCCGCAGAGGCCCTCGACGCTCTGGCGGAAACCCTATCCGGCGTCGTCGAGTAGGGAGCGCAGCGGCCGCTCCAGCGACTCCACCTCGGCAGCCGATTCGGCATCAAGGGCGCGATGTGCGATGGCTGCCGCCTCCCCGTAGTTGAGCGCGCGGACCCATGCCCGCACCCGCGCAACCGCGGCCGCTCCGACGCTGAGCTCGTCGACGCCCAATCCGACCAGGAGCGGCATCACCAGCGGATTCGATGCCGCCTCGCCGCAGACTTCGACGGGGATGCCGGCGGTGCGAGCGGCGCCGACGGTGTCTGCGATGAGCTGGAGGACCGCCGGGTGGTGCGTGGGCGCACCGCCGGGCCGGGTTCGGTCGATGCCGAGCTGGAAGCTGGTCAGGTCGTTGGTTCCGATGCTGAACATGCCCACCTCGGGGGCGATGCGAGCCGCCATGACCGCGGCCGCCGGCACCTCGACCATTGCGGCCACCACCGGCACACGGCTCCCCCGCCGCGCGGCGATCGGCTCGATGGTGGCTCGGACGGCACGCACCTGACCGGGCTCGGTCACCATCGGGATCAGGACCCGAAGCTCGGTTTCGTCACCGGTCTCCAGGATCGCCTCCAGCTGCCACGAGAGCGCCTCGACGATCCTCGAGGAGGAGCTCGACGCCGCGCCCATGGACTCCTTTAAGGAAGGGAGGCGTCTTGTCGCCTCCAAAATCGAGCAGGCGAACCGTCGCGGTCAATCCCTTTGAGCTGCGACAGCGCGGGTTCGAGGGTTCGGCGATGCTCCGCGACCGTCGGCCAGTGCTGCACTTCCAGGAAGGCCAGCTCGGTGCGGAGCAGGCCGACGCCGTCGGCCCCTGCCTCCAGTGCCGCGCGCACCTCGGTCGGGGTCGCGGCGTTGGCGAGGACACGAACGGTCCGGCCGTCACGGGTGACCGTTGGCAGGGCTCGAGCCGCCATGGCTCGCGCTCGCGCCTCGCGGGCTGCGGCGATCGCTTCGCGCACCGTGTCCACCCGATCCGGGCCCGGCGACGCGATGACCATGCTCCGATCGGCGTCGATGATGCAGAGCTCACCCTCAGCCAGTGCGAGGAGATCGGCGCCGAGGCCGACCACCATCGGAAGACCCAGCCCCCGCGCGACGATCGCCGCGTGACCGGTCACACCTCCGACCGCCAGAGCGATCCCGCGCACGTCGCCGTCGAGCTCGATGACGTCCGCGGGTCCAAGATCGGGCGCAACCAGGATCACGTCGTCGCCTCCGATTCGCGGGCCGGGGTTGGCCTTGCCGGACGCGAGCCTCGACGCCCTCCGAGCAAGGCTGCGCACATCCGCCGCCCGCGCCGCGAGCTCCGGGTCACCGAGCGTGTCGAGTTGCGCTGCGGCCGCCTCGACCTCGATGCGAATCGCGCTCGCAGCCGTCAGGCCACGTTGGAGCACGGCGCTCTCGACCGAGTCGCGGAGCACGGGGTCCTCGGCCATCATCATCCCGGCGTCGATGATGTCGGCCTCCTCGGTCCGGCCCTCGGTTCGGAGCATCGCCGCCAGCTTCTCGAGATCACGCGCAGATTGCGCCAGCGCGTCGATGGCCCGGGCCGCCGCTTCCGGGCGCTCCGCTTCGTCCAGGACCACCCCGTCGACGGGGCCGCCGGCATCGAGTCTCCGAATCCGTCCCAACGCTGTCCCCGGTGACGCCGGAACGCCAGCGAGCACTCGCTCGGTCATTTAAGGAGTGCCTGCTACCGTCCGTTCCAGGGCGCGGATGATCATCGCGGTCGAGGTCGCTCCCGGGTCCTGATGCCCGATGGAGCGTTCGCCGAGGTAGGAGGCGCGTCCCTTGCGCGCCTGCATCGGGATGGTCGCGCGCATCCCGGCCTCCGCAGCCTCCGCGGCGGATCGGAGCATCTCACCGCTCGAGGCACCCCGCGCAAGCCCCTCTCGCATCGCGGTCACCGCCGGCTCCAGGGCGTCGACCATCGTCTTGTCACCGGGCACGGCCGCGCCCAGGTCCTGGATCGACGCGAGCGCGGCAGCCATCGCATCGACAAGCTGGGCGAGGTCGAAGGTCGGGCCGTCGCCGAGGGCGCGTCCTGCCTTGCGAAGCGCCGACCCCCAGAGTGGGCCGCTGGCACCCCCTACCGTTGACACCAGCGTCTTGCCGGAGAGGATCAGCAGCTTGCCCGGGGTGCCGTCCGGCTCGGTGCTCAGGGCAAGCGTCACGGCATCGAAGCCACGATTGAGATTGATGCCGTGGTCGCCATCGCCGATCGCCGCGTCGAGCTGGACCAGGTAGTCCCGCTCGGCGCGGACCGATGCGGCGATCTCGTTCATCCACGCCGTGACGGTCTGCGCGTCCATCGCTATAGCGACCGCCACGATAGCATCAGCCTCCCCAGCGAAGTGCCGCGGTGTGCACGGGCGCATCCCAGAGCGCGGTGAGGTTGTCGTCGAGCTCGAGGACCGTCAGCGACGCCCCAGCCATCTCGAGCGACGTGATGTAGCTGCCCACGAGATTGCGAACGGGGGTGAGACCGGCGGCGCGCAGCCGCTTCTCCACCTCGCCGTAGAGCAGGTAGAGCTCGAGCAGCGGCGTGCCGCCCATGCCGTTGACGAAGGCGAGCACGTTTGAGCCGGCTTTGGCAGCAAGGTCGGAGGTCACGGCCTCCACCATGATGTCCGCGATCTCGGCGGCGCTTCCGAGCGGCGCACGACGGCGTCCCGGCTCGCCGTGGATGCCGATGCCCACTTCCATCTCGCCTTCCGGCAGGTCGAAGATGGGTTTACCGGACGCGGGAGGGATGCACGACGAGAGGGCGATCCCGAAGGAGCGTGCCCGGGAGTTGACCTGGCGTACGACACTGACCACCGCTTCGAGCGCGTCGCCACGTTCCGCCGCAGCGCCGGCGATCTTCTCGGCGAGCACGGTCGCGCCGACACCCCGGCGGCCGGCCGTGTACAGCGAGTTCCTGGACAGCGACGTCGTCGTCGATGACGACGCTCTCGACCTTGATGCCGTCGTCGGACGCCTCGTCGGCGGCCATCTTGAAGTTCAGGACGTCGCCGGTGTAGTTCTTGACGATGTGGATGACGCCGGCACCACCGTCCACGGCCTTGGTCGCGGCGAGCATCTGATCCGGGACCGGCGAGGTGAACACTTCGCCCGGGCACGCCGCGTCGAGCATGCCGACGCCCGACGAAGCCCCCGTGGAGCGGCTCGTGGCCCGACCCGCCACCGGAGATCAGGGCGACCTTTCCCTTGACCGGCGCGTCGGCCCGGACCAGGATCTGGTTGGCGACGTCGTAGCGCAGCACGTCGGGAACGGAGGCGGCGAGCCCGGCGAGCGATTCTTTGACGACCTGGTCGGGCTCGTTGATGATCTTCCGCATGCGCCTGGTGGCAGTGGCCATGGCTCGACACTCCTGTTATTCGACATTATCGAACGTTGGTCGGAAATTACTCTTTTGGCGAGGGCGCTGTCAATGGGTTTGTCGAGATGGTCGGACACCGCTCCGTGAGGGCCGCCTCGCGTCGCCGTCCGCTGGCTCCCGGGGTCGACGGCGTAGGCTCCGTCCTCGATGGCTGGCAGGGCTTTCGTGACCGGCGCGACGGGATTCCTCGGACGGGCGATCGTGGACGAGCTGGTGGCGTCCGGGCGATCCGGTGCGGGCGCTCGTCCGCTCCGACGCCGCCGCCCGTGGCCTGTCGGCCGCTCGGCGCCGAGCCGGTCCGCGGTCACCTGCACGACCGGTCGGCGCTCCAGGCGGGGTTCGAGGGATGCGCGGTCGTCTACCACGCCGCCGGAGTGAACGCGTTCTGCCTGCCGGATCCCCGACCGATGTTCGACGTCAATGTCGCCGGGTCGCGGACGGTGGTGCTCGCTGCCGCGGCTGCCGGGGTCGGCACGCTGATCTACACGTCGTCGGCTGCGACCATCGACGTCGCATCAGGGGCGGGAGCCGGCGGTCGGCGTGGCTCCCCGCGATTTCTCTCGAACTACGCGCGGTCGAAATACGAGGCCGAGCAGGCGGTCCTGGATGCCGCGGCGAGCACCGGGCTTGCCGTCGTCTGCGTCAACCCGGCGTCGGTCCAGGGACCGGGGAGGACAAGCGGGACCGCCAGGCTGCTGATCGGTTATCTCAACGGCAAGCTCCCCGCAGCGGTCGACGGGCCGCTGAACGTTATCGACATCGCGGACTGCGCTCGCGGCCACCTGCTCGCGGAGCAGCGCGGCGTCCCGGGTGAGCGATATCTGCTGTGCGGAGCGTCGATGACAATGCGCACCGGACTGGCCCTCCTGTCCCGCCTGACCGGTCTCGGCGACACCCCGCGCTTCCTCGCCCCGAGGGTTGCGCTCGCGGCGTCGGCCTGCATCGAATTGGTTGCTCGTGCCCGAGGAAAGCCGACCCGGTTCTGCCGTGAGATGGTCCGCACGCTGATCGAGGGCTCCGCCTATGACGGGTCGACCGCGTCGCGGGAGCTCGGGCTCGTCTACACGCCGATCGAGGCGACCATGCGCCGGACGGTGAGCTGGTACATCGCGCAGGGGCTCATCCTTCGGCCGCTCCCCGGCTTCACCGACGCATCCGAGGGAGCGCCGAAAGCCGGCTGAGGATGCTCACCTCATCGGTGGCGCGCGATCGGATGTCGCGGCGACCGGCGGGGAGTGCCTGGGCGCCAGCCCGGCAGACGGAGCATGCACACTGACGCTGTGACGCGCCACATGACGATCCCCAACCAGCTGACCATTCTGCGGATACTGCTGGTGCCGGTGATCGGCGCTGTTCTCGCGATCGATTTCACCGACCATTACCAGATCAGCGCGGTCGCCTATGTCACCGCTGCCGCAACCGATACGCTCGATGGACGGATCGCGCGAAGCCGCAATCTCGTGACCGAGCTGGGCAAGTTCCTCGACCCACTCGCCGACAAGCTTCTGGTGATCACCGTTCTGGTCATCCTCGCCACCCAATCGCTGCTCCCCGCGTGGGTCGTGGTGGTGGTCGCCGCACGCGAGTTCCTGATCACCGGGCTGCGCTCGGTGGCCGCGGCCCAGGGTGTCGTGGTCAGCTCCACGCCGTGGGGCAAGTCGAAGACGCTGACTCAGAACTGCATGATCCTGTTGATCATCCTTGCGCAGCCGTATCCGTGGTTGCAGCTGCCGGCGGTCGCGTTCATCTGGATCGCAGTGACCGCCACCGTTCTCAGCGGCCTCGACTACCTCTGGCGCTATCGGCGCTTCGTGATCTAGCAGGCGACGACGTCAGTCGTCGTCGTCGACCCAGTCGAGCGTTCGCTGCACGGCCTTCTTCCATTTGCGATAGCCGCGGTCGCGATCGACCTGGGCCATGTTCGGGATCCACTCCGCGGCCTTGTGCCAGTTGGCCCGGAGGCTCTCGACATCGGGCCAGAATCCGACCGCGAGACCCGCAGCGTACGCGGCGCCGAGCGAAACCGTTTCGGCGACGTTCGGGCGCACCACCGGCACGCCGAGCACGTCGGCGAGAAACTGCATCAGCAGGTTGTTCGCGGTCATCCCGCCATCGGCCTTCAGCGAGCTCAGCGCGATCCCCGAATCGGCGTTCATCGCGTCGACGACCTCGCGCGTCTGCCACGCGGTGGCCTCGAGGACTGCGCGAGCGAGGTGGCCCTTGGTGACGTAGCCGGTGAGGCCGGCGATCACACCGCGGGCATCGCCGCGCCAGTGTGGTGCGAACAACCCGGAGAACGCCGGAACGAAGTAGATGCCGCCGTTGTCATCGACGGTGCGAGCAAGTGTCTCGACCTCGGGCGCGCTCCCGATCAGCCCGACCTTGTCCCGGAACCACTGGACGAGCGCACCGGTGACGGCGATCGAGCCCTCGAGCGCATACGTCGCCGGCTCGTCTCCGATCTTGGATCCGACTGTGGTGATCAGCCCGTGCCCCGACAGGACCGGACGTTCTCCCGTGTTGAGCAGCAGGAAGCTGCCGGTGCCGTACGTGCACTTGGCCTCGCCCGCCGAGAAGCAGGTCTGACCGAACAGCGCCGCCTGCTGATCGCCGAGGGCGGCGGCGATCGGAACACCGCCGAGCGAATCGACGGCCTCGCCGTAGATCTGCGACGAGGGTTGGATCACCGGCAGCATCGCGCGGGGGACCCCGATCGCGTCCAGGAGAGTGTCGTCCCAGTCGAGCGTCGCGAGGTTCATCAGCATCGTGCGGCTTGCGTTGGTCACGTCGGTGACGTGGCGACCGGTGAGGTTCCACACCAGCCAGCTGTCCATCGTCCCGAAGAGCAGATCACCCTGCTCGGCTCGCCGGCGGAGACCCGGGGAGCTGTCGAGCAGCCAGCTCACCTTCGGCCCGGAGAAGTACGTCGCGAGGGGCAGCCCGCACAGGTCGCGAAACCGATCCTGACCATGCTCGGTGCCAAGCTTCCGGCAGAGGGCGTCGGTGCGAGTGTCCTGCCAGACGATCGCGTTGTGCACGGGCTCGCCGGTGTGCGGGTCCCAGACCACCGTGGTCTCACGCTGGTTCGCGATGCCGACGGCGACCAGGTCGCGCATATCGAGGCCGCCGCTGTCGAGCGCGCCGTGCACGACCTCGATGACGTTGCGCAGGATCTCGCGCGGATCGTGCTCGACCCAACCCGGTCGCGGAAATATCTGCTCGTGCTCCTTCTGGCCGAGCGAAACGATTCGACCCTGTTGGTCGAACACGAGGCATCGCGATGAAGACGTTCCCTGATCGATCGCGGCGACGTATCGATCGCTCACCGCTCACCTTTCCACGCAGGTTTCCATGCCGCCGTGGAGCAGCTGATGTTTCTGCTCATCGCTCCGTGATGTCGGCCGTCGCCCACACTGCGCGGGGCGAGTATGAGTTGCGGCAGATTGCGTGTCAAGAGCGTTTTCCCTCGTGCCGGCTGATGCTGCGTGACTTCACCACGGAACCGCTCCCAGGTCGCGCGAGATGGTGCGTGCTCCTTCGCGAACGTAGGACACCAGCTCGCTGCGCAGCTGATCGCCGTCACAGAGCCGTTCCGTCGGTCCGGATATGGCGATGGCACCGACCGCGACACCCTGCCGGTCGCGTATCGGCGCCGCGCAGGACGTCTCGCCCTCGATGAGCTCCTCGACCGACGACGCCCATCCCTGTTCCTGCACGTGCTCGAGCTCGAGCGCGAGCCGCCCGGGGTCGGTGATCGTGCAGCTCGTGAAACGCTGCAGCGCGCCGTTGCTGAGCTCCGCGGTCAGGTAGGGGTGATACGCGAGCAGCACCTTGCCCATCGCGGTCGCATGGATCGGGAGGAGCGCACCGACCTCGAGGACCTGCGGACTGTTGTCCGGGCGGAACACGTGATGCACCAGGAGCACCTGACCGTCGTGCAGGGTGCCGAGACGCACGCTCTCGTTGGTACGCGCGGCCAGCCAGTCCGCCCAGTTGAGCGCCCGGGTGCGCAGCTCGTTGCCATCGAGGTAGCTGCTCCCCAGGTGGAGCAGCGCCGCACCCATGCGGTACTTGCCCGACTCCGGGTCCTGCTCGACGAAGCCCACCGACAGGAGCGTGCGCATGATGCCGTAGACGGTCCCCTTGGGAAGCCCCAGCTCACCGGCCACCTCGGCGAGGCTCAGCCGGCGGGTTCGCCCGGAGAGCAGCCGGAGAATGGCCGAGGCTCGTTCGATGGATTGGATCGGTTTGGGCACGGGGCCTAAGCCTATCAATTCCTTAATCGGGCAAAAGGGCCATTGCCAAAGGTGATTGACAATGCCCTACGACCGAGGGTACTGTCCGCCACACCCAATCAGGGGTAGAGATCGCGCCAAGGAGGTGGCACCAATGCCTGGCCATATCTTTTTCTCGGAGGTCATCGGTACGGGCCTGCTGATCCTCCTGGGAGACGGCGTCGTCGCCGGCGTGCTGCTGTCCAAGTCGAAGGCCCAGAACAGCGGGTGGATCGTCATCACCTTCGGGTGGGCGATGGCGGTTGCGATGGCCGTGTATGCGGTGGGTCAGTTCGACGGTGCGCACCTCAACCCCGCGGTAACGCTCGGGCTGGCGGTCATCGGCGTGACCGACTGGTCCAACGTGCCGCAGTACATCGGCGGAGAGCTGGTGGGGGCGTTCATCGGCGCGGTCCTGGTGTGGGCTCACTACAGCCATCACTGGGCGGAGACCGAGGATCCTGGTCTGAAGCTCGCCGTCTTCTGCACGGGCCCGGCGATCCGCAACCCAGCGTTCAACTTCATCAGCGAGGTCATCGGCACCTTCGTGCTCGTCTTCGGGGTGGTCGCCATCACCTCCGGAGGGAATCACCTGGTGGGTGGACTCGCCCCGCTGATCATCGGCTTGCTGGTCTTCGCGATCGGTCTCTCGTTGGGCGGTCCGACCGGTTACGCCATCAACCCTGCCCGCGATCTCATGCCCCGCATCGCGCACTTCGTGCTTCCCATCCCCGGCAAGGGCACGTCCGACTGGGAGTACGCGTTGATACCGGTGGTGGGGCCGATCGTCGGCGGCATTCTCGGCGCGATCGTCGCGCACCAACTTCCCATCGGTTAGCACATCGCCGCTAGGCGCTGAGCGACTCTGAACGCGATACGGGCGAAAGGGAAACACGAATGGCGAAATACGCAGCAGCGATCGATCAGGGCACCACGAGCACGCGCTTCATGGTGTTCGACCACAGCGGCAAGGTTGTCTCTGTCGATCAGAAGGAACACGAGCAGATATTCCCCAAGCCGGGCTGGGTCGAGCACAACCCGCTCGAAATCTGGGACCGCACCCAGGAGGTGGTGAAGGCCGGCCTCGGCAAGGTGGATATCGGTGACATCGCCGCCGTCGGCATCACCAATCAACGTGAGACCACGGTGGTCTGGGACCGCGGGACTGGCAAGCCCGTCTACAACGCGATCGTCTGGCAGGACACGCGAACCGACAAGATCGTCGAGCAGCTGTCCGCGGACGGTGGCCAGGACCGCTTTCGCGCGAAGGTGGGCCTGCCGCTGGCGACCTACTTCTCGGGCCCGAAGGTCAAGTGGATCCTCGACAACGTCGACGGGGCACGCGCCAAGGCGGAGCGTGGCGAGCTCGCCTTCGGCAACATCGACGCATGGCTGATCTGGCTGCTCACCGGTGGGACCGACGGTGGCGCGCATGTCACCGACGTGACCAATGCAAGCCGGACCATGCTCATGAACCTCGAAACGCTCGACTGGGACGACGAGATCCTCAGTACCATGACCATTCCGCGCTCGATGCTGCCCGCAATCCGGGCTTCGAGCGAATCCTACGGAGAGGCCAAGGGCGTGCTCGGCGGTATTCCGGTCGCCGGCGACCTCGGTGACCAGCAGGCAGCCCTCTTCGGGCAGACCTGCTTCGCCGTGGGCGAGGCGAAAAACACATACGGAACCGGGAACTTCCTGCTGCTCAACACGGGCACGAAGCCGGTGCAGTCAAAGAACGGGTTGCTCACGACGCTCGCCTACAAGATGGGCAGCGCCGACGCCACCTACTGCCTCGAGGGTTCCATCGCGATCACGGGCGCGCTCGTCCAGTGGTTGCGCGACAACCTGGGCATGATCGAGAAGTCCTCGGACATCGAGGTGCTCGCCAAGACCGTCGACGACAACGGAGGTGCCTATTTCGTTCCGGCGTTCTCGGGCCTCTACGCTCCGTACTGGAAGTCGAGTGCCCGTGGCGTCATCGCCGGCCTGACCCGCTACGTCAACAAGGGCCACATCGCACGGGCCGCGCTCGAGGCGACCGCGTGGCAGACGCGTGAAATCGTCGACGCCATGAATGCCGATTCCGGCGTCGCGCTGACCTCGCTCAAGGTCGACGGCGGTATGGTCTTCAACGACACGCTGATGCAGTTCCAGTCCGATGTGCTCGGTGTGCCCGTGGTGCGCCCGACAGTGGCCGAGACGACGTCGCTCGGTGCGGCCTACGCCGCCGGGCTCGCGGTCGGATTCTGGGCGCAGGTGGAAGACCTCCGCGAGAACTGGGGCAAGGACAAGGAATGGACCCCACGCATGGACAAGGCCGATGTGGACCGCGAGTACGCGCTCTGGAAGAAGGCTGTCACGCGCACCTTCGACTGGGCCGAGTGACGCCGGCTTGAGGCGGATGTAGCAGACTGAAATTGGTCCTCCGCGGGAGCCCCTGGCCGGCGTCATCGTCGGCGCCGGACCAGGCCCCGCGGAGGGCAGGCACGCGACCGAATTGGCGAGAGCCAGGCTGAAAAGGAGGTCCCCAATGGGCGGCGAGGATCAGGAACCTGAAGGCGTTCCCGGGGTGGACGAGCCCGAGCACGAACACGGACACCAGGGCTCATTTGGCACCGGCCAGGAGACCACCGAGCACCACCCGGAGCTCGAGGAGGAGGAGGGTGATTTCGCCACCGGCGAGGAGCTCGCCAAGCCGGTCCACGAGGGCAGCTTCGCGGAGGGCCAGGAGGCGATCGACCATCATCCCGAGCTCGGCGAGAACAAGGGAGACTTTGCCGAAGGCCAGGAGGAGGAGCATAGGCATCCGGCATAGATCCCGGACGTCCCGAGTGGTGGAGGGATCGGCTCAGCCGGCTCGATACGCTTAGTGCCAATGGCAACGCAGAACACGTCGACGAGTTCGCTCGAGGCTGACATCCTGGTCATCGGGGGCGGGTCGACGGGTGCCGGCGTGGCGTGGGACGCCGCGCTGCGTGGCTTCTCGACGATCCTCGTGGAACGCCGCGATCTCGCCGACGGAACCACCGGTCGGTTCCACGGCCTGCTCCACTCGGGTGGTCGCTACGCGGTCAAAGACCCGTCGGCCGCCCGCGAGTGCATCGCCGAGAACCGGATTCTCCGCGTCACCGCGGCGGACTGCGTTGAGGACACAGGTGGCATGTTCGTGTCCACGCCCTGGGACGAACCGGAGTACGGGGACCTGTTCCTCGAAGGTTGCAAGCAGACGGGCGTTCCGGCTGAGGAGATCCCGGTTGCGGAGGCGCTCCGTCGCGAGCCCCGCGTCAACCCCGACATCCGGCGGGCGTTCCTCGTCCCGGACGCGTCGCTGGACCCGTGGAAGCTGGTCTGGGGATGCGCTCGGTCGGCAGAGGGACACGGGGCGCGCATCCTTCCGTACCACCGCGTTCTGGGCCTCGAGGTCGACGGCGACCGCGTGGTGGGCGCGCACGTTCGAAGCGAGCGCAGCGGCGAGGAAATCCGGATTCACGCCACGGTTGTCATCAACGCGGCAGGCGCCTGGGCCGGGCAGATCGCGGAGCTCGCCCACTGCACGGTCAACGTTCGCGCCGGGATGGGCCTGATGATCGCCATGAACCACCGGCTCGTCCAGATGTGTGTCAATCGGTGCAAGCGACCTGCGGACGGCGACATCCTGCTACCGCTCCGTACCGCCTGCGTGATCGGCACCACCGACGTGTTCGTCCCCGACCCTGATGAGACCGAGATCCGTCAGGCCGACATCGATCTCCTCCTCGACGAGGGAGAGAAGCTGGTGCCGGGATTTCGCCAGTCCCGCGCGCTGCACGCGTGGGCCGGTGTGCGTCCACTCTTCGAGGACACCGCAAAGGTCGCCGAGACGCGCGACGTCACCCGCTCGCACGCGCTCCTCGATCACTCGTCGCGCGAAGGTGTCGCCGGATTTCTCACCATCACCGGCGGGAAGACGACGACGTTCCGGCTGATGGCGGAGGCCGCCGTCGACGCGGCGTGTCAGCAGCTCGGTGGTCCCCGCACGTGCAGGACGGCTGAGGTGCCGCTCGTGGGTTCCGAGACCCAGGCGCTCTACCAGATCGGTCATCGGCTCGCGGCCCGCGAACCCGTCCCGCAGGCCGAGGAGGTGATCTGCGAGTGCGAGCTGATCACCCGGGCTCGCCTCGAGGACACGATCGAACAGCGCGACACCACGAGCCTCGACGACATCCGCCGCCTGCTCCGGCTGGCCATGGGGCCGTGCCAGGGTGGGTTCTGCATCTATCGTGCCACCGGCATCCTGCACCAGCGCGGGAGCGTCGACCAGGCAGGTGCAAATCGAACGCTGCTCGAATTCCTCGAGGAGCGGTGGAAGGGGATTCACCCCATCCTCCACGGCGATCAGCTCCGGCAGGCGCGGCTCGACGACTGGATCTTCCAGGGCATCCTGGACGTGGAGCACCTGCCGGCATGAGCTATGACACCGTCGTCATCGGCGCCGGGCTCGCCGGCTTGACCGCGGGGCTTCGCCTCACCGAGCAGGGGCAGCGTGTGCTGATCGTCGCTCGAGGGGTTGGCGCGACCCACCTCGCCCCGGCGACGGTCGACGTGCTCGGCTACCTCGGCGATGCGCGGGTCGATGCCCCGGCCGCGTCGCTGCCGGCGCTGCTCGCCGCCGCGCCCGATCACCCGTATGGGCACGTCACGGCGGATCAGCTCGCGATCGCGCTCGCGTGGTTCGGGGATCACGCCGCGGGCCTGGGATACGTCGGGGATCCTTCGGAGAACCTGCTGCTCCCGACCGCGCTCGGAGTGGCCAAGCCCTCGGCGCTGGCGCCCGCGACCATGTCCGGCGGCGATCTCCGTGCCGGGGGGCGATTCGTGTTCGTCGGCTTCAAGGGTTTCAAGGACTTCCATCCGGCGTTGATCGCGGACAACATCGTCCGCGCTCGCCTTCCCGCACCCATCACCGCCCGGGCGCTCGAGATCCAGCCTCCCAGCGGCCGGTACGGTGACCTCAGCCCGCGCGTCATCGCCGGACGTTTCGACGACGACCACCTGGGCGACTGGCTCACTGCCGCACTCGAGCGTGGTGTCGAGCCGGACGAGCGAATCGGAGTGCCGGCGGTGCTGGGTCTGCGTCGAGCCGTGGAGACGTGGCAGGAGCTCGAAAAGCGGCTGGGGCGCAAGGTGTTCGAAGTCTCGACGCTGCCGCCGTCCATTCCCGGCATCCGCCTGTTCAACGCTCTGACGCGAGCACTCCGCGATGGCGGCGCACGCATCGTGCTGGGAGTGCGGGCCGCCGGCGTGCGCGCGACCGGCCTGCGTATCGAGGCTGTCGAGGTGGCCAATGCCACCGGCACCGTCTCGTATCCCGCGCGGTCCGTCGTGCTCGCCTCCGGCGGGTTCGCGAGTGGTGGGCTGGATCTCGATTCATTCGGCGTGACCCGCGAGACGGTGTTCGACCTTCCGCTGATCGGCGTCCCTGAGGGCGATCGTGTCCGCTTCGCCCCCGGGTATTTCGACCGGCAACCACTCGCGGAAGCGGGTGTGGCCACAGACGATCTCCTCCGGCCGATCGACCGCAGCGGGGTGCCGGTATACACGAATCTGCACGCGGCCGGCGCCATTCTGGGTGGCGCGGTGCCGTGGAAGGAGAGGTCGGGCACCGGGATAAGCGTCGCCACCGGATACGCCGCCGCCCAGGCAATCCTCTCGCCACAACCGCAGCCCGTCTCGAGTGCGGTGCGGTGAACGACCTCATCCGCGACTCGCTCGATCACTGTGTCAAATGCACGATCTGCGAGACGTACTGTCCCGTTTCCCAGGTCACGCCGCTGTTCCCCGGACCCAAGTACGTGGGGCCGCAGGCGGAGCGGTATCGAGGCGCAGGTCCGTCATCCGACGCATCGGTCGACTACTGCTCCGGTTGTGGGATCTGCACGCAGGTCTGCCCCCAGGACGTGAAGATCGCCGAGATCAACTCGCGAGCGCGCGCGAAACTCTGGGAAAGACGGGGGATTCCCCTCCGCAATCAGATGATCGCTCGCCCAACTGTGATCGGACGACTGGGGACCCCTGTCGCTCCCCTGGCAAACTGGGCGCTGCGCAATCGCGCCGTCCGCACCGTCGTGCAGAGCGTCGTCGGGATCCATCGCGACGCGCCCATGCCGAGCTTCGCGGGGAGGACCTTTCAGCGGTGGTCGCGCAACCATAACGGCCCGGCGGACGTACCCGCGGTCGTCTACTTCCACGGATGCGGGACCAACTATTACGAACCGCAGGTCGGCGAGATGGTCATCGCAGTCCTGGAGCACAACGGGTTTCGGGTGATCGTTCCCGCTCAGGACTGCTGCGGCCTCCCTCTGCAGTCGAACGGGAACTTCCCGGCGGCGCGCACGTACGTGCGTCGACTGGTGGCTCACCTTGCGCCGCACGCGCGCGCGGGACTGCCGATCGTCTCGAATTCGACGAGCTGCGGCCTCATGCTCAAGCGCGAAGCACACGAGATCCTTGGCGTCGATGACGGCGATCTCAAGGTCGTCAGCGAGTCGATGTACGACCTGTGCGAATTTCTGCTTCGCCTCCACGAGCGCGGAGAGCTGCGCACCGACTTCGGATCATTGCCGCTGACGGTTCCATACCACGCTCCCTGCCAGCAGCGCGGCCACGGCATCGGCAAGCCTGCGCTCGACCTGCTCGCGCTCGTCCCGGACCTCCACATGATCGAGCTCGACGTCGACTGCTGCGGCATCGCCGGAACGTATGGGCTCAAGAAAGAGAAGTACGAGATCTCGATGGCGGTCGGCAAGCGCCTCTTCGACGACATCACCTCCAGCGGAGCCGAGCTCGCCGCGTGCGACAGCGAGACCTGCCGCTGGCAGATCGCACACGGTACCGGCGTCAGCGCGGTGCACCCGATCGAGCTCCTCTACCGGGCGTACGGGCTCGACCGCGCGAATCAGCCCGTGCCCGTATCGGCCGGGAGACAGCCCGAAGGCGTGGCCGGGTGACCATGGCGAAACGCCGCACGCCACGACCTGTCGTCGAAGAGTCCCAAACCGGGCAGGCGGTGGTGCGGGTCGACGAAGTGCTGCTCTCGCGCGGCGAGCGAGGCACGTGGCTCATCGACCTCAAGGTCCCATCGGCGAGCGGGTACCGTTCGCTGCAGGTCCCGATCGGCAAGCATCGCGCCATCGACCGGCTCGCCTGGGAGCTGAGACGGGGTGACCCGGCGCCCTGAAGTCTGGCGGCTCAGCGCCCTTGCGCGCCCGGGGCGGAGGATCCGGCCGGCTGTCCCTGCGGAAGCACGCTGCGCGCGTCGACGAGGAGCGAATCGCAGACCAGCGCCACGCAGCGCTTCCGCTGCGACGGATCCATGAATGACGGATCGGTGTGACTGAGACCGGCCATCATCGCTGAGACATCGGTGATGGTCACGTCCGGCCGGATCCGTCCACTCTCCTGAGCCCGCTCGAGGAGTTTCGAGACGGCGGCGATCAGGTCCCCGGAGATCTCGTGCTTGGCGGCGGTGAGATCGACGCCCGACGCGGCCATCGCGTCGGCGAGCGCCTTGAAGTCCGCGAATTCGTCGCACAACTTGCGGACGAAGGTGACGAAGGCGTCGCCTGCGTCAGCCGCGTCCGCCGCGGCTCGAGCCGCGGCGACGAGGGGACTGATCCGAGCGATGAGGAGTGCCTCGAACAGCGCGCCCTTGGTCGGGAAGTTGCGATACAGGGTGCCCACGCCCACCTGCGCGAGCTGAGCGATCTCGTCGATGGGCACGTCGATGCCATGGGTTGCCATCAAGGTGGTGGCCGCCTCCAGGATGCGCTCCCGGTTGCGCTGCGCGTCGGCGCGCAGGTGCCGTTCAACTGCCCGAGGCTCGGCCTCGAACTCCTCTCCCCTGGTCATCCCCATGCTCATCGGTCGTCCTGACTGCTGTTGACAAACGGAACCATCGTTCCGTATAGTACTCCATAACCGGAGCCCACGCTCCGATTCTACCGCAAACGGAGGACGAACGACATGCAGGCTCGACGCGTCAACCCCTGGCTCGTCCTCGTGATCGTCGGCATCGCCCAGTTCATGGTCATCCTCGACGCCACCATCGTGAACGTCGCGCTTCCCTCGATCCAGCGCGGCCTCCACTTCTCGCCCTCGAGCCTGCAGTGGATCGTCAACGCCTACACGCTCGCGTTCGGCGGCTTCCTGATGCTCGGCGGTCGCGCCGCCGACCTGCTCGGTCGGCGCCGCCTGTTCATCCTCGGGATCGTGCTGTTCTCCGCCGCCTCGCTGATGAACGGACTCGCCGGCTCGGCTGGAATCCTCGTGGCGGGGCGTGCCCTGCAGGGCCTCGGCGGGGCC
This sequence comes from Candidatus Dormiibacterota bacterium, assembly GCA_963799005.1. Taxonomy (GTDB): domain Bacteria; phylum Chloroflexota; class Dormibacteria; order Aeolococcales; family Aeolococcaceae; genus Palsa-851. The sequence goes on along the minus strand of CAWCVK010000002.1, from coordinate 59,919 downwards.
CTCGTCTCGCCGGCGGCGCTCTCGGTGCTGACCACCACGTTCGCCGAAGGACGGGAGCGGACCACCGCGCTGGGCGTATGGAGCGCGGTCGCCGTCGGCGGAGGGGCGGTCGGCCTGCTCCTCGGCGGCGTGCTCACCAGCCTGCTCTCCTGGCAGTGGATCTTCTTCGTGAACGTGCCGGTGGGCGTCATCGCCGTCATCCTGGCGCTGCGGTTCGTCCCCGAGAGCCGGGTCGAGAACGCCCGTGGTGGTGTCGACATCGCCGGTGCGGTGTCGGTGACCGCCGGGCTGGTGGTGCTCGTGTATGCGCTCGTCAACGCCGAGACCGCAGGTTGGGTGTCAGCCGAGACGCTGGGGCTCAGCGCCCTCGCGGCAGTCCTGCTCGGAACGTTCGTGGTGCTCGAAGCGCGGCTCCGCCATCCGCTGATCCGTCTCGGCATCTTCCGGATGCGCTCGATCACCGGGGCCAACGCTGCCATGCTGCTGGTTGCCGGCGGCATGTTCGCGATGTTCTACTTCGCTTCGATCTACGTGCAGGAGGTGCTTGGATACAGCGCCCTGCGCGCAGGGCTCGCCTTTCTGCCCGTGACCGCAGGCATCATCGCCGGAGCCGGGCTGTCACAGCAGTTGATCCGCCGGGTCGGCGTGCGCGTGGTGGGGCTCACCGGCATGTCGATCGCGGCGGTTGGACTGATCGTCCTGAGCCGGATCCCGGTGGCGGGAACCTACCTCGGCGACCTGCTCCCTGGGCTGATGATCATGGCCGTCGGCATGGGCCTGACCTTCGTGCCGATCACCCTGATCGCCACCACCAATGTGGGGCCGGAGGATGCAGGGCTTGCATCCGGGTTGCTGAACACAGCCCAGCAGCTCGGTGGAGCGATCGGGTTGGCGGTGCTCTCGACGCTCGCGGCCAACAGCACGGCGAGCACCCTTGCCGGGCTCGGGCACGCGCCCAGCCCAGCCGACGGGGTCGGCGCCCTGGTCACCGGCTTTCACGTCGCATTCCTCGTCGGCGCCTTCATGATGCTGGCCGGCGCGGCGGTCCTGGCGACCACCGTTCGCCGGGGTGACGTCGCGCGGATCGACGACGCGAACGAGCAGTCGCAGCCGGCGCTCGCGACCGTCGACTCGATCGCCGGTTGATGCCCAATGCACAGCGGCCATGAATCAGATGTGTGCACCAAGGACGATGGATCCTCGCCACGGGTTTCTGACAGAGTTGCTGGCGACGGCACCGGTGCACACCGCCTTCCGCGGTCTCGAGATTGGAGCGAGTGACATGGCCATGAGAGCGATCGCCGAGTGGGATCAGAGCGAAGCCGATGCCGCCGGAGCGGCGACGGCGCCGATCAGTCAGGCCAGGTGGCGCAGCCGAATCCGCGCGATCGGCACCGTGAGCGCCCTGAACGTCCAGGTCACTGAGACCGGGTTGAGCCTTGGCTGCGAGATCGGCGATGAGGCCGGGAGCCTGCTCCTCGTCTTTCCGGGGCGGCGGCGCATCCCGGGGATCGAGCTCGGCGCACGAGTGCTCGTCGAAGGCATGGTCGGGCTCTGGCGCCGTCAGCTCGCCATCCTGAATCCGTATTACGAGCTGGTTATCGACTGACCCCGACGCGGTGCTTCGGGGCTCAGGCGATGGCGCGGGCATCGCCGTCGGCGTGGCAATCGCCTGGGTCGAGCGCGGTGATGAACAGCTCGCTTGGTCGCGATCAGCGATCCGGCAAACGGGGCTCGATAGGTTCCGGAAAGCGGCGCGACGTCCGCGTAGTCGCGACCGACCGCAACCGTGACGTACTCGTACCCGGTGGGCCGGCCGTGGGTGGGGTCAAGCGACAGCACCCGGGCGTGGCCGGCGCCGTCCGGCACGAGGACCTCCACCCACGCATGCGAGCCGCCGAATCCGAGCATCTGTCCTGAGACGTACCTCGACGCGAGGCCGAGGCGACGGGTCAATGCCAGCAAGACATGTGCGTAGTCCTGGCACACCCCGGCCCGGCGGGCGAGGGCCTCGGCCGCCGTGGTGTGGATCGTGGTCGCTCCGTGCTGGTAGGCCATGGCGTTGTGGACGCATTCATTCGCCGCGGATGCGAGTGCCCCGCCGCTGAGTCCGCTGGTGCGCAGCTCTTCGGCGATGAGGTCGATGGCGGGGTCGGCGCCGGTGAGCGGCGTGGCGTCGAGCAGGCGGCGGTCGTCGAGCATCGCGACCGGCTCCAGGTGCGGACCGTGCTGCGTGTCGCGCTCGACGATGCTCGAGGTGACGAAGGTGACCTCCTCCTCGACCCGCGGAATGCTGAGCGTCACGACCGTGTTCCCGAACACGTCCACGCTCGGCGTCGACGCGTCGAGGAATCGCGTTCAAGACGCTGAGGCGGCGGCTGAGACGCCGCTGATCACCGTGCACGCTCCGAGGTTGGACGACGAGTCGCTGCTGCAGCGATTGCACGGGGCCGTCGTAGCGGTAGGTGATGCGCTGATGAATCCGGTAGCGCGTGCGCTGCACCGGCTCCAGTCCACCTGCGAGCGGATCCGACCGCCCAGTCCGGGATCGGTCCGCAACGTCACTGGAGGTCACCGGAGAATTCGCCGACCACGGGAGGAACCGCGCTCGACCACGGCTGGGCGTCGATCGGCTCGGCGACGACGCGCATGGCACGCAGCGGGGCCGCGCCGTAGTGGGTCATCATGGCGATGTCGAGCGCGTCACGACCGCGGCCGATGAGCACACGACCGGTGCGCCTCGTGTTGTTGCGCGGATCGAACGAGTACCAGCGGCCGCCGACGTAGGCCTCGAGCCACGCCGCGAAGTCCATCGGCTCATCCGGCGGGGGGACGTCGATATCGGGCAGGTAGCCGAAGCAGTACCGCGCCGGGATGTTCAGTCCTCGCAGGAACGTGACCGCGAGATGGGCGAAGTCACGGCAGACACCCTCGCGCTGGAGATAGACGTCCGTCGCGCCCGTCGAGGGACCGCTGCTCCCGTGCCGAAAGGTGACGTTGTCGTGCACCCAGTCGACGACCGCCTGCACCCGCTGCCATCCCGGCGCCGTGTCGCCGAACAACCGCCACGCGGTGTTGCCGAGCCTGTCCGACTCGCAGTACCTGCTCGCCAGGGTGAAGTGGAGCGTCGAATCGGGCAGGTCGGCGACCGCGGCCTGAGCCGCCGTCTCGTCGACCTCGTCGATGCCGGCATCCACCTCGACCTCAGCCTCATACCGGATGCGCGCGCTGCCGGGGCCGAGCACGAACCGCTGGCACGTGTTCCCGTACATGTCGGTGTACTCGTGGGCTTCGACGGGGGCCACGGTTTCGACCCCGGCGGTGCTCAACGCGAGCACCGCGTCTCGGCGCGGCTCCACCTGGAGCACGAAGGCGACCGGCCAGTCGAGGTCATGGAGGAATTCACAGCCCACGCGAAGCCGCCGACCGCTCGTGTGGGCGTCGATCACGATCCTCACTGTACCGCCGAATCCCTGCGTGCGAACCGATCTGATCGCACAATCGCCGTCGCGACTCCTTGTGCGCGGTGACCAATGACGACGCGACGGATTCGCGGAGTACTGTCCGTGGATGACGACCGAGGCCGGCACCGACCGGGGGGTTGCCCACGGGCTGCCACGCGCGGCCGACGAATGCGTCGACCTCGACGGGGTGGTCCGGCCACCGTATGCCGAGCTGCTCGCGACTCTCGAGCGCACCGCCGATGCCCTGCCCCGTATGCGCCGCGACGCGCAGCGATGGTTCGCCGACCGGGGGGTCACCTTCGGCGTCCCCACCGAGGGTGTGGCGCCGATCTTTCCGTTCGACCCGGTGCCGCGGGTCCTCTCATCCCTCGAATGGCGGTCGCTCAGCCGTGCGCTGTCGCAGCGGGCCATGGCACTCGACCTGTTCGTGTCCGACTGCTACGGCGCTCAGCGAGCGATCCGCCACGGTGTCGTTCCCGGACGGCTCGTCTACAGCAGCACCGGCTATCTCCGCGACATCGTGGGCATCCGTCCTCCCCGTGCCACCTGGTGTCACGTCTCGGGGATCGACGTGGTACGCGTGGGCGGCACGTTCCACGTGCTCGAGGACAACGTCCGCATCCCCAGCGGCATCGCGTACGCCCTGGAGTCCCGGCGCGCAATGGAGTCACTCGCGCCGGACTGGTTCGAGCTGGCCCCGGTCCGGCCGATCCACGGCTACACCGGCCGGCTCCGGCGCATCCTGCAACGCATCGCCCCGAGACAGTGGGACGCCGACATCGTCGTGCTCACTCCCGGCTCGTACAACGCCGCGTACTACGAACACCGGCTGCTCGCCGACCGAGATGAACGCCACGCTGGTCGAGGGACACGAGCTCATCGTCGTCGAGGACGAGGTCTACCGTCGGGACGCCGGACGGCGCCACCCAGCGTGTCGACGTGATCTATTCCCGCGTCAACAGCGAATGGCTCGATCCCCTTGTCTTCCGCAGGGATTCGATGCTTGGAGCGCCGGGCCTCATCGAGGCCTGGCGGCGGGGCAACGTCGCCATCGCCAACGCGCCGGGGACCGGTGTCGCCGACGACAAGGTGATCTACCCGTACGTCCCCGCGATGATCCGCTACTACCTGGGCGAGGAGCCGCTGATGGACAACGTCCCCACCTACGATCTCACGGATCCTCGGCAGCAGGCGCACGTTGTGGCCAACCTCGACATCATGGTGCTGAAGCCGGTGGACGCCAGCGGTGGCTACGGGATCCACTTCGGACGGCTGATGTCGGCGGCGGAGCGCACCGACGTTCCTCGACGATGTCAAGGCCAACCCCCGGCAATGGCTGGCCCAGGAGGAGGTGGCGCTCAGCCGCGCCGTCTGCCTGCGGGCCGGAGGCGGTTTCGAGCCGCGCGCGGTCGACCTCCGTCCCTTCGTGCTGCTCGACGAGCGGCCATGGATCGTCCCGGGCGGCCTCACCCGTGTCGCCGGGGATCCCGACGAGCTGGTGGTGAACTCGTCCCACGGCGGTGGGAGCAAGGACACATGGGTGCTGACACGCTGACGTACGCGGTGTCGCACCGCACCGTCCTGCGCTATTCGGCGAAGGTGAGCCTCTCGTACAACGAGGTGCGCATGCGACCGCGCGACCGAGGGTCGCAGCGGACGCTCGCCTTCTCGCTGGTGAGCACACCATGGGCTGTGCCCAGGAGCCGGATCGATTACTTCGGCAATTTCGTGCACCGCCTCGACGTCGCGATACCGCACAACCGTCTCGAGTTCGCCGTCGATGCCGTCGTCGAGAACGGCGAGCCACGCCGGCGCCGGCTCTCGGCATGGGAACAGGACGCGCTCGCGGGCGACCCCCGTCTCGAGTTCGTGCTCCCGAGCCCGCGCGTGCCCCTCGCCGAGAACACGCGCGCGCTGTGGCGTGAGTGGAACGGCGCCGACACGAGCTTTGACAGCATCCTGGCGACCGCGCAGCGGATCCCGCGGGAGCTGCGCTACGTGAGCGGGGCGACGACCGTCGAGTCGAGCATCGACGACCTCCTCGCCGGAGGCGCGGGCGTGTGCCAGGACTTCACGCACCTGTTCCTTGCAATGGTCCGCGGCGCCGGGTGGCCGGCCCGGTACGTGAGCGGCTACCTGGGACCCGTCGACGATGCGACGGTCGCGGAGGGCCAGTCCCACGCGTGGGTCGAGGTCTGCGGATCCGACGGTCGCTGGCTCGGCCTCGACCCCACCCTCGGACAGCACGTCGGGACCCATCACCTCCGCCTCGCGATCGGTCGCGACTACGGCGATGTCGCACCGCACCACGGCCTGTTCTTCGGGGTGGCCGCGGGCGCTCCCCCGGAGGTGACCGTGCGGATCACCCGGATGTCGAACCAGCAGGTGAACCGCGTCGAGCACCACGCTGCGGTGCACTGGCAGCAACAGCAGCAACAGCAGTAGGCGATGCTTCAGGCCCAGGGTCGCGCCGACCTCGCGGCCCAGTAGTCCTCCGCCCGGACGGCGATGTCCGGGAATCGGGGGTCGGCGAGGTCGAGAGCGCGCAGGTTGCTCACCAGCTGGTCGACGCCGGCTGCGCCGCTGAGAACGACCGAGGCCCACGGCTGGGCGAGTGCCGCGGCGATCGCGAGCGCGTCCGGCTCCACGCCCGAGGCGGTCGACGCCCTGCCCAGCGGACTCTCCGCGCCCCCGGCGTCTCCGACGCGAGTCAGCCTGCCGTTGGCGACCGCCTCCTTCACGATCACGGCCCACCCTGCCGTCGACGCCTCACCCAGCGCCGACCCGGCCGACGGCTCGAGCAGGTTCCAGGTCGCCTGCACCGACGAGAACAGCGAGGCTCCGTCGATCCGAACCTCGAGTGCTCGACGGATGGTGTCAGCCTGTTTCGGCCCGGTGGTCGTGATGCCCAGGAGCAGGCCGTGATCGCGGCGCCGGGCGAGCGCGGCGAGCAGCGGTCCGTCCTCGAGCGCCCCCGACTCGATGGTGAGCGAATGCACCTGGTAGAGACGAAGGTGATCCCCGAGCAGCGCACGCGTCTCGGCGTACTGCCGCTCGAAGGTCGTCACCGAGAGATCCTTCACCTCCTGCACCGGCGCCTCGAGATCCCATCCTCCGACGTAGGCATAGCCCCATTTGGAGCCGATGACCAGATCATCACGCGTGCCGCGGCCGGCGATCCATTCGCTCAGAAACGCCTCTGCCAGTCCGTACGAGCGTGCGACGTCGACATATCGGACGCCGGCGGCGTACGCGGCGTCGAGCAGGTGCCATGTCCGCTCACGAAGGGCGTCGACGGAGCGGTCCGGCCCGAGGTCGGCGGCACGGTTGGTGGTGATGTAGGCGGGACGGCCGATCGCCGCGAGCCCGATGCCGATACGGCTTACCGCCGGTCCGTCACGCCCGAGCGTCGCGATGTGAGGCGAGGAAGCCTCATGGATCGACCGGGCGTCGCGCTCGCGCATGCGCGACATGGTGATCGCGCTGCGACTGGACGACAAGGTCTCGGCGCCTGCGGACGCTCACCTCGCCGGCATCGGATCCGGGCGTCGACCCGGAACCGCTACCTCGACCGGCGGCGCCGGACGGTCGCGGCCATCGCAAGCAGCGCGCCCGAGGCAAACAGCCATGGGACGAGCGCAGAGGGCGCCGCGCCCGAAGATGGAGTCGATGGCGTTGAAGTGGTTGTCGTTGTCGTGCTCGAGGTCGTGGCTGGGCAGGCGCCCGTCGGCGGCCGGATCACGTTGCTGTCAAGGGTGAGAGCGCCGTTACGCGCGAGCGCGCGCCCTCCGTTGAGACCACCGCCGACGCCGATCGTGGCGCCCGTCGTCATGGTGATGCTGGTCAATGCGATCAGGTTTCCCTGGAACGACGTGAAAGTGCCGAGAGTCGCCGAGCTGGTCACCTTCCAGAACACATTGCAGGAATTTGCTCGGCCGATCAGTGCGACCCGAGCGCGGCTCGCGGTGGTCAGCGTCGAACCGATCTGGAAGATGAACAGCGATCCGCTTCGGCCCTCGCCGTTGAGCGTGAGTGTTCCAGTGAGCTGCGCTGACGAGTTGAAGCGATACACGCCTGGCGTCAGCGTCTTGCCACCCAGGTTCACGCCCGACATGTTCTTGAACGGCTTTGCGTTGGCAGCGTCGTTGTACGTGGTGACCAGGTCGGTTTGCGCCTTGATCGCCACCGCGTTGTCCTGGTCCTTGGCGCCGGTGACCACCCCGGGTGGGAAACCTTTGACCGAGGACGCCTTGTTCGGGCTGATCGCCAGGTTGCCCGTGATCGTCGTTGGACCGGTGTTGGTGATCGCAGACGCGGCCATCACGGTGAAGTTGCCTGCCGACAGCAGACGCGGTTGCGTCACCGCGGCCATCGCGAGACTTGGGAATGCTGCGATCGCGATTCCGACAACGCAGGTCACGAAGACCACGCGGCGGGAAACTCTGAGGACGTCGGCATGAGCGGGCATTGGACGGCCAGCATGCACGGCCCTCCCGATTAGTACGGTGCGCCAGCGTACACATGAGATGGATCATCCTCGAGACGGAGATCGGTCTCGCCGGTCCCCCGCTCCGACTGAGATCGGGACCGATGCGCGACCATTCTTGTCGTGGAGGCTGCCCCGAGAGCGACTGATCCATGATCAGCGAGATCGTGACCGGCCTGGACGCGCAGCTCGGCGACGTCGTCGAGGGCGCGACGACCCGGCATCACGTACGGCGCCTGGCGCGCCTGGGATGGGCACACGCGCTTCGCGGCGGCGGCGACACGTGGGCGAAGGTGCCTCCCCCGCGCGAGGGCAACGCCCTTCAGGTGCATGTCGATGGTACGTCCGCCCTTCCGGCGATCGCGGCGGCCGTGCGCGGCGCTCGCTCATTCGTGCACGTCGCGGGCTGGACCGTCGACCCGGGATTCGCAGTCGAGCGACATCCCTCCTCGGTGACCGTCCGAGAGCTGCTCGCCGAGGCCGCGAATCGAGTTGACGTCCGGGTGCTCGTCTGGGCCGGGGCACCGGTGCCGATCATGCAGCCATCGCGGGCCAAGGCACGCGACCTGATGGACCGCCTGGTGCGCGGCACGCGGATCCACGGCGCGCTCGATCCCCGCAACCGCCCGATGCACTGCCATCACGAGAAGCTGGTGATCGTCGATGGCATCCAGGCGTTCGTGGGAGGCATCGACCTGACCGCCCTTGCAGGTGACCGGTACGACGGTGCGCCGCACAGCCTGAGCAGCACCCTGGGGTGGCACGACGCCGCAGCACAAATCGAGGGCCCCGCGGTCGCGGATGTCTGCTCTCATTTCGCGATGCGCTGGAAGGCGACGACAGGTGAGACGCTCGCCGGCACGGTCACGCCGCCGCCTGCCGGTGACAGTCGAATCCAGGTGATCCGGACCGTCCCCGAGGGGACGTACAAGGCGTTGCCTCGCGGTGACTTCAGCATTCTCGGGGCATACATGACCGCACTGCGACGGGCGCGCCGCCTCATCTACATCGAGAATCAGTTCCTGTGGAGTCCCGAGGTGGTTGCGGTGCTTCGCGAGAAGCTGCAGCAACCGCCGAGTGACGACTTTCGACTCTGCATCGTGCTCCCGCGACACCCCAACAACGGCAATGACGACACCCGCGGGCAGCTCGGCATGCTCCAGGCGGCCGACGACCATCACCGTCTGCTCGTTGGTACGGTCGGCCCCTTACACCGCGACCATCCTCCCGTGTACGTGCACGCGAAGGTCGCGATCGTCGATGACGGCTGGCTGACCATCGGGTCGGCGAATCTCAACGAGCACTCGCTGTTCAACGACACCGAGGTCAACCTCGTGACCGACGATGCGGCGTTGGCACGCGGCGTCCGCGAGCAATTGTGGAGCGAGCACCTCAATCAGGACTGTCGCGGTGCCGATCCGCTCGAGGTGATCGAGACGGCGTGGCGGGCATCGGTCGCCGCCACACCGCCGTACGAGAACCCTCTGCGGCCGCTGCCATCGGTGTCACGTCGATCGGCTCGGCTGCTGGGACCGCTGAAGGGGCTGTTCGTCGACGGTTGAGGTTCCGCGGTTGCCCAGGTCGCGATCAACCGAGCAGGGCGCCGAAGTCGCCGGCAGCCGATGCTGCGCTGCCGAGGAGTCGCAGCCCGAATGCCGCTTCAATCGTCCTAAGCGTGGTGTAGTGGTCACCGGAAGCTGTTATCTCCCCGCGGCCTCGCGCGTTCGCGGAGAGCACCACCATCGGGACCTTTCCCCCGGCTGCGTTGCCACAGCAGGACCCGGACGGGGACGCATCATTCTCGTCCATGGTGATGATCACCGTGCCGTGATCCGCGAACCACCGCGATGCGAGCACCGCGGGAAGATTGGCCCGAAGCCACGCATCCCCCTCGGCGACGCCGCCGTCGTGCATGTCGTGCTCGAGGTTCGGTGTGATCCAGACGAGATCAGGCGAAGCGACGGAATCCAGCGTGGCCGCCATCGCCGGCGCTCCCGGGTAGGGCAGGATGTGCTGTGCGCACCCACCCGCTCGGTTGCCGCTGAAGTAGAGAAACGGGTCGTGCTTCTCGGCGTATCCCCCGGACCCGCCGACCTGATCGCACGGCGACGGCATGCTTTCCATGTATGCCACCCAGGGAATCCCGGCGCCGGACAGTTCAGTGCCCAGATCCGGAGCCTGGAACGGTCCGCAGCCGCCACCGTCGGGTGTGCAGTCCGAGCTCACTCCCTGTGTGCTCCCACTGTCGAGCGCCAGGTAATTCGGAGCGCTCGGGTGGGCGATGCCATACCAATTCGTGAGTGACGCGTAGCCGGCTGCGAGCGAACACAGATACGGGTCGGCCGAGCACGAGCCGAGTGTCGCCGCATAGCCCCGGTTCTCTTCAACGATCACCATCACGTGAGGTTCCGCGTGCGGGTTGCGCGTCGGCGCGCTTTGAGGCGGTGGCGGTGGCGACTGTTGCGATGGAGCAGCCGCGTTCTGACGTGACGATGCACAGGCGGCCACGACGGCCGCGACCACGGCTGCCACCACGATTCGATACGCGGTCATGTCGCACTCACGATGCGACGATCCTGAGCGAGGAGTTCGACGTCGTGAACGGACAGTGGCGCCGCGTCAGACCCGGGATCGTCCCCGCATCAGATACCAGGCGATGATGATCAGCACGATCACGACGACGACGTACACGATGATCTCTTTGGTGCCGAACAGGGTGAAGGCGAGCATGGGCTGTCTCCTTGTCGTGGGTGCGGCAGACGCTGCCGCCGCCAGCGGATTGGCCGCCATCCTACGTTGCGAGCCCGCGTCTGTGCGCGACAGCTCTCTCGATCGGCCGGCCGTCAGCCCGGCGCGTTGCCGCCTGGGCGTTCGCCCGGCTTGAGCTCGCGCGCGGCGGTGATGAGGTCCGGACGAGACTTGATCAGCACCGGAAGCGTCTCGGCAAGCGCTGACTGGGTGATGTCGACGTGGCCGAGCGCGATCAGTGCCCTGGCCCAGTCGATCGACTCGCCGATCGAGGGCGTTTTGCGCAGGTCGAGGCGGCGCGCGGCGCGAACCACGCGGGCGACCTGGTGCGCCAGCCGATCCTCGATGCCCGGGATGCGGGCGAGCAGGATCTCGCGCTCGCGCTCGAGTGTCGGGTAGTCCAAAGCGAGGAAGAGGCACCGGCGGCGCAGCGCCTCACTGAGCTCGCGCGTGTTGTTGCTGGTGAGAATGACGAGCGGACGCCGCGTGCCGGTGATCGTCCCGAGCTCGGGGATGGTCACCTGGAACTCGGCGAGCACCTCGAGGAGGAGCGCTTCCGTCTCGACCTCGACGCGGTCGACCTCATCGATGAGCAGGACGACGTCGTCGCGCGCCCGGACCGCCGCGAGCAGTGGCCGCTCGAGCAGGTACGGCTCGCTGAAGATGTCGGCTTCGATGTCCCTCCAGTCACCGGCGGCATCGGGGGCGCCACCTCCGGCCTGGATCCGCATCAGCTGCTTGCGATAGTTCCACTCGTAGAGCGCGCGGCTCTCATCGAGGCCCTCGTAGCACTGCAATCGCAGCAGACGTGACTCGGTCACCGCCGCCAGCGTCTTGGCGAGCTCGGTCTTCCCCACCCCCGCCGGACCCTCGACGAGCACCGGCTTCTCGAGTCGATCCGCCAGGAACACCACCGACGCGATCGATTCGTCGGCGAGATAGCCGGCCGCTCGCAGCCGTTCCAGGACGTCCGCCGGGTCGCGAAAGCGCTCAGCCATGCGTCTGCCCCAGCACCGGAGCCATTCCTCCCGTCGCCAGGGGTTGCGGCGCACGACCGACGAAGGCATCGTCGAGCATCCGACGGACGGCGCTCTCTTCCGCAACATGTCGAGTCGTCATGGCTCGCCTCCATGACGCGGCGAGCCGCCGTGTCGAGCGCGTCCTCGGGCATCCCGAGTTCGGCGAGGGACACCGGCAACCGGAGACGCTGCAGCAGCAGGAAGAGTGCGCCCGGTGGATCGTCAACTGCGAGCAGACCGCCCGCCTCCTCGAGCGCACGGGGCGAGCGCGCTCCCACGAGTGCGGTCGAATGAGGAAGCAGGACAGCGTGGGTCTCGGCGTGGGGCAGATTCCATCCGCCTCCAAGCACGTGGCAGGTTCGGTGATGGATTCCCGTGCCCGCCTGCGCGAGCGCAACCCCCGCAAGACATGCGCCGACGATGGCCTGCGCGTGCGCGTCAAGGTCGTCCGGGTCGTCCACCACTCGCGGCAGCGCGTCGGCCAGGCGACGACCGCCGTCGACCGCGAGAGCGCTCGTGATGGGGTTCGCGCCCGCCGACCAGAGCGCTTCGAGGCAATGAGCCAGCGCGTTCATCCCCGAGGCCGCCGCGAGCCTGGGCGGCATCCCGACAAACAATTCCGGGTCGTACACCACGGTGCGGGGAAGCGCGCGCAGGTCCGACCAGGTCTGCTTGCGTCCCGCGCTCGTACGACCCCAGATCGGGGTCATCTCCGATCCCGCATATGTGGTCGGCACCGCGATCAGAGGCAGATCGCGCGCCTGCGCGATCGCCTTGCCGAGCCCGGTCGCGGAGCCGCCTCCGAGCGTGACGACGATATCGGCGGCGACGTCGCCGGCAACGCGAAGGGCATCGTCCACAGTGTCGGACGGGACGTGCTGCGCCGCATTTCGCACCTCTCCCGCCAGGCGGTCACCGAGAGCGTCACGCAGATGGTCGAGTGCCGTAGCCGTCGATGGGCCGCCTCCGATCAGCAACACGCGGCGCATCTCGAGCCGGGCGACTTCGTCCGGGACGCGCCCGAGGGCCCCCGGAGCGAACACCACCCGCGACGGAAGCGACGACCAGATGAACTCTCGAGTCACTGCCCGCGGTCCGGGCGGGGATACCAGACCGGAAGCTTGGCATCGACGTTGATCCACACCGACTTCGGCTGGGTGTACTCGTGCATCGCCTCGAAACCCATCTCGCGTCCGTATCCTGATCCCAGCACGCCTCCGAATGGCGATGCGGGTGAGACGCGCTTGTACGCGTTCACCCACACCATCCCGGAACGCAGACGCCCGGCCACCCGGTGCGCGCGTGCGAGGTCGTTGGTCCACAGCCCGCTTCCGAGCCCGTACTGCGTCGAGTTGGCAATCCGGATCGCCTCATCCTCATCGCGGAAGGTCGTCATCACAACGAACGGCCCGAAGACCTCCTCCTGGCTGACGGTCGCGTCCGCACCAGCCCGCACCACTGTCGGCTGCACGTAATAGCCCGCTGCGAGCCCAGGATCGCCTGGGGCTTCGCCACCACAGACGACCTCGCCACCCTCAGCGCGCGCCACCTCGACGTACTTCAGCACGCGTTCGCGGTGGAGCGCCGATGTCAACGGCCCCATCTCGGTCGCCGGGTCGAGCGGATCTCCCACGTGGATGCTGGAGGCCAGCGTCACGAAGTCGTCGATGAAGCGCTCGGCGATGCGCTCGTGGAGCAGCACTCGAGACCCCGCGATGCATGCCTGCCCCTGGTTGTGGAAGATGGCGAAGGCTGATCCGTTGACCGCCTGTTGCAGGTTCGCGTCCTCGAACACGATGTTGGCGCCCTTTCCCCCCAGCTCGAGGTGAAGGCGTTTGAGCGTCGGCGCGCTTGCCTCGACAAGCCGTCGCCCGACCGCCGTCGACCCGGTGAACGACAGCATGCGAATCCGCGCATGCGTCGCGATCGCCCAACCGGCCGAATTGCCATATCCAGGAACGATGTTCACCACGCCGTCGGGGATGCCCGCCTCCTGCATCAGCTCGGCGAGGCGGAGTGTGCTGAGCGGGGTGAGCTCGCTGGGCTTCATCACCACCGTGTTGCCTGCCGCGAGCGCCGGCCCGAGCTTCCAGCTCGTGAACATCAGCGGGAAGTTCCACGGAACGATCTGCCCCACGACGCCGATCGGTTCGCGAAGCAGGTAGTTGAGGAACCCCGACTCGACCGGGATCACCGACCCCTCGTGCTTGTCGGCCATGCCCCCGAAATATCGGTACCACGCAGCCGTCCGCGGAACGTCGAGCCGGGTTGTGTCGCGAATCGGGTGTCCGGTGTCGACGCTCTCGAGCCTGGCCAGTTCGGCGAGGTTGGCGTCGACGAGATCGGCCATCCGGAGCAGGATCCGGCCTCGCTCGGCGGCTGCCATCGCCGCCCACGCGGGAAAGGCGCGCTCCGCCGCATCCACGGCCCGGTCGACGTCGGCGGCGCGTGCTTCGGCGACGTGTGTGATGGTCGAACCATCGTGCGGGTCGAGCACCTCGATCTCGCCGCCTTCCGCGGCGTCGACCCACTGTCCGCCGATGAACAGGCGCGTCCGGAGTCCGGCCCTGTCGACGCGTGCGCGTGAAGGCAGTTGCACGTCGAGCCCCGCGGAGGTCTCGATCAGAAGTCCACAGGGTGGCTCGGCAGCTTGCCGGTCGCGTACAACTCCGGAAGCGCTGCAGTCCGGCGTTCTCCCAGACGAGGAGCATCGCCCGCTTGGGCGCATAGCCCTGGTGGCGGATGTTCGCCGGCATCGAGGCCACGTCTCCGGGCCTCATCACCACGCGGGTGCGCGCCGCCCCGGTGTCGCGATCCTCGACCGCCCAGATGATCTCGTCGCTCAGCTGGACGAACCATTCGACCCTGTCGTTGCCGTGGATGATCGGGAGGATGTACTCCTCGGTGGTGGGGCAGTACAGGCTGTCCTTGCAGACGCTCACCACCGACGGATTCCAGGTGACGTCGGATCGTGACAGGTAGGCGAAGAGGTTGTATGCCTTCACCTCGGACTCGAAACCAGGCTCCGCCTCGACCTCGGGGGCGTCCTGCGGCACATCGGCGAACATGCGGTTGATGGGATGCGTGGCGTCGGTGCGCAGCTGCTCGTCGTCGTCGCAGGAGACCATCCGTCTGGACGCGACCCGCCTCCTGGTCACGGCCGCGATGTTGCTGCCGTTCTTGTCACCAAACGCGCTGCCGGTCTCCTCCGGCGAGGCGAACGGGTCGAACGAGTCGTTGGTCCAGTCGGCGAGCATCCGCTCGAAGGTCGCCTTGATGTTCTCGCTTCGGAAGTTCTCGACGTGATCCATCTCCGCCTTGCGGTAGGCGTCGTTGTAGCGTCCGGCGAAGAGGTCCACGGTCCCGTAATGGTTCACCGTGCCGACCACGCCGTCGAAGTTGACGATCCCGTAGAAGAAGTTCCAGGCGACATCGCGCTGCAACGCGCGGAGGAACGCGTCTGCGGACATCACGTGGCTGCCCGTCGGCCATTTGACGTACACGAAGTACTCGTCACGCCGGAAATGAAACTCGCCCAGCGTGAACTCGGCGTACCCGTGCGCATTTGGCTCGCTCGCGATCACCTCGGTGTCCATGAGCAGCGTCACGCGGTGTCTCCCATCAAATCGTCTGTCAGCCTCAGTGAGTCTGGCAGATCTCACCCCATCGATAAACGGTGTCCGCTCCCTCGATGGTCTGCAGCAGCACGACCGACGGCCTGTCGGCGCGGAAGCGATACGCCGCGTGCGCCGGCAGCAGGGTCATGTGCCCGCGGCGGGCGACCACGCGACCCATGCGTGGACCCGCGGGCTCGTGACCGAGCCGCACCGAGCCCTGCGTTCCCTCGGGCGGCTCCTCGTCAGGCAACAGCCGATGGAGCACCACCTCCACCTCTCCATCCATGACCAGCGCGAACTCGTCGTGCGCCGCGCCGCGCCACTCCGAGTCGCCTTCCGCGCGGATGGCTTCGAGCACGTACTGACGGTTCTTTCCGACCGCCACCTTCTCATACGGCCGCGAGTGCGCCGCGACGTCGAAGACATTCGAGAAGGTGTAGCGCCGGGGATCATCGTCGATGATCTCGACGCCCCCTTTCTCATACTGATCCAGGGCGCCGAAACGGGTGACGTACGTCGGCACGATTTCTTACCCCGGCAACTCGGCGTTTGCAATGTGCGATATGGCGAACATTGCGGCGCTCTTCGAACGCGTGAAGCTTACGCTCGTGATCGGCGGCGCGTCAATCGACGATGCGTCACGAGCGGCCGCCCCAGTCGGTCGGCGCCGCGGGAGCCGGCGAGCGGGGCGAGCCGGCGCGCAACCCGCTGATGGCGTCGCCCCGGAGCGCGGACATCTGGGCGATGACATCGGGGATATCCGGCGGTTCCCGGCAGGCGCAGGCGGAGCTCGCGCATGCCCGCCGCGTACAGCACGGCGACCGTCTGCTGGCAGTGCTCCAGCGTCCCGACAAGCCCCGGCGCCGTCTCGACTTCGGCGCCCAAGGCCGGATCGCCGGCCAGCCGGGCGTGCGCCTCGGCCAGCGTTCGCCCCGGCGACGCCGGGAAGGCACACCGCGCACCTTCCCGCGGAGCCGCGCAGCAGCGCGACGAGCACCTCGACAGGAGCCGGCCCGAAGACCGGGAACGCGCCCGCCGATCGGATCGCGGTGGCGGCGCCGGTGTCGATCGCGTCGGCTGAGACCTCGTAGGGGTTGGGCGTGATCATGCGTCGCGCAGCGACCGCCGCCGGCGGATGCGGCGTCGCCGCGCATCCAGACGTCCCGCGCGGGCTCGAGCACCTGACTTCCATCCTCGCCGACGACCCAGCCGATGCGCACGCCCGCCCCATCCGTCTCCACGGGCCACCTCGATCCGGCCGCTACCCAGAGAGCCCCCCAACCCGCTCGAGCCGCGAGCAGCGCCAGCGGAGGGAGCGAGGCCGCTGTTGACGGCAGCAGAAGACCCAGTTGCAGCGGTCGCGCTCCAGGGTCCATGACCGAGATCTTGCCGGGCGGACCCTGGCTCTGTGCTGAATCTCCCGGCGCAGAATCGCGGGATGGGTGAGCCGGACCTCGTCGGCGGGGTCGTGCTGAGGATCACGTCTGCGCTTCGCCAGCGCGGGAGTTCCCGTGTCCACCGGGGAGGCGATCGACGCGGCGCGTGCGCTCGAGGTCATGGATGCGGCGACACCGAGGGCAGGTGCGCTCCGCGCTCCGGGCGACGCTGATCAAGCGGCAGGAGGACACCGAAACGTTCGAGCGCGCTCTTCGACGCCCTCACCGAGCGCGGTCGACCACCCCGCATCGGAGCGGGCGCACCCCACCGAGGGTGCCGGCGCGCCCACCGAGGCTCCGCCGCCGAACGGGGACGCCGGCGACGACGAACCTCCTCGAGGACCTCGTTGCCGCCCTGCGGGACGACGACGCCGACGCCTTGCGAGCGCTCGCCACCATCTCCGTCGACCGGTTCGGAGCAACCGGGGTGACGTCCCAGGATTCGGAGCGAGCCATCCTCTATCGCGTGCTTCGCGGGCTCGACCTTGCCCGGATCCTGCAGCGCGCGCTTCGTGAGAGGGCCGAGCAGCGATGACGTGGGGATGGCCGCGGGGCTCGGTCCGGCGGAGATCACGGCTCGGGTGGACGAATTCCGCCGCCTGCTTGCGCGCGAGGTGCGCCGCCGGCTCGACCGGCGATCGGTCCGCGACGGAGGTGGCATCCGGCGATCCTCGGCGGATCTCGAGGACCTGCCGATCCTCGGCGCGAGCCCATCCGACCTCGCGGCGCTGCAGCGAGCGCTGCGTCCGCTCGCGCGCAGGCTCGCGGTCCGCGGCGCCCGGCGGAGGCGATTCACGCGCCGAGGACGGCTCGACGTGCGGCGCACCATTCGCCGCTCGCTGTCGACCGGAGGCGTCCCCGTCCAGCCGTTGTGGCGGCGACCGCGGACGACCCGGCCGGAGTTGGTGGTGCTCTGCGACGTGAGCGGGTCGGTGGCGGAGTTCGCGCGATTCACGCTCGCGCTGATGAGCGCGATGAGCGCCGAGTTTTCGGCGCTGCGCTGCTTCGCATTCGTCGACGGCGTGGACGAGGTGACTCGAATCGTCGCGGACGCGCAGGGAGCGCTGATGCCGGCGCACGTGCTCGCCCGAACCGACGTCGTCTGGGATGACGGCCACAGTGACTACGGTCGCGTGTGGAGCGTGTTCACCGCCCGCTTCTCGGCAGGCGCTCACACCGCGATCCAGCCTGGTCATCAGCGGCGACGCCAGGACCAACTACCGCGCGGCGAACGCCGCGGGCCTCGCCGGCGATGGCGCGCGCCGTCCGTGAGGTCCACTGGCTCAATCCCGAACGCAGGGAACACTGGGACACCGGCGACTCGGTGATGTCCCTCTACGCACGCAGCTGCAACTCGGTGCACGAGGTGCGAAGCCTTCGGCAGCTCGAGTCTGCGGCGCTCGAGATCGCGATCGGCGCGCGCGCCTCGTCCATACACTCGCAACGCGCCTGAGCCGGCGAGGCCTAACGCTGACGGGGTCGCTCGACCCAGAGAAAGCTGGTGAAGTTCTCGTCCAGGTCCTGCAGGTTGTCCTCCACGACACGCAGGCCGTGGAGCTCGGCAAGGTTCCGGCTGCCCATGGTCGCGATGGAGTCGGCAAGCTCGCCGGTACCGAGCAGCTCGGCCACCTTCGCCTGGTCGATGAGGTCGCCACTCCCACTCGTCTGCCTGAGATTCGCGTATTTCTTCTCGAGATTGGTGCGGCACTGGCGGAGCACCTGGGGGTGCGCCATCACGGTGTCGACCTTCGAGAAGTCGGCGCCATCGGCAATCATCAGCGCGTGCGAGATCTTGATCGCAAACTCTTCGACGATCGCGAAACGATACCGGGCCATCGCCGCAACCGATTCTCCGACCATGCCGCCGACGGAGTTGTGAATCGCGAAGACGCCGCGATCGACCTCGCCCTCGTGGAGCGCACGCAGCACCCGTTCGGTGGTGTGCAGATACACGATTTCGGAGGCAATCCCGGGAGTTCGGCTCATGTAATACCGCGCCGCATCCTCATTGAAGCTGCCGCGCCCGCCCTGGATGCCGACGACCATGCGGTCGGTGACGACACGATTCGGGAGCAGCAGGTCGAACACCGAGTTCCTGAGCCTCCGAGAGGCGCAGGCGCATCCCCTTGGTGTGAGGGTTGAGTGTTTGCAGATCGACGAAGAGCTGCCAGGTGTCATTGCTCACCTGGGAGGTGACCTCATGAAGCCTTTTGGTGCCGAGGGTATCGATCTGGCGTGGGAACAAATCCAAAACGCTCGAGAGTTCGACCGACGAAGTGGGTGACGCCCTGACTCTCGGCCGCAAGTCGATCGTGTTCGTCGGCTGACATCGGCACGACCACGAGCCCTTTCGACTCGAAGTACCCGCTCCACGCTTCGAGCGCCGCGGGTGGCAGGCGGTACCCGTCGAGGACGATCGTCTGCCCCTCCACCCCGCTCGCGGCAACACTGTCCGGACCGAACAGCGGGTGGGTGAGCAGCGCGTGATAGTCGGCGGGCAGGTGACGTTCGAAGACCTCGCGCGCGTGCACCTTCACCGAGAGAACGTCGATGAGCGTGCGGCCGCCGCCCAGCTCGTGAAAATGCGGCAGGTGCTCTTTGATCGTGGTCTCGAATGAGGAGATGGGTATGCAGTAGAAGACCGCGTCCGACGCGAGCGTGTCATGCAGGCTTGCGGTTGATATACCGAGCCGCTCCGCGTCGGCACGCTGCATCGGATCGATGTCGTAAGCACTGACAGTGAAGTCGGGCTGAAGCATCGAAGCCCACAGACGTCCGAACCGGCCCAGGCCAATCACGCCTGCTGTCGCCGGTAGGGCGCTGGTCGTCACCGGGGTTAGTGTACCGGTGGCCGCGGGAGCGCCCGAGCTCGTGCACCGCACCGTCGACATGAGCGTCGGTATGGTCTGCGTTGCATGGCGACTCCTGATCTCGAGACCGGCGACCGGAGCGTGCGCGACACCGCGCGGCACCGGATGCCACGCACCCTTCGCGAGGAGGTCCGCCTGGTCGCCGATGCACTCGGCCAGGTGATCGCCGAGCACGGAGGTGCCGAGCTTCTCGCCGACGTCGAGACCCTGCGCCGGACGGTCATCCGCGCGCGCGCAGGGGACGACATGCGCGGAGGCCATGCGGGTGAGGCCGACCGGCTGGTCGGTTCGTGGTCACTCGACCGTGCCGAGCAGGTCGCGCGTGCGTTCACCTGCTATTTCCACCTCGTCAACCTGACCGAAGAGCGGTATCGCGCTCGCGCGCTGCGGGAGGCCGACTTCGATGCGACCGGTACGCCGGAAGGGCTCACAGCCGCCCTTGACGCGGTGCGCACGGAGCTCGGAGACGAGGGCCTGGACGGACTGCTTGCGACACTTCGCGTGCACCCGGTATTCACCGCGCATCCCACCGAAGCGCGTCGACGCGCCGTGACCTCGGTCCTTCGACGGGTGGGCAAGCAGCTCGATCGGCTGGACGCTCCGCGGGCATCGGAGGCGCCGCAATCGGAGACCCGACGGCGGTTGCTGGAGGAGGTCGACGGTCTCTGGCGCACCGCCCAGCTGCGCAGCCAGGAGCTGCAACCGCTCGATGAGGTTCGCACCCTCATGGGCGTCTTCGACGAGACCCTCTTCCGATTGGTCCCGGCCGTCTACCGGGAGCTCAGCGCCGGGCTCGACGGTGTCGCCACGGGCGTGCAGTTGCCGTCCGCGCCGGCCTTTCTGCGATTCGGAAGCTGGGTCGGCGGTGATCGCGACGGAAATCCGCAGGTCACCGCCCAGGTGACGCGCGAGACGATGCTCATCCAGTCGGAGCACATCCTCCGCGGGCTGGAGGCGGCCGCCACCCGCATCGGCACCGCCCTGACCGCCGATTCCACGACCACGCCGCCCGCGGCGCGCTTCCTCGGCCGCCTCGGCGCGGCGCGGGACATCGTCGGCGGACGCGCCGCAACCATCCAGGAACGCTCCCCTGGAGAGCCGTACCGGCAGTTCCTCCTGCTCGTCGCCGAGCGTATCGGCGCAACCCGTCGCGCCGACCTGTCGATTGGATATGCGGGGCCGGGCGAGCTGCTCGATGATCTCCGCAGCCTCCAGGATGCGCTCGCGGCGGCCGGCGCGCCGCGGCAGGCGTATGGCGAGCTGCACGAGCTCATCTGGCAGGTGCAGACCTTTGGCTTTCACCTCGTCGATCTCGAGATACGCCAGCACAGCACGGTGCATCGCAACGCGCTTGCGGAGATCATCGCGGGCGGCGCGCGCTCACTCGAGACCGACGAGGTGGTGGCGACGATGCGAACCATATCGCTGCTGCAGCAGCGGTTCGGAGCCGACGTCCTGCCATCGCTACGTGGTCAGCTTCACGACCGGCGCCGACGACATCGCGGCGGTGTATGCGCTCGCGGAGCGGGCGTCGGCGCCGCACCCGCCTCCCGTGCTCGACGTGGTGCCCCTGTTCGAAACCATCGCCGACCTGCGCGGTGCGCGGGCCACCCTGGACGAGATGCTCGCCCTCGAGCCGGTGCGCCGGCGGATGGCGGCGACCGGGCGCGCGCTCGAGGTCATGCTCGGGTACTCCGATTCGGCGAAGGAGAGCGGGCCGGTCTCGGCGACCCTCGCGCTGTACGCCGCGCAGGCCGACCTCGCCGCGTGGGCTGCGGAGCGCTCCGTCGAGCTCACGCTCTTCCACGGGCGAGGCGGTGCACTGGGGCGGGGCGGCGGTCCGGCGAACCGCGCGGTCATGGCTCAGGCGCCGGGATCAGTGGCGGGGCGTTTCAAGGTCACCGAGCAGGGGGAGGTGATCTTCGCCCGGTATGGCAACCGCACCCTGGCGCAGCGGCATCTCGAGCAGGTGACGTCGGCGGTGCTCATGACCTCGGTACCGGCGGCGCGTCAGCGCAACGAGCAGGCGGCAATCCGATTCGAGGCGCTTGCTCGGAGCATCGACTCCGCCGCGCGCTCCGCATACCGCGAGCTGATCGAGGCCGATGGATTTGCCGCCTACTTCGCCGAGGTGACCCCCGTCAGGGAGCTGGCTCGACTGCATCTCGGATCTCGACCGGCGAACCGCGGCGGAGACACCGGCCTCGCGTCGCTCCGGGCCATTCCCTGGGTGTTCGCGTGGTCGCAGATCCGCCTGAACCTCCCCGGCTGGTATGGCATGGGCAGCGGCCTTGCCGGAGCGCGCCTGGCGGAGCGCGGGTTGCCTATGAGGAATGGCCGCTGCTGAACGTCCTCATCGACAACGCGGAGATGAGCCTCGCCAAGACGGACCGATTCATGGCGGCCGAGTACCTGCGCCTCGGAGGCCATCCGCGAGATCGCCGATACGATCCTCGCGGAATACGACCGCACCATCGCAGGCGATCCTCGCGGTCACCGGGCAATCCCGCCTGCTCGAGAAGCGCAGGGTGCTGTCATGGGCGGTCGAGCTGCGCAATCCGTACATCGACGCGCTCTGCCATCTGCAGCTTCGCGCGCTGCGAGCGCTGCGTCGCGGGGAGCGCGGCCGATGCCGATCGCAGACGCCTGGAGCAGCTCCTGCTCCTGACCGTGAACGGCATCGCCGCCGGCCTGCAGAACACCGGATAATCCGATCGTGGTCGACGGCTCGCGCACGGCGCTACGATGAGGGTTGGAGTGGTCGGGATCGGGAAGATGGGCGGCCCCATCGCGGATCGCCTGATCACCGCGGGCCACGACGTGGCCATCTGCAACCGCTCCGAGAACGCCGCGGTGCGATCCCTGCGAGGCAAGGGCGCGACCGTGCACGCACGAGCTTCAGACCTGGCCGCCGCCTCCGATTTCGTCCTGACGGCACTGCCGACCGAGGACGCGGTCCGCCTGGTCTACGCGGAGATGTCGGCAGTGGCGAGCGCCGGGCAGATCTACATCGATCATTCGACGGTGAGCCCGGCGTTGAACAGGAATTGCGCCGCGGATCTCGCGGAACGAAACGCGTGGTTCCTCGATGCGCCGGTGTCGGGCGGTCCGGCCGGGGCGGAGGCAGGGACCCTGACCGTGATGGCGGGGGGCGATGAGGCGGCATTCAACCGCGCCCTCCCGGTGCTCGAGGCGTTCGGAGGCAAGATCCGGCTCTGCGGCCCCGTCGGAGCAGGGCAGGCGATCAAGCTGGTCAATCAGTACCTCGTCGCCGTGCACACCATGGCCGCATCCGAGGCGTCCGCTTTTGCGGTGCGCCTCGGGGCGGATCTGGGCACCGTCCAGGACGTCATCGGAACGTCGTTCGGAAGCTCGGCGATGCTGCTGCGCAACCTGCCGCGCTACATCGCTCGCGACTTCAGCCCGGCCACCCCGGTGAGCCTCATCGCCAAGGACCTGTCGATCATTCATGCGCAGGCGGCGGATGCCGGAGTGCCTCTTCTCGTGGGCGGGCTCGTCGAGCAGTGCTACCTCGAGGCGAAGGCGCGTGGATGGGCCGGCGAGGACATGTCCGCGCTCGTCAAGTTCTGGGATCGTCAGGGGGATTCGCCCGCGGACACCCAGCAGGCCGGCTGAGTGCCCCGTTTCGCCGCCAACCTGTCGATGCTCTGGCAGGATCTCGAGCCCTTTCAACGGTTCGAGGCTGCCGCAGCAGCCGGGTTCAGCAGTGTCGAGATGCTCTTTCCCCACCAACTGGACGCGGACCGCCTGGTGTCGACCCTCGACCGCCTCGGCCTCGAGATGGTGGTGTTCGATCCCGACGCCGGGGACTGGGCATCGGGGGAGCGAGGCCTGCTGGCACTGCCCGGACGCGAGGAGGAGTTCGTCGACACCGTACGGGCGGCGATCGATCTCGCCGCCCGGGTTGGAACGTCAAGGCTGAACGCACTCGTCGGGGTGCCGCCGGAGGGTGTGACCGGCGACCAGGTTCGCGACACCGCGATTGCGAACCTCGTGCGGGTTGCGCCGCTGGCACGCGAGGCGGGAGTCACGCTGCTGATCGAGGCGATCAACAACGTCGACACCCCTGGGTACTGGGCGAGCACGGTTGCAACCGCGGCCGGCCTGGTGCAGAGCGTCGGCCATCCGAGCGTGCGGCTGCAGCTCGATCAGTACCACGCGGCGATGGCCGGCGAGGACGCCCGCGAATGTCTTCGGACATACCTCCCGCTGATCGCGCATGTTCAGATCGCCGACGTCCCCGGGCGGCACGAACCCGGCACCGGCTCACAGCCGATCATCGATTTCCTCGGCGACCTGGATCGCCTCGGGTACGAGGGATTCGTCGGGCTCGAGTACCGCCCGCTGGTGGACACCGCCTCCAGCCTCGAGTGGATGCGAACGATCGACACGGTTCGCACTTAACCCGGCCGGGACGCGCCGCTGCGCGTTCGCAGGTCCTCGATCGCGCGCCGCGCGGCTCTGCGCACCAGTGCCCTCCCGTGCCGTGTCGGGTCGACGCGAGGATCGATGCTGTCGAGCGAGATCGCGGCGCTGAAGAGGCGCGGCAGCGTATCGACAACCGTCCCGGCGATCGCGACGCACGGGATCCCATGAGCCCTTGCCCTGGCGGCCACTTCGGCGGGCGCCTTGCCGATCGGCGTCTGCCGGTCCAGGCGTCCCTCACCGGTGATGACCAGCGTGGCTTTGCGAAGGGCGGCGTCGAGTCCAACCAGGTCACAGACGGTGCCTGCCCCAGGCGCCAGACGAGCTCCGGCAAGGGCGAGACCGAATCCGCATCCTCCCGCCGCACCGGCACCAGGGATGGCCGACACGTCTCCTCCTTCCGAACGGGCGGCGATCGCCGCAAGGCGGGTCAGGGCGCGCTCGAGTCGGATCACGTCCCTGGGGCTGGCGCCCTTCTGGGGCGCGAACATTCGGGCGGCACCCTCCGGCCCGAGCAGCGGGCTTCGCACGTCGCAGGCAACCTCGACCGAGCAGTGCGCCAGCGCGCGGCGCACGCCGGTGAGGTCGATCGCTTCGACATCCTCGAGCCCGACCCCGCCGGGACCGATCTCTTCTCCGCGCGAGTCGATGAGGCGACCACCGAGCGCCTGAAGCAGCCCGGCGCCGCCGTCGGTGCAGGCGCTGCCGCCGACTCCGACGACGATCCGTCGCGCACCCGCCTCCAGCGCGATCCGCATGAGCTCACCGGTCCCACGCGATGTCGCGTGGAGCGCGTCGAGCGTTTTGATGTCGACCCGCCGGAGCCCCGACGCTTCCGCAAGCTCGACGACGGCCCGGTCATTACTGATCCATCCCAGCCGTGCGATGACGAGCCCGCCGGTGGGCCCGGTCACGCGATGGCGGGTGATCCGGGCCTCCGACCCCCTCGCCGCCAGGAGCACGTCAAGCGTGCCATCGCCTCCGTCGGCCACCTGCACCTCGATCGCGTCCGCGCCCGCGTCGCGAACCCCACGTGCCATTGCGGCGGCGGCGGATCGCGCGCTGAGCGTGCCCTTGAATGCATTCGGCGCGCAGACGGCGACCCATCTCGCTGAAGGAGGACCGCCACGACGCGGAGACGCTGGCCGTCGCATGAGCGGTCCATGGTGAGGAATTGCGCGGGCATGCGGACGTCAGAATGTTTCCGTGACCAGCCGGGCCGCGATCGCCGGACTCGGTGCCGTCTACGTGGCCGCGTCGACGGTCACCCCGCTGCTCCTGAAGACCACACCGTCCGACCTCGACCTGTATTTCTGGCCTTCAGCCGAAACCGTCGTCGCCGGCCACCCGCTGCTCATCTACTCGACGGACCCACACGCCGTCTTCTTCAACGATAACGGTCCGATCGGGCTCATTCCCCTGGTGCCGATCGCGGCGCTGGCCAATGCGCTCGGGTGGGCCGGAAGCCTCACCGGCCGCGCGGCAGTCACCGGCGCGGTGGTGTCGCTGTTTGCCCTTCTGCTCGCGTACCAGGCCGTTCGCTTCATCGCCGCCGCACGCGGTGGTGTGCGCCGGCCGCTCGCGGTGGCGTGCGTGGTGCTGCTCGCGCCCGCGCTGTGGATTGCCACCTTCGACTACGGTCATGTCGAGCAGCCTGTGGAGTTGTGCCTGATCCTGGCTGCGGTCGCGTGCGCCGTGAGCAACCGAAATGCCTTGAGTGGAGTAGCGCTTGGTGCGGCGGTGCTCACGCGCAGCGTCGCGGGATTCTGCGCGATCCCGCTCATCCTTGCTCCGCTCGTGAGGCGCCGGATTCGCCCGACGGCGACGATCCTGCTCGCCGCAGTGCTTGCAATCGGTGCCGGCATCGCGCCGTTCTTCGCGGCGGACGCGCAGGCGGCCTCCCGTTCACTGCTCACCTATCGCGACAGCCTCCCGATCGGCGGCGGGTCCTTCTGGATCGTCGTGCACGGAACGTCGCTGACAAGCCTCGTCAAGTACGGTGATGTGTATCTCGGAGCAGCAGCCGCGATCGCGCTCGTGACAATCATGCTGTGGCGCAGGCCCGCTCTCGCGACCACATCCACCGGTCTGATCGGCCTGGTCACCGTCGCATCGTGCTGCTTTCCGCTCTTCGCCAAGACCGTTTTCCCCTACTACCTCCTCGAGCCATACGTCCTCGCGTCCATCTGGTGGCTCGCCCGACCGGGCCGCGTGCGCAACTGGCGCGCGCTGATCCCGCTGCTGCTGACCATCGACGTGTTCATCGTCAAGATCGCGCTCATCTCACCCGGCAGTCCATGGAGCATCGTCGCCAGCCTTGTCTCGTCGGCGGCTGTGGCTGTTGCGCTGGCGCTGGTGAGCTTCGACCTCGTCCGCTCACCGGGGAGTGCACCGGTTGCCCGTGCCGTCATCCCCGATCCTCGTGCCAAGAGCGGCGCGCCGGGCTAGACGTACAGCGTGCCGGATGCCGATTGCGAGAGCGGATTCGGCAGAATGCCCGGCGAGGTCCCCTCATGTCACAGATCAGTTTGCGTCCGACCCCTGCCCTGAGCACCCGACGGTGGATGCGTCCGCGCACGCATGCGTGGTCCCGGTCAGCCTGGTGAAGCGATCTCCACGGGCACGCTGGCTGGCGGCGGCCATCCTCCTCACGCTGACCGCGTGCTCGCCGTCGGCGTCGGATCCCGTGACCAGCAAGCACAGCCCATCGCCGCATCCGACGTCGACCGCCACGCCGTTGCCCCCGGCCCCGACCGCGCTGCCATCACCCGCCCCGAGCCGCCTGCCGGGGGCGTCCTTCGCGCTCGCGGCGCTTCCGCCGGGCGTCCCTTTCACCGGCAAGCTGCTGATCGCGGATCGCGGGAACGGGAGGATCATCGAGATCGGAGCGAACGGTGCCGTTGACTGGATGTTTCCACGCCCCGGGCAGAAGCTGCCGGTACCCTTCGGAGCCCCGGACGACGCGTTCTACACGGCGGACGGCAAGACGATCATCGCCAATGCCGAGGGACGTCAGACCGTGACCGCGATCGACAGGGCGACGGGAACCATCCTCTGGCAGGTGGGCAGGTACAACGTCCGCAGCAGCGCCGTCGGGTATTTCAACGAGCCCGACGACGCGGTGCCGCAGCCGGACGGAACGATCTGGGTCGCCGACATTCGAAACTGCCGCCTCGTGCATCTCAGTGCCGCCGGGGCATGGCTCGGAACTCTCGGAAATCGCGCATGTCGCCACAACCCCCCGCGAAGTTTCGCGGAGCCGAACGGTGCGTTTGCGACCACCAGCGGCTCACTCATCGTCACCGAGATCGGAGGAAGCTGGGTGACCTCGCTGACACCCGGCGGTCCCGTGGCCTGGTCGGTGCGAGCACCGGTGCGCTATCCATCC
The DNA here is from genome assembly GCA_963799005.1 of Candidatus Dormiibacterota bacterium. Taxonomy (GTDB): domain Bacteria; phylum Chloroflexota; class Dormibacteria; order Aeolococcales; family Aeolococcaceae; genus Palsa-851. The sequence goes on along the minus strand of CAWCVK010000002.1, from coordinate 32,445 downwards.
GATGCCATGCAGATGGCCGGCGGATCCGTGCTCCTGACCGACTACTCGCTGCCGGGAGCCGTGGTGCGCCTCAGCACCACAGGCAGGACGCTCTGGTACTACCGCCCGTCGGGGGCCGCCGAGCTCAATCACACGTCGATCGCCATACCACTGGCCAGCAATCGCATCGCGATCTGCGACGACTTTCACAGCCGGATCGTGGTTGTGGATCCCGCAACGAACCAGGTGGTCTGGACATTCACCGGCTCGGGATCGTCTCGCCTCTTCTACCCTGACGGCATCGACTACGAGCCGCCGCAGTGAGGCCGGCGCCGTGACGCGGCGCTTCCGGCCCGGCGTCTCACGGCGCATCGGTGGAGATGCGTCGGCATCGCGAGGGCGCGACACCGGCGCGCTGCTCGCCGCGCTAGCGGTCACCTTGCTGGCCGGATGCTCCAGCGCCGTCACGCGGTCGCCGGCCGGCACACCCACCCACCACACCCCGGCCGTGGTTGCGACGCCTGTCGCATCTCCGACACCCTCCCCGGCGACCACGCTGGCTGCCTGCGCCGCTGCGGTGACCCGCACCGCCCTCCACGTGGTGCATCGCTTCACTGTGTCGCCCGACGACATCGCGGTCGATACCTCAGGCCGCCTTGTGATCAGCGCGCGCGAGGCCGATCAGCTCATCACCCTCAACCCCGACGGGAGCGGAGCCGCCACCATGACCGTGCCCGGGGGACCCGAGGGCATCGCCGTCGCCGCCTCAGGTACGTACGTCGCCCAGCAGAATCTCAACGCAATCGAAGAGATCGCACCGCAGCGCCGTGAGGTGACGGCGTTCCCAAACCACACCGCGAACGCGGGGATCGATGCCATTGCCACCGGCGCGACTGGACGGACCCTGCTCGTCCCGGACAGCCCGAACGGCACGCTTCTCGAGCTGTCACTGGCCGGAACTCCCACGCAGCGTGTGCTCGCGACCCACCTCGGGCGGCCCGTGTCGGCGGCGGCCGGACCAGCCGGTGACATCTTCGTCGCCAGCGAATCGTCGCCGGGCCTCGTCATGGTCGCGTCGAGTGGCGCAGTGACCAGGATCGGCGGCTTCACCGATCTCGACGAAGTCGTCGCATACGCCGGTCTGCTGTACGTCACCGAACTGGACCGTCACGACGTGCTCGCGGTCGATCCGACCTCGGGGACGTCGCGACGCCTCGCGGTCGACCTTCCGGCGCCGCAGGGACTCGCGGTGACCGCGAACGGGACCCTCGAGATCGTCGACGCCACGACCGACACGCTCTACTCGCTTCCGGCGTGCGGAGTCGGGTGATCAGAGCGACGCGGATGGTCAGAGGTTGGTCGCGAAAAGCATCACCGCGGCGGCGCCCATGACCGTCGTCGCAATCCACAGCAGGGCGTTGCTCAGCGCTCCGCTGCGATGTTCGCCCATGACCTTTCGATCGCGAGCAAGCAGCGCAAGCAGCACGAGAATCGGGGGAGCGACGACCCCGTTGATGATCGCGGTCACGACCAGTGCCTGAATGGGGTCGATGTTGAGGATGCTCATCAGCAACCCGCCGAGCAGCGCAACCACGATAAGTCCGTAGAACGTCGGGCGAGCTCTCGGCGTCTCGCTCAGGCCGCCGCGGAAGCCGAAGAACTCCTTCACGGCGTAGGCGGCGCTAGCAGTGAGAACCGGAATGGCGAGCAGGCCGGTGCCGATCATGCCCAGCGCAAACAGCATGAACGCGAACGGTCCCGCCAGCGGCTTCAGCGCCTCGGCGGCCTGCTGCGCGGTCGCGATGCCCGTGTGTCCGGCAGTGTGGAGCACGGTTCCGGAGGCGAGGATGATGCAGTACATCACCAGCTGCGAGAAGAACATGCCGATCGCCACGTCGATTCGAGCCGCCTTCAATTCCTTGCGGCTCGTGCCTCGGCGCTCGCGTTCGGTGGTGGCACCCGCCGCTTTCATCTCGTCGACCTCACTCGACGACTGCCAGAAGAAGAGGTACGGGCTGATGGTCGTTCCGAGAATCGCGACGACGATGCCGACGAAGTTCTTGTTGAGCTCGAAGTGCGGAATGACAGTCGCCTCGACGGTGGCGAGCAGCGGGGGGTGGACGATGAACACCGTGACGACATAGGCGAAAAGGGCGAGCGTCAGGTACTTGAAGCAGCGGAAGATCACCGAGTACGAGAGTCGAAGCTGCATCACTCCGATGAGCAGGGCGACCGGGACGAGGAACCACGCGGGTGAGACGTGGCTGCCCGTCAGCAACGAGGCACCCGCTGCCACCGCTCCGAGGTCCGCACCGACGTTGATGGTGTTGGCGAAGAAGACCAGGACGATGCAGCCCCCGACCAGCACGGACGGAAACTTGCGGCGCAGCGAGGTGCCGAGCCCGACACCGGTTTGGAGTGCGATGCGAGCGCACGCCTCCTGCACCGCGAGCATGAGCGGAAAGGTGAAGATCGCCAGCCAGAGGGTCCCGAGACCGAACTGGCTCCCCGCCTGGGAATACGTGCCGATTCCGGAGGGATCGTCGTCGGATGCGCCGGTGATGAGGCCGGGACCGAGCAGGTGGATGAATCCCAGGGGCCCGCGACGGCGCGCCTCATCGAGGCTGCTCCGGCCTGCCATCGGCGTGCCGGTCGCCGCTCCGTCGCCGGGTCCTTTGACGACGACTTCGGTAGCCGGCTCCTCGGCGATGGCGCCTCTACGCGCAGCGGCAGCGCGAATGGGATCCGGGCGCTCCTCGGTGGCCGGCGGATTCGATATGGATTTCCCCATTTTCTGGTGAGATGCTGCGACGATGCGCAAGGCGTGCTAAGTAAATGTTATAGCAAGACTAACACGTTGGACGCCACGGCGACCGCGGAACGCCGGCGCGGGTGACCAGCGTGTAACACGGTTTCGCGAGGCGTCGGACATCCCCGCGCATACGCTCCCCCGGCGCTTTATTAGGGTCGATGACCCAGCTTTTCCGCCGCAACCGGCCGGATGACGGTGCGCAGGCGCCCGATCCCGCTCCCGGGCCGCCGCCCCCCGAGTCCACCGGGATCGCCTGCAATTTCGCGGGTTGCGCCAATGACACGGCACGGCGCTGCGCATATCGTGACGGGCGGGGCCGCGCCTGCGGAACCGCCTACTGCCCGGACCACGGCGCCTCCACCGACGGCAGGTTCTACTGCCGGCGGCACGCGGGTGTGCTCCGCGCCGTCGGCGCCGAGGCGACGCCGCAGGGCGGGTTGCCGGACCTGGACAACCGGGCACCCTCCCTGGTCAACTGGATCGCTCGCGATCTCGACGCGACGGTCCGCAGGTTGCTGTCCGGTGTCGCCGGCACCGGGGAGACGGTCATCGCCGACGAGACCGTCCACGTCGCTCGCGACTTCAACCGGAAGGCCCGATGGGAGCAGAGCTGGCGGTTGGTGGATCACACCGGCCTGATCCTCAAGGTGACCATCCAGGTGCTGGAGCAGAACGACTTTCTGGTGCGCGTGCATGTCGGGAGCGGCGTGATCGCGGACGGGGTGCCCCCATGGATCCTGCGTCGCACCGCCGACCGTGACGTGGCCACCGACATCGAACAGCGGCAGCGGTTCTACCAGTGGCTGGATGAGAGCATCTTCCTCGCCGTTGATCGCTTTCGGACCGAGCGCGAGCGCATCAGCTGATTCAGCCGGACGAGCGACGCTCGACGGTCTCCGGCCTCAGGCAGACGGTTGCGGAATGTCCGCGACCACGTCCGACGTGACTCGGACGGGTTCCCTTCCGGGGACATACACGGTGACGCCGCCCGCTCCCATGCACCGCCATGTTCCGGATTCCCACAGCGCGCAGGTTCGCTCGTCGATGCCGATGAGGGTGGCGTCGGGCAAGGCCTCGCGGGCCGACGGATACCACCTCGCACCGAATGTGTCGTGATGCGGGAGCACGGCGGCGTCTGGGACAACTCCGAAACCCGGGAGGGCTCGGCGTTGGGCGTGACCGGGGAAGGATTGACGGACGAGCGTATGTGCGCACAGCGCCATGGCGCCTGCCGAGGATCCGGCCAGCACCGCGCCGTTCCTCCACGCCGTGACGAGCGCATCGCCGACGGGGCTGTGTCCGAGGACCGTTACCACCAGCCCGGGATCGCCACCCGGGAGGTAGCAGAACCCGGCCCCCGCAGCCCGCCGGGCAAGCTCCGGGTCACGCGCCCGCGCCTTCGTGTACACGGGGAGCTCCACGAGGTCCAACTCGAAGCGCTCAAACCACGCCTGGGCGTGCCGTACCGCCATCTCCGGGTGCGATCTGGCCGCCGCGATCGCGACCACATAGGCCGGGCCGTGCACCGACGCGGCGAGCAGCGCGTCGTGCGGCTCGTTCCCCGCGCGAAACTCGTCGCCACCGACAAGCCCGAGGATCCCGGCCGGCCGGCTGGGGGTGCGGACACGGTTCACCCGCGACGCGCCGGTCGCGCCCAGCGCTCTGACGCCCCGCCGAACTTTTGGTCAGGCGGTGATGCGCTGCGCCTGAAGGGCCGCCTCGAGACGCAATCGCGAGTCAGCCTCACGCCGCGCTTCGACCACCACATCCCACAGCACCCGAGACGCGTCTCGCTGCTGCAGATACGTCTTGATCGAGCGGCTCTCGGCGTGATCCGCACGACGCCGCTGCCACCAAAGCCACGCCATCTGAGGTTTCCTTTCTAGACATTCCAAGTCTACATCCGCGGTTCCACCTCCGACGGCAGGTCGTCACCAGGTGACTGCGATGTACTTGCTCTCCATGAACTCGAGGAGCCCGTCGTGGCCGCCCTCGCGGCCGAGACCGCTCTGCTTGACGCCCCCGAAAGGCGCCGCCGGGTCCGACACGAGGGCGCGGTTGAGGCCGACCATGCCCGACTCGAGTGCCTCGCTGAATCGCAGACCGCGCTGCAGATCGCGGGTGTAGACGTAGGCGACGAGGCCGTATTCGGTGTCGTTGGCCAGCGCCACCGCCTCCTCCTCGGTGTCGAAGACGACCAGCGGGGCGACCGGTCCAAAGACCTCCTCGCGCAGGATGGCCGCGCCGGCGGGCACATCGACGAGCACCGTCGCCGGATAGAAGAAGCCGGGCCCGTCGGGCACCGCTCCTCCGACCGCGACACGCGCGCCCTCCCGCACCGCGCCCGCCACGAGCGACACCACCTTGTCGCGACCGGCCGCGTTGATCAGCGGTCCGAGTTGCACCCCATCCTGGAGCCCGGGTCCCACACGAAGCGCGCCCATGGTCTCGGCGAGTTGCTGGCCGAACTCCTTGGCGATGCCGCGCTGCACCAGAAAGCGGTTGGCGGCCGTACAGGCCTCGCCGCCATTGCGCATCTTCGCCACCAGCGCGCCGGCCACGGCGCTGTCCAGGTCGGCGTCGTCGAAAACGACGAAGGGCGCGTTGCCGCCCAGCTCCATCGAACAGTTGACGACACAGTCGGCGGCCTCACGCAGCAGACCGCGCCCGACCTCCGTGGAGCCCGTAAAGGAGAGCTTCCGCACCCGCGGGTCGTGCAGCATCGCGGTCACCAACGGCCCTGAGCGGCGCGATGGGAGCACGTTCACGACGCCCGCCGGAACGCCCGCCTCCATCAGGAGCGCCCCCATCGCAAGCGCGGTCAGCGGCGTGTCCGAGGCGGGCTTGAGCACCACGGTGCAGCCGGCGGCCAGCGCCGGTCCGATCTTGCGTGTCGCCATCGCGGCGGGAAAGTTCCACGGTGTGATGAGGATGCTGACCCCGATCGGCTGGCGAAGCACGAGGATCCTGTTGGTCCCGGCCGGGGCCGTCTGCACGTGACCCTCGGCACGCACCGCCTCCTCGGCATACCAGCGAAAGAACTCGGCTGCGTAGGCGACTTCGCCTCGGGCGTCGGAGAGCGCCTTGCCGTTCTCCCGAACGATCAACCGCGCCAGGTCCTCGGCGCGCTGGGTCATGAGCTCGAAGGTCCGGCGAAGGAGTTCGGCGCGCTGCCGGGGCGGCGTGGCGGCCCACGAGGGGAGCGCAGCTGCTGCGGCGCTGACCGCCGCGAGCCCGTCCTCAACCGAAGCGTTGGCGACGACCGCGATCACCTCGCCGGTGGCGGGGTCCTCGACATCAAAGGAACTCGTGGTCGGACGAGTCCGCCCAGCGGCCCGCGATCAGCAGTTGCGAAGGAGCGCCGATAGCCTCGGCGCGGAGCGCGGTGGTCATGGCTGCGATTGGCCTCTCGATGGTGTTGACGATGCGCTCGACCGATGGTATCCCCAAGACGGACCCCTCGATGTGGATCGGCTTCCAGCCCCTCCGCCGGCGCGTTTCCTGGTCGGGCGTCTCATCCCGATCGGGTTGCCTGAGTGATCTGGCGATTGCTAAGGTGACGTTTAAGTCAGCAGGGACCATGAACCGAGACAGCCGGGGCCGCTATCTCCCCTCCCCCGCGCTGACGCTCGCCCGGAATCTGGGCGCGATTGCCAGGCTGGTCAATACCTGGACAAATTCCCCCGGGGTCGAGCTCTGGCAGCGGATCGACGGGGAGTTCCGGGTGCTGCGGCACTGGACGGACTCCTACGCGCCGCCGCGACCGCCTCGGTCTCTTGCCTTGTGGAACGCCTCGCCACGCGGGTCCGATGGCCCCGGTTCGAGCCGATGGTCACTGCACCGATCTGGGCGTGCGTCGCAGCCTGCGCGGGATCAGCCACCACGCGACCAGGCCCAGGGCCGCGATGACCAGCACGGGCAGCGCGGTGATCAGCGCGTTGAGCAGGGTGCCGGTGACCTCGATGGCGTTGTGCCAGCCGCCGCTCAAGCCGTCATTCAGCGGGCCCGGAGCTGATGCGACGAGGGTGACGCCGCGTTCCGACAGCGCGACTGTCGCCGTCGCCATGTCGACCGACGCGGAGAGCGTGTTGAGCTCACCCTGGTAGGTGTCGACCTCGACCTGCACGGTCTCGATCTGCTGTTCGAGGGTTGTGATGTCGCTCAGGGTGGTGGCATTCGCCAGGAGCGCATCGAGCGCGTGCAGATGCGCGTTTGCGGAGACCAACTGCGCGTTGACGTCGACGAACGCGGCGGTGTGATCGACGCTGGCGAAGTCGATCGACGATGCGGTGAACGTCGACGGCATTCCATTGAGGAAGGTGGCGATGCGCGCGGCGGGAATGTCAAGTGTCACCGAGCCCGCGACGATGCGGCCGTCGGATGCGGGGCGGGTCGCTGAGCTGGCGACGTATCCCCCAAGCGCCACCGCGCTGGCGATCACGCCGTCGAAGGCTGCAAGAAACGTGCCGGGTGGGATCGTGTAAGTCGCCCGAACCGACCGCTGCAGGTAAGCCGTCGGAGGAACTCCGATGGTGATGCCCGGCGCGGGCGCCGCCGCAATGCCCGCGGTGAATCCCTTGGACGGGACCTGAGCCGGCGCTCTGGCGGCCGCTGCCACTGGCGCTTCGCCTGACGCGCTGTTGGTGGCGGCGCTCGAGCACGCGGCAAGCAGCCCCGCGGCGGTCAGCAATCCGACCCCGATCGTCAGGTTGCGTCTGAGCATCGTCAATCTCCTTGCGCGTGCGCTGGCGGAGATGAGACGCCGGGGCTAGGCCATGGGTTCCCGGTGTGCTCCCGCCGGAGCTGCCGGCCGGCCCTCGAGCACGGCTTCGAGGTCGCGGCCCGGATCGGAAGCCGCCGCGACGTCGCGATACGCCACGACCGCAATTCCCGCAACGACAACGCAGATCACGGCGGCTGCGCCGAAGATGGCCGCCGTCGCCGCATCCGCTCTCGCCGCCCCCGCGGCGGTGTAGATCGCGCCGGTGATTCCCAGACCGGTGATGACACCCGCGTTGCGCGCGGCGGAGAGCAGGGCCGCGGCGCCGCCAAGCGCGTCTCGGGGCGAGAGACCCATCGCCGCAGCCGTGTTCGGCGATGAGAACAGGCCGTTGCCACACCCGATCATGAAGAGCCCGATCAAGAGCAGCGGCCAGGAAACCCCGCGGGTCGCGAGCGCGGCGAGTGCGAACCCCAGTGCCGCCAGGCCCATCCCCGCGGTGGTCACCAGCCGGGTCCGCCTCGAGTTGCCCATCCGGCCACCCGCGCGCGACGTGGCTCCGACGCCAATCCCGATCGGCAGGAAGGCAAGTCCGGCAATCACCGGCGTGACACCGTGCGCCGACTCGAGCCAGAACGGCAGGATGGCGAAGCACGACATCAGCGCGCCCGTGCTGAGCAGGGTCGCAACCGTCGCGGCGACGAACCTCGATTGGCGGAGCAGCCTGCGATCCACGACGGGCTTGGGCGCGATGAGCTCCGCAGGTACCAGCAGCAGGAGCGCGATCCATGCGACCGAGAACCACGCGACTGCCGGAATGCTGCCGAAGGCGGGCGCGGCGAGTGAGGAGATGCCCGCCCCCACACCGAGAAATATCGCCGACAGCAGCACCGCGCCTGGAATGTCGATCGCGCTCTCTCGATGGGCGGCGCTGGACGGCACGGCAGTCACGGTCAGCACGGCGCCCAGGATCCCAAGCGGCACGCCGGCCCAGAAGACCGCCTGCCACCCGCCGAGCGCCACCAGCAACCCACCCAGCGGCGGCCCGATCAACCCCGCCACCGCCTGGGTGGTCACCATCACCGCCACCGACCTCCCGGTTCGGCGGCGGGGCACGTGTTCGGCGATGAGCGCGAGGCTCCCCGCCATGAGCACGCCTCCGCCGACCGCCTGGACCATCCGCCCGACGAGCAGGAGGCCGTACGTCGGCGCGGTTGCGGCAACCACCGACCCCAAGCCGAAGAGGCCGAAACCACCGAGGTACGCCCGCTTTCTTCCGAACCGGTCGGAGAGCCGGCCGATCGTCGGGAGCGTGGCCATGACCACCACCAGATAGATCGCGATCACTTCCTGCCCGGATGCCAGAGGGAGCGCGAACCGCCGGGTGATGGGCGCCAGGGCGACGGCGACGATGGTGGCGTCGAGCATGCCGACGAATGCGCCGAGCGCGATCGCCCCCACCATCCAGGAGCGGCGGGTTGGATTCATCCGCGCAAAAGGTATCAAGGTCATGACTCCGCAGAGGGCCACGTCCCCGTGCACCGGCAGAACGGGCTACGCTCGGGCTCGATGGCCACTGAGTTCGAGCAAGGCGGAGCGCGTCACGGCCAGCCCCGAAAGCCCGGACGGGGGGTTTCGCGCATCCGGAGTGCGCGTCGAGTCGCTCGCCTGGGGAGTGCCGTCCGTCGATCGTTCCTACTGGCCGGCGCGCGCCGCAATCGTGGTGGCGGCCATCCTCTACCTCTTCCTTCCCAACGAGCTCATCCCTGGACCTCGATGGGTCGTGCCCGGGCTGGAGATGGCGATTCTCGTGATCTTGACGACGTTCACACCGCATCGGACCAAGCAGGCATCCTCGATGCGGCGCGTCCTGGTCATCGCCCTGGTTGCGCTCGTCACCGTTGCCAATCTCATCAACCTCGGACTGCTCGTGCACGAGCTGCTGAAGGGCGGCGTCCAGAACGGTCGTCTCTTGATCCTCGCGTCGGTTGGAATCTGGTTGACCAACGTCATCGTGTTCGGCCTCTGGTACTTCGAGCTCGATCGCGGTGGGCCGAATCAGCGTCACAGCCCGACACACCGTCAGCCGGACTTTCTCTTCCCCCAGATGTCAACTCCCGGCGCGGGACGCCCGGACTGGTCGCCGTCCTTCCTCGACTACCTGTACGTGAGCTTTACGAATGCCACGGCCTTCAGCCCGACCGACACGATGCCGATGACCCTCGCCGCCAAGAGTTTGATGGGGGTTCAGTCCGCGGCGTCGTTGCTCACCGTCGCCCTGGTGGCCGCTCGCGCGGTCAACATCCTGACCTGACGCCCGCCGCCGATCAGGTGAACCAGTGGGCCAAGCCTGCCACGGTCGTTCCAAGGTCGATGCGCACCCTGGGCAGCTGCCACAAGCCGGCGGTCGTCTCCACGTCGCTGGCGACCCGAACATCGAGCACGCCTCCGACGTATCCGTACCCCGCGAGCGTGGCGAACATGCCGGCTTCTTTCGACCCTCCCTCGGAGGCTTGTGGCCATGGCCAGATACCCGTGTACGCGAGAAATTGCACGGGCGCGGCGGTCAGTTGCTCGAGCGACGTTTTCGTCAAGTTGGTGAGCGTGTTCAACGTGGCGGTGGTCGCGCCGAACAGCGCGCGAGCGTCGTTGAACGTGTGGTCCTCCACGGAGAACCCCGTGGTGGCAAGGTCCTGGACATCCGCGGCGGAGAGATACGTCTGCGGACCGACCTTCTTACCGATCAGCCCGCTGCACGGAAAGAAGACCGCCGTGAACCCATCCTTGCGGAGCAGCGGCACGGCATTGATCCACGGGCTCAGACGGCCGTCGTCGAACGTGATCACCACCGAGTGCGGTGGCAGCGGCAACGCGTAGAGCAGCGCATCGGCGAGGTGCTGCAGCGAGATCGACGTGGCGTGGATGCCCATCAGGTAGGCCATCTGGGCATCGAACTCGCCCGGCAGAGTGGTGAGACCGATCTCGAGCCGCCACCCATAGGTGGACGGCTCGATCGATCGCGGGGGTATCTGATCGACCAGGTGATACATGAGGATCGGCACGTCGACGCTTTCCGATCGGACGGTTCGCGGAAGGATGATCGGGGCGTCCATCGACGCCGGGCCCTCGCCCACCACCTCAACACCGCCCGCCGGTCCGGTCGCGATCGCGAGCGGGGTCATCGCGTAGAGTCCGGCCACGCCGGCGGGGCGCAGCGACTGCGGCGACTGGAAGGTCACTTCGACAGGCACGGTCCAGACATCGGCAACCTGGCGGGCCGGATCCTCAGGTTGGGTCCAGACGGGATCGATCGACGGCGAGCCGAGGGTGACCGCCTTCACCTCGCCGCCGAACTTCGCCGAGAGCATATCCGTCCTCGCCGTTTCAGACGGCCACATGGCCTGGCTTTCCGGTGCCAACTCCTGCCACTGTGCCGCGTACTTGCCGGCGACAAACTGATCGGCGAACGTCCGGGCAAGTGCCATGACCGCAAGCGGTGCGACCGGCGGTCCGGTCGGGGCGACGGTCGGCGTCGCGGTGGACGACGGCACCGCCCGTGGCGGCGTGGTGCAGCTGCAGACCACCACAGCTCCTACCAGCGCGACCACGGCTAAGCCGCGACGATCCCGCATTCCATCATTGAAGCTGATTGAACCGGCGGGCGCGGACAGCTTGGGGCTGCTGCACAGCCCTTGCAGGCGGCGTCGAAGCTGAGCCTACGCGACGGCCAGCTTGCGGGCCGTCATGCGTTCATAGTTGGTCATCAGCCCATCGACCGTCACCGCGCTCGAGTAGGACTGGTGCACGCGCAGTCGAGCCAGCGACCCCAGGCGGCCGCGCAACGCCGGGTCGTCCCGAAGCGTCTCGAGCGCCTCGCCAAGCGACGGCTCGAGTGGATGGGCGGGAAGCACAATCCCCGCCCCCGAAACCAGTGCACCGTCATCGCCCACGTCGGTTGCCACAACCGCACAGCCGGCTGCCATGGCTTCGAGGAGCGACAGCGACAGGCCTTCGGCCGTCGAGGGTAAGACGAAGACGTCGATACCCCGCAGCAGATCGATGCACTCCTGCCGATCATGAATCGGCCCGAGCATGAGAATGCGCGGATCGTGCTCGGCGATGCGGGTGATGCGCAGCTCCTGGGAGCCCCCTCCCGCGATCACCAGCCGATCGTCGTCGGACCATCGCCGCCGTCGGAAAGCGCCGACCAGGTCGAGGACTCGCTTCTCCGGATCGAGACGGCCGATGTAACCGACCACGAACCTGCCTCCGATCCTCGACCGGATGCGTGAGGGACCCGGGCTGATCTCGGTGGTGTCGACGCCGTTGGGCAGGACGTCGATGCGATCGGGATCGCAACCGACCGAGACGAGAAGGTCTCGCTGCGCATTGCTCAGAGCGATGCATCGGTCGGCGAGGGACAGCATGTGCGCGTGAAAGCGATACAGGGCATGGAGCACGCGTCCGCGGCCGCTGCGCGCAGGGGCATAGGGAAGGTGAACGGTCGCGATGGTCGGAATCCCGGCACGGCGGCAGTGGGCGAGGAGCCAGGTGTCCAGCAACGAAAAGCTCAGGGATACGTGCACCACATCGGGGCGGAAGCTGATCAGCTCGTGGGCGATGCGCGCCGCTGTTCCCGGCGAGGGCATGATCACGGTCTTGAACCGGGCAGCGGAGAGCGAGATGGCCTGCGCGACCGGCACCGCATCCCCGTCATGGCGATGGAAGAAGAAAGCCACGTCGACGCCCTGGCGGCGCAGCGCGCTCACCGTGGTGGCGCTGTACGAGCTCAGCCCGTCCGCTCGCCTCCCTCCGCCATGTCCAAACCAGGCGACCCGCAGCGGGCCATCCGGGGGAGTGCCCCAGGTCAACGAGCGCCGATCGGGGACGCTCGATGACGGAGGCATGGCGGCCATGTTAGACGCGGAGGACTGGTAGGGCTCTCCAATCCCACCCTATTCTTGAAACACAAGACCCGGGGACGGGGACGCGGCGGCCCTCCGGCGCAGGTAGACCGCAATCGCCACCGATGTCAGCGCTGCCCACGCGCACCACAGGGACGTGAACCCCGTGAAGGTGATCCATCCGAGCGCAATCACGGCCCCCAGGTTGGCGAGACCGAGGAGCACGAGCCACCGGTTGCTGGCGACCAGGCAGGAACCGCAGGTGGCGACCACATACAGGGCGATGAGAATCCCGGCGTAGCTGATGTCCGCCGAATAGGCGATGTGCGACCCGTCGATGGTCGCTCCCACCGGTCCACGCACGATTGCCACGAGCAGCGCGACGGTGGTCACCGTACCCACGACGAGCAGCGCACCCATCAGCTGGCGCCGATGCACCCTGGTCTCGACACCGAGCATCGCGAACGGCACCCAGAAGGGCAGCACGAACGCGACGGCCAGGAAGACATAGATCGCGGCGTGCTCGACCGGAAACGACACCTGTCCGTGGAGTCCCCACCAGACGAAGGACTCGTCGACCTCGTGAAGAGCGAACAGGATCGGAGTGACCGCCAGGGCCATCTGATGCGGCTTGCGAAGGTGACGAAGCGCATCGACGCCGATCGCGCCGACGACGATTCCCGTGCACAGGTCGGCCTCGGCGGAGAAACACATGCGCCGTGATCATGCGCCGCGGCCGCGCGACCCGATGCCTCCGGTCAGGACACAACCAGAACCGGACACGGAGCGAGGCGGATCAATCGACGCGAAACACTGCCGAAGGGCCACCTGGGCTGGGCACGCCGATGCCGTCCGGTGATGATGAGATCCGCTGCGTGCTCGCGTGCGAGGCTGGCGATCGCCCGCGAGATCTCCGCCGTGGAGGCGACGATCTCGAGCTCTGCCCGCACGCCGGCGCTCCTGAGGTCCTTGACCTGCCGGCGCACCGTCGACTCCAACAGGTCTTCGCAGGAGTGCACTGAATGTGTCCCCAGGTGGCCGCGCACCAGCTCGTTGACGTGCGCCACCACGATGCGCGCCCCGGTCGCCCTGGCGAGGGCCCGAGCGGATGCGAGTTGCGGCTCCGCGGCCGGCGAGCCGTCGGATGGGACCATGATCGTCGTGACCACCCAGTTCATTGCATTACCTCACCATCAAAGCCCATTCACTGGTGACGAGTATGCGGGAACTCGGATCACTTGTCAAATCGCTTTGCCGGTGACGCATTGATGGTCGACGGTCTCCACGCGCGGATAATCGCCGTGGGTTCGGGGAATACAAGAGAGTGGAAGGTCCTAGATGGCCAAGCATCCACATGTCGTGATCGTCGGCGCCGGCTTCGGCGGCCTGGCCGCGGCGCGCGCCCTCCGCCACGTCGAGGTCGACGTCACCCTCGTGGATCGCAACAACTACCACCTCTTCCAGCCCCTGCTGTACCAGGTGGCGTCCGGGCTTCTCGATCCCTCCGCGATCGCAAGCCCAGTTCGGACGATCGTGCGCCGCGCTCGAAACGTTGACGTCTTACGCGCCGAGGTCACCGGCGTCGACCTCGAGCGGCGTCGCGTGACCACCTCCACCGTCGGGCTCGACTACGACTACCTGGTGGTCGCGTCGGGCAGCGTGACCGACTACTTCGGCAACGAGGGCGCGCGTCAGCACAGCACCGGTCTGAAGGACCTCGCGGAGGCGCTGGCGCTCCGCTCCCGTCTCCTCGCCTGCTTCGAACAGGCGAGCCTCACCACCGACGCGCGGGCGCGCCGCCGCCTGCTGACATTCGCCGTTGTCGGCGCCGGCCCGACCGGCGTCGAGTATTCGGGTGCGGTGGCCGAGTTGATCAATCACGTCCTCCCGAAGGACTACCGGCGGATCGATTTCGCCGAGGTGTCGGTGGTGTTGATCGAGGCGGGGGACCGCGTTCTGGCGACGTTTGCCCCGCGCCTGAGCCGCCTGGCGGCGCGCTCGTTGGAGCGCAAGGGCGTGCGCATCGTGCTCAGCGACTCGGTTCGCACCGTCGACGAGGCCGGCCTGGTGCTCCAGAGCGGCGAACGGGTGGATGCGAGCACGGTGGTTTGGACCGCCGGCGTCCGAGCCGCCCCTCCCCTCGACCTCGGCGGCGATGACCTTGCACGATCAGGGCGCATCCGGGTCACGGCGTCACTCAACCTCGCCGGCCATCCCGAGGTATTCGTGATCGGTGACGCTGCGGCCGTCGAGCAGGCCGGTGCCGTTCTGCCGATGCTCGCCCCGGTTGCGATCCAGGGAGGCGCCTACGCCGGCCGCGCGATCGCCGCGCGTGTCAGGGGCGAGGAGATCCCGCCATTTCGTTATCACGACAAGGGCACCATGGCGACGGTGGGTCGCGGCGCCGCCGTCGCGCAGATCGGGCCGCTGCACATCAATGGTCTCGCCGGCTGGTTCATCTGGATCTTCGTCCACCTCCTCTACCTTGTGGGTTTTCGCAGCCGCGCCATCGCGCTCGTGTCGTGGGCGTGGAACTACTTCTTCTGGGATCGGCCCGTTCGCCTGATCGTCGCGAACTCAGCCGACGAGTGACACCGAGTTGCGTCTCACGAGAGGTGCGCGCCGCGGGCCGACGTCGCCCCCGCCCGCGCGCGCAGTGGCAGCGCATCGTGCCACTGCGCGGGGGTCGCGCCTGGAACCCTAGAACTGATTCGGCGGCGGCGTCTGCCCTGTGTAGTCGCCAATCACAAACGACGTGTACGGGCCGTCGAGCTGGTCGAAACCGTTGCCCGGCACATTGGTCTCACCGACCTGCTCGAGCAGCCGCCCGTCATCGCTGATGATGATCGCGCGGTGGTTGAACTGGTCAGCTATCGACGTGTCGCCGTTGGCGAGACGCACAGCGTTGGTCGGCAGCGGCGACGTGTTGCTGTTTGCAATCCGATTGGTGAAGTACTGGAACACGACGTCCTTGTCCGGGGTCACCTCGACGACGCGGCTGTGCCCCGAGTTGGTGATCAGCGTGTCGCCGTTGGGCAGCCGGCTGGCAAACGCGGCGAACTGAAGCGGCTTGGTGATCGATGGATTCCCGCTGCCGTACTGCCAGACGATCCGACCTGACCGGGTGATCTCGATGACCCGGTTGTTGTTCTCGTCAGCGATGAGGACGTGGCCATTGCTCAGCAGCTCGGCGCTGTTCGGGTTGTTGAGCGCGCCGGGCCCGGACGCCGGTCCGTACGACCAGACGATCGACTTGGTGAAGCGGTCGACCTCGATCACACGGTTGTTGCCCTGATCGACGATCAGGATGTTGCGGTTGGGCAGCTGGATCGCGAACACGGGGACGTTCAGCTCGTTAGGCCCCGAGCCCGTCACGCCGGCCTGTCCGTATTGCCAAACGATGGTGCCGGCATGGTTGACGACGATGACCCGGTTGTCGACGCAGCTGAATGATGGGTCGACCGGTGAGGAGCCCAACGGGATACCCGTACCGGCGAGTAGCGTCAGGCCACCGGACAGCCGTTCGGCATCGTTGAGGCCGATGATCGTGCCCGGGCCAGGGTTGCAGAGCGTCGGGTTGCCCGAGCCAAAGCTCCATACGATGGCCTTGGTCACCGGGTTGACCTCGATGGCGCGGTTGTTGAACTGATCCGAGATCAGGACGTCGCCTCGAGCGTTGAACCCGCCACTCGCCGGCTGGGCCGCTGCGCCGGCGTTGATCGCCGTCACGGGCAGGCCCACCGTCAGCGGCAGCGCCGTGAGAACCAGACGGAGCACTCTCTTGCGGGTGATCACCATGGCAACCTCCGATGTAAATCGCTTTCCCACTGGGCGCACGGCCCCAAGTGAGGTAAGCGGTCGGGTTACACGGAAGTGAGCGCGGCGGGCATCGTCATCGGCGCGGGTCGTCTAACATGTGCCGGGACATGGGAGCTCTGGAGGTGAAGGGCCTCGTCGCGAGCCGTGTCGGCCACCACCGAGTTGACAACCAAGCGCATCTGGTCCCAGACCGAGGCCGGCGCCCGGCGCGTCCGGCCGGGTGGTCGCGGGTGATCGTGATCATTGCCGTGGCTGCCTGCGGATGCGGGGCGACCGCAACGACCACACCAAAGGCGCAGCCCCGAAGTCCTGCCAGCTCACCGCCCATGGGCACCATCGGATCGACGTATCTTCGCGGTCGGATCAGCTGGTCGGGTGAACAGGGACCCCCGGTGGGAATTCCAGGGGTCCGCTGGTACTGGTGCCTCGACGATGACATCCCCGGGGGACTGAAGACATAGCTTCTCAGCGCTGACGAGGCCGGTCGTCACCCCGGAAGTCTCAGACGGCGTAGCCGCGCATGACGCTGTCGACGACGCTCTTCGCAAAATCGAGATCGAGGGCACCACCGAACATCAGCCGGAAGTAGACCGGTCCGACCAGCAGCTCCGTTGCGACGCCGGTGTCGATGTCGGCACGGAGATCACCCCGCGCAATTCCCCTGTCGATCACCCTGGCGATCTCGGCGCGACGAGCCGCGACGACAGTCGCCCGGAACGGGTCGCCGATCGACGGATTGCTCGCGATCTGCGACAGGAGTGCCTTGATGACCGGACCGAAGTCAGTCTCGCTGACGGCGCGCATCGGGTTGCTGACCGCAACAAGCAACTCATCGCGCGTGTTTCCCGAATCGGCGATCGCGATATGCGGTTCAGCGAGACGGGCGAGCAGGTCCTGGGCGAGCGCTTCCTTCGATCCCCACCGGCGGTATATCGTCGCCTTCCCCACGCCGGCCCTGGCGGCGACGTGCTCCAGGCGCATGGCGGCGAAGCCCTCCTCGATCAGCAGCTGGCGCGCGGCGGTGAGGATGGCCTCATGAGCGCGCTCGCTCCTGGGCCGGCCCCCACGCGCCGGGGCAGGATGTGCCGGTGGCGGCGGCGGAGAGGAGCGCCCATTTCGCATCGCTGCTATAATACGAAACGAATCGTATCGATGTTCGGAGACCAAATTGACCACCACCGAGAACACCCGCCTCGTCGCGCTCATCGAGCGCGCTGAGATCGAAACCCCCTTCTGCGACTGCGGGGAGCCGATGGCCGCCACGGCTTTCGACCGCCAGATCTGGCTTCGCTGCACTGCGCATCAGGATCCCCCCGGCGGCACGCTGCGCCGGCTCCTTGCCGCGCTGGCATCCGCGGGTCACACTCGCAAGCTGCTCGTCGACCCGGTGTAACCGCGGCCTCGCCGCGCGAACGCGACTTCGTCACACACCTGCGATGACGACGTCGGGATCTTCTGGCAAAACTTTCTTCGAGATGTTCGCAGTGGGCGGCACCGCGACGGATGAGCACGTGACTGGGGTACCAGGGCTCAGCCACACGTCCCCGACGCAGCTTCAGAACAACATCAAGCTCGGTCAACTGTTCAACCTCGCGCAGGACATGCTGTGCGTCGCGACTCTGGACGGCTACTTCACAGAGGTCAATCCGGCCTGGCAACGCACCCTGGGTTGGACGGCCGCCGAGTTGACCAGCAGGCCATACGCCGAGTTCGTGCACCCAGCAGATCGCGAAGCGACACCCTCCGCGCCTGATGTGCTGATAGATGGGCAGCATGTCGTCCACTACGAGAATCGCTACCGAACGCGCGACGGCTCGTATCGGTGGCTTTCGTGGATGGTGACGCCAAGCGTGGACGATGGAGTCATCTACGCGGCCGCGCACGACATCACGAAGGCGAAGGTCGAGGGCCAGGTCGCGGCAGCCAACCGGGCCGTGAACAGGATCGCGGCTGAGTTCGCAGACTGGGATGAGGCTGCATGGCAGATGCTCAAAGAGATCTGCACGTGTCTGTGCTGGGAGGTTGGTGCACTGTGGCTGGTTGATGCCGCAGAGCAGCAGCTCGCATGTAAGCAGGCGTACTTCGCGGCGGACGATCTTCGAGATCTACTCGGACGGGAACTGCGACACGATCGCCGGCGGATCGGGGAATCGCTCGTCGGGCTTGCCTGGGAGCGTGACGAACCCCTGCTCAGCGAGGACGTGCTCAGCGACACGCGCTTCGCCCCGCCGGCGGCCGCCGCGCGCGCGGGGCTCGGCGGCGGGTTCGCGTTCCCGCTCCGGCACGCCGGCGACGTGGTCGCCGTGATGGGCTTCGGCAGCCGTGACGTCCAGCGTATGGATGTCGAGTTGCGCACCGAGGCCAAGCGACTGGCCACACAGATTGAAGGTGTGCTGGCCAAGCTCGCCACGAACCGCGACACCAATTACCTGGCGTTTCATGACCCCCTGACGGGCCTGCCCAATCGGGCGCTCTTCCGCGAGCGAGCCGATCAAGCGCTCCTGATGAGTTGGCGCCTCGGCATGCCCATAGGCATCGGGCTTGCTGACATCGACCATTTCAAGGAAATCAACGACACGCTCGGGCATGCAGCCGGTGACAGCGTGCTCCGCCAAGTGGGCGCCCGGCTGATGGCTTCGCTGCGAGGATCGGACACGGTTGCACGGCTCGGGGGAGACGAGTTCGCGATCCTCTTCCCGGCGACTTCCACCGATGGTATCGAGCGGGCGATGCGCAAGCTGCGCGCGGCGCTCTCGCACGGTTTGCGGCTGGAGGGGCGAGAAGCGATTCACGTCAGCGTTGGCTATGCGATTGCTCAGAGCGGTGAGATGTCGCTCGACGATTTGCTCAAGACGGCCGACGCAAACATGTACCGGCGGAAACGACGCCGATCGCAACAGGTTGAAGAGCGCCGCGTCAGGAATAGTCATGCGGATGGGAATGAACGCCGCGCCATTGACCTGCGCGGCGTTGCACGTCGCGACGCCGGCCCTTCGCGTCCATCCGGTGAGAGTGGTTGAGCCACCGCGTCGCGTAGCATGATGGGATGGGGAGTGGAAACGATCCGAGTTGGTTCGTCCCGGGGCAGATCGAGTCGCAACGGCTGATCCTGCGTGAGCTCACGTTGGACTCGATGCGAGCGATCGTCGGCGACGATGTCGTGGCGGCCGCTGTCGGGAGCCCGGAATACCCGCCCGCGGGCAGCCTCGTCGGACTGCGCATTCGAACTCGAGCAGGCCGCTCAAGGGCATGCGACGGGACCGTGGTTTCAGATCGTGCGCAAGGCCGACGGGTCTGCCATCGGCGACCTCAACTTCCACGACCCACCGAATGAGGCGGGCGAGGTCGTGGTTGGAATGGACCTTGTTCCCAGCTCGCAGGGTTGCGGGCTCGGGACCGAGGCGCTCGCCACCGCGTGCGCGTGGGCGCTCGCGCAGCCGCGGGTGCGTTCGGTGCGTGGCGACATCCACGAAAGCAACCTCGCCTCTCGGCGCATGGCGGAGAAAGCGGGAATGCGCTTGGTCGAGGTCGTCGGCGGCGAGCGTCACTACCGCATCCCGTAGGGCGACATCCTCATCAACGAACGGGGCCGTGGTCTCGCGTCCAGTCCAGCAGCGACACCGAGTCCAGGGTGTTGAGAATCAACCCTGGTGGGACCCCGCAGAGCACGGCGCGCTCGCAGCCGTTGATCTGCCATTCGAGCTGACCCGGGGCGTGGGCGTCGGTGTCGACGGTGAATCGGCACCCCATCTCGTGGGCAAGGCGCAACAACCGCTTTGGGGGATCAAGCCGCTCCGGCCGTGAGTTGATCTCCACGGCGACTCCAAAGCGCTCGCATGCGGCGAACACGATCTCGGCATCGAACTCCGACTCCGGCCGGCCTCGGCCGACGACGATGCGGCCGGTGCAATGCCCGAGGATGTCCATGTGGGGATTGGCGATCGCACGCACCATCCGTTGGGTCATCACGTCACGCGGGCTGCGTAATTTGCTGTGCACGCTGGCGACGACAACGTCGAGCTCAGCGAGAAGGTCGCCCTCCTGGTCGAGCTCGCCGTCCTCCGTGATGTCAACCTCGATCCCGGTGAGGATGCGGAAGGGCGCCATCTCGTCGTTGAGCGCACGTACCAGCAGCAGCTGCTCGCGCAGCCGCTCGGCACTCAGCCCATGAGCAACGGTGAGGTTGCGGGAATGGTCGGTGAGCGCAATGTAGCGGTGGCCGAGGTCGCGCGCCGCCTCCGCCATCTCGCGGATCGGGCTGCCCCCGTCGGACCAGTCGGAGTGAACGTGGCAGTCGCCGCGGAGTGCTCCGAGGAGTTCGCTTGCGGCGGCGTCCAGGTCCTGGTCGCGCGTCGCCTCGAGGCGCCGCAGGTAGGTCGGCTGCTCGCCGCGCGCCGACTCGGCGATGACCGTCGCGGTCACGTCACCGATGCCGCCGAGCGCCGTGAGCGTGCCCCGCGCAGCGCGCTCGCCGAGCTCGCTGTCGCTCAGGCCCTCGACAACTGCGGCCGCGTTGCGGAAAGCTCGCACGCGGTAGGTCGGTTCGCGGGCTCGCTCCAGCAGGTAGGCGATGCGGCGAAGCGCCTGGATGGCAGCCGCGCGCGGAGTTGGTCCCGGGCCCACCAGCCAATAATGGAGTGTGAACCCGGCAGCGGCGAGCCAACCTCCGACCGTGGGCTCTCGACATACCGACCACCTCCCCACCGTGCTCGCGGGCGCGACCACCGCTCTGTCGATCCTGATAGCGACACCGCGTGCGCTTTCGTTTCCCACCGCACCGACGCCGACGGTACATGCAGCGACGATGGACCAATGGCCATCGTCTGCCTCCGTTGCGGCGCAAGCCGCACCGTCCCCCTTTCCTTCGCGCTCCCCGACATCGACGTGGCCCTTCTTGGCAGGAAACAGTCGAGCTATGTGCGACCGATTGCCGAATGCATCGATTGCAGCAAACACCTCTATCCGGGAGAGGTGGTCGCTACCGTGCCATCACCACAGCATTCGGAGCGTTAAGCAAACTCTGAAGGACGCCGGCCATTGCCTGTGGAGTTCCCATCGTGATCACCGGCGGCCAGTTCTGCGCGCACATTCCGTTGCATGTCGATGTTGTCGTCGTGTCAGCCAGAAAGATGTAGAGCGTCTTCCCGTCGGGACCCACCAGGATGCGTCCGAGATTCCCGGCGCTGCGCAGCGTGATAGCGGTACCGGTCGTCAGCCGGACCTGAGCTCACCCGCCACTCGACCAGCTCCGCCGCTACCGATCCCAGTGCTCGTGTAACCCGGTCGCGTACTAGGGGCGCGTGGTCAGTGTTGCGTCCAGCGCCCTCCCTTTGAGCGCTTGGGCCGGAGAACGGCGCCCGTAGTGTAGTTTCGCGAACGCCACCTGCTGACACAGCGCAAAGGGGACACCCGGGTTCTGCACCGTTTCTGACGCCGACCACCTAACTCACTGGGGAGTACACCATGTCGAAGGTAACCCGACGCGTCGCCGTCATCGGCATCGTTCTCGGCATCGCCGTTGCAATGCTCGCCACCGGCCCCAGCAGCCGCGCCGGCAGCGGGGCAACGACGTCAGCGTCAGCATCCGCCCAAGCTGCCACGTTCACCGCCAGCATGAGTGCGGTGGCACCAACCAGTGCAGGTCCGCTGTTCGGCGCGGCCCGCGGCTCGCAGGCGGCAGCGGGACATCGGGCGGTGATACCGCCGCCTGGTCGGCATACCGGTACCCGTACCGCCGGTGCGCAGGCGTCGCTGCCGACCGCAACTGGCGATGCTGTTGCGAGCAGCGACGTAACGCTGCCAAGCAACTTCAATGACGCGGACTGAGGGGTCAGCTCGGAGAGGACGATGCCGTTCGCTGCTGCGATGCGTCCGATCTGCTCTGCGGTCAGGCCTTCGACGTCCATTACGCCTGGCTCCTCGCTCGCGGTGGTCGCCCCCTGGGCGACCAGCAGGCCTCGCAGCTCGCCTGCCTGTCGCGAGCGAACGAAGACGATGTTCTTCGATGACTTCCGGATGAACTCCCCGATACTGATGTCCCGGATCAGGCGGCCTCTGCCGATGATGATGAGGTGGTCTGCGGTGAGCGCCATCTCGCTCATCAGGTGCGACGAGAGAAACACCGTGCGCCCTTCCGCCGCGAGGGTCATCAAGAGACCGCGCATCCAGTGGATGCCGTCCGGGTCGAGGCCGTTGATGGGCTCATCGAGAATGAGCGTTGCGGGATCGCCCAACAGTGCTGACGCGATGCCGAGTTGCTGGCCCATGCCCAGAGAGAATTGGCCCACTCGCCTCGTCGCCACGTCCTGCAGGCCGACAAACTCAATCAGCTGATTCACACGGGCGCGAGGAATCCCCTGCGTTTGCGCCTGTGCGAGGAGACGATCGTGCGCTGAGCGTCCGGGGTGGATGGCGCGTGCCTCGAGCAGAACGCCGACATCGCGCAGCGGTGCCTGTACCGCTTGGTGAGATTGTCGACCACGATCATGAGAACTCCTGCTTTCGAGGGTTGGGCGAGCGGCTGCGCGGAGCCCGGCCAAAGCCGAGCTCCGCGCAGAGTTTCCGCGTCGGTGGATGGAAATCAGGCGGCGACGCCGGCGCCGACCGCAACGCGGGTTTCCGCTTGGACATCAGCCGTTTCGCCTGCGCCGAATGCAACCGGCCGGAACCCCTTGACGGTGAGCCACAGGCCCAGGAATGCCTCCCAGAGGACCTCCGGGACGGTCGCGATGCTCTGCGGGGCGGACTGCGGCTGGATGACGCCCATGAGCACGGCGACCCCTGACACGGCGAGGAGCGGACCGCCGATGACACCCAGCAGCGCCACGCGGCGCGACACCAGGCCGGACCGGTACAGGAGCCAACCGAGCATCAGCCCAGTCCCGATGCCATCCATGAAGCCGGGGCCGAGGAGGAAGGTCCAGTTCTTGATGGCGACCAGCGACTTGCCGACGGTGACAAGTGAGCCCGCATCCGCGCTGACCGCGTGCTGCCGCAACGTGACGACTGCAAGGACACTGAGGATGCCGACGAGAATGAAGGTGCACTCAACGAGGCGAGCGACGACGTAGCCGAGGGCGATGGTCTCGTTCTGCCGCTTGAGCAGCGGGAACAACACAACCGCGCAGCCCATGTTGGTGATGATCAGCAGCAGCTCGAGGAACGCACCCAGGAGCACGCGCGTGTCAGCGCCGCCACCGATGACGTAGTTGGGATCGGTCAGGACAGGCCCATATGCGAAGGCCGCTGCAATCGAGGTGATGAAGGTGAGGATGAACAGCACTCCCACGATGAGCGCAACCTTTCGCGTTGACTTCACCTGGACTTCGGCTCCTGGTCGGTTCGTTGCCGCTACGGTTGTCGGGTTCATCTGAGGCTCCTTGTCTTTCTTTAGGTAATCGATACGGTGACGACGGCTATTGCTGATCACGAACTCGCAATCGAAATCACGTGAGAGACATCAGCCACCTCCTCTGTCGGCCGTGAGTTCTTCGCGGCGTGAGGATTCGCGCTCTTCGAGGGTGTTTGAGAACGCCGGCGTCGAGGTCAGGCCGATGACTTCGTAACCGTGCAATGCCTCGAGAAATGGCTGAACGCTACCGTTGACGAGGCAGCGCACTCGACGGCCGTCAACCACAACCTCGCTGACCCCTGACGCCCGTGCTATTTGCCGCGCCGGCGGGCGGCCTACGAAGGTAATCTCGACGCGTCGGGCTGGAAGCTCCTCGTTCATACTGGCGAGCGTGAGGGAGCAGCCGCGAGCGCCACATCGTCAGGATTGATGATTCGACGCGTAGTCGATCTGGTTAGGAGCACGCCGCCGGCGTGAGAACTCGTATCCAGGATGGCCAGACGTAGGGTCCGATCAGGCAACCTGCCGGCGGAGGCAACGACATTTGTCGGCCGCCGGCGCGAGTTGGGTGAGATCCGAAAGAAGCTCACGACCGCTCGTCTGGTCAGCTTGGTCGGTCCGGGTGGTGTGGGCAAGACGCGGCTCGCCGTTCGCGTGGGAACCGATCTCGCGCGCGGCTTCGCGGACGGAGCCTGGCTGGTCGAGCTTGGCGAGATCAGCGAAGCAGCCCTCGTGCCTGACGCCGCGCTCGCGGCCCTTGATCTCAGGGATCAGGCCGGGGCGAAGCCGATGGAGCTCGTGGTCGCTCACCTGCGTGGACGCCAGCTCCTCCTCCTCGTGGATAACTGCGAGCACCTTGTCGAGGCGGCCGCCCAGCTCGTGACCGAGATCCTTCGTGCCGCTCCAGACGTGCGTGTGATCACCACCACTCGGGAGCCGCTCCAGGTACCGGGTGAGTACGTGGTGCCCGTCCCGCCGCTCGAGCTGCCGCCGATCGATGGCGCAGAGCCGCTAGTCCAGATCCAACAGAACGAGGCCATCATGCTGTTCACGGAGCGGGCGGCTGCCGCATCGGGTAGCTTCGAACTCACCACCTCGAACCAGGCCGCGGTGGTCTCCATCTGCCGGCGGCTCGACGGCGTGCCGCTCGCCATCGAGCTTGCCGCGGTCAGGACACGGGTCCTGAGCGTGGACCACATTCTTGACCGCCTGAGCGACCGGTTTGCGCTGCTCACCGGAGGGGGCCGCGCCGCGCTCCCGCGTCAGCAAACGCTCCGCTTGGCGATCGACTGGAGCTTCGACCAATTGACGGAGGCTGAGCAGGTCCTGTTGCGGCGCCTCGGCATCTTTGCCGCGCACTTCACCTTGGACGACGTCGCGGGAGTATGCATCCCAAAGGACGCAGCCGGATCCGGGGCGCTGGACCTCTTGGCGTCGCTGGTTGACAAGTCACTGGTCACCACGGAGGACGTCGGGGGCACCGTCTGCTACCGGCTCCACGAGACGATGCGCGAGTACGCCAGGCTCAAGTTGCACGAGGCTGACGAGGAGGATCTCCTCAGGGAGCGTTGCCTCGAGCACTATCGCCTGACGTGCCTGCGTTCGATTGACGTGGCCCGATACCACCTGGTCGAGTGGCTCGCGTGGGCGGACTTGGAGATCGACAATCTGCGAGCACTCCTGCACCAGTGCATCGCTCGCGAAGACCTCGCCCGGGGCCTCGATGTCGCCGCGTCGATGCGTTACTACTGGATCACGCACGGAACCACGGAGGCTGTGCGCTGGCTCGACCAGCTGTTGCCCGCAAGAGATGCGTCTGCGCCCACGTTGGTAAAGGCGTATTACCTCCGTGGTTGGTTGAGCATGCTGCAAGGCGATCCCGCCGCAGGCAGGCCCTGGATCGCACGCGCGGTGGCGGCCGCTCGAGATGCGGGGGAGCAGGCGCTGCTGTCCGAGTCGCTGTCGATGAGCGCGACCATCGCGACCGTGGCCGGCGATCCTGAAGCCGCGAGGCGCCATCTCGATGAGGCCGAAGCGATCGCCCCGGGCCTGGCCGACTTCGGTGCGACCATTGAGTTGCTGCTGTCTCAGTCCATTCATGCGATCTTCGTGGGGGACTTGGAGACTGTCAGAGCACTCTCTCTCGAGGGCGTCACACTGAGCCGAGAAGCCGGTGACCTCTACCAACTCGAAAATATGTTCCGCAATCTCGGCGTCGCGGGAATGATATCCGGGGATCTTCAATCGGCAAATTCGTGGTTCGGTGAGGCGCTGCGAATCGCTCGGCTCGTCGATAACCGGCTCGGCCAGTATTGGGGCCTTGCCGTAGCGGGCTGGCATGCGGCCCACTCCGGCCAGGCGCGGGCAGCCGCGCAGTTGCTTGGAGCCGCAGACGCGCTGTGCGCGCAGACCGGTGCGGCCCTCGGGGGACCGACTATTCCTTTGGTTGCGGGAGCCAGGCAAATGGCGATGGAGGCGTTGGGAGGAGGGGCCTTCGATGTCGAATTCACGGCGGGTCAACACCTGAGCCGTGAGGTGGCATTGCGGCTCGCACTTGGCGAGGCCGCTCCTCTGGACTCCGCCGTTTCCGCAAGCGTCGTTGCCAGCCCGCTCGCCAAACGCGAACTCGAGGTCGCTCAGCTTGTCGCAGACGGGCTCAGCAACAGACAAATCGGAGCGCGGCTTTTCATCTCAGAGGCGACGGTTGCGACCCACATGCGGCACATCATGGACAAGCTCGGCGTCAACTCACGCTCACAGATTGCGGTCTTGACGGCCCTAGGCGCCGGACGATCCGACCCCTGACGCACTTGGGGGATACGCACTGGGTCGGCGAGGGCCCGACTGACGTGTGGCCGGATTGACACACGCAGCCGCGGCAGAAGATGCACTCCTGGCCCAAACGCCTGCGGCACGAAGGATGGGATGGGGATTCATCATCTACAGGTTGGCATGAGCACCAACCTGGTCTTCCTTGCGCCAATACTGGTGACGCTGCCCTTGCGGGTCAACGCTCGAGGGCATCAAGCAAGCACCTAGCAGCCTCGCACTAGTTGCCGGGATCGGTGCCTTCGTGTCCATCTACGGTAATCCGTTCTTAGGGAGGATGAGCGACCGCACCACGTCACGGCTGGGAAATCGCGGCCGGCTCACCCTTGCTCCTTACGGACTTGAGGGCAAATGACCTGGGCAACTCCCAAATAGGCGGCGTCGTCACCGCGCCCACTATTCAAGAAGGAGCTGGTGATCGGCAGCAGAAACCTGGCCGAGCCGTATGGCAAGCACCTACACAGATCACAAGTCGCGCCGTTGTCGGGGCCAGCGACCCGTACCCGTCGATGGCAGGTACGACTCAGCGGACACCCTTCACGCGCAGGATGGCGATCGCGCCGACGATGGCGCAGACCCCGGCGGCGGCGTAGAGCACACCGTAGCTGCCGCCAGCGATTGCCAGGATGGCAGGCGCCAATGCCGGAGCGAGGGAGAAGGGAAGCGCGCCCGCAATGTTGAAGACGCCGAGATCCTTGCCGTTGTGGCCTGGATTCGGGAGAACGTCAGCGACGAGCGCGAGGTCGACCGCCGCGAACACGCCGAATCCCAGTCCGCTGATCGCCATGCCGACGAGGAAGCCGTTGAAGTTGCTGGCCATCGCGACGGCGATCATTGCGAGGCCGTATACGATCGCGGCAGCGCACACGAAGATCTTCCGCCGCCCCGTCCGGTCGGAGAGGTGGCCACCGATCAGGGAAGCGGCCACGATGACAATCCCCTGCACGAGCGTGCCGAGAAAAATCTGCTGCGGCACGTCAGCGACGGCGCTGCCGATCTTCTGAATCAGGTAGTACGCCTCATACGTTGCGAGCACGGCGTAGGCCATCAGAAACATGAAGCGACTGACGAAAGCCCATGCAAAGTCCGGGCTCGTCCGCGGTTTCACGTAGAAGGTGCTGGCGAATTCCCGTATAGACCACGCCGGCCTGTCCACCTTGGCAAGGTGCCGATCCTTGAGCACAACCGCGAAGAGCAGAATGAAGAATCCTCCTGTCGCGCACGGGACCAGGAAAGTGGCGACCTGCTGTCCCGTGAAGAGTTTCACGATATACGTGCCGCTGACAGCAGCGATCGGCAGGCAGATGCCCAGCACCCCGGATACGGTCCCGCGTTGAGCGACTGGGATCTGGTCGGGAAGCACCGCCGCGAGCGAAGCCAGCATCGCGTTGAAGAACAGCTGGGCGACGCACCATCCGAGAAGCACCACCGGGATGCTGGGAGCGAACGAAACAATCGCGACGCCGAGGGTGCCGCCGACCACGCCGATCACCATCCATGGCCGGCGCATGCCCAGTCGTGAGGAGGTGCGGTCGCTCATCCGCCCGAAGAAAGGATTGCCGAACATCGCCACGAAAGCACCGACGCTGGCGACGAGCGCCAGGCTGCCGGGCGCTTGTTTGATGCCAACCAGCGAGCTGATCTTCAGGGGAAGGGTCACCAGTATTGGCGCCTGGAAGACCAGGTTGGCGCTCATGTAGGCCAAGGTGAAGAGGGAGATGAACCCCCATCCGAACTCTTGCTGTAGGCACCTCCCGGTGCAACGCAGCCTCGGCCGCCAGTTCGTAGGTGATATCGGCCATCATGCCGCAGTCTGGCCCTTTTGGAGGGACTACGCATCGGCAGATGTCATCCTCACACCTGTCAGGTGCGAGGCGCCATCAACACCGCGATCTGGGAGCGTGAGTTGACTCCGAGCTTATTCAGGATGTGACCGATGTGCGAATCCACAGTCCGCTCGGAGATGAACAGTCGGGCCGCGATCTGCTTGTTGCTCAGCCCACCCGCGACCAACTCCGCGACCTCGACTTCCCGCTTCGCGAGCGGGTCCGGACTCCGCGCCAAGTGATGCGGCGACCTCGCTCCGCTCGGATTCCCCGAGCGCCAGCCGCACGGCCGCGTGGCGGTCCAAGCGTTTTCCCGCCTCAAACTCGGCCGCGAACTTCGCCGCGCCGAGCGCTTGCATCGCCGACTCTTTGGCCTGGGTATGGAATGGGGCGTGCGGTCCGACGATCTTTGCGCCAGCACCGGCACCGATGGTTTCCGCTGCCCCGAGCAGCCGGGCTGCGAGGCGCGACTGGCCAGAGCTGGCAGCGTACCAACTCAAGCCGGCGAGAACGTAGTACTCGGCTATCCGGTCGTCGATCTGCCGAGCGACCCGCAGGGCGTCGCCGGCTCGCGCGTTGGCCTCGTCAAGGTCGCCCTCCGTCAGAGCGACCGCAGCAAGGTTGCGAAGCATCGACCCGAGGTAAAAGAGGTCGCCGGCGTCGCGACTCAGACGCACACCCTCCGACGAGATCGCCATGGCAGTATTGATATCGCTTCCGAAGAACGCATGGACAGTCCGCGCCAGCACGAGCTCGATTGTCGCGGGATAGTCGCCGAGGCCAGTCGTGATCGCTTCGGCCTCCTCCAGGAACGCGCCGGCGCCCGCCGGATTGCCGATCTGGTTCTCCGCGTTGGCGGCGATCGACAGCGCCTCCGACAGCTGGCGCCGGCTGTCGCGTTTCGCGGGCTGCTGCGATGGCCCGGGCGAGCCACGGACGTGCCGCCGCAGGGTCGGCCTGTAAAACGCTCAGCCACCCACGAAGGCAGAGAGCGCGCACCTGTGTGTGCCCTGACGCCTCGCCAGCGGTGAGCAGTTGATCCAGCCAGCGCATGCTCTCCGTCGTCCCGTGGGTGACCCAGTAGTAGCGCAGCGAAGCGGCTATATCCAGGCCGCGCGCCGAGTCCCGGTGCGCCACGCAGTGCTGCAGGACGGCGCGGATGTTGTCAATCTCGAGCTCGACCCACGAGAGCCACTCAGGGAGGTTGTACCGTCCCTCGGCCTCCACTGACAGGCACCTCGTCCGGTAATAGTCGATGCAACGCGTTGAGAGAGGTCCGTCCTCATCCTGCTCGCGCAGCTTCAGCGTGGCGTACTCGCGCATGGTTTCGTGCATTCGATAACAGGAATGTCCGCTGTAGTCCTCCCGCATGAGCAGCGACTTGTCGACGAGCGATGAAAGAAGGTCCAGGGTGTCAGCGGCCGACAGGTCCGCGGATGCGCACACCAACTCGGCATCCTCAAGAGTGAATCGCGACGCGAAGACAGAGAGTCGCCGCAGCAGGCTCTGCTCGCGCTCGGGCAGCAGGTCGTGGCTCCAGTCGATGGTCATTCGCAATGTTTGATGACGGGGGAGTGCGGCGCGGCTTCCTCCGGTGAGGAGGCCGAAGCGGTCACGTAGCCGCTCGAGCACCTGCTCTACATCGAGGACCCGGGTTCTGACCGCCGCGAGCTCGATCGCCAGCGGAAGGCCGTCGAGACGCCGGCATAACCCCACCACCGCCGCCTGGTTCGACGCGCTGAGGACGAAGGCTCCGGATGCCGCAGCGGCCCGCTCCGTGAAGAGCGCGACCGCTTCGTTCTGGCGAAGTTGGGCGAGCGGTTCTGTTTCATCTTCGCCAGGCACCTGCAGCGGCGCGACCGGGACCACGTGCTCGCCGGCCAGCTGCAGCGGCTCGCGGCTGGTGGCGATCACGCGGACGTTCGGAGCGGAGCGAAGCACGCCGGACACGAGCTGAGCTGCCGCATCGAGAACGTGCTCGCAGTTGTCGAGCACCAGCAGCAACTCCTTCTGGTGCCAGTAGGCGACCAGGATCTGGAGGGGGGTCATCCCGGCCTGGTCGCGGAGGTCGAGGGCGGCAAGCACGGCGCTGGCCACGAGCGCCTCATCGCGAACCTCGGCCAGTTCCACCAGCCAGGCGCCATCGTGGAAGCCACGCGACAGATCGGCCGCGGCTCTCAACGCGAGCCTGGTCTTCCCGACACCGCCCGGCCCGACGAGGCTCACCAGGCGAGCGGTCGCGAGCTTCTGCCTGATCTCGGCCTGCTCGCGCCGGCGGCCGACGAAGCTCGTGGTCTCGGCGGGCAGGTTCCCCAAGATCGTGCGTGGCCTGGCCATGGCGGAGCCAACGGTACTCCGACGACTCAGTGCTGACCCGCGGGGAGTAGGTATCGAATCCGTAATCCTGCCGATTCGGCCGGTCCGGCTCGTGGCTCAGCCTGACGGGCATGACTGATGAGCTCACGACCCAGCGTGTCGAGGTCGACCTTCGTCGTGCCGCCCTCCGGCCCGGCAGATTGCCCGAGCGTCGGGCGTGACCGACGTGGAGGTCGATGGCTTCGTGCTGCGCTGCGTGGTGCACGGCAGCTTTCAACCCCTCCTTGAGGCGTTGCGCGGCTACGAGGTCATCGGCCTCACGTCCATTCCGATTTCGGACGGAGGTGGCTGATGGCCGCAAGGCGAACCACATCTCTCGACCCCGACCAGCTTGACCTACCCCAGATCGCACCTCGAATCGGTGCTCATTCATCAAGACAAGGAGAACGACATGACCGTCACACCGAACACCCTCTTCCGAGCAACCGGCGTTGCCGCCGCGGTGGCAGGACTGATCTTCATCGGCGTACAGATCGGCAGTCCGCATTTCGACGGCACCAACATCACCACGACCAACGCGGTCGTCCGCGAAAGCCTGAAGGTGCTCATGGCCGCGCTGGCCCTCGCCGGGATCAGCGGTATGTACCTGCTCCAGGTGAAGAAGATCGGCGTGCTCGGCCTGGTCGGGTACCTCGCGTTCGCCACCGGGTATCTGACGATGTTCGGCATTGAATTCGTCGGTGCCTTTGTCCTTCCCTCGATCGCGCACAGTTCGCCCGCCTACGTCAGCAATGCCATCGCCGCTGCCACAAACGGCACCGTCACCGGCAGCGTCGGGCTGATCAAGGTCGCCATCCTCGTCAACGGGATCACCTACCTCGCCGGCGGCTTCCTCTTCGGCATCGCACTCTTCCGCGCCAACGTCCTCGCCCGGTGGGCCGCGGTGCTCCTTGCTTGCGGCAGCGTGGCAACCATCTTGACCGGCGTCATGCCGCAGTACGAGAGGCTGTTCGCGTTTCCCACCGGCGTCGCCCTGATCGGCCTCGGGTACTCCGTGTGGCATGCGCAGCGCGCCACAGCTGCTCGGTCCGTCACCAGCGCCGTGAGCTCGCAGCTCGAGCCCGCCGCAGCCAAGTGACCTTCAAGACCCAAACATCAACCCACTCAAAGGGAGACATCCACATGACCGCATCGCGAAAGACCGCGCTCGTCGTGGGCGTGCTGTTCATCCTCACCTTCATCACCTCGATCGTCGGAGAGCTCGCGTACGGACCTGTCCTGAGCGATCCCCACTACATCACTGGTGCCGGTGCTGACCCCCGCGTGTTCGTGGGTGCGTTCTTCGAGCTGTTCCTCATCATCAGCAACATCGGCTGCGCAGTGGTGTTATTCCCGCTGCTCAAGCGACAGAACGAAGCCGTCGCACTCGGATACGTCACCGCTCGCATCGTTGAATGCACCTTCATCCTGATCGGCATCCTCAGCGTCCTCGCGGTCGTCACGTTGCGCCAGGGGGCGACTGGCGCGGATGCAGGCTCGCTCGTCACGGTCGGCAAGTCGCTCATCGCCATCAAGAATTGGTCGTTCCTGCTCGGGCCTGGCTTCATCGACGGCATCGGGACTGGGCTGATGCTCGGCTGGCTGATGTACCGGTCCGGCCTGGTGCCACGCCGCGTGGCGCTGTTTGGCGTCATCGGAGGGCCGATGCTCGCCGCGTCAGGCGCCGCCGTCCTGTTCGGCCTCTTCAAGGCAGGCTCGCCGATGCAGGGCATCGCGACAATCCCGGAGGTCATCTGGGAGGCCTACCTGGCCATCTGGCTCACCTTCAAGGGATTCAGTCCTTCTGCATTCGGAGCCGGAGAGACCGCCTACGCCCGGGCCGATGCAGT
>CAWCVK010000001.1:0-2175436 GCA_963799005.1 Candidatus Dormiibacterota bacterium | reverse complement strand
GTCATACACGCGAGATCGAATCGAAACAGCGGATAACCGGAGGTTGGTCATGCATCGCAGATTGCGTCACTCGATGTTATTCGGCCTGAATCTCTCCCACCCGCGGGGAATGATGCTTGTTGCGGGAAAAAGCCATCATTCCGGGTTAGAGCACTACACCCGTTCCACCGCCGGTGCCCAACGCACCGCTCAATCGCTCGCCGCGAACTCAACTTGCGCGTCTGTCGGGGAGACAGGAATCGAACCTGCGACCCCTGGTCCCCCAGACTAGTCCTTATTTCCCGATGAGTGCTGAGTTCGATTTAGAGTGGTTTTGTGGGGAATTGGTTGGAATGACGACTAGAGCGCGAGTGTTGGAATCCATTGGAATCGGGTGAAACCTCTGGTATCTGCGGGCACAGCGCCAGCGGCCCCCTCCTCCACGCTTGTCTGCCTTAAGTACCTTGGCCCACTACCGAGCCACACACTTACAGGCTCTCGACCCACCTCAGCCTGGGAGCTCCATCGATCTGGCTACAGGATGCTGGCGTGTGCGATGGTCGCCTGGGCAACGAGATATTCGACGCACCGAGGTCCCGTGTACACTTCTCGGCCATGAAAGGTGGTGACGAGAGGGCCGAAAACCGTTGCTCTTGGTGCGGCAAGCCTGAGCAGCAGGTGAAAACGCTGATTGCCGGGGCGGGTGGCTTCATTTGCGATGGATGCGTGGCCATGTGCAACGATGTTCTGGCGGCTGAGGGCGGTAAGCGGCGCGGATGGTTGCGGCGAAAAGCCCAATGGACAGGCTATAAGCCGCTAGCCTGACGCGCCAGGCGAGGGGGCTGCTCCAACGGTTCAGCCCGGGAGGGTCTACGATTTGGTAGACATGACCGAAATCGTTAACTGGTGGGCCTTGATCCCCTACCTAGCCGTGCTCGGGGGCCTGAGCTGGCTTGCCCTTCGCGGGATCGCCCGCTTCCATCGCTGGCTGCACCGACGACCCTAGCCGCGTCGTCGCGCCGATCTCTTTCCTGGGTACATTCACGGATGCTCGCCTGCGGCGGATATGTCGGCCACGAGAGAGTTAACTCTGTGCTTCGCGCTCGATTCGATCCCACAACACGAGGGCCATCGGAGTTGGATAGACCGTCCTGAGCGCTGCCGCGAAGTTCGATGACCGCCGAGCCGCGGCGGCGATCTCGTCCTCGTATTCGCTCCAGAGTTGGACGAGGTCTTCTAATGGACCCCCTCCGAGGTAGTAGAGAAGCTCCGGATCGGGGACGGCGTCTGCTAGTTGAACCAATTTGCTTATAGCTTCGGAACCCCCTCATAGAACAACGAGTTGACAGCCTCCCATGCCCAGAAATCGGTCAGGGCATCGTGCCGGCCAGCGAGGGCTGCTTGCGCTCTGGCCATGTACCGCCAGTAGCCGGCAAATCACCTCAGGCCAAGTAGGGGTCGCGTGACCGTCCATCGTAGGTAGCGTACGGCGACCCGGGGCGCCACGCTGTGTCCTCCGGACATCAGCCAAAACAGCGATAACGCATGCGCCCGGGCGGCCGCCTGGCGACATTTGCGGATGCTCGCCTGGGCGAGAATTGGCGTACTCGACCCCAGAGAGTCCGCCCAGATCGTAATTTCCGACCCATGAAGCATCGCAATCCCGTATCCCTTTTTGCGGGCGTCCGCTAGGGCTGCGGGAGTTCCACGTTTACTCCGTACACGAGAATCTCCCAGGTCATGGCTGGGTCAGCCTTGATGACCAGCGTTAGGGGAACCCCGAGTTGGATCGACCCGCCGCTACCGCTGATTCTCCCGTGCATGATTCAGTCGTGTCGGTCGACCCGTCCGATCCGATGATCTCGAGCGACCCAGGCCCGGAGCACACGAGGTCGATATTGGCATACGCAGTTTTCGGCGTGAAGGTCGGAAGCGTGACCGAGCCCTTTCCGTGCGTGTCGGGAATAAGCGGGGTTGCGCCGGCAGGGACCGTGAAGTTCACTGGATACCCGGGGTGCGGCGAGGGCGCCGAGGTCTCGTAGGGCGTCGTTGCGCCGTTGCTTTGCGCGACGCGTAGCTCCCAGGTCGTCGATGATGTTGTCTCCACTCGTAGGGACACCGGTTGCCCACTGACCTGGCCATCGGGGGAGAACAGGCCCTGGAGGCCCGGCGAGCCGCAGCCTCGGGACGTGAACTGCACCGAACCATCGGACGAGAGGACGTGGATCGACCCGGTGCCGAGGCAAGCAAACTGGACCCAGTACGGCTTGGTCGGAACGAATGCTGGCAGCCCCTTCGAGCCCTCGGCGTATGTGTCACCGACCAATAGAGGAAGCGCATCCGACGGTAGGAAGGGGCTCAGGCTCGGAAAGTCCGGCGCCACGTCGAGCTTATTGTGATTGGTAGCGTTCGCGGCTGGCGCCGATGTCGGGGAATGGAGATGGCCACTGACTTCGAGCGCGAAGGTCGCAAGGCCTGCCGCAACAACGGCGACGGCGGCTATCCCGGTCATCAGATTGAGGCCCCGGCGTCGGGGACGGGCGATCGCGGGGTCGAAGTTGGCGAGCGCCGGCGGCAGGCTCGCCGCCTCGATGCGGTCGTACTTGGACCGCAGCTTGCTGTCCAGGCGTGGATCGATGTCAATCATCCCTCAGCTCCTTTCGTAGGGCGGCAAGACCGCGTTCGAGGTGGGTCCGCACGGTTCCGGGGCGGCATCCCATAAATACGGCGCACTCTTCAACGGAGTAGCCGTGCCGGTAGTTGAGTGTGATCGCGGCGCGCTGCTTCCTCGAGAGCCGACGATAGGCGCGATCTATGTCCATGCTCTCAGCGTCATGTCCCCAGCCAGGCGACGACCAGGCACCCTCTGCCAGGTCCAGCGGCGGCCACCCGCGTGAACGGAGCAGCCGCCGACGATTGATGCAATGGTTGACGCAGACCCGCGTCAGCCATGCCGAGGGCCGGTCCATGTGCGATAGAGAGCCCCAGGAGCGCCAGGCCTTGAGCAGCGTCTCCTGAACCGCATCCTCGGCCTCGCCAGCGTCGTCGAGAATGGACAACGCCAGCAAATAGAGCCGCCTTGCGTCGGAGCCCACGACCGATTCGAATAGCGGGTCGGACGGGGCCTCCCTCGTAGCTATCAAGCTCGGCGATGGAATCACAACATTCCTAACACCAATGGAGAGCGTTTTGCGGACAACGGGCGCCCATCTCCTCGCCATGATCCTGGCTCGGCCCCTGCCACAGCCCGGCGGACCGCGCGACCCGGCGGTCGCCCGCGTCCCTTCCGGCTCGTCCGC
This sequence comes from Candidatus Dormiibacterota bacterium, assembly GCA_963799005.1. Taxonomy (GTDB): domain Bacteria; phylum Chloroflexota; class Dormibacteria; order Aeolococcales; family Aeolococcaceae; genus Palsa-851. Next base: position 2,172,158 of record CAWCVK010000001.1, on the reverse strand, counting down.
TCTGGTGCGTCAATTGCACGCTATGGTGCCGCGGGGACCCCGATGGGATCGGAGTTGCCGCCTCCATGACATGCTGAGCCCGAGCCCGAAGATTGACCGACGGATGCGATCGTAATCTCGAGGTACATTGGCAGATGCTCGCCTGGAGCGTGATTCCATACCTTGCCAAGCCCGACGTCTGGACGGGGCCGACACATCGTGATCGGCCGCTTACGGGTTTGTGACGCCGCCCATGCGGTTGCATGCCACGATGGCCGCTGTGGAAGAGGCTCGCATTGTTGCTGCGGCTCTCCTGTTCTTAGTCGCTCTCTACTGGGGCATCGCGGCGATCTACGAGGTCGTCGCTGCGGCGAAGCCGCCTGGAATCTTCGGTGTAACCCTTCTCAAATCGAGGCGGCCAGAGCCCGTCCTAACGCTCTCTCAGTGGCGGAAGGCTGGACTGTTCCTCTTGGTGATGGCCGGCGCCCTAGTGCTCCTGGGTATTCGGTTGCTTCAGGGTTGGTTCTAAGTCCTCGTCAAACTCTGCAACCCTCCGCCACGGCCCGACCCCTGGATACATCTGCGGATCCTGGCGTGGTCAGAGATCCACTAGTCGGCAGGTTGAGAACCCGAGAGGTCGGATCGTTGCCGGATAGTTTCGGCAGGAGCGCTCTGCCGCAAAAACTACAGTGCAGGATCTGAGCGTGTCCACGGTTGGAGATTCGCTCCCATTACCCGTTGCCAGGGCGACCACTGAAGACGAGTGGAAGCAATGGGCCCTCGCCGTGTTCGGGGGCAACCAAGCTCGAGCCACCGCGGCGGCCCAGGCTGCGGCTGCTGCGCGAAATGCGGGCGCGTCTAGTGACGAGCTCTTTGCGGTGGCGCGTGCCGCCTACGAGAACGTGGGTTCGCTCGCGGGCACAGATCTGCTCCCCACATCTCCCGCCGGTTCAGGCGGAGAGGTGGCCGCTTGCACTGTTCGACCGAGCGGTCGTGAGATCTTGGGGGCAACTCTGATCGGGATCCTGGCTACCGGGATCGTCGCCTTGATCGTGAGAAGCGGGATCAACTCGATCCTGCCAGTGGTCCCGGCGGCTGCTGCGATCATGGGCGGTTGGTATGCCCTCAGCCTTCGCTCAAGCGTCAGCATCACGAGGTCGAGCGTTTGTGTCCAAGGCGTTCTGCACCGGCGGGAGTTCCGCCGACTAGACGTTCGTCAAATCACCGTACAGCCACGGTCCCCGCTGTTCGGCCTGTTCACCAATGGTCCTATGCGAGGTCAGTTCCTCGCGTCTTTTGTCGGCGACGACTTCGGGCATCTGTTCGAATTGCGGCAAGGAGCGTGGACACGGACGGATATCGACCGAATCGGTTCCGCGATCGGCGTCCAAGTGGTTGACGACGCTACGCCGAGCATCACCTAGCCGAGAGGCGGGGTTCTGTACCCTCGTCGAGGGACATTCGCGGATGCTAATGGGACCGGAAGCGCCTCGCCTGACATTCTGTATGGCCACTTCCGAGGCGAGGGTCAAACTAGGGTGGTCGTGCCAGGGCCTACCAGTTATGGATTCGGATGCGACTTCTGCCGTGACCCGGGGAACCTTCTTTACGGGCACGTCCCACAGATCGCCGTAAGCGACGATGAGGGGCACGGCCTCTTGCTTGGCTGCCCGCGCTGCGGGACCCTTTACGAGGACCCGGCAAACGGAGACTACCCCTATCCGATAACGCCGGAGGAGGCTAGCGAGCTGTTTCCAGATTGGCCCAACAGCGCGCCAACGAACTGAACTCGGCTCGAGGGTGGTTTACGGATGCTGGCGTGCGGGTCTATTACCTCGCTCGAAAGGGCGTAGGGCGAAGGCTCGCAAGGATTGCCCGGCCCTCACTCCGATAGGTGCGATCACTACCGTCCGACAAGTAGGAAGCCACGAGGGCGCGTTCCGACCAGACGACCGCCCGCACGTCCCAGATGTGGTCAGTACTCTCGCGAAGGTCGTGCGCTTCCGCGCTGACGACGCTGGCGGATCGCACCTCCTGCACCGATCCGCTCCAGCCAAAGCGCTTCCCGAACTTCAGCAGCAGGTCGACCGCCTCGCCGTCTTGAACCCGGCCGACACGTGAGCGCCGCAGCACAGTCACGTGCAGGGCGCCAACCGGTTCTGGCGGGACGATTTCGACGACGCCTTCAGCCGCGTGTGCCGTCCACTCCTCAGGGACATCGGCTGCGAACAGGCCGCCCCAAGTCATGAGCGTCATGTCGCGTATGTTGCCCTAGGGTTGGTCGGCTTCGGAGTTGAAAAAGGACAAGCTGCTCAAGGTACGTTGGCGGATGCTCGCATGTGGGGACCATTTGGCCCTAGACCCGGATGCCCGCTGTCACGAAAGTTCGCCTCGGCGAAGGTGAACGGCTTCGAGTAGTTCGACGTCGGTCCGTTGACCTTCTGCCGTCGCCGCATGATGTGGGCGCAGCCGCCGCTCGCCACTCCGCAATCGGTTTTCGGCCTCGTCCAGTAGCTGGCTGGCCCGCGGCAGGCCAAGACGCACTGCCAGCACCAAGCCGATCAAGACGGTCAGTGGATCGTCTGACCTCGTGGCGCGCTCAAGGAGCTCCTCCACGTCACCCTCATGAGCTTGGTAAAGGCGCCGAGCTGCATCAAGTTGTGCCTGCCGCACCGGCTCGAACGCTTCAGCGGTTGCGTAACCAGGCGCTCGGCGGTCGTACGAAATGATCTCCTCCCAGATCTTTCGCTTCCGCCGCTCTCGCCGACCGAACATCGAAGCGAGCTTGCCACCCCTTCGATTCATCGCCCGGGTCCACCCTCGACTGAAGCCCACTGCAACGAACGCGCCGCAGCAAACAGCAGAAAGTGCAGCATTGATGATCCCGTCGCGTACCCCCGTCGGCGGGATTCGGAAATACAGATCTCGGCCGGCGATAAGCGCGAAAGTGCTGCCCCCCAGGAAGGTGCAACTTCCGAAGAAGACAAACCAGTGCGGGTCCCGCCGCCGGTCGGCGTAGAGGAAGGAGACTGCAGCGAACAGCGCTGCCGCGAAAGCCGACCTGTACTCGGGCGCGCTCATCCGGGTTTGCGTGATCTGCCGGAACAGCAGCGCGGCGACGCCTACCGCCACGCCGATCATGTTGAGTGGCACCAGTATGGAATCGATCACGCGCTGGGCCCTTCCCATCAAGTCTCGCTCCCAGTTATTCCTGATCAGCCCGGTCCGGCCACGCGTGGACCCTCCCACGCCTCTTCAAGGTAGCTTTACAAATGGTCGCGTGGGCCAAGCCGGTACGCCTCGGTGCCCAGTAGCCGCAGCCTGATGACACGGGCGCGTGACGGCAACCAGGCTCACGGGTGCTGGTGGCGAGAATGGTCGCCTGGTGCAACTCACGCGAGATAGACCGAGGCCGGGCTCGCGCCCACTATCGCCGCCGATTCAACGCGGTGCTGGTTGGGATCGTGGGTCTTTTCTGGTGGATACCACCGTGGCTCTGGTCCACCCAACCGTTGCCTTGGGCTCTAGCCCTTTGGCTGCTCGCCGGTACCCTCTCCGCCGCGTGCGGCGCTGTCGTGATCGTGATTGGGGGAAGACGCGCCCGCGCGCTCGCGCTCGACTACCACGAGCAGCAAGCAAGTGAGGCCCGCTTCACGCTGACCCGCGTGTATCACATGCGCGGCATTACGCTCTACCGCTGGCAGTCGGGGCAGCGACGCGTCGAGTGCCGTCGTCAGGACGTGCCCTGGCAGCCAGTTCTAGGGGAGACTGCTCTTATCCGTTATCTGCCACGATCCGGAGCAGTCTTGGAAGTCAGCTCGGTCGGCAACTCCCCGGCAGGATGATGTGGCATGCGAGATGACCGGACCGGTCTGACCCTCGCGTCTAGGTACTTTTACGGATACTCGCCTGAGCCAGGGTGGCCTTGTGCGGCTGCCTCTGGTGAGGTGCTCAGTGCCCCAGTGACAAGGTCGAGCGGCTGGGTGTCCCACCCATCTGGTGAGGTGCGACCGCTCGTGCCAGAAGAAGCATCATCGCAGCCGCGGCCGCACCGAAGAGGATGAGCGACCACAGCGGATACGTGCTCTGCCACGAGCACATGTGGGTCAACAAAGCCTCTTGCCGGTCGCAGAAGCTCACGAATTGGGCCATTGCGATGCCGACCCCGACACCGGCGGGCAACGACGCCAACCGGAGGGCGTTCGCCACTCTCGACCTTGTTGTCGCGGAAAGTGGAGTCCGGATGATCCGGGAAAACAGAAATACCCCCGCCGCAACGGCTGCGCCAGCCAGCGCGCAGAGCCACCAGGAGAAACGCGGTGAGGTGAGCGCCTGCCCTGGGAAGTACAAGCACGCCGTCCCATTGCCTCGAGGACCAACAGACGTCGTGCACCACGGCTCGGTCATCAGGAACATCCCAATACCCACCGCAACCCCTACGGGCACCGACGCCAGCGTGGTGACGGTCCTAATGCCCTGCCTCATATCGCGGAAGCCTACTGCGTTGCTAGTTGCGGAGCTCAAGGGACATTTGCGGACACTGTCGTCAGCCAACCCCCGGACGCCTGACGCCAGGCCGCTCAAGAGGATTGCGCGCCCCTGGATCCGTGGCGCGGCCAGCCGCATTTCCCATTGGTGCATGTCAGTCGGAGTTCGCCAGCGGTGCCTAGCGATCTGATCACCGTGCGCCTGCCACATCTTGGACACAGCGCCGGGTTCTCGCCCTCCGTCAACGAGCGCTCGGCTCGCCCACCCTGGCGTCGATCATCGGTTTGGTCCATGGTCGGACTGTGATCGCACCGCTGGACTTTCGCAAGCTGGGTACATTGGCGGATGCTCGCTTGAGGAACGATACCCAGCCTCGCCACGCGAACGCCGTGTCCAAGGATGAGTGTCACGTCTGCGTAACAGCCGACCCATCCACGATGGTCCCTCGCATCTGGATGCCAACCTTCGGGGAGGAATGACATTACCGCCGCGGTGGTTCTATCGCACAGTGGAGCCACAGGTCGCTGACTACATCGGACCAGATGCAGCAGCCTTGTGGGTCAGCGGCCACTTCTGGTGGGCGGCTGCATGGATACTGTGGGTGCCTGTTGGTCTGTCATCCGCGATCGTCGCAGAACTCCCGGGGTCGCCTGGAATCCTTTGGCTGGTGACGGCTGCTAGTAGCGTTGGGGCACTGGCTCTTGGTACCAAATCGATAGCCGCGGCGAAGATGGCAAACAGCGAGGCGCGCGAGTATTTATCCCGGGTACGCGGCTATCGGATCAACATCTCGTGCCCCATCACTTCATGGCCATGGCAGTGGGCACACGCTCTGGCGAAGGCTGACGATGAGCACCAAGCGCATGTTGCCCTCGCACAAGCCGCAGGCATTGCGGCGGCTCTTGCAGAGATCGTGGAGAAGAAGCAGTCGTCGCAGGTTCCCTTCTATATCGCGCTCGGGCTGATCGGGTTCCTCGCCGGATTCGTGCTATGCGTTCTGGTCGCCTTTGCCGTGGGCCAAACTCAGTCGCTCGGGGTCTTCCTCGTGTTTGTCGGCGCGTGTTCTTCGGCGCGCTGGTCCCGGTGCTCTTTCGCTCCCGGTTCACCGGGGCTCTTGACGCGTATCGCGCCCAGGTGGCCGAAGAGCTTTCGGCGACCATCTCCCGAGGTTGACCACGGCCAACTGCATTCGGTGTGCGTCAAGGGCGATTGGCGGACCCTCGCATGGGCGACCGTAGCCGGCAGTTCCCGCGGACGTTCGGCTGGCACTCCTACCGCGTCACGTCAACTGCAACTCCAGGGTCCATTGACGCTGAGCGTGGAACCCGGCACCGTAGAGGTGTTAGACTCCAGACAGTTCGAGGATGGCGGACACGGTTCCCGATCGGCCGTCGCTTCCTGAGACGTTCAGGATGCCCGCGATCGAGTGCCAGTAGTCGTCAGTGCCGTAATTCTGGATTGGAACGCCCTTGATAAGCTGCCAGAATTCGCTAGCGCCGTCCTGCTGGATAGCAACCTTCGGCACGTCATCCTTCGTTCCCATCACGTGGGGCCATGGCGGCAAGTCGTACGGACCAGGACCAGCATACGTGCCATTGACTTCTAGATAGAGCAGGAACGCGTCAGAGTTGGTCCCTGCAAGGTGTAGCACCACATCGAGGGTGTGGCCGGAGACCGAGCACGCGATAGTCGCAACAGGATCCGCCAGACGGGCATCAGGAGCCGCCTCCGCACACTCGTTGAAAGCTCCCGCGAGCACTAGCTGATTGGACGCGCAGTCTACGGGTGTCGGTGTTGGCCCGCGGGTGAGGTTGGCCGGATCACTGTGAGTGTGCGGGGTGCGCTGGAAACCGATTCCCCCCGTAACGAACCAGGACACACCGCCGAAGACCATCACGAAGCCCGCAAGCCAGATTAGTGCCCGCGGCCGACTTGATTGTCCCGATGTGCCCATGGATACGTCCTCGGCGCAACTCTACCTCCCGCCGGGGGAGCACTAGGCCGATATTTCTCGCCTACGGCCCTACCCAAGCGATTCCCCCGCTTTTCCCTGCTGAGCTACGACGGACGCGACTTGATAGGAAGCCCTGGCAGCACCACGCGTCTGGCGACTGGGATGATGGCTCGCCTGCGCGAAGGCACCCACGCTTGGGGGCGTTTGGAAGATTGACGAGATCGTCGCGCTCTGAGAGCGATACACACGCTACGGTGTTCGGCGTGGGAGACATCCTCGACAGCCTGGCCCAGATGGTAGGGATCGTTCTTGGCGAGGAGCCACGGCTAATCCTTTGGCTCGTCGGGTTCTTTGCCGCGCTGGCGGCATTTGCTTGGCTGGTAGTGCGTCTCGCCCCTCAAGCCATTGTGGTGCCAGTTCTTACGGTCGTGATGCTCGCCCTCGTCGTCGTACTCACCGGAGTGGCCTGGTGGCGACACCTTCGCTCCTCGTCAAACTGACCTGGCAACGGGTGGGCGTTCGGACGTGTCCACTCTTGCGATTCTCCACGCATCGGCCTCAAGGTGGCCTCCAGACTAGCTTCACGACCCTGGCGCCCGGCGCAGGCGTGAGCGCGTCAATCGCTCAAGGAACAATCGGATCTCGGGTGCCCGCCGCCGCACCATCCCGGGGGGTGCGAAGTTACGACGCATGTAATGCGTTTGGGCTCGAGCGGGCACTTAAGGGCATGGTGAACGCTCTGATGCTGCGGCAGAATGCCGCGGGGTGATCCACGGCCAATCGGGGTCAGACGCTGCCGCGTTCGACGAGTTGCTCGCAGCCGAGCGCGGACACCTCTTCGCCCTCGCATTCTCCATCCTGGGTGATCCCGGACATGCCGAGGACGCCGTCCAGGAGACGGCGGCTGCTGCATGGCGAGGGTGGGCGACCCGAACCGATCCCGAGCAGACGCGGGCGTGGCTGATGGCGATCGGTGTGCATCAGGCACTGCACCGGAGACGCTGGCTCACCCGATCTTTCTCAGCACTGATGCGCAACGCCGAGCGCGCTCAGATCGACCAGCACCTCGAGGCCGAAGGGAAATACATCGATCTGCACCGCGCCTACGGGCGGCTCTCCCGACAGCAACGGGCTGTGGTCTCGCTGCACTACATGAGCGGGTATACGTTGACCGAGTGCGCCGCCCTCATGGGATGCAGCAACGGAGCGGCGGCGAGCCATCTCTCGCGCGCGCTGAGCAAGCTCAGGAAGGAACTGCAACGTGAATGACCGCGACGACAACGATCTCGCCCCCTCACTCACGGGGTATCTCAAGGGTTATTCGACCTACGCACGAACCGCGCAGCCGCTGCCGCACCAACGAGTTCCGGTCACGCCTGCGAGACACAGGCGCCTGCTGAGTTCCGCGGTCGCCGTCCTGGTCGCCGTGGTCATTGGCGTTCCTCTCGGGGTCACGCTCCTGATCCATTCGGGCGGCACGCGCACACCTGCCGACGTGGTGCAAGGGCCCGCCGAGGTTTCCGACCTGCGCATGTTCAGTCCAACCTCCGGGTGGGCATGGGGAGGCGGCAGCGACGTACTCCACACGAGCGTCGGCGTCCAGCAATGGACCATCGTGCCGCCGCCGGTTGGGCAGTTCAACGTCATCGAAGTCGCGTGGGTTGATGCCCTGTCGGCTCGGATTCTCGCGTCGTCTGGGTCGACACAGCTGGTCGGCACCTACCAGTTGGTGGGGTGGTCGACGAACGACGGCGGCGCCACATGGACGCGGGGCCAGTCCTTCACCGCGCTCGGCGAGACGGCCCAGGGCATATATTCGGCCACCGACCTCGACTTCGTCGACCGGACACATGGATGGTTCTTCGACACGCAGGACGGGACCGAGGGATCCCCGATCTTCATCTTTCGGACGGTCGACGGCGGGATGCACTGGTCGCAGGTGGAGACGACACCAGCGCGCGGCACCGCGGCGACCGGGGCGCTCCCTGTTTCGTGCGCCAAATACGGAATGGCCTTCGCGGACCCGACGACTGGATGGGTCGCCGGAGGGTGCGTCAACGGCGGTCCGTTCTTCGAGGTCTCGCATGACGGCGGCGCCACGTGGCGTCCGCAGGCGTTCGACTGCGGCACCGGGTGCGCCCTCCACGCCCCCCAGTTCACGTCGCCGCTCGACGGCGAACTGGTAGCGGCGAACGGCACTCCTCTGCTGTTCGCCACGACCGACGGCGGTCGAACCTGGACCCAACGCGCCGAGCCTCCCGCGACATTTGTGCACTTCATCAATGCCGACCGCGGATTTGCCCTCGGACTGACCGGGAACAACAACCCATCTGCTGTCGTGTGGACCACAAGGGACGGCGGGCGCTCGTGGCAGGAAGCGAGTCGGGCCACGGGATCGGGCGCGAGTGCGACCGGGCCTGCCTCCGATATCGATGAGATCGACTTTGTCAACGCAAGCCTTGGTTGGGCCACCCCGGTCGACATCAGTTCGGAACCCGCCAACTATGTCCCGACCCCGAACACCGCGCCGTTCACTTTCTGGCAGACGGAGGACGCCGGCGCCACGTGGAGTTCTGGTCACGCCAACGTTCTTGCGAGGCTCGACCTTGGACACCGGTGTCGTCCAAGGCATGCTTGAAGCAGTCGGCGGTGTCGTCGGAACGCCGCGTCCGCTCAGAGGATCCATCACTCTCCGCGACTCGGACGGAACGGTGTTCATCGCAACGGCAGGATCCGACGGCGTCTTCTCAGTCCGAAGTCCCGATGGGCACCTACGCGATCACTGGCCGGAGCCCGCTCTATGACAGCGGTCATGTGGATTGCCCGTCGAGCGGGCCGGCGACCGTAACGAGCGGCGCAACCATTCACGTGGTCGTCGCGTGCCTAGAGAAGTAACCATCGTTGGCGCAATTCGCCGGCGCCTGCTTCCGTTGAACGCTCCGACGACCTCCAAGAGGGAAAGGGCATCGGCGGCGGGGGGGAGGATTCGATTATTTGAGCGTGGGACGATCCTTGCGGATCTTGAGCCGGCAAAGGGCCCGTCTGGGGAGGACCGACGACGTCCGTAGTTGTTGCTGCGTAAGGGATTTCACCCATATTCCCGTCCACCGAGGTACGCCTGTTTCCGCTCCAGTTGGGGTCAGCGTTGGGGTCAACCGCACGCTGGAGTCTGTTGGCGCTCCCGCCCACGCAGACCACCAGCTCCGCCTATGGGCGGAACTCGCTCACCCTCAGAATCGGCTCGCAGCCTGGTCGCGGTGCCGCGCCGGGGCGCCTCACATCGCCTGATCCGCGAAACCCGGGAGGGCGGCTTAGGGGGAAACGCCGAGCAGCGGGGTATTGTAGATGTGGAGAGTGGATATCCGGCGATATTCCTGACGCTGTGGAGGCAGGGCATGGCGGTCAAACGGGACCTGGCAAGCCCGGAGGCCACCGCGATGCAATCCCTGGAAGGAATCTACCGGGCGGAGATCAGCCGACTGGCATCCCTGGGGACGATGTTGACCGGTGACGCGTCCGCGGGCGAGGACCTTGCGCACGACACTTTCGTCCAGCTTGCCAAGCGTCTCCGCCACGATGGCGACTACGTCCATGGCCATGCTTGGCCGTTGCTCCGCACCATGATCGTGCGCCTTGCCATGAAGCGCCGGCGTGCCCTCTCGCGTGAGTTGCTCCGCCTCGCGCGCGTTTGGCAGCCCCCAGTCGAGGATCGTTGGGAACCGGATCCCTCGCTACTGGATTGGCGTGCCGCGCTCAGAGCACTCCCGCCGCGGATTCGAGCGACAGTCGTGCTCTTCTACGCCGAAGATCTCAGTACGAACGACGTCGCAGCGCATCTCGGCTGTTCGCCTCGAACCGTCGAGAACCAGCTACGCCTCGCGCGCCAGCGGCTCGCAGTCTCGGTGCGGCGATCGGAGGAGAGCGACGAATGAGCGATTTAGCAGACTTTGACGCGAAAGCGCGCAGCCTCACCAAGCGGCTTCGTAAGTCGGCCGAACTGGTCCCGCCCCGCCACCAGGTGCAAGACTCTCGCGACTTCGGAGCCGATCACCCCGCGCATCACTTAGTGCTGGAATTCGTGCTGGCGGGCGTCTTGGCGGTCGCGGTCGTGGCGCTCGTTTTCGCTTTCCCGCGCCACGCTGCCCAGGCGCCGAACACTGCGAGGCCTACACTACCCGTAGCTTCATCCGAAGCAACGCCGTCATCGAGCCCGTCGACGTCGGTACCTGAGGTCGAATCGACGATTCGAGTGGGTCCGCCGCTGATCCTCTCGTACGCCGGAGGGTCTTCAGCAGCGCTTATCGCGTGGGATGCCGCTGGCAAGCGTGTCGGCACCCTAGAGCTCAGCCCGGCCGCCACCGACAACGGGTGTGCCATCGCTCCCGACGGCTCGAAGATATTCACCGGCGACGGCAAGATCTTCAGCATCGCCGGCAGTCAGCTCAGCGATGTGAGTTCGTTCAACATCGGCGGACCCGGAGCGGCGGGCTGTGCCCAGCCCGGCGTGGCTGGAGCCTCCTTTCTCGGCGGCCCGATCTGGGCCGATGACTCGGATCATGTGTGCGGGTTCATGGGATCGCCGGAGCGACCTGGCTTTGGCACGGAGCTCCTTGAGCTCGGCGCTGACGGGCGAAGCCGGATGGTTGCAGACATCGCTGGAGGCGCCCAGCTCCTCGCCTGCAGTCCCGCTGCAGACCGTGTTGTCGTCCTCCAGTCGTCTGGAAACGGTCCTGGGAACTACCACAGCACGATCCTTGTCCTAAGTCTTTCGAGTGGGACCATCGAGACCCGACTTTCTGTGGCGGGTGACGTTGGGACGTCAACCCACGACGGACGGCTGGTCGCCATGACGGGGCCAACCGGGATCACGGTCTACAACCTCGTCACGGGGCGCCAGGTCGCTCACATCGTGCGCCATGGCGACGAGGGAAGCGTGGGTGGCGTCCCGGACCTGGGTGCCGCCGACATCTTCTCGTGGGATGGCTCGAGGCTGCTCGTGGTCGCAGATTCTGCCAACGGCGCGTTTCATCCCGCTTGGATCGTCTCATTGGCGACTGGGTCAAACGTCCTCACGGATGCCGCGTCCCTCGGGAGCCCATGGCTGGACTTCTTTGATGGCGATGCTGTTCCGCTCGTAACGGACGACGGTTTCTTCCTCAGCGCTCGCAGTGCAGGGGACCCGAGCAGCCTTAACTTCTACTTTCTCGGCGTGGCGGGGCGCCTCCAGCCGCTTCATTGAGGAGTTACGGCAGTCGCCTTCGCGGCAGTCGCTAGGAGCTACCACCTTCATGATTGCGTAGACGAACCGTCGGCCAATGGCATTCCATGCTCCAGAGAGGCTCGAAGCATACGCGAGAAGGCCTTATGCTACAAGGGGATTCGGCGGGGAGGGAACGGGTTCGAACGCCTCTGGAGCCGCGGCCTTTGCGGTTTTCAAGTTCGTCCTCGGCGCGTGCGGCGGTGCCGCGGACGGCCGCCCCGTATTCAGCTTTAGGCGTCCAAATAGGGAATGCGTCCGCCGGAAGCTGAGCGTGACCGCACGATAGGGTGTCAGCTAGGGTGTCAAACGGTTCGCAGCAGCCCATCCGGGGCGACGGCCTGGCACCGCTCGCCTGAAGTCGGAACCAGGTGGCGGGTTCACGCGTCAAAGTGAAGCGTGAGGATGATGCTGCGGGTGGCCGTGGGGCCGGTGTTGCTTGGGTGCGTGATGGCCACCGTTGCCGGCTGCGGCTCGAATGGGTCGGCGGCTCTCGCGTCACTGCAGCCTGGAGCCTCGCATTGCTCGACCGTTGTCGCCGGCTGCGGCTCGAATGGGTCCGGAGCTCTCCCTTCACTCCAGCCTGGGGTCCCACACTGCTCGGCCGCCGAGACGGCTGCGGCACGCGTGCAGCAGTCCGAGGAGCAGAATCCCGCCGTGTCGGCGCCGTCGCCTTCAGGAAGCGCCGAACCTCCGCCCATACCCACAACCGGCGCGCCGCCACCGACTTCTACGCCCATGCCGACGGCAATACCTACCGTCGTCGCAGCTGCAACTCTGAAACTCGAGCCGGCGGAGCTGTCCAGAGACCCATCGGCTCAGTACGTCATCCGAGTCGGCACCGTGATCGACGTCGAACTGCCTGACGAGACGGCACCGTACTGTTGGTCAATCCCCACGTCGTCGGCTGCGTCCGTGCTCGAGGTCGTGGTTCAAGGCGATGATCTGGGCGGCGGGGCGCATGCCCGTTTTCGCGCCATCGCGCCCGGCGTAGCCACGATTGCGACGAGGAATACCTGCTACACGTTTCCGCCGTGTGGGGCCCCGATCGCCCCGACCGAGGCAGTCGTGACGGTACGAGCTTAGACGCACAGGCGTGAACCGGAGCCCAATTGGCTCGGCCTTGGGACTATTCGCGGCACCGGTCGCTTCCCAGCGTCGCATCGCCGGCAGTCGGGAACTGGTACACCACCCGCTCGTTAGACAGGCGACCAAGCGAACCTTGAGACCGCGTCGCGTGCATTCGCCAACGCCCGCGGACCGTTCGCGCTCGGCCAACTCGTGTCGTCTGGGGTACGTGCTCTTCCGCCGATGGCTGGATGCGATCGCTTTACGGTTTGAGGTACGGATTTTCTTCCTCCCCCATGCAGCTCAGCTACTCGAGGGCAGCAACGACCAGCAGAGCGGTTCGCCATCCGTGCCGACCGGCGGAGCCCCGGCGTCGCTAGCGGAGACGTTGGTGGGCGGACCTGATGCCGGAGGCACGATGACTACCTCCGTTCCGCCTGAGGGTGCCGGTCCGATAGCTGACGCCGGCCGAACGTATGGTGGCATCGAGCGGAGATAGCCTTGGAGATCTGTCGCTGGCACCATGACAACATCCACTGAGGCGAACTGGGTGGCCACTCCGCCTACCGCGGCTGAGACGAATTTCCCGTGCAAATCGACAACGTACCAATGACCGATCGCTCCCGACGGACCGGAGAAGGTCCCGCAATCAGCGGCGTTACGAGTTTTCCAGGCATTGGAGATCGCGTGCCAGAACTCTTGATCGGTGACGTACTTCACCTCCACGGAGTCCACGCGCTGCACAATTTCGGGGTCGTGTTGATACAGCGCCTTAAGCGCGGCTTCGACGACGGGCGGTTCTGTTGGCAGAGAAGCCAGACGCACGTTGCTGGTCGGACTGGTCGGCGCTGACCGCCCAACCGCGAATCCCGTCCCGGCGCTCGCGGCAAGAGCGAAGACGGTGACCGCAACCACGGCGGCGGAGCGGCGCCCGCGGGGACGCTTGACTCGACTGGGTTCAGCCTGAGACCCGCCTATATCCTGCGCCGCATGCTGGAGGAGCCTGCGTATGCGGGCCTCCTCGATTTCGATGGTTCCTTGATCGTCCATTTCACGCTCTCCTAACTTGCTTCGATGAGGGAACGGAGCCGGCGGCGCCCCTCCCGTAATTGGTTCTCTACAGTCTTTGGCGAACAGCTCAGCGTCTCCGCGACCGACGCCGTGCTCTGGTCTTCCAGGTACGCGAGCACAACACACATCCGCATCCGTGGCGGCAGTCGCTTTAGTGCGCGGACGATGTCGAGCGTCTCAGCACGCCACTCAGGCTCGGTCGACCCGGCAGCCAAGAGGCGGAGGCGGTCGAGCTGCATGCGCATCCGCTGGCGCCGCCGCGTGGCGAGGCGAATCGCGACCATCCGGAGCCACGGCCACGCCGGGCTACGCAGGTATCCGGGGTGCTCCCTTTCCTGCCGAAGCGCCTCGACGAAGACGGACTGAGCGAGGTCTTCGCCGCTACTGAGATCGCCGGTGATCAGCGTTGCAAATGCCCGGAGCCGCCTCCACTCGGCGGCGTAGATCTCCCGGATTCGCTCGCCCGGCTCCATCAATACCTCCAGCGGCGGCTGCTCTTCAGGGATGGACGACACCTCCTGGTGCATGAACGTCATGTTGTCTTTGTAGGCGTGGGGAGCGAGAAAACCCCTAGAAAGGGGCTGAGATCCGGCGATCAGATCTCATGAGCATCGCTGCGAGGTGACTGGCACCGGGCGAGAGTTGCCTTGGGGTTCGGATCGCGTCTCGGACTGCGATCCTTTCTGGCCGGGCGACGCCGAGAGGCCCGCGCCGGTTCTTGAGATCGTGGTCGCCGCGTTCACTTACGCTCGTTCGCGGCCGTCGCACATCGGGGTTCTTACGCTGTGAGCCGCCATGGATCGGGCGCGACCGCGCTCTGGGGTGTCAGTTAGGTGTCAACGAAGGGTCTTCCCATCCTGGGAGGGATGATGCAGGGTGCGCGATCGCTGGCAGTCCCGGTTTCGTTCTCGCCCATTGGATTATGAGGACGATTGCTGAGGCCGCCAACGCCGCGAGCACGGAGGCCGCTAGGAACACGTAGAAGCCGAAGTCCGTGTATGTAGGAGGAGGAATCCCGTGCAGATGCACGCCCGGATGACCCAACTCCACGGGTGGTGGAACGTTGTCGAGGCCAACTACTCGGTTGGCGGCGTCGGCTCGTTCGAAGATGCCCAGCGCCATGGCCGCCGCAGAGAGCACGAGGCTGGCAACCGCGGCGGCGGTTCGATGCCTCACGCTCATGACGCAGGAGGTCGCAGAGAGAGCGAGCGCGACCACAACCCAGAGAACGATCAAGCCGTCGAGACCCTGAAATAAGCTCCGAGACGGAAGGGCGTAGTCCAGTGGGCAATTGATGCATCCCTGGGTGATGAAGGGCGTGAAGCTTGCGCCGATCATGACTACGGCCGCGATCACGACGACAACCCCCAACAGCCTCAGCAGCTTTGGATTGTCAAGCATCTCATCGCCAATCTAACACTGCTGCGGGAGAGGCACTGGAAGGTGAAGAGCCGCTATCGTGGATCTTGAGTTCGTCCCCGGTGCGTCCGGCGGTGTCCACCCACGGCCGTGTCGTACTCAAACAAGGCATCGGCACGGCGATTCCGTCCGCGGATGACCGAGGATGACCCGCGAAATTGGGTGTCAGAAAGGGTGTCGGCCACATCAAGCGAGATGAGGCCGGCCTGTCTGATAACCACTTCATTGAGCTACGGGACCGCCCGAGCCTCAAACCCCTGCCACTCGCACGCGTCGGATGGTCCATGGGCGTCGGCTGATCACCTCGGTCGCTGAGATCGCACCCGAGGAAGCAGCCGGCCTCGTGATGGCTTGAATCCCGTGCCCTCCTCAAAGGGACCGTTACCTTTTCCCTCGCTGCCGGGGTCTTACTGGCAGTAAATGGCAACGGACGGGCAGGAATTGCTCATGGAGAGGCCAGTCGGCGTGAGTTCCCAGGAGATCCCGGGCCACGACGAGGAGGCCTTCGCGGAAGCGCTCCTGGCCGCCATGCGCCCGGCTTTGCGAGCCCTTCGTGCCATGGGTCTTTCCGAGGATGACACCGCCGACGTGCTTCAGGATGCCTCTATCCGGGCGTGGCGGCACCGCGCCCAGCGACACGGCGAGTTCGGGGCGTGGTTCATCGCCATCGCCTATCACGAGGCACGACGCCCCCACCGCCGGTGGCCCGCCATACCGGTGTTCTGGCAGGGAGCAAGGAGCTCACCGGACCAGGAGCCGCGAAATGATGACCTCGACCGTGCTCTCGCGCGGCTGCCGCGGCGGCAGCGGACCGCAGTCTCGCTGCGATACGGCAGCGATCTGACCGTTCTCGATGTCGCCAGCACGTTGGGCATCAGTGAGCCTGCAGCGAAGCAGTTGCTTGCCCGAGCACGTGAGTCACTCCGTCGAACGCTGTCGTCGATTCCGAGAGGTGAGCTATGAGCGATGACGTCGACGTGATCGAAGAGGCACTGACTAGCCGTCCACTCACCCAGACCGAAGAGGCCACGCTCGCTCGCGTGGAGCAGTTCGTGTCGCATCACGACTTCGCGGCGCAGCAACGACCGAGGCTTGCCCTCGAGATCCTTATGGCGGGGGTCGTTGCAGCAGTGGCGATCACGCTCATCGTGGCGATCACTCACCCTTCGCTGCCAAGGCCATCGCCGGCACACCACACTCCGGTGCCAACAGCCACCGTAACTGCCAGCCCTCCGACAGCGTCACTGAGCCCGACGCTCGGACCGACGATTCCGTTACGCATCAGGCAGCAACTGAGCCTTGGCCGGTCTGCTAATGCGATATCCGTGAGTCCCGGCATCGTGTGGGTCGCGGCCCAGGGCCTGGTGTACGGGGACACGGGCAGACTGCTTCGCGTCGATGCGTCGTCGGCTCGACAGACTGGAAGCTGGCCAGTCGGGGGAGACCCTGAAGCGGTTTCGGCGTCCGGCAGCTACGTCTGGGTGGCCAACAGCTTTGGCGATGGTTCGCGCGTGTTGCCCGATCAGAACACGGTTATGCAGTTCAATGCTGTCACCGGAGCTCTAGTGCATGTGTATCGAATCACGAGCCCCATCGCCCTAGTGGCGAATGGAAACGGCGCGCTCGTCGTGTCCTGGCGTACGCAAAATGGTCCGACCGACATGTATCTCCTGACCGCCGGACGGTCATCGCTCGTCGCCACCGTGCCGGGGACCCTGCAGGGTCCTTCGCTGTCGGCCGAGGCCGCACTCGCCGTCTGTGGAGGCCAGGTGTATCTGGGGGTGAGCGAGCTGTCCGCTCACGGTGCCCAGAGCATCAACATCTACGTGGTCCGCGTAGGTGGCGGACCTGTGCGGAGCCTCGCGACGATTCAGGGTGCGTGGTGGCCGGTGATGACGTGCGATAGCAACTGGCTCTACGTCTTCGACGGGGCTGGAGATCTCCCGTTGGTGGTGAACCCTGTGGACGGCGGGATGCGCACGATGCCCGAAGGGTCGGGCGCTTCGGCAGCCGCATTCGAATCCGGATTGATCTGGCAACTGCATGACGCGTACGGCCCTCCGGGAACGGGGGGATACCTCACCGCGCTGGACCCGAACACGGGCCTCGAGTCGTCGTCCCGTCTGACGATCCCCGGCACCGTGTCATCCGACGCGTTTCTCCTTGCCCCTGGTGCGCCCGGTTTATGGGTCGTCGGCGGCAACGAGACTTTGCTGCTGCATGTCACCTTCGGCTAGCCATCCGGAATCGTGAGTCCAGGAATCAGGGACACCCATGGACTCCTCCGAAGTCAGGACACCCCAGAGTCTCGAGCTATACCGCGCCGGTTCATTGACGAACTACTGGCTAGAGGCGGCGGCGGCCCTCGATCTGCCGCGACTCGTCAGCGTGCGACAGCACTAGTTCTGATGTCGACCACAGCGGTTCTTGAGACCGTGCGACGTGCGTTCAGAGGTGTCCGCCATGGGCCGCCAAAAGACTGGGCTCGTCTCGAGCGCCTAGAGCGACCGCGTTCGCCAGCGTCCGAAAACGTCAGACCGGTGAGGTGTCTGCGAGGGTGTCACAGCAGACCTCGTACGTCCTGATCGCCCGCCGGAGGCCGAAGGTAATCGTGCGGTGCATCCCCTCCCATCCACGGATACTGAACGTTAGGCCGACCGGACAAGGCTCGCCGCGAACTGCGCGAGCAACTGCTTGGGGCTTAGGCCATCGACCTCGATCGCTACGTTGCCGTCAACACGCATTAGGATCCACATGCCACGCCATGGTGCGTGCTGTTGCTGCATTTCAAACCACACCCCATTGGACAGCCTGAGTGGACGGAGGATCGATTTGAAAGCATTCATTGGGAAGCTGGGATTACTGAGATCGGCTGGCGACATCACCGACTCATCCATATGGATCGCGAGACTTCCCCATGCGCCCGATTGAGCACTGATGAACATCCCGAATCCAGTCACCGGCGCAGAACTCCAGGTGATCCGGTTGTACAGATCCCCAGCAGGCAAGGCAAGGTCTGATGGGAGAAACGGCTCGAAGGTCAATTCCGATCGCAGTGTCCGGAGGTCATTCATCGCGGCTTCTTGAAGCAGGCGATCGGGCTTAGTTACCTTGACTTTCTGGTGGCTCGCATCCAATGTCCGAGGTGACTCGGCAGTCGGGGCAACAGCGATGGATCCTCCGGTCGCAAGCGTAAGAACCGCGATTGCCAACAACCAGCCTCGCGTAGCCCAAGGCCCGAGTCCCGTCCGGCCCAAGCTCCAAGTCATGACGGTATTGTGCTCCCAGGACTTCCCGCTCGCATCTTCCACCGCATCGGTTTCAACTTCGTCTCCGGGGCGTTCGGCCTTGGCGGAGGACGGCAGTCCGTACTCAGATGTAGGCCCCGAAGAGGGAATTCGTCCGCCAGCCTTCGGCGCTAACCGAACCGTCGGCGAATGGCCTCAGCCAGCTTTGGGTCACCCTTCTCAGCCCAGGAGCGTGCCTCGTAATGTTTAGCCGCACTTCGAGCGTATTCATCTCATGACCACCGCCGCGGCCCTCCCCTCAGTGGCTGCTGAACGAGCATCGCCTCGTGACAGTGGGGCGGTGCCGCTTTCGGCCAGCGAACTCTGCGAGCGTTACGCTTCCCGCGTTTATCACTTCGCAGGCATGGTGGCAGGCAGCGACCTCGAGGCCGAGGATCTAGCGCAGTCTGCCCTTGAGCATGCCCTCCGCGGGCTACCGCGCTTCGACGGTCAGAAGGGTGACGTGGAGGCCTGGCTGTGGCGCATTGTCGTCAACGTCGCGCGAGATGCAGGACGGGCCGCCGCGCGCCGGCAGCGCCTCTGGGAGCGACTTGTCCAGCTGCGCCCTGGCTGGACCAGCAACGACGACCTTCCGCTCGGGATCAGCAACGAACGGCTCGTTGAAGCCATTCGCACGCTCACGCCTCGCCAACGCTCGGTGCTCGCGTTGCGCTTCGGCGCCGATCTCGACTACGCGGGTGTGGCGGCCGCGCTGGGAATCTCGTCTGGCACCGCTGCAGTGGCTACGCACCGGGCCCTGACGGCATTGCGGCGGAAGCTGCTGGAGGACAATCGATGACCGAATCGCAGTTGTCGGAATCGTTGAGTGACCGGTTGACAGCCTTGAAGAGCCCGCTCCCAGATGGCTTAATCGCACGCGTCCGTACGGCAGCTGACGCCCCCGCGCCGCATGGCACGCGGAACCTGACGCCCAGTCTCGCGAACTTCGACCCGCCCGTGAACAGTCCCCGACGCAGAGGGCTGAACCTGATTGCCGGGCTTGCTGGTTTCGCCGTTGTTGCGGCGGGACTTGGAGTCTTTGCGCTCGACGTCAGCGGCCGTCTCCATTCCCCGGTAGCGGCCCCAGCCGCAAAGGGTGCCCGTCATAAAAGCACGCCAGGCGCCCCGTGGGTGGTTCAGGAATTCCATGGAGATGGCTTGGTCGTGACCCTCGACCACCCGGCACCCTGGCACAGCCAGCTGCAGCCGCTGAGCATTCACTACGCGGCTGTTTTTGGCTACCTCGCGAACTACCCGCTGCAGCCGTTCTGCACGCATCCGTCGGCGACCAGCTTCGAATGCTCGTGGGCGAACGTAGGCAAAATTCCCCTGGATGGCGTAGTCGTCAGCTTCGGTACTAGCGGGTACGGCCCAGGCCCGGGGGTCAAGGCTCAGTTGTTGTCTCAAGGGACACCCACAACGATCGATGGCCGCCGGGCATCGGAGCGGTCAGGGAGCGGGTCTGTTTGCGGCGGTAGCGGTGCCGATCACGCTTTGACGCTCTGGATTGACGACGGGAAGGCCGCCGGCGTGTTCGACATCAGCTTCTGCTGGCACGGAAGTGACCCGTCCTTGGCTGAGGCTGTCAACAAGGTGGCAACCACACTGACCCTGCGGCCCGATCCGACCAATGCAGGACCCTTCCCATCCTGAATCGGCCCGCTCTGCCAACCCCTGCGGTTTCCAAGTTCGTCCCCGGTGCGTTCGTCCGTGCTCATGGACAGCCATCCCGTACTGAGATTTAGGCGTTCGAATAGGGAATGCGTCCGTCGAAACCGCGACTGACCGTGCCAAAGGGTCAGATAGGGTGTCGAATCGCGGCGATCGATTGCTGGTTCGAGTCGCCACCCCGCTGCCACGCCGTCCTCACGCTCGCCAGGACACCGCAGCGTCTCTATGAAACGCTGTGCGGCTCAGCTATGTGCGTCTGTCTGCACAGTGCGAAGACAATCCAGCCGATCGCGACGGGCGGCAGCATGAACGGACCGAGGGAAAGCAGTGCGAGGATCGCGATCCCCGTCAGTGGCGTGAGTGAAGCGACGAGCGCCCAGCGCGCCTGCGACGAGCCGAACCACGCAGCGACCAGAGTGAGCACAAGCGTAGCGACTGCCAACCCAGCGATCACCGTGAGGGTGGAGAAGACCTGTGGGTTGGCTGCGATGAGGGTCGAGCTGCCAGCGCTGTGCGTTATGGTCACGGTCTGACCGCTCACGCTGCTCCCCTCACTCTCGGTCGAGTACGACGGCAGCACGAAGATAACGAGCAGCAGGACCGCGGTTGCCGGCACGTCGATCAGGCTCAGAACACGAGCCGAAATGTTCACCCGACGGGCTATTGCGGGCACTCCATCCTCTCTTGACAGGTCACATCCGCAAGAATAGACTGATCGAGTGATCAAGTCAAGCGATCAGGATATCTCGACACCCAAACCTATCGGGCGGAAGCGCCGGCCCGGCCGTTCGAACGCTTCGGCGCCCGCGCTACCTCAAGGCCGACACACTAGGATTGGCGCCGGACCGGTGCAGCGCCGCCAACGTCGCAATGAAGCGGGCGATCTGATGCGAGCGCGCATCGTCGAGGCTGCGCTGCGCACCCTGACCAGTGCGGGCTACGCGCAAACATCGGTGCGCGCGATCGCGGCCATTGGAGGCTTCAGCCCGGCGTTGGTCTTCTACCACTTCGGCAGCGTCGACGCACTCCTGCTCGCAGTGCTCGACCGCATCAGCGGCGAGCGCTTGTCTCGCTACGAGACCCGACTCGCGGACGTTTCCAACCTCCAGGCGCTCGGAGCCGCGATGGAGGAGCTGTATGCCGAGGATCTCCAACTCGGTCAACTCGCCGCGGTGCAGGAGATCGTCGGAGCCATGGCCTTCGATGCCGAGCTCGGAGTCGAAATCCACGCCCGCATGCAGAAGTGGATGACGTTCGCGGAACAGCTGGCGTCGCGGATCCTCGCCGGCTCCCCGCTTGCAGGCGTGGTGGATCCCTCGGTCATCGGCTCTGCGGTGATCGCCCTATATATGGGCCTGGAAATCGTCGCAAGAATGCGCGGTGGCGACAGCACCGCATCGAGTGCATTGATGACCACGCTCGTGCAGGCTGCGCCGTGGATCGATCAGCTCCTCGGCAAAGCGCCCAGCGGACGGCGGCGGCCGGCGATCACGGTATCGATCGAGTGACCCGGATCGCGGTCACGGGCGCGAGCGGCTTCGTCGGCAGCCACACGGCTCGTGCGCTCCTTGCCAACGGGAATGACGTCGTCCTCATCGCTCGCCACCCCAACCTGGTCGCGTTTCCGACCGGCGATCGGACAACGTGGGTCACTGCCGATATCAATGACGAGGCTGCATTGGCCCGCGCATTCAATGGCTGCGAGTCCGTCATTCATTGCGCCGGCATCAATCTGGAGCGCGGCTCGCAGACGTACAGCGGGGTGCACGTTCGCGGCACAGAGACGGTGGTGCGGGCGGCGCGATTTACGGGGGTGCCACGAATCGCGCTGGTGAGCTTCCTGCGCGCTCGTCCCGCCTGCGGCTCCGCATATCACGAATCCAAGTGGGCAGCCGAAGAGATCGTGCGCGGGTCTGGGCTCTCATACACCGTCGTCAAAGCCGGTGTCATCTACGGACAGGGGGATCACATGCTCGATCACCTCAGCCGTGCGCTCAACAGCTTCCCGGTGTTCCTGCTGGTCGGACTCGGGTCCCGACGCACGCTCCGTCCAGTGGCCGTCGCCGATGTGGCCCGCATTCTCGCCGCGTCTGTCGACGACGACCGCCTGGCGAGAGTCACCGTGCCCGTCCTGGGACCGGAGGAGCTCACCCTCGAGCTCGCGGTGCGTCGTCTTGCGAGTGAGATCGGACGCCGTCCTCTCTACGTTCCCGCTCCCATTGCAGTGCATCGTGCTCTCGCCTGGCTGCTCGAGCGAGCTATGACGATTCCGCTCGTCTCCGCCGCGCAGGTGCGCATCCTCGCTGAAGGCATCGTCGACCCGGTGCTGGCGCCGGACCGTCTCCCGGACGACCTCATACCTCTCACGCGCTTTTCGCGCGAGTCCATACGCGAAGGCCTTCCTCCGAACCGACGCTTCACTCGAGCCGACCTCCGCTCGTTTGATCGAGCGGGCTGACGTGCCTCACATCGATCTCACCACCGACATCGCGGCCGAGCCGGAAGTCTGCTTCGACCTCTCCGTGGACGTCGGGGTGCACCTGTCCGCCTCTCTCACCGAGCGAGCCGTCGGAGGCGTCACCAAAGGGCGCATGAAACTCGGCGAGCACGTGACCTGGAGCGCACGGCACTTTGGCGTGCGCTGGCGGATGACGTCAAAGATCGTCGAGTACCGCAGGCCGCAGACATTTGTCGACGAGATGCAACGCGGCCCATTTGGGCATTGGCGACACCAGCACGTTTTCGAGGAGACCGGATACGGGACGAGAATGACCGATCACGTTGCATTCGCGTCCCCATTCGGATCGCTCGGTCGAATCGTTGACGCCCTCGTCCTCGAGCGCTACATGACGAGATCTCCTCCGCCAGCACAACGATCATGTACGCGGCGTGGCGGAGGGCATCACGGCACGCGCACCGCGACGTGGGCATCGCGCCGTGGACGCTCGCCGTGCAGGAAGGTTGAGACACGTCGGCGCCAGGGGGACGGCATTCATTCGGTCTGATCCATCCGAGGTGATGGAGTTTGTCCTCGACGTCAACCGGTATCGCAGGGCGGATCACAAGATCGGTCGCGTTCGCTACGTCCGCCGCGACGGCAACCGTGGACAGGTTCGGCACGGCGGACGCTTCCTCGGCGTGCCGGCGCCGGCAGCCACGCTCTCGTTCGAACTCACCCCCTTCTCACACCTAGACTTCCGTGGTGTATCGATGCCGTGGCCGCTTCGGGGATTCCACGGGTCATTTACATGTCGTCGAACACCCGACGGCACCCAGGTTGTTCACGAGGAATGCTTCATCTTCGGTCCGGTCAGCGGCTGGATGTTCCAAGCGCTGTTCGGGCGATGGCTCACTAACGACACCCAGGCCGAGGTGATGCGCATGAAGGCCCTGTTAGAGGCACGTCGCGCGGACCGTTGATGCGTTTCAGTGATTGGCAGTTTCGGTCTGGGCTCTGGTCCCGGACGACGTCCGAGCGGTTCTTGAGACAGTGTCTCGTGCGTTCAGGCGGGTTCCCCGAACGGCTGGTGCCGCAGTAGACACCCAGCGAGGACTTCTTCGGGCTACCGCTGCGTCAACAGAAGCAAAACCACCACCGCGATGACGAGGATGTACATCGCCAGCACGACGATCCAACGGTGCCTGCGCGGCACCGCGAACGTCGGCGGCAGTGGAGCACCGTGCGCAGCCGTCTCGAGCTCGGAGGCTGAGTTGACGAACTTGCGGCCGGCGGGTTGGATGCCCAGTGCTTTCGTGAGTTTGTCAACGTCCTCGGGCCGCCACACGCCGAGCGGTGTGCTGAGCACGGCGTTGTCGCTGTCGTCACGGAAGACGAGGAGATCACGGGTCTGCCGGTTCACCGTGGCAAAGACGCGCAGCGCGGATGCGACGGTGATCCGGGGGCAGGAGATCGTGACTCCACGGATGCTGGTGAAGCCCAGGCTGTCCGACGTGAGCCAGAGGGTGGGCGTCTGCGTGACCCCACGCCGTCGGCGCCGGATTGTGCGAGCCAGCATCACACCGACGAACGCGTACCACAACACCCACACGCCAAGGACGATGCGGGCGAATGGGAGGTACACGGCAAGCAACACAACCACAGCGAGCATGAGCAGGTGCGGGAAGAGCATCACGCCGATCGCCAGCTTTGCTGGTGGACCACCCTCTCGGCGTGGCGGCGTAATCTCCAGCAGGCGTGGTGTCGCGTCCATGGCCATAGTGTGGCCTGCGTTCGACGTTCGACCATGGAAGCGACTTAAGCGTCACAGGTGCGCCGGCCAGCCGGTCTATGCTGCCGAGAGATGAAGGCATGCAAGCCTGCTGGAGGAGTTGTCGTTGTGCTTCCAGTTGGACGAACGCGCGACTTCAGACGGGTCTCATGACCAGCGCACTGTGACCAGCCACTACCTCCGGTATTCCCTCTACAGCTTCTTCAGACTGCAGATCCGATTGACCTTGGCGATTTTCGCCGTGGGGGCGGTCTTTCTCGATGTCGCCGCGCTCGCCGGCTTCCGCGGCGGCAATGCGCAGTCGCCGCCGCTCGTATTCGCAGCTTTCTTCACATTCGCTGTGCTGTGGGTCACGTACTGGTTTGGGTTCCGAATCGCCTGCTGGCTGGAAGCCCGGGACGGGCAACTCTTGTGGCGCGCGGGGATTCGCTCGGGCACGATCCCGATTCAGGCGATCACCTCCATCGGCTCCTCGGCGTGGCTGTCCGGTGCAGGAGTAATCCGCACGGAGAATCGCCGAATTTACTTCTGGCCAACGAAGTACCTCCCTACCTTCGCCAATCGGATGCGCGAGCTCTATCCCCAGGTCGAGGTCAAGGTGGGCAAGCTTGCGCGTATCAACGCCACACTCCAAGGAGCGTTCACCCCTGCGCGCGGGCGTCTCTCCGTGACCTACGAAGAGGGCGACGACTAGCGCCGCCACTGCATCGGCGACCGGCGCAACCGGCTCACGCTTCCGTGGGCCGGCGGTCACTCGCTTGAGCTCACGCCGCGCGGGTTCGAGCTGCTCAATCGGAAATCTGGACAACGAGGTGCGCTGGCGAGAGGTCAGGGCCTTTACATCCGGCACTCGAAATCCTCTGGAGTAGCGATATGCCCCCGCGTACATCGCTCGACAACGATCACCCTTCAGGCGCATCGCCGTCTCATTTCCTCCAGGTCTGCGGGTCACGACCATGTCGCCCGGGCAGCTCGCAAGATTTCTCGAGAGTTTGCGGACGCGATGGTCATAGCGCGGTTGCCGCAACCCCGGACTCCGAATACAAGAGTGGAATGCCGAGAAAGGCAATCGAACCCTCCCAAGCTTGCTCAAAATGATCGGAAGAAGCGCCGTTTGAACTCGAGGGAGCGGCCAGGAAGCGCCACATGACGCCGTGACTGGACAGAGGTATTGGCCCAGCACCTCCAGGCGCCACACAAGGCGCCGGCTCATCTGAGCGTCAGGGAACAGGTCAAAATCGGACGTCTGTCTCGGCTGGCGAACTGATCTGGTGGCCGGGGAGCTTCTGTGCCGGCGTGTAAGCAGTCCCGTTCTGACGTTGAAAACTGCGGGAATTGTGTGAACGCGCTGCTCCCCCTGACCACATCGTCCCCGGGACCTTCCAGTACGCGGCTTGCGTTCCCCCGTCGGCGTGAGCAGTCAGGCCGCCGTCTGAGCCACGGCCCGGTCTCTCTCACGAATCTCTGCTTCTTCGTGGCGAGGGGCGGCCCGTATTCGGCGGTTCGCTCCTCGATCCCACTGATCGGTCCGTTGCTTCCGACCAAACACTTGTACTAGACTCCAGGTGCCGCGCAGGCGTAGCAGCGGTCGGGGCTGATCCCGGCAAGACCGCGCCAGGTGTCGAATCTGGCGGACTGGCCTCACGCGGCGGAGGTATTCGCCATGGTTCGGGCACCAAGGGTTCGACCGATTCCATGTCTCGTGCGGCGCTCACATAGCTGGGTACGCACTGGCCGGGTCAAGCTCGGGGACATACGTGACCCACGCCCTCGTCACGAGGAGCGCCGCGTGTGGTGTCAGGTCAAGACGTGGCATCTCGGTCAGTAATTCGAGGCGCAACCGAGACTAGCAGGGCCTCGCGGGTCGGGCTCGCGGTCCTGGGTGTCCTCGCGATCGGGGTCGGGGTCACATTCCTGGTCGGTAATGTCAATGCCTGGGCGCTCCTCGGCGATTGGCTCGTGCTTGTCGGGTTGGCGGTTTCAGTACTCATCTACCTCTCCCAACAGTCGGATGAAAGGCAGCGCGACGTGGATGCCGTCGTTGCGATGCTGCGTGCCGTGCGCGATGGCATGAAGCCTACGGGCACTCTTTACTTCAACGCCTACGACGAACCAGGCGCGCGACACCGAGCGCAACAGGATTTCGACCACATCATGGAGTACGGCTTCGGACAGGTCTTTCCGGTTCCCGTCGAGCCGCTAACGGCGTTGATCGCCCAGCCGGGCGAAGGGGACTTGGTACAGAGGGAAACCATCGAGGCCGTCAACATCGCCCTCTGGCGGATCGATTGCTTCAATCAAATCGTGCAACAACTGGCCGACTTCAATGTGCTGCACGCGGCAGAGATCGCGGACCGTGACCTTCCTCAACCGCGGCGCGAAGCAATCGCCCGGGCAGCACGCGCAATCTCAACAATGCTGCACCTCGGTGGCATCGGCGACGCGAGCTGGTACAGCGACCTCAAGGCCGCGCTGGAGAACAACATCGACGACCTGGTGAAAAGACCCGTTTGACGCGTTCTGCCGAGCGTAGACGCAGCCAGGCTGAGTGCGAGACGGGCGATCGATCGAGCGAGACGACCCGAACCCTGCGTCCGCTTGATGCTCGTCGCCTCGGAGCGTTCCTGTCGGCGCGTTCGGCGCTCTGGGCGCGAGATCGATAGCGAAGTTGCACTCGACAAGGCAGTGGACCACGGCGGTCCTTGTTGGCTGCCGTGAGCGTATTCATGGCCGTATTGTATTGCGCGTGTAATGACAATCCAAGCCTTGTGCTAGTTTTGTAATGACGCACGCTGTACAATCAAGCCATGATTCGCACACAGAAGACGAGTTACTTGCAGATCCGAGTTTCAGACACAGAGAAGGAGGCGTTTCAGAAGGCAGCTTCCCTTGCCGGGATCCCGCTCTCAGCGTGGGTTCGAGAAAGGCTTCGGCTCGCTGCAATACGAGACCTTGAGAGCGCCGGCCAACGCGTCCCCTTTGTGCCGCCGGTCCCTCTGAGGCTCGTCGATGACTGACCAGCTGCGCGTCGACCATGGAGGCATCGGCGCAATTCTCAAAAGGCACCGATTGACCGTTCCACCAAATCAACGCGACTACGCGTGGACCCATGAAGTGCGGACTCTCTATCAGGATCTGGCGCGAGCGTACAACGACGACGTTGAATACTTCCTCGGCACCATCGTCACCATTTCTGGAGCTGATAGTTCTGATGACCTTGAGGTCGTAGACGGGCAACAGAGGCTCGCGACGACATCTCTCTTGATCGCGGCAATTCGCGACTATGATCGGGAGCTTGGCGAGGCAGAGCGTGCTAACTCGATCTCATCCGACTATTTGGCGACCTACGACCGGCAGCGGCATGAACACATTCCCCGGCTGCGGCTGAATGTCGACGACAACGATCTGTTTCGAGCCATTGTCGACGACGACCCAACTCGGATCTTGCCCGAGGGTAAGCGCCTGTCACATAAGAACCTACGGGCAGCATTCGACACCGCTAAGAAGCACGTCCACGACATCGTCGCATCGGTCGACAAGAAGCACCACAGCGATCTCCTAGAAGGTTGGATTACCTTCATTGAGCGCCGCGCTCGCGTCGTGTTGCTTGAAGTCCCTGATCCCGCGAGCGCTTATACGATGTTTGAAACTCTGAATGATCGCGGGCTCCGAACCTCGCAGGCTGACCTCATCAAGAACTACCTATTTGGAAAGGCCGGCTCCCGATCCCATGAGGTTCAAATGAAGTGGGCGGCGATGCGCGGAGCGTTGGAATCCGTGGACGACCCTGATGTCACTATCAACTATCTCCAGCACTCGCTGACCCTGAGAAAGGGCTACCTGCGGACTCCCGCTGAGGTCTACAACGCCGTTCAAGAGACCGCCAAAGGCGAGCAGGCCGCAGCTCTTTTCGCGTCGCAGCTTGAGAAATCTGGCCCCCACCTATGTCGCCACGTTCAGTTCGGACCATGAGCGGTGGAATGCCTACCCACCTTCAGCTCGCCGAGCGCTTAAGGTGCTCAATGAATTCGATATCAAGCCTATGCGAGCGCTGGTCCTTGCGATTTCATCGAGATTCGACCAGCGCGAAGCGGCAGCCGCCCTCAGCTTCTTAGTTTCGCTGGGTGTTCGTCTGGTCATCGCCGCGACCATTCGAAGCGGTGGCGTCGCTAAGCCCCTCTCGGACGCCGCGAAGAAGGTGTACCTGAGCGAGGTCAACACCGCAAAGAACCTTCGCGTTGAACTCGACGCACTTGTGCCCGGCGATGCCTCGTTCAGAGAGAGCTTTGAGATCGCTCGGGTGGCAACTGCCAGACTAGCTCGCTACTACCTCCGATCCCTGGAAATGACGGCCAAAGGCCAGCAAGAGCCGTGGTTTTACCCGGTCAACGACCCTGACATCATCAATCTCGAACATGTCCTGCCCGAGCAGCCCGAAGGCAATTGGCCACAGTTCACACCCGATGACGTAGCGCAATACTCCAAGCGGCTTGGGAACCTCGTGCTCATGAAGGCTAGCGACAACTCCAACTTGGGAAGCGCCACTTTCCAGGAGAAGCGGGCGATCTACTCCGCGTCCCCCTATGAACTGACCCTCCAGGTGGCAGACGCCGCCGACTGGTCGCCCACTGCAATACGGGAACGTCAGAGGATCCTAGCCGACCTCGCCCTCAGAACCTGGCCGATTGGCAGCAAGCCCAAGAGCGCAAAGAGCCGGGTTCGAAGCGGTGCGGATGTGAACGTCGTCCGTTGACGCTCGGCTGGGCCAAGGCTGCCGCCGTCAAGATTCCTCAGAGCGAGTACTCAAAGCTGCGACCCACTGAGTTTCCGATGTGGTTTTGACCTTCACAACGGGGACTCAGACGTCGCTCGATTGAGGGGACGTACATTGGCTCTCAATAATGGCTGCGAGCGTTCCTGGACACCGGCGGAGACAACTGAGGTGATCCAACTTGCGCGGGTAGGAGGCTGACCGTGGCCAGCGTGCGCCGGGCCATCCTGAAACTGAGTGCCACAGCTGGCGGCGTCAGCACGGCGCTGGATCCTGGCGCGCTGTTACGCGGTCTGATTGTCTTCGACCAAATCATCGTCAAGTCCAACTCGCTGCAGGAGATCCCGCTACTCATCGATTGGTTCGGATTCGATCCGGTAATGCATCTACTCGAGTCTGAGCGAATCTCCTTCCAGCCAATCCCCCTTACCGTCGGCGAAACGGGCAGCCTTGGTCTCTCCGGCCGACCAGTGCTGCCGCAGCTTCAGTACCGCCTACTACCCATAACAATCCCTGAGCCGGACCGCCACGCGTCGCGGTCGGTGGATGATTGGCCCGCGACTGACAAGATCGGAAAGCACATGCGCCAAAGGCTCATCGCAGCGACGTACCGAAGGTTGGTGCGACAACCTCCGCTGATGGTATCCGAGACTGAGGCTGCAGTCGCTTATGACCTCCAGAACACTCCTCTGCTTAAGCAGGCGATCCACGATGCCGTCGCCGACGCTATGGGCATTCGCTTTGACGTCGCTGAGCTAACTGTCGACACCGAGCCTGTCGATGAGACTGGATGGCACATCGAGACGAACCTCAGTGCCAAGTTTGGGCTCTCGGCTGATCATGAGCACCAGTACGTCACGCGGGCCATCTTGAATTGCGCCGGCCTTTCTCAGAGGCTAGTGATGCGCAGTCAGTATGCCGCAATCCCGGAGCTGCCTGTGAGTACAATGCCGTTGTTGAAGGCCCGCCTGAATACCTTCCTCGAACCGTACAACGTCCATGCGGAGCAGTTTGAGCGGGTGGTGACACTCGCGGGGTTACCGAGCGTGAGCCGCGAAATTGACGTGAGCTTGGATCGGGTCTTGGACGTAACTTCTGGGGAAGAAGCGCGCAGATTTCGTGACTGGCTTCACTCTACGACCCCAAGCGATGAGGAGATACGCGACGCTCTGACCGGCCTTCGATCACGGATCGCTGGAGGGCTGCGCTCACCTCTCGGTCGAGTGGCGCGCTTCCTTGTGTCTCAAGGGTCGGCGCTCGTATCGCCGGTGCCGGGTGTAGCGGGAGCTCTCGCGGACAATTGGTTGCTTGAATGGGCACTTGGGCCCCCGAGCCCGCTGCTCTTCCTCACGCGTTCATACGGGCCGCTCTTTCCAGAGCGGGACGCACTCTGATCATCGGTTCATCACCTCCCGGCCATCGACCGAAATGAGCTTATCTAAATGGGAACACCCGACTTCCAGCGCCCACCACATTAGGAGCCTCCAAAGCGTGCAGCAAGCGCCGAACTTCAAGAATCGTCAGAAAGAGCACGAGTGGCCGACAGCCTTGGCCGCCTGCCACGCCTTCCGTCGGCATGATCTCCAGTACTCGCGCGCGCCAGACGACGAACCACATCAAACAGGCATGGCACCGGACTTTGTCTTTGTCGACACCAAGAGCGGTGAAGACTGGAATGTCGAAGTGAAGCGACTCGTATCACCTCACATCCGACAGCAGTACGCCGTCGCGGTCAACACACTGTCCGGGCAACTCGATGGAATAGTGCCCGGCACGTACACATGCGAGATTCACATCGATGCGCTCGATCTAACCGCACGTTTATCGCTCCCCGAGTTGGACACGGTAGTGAGATGGGTCCGAGCGGCCGTGGCGAATGGATCACTGCCGGGTCATTGCGACCCGATTCCAGGCTACCGTCTGTCCCGCATCGGTTCAGGCGGGTCGCGCGTCGAGCCGTGGTTATGGGACTACACGCTCGAACCGGGCAGTATTCGCGAAACTGAAGCTCTCCGTTGGCTGAGCACCGAGTTGGCCCGCCATCTCGAGAATGCCTTGAGAAAGTTTCGCGCAGTACCCGCGGATAGAAACATCCTCATATTCGAGACACGTGGGACGCTTTTCGACCGCGATTTGCTTGCTCTCGATCCGCGTGCCGGCGGCCCCGTAGCCCTCTCGAAGTGGATGTCATTTGCAACCACGCCGTGGAATCGGACGGACACGGTCATCGTCGAGCCACATGTGTCCATTTGGCTGGATGCGACCGATCGCGCGGTCCTAATGGGTACCAAGTACTCAGCTGACACACCGCACACACCCCTCGGCACACTGGTTCGCCTTTGGCCAGGCGGATGCCCTGACTTCACCGGTCTCCGTCTCGGTCTGCCCAACCTTCTGGAGCTATCCGAGTGCTCCTGCGGAGACCTGTCTAGTTGACCTTGGACTCGCGCTCGATGACCCGAGCCACCGCATGGATGGTCGCGACATAAACCTGGAACATCCAGGGCAGCCAGGTCGGCTCATCGTAGTCGGACTTCTGTCTGAGATTGCGATGCCGGAGGGCAAAGTTGTTGGCGATGTTGAAGAGGTCTGACTCGTCGTCGCTCAGCAGTGCGGTCTTGACCTGCGGTCTCATGTATTCGAGCACGCCCGCCAGTTCCACCACCGCGGCTCGCCGCTCAGCGTCGTACCCTCGTGCGCGCAGATACCGCCGTGTAGCGACCTGCACGGGGTCAGCCACTTGGTCGACGGGCAGAACAGCCGGAATTGATTCGCTGATCAACTCACTCAGTGGATCTGACGGACGCTCGACGATCATGCCCGCGGGCAGCAGCTCAAGCGGCAGATTGAGGCGACCAAGCAAGGGGTTGAGTTTGTTCCGAAGCTCTTCGCGCGCGGCGTTGGCGTCGAAGTCTCGGTAGTGCCACCCGCACTGATCCCACTCATGCAGGTAGCCCGTCTTCGGGTTGCCCTTCGAGACGAATCGATACACCACTGCGATCAGGTCAAAGAGCTGGTCAGCCTCGATGGTCGGGACCGTGCGGGCGAACGGCAGTGCAGGGAACCCAAGCTCGATCTCGAAGTGAAGGTCCGGATCGCTCCCCTCTCGACCGGGGATCACGCCGTTGTCGGTGCAGTAGTAGCCAAATGCCTCTTGGAGCTGATCTTGGGCGTGAAGATCCGACAGAACAGTCGTGGCATGACGGCGAAACTGCTCGAAGGTGACCGGTGCCAGCGGCCTCGGACGTCCATTGCGGACCGAGTAGACCTCTTGGCGTTCTGGCATGGAAGCTATATCTTGCGGCTGTCGCCGCTGCCAGCCGGCGATCAGTAGGTGCGGTCGGGCCCGACCAGGACGCCGACCACCTCGACGTCACGCACCCGAAGCAACTGAAACGCTAGGTTCGCTGGCTCGAGGCGCAAGCTGCGACCCTCCCGGACGGGCATGGCAACGGCATTGTCGGCGAGCCCATTACTGGACTTGCCAACCGGCCGAGGTAGTGTCATGCCCTTCACCTATACCGCTCCCACCGCGCGCGACATCGCGAACGCGTTCACGGCCTGCTCGACTCGCGGCCGGTAGCGCGCCAGGTCCCACCACCCGGGCAGAGCCGTCTCGATGGGGCGCAGTTCCTCGTAGAAGAGGAGGCCGTGCCATCGGCGCAACGTCCGCACCTGTCCCGGGGCGAACGCCGGCACGCGTCGGTGCGAGAAGCTGCGAGTCTGCTCGCCTGCGGCGGTATAGCTGCGGCCCGGCACCTCGATGTCCACGTCGCCGCACATGCGGCTCACCGTCTCCAGGTCCCTGGTGTCGGCCAGTCCGCCGAGCACGATCTTGACGGTGCATCCGTCCCAGAGGGCGGCGGTCCCGTCGACCCCCCAGCGCGCCCGGGCCTGGCCCAGCGACTGGAGCACGATCATCGTGGTGATGCCCTGGCCGGCGCCGTCGGTCACGAGCTGGGGCAGCGACGGCAGCGGCGCGATGTTGGCGCACTCGTCGAGGAAGAGCCCGAGTGGCGGGGTCAGCCGCCGCGTCGGCCGAGCGCGCGGCCCCCTGCTTGGCCGCATTGACGATGGTCTCGATCAGCGCGGTGATGATCGGCGCCATGCTCGCCTGCGCGCCCGATGTGCCGACGATGAAGAGCGCCGCTCGCTCGGTGATGATTCGGTCGGCGATGAATCCGGCCGCCGCGCCGGGTTGGCAGGCGCGCAGGACCCGCGGATCCGCGAGGCAGTCGTAGGCGCGCCGCGCACCGCTGAACACGTTGCTGACCGCCTGGTCGTGCATGCCGGTGATCGCCTCGAGGTCGTCGGCCCACTCCGGCGCGGCGGGACTCTCGCGCAGACACCGGATGGCGTCGTGGCTCTCCGCCCTGTTGACCCACTGCCGGACGGTGGCGATGTCGCGTCCGGAGACCGCCGCGGCGTGCAGGTAGCAGCGGTGGATCGCCTCGTTGTACGACTGGAAGTAGTCGGCGTGCTGGATGCCCTGTGAACTGCCCGCGGCGGCGTTGAGCGCGCGGGCGCGGTAGATGGCGACCTGGGGATCCTCGCAGCCGGCGACCGGATCCCAGCCCACCGGGTCGGGCCACTCGCTGAAGCCGGTGGGGTCGAAGACGTACACCGGCCGCTCCTGGCGGAGCGCGCAGGCGGTATGGACGATCAGATCGTCCTTGGTCGAGGTGGCCACCAGCGGACCCGGCCAGTCCAGGAGGTTGGGGATGATCACGCTCACCCCCTTGCCGCGGCGGGGCGGGGCGAGCAGCAGGTAGGCGTTCTCCGGACTCCCCCACAGCCAGGTGCGGCTGGCGACGTCGCGCCCGAGATAGATCACCGTTCGCGCCGGCCGTCACGGCCCTTGGGGTCGACGATGATCGTCACCGTCCGCGCGACGCGGCCATCCAGCCGTGATCTCACCTCACCCCAGGACGCGAAATTCCGCCGCGGCGCGCGCGGCAGTCCCCATCGGGGGAGCAGCCCCCGACGCCTTCGTGCTCGCGTCCGCCATCCGAGTCGCGAGGGTCGACCATGAGCACCGCGATCACGCACACCAGAGAGGCGGCGGTCGCCACTAGCAGTCGCTCCGCGTTGTGTGCGCGCTCGAGGCGCGCGGCTCGCCGAGCGCTCTCCCCCACTCCCTGTGAGCGCAGCTCGAGTGCCTCAGGAACGTGGCCGGATTCATCGCGATCCAGCGTACCGACGAAACGCTCACACGCCGCTTACACTTTCCTCCGTCTCGCCGATCGTGTGCGGCCGCCGACGCTGCATCGCAGCGCGAGCATGCGTGCGTCTTCGCGGTGTGCTCAGCGCCCCACCGGGAACGGGACCGGCACGCCCCGCGCGGCGGCGATCTCAACGCGCACACCGTCGCTGTACGTGCGCTGCCAGTGCCCGCGGACCACACGTCGCGTGCGGTCAGCGTCCGCGTCCCGCTCTGCAGGCGGCACGTCTCCGCCGCCCCGCCCGCGGCGACCTCGCAGAACGCGACCCAGCGCGCGCCGTTGACGACCGCGGATCCGCCGGCGGTGAGGTCCGGGCCGCGGTGGCCGAGCACCAGGGTCCCCGAACCGGAGTAGACGCCGGGCGCGACCGCGTGGAGCGTGGCATCGCCGATGCGATAGGTGGTCGCCGTCATCGGCGACCGATACTCCGGTCGGGAGGATCGACAGCACGACCCCGGCCGTCGCGCAGCCCAGGGCGAGCACGGCCCCCGCGGCGAGCGCCGTCGCCCGGGCTCGGCGCACACGTCGCGACCGCCACACCCGGCTGGCGTGTTCCCCGGCGCCCATGTCGATGATGCCGGCTCCCGCCAGGCGGGCGCGAAACCAGCGCGCGTGCGGTCCGGTGCTCACGCGGCCTCTGCCCGGAGCGCGGTGATGCGGGTGCATCGCGTGTCCAGCGCCAGCGTCAGCCGCCAGCGCGCCGGTGGGAGCGCGATCGGCGGACCTCCGGGCTCGCGGGCCAGGGAGCGGTCGTCGACGAGGAGCTCGACGCGCACCGTCCCATCGCTCGCCGTCCAGGTCGGCGGTGCCCGCCACCGCCTCGCCGTAGTCGGTCTCCACGTACCACCCATCACCACCGATCGCGGCCAGCGCTCCGTGCACGCTCGCCGCGCAGCTCGGGGTCAGGTAGTCCAGCTCCGGCCGCTCGCCGTATCCGCCCCGGGCGAGGTCGGTGAGCAGGCGCAGGGACAGGGCCGTGATGCGCCGCACACGTTCGTCCTGGTCGGTGACGGACGCCGTGTGTCGACGTTCAGCCATGGGGGATGGTTGCCGAGGCCCGCTCTCGCGCCGCCACCACCGCGCTCAGCACGCCCGCGAACGCGCGATCGGTTCGAGGCGAGGCGCCGACGATGGGGCTGCGCCGATGGCTCGCCGTCTGCACGTCGACGGTGAACGGCACCTCGACGATCTCGGCCCCCGCGGCGCGGAGGTGGTCGAGGAGCTCGGCGATCGCCGGGAGCTCGAGCGCCCGGCGCCCGTCGCCGGGGAGCAGCAGGGGGACGACCAGCCCGGGCCTGGGGAGACGGCCGTTGGAGCCGGCGACCATGGCATCGATGGCTGTCGATGATCTCGCCGGCGGCGATGAAGGACGCCTCGCCGAGGTCGATCGGCAGCACCGCGACATCCGCGTGCTCCAGCCAGTGGGCGACCAGTGCCTCCTTGGCGCCCTCGCTCAGGCTGGGCAGGGTGTTGGGCAGGTCGACCACGACCAGGGTGTGGCGGAGCCGGAGGTGGGTCACCAGCCGGTCGATCTCCGCAGCTGTGTACGCGGAGCCCGCGGAGCGGCGCTCGGGCAGGACGCGCAGGCGCTCGTTGCGGGCGAACTCACCGTTGGGCACGAGTGCGCCCCGGTTGAGGGCCTCGACCACCTCGCGCACCGTGAGCGCGTCAGTCGGGACGGCGAGCTGGCGCCAGGAGTTGGGGTTGTTGAGGTTGGCGTCGACGAGCACGGCGCTGCCGCCGTGTGGCTCGACGGCGCGGGCACCCAGGACCCCGATCGCCGCCGCCTCCGTGGTCTTGCCCGGGCCGCCCTTGGGCGTGCCGACCGTGACCACCGTGGAATGGGCGCGGAGCAGGACCTGGCCGAGTCCGGCGAGGTCGGGCGCTGGGAGCCGTGGGCGCGACGGAGCCACGCGCCCGATGAGCGTCCGCAGGCGGCTGCCACCCCGCGCCGGCAGATGGTGGTTCGCCGCATCCTGCGTTTCCAGCGCCCCGAACGCGGCTGTCGTCGGAAGCCGTGCGGTACGGCTGGTCGGACCCCAAGCCCGCCAGGGCCGCGAGCGGAGTCACCGGCAACCGCGATGCGTGCGCGCCGGTCTGTTCGAACGGCGGTCGATGGTCGGGGATCGGAGGGCCGGATGCCGCCGGTGCCGGTTCACGACTCGTCTGCACATCCGCGTCGGCGATCGGAGCCGTTGCCGGGAAGCACGCCGCGCGCCCACGCCGGCGGCGCCGGAACCCTCCCGTTGCGCCGCTGCGGTGAGGTGGCTGCGGTGGAGGATGCCTCGCCAGATTCGCGGCTTCGAGCGATGTCGTCGGAAACGCCTGACGTGTGCAACATCGCCACCGGCTGCGCATGGCCGCCCGGGCTCAGATCGCCGCTCAGACGTCGCACCAGCTCCCAGGCGAGCGCCTCGAGGCTCTCGGCGACAACGGCGGTCCCCATGCCGGCCGGGATGCCCGCCGCCTCGATGTCGTCGCGGCACCAGACCAGGTGGCGTTCGTCCGCCGCGTCGCTTACAGCCGATCCTTCGTGACCCGCGTTGCGGACGATCAGCACCTCTGCGCCGGCGAGCCCAAGTGCCGCATCACCAAGATGCGGCTCCGGGGGGCGGAGCAGCGCGATGGTGCCGTCGACCACGGGTGGCAGGAGCGCATGGACCGCGCGCAGGAGCCGATCCGACTCCTCGGCGGGGAGGAGGCTGACCAGCATCCGGGTGGTGCTCATGGTGCCTTCGCGAGTTGCTGACGAGCCTGGCTGATACTGCCGCAGCACATCGAATATGCGTTGCTGTTGTGGCGCGCCACCCCGACGCCGAGGATCGCGAGGCATACCGCGAGCGTCACGCCGGCCAGCACGCGCGTCGAGGTCACCCGAAGGCGGACGCTGCCCAGCGTGCGCGCCAGCACCAGGACGACACCGACCAGGAGTGCAACCCAGAGCAGCAGCTCGGCGGCGGCCAGCGCGGCCACCCCGGTCGGATCCGCACCGCTGACGAATCCCGTCGCCGCAGCGAGGTTCGGCCGGGGGAGCACCAGCGCCGCAACCGCCACACCGCCGACCACCGCGAGCAGGACGGAGGCGTGCCGGCGCACTCAGAGCCCGCCGTTGGCGCTGGCGTAGGCGACCGCCGAGAAGATGACCACGAAGATGGCGGCGAGCAGGCCGACCATCGGCACCAGCACGGTGATGGTGCGTGAACCCAAGCGGACCCGCGCGTCGGCGAGGCGCTGCGCGGTGAACGAGCGCGCGGCGGCGAGGTACTCGGTCGCCGGATCACCGCCTCCATACTCCTGGGCCGCTCGCACCACCTGAGCCAGCTGCGCCAGCACGGGGAGGCGGTACGCGGCGGACACCGCCTCGAGCAGCTCGGCTCGGGAGTGCGGCTGGACGTCACTCGTCTGACGCCACTGGTCGCTGCCCAGCATCTCGGCGAGGGTGCGGTCGCGCATGCTTCGCGCCAGGGCGAGCAGCGGGTCTCCAGGACCCAGCCCCTCGGGGCTGTGCACCGGGGGCACGCGCAGCAGCCCGAAGAGCAGCAGGGTCTTGGCCACCTGGAGGGAGGCCGTCTCGCGCCGGCGGCGGGCCTCTCGTTGCAGGCTCGCCACGCTCAGCGCGGTCGCGACGACGGCTGCGACCGGGATCAACGCGGGAGCGAGCACGAGGCCGTCGCCGGCGAGGACGGTCACGCCGTCGAGGACGCTGCAGGCGGCGACCGTGAGGGCGGCGATGCCGACCACCCGGCGTGTGAACGCCTGAGTGTCGCCGCGACCGGCGGCCAGCTGCAGCCGCCGGATCGCGAATCGATCCTGCAAGGCACGCGCCATCGGGTTGCGTGCCACAACGGCGGCCCAACGGCCGTGATCGGGCATCAACCGATCCCGGACCCGGCGAATGCTGGCGCTTTCGGCGGTTCGCAACGCGCCGCTGCGCGCCAGGACCAGCGCAGCCAATGCGGCCGTGGTCACGAGCAGCAGCGACGGCAGCCAGACCTCAGCCACGACCGATCCGCCCCAGCTCCGCGCGCACCAGGCGCACATCCCAGCGAGCCGGGCGAGGCGTGCGCAGCAGGGTGCCCATGATGGCGATGGAGCCCGCGAAGATCAGCGCCGCGATCACGAGCGTGATCTCCCCCTGGACGCTGACGAGGAAGTCGTGCAGCACCGGGACGGTGTTGAAGGCGCCGATGAGCACCGCGAGCACCGCGCCGATCATCTGCGCGCTGCGTCGTTGCACCGCCACCGCGGCGCGGGTGGCGTCGAGCAGCGCGATGTCCTCCTCGAGCTCCGGGATCACCTGGTCGCGGAGCTGGTGGACGAGCTCGCGCGGATCGCGGCTCCTTCCGGCGAGCAGGAGCACACACACGTCCTCGACGAATGCGGAACGGGAGCGTTCGGCCATGTCGAGCAGCCCCTCCTCCATCGAGAGCGCCGTCTGCAGCGGCGTCAGCAGCTCGCGCAGCTCAGGACGCGGATGCTGTGCCACCTCGCGCAGCACGGCGTCGAGATTGCCCATGCGCTGCAAACCGTTGGCCAGGTCGCGAACGGTCGCGACCAGCGAGCGATATGCGCGCGATCGCCGCGCCGAGGCCACGTCCTCCACCAACCAGGGCACGCCCAGCGTCCCGAGCAGCAGCAGGACGACCGCGATCACCACGACGCCGCTGGTCAACCCCACGAGCAAGGCGAGGGCGAACAGGGTGAGCCGAATCGCCGCCCACACGGCGAACGGAACGCCCAGCGACGCGGCCAGATCCCGCTCCGCGTCGAGCAGGGGAGCGACCCGGCGCGAGACCGCAGCGCCCGCGTCGGGACGCACGCCCGGCCGCTGCCACACCGTGATCGCGGCGATGAGGCAGAGGATGACCAGCACCTCGAAGAAGAGCAGCGCGATCACGGCGCCGGCACCTCGACGAGCTGCTCGCCAAGTGCCTCCTGGAGTCGCCGGGGCAGGTCGGCGATCGAATGCACGCGGCGGACCAGCGCGTCGTGCTCGTCCGTGCGGTACACGTCGACCGCGGCGCCGTCAGCCGAGTATGCGACCACCCCGGTCACCGCCCGCCTGCCGAGTCGCTGCGATTTGCGGAGGTGCACCACGAGGTGGATCGCCTGGTGCGCGACCCTCGTGGCCAGCTCGACCTGGCCGGCGAAACGCGGCGCCATCATCACGTAGTTGACGACCTTGGGAATGGTCTCGGCGGCGCTGTTGGCGTGCACGCTGACCATCGATCCCTCGTGGCCGGTGGTCATCGCATTGGCGGCGTCCGCCATCTCCGCGCCGCGGGCCTCGCCGACGATGATCCGCGACGGCAGGAAGCGCAGGGCGTCGCGCCCCAGATCCTCCATGCTCACCCGGGCCTCCTGTTCCTTCCAGGCGCCGGGCACGGTGGCCATGGTGATCGTGTTCTCGTGCACCATTCGGCCGTCGGGGCGTTCCTGGGCCAGGGCCAGCTCCGGACTGTCCTCGATCACCAGCAGCGTCTCGTCGTCTGCGACCTCGGCGCAGAGCGCGCGCATGAGCGTGGTCTTGCCCGCGCCGGTGCCGCCGGAGATGATCATGTTCAGCCGGGCGCGAACGCACTCGCGCAGGAAGGCGGCCACTCCGCTCGGGATGGTGCCGTTGGCCACGAACTCGTCGAGTGTGCTCGGCCCGCTCACGCGCGGGATGCGCAGGCAGGCATAGA
This sequence comes from Candidatus Dormiibacterota bacterium, assembly GCA_963799005.1. Lineage (GTDB taxonomy): Bacteria > Chloroflexota > Dormibacteria > Aeolococcales > Aeolococcaceae > Palsa-851. The sequence goes on along the minus strand of CAWCVK010000001.1, from coordinate 2,132,058 downwards.
CGCTGTTCCGCCCCACCGCGGCGGGGGCGACAACGACGGCGATGCGCACCTGTCCCACCGCGGTCGCCATGGTGGCGACGGCCCGCGGCTGATCACGGGTCAGCTGGGTGCGGGGCTGCACGCCCGCGTAGCTGAGCAGGGTGCGAAACCACTCCTCGAGCCTGGCGTCCGCCTCCCGGCGGGTGGGAGCGCTGAATGCTTCGGGTCCCGACCCTTGCAGCAGCTGCTTGCTACCCGCGGCCTCGACCAGGATGCGGTCCGCCCCGAGACACTGGATGTCCTCGACATCCTCATAGACGAGCAGGGAGAGTGGCCAGAGCAGGCTGGCTCGGACCAGCAGCGCCCACTCCACCTCGGCGCGCCATGCGGCATCCCCGGCGAGACGCGCCGCCAGCACCGGTGCGACCCCCATGCCGCCGCGATGCACCGACCGCTCGACCAGGTCGCTCACCAGGTCGGGAAGGCGCTCCTCCCATGTGGTGGAGAGCTCATCACCCCGCTCGCGATGGAGCACGCCACAGAGCTGCTCCACGAGCGGGAGCATGTCCGCGGGAATCTCCGGCCATGCGCGCGAGGCCATCCCGTTCCCGGCCACCCGGCGGGCATCGATGCGCGGCCGGTCCTCGCCGATCATCACCGGACTGGCGCACCGTGGCGGGTCAGCGGCCATCGGTGGCGACGCGTGGTATCGGAGGTGATCGTTCCGGATCCGAAGAGACCCAGCTCCTCGGCCATCGCCTCGCGCTGGATCGGCTCCCGGCGCGCTCGCGCCGCGACACAGCGATCCGCGTTCCACTCCCATTCGCACGCCAGCGGATATCCGGGCAGCGCCGCCTGCAGCAGTTCGATCGCCTCCGAGACGCCGCGACGATGGGCCGGGCGCACCAGCACGAGCCGGGCGCGCGGGATGGTCAGCGTCCGCAGGGTGCGCACCGCGTTGTCGAGCAGGTCCGACTCCGCGCGCACGACGATGAAGACCGCGTGCAGGGCGAAGCCCAGTGCCCGGGCCGCGGCATCGCCATCGACCAGATCCGGGTACGCGAACGGCGTGCCGCAGTCGACGACGACCAGCTCCTCGGGGAGGCCCTCGAGGGCCGGCACCAGCAGCTCGGCGGTGTGCGAGCCGGGGCGGCCGGGATCGCGAAAACCGGGAACCACCCGAAGCCGCGGGCGCGAGCCGAGCGTGACTGCCTGACGCTCCAGCTCGGCGGTGGCGATGCCGTGCGGGCTGTACACGTTGGCCAGGGACCGCGTGTCGTCGATGCCCAGCAGCGACGCCACCGTGCCGCCCGCGCCGTCGGCATCCACGAGCATGGTCCCGCGATCCCGTGCCGACGACCAGGCGAGCGCGGCGGCGAACCCGGTTGCCCCGCTGCCGGCTCGGACGCCCGCGACACCGACGCGCAGCGGCGCCACGCTCAGCCTGCCGCCGGGTCGGCGGCCGGCGTGGACCCTGCGGTCCCGTTGGCGATCGCCGTCAGCATCTGCTCGGCCTGCTGCAGGGTGTACGTCTCGCCGCGGGGCACCTGGACACCCGAGGACTGCACCGCGACCAGGTCGATGCCCGAGACGGAGAGGTCGACCCAGAACCCCTCATACGCGGCCGGGACCAGGACGGCCGTGGCGCTGCCGGCGGCGACGATGGTGATCCCGCGGCCATACAGCTGCACGGTCTGCCCGGATGCGGCCGCCGCTGCGGCCTCGGGCGCCTCCGGCGTGCCGACCCCGAGGGTGCTGGAGCTCGGGCCGTAGATGTCGACACTGTCACCCGCCTGCAGCCCGGGCGCCATGCTCTTGAAGGCGAGCGGCACGGTGACCATGGATTGGGTGAAGAGATCGTCGGGCCGGAGCACATCGCCGTCCGACACGGAGTGCGCGAGGTACTCGCCGGCGGGATTGGTGGTCAGGACGGTGAAGTCGTCCGATCCCTGTGCGATGGTCACCTGGCGCACCAGGGAGGCCGTCATGAGCGTGCCGGCACTCGCGTTCTGACTCATCGCCCAGGCCGTGATGTGCCGGCCGCCGATGCTCAGGGCGGTGAAGACGACCGCGCTCACGGCGGCGAGTGAGAGCACCACGATCAGCACGAACGCCCCGCGTCGCATCCCCTGCTTCCCCCTATCGACTAATACGGATGCACGGTGCCGAGCGCGGCACCGGCCTGATGGACGGCTCGAACCGTGGTGCCGAGACCGACGAACGGCACCGGCAGCTGGATCCGCTTGCTCACGGTCACGGTGATCGAGTCCCCGCTCACGACACACGACGCGACCGCGCCGGGGTCCGCAACGGCGACCGCCTGCTCACAGTTGGTGATCGCATCGGCGCCGAGACGGAGTTGCCCACTCGATGTCACGCCCGACGGGAACTGGCTCGTGTCGACCGAGTCCGCGCCCGACTGGGCGCCGAGGTACGCGGCCGTGTCGGCGCGGGTCGCCTCGCTGCTCTCCACCAGGAGGTCGGCGACCGCGACCAGCAGCGCGCCGAGCACCATGGTCACCACCAGCGCGGTGAGCACGATGACCTGGCCGCGTTCTCCGGCTCGGCGGCGCGTCAGCACGTGACGCTCGGTGCGCACTGCCGGAACGGCGGTGCAACCAGTTGCGCGTTCTGTTGAAGCGTCACATTCCAGCGCCACACCAGGCCGATCAGGTTGTTGGAGAACGAGACGGTGGCGGTGCCGTGGCAGGACACCACCGTGTCCGGCTGGTACGTCGCCGAGTACAGGTACTGGTTGCCCTCACTCGGCGGGCAGGTGATGCGCAGCGATCCGGGCTCGAGGAACGGCCCCGACACGCTGCGCTGGAAGGTGTCGTCGATGTTGAAGAGCGCCTGAGCTGGTGGCTCCGTATGGAACGCTGAATGCCGCCGACGTGGCCAGCCCGGTCGCGGAGCGCAGCTCGGTGGTCGCGTCGAGCACGAAGATGGCGCCGGCGAAGCCGAGCGCGAGCACGATGAGGAAGGGGAGCACGAGCGCCGTCTCCACCACGCTCTGCGCTCCCTCGCCGCGGCGACTGTGGTGACGTCCGGTCATGGCGCGAACACCGCGCTGTGGACGACATCGTCGATGTTGATGGCCAGCGCGCCGGTCCGCCAGGAGCCGAGCCCGAACCCGGGAGGGACGAGCGCCGAGACCCAGCCGCGGATGGCGACCTCAACGGTGCCGGCGGCGGGATGCGCGACGGAGCAGACGTAGACGATGCCCACCGGCCAGGACGCACTGAGCGCCGGACACACACCGTCCACCGGCGACATGGGAGCGGGGTGGCGCCGACCAGGCCGCTCTGCAGCTCCGATCGGATCGCCGAATACACGTCGGCGGTGGCCGGGGGGCCGGTCGGGCTCCCCGCCGCACCGGCGGCGATGTAGATGCCTCGCTCCGCAGCCGTGATGGCGGTCCCCCTCGTGAGCGCGTACAAGCCGATCTGGGTGCAGCCAAGCAGCAGGGCGAGGACGACTGACAGAACGAGGGCAAACTCAACCATCGCCTGACCGTCTCCCCTCCCCGCCCCCTGACGCATGTCTCAAGCAATCTACTCCATCAGATGCCTACATAGCGCTTACAGATTGCCGGCGTGCGACTCTAGGCTGGCTAGATCTCACACCCCGCCACATCCGTGCAGCGCTTATGGTGATGACGGAACCACGAGGTCCATCAGCGCGGAAGAAACCCCCTTCACTTCAGGAAGACTGAACCGCCCTGAGCGGTTCACTTCTCCTATCCTTCCTCCTCAGCTTCGGCAACGACGCTCGCCACGATGTCACTAGCTTCTGCGAACTGCGCTCGACTGGCAAGGTTCTCAGCGTGAGACAGGTCCGGCTGATCCTCGGCTAGCCGAGACAGCCAAAGCTCGAAATGCCCCGCCATCAAACTTGAGGTCGAGGCCGAGCCGGGCCGCTACTTGCGAGCCCATTTCGTCGGTCAGCGGCATCTCGGGTGATAGTGCCCTTGAGAACCCTGCCCCGAGAACAAAGACCTCACCAGTCCCTCGCGCTATGTGATCGAACATGCCGGGAGCCTGGCAACCGCGGAATCGCACTGCTCCCGGGACGTTGAGCGTCGGAAGGTGGTGGGCCACCGCCGGAATAGAGTTACTTGCGAAGCTCGCACAGAGTTCGAGCTCGCACAGAGTCTGTGAGAGTGGCATTCGACCCAAACGCGCTCGAGAACGCGTCGCATGGTCACGGGTACGTGGCAACCGCATCGAGCGCTCGCCTTCGACGCACCTGGCTTCACCCAGTGTATCGGGCTCCGGTGCTTTCAGCCAACCGTGTCAATCGGGGTGGCGCCCAACCGATGTCGAGCATGGCGGTCTGCAACTCCGCCCTCAGCAGTACTGACGTCGAACTCACCCATATGAATGCTTGGATCCGGCCAACGCGGCTGCGGAGAACCGGGAAGGTCGCGTTGATGAGTAGCACGGGGGTCGGGAGGAGTACGTCGGCCTGCGCTGCGATGCCTGCAGCGGTGCGGGTGTCGACTTGACTAGGTATCGCGCGGCCCAGAGGATGGCTGTGCCAACTCCCGACATACCGACAACGACCTTCTGACGCGTGGAACACCCATCGCATTTGGTCGCCGATGTCGTCCCGATGCGGCATGAACTCCGTCGCCGATGTTCGGCTCGAGGACCCGGTCCAAACGCCAGCATGATGACGGTGTCATCGCCGCTTGCCCAGCCGAAGAGCGCACCCCCGGTCTCCAGAAAGCGTGAGCGATGTGAGTGCTCTTCGATACATTGGCGCGCCCTGACATCAAGCCAGATCGTCGAATCAGTGGCGCCGGCAATCAGCGTGAATCCCCCAACGTTCCCCGTTGACGGATAGGCTCGCCTCGAAAGTTAAGCACCATCCAGTTGAACTCGGGGTCCGGGTACTGGGTTGCTGGCGCTAGGCCGGCAGCGATTCGGGCGACCACCGCAGCGAGCTCCGAAGACTCTAAACCCGGCGCCGATGAAGGCCGGGTGTGAGCACCCTAACGGCGTGACGTTCGACTCCTCGGCTGCGGGTGGGCGCGGGACGACCCCATCTCGCTGTGCGAAAACGAGGCAGTCGCGGCACGGTCCGTGTGGCTGCGAGACCAATACTTCAGCACCGTAGCCACCAGCCGTCACAGCGGCGGTGATCAGCGGCACGCTAGCATCGTTCGTGGTTCGCTGAAGCAGCCGAGATACGGACGGAACGCCGGTCGTGTCGATGACGACGTGCGCCTCACGAATGAGTTCCCCACCAACTCTTCCGTCCGTGCCTCATTGCCGCCACCCACCGACACGTAGTGGGGATGCACGTCGATGAACGGATTGACCCCGTGGCACGTTGCGGTGACCGCCTCAGCCTTGGAGATTCCACCCCAAGTAACGGGCAGCACGTGTCGGACGGCGTTGTTGACGTCATAGTCGTCGTCGTCGTAAATGTCCAGTCGCCCAACCCCAGCCCTCGCCAGCTCCAGCGCCACAGGCGCACCCACTGAGCCAGCGCCAACGAGAACAACCCTCGTCGCGGCGAATCCCGATAACTCGGGGATTCGACGTTGGCGCTCGCTACTTGTGAGTGCCTGGGCGGGAGCAAGCCGTGTCACCCGCGCCGGACGACCCCGCCGGGACTCCACCTCCGCGAACAGCCAGGCGATGCGCACGTCATCGCGACGGGGACCCTCCTCAGAAAAGCGGACGCCCACCCAGCACGTGTCCAGCCCTTTCGGTGCCTTATCTCTCGCGCGACGCTCCAGGTCCGGGTTGGCCTCGCGGCAACGCTCGAGTAGTCCTTCCACCCTGGGCTGGGTGGTGGATCCAAATGAACCCAGTAGCCGCGTCGTTCCGGAGATCCACCTGGTTGTAAGCGCTCACGCAAGCGAGCACCAATGCTACCGAAGCCATCTGCTTGCAGGACGAGGCTCTGGAGTCCGGTTCTATTGAGTGATGTAAAGCGCATATTCCCGAACGCCGACTGCGGCGTCGGTGCCCACATGGGATCCGGTACGAGGAAGACCAATCCCGGGTGTACGTGAAGAGGGCCGATAACGGTTCCGGCATGTCTGCTTCATTGGCGGCGACGCGATCAGCTCCGGCCGCCGTGTCCTCAAGCAACGAGCGCAACTCCTCGTCGACGATCTCGGCCGCACTCATCCAGGGCCACCAGTTCGCCTCATCCTCTACGGAAGGTTTCCCCCATCGGGCCTTTGATGGCGAGCAGCGTGCCCTCGGCCGCATAGAACTTCGGCGGTCCATCAGGATAGTGACGCGGGTACCTGATCGTGATCGGAATCCAGCTTCCTTCTATACAGAGCTCGGTTGTGGCCCACGTAGTCCGTCGGGCGTGACCTCCGTCCGCACATCGAGTCCGCGGGCAGTGAACTGCTCCATCTCCCAGTCGAACCGCTCCGGATGCTCCGCCGACCAGTCAGGTACCGGCGTCATCCATATCGCTGTTGGCGTGGTGGCTGCTGCGGCGTCCTCTCATACCCAGGTGGTGGAACGGGCGGTGGCATGCGTGAAGGACCGCGATATGGTGGAAAGGCGTCGCCAAACAGTTCCCGCCATTGGCGGTGGCTTGACGCTTCGTCAGCGTCCGCAAGTGCTGACTCGGCCAGAGCTGCGGCCTCGGTGACGTTGCGACGGAACTCCCGGTAGTCATTCTCAGGCCAGTTCGCCGTCAGATTTTCCCTTCGTAGAACCGGGTGCGGTAGCGCAGCAGGTGCGTCGGGATGCGCCGCGAGTGTCGAGGCGATGGCACGCAAAACCCGCGCGACGGTTGCTGCATCGGTCTGGCCATGAACCATCGCATTGGCAACCATGACCTGCAGCACGATCATTTCACGCCCCGACGCTGCCCCTGATGGACGTCACGCCAACGTTTGAGCATGCGCACGGTACGTGCAAACTGCGGGCCCTGGCTCTCGCACCAGATCCGATACCCCTCGGGATCATTGTCCTTCCAGCCATTACCGCGACGGGGGATCTCGATCGGGGCAGCAGTAGCGGTGCGCGCAGGCACGATGTCGATATGGAAGTACCCGGATTCGTCCGAAGCGTAATGGAGACGGACACACGGGTTCTTGGGTTCGATTCGCTTCCGGTAGTCAGCGTCTTCGCCGAGCTTCGCTTCGAGACGTTCCAGAGCGGCGTTGGCCGAGTCGTTGCAACCGAACACATCACAACCACGTCGATGTCGTACTCATCGGTGGAGCGTGCCGGCTTCACTGCAGTGTCGTTCGCGTACGACCCCTGCAGAAATACCTCTCCACGTGTGATGCCAAAGCCAGTGGCAAGGTACTCGTGCAATCGCAACCATGCGCTCTCAATGCGACCCTCAGGCAGTGCACCCAGCTGGATCTGCTCGAGGAATTGTTGAAATCCGTTGTTAACTCCACCGGCATCCTCCACGAGCTTGACGACATTCGTGGCCTGGGCGTGATCACTGATGTCGCGAGACTCAAGCCAAGTTCGATGGTTCCCATCGCAGCCCGACCCCGGCCGCTGTAGTAATCACCTTGCAGCCGACGACCATCGGTCGAGAGCTGGAGCTGTGTCGTACCGCGATGCGCCTGCATGCTGGGAACGGTGCCCACGAGCGGCTCATTGAGGTACGTGTAGACCAGCGTCGGACGCGCGCCAGTCGAGATGTCGAACGACGCGATCTGCGACGTTGAACATGATGTCGCAGTTTCCATTTCGACGCAGATGCGCTGCCATGTCTGCCGGACATAGCAGCGAACCGGTACGTCGAGCTCGTGGCCGTCGGGATTGGCCTTGATGTTTCCAACCCACCTCCCTCTGAGATCGGGCACTCGCGAGAGACGCATGTTCCCAAGTCTTCCGTGCCAACCCCACCGCTCAAACGCAGCGAACAGCACGCCGAATACGGCGAGAGGTGTGGGTGTTCCAACAAACCACGGCACATCAATGTGCGCCGAGGTGAAACGGGGCGAAGCCCGCGGAAACCAAGACCGCGAGGACACCCAGGGCGACGATCGTCCACGTTCGTTCGCTCGTGTCAATCGCGAATGGATGCATTCGTGCGGGCTTCGCGCCTCAAGCTCCGAGCTCGCGGGGCGCGAACTCCCGTATGCCCGGCGTCGTCCCCCTGCATCGCCGAGGCGAAGGCGACCACGCGGAATGAGACTGAGGCAGGCTCGACGTTGCTGCCACTACTGCGTCCTCGACTGAAACTTCGGCTGCGTTGTTGGTCGGGAGCGTATCAAAATCCATGCCGACGCCGCTCCTACCGCTTCCCCCCACCGGGAAGCTGTGGACAACCTGTGCAATACTCCGCTGCCATGGCCTCGCGCGAAGCCTCTCTCATTGAACTTGAGCAACGTTTAGATCATTTGGAGCGAACGATCACATCGCTAAATCAAGCTCGCCAGCGCCTTCGTCTTGAGGTTGAAGCGCAGAGGCGCATCGAAGGAAGTTCTCTCTCGCTGCATCGACTAGTGGCAGACCTTCAGCGTCAGTTCCCAACGGTTCCCGAGCGGCACAATCAGACGCTGGCAGTGAGCGATCTATGCGAAATGGTGCTCCGTCGCTCTCCTCAGCCACTCAGCGCCCCAGTGATCACCCAGGTGCTGATCAAGGTGCCGCGATGAAGGAGCAACGCAATGCCACCCGGATTGTGCGCATTACGTTGCAGCGAAACACGAGGCGTTTTGTCCGCATGGGATCCAACCGGTACGCCATGGCCGTTTCTTGACGGCTGATCTGCTAGGGCAGGCGATTGTCAATGTAGACGTGCGTCCGATCCGGGCTGCCCATCTGATCACGCCGCGCAGTTGCATCGGCATTCAAGACAGCTGTCGGGTTCGCGTGTGATCGCTGGGGTGGCCTTCAAGAGCCCATCGTTCCAGTTGCGAAGTCGGGGGGCTGTCCAACTTCTGGTCGCAAGTGCTAGAGCTGGCACGCCCCGATCTGCTGATCACCATCGGGCAGTTTGAAGGTCATTGGACGTGTCGTTGTCAAATGCCAGCTCGCCCCTGCGCCCATCAAACGACCTCCAATTCCCGAAGCAACCCCTCCAACCCTAGATGCCCGTCATTGCCGACGGAACCGCTCCCTGTCACCCGGAGACGATGCGTCCGCCGACCGGCACGTCGGCTGTGGAACTCGCGTACTGATGGCTGAATAGCGTGAGCGTTCCAGGATCGTCGATCCCAGCCTGCAACCATCCAACCGCGGACAGGCACGGATGCCACCGCCGGGCCTCGTCGGTTTGATGTAGTTTCAGCGGCCCCGATGACGTCGGGCCATCGGCGAACATGTCCAGCTTCATCGACAACGTCAGGGCTCCGGTTACGGCTCCACGAACAGTATCGACAGTGACCGACGATCGGGGATCGGCAGCGACAACCACCACGAGTGGCACACCAAGGTCAGCGCACAGACTCGCGTACTTGTTGACCTTCTCGGTGACGATGGGCACCAGTCGATCGCTGGTGGACCAGAGTTCGCTGTGCGGTATCAGCAGGTCGGCGTGACTCCCGGCAAACGCTGCATGATCACGAACCCGAAGTCGCCGACCCGACATTCGTCCCATTGGGCCGCGTCCGCTCTCGAAAGCCATCGTCCCAGCAACGTCGCCATCGGCCGGATGACATCGGCGGTTGGCGCATCGTGGTCCTCCACCCTGATGCCGCGCACCAGCCAGGGAGCCGCCCAGCGTTGCAGTCGGCCGCGCACTGTTCCCACCGTTTCGCCTTCGCATCCGCGGCCTCTGGGAGCAAGCGGTTGGCAACTTCGACGATCAGCTGCACCGCACCGTCATCGGAACGCACGACGAGGTCCGGGGTCTGCCCGTTCAAGGTCGGCTCGTACTCGACCTTCACGAACGCGTCCAGCAGGATCGAGGCGACTGCGGCCTCGTTGTAGGTCGGTACGAAGCGACCCGAATCGCAGATGTTCTCGAAGAGGCGTTGTCCCGTTTCCGGTGGCATGCGAGCCAGCACATCGTTGAGCCACATGCGTTGCGCCGCTCGGTCGGAAGACGTCGCCAACTCCCAGTACTCCGGTCGATCAGCTGGAAGCTGTTTGCCATGCTTGCGCATGAGTTCGTCGCGGAGAGCGCCATAGAACATGTCTAGTCGATGGCTTTCGTGGTGACCGATAGCCAGCGCATCAGCGCATCAGCCCCGGCCTCGCGCAACCTGGCTAGCCTGCCAGCATTACGTACCGCTTTGAAACAACATCCAGAAAGACCACATGATCAAACACTGATAACAGCCGCTTTCCTTCGAGGACATCCATGTCGAAACTCCCCGATGGAGATGCCCTCGCGTAGAGCACGAGCCAGATTTCGTCGCATGCAGCATGGTACGCGGGCAGTTTCATGTCCTTCGCGTACCTGATCAGCCAAAGCCAGTAGGTCCTGGCTGACATACCCCCACTCCGAGGAACTCCACAGGCCGTAGGTCGCGGGCGCATACAGGTATACGGTCAGGTGTGTCAGCCAGCCCTCGAGGCCTGCTGCCTCTAGATCGGGGTAGCTCACATCACGTTTGGTCATGACATCGCCCTCCTGGGCGGGCTCACGAACGACACTTTCGACCAGCGCGCAGATCCTCGCGGGGAGGTCGCGCGGAGTGCGAATCTGCCCTGACACTGGCCGCACCCAATACGGATACACATGGGGATAGCTGCCCGGATTGCGCGCCTCGAACTGCGCCTGCGCCTTGCCCATGATCGCGTCCCGGACACCTTCAGCTTGCCGCGCCGGGGCCCCATCCTTCCCCGCGCCCTGGATGAACTCCTGCATCTCGACGCCGATGGTTCGATCCTCGCTCCTCACCAGGAAGTCCGGAATCATGGTCCTTTACCTGCCCGTCGGGAAACCCCGGAACCGCTTCCCGGCACAGGTCGAAAACGGCACGCTCGACTTCCTTTGACGGCATTCGCCGATCGTACGCCGTGCTCCGAGAGCGCTTGTTGCCGAATTGCCGAGAACACTAAAGGCATTCGGAGCCAGTGGCCGGAGAGCCTGCGAAGGTGCGCGGAACTCGGGTCAAGGGTTCGATCGAAGGCTTGCGCCCGCTAGGGTTGAGCCATGGTCAGCGCTCTTGCCAAACTGGCCTCCGACTAGGCTGGGAAGGAGATGCCCCTGCGATGACCGACGCCGCCGCCGACGACGACACCTACCTCACTGCCGAGGCTCGGGCGCGCGTCAAGATCGATGTGCGCCTGAAAGCATCCGGATTCGCAGTCCAGAAGTACAAAACGATGAACCTCTACGCCCAGGAGGGCGTCGCCGTCCGTGAGTTCCGGATGGCACCCGGGCATGGCACGTCTGACTATCTGCTCTTCAATGCCGCTCACGCGGTCGGCGTGGCTGAAGCCGAAGAAGACCGGCGAGACCCTCTCCAAGGTCGAGAGCCAGACCGGCAAGTACAGCGTTGGGTTGCCCGAGAAGCTGGACCCGCCGCGGCGGCCCCTTCCCTTCCTCGACGAGATGGGATACAACGAGATCCAGTTCACCAACCTCCTCGATCCTGAGCCTCGCAGCCGGCGGGTCTTCGGGTTCCACCGGCCAGAGACGATGGCCCGGTGGCTCCGTGGAAGCCGACCTGAGCCCCGGAGCTCCTTCGCTTCGGGCCCGGTTGCAGATCCTCCCGGAACTCAGTCCCACCGGGTTGTGGGACGACACAGTTCCGAGCCCTCAAAGCCATTGAGGCCTCGTTGGCGCGCAATGACCCCCGCCTGTTGGTCCAGATGACCATGGGTGCAGAGGCAAGACCACCCTGGCAGTCGCCGAGGCGTATCGACTTAGTCAAGTTCGGCGGCGCCCACCGGTGTGCCCCTGTTCATGGTCGATCGCGGCCATCTCGGCAAGCACGCGATTGAGGAATTCGAGAAATTCATCACTCCCGACGATGGGTCGGAGTTCACCGAGTTGTACGGCGTCCAGCGAATCCAACGAGCGAACACCATCAATCCAGCGGCCAAGGTGGTCATCTGCACCGTCCAGCGGCTGTACTCCATTCTTCGCGGAGAAGCGGAGTTGGACCCCGAGCTTGAAGACCCTCGACCCGGAGGAAAGGTCGCCCCGAAGGCCCCGGTGACGGTTGGCTACATCCCGGCCGTCCCGCCCGAGTTCTTCGACTTCATCCTTCATCGACGAGGGGCATCGATCGATCTTCGGAGTTTGGAGCCAGGTGCTCGAGTACTTCGACGCCTTCCAGATCGGGTTGACCGCGACGCCGACCAAGCAGGCGTTGGATTCTTCGACCAGTACCTCGGCCTTCGAATATAGCCATCCCGAGGCGGTTGCCGACCGCGTCAATGTCGATTTCGATGCGTAACGCACCTGCGAACCCGCATCACCGTCAAGGGCTCCGTAGTCGAAAGCTGGGCTCGTCACTACAAGTTCCGCCAACCGGCGTCACCCGGAGAGCTTCGCACCGAGATGCTCGATGAGGACTTCACATACGACGCCAAAGCGCTCTGGACCGGGAGGCAGTCCTCTCTGATGATCAGATCCGGACCTTATTTGGGACACCTTCGGGATGTAGCGCAGACCGAAATCTTTCCGGGGTCGCAAGAGGAGTTCCCCAAGACCCTCGTCTTCGCCAAGCTAGTCCACCCCAATGCCGAGGACATCGTCCACATCGTCCGCGAAGTCTTCGGCAAGGGGCAACGACTTCGCCAAGAAGATCACCTACAAGCCTACAACCCGAGACGCAGTGCAACGGTCCGAAGACCTCATCCAGGAATTCCGCACCTCGCCGCAACTCCGCGAATCGCCGTCACCGTCGACATGATCGCCACCGGCACCGACATCAAGCCGCTGGAGATGCCTCCTCTTCCTGCGCCGATGTCCGCAGCCGCGGCTACTTCGAGCAGATGAAGGGTCGCGGTATTCGCGTCATCGATGACACGGATCTGCAGGCGGTGAAGTGGGTGCGGACGCGATCAAGGATCGCTTCGTGATTGTGGACACGGTCGGGGTCATGCGTCAGGACCGGCAGGAGACGATCCCGCTCGACCGCAGGCCCACGGTTCCTCTTGAGAAGCTCCTGCAACAGGTCGCTTCCGGCGACCGAACGCTCGAACTCGCGAGCACGCTGGCCTCCCGCCTCGCGCGGTTGAATCAGCGGCTTACCAAGCACGATCGGAGGAGCTGGATATGCTGCCGGCGGGGTTGAGATCTCGGAGCTCGTCAGGGGACTGGTGGAGGCGATCGATCCTGACCACCAGTTGGAGGTGGCGGTTGCGGAGGGCATCGCCGAACCGACCGTCGAGGAGCTCATGCATATCGAGCACCGACTTATCGAAGCCGCGCTTGAGCCTTTGGCGTCGAATCCGGACCTGCGCAAGAAGATCGTCGATGTTCGCAAGTCGTATGAGCAGTTGATCGATCAGACGTCGCAGGACGAGGTGCTGTCGTCTGGTTTTTCTGTTGATGCCAAGGTGCGGGCGACAATGGTGCAGTCCTGGAAGCAGTACATCGAGGACAACAAGGGCAGCATCACGGCCTTGCAGATCCTCTACAGCCGGCCGTTCGGACAACGCCTTACCCACGCTGAGATCAAGGAGTTCGGCTAGTGCGATCGGTCGCCCTCCGTTGGACTTCCGAGCGCTTGTGGAAGGCGTACGAGACCTTCGACAAGTGGCGCGTTCATGGTCGGCGGGCGCGTGCTCACCGACCTCGTCTCCCTCGTGCGTTTTGCGCTTGAGCAGGAGAGCGAGCTCGTGCCGTTTAGCGAGACGGTGCGTCAGCGTTTCGATAATTGGTTGATGCAGCAGGAGCAGGCTGGGCGAGCGTTCACTCGGGAGCAGTTGGTGTGGCTCGACCGGATTCGCGATCATCTCGCCACCAGTCTGACTATCGAGGTGGATGATTTCGTCTATGTGCCGTTTGTGGAGCATGGTGGACTTGGCGCGGCAACGGATGCGTTCGGGTCAGAACTGCCGAAGTTGCTGAACGACCTGAACGATGCAGTGGCGGCATGACCTCACTGCGGACGTCGGCACCCTGGAAGTGCGTTCCACTCGCCAGTGTTGCTGAGGTCCGACTCGGAAAAGACAACGTTCACCCAAGAACCACACCGGTCCAAACATGGTTCCGTATCTCCGCGCTGCGAATGTCACGTGGGACGGATTGGACCTGAGCGACGTGAAGTCGATGAATTTCACACCGCAGGAGCAAGAGATCTATCGCCTGCGCCACGGCGACGTTGTCTTGGGTGAAGCATCCGGATCACCGCATGAAGTCGGCAAGCCTGCAATTTGGCGGAACGACCTGGACGGATGCTGCTTTCAGAACACGCTTCTCAGGGTACGTCCGAATACGAAGGTCGTGAGTTCTGAATTTCTACGATATCTGTTTCTGTGCGGGGGATGCGCTCACCGGGGGATTCGCGGCAGCATGGCGCGGGGTCGGCGTACGCCACCTGGGACCGCTGCGATGAACGGTTGGAGTGTGCCACTCCCCTCGCGCGCAGAGCAGGACGCAATCGTTGATGCCGTCGATGAAGAACTCACCCGCGTTGACCGGGGCACCATGAATCTTCGGCGAATTGGGCCCCCGTCACACCACACTCTTCCGGCGTTCGCTGCTCGAAGCCGAACTGACCCATCGTTCATGGCCATCAATGACCCTCGCCGAGATCCTGTCCGAGCCACTCATCAATGGTCGATCGGTCAAGGATGCCTCCACCGGGTTTCGGGTGCTTCGATTGACGGCGGTGAGGAACGGGGCCATCGATACGACGCAGTCCAAGATCGGAGACTGGTCGAGAGGGGTGCGTCGAGATTCAAGATCAAGAAGGGCGACTTCCTGATTGTGAGAGGCAACGGCAGCAGAGATCTCGTTGGCCGCGGTGGGTTAGTTAGTAGCGACGACGAGGTGGCCTTCCCCGACACAATGATTCGCGCCCGAATCGACCCCGAACGCGCCATGCCACAGTATGTTCAGCATGTCTGGGATTGGGTCGGTGTGAGGCGCCAGATCGAACGTGCGGCTCGGACTACGGCGGGGATACTCAAGGTGAACCAGCCAATCCTCGAAGGAATAACCTTGCCGCTTCCGACGCTCGATGAGCAAGCAAGCTGTTCCAAGTCATGTCCGACTTTGATGCGAGCGACAAGTATGTTGTGTCCGGTTTGCAGAGAGCTTCCCGGTTAGCTGATCGGCTCCGAGCAAGCCTTCTCTTTGCCGCTTTCAGCGGACGCCTGTTCCCGACTGTTGACGGCCCGATTGACACCGTCGGTGTCGGCCTCGCGACGGGACGGGTGGCCGAGTTTGCGCAGCCCACGGGGGATCTGGACGCATGAATCCAACCGCTCTTGTTCAGCGACTGTACAACTACTGCACCGTGCTGCGCGACGACGGGGTCTCGACGATCGAGTATGTCGAGCAACTCACTTTCTTGCTCTTTCTGAAGATGGCCGATGAACTGGCGAAGCCGCCATTCAACGACGCCCCGATCGTCCCGGAAGGGCTGGACTGGCAGTCGCTACTGGACCGCGACGGTGACGCGCTCGAGGTCCACTACCGGCACATCCTCACCGAGCTCGGCAAGCGTCCCGGGATGCTGGGGACCATCTACCGGAAAGCGCAGAACAAGATCCAGGATCCGGCCAAGTTGCGCACGATCATGATCAACCTGATGGCGCCGACGCAGTGGATGTCCCTCGATCAGGACGTCAAAGGCGATGCCTACGAAGGGCTGCTCGAGCGCGGAGCATCGGACACAAAAACGGGCGCCGGCCAGTACTTCACCCCGCGGCCGCTCATCCGGGCCATCGTCGAGGTGATGCAGCCGAAGCCGGATCAGCGCATCGCGGATCCTGCCTGCGGCACAGGTGGATTCTTGTTGGCCGCGAAGGATTACATCGCAGGCCACTTTGACCTCGACCGTGATCAAAAGCGGTTCCGCGTGACGAGGTGTTCGCTGGGTGGGAGATCGTGGATGTGACTGCGCGACTGTGCGCGATGAACTTCCTGCTGCACGGCATCGGCCATGCTGCATGGCGACTCTCCGATTCGTGTAGTCGACTTCCTCAAGGGTGATCCTGGCGATCGCTTTGACATGGTGCTGACCAATCCCCCATCGGGAAAGAGCGCCTCGACCTTCGTGAACATCGAGGGGGACGAGGATCGCGACGATGCGGTCATCAGACGGGACGACTTTTGGGCTTCGACGAGCAACAAGCAACTCAACTTCCTTCAACACATCAAAACGCTCATGAAGGTCAACGGACCGCCGCCGTGGTACTCCCAGACAACGTCCTCTTTGAGGGTGGGGCAGGCGAGAAGATCCGACGCAAGCTTCTCCACGATTGCGACCTGCACACCATCCTCCGCTTGCCCACAGGCCTGTTCTACAAGCAAGGCGTCAAAGCCAACGTCCTGTTCTTCCAGCGCCGCGCGGCGGCTGCGGAACCGGCGACGAGCCAGGTGTGGATCTATGACCTTCGTACCAACCAGCACTTCGCCCTCAAGGAGAACCCGCTCCAAGACGCGGACCTTCGCGACTTTGTGGCCTGCTACCAGGCCGGAGCGCGGCATGAGCGCGCGGAGTCTGATCGCTTCCACTACTTCGAATACGCGGACCTCATCCTTCGCGAGAAGGTCGATCTCGACATCACCTGGATCGCAGACGAGTCCGTCGAAAGCGCCGACAACCTTCCGGACCCAATGCTCCTCGCAGAGGAAATCGCGGCGGAGTTGGAAGCGACCCTCGCAGACTTCGCAGAGATCAGCGCTTCGCTTCGTGCGAGATCGGTGGTTTCGACGGATACCGTGCATGGCGGATGAGGCAGCAGAAACTGCATTTTTGGCGCCGAATCCCTTCGTCGGTACCGCCCTAGCGAAACGACCGCCGTTTCCAGTTTGGGCGATCGTGCTGATCGTTCCGCTCGCGCTCTTGGCGCTCCTGCTCGTGGTGGTCCGGTACTTCTCCTTCTCGCGGTCCCAGTCCCGGTATTGCCACCGCTCTCAAAGCAGAGCTCGCTCTCAACCGCAGACATCGTGGCTCTGCTCGCCGGCGGCCTCACCGGTTTGCTGGCCGTCGGCACTTTCGTTCTCGCTGCGTACACAAGACAGGCCGTGAGTGCAGGGCTCGCCGAGACGCAGGTTGCCCAGGCGACGTTGCAACAGGCCCAACGACAGGTCGAGATCGCGCAGGCGCAAGTGACCGCAACGCTTCAGCAGGCGGCTATCGCGCAGACCAGCCTCGAGGCGTCCTGGCGGCCGCTCTTGACGGATGTGCCAGGTGGCCAGTACATCGAGAAGCTGGAGAACAGGCCATCGGAGTTGGTGCGTGTTGATCACGGCCAGGTGGATGTGTTCATCGATAACCAGGCCTCACAGCTCGTGTGTCGCATCCCTTTTCGGAACATCGGCGCTGGCCCAGCGTTCGTCGTTGGCGCCGATCTCTCTGGCGGAGGGGTCAGCTGGAATCCAGCATCGATGTCGCGGTCAATCATCGCGGCTCAGGAACTCACTCTCGTCATCTTCAACCTGCCCATGGATCGCGCAGACCTGCAGCCGCTGATCAACGCTGTGCAGCAGGCACAATCGCCGACTGCAACGCTGGCGTACACCGACCAGGGTGGACAGAATCGCTGGCGAACGACGCTCTTCCTCCACAGCGAGAACAAGAAGGACTGGAAGGTGCGCCAGTTTGTCGGGTATACACGGGTGATGCGACCGAGCCCCTTGCGATGAGCGGCCCGAGCTGAACCCCGCGACGATGAAATCACTCATTTGCGTGGGCCTGAAACCACCGTGTCGTCCTTCCAAGCGTGACCACTGAATCTCACGGCAATGCCGCTCTCCCGGGCTAATCGCCTCTTCCTCCTTGGCGCTGGCTTCTCGAAGCGGCCGGTCTTCCCCTCGCTGATGAACTCCTTCCGCTGGCGAAGACGTCGCGAGACGCTGGTTGTCAGTCAAGGACTACAACCACTTGGACGCTGCCATCGGTCGGTACGAAGAGTTTGTCAATGCCACCAATCCTGTGAACCCCGTTCAACCTGGAAGCGTTCGGCGCCTGGCTGGACTGGCAGCACGTCCTCCGCCTCAAAGGCTCAGACACTTTCTCCGAGTACGGGAATGAGCGGGGCTGCAACTCCGCTGGGCGATCGGCAAAGTGCTCCACGACCTCACCCCGAAGGCCGCCGATCTGCCTGCCGTCTATCTCGAGTTTGCACGCCGGCTAACTACGAGCGGCCGGGTCTTGACCCCAATTTACGACCTGATTCTTGAGCGATCGCTGGAGGCAGTGGGCCGGCGCTATCGGCGCTTCCCGGGACGTTACTCGAGATCCACGAGAACTACAACGTCTGGGATCCGGATGAACCCAAGGAGCTCATCATCGCCAAGCTCCACGGATCGCTGGATTGGACGTACTTCACACAACGAGATGACAGTGCCCTGGGCCTCAGACACCTCGTCGAGGGGCCACGTCCCGCCGATGATCCCCTCCTACGTATCGCGATCATCCCGACAGATCGCCTTCCGGATTACTACGCAACGCGAGCGAGCTGGTCAGCGCATCCCACGCTGCTCATGGCCCCGTCATCCGCGAGCCGCTCGCCGCGTCCCCGCTCATCCCGCTATGGGACGGGGTCGGGAACTATGCGTACATGCTCGCAGCTTCAACGTGATCGGCTGCTCGCTCCCACCGGGGGATCCCTACGTCCTGCATCTGGCCTACGACGTGGGCACCGACTACGGTGCTGCGCGAGTCGAAACGCGGCGCGGCCTGAGAACGCACTCCCTTGGGCACAGGCACCGATCAAGGTCGTTGACCGGCGGACGACCCTTGAGAGTGCGAATGAGTTGAGAGCGCGATTCCAGTTCCTTGACGGTGCTCAGACCGAGTTCATTCTCGATGGATTCACCTCCGGCGTTGTGGACCGCGTATTCAGCACCTGACATTCAAGACGGAGAGCCGCCAGCACAACGATCCGTGGTGGCCGCATTGCGTGCGAGCGAAGCCGTTGCCTCGCAATCGCAACAGGCTCGACGCTCACCTATGTCGCGGGAGATCCTTCCTTCTTCGAGCGTTCAATGGTCGCGAGAATCTTTCTCACGCAGGATCCGATATCTCCAATAATCGCTCGCCCGTCGAACCGCATTACCGTCCACCCGGCGCCCGTCAGTCGCGCATCCCGGATCTGTCCGCGCGCGTCCCGATGGAATGCGGCGCCATCGCATTCGATGTCCAACTTGATGTCGTCAGTCACGAACGCAAGGTCAAGGCGAAACTCTTCGGCTCTGTAGCCAGGTACGACAGTTAACCCGCGCTCCTGAAGTGCGTCGTGCAGCTTGCGCTCCAGCGGCGATTCGAGCGTCCGTCCTCCAGGTCGGCTGCGTACTGGGCGAGCTGCCCGAGCACTCCGCCCACCTTCAGACATGCGGCTCGGTCACCCACGACGATCAACTGCTCGCGCGCCCGCGTCACCGCCACATTCACGAGATTCGAGTTGTTCGCAAACGATGCGCGGAAGTCCTGCATCCCCATGGACACCGTCGGCGAGAAGAGCATGATGTCGCGCTCCTCGCCCTGGAAACGATGCGCAGTGTCAACGACCAACTCGGTGGTCGCGAGGCCGACGCCTCGCAGCCGGTCACGAATCGCTTCGACGTGTGCTCGGTACGGCGCGACTACTCCAAGGCTGTTTTCCCCAATGGTTGGAATCAGTTCCTTGACCACGCGCACCACGGCCGCGACCTCCGCATCGTTGACGACGCTCGTCCACGCGGCCCCCGTCGTGCCTCGCCGGCGACCTGCACCCAGCGCACTGGAGCCGAGCTTTCCTCAGCTCCCTCGTCCGTCAGGATGATCAGCCGCGAGCCGTAGAACAGGTCGTTGGAGAAAGTGATGATCGCCTTATGCGAGCGGTAGTGCTCCTCAAGAAACAGTGGTGCTTCGCCAACACTCCGGGCCGCCAGAGAGAACAGGCTCGTGGTCCGGTACCCCATGGACAGCTGCTGATCATTCGGCACGCCGCTGCGCGTCGCAATCTCCCGGTCCTGCGCCACCGACAACGTCGTGATGTGCAGCAGTTGCTTGCCGTCGCCGATGATATTGCCCGGTTGGCGCGGAACAAGAGCGGCAGCGCGGATGCGATATCGCACTGCGAGGCCTCGTCAACGACCACCGGGTCGAAGAGGCCGCGATCGAGGTCGAAGTTGGTTCGCGTGGAGAGACTGGTGACGCCCCACACCGGGAACATCTTCAGCATGTCGGGCACACTGCTGCGCACTGACGCGCGCTTTCCCCCGCCCGTTAGGGAACCGATCGCATCTGCGTATGTACCCGCCGCCGAGCGAATCTTCGGCGCGGCGTTGCGGACAGACGCCACCCACTCCGCATCAAAGAGCTGACGAGCCGCTCGGACTTCGTGTCATCGAGATCCGAATCCGCTCCTGAATCGCCCAGTGGTCGGGCATGCCTGCAAGCTCCGCACGAAGCGTTTGCGAAATAGCGGCCTGCTTGGCGGCGACACATGCGGCGCGCAGTGTCCTGGTCGTGGCCGAGGGATCGACCGGGCAGGTCCTGTCCAACGGCACAGCAAATCGCGCCGGTATGGCTGCCAGCAGCGTCTCCCACGCCGTCTGCACCAACTGCTGACACTGTCTGCGCTTACGGCCTCGGAAGAACGGCGAGCGGATCGGCTTCCCAATGTCGTAGCGGGCCTGATCGAGTGCGGCGAGGAGTGCTTCGACGTGGTCCGGATCTGTCAGCGAGGTCAGGCTCGAGGGTAGCCCTGCCGCGGAGCTCATATATGTGGCGTCGGATTCCTCGACCTTCCGTTCGACCCCGAGCCGGCGCCCCTCACTCGCATACAGGCTCTCTAGGCGCGCGGCGATCGCGGCCCAGCCCTGTCGTGCCTCTGGCATCGAATGCCCCGCGGACTTCGCTCGCGCCAGAGCCGAGCGGATTTCACTCGCTGTGTTGTTGCGGAGCCGCGCGGCTCCCACCCGCAGCGGCACGGCCTCCGTGCTCACCGCCGAAAGCCGTTGGAAGACGACGTCCACCGCCCGGTTGCTGAATGAGGCAAAGAGCACCAACTCTCCCGGGACAGTGCCGCTGCGACAGCGTTGACCAGCACCTGGGATTTGCCCGTCCCTGGAGGTCCGGTCACCACCGTGAGCGCGGTGTCCAGAGCGCCAGTGATCGCCCTGTCCTGGGAGAGATTTGAGGGGATGATCGTCGGCTGCGGGCGAGGAGACGGTGGCGCCGGCGAGGCCGCGTAACCCATCAGGCACGCCAGCGGTGCCGATGCCATCAGCTCCTGAGGCCGCATCGCCGCCATCTCTTCAAGATCGCGAAGCAACTGCGCGGTCTGCTGGGCACGCTCGCTCGCAAACAACATTGCGGTGTGATGCAAACCGGGGCGAGTGCCAACGTCCTCGAGCAGTTGTTCAGCAGTCCAGGTCGGCGGTTGCACCGTCCCGAGTTCAGCCAGAATCTCGAACGTCTTCGCGAGCCGCTCGTCCCATCCACCCCCAAGTTCGGCGAGTGCGTCGATGGTTTCGGCGCGGTCGTTGTGGTCGAGGCCGAGGAGTGTCAGGGCGAAGAGATTGAGCTCGACTGCGCCATTCAGCGGTTGCAGCTCAACCCCGGTCGTTCCTTTGCGGAGTTGCACCTCGGTATAGAAGAGCGGCGCGATCACCGGACCCTCACGCGAAAAGCCGGCGACCACGGGATATCCGTAGAGCACCCGTTCCCGGCCCGCCGTCAGCGCCCGTCGTTGCCACCAGGAAACAACCGAGGATTCCTGGCTGATCTCCCGCCACTCACCGCCCTGGCCGCTCATCACGGCTTCCGGGGCGCCGGCGATCACCACAAACTGCTGACCCCGTTTGGCGACCTCGAGCACCAACTCTTTGAGCCCTTCGGCCTCGACGCAACCGATGTAGTAGCGGATGAGGTTGGTCACCCCAGCTATGCGCTGTGGATCAATCGCCGGTGCGACCGGCGTCACCTTTCCTATAGCTGAGGTACTGGTGACTGTCGTGCCGCTTGATGGTCCGGCTAGGGTCCCAGCGGCGGCTGCGACCGTTCCCCTGCAGCTTGGATAGCGCGAACAGCCCCAGAAGTTGCTCCCTGTGCCGCGCCCTCGCCGGGCCGTGCGCAGCACCATTGGAGAGCCGCATCGTGGGCACTTAGGCATCACGGCACAACTCCGGACGCCGCAACCTGACCGGTTCTACCGTCAGCGAAGCGCCCTCTGTCCATTGCCTCACTCACCCCACGTCCCGCATGACAGCCGTTACTGCCCGCCGCCTCCTGCGGCGAGCATCGCACAGACCAACAGCACTCCACTCAGCCGCGGCGACACACTCCCGCCGTTCGCCCGAACTTTTGGTTGGATCGCGGGGCCGGAAAGGCGAGTGGCACCTCGCGGCCCTCACCGGGGCCCTTGCCCAAGCCCCGTGGAAACGGTGAAGCTAACCTCGTGTTCGGGAATCAGGACCGACAACCACCCGTGACCCCGCGATCAGGCAGAGGGAGGATAGCGCTGTGCCCGGGGCCCATCGGCGACGACCAAGCGTTCACGTGATCTCAAAAATCGGATTGGGCCAAACTCTGGCTTGGCGCAGCTAGCGACTGTCAGGCACGCCCTCAATCTGATACACGCGCACCCACTCCGGAGTCGCTGCGAGCCAGAAGTCGTCGGCACCGTTGTTGACTGGAAGCGGAACTGCGAACTGCGTGCCGTCGGGCTCCTGGTAGTAGGCGGTGACGCTGAAGTGGACGTGCTCCCACGCCTCCACCGCCTCCATGTCCGGCGCCGGCTCAGCGTTTCCGAACGTCCACGAGACGCCAGGAGGTGGGTGATGGACTGTCGTTACTGCCATAGGCGTCGGCGCTGACGTGCGCGTAGGTGTGCTGCACTGAGCACGGCGCCGCCGGGTTCACCCCTGCTGAACCGTCACCGGATTCTCGGGCTCGCCGAAGTCCCACCAGGTCTCGTCGACCGTCGCCTGCACGACGTAGTTCACAACCAGCACCGGCCCGGCTCCCGGTTGGGGGTCGCGGATGCTGAAGCCCACCGTTGGCGGCACGTTTGCCCCGAGCTCGGTGAAGCACGATGTGTAGTGGACGATCTGACTGTCAGCCGGCGGTGACGACGCCACCTGGCCGGCTGTGTAGACCTGGCGAAAGGTCGCCGTGGCAGTCGCGACGAGCTGCTCGACGTTGATCGACGGCGGAGTCTGATAGGTCAGCGGATGCCCGGCGCGTCACCGACGCGATCGGAAACGCATAGTCCTTTCCGCCGTCCGCCGGAATGAACCAGTTGCCGTCGCAGCTCTTTGTCGCGGTTGACCACGTCCCGTCCAATTCGAAGTGGAGCGTCATGTCGGCGCTGCCCATGATCAGCGACGCATACAGGACGCTCGCGTCCGGCGGAATGAATCCGGGGATGCCACTCGTTGGCTTGTCCGGGATATCCTGCCGTCCAGACCGATCCTCGGCCTGGGTCGTACCAGGAGACCGGTCGCTGCCCGCCCGACGACGGGGCCGATGGCGACTTCGGAGTCTCTCGTACTCGTAGCAGGGTTGACCGTTCTGCGGCTGCGTCGTCGACGTCTGCCGATGACGTGTCGATCCTGCAGTGATGGTCACCTGAGGCGTTGGGCAGGTGATCTGCGCATCACCGGTGACAACGACGGGCGCACTCGGGCCCAGCTGCGTACCACCCCACTCTGCTGTTCCACCGGGACACGCGTGCGCCGTCCACCGTACGCCTCGACAACCTGGGACGATGGAGTGAGCGCGAGACGATGCGACCGCCACCGCGACCGCGATCTGCAGAGTCAGAGCGAATGTGGCGCATCTCACATCACTCGGCGCACAGCGCAAGAACAGGCTGCGGCTCGCTGCTATCGCAGGCGAAGGACGCGCTCGCGTACCACAGCTGTCCGAAGTTCGCCGGCTGCGTCGAGCTTGCCGATGACCACGAAGCGTTGGCCGGCGCTGACGCTCTGATCGGCTCATCGGCTGCGTCGTACCGTTGGGGAACACGGCGTCGACTGACCAGGCTTGACTGAATTCCAGGATGAGGCGTAGCCGTCGGTGTCCTGGAGAAAGTCCTTGCGCAGATGCAGACACGGACACGAGCCGCAGGGACGCGGGCCACCGCTGTCCAACAATGCGAAACGCCGTAGCACCCTGCGGGAGCACCAACCCAGGCTCGGCCTGCGGGGCGCTGATCACACCGTTGTCGAAGAGGCCGGTCTGGTCTGCCGTGATCGCCCAGTTCTCCCACGCGTTCTCGCGCATGAGCGCGTCACCCCACTGCTGCGCCGTCGTGCTGCTCACCGCACCGTTGGTCGCGTCAACCACCGGCGGCGTCGCCGGACGCGTGAAGGGCACCGTGCTGTTGGGAACCACCGTGATCGCACCGGTCGCGTAGTACGTGCGCCATTCGTTCTGGATGGCGATGGGTGCCTGAAGGAACGCCACGTCGGCCGGCACCGGGAGCAGCGTCGGGTCGCCGGGATCTGCGGTCACGATCGGCGTTGCAGACGTCTGTGAGGTCGGCGTTTCCAAGTGGGCGCTCGCGGACGAACCAGACTGGGACGAGCCGCACGCCGTCATGAGGGCGATCAGGAGCAGCAGCGTCACTGGCACGACGGCCACACGCGGGAGATCGCCGTTATCTGCGCGCACTCCCGCCTCCTGTCGGCGCGATGGGTCGCGCCTGCTCGCCCGCATCGTATCAATCCAACCAGACCCTCCTCGCGGATGGGCTCGCCGCCGGATCAGTTGTGGCATGGGCAGTGGATGATCGTCGGGTCCAGGTACGGGACCGGGTTGATGCAGTCCGCCGTCGAGGCTGCTCCGAGGTCGATCTCGAAGTGCACGTGGCGGCCGGTCGCGTAGCCGCTCTCGCCCTCGGTGCCCAGGGCGTCTCCGGCCGCCACCTGCTCCCCCACCAGCACGTCGAGCGACCCCTGGAGCCATGTGTCCGTAGCGGGCGAAGAGGTCGCGACCGTCCAGCTCCGTCTCGATGTCGACGTTGCACCCGAAGGTCCGCGCTCCCGAGGTGTAGTAGGTGTTGGGGCAGGGTCCGTCGTCGGCGATCACCACCGTGCCGGCCAGAACGGCGGTGAGGGTGAGGTTGCCCTCGCAGGCGAAGTCGATCCCGGTGTGGTGGGGCTCGAAGGCGCCCGGCCCGGGCATGTACCCCTGGGTCTCGATCGGGTCGGCACACGGACGGCCGGCGGCCACCTGGGTCGCGGTCGGCTGGTTCGGCAGCGATGGCAGCAGCGCTCCCAATGCCCCCACGACCCCGATCAGGAGCATGGCAAGCGCGAGCACGGCGATCAGACAGCCGCAGGTCAGCGTGCGGATCACGCCACCGATGCCTCCAGGGCCTCGGGGTCGGAGCGCACCCAGGGCCAGAGCACCGGGCTCGGGGTCACCTGCACCACCGTCCGCTCGCCGCCGGCGATGAGCACGCCGCGGCCGGCCACCGGCGGCGTGAGTGCCGTCGCCTCGTCCTCGGCGAGATCGAAGAGCTCACGCACCTGTGCTGCACGGTCTCCTCGTGGCCGAGCACCAGCTTGGTCGCCGAGTTTTTTTTTTTCTAGACGGTCTCCTCGTGGCCGAGCACCAGCTTGGTCGCAGCCGTCGAGGCGAGGGTGCGGCCCAGGTCGGTGGAGACGAACTCCTCGATGCGCTGCGACGCCATCCAGACGCCGGCGCCGCTCTTGCGCGCGCGGCGGACCAGCTGCTCGAGCACCTGGCCGGCATCCGGATCGGCGGTGAGGACGTGGGCCTCGTCGACCAGCACGATCAGGGGGCGGTGCGGCCGGTTCAGGACGCCGAGCACATGGGCGAGGACCACGGCCAGCGCCGGGGTGAGGTCGGCGGCGTAGCGGAGCGAGAGGCTGCGAAAGCCGATCCCGACCGGAGCCTGACCGTCGATGTGCAACCGGCTGGGGCGGTTGAAGATGCGCCCCAGCGAGCCCCTGGTGTAGCCGGAGAGGCGCAGCGCGATGCGGCGATAGCGGTCGCGCTCGACGTCGGAGAGCGACGCGTCCTCGCCGAGCGAGATGCGCAGACCATCGACCAGATCGCCGAGCAGCGGCTCGGCGTCGCCGGCGCCATGAGCGGTGAGGAAGGACGCGACCTGGCCATGCAGCCACGCCTTGTCCTCACCGGGAAGGCGTCGCACCGGACGGCCACCGACGTAGGCGACGGTGTCGCCGCCGAGGATGGACAGCACGGTGACCACCACCTCGGCCGCCTCGTCGACGGGGAGGTCGCGTCCCACCGCGAGCGGGTTGATGGAGGTGTCGGCCAGGTCGACGTAGCTCCCGCCGAGCAGCGTGATCAGTGGCTCGTACTCGCTGTCGGGGTCGAGCACCACGGCGGTGGCACCGGCCATGCAGTGGCGGGCCAGCAGCGTCTTCGCCGCGGTCGACTTCCCCGCCCCGGAGCTGCCCACCAGCAGGGCGTTGTGGTTGCTCCGGGTCCAGACCGAGAGGTATGCCGTCGCCCCGGTGCGCAGGTTGGTGCCGACGATCGGCTGGCCGGCGTCACTGAAGGGCGTCCCGAGCACGGGCAGCAGGCGTGCAGCGACCGCGTCGGTGGTGAGCTGGAGGCTGCGCCGCAGCGGCGCCATTCCGGGCGCCGCGGCGAGCGCCGGGAGCAGCCCGGGAACGGTGGCGCGGACCACCGCGAAGCCGCGGCCGGTGAGCAGGGCACCGACGCGCTCGGCGCTCTCCTCGCACTCGAGTCCGCGTCCTCGCCCGCAGCGCCAGGGTCAGCGCGAGCTGCAAGCCGGTGGCGTTGCCCGCGGCCAGCTCCGCCTGGAGGCGGTCGGCGTCGGCGAGGGCCACCTCGGCGTCGACGTCGCCGCGGCCCTCGCGCAGCGAGGTGCGCAGCGATGACCGGTGCCGGCGCAGGGATCGCCGCACCACCTCCTGGCGTGCGGGCACCAGGTGGAGTGAGCACGTCCCGGATGCTCGGGCGCGCTGGAGCACGTCGACGACATCGCCGTGATCGACATCGGGTGGCAGCGCGGTCACCGCCAGGACCGCGACGTGATCCCCCATCCAGAGACCGCGAGACGACGCGGCCGCCTCGGCGCAGCCCAGCAACGATCCCTGCAGCAGCTGCTCATGTATCTCCGCGGGTTCGAGCGCGGTGACCTCCAGCCCGCTGTCGCGCGCCAGTCGAAGCGCGGCGTCGAGCACCCGCTCCGCGTCGGCGCGGCTGGCGCGCATCGCCGTCCCCAGCGGCCCGGATCCGAACGGGACGCCGTCGCCACGCGCGGAGCGCGGCGCCCAGACCACGTACTGGGTCAGGCGAAGGCTGGCGGCCGCCATCTCCCCGGCGAACTCGCGCTCCAGCTCGAGGAGCGGTCCACCGACGCGCCCGCGGTCGACGCCCTCCTCCCAGAGGCGCTCCGCCTCACTGCGGTCGAGGTGCGCGGTGGTGGTGATCACCTGCGCCGGACACTCCACGCCGACCAGCCAGCGCATGAGGGTTTCGCAGAACCGAGCATGGGAGACCGACCCGACCGCGACCGGCGGAGCCTCCACGCGCGCCACCGCGCGCCAGCCCACGCCCTCGACGTGGAACAACCCATCGGCCGTTTCGGCCACGCGTGGCACGAACAGGCGACGTGCGAGCGGGCCGCGCAGATGCAGCGATGGGCGCGGATCACCGGTGACGACACCCTCCTCGAGAAAGCGCACCGTGCCGCGCGCCGGCTGATTCCGGTGCACCTGGCTCGGGAGCACACGGCCGAGCATCAGAAAGGCCCAGTACGTGACGATCCAGACGCCCTGCCGGGTCGGCACGGTCACCACCAGCGCCCCGCACAGCAGCGCGCTCGCCAGCCCGAGGCGAAGCCCGAAGGGAAGCGGCGCGTGCAGGCAGAGCATCACCGGCAGCAGGCACACCCCGATCAGGGCGACGGCGCGGATCGGAAGCCGGAACGGACCGACGTCAACGCCGAGGTTGGCGTCGACGGCCAGGGGCACACGGATCCGGCTCACTCGCGCACCTCGGGGGCGGGCTGGGCGCTCCGTCCCGGATTCGCGGGCGCGCGGCTCGGGGCCGCGCTCGGTCGAACGGCTCGATCGCTGCGGCCACGCGCTCGTGACGGCGTGATCGAAGGCGGCCCAGGCGGCCGGGGGCACCTCGAGACGGCCCGCGCTTGTGGATTGACCGTGGACGGACAGGCGCAGCCGGCGCATGGCCGAGTCCATCCCGGGGAGCTGCTCCACCGCCGCCCAGCGCGCCGCCGGCGGGCGCCGCGGGCGGCATCAGCCCTGCGGTCACCTCGCCGATGAAGCGATCCCCACCCGGGCTCGCCTTGAATGCCGAGAACGCCTGGGTCGGGGTGCTGAAGAACCGGAGCCCCGCCGCGCGCGACAGCGCGTTGTCGGTGGCCATGGCGCTGCCCACGACGCCCGACCCGAAGCGTCCCGAGCTGAGCCCCTTGAGCAGCGCACCCCCACCGCCGGCACCGGCGGCGAGCAGGGCGCCTCCGGCGGCCACGCTGGCCACCGCGGCGGGCACGAAGAGCAGCGCCTCGGCGGCGTGGCGGACGGTGGCCACGATCGAGCCGTGCTGGCCACCGAGCCCGAAGAGCAGCGCTCGCATCGCCTTGCCGGTGAGCCACAGCCCACCGATCACCAGGATGACCGAGACCAGCGGGCCGAAGAAGGAGCTCGACAGCGACTGGCCCGCGACCGCTGTGCGCAGCGCGAGCCCGATGGTCAGACCGAGCATCCCGAGCGCGACCACCGGCGCCACCAGGGCGCCGAGCATCAGCCGCCACCACCACTGGACCACCTGGGCCTGGTGATCGAAGACGGCAAGGGCGAAGAACAGCGGAGCGGCGGCGATCCCGAAGCTGATGACGATGAAGCGGATCACCATCAGGAGCACGAAGCGGATGAGCTGAAAGAGCAGCACCGGGATGAGCACGATCGCGACCAGACCGAGCTGCGGCAGGCGCAGCAGGCCGGTGAAGAGCAGCGCCCCGAGCGGATCGAAGCCGCTGGGATCGGGCACGGCGAGGCCCACGAAGGTGAGGAACACGTCGGCGGCGAGTGCCGAGAAGAGCGGGATCAGCCAGCTCAGCACCGCAAAGCCGAGTTGGATGGCGGCGATGCCGGCGACCGCGCGGAGCACGGTCTCGGCCACGCCGGTGCCCCAGTGGGTGCGCTGGTCGTGGCTGCTGCGCACGATCCGGGCGATGGCCGCGGCGCAGACGATGACCAGAGACACCAGGGCCAGCGACGAGTACGCGTCGTGATACAGGCTGGAGGCGTCGAGCTGCACATCACCGCCGATCACCGACCGGGCGAACCCGTACGCCGAGGTGGGGTCGTAGCAGTTGGGCGACGCGGGGTTCCAGCCCACCGTGTTCCAGGTGACCCAGCCCAGGATGTCGTGCGCCGCCTGGCCCGGGACGGCGATCCAGCCGAGCACGGTGCTGAGGATCCCGGTCAGCGCGCTGACCAGGTGGGCGACGTCGCCGATGATCGGGACGTAGTCGATGGGGTTCAGGTCGGGACCGCTGCCGCCGACGCCGGGGCAGCTGGCTGAGGGGACCGGGATGACGATCTGACCGGCGAGGAGGATCGGCGCGGACGAGGGGGCCACCGTCGCCCGCTACAGGCTCAGCGAGCCGGAGAGCATGGCGCTCGCCGCCAGCTTGCACACCTCGATCACCCCGAGGCCGGCGAGGCCGATGCCCACCGGGCGGAGGATGGCGTGGCCCCAGTGCTCGTCCTGCTGGACCAGGCCGCGCTGCAGCGCCGTGGCGATCATGGCCACGAACACCAGCACCTGGGCCACGTCGGCGAAGGGCAGGAGGAAGTGCGCATAGAAGAGCTCGGCCAGGGCGGAGCTGCTGTCGGCGAGCATCGCCCGCATGGATGCGATCACGGCCGCGCTTCCAGATCGCCGGGTTTGTTGGTGCGCATCGTGGGCCCACCGCCGGGAGGAGTCGGGTCACCCGGAGGCGGCTGCTGCGGCGCAGTGGTCACGTGGGCCGGCTGGAGGGGTTGCCGGTGCCGCAACTGCCGGATGGCCGAGACGTCGACGGTGAACCGCACGATGCGCATGCCGGAAACCCTAGAGACTTTTCGCTCACAGAGCGCTTACAGTTTTTGCGACCACACGTCCCTGGATCACCGCGCCGCCACATGCCGCCGGTGTTGCTCCGCGGCTTTAGTACCCGAGCCGGACTCACCACGAGGCGACCCAGCCACCGGCATCGCACCCCGATCGTTGCAACGGCGGGTCGCCCCCCGCGGCGGGGACGGCAGCGGTCCGCAGCGGCCGTCACGCGAGCGCTTACACTTTCGCCGCCGTGCGCTCTCGCCCTCCATCCCTCATGATCCCGGGGTGACGCAGCGAGCCGACGTCCTGGTGCTCGAGGACAACCCGACCGAGCTCGAGGAGATCGTGACGGTCACCGAGGCGTGCGGCCTCGACACGCTGGCAACCCGCTCCCCGCAGCAGGCGATCCGCCTGCTCCGCGCCAACGACCCGGTCCTGGCCATCCTCGACTGGAACATGCGGCTCTCGCCGGATGCGGAGCGAACCGCGGAGAACGTGCTCCGCACCCTGGCCCGGGATCATCCCGAGACCTTCACCATCGTCTTCGCGCTGCGTGCCGGCAGCGACCTCGATCTGCAGAATCAGATCGCCGTGGCCCACCCCGGGGCGATCCCACACGACAAGCTCCAGGGGCTGACCAGCCTGCTGCTGCGCGTTCGCCAGCTCCTGCAGCGCAAGGTCGGTGATCTCCGGGTCGATCGCGGCACCGTGGTCCACGTTCCGAGCGGAACCCGCTATCAGAACAAATGGGGAGTGCGGCTGCTCTGCGGCTACCCGGAGGCGACCATGGCGAAGCGGCACTCGACCCCATACATGGCCATGTATCGGTTCGGGGTCTGGCTCCGTGATGTCGACTCCACGGTCTCGCTGGAATCCGAGGGCGCCGGCTTCTATCACCTCGAGGTCACCGGGACGCGGTCCGGTCGTGCGGCTCAGCGCCGCTGACATCGCCGCGCTGCCGCTTCCGGTGGCGCTCTTCGACCGCGACGGGGCGCTGCTCGCGAGCTCAGCGGAATGGGCCGGGGGTGGTCCCGGCACCGTCGTCTACCGCCTGCCCGCCGCGTCACTCGCGGTCGGATGCGACGAGCAGGACGCCGACATCGCTGGCTGTTGACCGAGCTGGTGACCGCGATGCGCGAGGGTGCTCAGGCATGCGGGGGCGCACAACAACTCCGCCTCGGTGCGCTGGCAAGCAGCGTTGCGCTGGTGGCCGGGATCCCCGACCTGCACGGGGGCAGCACCGCCGATGTCCTCGACAACCTCACGGCGCTGCTCTCGACGGTCAGCGCCCACGGCGTCACGATCGGCGAGCACACCCCCGGGGCCGTTCCGGATGCGCCGGTGCTGGCGCTGGCGTTGCTCCAGCTGGTGATCAACGCCCGACGCCATGACGACGCGACGGAGGTCACCATCGACATCGACCCCGGACCGGCGTTTCGCGTCCAGTGGCACGGCGAGCTCCCGCCCCAGGGCGTCAGCACCGCGCGCCACCAAGCAGACCGCGACCGCTGGGGACTCGGCTTCGTCAGGCTGGCCATGGACGCGCTGGGCGGCGTCTCCCTCTCCCCCGCCTCCCACGGAGTCGGCCAGGTGACCGCCATCCTGTCGGTCGACCCGTCGCCGCGACTGCAGCTTCCCCTGGCGGCGATCCGCAAGGCGTCGTCGATGCGGCATCGCCGGCATGGGACGAGGAGACCCAGTTGCCTCCGGGGTCGCGGCTCCCCGAGCGCTGGAGTCGGCTGGTGGATGCGGCGTCGAGTTCCCCGGGGGTCATTCAGCGCGCCCGAACCGCGCGCGCCCGTGCCGCTGAGGGCACCGTGTGGATCGCCATCCCCCCGGAGGGCACCGCCGACAGGGCGCGCGACGTCATCCGTGGCCTGGAGCACGAGCGCGATCTCCTCGATGCACCGCAGCCTTTCGCGACCCTCATCGAGGGTCTCGCGGGTGTGATCGCGCTGCTGCTCGGCGACCACGCGCACCGCGTGAGCCCCGCGGCGTTCGACGAGGGATACCCGAGCGCCGCCGATGCTGTCGCTGCACCACCATTCCCCGGCCGCTTCACCGGGGCCGCCGCGCCCAGCCCCGCACTCATCGCTGTGCTCGCATCGCGGCTCACTGCGGACCTCTCGCATGCGCGACGAACGGATCGCCATCCACGTGGCCGACAGCCACCGCGACGACGCCATCACCCGGCGACTCGGCGACGGAAGCGGAATCATCCTGCTGCCGTAGCCGCAACAGAGCAACCGAAGACTTCCGCCGGCGAGCTACTCGGTCTCCTGACTCGGAAACTCGGTCACGCCTCCAATGTCCGACTGCTGCGCTGGCGGGCGGTGCTTCGGCCTCCGGTGAGGATCCGTCACCCCGCACCCTGGCAACGCCGCTCGCTCGGTCGCGGCAAGGCTGCCTGACGCTCGCCTGCGGCTCGGCCTTGCCGCGCGCTCGCGGCGCGCCTGTCGGGTGGGCGTCGGATCAACCCCACCGGAGGAGACGCCATGAGCGCGTCGCACGTCCAGATCGCCGAGCTGATCGAGGTGTCGCTCGACGACATCAACATCCCGCCCGGTAACCATCGCCAGGATCTCGGCGATCTCAATGGGCTCGCCGAGTCCATCCGCACCATCGGGCTGGTGCAGCCGATCACCGTGCGTCAGCGCGACGCCGGGGGCTACGAGCTCGTCGCCGGGCAGCGACGCCTCGCCGCCGCGAGGCTCGCCGGACTGAGCACCCTCCCGGCGGTGGTGCGCGGCTACGCCGATGTCGAGAGCCGCAAGGCGATGGCGGTGGAGAACCTGAACCGCAAGGATTTGGAGCCGCTCGAGGCCGCCGCCGCGTATCAGGAGTTGCTCGATCTCGGCATCGGGAATGAAGAGGTCGCCGCCCTCGCCGGCACTTCGGCACAGCAGGTCAGCGATCACACTTCCCTGCTGAGCCTCCCCAGGAAGGTGCGTCGCGAACTTGCCGGCGGGGCCATCGACTACGCGACGGCGCTGTTGCTCACGCAGCTGGCCGACACGCCGGAACGGCTCACCCGTGCGCTGCACAACGCGCGCAACGGATGGAGCCTCACCTCCGCGGTGCAGCACGAGCTGCACGAGCGTGAGCTGGAGCGCAAGACGGAGTCGAGCCGAGCCGAGCTCGAGAAGCGCGGCGTTCCCATCATCGAGCGTCCGCGCGACAGCTTCTCGCCGCGCGCGAGGGTGCGGCGCCTGGGCAACGGCTGGGGGTGCATCCCACTCACGCAGGCGAAGCACGCCCGGGAGGCGTGCCACGCGGCATACATCGAGGAGCACACCGGAGACATCGTCTTCGTGTGCATCGACGTGCAGCGCCATGTCGGAGTCGTGCCGGGCATCGAAGCCCCTGCCGATGCGAAGGCCGAGCGTGCTGCCAAACGCAGCGAGCGTCAGGCGCAGCGGCGGGCGATCGCGGAACGTCGTGCGCTGCTCACGCGGCACCTGCAGAGCATCGACGACGCGGCCGCTGCGAACCACCACGCACAGCGCATCTCGCTGCTCGATGTGGATGAGGCGGTGGCGTCGGTGGCCTGCGAGCTGCTCGGCCACACCGGCGGCGGCGACGAGTATCACGGCCATGCGCGGTCGCTCACCGCTCGAGTGGCCGCGAACCCAGGAGAGCTGGCTCAGGTGGCGCTCGCCGTGGCGATGGGGCGCGCCGAGGTCTACTCGGGACGCGAGTACATCTCGCCCGACCAGCGCGCACTCGTCGCCGAGCACCTCCGCTATCTCACGGGACTGGGGTACCAGCCCACGGAGTTGGAGCTCGACATGATTCGTGAGCAGGACATCACCGTCGGCGAGGAAGACGCGAACGCCAACCCCGACATTGAGCGCGTGGGCGCTTCGTAGGCACCCCAGGGGACGGCTACCCGCGCGGTGGCCGTCCCCTCGCCGCGCAGCGACAGCTCACCACTCGCGTCCTCGCAGCACGAGCACTGTGAGTGCCACCACTCGTGGGCCCGCGCTCCTCGTGCATTCCCCCGCCGACAGCGCAGAGCCGCCGCCATTCGCATCCGATCGTTCTGCGCATTGGACGCCTCGAAGCATCCGGCGCTTCGTACCCCGGATGGCGCCAGCCGGCCGGCGACCCCGACCACCAGGCCGAACCTCCGCGCGGCCACGGGGTGTCCCCTTGTCGGTGAGCTGTTGATCGCTCTCATGGCATTCGAGCACCGCGCGGCCTGCGCTGCAACCCCCAAGACATGTCGCCTGCGGCGAGGGGTTTCCGCTCCGACCTTGTGCGCGCCGCTTCCCGAAAGCCACGCGATCAACCTCACAGGAGGACACATCCATGGCCCGGAAGCCCGACCTCGCAGCCGACGTCGATGGCGACGTCACCGACACCCCGGCGAAGTCCCGGTCGTACGGGATCAACCACTTCCGCATCCTCGGACGGATGACCGCCGACCCGGAGCAGCGGTTTACCCAGAGCGGCAAGGCCGTCGTCAACCTGGGCATCGCCACCAACGTCAACGGCTTCGCCGAGTTCCACGACGTGGTGGCGTGGGAGAAGGCCGCCGAGATCATCGGCCAGTACGGCCGCAAGGGTCGCGAGATTCACGTCGAGGGGCGCATCACCTCGAGGATCCGCGACGTCGAGGGGCACCGCGTCAAGCAGCTCGACCTCGTGGTCGAGAGCTTCCAGCTGCTCGGACCCGCGCCCACCGGCGAGGCCGAGGCTTAGCAGGACGTGGGGCCGGGAAACCGGCCCCATTCCTCATACCCGGGTCGGCCTCGAGCGCCGTGCTCATGAAGTGGCTGTCGTCACATCGACGCGCTCAGCAAGCTGGCCGCGCAGTCCGTTGTTAAGCCCTCTGACGCTCGACGACGGCCGCTGCAGGCAGATCGCTCGACCACGAAAGACCTATGGCGAGCCGGCACAGATCGCCCTCGATGGAGCCATCCCACCACAGCCGCCGACCTCATCGCGTCAAGGGAGGCTTCGCCGCCACGGGCGCCCTTGACGCCGGCCGGTGGCGGTGGTCCCGGGAGGCCCTCGAGGGCCGGACAGGCCGGCCCCGCACGGAGGTCATGCCATGGCGACAACACGCTCTCCCCGCAGCCCGGCGGAGGTCGCGGCCATCCAGGCGCGCCTGCAGGAGCTCGCCGACCACCCCGGACGGGTCGAGCGGATGCACGGGCGCCACGAGCTCGACGGTCATCCTCGGCCTGCCTCAGGACAGCCGTCGTTCGACCGAGCCGGAGAGCATCGCTCGATTCGCCGCCGACTACGGCTCCGCCCCTGAGGACCAGGCGGTCAATTACGGGAGCGGACTCCTGTGAACGCCGCGGTGACCCGCGACGATCTGCTCAGCCAGCTCACCGAGGGCATCCGCCGGCTCACCACGTCCGAGGCATGGCTCGCCTGGATGCGCATCCAGAGTCGCTTCTACCGGTACAGCTTCGGCAACACACTGCTCATCGCCTGGCAGCGGCCGGATGCATCACTGGTTGCGGGATACCGGCGCTGGCTCGAGTTGGGCCGCCAGGTGCGCCAGGGCGAGACCGGCATCCGCATTCTCGCGCCTTGCCGGTATCGCACGGCACGTGACGGAGACAACGACAACGACGGCGCCGACCTTGTCGACACCGTGCGCAGCTTTCGCGTTGCCGTCGTGTTCGCGCTCGAGCAGACGGACGGCGAACCTCTGCCTGAGTTGCCGATCGCTCGCGTATTGGGCGACGACCCCGCCGGGTGCTTCGACACGCTCTGCGATCAAGCGCGGGAGCTCGGCTACCAGGTTGCTCTCGACTCCTTCGATTCCCCGAGCAAGTGCGGAGAGACCAACTTCGCGACGCGGACGGTGACGATTCGACATGATCTTTCACCCGCGCATCGCGTGAAGACGATGTTCCATGAGCTGGCGCACATCGCACTCGAACACGGCGGCTGCGCGTTCGGTGCGCGCAGCGTCGCCGAGCTTGAGGCGGAATCCGTTGCGTGGATCTGCTGCGACGCAGTCGGCATTGTTTCAGACGGGTACTCGTTCGCCTACGTGGCCTCATGGGCTGGCGGTGGTGATGCAGCCATCGCCGGGATCAGAGATTCAGCGCAGCGCATCCAGCGCGTGAGCAAGCGCCTGCTCGAACGGCTCGCCGACGGTGAGAGCGGGGCGCCGCAAGACACCGCTCGCGCAACCGGCTGACACCGCACGTTCGGATGCGTCAAGTTGTCGGGGTGACAGCCGACACGGACCCGATGTCGGCGCGATCTCGGGTGGGTGGATCGGCGTCTCTCGCACACGCGGGCCCGATATGCGACCCGGCCCCTTACGCAGTCGCTGGTCGGAGCCACCGACCGTCACACCTGGACTCTCCGCGTGGATTCACCTCCGCCACCGTGGCAGATGCCGCCTCTTGGCGCTGCAAGGCCCAAGACGAGCTCGCCTGCGGCTCGGGCCTCTTCCGCGCCGGCGACACCTGCCGGCCCGTGGGCGTCGAATCCACACCCACGGAGAGCCACCATGCCCGCAGTTCGGGTCACCACCCGCCGCTACTCGTTCTCGGTCGTTCGCGACGCCGATCCCACCTATCCCAACCACGCGCCGGTCAACAGTCCGCGCGAGGCTGTCGACATCGCCCGGCACATCATCGGCGAGGAGATCACCGAGTGCATCCTGGTGCTCTTCGTCAACGCTCGGAATCGAATCAGCGGCTACGCCGAGGTGGCGCGAGGCACGATCAATGCTGCTCGCCTGCAACCCCGCGACGTGCTGGTGCCGGCGCTCTGCGCGAACGCGGCGGGGCTGATCGTCTGCCACAACCATCCATCTGCCGACGCGACACCATCGCGTGCGGATCGCGTCGTCACCGCGGCGCTGCGCAATGCCGCCCAGATCGTCGGTCTCCCGCTGTTGGATCACATCATCGTGACCGACACCGAGCACTTCTCCTTCCGCTCCGAGGAGGGCTGGGAGTGAGGTGCCCGCTGCGCATCGAAGCGAGACGCCAGCACGCTCGCGGGCAACGCGCCGGGGAACGCCGTGCGATTGCGTCTTTGCTCCTCCGACCGACCGACGCATGACAGCAGGGTCCCTCCCGCCGCTGCTCCTTCTGTCAAGGGTGACGTGCTGCGCACCGGGTTCGAGCTGACGCACGAACCGCGCCCCTGACAGCGCAGCGGCGTCCGGGCCTGGAGCTTGCATGCATCAACCGCTCGAAGGAGACCCGAGATGACTGCAACGATCATCCCCGACGACCGCTCTGACCAGTCGTGGAATCAGTGCATCGCCTGCCATGGGGTGCGCAGCAGCCGGTTCTTCTGCCGAGAATGCCTCGACGCGGGGCTGGATGAGGAACTGAACCGCGACAATCCCATCCTCCACCGCCACGACGTCGATGCCGCAAGCACCGACCGCAGATCCCGTCGATCCTCTCGCTGACGGCGCGGCCGAACGGTGCACCCGGAAACGCGGCCTACCCTCAGCGATCGCGCCCGACGGTGGTCGTCCGCACCCAGACCAGGCGTTCTCGAGGACCGCCGATCGAGACTCGACGCCAGTGCCCTGCTCGCTGGTGCTCGCGAGGTGACGCATGTGTTCCCACCGAGGCGCTGGACTCCGTTCCACCCGGCACGTCCCCGATCGGCCACAACTCTCGTGCCACCACGATCACGCGGTTCCTCTGGTCGCGTTGCATGGTGCCGGTCACGAAGATTTGCTGGCCCACGCCGAGCGCCAGCTCCACCTCTGTGATCGACCGCTTGACGACAACACGATGGCGCTCGCGGAACGCTCCATCGCCTCCAGCGGTGACGACAAGCACTGATGCCAACGACGACTCCTGGTCCCACGTCGGACGGACAGCCACCAAGCCGATGAGACACACGGCATTGACACTCACCGACTCAGCCTAGCCGAGCACGACGCGTGCCGGGCAGAAATGTAAGCGCTCTGTGAGCGCGCAGACGCTATCGTGGTCGCTGAACCTCGCGACACCGCGGATGCCGCGATGTTCGCGACTCTCGCGGGATTCGCGAGGCCGACGATATGGGAGGCATCGCCGCCATGCGCACCATCGCCACCGTCAATCACAAGGGCGGCTCCGGCAAGACCACCACCGCCGTCAGCCTCAGCGCCGCGCTGGCCGAGACCGGACGGCGCGTCCTCCTGATCGACCTCGATCCTCAGGCGTCGGCCTCGGCGTGGGTGGCCGCCCCCACGGAATCGCGCACGCTGCTCGACGCGCTCCTCGGTGGAGCGTCGGCTGTCCGATGCCGTCCACCACACCGGCACCCTCGGGCTCGACATCGTGCCGTCGTCGATGTGGCTCCTGGGCGCCGAGCGCAGGCTGGCCGAGATACGCGCCGGGGAGGGGCGGCTCGCCCAGCTCATCGGCGACCTCCCCGACCGCTGGGACTACCTGGTGGTCGACTGTCCGCCGGCGCTCGGCGCGCTCACCGCCAACGCCCTCGCCAGCGTCGAGGAGCTGTTCATCCCGGTTGAGGCACACGTCATGGCGGTGGCCGGCCTGGTGCAGCTGCTGCGCGGTGTCGAGGCCGCCCGTGAGCGCGTCAACCCGCGGCTGCGCGTCAGCGGCATCGTGGCGTGCCGGGTCGACGCCCGCACCCGGCATGGTCCCGAGGTGGTGGAGCGCCTGCGCGGACGCTTCGGCGACCTGGTCTGCAGCACGGTCATCCGCGAGAACGTGCGCCTCGCGGAGTGTCCGTCGTTCGGGCAGCCCATCACCCAGTACGACCCGCGCTGCAGCGGCGCCGCCGACTATCGCAGCCTAGCCTGCGAGGTGATCGCTCAGGAGGTGCGCCATGCGCCCGCGGCGTAGCAGCACGCTGGGGGACGACCCCCTCGCTGCGGTGTTCCCACCTTCCTCCACAGGACCGGCGGCGCACCAGGAAGTGCCGCGTTCCGCGCGGGCGATCACGGTCGGCGTGTCGCTCGACCCCGAGGTACTCGAACGCGCCCGCAACGCCGTGTACTGGACTCCGGGGCTGACGTTGACCGCTCTCGCGACCAAGGCGCTGGCTGCGGCGGTCGATGACCTGGAGCACGAGCGCGGGCAGCCATTCCCGGCACGCGCCGGCAAGGCGAGCCTCCGACGTCCCGTCGGGGCGCTGGGCGCCAACCCCCAGGACCCCACAGCACCACACGATCTGACCCGCGCTGCCGCGCGGCTGCGCGCTGGCCGGACATGGGTCGCCGGATCGCCGACGTGCGCGTCGAGGGCATCGTTCGCACACTGCTGATGTCGCGCCTGCAGCCGGTCCCGCGTGTTCCGCGCCGGGTGCTCGTCGCGCGCATCGACTCAACGGTGCGAACTCTGCGCATCTCGCGTCGTTCGCGAATGTCGCATCGTTCGCGAGTGTCGCGTGGTTCGCGGACCGCGCGCGTTCCGCAGGTCTTGCGCACGCCGCTAATCACGCATGTCTCGCGCATCTCGCGCATCTCGCGTGTCTCGCGCATCTCGCGTGTGCCGCTGCCATCGCCTAGATCGCGCATCTTGCGTACCTCGCGAGGCTGGCGTATCCGCGCATTGATGCAATGTCGCGGAGCTCGCGCTCCCCGCGAGCGTCGCGGACTCCGCGACGTCCGCACACGCCGCGCCCGTGACGGCACGCATCCCACCCGGGACACACGGGCGGTTAGTGCAGCGACCAGCCCCGCTGGTTGGCCGCGTCGAACTGGGTGCGTGTCACGGGAATGACCGAGCCGAGGTGGACGTGGCCCTCCTCGCCGGCAAGGCACTGCACCGAGTAGCAGCGGCACCAGCGATAGCCGCGCTGATACAGCGAGCGCTCCTCGGGATCCGCGGCGATCCAGCGCTCGGTCTCATCGAGCGGGGTGACCTCGCCGAATACCAACAGCCCGCCGGGGTGAGGCGCGACGAACTGTGCGGGCTCGCGCGCCATGCGCGTGATCGGCCAGCCGGTGAACTCGGCGACGGACTCCACGATGTCGCCCACGTGCTCGGGCTGCAGCCAGGACCACTCGGCCTCATCGCCCGATGCCGGCGTACGCGCGCCATTGAGCCAGCTCGATCTCTTCGGGGAGCGCACGGCGAGCGGCCACGCCGACGACACTCCCAGCGCTCACGCCGTTGTCCGCCCAGGTCCGCCCCGCCACACGCACGCACACGAGCCAGCCGTAGCTGGGATGCGCGATCACCTGCCCGGGGGCCGGCGCATCGCCGGCGAGGACGGGGATCAGCCAGGGCGGCTGCTCGATCGCAACCCACGCGCATCCCGGGTGGTACGGATGGCGCTCGAGCCGGTCGTAGGTGATGCGGGTGCCGACCGGCGCCTCACCGCCGCAGCCACCGCAGCGGTTGTGGTAGCGCGCGGTGATCTGGACGAAGCGGGGACCCGGGCCCTCCCAGTCCCGCTCCAGCCCCGCCACTCCCTGCAGCGTCGCCGGCATCACCATCTCCACCGCCATCACCACCTCAACTCCTCAGCTTCACCGTCACCCGACACTCCCATCAGCTCCGCCCTCCGCATCCCTGCAGCACCGCCCCACGCCTATATCTCACACACACTTTCACCTGCGGTTTTGACCCCGTTTTCGACCCAAAGTGTAAGCGATCTGTGAGCGCTTTACCAGTACGCTCGGAGGCGTGATCTCCATCGGCAAACTCACCAGCGTCGAGCAGGCGGTTCGCTACCTGCGCGAGGCCGTGGCCGATCAGCAGCTCGAGTACTACACCGCCCGTGGCGAGTTGCCGGGCCGCTGGCGGGGCCTCGGGGCGGAGGCGCTTGGGTTGCGCGGCGAGGTGACCGACACCGACTTCGCCGCGGTCCTGAGCGGCAAGCACCCGACCACCGCGGAGGATCTGGGACGCCACTGGTCGCGCCAGCACGTGGTCGCCTTCGACGTCGCCGTGTCCGCACCCAAGGACGTGAGCATCCTCTACGCGCTCGGCGACGACCACACTCGCGCGACCATCCTGCGCATCCACGACGAGGGCGTGCGCGCCGCCGCCGAGTACCTCCAGGCGCACGCCGGCTGGGCGCGGCAGTTCAACGCCGAGAGCAAGCGTGCGGAACCGGTGCGCGCCCGCCTGGTGATGGCCGAGTTCGTGCACCGCACCGCGCGTCCCGTGACCGATCCGGCCACCGGCACTGTCACGGTCGATCCACAGCTGCACACCCACCTGACGGTGCCCAACTGGGCGCAGCGGCCCGACGGCACCTGGGGGCAGCTGTACAGCGAGCCCGTGTACCGCCACGCTGCCGCGGCCGGCGCGATCGCACAGGCGGAGTGGCGCGACCGCCTCGTGCGAGAGCTGGGGATCTCGACCGTGGTCGACGGCAAGGGGTACTTCGCCATCGTCGGGATCACGGAAGCTCAGCGCCGCGAGTTCTCGCGGCGGTCCCAGCAGATCGACGCCGCGGCGAGGGCGATGGCCATCGAGTTGGCCAGCGGCCGAGAGGTGGCCACGCTCGACACCCGGGAGAGCAAGCACGAGATCGCTGCCACCGAGGATCTCTTCGCCCAATGGCGTGAGCGGGCGGGTGGCGTCGGACTCGACAGCGCCGGGCATGCACGACCTGATGCACCGCGAAGCCGACGCTCAGCTCCCGCGTCAGCTCGACGTGCGCGATCCCATCGAGATCCTCGGTGTCCACGGACTCACCGCCCAATCGGCAACCTTCACCCGCCGCGACCTGATCCGCGGCATCGCCGCGCACGCACCCCTGGGCATGAGCCGGAGTCGCATCGAGACGACGGCCGACGACATCCTGGCCGACCGCGACGCGGTGGTGGCGCTGCTCCCCACCGCGCACGACGGCGAGGTGGAGGGCGACACGATCACGCGTTGGATCGAGTCCGGCCGCGACCTCCGGTACACCACGCCGGAGATGCTCCTCCTCGAGGAGCGGATGCTCAGCACCGCCCAGGAGCGGGCACACGCCGACGTCGGTGTGGCGCGCGATGCGCACGTCGCGGCGGCCGTTGCATCGCGGCCGACGCTGACCCGCGATCAGCGGACGATGGTCGATGCCGTCTGCCGCACGTCCGCCGGCGTCGTGGTCATCGAGGGCGCGGCGGGGGTCGGCAAGACGTATGCGCTCGAGGCGTGCCGCGAAGCCCTGCAGGCGAGCGGCATTCAGGTGGTCGGCTGTGCGCTGGCCGGCAAGGCGGCCCAGGGGCTCGAGGAGGGATCGGCCATCCCGTCGTGGACGGTGGCGGGGATGCTCAACGAACTGCAGATGGACCACCTCCCCTTTGGGGGTGTGCTCGTCGTGGACGAGGCCGGGATGCTCGGCGACCGCCAGCTCGCCGAGCTGGTCTCGCTCTCGGCGCGGGACGACGCCAAGCTGGTGCTGGTCGGCGACCCCAAACAGCTGCAGCCCATTGAGGCCGGGGCGCCATTGCGCACCCTTGGCGAGCGCATCGGCAAGGTCGAGCTCACCGAGAACATCCGCCAGGTCGACCCGTGGGAACGGGCGACGC
The DNA here is from genome assembly GCA_963799005.1 of Candidatus Dormiibacterota bacterium. Taxonomy (GTDB): domain Bacteria; phylum Chloroflexota; class Dormibacteria; order Aeolococcales; family Aeolococcaceae; genus Palsa-851. The sequence goes on along the minus strand of CAWCVK010000001.1, from coordinate 2,089,591 downwards.
TCGCCCTGCTGCGCGACGCCGAAGCGCGCGCGGCGTACCGCGAGTACATGCGACACGACCGGGTCCACATTGCACCGTCGGCACCGGAGCGTCGGGCGGAGGTGGTCGCGCATCACAGCGCTCTGAGCGCCAGCGGCCTCGACGCGATCATGCTCGCCCGCCGCCGAGACGAGGTGGCAACTCTCAACGAGCTCGCCCGTGCCAGGGCCGTGGAGGACGGACGCGTGCACGGACCGGCGCTGAGCGTGAGGGACAAGGACTATCAGGCGGGCGACCGGATCGTCTGCCTGACCAACGATCGTCACGCCGGGGTACGCAACGGCACCCGTGGCGTCGTCACCAGCGTCGATCCTGAACGGGGCACGCTCACCCTCGAGCGTCCGGACCACGGCCAGGTGACCATCGATACCAAGCAATACGACGCTCTCGACCGCGGCTACGCCCTCACCGTCCATAAGGCCCAGGGCATGACCGCGGACATCGCGATGGTGGTGGGTTCGGATGGCGCCAGCCGCGAGTGGACGTATACGGCGATGTCGAGGGCCACCCTCGCCACGCACCACTACGAGGTGGCGACGCCACTTGAGCGAGACCCGCTCGGGATCATGCACTGGAAGGAGCCATCGCCAACCGCGGAGGAACGAACCGTGCAGGCCTGGAGCCGCAGCGAGGAGAAGGAGTCGGCGCTCGACTATCCCGATCGATATGAGCAGGCAGACCGTGACCGTACAGCCGGCCCTGCCAACCTCGACGCGCCCGCGACCGACGCGCAACGAGCCCTGCTCGAGATGCTCGGCGTACCTGAGTTTCCTCAGGATGCGACCTGGGTGGATGCGACATTGGAGATCGACCACCAGTTCGTTGAGCGAGAGGGTCGTCGCCTCGAGGGGTGGCTGCGTGACATGGGCGTCTCCGAGCAAGCAGCGCACGCGTTGATCCGGCGCGCAGTGGACGATGTCGGTCAGGCCACGGCGCCCGACGTGCTCAAGATGGTCGAGAGCAGAACCATTGCTGGCGTCATTACGCCGGCCGTCGACGCCATGCTCGAAGCAGCCCAGCTGGAGTACGAGGCGTCGCTCGCCCCCGGAGAACTCTCCCCATGACAGCGCGAGCCGACGAGGCGGAGCGACGGCTGGCGGCGATCGAGCTTCGCCTTGAAGGGATCGACGTCTTCGTTGCAGATGCCCGACGATGGCTGATCGACAGCCTGAGGACGGGCGAACGTGAGCGTCCTCTCACCACGTCCGAGGCCGAGGCGCGAGACCGACTGCTCAAGGCAGCGGAGCAGTCAGCCGCATCCGTCGCCGCGGACGCCATCCTTCCGCCATCGTCAGCCGACCAGGAGAGCGTCGAACTGGCCTCACTCGCAGCCTGGGTGAACTGGGTGGCGATGGCGTTCGACCTCTCCGAGCGTTGGCCGAGCTGCTGGTATCGCCACGAAGGGCTGGTGTTCGAGATGCAGTCGCTCCGTCGCTGGCACGTTGCCCTCCGCACTGAGCTGGCCACGGACCCCAGCTCGGCAATCCGATGGAGCGAGGCGCTGCACCGAGTCAACACACAATCCGCTCGACACATCGCTCAGCGGTGTCTGAGCACGCATCGTGACGCGCCACCCCTCGACCCGATCACGGCCGATGTGCTCATGAGCGACGCGTCAACTGGGACTTCGGCTCGCCACGAGAACGAGCCGAGCGGCTGGCTTCGGCCCGTGCCTTGATGCCCGTTGGCAGTTCCCGGGTCCGCTTGAGCCCGCCGCGGGTCAGCCAAGAGTCCGCGGGCTCACGGTCGGCCCTCGCGCGAGTAGTGGACACCGAAGCCTCGGTCGCGCCAAGGCTGACCATTGCCGTCGTGAGAGCGCGAGAAAGGGAATCGAATCCCACCAAACAGCGTAAACGCTGATCTCACTGTGACGCGTCCGAATACGATTTCGGGATTTAGCGAGCCAGTATCGTCCAGGTCTGGCGACGCAGAAGGGGTACGCCCGAGCCGGCTCAGGCGGGAGGCTTGCAACCCGGCTCGGGCGGTGCGAACATTTGCTCGATGGAAGGTCTCCACGTCTCTCCATACCCCGGCGGTCGTCCGGAGTGGCCACGGTGCGTCCACTGCGACGCCGCGCCCGTCGTCCTATCCGCCCGGAGAGACGGCGGGTTCCGCTCCGCGCTCTTCTGTGCCGACTGCGCGCCGAAGGTCCGTGAAGGCGTGCCCGAGGTCGTCGCGCGGGTTCCGGAGCAATGAGCGACGAAGCCGATCCGTCCGTGACTGGAATGTCCGCCTCGATTGGCGCGTCCGCCGACGTGTCAGCGACGCCCACGGTCGAACCGTTTCGGGTCCGACTGATCGAAGCTGGTGAAGCGGCGTTTGCTCGGCTCGAAGCGAAATCGGGACCCGGCAATAATATCTTCGCCGAGACGGGTGAAGTGCTCTTTTGGCTGTACGCGATGAGCAATTTCGGCGTCAAGCACCCGACCATCGCGCCGAGTTTTCGATGGGCACGGGATAACTACGGGCACGGCATCCTCCTCCACGAGCTTCACTACACCGACGGCGGGACACTCCACGGCGTCTACGTCAGGAAGGACGACAAGCTCGTCGCCGATTTCAGCGGTGCTAGTCCGCCAGGACCGCCGGTGCATTGCTGGGTTGTGGTGAAAGTAGCCCGCCCCGGTCAACGCGAAGAGCACCCCGAGCGTTTGGCCGCTTACAACCGCTACCTTGCCGGTCAGCCTGTGATTGCAACCCTTCGCGCCGAGTTCGACCGGATCGTCCTCGGCGGTCCGCTTCCCGCGAACGACTTCGAAGGCATGACCGCGAAAGACTTCAGCGACGAGCGACCGTAACTCCGGATGACGCGAAACCGTCTGGCGATCGCCGCTCTTATCGCGATCGCCGTCGCGGTAAGCGCTGCGTCGGCACTGGTCCTTGCTCGCGGCGTGCCGTCCGGCGTCAGTACCAATCAGTTAGCGGCGATAGGGACGATTCTCGGCGGCGGCGGTTTTCTATTCGCGATCGTCGCGACAGTCGTCGCCGTGGTCGCATACGCAAACTCGCTCCCAAAACCCGATCTCTACGTCGAAACCGTCGAGCAAGTCGCACAGGCATCTCCGCCGGCCGGGACCTGGGGGCTAAAAGTCACACTCAGCAATCGCGGAACGGTCGCGGCACGTTTCGTGGCCGTCCGGGTCACGTTCTCGGATTGGCGATGGCAGTTTACGGACGCAGCAACGCGAGCCAGGACGCCGTGGCGGGTCGATTACAGCACTAACCCGTTCTTCGATCGTGCAACGTGGGAAGGCGGCGCCGATGCCGTCCTGCATCCGACGTGGGCGTACTTAGTCCCCGAGCTAGGTTACCTTAGGTCAAACTTTAGCTTCGGCTCGTTCTCGGTACCGGATGAGAACGGCGTCCTGGTGCAGGTTCCGGTCCCGAAGTCGATCGACTTCACGATTGAAATCGTGGCGGACCGCATGACTGCCAGGTCATCCGACCACAAATTCGTGATCTCGTCGTAGGTTAGCGACCGACTCGAAGAGCGTCGCGTTACATCCCAAGAAAATGTAGGCGCTTAGTAAGCATGCAGCGGATAAACTCACTTCCTATCAGCGCTCCAACGCCAGCCTCTGTCGAAAGGTCGAGTCCCTCGCAAGAGCGAGAGCCGCGACGCGTCTGGGACGGGGTCGGTCAGTCGTTCAACACCAGGCACCTTCGTGCAGCAATGCTCGCTCGAGGGCTGACCGCCGAAGCCCTAGCCGACGCAGCCGGCGTCAGTCGTGGAACGTCGTACAACGCCCTGCACGGCAAGCCGGTGCGGCTACGCACCGCTCGACTCCTCCTCGAGGCGCTCGCGAACGTGCAGCCGACCCTAGATGTCGGGTTTGGGTTGACCGAGGGATAACGGTCGGCGAACCCAACGCGCAATCAGCCTTCGACGCGCAGACCCGCGACCCGCTCGATCGCGCGCTCCTCAGATCCGGCGTAGTAAACGGTCACCATTTCGATGCTGCTCCACCCAGCCTGCTGCATGAGGTCCGTTACCGTGGCGCCGGCGTCGGCGAGGCGCGTCGCCCACGTGCGCCGAAGGAGATGTGGATGGATGGGTCGAAGTCCGGCACGCAGGGAAGCTCGCTGTAGCATCTGCTGGACTGCGGTGACGGTGATTGGTTCGCCTGAAGAACTCCGTTCCGAGATAAAGAGATCGGGGTGGAGCGACGCCGGCCGGTGTCGGTCGATCCATGCTTCGAGGTCACGGACCAGTTCCCGAGCGTAGGGCTGTCGGAAGGTCACCTGGCGATCGACGCCACTCTTGGTCATGTCACGGTGTCCCTTGGACACGAGTATGCGCGGCGGCCGAGCCGTGAGTTTCACGTCATCCACGCAGAGCGCGCAGAGCTCGCTCACGCGCAGGCCGCATGCCAACAGGACGCGGACGATCAGACTGTCACGGCGACGTCCGACGACGGCGGCGACCAGGGCCTGCTCTTCGCTGTGGGTCAGCGCGTCGGAGCGTCTTCGCCGCGGTTCTTTAGGAGCATTCGGGACGGCGCTGGAGGTGAAGTAGGGATTCTCGAACCCAGGCGTGGTGGCGCAGAAGTCAGCAAGCCGCCGGAGGTAGTTGCGGTAGCGGCGCAATGTGTTGCGGCTGACACCCACACGGTCGCGGACATCACCGATGAAGTCGAGCACCGCCTCATTGCTGAGCTGGTCGACGGTCTCGATGCCCCGGGCCTTGCAGAAGGCGAGGAAACGACCACGGGCGAGGTAGTCGCGCGCGTTGACTCGGGTGGTGTCGGCCCACTGATAGCGCGTCGCCATGAGGTCGACACAGCGGTCGATGGAGACTCTCCTGCTGGTCGGCGGCGGGCTGGCGGGATCGCGCTGCCGCAGCGGCTTCAGGTGTCCATCGATCGTGGTACTCATACTGGAAAGTATGATAGGTTTTGCTGGAAAAGTCATCAATCCGAAGATGAGGGCTAGTCCCCGCAGGATTGAGCCAAATGGACGGCACTGGAAATCCCTGCACTGAGATCAACTTGCGCGTCTGTCGGGGAGACAGGACTCGAACCTGCGACCCCTGGTCCCCCAGACCAGTACTCTAACCATCTGAGCTACTCCCCGAGGCGCGCCCAGCGACTCTAGCGCGCCGGGCCCCACGGGGCCCCGAGGGCCTCAATCGTCGCTCTCGTCCCGATGGCGGGTCACGATCCGCAGCCGGACCCCGGCGAACCCGAACACGGCGCGGATCCGGTTCTCGAGATACCGCTGATAGGCGAAGTGCATCAGCTCGGGATCATTGACGAAGAGCACGATCGTCGGCACCGGGCTTCGCGCCTGGGTCGCGTAGAGGATCTTGAGGCGGCGACCCTTGTGGGTGCGAGGCGGATGCTCGTCGAGCGCATTGCGGATCAGGTTGTTCAGCGCCGGGGTCGGGACGTGGATCGCTCGCGCGTCGGCCACGGCGAGCACCGCCGGCATCACCCGCTTGAGATTGCGCCGCTCGGTCGCCGACAGCGTCAACACCGGCACCCCGGGGACGAAGGAGAACGAGTTCCTGGAGCTTCTTCAGGAACCCGGCGTCGACGCGATCCTCGTGCTTCACGAGGTCCCACTTGTTCGCCGCCACTACCAGCCCGGCGCCCGCCTCGACGGCATACCCGGCGATGTGGCGGTCCTGCGCGCTCGCTCCCTCCGACGCGTCGATCACGAGCAGACCGACGTCGCTGCGCTGGAGGGCGCGAAGCGATCGCAGCAGGCTGTAGCGCTCGACGTTCTCGGTGACGATCCCCCGCCGCCGGATCCCCGCCGTGTCGACGAGCCTGATCTTCCGCCCGTCAAGCGAGACCACTGTGTCGACAACGTCGCGCGTCGTCCCCGGAACCGGTGACACCAGGGCCCGCTCCGAGCCCACCAGCCCGTTGAGCAACGACGACTTGCCGGTGTTCGGCCGGCCGATGATCGCGACACTGACCTCGCCCGCCGCCGGCTCCGTCCCCGCCGCCCCGTTCTCGGGAAGCTCGGCGACGAAGCGGTCGAGCAGGTCGCCGGTGTCGGTTCCCTGCAGCGCCGAGATCAGCAGCGGGTCGCCGAGCCCCAGCCGATACAACTCGTCGGCGCGATAGCGATCAACCTGGCTGTCGGCCTTGTTGCCGACCAGGATCACCGGCCGCCCCCCACGCCGCAGCGCCTGGGCGATCTCCTCATCCAGCGCGGTCACACCATCGCGCACGTCGACCATGAAGCAGCACACGTCCGCCTCGGTGATCGCCATCTGCGCCTGCTCGCGCGTCGCACGCGTCAGCGCGGCGATGTCCGGGGCGGCGTCCCGCGGCAGAGGAACGTCCAGACCGGCCGTGTCCACGACGGTGAAACGCTTCCCGCCCCACTCCACCACGCCGTAGAGACGGTCGCGCGTCAGCCCGGCGAACGCGTCGACGATCGCTCGGCGGGTCCCGGTGAGCCGGTTGAACAGCGTCGATTTGCCGACGTTGGGGCGGCCGACGATCGCCACCACCCCCACCGCCGGGGCAACCGGATCCGCCTCCTCACGGCGGCGCCGGCGAGTGGCGCCGGCCGGGCTCATTTCCCTCCACCGGGGACCGGTGAGATGTCCAACGCGATCTGCGCGAACGGTGCTCCCTCTGCCTCGAGTGCGAAGGCGTTGACGTCCTCCGCGCCCTCCCGCGTCGTGCGACAGATGATGTAGACGTAATCAAGCCATGCGCGGTCGGTGTCGAACTGCGACGGCCGCGCAGGGTGATCGGGGTGGCTGTGCCAGATGCCTGCGATGTCGAGCCCGCGCGAGCGCGCGTCGCGATCCGCCTGCATGAAGTCAACCGGGTCGAGGTCGTAGCGATCGGCGCTGCGCTCGGTCCACATGTTGCGCGCCGAGGTCGCGTCGACGACGAGCATGCGTGTCCCGTCGCGCCGTCCCAGCAGCACGCCGCATCCCTCGTTGGGGTACGCGGCGACCGCGAGGTCGCGAATGCGCCGCTCGGCGGCGGGAGCGATCGTCGCGAAGCGCAGGTTCACCGACCCGCCCGCCGGTACAGCCCGGTGGAGAGATACCGGTCGCCCCCGTCGGGCAGCACGGTGACGATCACCCCGCGGCCGATCCGGCGCGCGACCTCGCCGCACGCCCAGAGCGCCGCGCCGCTCGAGTGGCCGGCGAGGATGCCCTCGCTGCGCGCGAGGGTCCGCGCAAGGTCGTAGGCGGGCTCGGTCTCGACACCGAGATCCTCATCGGCCAGGGAGGCGTCGTAGATCCCGGGCATGATCGAGGTCTCCATGTGCTTCAAACCCTCGAGGCCGTGCCACGGCTCCGCCGGCTGCACGCTGATGCACTGGACCTGGGGAGTCATCGCCTTGAGCCGCCGGGCCACGCCCATGAACGTGCCGCTGGTCCCCAGCGCGGCGACGAAATGGGTCACCGTCCCGCCGGTCTGCTCCCAGATCTCCGCGCCGGTGCCATCGTAATGCGCACGCCAGTTGGCGTCGTTGTTGTACTGATCGGGCATGAAGTACCGATCCGGATTCTCGTCATACATGGCACGAACCAGGCGGATGGCGCCGTCACTTCCCTCGAGCGGATCGCTGTACTCGACCTCGGCCCCGAATGCGCTGACCAACTGGCGCCGCTCCTCACTGACATTGCCGGGCATGACCAGACGCACCCGGTATCCCTTCGCTGCTCCGATCATCGCGTAGGCGATGCCGGTGTTGCCGCTGGTGCTGTCCATGATGATGCGCTCTCGGGTCAGCCGCCCGGATCGTTCGCCGTCCTCGATCATGCGCAGCGCCGGGCGATCCTTCACCGACCCGCCGGGGTTGAGGAACTCCGCCTTGGCGTACACGGCAACATCCGGGCACTCCTGCTCGAACAGGCGGATACGGAGCAGCGGCGTGTTACCGATCCGATCGGTGATCGTCTCCCCCATCTCCCTCGGCGCGAGCGCCAACGCCGGCTTCGCCGGAGGCTGCGGCGTGGTCACGGGGTTCAGCTCGCCGCGGCCCCCTGGGCGACCCGGAATCCGGCGGACCCGCGCCGCTGGTCCGCGATCACCGCGATGACTGCGTCAGCGCGGACCAGGAACGGCCCGTCCTCCCCGGGAAGCTCGACGAACGCCGCACCCCCGTCGGAGGCGTTGAGTTTGGCGATGATCTCCTCGACGCTGAGCTTCACCGAGAGGTCGCCGCCGTTGGCGAGACGAACGTGTGCCATAGCCTCCCTAGGGTACCGGGTCGGCGGCACTCCGGTCCTGATTCGACGTCAACCCGCCGACGCGGCGACCATGGCGGCGTCGAACTCCGCCTTCAGGTCGTCGATGTGCTCGATGCCGACGCTGATCCGTACCAATCCGTCACCGATGCCGAGCGCGGCTCGCTGCTCTGGGCTGAGCGCACGATGTGAGGTGCTCGCCGGGTAGCTCACGGTCGTGGCGACGTCGCCGAGGCTCGGCGCCAGGCGGATTCCCTCGAGTCCCCTGATGAAGGCGTCGGCGGCGGTCCCGCCACCCCGCAGGTCGATGCTGAGCATCGGTCCGCGCCCGCCAGGCAGCAGGCGGTCGGCGAGTTCCGCGTCCCGGGCGCCGTGCATCCCGGGGTAATGCACGGCGTTGAGCTCGCTCCGCCCCGTGAAGAACTCCGCGAGCGCCGCCGCGTTCTCACAGCAGCGTTCAACGCGCAGCCCCGCGGTGCGCAATCCCCGAAGCGCAAGCCATGCGTCGAAAGGCGAGAGATTGCACCCGAGCAGCCGGGCGTTGGCGTCGAGCCAGTCGCTCGCCTCATGCGCGGTGTCGACGAGGAGGACGCCACCGCTCACGTCGCTGTGACCGGCCAGGTGCTTGGTGAGGCTGTGTGTCACCAGGTCGGCGCCGTGCGCGAATGCCTGGAAGAGGAACGGCGGTGTGAAGGTCGAGTCGACGATGCAAGCGGCTCCGGCCTGATGGGTCGCGGCGGCGATCGCGGGCACATCGATGAGACCGATCAGCGGGTTTGTGATGACCTCGGTCACGACTGCGCCGACGTCGGGTCCGAGCGCCGCGGCGACCAGGTTGCCGTCGTTCCCGCCGCCATCCGGAGGCAGATCGACGGTCGAGATCCGCACGCCGAGGTTGCCCAGCGGTCCGGCGAGCAGCGACTCTGTGCCTCCGTAGCACGGCCGAACCACCACCACCCGGGGCCGCGACCGGGTCACCACGAGTGTTGCCGCCAGCAGCAGCGCCGCCTGACCGCTCGAGGTGACCCGCGCCACAGGCGCGGCGCGTCCCGGGATGGTTTCGAGCTCGATCATCGCCTCCTCGAGGCGCTGCGGATTGCCACCCCCGTAGCGGCGGTAGGCGTTCCGGCCCTGCATCGCCTCGTCCACCGACGGAAGGTCCGCATAGGCACGCACCGAGGCGAGGCTCATCGGCGCAACCAGGTCGACGCCGTCGCCCGCGTCTCCGCGGCCCAGCCCCGCTCGCGCGGTCGATGTCGAGGGATGAACGCGCCGGGTCGTGGTCATGCCGCCTGGGGAACGCTGCGGAAGAACGGCGCGGTGCCCGCATAGGCAGCCGCGGAGCCAAGCTCGTGCTCGATGCGCAGCAGGCGGTTGTACTTGGCAACCCGCTCCGAGCGCGATGGCGCACCCGTCTTGATCTGGCCGGCATTGACAGCAACCGCGAGGTCGGCGATCGACGTGTCCTCGGTCTCGCCGCTGCGGTGACTGATCACGCTCGAGTAGTTGTGCGCCGTGGCGAGCGCGATGGTCGCGAGCGTCTCGGTGACGGTGCCGATCTGATTGAGCTTGATGAGCACCGAGTTGGCGACGCCCCGATCGAAGCCGAGCTGCAGCCGCCCGGTGTTGGTGACGAAGATGTCGTCCCCCACCAGCTGCACGCGGCCGCCGAGCCGATCCGTCAACAACTTCCAGCCGTCCCAGTCGTCCTCGGCCATGCCGTCCTCGAGAGACACGATGGGATATTTCTCCAGCCAGCGCTCCCAGCGATCGACGAGCCCCGCTGCATCGAGGGTGACCCCCTCCCCGCGCAGCTCGTACCGACCGTCCCGGTACAGCTCCGACGTCGCCGGGTCGAGCCCGATCGCGACGTCGCGCCCCGGTGCGTAGCCGGCCGCGGTGATGGCCTCGAGCAGCAACTCCATTGCCGCTTCGTTGCGGTCGAGGTCCGGCGCGTAGCCGCCCTCGTCTCCCTGGCCGGTGCCCAGGCCGCGCGTGTGCAGGATCGAGCGGAGCGCGTGAAAGCACTCGGCTCCCGCGCGCAGCGCCTCGCGGAAGGTCGGCAGGCCGATCGGGAGCAGCATGAACTCCTGGAAGTCCACGCGGGTCTGGGCGTGCGCGCCGCCGTTGAGCACGTTGAACTGCGGCACCGGAAGGACGTGCGCTCCCTCACCCCCGAGGTGGCGGTACAGGGGCAGGTGAGCGGCCGCCGCGGCTGCATTGCTCGCGGCGAGGCTGACCGCGAGGATCGCGTTGGCGCCGAGCGCCGCTTTGTTCGGCGTGCCGTCGAGCTCGCACAGCCTGGCATCGAGCGCTGCCTGGTCGCTGACGTCGAATCCGATCAGCTCGGGGCCGATCACCGCATCGACATTGGCCAGTGCCTTGAGCACCCCCTTGCCGCCGAACCGCGCCCGGTCGCCGTCGCGCAGCTCGACCGCCTCGTGGACCCCCGTGCTGGCACCGCTCGGGACGCGTGCCCGCCCCTCGGAGCCGTCGTTGAGAACGACCGTGCATTCAAGGGTCGGATTACCGCGCGAATCGAGGATCTCGAGCGCGGTGATCGCTTCGATGCGGTTCATGGCGTCCTGAGTGCGAGCGCCAGCTCGTCCCAGAGGCGGCCGAGTACCCGAATGCCCTTGAAGTACATGTCGAGCGTGAATTTCTCATTGGGCGCATGGATCTGGTCGTCGGGGAGGCCGAGTCCGACCAGGACGGCCTGCAGTCCCATGACTCGGGCGAACGACTCGACCGGCGGAATCGAACCGCCTTCACGGGTGAGGGCGGGGGTGATCCCGAAGACGCTCTCCATGGCGCGTGACGCCGCCAACACCGCCGGATGATCGATGGAGGTGACCACCGGCCGGCCCCCGCCCTTGGCCTCCGCGGTGACCGTGACGCCGGCCGGCGCGGCGGCGAGGACCGCGTCGCGAACCAGGTCCGCGATGCGGGTCGGATCCTGGTTGGGGACCAGCCGGCAGGTGATCTTGGCTCCGGCGCTCGCCGGGATGATCGTCTTCTGGCCCGGCCCGGAATACCCTCCCCAGATTCCGTTGCATTCCAGCGTCGGGCGCGCCCAGAGGCGCTCGCGGTCGGTCCAACCCGCCTCCCCGACCGTTGCCGGCACCCCACCTGCCTCGGACAGGAACTCGCCGACGTCATAGGGGACGCGTGCGAACAGCTCGCGCTCCTCGCCCGATGGCTCGCGGACCTCGTCGTAGAAGCCGGCGACGGTGACCCGCCGGGTCGCCGGATCGTGCAGGGAGGCGAGGATCTCGGCGAGGGCGACGACGGGGTTGGCCACCGCGCCGCCGAAGCGACCTGAGTGAAGGTCGAGCGCCGGTCCCTGGACGTGCACCTCGACGCCGGCGAGTCCGCGCAACCCGGTGCAGAGCGACGGGACGCCGGGCGCCACGATCGCCGTGTCGGACACCACCAGGATGTCGGCACCAAGCCGCTCGTGCTCGGCCGCGACGATCTCCTCGAAGTGGACCGACCCAGACTCCTCCTCGCCTTCGACGATCAGCTTGAGGTTGATCGGCAGCTCACCCCGAACCGCCAGCACCGATTCCACGGCCTTGAGGTGCATCCATACCTGGCCCTTGTCGTCCACCGCCCCACGGGCGTAGAGGTTGCCGTCGCGCACCTCCGGCTCGAACGGCGATGTGCGCCATTCATTGAGCGGGTCGACCGGCTGCACGTCGTGGTGTCCATAGATGAGGGCCGTGGGCAGCGCGGGGTCCACCAGCCGCTCGGCGTAGACGGCCGGGTGGCCCGCGGTCTCGATGATCTCGGCGCGCGCGAACCCGGCGGTGCGCGCCGCCGCGGCGAGGAACTCGGCGTTGCGACGGACGTCGGCGGTGTGAGCGGGATCGGCGGAGATGCTGGGGATGCGGAGGAACTCGATGAGCTCGTCCACGTGGCGCTGCTGGTTGGTGGCGCAGTAGGCGTCCAGGTCGTTCTCAGGCATGCCCGAAGCCTAGTGGGGCGGCCACTCGGGCTGCATCCGTTGTAGCCTTCCCCAAGCGAACTCGTCGTCTCATTCCACGTCTTCCAGGAGGTCGCCCGTCATGGCCGCTCGAGTCCTGCCCGCAGGGACCATTGGGATTCCGCTGAACCCCGTGCCCACGCCCGAGCCCCCGCCGCTCGAGATCGACGACGAGGTCCCGACGCTCCACCTCGTGGGTCGCAGCGAGCAGCGCCTGGCCCAGGCGCTCTTCGAGACCGACGCCGCCGACGAGCCGTACAGCCCGGACACCGTTCGCGCGCTGCGCCTTTTGGCGATGGACAACCTCGTCGACATCATCCAGTTGCGCGAGGCGCTCCAGGAGCGCGACACCCAGGTCGCGACCCTCACCGGCGAGGTCGACATGTGGCGTGGCCGCGCCGTCGAGGAGCACGCCCAACGCGGGGTCGAGCGGCGCGAGGCCGTCCGCCGCGAGCGCGACCTGGTCAGCGTCCTGCACAGCGAGCTCATCCGCAACGAGACGCTCTCCTTGGAGCTGGCCTGGCGCCGCCAGCCCTGGTTCCGCAGGATGGGCCGGCGCTGATCAGGAAGCGCTCGTCTCCAGTCCCGCGCTTCGGCGCACCTGCTCCTCGCTGACCTCCCACAGCCGCCGCGCGAGCGTTGGATCCTGGGCCTGCCGGCTCGACACGGCGAGCGCCTGGTCCTCGTAGTAGCCGCCACTCTGCGTCGACACCTCCGGGGAATCGGCGAGCCAGACCAGGGTTTGCGCCGCCTTCCTCGGGCTTCGCGAAAACGGAGCGATGATCACCATCGCAGCACTCATCAGCGCGCCGTTGTTGCGATTGAAACCGGTCGCCACCAGGCCGGGGTGGAAGCAGTACGCGTTCACGCCCGTTCCTTCGAGGCGGCGCGCCAGCTCACGGGTGAACATGATGTTGGCCAGCTTGGTCTGGCCGTAACGTGTGAACCCGCGACCTCCCCATGAGCGCTCGGCGTTGAGGTCGTCGAACGGGATGAGCTTTCCCTTGTGGGCATCCGATGAGGTCGTGATGACTTCGCGCGGGAGCCGACGCCTTCAGCCGATCGAGCAGCAGGGTGGTGAGCAGGAATGGTGCGAGATGGTTGAGCGCCCAGGTGCGCTCGATGCCATCGATGGTCAGGGTGCGCGTCGTGAACATGGCGCCGGCGTTGTTGACCAGGACATCGATGCGCGGGTAGCGCTCGAGCGCCTCGCGTGCCAATACACGCACCGAGGCCTGTGAGGTCAAGTCAGCGTGCAGGACGTCGACCTTCGATCCGCCCTCGTCTTCGATGCTCCTCACCGCCTCCGCGGCGCGTGCGTCGTCGCGCGCGACGATCGCCAGCTGTGCGCCGCGCGCAGCCAGCGCCTGCGCCGCCGCCAGCCCAATCCCCCGGGTGGCGCCGGTGATGAGCACGCGTTTGTCCCTCACCCCGGTCCACTCACTCATCGCCTGAGCAGCCTAGCAGGAGGGTCGGGATCGGCTCAGGCGTTGCTTGGAAACGCGAGGTCGACGCGCCCGGGTCCGGGCTCCGGCCAGCGTGACGTGACCACTTTGGTACGCGTGTAGAAATGAATCCCGTCCGGTCCGTACATGTGCGTGTCGCCGAACAGCGACGCCTTCCATCCACCAAAGCTGTAGTACGCGACCGGCACCGGGATCGGCACGTTGATGCCCACCATGCCGACCTGCACCTCGAACTGGAACTTGCGCGCCGCGCCCCCGTCCCGCGTGAAGATGGCCACCCCGTTCCCGTACTGATTGTCATTAACCAGTCGGACGGCCTCGTCGTACGTGTCCACACGGACCACCGAGAGCACCGGGCCGAAGATCTCGTCGTCGTACACCCTGGAACCGGGCGTCACCCGGTCGACCAGGGACGGTCCGAGAAAGAAGCCGTCGCCATCCGGCGAGTTGCCACGGCCGTCGACGACAAGGCGGGCGCCCCCGAGGGACTGATCCTCGAGATAGGCCGCGACCTTGTCGCGATGCTCGCGGGTGACGAGCGGTCCCATCTCCGACGTCGGATCGTCGCCGGCGCCGACCTTGACGGCGGGAATGCGCGCCGCGATTGCGGCGACCAGGCGCTCCCCGATGTCGCCGACCGCGACCACCGTGGAGATCGCCATGCAGCGCTCGCCCGCAGAACCGTATCCCGCCGACACTGCAGCATCCGCCGCCGCGTCGATATCCGCGTCCGGCAGGACGACCATGTGATTCTTGGCCCCGCCCAGCGCCTGGACGCGCTTGCCATTGCGTGTCCCCGTCTCGTAGATGTGGCGCGCCACCGGCGTCGATCCGACAAACGACAGCGCCGCCACCTCGGGGTGATCGAGCAGACGGTCCACCGCCTCGCGCGCCCCCTGCACCACCGAGAACACGCCGTCAGGGAGTCCCGCCCGACGCCAGAGATCGGCGAAGAACAGCGACGGCGACGGGTCCTTCTCGCTCGGCTTGAGGATGAACGTGTTCCCGCACGCGATCGCGTTCGCGAACATCCACATCGGCACCATGGCCGGGAAGTTGAAGGGCGTGATCCCCGCGACCACACCCAGCGGCTGCCGGATCGAGTACACGTCGACGCCGCGCGACGGCTGCTCCGAAAATCCGCCCTTGAGCAGGTGGGGCACGCCGCAGGCGAACTCGACGTTCTCGATGCCACGAGCGACCTCGCCTCTGGCGTCGGAAAGCACCTTGCCGTGCTCCGACGTGACCATCGCCGCGAGATCGTCGCGATGCCGGTCGAGCAGGTCGCGGAAGGCGAAGAGGACCGTCGTCCGCTGCGAGAGCGACGCGGCGCGCCACTCCCGGAACGCTCCGGCGGCGGTTTCGACGGCCGCGTCGACCTCGGCGGCAGAGGCCAGATCCACGTCACCGGTCTGCTCGCCGGTGGCCGGGTTGAAAACCGGCCCGCGCTTGCCGGAGGTGCCGGGGACTACCTGGCCGCCGATCCAGTGGCTGATCCGCTTCAAGCGGCCATTCTCGCCTTCTCGAGGGTACGGGTGGTGAGCACCTCGGCGAGGTGTCGCTTGTATTCGGCGGTTGCTCGAACGTCGCCGGTCGGATCGATGTCCGATCCGCTCTGCGCTGCCGCATCCGCCGCAGATGCGCCACCGGCGAGCGCCTGCTCCACCGCCGCGCCCCTGCGGGGGGTCCGGGCGAGATTCACGTAGCCCACGCGCCACGACGACCCTGTCTCCTGAACCGCAACCCCGGCGATCGCCCAGTCGTACAGCCGGCGGCGGAACTTGGTGTACGCAAACCGTCCGGTCGACACCGGGAAGCGCACCGCGGTCACCACCTCGTCGTGCTCGAGCGCGGTCGTGAAGATGTCGCGGAAGAAATCACGCGCCTGGTGACGGCGTTTGTTGGTGACGATCTCGGCGTCGAGCATCAGTGCGAGCGCGTTGTAGTCGCCGGCCGCGTCGCCGTGCGCGATCACGCCGCCGATGGTGCCGAGATTGCGCACCTGGTTATCGCCGACGTCATTGGCCATCTCGACGAGAATCGGCAGGCTCTCGCGCAGGGTCGCGTTGCGCTGGATGTCGACGTGTCGCACCAGCGCGCCGACCTCGACGCTGCCGTTGTCGCGGCGAACCTCCTTGAGCCCGGGAATCGCTTGAATGTCGACCAGCGCGGTGGGCTGGCTCAGACGGAGTTGCATCAGCGGGATGAGGCTCTGTCCACCGGCGATGACCTTGGCGTCGGCGCCGAATTTCGTCAATAGTGATTGGG
The DNA here is from genome assembly GCA_963799005.1 of Candidatus Dormiibacterota bacterium. Lineage (GTDB taxonomy): Bacteria > Chloroflexota > Dormibacteria > Aeolococcales > Aeolococcaceae > Palsa-851. The sequence continues at coordinate 2,073,663 of CAWCVK010000001.1, read as the reverse complement.
CCTCATCGACCGAACCCGGTCGCGCGTACTCGAACGGCGCGGTGATCATGCGCGTGCCTCCTTGATCATCGACCAGAGGCGATCCGGACGTGCCGGCATCTCCACGTGCTTGATGCCGAGCGGCGCGAGCGCGTCGGTGATCGCGTTGATCACCGCGACGCTCGACGCAATGGTTCCCGCTTCACCGATCCCCTTGACGCCCAGTTCGTTGGTTGGGCTCGGGGTCACGGTGCGATCCAGCTCGAAGCGCGGCATCTCCGCCATCGTCGGAATGAGGTAGTCGAGCATGGTGCCGGTGAGCATCTGCCCGGTCTCGTCGTCGTACCGCACCTCTTCAAAGAGCGCCTGCGAGATGCCCTGGGCGATGCCGCCGTGGAGCTGCCCGTCGACCACCATCGGATTGATGACGTTGCCGCAGTCGTCGACTGCGACGTAGCGATCGATGGTCACGCCGCCAGTCTCGGGGTCCACCTCGACGGCACAGATGTGGCAGCCGAACGGCCACACGAAGTTAGGCGGATCGAAGTAGGAGACCGCTTCGAGCCCGTGTTCCATGCCCTCGGGCAGGCCGGCGCCGTAGGAGGCGAATGCCAGCTCCGCCAGCGCCTTTGCCTCGCCCGGGTTGCCGCGAACGAAGTACTTGCCATCCTCGACGACGATGTCATCCTCCGACGCCTCGAATGCGTGCGCAGCGAGTTTGCGCGCCTTCTCGACCACCTTGTGGCACGAGGCCACGATGGCCATGCCACCGACAGACACGCTGCGAGACCCGTAGGTACCGTAGCCGAACGGAGTATCCCCGGTGTCGCCGTGATGGATCTCCACGGAGTCATACGGAACGCCGAGCGCGTCAGCGGCGATCTGCGCGAACGTGGTCTCGTGGCTCTGGCCGTGCGAGTGCGTACCGACCGAGACGGTCACCGAGCCCGTCGGATGCACACGCACCATCGAGGATTCGACCAGCGCGACGCCGGCCGCCGGCGCGGTCGCTGCGCTCGGGCCGAGTCCGCAGATCTCGACGTACGTGCTGAACCCGATGCCGGTGTAGCGGCCCTGGGCACGCAACTCCCCCTGGCGCTTGCGCAACGCCGGGTAGTCGATGTTCGCCATCGCGCGATCGAGGGTCTTGGGGTAATCGCCGGAGTCGTACACGAGACCGAAATTGTTGGTGTGTGGGAAGCTCTTGACGAAGTTCTTGCGCCGGATGTCCGCCGGGTCCATGCCGATCTCGCGGGCGACAAGATCGACCATGCGCTCGACCAGATGGGTCGCCTCCGGCCGGCCGGCACCGCGATACGGATCGGTCGATGTGCGATTGGTGAAGATGCCGATGCTCCGCGCATTGATGGCCTTCCACTCGTAGGGGCCGCCACCGAGCAGGCATGCGACCACCTGAAAGGCGCTGAAGACGCCGTGGTACGCGCCAATGTCGAGCAGTTGCGTGAACTTGAGCCCGAGCAACGTCCCGTCACGGTTGGCCGCGACCTCCGCGTCGAAGATCTGACCCCGCCCGTGAGTCGTGGACTGCAAGCTCTCGGTGCGATCCTCGATCCACTTGACCGGCCTTTCGATGATCTTCGATACCGCGGTGGTCAGGTACTCCTCGAGGTAGGGCCGGATCTTGGATCCGAATGCACCGCCAACGTCGTGGCTGACGACTCGGAACTGCGACTCGGGAATACCCAGCGCGCCGCCCACGAACAGCCGGACGAAGTGCGGCACCTGAGTTGATGTCCACAGCGTGACCCGATTGTCGTAGGGGACATAGTCGGCAACACAGCCTCGTGTCTCCATCGGCGTCGGGAAGAGCCGCTGCTGTCCGATCCGCTGCTTGACGATCACCTCCGCTTCGGCGAAGACCGCATCGATGTCGCCCGCCGGGAACGCTGCGTCCCAGCCGATGTTGTCGGGGCGGTCGCTCTTCACGAGGGGGCTGCCCGGCGCCATGGCTTTCTCGAGATCCATCACAGCAGGAAGCGGTTCGTAGTCAACGATGACCAGTTGAGCGAGATCGTCGGCGAGGTACCGGTCCTCCGCGACCACCACAGCGACGGGTTCGCCAGCGTAGATGACTTCGTCGGCCGCGATCGGAAACTGTTCAGGGACCTGTTTCTTGTCCGCGACAAATGAGTTGGTGACCGGGAGCGGTGCGTGGATATGTGGCTTGAAGTCGGCGGCTGTGAGCACGGCGACGACGCCCCTGGCTGCGCGCGCGCCCGAGGTGTCAATCGAGCGAATGCGTGCGTGCGCGTGCGGGCTGCGCACGATCGACATGTGCGCCATGTTCACGAGATTGACGTCGTCGACGTAATTGCCGTGCCCGGTGATGAGCTTGGGATCCTCGCGCCGCTGGATGCGCGCGCCGACCATGGCGGTGACGGTCATCTCTAGCCCTCCACCGGGGCCGCTGCGGAGCCGACGAGGTCACGTGAGCTCTCAGGCGCACCGCCCTGCATCGCCTCGGACGCGGATCGCACCGCCTTCCTGATGTTCTCGTAACCGGTGCAGCGGCACAGGTTGCCCTCGAGGCCCCGCTCGATCTCCTCGTCGCTGGGCGAAGCGTTCTGCTTGAGGAGATAAGCGGCCGCCATGATGAATCCCGGGGTGCAGAACCCGCACTGCAGGCCGTGCTCGTTCCAGAACGCCTGCTGCACCGGGTGGAGGGTCCCGTCCTCGGCCAGCCCTTCGATCGTGGTCACCTGGCGACCATCCGCCTGGACCGTGAACACGCTGCACGACTTCACCGCCTCACCATCGATCAGCACGGTGCAGGCGCCGCACTGGCTGGTGTCGCAGGAGATGTGTGTTCCGGTGAGACCGGCCACCTCGCGCAGGTAGTGCACGAGCAGCAGTCGGGGCTCGACGCGGTCCTCTCTCAGCCTTCCGTTGATAGTCAGCGCGACCGGCTGCGTCATGGAATTCCTCCCGGACGAAAGGCAAACGACGGCGGCCTCATGCTGGCATTCGGTCAGGGGAAGGGTCAAGCGCGGTTTGGCAGCCCTGTGTCGCCGCAAATGCCGCCCACCCCAAGGCGCCTCGACCGGCACCCACAAGCCAGGAAAGCGGCCGCTACCTCTCACCTGCGGCTCAGCGTCCAGGCGCCCCCGTGCAAACTCGCCTGTCGCCGTCCGGTCTGTGGACACCGCTGCGGCGAAAGTCCACAATGGCGCCCACCTATTCAGTTCTCGGGCTTTGGGGGTCACACATGGGCCGCTCGGTCAAATTCTCGCGTCGCGCTGGAATCGCACTGCTCGTTCCCGCGGCGCTGCTCGCCGGCTGCGGTGGTTCGGGAGGTACATCCACGCCCACGCCGAGCGCGGCAGCGGCAGGTCCGACGGCCCAGGCCAGCATCGCAGCCGAGGTGCCCTCGGCGGTCAAGGCGGCCGCGCCCCTCCAGATCGCGACCGACGCCACGTACGCGCCGAACGAATTCGTCGACCCGAGCAGCGGCGCCCTGGTCGGGTGGGACGTCCAGCTCGCCAAAGAGGTCTGCGCCGTGCTCGGCGTGGCCTGCACGATCAACAACGTGACCTTCTCGGACATCATCCCGGCTCTCCTCGAGAGCCCGGCAAAGTACCAGATGGCCTTCTCGAGCTTCACACCGACCGCCGCCCGCGAAGCCAAGGGCATCGACTTCATCACCTACTACCAGGCCGGCGAGGCGTGGATCGTGAAAACCGGGGGCCCTTCCATCTCGTCAGCGGCCGACATGTGCGGACACGCGGTTGCCGTCGAGACGGGCACCACCGAGGAGTTGGACGCGTGGGGCTACATGGGAATGAAGCCCGGTGGCGCCGCGATCCCGGGTGACACCGACCATTGCAAAGCCGCGGGAAAGCAGGACATCACCGTGGACAGCTTTGGGACTCAGACCCAGGCGAACTCGGCGCTGCTGTCCGGCCGCGCCGACTTCGGTTGGCTCGACCAGCCGGTGGCCGACTACCAGGTCAAGACTTTGAACGGCAAGGTCAAGATCGGTGGAACCGCGTGCAGCGTCTCTCCGTATGGTGTCGCGATGGTCAAGACGACCGGTCTCGAGCAGGCGGTCACGGATGCGATCAAGTACCTCATCGACAACCACTTCTACACGAACCTTCTCAACACCTGGGGTGTCGCGGACGGCGCGATCGCCAGCTCCGCGGTCACGGTGAACAACAACAACTCGATTGGCGCGAGTTGCGTCCCGTCGTACTGAGGTCTTCGTCAACGCGAATCGGGACGTGACGATCGACATGCGGCTGTGAGCGACCCACCGGCATCGTCGTGAGTGACTCCACCGTCTCGAGTGGGAGGACCCGGCCCGAGGCCATCAAGGCGATCCCGCTGCGCCATCCGTGGCGCTGGGTATCGGCGGTTGTGGTCCTCGCGCTCGCTGCCGCGGCCGTCTACACCTTTGCGGCGGCACCCACTCTGGACTGGCGCGTCGTCGGCCAATACCTCTTCTTTCCGCGGATTCTTCAGGGAATCGTCGTCACGCTCGAGTTGACCATCATCGCGATGGCGATCGGAGTGAGCCTCGGCGTGCTCTTCGCGGTGATGCGGCTCTCGGTGAATCCGGTGCTCTCGAGCGTGAGCTGGTTCTACATCTGGTTCTTCCGCGGAACGCCGGTGCTCGTCCAGATCTTCTTCTGGTACAACGTCGCGCTCATCCTTCCGTATCTGAAGATTGGTATCCCGTTCACGCACATCGAATGGATCGGCACCACCAATCAGATCGATTCCCCGTTCATCGCCGCCATCCTCGGGCTGGGGCTCAACGAGGCCGCCTACATGTCGGAGATCGTCCGCGCCGGCATCATCTCCGTCGATCAGGGGCAGACCGAAGCGGCGCAGGCGCTCGGTATGACCCGGGTCCGCGTGATGCGCAGGATCGTCCTCCCCCAGGCGATGCGCGTCATCCTGCCGCCAACCGGCAACGAGACGATCTCAATGCTCAAGACATCGTCCCTCGCGTCAATCGCGACCGTCGGGGAGCTCTTCTACGTCCAGGAGCAGGTCGCGAGTGCAACGTTCAACGTCGTCGAGTTGCTCATCGTCGCGAGCCTCTGGTATCTGGTGATGACGTCGGTTCTGACCTTTGGGCAGTACTACCTGGAGCGATATTTCGCACGTGGCTCGGCACGGCAGCTTCCGCTGACCCCGCTGCAGCGATTCAGGCGAATGCTGTTCCACTCGCATCTCCCACCTCCGGACGCCGCGGTGGAGCCCGCACCTGTGTACACGCGGCATATCTAGGTAACGCGATGACGACGCCGATGGTTCGTGCCGAAGCTGTTCACAAGTCTTATGGCCGCCTCGAGGTGCTCTGCGGCATCGACCTGGAAGTGGCACCGAAGGAGGTGCTGTGTATCGTGGGGCCATCGGGGTCCGGCAAGAGCACCTTCCTGCGTTGCATCAACCATCTCGAGAAGATCGACGCAGGCCGGCTGTCGGTGGATGGCGAGTTGGTCGGTTATCGCGAGCATGGCGGGAAGATCTATGAGCTTCCCGAGCGTGACGTGTGCCGCAAGCGCGCCGAGATCGGGATGGTCTTCCAGCGGTTCAATCTGTTTCCGCACATGACCGCGCTCGAGAACATCATGGAAGCGCCGGTTCGGGTCAAGCGGGAGCCGCAGAAGGTGGCTGCGGAGCGCGGACGCGCCCTCCTCGACCGGGTCGGCCTCGCTGACAAGGTGGATGTCTATCCGAACCAGCTCTCCGGCGGGCAGCAACAGCGCGTCGCGATCGCACGAGCACTGGCGATGCAACCGAAACTCATGCTCTTCGACGAGCCGACGTCGGCGCTCGATCCCGAACTGGTCGGCGATGTGCTCGACGTCATGCGCGGCCTCGCCCAGGACGGCATGACCATGGTGGTGGTGACCCACGAGATGGGCTTCGCGCGCGAGGTCGGCGATGCGCTCGTTTTCATGGATGGCGGCGTGATTGTCGAGTTGGGAAACCCACGAGAGGTGCTCGCCAATCCGCAGCACGAGCGGACCAAGTCCTTCCTCTCCAAGGTGCTTTAGCGCGTCAGAGCTCCGGCGCCTCGGTGACGATCGCCGGTTCACCTCGGACCACCCGCCCACCCCGCGACCACGACGCCACCGCGGCAATGAGGCAAACCACCAACGAGAAGGTGAACGCCTGGTGCAGACCGGCCGCAAACGGACTTGAGATCAATTCCGGGAAGAACTGCCGGCCGGTCAGCGCGGAGGCGTTCGCCGCCGACAGCTGCGAGAGCACGTGGCTGCCGACCAACGACTGGATCGGGTTGTACCCGAGGAACGCGGCAAACAGGATCGACACCGGCGGCAGGTGGCCGACATGCTGCGCCACCGCCGCGGGGACGCCGTGGGCTTCGAGCCCGGCGGTCATGGTCGTGGAGAGGGTTGCCGCCAGACCGGTGATCATCAGCGTGAAGAAGATGCCGATCGAGAGCACCTGGGCGGAGCTCTGGAAGGTCGCGTTCATCCCGCCGCCTGCGCCTCGGTCGGCGGGCGGCAGGCTGTTCATGACACCCGCGCGATTCGGAGATGCGAACGCGCCCATCGAGAGTCCGTTGAGAAAGAGGATGAGCGCGAACAGCTGATACGGAAAGTCGATCGGCAGCAGCTGCAGGAAGGCGAAACTGGCCGCCGCGCCGATCATCCCGCCGGTCGCGAACGGCCGTGATCCGAATCGATCCGACAGGTACCCGGAGAGCGGGCCGGCGAGGAGGAACCCGACGGTGAGTGGGATCATGTAGATGCCCGCCCACAGTGGCGTCGAGGTGAAGCTGTAGCCGTGCTCGGGCAGCCAGATGCCCTGCAGCCAGATGATCAGCATGAACATCAGCCCGCCCCGACCGACAGCGGCGAGAAAGCTGGACAGCGTGCCGAAGGTGAAGGCGCGAATGCGGAACAACCCGAGACGGAACATCGGGTTCGCGACGCGGCTCTCGACCATCGCAAACCCGGCCAGGCACGCGGCGCCGAGCCCGAGCGCTGAGAGCACGAAGGGGCTGGTCCATCCCATCGGGTCGGACCGGTACGGCTCGATCCCGTACGTGATCCCGATCATCACCAGGATCAGGCCGACGGCGAAGGTCAGGTTGCCCAGCCAGTCGATCGGAACGCGCCGGCGGACGCCGCGCTCCTCCAGCTTGAGATACGCCCAGACGGTGCCGAAGAGCCCGAACGGCACCGACACGAGGAACACCAGCCTCCAGTTGATCGGGGCGAGGAGGCCGCCGAGCACCAGGCCGACGAACACACCGCTGATGCCGGCGATGTTGTTGATCCCGAGGGCGAGGCCACGCTGGTTGGGCGGGAACGCGTCGGTGAGGATCGCCGCCGAGTTGCCGATCAGGCACGCGGCGCCGATCCCCTGGACCACCCGGAACACCATCAGCCAGACGGCGCCGGGCGGTCCGGTCATCCAGTCGATCGTGAGCAGCAGCGAGGCGCCGGTGTAGATGACGAAGCCGAGGTTGTAGATGCGCACGCGCCCGACGATGTCGCCGAGGCGCCCCAGCCCGACCACGAGCACGCTGCTCACGATGAGGAATCCGAGGATCATCCAGAGCAGGTAGAAGCTGTTCGCCGGGGCGAGCGGATTCAGACCGATGCCGCGGAAGATGTCGGGCATCGCGATCAACATGATCGAGGCGTCGATGGTGGCGAGCAGCACCCCGACCGTCGTGTTGGAGAGCGCGACCCACTTGGAGCCGTCACCGCGCGTCCCACGACCCGTTGTGAGGGTGCGTGCCGTGCCGCTGGTGGTGGCTATGACGCTGCCTCGATCACTGCAACGAGTCTGGCAGGGGAGCCCGTCAGCGCGACGCAGGTGCGAACGTCGCCGGCGGCACAGAGATAGAGTAGGCGGACGGAGATCGCACCCGGAGCGATCGGGGTTATTCCATTGTGCGGGCGGCGATCATCGCCGATTGTGCTACAACCTTATAGGAAATCGCACCGACTCAGCGGGAGGCATACCGTGCCACGTTCAGGTCCGCGACGAAAACAGATCGTGCTCATCGCCCACGACAACAAGAAGGCGGACCTGCTCGAGTGGGCGCGCTTCAACCGCGAGACGCTCGCGCGCCACGACCTTCTGGGCACCGGCACCACCGGGTCGATGGTCGCCAATGAGCTGGACCTGCCCGTGCACCGGTTCCTCACCGGTCCGCTCGGCGGCGATCAGCAGGTGGGCGCCGCGATCGCCGAGGGACGGATCGACGTGATCATCTTCTTCTGGGATCCGCTCGAACCCCATCCGCACGACGTCGACGTCAAGGCGCTTCTCCGCATCGCCGTGGTGCACAACATCCCGATGGCCTGCAATCGCGCGACTGCCGACTTCATCCTTTCGAGCCCGCTGATCGACGAGGTCTATCCGAGGTCGCTCGACCCTGTCGCTGCCGTCCTGCCAAGCGCATAGGCCTCGTCCTCGGCGGCGGTCGCGTGCTCGACGAGCCAGGTCGTGGCGCTCTCCAGGTGGTGGCGGATGACCGCCTCCGCGGCCTCGGGCCTGCCCGCGTCGATGGCCTCGAGCAGCGCACCGTGCTCGCCCGCCAGCTGACCCACCGACGCGTAGCCCTGGACCAGCTGAGCCAGGCAGAGGAGAATCTCAACCTCGAGATTCGTGTACGCGCGCGTCAGGCGGGCGTTGCCGGTCCCGACGACGAGCGCACGGTGAAAGGCGAGGTCCGCCTCGACCACGGCACGGTGCGACGAGCGCGGGCCGAGGCGCTGATGCTGGTCGAGAGCAGTCCGAGCAGCGTCGGGGACGCGGCTGCGGGCGGCGAGCGTCCGCGACGCCTGCACCTCGATCGCGGTCCGCAGCTCGTAGATCTCGGCGAGGTCGTGAGCGTCGAGGGCCCGAACGAAGACGCCGCGGTTGCGCGATTTGACGAGCAGGCCCCGGCGGACCAGCCCGTCGAAGGCGGCGCGAAGCGTGTTGCGCCCGACGTCGAACTCCTCGGCGAGCGCGATCTCGCCGAGATGCTCGCCAGGCTCGAATCGTCCGTCGAGCACCTGGCGTTCGAGCTCGTCCTCGAGCATCTCGACGCGTGAGGTCGTGTGCCGGCGGATCACCGACGCGCGCAACCTGGGGCGGTCGCGGCCTTCAGTTGTGCGGAGGCTCGACTACGCGCGGGCGCGGTCGCGGCAGCGGCGGCAGACGCCTTCACTGGTTCCGAACGCATCCCGGCGGGCGATCGGCTCGCCACACGAACGACACGATCGTCCAGTCTCCATACCGTACAGGGCTCTCAGCGTGAGCCAGAATATTGATGTCATCTCAATTGCTCCAGGGGGATTGATCCTGAAGCAGATTGTAGCACAATCCTAGGCGTTCAAACCCGTGCCGTCGCCACCTGCCGCCCCGGCCGTCGCGGGCGCACCGTTCTGGGCGACCCGGAGCCCGGTCGCCGGATTGAAGATGTGGAGACGTCGGGGCGGCGCCGCCAGGGTGACCGAATCGCCGACCTTCAAGATGTTGTCGGCGTTGATGATCGCCACCACGTCGCGCCCCTCGCTGCTGCCGTGGATGAGCTCGTCGTTCCCGAGGAATTCAACGACGTCGACCACGACGGTCACGCTCAGGCCGGGCCCGGAGAGCGCTGCGAGCTCGAGGTGCTCGGGCCGGAATCCGACGGTCACCGAGTCCAGACCGAGGTCGCGCAGCAGCGCCGACTCGGTGTCGTCCGGCCGCATCTCGGCTCCCTCGCCGGTGAGGCGGACCACCCCACCCTCCTGCGTGACCTTGAGGTCGATGAAGTTCATCGACGGCGACCCGATGAAGCCGGCGACGAACCGATTCTGAGGAAGCTCGTAGAGCTCCTTCGGAGTCCCCGCCTGCTGCAGCACGCCCTCGTTGATCACCGCGATCCGGTCGCCCATGGTCATCGCCTCGACCTGGTCATGGGTGACGTAGATCATCGTCGCCTCGAGACGCGTGTGCATCCGAGCGATCTCGGCGCGGGTCTGGACGCGCAGCTTCGCGTCCAGGTTCGACAGCGGTTCGTCCATCAGGAACACGGCGGGCTCACGAACGATCGCGCGTCCGAGCGCAACCCGCTGGCGCTGCCCTCCGGACAGCTGCCCGGGCTTGCGGTCGAGGAAGCGTTCCAGATCGAGAATGCGCGCCGCCTCCACCACGGCCTTGTCGATGTCCGCCTTGGGCGTCTTGCGGAGCTGCAGACCGAATGCCATGTTGTCGCGCACGCTCATGTGCGGGTAGAGCGCGTAGCTCTGGAACACCATGGCGATGTCGCGGTCGCGCGGCGGCAGGTTGTTGACGACGCGATCCCCGATCCGCACCTGGCCGCTGGTGATCTCCTCGAGTCCCGCGATCATGCGCAGTGCGGTGGTCTTGCCGCATCCCGACGGTCCGACCAGGCAGACGAACTCCCCGTCGTGGATATCGAGGTTGAGCTTGTTGACCGCGAGCGCACCCCCGTCGTAGCGCTTGGTCAGATCGTCGAGGACTACGCCGGCCATGGCACGCTCCTCATTTGACCGCCCCGGCGAGCACGCCACGGACGAAGTACCGCTGGAAGGCAAAGAACACGATCAAGGGAATGACGATCGAGATCATCGCACCCGTCGAGATGACGTAATAGTTGTTGGCCAGGGCTCGGGTCTGCCCGTAGAGGAACATCGTCAGCGTGATGTGGGGGCTGGCCCCCAGGAAGACCAGCGCAACGAGCAGGTCGTTCCAGACCCAGATGAACTGGAAGATGGCGAGCGACGCCAGCGCGGGAATGCCGATCGGCAACACGACTTTCCGGAACAGCGTCCACTCCCCCGCTCCGTCGATCCGTCCCGCTTCGAGGAGATCATGCGGGATGCCCGAGTAGAAGTTGCGCATCAGGAAGATACCGAACGGCAAGCCGAAGGCCACGTGGAAGATGACCGTGCCGATCACCGAACCGAAAAAGTGCAGCCCTGTGGCGGTGTCAACAACCTTGTACAGGCTGGCGACCGGGATCAGCGCCATCTGCAACGGCAGAACGAGCATCGCGACGATGAGCAGAAAGACCAGTGTCCGTCCCCGCCATCTGCCGAACACGAGCGAGTACGCGGTGAGGCTCGAGATCAGCGTGACCAGGATCGTGACCGGCACCGTGATCGCGATCGATGTTGTCAGCGAGTCGAGCACGCCACCCGCCTTGAACCCCGCGGACAACAGGCCCTGGTAGTTGGAGAACGTCAACTGCGCCGGTGCGGTGAGCACCGTCCACCATCCGGACTGCTCGAAGGCGCTGTTGGGCCGGAGCGAGATGATCGCGATGCCGATCGAGGGCACCAGCCAGAAGATCGCAACGGCCGCGAGTGCGACGTTGAGGACGATGCGCGTCGGGCGCAGACGAAAGCGCTGCTGCTTCGCCTGAGCAGCGACCGGCAACGACGCAGCCTGCACGCTCATCCGCGGATCCTCTTGAGGTTGAACAGCATCGCCGGAACAACAAGGACGAAAAGCACCACGGCGAGCGCGGCAGCGAGTCCCTGGCCCGTCGTACTCTCGAAGTCGTTGTAGATGTCCACCGCGATCGTGGCCGCCCCTGCCTGCGACGACGGAGCCGCCATGTTCAGGATGATGTCGAAGATCTTGAGGACGTTGATGAGCATTGTGACGAATACCACGACGAGCACCGGCATCAGCATTGGCACGGTCACCCGGCGCAGGGTCTGCCACTCACTGGCACCGTCGATCTGCGCGGCCTCGAGCACCTCGCGGTTCAAGGCGGCGAGCCCGGCGCCGATGACCACCATCGCAAAGCCTGCCCAGATCCAGAGGTAGCCGATGATCATCGCGATGTCGACGATCGGCAGGCTCAGGATCGCCTGCATTGTCGGGCTCAACGAGCTGGTCGGCGTCAGCGATTGCGTGCCGAGAAAGAAGATGCCGCTGAAGCCAGCATGGAAGTTGCTGGCGTCGATCTGCACCCGGTAGTTGCCCGAGCCGACACCGTCGAACTTGAACGTGCCATTCGCCGCCGTGGTGGTGGTCGCCGTGGCGGAGCCGCCCGAGCTCAGCAGCGAGAGATGCAACCCCGGGACGCCATCCTCGTCGGGGAATATCTGGCCTCGCTGAGTGGGGTGAGTCGGTGAGAAGTCACGCCACACCAGCCCGGTGACCGCTCCCGACGCCGCCGTCGGCGCCACCGCCGCGACCGCTCCGTTCTGCTGCAACGCCGTGGGACTGATCGCGATGAGTCCGAGTTCGAGGGTGCCTCCCGCAGCGACGGTCGTCTTGCTCTCGAGGGTGCCTCCCGGTCCCGGCTGCACCCCGGTGGCGGCCAGGCCCGACACCGTCTGACCGGTGGTCGGGTCGATCGGGTACAGCCCCGGGGGATTGACGGCGTTGCTGACTCCCTGAATCGCGGCGTTGACCATGCCGGTATGGGGATCGATGAAGAAGATCGACGCCCACGTCAACCCCGCGGCGGTCGCGCTGAACACGAGCGGCATGAACACGATCGTCTTGAACGCCGTCGACCAACGGATGCGTTCGGTGAGCACCGCGAAGACGAGGCCGAAGAACGTGACCAGGAACGGAAACAGCACGACCCAGACGACGTTGTTCTTGAGCGAGACGATGATGTCGGTCGTCGAGAAGACGGCTTTGTAGTTGCCGAGCCCGATGAAGTTCTGGCCGCTGGCATCGAACAGGCTCCGCACCACGGTGGCGATGAACGGATACACCACGATGATCAGCAGCCAGACAGCACCTGGAAGGAGGAAGAGCAGCGAGCCGAGGTGGCTTCGGAAGCCGCCACCGCCCGCCGGCGTGCTCGTGGTCGGCAGGATTTCCGCGGGCGCAGCCGGCAGGGATTCGGAGGTCGGAACGGCTACCGCCACGTTCGAGCCTTCACCACAGTGCCGGAGATGCTACTTGTGCGGACGGGCGACCGCAACCCCGGTATCACCCATTGGTATGAGAACCGATCTGCGGCAGTTGCGTTTCGCGGACAGGTGGAGTACACCGATGCATTACGCACTGGATCGCCGGGGGCTGGGCGAGGGTTTTGCCCCCGTGAGGAGGACCTTTATGACGCAGGTCAGCACGCTGAGCAGGCTGGCGGTGGTGACGACCGGAGTCCTGGGAATCGCGACCGCATGCGGTTCGACATCGACGCCCGCAACGTCATCGAGTTCGAGCTCATCGAGCGCGAAGATCGGCGGATCGGTCACGCTCTGGGCCGAATGGACGTCACAGGAGCAGCAGGACTTCCTGGCCGCGCTGGCGCCGTTTGAGGCGTCGACTGGCATCACCGTGAACTACCAGGGCAAGGGCAACAACATGAGCACCGTGCTCACCACCGCGGTTTCGGGCGGGTCACCGCCGGACGTGGCCCTCGTCGCCGACCCGGGCACGCTGCAAACCCTGGCCAAGCAAGGCTCGATCAAGGATCTGACCAGCATCGTCGGCGGCATGGCCTCCAACTTCGGTGCCGCATGGAACACGCTGGCGACCTACAACGGCAAGCTGTACGGCGTGTGGTTCAAGGGCGCGAACAAGAACACCATCTTTTACAACCCGGCGCTGTTCACCGCGGCGGGCATCGCGTCGCCGCCCACCACGTGGGAGCAGCTGCTCACCGACGCCGCGCAGCTGAAGGCAGCCGGTGAGACACCCTTCTCGTTGTGCACCGACATCGGCTGGCCGGTCGCGGATATGTGGCAGAACATCTATCTCAAGACCGCCGGCGCCGCGGACTACGGCAAGCTGGCGACGCACACTCTCAAGTGGACCGATCCGACGGTGACCACGGCCTTCACGACCATGGCCCAGCTGGTCGGCCAGACCTCGTACCTGCTTGGTGGACTGCAGGGTTCGCTGTCCCTCACGTACCCGACGTGCGCGGACAAGGTGTTCCCCAAGCCACCGGCGCAGCCGCAGGCGGCGATGGTGGCCGAGGGCGACTTCGTGGTCAGCGAGATCGCCGGAAACTCCGCCAATTACAACCCGGGGACGACCGGCGCCGGCGGCGCGGCGTGCACCGCGAGCCCCGCGAGCAAGCCGTGCTTCGACTTCTTCTCATTCCCGGCGCCGGCAGCGGACAGCGCCAACAACGGGGCCATCCAGGGTGCGGGTGACGTGGCGATGATGCTGAATGCGACGCCACAGGCGACCGCGCTCATCAAGTACCTTGCCGGCCCCGAGGGCGGCACCATATGGGCTCACCTGGGTGGCTTCGCATCGCCGAACAACCAGGTGAAGACGAGTGCCTACCCGGATCCCGTCACCCAGGCCGACGCCCAGGCCCTGGTCAGCGCGAGCAGCTTCGTGTTCAGCCTCGACGATCTCCAGGGAAGCTGGGAGCCGAAGATGTGGGCGGATCTGATCGACTTCCTCAAGAACCCCAGCAGCTCGAACATCTCCTCGATCGAGTTGACGATGGACACACAGGCGGCGGCCGCTCTCGGCCACTGACCCAGTCACCACGTCGCGCAACGCGGCCGGTCCGGCTCGGAACCACGAGCCGGGCTGGCCGGCAGCGCACCACCCGGGGGGCTGCATCCGGGTAACCCGGATGCTAGGCTCCGGCAGCGTGGATGACCGCGCTGCCGTGAGCCCGACGCCGCGAGGATTGCTCACGCGCTTTCTCAACGGCTCCGGCGTGGAGCTTGGCCCGGGTCATCACCCGATGCCCATCCCGTTTCCGGGCGTTTCCGTCCGGTATGTGGATCGCTGGCAGCCGGAGGAGAACCTCGCGCTGTTCACCAACCTCGAGCCGGGCGCCACATTCCCCAAGCCCGACATCGTCGCCAACCTCGATGTCGAGCGCCTCTCGGCCCTCGCCGACCAGAGCCAGGACTTCGTGATCGCGAGCCATCTGCTCGAGCATCTTGCCGATCCCCTCACCCAGCTCGACGAGATCCATCGTGTGCTGAAGCCGGGCGCGGTCGTTGTGGTGTTTCTTCCCGATCGGCGCTACACGTTCGACCGCAAGCGGTCGGCGACGCCACTCGCGCATCTCATCGCCGAGCACCGAGATCGGGTCACAGTTGTCAGCGACGAGCACATCGAGGACTACCTGCGGAAGACGGACGTCTGGGATCCGTCGTGGACGCCCGAGCAGGAGCACGAACAATTCGAACTGAACCGGCAGCGGTCGGTTCACGCCCACTGCTGGTCGGAGGACGAATTCCTGCCGGTGCTCGAGTACACCATCGTTGAGATGGGAATGCGCTGGGAGCTACTCGACGCCTCATTTGTCGAAGATGTTCCGGATGGATTTGAATTCGGATTCGTGTTGCGGCGGGCGGTGACGAACGCCGAACCCATCGTGATGGCGCAACATCTCCGGCTGACCTGGCACATGCTCGCGTCGAAGTCACGTCAAAACGTTGAGGCAGAACGCCAGATCGCCCGACTCCGAGCGCTGCCCGGCTACCCGGTGATGCAGCGGGCGTGGCGAGTCCAACGGCGCCTGCGCCATGGCATCGCCAGGGCGATGGACGGCTCGCGGGCCGCCGCCGCGGCGCTCTCGAGCCGAGGCCGGTGGCTACCCCTGCACCACCGCCGTGATCGCGCCCACCACGAAGATCAGCGCGAGATAGGCGAGCGAGTAGTGGAACAGCACCGCCGCGGCGTGTGACGAGCCTTTGGCGCGAGCCCATAGCGCGAGCCCGAGATAGCAGCCTCCAAGCACACCCGCGCCGACCGTGTAGCCGATGCCGAGCACGAGGCCGGGGAGCAGGCTCGCAGCGATGAGGGCGATCAGGTACAGGAGGATGCGCCGGTGGGTCCGGGCGGTGCCGATGATTCCGGGAAGCATCGGCACGCTCGCGTTGCGGTAGTCGCGGCGCAGCAGGAGCGCAAGCGACCAGAAGTGGGGCGGCGTCCACAGGAACACCAGACCGAAGAGCACGAACGCCGGCCAGCCCACGTTGTCCTGCACCGCTGCCCATCCCACGAGTGGTGGAAACGCACCGGCTGCTCCCCCGATGACGATGTTGAGCGGTGTTCTGCGCTTGAGCAGCATGGTGTAGATGAAGACGTAGAAGAGAGCACCACCGAGCGCCAGCGCCGCCGCGAGCGTGTTCACCGCCACGCTGAACACCGCAACCGACGCGACGATCAACGACACCCCGAAGGTGAGCGCCTGCCAGGGAAGAATGCGCCCAGACGGCAGCGGACGGCTGCACGTCCGCGCCATGACGCGATCGATGTCGCGGTCGTACCAGCAGTTGATCGCGCCGGAACCTCCCGACGCCAGCGCGCCGCCGAGCGCCGCCCAGAACAGCAGTGTGAGCGATGGAACCCCGCGCGCCGCGATGAACATCGTCGAGACTTCCGTGACCAGCAGCAGGACGATGATCCGGGGCTTGGCGAGGCTGATGTAATCGCGAAGAGTTCGCTCGGGCCGCCGCCGGCATGTCCCGAGTGACGACGCCGGCGGCGCCGGTCGCGGCGATCACCTCCGGTGGGCTCAGGGCGAGGTCGGCGCTGGTCTGCATGCCTCTCCTACGCGTTTCCGGTCTGCGATGTGTGAAGCGAGCGCTGTCAGTTCCGCATTGAAGTCGGCGGCGCCCATCGTCCCCAGCCCGCCGAGCACGACGTCGGCGACCTTTCCCTGCGCATTGAGAAAGACCAATGCCGGCGATGAGGTAACCCGGTACTCGATGGCGAGGGTGCCGACTGGAGTCCGCGATGCTGGGATAGGGCACCCTGAACGCCGATTGAAACGACAGCGCCGGCCGGGTCGTGTCCAGCACGTCGACGCCCAGAAACGCGACGCCGCGGGCTGACCATGTCGCGTAAGCGCTGTTCAACGCCGGCTGCTCGTCGTGGCAGGGCCCGCAATCCGATGCCCAGAAGACCAGCACCACCGGATGACCGCGCAGCGAGGCGATGCTGACGACCTTTCCCGTGAGGGTGGGGCCGCCGGACGCGGTGACCTGCTCGGCCGGACGCTGACGCCGTGTAGGACGCGCCGCATCCGGCGATAAGCGCTGCCACCGCGCAGCCGACCACTGAGACGGCGGCTGCCGCTCACGGTTGCGAAGCCACAGTGCTCGTGGCGGATCGGTCATCGACCTCGAACCATCGGATGCCGAGGTAGAGCAGCGCGATCAGAAAGGGTGTGCCGCCGGGCACCCACATCACGCCGGCGGCGATCTCCTGGTCGGCCAGCAAGCTGAGACCGCCGACCGGCTGGGGGTAAGCATACAGCGGCTGGGTCGCGTAGGCGATCACGATCGCGAGACCCCAGCTCACAAACATCCCGAGCAGGACCACCACAGCTCGCCCCAGCAACGACAGCCGTCCGGTTGCGGTGAGCGGACTGATCACCTGGTCCCAGAAGAGCAGCCCAACCACGAGGAATGTCAGGTGCTCGAGATCGTGGACCGACGCGATCCGGAGTGTGGCGTTGTAGATCGGCGGCACGTGCCAGACCAGCAGATCGACACTGAACGCGACCACGACCACGGTCGCGGCTCTCGGACCGGCATGGAGCAGACGCATGAGGCGTTCCGGCCAGGTTCCCTCGACGACGACCGGGCGACCCTGCACGGCGAGGTACCCGGCCCATGCGGTGCGGAATGGGTCGGCGAGCAGGATGAGCGGCGGCGCGACCAGGAGCAGCAGCACGTGCTGGACCATGTGATCCCACTGCAGCGCGGTGTCGTAGTACGAGATCGGTGACACCAGGGCGAGCAGCAGCGCGCCGATGCCCAGGGCAAATGCGGTGTCGCCGTTGTCCCACCCGGGCGCTCGCCCCAGGGCGGCCGAAGCCGTCCGGCGTCCGCGCCAGTACAGATACGCGGCCGTCACGCTGCCGATGATCGGTACTGGTTCGAAACTCCAGTCGAGCAGGGGCGAGAGCATCCCAGCCTAGGTGACGTACTGGACGAGCAGGTACACCGCGATGGACACGCCGGTGATGTATGTCCACTGTTCGAGGATCGCTCGTGCGTGCGCCGGGCCGAGCGGGTCGGTACCGCGCACGTTCCCCATCACGAGGCTGAGCAACCACAGTCCGACGCCGATGAACTCGCCGAGCAGCACCGCATACCAGAGGGTCGAGATGTCCGCGTACGTGCCGGCGGCGCTCAGGGTCCAGTTGAACTGATACATGAGCAGGATGCGCACGGCCCCCGTGAGGATGGCGGCGATGAGCGCGAGCCAGAGCAGCCCGCTGACGGCACTTGATTCGCGTGCCCTGGTGACGGCGCTCCACGCGGCCCAGAGGGCAAGAAGCGCGGCCAGGGGGAAGGCGAGCGACACAAGCGCGAGCACCTGCGGCGGCGTGCCGACGCCGCTGGGATGCCACATGCCGCCGAAGTTGTTGGCTCTCAGATAGAGGAACGCGAAGAGGAGGCTCAGTTGCAGTGTCGTGTTGGCCGCCATGACCAGCCGCGAGCTGAAGAGCAGCGTATGCCCGCCACCTTCAACCTCGTCGATAACGGTGAGTCCGGTTGGACTGGCTTCACTCATGCTCAGGCTCCGCTCAATGCCGGAATGGCGGGTCCGAAGTCCGCCGCGGGCTTCCCGGTGTCGTAGTCATAGGGCAGCGACCACGCCACCGGCACGCGGTCGAAGTTGAAGACGGGGACCGGCGTGGGCACCTGCCATTCGACTCCAAGGGACTCCCACGGGTTGGCGGCTGCGACCCTCTGCTTGATGACAACCTCCCAGATGAGAATGCCGAGGAAGAGTGCCATCGACACCCCGAGGGCGAGCGCAAAGATGGACGCGCTGTCGTTGAGGGGCTGAAGGTATGCGGCGTAGCTGATATCACGGCGCGGCATCCCCATTATTCCAACCGTGATGAGCGAGATGAAGGTGCCGTTGAAGGTGATGAACACCGCCCAGAACTGGTAGCGCAGGAGCTTGATGTCCATGGTGCGACCCGTCATCTTCGGCAGGTAATAGACGATCGCTCCCATCAGCGCGAAGACCTCGCCACCCATGATCGTGTAGTGGAAGTGAGCCTGGACGAAGTAGCTTGCATGCAGTGTGAAGTCGCTCGGGACATCAGAGAGGAAGACGCCGGTGAACCCGCCGATCAGGAAGTTGAAGAAGAAGGCGAAGATGAACAGCATCGGAGTCGAGAAGCGAGTGCGTGCGCGCCAGAGCGTTCCCAACGACACCAGGTAGATGATGCCGGTCGGGACCGAGATCATCTCGGTCGAGAACATGTAGAAGGGCCGTAGCGAGGGTGCGAGGCCGCTGACAAACAGGTGGTGCTGCCAGACTACAAAGCTGAGCAAGCCCACGCCGACCATCCCGCCGACGCCCACCCGGTAGCCCCAGAGCGGCTTTCGCGTGAACACCGGGAGCATCTCCATGATCAGACCAAACGCCGGAACGACGAAGATGTAGACCTCGGGGTGGCCGAAGAACCAGAACAGGTTCTCCCACAGGTACGGCGAGCCGCCGCCCGAAGGCACGAAGAATGTCGTCTGATAGGTGCGGCTGAACATCTCCATGAGAACCGCGGCGATCAGGGCCGGCGCCGCGAGCGCGCCGAGGAACGACGTGACCAGCACCGACCACACGAAGATCGGCATCCGGCTGAGCGGCATCCCTGGAGCGCGCTTGGTCAGGATGGTCGCGATCATGTTCAGACCTGAGAGCGCGATCGAGATGCCGATCAGAGCGAATCCCATGAGGTAGGCGTCCATGCCGAGAATGTTCTGGTCGGCAAGCGGCGCGTAGCCGGTCCAACCGGTCGTGAAGCCGCCGAAAAAGACCGTGGAGAGCAGGATCAACCCGGCCGGCGGCAGGAGCCAGAACGTCAGCGCCTCGAGACGCGGGAACGCCATGTTCCGCGTGCCAATCATGATCGGCACGAAGTAGTTGCCGAACGGACCGATGATCGCCGCCGACGCCATGAAGATCATCAACGTGCTGTGCAGACCGACAAGCGTCAGGTATGACTGCGCGTTCGCAACCGACGGCACCGGGGTGAGCAGCTCGGACCGGATGAACATCGCGCCAAGCCCGCCGATGAACAGGAAGGCGAGGATCATCACGAGGTACTGCATTCCGATCACCTTGTGATCGGTGGTCATGCGGAAGTAGCGCGCAAGCCCGCCGCCCTCGCCGTGCATGTAGGCGTTGTCCTCCTCGGAGGGACGCCTGGCACCAAGCAGGCGGCCGACAGGGTAATTGAGGAAACCCAGGCCGGCAAGAAATCCGACTGTGCCAACAGCGTAGCCGAGCAGGATGCCGGGATCGGAGCCGAGCGAGTTCATCTTGTTGAAGGAGTCGGACTGCGCGAGGTTGCCGATGAGGTAGCCGACGACGAAGCCGACGGCGGCGCCGATGACTGCCAGCAGCAATCCCCACTCGTTGAGACGACGGGCCAGCGTCGGGGGTGCCGACATCGGCGGCCGCGCGGTGGTCACAGCATCCACATCAGCTCCTCTTGTGTGATTGCGGGATGAGCACGGTCACACTCCGTAGCCCGTCGGCGACGGCACGTACGTGTGGCTATACGGCGGCAGGTATTTCATGACGGGGGCGTCGAGCGCCTGCTGCTGTTGCATCCATGCCGCGAAATCGGTGGAGCTGACGACCATCGCAGTGTCGTCGGTCATGTTGCCGTGCCAGAGCCCGCAGAGCTCCGAGCACTGGACCCGATACGTCCCCACCTGCGTGGGCGTCGCAGTGATGACGTTGTCGTTGAGAGGCACGGCATCGGCCTTGACCCCGAGCGCGTAGAACCAGAAGGAGTGGATGACGTCAAGCGATGTGACGTGGAACTGGATCTTCTGGTTGACCGGCAGCACCAGTTGCGCCGTCTCGACACCTCCATAGGATGGATATCTGTATGTGAACCACCACTGCTGGGCGATCACCTGGACCTCGAGCGGTTGATCTGCGTTCGCCGGCATTGGCAGCGCCGCCGATGTTGTTGAGATGCCGGCCCCGGGCTCGTCGATGGCGAGCGCCACGGTGCCGTACACCGCAAGGCTCAGCACGACGACGAGCGTGGCTGCGATCCAGATGGTCTGGATTCGGGTGTTGCCTCGCAGCTCCGCGGCGCTCACTTCCGCAGTGGGCGGGGCGGTCTTGTTCACAACGAGGGTGAAGAACAGCGCAGCGAGCACCGCCGAAAAGACGGGCCACGCGATCAAAGCGAGGACCAGGATCACCAGGCTCTCGCTCGAAGCGAGATCAGAGGCCTGCCCTGGAGGGATCGGGCCGAGCGCCAGCCCCACGTCGCCGGCCACGGCGAGGACGAACCAGACGATGAGGACGACCCGGATTGCGGTAGCTCTGTTTCTCATCGGTCAGCCCACCTGGAGCTCGCCGGCCATGTAGCCGAGCGTCTGCATCGGGCCACCGTTGCCGTAGAGGGTCCCGGCGCCGCATGGCACGAAGCACTGCCAGCGGAAGAGGCCCTTCTGGTTCGGCACGACGAAGCTGAACTCGACGAGGTTTTCAGTCTGGTTCCCGGTGACGCCCTCGAGGGGAACGCTGACCCCGAGATCCGGGACGGTGAAGGTGTGCGCCGGGGTGGTTGGATCGATTGCCTGGATCGCCTTGCCATTGACGGTCATCTCCTCGTTGACCGTCCCGCGGACCAGGGCAAAGTACGGGTTGCGCAAGCCGGACGCACTGTCCTGCTGGTGGATGGTCACGTGGACGACCGCGCCCTCCGGCGCCTTGATATAGGTGGTGGGTAGATATGCAACCCAGTTCGGATGCGGTCCGGTGCCGATCGCGCCGACGGTGGTGAAGGTGAACGTCCACCACCGGCCTCCCCTGGATCGACGAAGAGGTCGACGTCGCAGTGATCTGTTCCGGCGTCGGGTTGAGGAATCGGGTCACGAAGAACCCGACCGCCACGGCCGCCACGACCACGCCGGCCACGAGGATCCAGAATCTCGATCGCATGGTTGCCTTACCTCTTATGTGTGCGCGGCGGGGGCAATGGCGGTCACGACGACGTGAACCAGGACGGGCACCGATGGCGTCGCGTGGAGACGGCCACTGTGCGGAGCGATGCGCTCCGCCAGACCCGCGACGCCGAGCACGAGGTGAATCCGGGCACCAGTTCTCCACTCAACAGGCTGCCGGTTCGTTCTGAAGGCGACATGATCGCGGTGTTAGGGGGGTTCCGTCAAGCCCCTGTTGCAATCCGCTCGCGGACCAATCGGCGCCAGAACTTTCGCACCGTTCGCGCAGACCCGCGCAATCCGTGACTCATGTCACAAGTCGCACGGAGGCGACCGTCAATCAGGCGGCATCCTCGGCATTGCGCGCGAGACTCACCGACGCGGGTGGTTTCGCGGCTTCGCCCGTGACCTCGCGCAGCGTCCGCCCGGTCATACGCACTCTGAGCATGACAACCGCGAGCGCGACCACGCTGAGCAGCAGGACGATCCCGATCGCCAGCGTGGGGACATTGAGAAGCTTGAGCCCGGAGACGAGCAGCACGGCGCTGAGCGCGCCTCGGATGAACAGCGTTGGTGCGTATGACGAGACAGTCGCTCCGATGAGCACGCCGGGAAGGCTGCCGATGAGAATCGACGTGGTCAGTCCAAGCTTGAAGTCCCCAAACAGGATGTGCGCCAGAGCGGCGGCACCCACCATGGGGATCGCCTGTGCGAGGTCCGTCCCAACCATCTGGGAACCGCGCAAGCGGGGATACAGGAAGAGCAGCAGGACGATCACCAGGGTGCCCGACCCGACCGACGTGATGCCGACGATGAAGCCGATCGACGCGCCGATCGCCAGCGTCGGGACCTTCTTGACGCGCAGTACGTCCTCAACCGCGCCGGCATGCCCGCCCCTGCGGTCCATGTACATCTTCAAGCCGAGGGCGGCGACCGCCACGAGCAGGATCGCTCCGAGCGACACGCTCACGATCGATCTGAATCCGAGCCCCGTTGCCGACCCACTTGAGGAATGACGACGCCCAGGAAGGCGGACGGCACCGAGGCGATGGCAAGCCAGGCGACGAGGGCCCAGCGCACCGTCCCGCGCCCGGCGTGAACAGCGGCACCGACTGGCTTCATCACCAGGGAAGCGACCAGGTCGCTGGCCACTGCCGCGACCGGCTGGACGTGGAACAGCAACACGAGCACCGGGGTCATGAGCGCGCCGCCACCCATCCCGGTCAACCCGACCGCGCAACCGACGATCAGCCCCGCTAAAGCGATGTACAGATCGATGTGCACCCCAGATTCCCTTCTCGCCCCCATCGTTCGCGTCCCGTTTGACGCCCTTGCGCAACCTTGCAGGATCTGGGGACGTGGCGTCAACGAGTTTGATGAGATCAAAGCCATCTCATGATGCGAACGCTTCGGCATTTCCATCCGTCCGAGGCGCTTCGCGGCATGGATGGCGCGGGACCTGCCGCCCGCGCACGATGGGCGGGCGGCGAGGTCTCGCTAACCGGTCGGTCAGAACCCCCTTCCGCTCAGGCCGGTGGCCTGGCTTCACCCACTTCTCGGCTCTTTCCCCCCGGTCATCCAACCATACCGCAAATGCGACGAAAGCGTTAGACGCGTCCCCTCGGAGACGGGGTCGGCCGGGCGGTTTTGGCGACGACCCGGCAACCGCCGATCGCCATCAGATCGTTATCTGGTCGTTAACCGACCCGATACCCGATCATAAAGCGACGTTTCCTACGCTCACGGCGGGTCTGGATCTCCAAATCCGGCGGACTCAGGAGGAAACGTGGGGATGAACACCGAACTGCATCGTCATGCGCGTTTGCGCGCTCTCGCGAGATGCGAGCGACCGGATACGCAGCGCTCCGCGTCAGGCGTTGTCGCTGAGGCGCACGGCGGTGCTCTTCGCCGGGGCGCTCGCCGCCTGCGGCAGCAGCTCGGCCGCCGCGACCGGGCCGGCCGGATCGGCCGCGCCCGTGCCCTTGGTCGTCTACTCGGCGCAGGGCTACGACAGCGTGATGACCAAGGCCTTCCAGAAAGCCACCGGCATCCCGGTCAAGCTCGACGACGACAGCACCGGCCCGCTGCTCGCCAAGGTGGCCGCCGAAAGCAACAACCCGCAATGGGGGCTGCTCTGGGTCGACGGCGACACGGCATTTGCGTCGCTCGACAAGCAGGGACAGCTGCTCACCTACGCGCCGCCGGTCACGCTGACATCGGTCGGGCAATCCCTGGTCCCCGCCGACCACTCGTACATTCCGGTCAGCACCACGGTGATGGCCGCGGTCATCTACAACGCGGCCAAGGTCTCGGCGGTGCCGGCGACGTACCAGGATCTTCTCGGACCGCAGTACAAGGGCCGTGTCGGCATGAACGATCCGTCCCAGTCGGGGCCGACGTTCCCGTTCATCGCCGGCCTCATGGACCAGTTCGGCGGCACCGCCAACGGAGTTGCGGCCGGGGAGTCGTACCTGACCAAGCTCAAGGCCAACGGCCTGCAGGTCTTCCCGACCAACGGCGACACGCTGCATGCGCTCGAGACCGGCGTCGATCGACTACGGGATGATCCAGAGCTCGGCCGCAACCGGCGAGTTGATCAAGGCCACGAAGAGCGCGCGTTCGACCCGAAGGTCGTGTACCTGCCCAATTCCACGCTGCTGCCGGGCGTGATCGGCATCGACAAGAAGGCGCCGGCAGCCGAACGATCCGAGGCCGAGCGATTCGTGCAGTACGTGCTGTCAGCTGCGGGCCAGGCGATCATGCAGACGGGTGACCCGTCGGGCGACTCGCTGTACTGGCCGATCGTGCCCGGCGTGACCGCGCTCTCCGCGCTTCCCCGCATTCCCGGCCAACTACCAGAAGCTCGACCCCTACTTCTGGGGCCCGCTGGAGGGCCAGGTGAACGCCTGGTTCGACTTCAACATCAAGTAGGAGCCGACATTGGCCGGCATCCTCACCGGCTCTCCGCCAATCGTGGCGGGGAGCCGTGGGGACAGGACGCGGATGGCGCTGTCTCGCTTCAGCGGCGCTCCGCTGATCGTCTTCTGGGTGCTCATCGCCGCAATCCTCGCGGTGCCGGTCCTGCTCTTTCTCGCGGTCGCCTTCTCCCCGCGGCTCTTCGACCAGGGCCCTGAGTGGTTCACGCTGTCCGGCTTCGCGCAGGCGTTCTCCGGCCCGCTGCTGCGGGGGGTCGCCGACTCCGTGTTCGTCGGCGTGAGCAGCGCGCTCGCCGCGGCGGTGATCGGATTCGCCGTGGCCTGGCTGGTGGTTCGGACCGATATCCCCGGGCGGCGGCTGTGGACGGGCGTGATGTTTGCGCTCCTGCTGGCGCCTTCGTACCTGGTCGCGCTCGGCTGGGAACGCCTGCTCGAGCCGATGGGCGTGCTCGACGTCGCGGGACTGCATCCTGGGCGGATTCCGCACCCTCTTCTACGGTCCTTTCGGCGTGATCGTCGTCCTGACCGCGAAGGGATTGCCCTTTGCGTTTCTCGCGATCTCAGCGGCGCTGCGCGGGCTCGGCGAGGAGTTCGAGGCGGCGGTGCGCGTGCACGGCGGCGGTCCGCTCGCCGCACTGCGCGTCGTCGTGGCCCTGATCTCTCCCGCCGTCTGGTCGGCGCTGGCCATCGTCTTCGCCGAATCGGTGAGCGATTTCGGCGTGGCCGATACGCTCGCCAATGACGCCCATTTCCCCGTCGCCACGTACTCGCTCTTCAACGCAGTCCAGGCGTTCCCCATCCAGTTCTCGGTGGCGGCAGCGGTCGGCTGGGTGTTGCTGGGGCTCGTCGCCCTTGCGCTGCTCGCGCAGGGTTGGGCGCTCCGCAGCCGGAGTTACCGGGTGTTCGGCGGCAGGAGCCGGCCGGCGCGCCGCCTTCACCTCTCGCTGCTCGCGAAAGTCGGGAGCGCTCACCGGCATGATGGCGGTCCTCGTGATCGGTATCGGCGTCCCGGCGTTCGGAGCGGTGTCGGCGTCGCTCATCAATGGACTCGGCTCGCTCATCACCAGTCATGGGCTGACCCTCGCCAACTACAGCCGCGTGCTCAACAGCCCGGAGTTGCGCGACCCGCTCATCTACTCCGGACAGCTCGCCGTCATCACCGCGACCGTGACCATCGTCCTGGCGGCGGTGTCGGCGCGCGTCCTGTCGCGCCGCGGGACCCACGTCAGCGCTCGATTGCTCGACATGACGCTGCTCACCGCCGTCGCGCTGCCCGGGCATCGTGTTCGCGGCCGGCTACATCTTCACGTTCAACCTGCCCGTGCTCACCCAGTTCGGCATCCAGCTTTACGAGACCACCGCCCTGCTTGTCGTCGGCTACATCGCGACCGCGCTGCCCTCGACCTCGAGAGTGCTGCTGGGCAGCGTCAGCCAGATCCAGGAGTTGCTTGCCGAGGCTGGGCGGGTGCATGGGAGCGGTGTGCTCGGAGCATGGATGCGCACCGTGCTCCCGGTGCTCGCGCGGCCGCTGCTCGCCGCCTGGCTGCTCGTGTTCGGAGCAACGCTCCTCGAGCTTCCGATGTCGCAGCTGCTCTACCCGCCGGGCCAACCGCCCGTCTCCGTGGCGATCACCAAGTCGCTCGCAAACTACGATTTCGCCGGGGGCACGGCCATGGAGGTGGTTGCCGTCCTCGGCGCGCTGATCGTGGTCGCCGCCGTCTGGGCGCTCTTCAGGCTGCTCGCGCCCGTCGGTTGGCGACGGATCGGGTCCGCAGGATGATCCAGGCATCCGTCGCGGAGATGGCTCCGGCAGGCCATCGCGTTGAGATCAGCAACGCCGTCAAGCACTACGGACGAGCGCGCGGCCTCGCCGGTGTCGATCTGGTGATCCGGCCGGGTCGCTTCCTCGTGCTGCTCGGACCCTCAGGTTCGGGCAAGACAACCCTCGCGAGATGTCTGGCCGGGGTCGAGCGTCTGGACGGCGGCGTCATCCGTCTCGGCGACCGCGTGGTGAGTGACGGCCGGCGCCATCTCCCTCCGGAACGCCGGAATCTTGCGATGGTGTTCCAGGACTACGCGCTGTGGCCCCATCTGACCGTGCACGGCAACGTGAGCTACGCGCTGCGGCGACGCCACATCCCGCACGCCGAATCCCGCCAACGCGTGCTGGATGCGCTGGATCAGGTCGGCCTTTCCCGCCTCGCCGACCGGTATCCCCATCAGCTCTCGGGAGGAGAGCAGCAGCGCGTGGCGCTGGCACGCGCCGTGGTGGCCCGTCCGGGGCTGCTGCTGTTCGACGAGCCACTGTCCAACCTGGACGCGGACCTGCGAGAGCGACTCCGCGTGCAGATCGCGACCATCGCGCGCGACAGCGAGGCGACCGTCGTCTACATCACTCACGACCAGTCGGAGGCCTTTGCGCTCGCCGACGAGGTTGCGGTGCTCGACGGCGGTCAGCTCGTGCAGCTGGGACCGCCGGAGCAGATCTATCGTCACCCGGTCAACCTGTTCGTTGCCCGTTTCACCGGATCGGCGGGAGAGTTTCCGGGACGGGTGATCCACGTCGACGACGGCCATGTCGATGTCGAGGTCGGCGAGCGGGCGACGCTGCGCGCTCGCCAGGGAGGAGCCCTGACCCTCGGCGCCCAGGTCCGGGTGCTGGTGCGCCCGGCGGCCACTCGGGTGCTCTCCGGCGAGCCGTCGGGCTCAGCCGCGGCGCTCACCGGACGGTGGTGGACGTCGCGTACCGGGGCAGGGGTTACGATCACGTGGTCGCGTGCGCCGGAGGAACACTCTCGTCGGTGTTCGACCCGAACCGGTGGCCTCGCGGCGACGAACTCACGATCCAGATCGACCCGGACGGGTGCGTCGCCTATCCAGACGCAACGGGCGAATCGAGCGTGAACTGATGACAGCTGGAGGTAGCAATCGCCGATGAGCATTCTCGTGATCCTTGCGACGTTCCTCGCCGCAGGTGTCGAATGGGTGGAGGCGCTGACCATCGTCCTGGCGGTCGGCCTGGTCAAGGGGTGGAGGAGCGCGTTCACCGGCACGATCGCGGCGGTCGTTGCGCTGGTCGCTCTCGTGGCGGCGTTCGGTCTGGCGATCACCTCGCACATCTCGATCGACGCGGCGCGAACGGTGGTCGGTGTCTTTCTCCTGCTCTTCGGCCTCAAGTGGCTGCACAAGGCCGTGCTTCGTTCGAGCGGCCTCAAGTCGCTGCACGACGAGGCAAAGATCTTCGCGGAGACCCAGGTCGCACTTGGAGCCGCGAACGGCCGCGCAGGCGGACTCGATCGTGTCGGGGTGTCGACGTCATTCAGCGGCGTCTTTCTCGAGGGTCTCGAGGTCGTCTTCATCGTGGTAGCCCTCGGGGGACTTCAGGACGTCGCCTCGGCAGCGGTCGGCGCCGTTGCGTCGCTGGTGGTGGTCGCGGGGACAGGGTTCGCTCTCAGGCATCCGTTGACCCAGGTGCCGGAAAACGCGATGAAGTACGTGGTCGGCGTCATGCTCACATCCTTCGGGACGTTCTTCGCCGGCGAAGGTATCGGTGTCCAGTGGTGGGGCAACGACCTGAGCCTGCTCCCGCTCATCGCCGGCTTCGCGGCTGTCTCGGTGCTCTTCGTCTGGCTGCTCCGCCGACCGGTTGCGGTCTCAGGCCGCTTCGACACCGGAGCCGTCCGCGTCCTCGGCGCCGCGGTTCGCGAGGTGTGGGGACTCTTCGTCGAGGACGGAGCGGTCGCGATCGTCGCCATCGTGGTGCTGCTTGGCGCGACCGTGTTCACGGCACATTTCCCCGAACAGCGTCCCCTCGCGGCCCTGCTGCTTGCGGTCGGCGTCGCCGGGGCTGCAGGCGCCGGGCTGTCAGCCGCTCGCAAAGAGCACGGTCGCGCGCTCAAGCGCGTCGAGGCTGCAGCGGCGCAGCCCACACCGTCAGCGCGGGTGCACCCGGAGCGGATCGCCGACGAGGCGCCGGCCCGATAGGGTCAGTCGCGTCCGAGGTCGAAGGGACGCAGGAACCGCGTGGGCTCGAAGGCGGCAACGCCGGCGCGCGATGTTGTATGCAGGCCCGAGCGCCGCTGCCGCGGCAGGACATCACGATCCTCATCATTTGAGGCGTGACCACATCCGAGATGGAAGCCACTCCCGGCGGGTTGCTCGAGCGTGCGACCCACATCGCCGCGTTGGAGCAGCGGCTTGACGGCGTGATCGCCGATCGCCGTGGGTGCGTTGTGCTGGTCGCCGGCGAAGCCGGCGTCGGCAAGACCGCGCTGGTGCGCCGCCTCACCTCCTTCCACCGCGGCGAGGTTGACGTGTTGAGCGGCGCGTGCGAGGCACTGTTCACGCCGCGGCCGCTCGGCCCGTTCCACGACATGGCCCCGAGCATCGGTGGCGATTTCGAGGCGCTGGTCGAACGTGGCGAGAAGCCGTACGGCATCGCCTCGGCATTGCTCGGCGCACTCGGTCATCGCGGCCCCACGATGGTGATCGTCGAGGATGCTCACTGGGCGGACGAGGCGACGCTCGACGTGCTGACGCTGGTCGCGCGCAGGATCGAGGCGGTCGCCACTCTGATGGTCATCACGTACCGGGACGACGGCCTCAATCGCGCGCATCCACTCCGCGTGCTCCTCGGAGAGCTGAGCTCGGCCGGCCCCGTCGTCCGCGTCAGGCTGCCCGCCCTGTCCGCCGGCGCTGTTGCGCAGCTGGCGGCGCCACACGGGGTGGATCCGCGTGATCTCTACGCGAAGACGGCCGGCAATCCCTTCTTCGTCACCGAGGTGCTCGCTTCAGGCGATGACCGGATTCCGGAGACCGTCCGCGACGCCGTCCTGGCGCGGGCGTCTCGTCTGGGCGCGCAGGCAAGGGCGGTCCTCGACGCTGCGTCGATCCTTCAGCCACGTGCCGAGCTCTGGCTGCTCGAGGCCGTTGCGCCCGAGGCGGCCGAGTCCCTCGATGAATGCCTGGCGGCCGGGATGCTGGTCTCCCTGCCCGAAGCGGCCGCGTTCAGACACGAGCTGGCGCGCATCGCTGTCGAGGATTCGTTGATGCCGAATCAACGGCGAGCTCTGCATCGACAAGCGCTCACAGCGCTTCTCACACCGCCGACCGGTCCAACCGACGCCGGCCGGCTGGCACATCACGCCGAGGCGGCTGGAGATTCCGCTGCGGTCCTGCGCTACGCGCCCGACGCTGCGACAAGCTCGGCTGCGGCCGGTGCCCATCGCGAGGCTGCCGCCCAGTACGAGAGAGCGCTTCGATTCGCCGCGAACATTGACCTTGCAACCCGCGGCGAACTCTTCGACCGTCACTCCTACGAGTGTTACGTCACCGGAAACTTCGACTTCGCTCTGGAGTTCGGCCCAGCGCGCGCTCGAATGCCATGGTCAATCACGCGACCGGCGACTCGAAGGCAACGCACTGCGCACGCTCTCGCGCCTGCTCCGGTACGTCGGCCGGCGTGAGGACGCAGCCGAGGCCGGCCGCGCGGCGGTGGCGGTGCTCGAGAACCTCGAGCCGGGACTCGATCTCGCCATGGCGTACTGCAACCTGTCCTACCTGTTCATGAGCGTCGAGGACGCGGACGGGATGCATCGCTGGGCGTCGAAGGCGCTGGCCCTGGCCGAGCGGCTCGGGGATCTCGAAACGCAGATCTACGCGCTCGTCAACATCGGCTCCGTCGAATACATGGCCGGCTTGCCGGAGAGCACGGTCACACTGGAGCGCTGCCTGCGACGCGCCGCGGATGCGGGACTGTACGAGCTTGCGGGGCGCGCATATGTGGCGCTCACCTGGTGGGCGGCCCGATCAAAGGCACACGACGCGGCCGCGGGCTATCTCGATGACGCGCTCGAGTACTGCGAGGAGCACGGCATCGACCTCTGGCGTGCCTACCTGATCACCGCGCGGGCGCGCTCGCAGCTCGATGGCGGGCACTGGGACGAGGCGATCGAAACTGCGAGCTCGATCCTCCGTGACTCGCGTACGTCCCCCGTCCCCAGGGTCGTCGCGCTCGCGGTGGTCGGGCTGGTCCGTGCCCGGCGGGGAGACCCGGAATGCTGGCCTCCCCTTGACGAGGCCTGGCGCCTCGCCGAGCCGACGGCGGAGCTGCAGCGTATCGAGCTGGTATCGACCGCCAGGGCGGAGGCCGCATGGCTCGAGGGCAACGACGCGCTCGTGGCCGCGGCCACCGAGGGACCCCTGCACCTGGCACGCCAACGCGACGCGTCGTGGATCGTCGGTGCGCTCGAGATGTGGCGCCGGCGTGCTGGGCTCGACGAGCAACCCGGGTCGAGCCTCCCGCCCCCATATGCAGCCCAGGCCAGGGGTGAGTTCACACGGGCGGCGCAACTCTGGGAGCAGTTGAATTGCCCGTACGAGGCCGCACTTGCCCTCGCCGATTCCGACGACGAGGATGCGATGCGCCGCGGTCTTGCCGAGTTGATCAGGCTCGGCGCCAAGCCCGCCGCAGGCATCACCGCGCGTCGCATGCGAGCGCGCGGCGTGCGCAGTCTGCCGCGAGGACCGCGGCGTACCACGCGAGGTAACCCCGCGAACCTTACCGACCGCGAGCTTCAGGTCCTCGCGCTGCTCAACGAAGGGCTGCGCGACGCGGAGATCGGCAGCCGTCTGTTCCTGTCGGAGCGCACCGTGGGTCACCACGTCTCCGCGATCCTCCGCAAGCTCGAGGTCGCGTCGCGCTCGCAGGCAGCGGCCGCCGCCGTGCACCAGGGCATTCTGTCCACACGGTAGGGTCGATCAACAAGGAGAGCTACCCCGTTCGCGACCTCTTCACCGTTGGCTGCGGCAAGGAACCACCAATACGGCCACGGTTTTGAGTGGTACGCCGGTGTTACGGTGGAGGTGCAAAGGAGGTAACCGCAATGGCGAGACGTTTCCTTGCTGGGGTCCTACTGGTCGCGGGAGGGGCCTGTATCGCTGTCGGTGTGTCCCCGAATTGGGCCACCCTTCCAACGTCCGGGCAGCATCTGAACGGCTTCACGATGGGCAGCACACCGATCGACGCGATCGTGAGCTTCGCTCTGGGTGGCGTCCTCATGCTTCTGGGGCTGGTCATCGTGCTCAGAGGAGGCGCGATCTCGCGCGCCCTGGGGTTCTTCGCCTCCATGCTCGCGGTCGTCTGGGCGGCGGAGATCGGGTTCCTACTGAGCAGTTTCAAACACGACATCGATAATCTGGTCCCGTCCACGTCGTTGGCGCGAGACCTGCAGATGGGATATTTCCTGATCGCCGGAGGCGCGCTGGTTGCGCTCCTCGGTGGGCTGGTTGGTGTGAGCATCCGCCGGAAGGTGACCGCCAAGCCGGTGCCGGCAACGCCACCTGCATCGCGCCGCGAGGCCGCCGCGGTGCCGCTGGTCGGCACAGCCGCAACACCGGCTGCCACGAGTGCGATGGGAGATCGTTCCGGCGGATTGGCGCCGGTCGATTCTCGCGCTCCAGCGGAGGTCGGCGCGAGGCAGTAGACCGACGAGGGTGAGTTGCGCGACTTCCCGCAACCATTTCAGGAATACAGAGCCTGTGGCCTCGCGCCACGGGCTCGTTTCCGTTGGCCACAAACGACCGATCGCGCAGCGCATCGGCCGTGGCGGCAAAAATAGACTCAAGATCGTTGTCCTCAATCCTCGAACAGGAGCGAAGTATGGCCCCAACCAAAACGGCGACCAAGAGCACACAGAAAGCCGCGAATCGCGCGACCAGCACGGCATCCACGGGATTCAGCCCCGAGGAAAAGGCGGCGGCACGCGAGCGCGTCCGGGAGCTCAAGGCCGAGGCGGCCAAGGCGGATGGGAAAGCGGAGCTGCTTGCGGCTATCGACAGGATGCAGGAGCCGGATCGCGCCATTGCCAAGAAGGTCCACGCACTGATCACCGCCGCAGCACCGGCTCTCACACCGAAAACGTGGTACGGAATGCCCGCATACGCCAAGGACGGCAATCTGATCTGTTACTTCCAAAACGCCGGGAAGTTCAAAGTCAGATACCAGACGCTCGGCTTCAGCGACAAGGCGAAGGTCGACGACGGCAACATGTGGCCGATTCAGTACGCGCTCAACAAGTTGACTGCCACCGAAGAGGCCAAGATCACCGCGCTGGTGAAAAAGGCGGTGCGCTGACGGCGCCGTCGCGCTCGCGAGGCCGGTAGCGCCTCCGCATCGATATCCGACTGGGCGCCCTACCGTCTCCGATACCGGTTCAACATCTGAATGTGCTCCGTGGCTCGCGCAGCCAACCATGGGATCGGACATCCGCCGCGAGGCTGATCGCGGCGGTAATCGGTCTGCTGTTTCTCGCCGCCTGCAGTGGGACGTCGCCGCCCGGCGCCGTTTCCGCGGTCGAGGCATCGACGCCTTCGCCCACACCCGCTCCGGCTACGGGCATTCCCTCCACGAGATCAGCCGCGCCGACCCCGAGGACACCGACCGCTCCCGCCGGCGTGGCGATGCCCGATTCACGTCTGACCCCTGGCGCGATATTCATCGGCGTGACGGCGGCGGATGTCTGCACATCGGGTTGGGCGACCCGGCATCGCGACGTGACCTACGAGCAGTACCAGGAGGTGTACGGCGAGTACGGCATTCGCTATCCGGAGCCTTACGGAACCTACGAGCTCGACCACCTGATCCCGCTGGAGCTGGGTGGTGACAACAGCAATGCCAACCTATGGCCCGAGCCCGCTTCGCCCGCGCCAGGGTTCCACCAGAAGGACGCGCTGGAGAACGCGCTCCACGATCTCGTGTGCGCGGGGTCACTCGGCCTGGCCGCAGCGCAGCATGACATCGCCTCGAATTGGTATGCGGCCTATGTGAAGTACGCCGGTACTTGACTTTCGCCTTTAGAAGGCGTCCATCCAATGCGGTGCAGCACACGCGGACACGCCGTTTCGCCACACCGGACGGGACGCGCGGTCAGCGCGACCGCGCCCCGTCCGGTTCGCGGTTTCAGCTACAGATTGGCGACTACCCCGTCGGTGTCTGGCAGTGATTGGTATGCGTCGGCCCAATGAACTCATCGTATCCATACGTGCCGACCTGGTCCGTTCCGTACTGGGCGTCCTTTCCGTAAGCGTTCACGCCGGCGGTGACATTACCGAACTCGATCGTGCACACGCTACTCGCGGTTGCCACGCTCCAGTACGGGTAGAACTTTCCCGGTCCGTTCGGGGGAGGAACCGCGCACCCTGTCGGCGTGCTCGACGTGCACGTCGGCTCGCTCAGAGCGACATCGGTCTGGAAGAAGTAGCTGGCGTAGCCCGCCCCGTTGCTGGATGGAACACTTTGCTGGAAGCTGCCAGGAAATGTCGAGGTCGCCGCCGTGCCGGTCGGCCACTCCGGCCAGTACGGTGATCCGTCGAAGTCGACGTCGTTGGAGAAGATGCCGTACAGACAGCCGGCCACCTCGTTCGGTGGTGAGTTGAGGGTGCCGTGGGTATCACCGTTGTAGAAGCAGGGTGCATCCCCGGTTTCGGGGCCGCCCGCGTCCGCCGCGGCCTCATACGGTCCGTGGCATCTGTTGTACACGGGATCCCCAGGGCCACCTGCGCCGGTGCCGACGAAGTTGGACACCGAGGTGCATGGCACGAAATGGCCGATCTCGTACTCGGTGCTGATGTCGGTCTGCAGCGCCGCCCAGGGGACGATGTTGAGACGCTTTGCCGACGAGTACTCAGGCTCGTAGTTGAAAGGAGTGCCCGAGCAGTTGGTGATCGAGGTGCTGGCGAAGCCGTTCGCGGCCGACGCCTGCATGTACCCGGACTTGCCGGTCGAGAGGTCGGCGATTGACACCTTTAACGCGTTCCCACCTCCCGGCGCCGGCGCATCGGCGATGTGGATCGAGAGCCGGTCCCCGGGATTCATGAGGAGCGTCTGGGTGTTCGGAGTGACACTCGCGAGGGTCGACAGCTGCGGGCTGGGCGGCCCGGTGGGAACGCCGTCCATTTGCACCCAGGCGAAGTTCGTCGGCTCTTCGCAGTTCGTGTTGCACTGAGCGAATCCGAACGTGCACTCGAGGTCGTTGATGTGCAACGAGGCGCACCAGTGGCGATTGTCGCAGCTGACCGAGTTGACGAACGGGCCGTCACCCGGCGGATAGAACTGCATCTCGAGGAACGAGCTGCCCGCACCTGGATAGCTGTTGGGGCTGCAGGTGACCGTGTTGCAGGCGGGAGCGTTGGCGTCGCTCTGCGGGGTACAGGGCAGGAGCGGGTAGGAGTTGCCGTTGCACAGCGCCATCGAGAACCAGGGTGCGACCGAGAGCTCGAACCAGCGAGCGACATCACTGCCCGGCGTCTTGACGGTCGGCAGGGCGATCGGATCGCGTGGAAGCGTCTCCGACCAGGAGACGGTGTTGCCCGAACCGGGCTTCGTCGAGTTGAACGTGGTGTCGGGCTCGTCGTGGCCGATGTAGTGGCCGTTGTCGTAGAAGCGGCCGCCCCACGTGTTGGCGTTGTTGATGTTCGCGAAACCGCGGATGTCAGTGCACGCTCCCATCATCTTGATCGTGTGCTGGATGCGGCTGTACCCGTTGCAGTCGAGGGCGCCGACGGCGTTGGGGGCAATCGAGCCGGATGCGTGCACCACGCTGCCGGCGGCCAATGACGACGCCGCAATCACGACAGCGGCCACCCCCGCGAAACGCCGAGCCGAACGTCGAAGTGGATGCTTGACCACCGCCACGATGCCTCCTCCTCTAGCGCCTGGCGACGCAGGAGGGCCCACGATCCACCGACGTCATGCCAGGCCCGGACCGAAGCATCCTATCGTCTGGGACCGAGTCATGCAACGGCCTCGAACGCGGCGGGATGCGCGGGCAGATCCGCCGGCGCGCGCATCGCCGGCCACCCCGAGACAGCGCCGCTTCAGAGCAGCGTCTCCTCCTGCTCCACCCGCTTGTTACGACGGCGCTCCGGTCCGGTCTTCGCGTCCGACGCCGGGTGCTCGACGATCGCGACAACGCGCGTCGCCATGAATCGCCCCACGCGCACCGGCTGCCCGGTGCGGGTCAGCTCCGCCACCTCGACGATGCCTCGCGCGGTGGTCACCTCCACCCGCCTGCCGGCGCGTGTCGCGCTGATCTCGAACGTCCGCGCGGTTCCGGTGCCGGCGTCGACGATGACCTCCACGGCGTCTCCGATCATCCGTCAACTGTAGCGACCGCAGGCACCCCCACTGAAGACATGCGCCGGAGTTCACGCTCGTCGGGGACGGCGCGCGGGCGCTCGGCAGGCACTGCTCCGCATGACCTGCGAGGGCGTGTCGATGCGCCAGAATCCGCTGGTGACCGAAGCGACCGGGTATCGACCCGCAGACGACCGCTACGAGGCGATGAGCTACCGCCGCTGCGGGCGAAGCGGCCTGCTGCTCCCGGCCGTGTCATTGGGCTTGTGGCAGAACTTCGGCGATGGCCGCTCCATCGACACCCAGCGCGCCATCCTTCGCCGCGCCTTCGATCTTGGCATCACCCACTTCGACCTGGCGAACAACTACGGTCCACCCTACGGGAGCGCTGAATCGAACTTCGGACGGATCCTGCGCACCGATTTTCGGGATCATCGCGACGAGCTGGTGATCTCGACAAAGGCCGGGTGGGATATGTGGGCCGGCCCCTATGGCGACCTTGGCTCGCGCAAGTACCTCCTGGCCAGCCTCGACCAAAGCCTCCAGCGCCTGGGTGTCGAATACGTCGACATCTTCTATCACCACCGCTTCGACCCGAACACCCCGCTCGAGGAGACGCTCGGGGCGCTGCACTCAGCCGTCCTGGCGGGCAAGGCGCTCTACGTCGGGATCTCCTCGTACTCCGATCGGCGCACCGCCGAAGCCGTCGCGATCCTGCGCGGGCTCGGCACCCGGTTGCTCATTCATCAGCCGTCGTATTCGATGCTCAATCGCTGGATCGAACAGGGCCTTCTCGACGTCCTCGGCAGCGAAGGTGTCGGGTGTATCGCGTTCTCACCACTCGCCCAGGGAATGCTCACCGACCGCTACCTCCACGGCATTCCCGAGGACTTGCGCGCACGTCAGAACGGCAGCCTCACCCAGGACATGCTGAGCGACGCCAACCTGGCTCATGTCCGAGCGCTGAATGCGATGGCAGAACGACGCGGGCAGAGCCTCGCCCAGATGGCGCTCGCGTGGGCGTTGCGGGACCCGCGCGTCACGTCGGTGCTCATCGGCGCGAGCAGCGTCGACCAGCTGGAACAGAATGTTGCGGCACTCGGGCGTCTCGACTTCTCCGCCGCCGAGCTCGCCGACATCGATCAACATGCGGTCGAAAGCGGCATCGACCTGTGGCGTGCTCCGGCGACGGCATGAATGCTGCACGCGCGGTCACGGTCGCCGGCGATCGCCTCGGCGGTTCCATCGCAGTCTGCTGAGGTACGCAGATGGCTGAGCTAACGGTGGTACGGTCGATCACTCCACGACCCGACCAGTACGCGTGGACATTCGGCGGCGTCGACCCGGTGTGGCGGGTGAGACCGGGTGAGATTCTCCGCCTGTACACCGAGGACTGCTTCGCGGGACAAATCCGCGGCATCGACGATCTTCCCAGCCGCTGCATCGAGTATCCCTTCATCAACCCGCAGACCGGTCCGTTCTTCGTCGAAGGGGCGGAGCCAGGGGACACGCTGGCGATTCATCTCATCGATGTCCAGCCCGCCCGGGACTGGGCGGTCAGCACGACCGTCTCGCTCTTCGGCGCCCTGACCGGGACCAAGTACACCGCCACGCTGCAGCAGCCGCTGCCAGAGAAGACGTGGCTCTACAACGTCGACCAATCGACTACCGAGGTCATCTACCACGCCCTCGACTTGGAGTGCGAGATTCGGTTGCCCCTGGAGCCCTTCCATGGCACCATCGGCGTGGCACCGGCCGCGTATGAAGTGCGCAATGTCTTGGTGCCCGAAGCCTTTGGCGGGAACATGGACACGCCCGAGGCCCGCGCGGGTGCGACGCTCTACCTCGGCGTCAATGTTCCCGGCGCGCTGTTCTCACTCGGCGACGGGCACTACACCATGGGCGAGGGCGAGGTCTGCGGAGTTGCAGTCGAGGGCGCGATGAACACCACGCTGACCGTCGACGTGATCAAGGGCGAGTACTGCGAATGGCCGCGCCTCGAGAGTGACGACGCGATCATGGTCGCCGGTTCGTACCGACCCCTCGAGGACGCGTTCCGGATCGCCCACACGCAGCTGGTGACCTGGATCTCGAACGCCACCGGCCTCAGCCTCATGGACGCGTATCAACTTGTATCGCAGGCATCGCGCTCGCGGATTGCCAATGTCGTCGATGCCAACTACACCATTGTCGCGAAGGCGCCGAAGCGCCTTCTCCCCCGCGACATCGCCTGGATGGGTGGGATGCACCAGCAGTTGCGCCAACGCGGTCGCGACGCCATGACCGCCATCGAGGCGGGACGGCTGCACATCGAGGAAGGGTGACCGTCGCACCGACGCGTCGGCGTGACGGGCGCGCCGCTACCTCGCGACCAGAGCTTCCTGGGAGTCGAAGATCTCCGCGATCGCCGGCAGTGGCTCGTTGAAATCGATCTGCGGTGGGAAGATCTCCTTGCAACGGTCCTTGAACCACACGTCGAATGCACTGCGTGACTCGGCAAACTCCCGGTTGCCGCGCACTGGATCGTCACCCTCGACGTAGACGCAGACAACATCTCCCATCGGAGTGTGGTTGAGCGTCACGACCTCTCGGGTCACGCCCTGTGCACGCCGCGACGCCGTCAACTCGTCGCGCCGCGTCGTGTACGCCTCGCGGGCGAAGGCGCGTCCTTTCTCGGTGGCCCCCGGCATCACAGGTGCGCAGAAGGCAAGACCGCGCTTGCGGGTGGTGACGGCCTCGTCGGCCCAGTCTGCGAGGAGCTCCGCCGGCTCGCCCGGCGGGGGCTGGGTGGCGTCGAACCCGTGCACGTCCTTGATCGCCTCGAGGAAGTCACGATCGATCGCGAGGTCGGACGCTGCGATCACGGCTGTCGTCTCGCCAAACGGCCGGTCGGTCTCCAGATACGCGATGAGAAACGTTCCCATCGGGGTCATCTGCTCGTAGCTCCGCTCGACGTGGACTCCCTGACGGCGCCGGGACTCGCGATACTCGTCGGGCCTGCTCCTCAGAATGGAGGCGATGCTACGTGCGTCCTTGCCGGGGAGCACCGGAAACAACGCAACGATCTTCTCCAGGCGCACTTCGCCCTCACGCCGACCACCACCGGCCTGCTCTCCCACGCCCCGAAGCTCGACGGTGCCTGCCGCCTCTTTTATTTCCACGAAGGCCGCCTCCCACTCGTCGACCTGAGCCGAACTCGCTCCCGCGACCTGGGCCGCCTGCTGCCGCAGGCTCGCGCCCGACGCCTGGCTCGCCGTCCGCGCTTCCGCGCTCTCCCAGTTGCTCGTGACGACGATGCGACCGGTCATGCGGTTCACACCCCCAATCAGCGATTGGTAGCCGTGTTGCGCCGCCAGCTCAGGCCGTATCGACTTGCGCACGAATTCGATGGCGTCGTTGATCCTCTCTGGGTCGGCGTAGATCTGAGACTGCCGGGCGAAGGTTGGGGCGACGGGATCCCCCTTGCGGTCGGCGATGAAGACCTCAAAGCGATCGACATCGAGGATCTCGGTCCCGATCGAACTCGATGGACTGGCGACGCGACTCCAGGCCGATCTGCTCCGCGGCGTTCAGCGACTCCAGGCTTTCCCAATACGTGCCCCCAGCGCCCGCGCCCGTCTCTCGATTGATCAGGAGGAAGGAGCCCGCATAGCCCGAACCCTTTCTCGAGGCAGGCACGACCTTCTCCCTGAAGTTTGCGATCACCGCCTCGAGCTTGGCTGGATCGCTCTTCACCAGCGTCACACGTGCGTACATATCCCTGCACCTCCTGGATCTCCCTACCGGCGTCGACCGCCGCGCACCCGCGCACATTAGCAGGTGGCTCGGGCTCTCACCAGACCGTCGCGGACCGAACGCCGGCATGGAGTCGGATGTGGCAACCACCGGTCTCTCGACTGCTCGCTCCTCGTGAGAGCCGCGGTTTCCGATGGGTCAGATTGAGCAGTCTGGCTCGCTTGACGGTGACTGCCCCCAAGCGTAGTCTGGCCCAGCGCTGGAGGGGTTCATTCTGAAGTTGGGGCACCTGCTCGGAATTGCGCTGGCGATTCCATATGCGGCGGTGGGATCGGCGGGCGCTGTCGCCAACCCTCCGCTGGTCGTGATCACGCTCGAGAACGTCGAGTACTCGCAGATCGTGGCCAACTTCGCGCAGGCCAACTACCTCAACTGCGGAGGCGCTTACAGCGTCGGGTCGCCGACCCCGGGATTCATCTGTCAGGGAACGCTCTTCGGGAATTCGTTCTCCGTGCAGCATCCGTCCTTGCCGAATTATCTGGACATGACAACCGGCGGGGACAACGGATGTCTCGCTGACACCTGCCCGGTCGGCCCGAACTACCAGCAGAGCCTTTTCGCGCAGCTCAGCGCCGCAGGCATCCCGTTCGATTCGCTGAATGAGTCGATGCCCTCGCCGTGCTACACGCTCAACAAGGGCACCTACACGCCACGCCACAATCCGGAGGTCTACGACGCCTTTACCGCTGCAGGGGTGTGCAGCGCGACTGACCTGCCGGTGAAGTCTGCGTTCCCGGCCGCCGACTCCTGGCCGGCGCTGCCGGCCTTTTCGCTCATCACGCCGAATCTGTGTCATGACGCACATGGATCGCGCTCCTGCGTCGCTGCAACCGGGCCCGCCGAAACCTGCACCGGCTTCAGCGGTCAGGCGCTTGCGATCTGCAACGCGGACAACTGGCTCGCCGTCAACATCCCCGTCCTGCTCGCTCAGATCCCGCAGCCCATCGTTATCCTCACCACCGACGAAGGTCAGACTCCCCTGTGCGCTGACGGTGCTCACGCCTGCGGCGGCAACGTCATGACGGCGATGGTGGGGCCGAACGTCAAAGTCGGCCAGGACGTGAGCGGTCCCTACTCACATTTCAGCCTGCTCCGCGGGATCGAGGGCTTCTTCGGCCTTCCATGTCTTCAGCGCGCTTGTGCGGCGGTTCCTATTTCCGTCCCACAGGCGACCGCCGATACCGTGAGTCCGGGACTGCCGGGCACCGTGTCGGTCACGGCCTCGTCCCCGACGACGGTGGGGTTGACGTGGGCCACCGCCTCCGACGGGGACGGGGAACCGCTGGCGGGATATGAGGTGCAGCGCTCCACAAACGGGGGGCCCTGGGTCCTCCTCGGACCGGCGTTGGGGAGTTCGGACGCGCAGGCCGTCTCCCCGCTCAACGGTGCGCCGGTCAGCACCGGAACCAACTCGTTTACCGACTCGTCGGTGAGTGCAGGGACGACGTATGCGTACAGCGTGAGTGGCGTCGATCCGCACGGCAATATCGGAGCCCCGGTTATCTCTGACACCGTGTCTGTGCCCGCGGCATCCCCGTGCGCGAGTGCTGTGCAGTGCTCAGCCAATCATGGGACGTCGCAGACTGCCTCGGTCAGATTGAAGGCGAACGTCACGGCCGGCGATCTCCTGCTCGCCGTGGTCGGCGCCAGCGGTCAGTCAACCAAGAGTTTTTGCATCGCGCTGAAATCCACACCCGCAGGTTGGGCGAATGTGGCCAGCTCGCCGGCGAGCGCCACGTGCCCAGCCCCGACCTTCAATGCCGTGATCTACGACCAGACGGCGACCGCCACGACGAAGTGTCCCTGCGTGGTCAGCTTCCCGCTGGTCACATCGGAGGACTGGACGGTCTGGGTGGGCGAGTACGCCCCCACTGGCAGCACGCCGTACGCGCTGGACAGCACTGCGAGCGACGACAGCGGGTTGCTGCCGGCGGTGGCGATGAACACTCAACTCGCTTCGACGGCGCAGCCCGGCGAGCTGGCGGTCGCGGTCCTCTGGAACGACGGGGCGCTTCCGGGTCTGGGCGCAATTGCGACTGGCACCGACACCGGGATCTGGACGCAGGTCGATGTTGTCGCGCAGGGCGGCGGCAACTGGATGGAGGTTTTCCAAAAGGTTGTCAGCGGGGGCGGCGCAACCGTCGGTGCACAGGATGATTTGACCAGCGGCGCAAAGGTCCGAGGCATCATCGCCACGTTCTGATCGCAGACAGGCCGGCGCAGCCGCGGCGCCGAAGCCTGAGCGCGCCGGCATTCGTCAGAATCGGCCGCTGTGAGCACAGCGGACTCGCCCATCGCCGTCGTCATCGAGGCGGCGCAGAAGCGCTCGTTCGCATCGGCACTCGACTGGCCTGGTTGGTGCCGGGGTGGACGCACGCCCGAGGCCGCCGTCGCGGCGCTCGCCGCTTACGCGGCCCGCTACCGAGCGGTGGCGGCCACGGCGGGACTGCGGATGCCTTCCGTGAGCGGCGTCGCATCATTCGAGGTCGTCGAGGAGGTTGCCGGCAACGCCACCACCGAGTTCGGCGCGCCCAGCGTTGCTGCCGCCGCCGAGTTTCAAGCGACGACCGCTCATGCTGCCAACCGCGCGGCGACGCTTCGTCGGGGCCGCATGGAGGGTGCTGGACGAGGTCGTGGTGTCTGCGCCGGCTCAGCTCCGCAAGGGGCCGCGCGGCGGAGGTCGCGATCGCGACGCGATGTACCAGCACGTTCTCAATGCGGACCAGGCGTATGCCGGAAAGGTTGGTGTGCGTGTATCGGCCCCGTCGAGAGAGGACCCCGCCGCCATCGCGGCAATACGCGAGGCGCTGCTCGCGGTCGTTCGTGCGGATCGCACCGGGAAACCGCCGCGCGTGGGTGGATGGCCACCACGCTACTGCGCTCGACGTCTCGCCTGGCATGCGCTCGATCACGCGTGGGAGATTCAGGACCGCAGCGGCTGAGGCCGCCCACGGTGAACTCGAACGCCACGGCGAGCAGTTGAAGGCCGTATGCCGGCGACGACCCCCCGGGGCAGAATGCGGCAGTGATCGTTGAACCCTTTCGCGTTCAGGTCGATGACGAGGCGCTGAGCGACCTTCGCCGGCGTATCCGCGCGACCCGCTGGCCGCCGCCTGCACCGGGTCCAGCCTGGGGCCGGGGAACCGATCTCGCCTATCTCCAGAGCCTGCTTGCCGACTGGTCGGGGGAATTCGACTGGCGAGCCGAGGAACGTCGGATCAATCGGTTCCAACACTTCCGCGCAAGCATCGACGGCATCGCGATCCACTTCGTCCATGAGCGCGCAGTGCACGGGCCGGGGATCCCGTTGATTCTGCTTCACGGCTGGCCGAGCACCTTTGTCGAACTGTTGCCACTGATCACCTTGCTGACCGATCCCGGCGCGCACGGCATCGACGGGCCTGCCTTCGATGTTGTGATTCCCTCGTTGCCGGGCTACGGGTTCTCCGAGCGCCCGGAGCGCGGGAATTACCGCGACATTGCGGGGCTCATGCACGGCTTGATGCGCGGCTTGGGATACGCGCGTTACGGCGCTGGTGGCGGAGATTTCGGCGCGGGCATCGCCACCCTCATGGCGCTCGACCACCCCGAGTCCACGCTCGGGATCCATCTGAGCACTCCCGAGCTCTCGCC
Organism: Candidatus Dormiibacterota bacterium; assembly: GCA_963799005.1. GTDB lineage: Bacteria > Chloroflexota > Dormibacteria > Aeolococcales > Aeolococcaceae > Palsa-851. The sequence goes on along the minus strand of CAWCVK010000001.1, from coordinate 2,030,338 downwards.
CCTTGTCGACGATGCATCACGCCCGCTGTCGGAAGCCGAGCGCCGGTACCTGGCGCAGCGGGATCTCTGGGATGAGATGGAGCGAGGGTATTCAGCGATCCAGTCCACCAAGCCCCAGACAATCGCTTACGCGCTCAGCGACTCTCCGGCGGGTCTCGCGGCGTGGATTGTCGAGAAGTGGCGATCCTGGTCCGACAGCGACGGCGACCTCGACCGGCGATTCCCGCGCGAATTGGTGCTGACGATGCTGACCGTCTTCTGGGTCACGGGCTCCATCGCGACGTCGATGCGTGACTACTACGACAACCGCTGGGATGGAGTCGCCCTCGAAGCGCACACCCATGTCACGGTGCCGACCGGGATCGCCAACTTTGCGAGGCAGTTCGTCACCGAGGGCCGGCCACCTCGAGAATGGGCAGAGCGTTTGTACAACGTGCGCCGCTGGACCGAGATGCCGCATGGTGGACACTTCGCTCCCGCTGAAGAGCCGAGGCTGCTGGCAATGGACATCGCCGCGTTCTTCGAGGATCTCGGCGCCTGAGGCGCCCCGAGCACTACCCCGTCGGCGCTCGGCGGGTGTTTGCTCGGCGTCCCGCGCCAGCCGTGGCACGAATCGCCGGCCCGTAGTCCGCCCGGGCGATGTTGTACAGCCCGATGCAATCCGGCATCCTTACCGACGTGTTCTCGGCGGAGCGCGCGGCGGCGATCGCGGGAGAAGCCCGCGGGCCCGGGTCGCATCCATGACCGCCGTCGTTCCCGTGCTGATCATCACCTTCCTGGCGTCGGCGGTCGAGGCCATCGAGATGGTCACGATCGTGGTCGGCGTCGGCGCAACTCGTGGCTGGCGCTCGACGCTCCTCGGGGCGGCGGCCGGCTTCCTTGTGCTGGCGGTTCTCGTCGCCGGGTTTGGCCTGGCGCTCAGCGCAATTCCGATCGCACCCCTGCGGCTGGTCATCGGAGCACTGCTGCTGATTTTCGGGCTGCAGTGGTTTCGCAAGGGGGTGGTCCGGGTAGCGGCTCGGGGGCTTGCGGGCGTTCAGATCGACGCCGGTCAGGACGCCGAGCTGTGGACCGGGGACGGTGTCGACTGGACGGCTTTCGTTCTGGGCTTCAAGGGCGTCCTGCTCGAGGGGCTGGAAATTGCGTTCATCGTCGTCTCGCTCGGTGCCAGTGCCGGGCAGCTCGGGGCGGCGGTGATCGGCGGCGCAGCTGCCCTGGTGGTGGTGGGTGCTCTCGGCCTCGCCCTGGTGCGCATCGTGGTGCGCATTCCACGCAGCTTCCTGCAGCTGGTTGTCGGCATCCTTCTTTGCACATTCGGCTCGTTCTGGGCACCGGAGGGTCTCGGCGTGGTCTGGCCCGGCGGTGACACCGCGATTCTCGGGCTGCTCGCCGTCTATGTGGTCGCAGCCGCGATCAATATCGCCGTCGAGCGTCGAGGTGCCCACCGAGGTGCCGTCAGCCTCGGGCTCCGCCGGGTCACGAGATGACGCGCGTGACGTCGTGGGTGGTCGGCTTTGGCCGGTTCTGGTATCGGTTCATCATCGGCGACGACTGGACGGTGGCGGCGGCGGTTGCAATCGGCCTGGCCGCCGTGGCCGCGCTCAACGCCGCTCACGCCCCGGCATTCTGGGTCACGCCACTTGTCGTGCTGGTCATGCTGCCCGTCAGCGTTCGGCGGTCCAAGCGAGGGAGTCGCGCGAAATAGTGCCCCAGTCTGCCCAGAACCGTTCGCGAGGATCGCCGCGGCCGGTGGCGGCCGCTACTCGATGTGGTCGAGGAAGCTCAGCACGCGTTGGCCGAGCAACTTGGCGGCATCCTCGTCGTAGTCGGGCAGGCTGTTGTCGGCGAACAGATGGCTATCGCCGGGATAGAGGAACAGTTGCGCGCCATCGACTGTCGCAACGAGCTCGCGCGCGGCGGGCAGGTCCTCCAATGCCCATTCGTCGGCCTCCATCATGTGGATCTGGAGCGGAACCCCCGGCGGCCAGAAGCCGCCGAACTCTGACGCCGGCAACGCGGCGCTGAACAGCAAGGCTCCTTTCGCGCCGGGACGCGTCTGGGCCAGCATCTGCGCTCCCATCACGCCGAGCGAGAAGCCGGCATAGACCAGCTGGCCCGGCAAGTTCTCAGCGGCGAGCCGGCACCGGTCGAGGATCGTGTCGAAGCCGACCTGCTTGGCGTAGGCAACGCCCTCGTCGACCGTGACGAACGTCTTGCCCTCGAAGAGATCCGGCGCGTGAACCACATGCCCGGCTGCGCGGAGCTCGTCGGCGAACGCAACGAATCCGGGTGTCGCGCCCTGTGCGTGGTGGAATAGCAATATCTCGGCCATCACCGGATTTCTATCACAGCAAGCGATCCGGTCACCGGGGCGAGCTGCAGGCCTGATCAGCGCGGGTGGGGCTGTACCTACGCCGCGCAGAACTCGTTGCCTTCGGGGTCCTGCATGATCCACCAGTGCCCGGCAGGTCCCTTGTCGACCTCGCGGACGCGCGTCGCACCCAGCCGTTCCAGCCGTGCCACCAGTGAGGCCAGGCCGCCAGGTTCACTGTGGACATCGATGTGCAGGCGGTTCTTGCAGGACTTGCCTTCGGGCACATCCTGGAACAGCAGCCGCCGGCCGCCGGATCAAGTGCCGAGCGTGAACGTCGCCACGAACTGGTCCACCTGCGCCGCGGTCGCCGTCCTGGTCCCGGCGATCCCACCGACGATGGCGAGAACGTAGTACGTCCGCCCTCCCGTCTCGAGGTCATATTCAACTTGCGATGTCCCGGATCCCTGCCCGTGAATTTGATCTCCCGAGACCCGCCTGCCACTCACGCCATTCACGTTGACTGTTGTGATTTGCACGCTGCCGTACAGGGATGGATTTGTGGAGATGAGCGTGATGCCGAGGGGCGGAGCAGCTCCAGCGACGGATTCAACGAAGATCCCGACCTGACCATCTCCTTGAGGACAACTGGTGTAGAGGCCACCCGAATCGACCAGGAGCCAGCTGGAAATCGCGTTGTCGTCGCAATACACCTTCCAGCCTGGAGGTAGATCAAAGGCGACCTTCTGGGTGACACTGGTGTACACGGTCCATCCAGCCGGAACGCTTGGGGTCGGTGACGGGCGCGGCGACTTGGTGGGACTGAACGTGGGAGCCGGTGTCGGAGACGTCGCCGGTGATGGCGCGGAGCTGGCGGTTGCGCACGCTGCGAGGCAACCTACCAGGGGTATCGCGACGTAGCCGGCCATTCGCGGTGTGACCGAGAGGATCAATAGGGGCTCGCCTTTTCGGATGACGCCCGGGTTCGGTCACGCTTTAACGAGCCCGCCGAATTTCGGGTTACTCCGCCGCCCGCGGTACAACCTGCCTGTCGTCTCGCAGATCTAGTACTTCAGCGAGGGGTACCAGTCGCCCCTTCCCCCTGGCGTGAGATCGAGGAGATGCCACACCGGGCTGAGGAGGTCGATGCCGCGCTCGCGGCGGTTGTCGGCCATCTGTGCGCCCTTCGAGAGGACATGGCGCAAGCGACCGTCAGTGCCTTGGGTGAATACCGAGATCAACTCCGTCTGGGCGCCGTCCGGCTCCTCGCTGCCGAGGTCGTACTTGAACGTGCTGGTGCCGGCACTGAGCAGACGCAGATTGCTCCAGCCGCGCGCCGCTGCGTGGGCGTTGATGGCAGCGGGGTCGGCGGCGGCGACCACGGCGAAGTCGACGTTCTGGGTGAGGTGAGGCGCCACCGCGTTGTAGCCGTCGATCCACATCGTGCACAACGGGCAGGGCTCAGTCTGAGCCTTGCCATACATGAAGTGATACAGGATCAGTGCGCGATCCGGAGCGCTGAAAAGCTGGGAAAGCCGGACGCTGTCGCCGCTCACAACGTCGACCAAAGGGTAGTCGTCGACGGCAGTGTCGGCCGGCAGTTTTCGGCGCAGCGCAGCGACGCGCTCGACGTGATCCGCCAGGTCCAGTTCGGCGGTTCGCAGCTCCTCGCGCTGACGCCGATAGTCGTCGGATTCCTCGAGTCGGGTGAAGTGCATGTCGCGATCCAGTTCGAGAGCTCGGTTGACGGTGCCTGACGACCAGATGTTAGCAACGCGCCCAAAAGGCGGGCCACGGACCTGAGCTATTGCCGTCAGCGACGCGGCAGCCGCTCCAGAGCGTGCTCCAACCGCATCAGGCTGTCAGCCCTCTGCGCCGCCTCATCGATCGCGCGCAGGAGCTGTACGCACGACGGGTAGCGGCTCACGTCGAGATCCTCGTACAGGTCGACAAGCCACTGCCGGGCACGCTGCTGGTCCGCCGGAGAGAGCAGTACTTTCATCCCCTCGTCCCCCAAAACCTCCGACTCACAATGGTAGCGTTTGCCGCGATTGAAGTCCATCGGGCAGGCCGTGTGGGGACGGTCCGTCTCGTCGCTCGCCTGAACCGGGCCGCCGGAAACAGGGTCGCTGGGTGGGCAGGGACCGCGACAAGAGGATTAGGCTCCTGCAGGGGCGTGGGATGGCTGGGGTGCCTAGCCGCGCGCGGAGGGCTGAGGCTCCCGCCGACGCGGCGCCACTACCCCTGCCTGAACCTGGCTGACCGTCGGGCAACCGTTCAGCGCGGCAGCTAAAAGTTGATTTGCACGACCCCGATGATGTTGCCCTCGGTGTCTTTGAACCATGCGGCGGACACGCCGCCAACATCCGCAATGCCCTTCACGGTCTTCAGCCCCGGGAGGTCGTACTCCTCGAAAACGACCCCGCGTGACCGCAGTTCTGACACCGCCGCACGAACATCAGCGACCCGTAGCCCCATCTGTGTGTGCCCGCCCCGGCTCGGATTCGGGGTCGGGTAGATGCTGAACATGGAGTTGCCGACCGAGAAGAACGCTCCTCCTTCTCCGGACTCCCGAGGCACCGCGCCGACCTTCTCGGTGTAGAACTGCGCCGCACGCGTGACATCCATCGCCGGCAGGGTCGTGTGAACCGTGGCACCTTCAAGCACTGCTGTCCTCCTCGTCCAAACCTGGGGCAGCAACAGTAGCGCTGTGCGCCGCCTTCCTGTGGCGCAGGCCTAGGCGGGCTGGAGGGTGCGACACCCCCATTCCCAAGCCGCGTGCGGGCGCCATTAAACCGGCGATGTCTCGCCTGCTTTTATGCCGGTTTTCTCCATATATTTCAACGCCTTTCAGGGCTTGACGACGCTCCTGAAAGACGCCTAACATCCTCCGCCAGGAGGGCACGAGCATGGGGGCTACGTTGGCGTGATGCGATCGCTGGTGCGCCCCCGCGGCCTACGGTGGTCCGCGGGGACCGCGGTTGGATTGCTGGGCTTGATCCTGGCCGGCAACACCGTCACCGCGCAACCAACGGGTGACGATTGGCCGGCCTACTTGCACGATGCCGCAGCAAGCGGATTCACAAGCGAGTCGCTGATCTCACCCTCGAATGTGGCCCATCTCAAGTCGAGGACGGGCTGGCCGGTGGCGCTCGCCAACGGCGCCGTCTGTCCCAGCACCACCGACGTCTGTCTCAACCGGATCGCCTCCCAACCAACCGTGGCCACGGAGGCGGGCTCGCCTCTTGTCTACGCGGGCTCATGGAACGGCAGCGAATACGCACTGTGCGCATCGACCTGCACCATCGGTGCTCAGACCTACACGTCCGGACAAGTGGTCTGGAGCACCTACGTCGGGCGCACCAGCAGTTGCGGCACGCCGACCCAGAGTGTGATCTACGGAGTCACGTCGGCGGCTGCGACCGGCACTGCGCTGATCGGCGGCGTGAGTCGCAGCGTGGTGTTTGTGGGCGGGGGCGGGAACATCGACATCACCGGTGCCATCAGCGCGAACGGAACCGCCCAGGTGCTCGCTCTCGATGCATTGAGCGGCGCGATCCTCTGGCAGACATCGCTGGGTGCGTCGCCGAGCCATTACATGTGGAGCTCACCAGTGCTCGCCAATGGCAGCCTGTACGTAGGCATCTCCTCGACTGGCGACTGCCCACTGGTGCAGGGAGGGGTGGCCCAGCTCGACCCCAACAGCGGTGCTGTGCTCCACACGTTCTATACGGTGCCACCGAGCTGCAAGGGCGCCAGCGTCTGGGGATCGGCATCAGTGGACACATCCGGCGACGTCTATGTCGCCACCGGCAATGGCGGGGGGTGCAAGAAGGAACCGTACGCCACGGCCGTGCTCAAACTCAGCGCGACGCTGAGCCTGTTGAGTTCCTGGCAGGTGCCTCCACCGGAGTTGCCGGGTGGTGACTTTGACTTCGGAAGCACGCCCACCCAGTTCTCCGGCACCGTGGCTCCTGGTGGGCAGCCGCGCTCGCTGGTTGGCGTTCCGAACAAGAATGGCATCTATTACGTGCTCGATCAGAGCAACATCAGCACCGGTCCGGTTGCACGCGTGCGCGTTGCTGTCGGGGGCAGTAATCCCGCGCTGGGGAGCATCTCGCCGAGCTCCTGGGACGGAAGCACGCTGTACATCGCAGGCGGCAAGACGACCATCAACGGGACCACCTACAACGGCAGCCTCAGCGCATACGATCCAAACAACTTCGCCGCGCCGCTTTGGCAGCACGGCTTTCCTGGGGGGCCGATTTTTGGTGCCGTCAGCACGGATCCGGGACTTGCTGTCGTCGGTGCAGGAACAACCTTTGCGGTGCTCGCCTCGTCGAGCGGCACTCCCCTCTTCAGCACAGGAGTAGGGGCCGAATTCTTTGGAGCGGCTTCGATATCGCACGGTGTCGTCTATATCGGCGACGGGAAAGGGAGGCTGCGTGCATGGAGCGTGAACGGATTGTGAAGCGAATGTGGCAGCCGCGATTGGCGGTGACGACGGCGCTGGGGTGGGTCATCGCAATGGTTGCGCTCCCCTTGACGGGCGCTGTCGGATTCAATCCCGCCGCAGCCAGTGCAGGTGACCGAGGCGCAACCTACCACCCGCTCTGCGGGCCGCCAACATTCGGGATGGCTCAATGTCAGGGCGCATTCCTTGCGGATGCCGCTGGAAAAGCCGTGGCGTCGACGGCGCCGGCAGGCCATGGCCCGGCCGACCTCCAGCACGCGTATCGTCTAGTACAGGCCTCCTCCACCAAGGGTGCAGGCCAGACCGTGGCCGTTGTCGACGCATACGATGACCCGAACGCCGAGGCTGATCTCGCAACCTACCGTTCGACGTTCGGCCTGCCGCCGTGCACCAGCGCCAGCGGTTGTTTCCGCAAGATCAACGAGTACGGCGGGACCGCGTACCCGCCCGCAGATGCAGGATGGGCGGGAGAGATCTCGCTCGACATCGACATGGTCTCGGCCGTCTGCCCGAACTGCCACATCCTTCTTGTCGAGGCAAATACCCCCAGCCTGTCGAATCTCGCGACCGGAGTCGACACCGCAGCGGCACTTCATGCCACCGAGATCTCGAACAGCTATGCGCGTCAGGAGTTCAAGGGCGAGACAGGTCTCGATGTCCACTACGACCACCCCGGGATCATGATCACCGTCGCGTCCGGCAATAATGCATACGCGGGAGGAACCAGCTACCCTGCCGCCTCGCCCTATGTGACGGCTGTCGGCGGGACCAAGCTCATGCGGGCATCGAACAGCCGCGGGTGGTCTGAAACCGCATGGCAGAAAACCAGCAGCGGATGCTCCTTGTACGAGCCGAAACCCACCTGGCAACACGACTCGGGTTGTGCGACGCGAACGGAAGTCGACACGGCGGCTGTCGCCGTGTACCTCGCTGTATATGACACGTACAGCCAGCCCGGGTGGGTCATCGCATACGGGACGAGCGCGCCGACTCCGATCATCGCCGGTATTTACGCGCTGGCCGGCAACGCGGCGAGCCTGTCCTTTGGATCCTCCACGTACCAGACCGGAGCGTCAGTGTTCGACATCACCTCCGGCAACACCGGTACCTGCGGCACATACCTCTGTCAGGCGACACCCGGGTACGACGGGCCAACCGGGAACGGTTCCCCCAATGGAGTCAGCGCGTATTAGGGTCGACCGAACCGAGCACCGACTATGTTGAGTCGTTTGGGTTTGGGGGATGCGCATGCAGGTACGCCTGTTCTGCCTTCGGAATCGACTGCCGCGTCATCGGCGCACCGGACAGGGGCGCCTGCGCATAGTCGAATGAGTTGGAGTAATTGTACGCAGTCCGATCGGCTGACCCCAACGGGCTCAGGGTGAAGACATGCTCGACGTAGGCAAGCATCGAAGCGTACGTCGCCGGCGTCGAATCTGTGAAACCGTGAATGGCATACGGACTCACGATCACCATGGGTACGCGAACCCCGGCGCCAGCGAACGGGGGAGGCACCTGATCGTAGAAACCCCCCATGTCGTCGTACGTGATGAAGACTGCCGTCGACAACCAGTCGGGACCGTTCTCGAGCGCGGTCATCGCCTGCCCGATCCAGTTGTCGCCATTGGCCATCGATGTGCCATTGTGCTGCGAGGTCTGCCCGGTCACGCCCCCTGACGGAAGCAGAATCGAGAGATTGGGTAGCGTGCCGCCCTGCGCATCTGTGAGGAACTGATTGGTGGGGACCATGTTCGTCCTTTGCGGGGTGTCGATGCAGTCGGCGAATGTTGGGCAGATCGCCCAGATGTAGTTGTTGTCATAGAGTTTCCAGCTCAAGCCGGCAGCGTCCAGCCGATCCATGATCGTATCGACATGCTGTACCGGCGTCGCCCGATAGGCGCCACCGTTGGGGTAGCGTGCGGGATCCAGTGATGGATCGGGGATACAGGAGGGCACCATCGTCCCCGTTCCGGCTCCGGAGGACGACCAGGGCGAGTCCTCATTGGAATCGCAACCCCACCCGGGACCCTGGGCCGGCGGTGATGGGGACTGATTCGTGTTGTACGTGGGGTTGAAGCCGAGAAAGCCGTCGAGGGTGCCCGATGCGAGCTCCATGTGTCCGGACCAGCTCGGGACAGGGTTGAGTTCGAAGGTCATGTCGGAGACCGCGAACTTGGTTGCCAGAGCGGTCTCATTGGGAATCTGACTTGGCCGATAGGCGCTGTAGCAGGGATAGCTCGGCGGCCGGCACGTGCCCAGACCCGGCCAGCCGTCCATCCTACCGCCGTCCATCGCGACAGCCTGAGCCGTCGGGCTGTACGCGCCATTGGGAACGATGTCGGGCGGTTGACTGAGTGGGATGGTCGAGCCGCCCGGGAGAACCCCGCTGGTGGCGCCGGTGCACGGCATTGCCCGGACGTTTTCGGCGCAGAGAATGCCCAGCACATTGTCGAAGCTGTGATTCTCTTGAAAGAAGATGACCACGTGCTGGATCTTGGTCGGGAACGGTGTTGGCGAGGGGGTTGGCTGCGCTTCGGTGATCACAAGCTCTGGTGACAACGAGGCTCCCGCCTCGCGGCTGGAGAAACTGATCGGGGCGGCACTTGCGGATGTCGAGCACCATCGTGTATGCACCATTTCCGGTCACCACCGCACCCGCCGAGAGGGTGACCCATGTGCCTGAATTGAAACTGACCATCGCGTGTCAGGAGAGAGCCGAAGGTCGGAGCATTGGCATAGGTAATGGTCGACTCACTCCATGTCGTACTTTGCGATTGATGGAGCGCGACACCGCTCCCGGCTGTATCGGCGTGAAGGATCAGTTCCGCGCTCGTAACCGTCCCCGTCAGTCCCGATATGCTGAAGAGCAGATAGGAGTGATACACGGGACTGGATCCCACCGTGAGCGTGGTCGCGCTTCCGTAGTTGGTGGTGGGCGCCGCCGCAGACACATACGCGTCGGCCGTGGGGACCACCGTAACCGTTTGATTCGAAGCCAGTACCGGGATGTATCCCCCGACGCGAGAGACGCCGGCGGCCACTAACACGACCGCGGCAAGTGCGCATATGCCCGACGCCATCGCGCTCGTTCGTTTCGGGTTCACCATGTCCCTAGAACTCCTTCCATACCCGCCGCGACCCTGGGGCGACGCCCAACATGATCAGACGCATGGGTAACGATGGTCTCCACCGCCGCGAGCAGATCCGCTGCGACCGGCGCGGCTACCGGCCGGGGCATGGCCGCCGGAGCGCCTTCTCCGATGAGGATTGGATGACAGCCCGCGCGGCGTGCGGCTTCGACGTCACACTCCTGGTCTCCCACCATGAATGCCGAGCTCGAGCGGAAAATTCAATTCCGCCGCAGCGCGAAGCAACATTCCCGGCGCGGGCTTCCGGCAGGAACAGCCGTCCGCGGGGGTGTGGGGACAGAAGTAGATGGCGTCGACACGGCCACCGGATGCGCGGATGCGCTCAAGCATCTCGGCATGGATGCGGTTGAGTTGTTCCAGCGTCAGGAGCTGCCGCCCGATATTGGCCTGATTCGTCACCACGACCGTGATCGCACCGATGCGGTTGAGGAATGCGAGCGCTTCAAGGGCGCGTGGTACGAAGTCGAAATCGGCCACGCACCTGACACCGGCGTCGAGACGGCGGTTGATGACGCCGTCGCGATCGAGAAGCACGCCTAGGCGGTCTGGCACGCTTCTCCCCGCTTGCCCCGCCGTCCAAATCCGTATCGACCGAGCAGCGGCAAAGTGAGCAGCTCGACGACAAGGCGCTCATGCCAACGCATCAGCTGATTCCATTCGTCGTCCGGCTGAATGGGAACAAGCCCCACCCGGAATCGATATCCATTGCCGTCCACCGTGTGGTTTGGGTTCAGCTTCGCGACGTGGGCGTCCGGACCTGCGATCGGCATGCGGTCGGCACTGAGGCCGTGCGAGACCACAATCCGCGAGAGTTGCGCATAGGGGGCTCGCGCGAAGTCTTCGTATGCCACCCGTACGTACGTGGCCGACCTGGGCCTGACGAGCACCTCGATCCAGAGGTTCCAGGCCGTCCATTTCAAAGAGTGATATGCGATAGCCCGAAGGCGGAGCCCGCGCGGTGCTGCGCTTCCTCGCTCGCGGAGCCACGAGAACACCACCGCCCTCGGATCGCGCACGACATGCAGGAGGTGGAGCGTCAGCTCGGGCGACCTCGACAGAAGATATCCATACGATGGAGATTTGGACGAGTTGACGACCAGCTCCGACCCTCGCGCGTTGGCCACGGCGCGATAGACCGGCAGCGTCCGTTCGAGATGCACCCGTATTTGCTCGGGAAGCCGGCGCAGCAGGCGGTGCTGGATCAGCCCGATCGGCAGTGTGCGGATGAGCGAGTGGGCCGCGCCGCCTTTTTCGAGGTTGCCGACGACACCATTGGCGGTATGGCCGTCGGATGCGCGGAGAGCCCGGGACCAGACCTCACACTCGTCAAGGTGCGCTCCGCAACCACAGGTGCCTGCTCGCGCGACCTGCTTCCAGAGGAAGCGAATCTCTCCGGCATTGAAGATGCCGGGCACCTCGCCGAGCAGGGACGAGATGATCGTCGTCCCGCTGCGAGGTGCGGCCGCGATGTAGACGACCTCGGTGGGGCGGTTCTCGGACGTCAACACCTAGGGCGGCACCGGAAGCGCTGCTTCGCGCATTCGCAGCGAGGCGTCGAGTCCACGCTCAGCCATGAGCTGTGTGAGCCTGGCCAGTCGCGTGAAACGAGGGCCCTGGAAGTCGTCGAGCGTCACACCGGCCTGCGACGACGCCGTCGCGCACCTGCAGTGCACCACCCGGCACGGTCCAGCGCGGCGTGAACATGGGAAATGTGGTCGTGAGCTTCGTCGAAGCTCACTCGGTAGTCTCGAGTGTCGCCCCCGGCGTGGGGGACCAGGACGATCTCGCTTCCGGGAACCGCATCGCATACGATCTCGGCCAGGTCCCGGACCCGGTAATTTTCTCCGGGAACACCGACATTGAACACCTGGTTGTGGATGATCTCCCTCGGCGCCGTGAGCACGAGTGAGATCACCGCGGCGACGTCCTCCACATGCACGAGTGGGCGCCAGGGGCTGCCGTCGGTGAGCATCGTCACCCGGCCGGTCGTTACGGCCCAGCACACCAGGTTGTTGAGCACAATGTCGGCGCGCAGCCGCGGCGAGAGTCCGTAGACGCTGCCGTTGCGCAGGAACACAGGACTGAACGAATCGTCGGCAATGGCGGCGATATCCTCCTCCGCGCGCGCCTTCGATACCGCATAGGGAGTAAGCGGTCGCGTCGCGGCCGTCTCCCTGAGTTCGTCGTCGACACCGGCGTCGCCATACACGCTGCACGACGACGAAAAGATGAAACGCGGGACGCCGGCCTCCTTCGCGAGCCGCGCAAGTCGCACTGTGGCGCGGTGGTTGATGTCGTACGTCAGCTCGGGGTTGAGATCACCGATGGGGTCGTTGCAGAGGGCCGCGAGGTGGATGACGGCGTCGAGGCCGGTAAGTTCGAAACGCGTCACGTCTCTGATGTCTTTGCGAGAGCTCATCCCGCCGGCCATCAAGCCGTCCGGTGGCCCGAGCGTGCAGTCGTCGAAATAGCCCGCATCAAGACCCGATAGGCTGTGCCCGGCGGCCACGAGCTCGCGGGTCAGCACGGATCCGATGTAGCCCCTGTGTCCGGTGACGAGAACTCGCATGGTCACTCGATAGCCTCCCCTCGATTCCTGCGAATGCGGAAACAACGACCTACTGTCCATTCACGCTGAAGGCGTGCAATTCCCCAACCTGCGAGGTGTCACCCTCGTAGATGACTCCGTAGGCGATCGACGGCGCACCGTAGAAACCGCTCGCCACAGCCGTGAAGAGCACACTTCCATTGGCCGAGTTGACGACCATGCAAAAGGCGCCGGCGCCGACCGCCGCCAGCCCTGGGTCGGTTGCGACGGCGCCGAGAACGGGCCCGCCGTTGAAGCCAATCGCCCAGACTGGCCCTGCGCCGAGCTTGTTGGGATTGAATGCCCGGAGACTCCCCTTGTACGTCGTGCCCGCGATCGTGGTGTTGCCACCGGCGACGTAGATTCGGGTCCCATCCCACGAGCTCGGCGAGATGCTGCCTCCGCCCTGCTCGGGGTCATTGCCACCGGCCGCAACTCGGATTTGCTTCACTGGACCGGCGCCGAGATTCGCTGTGTCAAACACGTAGTAGAGGCCGTTTTTGTTGGCCACGCCGACAAGCGAGCGCAGCGCACCGGTCGGGCTCACCGTCCCGGCGAAAAGGGTCGGAGTGTTGCCGAAATCACCATCGGACAGTCGCTGTACGGCCGGCACCTGCCAGTAGCTCAGCAGCCCCAGGGTCGCGGTCAACTTGAGGACGGCGACCCCGTACGGCTCGGATTGGGAGCAGGATCCGCCGTTACCGGTGGCGATGTATACATCCCCGGCGGCGTCGACGGTCGGCGATCCCCACACGCTGGCTCCGATGCAGCCCGTGGGAACCGTGTAGAAACGATTCACCACCTTCCCGCTGTTGGGATTGAGCTGTACGACACCACCGCGGATGAGCGGGCAGTCGTCGTCCGAGGCGATACCGATGTAGAGACTGCCGTTGGCGAGCACCGGCGAACTCCACAAGTAGTGATTCGGGGCCGAGCCGAGCGACGCATGCCAGAGAACAGTCCCGGTAAGCGCGTCGAGCGCGAACAGCTGGGATGTGGCGCTCGGTATGACGGTGCCATTCAGGGCAATGTCACCGCCGGCCCCGACGTAGACGACCGTGTGCACGGTGCCGGCGATCGTGGCAGTGCCGACCGCCGCAGCATCGGTCACGCCGGCGATCCGGCTGTTGGTGGGGCCACCGCAGCCGCTGGTACGGCCGACGTAGGTGCTCCAGATCACCTGACCGCTCGCGTACGGGTTGCCGCCCACCGTGCACGAAGACGCGCAGAGCGCATACTCGGACCCATTCCACGTGCCCACGAATACGATCCGGTTTCCGCCGACCGTGGCCACCGTTGGCTGCGCCGCTACGGTGCTCGAACAGTAGTCGTTGGAGCTCGGGCAGACCGCTCCGTTGTCGAACGAGACCGGCCAGCCGCTTTCGACGTTGAGGCTGGCCGCGTTCGATGGGTTGACGACCGTCTCACTCGTGAACCCGCTGTGCGCGCCATCGTGGAGATACTGCGACCAGTCCTGGCCGGATACGGTCGCGCCCGCGCTCCCGGCCCAGAGCACGGAAAGCGCGAGAAGGGCCGCCACCCCAGCGGCGGCGCCCCCGGCGGCCCGCCGACGGCGATCGAGGTCGATGATCGAAGGCAGATGTGGTTTCGGCATGAATCCTCCTCCTGTGGCAGCGTGCGCTGCCGGCGACGCCACGACGGTCAGGTAAACCGCCGCATGAACCCACGGATCGATGACAGCGCGAGAACTGACCGGAAAACGGCAGGGTGAGCGGCGATGGTCAGGTTGTAGCGGAACCGGCGTTCGGGATCCCAGCGCTCCTTGAACTGACCTCCGCCCGCAAGGAACTCGATACGGCGCACACCGCGCTCGACCATCGAGCTCCGCACGCTCTCCAGAGTGGCAATAAGGCCCACCGAGAAACGGCCCCACGCCGGCTCGTAGCCGGAGTAGTACAGGAACATGGTGTCCAGGTTCTCGAGCCACATCTGTGCCGCGACCGGCATACCGTCAAGCCAGAGCACGCCGATCCTGAGCCGGCCGAGCGCCGCCAGCGCGGGACACACGCTTCGAAAGAACGCGCGTCGCTGTGGTTGTGCGAAGTAATCCTGATGACGCACCCGCATCGGCGCGAGGGCTCGCGCTCGGTGCAGCTGAAAGAGAATCGGCAGATACTCGTCAACCTCGTGCGGGCTGCCTGCTGAAGTGAATGCGATCGTGTGACCGGATCGCCGCAGCAGATTCGGGTAGTACTTGACGTTGTCGCGCAGGCTCTTGTTGAGACTCCCCATGAATTCGTCCCACGTTGCGCCGAGCCTCCGGTAGAGGTACTCCGTCTGTGACCCCCTCGCCACGGTATGCTCGCGAATCCACGGCGACAGGGTGTCGGTGTCGCGTAACCCGGGCAGGGCGGCCACCGTGAACTGCGTCGTGGCGAGCCAGTCGCTCAGAGCCGCGATAAGCCGCTCGCGCCGATGCTCGGGGAAGAGAAACTCGAGTTGCTCCGTCACGCTCCAGCCTTTGCCGGGCTCCCAGCCCAGAGGAAGAAAGACGGTCGCGCCGAGCAGCCGGTGGCCCAGAGGGCGCGTGTAGAAGGGCGCGAGTCCGACCAGCCGGTCTCCCTCGCGAAAGGTGACGATCCTGAGCACGCACCGCGACGGTCCGCGGCGTTCGGGCCGTAGATGCATCCACCAGGAGCGCGCCCACTCCCATGAATTGAAGGGTGACGGCGGATTCATCTCATCGACCAGCGCGTTCCAGTCGGCTCGCAGCGCGGCGAAGCCAGCCTCGTCGTCGACCGTACCAACAACGACAGGTGCGCGCCGCGCCTCGCTGAAGGCGGCGACATCAAGTGCTGACTGCGACATACTTCAGCTCAGCGCGACGAGCGGGCGGGCGACCCAACATGTCGAGGTATTCCGATTCCAGCAGGTCGGCCGTCGCTTCGATGGAATGGTGGGTGACGACATACTGCAAGCCGGCTTCACCCATCTGCCGGGCGACGCTTGGATGGCCGAGGAGGAAGCTCGCGCCCCGCGCCAAATCCTCCGCGGTGGCCCCAACGATGACCTCGCGTCCGTTGCGCACGCCGAGATCTCCGATCGCCGCCGGCGTGGCCACGACCGGGGTCGCGCACGCCAGCGCCTCGAGCACCTTGTTCTGGACGCCGACGGCGTAGCGCAGCGGAGCCACTGCGACGGAAGCGCTCCTGATCACTGCCGCGAGGTCGGGGATGTAGTCGCCGACCTGGACGTCCTGGCGCGCGAGCCTGCGGACTGATCGCGGCGGCTGAGCTCCTGCCAGCAAGAGACTGGCGTCGGGATGCTCGGCTCGAACCAACGGCCAGACGCGTTCGCAGAGCCACCGCGCCGCTGTACTGTTCGCGTGGAAGCTCATCTTTCCGGTCATGACCACCAGCCTGGCGCGCGTATCTCCGCCAGGGGTGAAGCGCGAGCGGTCCACGGGATTGGTCACCACCGCGATCCGCGCCCGCGGGCACCGTTCCCGGAGCGCAGCTGCGTCGCGGCACGAGCTGACGATGACTCGATCGACCGCGGTCAACGCCTTGGTTTCGTAGCGTCTGAGCCTCGCCGCCTCGGCGCGGTAGAGCCAGCGGGCCGGGGGCTTACGGTCGCGAGCTGCGAGCCGGAAGAGTTCGGAGACGCAATCGACAGCATCGAAGAGCACCGGCACGTTGCGTTGATCGGGAAGATATGGCAGAGCGCGCAGGTGTTCCACGTGCACCAGGTCGAACCCTCCGCCACGCATCGCGGCAGCAACAGCCCTGCGCATCGCACGCGACGCGGCTGCCATCGTCTGAAGTGGATAGGAGGGCTGGGCTACGTGACGAAGAGCAAGCAGCTTATCCAGCCCGGTGGAGGCCACTGAATACTGCACGCTCCCGATCAGCGAGGCGGGTGCATTGCTGGGTCGCTGGAGTGTGATGACGTGCACGTCGTGGCGCTCGGCGATCGCGCCGATGAGCAGCCGGGATCGGACGGCCAGGTCCGATGGCTCGTATGGCGCGACGTAGAGGATCCGCAGGCGCCGGCCGGTCACGCGCCTCCGTTTGGCCGCGCCTGTAGGGGCTTGACTGCGATGAGGCTGCGATAGAGCGCCTCGGTGCGGGCTGCGACCTGGTCCCAGGATATGCTCGTGGTGTCTGACTCCGCGCCGGCGGTGTAGTGGCGCGTCATCGCCCTTGCCAGCGCTGGCGCGTCGTCTGGGGGTACCACATCCCCGATCCCGTACCGCCCGAAGGCTTCGCCCAACCCGCCGACCATTGTCGTCACCACCGGCCTTCCAAATGCGGCGGCGAGCTCGATCATTCCGCTGTCACTCGTGTCCCGGTATGGGAGTGCCACCACATCGGCCGCTGCGAAATACGTGCCGAGCTCAGAGCGAGGAATGAAGCGCAGATCCCATCGGATCGGCAGACCGTCACGCTCCGACGAGCGGCGTGCAGGGGTGATGTCGTAGAGAGGTCTCCCGGCGATGAGGCCGACGACCTTTGACCCATCGACGGTGGCGATCCGCAAAGCATCGAGAAACAGCTCCAGGCCCTTGTACCGTCGCAGAAAGCCGAAGAGCAGGACAACGTGAGCATCGTTCGGTAGACCGAGGGCCGCACGCGCGGCATCGGATGAGGGGAGTGTCGTTGCCAGCGGAGCGTACCTGCCATGCGGAATGATCGTCACCGATGCGTGTGGCAACAGCTTGCGGAGTTGTTGTCGTGAGGCGTGCGAATGGCACACCAAGGTGTCGAACGCACGGTAGTGCCGGGTATATGAGCCAAGCCACGGCCGCCACTCGTGACCTTGGACGTCGTGGACGGTGCACACGCGCGCTGCTGGTGACAGGCGCCGGTAGAATCGACGCTCCGACATCGGCATGACGGTACCCTGAGCATGGACAACATCAGGCCGGAACGATTGCAGGGCCCTGTCCGCCGCTCGCAACGACAGGGCAAGCTCGATAGCCTTTCGAGGCTTTGACTCAGAGGTTCGATATCGGTACACCGGCATCACCTGGAAGCTCGGAATGAGCTCGAGAGGCTCGAACAGGCACGACGTCACCAGGGCAACGCGATGACCACGAGCGGCTAGCGCCTGAGCCAGGCAGTCGGTGTAATCGGCAGTACCCCCGACGCCGTAGAACTCAACGAGTCCGATGCGCATCGGGCCGATCAGGGTTGCCCCACCTTCGGTCACGGGTTGAACGCTCCCTCCACTCCAGCCTGCGCCCCGAGAGGCGCGAGCTCCGGCGCCACCGGCGATCGCCCGGCGATCACGGCCGAGATGAGCGGTGCGAGCCGGCGTCCCCAGGAGTCCCAGTTGAGCCTCGCCTCGTAGGCGTCGCGGGTCGACCGCACCAGAGCGTCGTAACGAGATCGGTCGCCGACAAGCTCGGCGATCACCGCAGCGTAGGCGCGCCCATCCGCGGCAGCGGGCAGAAGAATGCCGTTCTCCCCATCCGTGACCGCCCCCGCCACCCCACCGGTATCCGCGGTGATCGACGGCGTTCCATGGGCACTCGCTTCGCAGAAGACCATTCCAAAGCATTCGGCTCTGGTGGGCAGGACCAGGAAGTCAGATTCGAGATACAACCGCGACAGCTGCTCCCGCTCACTGCGGATGTCCTTGCTGAGAGTGCCCACCACTCGGACGAAGCTGGGATCCACACCCTTTGGCGGAACGCACCCAACGATCGTCAGCTCTGCGTCAACGCCCCCCGTGCGAAGGGCCTGAACCGTTTCGTACGCGATGTCGCCGCCCTTCCGTTCCCAGTCGACCCCTACAAAGAGAAGCCTGCAGACATGTCCCATTCGAGACGCCGTCGCCAGCGCACGCGATGGGACCTCGTCGAAATTCGCACCGTAGGGGAAGACCTGCACCTTGCCGGCGGTGACCCCATAGTCGGTGCGAGCAGACTGGGCAGCCCATTCCGACGGGTACACGAGGAGGGCCGAGCCGTGCAGAACGCGAGCCTCGAGATCCTGGGCTGTCCGCGAGTTCCAGGCCGGGAGTCCCGTGTAGAACGGGTAGTAGTCAGCGACGAGAGCGAAGGTCGCGTCAGAGGTGTAGACGATCGGGATATCAGTGTCGAGCAGGGCGATCTGAGGCGCTGCCGACGCCGCGAGAATCACGTCGATCCCTTTGAGCCGAGGGGTCAGTACTCTCGACCAGTCTCGCGCCTGCACGATGGTATTGCTGAAGTCGTACGGTCGCCCTAATACCTCGCGGGCGAGCCTGTTGGCGGCCTTGCCGGCCACCCTCACCGGGGAACGCAACGGGTCGAGGTGAACGACGTTGCCGCAATGCTTCTGCATGGTCTTCGCCATGTAATGCCCGGTCGCGGCCCAGTTCGGCCCTTGCCGCCGTGAGTCCACAGACGTGAGCAGGCCGATTGTGGGTCGCAACCCTCGATTGGCTGGAGCCAAATGGGATTGGCCGGTCATGAAACGCTAGCCGGTGTGCGCCCCGTAAGCGCCGATCGGATTCGCACTGGTCCCGCGAAGCCGGAGACGGCGCTGGACGCGCGGCACCCTGAGGATGAGCCTGGCGACGGCCGGTCTCCGAGCGAGCGTGGCGTTGACCCGAAGCCGTCTCGAGGTTTCCCAGCGTTCCTTTGCGTGTCCGCCGCCGCGAAGGAACTCGACCGACGTGAGGCCACGACTGATGCCCTCCTTCAGGCATTCGATGGTGGCGACCAGTTGGACTGAAAAACGTGACCATGCCGGGTCGTACCCGCTGTAATAGATGAACATCGTTGCGCCGGTTTCGAGCCAGATTTGGGCGGCGACGACCTCGTCATCCACTTCCAGGAGGCCGACTTTCAGCTTACCGGCCGCGGCCAGCACTGGACCCACCTCACTGAGGAATGCGCGGCGGTCGTGGAAGCGAAACCTGTCCTCATGGGTCACCGCTGCCCCGGAATGGGCGCGAGCCCGATGCAGCTGAAAGAAGACAGGAATGGCCGCCGCGACTTCAGACGGAGTTGCGTGCACACGCAGTGTCGTGCGGTGGCCGCTCCGTTCAAGAAGTCTCGGGTAGTATTTGACATTGTCACGCATGCTCTTCCCGAGGCCTGCGACGACTTCCGCCCAGGTTGCGGGAAGACTGCGGTAGTAGGACCAGGTCGGCCTGCCCAACAGAACCAGTTTTTCCGCGAGCCATCCATCAAACGGAGGCGGCATCGGGTTTCCGGGGAGGAGTGCCAGCGACCAGGGGTTCTCGCGCAGCCAGCTCGAGAGCGCGGCCATGAGCCGCAGGCGGTCTGCAGCCGGGAACAGCAGCTCATTTTGCTCAGTCATGCCCTGTTTACGTCGGTAATCCTCCCAGCAAAGTGGAGCAAGGACCGAGGGTCCGTGGAGCGGGCCGTAGCGTCGTTGGTGAAGCGGTGCGACTCCGATGAGTTCGACTCCCTCTCGAAAGACCAGCACGCGCAGCTGGTGCGTCGATCCGAAGTGCCTCCACCAGGTCCGGCACCACTCCCACGACTGAAACGGGGACGGCACGTCGAGCCGGAGGACAAGTCGGTTCCACTCTTCCTGAAGCAGGTCGAAACCTTCGTCGGTCGTGATTTCGCTGATCGACAGTCCCACGCTAAGAAACTCCCGCTGCAGCGGCCGGCTGCACTCGCGAGGCCGCGTATCGGGCGATCGACCGGACGTATTCCGACGGCGTGCCGCAGTCAAAGGCTTCCCCGGTGAACTCCGCGGCAAAGATGCCCTTCGAACGTGAAAGGCAGCTGGCATAGGCGTCGGTGAGCTGGACCTCACCCTTGAGCCGGCGCAATCCGGACTGGAGAGCCGCCAGTATGGGTGCAGTCACGATGTAGCGGCCGAAGATGCGGTATGCGGAGTCGATCGCGCCTGGTGCGGGTTTCTCGACAAGCCGCTGAATGCGCAACCTGCCATCCTCATGAGTGCACGCGGCCACGCCGTAGCGCCCAGCCTCGTGAGCGGGAAAGGTGCGGACGCTGAGGGTGCCCATCCCGGTCGCTTCCCACAGATCATGGAGATCGTGCCAGGGGTGCGCCGATGGGACCACGTCGTCGGGAAGCAGCACGCCAAGATTCTCGTCGCCCGTGAACCGGTAGCCCAGGAGAACAGCTTCGCCCGGCCCCTGGGTTTCCTTTTCGACAAACTGGACACGCATTCGAGTGCACAGAGCGCGCGCAGCACGCACCCGTTCCAGCGCTTGCATCTGCCCCCTTGACTGCAGCACCCGCTCCAACGCCTCATCACCTTCGAAATAGGAGCGAATCGCACGCTTGCCGGGGGAAATGACGATGATGACCTCGCTGAAACCAGCACGCTCGGCCTCCAGGACGGCATGGTGGATCAGCGGCCACTCCCCAAGCGGCAGCAATTCCTTCGGCACGACGCGGGTGAGAGGAAGAAAGCGCGTACCGAGGCCGGCGGAAGGAATGACGACGCGCCGCAGTTCGTTCGCTCCGGGCATCGTCAAGTCGCCACGGCCTGAGCGGCGCCGCGTCTGGGCAGGCCCTCCATCACGGCGACCTCGAGGCAGCTCTCGAGACTTCCCTCAGGCTCAATTCCAATGTCCAGCCAGAGCTCCGGATATGGAAGAGCCTCGGCATTGAGGCGATACGCTCGCCCGATGCGATATGGGAAGAATTCTCGCTTCCCTCGCAAGCGGTAGATCACCTCCGCTGCCCATGCACCGACCATGGTCAAACGTCGAGGGAGCCACAATTGCCTGTAGGGTCGCCCGATGGACTCGGCATATGCGAGGACGAGTTCGCGCTTGTTTGGAGGTGGCCCGGACTGGACGTCGTAGACTCTCACGCGGCCGGGATGCGGGTTCTGGTCGATGAGACCGAGCAACCCCCGTATCAGGTCTCGAACATCGAGCAGCGGCGCGGCCTGTTTGGGTCGGCCGATTCCCACCGCAATGGCCGACGACAGCGGTTTCGCCGTGGAGATGAGCGTTGATCCAAGAACGCTGACGCGATCTCGCGCATCGCTCGCGGTGTGCCCCATCCCGGGACCGCACACCAGCGCGAGCCGCAGGATACACACCTCCATGGACAGCTCGCCCGTCGATGCCATGTCCCGCACCGCAGCTTCGGCGAGAATCTTCGAATGCGCATAGATACCGCGTCGTTCGGGGTGCGAATCGACGACACGATCGCGAGGCACCGGTCCGGGATAAACCGTCATCGAGCTGATATGAATGAAGCGCCGGGCACCGACGCTTTCGGCCAGCCGACAAACATGGCGCGTCCCATCCACAGTCTCGGTGAGGACCCTCTGGTACCGATCGGCGTCACTGATCATCCCGTCACCAACGAGGTACTCACCCTTGCCCGGTTGCGAAATGGACCACGGCATCAATGGGAAGCGGGAGATCCGCAGCGGTCAAATCCACCATGTCCTTGGCGATGGTCGTTTCGCAGTCGGCCTTTCCCGGCGGCCGCCGATCGGTCCCGACCACCTGGAGTCCACTGGCAGTCGCGGCACGGCAGAACAAGCCACCTACGAATCCCGCTGCTCCGGTCACCAGGATTCGCATTGCACCTCCCCGATCGGTCCGGCTCTCCCGACAACGTCTTCGGCGATTCGCGCCAGTTGATGCGCAAACACCGGCGCCGCGAATCGATCCCGAACCGCTTGTGCAGCGTTGCGTCCGAGGCGGCTGCGTTCCGCCGGATCATTCCAGAGCCGAAGCATTGCGTCACGAAGTGCGCTCGGATCACCGGGTGGAACGAGCACCGCTGTCTCACCGTCGCGGACGTAGTCGCCGACCCCGGTCGTGTCGGACACGATGACCGCCTTACCGTGCGCCATGGCTCGGAGGAGTACGGTGAGGCCCGAGGAGAAGGCGGCAGCCCTGAGGGGAATCACGTGAAAAGCGGCTTGCGCCACCAGCGTCGTCTCATCGGCCGGGGCAAGCACCTGAGGAATCGCTCGAACATTCGAGAGCTCACGTCCTCGCATCCATGGGTTTCGGTACATGACAACGGGGATGTCGGTGTCGCTGAGGGCTTTCCACAGTGTTGGAAAGTCACGATTGGAGTGCCCCAGTGCCATGACGAACTGCTCGCGGGACCGATCGCCTCCCCCATTCCCGGCCGCCACACGCGGCTCTGCAAACCGGGGGACAAACTCGAACCGCTCGGCCGGGAGGCGCAGCTGGCGGCACAGCGTGCCGTGCTCGGCAGTGCTGAACGAGATGACGCGGTCCGCATCTCGAAGCAAAAGGCGCAACATCGGCAGCGCGATGGAAACCCAACCCTTCACGGTTGGATTGAGACTCACCAACCGAGCCCGGCGTTGCCTGGTCCACCGCCGAAGCAGAATGGTCGCCACCGTGTTGCGCAGCTCCCACGTGAACAGAAGGTCATAGGTATCCAACCGGGGATGCCGCCGTGCCAGATGCACGAACTCTCCAACATATGGCGGCAGCCATCGATGTCGCGCCCACATCGAGTTCGGGCGGCGCCAGAGCGGCGAGCAGCTCCGTTCCGTAGCGGTCCTCCGGCAGGTACGTGCCCAGCCAGCGCCCAGGGGGATCGCTCGGCTCGAAGTTGATGACGAACCCGAGACGGAGTGGGCCCGTCATCGCGGCCATCGGCTCTCGTGGGCGTCCAGCGCGAGGGCGCGTTGGAGATGCTCTTCAATTCGTCGGCTGCAGATGTCCAGGGTGAATCGCTCACGCACCGTCTGATGTGCGGCCGAACCAAGACGAATGCGATCTTCGGGGCAGTCGAGCGACTCAGCGATCGTCGTCGCAAGGATGTGTGGGTCACCGGGCTTGACCAGGCGTCCGTCGACCCCGTCGCGGAGCACGCCGCGCAGGCCCCCGACGTCCGATGCGATCACCGCCACCCCCCGTGCCATCGCCTCGACGGCGACGAGTCCGAATGGTTCCTCCCAGAGCGACGGAACGATGACGAGGTCCGCCTGATCGTATGCACAGATCAGCCGATCCTGGCTGACCAGGCCATGGAAAGCGACCGCCTCGGTCAGGTTTCGGCTGCTGACCAGGGCTCGCAGCAGGGCTACGTACTGCGGATCACCCTGGCCGTAGATTTCCAGACGGATGTCGCGCCCATCACGATTGACCAGCAAATCCAGAGCCTGAACCGCGACCTTCACCCCTTTCTCAGCCGACAGCCGGCCCGCATACATGAGCACAGGGCGGCGACTCCTGTGAGACGTCACCACATCGTTTCCCAGAAACCGAAAGTCGATTGCATTGTCGATCACTTCGATTCGATCCCGCGGACACCCGGCCTGCGCGTACTCCTGTTTGACAGCCTCACTCGTCGCAATCAAGGTGGTGAACTTGAGCGGTGGCACGGGACCAATGACCAGCTTCTTGAGCCAGGCCATCCTGACCGTGGAAAAGCGCGTCTCCGGCGAGTTGATGTACTGCCACCAGTAGGAATGGAGATGGAAGACGATCGGATGTCTGACCTGACGGAGGACGCGAAGGATGGACACGAGCCCAACACCCGACAGATTCCACACGTAGACGACGTCGGGCGCGAATCGCGCGATCACCCTGCGTACGGTGCGTGCCGAATAGCGAGAGTGGGTCTGCCGGTAGAACGCCAGGAGTCGGCCTGCTCCACCTCGCGGTGAGCCGTTCCGCGCCTGCGGTCCATCAACGACCTCTCGCAGCTGCCGCGCGACCCAGGGTTCTCGTCCAGAACCGCGCCCATCGTATGGCGAGGTCAACACACAGACGTCGTGGCCGCGATCGCGCAGCGCTCGTGCGACGTCGCCCGCGAGGATCTCGGCCCCACCAACGACGTCCGGGGGAAACCGATTGCTGAGCAGCAGGATCCTCATGACGTGGAGGACGCGGCCGCGTCGGCATCGTGAGACGCGCGCGCGCTCCGATCCAGCCTGGTACGAATCGATCGTCGCTCTTCAGGGCTCATCAACCGGCGCCATGCGAAGCTGGCCGCTCCTCCAACGACCAGCACCACATACGCCGCTTTCAACTCGGTGTTCAGCGGCAGCAGGGCGCCCCCAGCGAGCGATATCCACACAGGCAAGGTCTTCAGCACGCCGCGCAGCAGGCTCGACACGGTCCGTCCTTGGAACCGAAGCGCGAAGATCATCATTCCCGCGGCCTCGAGGCCGGTGGTTGTCACCCACAGCGCGGCCAGACCGACGATTCCCCAATGCCCGATGACCCAGAAGGCGGGCCCAAAGTGCACGACAAACTTACCCAATGCAAGCTTTGCGCTGACGTCGGGCCGTCCGTAACTATCGATGAATGTGTCGGCCAGACTTCCGAGACTCGTGATGAGAACGCCCACCGCAAGGATCTGCAGCACCGGTGTGCTGTGTGAGGCAACCTGCGAACCAATCCAAAAGCTCAAGCCCGGCTGCGCCAGGCACACCATGGCAAGGATGATCGGAAACATTGCCATGAGCAGGTACTTGCAGGCTCGGTCGAAGAAGAAGCGCGCCTGGTCGCGATCGTGCACCAGGCTACGCGTCAACGTCGGGAAGAGCACGCCGCTCAACGCGACCGGCAGCAGCCACGCCTTGGCGGCCAGTTCGTAGGGAATGCTGTAGTAGGTCACGGCGGCGATGGCAACGAGAAATCCGATCAGGAATCGATCGAGAAAGTTCGTGATCGGATCGACGAGATTGTCCACCGTGAGCCAGCCGCCGTAGGAGAGCAGCGGCCGCACCAGGCGGAATTGAAAGACCACCACCCGCATGGTCGGGACGGCTCTCAAGGCCAGGCCCAGATAAAGGACAAACCCCGCGACCCTTCCCGCGATGAGAAGACCGACGATGACCACAAGGCTGTGCGTGAAAGGGAGTGCGATGATCGGACCGACGTATGTCCAGATCCCGAGGGGCATACTCGCGAGATTCACCAGCTTGAATTTCAGGTGTGCCTCGAGGATCCCGCGCAAGCCCACGCTGGTGATGACCAGTGGAATCGAGAAGGCGAGCAGCTGAACGGTGCGAAGCGCCTCAGCCTGCAGCCCGCTGGGTATCCGCAGAGTGTGGATGATCACCGGCGCAAGCGTCCAGGCCACAGCGAGTCCCAGACAACCAAGGCCGGCCATGATGGCGAGGGTCGTCCACACGGTTGCGTGGATGGTGTCGTGATCGCCGGCGGCAAGTTTGGTGGCGACGCTCCGGGTCATCGCAAGGCCCAGACCCAGATCGAAGATCCCAAAATAGCCTATGAACGTCCAACTCAAGGCCAGCAGACCGAATCGATCCGCACCGAGGGTCCTCTCGAGGACCGGGATTGATCCGATGGCGACCACGATGGGGGCGGCGTTGCCGAGAATGTTCCAGAGAACGTTGCCCGCCACCAGGCGGCCAGTCAGACTGGGTTGCTCGCGCTTGATGTTGCCGCGCTCGCGGAGCTCGATGTCGGTTTCAGTCTCGATTGGCGATGGCGAGTTGACACTCATGAGCACGGCGCATCCACGATCACGAGTGCACCGGAACTGCGCCCACGTCGGCGGCTGAAAACCGCGCAACCTGCTCGCGCCAGAGCTGATCGGCGAATCGGTTCACCGGGAGCTCGACGTCGTCATATGTCAGGACCTGATCGCGCGCCACGGCATGACGGAGACGGCAGTCGGCCGCCAGTCCCATCGGCAGCAGAGTCTGCTCGACCACAACGTCGGCGTTCTCGCATTGCCCATAGGTCATGTAACCGCCGATGCCATCGAGAATCTCGCCCGGTTCGAGATCTCGTTTGGCAGTGCACACGACGTGGACGACGGGGCCGCCCGCAGGCGCCGTGACCGAGTCGTTGAACAGCACCACACGCGCCACCGACAGCGGCACTTCGAAGTGGCAGAGGTGGTAGGGGGTGTAAAAGCAGTAAAGGGGTCCAGGTCCACGCTTGTACAGCTCGAGAAATCGCTGCTGCCGCGGATCGTCGTGGGCGGCCAGGACGAACACACCCGGAGCCGGCTGTGCGCCGACGACGTAGTCGACAATACCACCGGCCTTACGTAGCTCATCGATGTCGTAGGCTCGGGTGAGGTCGTCCACATGACCGTCGAAGCTGCGGCCACCCATCCCGCGCTCGGCGACACGCATACCCGTTGCGTTGGCCACGGTCGCCTGCTCGAACGAGATCTTGGTGCCGTCCGCAAAGCTCGTGGCCATTTGAGGCGTGAGGCCCCAGCGCTCTGCGAAGCTCTGCTGTGTTGAAGGAGTGCGGTGGTGGTCCTGCAGCCCCTTGATATTTCCGCACACCAGAGGCGTCAGGCCGATGCTCCGCACGAATCGATAGAGGTTCAGCTCGACGCCAGGCTGATCACCATCGCACCCGCTGACGATCACGCCGAAGCGGTCGGCGTGGGTCTTCAGGATCGGACCCAGCGTCGCCTCAAGCTCGGCATTCATCAGTACGACCGGTTTCCCGTTCCGTACAGCCTCGAGCACGACGCCGGCGCCAAAGTCGACCGTCCCGGTGACCTCGAGAATCGCGTCGATGCCGTCGGCGCGGCAGAGGACGTTCGGGTCGTCGGTGACTGCCACCCGACGTCGACGCAGGGCGGATTCGAGGTCGCCAACCGAATGCACCAGCTCGATGGCGTCGATGCCAGCCTCGACGTAGGCCGCCAAGGCGGCTTTGGTGTGTCGATTGCTGATGGCCACGATCTCCATGCCCGGCACCGAGCACACGACCTGGTTTGCGATTGCACGCCCCATGGCGCCGGCGCCGACCATACCGACCCGGATGGGCCGGCGTTCATCCTCCCGCGCCCGCAACGCCCGGTCGACGATGATCACGGGAGCGCCGCCACGTCGAACTCGTGGCAGCAGCGGCCACGTGGCGTCCTTGGGCGAGATCACGGTCACCGCCAGCGGCCAGTCGATTCCCAGCACTGGATCGTCGTAGCGCAGCCCGCGCTCGTGGTCCGGCGCGTAGAACTCGCTGACCTGATAGATGACCTCGGCGTCATCGGTGAGTGCCTGATATCCGTTGGCAAACATCTCCGGCACGTAGAGAGCTCGGCGATCCCGCGAACGCAACTCAACCGATAGGTGGCGTAGGTACGTGGGAGACTCAGGTCGCACGTCCACAATGACGCTGCGAACCGTGCCGTTGGTGCAGCGAATCAGCTTTGCCTCGGCAGCAGGCGGGAGTTGATAGTGAAGACCGCGCACTGTGCCGCGGCGGTGGTTATAGGAAACATTGCACTGCACGAACGTAGAAGCCAATCCGTGGTCCGCAAACTCCCGGGCGCAAAAGCTGCGTCCGAAGAAGCCACGGCTGTCGGAGTGCGGCTCCAACTCCACGAGCAGCGGACCGATCAGCTCGGTCGGGATGAAGCGCACTATCGCCCCTGCAACGCCCTGATACCCTGCGGCTTCGGCATTGGGCTGTCGGTGTAGATCTCGTCGAGGCCGAACATCGACAGGATCTTCACCACCCGCTTGACATCATCGTGGGACCATCGAGAGGTCCACCTGGTGATCGGTTCCCCGTTCACCTGGAGAGCACTGTGAGGGCCGGTGGTCAGGGAACGGCGTCGCATGCGCGTGAAGACAACCGGATCGAACCTACGGCCGATGAACGTGCCCAACAGCGGGATCTCCTCGACAGCCTCGGTTCGGAGGCGCTCGTAGCAGACCGCGTGGATGTCGCCTCGGGCGCACATTCGAAGCGGAACGTAGTTCTCGACACACCACCACAGCGCATGGCGCTCCAGTGGGGTCGTTGCATCCCGCAAGGCGCTTTCGAAGGGAGAGAGGAAGTCGGCCATCAGTTCTCTCTGCATGAGGAAGCGCTCGAGATCTGGCTCGAAACGCTTGTGCAGATCGCTGGGCGCGAGCGACAACCGAGAGGTCAGCACGGCGCACGGGTGCCGGAGCACGAACACGATGGGCATCCCTGGGAACTGGACCTGAATCCATTTGAGCATGAGATTTGCGTAGACGTCTTTGATGAGCCGGCGGGTGGCCACG
Organism: Candidatus Dormiibacterota bacterium; assembly: GCA_963799005.1. Taxonomy (GTDB): domain Bacteria; phylum Chloroflexota; class Dormibacteria; order Aeolococcales; family Aeolococcaceae; genus Palsa-851. Next base: position 2,001,912 of record CAWCVK010000001.1, on the reverse strand, counting down.
GGTCTACGGTTGTAGTAGTCCACCCAGCGGTGGCGCAGGCGCCCGTTGAGTACCGACGCCATGGGCTTCGCATAGACCGGGTCGCGCGTATCCGGCCGGAGGTATTGGCCGCGGATCAGATGTTGGAACTCGGGCACGTGGGGCGGCGTCAGGGGTTCGAACATATAGCGGTAGGCGTTCCGGTAGTTGATGACCTCTGCCAGCCACGTGGTACCGCTGCGCCCGCTGCCCGCCACGTAGACCGAGCTGCGCTGATCGCCACCCAGGTCGACGAAGGCATGGCCCCAGATATTCCGCTCCAGTTTCCAGACGGCGCGGTAGAGGGGGCGCCGCCAGAGCGGGCGCCGTTGCGCCTTGATCGCCAGCGAATCGACGTTACGCATGATTTCCTGCCGGGGGTCGAGACGACTGGCGCAGCGCGAATCCGACGCCACACCCGATGACGAACCACTCGATGAGGATCTTTGGGAGCGCGTTGTAGCCCGCCTCGGCGATGGTGGGTACAAAGCCGCCGCCCAGCGAGGCGATCACCGCAGTGGTGACGAGCAGGCCCAAGGTTGATGTACGCACGAACCCCGCCAGCGGCGTTGCCGCTTTGAAGTTGAGCAGCGTCCGCACCACCAGCCAGACGAAGGCCCCCAGGAGAGCCAGACCGACAATGCCGTCCTCTGCAAGAATTTCGAGAAACGTGTCGTGAGCCTGCTGATACCCTTGGAGCACGAGCCCGAGGGGGAACGCGTTGTACGTTTCCATGTAGCTGGCGAAGTTGCCGGGCCCGATGCCCCAAACGGGGCTCTTCGTCCAGATCACCACCGCGCTTTGCCACAGCTTGAGGCGATCTACATCCGGGCTGCTCACCCGCTGAGCGACGATCGTCGCGACGGTGGGCTCGAGGAGTAAGCCGATGACGGTCAGCGCTCCGACCCAGAGCACCACGCCTCGCGGTCCAAAACGGAGCCAGAGCATGACTGTGATCGCGGCGAGAATCGCCAACCACGAACTGAGCACGTACTGGAGCACCGCAGTCGAGGCTCCCAGGACGACAAGCGCGAGCGCCCACCGGCGCAGGCCCCGGCGCTGCGCGTGAAACGCCAGTGCCACAGCCATGACCAGCAGGAAAGCTGTCCACTGGTAGTCGAGCGTCGTGCGTTCCCCTTGCGAAAAGGCCTGAATTGGATTGGTGGGGTGCTGCAACCAGGTCCCAAAGCTGAACAGCGTCAGACCCGCGAGACCGGCGAACACCCACGTGTAAAGACGCTCGACGCGAAGTACCCGGCTGCTTATCACCCCGCCGGCGAACGCGAGCAATGGCACAGCCAGCATGTAGAGGCCGGTCACCTGGTAGCTGATCGACCGGTGCCCGTATCCGCGCTCGGCTCCGGTGGGCACGCGTGCATCCCAGAACAGCCAGCTGGCCACAAGTGAGATGAGCCCTATGGCGATCAGCGCAGCATATGGCGACACGTGCGGGACCCGAAGGGGCACGCCCCGACGCCTGGCAACGCGCACCACAGCGGCGAGTATCAGGATGACCGCGACGGTGGCCAGTGGAAACCCCGCAGTGCCGACGGCTACCGTTGGGAGGGGCAGCATCGAGCCGACCAGCAGCAGGATCACCATTCCCTCGGTTCCCCATGCGATCCCGATCGCCAAGCACCCGGCAACGGCGGCACACCCGATCGCGACGACGACCACACCAAACGCGCTCACCAGGAATCCGATCAGCACGCCGGTGCATACCGTCGCAACCGCCACGACGGCCGGCGCAGTGAGCGAGAACCTTGTTCGTGCGAGGCGCGAGACCGCGCCTGTGGCACTCACCGCGGGGTCACCTCATTCCACTCGACCGGTACGCCCTGCGCCGGACGCAACGGAGCTTGGGAGCGTCGGCTGGTGGCCACCCGAAGCTCCATTTGCATCCGTTGGCGACGCGGCAGTCGTGGGGACCAGGTCGACGCCGGATCGGGGCCCTCTCAGATACTCGATGGCAACCGCGAGCGCCATGCCGAGGATCAGTCCCAGCACACCGGCAAAGCCGATTTTGAGCACCCACGACAAGGTCTGCGAGTGCGCGACCGCACGATCGACCACCGTTGCGCTGAACGTCAGGGCAACACCCACCTGGTTGACGCGTGCCTGCGCCGCCGCCGTCTGGATATCAAGGTAGGCGTTCTGAGCAGCTTGCTGATCGAGTTGCAGGCCGCGGTACTCGGCGCTCATATCGACCGACCCGGTGCCCTTGACGACCAGCGGATTGGCCGCCTCAAACGTGAGCAACGCTTGGGTCGCGGCGAGATAGTTTGCGCGATATTGCTGCACATCCGCCTCGAGATTGGTCACGACTGAATTGGCCGCCCCACCCGCGAGCACCTGGTAGTAGGCTGCGCCTTCCGACGCCACCGCATCAGCCAGCGCGACTGCGTTTTGAGCAGATGCATCGTTGACCGTCACCAGGTACAGCGTGCTGCGCGTCGCAACCACCGCCAGGTCGGCCGTCAGCTGCGTCAGATCTTCCCCGGTGTTGGTATCCGCGAGCGCTCGGGTCGCGACGGTGCTCGACATGGCGACGTCGGTGAAGCTCAGGGCCTGATCGTTGGTATTGGCGGGCACCTGGGCCACAACCGAGGCTGTGGCCTGGTAGCGGGGAGATCGAAGCGCGACCACGCCGGTCGCTGCGACCGCAGCCACCACGAACAACACCGGTACCCACCAGAGCCGGCGAAGTGCAAGCCGAACAGATCCTTCCTGCATGTCGTTACCTCACTCTCCTTTGTGACATCAGCAATGGCGAAGCCGTGGTCGTCAACTCGCGGCCACCCACGTACAACCACCGAGGCGCTCCAAGGGCCGGACGCCCGCGCAGCGATTCCGGAATCCACTCCGGACAGGGCATGCAAGCCAGCATCTCGGCTGCTTGCCGGTGCAGGCCCGTGCTTGGGAGCAGGTGCCACAGGGCAGCCCAGAGGACCTCACCCGAAAGCCGTCCGGCGCGCGTCACGCGCTGCCCGCGTTGCGGCCGGTATCCGGAGAGCACGCCGACTGGAACGAAGACGAGCGGAGCGGCTTGCAAGGTCCACTCGTCGGACCCGCTTCCGGCGATCGCAACCAGCGGGAACCCGACAGGCACAATTGTGCGGAGCAGCGTCGAGAGGCGTGCCGGCTGGATGGCGTCGCGGGCGAAGAAGTCCGTGTGCAGCGGCGTCACGCGCAGGCCCACGTCAGCAAGACGCAATCTCTCGAGCAGGCCCCGGCCTTCGGAACCGCCGATCGGGACCGTGCGACCCTCGACGATCCTGCAAGCGCGAACCGAGTGCTGGCGGCTCGGAGCGAGGACCACCTCGGGATCCTCACGCAACTCGGTCCGCAGGCGCGAAAGTTGTTCCCCGGCGCGCCGCTCGTTCGCGGATCCCGCGGACGCGGACGACGCCAGGACGCCATACTCCGCGATACCCGCCAGCAGCCCGAACCGTGAGACAACCTTCTCCACCGTCTGTGTAGAACCTCCAGACGCAACGACCACGCCGATGCCCGCGAGCTGCAGAACACGCAGTGCGATCGCCGCCGCCAGGTTGACCGCGGCGATCTCCGAGCCCTCATCGAAGAGGATCCGGTCCCCGAGAACCACCACTCGCTCCGGGCGTTCCACCGGCGTGGCACCAACCGCGCCGGCGACCCATGAATGAATGGTCTCGACAACGAGATCCCGCGCCAGGACCAACTGCGTGTAGGCGGCCTGGCGCACGATGCCGGGAGGGGCGAACCTGAGTGCCGCTCGCGCGACCCCCAGGTCATGGCATGCAGCCGCCCAGCCGGCTGGGGCGTCACCCGGCTGCCGTTCGTACCTTGCTGTCGGTGTGCTCATGTGCGTGTGCCATTGAGTCGACGGTCAGCTTGAGCGCCGTGAGAAAGGGGGTGCGAGCATGCCAGCCGAGCAGGCGGTGGGCTTTCGAACAGCTCATCACGAAAGTGCGAACGTCACCTGGCCGTCGCCCCCCGTGATGGGGCACTGCGTGGACACCTGTCACGGCACAGACTCGCTGATAGAGGTCGTTCACACTGATGCCGAGCTCGCTTGCGATATTGAACGTCTCGTTGTCACCGCGCTCCAGCGAGGCCACAACCGCGTCTGCGACATCGCCGACATAAACGTAGTCCTTGGTCTGCTCGCCGTCCCACTCGATGATTGGCGTGCGTCCGGACAGCAAGGCATCCACGAAGGCAGTCACTGCGTGCCCGCTGCCCAGTGAGTCGCGCGGCCCGAAAACGTTTCCGAGGCGGAGGATGGTGTATTGCAGGCGCCGCTCCGTGGCGAGTATGCGGATGTAGTTCTCCGCGGCGGTCTTCGCGACACCGTACGGGCTGATGGGTCGAAGTGGGTCACTCTCCAGCACGGGCTGACGCGCCGGGTCACCGTATACCGTCGATGACGACGCGAAAATCACCTTGCGGCAGTGACCCTGGGCCACGGCGTCGAGCACGGCCAGGGTTCCCATGACGTTGACCCTCGCGTCGCGGCCGGGTTGAGCGACCGAAACCTCCACGTTGGTCTGTGCGGCAAGATGCACGACGACCTCGGGGCGCCGCCGCCTGACCTCCGCCGCGATCCCACGTGCATCGCTGATGTCCATCGATACGAAGTCGCAGCCGTCAGGCACGTTGTCTCGAGAGCCTGAGCTGAGGTTATCGAGGATCACCACCTCATCTCCACGTGCCAGGACGGCTTCCGCCACGTGAGAACCGATGAACCCCGCCCCTCCCGTGATCAGCACGCAACTCACATCGCACCCTTGCCGGAGAGAACGGCGGGGATGGTCCTCGCCAGGATGCTGATGTCGAGGAGAATCGACATTCGCTGAACATAGACAGCGTCAAGGCGGATGCGCTCCGCGCGGCTGAGCCGCTGCCGGCCGCTCACCTGCCAGAGGCCCGTGATCCCAGGTCGTACAGCAAGAAGAAGGCTGCCCGTTGCTCCCCATGCCGGGAGCTCTTCCGGGGTGATCATTCGCGGGCCGACCAAACTCATCTCGCCTCTGATGACGTTCACCAATTGCGGGAACTCGTCGATGCTGCTTCGTCGGAGCCAATGCCCCACGCGGGTGACCCGGGGATCGTCCTCCACCTTTCTTGACTCCGCGTACGCCTGGCGACGCTCGGCATCGTCTGCAAGGAGCGCGTCCGCGCCGGGCACCATGGTCCTGATCTTGTAGGCATCAAACGTGCGTCCGTGCCGCCCCACGACCCTTCGCCGGTGGATGACCGGCGAGCCGGAGTCGATCCAAACCGCCGCCGTTGCCACCGCGACCACCGGGGAGATCAAGACCAGCAACAACAGTGCAACGACAAGATCCAGGCAGCGCTTCGTCGCGGCGTATGGCGCCCTCGAGCGCACCTGAGCACTCACGGGGATCGCTCGATGGAGAGCGCGGAGCTCATGCCCGTTCGCGGCTTGCGCAGATGGCTCCGCGCACGGCGGACGAGGACTTGAATGTCAAGCATGATGCTGTAAGCGCGGATGTAGTACATCTCGCGGATCGACTGCTCGGCAGGGTCCTCGACCTCCCGCCAAGGGCCGGTGAGACCAGGTCGCAGGCCAGCCGTGACCTCCGGCCGCAACTCGGCGTCGGCTGCGTCGATGGGGCGCGGCCCGATCACGGTCAACTGGCCCGCCAAGACGTTGAGCAAGCCGGGCAGCTTGCGGAGGACGGCGGAGTCGAATGGCGCCGTTGAGCGAAACGTCAGAAGATCGAAGGCCGTGCCGGTTGCTCCCAGCACCCGGCGGCGATCGAGAATGCCCTCCCGTCCATGCAATCGTTGCCAAGCCACCAGTACCGCTGCTGCGGGGCTGAGGGCGATCAGCAACGCGCTCGCGATCACGTAGTCGAGCGCAACTTTTATCACCCTCTGCGAGCCGGTGAGCCGAGCTTGGTTGATGGTCAGCAAGGGGATGTCGTGAGAGGCGGATAGCTTGACGCGGGTGGTGAGCAGGTCGTAAAACCCAGCAGAGACATGGATCCGCGGCCCATCGGGTGCCGTGGCCGCGGACACGATGACCTGGTTCAACGTCTCCCATGGAAGCGCTTGAGGAACGATGATCGCTTCTCGTACCCCGGAGCGAATCGCGACCGGTATCAGGTTGGCCGGTCTGTCGACGACGTTTACACCCGGCAGCAGCGGCGAGCCGATTCTGTGGTAGTCGTCGAGGAAGCCAACCACCCTGATTCCCGTCGGATCCGCATTGAGCCGAGCTGCCAGCGCGACTGAGTTGGCATCGGCCCCGACGAGCAGCGTCGGACGCACGAAGCGACCCCGACCCAGGAGCGCACGTGCGCCGCGACGCAGCAGATACCGTGATATCAGCAGCAGTGCTGCAGCCGCGAACCACGACACTCCGATCCACTCACGCGACACCGGATGGTGGATAACAAAGCTGAGGAGGCTGACGGCAGCCAGCCCATACAGGCAGGCGCGAACGACCGCAGAGTACTCGCGCGGTCCAGCCAGTAGGTTCTCCGGGTCGTAGGCTCGGAGCATGGCGAGTATCACCATGCCGGTGATCAGCATGACCCCCAGCAAGAACAATGGGCTGTCGGGGTTTTGACCGCTGAGCGTCTGGTGAATCGAGATCCCGATCCAGCCCGCTACCACGAGCCATGCAGCATCAAGCACCACCAGCGCAGCAATGAGCCGCCGCCAGTCTGTGGTCATTGGTGAAGAGCGCTCATTGCATTCGCATACATGGTGTTGACGAGAACCATCGCGCCGCCCGTCTCAAACCGAAAATCCATGGCGCTGAGGCCGAGTGTCTCCAATGTGGCAGTCACCTGCTCCTGGCGTTCCGGCTCGCAGTACAGGACCAGGAAACCGCCGCCGCCGGCACCGGTGATCTTTCCTCCGGCAGCTCCAGCTTCCCGGGCCGCCTCGTACCACTGGTCGATCCACGGGTCGGTTATGCCAGACGCGAGTTGCCGCTTCGCCCGCCACGACCGATCCAGACACTCACCGACGCCTTCGATGTTGCCGTGGTTGAGTTCCTCGCGGAGTTCGACGGCAGCCTGCTTGATGGTATGGAGGCTGTTGATCACACTGCCGCGGTTCCGCTCACTATTGCGCTTCTGTTCGGACAGAATCTGGGCCGAGTTGCGAGATCTGCCGGTGAAGAACAACATCAGGCGCTCCTCCAACCGGGCGGTCACCTCCTGCGCCAGGTGCATTGGCGATACGCTGACACCCAACGAGTTGAACTCCAGGTAGTTCAAGCCGCCGACGGCCGCGGCGTACTGATCCTGTCGGCCGATCGGCATACCCAGCTTGTCGATCTCGACATGGCACGCCAGTGCAGCGACGCGCTCCTGGTTCATGGGGATACGACAGAACGCGGCCAATGCCTTGATCAGCGCAACCGCCACGGTGCTCGATGAGCCGAGCCCTGTTCCCGGCGGCACCTGAGACGCGAGAAAGATGGACAGCCCGGTGTGGATGCCGAAATGATCGATGATGACCTTCGGCAGACGAAGATCGCCGTCCCATATGGGCGCCTCGTCGAATCCGTACCTGTAAAACATCCCGTAGTCGGACGAAGAGACCTGGATGTGCGGAGCGTCGTTCGGTGATGCGATGACATAGAAATACTTGTCGATCGTCGTGCTGACGACCGCCCCGCCGTACTTGGAGTAATAGGCTTCGAGATCCGTCCCACCCCCGGCGAGACTCAGGCGTAGCGGCGCACGCACGATCAACACGGCGGCTCGCTCCGCGTCAACGGATCAATCCAGTAGTCTCCGACGCACCGAGTCCGTGATCGCATGCTCCAAAACGAGGTGACATCCCTCGGTGACTCCGTAGTCATGGACCGCGACGTGAATCGCGGCATCCACCATCTCCAAAAGTCGACCGCCGCTGAACCCGACGAGTGCCACGGTGACCGCGCCGAGCGCGCGGGCTACGTCGATTGCGGCCAGGACGTTGGGCGAGTTGCCGCTCGAACTGACGGCGATGACGATGTCACCGGGGTTGAGCAGATTTGTCAACTGCTCAGCGAATACACGCTCATACGAGGTGTCGTTGGCCCAGGCGGTCAGGAGGGCGACGTTATCGGTGAGCGACGTGACGCGGAGCCGTGCACGACCGTCGATAATGGTGGCCTTGCCCAGGTCGCAGGCAAAGTGAGTGGCTGTCGAGGCGCTGCCCCCATTGCCGATGATGTACAAGTGGCGCCTCGTTCGATGCGCCTCAACGATGATATCGACGACGCGCTCGATCGCCTCGAGCGGCACCGCTCCCAGTGCGACATTCACGCTGTCGAAATGGTCGCGGACGACATCCATGGTCGTTGGCTTGATGGTCAGGGTCATGCTCTCCTCCTAAAATTCCACCCAACCTCGATCGCCCTACTCGACGAGCAGGCTCCGCCGCCTCGGACACCTTCTGGTGCTCGAGCCACCTCGGCGTACCGGCTGGCGAGGTCAGCCTGCCGCGCTGAGGACGGTCGCGTCTATGTCGACGGGGACCTGGCGTCCGAGCAGCTGCACCAGGATCCTGACCCGATCCGGAGCCTCGAGGCACCGATCGAAGATGGCGTCGATCATGGCCAGAGCTCCGCCTTCCACCCTCACCCGCTGTCCCGGGCGGAACTCGGCGCCGAGGTGGCGCGGCCGAGTGATCGCGAGCCGCTGCCGCAGCTCCTCGAGTACGGCGTCGTGCATTTCCGCCGGTCCTGTGCCGCTGCGGAGGAGTTGGCGAACGCCTGGTGCCCAGTGCACCACGTGCCAGGCGGAGAAGCCGGCCGGGGCTCGGAAAAAGACGTAGCCGGGAAACACCCAATGATGCCGTCCATCGCGCACGCTGCCGGGGCGCGTCCGACGATGCTGGCGGAACTCGGGAGCGTAGCTCTCCAGCCCGTGCAGGGCGAGAAATCTGCAGACTTTCAACTCGGTACTGGGCGCGGTGCTCACCACGTTCCACATGCCGGTGGATCCTAGGCTCTGGCAGTTACATAGCAGTAAGGAGGGAGGCTACCGGCGCTGACGATTCCGTAACTCTGGGAGGCCCATCCACGACCCTGCGCGTACCTCCCTCCAGCCTGGGCACCTGTCCCGCTCGGAGCATCCACACCTTGACGTCGCCGGTCGCCGTGGCGGCAACGGCCACAGGACTGTAACTCTCGGCGGATCAGGCGATGGCGCTGTGCGGTGTGTCGGTCTGCTCTTCCCCGCCGAGATCAATGGCGGCGGTCCGCATCGGTGCTGCCGTGAACACGTAGCCGAACCCGCGCAGCGACCGGATGTAGAAATCCTCCTTCAGATGAGGCCGGATCTTCTTCCGGAGCCGGAGCACGTAGACGTCGATTGCCTTGGCGGTCGCGACGAACGTATCTCCCCACGCGAGCTGCAGCAACTGGTCGCGGCTGAGGACTCGATCGGGATGCTCCATGAATGCTCGAAGCAGCGACAGCTCCCGGGGGGTCAGGGAAACGCGGACCCCATTCACGACCACGGTCATGTGCAGTTGGTCCAGCAGAATATCGCGGATCGCCAGGCTGGCGTCTTCGGACGCGGTCGCGCCGCGGGTGAGACTGGCGCGCCGGAGAAGCGCGCGCACGCGTGCCAGGAATTCATGCGGTGAGAACGGCTTCGTCATGTAGTCATCGGCAGCGGTCGTGAGGCCCCGAACGATCTGCTCCTCCTCGCCGCGCTCGGAGACGATGATGATCGGGATCAGTGGATTGAGTTTTCGGATCTGCTGACAGAGGCGAACGCCATCATGATGGGGTTGCGCGGTCTCGATGGTGACAAGGTCAACCGCATAGGACTGCAGAATCTCGAAGGCGACCTTGCCCTCGAGGGCAGTAAATGTGCGGTGCCCATCCTGCTTGAGCAGGAAGGTCATCAGCTCGAGGAGGAGTGCGTCTCGCTCAATAACCAGTACTGTTGCCACACCCAAGTCCTCCTCCCGATCGCCCCTGCGTCATGGGTGAGCTTGCAGGCCGGTTGCGGACGTCTACCACGCTGTGAGCCAAGGGAATCCCAACGTTGCGCCGCAAGGCGCCATATGGTCGAAGCGCTGCCCCCATCGATCCCCGCTACCCTTCCGAAACGCCCCCCTGGCGGTTCGTGCGGTTGGAAGGATAGGCGTCCTCAGAGAGCAATGTCAACAGACAGGCTCGGGGCGAATCCTCACGTCGAGGTGAGCGCAGCCAGGTGGGCCTTGTACAGCGAGCCCATGCCGGCAGCAATCAGCCTTGGATTGCATAGCAGAGGATTAGGCATCGTCGTCGCGGCGAAGCCGGACTCGTCCACGATCAGGTGGGTGGGGGTGAACGACCAGGCGTTATAACTGACTTGGTGGGCATCCATATAGGCCAGGAAACGGTTAACGAGTGATGTCGCGGCAGTTGTGGTGAGGTGAAGATCCGCACACATCGAGGCGCCGAGGGCGTTGGGGAGAAAAGCCCACTCACCGACGAAGACCGGGACGCTGGAAGCCTCCTGGCCGAACATTGGATCCCAGTACCGCGCCGACAGATCACCCTGGAAATATGTGTGGATCGAATAGATCACATTGCTGTCGTCAAGGAGGTGCCGAGCGATGCCGGTCAAATCGTCGACATTGATGACCTCGGCGACCAGCGGCTGGGTGACGGCGCCGGCGTTTCTGATCGTACGAGCGATCGCATCGAGACCGACGACCCCAACCGACTCTCCTGACGCGCTCGAGACGACGCCACCTCTAGCCCAGATGTTCCATTCGGATTCCGTCGTGGAGCCGGTGCCGAGATGAGGCTCGTTGAATAGGTCGAACAACACACCCGTGTCGCTGCGGAACGCAGCAGCCACCATCGCCCAGTCCGTCAGGACGTAGGGGTGAGGGAGCGATACGCCGTCAACCGGGCAACCGGCGCGGTTGTCGGCGAATAAGGCCAGAACCACAAAGAGTCCCGCTGCTTCCGCCTCTCGGGTGAGATTGACGAGGCGAGGAAGGTATCCGGGGTCGCTGCCCACAAGGCAACCACTGAAGGGCAGCCTCAGCTCGTTCATCCCCCACGAATGCATTGCCGCGAAGGCTGCGGCGGTGAGCCACGTCGTCTTCTTGTAGGCTCCAACAACGTTGTAGCTTTGAATTTGGGCTCCGCGCAGGACCACCGGCGTACCGCCTGCGTCGACCAGAAACCTGCCTTCTGTGTGTAATGGACCGTCGGTGGAGAGGTCCGCATTGGGCAGCAGCGGCGGCACCGCTGACTTGCCGGCGGTCGGCGCCGTCGTCGTGCTCGAGCAAGCGACCAGCGCAACGGCTGACAGCGCCGCAAACACTCGGAATGGCCGCATCGACACCTCGCTTAGCCTACTCGTCGGTGGCAGGGCGGCTGTCTTAACGGTCACGCGTCGTGGCCGTGGCTCACGACACCTCGGTGACGCAAAATGTGCCGTCGTAGAAGAACCGCGTCTGATGATCACCGGGGGCCTGTCTGTCAAGCGGTCGTAGCTCGTCTGATGCCAATATTCCCGGATGGAGCCCCCCTCCTCTCCTGAATCAATCACGCCGGCCGCCGTCGCAGCGCGGTGGATTCTCCACTTCAACGCACACGACGTGACCAGCCTGGTGGAGCTGTACGCCGACGGCGGCCGGCATACGTCGCCGCGTGTTCGCGAGCTCCATCCCGAGACCGAGGGACACCTGGTCGGTCGCGAGGCGCTCGCGGAATGGTGGGAGACCTCGCTCAGGCAGACGCCGGGCCTGCATTACGAGACCCTGGCCATCGTCGGCGACGACTCCAGGGCGTTTGTCGAGTACATCCGACGCGCTCCGGGGGAGCCTGACACCGTGGTTGTGGAGCGCTTCGACGTTCGAAATGGCCGGATCGTGTCCTCGCGGGTATTCCTGTAACCGCCGCCCTAGGACGTCACCGCCGCGATCGCGCGCCTCAGCGCATCCGGCACATCGACGACGGCGCGGTGATGCCGGTCCGACACGATGCTTCGGCCCCCCACCACGACGTCCTCAACGTCCGAGGCGATCGCGCCGTACGCCACCGCCTCTAGGAGATGCTCGGTATCGGCCCCCGCGAGCCGGGGTGTGTCGAGGTCAATCGCGATGAAATCCGCCAGGCTACCGACTGTCAGCCGGCCTGCCTCACCCCACCCGAGCGACGCCTGCCCCGCAGTGGTCGCCGCACGCAACAGCGCGGCCGGCGTCCAGTGTCCCCGAGCCTCGACGCGGAGCCGCTCGTCGAGTTCCATCGCGCGTGCTTCCCCAAGGATGTCGATGACGCTGTGCCCGTCGCTGCCGACGCACAGGGCCACTCCTGCCTGAGCAGCGTCTCGCGCCGGGCCGATGCCGTCGCCCAGGTCTCGCTCGGTCGTGGGGCACATGCAGAGACCGGATCCGCGTGCCTCGAGTAGCGACAGGTCTCCGGGGGTGCAGTGAGTTCCGTGAACGGCGGTGCTGCGGTCACCGAGCGCCCCGGCATTGTCGAGGAGCTGCGTCGGTGTGCATCCGTGTGCGACCGCCGTGGCATCGTTCTCAGCTCGCTGCTCCGAAAGGTGCACGTGCAGCGGCGATCGGTGCTCACGTGCCCACGCTGCCACGAGCGTCATCTGATCAGCGGGCACGGCGCGGACGGAATGGATCGCCGCACCGCGGCGAATCCCCTGGGGAACCTTCAAATCCGAGATCCGGTCGGCCCATCGATGCGCGTCACCATCGCCGAATCGCCGCTGAGCCCCCTGCAGCGGCAACCCGAATCCACCGGCCAGATAGCACGTGTCGAGCAGGGTCATGCGGATGCCGATCTCAGTCGCCGCCGCGATCAAGGCCTCGCCCATTGCGTTCGGATTCCCATACGGCCGCCCGTCAGTGTCATGGTGCAGATAATGGAACTCGCCAACGCTGGTGATCCCGGCAAGTGCCATCTCCGCGAAGGTCGCCAGGGCAAGCGCGTGGTACGTCTCGGGATTGAGGCGCGCCGCGACCGCGTACATCTCCTCCCGCCACGTCCAGAAGGTCCCACCACTTGCGTTGGTGCGACCCCGCAACGCCCGATGAAAGCAATGTGAGTGTGCGTTGCAGAGGCCGGGCATGACCAGGCCGACCAGGCGGCGTGCGGTGGGCGGAGGCTGTCGAACGTCGGCGGCGATGGACGTGATGCGATCCCCATCGACGCCGATGAGGACATCAGGCCGGAGCGAGTCATCGGTGCCCAGCCATGCCCAATCGGCATGCCACTCAGTCATCGACACAACAGATCCTCGAGGACCGTCGCCAGCGCGCTGACGCCCTCGAGGCAGTCCGCGAGATCAGCGTTCTCCATCGGACTGTGACTCACCCCAGTTCGATTCCGAACAAACAGCATCCCGGTGGGGATCGCACCCGCGAGGATGCCCGCGTCGTGGCCTGCACCCGTCGCCAGCTCCGGTATGGCTGGTCCATCACCTGCCAGCGCCCCCATCATGCGGGCGCGCAGCTCACTGTCAAAACGTACCTCGGGAGTGTGGGACTCCGATGTGACGTCCACGCTCACGCCGTGAGCTGTCGCGACCGAGGCGGCCTCCGACTCGATCGCGCCCACGATGATCTCGAGCGTTCGGGCATCGGGAGCGCGCGCGTCGAGCCAGGCATCCACCGACGACGGCACGCCGTTGGTCGCATTTGGCTCGACGGTCAGGCGGCCAAACGTGGCCAGTCCACCTGCGTCCAGGGCGATCCTTCGTGCGGCAAGCGCAGTTGCAGCGAACGGCAGCATGGGATCGTGGCGATCGACGAGTTCGTGTCGTACCCGCGTGATTCGCCTCGCCGCGAAAGCCGAATCTCCATCGCCCGTGCGGCCAGATGGCGGTTCCGAGGGCTATCGACGAGTTCGCGATCGGCGAGCCCTCTCCCCTGCTCGATATGCAGCTCCACGAACGCCGAGAACCGCGAGATGTCATGGAGCGTCTCGGTCGCGTCGAGACCGGAATCGGCGGCGAGCATGGCGTCCCGCATCGTCGTGCCTACCGAATCGCGCAGCGCGTACGCCGCGGGCAGGAGCAGCGTGCCACCCAACAGACGGCTGCCGATGCATGCGAGACCAAACCGGGCACCCTCCTCGTCGGTGAACACGGCGACAGCGAGAGCTCGTTTGGGGCGAATCCCCCGTTCCCGGAGAAGATCGACGGCGCACAGCGCACTGACCACGCCAAGCGGCCCATCAAAGGGTCCGCCGTCGGGAACGGAATCGAGATGGCTTCCGGTCAGCACCGCCCCGCGCCGATCAAGCGCACCGTCCCACCAAGCCAGGATGTTGCCTGCGGCGTCGAGCTCCACGGGGAGATCGCGCAGGTGCGCCTGTTGGCGAAACCACCCACGACACGCCGAATCCGCCGGGGTCCATGCGAAGCGGCGGTACCCGCCTGAGCTGACATCGCGGCCGATCGGCTGCAGGGACTCCCAGGCGTTACGAAACCGCTGTTCGACGGCGGCGCTGATCCGCAGGGTCAAACGCGCACGTCCTGCCGGCTTTCCGACCGGCTACGGCAGTTTGGCCGCCCACGGCTTGAGCAGACGTCCGAAATTCACAGTCCACCCAACGCCGAAAACGGTGGGGACCAGAATTCGGCGGTCAGCCGGGTTCCACAAACGCGACCGAGCTCGTGTCAGCGTCGGCGGGCGGAGGTCGTAGGGAACGCGCCCGGCGATCCGGCCCTCCCACGTCCGCGCCGCCTTCGGCTTGCGCAGCTCGGTGGCCAGCGCAGCGGCGATGAGGGCCGCGCCTATGGCGGGGCCAAGCCGGCGCGACCTTCTCCTGGCTCTGCGGGGATCTTTGTTCACCGGCCCATTGTCGGTCATTCGCGCTGCGGCTGGTCCCGATCGCCTGGTCTCGAGCAGGTGGCCTCCGACCGGCCCCTCAGGCGACCACGTCGCCGAGCATCCGAATTCGCCGCATCGGACTCGACGGCGCCGGGCGGGCGAAGCTCCGTGAAGAAGGTTCCATGACGGATGACCCTGTCGAGCCAGGCGCCGGCCATCACGGAGGTGATCAGCGCCAGGAGGACCAGGTCAACGTAGAACTTCTCGGAGATGATGTGCGCATCGAATGCCACCGAGGCCATCACGATCGCCGGGCCGCCGCGGGCATTGAGGGCCATCGCCAGGTTGATCGCGCTCTCGCGTTCCTCACCGGCCAGACGAGCCCCGGTGTACACGCTGAGTGCCTTGACGACGCAGGCGTAGACCAGGAACAGCAGAAAGAAGGGGATGTCGAACTGGTGTATGAGATCGAGCTTGAGACCGACGATCGCGAAGTAGATCGGAATGAAGAAGGCGAAGGAGAAACTCTGAATGCTTGCCTGAGCCCGCGCCGCGTCGATGGAGACGGTGCTGCTGCCCTCCCGGCTCGTGGAGAGGGTGCCTGCAAGGATCCCGGCAACGAACGCGCCGAAGATCGGTGAGATGCCGAAGAAGAGTGCGAGGCTCGTCATCACCATCATGAACACGACCTGGAACGCGAGGGCGTTGCTCCGCCCCAGAACGTTGAAGCGCAGTGCGCTCATGTTCTCGACGAGCGAGCGGCCGAACGCAAGCGGCAATCCAAAGATGCTGACCGAGACGATGACGTAGTAGGCGTCCGACAGCGCCGAACCGGGCTGAATCGAGAGAAGCGTCGGCAAAGCGAAGCTGTCACTGGAGTGGGTCGCGACCAGGCCAACGGCAATGCTGAGGAGCACATAGAGGACGACGTCGTCGATGAGCGCAACCGTCAGGACCATGCGCGCGAACGAGGTTCTCATCAGGCCCAGGTCGGTGAGGATACGCGAGATGACGGGAATGCTGGTCACGGCGATCGCGCACGCGAACACGATGAGCAGTGAGGTGTGGTTCTCGGCTGTCCCGATCAGCCCGCCCGGGTTGAGGATGAGCAGGAACGCTGCGCCGGCGGCAAACGGCAGGGCATTGCCGACGAGCGCTATCACCGATGTGGTTCGACCCTCGCCACGGCGCCGATGCGCCTGCAGCGAGGCGCCCGCGCAGTACATCAGGAGGAGCTGTCCGAGCTGATACATCGCCCCGAGCACGGCCGTTGTCGAGGCATTCCCGGCAATGAGTTGATGGGTCAGATCAGGACGGAGATAGCCGAGCAGGGTGGGGCCAAGCGCCAGTCCGGCAATGATCTCCCCCGCCACCCTTGGCTGGCGCAACTTCACAAAGAGGAAGCCGACGACGTGAACGGCGACGAGCAGGACACTCAGGGTCAGAAGGAGATGCAGGGTGTCGCCGTCGCTGAAACTCAAACTCACGCCCATCTGGATGAACCCTCGGCGGCGGTGCTACCCACCCACTCACGCATCGTCTGCCTGCCCCCTCCCTTCCCCACGCCCGAACGTGTCGATCGCGTCACGATATCAGGTCGGCTCGGCACCCGTCAAACGGGCCTGTGCCGCAAAAGGACATCAGGTGCCCGCAGGCGGCGTCTCGCCGGGAGCGAAACGACCCATGTCGGCTCCGATTTTCTTGCCGATGTTGGCGACATGCAGGTGAATCTCGTCGAGGAGATCGGTCGCCTTCTTCACCTGTGCCGTCAGGGCCGTGTTCTCCGCGAGCAACGTCTTGATGTCGTCCGTGTTGTTCTCGGTATGCAGTGCCACCTCAGACGCGATGGCATCGGCTCTTTTCGCGGCGATCAACAGGGCGGCAGCCTGAATGCCCGCCAGCATGGAGAGAAAGAGGTTGAGCAGAATGAATGGATACGGGTCGAATCCCGACCCGCCACCCACGTGAAGCACGCCGTTGACGACCGCCCAGATGATCATCACCGCGAAAAAGACGAACACAAACGGCCATGAGCCCATCCCGTTGCGCATCTTGTCGGCGGCTCTCTCGCCAAGCGAGAGCCGGTCACCGTCGCGGACCGTCGGATGCTTTCCCCATTGGTGTTGCCACGCCATGATTCGTCTCCTCTTCAAGCAGCTTGCGTGCGGTCATGAGGCCGGGGCGCGCTGACGAACCAAATGGTACGGGGGTTGCCGGCCCGGTCAGCTGCTGAGCAGGTCCCCGGCCGCGAACCAGACCTGTCACAACCCCACCGGCCTGAGCCGGATGGGCCTGGCTTACCTGATCGCGATTCCGCCGGGCTGAATGATCATGAGAGAGATGATCGCAAGGAACAGGACCATCTCGAGACCTCCGAATATCTGAGCCCGGCGAATCAACGCTTGTATTTGCGGCGGAAGGGAATCGCCGGCAGCCGGCGCAGCCGGCATGCCCTCGGCGATGCGAAGCGACTGCTTCGTGATTGGCACCAACACCATGATCGAGATGGCCAATGCCACGAGATACAGCGCGACGGCAACGATCAGATAGGTGGTACGAAAGAAGTTGATGTCCGATGTCCAGATCAAGCCTGAGCCGCTGATCAGCATCGTCAACCCGAGCGGCACCACGAGGCGAGTCGAGATCCGGTGATTCAGCTCAAGTGCAAACCGCATGTGCTGCGGCGCCTGGGCGGCCAGGGTTCCGATGATCGGGAAAACGAAAAGAGGGCCGAACGCGATCACCGCCGCGAGTATGTGGCCGAAGAGCCAGAAGAGAAACCAGTTCACCTGTCACCTCCGATCCCGGCGGCAGTGCCGGACTGTGGTTGTGGTCTCATCGAGCATCTAGCCGCCGACCGCCGGCTGAGACGTGGCGATCGCCACGACGGTGTTGAGGCCGGCCCGGCGGTCACCACCGGCGCCGGGTAACCCGTCAGCGGAGCGCGGTACCGGAAGGGATCCGCTCAGACGGCACCCGTGGCCTGGACGTGCATCGATGTCGAGACGGCCCCCCAGCGCGTCCAGACGGTCTGCGACATTGGTGAGCCCGGTCCCTTTGCGCACGACGGCCGGATCGAACCCGGTCCCGTCGTCCTCGACCTCGAACCGGAGCGAGCCGTCGGACATCCCGACGCGCACGATCGCCCGCGATGCGTGAGCGTACTTCTGGGTGTTCTGCAGCGCCTCCAGCACACAGAAGTAGACGGTCGCCTCCACGTCCGGCTTGTAGCGTTCGAGCGCACCCGCCTCGACGATAACCGGAATCGTGGCTTTGCGAGCCTGCGATTCGAGTGCTGCTCGCAGACCCTGGTCGGCAAGGATTGGCGGGTAAATGCCTCGAGCGAGGTCGCGCAGGGTTTCGAGCGCCTCGTCCGCATCGGCTTTGAGCTCCTGCAGCGTCGTCCTCACCCGATGCACGTCTTTCTGCAGGAGCGCCTCGGCCAGCCCGAGCTTCACCTTCAAGGCCACCAGGTGCTGCTGCGCTCCGTCGTGTAGATTGCGCTCGAGACGACGCCGCTCTCCGTCCTGCGCGGCCACCAGCCGCTGACGTGAAGCGCGCAGCTCCTCAACTCGCTCGAGCAACTCGGCCGTGAGGCCGACATTCTGGAGCACGAGGCCGGCCTGCGCGGCCAGATCGTCGAGGAGCTTCTGTTCGATCGGCGTCACCGATTCGCCCCGGCGTTTGGCAATCGTCAACGCGCCGAGGAGTTCGCCGCGATGCAGCACCGGCGCGACGCTGTCGGCACCGGGGATGCGCGGTAGCTGCGAGCCGATCATCGCGAGCGTTTGCGAGCCCTCCGCGGCCCGAGGCGATACCGCAGCCGGACGCAGCTGGCCGCCGGCTCGCAGCCACACCGTCGCCGACGCCGCGCCCGTGCCTTCGCAGAGCACCTGAGCCATATGCGGCATCAGGTCGCCGGCGGCGTAGGTCTCCGCAACCTGACCCGAGAACCTGCTCAACACCTCATACGGGGTGGCCCGTTCCCCGTATACGAGCCGGTTCGCGATCCGCTGCAGGAGGACGCGCACCGGCTGGAAACCGACCGCGACGATTGCCGTCGCCAGGATGGAGAGCGCCAGGTTGGGCCTGCCGCCGCTGCCGACCAGCGCGCCGACTCCAACGGCGATCGCCACATACACCCCGGTGATCAACGCAGCCAGCGAGCCGTACACCAGCGTGCGACTGATCACGACGTCGATGTCGTAGAGGTGGTACTTGAAGACCGCCACGGCAGCTGCGATCGGGAGCGCGCACAGCCCGAGGATGAGCAGCGCACTGGCGGCCTGCGTGAGCGCCGCCGAGGCGCCGACGGTGAACTGACTCACCTCGTACACGGCGAGGCCACCGGCGCTGAGTGCGGCCGCGTACATGAACCACTTCAGCTGCTGGCGCCGGTCGCCCTGTGACCGCCGTGTGTTGGTGATCAGCCCAGCCGCTCCGACCACGAGGGTGGCCAGCAGAAGTGGAAACAGGGCAAGGAAGGCAACTCCCGTGCCGGTGGCTGTGACAGCGTTGGTGCTCATGACGCCGAGCTGGCCGTCGAGCCCGATCGTGACCGGGCGCGCCCGCGATGGTCGTCAACGCGAACAGCCCCAGAGCGCCGACGAATGCGGCGTCGGCGGCGACGCATGCCAGCAGCGCCAGACGCCACCGACGGGACGCGATCCGGCCGTCGGGGAACAGCAGCATCACGACCGGAAGCAGTGACAGAGCCGGACCCCACAGCGTGGTCGCCAGCCATGCGGCGACCGAGCCGAACGGCAGGCCGGGATGGCCGGCGCGATACACCAGCAGCGCGTACAACCCAGTGTCGGCGAGCACGCTCGCCAGCAGTGCGACGGCGAGCATGATCCACCCCACCGGGTTGGCCGGAAACCGGCGGACGATCAGGAAGCCCATGGCCACGAACACCAGTGCGGCCACGGAGGCGCCGCCGGGGAACCCGAACACGCGGGGATGCACGGAGGCGACGAGAAGGAACAACGGGATGTACGCCATCGACAGCAGCAGGACGACCGCGCCGATGACGGTGGCCGCCAGAGTGGCCGGACCCGCGGATCGCACTCCGGCTGCGTCCGCTGCCCTTGTCGTGCCCGTATCTCCCATCGACGGCATTCTCCGCCGGCGTCGACCCACCTGAAATGGTGGAGACCCCACTCCCCGCGGGTGGCTGGCACTCCTTCCTGCCGTGGCCCGCCTAGTCCTCGAGGTCAAGAGCGAGCGGGGTGATTCCGCCGGTGCTGATCTCTCTGATATCCATCGGGCAGCTCGAAAGCACGACAAGGCAGTTCATCGCAGCGCGAAACAGCAGATTGTCTCCAGGCCGGCTCGATGCGGGGCGGCTGACCAACTCGCCAGACGGGCTGACTCGCACGTCCATGAAGACATTGAGCGGCTGCGGGATTGCCAACTCGGTGACGCCCGGCCCCACCATCGACTCCCTCAGATTCTGCACACATGAGCGATGCGTGCCCTCGAATCCGAGAAGGCGATAGCGGGCGGGATCGCAGGCCGCGTACAGCATGTCGTGATGGCCCGGGGAGTTGTCCTCGAGGAGCTCGAGAATCGGTCGGCGATGGTTGGTCAGCACGGTCTGTCCTGGCTGGGGGAAGAGGCGGCCGATCGCCGGTCGCGTGTGCTCGGCGCTCGCGTACTCGCTGAGGTCTTCAGCGCAGAAAGCGAAGAGGTCACCGACCTGACCGCCCTCGACGTCCACGACCCTGAACGAGGTGCCGGCGGCCACGCGGAGGCTGCGGCCTTCGCCGGCGGGGACGAGGAGGCGGCTCACCGGCCGTCCGGCGCCGAGGTCAACCGGACTGAGCCAAACGCCGCCGGATGGCCTCGCCAAGCTTTCTCGGGGTCGTTTCGGACCTCAGAAGCACCTCCACTCCGAGCTCGGCGGCTCTTTGGCGGTACTCACTCGCCTTCGACGCAGTCAGCAGAAGGGCCGGCAGTTCTGCCCTTTTCGGGTGCTGCCTCAGGAGTTCGAGCACCTGCAGGCCGTCGAGGAGCGGCAGGCCGATGTCGATGACCAGGAAGTCGGGAAAGCTCGTCGAGGCGGCCGCGACGCCTTCGAAGCCATCCCCTGCTCGCAACACCTCGAATCCGCGCATCTCCAACCCGAGCGCGTACATGTCAGCGATTGCAGGATCGTCTTCGACGTGGAGGACTCGAACCCGGAGCTCGGCGCTCGCCGATGCATGCGAACGGCCGCCGTCTTGGACGTGCTCCACCACCACTCGGCCCTCCCGGCCCCGCTCAGGTTTTGTGGGACTAATGTAGAGGTTCCACGCTCGCACCGGCGCGGTCGCCAACATGCTCGGCGTCCCGGCGGCGACGCTGCGAGCCTGGGAGGACCGATCCGTCGCTACGAGATCACCCCCGAAGGAATAACCCTGAGTCACGCCTTGGCCCCAGCCTGACGCGTCAGCCTCCGCTCCAGACTCGCTGGATCGCGAAGTAGCGACGTGCGAGTTGAACGACCTGGTTACCCGTGAGGTCATCGATGTCCGCGCGAACGTCGGCGATGACCTTGGCTGCCACGTCCTTGGAATGCCGTTCCGCGTAAGCCACCCACTGGTGAGAAGCATTCGCCTTCCCGTTGCCGTGGCCCAGCAACAGGATCGCCCGTGCCGGAGCGAGGGCCTCGCTGATCTCGCGCCAGTAGTCAGGATTCCCGGCCTCATACGTCCCCTTGGGATTACCAGCCTTGTGGGCGATCTCGCGGGCGTGACCATGCGCATCCACATCCTCCACCCGCTCTGGGGACTCGTCGCCGTCTCTGCCGAGCACGTAAATCAGCGTCCGGTGAAAGTCGATGGCGGCGACGACATTCGCGCCGCGGATCGCATCGGCGTTGAAGGTGTGTCGAGTTGTCGAATCGGGCACCTGACCTGCCATGGCGCATTGCCTCCTTGTTTGTCCAGCACTCGGCGTTCGGCCGCCACGTGTCGACGGTCGCCGTCGTCCGGCGACGAACCGAAGATTACGCCGCGCGTTGGGATCCCGCCAGGCGCGATTGTTCTTCCTTCTCCTGTTTCTGTCGGGGTGGTGGGTGCAGCCGTTGCAGATCAGCGGGCCGCTGCAGACGATCATGTTTTATTGGCCAACCGGCGCAGCGGCCAAGGCGCTTCTGTATTCCGTATACAACACGACACCTCCGGTCGGCGCGCTTGTGGCCATGGCGTGCTACATGGCGGTGATTGCGTTCGTCGCGGTTCGGTTTTTCCGCTGGGAGTAGAGGGACAGTTGCCCGCAGACGTGGTGCGTGCTGCGGCGAGGCGGCATCAGACCGTCTGCAGGTGGCGCGGCGGCTTCCAGCCGGGATGCGGCACGCTCGCGCGCAGGCGCTTGGTGTAGTCGTCGCGCGGATCGTCAAGGACCTGGGCGGTCGGCCCGCGCTCCACGATGTCTCCTCGCCACATGACCAGCGTCTCCTGCGTGAGTTGGCGCACGACCGCGAGATCGTGGCTGATGCAGAGGAACGAGACACCGGTCTCGTCGTGGATGTCGGCGAGCAGGTTCAGCACCTGGGCCTGGATGGAGACATCGAGCGCAGCCACCGACTCGTCGAGGATGACCACCCGCGGCTCGGCCGCGAGCGCGCGTGCGATGGCAACCCGCTGGCGCTGCCCGCCGGAAAGCCACCGAGGGAGGGCTCGCAGCTGACGGGCATCCATGCCCACGAGGTCCGCCAGCTCTCGCACCCGCTCGCGCCGGCGATCCGTACCCCAGCCCTGATGGAGACGCAGGACCTCGTCGATCGTGCGCTCCACGGTCTGCCGCGGGTCGAGGCTCGTGTAGGGGTCCTGGAAGACGATCTGCACCTCCCGACCGCGGCGGCGGCGGTCGGGAGAGGAGCGCGCCGGCGTGGAGCGATCGTGTCCGCAGGCGCGGATCGTCCCCGCCGTCGGCCGCTCCAGGCCGACGATCATCTTGGCAACGGTCGTCTTGCCGGAGCCCGACTCGCCGACGATGGCCAGCGAGCCGCCCTCCGGAAGCGAGAACGAGACGTCATTGACGGCAACCTGGCTGCCGAAAACCTTGCGCAACCCCTGCACCTCGAGCACCGCCTCAGCCATGGATGGCAACCTGCATCCGTCCCCGAAGCTCCTCGGCCCGCACGCACCTGGTGAGCCCGCCGTCGACCTCGGTCAACGCAGGCCTCGCCGCTCGGCAGGCATCCTGGACGTGCGGGCACCGCGGAGCGAACGCGCACTGATCCTCAGGCGCTTCGAATGCCGACAGCGGGCGACCCGGGATCGCAGCCAGCCGATGCGAGGTGCTGTCGATGCTTGGACGGGCGGCACCCAACGCGGCCGTGTAGGGGTGCAGCGGATCGCTGTGCAGCAGGTCGGAGGCCCGCACTTCGACGATCTGTCCCGCATACATCACTGCAGTCCGGTCGCACACCGCGGCGGCGAGGTCGAGGTTGTGCGTGATGAACAGGACGGCGAGGCCCAGCTCCTGACGCAGGTCGTTGAGGATCCCCATGACCTCGGCCTGTGTGGTCACATCGAGCGCGGTCGTCGGCTCGTCCGCGAGCAGCAGTCGCGGCGAGGTGAGCAGCGCGGTCGCGATCATCACGCGTTGCAGCAGGCCGCCCGAAAGCTCGTGCGGATACTGGCGCAGGCGCCGCTCGCCATCGTCGATGCCGACCCGTGCCAGCAGCTCGACCGAGCGCTTCACAGCCTCACGGGTGGGCACACCGGCGTTGGTACGCAAGGCCTCGGTCATGAAGTCGCCGATCCGGCGCACCGGATTGATGTGTGCGCGGGGATCCTGAAAGATCATCGCCACCTCGGCTCGGAACCGCTTCAAATCGGCGCCGTCGAGCTTGCGCACCTCGCGCCCGTCGAACCGGATCGAACCGTCCACGCCGGCGCCGTCCGGGAGCAGCCTCCCGACGGCTCGCGCGGTCATGGTCTTCCCCGATCCGGACTCGCCGACAAGGCCGAGAGCCTCTCCCGGCCGAATGGTCAGTGAGACGTCGTGAAGCACCGTTCGCATCGACCCTTCGACCGCAAGGCGCACCGTGAGGCCGTTGATTTCGAGCAGCGACGTTCTCTCGGATGCCCTCGGTGCGAGTGCCACAGCGGGTACGTCCGTCATCGCCGGCCTTCTGCGTTTTCGTGCAGCCGCTGGCCGAGCAGGCTCGTGGCGATGACCACCAACACGATGCACGCGCCCGCCGACAGGGCCGCCAGCGGGTATCCCTGAACCACTCCTGACGCGTTCTCGGAGACCATCACGCCCCAGTCCGGGAACGGCGGCTGGACGCCGAGGCTGAGGAACGAGATGGCGGCAAGGTCGACCATCGCGTAGCCGAAAAGTGTCGTGGCCTGGGCGAGGATGAGCGGCACGATGTTGGGGATCAGATGCCGGACGCATATGGCCAGCGGGGACGCGCCCTGCACTTCGAGAGCGGCGATGTAGAGGAGGCTGCGCTCGCGCAGCGCAGCGCCGCGCAGCACCCGTGCGACGTAAGGCGTGTAGGCGGCCGCAAGCGCGATCGTGGCGGCGGTCAGGCCCTTCCCGAACACAGCGGTGGCGAGAATCGCGAGCAGGATTCCCGGGAACGCGAACAGAATGTCGAGGGCAGACGAGACGACCGCGTCCACCGCGCCCCGCTTCCACGCGGTCCACACCGCCAGCAGGGTCCCGAGGGTGACGCACAGAAGCACGACCACAAACGGCCCGACCATGGATGTGCGCGCCCCCACCAGGAGCCTCGACACGACGTCCCGCCCCTCGGCGTCGAAACCGAGCGGATAGCCGGGCGATGGTCCGACGTATGAGTTGGCCAGCTGGCCGAGGTAGGGATCGTGCGGCGCGATCAGCGGCCCGAAAATGGTCACCAGCACCGCCACCGTGATGATGCCCGCGGACAGCAAACCAATCGGACCGGTCGCGCGCAGGGCCGCCCAGGCCGTCGTTGCCCGCCGCGCCCGGATCGGGACCGCGACGGTGCTCACTGGGCGCGGCTCCCGATTGAGATCCGCGGATCCAGCACGGCGTAGAGGAGGTCGACGACCAGGTTGACGATGACGAACGTCGTCACCAGGACGAGCGAGATGCCCTGCACGACCGCGAAGTCCTTCGACGCCGCCGCCGAGACCAGGTATGCGCCGAGGCCGTTGAGCCCGAAGGCGGTCTCGACCACAGCCGCGCCGGCGATGAGCGAGGCGATGGTGATGCCGGTGACCGTGGTGATGGGGATGGCCGCGTTGCGCAGCACATGCCGGCGCACGAGTTGCCGGTACGGGATGCCGCGGCTGATCGCGGTCTGGACGTGCTCGCGCCGGAACTCTTCGCGCACCGAGGCGCGGGTGACGCGCGCCACGATGGCGAGCGACGACGTCGCGAGCGCGATCGCCGGGAGGGTGAGGTGATCGATCGAGTTCGAGCAGCCCGGTGCCGGCTCCGAGTGACGGGAACCATCCAAGCCCGACCGAGAACACGATGATGAGCACGATCGCCGCGACAAATGAAGGCAGCGCCGCCGAGATCGCGGTGACCACGAGCACCGAGGTGTCGATCAGCCCTGGCCTGAGGCCGCCGATAACGCCCAGGCCGACACCCAGCACCATGATCAGGATCGAGGAGTAGAGGACGAGGCCCAGGGTTGTCCCCGCACGCTGGGTGATCAGGTCGGAGACGTTCTCGCGCAGCGTGATCGAGATGCCGAGGTCGCCGTGCAGCGCGTTGCGGAGCCACAGCCAGTACTGGACGAGGAACGGATCGTTGAGGTGGTAGCGTGCTTCCAGGATCTTGATGGCGTCCGGGGGCAGGCTCCTGCCGCCTGACAGCACCGAGATCGGGTTGCCTGGTGCCAGGTAGAGAGCGCCGAAGATGATGAAGCTGGAGACCAGCAGGGTGGCAGCCAGCATCGCAAACCGCCGCAGGAAGAATCGCAGCTGCACGGGTGGGGACCTCCGACGGAATCAGCTACGCGGAGGTCACTTGTCCGCGGAGGTCATGTGCCCCCAAGCTGGTTTGCCCACGGGGCGAACATGTAGGCGAACGACGCGTACGCCCCGGTCAGGTTGGAGCTGGTGATCAGCTCGCTGTTGGGAAACGCATCCGGGATCCACGGCATGTCGTCCATGATCAATTTCTGGGCGTCGACCATGTCTTGCGCCCGCTTGTTGAGGTCCGGCTCGCTGCGGGCTGCGTCGAGGAGGTCGGTGACCTGCGGGTTCGAGTACGGCGGGTAGTTCTGCGACCCGCCGGGAAGCACCAGCGTGGAGAGAAGGCCCGCCGGGTCCGCGTAGTCGCCATAGTTGGTGGTGAAGAACCCGTCGACGCCGGCGCGCGCTTTGGGGTCGGTGAAGAAGTTGATGTAGTTGGCGGCCGAGACGGACTTCAGCTGCACGTTGAGCCCGATCGCCTGGCCCGCCGTCTGGTACGCGCCGGCCTCGAGGGAAACATCGGTGAGCTCGCTCGATATCCCGAGCGTGATCGTCTTGCCCGTGGCGCCCGCGGCGGCGATGAGCTTCCTCGCAGCGGCGATGTCCTGCTTGAGAGGCGGCAGCTTGTCGTAGCCCGCCTGGAACACGGACCTCGAGTAGCCCCACGTTCCGGGAGGAGTGAGAGCTTTCGGCATCAGGGCCGCGCCCTTCCAGATGGTGGCGATCATGGCCTTGCGGTCGATGGCCATCGACAGCGCCTGACGCACGCGTTTGTCGCCGAGAGCGCCCGTGAAGCTGGAGACGATGAACGCGTCCACGTTCCATCCTGAGCCGTCGACGACCTTGACGTTCTTGTTCTTGCGAAGCTGGTCCAATGTGGAGATGGCGTAGGCGTAGTAGCCGTTGACGCCGCCCGTCTCCAGCGCCGAGGTCAGGCTCGCCTCATCAGGGGTGCCCTTGAAGTCGATCTCCCGCACCAGCGGCTTGACCTTCGGATTCCAGTAGTTGTCGTTGCGCACTATCGACAGCACGTCTCCCGGCTTCCACGACTGCAGCTTGTAGGAGCCTGTGCACATCGTGCCCCCGGTGGGCGAGCCGAAGTCCTTGCCTTTAGCCTGCACGTACGCCTTCTCGACAATCCATCCCGGCGTCGAGGCGAGCTCGTCCGGAAGCCAGTAGTCCGGCCGTGTCAACGTGATGGTGACCTGACTCGGGCCGGTTGCGGCAATCGACTTCACATTCGCGAACACCGCGCTGTAAAAGCCCCCGAGGCTTGCATCGGTGTTGCGCTCGAGGCTGTAGACGACGTCGTCCGGGGTCAGCGGCTTGCCGTCCCAGAAGGTGATGCCCGGCTTGAGATCGAACACGAGGGTGGTGGGGTTGGGGTAGGTGAGCGTGGCCAGGCCGGGGCCGATGGATCCATCAGCCGACTGCACGAGGAGCTGCTCGCAGAGGAGCGCCAGCACCGTGTTCTCCGGGTAGTCGAACGCAAAGATCGGGTCGAGCGAGTTCGTCTCCCGGTACACGCCCCAGACGATCTTGTCCACAGGGTGCTTGCCGGGTGGCGTCGTATTGGCGAGGTGGGCGGTGTTGGACGTGTTGGGCGTAGTGGCGGAGCGACCGCACGCGGAGACGAATACGGTGCATACAGCAACGACGGCGAGCAATCCTCGCCACCTCTGGCCGGATATCACGGTCTTCTCCCTCTGATCCCTGGAGCGCCGGCACGCCGACGATGGGTGGCATTCTCGGCGCGCATTCGGAGGTTGTCAAACGGTAGTCCGCCTCCCCGTTCGCCTCGGCGCCGATGCTATAGTCCCGGCGCCCTGTCACCACGTACGCAGGAGCCGTTCATGGACGATCTGTGTTACCTGTCCGCCACCGAAGCGCTTCGGATGTTCAGGTCCAGGCAGCTGTCGCCGGTGGAGTTGCTGGAGGCGGTGATCGCGCGGGCGGGCGAGGTCGAGCCCAGCATCAATGCCTTCGCAGACACGCACTACGACTCCGCGCTGGAGCAGGCGCGCGTCGCCGAAGCGGCGTATGCAAAACGGGACGGTGCGACCCGAGCGCTGGAGGGGATACCGGTCGCGGTGAAGGAAGAAGCGTCGATCAAGGGCCAGAAGAACACGCTGGGCTCGCTCGCCTTGAAGGATGCCGTCGCAGACCATACCGCCGTCTTTGTGCAGCGCATCCTCGACTCGGGCGGGATCGTCCACGCACGCACGACGACGCCGGAGTTCTCGTGCATGCCCGTGACGTGGTCCAAGCTCTGGGGCGTGACCCGCAATCCCTGGAACCTCGACTTCGCGCCGGGAGGGTCGAGCGGGGGCTCCGGCGCATCCCTCGCGGCCGGCGCGACCACCCTCGCCACGGGATCGGACATCGGCGGCTCCATCCGCATCCCAGCCTCGTTCTGCGGCGTGGCCGGCTTCAAGCCGCCATACGGACGCGTGCCGGAGGTGGAGATCTTCAACCTCGACCATTACTGCCACGAAGGACCGCTGGCACGGACGGTCGACGACTGCGCGCTGCTCGAGAACGTCATTGCAGGCCCACACTCCAGCGACGTGGCGTCACTGCGTCCCAAGCTCGAGATACCCGACCAGCAGCGGGGCATCAGAGGATTGCGGATCGCTCTGTCCATCGACCTTGGCTGTTATGTCATCGACGAGGATGTGGCCGGCAACACGCGACAGGCGGCGGATCGGCTGAGGGAGGCCGGAGCGTTGGTCGAGGAGGTGTCGCTTCCGTGGACCCGCGAGACAATCGGTCGGGCCACTCGAATCCATTTCGGGATGATCTTCGCGCCGTCGTTGAAGGAGCTGTACCAACGTGCCGGCGACCAGTTCACAACGTACGCACGCCGGTTCTATGAGGACTTCGAACCTGATCACCAAGGATGATCTCGTCGAGGGACTGCTGCTGGAAGCGCAGCTGTACCAGCCACTCGGTGAGCTCTTGGAGCGCTACGACGCGCTGGTCTGTCCGACCTTCGCGGTGCCGGCGCTGCGTGCCGATTACGACAACGAGCCGACCATGATCAACGGACAGCTGATGGACGACTGGGTCGATGTGCTGATGACCGTGCCCTTCAACATCGCCAGTCGGTGCCCGGTGATGAGCGTGCCTTCGGGCCGGGCTCGAAACGGTGTCCCCACGGGGCTTTCGATTGTTGGCAGAACCTACGACGACCTGACGGTCTTCCAGATCGCGAGGGCATACGAGAAGATCCAACCTTGGCTGGATGTCCCCGAGCGGCGCCCCGCCATTCGCGCCGCCCTCACGAAATGAATCGAGGCCTTCGCATCGTCGACGTGTCCGGATCCCCACGCGAGCTGGGCCGGGCCCACGGTGAGGAGATGCGCACGACGATCGCGGAGGGTCTTCAGCGGTGGTTGGAGGTGATCGCGGCTGAAACCGGGCTGGCGGCTGACGCCTACGTGGCCTCGTTTCTCGGCTCCACCGATTTTCTACCCGCCATCAAGACCCACGCGCCCGACTGCCTCGACGAGGTGCGCGGTATCGCTGAAGGGGCACTCCAGAGCTTCGACGTGATGCTCGCCTACCAGTTGATGGACGAGGAGTGGTGGTACCGCGACGGCGTTGCGCGGCCGCATCGTGCGAGCGCTCACGCGTGCAGCGCCGCCGGCATCGTCCGTGACGGGGCAACCTCACTCGTGGCGCAGAACATGGACTTGCCCAGCCACTACGACGGCACCCAGGTGCTCCTTCGCCTCCGCCCCACCGGCGGTGCGGAAACCATGGTCTTCACGCCATCCGGGATCCTCGGGACCACCGGGTTGAATCACGACGGCGTCGCGGTTTGCTGCAACGCGCTGACCCATCTGCGCCATCGCACCAGCGGGCTGCCCGTCGCCTTCGTCCTCCGCGGCCTGCTGGCCAAGCGGACCCTCGCAGACGCGGTTGCCGTGCTCCAGACGGTGCCGCACGCCACCGGCCAGAACTATCTGGTGGGAGAACCCGGCGCCATCCGCGATTTCGAGTGCTCGGCAGGGCAGGTCAGCGAGCTCAAGGTGTCAGGAGGCGTTGCAACGCATACGAATCACCCGCTCGTCAACGAGGACGTCGACCCGGAAGAAGCGCGCCGCGCGGAATTTGGGTCGACGACCAGAAGCCGGCTCGCCAAGCTCGACCGTGACCTGGATGTCCTCGGCACCAAGGCGACCGTTGACGACGTGGCGCGCACCCTGTCGGACCGGGAGGTGCCGGTCTCCGTACCCCGCGGCTCCGACTGGATGACGCTTGGCTCTGTGATCATGGAGCTGTCGTCCGAGCCCGTGCTCCACATCGCTCCGGGACCGCCGGCCGACACGCCCTACAACGAGGTGCGCTTCCGCTAGGGGTCGCGGAGTACCCGGATGATCTCTTCCAGTGACATGGAAGCGCCATGGGACCACGCTCGCTCGAAAGCGGTAGCACCGAGACCCGCCGAGGCCGCAGCGCTGCTGGCCTGCAACACCGGTAATTCATCCGGGGGCCATGCCGCTCCCTGGTCCTCGACCATACGCTCGGCGGCGCCGAGCAGCGCTGCGGCCTGCTCGAGGTCACCGGTCTCGACGGCGACGGCAGCCAGCTGGTTCAGGGTGTAAGGGATCGCCCATTCGTCGCTACGCTGGACGTCGATGTCGAGCGCTTCCAGCGCCAGCTCCTTCGCTCTCGCGGGGTTGCCGAGCTGGCGCTCGACCGCGCTGAGGTTGCTGGCCTCGGTAGACACCACGCTCAGGGCCCCGCGCTTGCGTGCCATTTCCATCCGTTGCTGCATCAAGTCACGGGCCGTGTTCAGGTCGCCCGACATCTGGGCGGCAACGCTGAGCACGTGGATGGCGCTCGAGCGACCCGCGGTATCGTCGCTGCCCTCGACGATCTGCAGCGCCTCGTCGCAGAGTGAGCGCGCCCGCTCAGTCTGCCCATCTCGCAGGGCCAGCCTCGCCAACCCCGCCAGCGCAAGCGCCTCGGTGGTCCGGTCTTCGGAATCACGCGCGACCTCGCGACCCGCCTGCAACGCCGATCGCGACTGCTCGTCGCGGCCCTGCCAAAAGCAGAGCATGCCCGCCTGGTAATGAGCGCGGGCGCGGACGCGCGGCTCGACGCCGGTTGCGGCCAGGCCCCGCTCCAGGCGCCGGCTCCCCGCGTCCAGCTCGCCGGAGTGCATCCAGTGGTCGGCCAGGGAGACGGCGATGCGCAGCGCATCAGTCGGGCGTCGATGCGTCAAGAACCAGTCGAAGGCTGCCCCCAGTTCGGCGTCTTGCTCTCCGAGCCGGCGCTGCCAGGCCACGTTGTCCGGGCCCGCGAGGCCGTCCGGGCTCTCCTCGGCGAGCACCAACAGCGCCTGCGCTCGGGTCGCGTCCACCGGCGTAGAGGCTAGCGCAGATGGCGATGCTAGAGTGCCTTCCTCGACGAGGGCCCAGTGCCGGCCGCCGGACGCGCTCGCGTCAGCAGCTGCTGCGAGTTGCCGTGACCTGACCGGCAACCGGTAGTCGAAACACTTCGGAGGGGCGATGGCGATGGACGGAACAACGTCGTGATCTCACACGTCGATGCCGTTACCTGGGAACACGATGACGAGACGGGTGGCCTCGTCCACATGCTTCATTCGGACAACGCTGTTGAGGTTGGTCTCTGGAGACCCGGCGCGACAGCCAACACCACCATCGATCTGACGCTGCAAGCCTGTGAAACACTTCTTGTACTCTCCGGCACCGCGCGCCTGCAGGTGAACGATGACCCGCCATTTGACCTTCGGCCGGGAAACATCGTGACCCTCCCGCGCGGCGCACGCACGCGATGGGTTGTGGACGACGCCTTTAGCGAGCTCTGGATCTACAGTTGACCGCCCAGCTGATGCCTGTTGACCTGGGGATGATCCAAAAGCTAGGGTTAGGCGGACGTCGTCTTTCCAGGTTTGGGTATGGAGACACAGAGATGGCAACTCAGGTTGTGGCAAAGCTCGAGGCGCGGTCGCACGATAGTCCCGACGAGACACGAACGCCTGCCAAGAGCAAGATAGACGTGGTCAAGCTCGGCGACGTGACTGTCGGACGCCTGACGTTCGAGCCAGGTTGGACTTGGTCAGAATGCATCAAACCGGTGGCAGGCACCGATCATTGCGAGGCGACGCACATCGGCTATGCCGTGGCGGGGGAACTCGAGGTCTGGACCGTGAGTGGCGACCGGACGCGAATCCATGCTGGTGACTCGTACACGATTCCGCCCGGCCATGATGCCAAGGTGGTGGGCGAACAGCCTTTCGTCGGCATCGAATGGAGTAGCGCTGCGACCTACGCTACGAAGTAGCACACTGAGCTAGGCGCGGGCCGCGCGACCGCAAGATCGCTGGGCTCTGGCGTTCGTCGTTGCCACGAGTGCGCTCGCCGCGGTGATCGTCTACCGCTATGTTGGTATCGGTGCGATCGGACCCTTTCCGAATCTCTATGAGCAATCGTGGCAACCCCCTGAAAAATTCTGTCTGCGCTCGGCGAGGGAGTTGCCTCGCTTCTCAGCGGGTTGGGCCTCGCTCTCGCCCTCATCATCGTGCGGCGCCGGGTGGGACGGTCCCTGTCGCGGCTGACTGACCGTGCAGCGGGGTTCCGGTCATCCTCCGAGCCCATCTCGGCACTGCGTCTTACGATTCCGTAACCCATCCGCACCGACATGGCCGTGGTGCGTCACATACGCTGAATTCAGCCCGATGGCGGCGTGTGGCCGCCGTGACGATCACATCAGTCAGTGCCCACCAGGCAAGCGCACTGCTGGAGGGCCTAGCCTTGCGCCGACGGATTTCAGACCTCATCGCGGGTTTCGTCCGGCTGCCCCGAGGCGTGAGAGTCCTTCAACTCGTTACCGGCGGACTTGTCGCTCTGTACCTGGTCTCCACGATCGTTCGGCCGCCCGGGACCTACATTGCGTTCTTCGACGTCTGGATAAACAACCTCGGGATTGTCGGCTGCGTCACATTACTGGCGTGGCGCGCGATTGTTGGTCGGCGCGGACGCTGGGCATGGGCAGCATTCGCCGGCGGCCTGACGTTCTTTACCGCTGGATCAGTGCTGTCTACGGCGGTGGTTCAGCACCTCGTCCCGGTCCCATACCCCTCGATTTCGGACTTCTCGTTCCTGGCCGACTATCCCCTGGCGCTCGTAGGGATAGTGATCCTGGTGCGCGAGACCGTCCCGAACTTCTCGAGGACGATTTGGGTTGACGGCCTGATCGCCGCTCTCGGCGTGGCAGCACTCGAGGCAACGTTGGTTCTCAGTCCGATCCTCCAGACGAATCGCGGCAATTTCGGCGTCGTCGTAACGAATATTGCGTACCCGTTCGGCGATCTCGTGCTCATCAGCCTGGTCGTCGGTGTTTTTGCGGTGCGCGGTTGGCGACCCGGACCTCTCTGGTGGACGCTCGGTGCCGGCCTCGTGATGTTTGCTGGAGCTGACAGTGTTTACCTGCTGCGAACGGTGTCGAACACATACGTCACCGGGACCCCGCTGGACAGCCTGTGGGCGATCGCCGCCTTCATGATTGCGCTTGCTGCATGGCAAGGAATGCGCGCCAAAAGCAAGGTCTCCCCGGCGATTCAGGCGCCGAATGTCGTTCCGGCTCTGTTCCTCGTGAGCTCGCTCGGGATCATTGTGTACGCGAGCGCGCAACATGGCATTCGGATCGGGGTCGTTCTCGCCGGCCTGACGCTCGTGATCGCCATCGGTCGATCCGCCTATGCCTTCCGGCAACTGCGCGCGCTCGCCGACAGCAGGCGAGAGGCGCGCACGGACGACCTCACTGGATTGCCAAACCGCCGGTTCTTCTTCGAGCGGCTCGCCGTGTGCCTCGAGCCAAACCCCGCTCCACACCGTCTCGCAGTACTGATGATCGACCTTGATCGCTTCAAGGAGATCAACGACAGCCTCGGACACCACGTGGGCGATGACGTCCTCCGCCAGATTGGCCCGCGTCTCACGGCCGCAGTGCGAGGCGCCGGCACGGTCGCGCGCCTGGGCGGCGACGAGTTCGGCTTGGTGCTCTCCCCGCTCGTCCAGCCGGCAGCAGCAACGGAGGTCGCGGAACGTGTTCGGGAAGCACTGCGGCAGCCGTTTCAGCTCGAGGGGATGAGCCTTCGCGTCGATGCCAGCATTGGTATCGCTGTCGCGCCCGACCACGGCACCACTCCCGAAAGCGTGCTCCAGAAGGCCGATGTCGCCATGTTCGCCGCCAAACGGGCGCATGCTCCCTGGCAGATGTACTCGGCCGAGCACGAGCAGAATGCCCGGGACCGGCTCGAGCTGATGGAAGATCTGAGGGATGCGCTGCGCCGCCACGAGATCGTGGTGCACTATCAGCCGATCCTCGACCTTTCCAGCGGCGGCGTCACAGGTGCCGAGGCGTTGGCGCGCTGGCAGCATCCCTCACGCGGACTCCTTGCACCGGCAGTGTTCCTCGGCTTGGTCACGGACGCCGGCTTGATGGACCCCTTCACCATGGACGTGCTCGACCAGGCTTTCATCCAGCAAACTCGATGGACCGAGATGGGATATCGCCTCGGCGTCTCGGTCAATATCTCGGCTGCGAGTCTGCGCGACGACGATCTGCCAGACAAGATCGCCGCACTCATCGCAATACGCAGAATTGATCCAGCCCGCATCACCCTGGAGATCACTGAGGACTGTTTCATCGCCGATCCGGAACAGGCGATGCTGATCCTGGAGCGACTGCGTGGTCTTGGTGTGGAGCTTGCGATCGACGATTACGGCACCGGGTTCTCCTCGCTCACATATATTCGGCGGCTTCCAGTCACGGAGCTCAAGCTCGATCGCACGTTTCTGACCGGCGCTCCGAGGGACAAGCGCGCCGTTTCGGTCATCCGCTCGACCGTTGACCTGGCCCATGCGCTGGGCTTGCGCATCGTCGCGGAGGGGATCGAGAACCTCGACGCCCTGGCTCTGGTGGACGACCTCGGCTGCGACGCCGCCCAGGGATATCTCATGGGACGACCAGTACCCGCCAAAGACTTCGATCTCGGCCCCGTAGTGGTGCAGTCCGTCCACAGGGACGGGAAAGACCCCACCCTGCGACCCCGTCTCAAGCCGACGGTTGCGGCTTGAGTGGAGTGAGCTCGAGCGCTTCTGATTGACGGCGCAAGGGCTCCGGTCGCAAGCTCCCCCTGTGACACGTCGCCGACTTCCCACCGGGACGGTCACCCTCCTGTTCACAGACATCGAAGGGTCGACCCGCCTTCTGCAGGAGCTCGGCGATGGCTACGGCGTCGTCCTGGAGGAGCACCGCCGACTGCTGCGTGAAGCATTCCAGCGACACGATGGAGTCGAGGTGGACACCCAGGGTGACGCCTTCTTTTATGCCTTTGCGAAGGCCACCGACGCCACCGCGGCAGCCCGAGAGGGTCAAGCTGCGCTGGCCGGCGGCGCTGTGCGCGTGCGAATCGGCTTACACACTGGCGAGCCGGTCCTGACCGACGAGGGCTACGTCGGCATCGACGTCCACAAGGCGGCGCGCATCTGCTCGGCGGCGCACGGAGGCCAGACGATTCTTTCGGACGCGACCGCTCGCCTGGTCGACGCCGACCTCCGAGACCTCGGTGACCAACGCCTCAAAGATCTGGATACGCCGCTGCGCTTGTACCAGTTGGGGCAGGATGATTTTCCTCCTCTACGAACGCTCAACCTCAGCAACCTTCCGATCCAGGCGACGGCACTTATCGGCCGTGAGCGCGAGTGCGATGAGGTGAGCAAGCTGCTAGGGGAGCATCGTCTGGTCACGCTGGTCGGTCCGGGCGGCAGCGGCAAGACGCGACTCGCCCTGGACGTCGCCGCCGCTGCGATCGACGAGTTCAAGGATGGCGTCTTCTGGATACCACTCGCCCCAGTACGCGAGCCGGACCTTGTCGAGCCGACCATCGCCAAGGTTGTGGGCATCTCCGGCGGCCTCGCCGCTTATCTCGCCAACCGTAAGGCCGTCCTGCTCCTCGACAATTTCGAGCAGCTCATCGACGCCGCCCCTTACCTCGGCGAGTTGCTCAGAGCAACAACAGCGCTGAGGATGCTCGTCACCAGCCGCGAACCGCTTCAGCTCTCGGGCGAGTGGGAATACGCCGTGCCGCCGTTGCCCCAGAACGACGCGATCGCTCTCTTCACTGCACGAGCGCGGGCGCTGAAAGCCGACTTCGAGCCGGACGCCGCCGTCGCCGAGGTGTGCAGCCGTCTCGACGGACTGCCGCTCGCGATCGAGCTTGCCGCAGCGCGAGTGAAAGTGCTCGCACCGCAGCAGCTTCTCGACCGGCTGGGACGGCGCCTCGATGTCCTCACTGCCGGAACACGCGACCTCCCGACACGACAGCGAACACTACGTGCGACGATCGACTGGAGCTACGAGCTCCTCGCTCGCACGGAGCAGGAGCTCTTCATGCGGCTCGCTGTGTTTCTGGGCGGTTGGACGCTCGATGCAGCCGAGGCGGTGACCGACGCCGGCATCGACACCTTGGAGTCCCTCGTCGTCAAGAGCCTCGTCGGTCGCGACGCAGATCGGTTCGGAATGCTGGAGACCATTAGGGAGTACGCGCTCGAACGCCTGGATGCGTCGGGTGAAGGCGAGCGCTTGCGCGACCGGCACGCTCGCTTTTTTCTTGAGCTGGCGGAGATGGGACACCCCGAGGTCGAGCGCGGCGAGCAGGCAAAATGGACGCGCCGCCTCGGCGCCGAGCACGACAACCTGCGCGCCGCGCTTCAGCACTTCATTGAGGCCGGCGACGCGGGCCTCGAGGAGCGGCTGGTAGCGGCTGTTTGGAAGTTCTGGTTCGACCAGGGCCTGTGGGAGGAAAGCAGCCGCGCGGTAGAGCACGCTCGTGCTATGGGCTCAGGCGTGACGCCGGCCCGGGCCGAGGTTATGCAGGGCGCGGCCTGGATCGCCTGGCGGCGGGGCGACGGGCGTGCGGGGGCGCGATTCGCTGAGCAAAGCCTAGATCTCAGCCGGGCGCTCGGCGACCCGCATCAGATCGCCACGTCGCTGAGAATCGTGGGCATCTGCCTCATGAGCGAGGACCTGGAGCGTGCCGCCGAGCTGTTCCAAGAAAGCATTGACGTCTGCGAATTCCTGCGGGGATCAAATCAGCCTGACGGCCGCCCTCAACAACCTCGCCATCATCTCGAAAGAGTCCGGAGATAATCGCGGCGCGGCCGACCGGCTCGAACGCGCAGTGACGATCGCCAGACAGTCCTGCAACCCTCGCGGCGTTTCGATCTACACGATGAACCTGGCTCATTCGGAGCGAGATCTTGGCGAATACGCCCGGGCTTGGGCACACTTCGCCGAGAGCCTTTCGGCCGCACGGAGCCTGGGCATCCGCGAGGTCGTCACCGAATGCCTGTACGGCGCCGCCGTTCTCGCGGACACGGTCGGCGAGCATACGTGGGCCGGTGCGCTTGTCGGAGCCGCGCGACGGGAGGGCGACTTCGGCCACGACTTCGACCTGGACTCCGACCGTGTCGCACTGGAACGCGCGCTGGCGAGTGTTGAAATGCATCTCGGGAGCGATGGTCTTGCGAAGTCCATGGCAGCCGGCCGCGCAATGACTCTGGACGCCATCGTCGAGTACCTGGAGGGACACGCCACCGGAGCCTGATGCTTGCGACGGCTGCGGAGATTCTTCGGGCTTAGGATTCCGCGGCGACGCTGACGCGTTGGGCGTGGATGTCGCGGGGACAGTTGCTCGATTGCGCGGTGAGCCACGCGTCCGCGTCGTCGCGAAAATCGCCGAATCAGGCGGATGTGGTTTGGGGAATCGCCTAGCGATTATCGTCAGGAAACGGAGCGAGTGCGCCAAACGGCAAACCAGCGCGGCGTCCGACTCATCGGCCCACGTAAAAGTCCGTGCCGGCGATGCGTGAGAAGGCGGCCGAGTAAGCTACGTGCGTTGACCAAGAGGTGCCCCCTATGCGGGGCCGCCACCGAACCATCCGCTAGATTCTGCGCCCAGTGTGGTGCGTCGCTGCAGTCGGCGGTAAGGTCGTCCGCGCCGGAAGTGCTCACGTCCGCACCATTGGCGGCCACGCAACAACCTGGACAGTACGCCGACGCCTCTGGAGTCGAAGAACGGCGCATTGCCACAATCCTGTTTGCCGACCTGGCCGGATTTACATCACTGTCCGAGGAGCTGGACCCAGAAGACGTCAAGGCTCTTGCTGCGCATTGCGCTCACGTCATGAGCGCGGAGGTCCAGCGCTTCGGTGGAACCCTCACCGGAATCATGGGCGACGCGATCATGGGGACATTCGGCGCGCCGATCGCGCATGAGGACGATGCCGAGCGCGCAATTCGCGCCGCCCTCGCGATGCGCGAGCGGATCCGCGCGCAGGAACTTGGCCCACATAAACTCGACCTACATGTCGGCATCAACACGGGCGAGACCATGGCCGGGCTGATTGGTCCGCATGGACGGCAGGACTACACCGCCATGGGCGACACAACCAACACCGCTGCGCGGCTCATGAGCCGCGCTCCGACCGGGTCGATCTACGCCGGTGAGCAGACGTACCTTGCGACCCGCCAATCGGTCGTGTACCGGCAGGTCGAGTCGATCGCGGCCAAAGGCAAGAGGGAACCGATTGGCGCCTGGGAAGTGCTCGAAGCTCCGCCCGTCCCTCAGGCGAGACCTTTGGGAACAGCGCCGTTCGTAGGACGCACTGCGGAGCTCAATCTGATCGTCGAACTTTGGGAGCGTGTGTGCCGGCTGCGAGAGACCTGCTCGCTCACCGTCGTTGGGCCCGCCGGGATCGGCAAGACGCGGTTGCTTCGCGAAGCGACCGCAGTGTTGGAAGGACAGCCGGCGGTACTGCGGGGACGCTGCCTTCCGTACGGTGAGGGAATCACGTACTGGCCGCTGATGGAGATGTTGTGGTCCGCCGCCGGCATCACGCCTGGCGACGCACTGTCGATCAACTCCGAGAAGCTCGGAAGGCTCATCGAGTCATTGCCCACGGACGATGCAGACCAGTTACAGCCTATCGCGACGGCGCTATCCAATCTCCTTGCTCTTCCGAAGACGCCCGGTGGAGTCTTTCTCGCCGCGCAGATCTCGCAAGGCGAGTTGCATTGGGGTTTGCAGCGCGCATTCGAACTCTTGGCAGCATCCCAGAACTTAGTCCTGGTGTTCGAGGATCTCCACTGGTCCGAGCCTACGTTGTTCGGGTTCATTCAGTCACTGGTCCAATCCTCAGCACCGATACTGGTTTTGACCAGCGTCCGTCCCGAAGGGCTCGACGACCGCCCTCCGCTGGCGCAGGACGACGGCCATCGCATCGCCAAACTCGCGGGCTTGACCGACGATGAAGCCTCCATGATCCTCGTGCGGCTGACGACGGCCGACGCCGATGCGAAGCGCTTGCAACCACTCGTCAAAACGGCGGGTGGCAACCCCTTGTTCCTCGAAGAGACGCTGCGCATGCTGGCGAGCACAGGAATGTTCGCTCGTGAGGGATCGGACCGGCAACCATTCGCGGAGATGCCCATACCGACATCCATCCAGGAACTCATCGGCGCTCGGCTCGACCTGCTTCCCTCGGAGCAGAAACGTCTGGCCCAGCACGGTTCGGTGCTCGGTCTTACGTTCTGGACGGAAGCGGTGCGCCAGATCGGAGGGTGGGACCACAGCATCGAACCCGGTCTCGACGGGCTGGTGCTGCGGGAAGTGGTGGAGGCGCGCCCCATATCCGAACTGCGGGGGGAGCACGAGTTCGCATTTCGGCACATCTTGATCCGCGACGTCGCGTATCGCCGGCTGCCCAAGGGGGAGCGAGCGATCCTGCACGGTGCCTGCGCCGAGTGGCTCAGGCAGCATCCCGGTGGCGGCGAGGCGCTCATCGAGATCATCGCATACCACCTCGAGCAGGCATGCCGCCTGGCGCCGACGATCGGTCCCATGGCAGCACTGCGACCGATTCACGAGGCAGTTGGGGCACTCGTCTCGGCAGCCTCCCGCGCTGAGCACAGAGACGGCGCTCGCGAGGCGAACCGGTTTTACTCACGAGCTTTGGAGCTCACCGGCATCGACCCGGATACGACTGTCGACCTCCGTATCAGGCGGGCGCGCACCATGGTGATGCTGGGTGCGCTCGGTGCCGCAGCGACCGATCTGGAGGCTGCGGCCGATCAAGCGGGACAACTCGGCCGGGCGGATCTGCGTGGTCAGGCGCTGGTCACGCTCGCCAATATCTCCTTCAAGGAAGGGCGCGCCACCGATGCCGGCCGGTGCCTGGAGGAAGCTCAGGCAATCGCCCAAGCCCTTGGCGATCGCTGGCTGCAGGTGCGCACCGCGTATGAGCTGTCAGCGCTGCGCGGAGATCTGGAGGGGAATGCGAACTCGGCGATCCATGAGTTGCGCGAAGCGATCGTGATCGCTGAAGAGCTCGGGGATCTTTCCCTCAGCCTGGAAGGGCATTTGCGGATCGGCAGCTTGCTATTCAATATCGGCAAACTCGCCGATGCCGAGAGGGAGTCCGCTCTGGTGGCCAAGCTCGCCGCGCCTCTCGGCAGCAACCGCTACAAGGGAAGGGCAACGTTCCTGTTGGCGCTGGTGACCTTCTATCGAACCGGCCCTCTGCAAGCGAGGCGGCTCGCTTCGCGAGCTCTCAAATGGACAGAGCGCGTTGGCGACAGCTACTTCCAGGTGCAAAGCCTGCGAACCCTCGCGCAGTGCGACCTCGCTTCCGGTGCTTCCCAACTGGCAGAAACGCGTCTTCGCCAGGCGTTGGCTATCGCCGAGGAGAGCGGCGGCTGGCTTGTCGTAGAAATATGTCGGTACCTCGTCGAAGCACTGCTGGAGCTTGGGCGCGTTCAAGAAGGGGGTCAG
Organism: Candidatus Dormiibacterota bacterium; assembly: GCA_963799005.1. Lineage (GTDB taxonomy): Bacteria > Chloroflexota > Dormibacteria > Aeolococcales > Aeolococcaceae > Palsa-851. The sequence goes on along the minus strand of CAWCVK010000001.1, from coordinate 1,961,352 downwards.
GTCGCTGCCTACGCGCGGTCTTTGGTGCCGCCCGAAGCTGACTATGCTAACGCGGCTGCATTGCTCGCCGAGGCGATGGTCATCGCTCGAGGCACCGACCCGACGAGTGCGTGGAAGGGCTTTGGCGACGCCATCGACATCATGGAACGCCAGCAACTGTGGCTCGATCTCGGCGAGGCGCGCATACTGCAGGCGCGCGCCCTAGCGCGCGACCGTCAGTTCGAGGAAGCGCGTGACGCGCTCGAGCGGGCCCGTGCGCTGTTTGGCCAACTCGGCGCCTACGCCCAGGTGGAGGCCGCCGATCGAGCGCTTGCTAGCGTGTCACTCGAAGTGACAGGTCCTGCATAAAACTCTAATTCGCACTCAGGCGGGCGCCTACTCATTGCCTCACCCTCCTTCGTTGGTGGTGAAGCAGATTGTCTCACCCTCAGATGACGTGCAGTTGGGCGTCACTGACTGACCGTTCTGGCTGATCTGCTCCTGCACGGTACAGGTGCCCGAGGTGAGGCACTCGCCTTCAACGTCGTAGCCCTGAAAGGCGGTCGGGCCGGAGTTCTAACTCATTTGTTGATTGATGTTGAACTGGTCCTGGGAGTTGCTCCCCTGGTCCGTGCAGCAATGCGCCGGGTCGAACTGGGTCTGGGTCGGATTCGAGATTCGAGCCTGCTGTCGCTGACTCTCATTCTGCTGCGCGGTGGCCTGCGACACACCGCTACTAGATTGATTGATGTCGCCACCAAGGCCGCCTGAGAATTCGTCGCTGTTTCCCTGCTGCTGCGCGACGGTCCCACTGCTGGTCGTGGACTTCTGCTGCTGCGCCAGGTGCTGGTCGATTTCAGCCTGATTTTGGCCACTGTCGCCGGTGGTCTGTTGATTCTGTTCAATCAGCGCCGCCAGGTTGGGGGAGTTGACGCTGGTCATCTGACCGCCGGGGGCGGGGCACGTCTGCGTCGACTGCCGGATCGTATTCTGCATCTGCGTGACTCCCGCCGCGCTCGACAGCTCGTGCTGCTGCTGCTGTTGCTCGATATGAGCCTGATTCTGCCCGCTCTGCGAGTCCTGCTGGATGCACGCGAACTGTGTTGCCTCCTGGTCCTGGGTCGTGGCCGAATCGTTGATGTGTTGGTGAATCTGCTGTTGCACCTCTGCTTGGTTCTGACCCGTAGTGTTCGTCTGCGTGACGTTGGCTGTCTCGGTCGCGGTCTGCATGTCCCCAGACTGCTGGTCCGAGTGCTGGTGGATCTGCGCTTGGTTGTGACCGGTCGTGTTCGCCTGTACGATGGTGCATACGACATCGACACAGTTCGCCTGGTTGCTGCCTGGTGGACTGTTCGCAACGGTCGTGTTCGTACTAGGCGGCAGCGCAGTGCGGCCGGTAAAAAGGGCCCCGGCGTTGACCTGCAGGACCACGCATCGGGCGGCACTCTGACTGGTCGCGCTTCCGTCCACGGAGCAGGTGAACGCATTCACCCCATCCAGGGGCGCCTCCTGGACAACAGCATTGTGTGTCGATGCAGTGCACTGCCACCCCGCTCCCGGGCAGGCCGGACCCACGTAGTTGCGCAGGCCGACCTGCCAGATGGCCGTGCCGGGATCCACGCCAATCGAAACGAGGTACTGATCAACCGCCTGGGGCGAGGCAAGATCGCCGCTCTCGATACCCGAGGCTGAGGCGCGGACGGTGCCACCCCAGGCGAAACCGGTCAGCAAGGCAACGATGGCAAACAGACTCAAGAACCTTGCCCATCTCATGATGCTCCCCTTAATTGGCCCCGTCCGGATTCCCGCAGGATGCTTCCCGTCGCGTTATACAACGAGGACAAACGGCTCTGCAACGCCGACACCCCCCTCCACGCCTTGCATGCACGCATCAAGGCCTGTCCCACTGCAGCGCCGCCACCCGTGCATTACCGCGTCCGCCACGACCGCGTGGCCCCGCGGAGTCCGGCCTGGCCTCCTCAAAATGTCCACGATATCGTGAGACATGTGTCCACGATGTCTTGCGACATCACAAAATCGGAGCGAGAGGGATTCGAACCCTCGAGCCGAGTTACCCCGGATACCGCATTTCCAGACCGTCCGAACGGGGTGCAGGGAGGGGCATTGAGGGGCACTCCGTATTCAGGTTCGAAGCGGTCAGTGCGCCAAAAGGCAGGCGAAGGCACCCGCGTTGGATCTTCGTTGAGCCTGGATTTTCGGGCCCAGCGGGGATAGAGCGCGATCGCCACCTCAGGTGACATTACGCTCGTGTGGGTCAGTCACGCGCCGTCCGATCTAGGTAGGCGAATCAGGCAGCCTTTGATTGCCGGAACACGCGTCCGGCTATAGTTCCTCAGTCTTGGGAAGTGAAGGCACTTCGTGCATGGTCGGCGAACTCCTCTACGCGAGTTCGACTGGGCTGGTCGTCGTGGTCGAACATGGCCGCCTGGAGCGCTGGACCCCACGTGCCGAATGCCTTGACAACAGCTTCTGTCTCCGGTTGGACGACGAAATGGATGTGCGCCGGGCCGTGCGACCAGAGGCACACATATACCTGGGACGCTTGCGTGAGCCTCCCAACCACGCTGCTGGTTCGGTAAAGCAGCGGACCCATCTCGGAAGACTCGTCCGAGTTCAAGTCCGCCATCCGCACCACATGCCGCGACGGCTTGACCAGAAGGGTCCCCACTCCAAGCGGTCCGACACAGTGCTCAACCCGCCAGTGCTCGGTCTGATGGATGAGGCCACCCGGAAGATCGCGGCGTCCGCGGGCTAGATCACAGGCAATGCAGCCGTGCACATCGGTCACGGAGCGAGGATAACTTGGCGCGACTGGGTGTGAGCTGAGATGATGCGTACGGCGCCGCTAGGGAGGGAACATGACCGCCCGGCGCTTAAGCTTCACCGTCGGGCCATGCACGACCCCAACTCGGTCCGCTCCCGAACCGACACCGTGGTGGCAAGGCTGTCAGCCTGCGTTTCGTGTCGACTGGCAGGGCTCGAGGTGGCAGCTCAGGCGCCCTCGCCGAAATGAGGCTAGGGACCGTGTGGTGGTTTGGAGTTGATCACTCGGATCTTCGCCTGATGAAGCCTAGGACCATCGGTCAAGACTAGAGTGTGCTGCCCACCCGAAAGCGTGCCCAATCCGGCCGGAGAACAAGCCGCCGTTACGATCATGAATCTCGTCAAACGGTATGGAGGGCTTGTAGCCGTCGACGACGTGTCGTTCTCCATACAGCAAGGGGAGATCTTCGGGATCATCGGCCCCAACGGCGCGGGAAAAACGACCACCGTCGAATGTATTTCCGGCCTGCGGGTTCCAGATTCAGGATCGATAAGCGTCTACGGGCTGTCTCCACAGCGCGACCGAGACAAAATCAGAGAGTTTGTCGGCGTTCAACTCCAGGAGAGCTCTCTACCACCACGCTTGAGGGTGGGTGAAGCCCTTGAGCTCTTCGCCTCCTTCTATCCCGCGCCCCTCGATCCGCAGGAGGTATTGGAGTTGCTCGGAATCAAGCACATCGAGCGCGTAGCCTTCAAGAACTTATCAGGCGGTCAAAAACAACGGCTGTCCATCGCGCTCGCGCTAGTGGGCGACCCGAAGATTGCGATCCTCGATGAGCTGACGACCGGCCTCGATCCCGAGGCACGGCGAGACACGTGGGCGCTGATCGAACGAATGCGGGAGCGCGGCGTCACGGTCATCCTCGTCACCCATTTCATGGACGAGGCCGAGACGCTCTGCGACCGAGTTGCGCTGATCAATCACGGAGTCCTCAGCGTGCTGGACACCCCGGAAGCGATCGCGGCCCAAGCAGGGGTGAATAGGGTGCGCTTCGTCCCGTCGCGCCTCGTTGACGACGTCACGCTGGACGCAGTCCACGGCGTCCAAGTCATAGAGCGAAAAGGCCGCTACGTGACGGTCACCGGGACAGGAGATCTGGCGGCATCTCTATTGAACGCCCTCACGGCCAAGGGGATCCAGGTGTCAGAACTGGAGGCAAGAAGTGGAAATCTTGATGACGCCTTCATCAAGCTCACCAAGGACGCCACGCCGAGAGTGTCGGAAGAGGTCCACCTGTGACGCCGGATCGTAGACAAGTACTTGGCCGCAGGTCGCGTGCGCAGATCGCCGCGTTGCTCAAGGTGCAGGCGAAGCTCTCTCTCCGCGAACCTACTGGTCTCGGTGTCGGTGTCGGGCTTCCGACCATCCTCCTGGTGGTTTTCGGTTTCATCAGCAAAGCCGTACCGGGGAATGTAGGCGACACCGGCCTCAATGTGATCGATCTGTACATCCCGGTGATCATGGTGATTTCGTTCATCGGGATAGCGATCTCCATTCCGAGCACCCTGGTGAGGGACCGTGAGATCGGGTGGCTGCGACGGGTTTCCACGACACCCGTCCATCCGTCACAACTGCTTGGAGCCCAACTGGTCATCAACCTCCTGTTCGCTGTCGTGGCAATCGTCATCGCCATGGTTGGCGGTAGCGTGATCTTCGGCGCGCCATTCTCTATTGACGTCCCGTTCTTCATCCTCTCCGTCGTCCTGGGCATTGCCGAGATCTTCTCGCTGGGCTTGGTTGTCGTCGCCTTGGTTCGGACGCAGAGCGCGGCCGGCATTGTGGGAGGCGTGCTCTTCTTTGGCCTCTTGTTCCTGTCGGGGTTGTGGGTGCAGCCTGACCAAGTAAGTGGACCACTGCAGTACATCCTGTTGTATTCGCCAAGCGGCTCAGTCGTGCGCTCGCTTCTCTACTCGGTATTTGGTGAGATGCCGCCGGTGCCCATCCTCATCGCCGTGATTGGCTACACGCTCGCTTTTGCGTTCGTGGCCGTTCGATACTTCCGCTGGGAGTAGTGTGTCTGCGGCGCGGCGGGCGCGTAGGGTGGAGATCGTCACCTGCGGTGCATGTGCCCAAGGGGGTGCGAGCTTGCTTGAGCCGGAGCCCGGCCAGAACGTTTCGTATTGCGACCGCCTCCCTGCGACCGGGACCCAAGGAACGCAGGGCGCCTCGGCTATCTGTTGCGTTGATCTCCGAGCCATGATTAATAGGTGCGGCATGCAACGGATGAAGACCTTGACCAGGTAGAGGCGCTGCTCGTTGAGCTACGCAAGCTCCCCCAGCTGCGGGAGCGCAAGCGCGGTTACTTCTCGCGAGGCTCCCGTGCGTTCCTTCACGTCCACGAGGACACCGGCGACTTCTACGTTGATGTGAGGCTCGACGGCGCGTTCCGGCGCGCGAGGGTCACCAGCCGCGAGGAGCAGGCTGACCTTCTCTCACGAGTGCGAAGAACACTGCACGCGGACCCATGACCCGCACGTGTGGGCTCTGGGCGGATTACCGGGGATCGCGGCCCACAGAGGACCGCGATCCCGTATCTGCCTGCGGTGACCGTCAATTTGGCGTGTGGTCGTGCCGCCGACGCGGTGAGCCGCTGCAGGCATTGATGGGTCTGATTGCTCCACTCCTCCTGGAACCAGCAGAGGTGGCCGTTGATCACCTGGTTGTACTTCGCCCCGTTTGGTGCGGTCCCCAGCAGCGCCCATCTGGCCGGCGCATTCGTCGCCGACGAGCCACTGAGAACGGGCCCACCCCGCGACGCGGCATCGACGCACAGTTGGTGGAGGTTCGCTTCTCAGGTCGTCGTGGACCTCCTCGAAGAGTCCCGAATCTGCTTCACACTCCTCGCGAGCCGCCCAGGCGGCTGGGTTAGCTAGGAACGACCCGCACAGACGAACATGGAGGGGCGAGTTGACAGCCTTCTGCCTTCCCGACTTATGAACGGAGGTACCTAGGCTGAGCCAGCTCCGAACGACCAGGGACGAGGGCCCGGGCCCCCTAGAACCCGCGGGTCCTTCGAGGGGAATGAAAGAGCGGCCGCCGCCGGAGACGGCGAGCTCGGGTCTGCCTTTACGACGAGCCGGCTGCGCTATATTGCAGCCACTTTGCAGCCAGTCCTGTTCGTGCACGGAACCTGGCATGGTGCATGGTGCTGGGAGGAGCACTTCGTGCCCTGGTTCCGCGACCACGGCTACGACGCCCGCGCTCTCACGCTCCGCCATCACGATCAGCATCACGCGCCCGGCCTCCGGCTGACGCGGATCCGCGACTATGTCGCCGATGTAGCCGCCGCGGCGGCGGAGATGCCCAGCCCGCCGGTGGTGGTCGGCCACTCCCTGGGCGGCTTCGTAACGCAAAAGTACTTGGAGGAGCATCCGGCACCTGCCGCGGTGCTGGTCGCCTCCATCCCCCCTGCCGGCGCCCGGCATGCGACTCTGGCCATCGCCGCGCGCCATCCGCTACGTCTACTCGCGGTCAACTTGACATGGAGCACCTACAGGCTCGTGAGCACGCCAGCGCGGGCGCGCGAAGCGCTATTCGGACCCGGACTCCCCGACGAGGAGGTCGCCCGCTACCAGGCGATGATGACCGACGACGCTTACCTGGCCTACCTTGACATGCTGTTCTTCGTGCGCCCCGACCGCGCGAAGGTGCGCCGCACGCCCATCCTCGCTTTGGGAGCCGAACTGGACTGGCTCATCCCTCGCAAGGACGTGGAGGCGACCGCCAAGGCCTACGGAGCGGAGGTGGAGTACTTCGCCGGGCAGTCGCACGACCTCATGCTGGAGCCGGCCTGGGAGCGGGTCGCCGAGCGCATCGACCGGTTTCTCAAAGAGAAGACAGTCGAGAACCAGGCCATATCCCTCTAAACGGCCGTCGCCGAGATCGCCTGCTCTATGCGCGCGGCCCGACCGGAAGCCCCCATCGCCCGCAACAAACGGAGAGCCTGTTTCAGTTCATCGACGCGGACCGCACTGTCGCCTTCGAGCAGCGCGAGTTCGGCCCGCTCGACGTGCACGAACGGCGACCAGACATGAGCGCCAACTTGCTCAATCAGAGCATCTGCGTGATCGAGGTCGCCGCGGATTGCATTGCGTGCATCCAGTCCGCTCAGTCCGCGCCACGCCGCCGCGCGACTGATCAGAGCACGACATTCGTGAACACCTGAGTTCTGCGTGCGGGCGGCCTCGACTGCCTCCTCGGCGATTTCCGCCGCTGCTGCCGCATTGCCCACCGCGCGGTGAACGTCCGCGAGCTCGGCCAGCAACGCGGCCTCCTCGTGGAGGCCGACAGAATGTCTCCGGGCAACCTGCAATCCCTCGGCGAGGGCATCCTGGGCCTCTGGGTACAGTTCGGCGTCGAGGCAGGTCGCACCCAGACCCCAATGGGTGTATACGGCTGAAAGTGGGCTCGTTTCGCTCCCAGTTCGCGCCGCCTGGCGAGCCTCTGACATCCCGGCCTTACCCTCCCCTCTTACATAGCTCACCAAGAGGTGAAGGGATTTGCCAAACAACACCATCTCGGGCTCGCGGCTTTCGCGTCCGAATTCGACTGCACGCTCAGCGTCGGCATCCGCCTCGTCGAGGCGTCCCATACGCCACATCACAAGGGACCGCATGAACCACCTGTACTTCACCATGCTGATGCCAAATAATCGAAGGCCAAAGTCGATGTCGCCCTCGGATGCCTCCACCGCAAGCTCGAACTCCGGCAGGGCTTCTGGGAGCGGACCTCTCGAGGCCAGGATGAAACCGACCACGACGTGAAGTCAGGGCGACCTCTTTCCGGGCGATCTGCGCACCGATGTCGATCCCAGCCCGAACGTTGGCCAGTGCCCTATCCAGCTGGCCTGACCCCATATCAGCAAAGCCCGTTGCGTAGTACGTCAGTGCAACCCTCAACTGGTCCCCGCGACGCTCCGCGAGGTCGCGCGCTTCGTTCCCCAGTCGATCCACCTCCCCCGGCTCGGCACCGAGGCGGGCGGCGATACGCATCAGGCGGAAGCGGGCCGTCCAGCCAAGATCGAAGCTCGCGTCGGACTCTGTTTCTCTGGCGAGGAGCCCGATGATCGCGCTGAGATGACGCTTCTGCTCATGCACGTCCCGCCAGCCGGAGTGTATGGCGGCACGCAGGTGCCAGCGCGCGGCTTCGAGCGGCTCGCCTGCGGCCTCCCAGTGCTGAGCCAACAGCGCCGCGCGCTCATCCAGACCTTCGGGCTCGAGCTCGGCGACTGCTTTGGCCACGGCCGCATGGATGCGTGCTCGGTTTTCCCTCAAGAGCGAGCCGTAGGCAACTTCCTGCGTGAGCGGGTGCCAGAACCGGTATTCAGCGACCGGATACAACGACTGCTGCTGCAGGAACTCGGCCGAGCACAGACGGTGAAGCGATGCGGACAGCTCCTCGTTCGAGAGTTCGGCGACCAAGCCAAGCACGGGCTCGGTGAATACGCGACCGATGACGGAGGCCTTCTGCAGCAGGGTCTTTTCGCGCGCGTCCACGCGGTCGATCCGGGCTGATAGCAGAGCCTGCACGGTGGCTGGCACCGCCAGTTCTGAGAGCTCGGTTACCAGCCGGTAGCTCCCCCGGTCGCCCTCCAGCGTCCCCTCCTCGACCAGCGAGCGAACCGTCTCTTCGACGAAGAAGGGGTTGCCGCGGGTGCGATCGAGGATGAAATCGGGCAACCCGCGCAAGGAACCGTCAAGACCGAGCGCTTCCTGGAGCATCTCCTTCACCGCCTCCGGGCTGAGGGGCGCCAGCGGTATCTGCCGGTAATAGGAGTGCCGGGTCCATGAAGCACCGAACCCGGGCCGGAAGTTGGTCAGCACCAGGGTGCGCGAGCCTGCCCACGATTCGATCAGCTGCTCGAGGAACTCGGCGCTCGCGGGGTCGAACCAGTGCAGGTCCTCCAACAGGAATACGGTCAGACCCTCGCTCGCGCTCCGGCGCTCAATCACCATGCGGATGACGTCGAAGAGCCGCCGCATCCGGGCTTCGCGTTGGAGCGCGGGAGGTGGCCGTTCCGGGTCGGCGACCTCCAGGAAGTCGAAGAAGAGCGGCAGTCCATCCAAGAGTGTCGCGTCCATACTGAGCAGCTGGGCGGCGATCTTGTCCCGGGCCGTGCCAGGCGAGTCGTTGTCCAGGACGCCGAAGTAGTCGCGAAGCATCTCCAGAATGGGCAGGAAGGGGATCGCCATGCCGTGGGAGACGCCGTGGGCGCGATGAACGGTTAGCCGTTTGGCATTGCAATGGGTGGCGAATTCGGCGCAGAGCCGGCTCTTGCCGACCCCGGGCTCCCCCACTACGCCGATCACTTGGGTTTGCCCCTGGAAAGCCTGCATGAGGGCGTCCTCCAGGATGGCAGTCTCTCTGTCACGCCCGACGAACGTGGAGAAACCGCGTCCCTGCGACACCTGGATTGGCGTGCGCAGCGGACCGACTCCTACGAGCTCGAAGACAGCGACCGCACGATCGACGCCCTTGACAGTGAACTCGCCCAAGCCCTTGAGCTGGAGGAAGCCGTCCACCAGGCTGGCGGTATGCGAGGTCATATATGGGTGGCCGGGCTCTGCCAGACTCTCCATCCTCTTGGCCAGGCCTACCGTGTGGCCGACCGCGGTGTACTCCATGTGCGCCTCATCGCCAATCGACGCCACCACGACCTCGCCGGAATTGATGCCGATGCGGACCTGGAAGCTGAGGCCCTCGGTGCGCTTCAGCTCCTCGGCATACCGCCCAATCGCCTCCAGCATCTGGAGTGCGCAAAAGCAGGCGCGCTTGGCGTGGTCCTCGTGGGCAATCGGCGCCCCAAAGTAGGCCATCACGCCATCTCCGGTGAACTGCTGGACGGTGCCCTCGAAGCGGTGGACGGCCTCGCTCAGGATCTTGGTGAACCGGTCAATAATGGATCGCCAGGCCTCGTCACCCAGGTGCTCCTGTAGGTGCATCGATCCAACCACGTCGGCGAACAGCACTGTGATCTGCTTGCGCTCGCCTTCCAGGGACGGACCTGAGGTGAGTGCCTCGGCGACCACGTTGTGAGGCGTTTCGGGCTGAACTGGCGTGAGCGGCGCGCCACACTGCTCGCAGAACTTCGCCGCCGGCACCACCTCCGCACCGCAGCGCGGGCACGCGATGGCGAGGGCCGAGCCGCAGTTGACGCAGAACCTCGCGGCGGAGGTCACGGGGTGGCCGCACTTGCGACAACTCATGGCCGGTCGGCGGCGACGGTGGCGATTGCCGTCGACCGCGGCCTGGAGACGCGGGAGATTGCAACCGACCGTGCCACCGGAGCGCGAGGAACACATTGTGCGCACACGGCCTCGTCGGCAATAGGCCGACGCCTGCAACTAGACATCCCGCGGCGCTCAGCCTCCACACAACCGCCTCGAGCAAGTCGTCGGGCAATTCGGATGGTGACCTTCGTCACGGGTGCAGTATGGCCGGATGTTGTTGGCTGGTGAGGCGCAGCCGTCCCAGTACTGATGCAGTCGCAGGTTGACCCGAGCGGCTCGGGCGCCTCAGAGGAAAGTACGGTTCGAGTTCTGCCAGAAAGTTCGAATAGCGTCCCGCTTGGCCCAGACTTGGCGGCGATACTGGGCCGGGAAGCCGTAGTATGCGGGCGCATCGTCCTCGGCCTCCAGCAGGCAGGTAACCAGCTTGGGGAAGCGCTTCGCGAACAGCCGGCAGACGCGCTCCAGGGCGGCCTTGGCGGTGACCCGGTCAGGCTGGACGAAGACTGTGCGAATAGTCGCCGCCACCATCTGGTGGGCGGCGTTGGGCACGGTGGTAAGCACGTTGCGCATGAAGTGCACGCGGCACCGCTGCCAGGTGGCGCCCGTCGGTAAGGTTGGTATCGAATCCACCGATAAAAATGAAGAGGAACTCTGCTTCCAAGTCTATCGCCAAGGGTCGCTGATACACGTGAAACAAGAGGATATGGTCTTGCAGGGGAGAGCCTTCGGGAGGTGCGATCGCAAGACCGGTAATTGGCTCGCCGCCAGCTCGCTGCATCGTGATCGGATTCACCACCATTGACCAATCAGTCTCTGGAGGGATTGGATACCCGTATCCCGCAATGTGAATGGTATTGCCACTCGCAGGCTCCTGGTCCCCTACGGCAACTACGCACGGTTCAGGTGCTCCATGCACGTGTTGGTCGAATCCGGCAAGTCCGCGTACATCAAGGCTGAATAGATGACCGTCGTAGGTGTCGAGGCGTGGGGCCTGCGCGAAGAACTTGGTTCGAATCTTCTTGTCTTGAGAGAAGTGAGCTCTGCCATCGATCGGGTGTGAGTATTTGATCTGATGCGATGTCACGCCGCCTTGTTCCGTGAGATTGAAGGATGCCTCACGACCGGGTGGCACGCTGACACCCATAAGCCTGGGGAGCCTTCGCTCCCTGTGGCCGAGGCGTCCTCCCGGTGGCGCTTGTAGGCCTTCCCAGCACCTTCAATCAGGGCTTGACTTTGTGTGGCAAAGCGCGGTAGCTTTGTGGAGCAAAGTCAACCCAGGAGGCCCCAACCATGGATAACACCCGTGATCTGGAACAGACCGCGACGGCTGACAACGGCGGTCCGCTCGATCCCCGCGAAGCAGCGCGGCTGCTGGAGCAGACCAGCCGCGAGGCCCGGCGTCAATTCTCTATGAACCCGCCGCTGGCGACGGCGCTGATGGGGGTGCTGATCCTGCTCGCCTACGGCGCTCTTTGGATCTCGGTGCTTGGGCAGCATCCCTACACCGGACCGAACCTTGGCGTGATCGCGCTGGTGTACGCGACGGTCGCCGTGACGATCGCCGTGTCCGCGGCGGTCTACCGACGGGCTACGGTCGGCGTGAGCGGACCCTCTGCGAGGCAGCGCACGGTCGAGGGGATCGCGATCCTCGTGTCGTACCTCGGCAGCCCGGTGATTCAGACTGCACTCAAGTACGACGGCGCCAGCGCTGCGATCGTGTATGGGGTGATCCCGGCCGCAGCGCCGCTGATCATCGTCGGCACAACCGTCGCGGGCATCGCGGCGAGCAAGGCCGACTGGCCGCTGCTCGGCACGGCGCTCACGGTCGCCACGGGCGGCGCCATCGCCGCATTCGTGGGGCCGATCGATGCGTGGCTGGTCGCCGGAATCGGCCTATTCGTCGGGGTGGTCGGCTACGCCGCTGCCAGCGCCTGGCAGCGCCGCGCAGCCGGCCGCGGATGACGGCCGAAGCGCTGGACCCGCTGATCCACGCGCCGGCTCGGTTGCGGATCCTCGCGACGCTGGCCGCGCTGCCCGACGGCGACGCGCTCGCGTTCACTCGATTGCAGGACATGCTCGAGCTGACACCCGGCAACCTGATCACGCACGTGCGAAAGCTCGAGGACGCGGGCTACGTGACCAGCGAGAAGACGGGCAACGGGACGGCGTCACGCACCTCGATCGGCCTCACCGGGCAAGGCCGAGCGGCACTTGACGCCTACACGTCCGCGCTGCGGAGCCTGCTCGGCGGGCTCTGAGTTGCTCGCGGGTCAGCTTCCCGCCGGAGATACCGTCCACCCCCCGCACGACCTTGTCCTGGCTGGAGTGATGTTTGCAGCACGCCGTACCGGGCTCTTTGCTCAGCAGCAGCCAAGCGGACTCCGGTGGTAGCAAGGCGGACGGCACGCCCTCTGCGACGCTATGGGCGCACCATTGTGTGCCTGCATACGATCGGTTGAGGGCGGACCGTCCGGTACATCGCTCTGGTGTGTTAATTGCACGCTGGTGTGCTCTAGGAGTTCCTCACAAGGACGCAGAGCGAACGCGTCTCGATGAGTTGGCTGTGGCGTTCCAGTTGGATGCACGACCGAGTACTCAGTGAGCTACCAGTTGACCTGGTTTGTCGATAGACCCGCTCGCTGCATTCTTTCCTGAGCCTCTGTGGGAGTGAGGAGCACGAATGGGTCCTCACCGCCGAGGCTCGCCTTCTTGGCTTCGAATGCGCGCGCCCATAGGCCTGCTGCCCAGCTGTCCTCGATCCAAGCGTTAACGGGAGCGGCGCCCCACGCCATCAAATAACTTTCGAGGAACTCCTCAGTCTGCTCGATCGTGGCGACCTCCCCGACTGGCCACACGGCGGCGGCTTGCCCAACGATGGCGGCCTCAGGCTGCGCAACCACGCTGTCCCAGTCATGCACCGCGATGAGGTCCTCGCCATGCCACTGCAGGTTTCCTGAGTAGTAGTCACCATGACCGACAACACAGGGCGACGCAATGCCGAGCAGGCGGGCCCGCGCCGACCGAGCGATGTCGTCGAGCCACGGGTCGCCTTCATGCGCGTTCAGGTCACCGTCGCGATCGTCGGGCTCGGGCCAGAGCGCTTCGTCGGCGCGATCCCATCCAACCCACGGTGGTGACGGCGCCAGCGTTCCGATGTCGGACGGTGAGGGCGCTAATCGAACCAGCAAGGCCAATCCCTCGGCGAAGCGCCGCGCGACCCCCGGCACATCAGGGGCCTGACCACCGCCCTCAACCATCTGCTCGGCCGATATGGCGTAGCCGTCACCCCATCTGTCCGGGCCGACGAGCAGTTCCGGCGCCGGAAAGCCGCACGCGAACAGTGCCCGCTGAACCTGAGCGCAAGCAACCAGCCGATCTTGCCATTCACGGACCTTCACCACGATCCTGCGACCATTGAACAACTCGATGCCTACCACCTGCGAAAGGTAGCCGCCCTCGAACAACGTCGCCGACGGCCCAGATCCGAAGGTCTCGGCGCACCACTCGCTAATCGCGTTCGGCGTGATATTGGGGCGGCGTTGCATCTCCCCATATTGCCTGCGGTGAAAGCAGGTGTGGAATCATCGAGAAGGTGGTCACCCGGGCTTGCGAGCTCTCAGCTACCACCGATGACGTTGGGGCTACATTGGGTCCAGACACCGTTTGAGATGCTCGTTGCGCTCTGTACGGTTAGCAACGTCCCGCAGATATCCCTTATCTACAAAGGGCAATGCGGAGCGAGAGGGATTCGAACCCTCGTGGCGGGTTTCCCCACCAACCGCATTTCCAGTGCGGCGCCCTCGACCAACTAGGCGATCGCTCCTCCCCGATTGTATCTGCGGCCACCCGGCGGTCCCGCCAACCGGGCGGTTTCATACAGACCACCTGCCGGGTATCTACCATCCCAACCACATATCGCCTCAGGGAGAACCTCCGTCATGTGCGTCCTTTTCGCCTTCCTCCTCTTCACCGTCCTGCTCTTCGGGTTGGGCTTCGCGCTCCACGTCCTGTGGTGGATCGCCTTCATCTTCTTGATCTTCTGGCTCATCGGTCTGGCCGTTCCGCCCGCGCGGACGCCGCTGGTACTACTGGTAACGACAGGCGCCGCAACTCATTTGCCCAGCCCGAACCGGGCGGCGCTCGCCCCTATACTCGACGCTCCCGGAGAGGTGTCCGAGTGGTTGAAGGTGCCGCTCTCGAAAAGCGGTGTGGTGAATAGCCACCGTGGGTTCGAATCCCACCCTCTCCGCCAAGCGGAGATCCCGCTACACCGAACCGGCGATCGTCTGGGCGACCGCGCCCACCTGCGAATCCATGGCTGCCCCGGACCTCGTTCCCGACGTGACGTTGACCACGACCAGGTAGTTGTCCTTGACGAAGGCGTACGTGGCCGAATTCGCGTCGATCTCCTTGATCGCCCCGCTCCCCAGCCCGGACACCGCCGTCGCGGTGCCCCCGTTGGTTGTGGTGTGGCCGCTCAACGCGGCGGCGATCGCCGCCTGCAAGGCCGCCTGGGCGATGGCCCCGGGGAAGGGCTGCACGAAGATCACACCGCCGCCACCGCCCATTCCGGTCGTATCCGAGTAGACGCAGGTTGAAGACGTGCATGCCCCCGCGAGAGCCTTCACGTTCGAGTTGCCGCTGATGCTCTGCACGTCCGCCGCAGTCAACAGCGTGCTCGCGGCAGGCACCGATCCGTTCGAGCCGGAACCCAATCCGGGGATGCTCGGAAGGGTCAGACCGCCGGTTGACGGCGTCGGCGTCGGGCTGCCGGTTGATCCACCGCAGCCCGCGATTGCCAGGATGCCGCCGATCGACATGCCTGTCACACGGAGCCACCTGATGGGCATCGGATACCCCGTCGTCGTGCGCCAGCGCTCCCTCCGCGCTGAATCCCCGCAGATGATATAGCGCCCGCAATGGCAAAACCCACGCGTCGCGCCAGATCGGGAAAACGCCAACAGCTTGGTACAGTCGAAACGATGACCCCACTCACCCGCTCCCCAGGAGGGCTGCTGCCGTGATGCACGGAGGCGGCTTCTCCGGAGGCAAACGCGAGAAACCGTCCGGACGCGTCTCGAATAGACAGCTCCTCCGCCAGACGGCGAGCCTCTTCAAGGCGCACCGGGCGGGCGTCGCGGCGATCGCCGGGCTGGTGGTGATCACGGCCGGCGCCGGCGTCATCAACCCGATCCTCATCAAGGTCGTCTTCGACACCGCTCTCTTTCCGACGCAAACGGTCAACAAGCACCTCGTCTACCTGCCCGTGGTGCTCCCGCGGCTCGAGCTCCTGGTCGGAATCATGGTCGGGATCACGATCGTCACCGGTGCGATCGGCGTGCTCCAGACCTATGTCACCAACCGGGTTGGACAGCGCGTGATGGAGGAGTTGCGCAACCGCCTCTACGAGCACCTGCAGGGAATGTCACTCAGGTTCTTCACCGGCACGCGCACCGGTGAGATCCAGTCCCGGCTCACCAATGACGTGGGCGGCATCCAGTCCGTCGTCACCGACACGGCGACGTCGCTGCTCTCCAACATCGTGACCCTGCTGAGCACGCTGGTCGCGATGCTGATCCTGTCCTGGCAGCTCACCGCGCTGTCGCTCGCGATCACGCCGCTGTTCGTGTACTACACGTATCGAGCGGGCAGGGTGCGCCGCCAGATCACCATGCAGGCGCAGGAATCAAAGGCCGAGATCAGCGCGATCACCGAGGAGACCCTCTCGGTGTCGGGCATGCTCCTCGCGAAGGTCTTCGGCCGCGGGCCGGAGGAGGTGACCCGATTCCGGAAGGAGAACCACCGGCTCGCCAACCTCGCCATCCGCCAGGAGATGATCGGTCGAGCTCTCTTTGCGGTCATCGGCGCGTTCTTCAGCAGCGCTCCGGCGCTCGTGTATCTCATCGCCGGGTTCGTTCTCGCCGGACACACCGCAACCACCGCGCCGTCGATCACCCCGGGCACCATCGTGGCCTTCACCACCCTGCAGAGCCGCCTCTTCTTCCCGATCGGGAGCATGCTCTCGGTGTCGATCGAGATCCAGGCGAGCCTGGCGCTGTTCGAACGCATCTTCGACTACCTCAAGATGCCGCACGACATCGTCGACCGCCCGGACGCGCGCCCGGTTCCGGCGAACGACATCAAGGGCGACGTCCGCCTCGATCACGTCTACTTTCGCTACGACCGGGGCAGCTTCGGGCCGATGACCGAACCCACGCAGCGGCTGGTGACCGCGGTCCCGGCGCAGAACGGCGCTGACCCCGACCAGAGCGACCCGGTGCCCAACGAGCTCCGACGCGACTGGGCCATTGAAGACGTGAGCCTCGAGGTGAAGCCCGGTCAGCTCGCCGCGATCGTCGGACCGAGCGGCGCGGGCAAGACGACCATCTCCTACCTGATCCCGCGCCTGTACGACGTCACCCGGGGAGCTGTGCTCCTCGACGGCATGGACGTCCGCGATTACACGATCGCATCTCTGGCCAACGCCATCAGCATGGTTACTCAGGAGACCTACCTCTTCCACGCGTCGGTGCGCCGCAACCTCACCTACGCCAAACCGGACGCCACCCAGGAGGAGCTCGAGGCAGCCGCGCGGGCGGCGTTCATCCACGAGCGCATCGTCGCGCTCGACGACGGCTACGACACGCTGGTCGGCGAGCGCGGCTACCGCATGTCCGGTGGCGAGAAGCAACGCCTGGCCATCGCCCGCGTCGTCCTGAAGGCTCCGCGGGTGCTGATCCTCGACGAGGCAACCTCCGCCCTCGACACGACGAGCGAGCGCCTGGTCCAGGCCGCGCTCGAGCCCCTTCTCACCGGCCGGACCACCATCGCGATCGCGCACCGGCTCTCCACCATCCTCGCCGCCGATGTGATCTTCGTTATCGACCGCGGCCAGCTCCTCGAGCAGGGCACCCACGCCGAGCTGCTCCGCCGCGGCGGCGCGTACGCAAAGGTCTACGAGCAGCAGTTCCAGGGGGGTCGCGTCGAGGCCGTGTGCGAGGACGGCATGGTGCTGGCAAGCGGGGAAGTCGTCGCCGCCACACCGGCAGCGTAGAACCGCGTTGCCGGCGCGCCTGGATGCCGTGGTCATCGGCAGCGGTCCCAACGGCCTGTCTGCCGCGGTCGAGCTGGCGCGCGGTGGCGCTTCGGTGCTCGTCCTTGAAGCGGCGGAGACGATCGGGGGTGGCACACGCACGACCGAGCTGACCCTCCCCGGCTATCGCCACGACGTCTGCTCCGCAGCACATCCGCTCGGGATGCTCTCGCCCTACCTGTCGAAGCTCCCGCTCGCCGACCATGGGCTGACCTGGATCCAGCCGCCCGCGTCGGTCGCGCACCCGCTCGACGGCGAGCCGGCGGTCATTCTCCGTATCTCCGTCGACGCCACCGCGGGATCGCTCGTGCCGGACAGCGCCGCGTACCGCAGGCTCATCGGTCCCCTCCTCGGCCACCCGCGCCAGCTGATCGCCGAGATCCTCGGCCCGGCGCATCTCCCCGGGCATCCGCTCCTGCTCGCCCGCTTCGGCATCCCTGCGCTTCTCCCGGCCACCGCGCTCGGCCACGGGTGGTTTCGTGGTGAGCGTGCACGCGCGCTGCTTGCCGGCTGCGCGGCGCATGCCGCCCTGCCGCTCACCCGGCCGGTGAGCGCCGCCGCCGGCCTTCTCTTCCTGCTCACCGGCCACGTCGAGACATGGCCGATCGCGCAGGGCGGCTCGGCGTCGATCGCTGCAGCGCTCGCCGGATACCTGCTGTCCCTCGGCGGTCGCATCGAGACCGCACGCCCGGTGCACGCGCTCGCCGACCTTCCTCCGTCGCGCATCGTGCTGTTCGACACCGGCCCCGACCAGGTGGCGACCATCGCATCGCCGGTGCTTCCCACCACGTACGTTCGGCGGCTGCATCGCTACCGCTACGGACCCGGCGTCTTCAAGATCGACTGGGCCCTGGATGGCCCGATTCCCTGGCGGGACCCCGCCTGCCTCGACGCGGCGACGGTCCACGTCGGCGGCACCATGGACGAGATCGCGTCCTCGGAGGCCGCCGTCTGGCGTGGCGAGCATCCCGACCGCCCGTTCACGATCGTGGTGCAGCCGAGCCTCTTCGATCGGTCGCGGGCACCGGCCGGCAAGCACACCGGCTGGGCCTACTGCCACGTCCCCGCCGGGTCGCCGCTCGACCGCACCGATGCGATCGAGCGCCAGGTCGAACGCTTCGCGCCCGGATTCCGCGATCGCGTGCTCGCCCGCCATGTGATGCGTCCCGCGGACCTCGAGGCGTACAACGCGAACTACGTCGGCGGCGCGATCACCGGTGGCGTCACCGATCTCGGCCAGCTGTTCACCCGGCCGGTGGCACGCGTCGACCCCTACTCCACGCCCAACCCCGACGTCTTCATCTGCTCCGCCTCCACCCCTCCCGGCGGCGGCGTCCACGGGATGTGCGGCTACCACGCCGCGCGGTCCGCGTTGCGCCGCCTGGCAGCCGCCCCTGTGTGAAGATTGGGGCGTGATCCTGGTGGTGTTTCGCTCGCGCAACCGGCCCGACGGCGATGTCGAGGAGTATCAGCGCCGAAGCAAGCGGATGCACGAATTGGTGCAGCAGCATCCGGGCTTCATCTCGATCGAGAGCTTCGAGACTCCCGACGGCGAGGAGGTGTCACTCGAGCTCTTCGAGAACGACGAGTCGGTGAAGGCGTGGCGTGACAACCCGGAGCACCGCGACACGCAGCGCTGGGCGCGCGAGAAGTTCTACTCCTGGTATTCGACGCAGGTGAGCGAGGTGATTCGCGCGCACGACGTCGACCTCACCGCGCGCAACGCGGCGACAGCCGCACCCTGAGGTCAGCGCCGGGCGCGAAAGAAGCCCTGGAGCAGCGCGGCCGATTCGTCCGCGCCGACGCCCGGGACCACGTCGATGCGGTGGTTGTTGCGCGGATTGCGAAGCACGTCGTACACGCTGCCGTCGGCACCCTTCTTGGGATCGCGGGCGGCGTAGACACACGACGTGATCCGTGCCTGGACCATGGCCCCGGCGCACATCGGGCACGGCTCCAGCGTCGCATACAGCGTGACACCGTCAAGACGCCAGCCACCCACGATCGTGGCCGCGCGGCGCAGCACCAGCAACTCCGCGTGGGCGGTGGCATCACCGCGCCGCTCGATCGCATTGCCCGCCGACGCCAGGACCGCACCATCACGAACCGCCACCGCGCCGACCGGCACCTCACCGCGTGCTCCGGCGGCGCGGGCCGCGCGCAGAGCGCGACCCATGAAGCGCTCGTGGGGTGTGATCGCTACCCCACCGCGACGAGCGGCAGTTCGATCCTCAGGTCCGGGCGCTCGACGACCCGCATCGTGTCATCGACGAAGCGCACGCGCTCGAAGGTGATGCAGTTCACGGGGCAGTGGTCCTCGCAGATCCTGCAGTTGGTGCAGCGGTCGTAGTTGATGAAGATCTCGCCCTCGTAGCCGCCCGCACCGGGCTGGCCCCCCGAGGTCGCGCACACCAGCGTCTCCCCGCCCGACGACCGCTCGCGATCCTCACCGAAGACCACGACGTCGATGGCCTTCTCGGGACACACGTCGTCGCAGGCGCCACAGAGCACGCACACGGTCTGGTCGTAGTGGTGCACGGAGTCGCACTGGAAGCAGCGGATCGACTGGACGATCGCCTCCTGGTCGCTCCACGACTGCTCGACCTCGGTCATGTCGTACCGCTTTGCGGCCGCGAGGATGGCGGGCTCCGTGCGCGCGAACAGCTCCGACTGACGGTGATCGTCGGTGCGTTCCACGATCGTCTGGTAGATGCGGTCGCCCGCGGCTTCCATGTCCTCGCCGAGGAATTCGCGAATCGAGCGGGCGACGCGATGTCCCCAACCCGCCGCGTCGACGATGAACGATGGCCCCTGGACGCAGTCACCGCCGCAGAAGAGCTTGGGGACGCCGGTGTGGCCGCCTCGGTCCGCCGAGAGCAGGCCGCGCTGGGTCACCGGGACGAGTTCGTCGGGGCGCTCCATGATCTGCCCGGACGCGAAGATCACGTAGTCCGCGCCGACCGTCCACCGCGGCGCGTTCTCCTGCTCCTTCACGGACGAGAAGATGAGCTTGCCGCTGAGCGGGTCGAAGTCCAGGTCCTGTAGCGGCGCGAAGGAGACCGCCTTCACGTTGCCCTTGTCGTCGGCCTCGACCTCCTTGACGATAACGCCGCACTGGATGTGCAGCCCGATCTCCTTGGCTTCGTGGAGCTCGTTGCCGAACGCGGGCAGGCGGTCCTCGGGCTCGATCGCCACCATCCAGACGTCCTTCGCCCCGAGCTTGATCGACGACTGGCATGCGTCGGTTGCGACCGCGCCACCACCGACCACGACCACGGTGCCACCGATGGGGAAGTGCTCGGGAATTCGGTCGTACGACACCGTGCGCAGGAAGCTCATCGCGTCGGTGACCTCGGGGAGATCACTGCCCGGGATCGGCAGGATCCGGCCCTTCATCATCCCGATGGAGAAGAACACCGCATCGTACTCGTCGAGCAGATCCTTGGTCTTGATGTCATCCGTGCCGCTGCCGACATTGCTGTTCAGGCGGACGTCGATTCCCGTGGACATGATCATGTCCAGCTCCCACTGGAGCTGGCGGTGATCGAACCGGAACGGCGGGATCGACGTGCTCAGCAGGCCGCCGACCTTGGCCTCGCGCTCGTAGAGCACCACGTCATATCCTTGCACGCGCAGGTCGAGCGCACAGGTGAGGCCCGCCGGCCCGGCGCCGACCACGGCGACCCGCTTCCCCTTTGGAGGCGCGATCTTGTAGTTGATCCACAGCCCCTGCTGGAACGCGAAGTCGGTCGAGAACCGCTTGATGGATTTGATCGTCACCGGTTCCTCGCCAGGATCCCAGCCGCGTTTGCAGTCCGTCTCGCACGGGTGATTGCAGAGCCTGCCGAGCATGCTCGGGAAGGGATTGGTCTCGTGAATGACGGCCCACGAATCCACGTACCGGCCCTGACTCACGTAGTCGATGTAGGTGGCGATGTCCTGACGGATGGGGCAGTTGCGCTGGCACGGGGTGATCGGGACGTTGAATCCCAGGTCGAGGTGACCGCTCATGATCTTCATCGGCGCCTTGTCGATGACGTTCTTCGCAATCGCGCCGAGAACGTGCGCGGCGCTCACCATCCCGACCGGTGCGCTCCGCCGCGAGAAGACGCCGTCTGCCGCGGTGACGATGGCAGCCTCGGCACCAGACTGCCGCATGACATCGGCGCCGCGCTCGACGCGCTCACCGAGGTCGATCTCCGGCGCAGGTCGCATGACCTCGCGGACACTGATCTGGTCGAGCACGTCGAACGAGGAGACAACCGCCTCCAGGCCGACGGTGCCGAGCACATCGTCGCCGCGGACGACGAGGAGGGGCACCGGGTCCTGGAGGCGCAGCACCTCGAGCACATCGGTCAGCGTGTCTTCCGGGTCGCACTCGGCACCGAGTGGCGACGCGATGCTCTCCAGCTCAGGCATGCGCATTCCTGCGCCGTGCCAGCGCGAAATCGGCGAGCTCGCGCGGGGTCACCATGCCGACCACGGTTTCGTCCTCGTGGGTGACGATCGCGAGACGGCGCTCGTGCTGGGCCATCAGCGAGACGACCTCACTCAGGCGTTGATGCTCGTCCACGAGCAACGGTGACTGACGCAGCATGTTGCGTGCCTGTACGTTCGTCGACGGTGGACGCACCGCGAAGTCGCTGCCCGACACAACGATGTCGCCGGCGATCAGGTGGTCGATGATGTCCTCTTTGGCGACGAAGCCGACCGGCCGGCGATCCACGAGCACGACGATCTCGCTGAGGATGTTGTCGGCGAGCAATTTGGCAATCGCATCGGCCGGCGTGCTCGGCAGGCAGAAGACGACCTCGTTGCGCATCACCGATCCCACCTCCGGATCGCCCGCCTCGAGTGCGAGTTTGTCGGGATCCAGGGAGGCCGCTAATGGGACCGAGGTCACGCTCCCGCCTCTTGCGCCATCTGCTCCTGCAGCCGGCGAAGGACGTCCTGCCATGTCTCGGTCGTCTCCACCGGGCGCGCCTGGGCGCGTGGAGCGGCACGCTGAATCTTGGTGCGTGTCTTGGTGATCTCGCGCTCGCGCTTGCGCTCCTGCACGGACCGAGCGGATTCGACCGCCTGGCGCACCTCGGTCTCAACCTCGGTGATCTCCTCCGCCGACGTCGCCGCACGCAAGGATCTGCCCAGACGCGAGGTGACATCCGGCGGCAGCTGGGGGCCGGCGTCCCGAAGCATGTCACTGCCGCGACGGCGCAGCAGGTCGAGCGCATGCGCGGCGCGCGCACGCTCGGCGTTGGCCGCGCGCTGCTGCTGATACAGCTCCATCCCGGTCGCGATCAGCTGCGGGTACTGGAAGGCCTGACTGAACTTTCCGGTGTTGATGCGCGCGGTGACCTCGTCGATCGATCGCTGCAGCTCGTCGCGCGGCTCGCCCTCGAGGCTGCCGAGCAGGTCGGCGAGGATCGGGCGGGCCTGGGCGTACGCGCGCTTCACCCACGCCGGGAGGTGATGGTGCGATGGCTCGGCCACGGGCGCCGGTGTCGTCGCCCGAGGAGCGCCGACTGGACGGACGATGGCCGGAAAGGCTGTCGTGAGGGGCGCCTGCTGCGGGGCGCGGGCCCTCGTCTGGATCACTGCGATACCAGCATCGTACCCGGCTGCGGGGGTGTCGCGACTCCCCCGTAAACCGATTGACTCACAATCCTGCCCTGAGCATCCCAGCAGAGTCTAGCGATCCGCCGCCGCTCGCTGTCGTGGAGCGCGACCGGGCGCAGTGACGCCGAGCTCCGCCGAGGGACAGATGTCGGCGAGCACACATATGTGGCAGCGTGGCTTGTTCGCGATGCAGATCCGCCTGCCGTGGAGGATGAGACGCAGGCTCAAACGCGTCCATTCCGTCGCCGGGACGATGCTGCACACGTCCTCCTCGATCTTCACCGGATCGGTCGAGCCGGTGAGGCGCAGCTTCCTGGTGAGGCGGGTCACATGCGTGTCGACCGCAAACCCGGGCACCCCGAACGCGACCCCGAGCACCACATTGGCGGTCTTGCGTCCCACACCACGGAGCTGCACGAGGTCCTCCATGCGCGGCGGCACCTCACCCCGGTGGATCCGAACGAGGTCCTGGCTCATCTCGCGAATCGCGCGCGCCTTGACGTGAAAGAAACCCGTCTTGCGAATCATCGCTTCAACGTCCGCCTGGTCCGCGACGGCGAGATCCACAACCGACGGATAGCGCGCGAAGAGCGCCGGTGTGACGGAGTTGACGTTGACGTCGGTGGTCTGGGCGCTGAGGATCACCGACACCAGCAGCTGCCAGGGATCCCCGAAGTCAAGCTCCGTATGCGCGTCCGGATATTCGAGCGCCAGTCGCTCCACCACGATCGGGGCGCGCTCACGAGCCCCCGCAGGCAACCGCCGCTTGCGCACCTTCGGCTTCGGCTTGACCTTAACCTTCGACGTCAACCTGGCGGCGTTCATCTCCCGGCCACCGTCACTCAGATCCCCAAAGACGTGTCCCAACTCCGTCGCGCAACGCATCCTACGCAGCACACACCGCGAGCCGGTGGCGTAGTGCAGCGGCGCCAACGAAGCGCAGGCGGGCATACAGAACTAGGGCGGGTGGCATCGTGGGGGGCAGCGCCGCCGGAGGGTCGGGCTCCGAGGACGCGTCGCCCACCAATAAGACCGACTCGCTCCAGGAGACCCGACCCGGAGGCGGCGAGGGGCCCCACGATGACAGGACCCGCGGCTGAGCGTGGGGCAGCCCGATCCACGTAGCCCGAAGCCGTAGAATCCAGCGCCGTGCGCAGCAAGATCACCGTCGTCGGCGCCGGCAACGTGGGCGCGACGCTGGCCCAGCGCGTGGCGGAGCGCGACTACGCCGATGTCGTGCTCGTCGATATCGTCGAGGGTCTCCCTCAGGGCAAGGCCCTCGACATGCTCGAGTTGGGCCCGATCGTGGGATACGACTCCCTGGTCACCGGGACCAACGGGTACGAGGAGACCGCGGGGTCGAAGGTCGTCGTGATCACAAGCGGCCTCCCACGCAAGCCGGGGATGTCGCGCGACGACCTGGTGATGACCAACGCGAAGATCGTCGCGGGCGTTGTCCGGCAGGTGGTCGAGCATTCGCCGGACTGCATCCTCATCGTGGTCGCAAACCCGGTCGACGGCATGACCCAGCTGTCCATGGCGGTTTCAGGGTTCCCACGCTCGCGAGTCATCGGCATGGCCGGCGTCCTCGACACGGCTCGGTATCGCACCTTCATCGCCCAGGAGCTCGATGCCTCGGTGCGCGACGTGCAGGCGTATGTGCTCGGCGGCCACGGCGACACCATGGTTCCGCTCACGAGGCTGACGACGGTCGCGGGCATCCCCGCGGCGGATCTCATCCCCGCCGAGCGCCTCGAGACGATCGTGCAGCGTGCTCGGGACGGCGGCGCCGAGATCGTCAACCTGCTGAAGACCGGCAGCGCGTTTTACGCGCCGAGTGCCGCGGTGGCGCAGATGATCGACGCGATCGTGCTCGACACCCGCCAGGTGCTGCCATGCACCGTGCATCTCGAGGGCGAGTACGGCGTGACCGGGCTGTTCACCGGCGTTCCGTGCAGGCTTGGCGATGGCGGCCTCATCGAGGTGGTCGATGTCGCCCTCACTGACGAGGAGCGAGCCGCGCTCCATCGCAGCGCCGAGTTGGTGCACCAGGTCATCGAGGTGATGGACGCGCGCCGCGACGAGATCGACCCGAACCTCGGTTCGCTCACCACCGGGATCAGGATCGGCTGAGCAGCAGCTCCGGTGTCAGCTCGACCAGGGAGCTGATCACGACGTGGGCGTGACTGATGTCCCCGGCCAGCGCGCCCTCCGAACGGAGCCCGATGCAGCGCATGCCCGCGGCGATCGCGGCGGTCACCCCAACCGGCGAATCCTCGATGGCGACGCAGCAGGACGGCATCACGTCCAGCGCTCGCGCCGCGCTGATGTACACGCCGGGGTCGGGTTTGCCGCGCTCCTCGTCATCGGCGCTGCACACGGCGTCGACAAGCTCGCCGATGCCCAGCCGGTCGACCACCGCGTCGATCAACTCTCGACTCGACGAGGATGCGATCGCAACCCGAAGCCCGGCGTCACGCGCTGTGTGAATCGCCTCGACCGCACCCGGCATCGGGACGCCACGCGCGCGCACGTGTTCGACCATCTCGCGGATGATCTCGCGCTCGACGGCACGCGGTCGGATGCCGTTCCAGGGCCGGACTCGATACCGGTAGTCGACGACCTCCTCGATGCGCATCCCCCAGGTCTCGCGAAGTTGCGCGTCGCTCAGCTCCACGCCGACGCGGGCAAAGACGTCGTGCTCGGTCTCACGCCACACCGGCTCGGTGTCGATCAGCACACCGTCCATGTCGAAGACGCAGGCGGTGATCGTCCTCCCCATGGTGCCTGATGCTACTCGCCCGCCTCGGGCGGACTGATCCGGGCAGGCTGATCGTCCTCATCGTCGGGACCGGGGGCCGAGATGCTCGGAATCTCTGGCGGCTCGCGCCGGTAGTGCTGTCCGAAGATCGGCCCGACGACGACCATCATGTTGAGCAAGGCCTTGCGCGTGTCCGACTGACCCCACGCCGGCGTCCGCGAGTAGAAGTAGAACCAGCCGAAGACCAGGATCATCACCACGATGACCGCGGTCAGGACGAGGACGCCGATCAATCTCCGTTGCGACCGAAGAGCTTGCGTCCGACGAATCGCACCGGGTCCCAGTGCACGTCCGCCACCCGCTCCTTGAGCGGGATGATCGCGTTGTCGGTGATGTGGATGTGCTCGGGGCAGACCTCGGTGCAGCACTTGGTGATGTTGCAGTAGCCGAGCCCGCCCTGGTCACGGGTCTGCTCGCGGCGATCGAGGACGTCCTTGGGATGCATCTCCAGTGACGCGACCCGCACGAAGAATCGGGGGCCGTAGAACCGGTCCGAGTAGTCGTGGCTCCTGAGGATGTGGCAGACGTCCTGGCACAGGAAGCACTCGATGCACTTGCGAAACTCGTAGAGGCGGTCGATGTCCTGTTGCGGGATCCGCCACGGGGTGCCGTCGTCGGGCGCCGCGGTGAACGGGGGAATCTCACGGTTCACCTCGTAGTTGCGTGAGACGTCGGTGACCAGGTCCTTGATCAGCGGGAAGGACTTCAGGGGATGCACGGTGACCGGGCCGGCGGGAAGGTCGTCGACGCGGGTCTTGCACATCAGCACCGGGTGACCGTTGACCTCCGCGCTGCACGAACCGCACTTGGCCGCCTTGCAGTTCCAGCGGCACGCGAGATCGGTGTCGAGGTTGTGCTGCACGTAGTGCACCGCATCCAGGATCACCATGCCCGCGACCACGGGGACCTGGTAGGCGACCTCGGTGGCATCGCCACCCGGCACGCCCTTGAGGACCCTGAGCGTCAGCGTCTCACCCGTGAGTCCGCTGGCGGTCAGCGCGTCCTCGACCGGCACCTCGACGCTCGGGGCAGGCTGATCCACGACTGCCATTACTTCTTCTTCCTGGCGGTGCGGCCGGCGGGCGCCGGCTCGGTCATATACCCCTTGGGGAGCTTGGCCGGATCGTAGAAGCGGCTGCGCTCGAGGAGCGGGCGCAGGCGATCGGGCAGCGGGGTGAGCGGAACACTCAGAACCTGCATCGCATCGTCGACGCGGCGGGTGACAAAGTTGACCTTGCCGAACGCCACCTCCTGCTCGAGGTGATCGAAGCGCCACTGTGAGCCCCGGCTCTCGCGCCGTTCGATCGCGCCGCGGACGATCGCCTCGGAGATCACCAGCATGTTGGTGACGTCGCGACACGTGTGCCACCCGGGGTTGAGCACTCGCCCACCGGAGACGCGAATGCGGCCGCTTCGCTCACGGAGCGAGAGGATTGCGGCGAGCGCTCGGTGCAGCGACTCCTCGCTGCGCCCGATGCCCGCGTCGTCCTGCATCGCCAGCTGCAGATCCTCGTGCACTTTGTAGGGGTTCTCAGCCGGCGCCGAGCCGTTGGCATCGCCGCCGAGCGGCCGGAGCAGGTCCGCCTGCTCGGTAGCGATCTGCTCATCGTCGATGACGCGCGCCGCTCCCGCAGTCTTCGCGAACTCCGCGGCCGCGTCCCCCGCGCGCCGCCCGAAGACGAGAATGTCGCCGAGCGAATTGCCCCCGAGGCGGTTGGCGCCGTGCAGGCCGCCAGCAGCCTCGCCGGCCGCATAGAGCCCGGGCACCGTCGTCCCGGCGGTCTCGGGCTCGACGCGAATCCCGCCCATCGTGTAGTGAATGGTCGGACCCACTTCCATCGGTTGGCTCGTGATGTCGACAGATGCCAGCGCATGAAACTGCTCGTACATCGACGGCAGCTTCCGCATCACGTAGTCCGCACCGAGGTGACGGACGTCGAGGTAGGCGCCGCCATGCGGCGTGCCGCGACCGGCCTGCACCTCCTTGTAGATCGACCGTGCCACGACGTCGCGTGACGACAGCTCTTTCTTGACCGGGTCGTAGTCGAGCATGAAGCGCGACCCTTCTGCATTGAAGAGCAGCCCCCCTTCACCGCGCACCGCCTCGGTCACGAGGATCCCGCGCGCGCCGGGTGGCCAGATCATGCCGGTCGGATGGAACTGCATGAACTCCATGTCGAGCAGGTCAGCGCCCGCCTGGTATGCCATGGCGGCGCCATCGCCGGAACACTCCCAGGAGTTGGACGTGTAGCGAAACATCCGCCCCCATCCCCCACTGGCGAGGACGACCGCGCCGGCCTTGAACGCCACGAACGCTCCGGTGTTGCGGTTGTATCCGAAGGCGCCGCACACCCGGTCACCGGACTTGAGCAGGGCGGTGAGCGTGTACTCCATGCACACGTCGACCCCCTGAGTGTGCACCATCCGGTCCTGGCAGGTGCGGATGAGTTCGAGGCCGGTGCGATCGCCGACATGCGCGAGCCGCCTCCATGAGTGCGCGCCGAAGGCGCGCTGCATGATGAGCCCGTCCTCGGTGCGATCGAAGATCCCACCCCAGCGCTCGAGCTCGAGGACGCGATCGATGACCTCGTGCGCGTAGAGCTCGACCATGCGCCAGTTGTTGATCAGCTGGCCGCCGAGCATCGTGTCCGCGAAGTGCACCTCCCAGCTGTCCTCGGGGTCGAGGTTGCCGATGCCGGCGGCGATCCCGCCCTCGGCCATGACGGTGTGCGCCTTGCCGAGCAGGGACTTGGTCACGACGGTGACGCTGCAGCCGGCCTCCGCCGCGGCGATGGCGGCCCGCATGCCCGCACCGCCCGCGCCCACGACCAGCACGTCGCTTTCGATGGTTTCGTAGGGCTCGGGAGACACTGCCATCTCAGAAGACGATGTGCGGGTCGATGAGGATCCCGGCGCGGAGCAGGTGGATGTACGCGTCGGTGATGACCACGCTGAACATGCTGCACCATGCCCAGAGCGGGTGGCGCCGGTTGAGCACGGTCACCCATTGCCATGCGCGGTAGCGCGCCTGGCCCAGCGTCGACTTCGAGTAGCAGTCAAGCCCGCCGCCGACCAGGTGGCGCCATGAGTGGCAGCCGAACGTGTAGCCACTGAGCAGGATGACGTTGACGAGCATGATCCCGGTCCCTACACCGAGCTGCACGTGACCGTTGGGCGCCCAGAACGCCAGGTAGACGTCGTACCAGAGGAAGCCGGTGACGATCAGCACCAGGTAGAAGAGGAAACGGTGCAGGTTGTTGAGGAACAGCGGGAATGCCGTCTCGCCGCGGTACTTACGGTGGCGGAGCTCCCCGACCGCGCAGGATGGCGGATCCCAGAAGAACGAGCGGTAGTACGCCTTGCGGTAGTAGTAGCAGGTGGCGCGAAACAGGAGCGGGGAGCCGAGCACCCACAGCGCCGGGCTGACCGGTCCGGTGCTCCAGATGGTCGGCGAGTAGAACGGTGAAAGATACGGACCGCTCTGGTTGATCCCGCCGGTCAGGAACGCGGTCCAGATCGAGTAGAGACCGAAAAGGCCGAGGACGGTGACGACCGTCGCCGGAAGCGCCCACCACGGGAGCGAGGCGAGGATGCGCTCGATGTACCCGGGACCGCCGGCGGTGGCGGTCGCGAGCGATGCGGGCGATACCTTGGTGACCTGGGTGGACAAGCGATGACCATCCTAACCTTGAGGCTCGCGCACGCGATCTGTGGTCACCCGGGCGCGGCGAGGGCTCCCGCAAGCGCCTGACGGTCGGCGGGCGACATGCCGCCGAGGTCGGAGAGCACGTTGACCACATCGCCCACCACGAGGGTCGAGGGTGGCTCGATGCGAGCCGCTCGCGCCGCCGCCACGATGCTCCCGATCGACGCGCGCACCACCTGCTGCTCCGGTGTCGTCGCCTGGGAGACGATCGCCGCGGGCCGGTCGGGACCGAGCACTGCTGAGAGGCGTGCGGCGATGGCGTCAAGCTCGGCCGGCATCAGAACGACCAGGGTGTCGACGCTCTTTGCGAGGTCGTCGAACGCAGCGAGATCGCCGCCCGCGCGGTGACCGGTTACGAAGGCGACGGAGGCTGCAACGCCCCGATGGGTCACCGGTATCCCGGCTGCCGCCGGAGCGGCAAGCGCCGCGCTCACGCCGGGAATCACCCGAACCGGGACTCGGGCACGATGCATCGCCAGGACCTCCTCGCCACCCCGGCCGAAGAGGAACGGGTCGCCGCCTTTCAGGCGCACCACCAGGCCCCCGGCGCGAGCGGCGGCGATCATCGCCTCGTTGATGCCCGCCTGCGACGCCGACCGGCGACCCGAGCGTTTGCCGGCGTCGACGAGGCGTGCGCGTGGGCCGCAGAGTCGCAGGACCTCGGGACCCACCAGCGCGTCGTGAAAGACCACGTCGGCCTCGGCCAGCGCAGCCCGCGCGCCCATGGTCAGCAGGTCCGGATCCCCCGGTCCCGCTCCGGCGATGAGGACCTGGCCCATCGGCACCCTGTCGTCGGTGGCCTGGGCGCCCTGCTCGATCATCAGTGCCAGGGCGGCGGCGGCGTCCTCGCTGCCATCACGAAGCATTCCGAGCGCCCGGGACCGGACCAGTCGCCGGTAGGCGTGCTGCTGGGCATCGCCCGAAGCCCCCGCCCGGCGCAGCCGGCGTCGCATGCGCCCCATCAATGCTGTGAAAGGCCCCCACTCCGCGCCGAACATCGTCTCGATGCGCTCACGCAAGGCGCGGGCAAGAAATGGGCTCTCGCCGGAGGTGGAGATCGCAATCTGGAGCGGACCGCGCTTCACGAGCGCGGGAGCGATCCAGTCGCACTGAGGGGTGACGTCGACGACGTTGAGGAGCACGCGCTCGCGGTCCGCCTCGGCCCGCGCGGCACGGCGGGCGTCGGGGTCGTCGCTCGCATCGATCGCGAGGTATGCACCCACCAGGTCCCCGGGTTGAAACCCGTGACGGAGGTGCACCACGGTTGCGCCGCTCGCGCGAAGACCTGCGGCTTTCTCCTCAGCGAGCGCCGTGTTGCCGAGCACAACGCAACGCCGCTCGTGGAGATCCAGGACAACCGGGTAGTATGCGGCCGACTTCATCACACGGCACCTTGCCGCGCGGACAACTCCGCCGGTTCCGGAGCCCCGGCCACCTCGACCGGTGGATGCAGCAGGCACTCCTTGTGCGTGTCGCTCTCCCACCACCATCGCCCGGATCGTTCGTGCTCGCCGGGTTGGGTCGCCCGGGTGCACGGAGCGCAGCCGATCGACATGTAGCCGCGGTCGTACAGCGGATGATGCGGGATGCCGTGGTCGCGGAGGTAGTCCCATACCTGCTCGCGACTCCACGACGCGAGCGGCACGACCTTGGTCATGCCCTCGTGCCCGGGGTCGCTGGCGACCACCGGGGTGGCTGCGCGCGTCGGGGTCTGATCTCGACGCAGACCGGTGATCCACGCGTCGTAGTCCTGAAGCGCCCGCGCCAGCGGGTTCACTTTGCGGACCGCGCAGCACTGGTTGCGCAACGCCACCGACTTGCGGAACGGCATGTCGCCGTGGTCCGAGGTCATCGCCTCGAGCTCGTTCGATTCCGGGGCGAGGATGCGTAGCCGGATGGGGAACTGCCCGCGCACGTGCTCGATGTACTCGTGGGTCTCCTCGTGAAGCCGGCCGGTGTCAAGGGTGAGCACCTCGGGCTCGGGCACGATCCTGCATGCGAGATCGATCAGCACCATCGACTCGGCCTGGAAGCTCGCGACCAGCGCGACGCGACCGAAGCGCCGGTAGGTCCAGGCGAGGATGTCCTCGGCGGTCGCATTCTGCAGGTCGGTGGTGTTCACGCGGGCACCTCGACCAGAGCGTGACGTTCGGCAAGCTGCGCAACCCCCTGGCGCCTGCACCAGTCGCCGAACCCCTCGCCGGGAAGCCGCGTGCGCGCGTAGTCGAACAGCGGGCCGCGGAGCAGGCGTGGGATCTCCTCGAGCCTGACGTTGCGCGTGTAGAGCTCGTTGAGACGCGTGCCCTCGACGTCGCCGCCGAGGAACACGTCGTACTTCCCGAGCGTTGTCCCCACGAAGCCGACATCGCCGAGATACGGCCTGGTGCAGCCGTTGGGGCACCCGGTCATGCGGTAGCTGATGCGCTGATCCTCGACTTCGGCGTCGCGCTGCACCAGCGCGATCTCGCGGATCAGGCTTGGCATCGCCCGCTCGGACTCGGCCACCGCAAGCCCGCACGTCGGATATGCGGGGCACGCCATCGAGTGACGGATCGCGCTGGGCAGCGATTCCGAACGCGCGATCCCAGAGCGGTCGAGGATCGCCGTGAGCGCGACGCGATCCTCGTCGGTGAGGTTGGTGAAGAGGATGTTCTGCTGCGGCGTGAGCCGGAGCTCCGGCCGCAGCGACTCGACCACCTCGCGCAGCGCGGAGCGCAGCCTGCCCTGGATGCGTCCGTTCTCGACGAAGAGCCCGTAGCAGTGGGTGCCGTCCTCCTGCTGGTGCCACCCGAGGTGGTCGTCGGCCGACCTCCAGTGCAGCGGGCGCGACGGCTCGAGCGCGAAAGTGACCCTGGACGCCACCTCAGCGCGGAACCAGTCGATACCGCGATCGGCGATCAGGTACTTGAGGCGCGCATGCCGCCGATCGGTGCGATCCCCGTGGTCTCGCTGGACCGCGACGACGGCTCGCGCCGCCTCCACCGCATGCTGCGGTTGCACGTAGGCGAGCGGCTGCGCCACCGCCGGCCAAGTGTTCGGCTTGTTCGCGGTGCGGCCGAGGCCCCCGCCGGCGAGCAGGTCGAACCCGGTGAGCTCGCCGTCATCGGAGGCATGAGCGACCAACCCCAGATCGTTCGCGTAGATGTCGACGCAGTTGTCGCCCTCGACGGCCATCGCGGTCTTGAACTTGCGCGGCAGGTACTGCGCGCCGTAGAGCGTGTCCGGCGGATCGGGCTGATTCGACGCCGCAAGCTCGCCGTCGAGCCAGATCTCGCAGTACGCACGGGTGGTGGGCGTCAGCCCGCTCACCAGTGCCGTCAGCGTCTGGTTGATATCGCGGTGCAGTCGATCGCTCCAGGGTGCGGGGCACGACATGATGTTGCGTTCCTGGTCGCCGCAGCCCCCCAGGGTGGTGAGCAGCGAGTTGTTGATCGCGCGGATCGCTCGTTTGAGGTCGCCCTTGAGCACTCCGTGCAACTGCAGATCCTGGCGCGTGGTCACTCGGAGCGTGCCGTTTCCCCATGCGCCGGCGATGTCGTCATGGGCGAGATAGGCGTCGGGACTCACGATGCCACCGGGGATCCGCGTCCGGATCATCATCATGTGGTGCTTGTCGCGACCAAGCTTGCGCGCTTCCTTGCGCAGATCACGATCGTCCTGCTGATACACGCCGTGAAACTTGAGGATGACTTCCGCGTCGTCGCTGAACACCGCCGTGTCCTCGAGCAGCTCGACACCGAGCGTGCCGCGAAGGCGGTTGCTCCCCGCCTTCACCCGCTCGGCGCCGGACATGCGCTCGAGGTCTGTCGTGCAGCCGCATGCGGTGCACATGATCAGACCGACTCGCGGTCTGGTTGCGGTCGGAAACGGCGCGGTATTCCGGGCATCTGGGTTGTGTTGTGAACCTGTGGTCGCGCGCATCTGCTGCGCGTCGATGGGCCTGCACTGCTCTTTCGCGGCACCCCGGCCGCGGTGTCAACGGCGAGGCACCGGTGGTGCCTCAGCGCGAGTACTAGCCGCTACAGTGTGCGATGCCCGAACGGATACGTCCCCAGTCGAGCCAGAAACGCCGGGTGAGCGTAGGGAGATCCGCGCCGTTCATCAGGTTGCACATCCTACGGAATCCCAAGTCGACTAGTCAACTTTCGTATTCACGGCCGCAGCGTCCGCGATGTCATCGATCTCGGTGAAGAAGCACGAGCGCTCGCCGGTGTGGCACGCGGGACCGTCGGGATGCACACGCAGCAGCACCGAGTTGCCGTCACAGTCGATGCGAACCGCTCGCACGTGCATGGTGTTCCCGCTGGTCTCGCCCTTCTCCCACAGGCGCTGTCGCGACCGGCTGTAGAACGTCGCGCGCCGCGTGCGCAGGGTTGCATCCCATGCCTCGCGATTCATGTGCGCGACCATCAACACCTCCGACGTCGTCGCATCCTGCACGACTGCGGTGACCAGCCCGTCGTCACCGAACCGCGGTTGGCGCGGGCCCGTCACAGCCGCACCTCCACGCCGTGGTCGTGGAGGTAGCGCTTGGTCTCGGGGACGGGGTGAGCGCCGAAGTGAAAGATGGATGCCGCGAGTGCCGCGGCCGCACCCGCCTCGGCGAGCACACGTCGCAGGTGCTCCGGGGCGCCGGCGCCACCGCTGGCGATGACCGGCACGTCCACCGCCGCCACCACCGAGCCGGTCAAATCCAGGTCGTACCCGTTCCCGGTCCCGTCCCGGTCCATCGAGGTCAGCAGGATCTCGCCGGCGCCGCGATCGGCGGCCTCGCGCGCCCATTCCACAGCCGGCCGCCCGGTGGGACGACGACCACCGTGCGAATGGACCTCGTGACCATTTCCGTTTTGTGCGGCGTCGATGGCGATCACGACACACTGGCAGCCGAACCGGTTCGCGGCGGTTTCGATGAGCGCCGGGTCGTCGAGCGCCGCGGTGTTGATCGACACCTTGTCCGCGCCCGCTCGGAGCAGCACGTCGATGTCGGCGATGCTCCGGACGCCGCCGCCGACGGTCAGCGGGATGAACACCCGGTCGGCGGTTCGACGCACTGCGTCGAGCAGAATCGCGCGCCTGTCACTCGACGCGGTGATATCGAGGAACACGAGTTCGTCGGCGCCGTCCTCGTCGTACCGGGCGGCGAGCTCGGCCGGGTCACCCGCATCGCGGAGGTCGACGAACGCGACACCCTTGACCACCCTTCCCGCGACGACATCGAGGCACGGGATCACGCGCTTGGCGAGGGTCATGAGGCAGCGCCCCTGGCCGCCCGAAGCGCGAGCGAAAGGTCGATGCGACCTTCGTGGAGCGCTTTGCCCACGATGACGCCGGCGGCGCCGGCGGCGGCGCACGCGATGATGTCGTCCACGCTGCCGATACCACCCGACGCGATCACCGGGCCGCCGTACAGTTCGAGACAGCTGCGCAGCCCGTCGAGGTCGGGGCCGGCAAGCAATCCGTCTCGCATCGTGTCGGTGTAGACGACGCCGGCGGCAGGCCAGGTCCGCCACTCGCGGAGCAGCTCCGCCGCGGTCGCTCCGTCCTCGGTCCATCCCTCCACGCGCGCCACACCGGCGCGAACGTCGAGGCCGAGGAGGACCTGACCGTGGGCGGCGACGCAGATCGCGACCGCGAGGTCCGGGTTTCGCGCGGCCACACTGCCGACGATCACCAGCGACGCGCCGGCGTCCAGCCAGTACGCGGCCGTCTCGATGTCGCGAATGCCACCGCCGACCTGCACCGCGCACCCGGCCGCGACGCAGGTGGCGACCAGGCGCGTGACCGCGGCAACGCTCTCCGGCGCCGCAACCCCTCGGGCGGCGTCGAGGTTCACCGCGTGCAGGCGTGTCGCACCCGCGTCGATGAACCTTCGGGCCGCAGCCTCGGGGGCATCCGCGTAGACCGTCGCCCGCGCACGATCTCCCTGCCGGAGCCGCACACACCGGCCGTCTTGCACATCCACAGCGGGGATCACGTCCATGAATCAGCCCGCGCGCTGAGCGGGCACCCGCGCCGCGCACAGCGAGACGAAGTTCGCGTAGACGCGCAGCCCCGCGGCACCGCTCTTCTCGGGATGAAACTGCGTGCCCATCACCGGGCCTCGTTGGGCTGCCGCCGCCAGTTGGTCACCGTAAGCGGTGAGCGCGACGATGGCCTCCGGCGCGGGCACGGCGGCGTACGAGTGCACGAAATACATGTAGGTGCCGGACGGGATGCCGTGAAGCAGCGTCGATGACCGCACCACACTGATCGTGTTCCAGCCCACGTGCGGCACCTTGAGCCCACCAGAACGTGGCAGCTCGACGACACGCCCACTCAGAAGCGCGAGGCCCTCGCCGCCATGCCCCTCCTCGCTGTTCTCGAAGAGCAGCTGATACCCAAGGCAGACGCCGAGCACCGCCTGGCCACGCCGGGCCAGCTCGCGCACCGTGTCCCCGAGACCCGTTTCCCGCAAGGCTCGTGCGGCAACCGAGAACGCACCGACTCCGGGCAGCACGACGCCGTCGCACCCCAGGATGGTGGCCGGATCGCTGCTCACGACCGGCGCGGCGCCGGCGACGTCGAGCGCGCGCTCGACGCTTCTCAGGTTGCCCACGCCGTAGTCGACAACGCCGACGCGCGGGATCACAGCGTGCCTTTGGTCGAGGGCACGCCGCCGCCGACGACGCGCAGCGCCTCGCGGGTGGCCAGACCGAGCGCTTTGAACGCGGCTTCGGCGATGTGGTGGAGGTTGTCGCCGCGGATGCAGTCCATGTGGATCGTGGCGCCGGCTGCCTGCGCGTAACCCTTCACGAATTCCGCGATCACCTCCACGTCGAAATCATTGATGCGGCCGCGCAGTGGTTCCATCGCGTAGACGACGTGCGGCCGCCGCCCGTAGTCGACCACGCACCGCACCAGCGACTCGTCGAGCGGCGCGTGCGCCTCCCCGAATCGCCGGATCCCGTTGCGGTCGCCGAGCGCGTCGCTCACCGCCGCCCCGAGCACCAGGCCGGCGTCCTCGACCAGGTGGTGAGCGTCCACATCGATGTCACCGGTGCCGTCGAGGGTCACGTCCATGGCGCTGTACTTGGTGAACGCTTCGATCATGTGCTTGAAGAACGGCAGGGGCAGGGTGATCGCGGCGACACCGGTTCCGTCGACGACCACCTGAGCGCTGATCTGCGTCTCGCGCGTGTCTCGACGCTTGGTGGCGGTGCGCAACCGGAGCGTCATGATCGCTGCCGGACGCGCAGGCGGGCGCGGATCGCTTCCGCGTGCGCTGCCAGACCCTCGGCCTCGGCGAGGCAGATCGCCACCGGTGCCACAGCGTCGAACTCGGCGTCGGAAAGGTGCACGACGCTCGGCCACCGGACGAAGTCCATCACCGCGAGCGGTCCTCGATATCGAGCCGCTCCCTGTGTGGGCAGGGTGTGGTTCGGACCGGCGACGTAGTCCCCGATGCTCACCGGCGACATCGACCCCACGAACACGGCGCCCGCGTTGCGCACCGAAGCGCGCAGGGCCTCAGAGGCGGCTCCCTGCAGCGAGAGATGCTCCGGGGCGAATGCGGCCGCGAGGGTGATCATCTCGTCGGCGGAATCGCAGCGCACGACCGCCGCATGCCTGCCGGCCGCCGTGCCGATGATCTCGCGCCGCACGGCGTCGCCGGCGATCTCCGCGAACCGCGCGCCGATCGAGTTGGCGAGCCGGTCGGCGTCGGTGAGACACACCGCCCATGCGAGCGGATCGTGCTCGAGCTGCGAGACGAGATCGGCGGCGACCATCTCCGGGATCGGCCCCGGCGGTGGCGATGACGACGATCTCACTCGGTCCCGCGAGCTGATCGATGCCCACCGCACCGAACACCTCGTGCTTGGCGAGCGTCACGAAGACGTTGCCGGGGCCCACGATCTTGTCGACGCGCTCGATGCTCTCGGTACCGAACGCGAGCGCCGCGATTGCCTGCGCGCCGCCTGCGGCCACGACCTCGCGCACGCCGAGCAGGTACGCCGCTGCCGCGACCAGCGGATGGACACCGCCGGTCGGGGCCGGCGGGCTGGCGACCACAATCCGCTCGACGCCGGCGACCTGAGCTGGAATCACCGACATGAGCACGGTGCTCGGGTACGCCGCGCGCCCGCCGGGAACGTAGCAGCCGGCGCGCCCGAGCGGCACCGGGTGAATCCACGCGCCTCCCGCCCCGCGGTCGAGCACATCCACCTGCAGCGCGTGGAACTCGCGGAGCCGCTGCGCGGCGGCGGCCAGGGCGTTGCGCAGTGGTTGCTCGAGCCCGCGCCATGCCGCCTCCATCGCCGCCGGGTCGACGTGTACGGACTCGACGTCGATACCATCGATGCGGTACGTCCACTCGCGGAGCGCGGCGTCGCCACCGGCGCGGATGTCGGCGATGATCTCGCGCACCGCGTCGCGAACGCCGATCTCGCGATGAAAGAGTTGCTCGAGGCGCTCAGCGGTGCCCGGGTCGATGTCGGTCGCAGAGAAACCGTCACGGTCGCGCTCGTGGATGATGGCGATGAACTGCGCGGGGTCGAGGCGGGCGAGCTCGATGGTCACGCCGCGCCCGCGGTGAGGTGCTCGGCGGCTGCGCGGCGAAGCGCAAGGGCGATCGCTCCGACCGACTCGTTGCGAGTCTTCAGCGCGGCATGGTTAGCGATGAGCCGGGCGGTCGACGTCCCAGCCTCGACGATCTCGACCAGGTCGTTGGCCGCGAGCGTACGCCCGGTCGCGGTGATGTCGAGCACGCAGTCGGCGAGGCCCGTCAGCGGCGCGAGCTCCACCGATCCATGCAGACGGATCACCACGACGTTCAACGAGCGGGCGGCGAAGAAGCGGCGTGCGGACACCGGGTATTTGGTCGCGACCCGCAGCGCCTGCGGCCACATCCCACGCGCGAGCGCCGAATCGCGTGGAGCCGCGAGAACGAGGCGGCACTGCCCGAAGCCGAGGTCGGCGAGCTCGTAGCACTCACGGCTGCTCTCCCAGAGCACGTCCTTGCCGACGATGCCGCATTCGCATCCGCCCATCTCCACGTACACCGGCACATCGGTGGGGCGCACTTTCACGTACACGCTGTCACCCTCTCGCACGCTCAGCTCCCGGTCGAAGCGCGCCGGATCGAGACGGGCGACGCCCGCTGCGGCGAGCAGGTTGCACGCGCCCTCGAACAGCGTCCCCCCGGGAAGCGCGACCCGCAACCCGGTCACGGCACACGCCCAACCAGCGCAGCCACCGCCGCGTCGACGGTGCCGTGCTCGTCGTGTCCGTGACGTGACCAGCGAGCACCGGACACGGTCACCCTGACATCACCGTCACCGCCCGCGGCGAGGTCGCATGCACAGGCAACGCCTTGCGCGCGCAGCTCGCGAGCCAGTTGGAGCGCATCCTCGTGCGCATCGTGCTCCCAGCTGACCTGCAGCACACCGGGTGCGGCGGCCACGCCCGTCCGCCGCACCATGCTGTCCAGGCATCGATCGACGTGGAGCACGAAACCGGTTGCGGGCAGCGCGGCTCCGAAGCGACCCAGGAGCGTGTCGTAGCGTCCACCCGCACCGAGGGCGAACCCCGACTCGTCGCTGAACACCTCGAACGTCGGTCCCGTGTAGTAATCCCAGTCGCGGACCGCGCCGAGATCGAGGTGCACACGGTCGGTGATGCCGTGCGCGTCGAGCAGGTCCCACAGCTGCGCGAGTTCCTGGAGCGCGCGATGCGGCCGCTCGCCGCGCAGCCCCCCGGCGGCGGTGTCGAGGATGTCCCGACCGCCACGAAGAGTCGGAAATGCGAGCAGCAGGCGCCGCTCTGCGTCCGCGGCATCGGTGCCTTCCAGCGCTGACTCGACCGCGACCAGGTCACGGCGCGCGAGGGCGGTGAGCACCTCATCGCGCGCGGTCGTGTCCATCCCGGCGGAATCGAGCAACCCGGGGATGAAATCCGCGTGACCGACGTCGACCTGGATGTGCTCCACGCCCCCGCGCTCGAGCGCCGCCGCCGCAAGCGCGATGCACTCCGCGTCGGCGGCCAGGCCGCCCGCGCCGACCAGCTCGCACCCCGCCTGGAGGCTCTCGCGTCGACGCCCCGCGTTGAGCGCATGGTTGCGCAACACCGACCCTGCGTAGCAGAGACGCAGTGGAAACGGCCCGTCGTGCAGTTGGGTCGCAACCACCCGAGCCACGCTCACGGTGCGCTCGCCCACGAGCGCGAGTAGCGCTCCGTCCGAGTCCATGAAGCGGAAGAGCGCCGACTGCTGCGCGCCGCTCGACTCCCGCCGCGATCGTGTCCAGCGGCTCGATCAGCGGGGTGATCATGAAGCCGTATCCCCACGCCTCGAAGGTCTCGATGAACCGATCGGTGAGCGCCCGGCGGTGCCCGGCCGGACCGACCAGGTGGTCGACGAAACCGTCGGCGCGCCCACGAACCGATGCGCCGGGAGGCAGCGCGTCGAGGCCTGTCATTGCGGGGATTCTACGTGCCGCTCAGGATCGGCCCGCCGAGGTCCGCGATCGCGGCGAGCAGGCGATCGGTCGCCGCAGCATCGCCGACAGTGATCCGCAGGCCGCCGTCCAGGCCCGGAACCTCGAAGTGGCGCACGAGGATGTGCGCATCCCGGAGCCGGCTCGCAACCGCCACTGCGGTGACCCCCTGAGGCGGCGTCGCGAACACGAAGTTCGCGTGCGAGACGGGGATCGTCCAGCCGTGTTCCCGGAGTCGATCGCTCGTGCGCGCGCGCTCGCGAAGCACGGTGTCGACGATCAGACGATGGTGCGCGTGATCCTCGAGCGCCGCGATCCCCCCGGCTATCGCGCACCGATCGACAGGGTACGAGTCGCGCACCGCGTTGAGGTCGGCGATCACCGCCGCGTCGCCGAGCGCGTACCCCACCCGCAGGCCGGCGAGCGCATGCGATTTCGACAGCGTCCGGACCACGACCCAGTTGGGGTGCGCGGCGAGGAGTGGGACACACGAGTTGGGCGCGAAATCGGAATAGGCCTCATCGATGGCGACGACACCTCCGGCCCCGCGAAGCTGAGCCTCGAGGGCCATGGGCTCGATCCAGTGTCCGGTCGGTGAGTTCGGGTTGACCACGACGCGCAGAACCGCCTGCTGGCGCGCGAACTCCGCAGCGAGCGAGCCATCGGGTTCCAGAGCAACCGGGATATCGTGGATCGAGAACAGCGCCGCCAGCACCGGGAGCAGCGAGTATCCGGGGTCAGTGCGCACCACCGCGTCGCCCGGCGACGCGAAAGCCCGAAAGCAGCAGTCGAGCACCTGGTCGGCGCCGTTGGCGACGAACACCTGCTCCGCCTCGAGCCCGTGGATGCGTGCCAGCGCGCTGCGCAAAGGCTCGGCGACCGGGCTCGGATAATGTGCGAGGTCGGCGGCCGCGCTCGCAACCGCCGCGCGCACCGTTGCCGACGGCGGCAGCGGTGACTTGTTGCTGTTGAGCTTCAGCCAGGCGCTCGCATCCGAGGGTTGCTCGCCCGGCGTGTATCCGAAATCGGCGCCGAGCGACGCACGCAGGAACCTGGACACGGCGTGATCAGGACGCTGCCGTCGCGGTCTGCATGGGAGTCGACAGGATAGGTGGTTGACGCGACGGATCGAGCGCTGCTACGCTGCACCCCGCCGTGCAGACCTCCGTGCGCCTTGCCAAAAAAGCCGTCTCGCTCCCGAGGAGTGGGTTCCTATGCGCACGGATGAGGTGACGGCGAACAGTTAGCACCGGATCAGATTCCGCGAAGAGCCCCTTCCTCGAAGGGGCTCTTTTCTTTTGTCCACCAGCACATTCGGAAGCCATGAGCATCACATCGTTTCGCATCATCGACAGCACGCTCCGCGAGGGCGAGCAGTTCGCGACCGCCCACTTCACGATCGATCAGAAGATCGCGATCGCTGCCGCACTGGACCGCTTCGGCGTCGAGTACATGGAGCTCACCTCGCCGCTGGCGTCACCGCAATCGGAGTCCGATCTCCGCCACCTGGCACGGATCCAACGGCGCTTTCTGCTGCTCACCCACGTTCGGTGCAGCCTCGAGGACGCGAGGCTCGCGATCGACACGGGCGTTGACGGCGTCGACGTCCTGATCGCCACATCATCCCGGCTCCGTACGGTCTCGCACGGCATGACCATCGCCGAGATCATCGAGGTCGGAACCGCGGTGGTCGCCGAGATCCGCGCCGCCGGCTGCGAAGCGAGATTCAGCACCGAGGATTCGTTTCGAAGCGACCCCGAGGATCTGGTGCGCATCTACCGCGCGGTAGATCGCGCGGGCGTGAACCGCGTCGGCCTCGCCGACACCGTCGGGGTCGCGACGCCTTCGCAGGTCCACGATCTGGTGTCGCTGGTGCGGCGCAATGTCGGCTGCGACATCGAGTTCCACGCCCATGACGACACCGGTTGCGCGGTGGCGAACGCGCTTGCGGCACTCGAGGCGGGAGCGACGCACGTCGACACCACCATCCTGGGCATCGGGGAGCGCAACGGCATCGTGCCGCTCTCGGCGATGATGGCGCGCCTGGTGACCCTCCAGCCTGAGCTGGTCGAGCACTACCGCCTGGAGATGCTGCCCGAGCTGGACGCGATGCTCGCGGCGATGCTCGGGGTCGAGGTGCCGTTCAACGCCGCGGTCACCGCCCCGACCGCGTTCCACCACAAGGCGGGGATGCACACCAAGGCGGTGCTCCTCGATCCCGGGGCGTACGAAGTGCTCGACCCCGCTCGGTTTGGACGCGAGCGCAGCATTCTCGCCGGCCACCGCCTCGCCGGTCGTCATGCCATCGGCGACCGCGCCTCGGCCCTCGGCGTCAGCCTCGACGGCGACAGCCTGCGCAGCCTCACCGCCGAGGTGAAGCGTCGCGGCGACGACGGGCCGATCGACGCCGCGGCCCTCGACGCGTTGATCGTGAGCTGGGCGCGGGCATAGGAGATCGAGATGGGAACCATCACCGAGGAATTGTTCAGCCGCCGCCTCGGACATCCGGTGCGCGCCGGTGACACGGTCATCGCCCAGGTCGACGTCGCCATGGCCCACGACGTCACCGGCCCGCTGGCCATCGAGGCATTCCGAAGTCTCGAACTTCCCCTGTGGGACGCGACCCGGATCGTCTTCAACTTCGATCACGTGATGCCGGCCAACACCGTCGCCGCCGCCGAGCTGCACCGCGTCATCCGCGAGTTCTGCGTCGAACATGCGATCACCAATCTCTTCGCCGAGGGCATCTGCCACCAGGTGATGGTGGATCGGAAGCTCGCTCAGCCTGGCGGCATCGTGGTCGGCGCCGACTTGCACAGCACGACGTATGGCGGCCTCGGCTGCTTCGCGACCGGCCTCGGGTCCACCGACATCGGCGTGGTCTTCGCCACGGGGAAGACGTGGTTCCGCATCCCCGAGACGGTTCGCATCGAGGTCCGCGGCGCGCTCCCCCGAGGCGTCCACGCCAAGGATCTGGCCCTCCACGTGATCGCGCGGATGGGCGCCGACGGCGCCGACTACTGTGCCGTGGAGTGGGGTGGCGAAGCGGTGACGGCGATGAGCGTCGACGAGCGATTGACTCTCTGCAACCTGAGCACCGACTTCGGCGCCAAGACCGGGATCGTCGAACCCGACTCGATCACGTTCGCTCAAACCGGCGGGGATCCCGTCGACCTGCATCCGGTCGACCCCGTCTATGCGCGCACGCTCGTCGTCGACGCCGAGCGCCTGCGACCGCAGGTGGCGGTTCACCCCAGCATCGACAACGTCCGCGACATCGACGAGGTGGCCGGGACGCCGCTCGACGAGGTGTTCATCGGCAGCTGCACCAACGGCCGGCTCAGCGACCTCGCCATCGCAGCGTCGATCCTGTCAGGACGCACGGTGCACCCGAACACGCGGACGATCGTGGTCCCCGCCTCGCGCGGCGTGTACCTGGATGCGCTCAGGGCCGGCTACATGGAGACCTTCGCGCGCGCCGGTGCGCTGGTGCTCAACCCCGGCTGCGGTCCGTGCCTGGGACGGCAGCACGGTGTGGTGGGCCCGGGCGAGCGCGTGCTCTCGACCAGCAACCGCAACTATCCGGGCCGGATGGGCAGCCCGGACGCGCAGATCTTCCTGGCATCGCCGGCGGTCGCGGCCGCATCAGCGCTGGCGGGCGAGATCACCGATCCCGCAACCCTGGAGCGGATCTCGTGAGCGGCCGCGTGTTCCTCCTCGGCGACGGAGTGAGCACCGACGCGATCATGCCCGGGCGATACAACGTCACCACCGATCCCGACGCGCTGCGACGCAGCTGCCTGATCGAGGCGCAACCCGATTTCGTCGCAAGCGTCCAACCCGGTGACGTCATCGTCGCAGGACGGAACTTCGGGTGCGGGAGCTCTCGCGAACACGCGCCGCTCTCGATCAAGCGCAACGGCATCACGGCGGTGATCGCCGCCAGCTTCGCGCGCATCTTCTACCGCAACGCGGTGAACATCGGCCTGCCCGTCATCCGCTGCGCCGACGCGCACCGAGTCCTCCATGACGGCGACGAGGTCACGGTGGACGCGCGGAGTGGGGTGATCGTTGCTCCAACCGTGACCCTGCATGGAGAGCCGCCTTCGGGCGTCGCGCTGCGCATCCTCGAAGCCG
This sequence comes from Candidatus Dormiibacterota bacterium, assembly GCA_963799005.1. Lineage (GTDB taxonomy): Bacteria > Chloroflexota > Dormibacteria > Aeolococcales > Aeolococcaceae > Palsa-851. The sequence goes on along the minus strand of CAWCVK010000001.1, from coordinate 1,917,457 downwards.
GCTCGCTCGTCGACCTGATACGGCAGAGCGGCTGGTCTGCTCTCGAGGAGGTGCGCCATGTGTCCTGAGTGCGATGCGCAGGTCGCGGTGGACGCGAGCGTCGAACGCGGCGAGGTCGTGACCTGCAGGGAGTGCAACGCGGAGCTCGAGGTTGTGGGGCTCGATCCACCCCGCTTCGTGCTCGCACCTCCGGAGGAGGTCGATTGGGGTGAGTGATCGCATGCTCGTCGCCATGCTCTGCTCGCGGATGCGCGTCGAGGAGAAGTTGCTGCGCGACGCGCTCGTGCGCCGCGGCATCGACGTCGAGATCGTCGACGACCGGGAGCTGACCCTCACGCTCGCTCGGCCCATCCGGCGCTGGGACGCGGTGCTCGAACGGAGCATCTCGCACACGCGCGGGCTCGCCGTCACCCGGGTCCTCGACTCGTGGGGAGTCCCGACCATCAACCATCACGCGGTCGCCGCCACCTGCGCGAGCAAGCTCGCCACCTCGGCAGCGCTCGAGGCAGCGGGTGTTCCCACGCCTGCCACCGCGGTTGCCTTCTCACCCGAAGCCGCGCTGCGCGCGGCCGAGGATCTCGGCTACCCGGTGGTGCTCAAACCGGTCGCCGGGTCGTGGGGAAGGCTGCTCGCCAGGATCAACGACCGCGACGCTGCCGAGGCGCTGCTCGAGCACAAGGCTGTGCTCGGTGGTCCCGAGCATTCCCTCTTCTACCTCCAGCGGCACATCGCCAAGCCCGGACGTGACATCCGTGCATTCGTCGTCGGCGACGAGGTCATCTGCGCGATCTACCGCGAGTTCGAGCACTGGGTGACCAACACGGCGCGCGGCGCCAGGACGCGCGACTGTCCGGTCGACCACACCCTGCGCCGGATGTCGCTGAGCGCGGCCGCGGCGGTGGGTGGCGGGGTGCTGGCGGTCGATCTGCTCGAGGATCGCGACACCCTGCTGGTCAGCGAGGTGAACGCGACCATGGAGTTCAGGAACTCCATCGACGTGACCGGTGTCGATATCCCCGCACGTGTCGCCGACCATGTCCTCGAGGTCGCGCGCGGCGCGCCCCTCGCGGTCGGGGCCTGAGACGGTGATGAGCGCCGGCGTCGCGACCAGCGCGCATATCGATGCCGGGGAGTTGCTCGCCGAGCTGCTCTCGGTGCCAAGTTCGAGTGGCCAGGAAGAGGCGGTTGCGTCCCTGCTGGTGTCGCGCCTGCTTCGAGCCGGGTTCGACGTCGACGTCGACACCGCGGGCAATGTCGTGGCCGGGTGGGGCGACGGCCCGGAGACGATCGCGCTCGTCGGGCATATCGACACGGTTCCGGGTCACATCGAAGCCCGCCGTGACGGCGATCTTCTGCACGGGCGCGGCGCTGTGGACGCCAAGGGGCCGCTCGCCACCGCGATCGCCGCGGTCACGCGGCGTCCCCGCCACGGCTTGCGACGCTACGTGATCGTCGGTGCCGTGGAGGAGGAGACGACGTCGCGCGGAGCGCGCCACCTGGCGGCGTCGATGGCCGCCCCGTCGGCCCTGATCATTCTCGAGCCGAGTGGATGGGACGCGGTGACCATCGGCTACAACGGAAGCCTTCGCCTGCGCATCCGCGTCGAGCAGCCGCACGCGCACGGCGCGGGTCGGGATCCGAGCGCGCCCGACCGGTGCGTGGACGTGGTTCGCGCGCTCCAGGATCGTGCCGCGCGGTTCCACGGCGACCGGGATGCGTTCGACCGGGTCGACGTCCGGGTGCTGCGGTTCGAACTTGGAGAGCGACGGGCTCTCCGACCTGGCTGCGGTGGATGTCGGTGTTCGGACTCCACCGGGATACGACGTGGACGCGCTCATCGACGTCGCGCGATCCGCGGTCCCCACCGCGGGCCTGACCGTGCTCGGCCGCGAACCGGGCGTGCGCACCGACCGGCGCAGTCCGCTCGCCCGCAGGATGGTCAGCGCCATCCGGGCTCGCAACGGCACACCGCGATTCAAGCTGAAGACCGGGACGTCGGACCTCAACATCCTCGCTCCCGCCTGGGGGTGCCCGGCGGTGGCGTACGGACCCGGTGACTCGCGGCTGGACCACACCCCGCTCGAGCACGTCTCGATCACGGAGCTGGAGCGAGCGGTTTCGGTGCTCGAGCTCGCCCTGGGCGCCGGATGATTCGCACCGCGGTGGTCGGAGGCGCCGGGTACGCGGGCGGCGAGCTGCTGCGCCTGCTCGGCGGCCACCCGGAGGTCGAGGTCGCGCAGGTCACGTCAGAGAGACTCGCCGGCAAGCCGGTCGCCTCCGTGCACCCGCCATTGCGCGGCCGAACCGAGCTGCGCTTCTCGTCACGCGAGGCGCTCGCCGACGCTGATGTCGTGTTCGCGGCGATGAGCCATGGCGAGTTGAGCGCGGCGATTGATCAGCTCCGTCGCGCAGCGCCGGTCGTGATCGATCTCGGCGCCGACTTCCGCCTCCGCGATGCGGAGGACTATCCGCGCTGGTACGGCTGGGCACACCCATGGCCGCAACTGCTCGGCACCGCGGTGTACGGCCTGGTCGAGCTGCACCGTGACGAGATCGCATCGGCTTCGCTCATCGCCGGCGGGGGCTGCCTCGCGACTGCCGCGATCCTCGGGCTCGCGCCGCTCGCCTGCGCCGGGCTGCTCGACCCCGACATGCCGCTGGTCGTGGAAGCCAAGGTCGGCTCCTCCGCGGGCGGCTCACGGGCCGGACCTGCGACCCACCACCCCCACCGGAGTGGCGAGATCCGCTCCTACGCGCCGACCGGCCACCGCCACACCGCCGAGATCACGCAGGAGCTCCACCTCGGCTCGGCACCCCACGAGGTCGCCTTCTCCGCGACCGCCGTCGAGGCGGTGCGGGGCGCCCTGATCACCGCCCACGCCTTCATCAGCGCCGATCTCGACGATCGCGAGCTCTGGCAGGTTTATCGATCGCGATATGCCACCGAACCGTTCGTGCGCATCGTCAAGTCACACACCGGCCTGCACCGGTCGCCGCGGCCGAAGCTGCTCACCGGAACCAACTACTGCGACGTCGGCTTCGAGCGCGACCCGCATTCGCGCCGCGTGGTGGTCACTGCCGCGCTCGACAACCTCGTCAAGGGATCGGCCGGGCAGGCGGTGCAGGCGTGCAATGTCCGCCACGGCTTCCCGGAGACGCTCGGCCTCGAGTTCGGCGGTCTGTACCCCATCTGATGATCGTCGTGAAGATCGGCGGCAGCGTCCGCCGGCTCGACCCGCTTCTCGAGGACATCGCGACCACCACCGAGCAGACCGTCGTGGTGCACGGCGCGAGCCGAGACCTCGACGACCTCTCCACCAGGCTCGGCCGCCCGCCCCGGATGGTTGAGTTGGAGCGCGGCGACGTCAGCCGGTTCACCGACGCCACGACCATGGACCACTTCCTCATGGCCTACGCAGGGAAGGCGAACAAGCGGATCGTCGAGCGCCTCAGGCAGCTCGGTGTCAACGCCTTCGGGCTGTGTGGTCTCGATGGCGGTCTGGTTCAAGGGACGCGGCGGCAGGCGCTGCGCATTCGCGAGAACGGCCGGACAAGGGTGCTCCACGACAACCACGTGGGCAGCATCGACACGGTCAACGCAGCGCTGCTCGGCAGGCTGCTCGGCGGCGGGATGACCCCGGTGATCTGCCCCCCGATCGCATCCGAGGATGGCACGGCGATCAACGTCGATGGGGATCGGCTCGCCGCCGAGATCGCGGTCGCGCTCAGGGCGACCTCACTGCTCATCTTCGCCGACACGCCGGGACTCCTCCGTGACCCTGCTGACGAGACGACCCTCGTCGGACGGCTCTCGGCAAGCGAGGCTGAGCATCTCATTCCGGCCATCGGGGGCAGGGCGCGGGTCAAGCTGCGCGCCAGCGCCGAGGCACGGCTCCGCGGCGTCGGTGCCGTGTGCGTCGCGGACGGGCGGGTCCAACGCCCCCTGTTCAGCGCGCTGTCCGGGGCGGGAACCTGGGTGCGTTAGCGGCCAGTCCGGCTACGCTGACCGCCATGTCCAGGGTGCGGCGCGCGTTCTTCGGCGCCTCGACCACGATCGCGTTCGCCCATCGCGGCGGCGGTGGTGAGGCCCCCGAGAACACGCTGCCCGCATTCGAGTCCGCGGTCACCCTGGGCTACCGGTACCTCGAGACCGACGTCCAGGTGACCCGTGACGACGTGCTCCTCGCCTTCCACGACAGCACCCTCGAGCGCCTGACCGACCGTGTGGGAAGGGTGTGCCGGCTCTCCCTCGCCGAGGTTCGGGAGGCCGACGCCGGATACGCCTTCACCCCCGACGGAGGTCTGACCTACCCGTTTCGCGGCACCGGGATCGTGATCCCGACGCTCGAGGAGCTGCTCTCGCGCTGGGACGACGTCTACCTCAACATCGATGCCAAGTCGGATGAGACCGTGGCTCCGCTGATCGCGCTCGTCAAGCGCATGGATGCGTTCGATCGCGTGTGCATCGGGTCGTTCTCCGACCGCAGGGTCGCGCGCATCCGAGCGCTTGCGGACGGACGGATCTGCTCGTCGATGGGACAGGTGGCGGCCGTCATGGCGTACGCCGCATCGAGGACGGGCAGAATGCCCCGGTTCCATGCTGACTGCCTCCAGGTGCCGCAGCGCTGGCGCCGGTTTCGAATCGACAGGCGCTTCGTGAACGCGGCGCACCACGCCGGGCTCCCGGTGCATCTGTGGACGGTGGACGACGATGCGGAGATGGAGTATCTCCTCGACATCGGTGTCGACGGCATCATGACCGACCGACCTCGGATCCTCAAGCGGGTGCTCGAGGCGCGCGGTCTGTGGTGATCGCGACAGCGCGCTACCGTGAGGCGGATGCTGCCGTCTCCGCCTAGGACGAACCGATCACCAGGGCGAAGGCGAACCCGTCCCAGCCCTTGACCCCGACCGTCTGGATGACCGCCGGGGCGATTCGCGGGTCGGCGGCCATCTGCTCGATGAGACGGCGCATGCCCTCGGCATCGGGATCATCGCTGCCGGCGTCGATGAGCTTCCCCTGACGCACCACGTTGTCCACCACGATGAGGCTGCCGGGGTGGGACAGGTCGACGGCGGCGCCGAAGTACGCCGGCGTGTTGCGCTTGTCTGCGTCGATGAACACGAGATCGAAGGGCTCACCGCGATCGGACCTCAGCTTCTCGAGGCTGTCGAGTGCCGCTCCGACGCGCACCTCGACCTTGCCGTCCAGCCCGGCGCGCGCGATGTTGCCGCGCGCGACCTCGGCGTGGTGCGGATCGAGCTCGAGGCTGATGAGCCGGCCGTCGTCGGGCAGGGCGCGCCCCATCCAGATGGCGCTGTATCCGCCGAGCGTGCCGATCTCGAGAATCCGGCGGGCGTGGATGGCGCGCGCCAGCACCTGGAGAAACTGCCCCTGGGCGGGGGCCACAGCGATGTTCGGGAGACTGGCGCTGTCCTTGATCGCCGCCTCGAGCACCGGGTCGGCGGGTTGGAGCAGGCCGGTCGTGTATGCGTCGACGGCATCCCAGCGATCGTCATTCATGGTCCGGCAGTCTACCGGCGCCGGGCCACCCATACCTCCTCCGACGGCCAGCGCCTCGCCCAGTCCAACGTGACATGCGGGTAGCGGGTGCTCGCGGTGTCCGACGGCCGGAGCTCGATCAGGTCCTCGACGTCGAAACCGGAGCCGCGCAGGAGCCGGATCCAGTCACCGTGGGTGAGATGGAACTCGACGCCCTCCTCGTCGGGCCACTCGAATCGATGCATCCCGAAGTAGTCGCGCCGGAGATCCGTTCCCGCGGGCCCGTCCGCGTCGGAATCGGTCATGGTGAGCATGAGCAGCGCCCCGTTGCCGAGGAAGATCAGCCGGCCGCCCGGACGGAGAAGCCGGGCTGCCTCGGGGATCCAGCGATAGGGGTCGCACCAGATCGCCGCACCGTATTCGCTGATCGCCAGGTCGAACGTCGCGTCGGCGAGCGGCATCGCCTCGGCACTGGCCTGGAGCAGCGGAAAGTGAAGGTCGTGCGCATCCTGGAGCACGCGGGCGGTGGCCAGCTGGTTGTCGGACAGGTCGATACCGACAGGTCTCGCACCGCGGCGAGCAAGCCACGCCGACACGTAGCCCGTCCCGCACCCCAGCTCTATGGTGTCGAGGCCGTCGACGTCGGGGAGGAGGTGCGCCTCGCTTTCCGGGATGCTCCAGATACCCCAGGAGGGCTCTTCGGCGGCCCAGTTGCGCCGACCCGGGTCGACGTACTTGGCAGCTGCCACGTTCCAGGCGGCACGATTGCGCACGACGTGGTCGCCGGTCTCGTGGGATGTCATCGGCGGCGACTGTAGCGGGAATTGGGGTGGCCAGCGGGATTCGAACCCGCGACCTCCAGGGCCACAACCTGGCACTCTAACCAGCTGAGCTATGGCCACCATGAGTCTCCGCAGAGGAGGCTCGGCGATTATATGGCGCGGCGACCGGCGTTCCGGACGAATCGCCGCAGGTACACTCGCCGCGCGCCCCCGTAGCTCAGCGGATAGAGCAGCGAGCTTCTAACTCGACGGCCGTGGGTTCAACTCCTACCGGGGGCGCCACTCGTTTCGAACGCGTGGTGAGGAAGGTTGACTTGCCGATGACAGACGCCGCGGGCCCGGTGCGTGAACATGCGGCGACGCGGGCACCATGGACCGGGATCGCCGCCGGCGTCGCGCTGATCGTGGCGTTCCGTGTTCCCGCGTTTCTCGAGCCCCACTGGTATTCCGATGAGAGCACGTACGCCTACGTCGGACGCACCGTCTTCGGTGGCGGCGTCCTCTACCGGTCACCGGGCGCGTGGGACAACAAACCTCCGGTGCAGTACTGGAGCTACGGGATCCTGACCCACTTTCTCGGGTACTCGGAGGCCGCGATCCACCTGCTTCCGTTTCTGAGCGCGGTCGCGACGGTGATCGGAGTCGGCTGGGGCGTGGCGAAGCTCACCGGTTCGCGACCGCGGGCCGGTATCGCCTGCGTGCTCACCGCGTTGCTCATCGGTCCACCGCTCTTCGACGCCCAGCTCTTCCTGCCGGAAGGCGCGCTGATCGGCCCGATGACATGGGCAGGCATGCTGATGCTCGTGCACGTCGCCTCGCCCTGGTGGGCCGCGCGGCACCGCTGGGCGCCCTATGCAGCCGGTGTTCTGGCGTCGGTTGCCCTCGGCTTGCAGCAGACGGTGATCGCCGACGTCGCCGCCATCGGCATCATCCTGCTCATCGCGCGTCCAGGGCGATGGACCGATCTGCTTCGCTTCCTCGGCGCAGGGTTGGTGGTCAGCGCGCTCTGGCTGGTGCCGACCGTGGTCGCGTCGGGCGTGGGCGCGACCTGGTTTGCGACCGTGGCGTTCTACACGATCTACGCGCACAACGCACTCCCCGCAACCGTGCTCGACCGCGTGCTGCACTTCGCGGGGATCGCCGCGGGGGTCTTCGCCGTCATCGTTGGCGCGGCCCTGGTTGCGCGCCGAACGCGCAACTGGTTCTGGATGCTCTGGCTGCTCGCGGGGATCGACCTCCTCGTCGCGGGATCCGCCCACTTCCCATACCCACATCTGCTGTTGCCGTCGATCCCGTGGGTCTGTGCCGCTCTTGCGGCGTCACCGTGGCATCGGTGGTCCGTGCTCATCGCGGACACCCGCGGACGCCGGCTCTCGCTCGGCGCTGCGCTGCTGTCGGCCGGCGTGCTGGTCGCCGCAGTGGAAGGTTCATACGCCGGGTCGTACTGGATCAACGGCCGCAGCCTGTCCACGTATTACACCGGTGGCTATGCCGGCCTGGTGAACAGCTCGGAGCGAACCCGCTGGCAGAACGGCTTCACGACCAACGTCGTCTCCGACCAGGCCGTCGCCGCATGGCTGGTCGCGCACGGCTACGCCAATGCGTCGGCGGTGGTGTGGACCACTGCGGACGAATGGCTCTACCTGTTGACTCCACTCAACACGGTGCTGCCGACCGTCGGCCTGTTCAACGATGACGTGCTCCTGGGCAGCCGCGCAGCGGTCGGTCCGTACATCGCGCGCCGCCGTCCCACGGTCATCGTCGTCGACCAGCCTGCCCTGGCCCTGCGGCCGTCCATCCTGCCAGTGCTCGCGCACGACTACGTTGCCGAGTACCGCGTCGGTGAGGACACGGTATACATCGAACGCGCTCAGCTGCGGTCGGCGCGCTCGGCGACGTCTCGCGGCACCGCCATACAGGCCGCTCAGCCGCCTGAACGCTCGTAGAGCTCGATGCCGTCTGCGTCCATCACCTGCCGGTAGGTGTGGCCGCTGATGAACGCTCGGATGTCATTCAGGTTCTCGATCCCGGCCGGGGTGATCAGAATCAATTCCGGCGGTGTCGCGTTCATCCTCGACAGGATCCCGGCGGTGCCCTTCTCGAGCGCAAGAGTGACGTATAGGGGACCGCTGCGTGTCGGTGGCATGAGCTCGTCATCGACAAGCGGCCACGCGAGATTCGTCCACAGCATCGCGCTGACACCGACGAGGTTGTGACTGCTGATCCATTGCTCGGCCTGGTGCTCTCCGAAGCTGAGCGCATCGAAATACGTGTCGTAGTCGATCTGCGACACCGCGCCCGACACGTAGCCGGCCGCGTTGGCGTAATACCCGACGCTCCACACCGTCGATCGATAGCCGGCCATGAAGAGCGACCACCCCGTCGACGCGATCGCCGCCAGCACGCCGCCTGCGACGAGCACCCGAGGGCGGCGGAGGCGTTGTAACAGGTGATCGTGGTGGCGCGACAGCAGACCGGTGGTGAGCATCACCATGGGTATCACCACGGGCAGCAGAAAGTGCTCATATGAGTACCCTGCCGCCACCGCCGTGAAGAGCAACGCGGTTGCCCAGATGCGCAGGAGCTCGCCTCGCCGGTCGTCGGCATTGCGATAGAGCCACGCGACCACCACCATGGCAAGGACCACGCCGATGCGCACGACATAGGCGGGAAGCCGATCGCCGAGTGCGTCGTTGAGGTAGTCGACATACGACGTCACCAGCGCGAACCAGACGTTGTGGACGCCTGACGTCACCATGAAAGGAACGATCACCGACGCGACCGTGAACGCGAACGCGGCGGCGACGATCCGTGCCGCTCGCCAGTTCCGGCGCACGAGGCACCAGAGCACGATCGACGCGCAGTCGGCGAGTGCAGTCTGCTGGATGAGGAAGCCGCACCCGAGCAGCACGCCGATCGATGCCAGCGTGATCGCGCGCGGCCTCCGCGCTCCCGGACCGGCCGTGGAGCACAGGAACCACACCATCGCGACTGTCACCGGACCGATCAGCAAGCTCTCGGGGAGCGCGAGGTTGCCGTCGAGCATCGGCGAGCCGATGATCACCGCGATCACCAGACCACCCCACAGCGCCGCGCGTTTCGACAGCAGCCGTGACATGCCCCAGAGCGCGGCGACGATCGCAGCCAGTCCGCTCAGCATCGCCAGCGCGTGGAGGCCCGCCTCGCTCGCCCCGAAGAGCGCCTGGCTGAGTCCGTAGATGCCGATGAGCAGCGGCGGTTTGTTGTTCCAGGCGTTGACGTAGAGCCCATAACCGAGGTGTGTGAGCCACACCGTCGAAGCGTAGCCGGCCTCGTCCGAATACCACTGCGGTTCGATGAGCGACGGGATGCGAAGCAGCAGGTACAGCGCAACCGGCAGGATGACGTACAGGTTGCGCTTCAAGCGTGTCTTCCGGTCATGCGCGTTCGCGCACTCGTCGAGCCACGAGCACGTATTGTGAAGAAAATCGTGCGCCACGCACCGATCGCGGCGGACGGCGATTCCGCGGACGCGGTCACGTACCTCGATGAAGCTCCATCCCGTAGCATCGCCATGCGTGAGCCAAGCCCCGGTCGCGACCCGCCTCCATCTGGTTCGCCACTGCGATGTCCGCAACCCCGATGGGGTTCTCTACGGCCACCTTCCGGATTTTCCGCTGAGCGACAAGGGCGTGAAGCAGGCGCACGCGCTCGGCCGCTACTTCGCGCGCACGCGAGCCCGTCAGATCTACTCAAGTCCGCTCGAACGCGCCCGGCAGACCGCTGAGATCATCGCGTCGTACCTCGACTCGGTGCCGATCACCTACACCGACGACCTGATCGAAACCCGGTTCGGCCTCTACCTCCAGGGCGTTCCGCCGAGGCAGGTGCCGTGGCGCCGCCCGCTCTGGCTCATACACATGGTCTGGCCAGGGCTGCTCGGCAACGACGAGACCGTCGCGGAGCTGGCCGCGCGTCTGCGTCGCCCGCTGATGCGACTGCTCGCCGACCACCCCGGCGACGGCGGCATCTGCGTGAGCCATGGCGACCCGATCCAGGGATTCTGGGTGGCCTCAGAAGGCCGGCCGCGATATGCGCTCCACCGCCTGCAGTGCGCCAAGGGCGGTCTCCTGCAGCTCGATTACGAGGGTGAGGCGCTGCGGCGTCTCCGCTACCTCTCCCCCGCGAAGGTCGCCGAGCTCGCCCCGGGACGCGATCAGACCGAGGCCGCTTCTCGATCGGGCGCCTGAGGCTCACCACTTGCATCCGACGACCAGCGAGGATCGAGGGTGATCGGCTGGCGCCTCTTGCGCTGACGGCGCTCGAGGTAGGGGCGCAGGTAGAGCTTGGTGAGCAGCCCGGTCATGATCAGGATGAACGAGGTGTAGACGAGCAGGACACCCTGGTCGTCGTTGACCTGGAAGAGCGAATACTGGGTCACCGACGGGAAGGAGACCGAGAAGTCGACGTTCTTGCCGTTCGCGGTGTCGATCGGCAGCTGCAGCGTCTGACCGAGGGCGATCGGGATCACCTGGGCATTCGTGAAATAGGGGTTCATGCCGGACGTGTTGAGCTGGTTCACGTTCTGGGGGGCACCACTGTTGAGCCCGAGGTTGCCGACGTACAGCTGCATCTCGATCACCGGGAACCGCGGAGCCACACCACCGGGTCCGTACGTCGTGGCGGCAGCGTTGATCGATCCGTTGCTGCCGACCGATGGGATGGGCGTCGCGTCGGGGAAGAACGACATCTTGGCGCCGATCTGGACCGCCTGCGTGGCGCCCGGGATCGTGTAGTTGAAGTCCGGGACCTTGAGCACGCCGTCCCCCAGCGCCTTGTTGCCGATGTTGTTCGGGTCGTCGAAGAACTGGATGGCTCCGTCGTAGACGGTCCGGCCGGCCGGGTTCTTCACCACGATGGTCGGCGCCCAACCGTAGTCCTGCTGGTAGACGTTGACCCCGTCGACACTGAGGAAGTCGTTGACCAGGATGTCCCTGGTTTCCACCTTCCTGCCGTGGTCGAAGACGCTCACGTTGCTGACGTAGTTGCTGGCCTCGCCGTTGGCGGCGTAGGTCGCCTGGAAGCTGTTGAGACGCAACGTGAACGGCGCGTAGTTCCCGTGGAACAGCAACCCCTGTTGCAGGGTGTCGTATCCGGCCGGCGTGTTCGTGAAGCTCTGACCCTGCGTCAGCGTGACGAGGCCCTGGTACCCCGTCGCCTTTCCCCAGACCACCGCGATGAGGAGCAGGAAGAACGAGCTGTGGAACAGCCATGATCCCCACTCACCCCAGTACTGCGGCGTGCGCTTGTATCCGTGCGCGGTCCGCATGATCAGCGCCCGGCCGCGGCGGACCACGCACCATCCCAGCGACACGTAGAGCAGCCCCAGCAGCACGTAGAAGTCCGGTGAGACGAACACCTGGGTGAGTGGCAGTTGGAGGTCCGCGAAGAGGACGTTCAGGTTGGGCCAGGCGGTGAGAAACGCCGCAACCTTGGCGGGATCGGAGGTGTTCTGCTGGGGGACGAACGAGCCGATGAGGACGATTACCAGGATGCCGAGCAGGAGGAAGATCGCGGTCCGCATCCGCGTGTACTCGTGCCAGAACTTCCCGGCCTTGCTCCTCACCGCGGCGCGCCTGAGCGCAGCAGTCCTTTGGGGTCGAATGCGCGCGCGAGGGCCGGCTCCCAGGTTCGCGTCCCCGGCGGTCTGGAATTCGCCGTGCGCCCGGCGGCGGGTTCGAGCCGGAAGGTGACCGCCGCGATGATCGCCAGCCGGCCGGCGCTGCCAAGCAGCGCCGCGATCAGGTCGTAGCCGACCACGTCCTTGAGGGCGGCACCGCCGGCCTTGACGGCCTCGCCGGTCGAGAGGACGGCCTCCACGCCCGCCAGCGAGCGCCGTGGCACCTCGCCTCGGGCGACCAGGGTGCCGACGTGTGCCGAACCCGTGTCGGCGCCCAGGCCGACGACGACCAGCTTGGCCTCGGCCACCGCTATCCGGACCCGGGCGACGGTCGCGCCCGCTCCGGCCCGGACGGTGAGACCGGCCGCGGCAACGTGGATATCGGCGAGCCGGTGCACGCTGAGCACGATCCCATCGGGCTCGGGAGCGCTCTCGGCCGCCCCGGGGACACCACTGGTAACGCTGATCGGGACACCGTGGTGATCGCAGAGGTGCGCAACCAGCGCGAGCGCGCTCGCGTCGCCGGGACTCACCGCAGTGCCGGTGACGCCCTCCGACCCCACGATCTCGACAACCTGCTCGCGCAACTCTTCGTTCACACGATCAACCCCCTGAGCGACGCGGTCGCAGCCGTGTAGACGAGCACGATCAGGATACCGAGGACGAGGGTGCCGGCGGTCGTGGCAACCAGGACGGCGCTGCCGGCGAACCCGGTGCGCGACCAGCGGTACTCCTCGGCGCCGACGGCGGGGCGCTGGTACATGAGCAGTCCCACCCGGAGGTAGTAGAACGCCGACACCGCGCTGGTGGCGATGCCCCAGAGCGCCAGCGGGACCTGGCCGGCGTTCACCGCGGCGGTGAAGACGAGGAACTTCCCGAAGAAGCCGGCCGTCGGCGGAAAGCCACCGAGCGAGAACAGGAAGAGCGCCATGCTCGCGGCCACGAAAGGACGGCGATGCGCGAGGCCCCGCAGCCCGTCGTAGCTGTCGAGGTCCTCGCCGCGCCCGGCCATGACCGTGATGACCGCGAACGCGCCGATGTTGCTCACCGCATACGCCGCGAGGTAGTACAGCACCGCGATCGTCCCGAACGAGCTCGACTGCCCCGACGGCAGCAGCACGGGGCCGACCGCCACGCCGATGAGGATGTACCCAGCCTGGGCGATGCTCGAGTAGGCGAGCATGCGCTTGACGCTCGTCTGCGTCAGCGCCGCGACGTTGCCGACCACCATCGACGTGATCGCCACCAGCGCGACCACCGGCTCCCAGTGCTGGTAGAAGTGGGTTCCGCCGCCGTCGAACGTGTACGTAAACACCCGGACGAGCGCCGCGAACGCGGCCACCTTGGTGGTGACGCTCATGAACGTCGTGACCGACGTGGGCGCGCCCTGGTACACGTCGGGCGTCCACGAGTGAAATGGCGCCGCCGACACCTTGAATGCGAAGCCGATGAAGAGCAGCAGCACGCCGGCCAGCAGCAGCGGATCGACGGCGATGGTGGTCTGGCTCTGTATCGCGGCGGCGATCTGCGCCAGCTGGGTGTGTCCCGTTTCGCCGTAGATCAACGCCATGCCGAAGAGCAGGAATCCCGAGGCGAAGCCGCCGAGCAACAGGTACTTCAGCGCCGCCTCCTGGGAGCGCTCCTCGTGCCGCGAGAAACCACTCAGCACGTACAGCGCCAGCGACAGCAGCTCGATGGCCAGGAAGATGACCATCAGGCTGGTCGCCCCGGCGAGCAGCATCATCCCGAGCGTGGCGGCAAGGATCAGCGCGTAGTACTCGCCGTAATGGAGTCCGCGCCGGTTCAGATAGTTCGGGCTGATCATCACCACGAGGCCCGCGCTGACCAGCAGGATCGCGTCCACGAAGAGCGCGAAACGATCGTACGCGAAGGAGCCGGCGTAGACGAGCCGCCCGGGATTCGCGTCGAACCAGGCCCACACCGTCACCCCGAACGTCGCGGCGATACCGATCAAGGCGACGCCCGCGAGCCAGGTGCGCCTCGACGGTGGGATGACCAGGTCCAGGAGCATGAGCAGCAGGAACGCGCCACCGAGAACGAGCTCCGGAAGAATCCCGACAAGGTCACGACCGCCGGGAAAGGACAGCGGTACCGGCGACGCGGCGATCACCATCACTGTGTCGCCGGATTGGATGCCGCAGGCTGGATCAGATTCACAACCGTGCTCACCGACCCGGTGGACACGTCGGTGATCGGCTTGGGATACAGCCCGATGAAGATCATGAGCGCGACCAGCGGCACCAGGAGGAGTCCCTCGCCGATGCGCAGGTCGCGGACGCCCTCGGTTCTCGGCTTGGGCGGATCGTGCATCAGGCCCTGGTGGAGACGAAGCATGTACCACGCGGCCAGGATCACCCCGCCACCGGCGAGGACCGCGTACACCCAGTTGAGCTGGAACGCTCCCAGCATGATCGTGAATTCGCCGACGAAGCTGTTCATCCCCGGCATGCCCAGGCCGGCGAGCGTCGCCACCAGGAAGAAGAAATACAGCCAGGGCATCCGGCGCTCGAGGCCCGACAGCTCGCCGATGTCGCGCGTCCCCGTTCGCGCCTCCACAAAGCCGACGATCAGGAACAGCGCGCTGATGATGATGCCGTGGTTGATCATCTGGATCACCGCGCCGTTGATCCCGTTGTCGGTCAGCGAGAAGATGCCCAGCGCGACGAAGCCGAGGTGGCTGATGCTCGCGTACGCGACAATGCGCTTGAGATCGCGTTCCGACAGCGCCATCAGTGCCCCGTAGATGATGCTGAGCACGGCCAGGGCGGCGAGCACGAACCGGTACTTCTCCATCTCCCCGGGAAAGAGCGTCAGCGCGAAACGGATGAACCCGTAGGCGCCGAGCTTGCTGACGATGCCAGCGAAGAACACCAGCACCGCGGGCGGGCACGCCTCGTAGAGGTCGGGGAGCCACGTGTGCAGCGGAACGATCGGGATCTTGATGGCGAACGCGAGCGCGAAGCAGATGAAGGCCAGCTGCTTGGGCGTGAACGTCGTGACGTGGATGAGCGGGATGACGTACGCGGATCCAGAGGTGATCGGTTGCGCGAGGATGCTCTCGAGATCGAAGGAGCCGGACGGCGACTGGATGTACAGATAGATGATCGCCACGAGCATCAACAGGCTGCCGGCCACCGTGTACACGATGAACTTGAGGGTTGCCGGGCCTCGCTTGTCGCCGCCCCAGTTGCTGAGCAGGACATACAGGGGAACCAGCATGCCTTCCCAGAACATGTAGAAGAGCAGCAGGTCTATCGACAGGAGCACCCCGGTGGTGGCCGCCTCGGTGAGCAGCAGCAGCGTGCAGTAGAAGCGCAACCGGTCGGTGGACTTGCGCGAGATCGCGAGCGCTCCGAGCAGGAACACCCCCGCGTTGAGCGCGATCAGCCATGCCGACACGCCGTCGATACCGACGTGGTACGTCGCATTGATGGCCGGCAGCCACGCGTGCGTCTCCTGAAAGTGCAGCGGCAGGGGGCCGCCGGTCGCCCTGTTCCCCGGCATCCAGAGCAGGAGCAGGGTCACGATGACCGCGGCAGCAAGCGTCGCGAGGATGGTGAGTCCCTGCACCGCGGCGGTCAGGCGGCGCGGCACCAGCTGCAGCAGGATCGCCGCTCCGGCGGGGATGACGATCAGCAGGGTGAGCCAGGGGATGTGATTCATCGCGCGATGAACACCCACACGACCACGAGCACGACCGCGAACACCGTGAAGATCGATGCGTAGTCGCGGATCAGCCCGGTCTGAACCAGGCGCAGGTCGAGGCTGAAACCACGCAACAACTCCCCGATGCCCTGGACCCAGCTGTCCATCACATCGGGCTCCACCACCCGTCTCGCCGTGCGCGCAACGGCTTTCACCGGCTGTACGAGCGCGCGATCGTAGATCTCGTCGAAGTAGAACTTGTTGTACGAGAGCAGCGGGATCGCCCGCGGCAGCCTGGCGAGTACGAACTGCGGATCGGGACGGTGCTCATACCAGAGGCGCATGGCGAGTCCGATGCCGATCAGGCTCGCCGCCGTCCCGATGACCAGGCCGACGAGCGCCAGACCGAAGGAGGGGTCGTGAAGCAACGGTGATTGCGACCCCGCGAACACGGGGCTGAGGAAGTCGCTGAACACATGGAGCGTGTTGGGGAGCGGGAACTGGAGCGGCCACGCAACCACGATCGAGAGCGCACCGAGGATCACCACCGGGATCAGCATCGGGTAGCCCGCCTCCTTGACGCTGAAGCCACGCGCGGTCTGGGGCTCGCCCTGGAACACCGTGAAGTAGAGGCGGAAGGCGTAGAGACCGGTGAGCACGTTGACGCCGACGCCGACCGCGTACAGGATCCACGGCGCCGGCCCCGGGCCGGACAGGGTGCCGAACCCGAGGAGATCCTCCTTGCTGAACCAGCCCGAGAAGAGGAAGAACCCGGCGAGTGCGAGTGATCCCGCGCCGAACGCCAGGTGGGTCCATCGCATGCGCGCGCCCAGACCACCCATGAGGCGGATGTCCTGCTCGTCGTGGAGGGCGTGAATCACGTTGCCCGCCGCCATGAAGAGCAGTGCCTTGAAAACGGCGTGCATCGCGAAGTGGAACATGCCCGCCGAATAGGCGCCGATGCCGACGGCGTAGATCATCAGCCCGATCTGCGACATGGTCGAGTAGGCGATCACGCGTTTGATGTCGATCTGCGAGAGCGCGATGATGCCCGCCATCACCGCCGTTCCCATGCCGACGCACGCAACCATGCCCTCGGCGACCGGCGCAAGGTTGAACAGCACGTGGAACCGCGCGATGAGGTACACGCCGGCGGTGACCATGGTCGCGGCGTGGATGAGCGCCGAGACCGGCGTCGGTCCCTCCATCGCATCGGGCAGCCAGGTGTGCAGGGGGAACTGCGCGCTCTTGGCGAAGGCCCCGATCGCCAGCAGCGCGCAGATGCCGGTCACCAGGGCGCCACCCGCCGGGAAGGCCTGGGTGCGCGCGAAGATGTTGGGCAGGCTCAGGGTGTGGGTGTTGAGCACGATGAGAAACGCGGCGATCACCAGCGCGACATCGCCGATCACCTGCGTGATGAAGGCCTTGCGAGCCGCCGCGACCGCGGTCGGCCGGTCGTGCCAGAACCCGATGAGCAGGTAGCTGCTCAGCGCGACCAGCGCCCACCCGATGATGAGGATCACCAGGTCGGCCGCGAGCACGAGCATCAGCATCGAGAAGATGAAGAAGTTCATGTAGCTGAAGAAGCGGGCGACCCCGGGGTCGTGCTCCATGTAGCCGACGCTGTACACGTGGATCAGGAAGCCGACGCCGGTGATCACCATGAGCATCAGCGCGCTCAGCGCATCGAGGGTGAAGTCCATGCCGACCGAGAGATTGGTGCCACCGCCGAGGTTGATCCAGTCCCAGAGACGGACGCTGATCGCGCCGTGCCCGGCCGGCGCGCCGAGGACGTTGGCGAGCACGAGGCACGCGACCACGAAGGACGCGAAGATCGAGACGGTCCCCGCGAGGTTGACGAAGCGGCGGCCGAACACCGGACCGAGGAAGCCGTTGAGCGCCGAGCCGATCAGCGGAAAGAGCAGCACCAGGATGACCAGCGTGGACGCGGTGCTGACGTTCACTCCTTCATCTCGCTCAGGTCGTCGACGTCCAGTTCGCGGCCGAGCCGGAAGATCTGGGTGATCAGTGCCAACCCGACCACGACCTCCGCGGCGGCGACGACGATCACCATGAAAGCGAAGATCTGACCCTCCTCACTATTGAGGAAGCGGCCGTATGCGACCAGGGCCACGTTGGCCGCGTTGAGCATCAGCTCGATGCACATGAACACGACGATCGGGTTGCGTCGAATGAGCACGCCCATGGCGCCGACGGTGAACAGGAACGCCGCCAGCCCGAGCAGGAACGGAAACAGATTCGCATTCAACATCCGGCGGGCTCCGTCATCGGCTCGATCGCCTGGTCAGGTAGACCGCGCCGATGGCCGCGACCAGCAGCAACATCGATGTGATCTCAAAGGGCAGGAGGTAGTTGGTGAACAGCTGGCCGGCAACGGTCTGCACGTTGCCGGCATTGTTCACGGTGTCCTGGGGGAAGTTGAAGGTGTGATAGGGATTGCTTGCGCTGCCCACCGCGGTTGCGTGGAATCCGTTGCTGTTGTAGGTGATGCCGTTGCGCGCGGCGACGAAGACCAGAACGGTGACCACCACCACCCCCAGGATGCCGATGATGGCGCGCAGATCGAGAGTCGGACGGTCCTCGTCGTCCGGGCTGAGCAGCGCGACGATGAACACGAACAGCACCATGACCGCGCCGGCGTAGATGATGAGCTGCACGGCGAAGAGGAACTGCGCGTTGAGGAGCAGGAAGAGCACGCCGAGCATGGAGACGGTGAGCACCAGGCTCAGCGCCGAGTAGATCGTCTGGCGGGAGAGCACCACACCGAGCGAGCTGATCGCGGCGAGCGCGATCACCACCGCGAAGAGGACGGTCATCGCGTCTTCCCGGCTCCGGGCTCGATGACGGTGGGCACGTCGACGGGCACACCGAGCTCGCCCGGATGCGGCGCGGTCTCGTGGTCCAGCGTGTTCTCCTGAGCCGCCCACGCGGCGCGCGGCCGCACCCCGGGGTCGAGGTCCTCGCGGCCGGTTTGATCGGCGCCGGCACCGACTGGGCTTGCCGGGCCGAGCGCCTGTGCGAAGCCCGGCCACGACTCGAGCAGCTCCGCCTTGGTGACGACGGTTCGTTCGCGCCGGTAGTCGGCCAGCTCGAAGCGAGGACCGAGCGTGATCGCCTCGGTGGGGCATGCCTCGGCGCAATATCCGCAGTAGATGCAGCGCATCAGGTTGATCTCGTAGCGCTCGGCGTAGCGCTCGCCGGGCGAGACCGGCGCCTTCGGGTCGTTCTCGGCGGCGAGCACATAGATGCATCCCACCGGGCAGGCCGCGGCGCACAGCTCGCAGCCGATGCAGCGCTCGAGCCCGTTGTCGTAGCGGTGCAGGATGTGCCGCCCACGATGGCGGGGCGACACCGGCTTCTGTTCCTCCGGCCACTGGACCGTGATGGGGTGCGTGCCCATCTTCTTCAGCGTGAACGCGAGGCCCTTCGCGATCTCCTTGATCATGCCGCTATGCCCGGAGCGCGACGACCGCGCCGGTGACGACGATGTTGATCAGGCCCAGCGGCAACAGCACCTTCCAGCCGAAGTTCATCAGCCGGTCATAGCGGAGCCGCGGCAGCGTCCAGCGCACCCAGATCATCACGAAGAGGAGCACGAACACCTTGCCCAGGAACCATATCGGCCCCGGGATCCAGTCGAAGGGGTGAAACGGCAGAAGCGGCAGCCAGCCTCCGAGGAACAACGCGGTCGCGATCGAGCAGACCGTCACCATGTTGATGTACTCGCCCAGGAAGTAGAGACCGAAACGCATTGCCGAGTATTCCGTGTGGTAGCCGGCGATGAGCTCGGTCTCCGCCTCGGGGAGGTCGAACGGCAGGCGGTTGGTCTCGGCGAACGCGGCGGTGAAATACAGGATGAACGCGAGCGGCTGGAGCACGATGAACCACAGTCCCGCCTGCGAGCCCACGATCTTTTCCAGGTCCAGCGAACCGGAGAGGATGACGACGCCGATGAGCGCGAATGACACCGCCATCTCGTAGGAGATGAGCTGCGCCGATGAGCGCAGCCCTCCGAGCAACGAATACTTGCTGTTGGAGGCGAATCCACCGAGGAACAGCGAGTACACACCGAGTGAGGTGATCCCGAGGATGAAGAGCAGTCCGACGTTGACGTGGGCGATGTCCCAGTGGAAGACGCGGCCGAACCAGCTGTTGGTGCCCCACGGGATCACCGCGTAGGCGAGCAGCGCCGCCCCGCCAGCGAGGCTCGGCCCCACCAGGTAGAGGATCCTGTCGCGCTGCGCGGGTGCGACGTTCTCCTTGAAGAACAGCTTCAACCCGTCGGCGGCGGGCTGGAGCATCCCGAATGGACCGACCCGGTTGGGGCCGTATCGGAGTTGGATGCGCGCCGAGATCTTGCGCTCGGCCAGGGTGAGATATGCGAACGCGGTCAGCAGGAAGACGACCAGCACCCCGCACTTGATGAGCAGGACCCACCAGAGGTCGTCGGGCCCGATCACGCGACCGCCTCGGCGGTGAAGAGCGCGCGTCCGCCGTTGCCGGCGCGGCCGTAGGCGGGAAACTCCTCGCGCAGCAGCCGGTTGACCGCCATCGGATCACCCGATCCCCACCCGACAGCTCCCATCTCGCCGGCCAGGCTGGTCAGGACGCGTGTCTCCGCCGGCGTTGCGGTTGCGGGGGCAGGCCGGCGCGGATGCGCTGCACGCGTCCCTCGACGTTGGTCACGGTCCCCGCCTTCTCGAAGATCGCGTGTGCCGGAAAGAGCACGGTGGCGTACCGCGAGACGACACCTGGACGCGTGTCGAACGCCACCACGCAGGCCGCTTTGCGCACTGCGCGCTCGAGCAGATCGCCTGCGGCTTCGAGCGCCGGGTTGGGGCCGAGCATGAGCAACCCGCGCATCTCGCCCGCAGCGAGACCCTCGAGGATCTGACGGCCGTTTCTGCCGGGTTCCGAGACCGGCGCATATGCCGGACCGACACGGGGGAGCAACCCGAGGTCCTTTGCACCCCGTCCATTCATCCCGCGCGTGATCGTGAGCCGGCGCACCGAACCGACCGCGCCGAGCGCGGTTGCCAGCACGGCGGCATGCGCGCGGTTGGACTCGTCCGCGATCAGCCCGATCCGGGAAGCGCCGGAGACGGCGGCGACCGCGGCCGACGCCGCGACGCCTCCATCAAGCCTGACCACGCGTGCACCCTTCTTGCGCTCCGCCTTGTACAAGCGGAGCGTGAGCACCGGTGCCTGCTCCTCGGGCTCGGGGCCGAGCACCACCAGCGCGTCGCAGTCCTCGATCTCGGCGATACCGAGGCCGTGCTCGTCGGCGGAGAGGCCGTCGAACGGCTCGAGCTGGTGGTCGACATGCGGCGTGCCGATCACCCGACGCGCGATCCGCTCGAGCAGGAACAGCTCCTCGTTCGTGCTGGCGCTCGAGCCAAGCACTCCGATCGACGCGGCACCGTACTCGTCGGCGATCTCGCGAAGCCGGCGCGCGGCCTGGTTGATCGCCTCCGGCACCGTGACGTCGCGCGACTCGTCGTCGCTGCGCACCACCGGCCGGCGGATCCGTTCCGAGCTGTTCCAGCGATCGAAGCTGTACCGGCCGCGATCACAGAGCCACATGTCGTCGACGAGCGGGTTGTCGCGCGATGCGAACCGGCGCACCTCGAAATCACGGCTGTCGACGTTGATGTTGCATCCGTATGAGCACTCAGGACAGATGCTCGCGGTTCGCTGCAGGTCCCATGGACGCGAGACGAATCGGTACTTCCTGTGCGTCAGCGCGCCCACCGGGCAGACCTCGGGAAGGTTGCCCTGGAACTTCGACTTGAGCTGCCGGTCGTCGAAGGTCGCGACCAGCGTATCCACCCCGCGTTGTTGGAGCACGATCTCCCTCTCGCCGGTGATCTCGTCGTAGTAGCGAACGCATCGCCAGCAGAGGATGCATCGTTCCTGGTCGAGCTCGATGTGCTCGGAGAGCGGGACCGCCTTCTTGAAATGGACCTTCTCGGTGATCGGAAAACGCGAGATGCCCGGCCCGTAGCGGAACGTGAAGTCCTGGAGGTCGCACTCGCCGCCCCGGTCGCACACCGGGCAGTCGAGCGGATGGTTGAGGAGAAGGAACTCGAGCATCCCCTCGCGGAGCTTGGTCACCTCCGGCAGGTCGGTGCGCACCACCATGCCGTCCCCCGCGACAGTCGCGCACGCCGGCTGCGGCTTCGGGAACTTTTCGATGTTGACCAGGCACATCCGGCATACCGCGACCGGGTCCATCTTCGGGTGCGCACAGTAGATGGGGATGTGGATACCGGCCTCGGTCGCCGCGTCGAGCACGAGGGTTCCCTTGGCAACCCGCAGCTGGCGGCCGTCGATGCTGATGCCGACGCGGCCGTCGTCCGGCTGCTCGGGCGGCGTCCCCGTCTCCGCCACCGCGGTCACGCCACCAGAGCCGTGGCCTGCGCCCTCACCGGGCAGCGGCCGGCACCACAGTGCGCCTCGAACTCTTCGCGGAAATACTTGTACGCCGACATCACGAACCAGGTCGCGGTGTCACCGAGCGGACAGAAGCAACGACCATCCATGTTCGAGCAGATGTCCGCGAGGCTGGCGAGCTCCGCCCGCGTCGCCTGGCCTGCTTCGAGCCGATGCATCAGCTCCGATTCGAAATAGGTCCCCTCGCGGCAGGGGACGCACTTGCCGCACGACTCGTGGCGATAGAAGTCGACGAGCCGCATCGACACGTCGACGAGGCATGTGGTCTCGTCCATGAAGATCATCGCGCCCGCCCCCAGCGACGATCCCGCCTCCTGGACCGCATTCATGTCGAGCGGCAGATCGAGGTGCTCGGGGAGCAGCACCTGCATGGATCCTCCACCCGGCTGGAACGCCTTGAGCGAACGACCGCGCCACATGCCGCCG
This sequence comes from Candidatus Dormiibacterota bacterium, assembly GCA_963799005.1. Lineage (GTDB taxonomy): Bacteria > Chloroflexota > Dormibacteria > Aeolococcales > Aeolococcaceae > Palsa-851. The sequence goes on along the minus strand of CAWCVK010000001.1, from coordinate 1,894,947 downwards.
CACTCCTCGTCGAGCAGCTCGCGGATCGGCGTTCCGAGCCGCATCTCGTAGTTCCCGGGCCGGTTGATGTGACCGCTGCAGCAGAACACCCGGGTGCCGGCGCTCTTCTCGGTGCCGAGTGCCTTGAACCACTCACCGCCGCGCTGCACGATGTGGGGCATGTTGCACAACGTCTCGACGTTGTTCACGACCGTCGGCTGCCCGTAGAGGCCCTTGACCGCCGGGAACGGGGGCTTGAGACGAGGCTGGCCGCGAAGACCCTCGAGCGATTCGATGAGCGCCGTCTCCTCGCCGCAGATGTAGGCGCCCGCGCCGCCGTGCACGATCACGTCGCAGTCGAAACCGCTGCCGAGGATGTTGCGGCCGATGTAGCCGGCTGCCCGCGCCTCCTCGACCGCCCCCTCGAGGAGGAGCCGCTGGTCGTGATACTCACCACGGATGTAGATGAACGAGGTGTTCACCTGGAGCGCGTAGGACGCGATCAGAAGTCCCTCGATGAGCTGGTGAGGACTCTCGTCGATCAGGTACCGGTCCTTGAAGCAGCCCGGCTCGGACTCATCCGCGTTGCAGCAGAGGTAGCGCGGGAACACGTCCTTCGGCAGGAACGACCACTTCATCCCGGTCGGGAAACCCGCCCCACCTCGACCGCGGATGTTGCTCGTCTTCACCTCAGCGACCAGCGTCTCCGGGGTGAACTTCTTGAAGGCATCCCGGAGCCCCTGGTAGCCTCCGACCTTCTCGTACCCCTTGAGCGTCTGGAGCGCGTCCGCGCCGAAATCCTTGGTGAGCAGCCTGTACTCAGCCATCGGCGCTCGGGTGGTCCGGTGCGGTTGTTCCCATCGGCCGCTGCATCCTACTGAGCCGCCTTGCCGCGACGTTTCTTCGCAGCTGTGCTCGGCGCCGGGGACCCGGTAGGCGAGGGCGTCGTGGGCGCGGGTCCTGTCGTCGCAGGGCCCCTCGCCGCCGCCCGGCCGGGTCTCCTGTCGGAGTCGGCGTTGCTGGAGGGTGACGCATCCTCGGAGCCCGGCCCTGCGGCGGCGCTGCCCCCCGCGACGCCACCCGCTCTCGACGTCTGCTCTTCGTGCGGGGCCGGCGCCTTCTCAGGGCTCCGAGGATCGAGTCCACCCGATCGGGAGTGAGGTTCTCCTGGAAGTGGTGATCCACTTGCATGGTCGGGGCGCCGCCACATCCGCCGAGGCATTCGACGGTGCTCGACCAGGTGAAGGCGCCGTCGGCGGTGGTCTCGCCCGATGCGCATCCGAGGGTGCGCTCGAGGTGATCGACGATTTCTTCGGCACCGCGGAGCGCGCAGGAGACGTTGATGCAGACGATCACCTCGTGGCGCCCGTGGGGGTGCTGGAAGTACATCGAGTAGAAGGTCGACACCGCCTCGACCTCGCTCGGGGTCACGCTGAGGATGCCCGCTACCTCGGTCATCGCATCGGGGGTGATCTGCCCCTGCTCGTGCTGGACCTCCCACAGCGCCGGAAGGATGGCGCTCCGGGCGAGTGGATACCGGTCGCGGGCACGCTCGATGGCGGTCCGCGTCTGCGCCTCCAGCGTCATGCCGGGGCTGCCACGAAATCGCGCTTTCCGGGCGGGATCTCCTGCGGGGCGTCATCGGTCGACGTCCCCGAGCACGATATCGATCGAGCCGATCACCGCGACGACATCGGCGATGAGCTCGCCTCGGACCATGTGGGGCAGCGCGCTAGATTGCTGAACGACGGCGCGCGAACCTTGCAGCGGTACGGCCGGTTGGTGCCGTCGCTGACCAGGTAGAACCCGAGCTCACCGCGCGGCGATTCGATCGCCTGGTAGACCTGACCGGCGGGGACACGCATCCCCTCGGTGACGAGCTTGAAATGGTGGATGAGCGACTCCATGCTGGTGTTCAGCTCATTCCGTGGCGGCAGCGCCACACGACGGTCGGTGGTGTTCACCGGGCCGTCGGGCAGGTTCTCGAATGCCTGGGTGATGATCTTCAGCGACTCGCGCATCTCCTGCATCCGCACGAGGTACCGGTCGTACACGTCGCCGGCGCGGCCGATCGGGACGTCGAAATCGAAGTGGTCGTAAGAGCTGTACGGCTGCGCCTTGCGCAGGTCGTAGGCCACGCCACTGCCGCGGAGGACGGGACCGGTCGCGCCGTACGCCATCGCATCCTCGGGGCTGAGCCTGCCCAGGCCCACGGTCCGCTGGCGCCAGATCGGGTTCTTGGTGATCAGCAGCTCGTGGTCGTCGATCAGCTTGGGAAAGGTCTTGAGGACCGCCCCGACCATCTCGTAGAAGGGGTCCGGGACGTCCGCGAGCAGACCGCCGACGCGAATGAAGGAGGTGTGCATGCGCACGCCGCTGACCAGCTCGTTGATGTCGAGGAGCTTCTCGCGATCGCGCCACGCGTAGACGAACGCCGTGGTGGCGCCGAGGTCGAGCGCGCTGGTCCCGTACCAGAGGAGATGGCTGGCGAGTCCGGCAGAGCTCGCACATGATCACGCGCAGGTACTGCCCGCGAAGGGGCACCTCGATGCCGAGCAGCCGCTCGACCGCCAGCGAGAAGCCGAGGTTGTTGAAGAGCGGCGACAGGTAGTCCATCCGGTCCGTGTACGGGATGCACTGCTGGTAGGTGTGGCGCTCGAAGTCCTTCTCGAACCCGGTGTGGAGGTAGCCGATATCGGGACGGCACTCACGCACCACCTCGCCGTCGAGATTGAGCACCAGGCGCAGCACCCCGTGCGTCGAGGGATGCATCGGCCCCATGTTCAATTCCATGGTGCTGTCCCCGATCTCGACGAGGTCGATGGCATCGAGACCGGGTTCGATGCCGAGCAGCTCGCGGCCGGCCTCGTACTGCTCGCTGAGCGGGTCGAGCGGCGCCGTCGGCGCGCCCGGAGGCGGGAGCGCGGTCATCGCGATCCTCCGGGCATGTCGCGCGGGCGCTCCTGCGCGGGAAGCGCCCATTCGAGGTTGTGGGTGAAGGCGATCGGCTCGCCGAACGACGCGTAGTCCTTGCGGAGCGGATGACCGTCCCAGTCGGTCGGCAGCAGGATCCGCTTCAGGTCGTGGTGGCCGGTGAACGTGATGCCGAGGAGGTCGAAGCACTCGCGCTCGTGCCAGTCCATGCCGGCGAAGACACCCTCGAGGGTCGGCACGTTGGGGTCGTCCTCCGTGACCTGCACGATCAGCCGGCAGACATCGTTGTGCTGCAGCGATCGGAGCATGTAGACCACGTCGAACCGTGGTTCGGCGGGCTCGCGATCGGGCCAGTCCACCGCCGTGACGAACACCGGAGTCGTGTAGGCGGCATCGGGATGATCACGAAGCAGCGAGCAGACCGCGACCAGGTCGGTTCGATCGACCCAGACCGTCACCTCGCCGAATCCGGCGTCGCGACGGCGCACCGCGGCCGGAAGCTCCCGCTCGAGGAGGTCCGCTGCCCGCGCGCCGCTCATGGGCGATCCCACGGCGGTCACCGGGCTAACCCAGCAGCGAGCCGGGGAGTTCCCCGGCGATCTTCTTCTGCAGTTTCATCACGGCATCGAGCAACCCCTCGGGGCGGGGAGGACAGCCGGGGATGTAGACGTCGACCGGAACCACCTTGTCGACGCCCTGCACGATCGCATAGTTGTTGAACATGCCTCCGCTGGAGGCGCATGCGCCCATGCTGATCACCCACTTGGGCTCGGGCATCTGGTCGTAGATATGCCGAAGCACCGGCGCCATCTTCTGCGAGACGCGACCCGCGACGATCATCAGGTCGGACTGGCGCGGCGACGCCCGGAAGACCTCGCACCCGAAGCGCGACATGTCATAGCGCGCGGCACCGGTGGCCATCATCTCGATCGCGCAGCAGGCGAGCCCGAAGAGCGCCGGCCAGAGCGAGCTGTACCGCCCCCACTGGATGACCTTGCCGAGCGTGGTCGTGACGAAGCCGCTCTGCAGCGCCGTCCGTTCCGCGGCTCCCGTTCGGGGCAGCGCGATGGTTCCCGCATCTGCCTCCGCCAACAGGATGCTCCTGCCCGTGGCGCTCGGAACCATCAGCTCGTTGTTCAATCCCATCGCAGCGCCCCCTTGCGCCAGACGTACAGCAGTCCGACCAGCAGCGTCGCGATGAAGATGCCCATCTCGACGATGCCGAACACCTTGAGCTCTCGGACGATCGTGGCCCACGGGAACAGGAAGATCGATTCGACGTCGAAGATGATGAAGAGCATCGCGGTGACATAGAAGCTCACCGAGAAGCGGCGCCGGGCGCTCTCCCTCGGCACCATCCCCAACTCATAAGGAAGATCCTTGGTCGGCGACGGTCGCTTTGGGCCGAGCACCGCGTTGAGCAGCTGTGCGAAGACAGCAAACGCCGCGCAGATGCCGAAGAAGAAGAGGATCGGCGCGTAGCCCGACAGCATCGCGGCCGATCGTAACAAACGATCCGCGACTGACGAAGCAGCGCTCACCCGCGGGGAGCACCGAGCGGCTCGGCGATGACCAGCGTGGCGAGGGCGCATCGATCGCTTCGAACACCGCCGCAATCGGATCGGTGCGCCTAACCGGCGCGAGCGCCGGGGAAGTGCCGCCGGGCCCGAGTCCAGGGACCCAAGCCGTTGGCCCAGGGCACGAGGCTCGTCCTCATCGTGCCGGGGCGACTTTAGTAGGCTTCGGCTCGTGACTGTGACCGCTCTCGACCGCCCTCCGCTTCAGGACAACCTCACCGAATCCGACGCGAAAGCTCGCGCCTCACTGCTCTCCAACCTCTCGTATGAGGTCGCGCTGGTGCTCACCGACGACCCCACCGCCGAGACCTTTCAGAGCGCCACGACGATCGTCTTCGACGCCGCGCACGAGGGATCGGAAACCTTCATCAACATCGCCGCGCGCTCGATCGAGGAATGCACGCTCAACGGCAAGCGTCTGAGCGAGGCGCAGCACAGGTTCAACGGCAACGTCCTGTGGCTTCGCGGCCTGCGCGCCGGATCCAACCGGCTGTCGGTGACCGCGCAGTGCGAGTACCAGCACACCGGCGTGGGCATGCACCGGCTCCGCGACCCGGTGGACGACGAGGTGTACGTGTACACCCACTTCGAGCCCTTCGACGCCCACAAGGTGCTCGCGTGCTTCGATCAGCCGGATCTGAAGGCCGGGGTCACCATGAGCGTGACCGCGCCGAGCGCCTGGCGGGTCTGCGGGAACGGCCGCGTGCTTCGCGTCGAGCCACGGGGCGACCTCAAGACCTGGCACTTCAACACGACGCCGCCGCTCCCGCCCTACCTCATCGCCGTCGTCGCCGGCAAGTACCACACCGTGGAGCGCAAGCACCGCGACATCCCGATGGCGTTGTGGTGCCGCGAGTCACTCGCTACGTGGATCGATGCCCAGGCGGACGAGATCTTCGAGATCACCGCCGCCGGGCTCGATTTCTTCGAGAGATATTTCGGGCTGACGTATCCGTTCGACGAGTACAACCAGCTGTTCGTGCCCGAATTCAACATGGGAGCGATGGAGAACCCGGGCTGCGTCACGTTCAACGAGGCATACATCCATCGCGGTCAGGCGAGCGAGGCACAGCTCCAGCGCCGAGCCGAGACCATCCTCCACGAGATGGCCCACGTCCACGGCTTCGGTGACGTCACCACCATGCGCTGGTGGGGCGACCTGTGGCTCAACGAGACGTTCGCGACGTACATGGCGAACCTCGCGATGGAGAAGTCGACCCGCTTCACCAACGCGTGGGTCGATTTTGCGAACAGCGTCAAGGCGATCGCGACGCGCCAGGACCAGCTGGTCACCACCCATCGGATCGCGGACCACGTCCCCGACACGGTGTCGGTGCGCCAAAACTTTGACGGGATCACGTATCACAAGGGCGCGTCGGTGATGCGCCAGCTGGTGGCCTGGGTCGGCGACGACGCCTTCATGCGCGGCGTCCAGGACTACTTCAGGCGCTACCGCTGGGGCAACGCCGACCTGCAGGAGTTCCTGGACTGCCTGCGCCGGGCGTCGGGTCGCGACCTGACGCGGTGGGGCCAGGACTGGCTGCAGACCACTGGGGTGAACACACTCCGGGCCCAGCTCGCGGAGCAGAACGGCAGGTACACCGCGTTCGCAGTCGAGCAGACTGCGGTCCCGGAGCACCCGACACTGCGCGCCCACCGCGCCGGCGTCGGCCTCTATGACCGCGACCCGAAGGGGGTGGTGCGCCTCCGCCGTCGTGTCGAGATCGACCTCACCGGGGCGATCACCCCGATCAGCGAGTTCATCGGTGAACGCGTCTGCGATTTCGTTCTGCTCAATGACGGCGATCTCACCTTCGCCAAGCTCCGCTTCGACCCGCGCTCGCTGCAAACGCTCAAATCAGACCTGTCCAACCTCGCCGATCCGCTTGCCCGGGCCTTGTGCTGGGCCGCGGTCTGGGACCTCACCCGCGACTGCGAGATGCCGACCCGCGAGTTCGTCGAGCTCGTCGCCCGGCACGCGCCCGCCGAGAAGGACTCGCTCCTGGTCGAGCGGGTCACCAGCCAGGCGCGTTCGGCGATCGACCTCTACGGGGAGCAGCACAACCGCGTCGCGGCGCGGGAGCGGCTCCACCAGGTGGCCGACGAGCAGTCGCACGACCAGGCGCTGCCTCCCGAGCTGAGGCTCATCTGGGCGCGCATCCTGGTCGCAACGGCCGTATCGGAGGATTCGCTGCGCAGGGTCGCGGCGATGCTGAAGGGCGACGAGAGCATCCCCGGCGTCGAGCTGGACACGGACCTGCGCTGGCTGATCCTCGGTCAGCTCGCCGAGGAGGGGCATGCCGACGTCGCTCTGATCCAGGCGACCATGGCCTCGGATCCAAGCGATATCGGACGGCGTCGGGGCACCGCCTGCCTCGCAGCCCGGCCGACCGCGGCCGCCAAAGAGGAGGCCTGGAAGCGCGTCGCCAACGCGAGGGCGCCGATGCCCGCCGCCTGGAAGGGGGCGACCGACGGGGAGCTCTCCGTGGCCTCGATGGCGGCGATACTGCGTGGCTTCTACATCGGCTCGGTCGGGGTCGCCGGCATGATGGCCCACGGGCCGCGCCCCGAGCTGCTCCGGCCATACGTCCAGCGCTACCTCGACGCGCTCCCCGCGGTCTGGGCGAAGCGCACCATCGACGAAGCCGAAGCCTTCACCGAGTGCCTCTACCCGAACTATCTCGTCGACGATCAGGTGGTGGCGGCCATCGACCTCGCGCTTGAAGAGGGCGAGCTCCCCGGTCCCGCAGTGCGCATCCTGCGCGAGGGCCGCGACGGGACATTGCGGGCCCAGCGTGCCCGCGAGGTGGATCGCGCGGCCGGCGAGGCTAGCTAGCCGCGCTGATCATCAAGGCAAACGCCTCGTCGTCGTCGTAGCCGCACGGGCTCCCGGAAAGCTGGCCCTCCACGCTGATCCGATCGTAGATAGCAGCGAGGCGATCCACCGCTCGGAACCAGGTGAACCGTCCGGCCCGGCGACGTGCCTCCTCGCCCATCTCGGCCTTGCGGATGGGGTCTTCGAGCACCTCGGCCACGGCGCGGGCATAGTCCTCGGGGTCGTGACCGTCGACCAGGATGCCGGTCACCCCGTCCTCCACAACCTCGCGCAGGCCGCCGACCGCGGCAGCGACCACCGGGGTACCGAGCGCCTGGGCCTCGAGCGCGACCAGTCCGAAGCTCTCAGTCAGCGAGGGGACGACGCACACATCGGCCATCGCGTAATACTCGGCGAGCTGATCGTGCGGCACCGCGCCCACAAAATGGACGTGGTCGCCGAGCCCGATACGCGCCGCGTGACGCTCGAGGCGGTTTCGTTCGCCGCCCCGGTCGTGGCTCGCTCCATCGCCGCTGTCGTCGCCTGCGATCACCACCGCGAGGTCCGCGAAATCGCCCCGGTTGCGGAGTTGCGCCACCGCATCGAGCAGGATCTGCGCACCCTTCAGCGGCTCGAGCCTGCCTGCGAACAGGGCGACACGCGCGTCCTCGAGACCGAGGCTCCGACGCAGCCCGGAGCCGTCGTGCTCGGCGAACAGGCGGGGGTCGACGCCGGGTTGCGCGACGCAGATCCGGTCCCGGGACGCGCGATACAGCCGGATGAGGTCCTTCGCCTCAGCCGCGCTCGCGGCCACTAGCCGGTCGGCCTGGGCGGCCAACTCACCCTCCGCCTGGGCTCTGATCGCGTCGAGCGGCAGTCCCGCGCGTGCCTTGGTCAGGGCCAGCGTGTGAAACGACTGCACCCATGCGACGTCCCACGCCTCCCTCAGCCGCCGCCCCACCAGGCCGCCGTGCCAGTAGTGCCCGTGGATGGCCCGGTATGAGCGACGCTCGGACGCGGCGTGGCGGATGGTCGCCCGCGTGAAGTCCTCGAGCAGCGCCCGGACGGCCTCCTTCCGGAGCGGCGCCGGCGGCCCCACCGGAAGACGAACGAGCCTGCTCAGCGGCGCGATCAACTCCTCGTCCGGGCCGGGGCCGTCGCGGCGCACGAAGACGTCGGTCGGTACGCCTCGGAGCGAGAGACCCTCACACAGTCTGCGGATTGCGAGGTTCATTCCCCCGTTCTCGCCGCTGCCCAGATCCGACAGCGGCGAGGCGTGCACGGAGATGACGGCGACCGCGCGCGGGCCGGCTTGACGCATGGATTCAAGTGTACCCACCGACCCCTTGACGAATCGGTCGGGACCCGGCGCATACTCGACGGCCACACCTGAATAACGCTCCGGGTGACGGGAAGCCGGTGACAAATCCGGCGCTGTCGCGCAACTGTGAGCGGGGAGCCGGCGGCCATCGTGCCACCGGGAGGGCGACCTCCCGGGAAGGCGGCCGTGTTCGGTGCTGATCCGCAAGCCAGGAGACCGACCCGAGGCGTCGACCTCCGCCCCCGCGCACGACGGGAGGATGCCTCATGCGGCGAGGACAACTCCGGCAAGGGTGGAGTCCCCTTCGCCGCGTGGGGTGCCGACATGGGCAGGACCAGGAGGGTCGCCGCACTGGCGACCACTGGAGCGATGGGCGCAGCGCTGCTCGCCTTCGCCATCGGAACCGGCAGCGCGGCCACGCAGGTCGATCCCGCATCGCGGGCGATCGAGTACCTGCAGGGGCAGCAGTCGGGAAGCGACGGGTCGATCCCGGTGGGGGCGAGCACCGACACCGTCAGCGAGGAGTATGCGATCGGAGCGGCCGCGGCCGGCTACGACCCCAACGCCCTGCGCCACGGCTCCGGCCCCTCGGTGATGGCCTACCTCGCCGCCCACGCGGCCACCGCCTGCGCGGCCGCGGGCGCCTGCGGTGAGCTCCTCCAGGCGGTCGCCGCCGCCGGGCTCGATCCCGCCTCCTTCGGCGGCGTCGACCTGCTCACCACCCTCAACCGCTTCTACGCCACCGCCACCGGTGTCTTCGGCGACGGCGAGGCGTTCACCCAGACCCTGGCCATCCAGGGGCTGATCGCCGTCCATCAGCCGGTGCCGGCGGCGGCGCTCCGCCACCTCGTCGCCGCCCAGGACAGCGACGGCGGCTGGGACTTCAAGCTCATCAAGAACGACACCGGCTTCGACACCAGCGACACCAACTCCACGGCCATGGTGCTCATGGCCCTGGACGCCGCCGGGGTGCACACCCGGGATCGCTCCGGACTCGCCTGGCTGCACACCCAGCAGGACGGCGACGGTGGCTTCCCCTACCAGGCCGGCGCCGGCTCCGACCCCGATTCGACCGCGCTCGTCCTCCAGGCGCTCCTCGCCACCGGCCAGAACCCGGAGGCACCCACCTGGGCCAAGGGCGGCCACGCTCCCCTCGCCGAGCTCATCGCCACCCAGAACAGCGACGGCGGCTTCGCCTTCCCGGGCAACCCCGCCCCCGATCCCTTCACCACCGCCCAGGTCCCTCCCGCACTGGCCCGCGCCCCATATCCGGCGCAGGTTGTCTTCACCCGCGGCTTCACGCCGGCCACGGAGGCACACGCCGCGGCCCTGTCACTGGAGTACCTGCAGGGGCAGCAGTCGGGAAGCGACGGGTCGATCCCGGTGGGGGCGAGCACCGACACCGTCAGCGAGGAGTATGCGATCGGAGCGGCCGCGGCCGGCTACGACCCCAACGCCCTGCGCCACGGCTCCGGCCCCTCGGTGATGGCCTACCTCGCCGCCCACGCGGCCACCGCCTGCGCGGCCGCGGGCGCCTGCGGTGAGCTCCTCCAGGCGGTCGCCGCCGCCGGGCTCGATCCCGCCTCCTTCGGCGGCGTCGACCTGCTCACCACCCTCAACCGCTTCTACGCCACCGCCACCGGTGTCTTCGGCGACGGCGAGGCGTTCACCCAGACCCTGGCCATCCAGGGGCTGATCGCCGTCCATCAGCCGGTGCCGGCGGCGGCGCTCCGCCACCTCGTCGCCGCCCAGGACAGCGACGGCGGCTGGGACTTCAAGCTCATCAAGAACGACACCGGCTTCGACACCAGCGACACCAACTCCACGGCCATGGTGCTCATGGCCCTGGACGCCGCCGGGGTGCACACCCGGGATCGCTCCGGACTCGCCTGGCTGCACACCCAGCAGGACGGCGACGGTGGCTTCCCCTACCAGGCCGGCGCCGGCTCCGACCCCGATTCGACCGCGCTCGTCCTCCAGGCGCTCCTCGCCACCGGCCAGAACCCGGAGGCACCCACCTGGGCCAAGGGCGGCCACGCTCCCCTCGCCGAGCTCATCGCCACCCAGAACAGCGACGGCGGCTTCGCCTTCCCGGGCAACCCCGCCCCCGATCCCTTCACCACCGCCCAGGTCCCTCCCGCACTGGCCCGCGCCGCCTACCCACTGACGTGTGGGAGCGCCCGCTGCTTCCAGCCTGGCTCGAAGCTGAACGGGCCGCCCGCGACGCCGAAGCCGACGCCCGCACCCAGCCACACGCCCCATCCGGCGGCGACCCCAAGGCCGGTCTCCCACGTCGGCGGCGCACCGTCTCCGGCGCCGACCGGATCCGTGTTGGGAGCCGCCGCGACGCCGACACCCGGGCCCCCCTCGACCACGACTGCCGCGCCCACGGCGCCGAGCCCAAGCGCGACCGCACCGCCTCTGGCGACCGCTCCCACAACAGCGGGTGGTTTTCCGACGGCCGCCATCTACCTGATCGCAGCTCTTGCGGCAGCCCTTCTGACGGCCGGTGTCGTGCTCGGCGCGCGGCGCCGGCGGGGAGCATGAGCCTCGAGTGATCAGTCGCCTGCTTCGCTGCATCGTTGCCCTGCCCCTGGTGGCGGTCGGTCTCGGTGCCGCGTCGGGCGCCGCCGGCGTGGGGCCGGCGGCACCGCTGTGCGCCCAGGCGGCGGCCGCGCACCGTGCCGGTGTGGTCGTCGAGCACGGAGACGGGCGCGTGCTCCGGCGCTGCGTCGGCTTCAGCACCGCCACGGCCACGGCGCTGGCCGTGCTGCAGGGAAGCGGGCTCGAGGTGGGGACCTCGTCGTACGGCGGAGGCCTCGGTACGGCCATCTGCCAGATCGACTACGAGCCCGCAACCTACCCGCCCGGCTGCTTCACGGCCACCGGCTCCTACTGGGTGCTCTTCGTGTCCCGCGGCGGGGGGGCATGGAGCGTCTCCGATCTCGGAGCTTCGAACGTCTCCGTCGCCAATGGCGACGACATCGGCTTCCGCTTCGACTTCGCAAAACGGTGCCGATCCGCCGCCATCGCCGGCCGGGACCTGCCCCGTGGTCACGCCCCCACCGGCGCGAACACCGGCACCCACGGCCCGGGCAACCGCCCGACCACCAGCGACGACCTCCGCGCCGGCCAGCCCGACAACGCATCCGGCAACGGCACCGCCAGCCGCGACACCGACGGCCGGGGTGCTCGGGGTCGCGACTCCGGACGCGACGCCGATATCGGTGGGATCGCTCAGATCGGCGGGTCCTCCGCCTGGTGTCAACGTGGGGGTGCTGCTAGCCGTGGTCGGAGCAGGAGGGCTGGTCGGGCTGCTCTTCGCCCGAGCCCTGCGCCGGCGCCGCGAGTGAACCCTCGCGCGCTCGCCGCCTGGTCGGTCGCGGGCATCACCGTCGCGCTCGCCTCGGGCAACCCGGTGTACCGGGTGCTGGTGCTGCTCTGCGCGCTCAACGTCCTGGTCGCCCTGCGCCGGCCAGGCGTCTCACTCCGCGGCATGGCGATCGCGCTTTCTGTCGCGGCGCTCATCGCCATCGTCATCACCACGCTCGCGAGCCACACCGGTGATCACGCGTTCCTGGTACTGCCGTCCGGAATCCCCGTGATCGGCGGCCCCTTGACGATCGAGGCAGTGCTCTTCGGCGCGTCGATCGGCCTGGGAATCGCGGCGGCCATCGTCGCGGCGGCGCCGCTCTCGCTCGTGTTGATGCCGAATTCGCTGGTCGACGCGCTCCCGAGCGCGCTCGCGCGCACCGGCGCCGCGATCGGGACGGCGCTCAACCTGATCCCCGGAATCGCACGCAGCGCAACCGAGATTCGGGACGCGCAGCGAATGCGTGGGTGGCGTCCCCGCCGCGTTCGTGAGTGGCCCGACCTGGCGGTGCCGGTCGTGCTCACCGCGCTCGAGAGCTCGATCACGCTCGCCGAGGCGATGGAGGCGCGTGGCTACGGGTCGGGGGCGCGAACGCACTACACCGACGTCGTGTGGCGGAGATCCGATGTTGCGGTGGGCGTGGTCGCCGCGGTGGCCGCGATCGCCTTTGTGCTGCTCCGCGTCGCCGGTGTCGTCGGCGACTGGTACCCGTTTCCCGCGCTGTCGGTGCCGCCCATCAATGTCATCGGCGTGGCGTGCTGCCTTGCCCTCGCGATGCCGGCACTGGTGTGGCGGCGATGACCAGGCCGGCCGTTGCAGCGCTGTCGCGCTTCACGTACCGGTATCCCGGCGGCCAAACGAACGCGCTCGACATCGCCGAGCTGCGCCTCAACGAAGGCCTGACCGTGGTCACCGGTGCGTCCGGCTCCGGGAAGTCGTCGCTGCTTCGGGTGTTCAACGGTCTCGTGCCGCATTTCCACGGCGGGACCGTCGGTGGTAGCGCCGTGGTGCGCGGACACGATGTCATCACCACCCCGACCCGCGTGCTCGCGACCGAGGTCGGCTTCGTGTTCCAGGATCCCGAGCTGCAGTCGGTGTACCCGACCGTTGAGCGCGACGTCGCGTTCGGGCTCGAGAATATCGCCACGCCGCGGGCGGCGATGCCGTCACGAGTCGCCGAGGCGCTGGACCGGACGGGCATCGCGCACCTGCGGGGGCGTGCGGTCGCCTCGCTCTCCGGCGGCGAGCGTCAGCGCCTCGCCCTTGCGTGCGTCCTCGCCATGCGTCCTCGGGTGCTCGTGCTCGACGAGCCGCTCTCACAGCTCGACGAGGATGGCGCGCGATCGCTGGTGGCCAGCCTCGCGACGCTCACCCGATCGGGCACCGCAGTGGTCGTCGCCGAACACCGCCTCGACCACCTCGGCCTGCTCGATGGACGCCGGCTCGCCGTGCAAGGCGGGCGCGTCGCCGACGCGGCGACAGGAGAACGGGGCCGGATCGCCGAGATGCCCACATTCCCCGCGGCTGCGCGGCCGGCACCTTCCCGGATCGCCTGGGAGCTGAGCGACGTCGCGACCGGTCCGGCGCGCACCCCCATTCTCGAGGGTGTCTGCCTGGAAGGTCGAGCGGGCGAGGTCGTCGCACTTGTCGGCCCCAACGGTGGCGGGAAGACGACGCTGCTGCGCACCGTCGCCGGGCTGCTCGCGCCCCTCTCGGGACGGGTGCATCGGGAGCCCGGGGGGGTCGCGTTCCTGCCGCAGAATCCGATGGCGCTCCTCCACCGCGCGACCGTCGCTGCCGAGGTCGCCTGGACGGTGCGCGGCGATCCACCGAGCGATGACGCCCAGACGATCATTGCCGACCTCGGTCTCGCCGGCCTGACCGAGCGAGATCCACGCGATTTGAGTACGGGAGAGCGTCAGCGAGCGGCCATCGCCGCGGTCCTCGCCGGCAAGCCGCACATCGCGCTCCTCGATGAGCCCACCCGGGGCATGGACGACGCGGCACGCGATGCGCTCTGCCGCGCCATCCGCCGGCTGCGCGGGGCCGGGAGCGCCATCGTTATTGCCACACACGACAAGAACCTGGTAGCCGCGCTGGCGGATCGCACCCTTGCGGTGGATGCCGGGCTGGTGCGGGAGCTCGCTCCGGTGGCGGTGGCATGAGAGTTGGCGCAATCTCGATCGCGGGGCTGGCGCTGTTCTTGTGGCCGTTCGTGGCCGCTGGCACACCGCCCGCGGCCACATCTCTGATCCTCAGCCTCGGCGTCGTCGCCGTGCTGATCTTCGTCGAGGCATCGACGCGACGGCTGGATTCGCGCCGGTTTGCGCTGCTGGCGGCGATCGCCGCCATCGACGCCGGGCTGCGACTTGTGCTGGTCACCGGACTGGGCGGATTCAGCCCGATCTTCTTCCTGATTCTCGCCGCGGGCTACGTGTATGGACCGTCCTATGGATTCCTCGCCGGGTCGGTTGCGCTGCTGGCGTCGGCGGTTGCGACCGGCGGGATCGGGTCGTGGCTTCCCTACGAGATGGTCGGGTGCGGTTTCGTGGGCCTGCTTGCAGGCCTGGCAGGCCTTTGCCGCTCCGGGCGCGTGACCTGGCGGGACGTCGTGATCCTGGCAATGGTCGGAGCGGTCACCGGCTTTGCCTACGGCGCCCTCCTCGACGTGTGGGACTGGACCACCTTCTACCGAGGAGCGCCGGGCTTCGGATGGCAGCCGGGGCTGTCGCTGACCGCAGCTCTCGCTCGGTTCGGTCGCTTCTACGTGGCGACGTCTCTGGTGTACGACGGCTTCCGCGCTGCGGGCAATGCGCTCGCGGTGATCTTCCTGGGCGCGCCGGTGCTCGCCGGGCTGGTGCGGATGCGATCGCGTTTCACCGAGATCGTGAGGGACGCCGAGGCGCAGCCCTCGGCGGGGCTGCCGGCAGCGACGCCATAGCCGACGCCGCGCTCGCCCCGCTACTCCAGGAGCTGAGATTCGTATTCGGCGTACACGGCGGGGTGATCTGCGCGGTCGACTTCGTGCAGACGCGCGATCAGCGCATCGAGCCTGGACGGAAGGATGATCACGTAGCGCGACGGCTCGGGTCCGGCATTGCCGAAGGTGTGCGCAATCCCGGCGGGAACCAGGACCGTTGAACCCGCGGCGGCGACGAGTACCCGGTCGTGAAGGCGAAATCGCAATGCGCCGGAGATCACGTACCACGCCTCGTCATCCGCGATGTGCACGTGCAGCGGCGCGACGTCCTCGCCGCTCCCACTCGCCTGCCACTCCCTGATCACGAGGTTCGCGCCCTTCGCGACAGCCTCACCGGCGCGGTCGGCGAGTGGCGGGATGGTCATCACGTCGTTTTGCGTCACGGGTAATGAGTTCCTTCTTGAACTTCGATTCGCTGTCAGCCCGAGGTGAGCGCGAGCACAGCGAACACGACCGCGATGACGGCGCCGACGACCAGCGGAACCTTCGACAGCGGCCATGGGGTTCGGCGGCCGACCGCGAACGTGACGCCGAGCGTGATCGCCAGGCCGGCTCCGTACAGATAGTGCTCGGGTGAATGCGTGGGGCGGCTACCCATGAGATACACCACACCGCCGAGGATCACCTGAACCGCGACCGCCAACAAGAGCAGGCGCAGATAGATCTTGAGCGCCAACCCGACGAGCGGGGTCAGCAGCGAGGTCAGCGCCACCAGCGCGCCGACCACCGCGGCCACCACCACGACGAAGCCGAGCTTTTGATGCAGGGTCACCAAGTCGATCGAGGCGACCATCAATCCGGCCAGTACTGCTCTTCGCGGATCGCCTTGTTGTCGAAACCCGCGCGGCGCATGATCGCCCGAGCCCCGCTGATCATCCCGGGGTGGCCGCAGAGGAAGATCCCGCCATTGCCGGGGCGCATCCCCGCGGCGTCAGCGTGCTTGCGCATGACGTCTTCGACCCTCCCCCATTCGCCGTGCCAATCGGGGTCCTCCCACGGCCGGCTCACCGTCGGGACGTACGTGAACCAGTCGAACTCTCGCTCCAGGGCCACAAGCTCGTCGGCATAGCCGAGCTCGACGGAGCGCGCGGCGCCCTGGATGGTGACCACCGGCACCGGGGTCCAGTCGCCGGTTCTCGCCCGCGTGGCGAGGGTGCGCAGCAGGCTGACAAACGGCGCGATCCCGGTGACGGTGGCGACAAACAGGTGCGGCTGATCCACGAGCGGCGCGTCGCGGAGAAACAGCCCTTTGGTTCGCTTGCGGACAATCAGCTCGCCGCCGACGCCGAGGGCGAACAGCGGGTCGGAGAGCTCGCCGTCCGGCACGCGCTCGATGAACAGCTCGATCTCGTCCTCGAGCGGCGATGAGCAGATCGAGTACGGCCGCTCGATCACCCTGCCATTCGACTGGAGTCCCAGAGTCACGTACTGGCCAGGCCGGTACGGAAGCTCGATGTCGGTGTGGATCCGGATGATCCAGAGGTCCGGCGCCGGGTCGCGACGTAACACCACGGTCGCGGCGGCGTACTTTTCCGGATCCATCATGAGCGCGCTGAGAGTGTAGGGGGAAGCACCCGACGCGCCTCTTTTGATCGAAGGGTGGAGACTGTGGCTTGCACATGTACGGCCCACTCGCTCTCGTCGGCGGCGATGAGTTCCACCCCGGCAACGAGCATCAGGACGAGATACTTCGCGACGCGTGCGCCGGCCGGCCCGCGTACGTGGTGGCGACCGCGGCGCAGGACTTCGCGTCGGGAGCAGTCGAGGCGGCGCGACGCTGGTTCGCGAGCCTGAGCCTCGACGTGCGCGAGCTGCGCGTCCGCACCAAGGACGACGCCAGGTCCCCTGATGTCGTGGCCGAGGCCGCCGGGGCCGGGCTCGTCTACATCGCCGGCGGCGACCCCGGGTGGGTCGTCGAGGTCCTTCGAGCAAGCCCTGTCTGGAAGGCGATCGCCTCGGCCTGGCGGGCCGGTGCGGCGCTCGCCGGGTCGTCCGCCGGCGCGATGGCACTGTGCGAGTGGTGCCTCGTCCAGACCACCTGGCCGGGCGAGGTCGACGAGCGCTCGGTCGAAGCGCTCGGCCTGGTCCCGGGGTGCGCGATCCTCCCCCACTTCGACGTCCTCGGTGACGCCTGGATCCCCTGGGCGCAGGAGGGCCTCGTCCGGGAAGCACAGGTCATCGGCATCGACGAGCGCACCGCCGCCGTCCTCCGCGACGGCAGATGGGAGGTGTTCGGCCCGGGCGCTGTCACGATCCTGCGAGGGGAGGTGCGCCATCGCCACATCGAGGGCGAGCGGATTGACGAAATGTCCAATCCGGAACCTTGACGCCGCTGAGTCCGTAATCCGACCGTAACCCTGCTCCGTTTACTTGTATGACAGGCTGGATAACCTGATCAGCGAAGGCATCACGTGAGACGACAAGCGAAATGAGCTTCCAAGGCGCAATCACCGACATGGACGCGGCGAGGGCGCGCGCCGAAGACGCAAAGGCACGCCGCAGGCTGCGCATCCAGCACATTCAGCGGCTCGAACGCGTCCTCGACAGCGTCGAGAACCACAACCTGCAACGCGACCGCCAGGTGCCACCCGACATGTGGCGGCAGCTCGCGGAGCTCGAGGTGGTCCTGCCCGTTCCCGCTCCAGCGGCCCTCTGGCAGGCACGCAACACCGCCCGGCTGCATGACGCGCTGCTCGATTGGGAAGCCGATCTCCTCGACGAGGTCGCGCCCCACCGCGTCGCGTACGACGACACCCACGACGACTGACCTCACCGCCTGACGCTCGTCTGGCACACTCAGCGGCCGTGACCACCGCTGAACGCATGGCGCTCGTCGAGCGCAACACCGCCGAGGTCATCGGCGCCGACGAGCTGCGGCCGCTGATGGACGCCGGCCTCGAGGTTCGGCATTACATCGGATTCGAGATCTCCGGCAAGGCGCACCTCGGCACCGGGCTGATGAGCATGGCCAAGGTGCGCGACCTCACCGCGGCGGGAGTGCACTGTTCGATCCTGCTCGCCGACTGGCACACCTGGATCAACGACAAGCTCGGTGGCGACCGCGAGTTGATCCGCCGGATCGCGACCGGCTACTTCACCGAGGCGTTCCGCGCCT
The DNA here is from genome assembly GCA_963799005.1 of Candidatus Dormiibacterota bacterium. Classification (GTDB taxonomy): domain Bacteria; phylum Chloroflexota; class Dormibacteria; order Aeolococcales; family Aeolococcaceae; genus Palsa-851. The sequence goes on along the minus strand of CAWCVK010000001.1, from coordinate 1,876,853 downwards.
CGCTCCTGTGCGTCGACGGCGATCCCGATTCGGCTGAGTTCGTGCTCGCGTCGGACCTGTACCGGGACGACGACGAGTACTGGGCGACGGTGATCGAGGTGAGCAAGAACACGACGCTGGCGCGGATGCAGCGCAGCATCAGCATCCTCGGCCGCCAGGAACGCGAGAGTGTCGATTTCGCCAAGCTCATCTACCCGGCGATGCAGGCGGCGGACATCTTCGCGCTCGGTGCGCACATCGCCCACGCAGGGATGGATCAGCGCAAGGCGCACGTGATCGCCCGGGACGTGGCCATGCAGATGCGCATCCACACACTTCGCGGCGTCGACGGGGCTCCGATGAAGCCGGTGGCGCTGCATCACCCGCTGCTGCTCGGCCTCCGCCGTCCACCGGTGTGGCCGGTGCCGCCGGAGTTGGCGCGCGACGTGTTCGCGGCGATGAAGATGAGCAAGAGCGACCCCGGGTCCGCCGTGTTCGTTCATGACAGTCCCGACGAGATCACGGGCAAGATCAGGAAGGCGTTCTGCCCGCCCGGCGAGGTCACGTTCAATCCGATCCTCGACTGGATCGAGAAGCTCGTCTTCGATATCGCCCGGGGTCCCTTCGTCGTCGAACGGTCGGAGGCCAACGGCGGACGGGTCAGCTTCGAATCAAACGATGAGGTGATCGCCGCATACGTCGGTGGCTCACTGCATCCGATGGACGCCAAGGCCGGCCTCGCCGCCCGCCTCATCGATCTGCTCGAACCCGCTCGGCTCCATTTCGCGAAACCCGAGGTGCACGCGATGCTCGAGGAGGTCGACGCCGCCACCTCGTAACGGTCAGCGCAGGCCCACTGCCTCCTGCACCCGCTGCAACGTCGCTTCGGCCACGACACGCACCCGAGCGGCGGAATCCGCGAGCACGCGGCGGAGGCCGGTCTCATCATCGCGCACCTCCGCGTATCGCGCCTGGATGGGGCCGAGCGCGTCGACGACTGCATCGGCGACGGCACCCTTCAGGACGCTGTAGGTCTTGCCTTCGAAGGCCTCCAGAGCCACGTCGGCGCTGATCTCATGGAGGGCCGCATAGATCTCGAGGAGATTGGCGACTCCTGCTCCAAGCGGTTTGTGGACCGCCGGCTCGGTGTCCGTGGTGGCGCGAGCGATCTTGCGGCGCACCACCTCCGGCGGATCGAGCATCAGCACGGCATGCCCCGGACGCTCCACGGCGATGCTCTTGCTCATCTTCTCCTCGGGCGTGTCGAGCCCCATGACCCGAGCGCCCACCTCGCCGATCAGGGCTGCGGGCACCTTGAACACATCGCCGCGCTGCGAGTTGAGGCGGTTGGCGAGGTCGCGGCAGAGCTCGATGTGCTGGCGCTGATCCTCGCCCACGGGGACGAAGTCGGCGTCGTACAGGAGGATGTCCGCCGCCATGAGCACCGGGTAGGTGAAGACCCCGGTGTTGATCCGCTCGCGTCCCTGGGCCTGGACGCGCGCCTTGAACTGGGTCATCCGGTCGAGCCAGCCCATCGGAGTGAGCGTCTCCAGAATCCAGCAGAGCTGCGTGTGCGCCGGTACGTGCGACTGGACGAAGATCTCGCAGCGCTCGGGGTCCAGGCCGCAGGCGATGTACATCGCCGCCAGCTCCAGGGTGAGCGAGCGCAGCCGCTCCGGGTCCGGGTGCTGGGTCAGCGCATGCAGGTCGACGATGCAGAAGTAGTTCTCGAACCGGTCCTGGTCGCGCGCCCAGTTGCGCAGCGCGCCGAGGTAGTTGCCGAGGTGCAGACCGAAGTCCGGCTGGATGCCGCTCAGGACGCGCGGGCGTGGGGCAGCGGTCGGCGACATCTCGGGCATCAGCCTAACCTCAGGCAGTGTGACGGCGCTGACGGCGCGGCTTGACGACCGCCCGCGGCGACCAGCACTCCGCGACAAATCCGGCGATCTCGGCGGTGAGCCGAGCCGGTCGGAAGCGCAGCTCGAGGATGTTCGACGCCTCGACCAGGCGTGCGTGGGGCAGTTCGCCGGTGAGCACGCCGGCGTCTGAGAAGGGATGCACCGGGTCGATGTGATGACCGATCACCAGCGCCGGCATGGTCAGCTCGCGCCGCTGCGCGCTGTACGGGGCGATGTGACTGAAGAACAACCCCTGGAGCAGCGCGGCGCTCGGCCCGGGGTCTTGACGGACGACGTCAAGCGCCACATTGCCCCAGAACGGCACCAGGCTCCGCGGGAGCCGGCGTAGCCCCGCGGCGACCGGTCGCATCAGGCGCTGGCCGAAATGCAGGGCCACGAGGAGCGGGCCGAACGCGATCACCGAAGCCACGAGCGCGTTCTCGAGCACCGGCATCTCGATGATCATGCCGCGCACCCGCTGCGGCGCCGCGTGCGCGATCTCCAGCGTCACGTTCGCTCCCAGCGACGTGCCGCCGATCACCGCCTCGTCGACATCGAGGTGGTCCAGCAGCGCGATCGCGTCGCTCGCGAATGATTCGATCGAGTACTCCCCCATGCTGTTGGGGCGGTCGGAGCGACCGTGGCCGAGCGGGTCGAGGGTGAGCACGTGGGCGCCGCTCGCAGCGAGCGCGATGGCGAGATGCTCCTGCATCAACGCCGGGATGAGCAGCCCCGGCATGAGCAGCACCCAGCGCTTGCCTTCACCAAACGCGGTGTAGGCCAGGCGATGGCCGCGAGTCGTGAAGGTCGAGGGCACGACCGGCGGCGGGTGACGCGCGGACATCGGCGCGAACTATGCGCGAAAACCGAGCGAGTGCCGCTACTCGTTCTCGTACTTGAAGCTGACGTTGAGCCTCGTGCGGAATCGCGCGACCTTGCCGTTCTCGACCGTCAGGTCGAGCTTGACGACCTCGGCGATGCGGAGGTCGCGCAGCGATGAGGATGCGGTCTCGATCGCGAGCTGGGCTGCCTTCTCCCAGGACTCGGCGCTGGTCCCAACCAGCTCGGTGAACTCGGTAGACGCTCTCAGCCATGAAAGTACCCCTGGACGGTGGACGCAGGTGCGCCATTCTGCACGCCCGGGCGCGCGACCGCTCGCGCCGTCCGAGTGACCTAGAGTCTTGGACCATGCGAACGCTCATACGAACCGCCGGCCGCCTCTGCATCTCGGGGATCTTCGTCTACTCCGGCTATGGGATGGTCAACAACGCCGAGCGCTATGCGAAGCGAGCCGCGGCTGCGGTGCCGATGCTCCCCGAGGACCCGATGGTCGCCAGGGCCCACGGGGCAACCATGATGGTCGCCGGGTCGACCCTCGCCCTCGGCATCCTGCCGAAGACGTCGGCCCGCGTCCTCGCGCTCACGATGATCCCCAACACGCTGGTCGGTCATCCCTTCTGGAAGTCCGAGACCCCGGAGGATCGGCGCGGTCAACTCGTGCACTTCCTGAAGAACGTCGGACTCTTCGGCGGCCTGCTGTACGTGAGCGCGGACAAGCGCACCGAGCCCCAGTCCGAGGACTGATTCAGCGCGATCCCGCGGTCTCGAAGGTCCCCAGGTAGGCGGTGAGTCCGTCCTGCCACTCGGGCAGCGGCCTTTCGCCGAGGTCATGCCACGCTCGGTTCTCGAGCACCGAGTACGCGGGGCGAACCGCCGGTGTCGGGTACTCCGCGGTGGTGATCGGCACCGCGTCGACCGGAAGACCGCGAGCGCCGAGCGCCGCCACCGCCAGGTCGTACCAGGTGGTGACCCCGCCATTGGTGAGGTGATAGGTGCCGGGAGGGCCGATCTCGACCAGCCGGAGCATCGCGGGCGCCAGGTGCCCCGTCCACGTCGGCGCCCCGTGCTGGTCCGCCACGACGCGAAGCGGGCGGTGCTCGGCGGCGAGGCGCAGCATGGTCAGCACGAAGTTCGGACCCCGCCGGCCGTAGAGCCACCCGGTGCGCACGATGAGGTGATCGGCGCACTGCGCCCGGACCGCCACCTCACCGTGCCACTTGGTCCGTCCGTACGCCGAGAGCGGCGCGGCCGCCGCGTCCTCGGGGATGGGCGACGTCGCGGTGCCGTCGAAAACGTAGTCGGTGCTCACATGACAGCAGCGAACGCCCGCCGCCGCGCACGCGGCGGCGACGAGACCGGCACCGGTGGCGTTCACCGCCTCCGCCTCTGCCTCGTGCTCTTCGGCGGCATCGACTCGCGTCCACGCTGCGCAGTTGATGACCGCGACCGGCCGCCAGTGATCGATGGCACCCGCGACCGCGGCGCCGTCGGTGACGTCGCACTCCGCGTGGGTGAGGCCGATCATGTCGTGACCACGACGCGTGCCCTCGTCGACGAGGTCACCGCCGAGCTGGCCGGGCGCGCCGAGTACCAGGTACCTCAGCGCTGCTCACCGCGAGACGGACCGACCGCGGACTCGCCGGCCACGGCAGCCCTCAGAGCTCGACTCGCGAATGGTCGCCGAGCATCAGACGCACCGCGGTCGGCCGCGACGGCGACTTGCACACCTCGCACTCCTTGCCGATCAGCGACCCGTCGATCTTGCCGGCCACGTCGTGGATCCGCGTGCCCTCGAGGACGATGCTGTTCTCGATCTCCGCATTGCGCACCACGCAGTCGAAATAGATGGACGTGAACGGGCCGATGTAGGCGTTGTCGACGATGGTGCCGCTGCCGATGATCGCCGGTCCCCGAACCACGCAGTTGCGCAGCGTCGCTCCCTCCTCCACCACCACCTTGCCGTGGAGGCGGACGTCCTCGCCGACGATGCCGTCGCAGCGGGCATCGAGGGTGTCGAGGATCATTCGATTGGCCTCGAGGATGTCGTCAAGGCGTCCGGTGTCCTTCCACCACCCCTCGATGATGTGCGGCAGGACGCGCTTGCCCGTGTCGATCATCCGCTGAATGGCGTCGGTGATCTCGAGCTCGCCGCGCGAGCTGGGCTCGATCGCGTCGATGGCCTCGAAGATCAGTGGCGAGAACAGATAGACGCCGACCAACGCGAGGTCGGAGCGCGGCACCGACGGCTTCTCGACGAGGGAGATCACCCGGCCGTCCTCGAGCTCCGCGACCCCGAATCGCTGCGGCTCGGGAACCCGGGCCAGCAGGATCATGGTGTCGGCCGCGGAGCGCTGGAACTCGTCGACAAGCGTGCCGATCCCCTGGGCGATCAGGTTGTCGCCCAGATACATCACGAAGCTGTCCCCGTCGAGGAAGTCGCGCGCGATGCCCACCGCGTGGGCGAGCCCCAGCGGCGCCTCCTGGGCGATGAAGGTCACCTCGGCGCCGAACTTCGACCCGTCGCCGACCGCCGCGCGAACCTCGTCGGCGGTGTCCCCGACGATGATCCCGATCTCGTGGATGCCGGCCTGGGTCAGCGCATCGATGGCATAGAAGAGGATCGGCCGGTTGGCGACCGGGATGAGTTGCTTCGCGCCGGTGTGGGTGATCGGCCGCAGCCGCGTCCCCTTGCCGCCGCTGAGGATGAGCCCCTTCACCGGAGGCCCGGTGCTCGCATAGCCGCAGCGTACCAGCAGGTCACCGGGTCAGACGGGGAGCGGCGATCGCACCCCTTGTAGGATGCGCCGATGGGTCGCCATCTCATCACGAGCGCCTTGCCGTATATCAACGGGGTCAAGCACCTCGGCAACCTGGTCGGGTCGATGCTCCCCGCCGACGTGTACGCGCGCCACATGCGCCTGCGTGGCCACGAGGTCCTCTTCATCTGCGCCACCGATGAGCACGGCACGCCGGCGGAGCTCGCCGCCGCCGCCGCGGGGCTCAGCGTCGCCGAGTACTGCGCCGAGCAGCACGAGATCCAGGCGGACCTCTCCCGGCGGTACGGGCTCTCGTTCGATCACTTCGGGCGCAGCTCCTCGCCCCAGAACGCGGAGCTCACCCGGCACTTCGCCGAGCAGCTTCGAGACCACGGCATGGTCGAAGAGCGGGTCACCGACCAGGTGTACTCGCTCGACGACGAGCGCTTCCTGCCGGATCGCTACATCATCGGGACCTGCCCGCATTGCGGGTACGAGCGCGCCAACGGCGATCAGTGTGAGAACTGCGCGCGGCTGCTGGAGCCGTCGGATCTGATCAACCCGAGGTCGGCGATCTCGGGCAGCACCCGGCTGGAGGTGCGCGCCACGCGCCACCTGTTCATCCGCCAGTCGCTGATGGCGGACCGGGTTCGCGCGTGGATCGACTCGCACACCGACTGGCCGATCCTGGTGTCGTCGATCGCGCGCAACTGGCTCAATGTCGGCCTCGAGGATCGGAGCATCACCCGCGACCTCAAATGGGGCATCCCGGTGGGATGGCCGGGATTCGAGGGCAAGGTCTTCTACGTGTGGTTCGACGCGCCGATCGAGTACATCGGTGCGACCAAGGAGTGGGCGGACCTCGATCCGGAGAACCGGGATTGGCGCTCCTGGTGGTTCGATGCCCGCGACGTCCGCTACACCGAGTTTCTCGGCAAGGACAACATCCCCTTTCATACCATCAACTTCCCGATCACCCTCATGGGTTCGGGTGAACCGTGGAAGCTCGTGGACTACGTCAAGGGCTTCAACTACCTCACCTACTACGGCGGCAAGTTCTCAACGAGCCAGCAGCGCGGCGTTTTCATGGACGCGGCGATCGAGCTGCTCCCGGCCGACTACTGGCGGTACGCGCTGCTCGCCTCGGCGCCGGAGTCGGACGACACCGAGTTCACCTGGGAAAGCTTCGCGCTCACGGTGAACAAGGACCTGGCCGGGATCTTCGGCAACTTCGTGCAACGCACGCTCAAGTTGACCGAAAAGCTCTTCGGGATGACCGTGCCCGACGGCGGCGAGCCCGGTCCGGCAGAGGCGGAGTTGGCTGCCTCGCTCGACGCGGCGCTGGCGGCGTACGCGGGCGAGATGGACGCGATGCGTTTCCGACCCGCGGCGTTCGCGTTGCGCAGTCTCTGGACGCTCGGCAACCAGTACCTCGATCGATGCGCCCCGTGGCACGAGACTGACGCGGGGCGGGTCGCATGCATCCTGCGCACCGCGATCAATGTCGCGCGCATCGAGGCCGTCGTGTCGGCTCCGTTCGTCCCATTTGCGTGCGAGCGGCTTGCGGCAACCCTCGGCCTCGAGGATGACGAGCGTTCGTGGCCCGGGCCGGCCGGCGAGGCCCTGCTCACGCTGCGCGCCGGCCGCAGCCTGAAGGCCGGCGAACCGCTGTTTCCCAGAATCGGCGACCGCAGCACGCTCGCCGCCTGGGTCGCGGACATGGAACGGCGCTTCGGCGGACCATCCTGACGATCGAGAACACGATGCGGCGAGGCTGCGCCGCGGGCAGACGCCGGCCACCGCACGGATGCGCTCATCGAGCGGCTCGAGCCCCGCTCTCTCTCGGTCAGGGTGAACGCTGCCGCATGGCGCGTGCCCGGCGGCGCAGCTCGCGACGCTGCTCGGCCTTGGCGCGAAGGTCACGCGCGCTGTCGAGGCGCTCCTGCTCGCGTTCGAGCTTGCGCTTGGATTCGAGACGCGCGAGCACGCCCGGGTCGGCGGCTGCGGCTGCACGCACCGCGCATCCGGGTTCCTGTTGGTGCCGGCAGTTCCGGAATCGACACTGCGCGGCAACTTCGGTGAGATCGCCGAACACCTCGTCGATCCCTGCGCCCGCATCCCAGAGACCAAGCTCGCGGGTGCCCGGCGTGTCGATGATCAGCCCGCCTCCGGGGAGCTCGATCAGCTCCCGGCGCGTGGTCGTGTGCCGCCCCTTGCCGTCCGCGCGCACCTCGCCCGTGGCCAGGGCGGTGGTGCCGGAGAGCAGGTTGACCAGCGTCGACTTACCGGTGCCGCTGGGTCCGACGAGGACGGCGACCAGGCCTTCGAGAAGCACCTCGCGCAGGCGGGCCAGCCCCGCTCCGGATGCACTGACCGCGATGACCTCGGTGGTTCCGGCCACGGAACGTGCGGCGTGGAGATCGGCGTCGACATCGATGCTCAGGTCGGATTTGGTGAGCAGCACAACCGGTGCTGCTCCACTCGCCCACGCCATCGCGAGCGCGCGTTCAATCCGCCGGAGCCTGAGCGGCGCTCCGAGCGCGACCGTGACGAGCACCAGGTCGATGTTGGCTGCGACCGCCTGGCCGGCGGTGGCGACTCCGGCAGCTCGACGCATCAACACGCTGCGTCGTGGGAGCACATGCGTGGCGACGCCGTCTTCGATGACGAGCCAGTCGCCGGTGGTGATGCCGCCTTCGTCGGGGACGCCGGACAGCGCAGCCGCCAGCGGCACACGATCCTGGCCGGCGCCGGTCAGGAGCGTGACGACCGGTCCGTCGATGCGGACGACCAGGCCACGGCGGCCGTTGCGCGCGGCGTCTCCGAACGCCGATTCGAGGAAGCCGTTCCACCCGAGCGCGGTGAGACGGCGAAGGTCCTGAGACAAGTGGGAACTCCATGCTGCAGTGAGAGCCCGGAGCCCCGCGTGCAAACCCGCGCAGCGTGTGGCGCGGACTCAGCGGACGATCAGCCGGCGGAGCCGCCGGGCACGACATCAGAGGTGGGCGCTGCAGGCGCAATCACAAGTGTCATGTCTGTTGCCCTCCGGTGGTCGTGTGGATCGGTCGCGTGCATCGTACCTCAGGCGAGGAATGCATGCACTAGGCAGCCCGGGTGATACGCATCACGAGGATTGAAGCTACTCCCGCGAGCGCGAGACCGGCGATCAGGTCGGCGAGGTAATGCTGTTTCACGAGCACGGTCGACGCGATGATCAGCGCTGTCCAGCCGGCCGCCGCGACGCCGATCCGCCGGTCGAGGCGCCACCAGTGGATCGCGATGACCGTCGACAGCGATGTGTGCAGGCTCGGGAAATCGTTGTAGGGCTGATCGGACGCGTAGATGCTTCGGATCAGCCCCGACAACGGGTCGGTGCCGGTGATCTGCGGCCGCGCGATGTACGACTGCAGGAAGAAGTAGAACGCGTAGCTGACGAACCATACGATGATCATGGTGAGCGCCGCCGATCGGTAGACGCGCACGCGAAAGACGAGGAACGCGATCAGGCTGACGCCGACGTATGGAATCAGCGACACGTAAGGTATGGCGAAGATCGGGACCACGGGCAGCGCTCGGTCCAGTGGGGTCTCCAGGAAGATGCGGTAGGGACCGTGGTTGAGCGAGTTGTAGATGAGGTTGGTGGCGAGGATCGCGGGGATGAGCAGCAGGCTGAGGATGAGGCCCATACCCCGTTCGGCGAGGATCCCTCGGCGGAGCTGTCGGTCGAGCCACGTCGACGACTGGTCCGATGCTCCGGCTACTCTGCCCATATGGGTTCTCAGGCTCGCCTCATCGCGGCGGCCAGCCTACAGCGGCGGCGCGCGTGCCGGGCGGCAGGTACCATGGACGGGACGCGGGAGTAGCTCAGTTGGTAGAGCGCTAGCCTTCCAAGCTGGATGTCGCGAGTTCGAGTCTCGTCTCCCGCTCCAGAGGTTGTCTGTGATCTGACCGCCAGAACAGGGCTTGATGCCTTGGTGGTATGGCGCCATGGACACGCTTCCAAAGGTAAGAGCCGGACCTACATCGCGTGGAGCAGCATGTTGCAACGGTGCAAGACGCCCACCCGCCGCGACTGGCCGCGCTACGGTGGCCGGGGTATCACCGTCTGCGAGCGTTGGCACCGTTTCGAGAACTTCCTCGCCGATATGGGCGCATGCCCTCCTGGGCTCTGGTTGGATCGCATCGACAACGACGGCAACTATGAACCGGGCAACTGTCGCTGGGTGACCTTCGAGCAACAGATGCACAACCGGCGGCCGAACGGCGGCGAGCTCCACGGAAACGCAAAGTTGACCGCGCATGATGTGATCGCGATACGCAAGCTGGCCCGCGACGGTATGACCCAGCGAGCCTTAGGATCGATGTTCGGTGTCAGTCACACCAATATCGGGGACATCGTCCGACGCGAAGAGTGGCGTCGGCTCCTGGTGAAACCGGCTGCGGAACAGCGAGGTGCGCGTGAGCTCGAAGAGAGCGAGCTCTAAGCCGCCATCACGGTCTCGATGGTTCAGTCGCCACCGACCACGTTGTATGCCTCGAGCTCCGTCAGACCGCCGAGAATCTGACCCGGGTTCAAACAAGCTCCAGTGTGGAGCTCCAATACGGTCAGCGCCTGCGCGAGCATGTCGCCTGTTCAGGCCAGCTCGGTGATCGCCTTGTCGATGCGCCGCTGTCGCGTGTCAAGGGACTTGGCCCCCTCGATGGCGAGGACGTACCTGCGCTGACCGCTGTACGAGAGTCCTTCAAACGCGCGACGCGCCCTCGCGTTCTGCGCCAGCGCCCTGTGGAGATCATCGGGGAGGTCGACACAACGCGGCTGTGCATCGGCCTCGAGCTCGACAGTCACCGTGTCTCCCGCCTGCACGCCGGCCTTGGTACCGACGTCCGCACTCACCGGAATCAGATAGCGACCGCCCATCGAGCCCACCGTCGAGCGGTACGTCTGGTCGTTGATCGTGACGGTCACCGCGGGCCGCTTGCTGTCACCCAGCTTCGCGAGGATCGCGGGCGGTACTTCGATGCCCGTGGCGGTCTTGCCGTCGAGTCGGATCAATGCGCGGAACTTCATCGCTGTGTACTCCCAGAAATCAATGATCATGTGGCGCGCGGAGTTGGCCGGACGCGGTCTGACGGTACAGATGCACCGCCAGCGCCGCGAGCCATCCCCACGCGACCAGAAGGGCGAGCCAGAATGCTGCCACCACCACTGAGCTGCTCGAGCCGGATGCAACAGCGGCGAAGCCGGCGAAGAAGATCACCCCGGTGCCTCGCGAGGCGATCGCCAAGCGCTGATTGCCGTCCGAGGACAGACGACTGCCGAGCACGAAGCAGGACGCGATCAATCCAGCAAAGCCGATTGCTGCGCTCGCGATGTGCAGCACGCCGTGGAGTGTCATCGTGGCGGGGTGCGCGACGGGCGCCCCGGCGGGAAAGCCGTTCATCGGGTCGGCCACAAAGATCCCGGCCGCGATCAGACCGACGCCGTACAGGGCGAGCAGACCGGCACCCCAAGTCGCGCGACGCCCGCCACGCAGCCCGCGCCGCACACCGGCCGCGTAGCAGATGACCATAACGCCGGTGACCATGAAGTTGACCACCTGGATCCAGCCGAAACTGCCATTGCTCAGAAGGCTGGCGTCGTCGCGACTGAGATTGAATCCGGGCCGGAGCAGGGCCTGAATGAGTACCACCACCACATAAAACGGTCCGGTCAAGATCCCGTACCCGAGCAGGCTCTTGGTCACCCGGTCGGCCGGAGCGCATTCACCCGCGCCAGCCTTGCGTCGTCGAGCCAGAACGTTCTCGCCCATCAGCTTGTCCTCCAGCGACTCCTCTTCTTTAGTACTGGACTGCTCAGTACTCGTTCGGGCACATCCTATGACCAGCTGTACTAGACTGTCAAGTACTGTATTTGAGGAGCCGTCCCATGCCAGCACGCGTCCCAGCCGCGGAGCCACCCCAGGCCACGACGATTCAGCGTCCTGCCGTTGACTCACACAGTCCGCCCGGCCGGCGCCGTGCGGGACGGTTGGCGAGTGGCGCCGCAATTCGAGATGCGGCAGCCGCACTCTTCCTCGAGCGTGGGTACCAGGGCACCAGCATGGACGACATCGCCGCCGCGGCCCGCGTTTCCAAGCAGACCATCTACACCCACTTCGCCGACAAGGAGTCACTCCTCGCTGGTCTGGTCCTGGCCAACGCGGATCGTGTCGAGGCCTTCCTGGCGACCATGACATCGGTGGTGGGCGGCGCTGACGACGTCGAGATCGCGCTACAGGAGCTGGCCCGCCTGTACCTGCATTTCGTCATTCGCCCCGAGGTGCTGAAGATGCGGCGGTTGGTGCTGGCAGAGGCCGGCCGTTTTCCCGAGCTGGCACGCACGTATTACGAGCAAGTGCCGCAGCGCGTATACGCGACGCTGGCTCGTCTCTTTCGGGAGCTCGCCGATCAGGGTGCGCTTCACATCGAGGACGCCGACAGTGCGGCACAGCACTTCGCCTGGCTGGTGCTGGGACCGCATCTCGACATCGGCATGTTCTGCGACACGAGTGCTGCGGTTGCCAGCGCGTCGGACAGCGCTGCCGATAACGCGGTTCGGGTTTTTCTTGCTGCCTACCGACGGGGCCGGAAGTAGCGCGACCGGATCGTTCCGGGCGGTGGCCTAGGCTTGTTCCAGGATTGGCAGAAACTGTCTTGCCGTCGTCAGCTTTCCACGGGAGACGCCGTTCCATGCGGAGTCACGTGTCGTCATGGTGCTCCGAACCACGTAGTCAGGGCGCCGCGCAGCCCGCTATCGGTGCCATCGCCCACCCAGCCGACATAGCCGTCGGGCCGGATCAGCACGGCAGTGGGCGCGTCGACCGCCCCCAGCACCGGAAGCTCCCATCGGCCCGCATATGCAGCATCGACCATCTGCACCCGGGTCGCCCATGGAGTGATGTCAAAGGCGCCGCGCTCGCCGAGATTCAGCAGCGCCGGCTTGGCACCGTGCAGCAGTTCGAAGACTCGGATCGGGCCGCCGGCGGTCACGAGGTCCAGATCGGGCATGCGACGCCCGAGCAGCGGATGCCCTTCGCCGAGATCGTAATGAATGTCGAGACCGGACATCATGCCGGCGATGCGCTTGCGCGGCTCGTCCATGCGCAGCAGCTCGGCCATGATGTCGCGCAGCGCCTGGTGACGCTCGCCGAGGGTGGTCAGTGCGACTTGGGCCATGGTGGTCTGCAACACTCGGGCGCCGACGGGATGCCGTTCGTCGTGGTAGGTGTCCAAAAGTCTCTGGGGTGATGTCTTCTTGACCACCTGGGCCATCTTCCACCCCAGGTTCACGGCATCCTGGACACCGGTGTTGAGACCTTGACCACCGAGCGGTGGATGCACGTGTGCCGCATCGCCCGCCAGAACGATGCGCCCCTGGCGATATGAAACCGCCTGCCGGGTGTTGTCCGTGAAACGGGAAGCCCAGCTCAGGCTATGCGCGCCGTAATCCGTCCCGTCGGCGGCGATGAGCGCCTCGCAGACATCCTGCAGGGTCGGCTCGCCGGCGTGCTCGACCCGGGATTCGGTCAGGACGACTCGAATCCGATCCCCGCCCTCGGCCGGGCCGATCCCACCACCCGGACGCAGCCCGAACTCCGGTTTCTCCGCCATCTCGACCTCGGCCATGAGCCAGCTGATCGACGGATCCCAGCCGGCGAACTCGATAGCGGCCTCCGTTCGGATCACGCTGCGGCCCCCGTCGCACCCGACCAAGTAGTCCGCCCTGAGTGAGGTGCCGTCGGATATCAAGACGTCGACGCCGGTTGCGTCCTGGGCGAACCCGGTCACCTCGCGTTCGCGCGTGATCGGTACGGCGAGCTCATTGACCCAGTTGGCCAGCAGGTGCTCGGTCTGAATCTGCGGGAGGGCGAGCCCGTAATTGTGGCGGGAGGGGAAATCATTGATGTCCAAAGGGATTCCACCGAACCCCTGGATCTGCATCGCCTTCCCCTCCCGGAGAAACCGTTCGGCGACGCCGCGCTGATCGAGCACCTCGATAGTGCGCGCGTGCAGACCCCCGGCGCGCGCGCGGTCGGGATCCGGAGTGGCGCGTCGTTCAACGATGACGACGTCGATCCCCGCCAACGCCAGCTCAGCCGCCAACATCATCCCGGTCGGACCGCCTCCGGCGATCACCACCTCGTGCTCACTCATACTCGCGCGCGATTCTGCGGCAGCCCCCGGGTCTTGCCGCAAGCCCCCAGTGCGGTAATAATATTGAGGTGGAAGGAGTGGCCCTCTCCTTTCTTCGTCCGCTCCGCGCTCGACGCCGGGCGGCCTATTGCGCAGCTGACGTGTGGCCGCGCTCAACGAGCCTGCCGTTCTTCGACAGGCTCGGGTCGGTACATGCGGCAAGGTTGAAACAGCACGGCCGCCGCTTTCCGCTGTTCATTTTCGAGATGGTGACCTCGACCCGTCGTTTGCGCGTCTCGGGGTTTTGGGTTGCGTTGACCCAGCGAACCCATTCCCACCGCGCCATCGGCGTGATGTCCTTCCACAGGTCCTGGATCTTCTGAGGGGCAGCTGCCAGAGCGCTCGCAAGATCCTGCGGCACGTTCGGCTCCGGCCAATCCTTGAGTGGCTCGATTTCGAGCGTCGCCGTGTCACCGGCGCTCAGGGCAGCTGTCTGCCGCAGCTTTCCGTCAATCCCCATCCAGTGGCCAAATTTGCCGTCCGGTTCCAGGACGGTCTTGAACCCATGTCCATTGATCGTTCCCCGTACCGCCACCTGCCCGCGCGACGGCAGTTTTCCGCTCGCTTTCTCCGGCAAGCGCAGAATGGTTCGCTTGTCGATGGTGTAGAGCGTGGCGTCGAACTGAATTGCCGGCACTCCGGTACGCTGACTCATCGTACTCATGTATTTTGCGCCGACTGGGCGCAGCCGGGAGATCATTGCATGGGTGTCTATCGGGATCGAATCCTGCCGCGGCTTCAGGAAAAGGCCATGTCCCGGACGGCATATCGCGCGGTGCGCGCTCGCGCGTGCGCTGGGCTGGTCGGCGAGGTCGTCGAGATCGGGTTCGGCACCGGGCTCAACGTGCCGTATTACCCGCCGGAAGTCACCAAGGTCCTGGCTATCGAGCCGTCGCCGGCGTGCTTGCGGATCGCCGAACCTCGGATCGCTGAGTTGGCGGTGCCTGTGGTGCCGGCGGGCCGCAACGGCGAGCGACTGGAACTCCAATCCGAGGCCTGCGACGCAGTCCTTTCGACGTGGACGCTCTGCACGATTCCCAATCTCACGGAGGCGCTCGGAGAGCTCCGCCGCGTGCTGAAGCCGGGCGGTGCCCTGCATTTTGTCGAGCACGGACACGCACCCGACGTGACGGTCGAGCGATGGCAGCGCCGTCTCGAACCACTCAACAAACGAGTTGCGGGCGGATGCCACCTCACCAGAAACATGCCGGCATTGCTCGAGGAAGCAGGGTTCGTGGTTGAGCAGCTCGAAAGCTATTACTTCAAGGGCGAGCCGAAGCCTTTCGGCTACACATTCGAAGGACGAGCCGTCAAGCGTTGACCTGCGCGGTCGCTTGCGACCGTCCACTACCATGACCTGGCGCGACCGCCGTCGGCGTCACGAGGACCTCATGGATTTCGCACTCGAGACCGGCAGGGAAGTGCTGCGCCGAACCCCGAGCGTCCTGCGGGCGATGCTCTCCGACCTCTCCGACGACTGGATCACCGGCGACGAAGGACCGGACACGTGGTCGCCCTATCAGGTGGTCGGGCATCTCACCCACATCGAGGAGCACGACTGGATCGATCGGACGCGCGTGATCCTCGAGCACGGGACCGAACGTGTCTTCGAGCCCGTCGATCGAGAAGCGGGGTTCGCGCGCTTCAAGGATTGGGACCTCACCGATCTTCTGGATCGATTCGCCGCAATTCGGGCCAGCAACCTCGAGACGCTCGGGGCGCTGGTCGATGCCGGGACCCTCGCACGACGGGGCGTTCATCCCACCTTCGGAGAGGTGACCGTGGGCCAGCTCCTCTCAGCATGGGTGGTGCACGACCTCAATCACCTCGGTCAGATCATGAAGACGATGGCCAAGCAGTACACCCAGGCGGTCGGCCCGTGGCGGGAGTTCCTGCCGATCATCGACGCACCCTAGGCGGACGTCGCCTCCACCCAGAGGAGGCTCGACAGCTCGCCGGCCGTGTGAGCGACCCCGAAGACCGGACCGTCCGGGCCGAGAGCGTCTCCGGCTTCGAGCGGTCCCGCATCCACAGCGTCGAATCCGAGCCGATCGATGAGTTGCAGGACGGCTGAGACCGCAGCGCGGTCATCGCCCGCAGCTGCGATCGCGATGCGGCCCGGAGCGCCGGGCGGGCGCCTGCCCTCCTGGAACTCGTAATAGCCGAGCTGATTGAGACTCTTCACCACCCTGGCCGAAGCAAAGCGCCGCTGCACGACGACGCTGGTCCCCTCCGGCACCGCGGCGAGTTCGTCGTCGACCCCGTCGATCTCCTCCCAATAGTTCATCGCATCGACAAGGATCTTGCCGGCGAAGACATCGCGTGGCATTTCGCGAAAGCGATGCATGGGGACAGCGAGGATGATCAGGTCCGCGAAGTGCACAACCTCGTCCGTGGCGGCGGCTCGGGCGCCGGGGGCGAGCACGTCGACAATCAGCGCGATGCGCTCGGCGGCGCCCGACCCCGAGATCGCGACGTCATAGCCGGCTGCCATTGCCGCGCGAGCCATGGTCGTGCCCATCTTGCCGGCCCCGACGATGCCCAGACGGCGGTCGGCAGCCGCGTTGCTAGACACCGGACAATCCAGCCACCGCAGCCGCAGCCTCGTCTGTGGCATCCGCATCCACTGCAGGCTTGGCGAGCAGCTCTCTGACGCGTGGAATCACCTCGCGTCCGTACAGCTCGATGGTCGCCATCCGCTGCTCGTGGGGCACTCGTCCCGTGGCATATGCCCAGTCGAACCGGCTGAGCCCAAGCAGCCGGATGACCCCGGCTATCTTGGTTGCAACGGTTTCCGGCGAACCGAGATACAGCGATCCGTCTGCGATCTCAGCCTGGAACCGCTCCCTCGTCGGACGCGCCCATCCGCGCTCCGCTGCCGCGCTCTCGAATATCTCGGACCAATACGGCCATTGGATGTCGGCGGCTTCCGCGTCGGTCCGGGCCACGTAGCCGTGCGAGTGCATCCCGATCGGGAGCTGCGCGTGGCCGTACTTCTCGAGCGCGCGTTTGTAGAGCTGCACCAGCGGCGCGAATCGGGTCGGATTCCCGCCGATGACCGCCAGCATGAGGGGCAGTCCGTAGCGGGCAGCGCGAATCACGGACTGCGGGCTCCCACCGACACCCACCCACGTGGGCAGGTGCCCCTCGGGCAGCGGAGGACTCAGGTACTGGTTCGTCAGCGGAGGACGGAAGCTGCCGGACCACGTCACCGGTTGCTCTCGCAGCAGGCGTGTGAGCAGGTCGAGCTTCTCCTCGAAGAGTTCCTCGTAGTCGGCGAGGTCGAATCCGAACAGCGGAAACGACTCGGTCAGCGAACCGCGCCCGACGATGAGCTGCGCGCGGCCGTTCGAAACCGCGTCGAGGGTGGCGAAGTTCGTATAGACCCTCACGGGGTCCTGGGTGCTGAGCACGGTCACTGCGGTGCCGAGACGGATCCGCTGGGTTCGACCCGCGATCGCGGCAAGCATCACGTGGGCCGCGGAGTCCATCATCTCGGGCCGGTAGTGCTCGGCGATGTTGAAGGAGTTGATCCCGACCGCGTCCGCGAGCACCGCCTCATCGACGGTGTTGCGGATGACGGCGTCACCGCTGAGCTCGCGAGCGGATTCGTCGACGCTGACGTAGACGAACGAGTCCAATCCGAATTCGATGTCCCGGGCGGCGATGGTTTGCTCCTCACCCCCGGTATCGAGCACGCTCAGGCGGGACATGCGGGTGGTTCCTCGGCAACTTGGCACGACGGCACCGATGCCCCCACAGCGCGGACCAGCAGCTCGTAGAGCGTTGCCCGCTCTTCGGAGCTCAGGGCGCTGAACAGACTGTCCTCGACAAGCCGGAGCCGGGCGTACGCGAGGCAGAGCTCATCGCCACCACGACGGGACAGCTCGACGATGTGGCGGCGGCGATCGGCCGGGTCCCGGCGGCGGGTGATCAGCTCGCGCTCCTCCAGCTCGTTGAGCAGTCCGACCACGTTGCTCGGATCCAGGCTCAGCGAGTTGGCGAGCCCCTGCTGATTCGCGCGTCCTTGCTCGCTGAGGAGCCTCAGGGCGATGAGGTGGCGGGGGCGCAGCCCTCCGGGCGCGAGCGTTGCCTCACCGGCGTGACGACCGACGCGGGCAAGGTGCTCGAGCAAGGGCAACAGCAGGTTGTCCACGGATGCCGGCGAGGTGGTGTCCATCTTGGTTGCCATTCACCAATAGTATACTAACTGGCATCTACTTGCAATACGCTGATGGTTTGTGCTATACCATACATATTGCTCCGTCCGGTACATCGAAGGTGCTGACACATGAACCGCAATCTGACCGCCCGTGACCTCGGCCTGCTCGCCCTGCGCGCGGGTGTTGGAGGAGCAGTCGCCGCCCATGGCGCGCAGAAGCTCTTCGGTTGGTTCGGCGGCGCGGGACTTGCCCGCACGAGCGCCACCTTCGACAAGATGGGGTTTCGCCCAGGCTCAGTGAACGCGATCGCCGCAGGCTTGGGCGAAGCCGGCGGCGGTGCGCTGCTCGCTGTGGGGCTGGCCACGCCCGGAGCGAGCGCCGCCCTCGCCGGCACGATGATCGTCGCCTCCTCGATGCACGTCGACAAGGGCTTCTTCGCCGGCAAGGGCGGCTTCGAGTACCCGGCGGTCTTGGGATTGAGCGCCGCGGCACTGGCTCTCACCGGCCCTGGCAGGTTGTCGATCGACAATGCGCTCGGCCATCGACTTAACCGATCCTGGATGCGTAACCTCGCCCTGGCCGCAGCGGTCCCGGCTGCCTTCGCGGTCATCGCCCGGCGACGCCGTGCGGTTGCGGCCGCGCGCGCAGCGCAGCCGGACTCCGCGGTGGAAACGAGCACCTGAGCCATCCTCGTTTTGACGACCGCGAGCGGGCACCCAGCTCGCTGTGTGCGCCTGCGAACTGACAGTCCCGGCAACCCCCAGTCAAACTCGACTCCTCGGAGATTTGGCGGGGTGCACCCCAACCCCACTCGCGCACTGCGTCGATTCCCTTCGAGGACAGCGGAGCATGCGGGCTCCAACGATCGGACGGGTGTGGCCGCCCCTGGAGTGTCTCTCCCCCTCCCGCTCCGGGCGGCCATACCTCGATCGTGACCCGGCCGACGGGGCATAATCCGCCAGCCGGGCGATATCGCCGCCGGCTTCAAGCGAGGAGAGCGCCGATGGCAACAATCGACGAGCTGACCGATGAGAAGGCTGCCGAATTCGGACGCACGTTCATCCGTTGGCTGACTGACGAGGATCCGGCCGGG
The DNA here is from genome assembly GCA_963799005.1 of Candidatus Dormiibacterota bacterium. Classification (GTDB taxonomy): domain Bacteria; phylum Chloroflexota; class Dormibacteria; order Aeolococcales; family Aeolococcaceae; genus Palsa-851. The sequence goes on along the minus strand of CAWCVK010000001.1, from coordinate 1,857,892 downwards.
GTCGCGCGGTTCTTTCCCGACCTCGACCCACACGCTGTCGACGACCCCGGAGCCTCGGACCTCGGTCGCGCCGTCCTCGAGGACATCATCGCCGAACGCTTCGTGAACCGGGGCTAGGCTAAATCGCACCCGGCGTGGCGGTTGGCGCCACGCCCGGCGTACCGCCGGAGCCATACCCGCCTGGCGGCGCCGTGGTTGTCAATGTCGACCAGGCGATCGCGCCGGTGGGTGCGCTCACCGATGGGGCGCTTCCCCAGGCGCTGAACGTGGTCGTGAACCTGAACACCGCGCTACTCACGGTAACCGTCGACGCGTAGGTGATCGGAAGGTCTGTGCGCGGGGCGATGTCGAGATATCCGATCCCAGCCGGGAAGTTATTATTCGGCGGGACAGTTCCGGAGATTCTGGTCGCCGGAAAACCGCCGGTAGAACGGGCTCTGGCACTGGATTCCGGGATCAGCTTTGCCTCGTCCGCCTGGCTGCCGGCGGTGATACCCGGTTGGAGCACGCTGTACGGACCGTTGCCACTCACCACCGAGACCCACTTGCCGTTGAGGCTCGGCGCTGAGGTTGAAGACACGCCGAGCTGATCCTCAAGAGCCGGGACGTTGCCCTGGAAGTACACCGTGGCGCCGACCAGCAGCAGCGTGAACTGCTCGGCACCATAGTTCGCGGTGGAGGTGATCACCTGGCGTCCCCCCGACTGCCCCGCGTCTCCGATGATGGTCTGAGGGAATCCGCCCGAAGACACCGCCACGTAGTGGAATCCGACCGAGGCTCGCGTCGCCGCGATCGCCTGTTGGTAGAGGGCACGTGCCTCCGGGGCACCGGCGATCGTCCCCGGCACCCCCGCCGGTGAGCTTGCGGGTGATTGATTGCCCTGGATGTGGCGCACCAGGAGCACGCCGCCGACCCCGATCCCCGCGGCGACGACACCGATGGCCGCAAACAGGGCTACGACAGCCAGGGTGAGCGAGGCGCCTTTCGGCGGTGCGGTCGACGGTGCGGGTGGCCAGGCGGGCGGCTGCGGTGGAAACGCCCAGTGGTCATCGTTCATCGAACACCATGGTGCACGGTCGGTCCTTTCTGTTCGCTTTCAAAGGGATACCGGTGTTCGATACTAGTCGACGTTCACGCGCCCACCGCGACGGAGATGGCAATGAGTGACGCAGCGATGACGACGGTCTTCGATCATTTCCATGCCCGGCGGAGGCGCGATCTCGAGGCGATCGCCGCGGGGCTCGACCCTGACGTCGTCCACCAGGGGGTCCTTCCTGAGCTGGTGTGCCATGGGCGCGCCGCGGTTCTCGAGCGCATGGCCGCCTCCCTCGACAATGGAGACATCGGGATCGAGCGCCTCGAACTCCACGCCGCCGGCGAGCGCGTGATCGTCGGAATCGCGGGGCCGCGCTTTCGCGATATGCCGTTCCTCGACGGCGAGATCTTCATGGTCTTCAGCCTGCGGGACGGAGTGATCCTGCGCATCGACGACTACAGAACGCGCGCCGGAGCGTTCAGCGCCGCGGAGGCGCTCTCACCCGGCACGAGCTAGGCCGGGGGCGCCCCCGGGGACAGCGGGGACTCACGCTCGGGAGCCGGCACAGCCTGCGCCGCCGTCGAGGCCGTCGGCTCTTCGGGCGGCGTCGGCACCGGCATCGCAGCCGCGGTGCGCACCGCCTCGCGGGTTTCGGCCGAAGCTTTCCGGAACTCACGGATGCCACGCCCGAGTGCGACGCTGACGTCGGTGAGCTTGCTCGGTCCCCAGATGATGAGGATCAGCACGAGAACGATGATCAGCTCGGGAAGATGTCCCGCAAACAGGTCCATTTCGACTTCCAGTCTAGCGCGCTCCTCTCGACGCGAATGCTGCGTCTGCGCTGACACGATCAGCGTTCAGCCGGGTCCGAACGACAAAGCCGTCGAAATGGGGTTGACCGTTCAGCGGATGCCTGTTACGGTCGGGGACCGTTCACGCCCAGTTCGCGTCCATCTCACGGAGGCACTTGTTGCTCGCTCGCCGCGTGTCACTCGTTGCCACGGCTGGCGCGATCGCACTGCTGGTAGTCGGCTCCCCGTTCAGTCAAGGAACTGTTCACGCTGATCAGTTCACGCAGCAGATCCAGGCGCTCTCCGCACAGGCAAATGCGCTCAGTCACGCGATCGCGTCGCTGAGGGGCGCAAGCTCGACCGCCCTGGGAAACGCGCTCGCATCCGAACAGGCGATGGCGAACACGCAGGGGCAGCTCGCCAAGGCACATCTGGAGCTCGACCAGGCCAACAAGAACCTGGCAAACACGACTGCGCAACTGAAGATCGTGCACGTCGAGTACGCAACCGATCAGGTCAACCTTGCGCATATCCTCGTCCACGTCTACGAGCTGACCGATGACGGGTCCGTCACCGCGATTCTCGTGGACAGCAAGAGCTTCACCGACGCCATGGACGCACTGAGCAGCGCCGACCATGTCAGCGCGCGCGTGCAGCAGCTGGTGACCCAGATCCAGGGCAAACGCGACCAGCTGGACAAGCTGCAGAAACAACAGGTGCTCGACCAGATGCATGCGAACGCACTGGTTGCGAGCCTCCAGACGCTTTCGGGACAGCAGCAGACTGAGGAAGTCGCCTATCGTCAGCAGGCCTCATCGCTGACGGGGAGGGCCGCGACGCTGCTCGCTCAGCTCCAGGGCGTGCGCGCGAAGATCGCACAGGTGCGTCGCGAGCAGGAGGCGGCGGCTGCGGCGGCGGCGGCGGCAGCAGGGGCGGGCGCCGCATACGTCATGGGAAAAGCCCTGCGCCCCTTCGCGTTCGGGCCACGGATCGACGACTATCCATGGGGGCAGTGCACGTGGTACGTCGCCTCGTTGCGCGACGTCTACTGGAGCGGCAACGCCTGGGAGTGGGCTTACACCGCCCGCGCCGCCGGTCGGCCGGAGGGCATGAGACCGCGGGTCGGCAGCATGGTGGTGTTCGGCCCGGGAAACGGCTACAGCGAGTTCGGGCACGTGGCATACGTCGTCGGCGTGCAGGGCTCGACAAGCTTCACCGTCGACGAGGCGAACATGCTCGGTCTCGGCGTGGTCGACCAGCGCCACATCACCTCGCTCCATGACGTCGAGGCCTTCATCTACTAGCCGGCTCGAGGCGATGGCCTGACCGCGAGTGCGCACCTGAGACGAACTCCCGCCGCAAGCGGTCTCAGCTACGGCCTCGGCGCGTACCTGCTGTGGGGACTCTTTCCGCTCTTCTGGCCGCTGCTGGAACCTGCGAATCCCCTGGAGATTCTCTGCTGCCGGATCGTGTTCTGCTTCGTTGTCATCGCCGCGCTGCTCGCCATCCGGCACGAGCTGGACGGCGTGCGCAGGTTGGACCGTGGCACCGTGCTGCGCCTGTGCGCGGCGGGTGTGGCCATCGCGGTCAACTGGGGTGTGTACATCTGGGGCGTGAACAATGGGCACGTCATCGAGACGAGCCTCGGCTACTTCATCAACCCGCTCGTGACCATCGGGCTCGGAGTGGCGATCCTGCATGAGCGGCTTCGCGCGGTCCAGTGGGCGGCGGTCGGCTTGGGCTCGGTCGCGGTCGCGGTCCTGAGCTTCGACTACGGACGGCCGCCCTGGATCGCGCTGGCCCTGGCGTGCTCGTTCGGCACCTACGGATTCCTCAAGAAAGGGGCGCGGGCGTCCCCGCCCGAGGGCCTGCTCGTCGAAGGTGCGGTGACAAGTGTCCCGGCGCTGATCGTGCTCGGGGTCATGGCGGTCGCCGGGGACGCGACCTTTGTCGGTCACGCGGCCAACCCGGGCCATCTCCTCCTCCTGATCGCCGCAGGGCCCGTAACCGCGCTTCCGCTCCTGTTCTTCGCCGCAGCGGCCACGCGGCTCCCGCTGTCCAGCATGGGGTTGCTCCAGTACGTGACCCCGGTCATCCAGTTCGTCATCGGCGTGCTGATCCTTCGCGAGACCACGTCGTTGGCGCTGCTCAGCGGGTTTGCGCTCGTCTGGATCGCGCTGGCGATCCTCGCAGTCGACGGCCTCCGCCACCGGCAGGCGGCGCCCGCGGTGCTGACCACGTAGTTCAGCCGGCATCGAGTGCACTTGGCCGGCGCGAGTTCCAGATGGGCGCCCTTGCGGCGAATGCATGAATTCAGGTGAACTGGGCTAATTTTTCGCAGCTTTCTAGCTCGACGGCTAAATGCCATAAATATTGATAAGGCCAGTTGAAACTAGGTAAGCTTGGTTGAACCGATGGACGAGCTGGCCAATCCGTACCGCCCGGGCGCCGGGACACCGCCGCCCGCGCTGACCGGGCGCGACGATCTCATCAATCGCTTCGGGGTCGCTTTCCGCCGCGCTGTCGCCGGCCGGCCCGGGAAGAGCCTGCTGATGATCGGCCTGCGTGGAGCGGGGAAGACCGTCCTGCTGAACCGGTTTGTGGAGATCGCCGAACAGGAGGGCTTCAGGGTCGGGCTGATCGAGGCGCCCGAACACGGTCATTTCCCCTCGCTGCTTGCCGCACGGCTCCGCCGCATCCTCCTCCCGCTCACCAGCAACGTCGTCTCGACGGCCGTCACCCGGGCGCTGCGAGTGCTCAAGACGTTCACGCTGCAGCTCCCTGACGGCACCCGCGTCTCTATCGACGTCGAGGCGCTCAAGGGCGTCGCCGACTCAGGGAACCTCGCGGACGACGTCACCGATCTCCTGGTCGCGTGCGGCGAGGCGGCGCGAGACCGCGGGACGGGCATCGTGCTCGCCATCGACGAGCTGCAGTACGTCCGGTCGGAGGAGCTCTCAGCACTGATCGTCGCGATCCACCGGACCAATCAGCTCAACCTGCCCGTGATTCTCACGGGTGCCGGGCTTCCACACCTGCGCGGGCTGGCGGGAGAGGCGAAGTCCTACGCCGAGCGCCTCTTCGACTTCCCGGAGATCGGGTCGCTCGATGCCGACGATGCTCGAACGGCGCTCGCCGTGCCGGCTGAGCAGAGCGGCGCTTCGATCGACGGCGCGGCGCTGGACATGATGGTCGAGCGATCCCACGGCTATCCGTACTTCCTCCAGGAGTGGGGCTACCACGTCTGGAACGTGGCCCCGCAGAGTCCGATCACCGCCGACGACGTCGATCGCGCAGCCACGCGAGTTCAAGACCAGCTTGACCAGAACTTCTTCCTGGTCCGCCTCGACCGGGTGACGCCTCGGGAACGCGAGTACATGGTCGCCATGGCGTCGCTCGGGCCGGGGCCGCACCGTTCCGGGGACATCGCGGCGGCCCTGGGGGTGCGCGTCGAGTTGGTTGCGCCGCGTCGTGCCGCACTGATCGCCAAGGGAATCCTCTACAGCCCCGCTCACGGAGAGACGGCCTTCACCGTCCCGCTCTTCGACGAGTTCCTCAAACGGGTCGACGTCCGCGTCTGACCCGAGGGTGGCGCGATCCCTGTAGCCTTGCCGAGCCTGTGGACGCGGTGCTGCGTATCGGCAGGCGGCTGCGTCCGCGAACCATCGACGTACCCGAGGACCTCCTATGACCGACGCCGAACTCGTCCACCTCGACATCGAGGGCGGTGTCGCAACCGTGACGCTGGATTCACCCCACAATCGCAACGCGCTGTCGCGACAGCTCATCGCCGAGCTCACCGATTGGCTGCGAACCGCCGGCGCCGACGAGGGCGTCCGTGCGGTCGTGCTCACCCACACCGGGACGACATTCTGCGCGGGCGCCGACCTTACCGAGGCGTCGTCCGGGCCGATGACCGGCACCGCCGGCGGCCTTCTCGCCCTGCTTCGCCTGATCGTCGATCTGCCCCGGCCTGTTATTGCCAGCATCGACGGTAACGTTCGAGCCGGGGGCGTCGGCCTGCTGGGCGCGTGCGACATCGTGGTCGCGGGGCCACGCAGCACGTTCGCGATCACCGAGGCCCGGCTCGGACTGGCGCCGGCGGTCATCTCGGTGGCCGTCCTGCCCCGCCTCGACGAGCGATCCGCGGCCCGCTACTACCTCACCGGCGCCACCTTCGACGCCGCCGAGGCCCAGCGGATCGGGCTGGTCACGATCGCGACCGAGGACGTGGCGGCCGCCGTCGCGGCACTCACCGCCGACCTGCGCCGGGCGTCACCCCAGGGACTCGTCGAATCCAAGTTCCTGGCGAATCGCAGCGTCCGGGAGGCGATCGACCGTCACGGAGCCGCGATGGTGGAACTGTCCGCCCGGCTGTTCGCGTCGGAGGAGGCGCACGAGGGCATGACCGCATTCCTCGAGCGACGACCGCCGCGGTGGGCCGTCTGACCCCGACCGCCGGGCCGAGGACATAATCCGCGCGGTGACCAGCGAACCCTGGGGATCTCAGCCGTCCTCCACCACCGCCGGCGCGAGTCCCTCGGCCGCGCTGCGCAAGGTGCTCCTCTGGGCTTCGCGGCGCACCCAGATCAAGCGTGCGGTGACCTCGGCGCCGGTCACCCGGGATGTCGTTCGCCGGTTCGTCGCCGGCGAGACCATCGACGACGCGCTCCGGGTCACCCGGGACCTCACCGCCGATGGGCTGCAGGTTTCGCTCGATCATCTCGGCGAGGACACCCTCGACACCGCGACCGCACGCGCCGCCGTGGACGCGTACCGCTCGCTCGCCCGGTGCCTGGCCGACCAGGGCCTGGCTGCCGGCGCGGAGATGTCGGTCAAGCTCTCCGCCGTCGGCCAGGCGCTCGACGAGTTCATGGCGCTCGACAACGCGCGCCTGATCTGCGAGGCCGCGCGCGCGGCCGGCTCGTCGGTGACCATCGACATGGAGGACCACTCCACCACCGACTTCGACACTGCGGATCGTGGGCCTGATCCGTGAGGACTTCCCATCGACCGGGGCGGTGCTTCAGGCATCGCTCCATCGCACCGAGGATGACTGCCGCGCCCTGGGTGTGCCGGGCTCGCGGGTGCGCCTCTGCAAGGGCGCGTACCAGGAGCCGGCGACCCTCGCCTGGCAGCGTCCGGACGACATCCGCGGCGCGTATCTCCGCTGCCTCAGCACGCTGATCGCGGGCGGCGCGGTGCCCATGGCCGCAACTCACGACCCGAGGCTGGTCGCGGCGACTGGCAAACTGGTCCGCGAGATCGGCGGACCGGGTTTCAAGCACGAGTACCAGATGCTCTTCGGCATCCGCCCGGATGAGCAGCACCGCCTCGTCGCGGCGGGCGAGACGGTGCGGGTCTACGTGCCGTTCGGCGTGCAGTGGTACGGGTATCTCATGCGCCGGATGGCCGAGCGACCGGCCAACACCGCGCTCTTCCTGCGCGCCCTGGTGACCCGCAACTGATGGCCGCGCAGCTGCACGCCCGACGGGTTGCGGTGACCGGGGGCGCGGGCTTCATCGGCGTCCACAGCGTCGAGGCGCTGCTCGAATCCGGAGCGGAGGTGCTCGTCGTCGACGATCTTCGTCACCGCTCCCACCTGCCGCTCCCCGGCGGCGCTCGCCTCGAGGTGGCCGATGTCGCCGGAGAGGCGGCGCGCGCCGCCATCGAATCCTGGAAACCGGCGGCGATCCTTCACCTGGCAGCGCAGGGCGGGGTCAATCGATCCTGGCGCGAGCCGGCAGCGGACGCGCGCATCAACGTGCTCGGAACGGTGAGCGTGCTCGTCGCGGCGATCACCGCCGGGTGCCGGCGGGTCGTGGTCGCATCCTCCGGCGGCGCGCTCTATGGCGCGACCCGCCGCCTGCCGACGCCCGAGGACGAGCCGCCTCAGCCGCGCTCGCCCTACGGCGCTGCCAAGCTCAGCATCGAGCACTACCTCGAGCACTTCACGCGGGCCGGCGCCCTCGACGGGCTCGCGCTTCGCTACGCGAACGTCTACGGCCCGGGGCAGGACGGCACGGGCGAGGCGGGCGTGGTTGCGATCTCCATTCACCGGCTGCTCGCCGGCAGGGCGCCGGTGATCCGCGGCGACGGCGCCCAGACCCGCGATTTCACCTACGTGGGCGATATCGTCGCGGCCAACATGCTGGGGCTCGCCTCGGACGTGAGCGGCGCGCTCAACATCGGCACCGGTCGCGAGACCGGGATCGGCGATCTGGTGCGGCGCCTCTGTGCGCTCGCCGCCTTCCACGGGGAGCCCGAGCACGAGCCTCTCCCAGGCGGCGAGGTGACGCGCAGCGCCCTCGACAACTCGCTCGCGGCGGATCGCCTGGGATGGAACCCGAGCGTCAGCCTCGACGACGGACTGGCGCGCACTCTTGAGAGCTTCCGCCGCGAAGCCCGATGATCACGCGGCGATGCGTGCCGCGGTGATCAGGCCGGAGACATCGAGCACCAGCGCGAGCGCCACCAGCCCCGCGATCGCCGCGCCCCGAGCCATCGAGAGCGGGCCGGTTCGCCGCCACGCGATCGTCCACGCGAGGATCGGTGCCCCAGCGGCCACAGCCACGAGCAGGTAGCGCGCCTGGGGCTGGAGATCGAAGGTCGCGGAGTTCAGCACCGACTGCACCGCCGCAACCAGGAGCACAGCCAGGAGGAGGAGCGCGACCCGGCGCCGCACTGCGTCCCACGTCGCCCACGAACGCGCCACCGCGACGCAGGCGGCGATCATGATGACGGCGATCGCGGCGACGGCCACCGAGCCGGGCAGGGGCTGCACCCCGAGAATCGAGATCTTCACCAGCTTGGCGCCGTTCCCGTACATCCCCACCAGGCTCACCGCGGTAGCGGACAGGTAGGCGCTCACCTGGGCGAGCGAGTTCGAGCACCTGGCGCTGGGCGGTGATCGGGTGCAGGGGTGGGAGCGGGCTCCCGAAGACCACCGCGTTGCGCACGAACCACCAGCCGGCGAGCACGATCGCCGGCACGACCAGCGCCGCCGCCTGGACGGCGCGGAGCTGCCGCCAAAAGCGCACGACGACCAGCGCCAGGAGCAGCAGCGCCAGGAGCCACACGGTTTCCTTGGCCAGCGCGGCGAGGGCGACGGCTATCCCGGCACCGAGCGCAAGGCGCGGCGTGAGCACGTCGCTCTGCATCACGACGACCCCGGCGAGCACGAGCAGAGCGCCGGCGAGCCAGGCGAGGTTGTCGTCGTTGATCGAACCTGCCAGGTACTGCGCCTCGGGGAGGAGTGCCACCAGGGCGGCGGCGCCAACCGCGAGCGCCGGCCTGCGCGGGAAGAGGCGCCGGGCCACGGCGTGGACGGCGAGGATCGTGAGCACGCCGAGGACCACCGAGAGCAACCGCACCAGGCGTGGATCGTTCCCCGTTCCCTTCGCGACGATCGCACCCAGGAGGTAGTAGAGGGGCGGCTGCTGACGTTCGGGCTCGCCTGCCGGCGGCAGCCGGAGGTGGTCCGCGATGCCGTTGATGTAGTTGAGGTGCGACAGCTCGTCGGGCGACGCCCCGATCGGGGTGATGCGCGTGTACGCGACGGCGAAGCCGGCGAAGACCACGATGAGCGCCCCGAGCAGGAGGCGATCCACGTGGTGCCGCTGGGCACGCGCGATGAAGCCGATGGCGCTCACGGGAGGGTGCGAGCGGTGTCGGCCCGGACCCACACCGTGTCCGGGTAGCTGTCGTGCACGCTGACGTACTCCCCGCCGGCGAGCAGCGTCCCGATTTCGGGGAAGAGCGCCTGCGCCTGGGCGTCGACCACGATGATCACCGGACGCCGGTTCGCCACGTACTGCTCGACAGGGCCGCCATACCCGAGGAGGACCTCGTCGTTGTAGATCGGCGGCGTCGGCATGTCGACCTGCAAGTTTGCGAGCGCGTAGACCCACGCGTCATAGGACCAGACGACCGCGGTGTCGCCACTCAACCCGTGGGACGTGATCCAGGCGGCGGCGTCCGCGTCCCCGGCGACGCGGTAGTCGAAGTCGTCCCGCCACGTGGCCCGAGACGTCGTGTCGAAAGCGGCGACGGCAGCGCCAGCGTAGTAAGCGCTCAGGGTGTGGGAGTTGCCTGCCAACGGCCAGACAGGGAGCCAGTCGATGCCCGCGACCTTCGCGGTCAGGATCGCGATCACCAGGCCCGCGACCTGCAGCCCGGGGCCGACGAGCGAGTCCCGGCCGCCCGCGCGAAACCGGCTCGCGGCCGGCACCGAGACCCCCGCGACCAGCAGGGTGAGCGGGGCCACCGCGGGCTCGAGGAAGTGGGGATACGGTTGCCCGGCGACCGCGGTGACCACCAGGGTGGCCCCCGCCCAGAGCGCGATCACCCAGTCAACCCGGGGGCGGCGGCGATTTGCGAACGCTCCGGCGGCGATCAGCACGGCCGCAGCGACGGCGAGGCCGAAGTGCGCGAAGCCGCCGGCGGCGCTCGACGGGAGCGCCTTCTGGGTGTAGCTCACGTAGAAGCCGGCGAGCGCGAACGCAACGGTGCCGGCGCCCGCCGTGACCACGGCGGCGGTCAGCCAGGCGAGGGTGATTGCGACCACCGTTCCCAGGAAGACGAAGGCGTCGCGACGGAGCAGGTTCGGGGCCAGGAGCATGGCGACGAAGAAGGCCGAGGTCTCGGCCACCGCCGTCTGCTGGTAAGCGATGGCGACAGCCATGAGCACGCCGGCGGCGAGCGGCCAGCGGGGGATGCGGCGCGTACCGGAGGTCCGATCGCCGCGCAGGATCCGCACCAGGACGATGGCGCCGCCCCATGTGAGGGGTGCGATCATCAGGCTCTCGGGAAGCGCGAGCTCGGCGTCGACGAATGGGGGTCCCAGGATCAGCGCGGCGATCACGCCCGCCACGAGCGCGCGCCGGGGCGTGTAGAGGCGGCCGGCCGCCCACACGATGGCGGCGATGGCGGCCATTCCGCTGATCAGCGTCAGGACGTGCAACCCGATCTCGCTGGTTCCGAAGAGCTTCACCTCGAGCGCGATCGTCCAGAGCATGCCCGGTGGCTTGTTGTTCCACGTCTGCGCGTAGAGGATCTTGCCGTCGAGCAGCTCGCGGGCGACGTTCACGTATCCCGCCTCGTCCGTGTACCAGTGAGGCTCCAAGAACGAAGGGAGACGAAGGATCACCAGGGTGACCAGTCCCGGAATCGCCGCTCTGCGCACCTAGGCTCGCTCCCGGCGGGCGCCCTCCGGTCGCCAGGTCATCGCCAGTGACACGCGAAGGCGAATCACGTCGCGCATCGCTCGGGCGACCGGGATGAGCCGCCCGCCGGAGCGGCGGCCGGCGAGCCGGGGCAGGTGCTCGACGCGCATCTGGATCACCCGAAACCCCAGGCGGTGGGCCTTGAAGAAGATCTCGGGATTGAACACGGCGGAGCGGGCGCGGATGGGGGTGACCGCGTCCCATAACTCGCGGGTGAAAGCCTTGAGGCCGCAGTCGAAGTCGAGTTCGTGGATGCCGAAGGCGACCCGGACCACCCGGTTGTAGACGCCACTCACGAAGGACCGATACCAGGGGTCGGCTCGGCGGACACGGATTCCGGCGATCATGTCCGCGTGGTCGAGCGCCGCGATCACGCGGCCGAGGTCGGGTGGATCGAACTGGCCGTCGCCGTCCATGAACGCCAGAATCCTGCCCCGCGACGCGCGTAGCCCGTCGCAGACGGTGACGGCGTAGCCGAGCTGCTGCCGGTGGGTGACCACGGTGAGGTTCCGGGCTGCTTCCCCCATCGCGGCGCGCGCGGCACCGGCAGTGTCGTCGCGGCTCCCGTCATCGACGAGCACGATCTCGTAGCTTCGACCCCCTTCGGCGAGCACAGGCATCACGTCCTTGAGGACGCGCCCGATGTTCTCAGCCTCGTTGTGGGCCGGGATCGTCAGGCTGACGTCGACCTCGGCGAGCGCCACCCGCGCTACGCCACCGTCTCCGCTGCTGGAGCCGTGAGCTGGGCCTTGCCGGTGGCCGCCCGAACACGCCCGGTCGTCCATTCGACGTCGGACACGCCCACCTGGGAGAGATCCACGCGATCGATGTGCTGCTCGACGGTCTCGATGACCGAGTTGATGAGCGTGCTCCGCAGCTTGTGCGCCTCGAGGCCGAGGTCGACGAGCAACTGATGCCTGGCGTTGTAGAAGTGCGTGTCCTTCTCGAAGCGCGGGTTCGGCGTGTGATCGATGGTGGTCTCACCCCCGTGCGCGGCTCGCGCGTCACGCACGAGCTCGGCCAGCTGGAGCACCGAGAACTGCTCGGTGAACTGGTTGAAGACGCGGAACTCCCCGGCTGTGGCGGGGTGCTCGATGCTCAGCTGGACGCAGGCCATGGTGTCGCGGATGTCGAGGAATCCGCGCGTCTGACCGCCGCTGCCGTAGACGGTGAGTGGCTTGCCGATCGCCGATTGCACGATGAACCGGTTCAGCACGGTGCCCCAGATGCCGTCGTAATCGAACCTGGTCGCGAGCTCGGGGTGCAGCGTCGTCTCCGGCGTGTTGCAGCCGTAGACCACACCCTGGTTGAGGTCGGTGGCGGCGATCCCCCACGCGCGGCACACGAAATGGATGTTGTGGCTGTCGTGCACTTTGGACAGGTGGTAGAAGCTTCCCGGCAGCTTCGGGTACGGCAGGGTGTCACTCCTGCCGTTGTGCTCGATGGTGATGAAGCCTTCTTCGATGTCGATGTTCGGGGTCCCGTACTCCCCCATCGTGCCGAGCTTCACCAGGTGGCACGCCGGCGCGTGCTCGTGCAGCGCGAAGAGCAGGTTGAGTGTCCCGGCGACGTTGTTGAGCTGGGTCATGACTGCGTGCTCGCGGTCGATCATCGAGAACGGCGCCGAACGCTGCTCGGCGAAGTGCACCACCGCGTCCGGCTGCGTCGACGCGATCAGCTCCGAGAGGGCTTCGGCATCGGTCAGGTCGACGAGCCGCCACTCGATCTCGCCGCGACCCTGCTCGCGCCAGCGTTCGACACGCCGCTCCATGGTTGCAATCGGAATGAGCGACGAGGTGCCGCACTCGAGATCCCAGCGACGGCGAACGAGGTTGTCCACCGCGATCACGCGGTAGCCCTGGCTCGACAGGTGCATCGATTGCGGCCAGCCGAGATACCCGTCCGCGCCGAGCACGATCACCGTTCTGTTGCGCATGCAAGAAGCTCCTGCGAGTGTTGGGACCCTGCGACCTTCGCAGCGAAGACCTTACAAAGGGGTGATGACCTGGGATTATGCCTACACCGTCCTCCCAGTGGCCACAGAAGCCCGTCAATCGACCGCCCGAAAAGCGAGAAATGAACGCACCTGACGGGCACGACGGATCGCCCCGGGGGCGGACAAAAGAGCGACAATCAGCTTTCGTGTCGATCTCGGGTTCTGCTCGCCGTGGGCTTCTGCTCCGGGCGGCGATCACAAGCGTCGTCACCGTCCTCGTCCTGCTGCTCGCCTGGCGGCTGCTCGGTGGGCACAACGTCCGCTGGCAGGGCATCAATCCCTCGGTTGGATCCGTCGCCATCGCGGCGCTCGGCGCCGCCTGCTTCCTCGTCGGGAGGGCCTGGCGTTTCGCGGCGCTCCTGCCGAGGCGTCGCGGCAGCGCACGCGAACTCCTCGGCGCGACCGCCGCTTCATGGGGGGCTGGGCTGCTGCTCCCCGGCCCCTCCGCCGACGTCACCTTCGTCGCCCTGGCGCGGACCCGGTTCTCGGTGGGCGTCGCCCGCGGCTCGGGCAGCGCGATCGTCGCCAGGGTGCTCGACGTCGTCAGCCTGTCGCTGGTCGCCGTGGTGGCGTCCTTCTTCACCACGACCGTGGAGCCGCCACCGGTCATCCTGGCGGCCGCGGGCGCCTTCATCGTCGGGCTGGGGGTGCTCCTCTCACTGATCATTCCGGGGCCGCGGACGCTCGTTACCCGGCTCGCGGCTCGGGTGCCGAGGCTGGCGTCCCTTGCGGCGAGAGCCGAGGCCGAGCTCGACGAGCTCAACAGCCGGGCACGCTGGGCGAACCTGGTCGGCAGCACGATCTTCTGCAGGCTCGCCACCGCCGTGCAGTACGCGGCGCTGATGAGCATGGTCGGGCTCCACCTCGGCTTCTGGCAAACGTGGTTCGTGCTGTCCATCCGCACGCTGCTGCTGACCATCCCGATCCAGGGGATCGCGGGCATCGGCACCGGACAGGCGTGGTGGGCGGGAGCGCTGCTGCTCGAAGGCGTCGGCGGCGGGCTCGCGGTCGGCGCCGGCCTCACCCTGCAGGCGATCGACCTCGCCGTCTCCCTGCCGGTCGCCGGCATCGGCAGCACGCTGCTGTTCCGCCGCCACCGCGACCCCTCCGATCTTGACCCCGCCGAGGATGACATCGCCGGCCAGGACCCGGGGCTCGACGTGCGCGGTGCGCCCACGCCGCCGGCGCGCGAGCCCATCCACGTCGCCTGAACGGCAGCACCTGCTGATCACCACCTGGAGGCGCATCCATGCCCCTGATCGATCGCGACGGTGAGTACGACGTAATCGTCGTCGGTGCGGGGTCGACCGGCGAGAACGTGGCGGGGCGGATCAGCAAAGGCGGCCTGAGCTGCGCGGTCGTGGAGAGCGAGCTCATCGGGGGCGACTGCTCCTACTGGGCGTGCATGCCGAGCAAGGCGCTGCTGCGGAGTGGACAGGCGCTCCGTGCTGCGCAGGCAGTGGATGGCGCCGCCCAGGCGGTGACCGGCGTGATCGACAGTGCCGCCGTCTTCCGCCGCCGCGACAGGTTCACGTCGCACTGGAAGGACGACAGTCAGGTCGAATGGCTGGAGCGCAATCGCATCGACCTCGCCCGAGGCCGGGGACGTCTCGCCGGAGAGCGGCGGGTGACCGTCGCACCATCAGACGGTCCGGAGTTCACGCTCACAGCTCGGCACGCTGTCGCGCTCTCCACCGGCAGCAGAGCAGCGATCCCGCCGATCCCCGGCATCGAATCCGCCGGTGCGTGGACGAGCCATGAGGCCACCAGCGCCCAGGCGGTGCCGCGCCGCCTGGTCATCATCGGCGGCGGTGTCGTGGCCTGCGAGATGGCCGACGCGTTCAAGAGCCTCGGCAGCGAGGAGGTGACGGTGGTCGTCCGCGATGACCGCGTCCTCGGCAACACCGAGGATTTCGCGGGTGAGGCGGTGCTCTCGTCCTTCCGGCAGCGTGGCATCGACGTCCTCCTCAGCACTGCCACCGAACGGGTCACGCGTGCGGCCAATGGCGAGGTCACCGTGGAGATCGCCGGCCTCGAAGGCGGTAGCCGGAGAGCGCTCACCGGCGATCAGCTGCTGGTGGCGACCGGGAGAGCTCCCCGGACCGACGAGATCGGTCTCGACACCGTCGGACTGCGTCCCGGCGCGTGGCTCAACGTCGACGACACCTGTCGGGTCGAGGGCGGCGGCGGCTGGCTCTACGCAGCCGGCGACCTCAACCATCGGGCCCTGCTCACCCACATGGGGAAGTACCAGGCTCGCGCCTGCGGTGACGCGATCGTGGCGCGCGTCAAGGGGGAGCTATCGGGCGATCCGCCACCCTGGTCGACGTATTCGGCCACCGCCGACCATGCCGCCGTGCCCCAGGTGGTGTTCACCGACCCGGAGGTTTCCGCGGTTGGGCTGACGCATGACAAGGCGGTGGCCGCGGGCCTTCGCGTTCGCTCGATCGATTACGAGATCGGCGACGTCTCAGGCGCCGGCTTGATCGCGGACGGCTACACGGGGCACGCCCGCATGGTCGTCGACGAGGACCGCAAGGTCATCGTCGGCGTGACCTTCACCGGCCCAGGGGTCGGCGACCTGATCCACGCCGCGACGGTCGCGGTGGTGGGCGAAGTCCCGCTCGACCGGCTGTGGCACGCCGTCCCGTCCTATCCCACGATCAGTGAGATCTGGCTCCGCCTTCTCGAGACCTACGGGCTGTAGGGGGTCAGTTGCCGATGTGGTCGGCGGGAACCGTGCCCATCCTGCCCGCCTGGTAGTCGGCCAGCGCCTGCGCGATCTCCGCATGGGTGTTCATCACGAACGGTCCGTAGTGCGCCACCGGCTCGCGGATCGGACGCCCGCCGAGGATCAGAAGGTCCAGGTTGGGATGCCGGCTCTCCTGGTGGGTTCCGGCGGTTGCGGTGATCACGTCACCGTCGCCGAGCGCAGCGAGCTGGCCTGACTCGATCGGCCGCCGCTCCTCGCCAACCGTCCCGCTGCCGCCGAGCGCGTAGATCAGCGCGTTGAAATCACGCGGCCACGGCAGCACCAGCCGCGCACCCGGGCTCACGGTCACGTGCGCGAGCGAGATCGGCGTGTGCGTGATCCCTGGTCCGCGATGGCCGGCAACATCGCCCGCGATGACACGCAGCAGCGCGCCACCGTCGTACGAGGTCAGCAGGGCGACGTTCCCGGCGCGGATATCCTGATAGCGGGCGGGGACCCATTTCTGCGCGGCGGGAAGGTTGACCCACAGCTGGAAACCATGGAAGAGACCGCCACTCGCGATCAGCTCCTCCGGCGGGCGTTCGATGTGGAGGATGCCCGCACCGGCGGTCATCCACTGGGTGTCGCCATTGGTGATCAGGCCGCCTCCACCGTTGGAGTCCTGGTGCTGGAAGGTGCCGTCGATCATGTAGGTGACGGTCTCGAAGCCGCGATGCGGATGCCAGGGCGTCCCCTTGGGTTCGCCCGGCGCGTACTCCACCTCACCCATCTGATCCATGTGGATGAACGGGTCGATGAGCGCGGGGTCCGTGCCCGCGAAGGCGCGACGCACCGGGAATCCTTCGCCCTCGAGCCCGTGAGGAGAGGTGGCGACGCTGATCACCGGGCGGAACGACGTCGCCGCCGGGTCGGGTTGCGGGATGTGCGGCAGCGCGGTGATGTCGTCAACGGTCACAGCAGGCATGGCGGAAATTCCTTACAGAGCAAGCGCCTTCACGGGCGCCATCACATGTTCCAGGTCCCAGCTCACGCCCGGGACATCAACGTACAGTTCGATCTCGTTGCCGTCGGGATCCAGGATGTACAGGCTGTGGCTCACGGTGTGATCGCTCGTGCCCACAACGTGCACCCCGGCTTCCTCACAACGCCGGATTGCGGCACGCAACTCGTCGTCAGAGTCGCCGACCTTGAGGCCGAAGTGATAGAGGCCGACGTGGCGGCCGCGAGGCAGCGGTTGCGCGTCCTCGCCCACCTCGATGAGCAGCAGCTCATGGTGAGTCCGGCCGCTGCTGAAGAGTGCGACCGGCACCCTGCCCAGCGGGCCGTCCTGGCTGGCTTTCAGCTGCTTCCACCCGAGGGTGTCGCCGTAGAACGCGGCGGATCGCTCGATGTTGTGCACGTAAAGGACGATGTGCCCCAGTTCCTTGATCTCCATGCCCTGAAGCTTACCCGCAGCCCCAGCAGCCAAACCGAGCGGCGGCCGGGGGCGGCGCACGGCACCGCTGAGCGAGGATGGACGCGTGCGCGCGGTGAGACTTTCCTACCAGCAGGTCATCGCGATCATCTACGTGGTCGCCATGTTCATGACCATCATGGACGCGACGATCGTCTATGTTGCGCTGCCTGCGATCGCCCGCAACTTCGACGTGACCCCGGCGGCGACCGACGGCGTCGTGGTCGGCTACCTGGTGAGCCTCGCGGTCTGGATTCCTGCCTCCGGGTGGGTGGGTGATCGATTCGGGACCAAGCGAACCTTCCTGATCGCGGTCTTCCTGTTCACGATCGCGTCGGCGCTCTGCGGCCTGTCCCAGTCGGTGCTCGAGCTGGTGCTGTTCCGGATCCTGCAGGGCGCTGGCGGCGGCATGCTCACGCCGGTGGGCATGGCCATGCTGTACCGCGCGTATCCGCCCGCCCAGCGCGCGCGGGTGGCACGCATCCTGGTGATCCCCACCGTGATCGCCCCGGCGCTAGGACCGCTCCTCGGCGGCGCGCTGGTCGACAGCCTCTCCTGGCGCTGGGTGTTCTTCGTCAACGTCCCGATCGGTATGGCGGCGCTCGTCTTCGGGGCCGTGCAGCTCGCCGAGCACCGCGAACGCGCCGGCGAGCGGTTCGATCTGGCCGGCTTCATCCTGGCAGCGTCCGGGTTCGGGTTCCTCCTCTACGCTCTCAGCGAGGCTGCCACGCTCGGCTGGGCATCTCCGGTGATCGACGCCGCCGCGGTGGGAGGAGCGGCGCTCATCGGCACCCTCGTCTGGGTCGAGTTGCACGCCGGCCAGCCGATGATCGACTTCAGGCTGCTGCGCCGCCGTCTCTTCGGCGTGGCCAACCTGACATCGCTGTTCGCGTCGGCGGGATTCCTCGGCCTGCTCTTCGTCGCGCCGATCTGGCTCCAGACCGGCCGCGGGCTGTCGGCCCTGGTGTCAGGTTCGAGCACCGCTCCCGAGGCGCTCGGGGTCCTGGTCTCGTCGCAGCTGGTCGGGCGACTCTATCCCCGCGTCGGTCCCCGCCGGCTGGTCAGCGGCGGGCTGATCGGCGTGACCGTCGGAACCTGCGCGCTCGCGCTGCTGATGGAGGGCAATCTCTGGGTCTTCCGCGCCGTGATGTTCGTCATCGGCGCCGGCTGGGCGTACGTGGTGATCTCGATGAACGCGGGCGTCTTCGCGCAGGTCTCCCCTCGTGACACCGGGCGCGCCGCGGCGCTCTACAACGCGCAGCGGCAGCTCGCCGCGGCCCTGGGCGTCGCCGCCCTGTCGGCCATCATCGGCACCCAGAGCGCCGCCGCGGGCCTGAGCGGCAATGTGACGGTATTTCGGGTGGCATTCTTCGCGGCCGCCGGCTTCACCCTCGCCGGCGCCATCATCGCCCTCGCCATCCGCGACCGCGACGCCGCCTCGACAATGCGCCGCCCCGCCGCCGCCGGAGCCCCAGCCGCTTGAAAAGCGCCTCCGGCAACGGAGTTGTCAGACCCGATGACCTCGTTTCCTTAGGTCGTTCTGACCGGCGGGCTGGCCGCGGATGCGCCGGCTGGGCCGCCGAGATCAAGGAAGCGACAAGCCCGAGAGGGAGCGCATTTCCAATGCGTGACCGAGTGGGGCGCAGGCGCTGACGCCGATATCGGCGAGTTCCAGCCGGATGCAGCGGCGGCCGCCCGCCAGTCAGAACTCCCTTACTCAGTGGGAGCAGGACTTGGCTTCGCCGGCCGAGTCGGAGGTCTGGAAACTATGCCCGCAGCCGCAGGTCCGAACGGCGTTCGGGTTGTGGATCGTGAAGCCGCCGCCCATCAGCTCGTCGACGTAGTCGATCTCAGCACCCTGAAGGTACTGCGAAGAGTACGCGTCGACGTAGACCTTGAGGCCACCTTCGACGTCGACGACCTGATCGTCGTCGCGGGGCGGATTCTCATCCAGGCCCATGCCGTACGAGAAGCCGGAGCAGCCGCCGGACTGCACGAAAACCCGTAGTCCGAGTGCGCGATCGGCCGGCTGGTCGGCGATGAGGCCTTTGAGCTGCTCACGAGCGGTGTCGGAGATCGTGACGATGGACGGAGAGGTAATTGCCATGGTGCTGACAATCATACGTCACGCTCCCGTCCGGGAAACCTCGCCACCGGTCCGAGATCCCTCCGCGACCGGCATTCGACGCGCGATCGGCTCTGCGAGCAGCCCTCGGGCGTCCGGCTCCCCGGCGTGCATCCTGTTGGCGACGGCGCCGAGGAGGATGAACTCGGCCAGGAAATAGAGCCAGGCTGCGAGCAGGAAGACGAACGCGAACACCGCGCCATAGGTCGAGGCACCCTTCGAGAAGTGCGCGTAGAACGGCCAGAGCAGGGTGAGCGCCTCCATCGCCGTCCCCGCGATCACCACCCCGGGCCAGAGCTCGCGGACCCTGTAGGTGCGGTTGGGCACCAGCCGGTAGATCGCAAGCATGAACAGGCACCAGACTGCGAGCCCCACCACGGGTTCGAAGCCCCAGACGATCCCAGGAAGCGCGATCAGCGAGTTGATGCCGATCGTGACCACCAGCGCCGCAGCGAACAGGATGGTCATCACCAGCGCCATCCCGCGCTGACGGATGAAGCTGCGCTGACGCACGCCGACGACCACTCCCAGGGAGAACTCCATGCCGGTGAAGAGGCTGCTACCGCTCCAGAGCAGGCCGACGACCCCGATGATGCCGAGCAGCCCGGAGTGCTGCTGGATCGCGGTGAACAGCTTCTCCAACTCGGTGTGCGCATCACCGGGAAAGAATCCGAGGATGGCGGCGCGCGCGCTGGCCTGCGCGGTCGCCGACTGCGTGGCGAAGCCGAGAATCGACAGCAGACCGAGGATGAGCGGGAACATGCTGACAAACGCGTTGAAGGCCATGCCCGACGCGTAGTTGCTGGCCTGGCTTGAACCGAATGCGGCGATCAGCCGGCCCGGGTAGGTGCGCCCGGCCCAGGCGCCGATCGAGGTGGCAAACCGCTTCACGACGTCAGCGTGACATGCCGTACCCGGCGTCGCGAGCGCCTGGCCTCGCGCTACTCCGCCGCCGGTGTTGCGGCAACCTCGGAGGCGTATCGCGGGAGGTGGACGTCCTCCGAACCCGCGAAGCGCATCGCCCCGGCGACAAGGTGATGACCGGCGACCTCGTCGATGAGCCGGAGCATCTCCTGGCAGATCTGTCGGTAGCTCGGGTGCCCCTGCGGCGACGTGCGCAGCTCGATGAGGTGCATGGCCTCACGCGCATTGAGCTTGATGACGTACCGAATCCGGTGGCCGAGGGTGACCAGGTAGCCGGCCTGCTGCGGGAAGGCGTCGACGATCTCGCGGTACGCGGCTTCCGCCTCCCGGACGGCGACATGCCATCGCTCCCCCAGACCGGCGTCGACGACCGCATCGGGCACCTCGTACCCCAGTGATGGTGTCAGGTCCTGCCACTGGATGGTGAGCATGCGGTGGCGCTGCAGATCGCGAAACGCGCCATAGTCGGACACGACCTCGAACGTGTACTCGCAGTGCTCGAAGCCGCGTCCCGGGCGGTGGCGCCGGTTGCCCCGATGCCCCACGGCGGCCGCGAAGAGTGCAGCCCGGCGAGACTTCCGACAGCGGGCGCACGGCGGCAAGCAGCCGCTCCTGCGATGCGTGGGAGTAGGGGAAGAGCGACGAAGCGAGGATTCGATCCTCGCCGTCCCCATCCCAGTCGACCAGGGTGACGCCGGGCGGTCCCCACTCGTTCTCGGGAGCCAGAAGATCGGCGTCACGGGCGACCGCGGCCGCCGTGTCGCGCAGGTACTCGACCCAGACCCCACCTCGATCCGGACGGTCCAGCCGCGTCAGGAACTCCGGGATCAGATCCTGCAGCTCCCTGTTGATCAGCTCCGCGTACGAGCGCGCTTCGGGGAGCGGGTGGGCGCGCAATCGGAGCACGAGCTGCTCGTACGCCTGTGGCGATGCGTACACGCCGACGTTGCTGACCGTGCCGGCCGGAAGCAGGCCGCGCATCAGGTCGAGCGCGAGCGCCCGGATCGCTCGCCGGCGCGCCTTGTCGTCCGCTTCGGGTGGCAGCGTCTCATCGAGGTGCCGAGCGAGCGGCTCGCGCAACTCCGAGTACGTGTCGAAGAGCAGGTCCATGGCGCGCAGGTAGGTGGCGCCGAGTGGCGACGACAGCAGCTCACGGTCGCGCAGATACCGGTAGTGACCGTCGCGCCGATCCGTGTATGGGATGTAGCGGGTCGACTGCTCGAGGTACGCCGCGAGCCGCCCCCATTCGATCGCCTTGGCGAGCGGTTGCGACACCTGCTCGCATGCCAGGTGCACACCTCCGAGCTGGGCCACGGAGTTGTCGCCGTACTCGGCGAGCACGCGTCCAAAGAGATCCGAGGCGCGCTCCCGGCCCGCGCTGGCGGCGAGCGCGTGCTCGCGGGTGCCGCCGGCAAGAAACTCATCGACCAGCAGCCGCCGCAGGCTCTTGGAGCTGCGGCTGTACCGCGCGAAGAGTGCCGCCGCGGTCACCTGAGGGAGGTTGGTGAGCGCGAAGACGGGGCGATCGAGGTTGGTGACGTGAGCGACGAGCATCGCCCGTTCCTCTGCGCTGAAGGCCTCGACGTGGTAATTCGCGGACACGCACGCAACTCTACGGATCGGCGTGGGCCGGGCATCACCCGGTGGAGCGGTTTGCGATCTCGTCTACAATCCGGGCCCAATGGCCGGCGCCGCCGTCCCGACCCCACGCTTTCTCGCCGACGTCTACGAGGCGGCGAGCGAGTGCAACAAGTGCTCTCTGTGTCAGGCCACGTGCCCGGCATACGTGGTCAATCCCGTCGAATGGGAGACGGCTCGCGGTCGCATCGCGCTGATCCGCGATGCGATGGAAGGTCGCCTCGAGCTGCGCGACATCGCCGAGGGGCCGCTCTCGAGCTGCCTGACCTGCGACAACTGCGTCGCGGCCTGCGCGCCCCGCGTCCCGACCGGTCACATCGTCAGCCGCGCGCGCCAGGAGCTGCATGCCCAGGAGGGATACCCGTGGGCACAGTCATTTGCGCTCCGCGGTGTGCTCCCGCGGCCGGGCGCCCTTCGGGCGCTCCACGGGTTCGCCCGCTTCACCCGGCGTACGGGGCTGTACGGGCTTGCGCGCCGCACCGGGATGCTGTCGTGGCTCGGGGCTCTGGGTGCGCTCGCCGAGCAGGGCGGGCCGCCGCCCGACCGCACCGTGTACCAGATGCTCGGCGACCTCCCGGCTCCCAGCCGGCCGGTGCGGGGAGCCGTGGCGATGCTGGTGTGCTGCCTGGAGAATCTCACCGCACCGGAGGCCACCGACGCGACCATCCGGGTGCTGCTGGCGTCGGGCTACGACGTCCGCGTCCCCGAGCTCGGCTGCAGCGGGCTGCCCGCGCGCACGCTCGGCGACCGCGATGCGATGGTGGACATGGCGATCAGGAACAGCGCGACGATGAGCGATCTCGACGTCGATGCGTACATCGGGGACACCGCGTCGTGCACGGAGCACTATCGCGAATACGGGAGCATCGCCGGCGATGATCGCCAGGTCGGCGCGCGCGCGCGCGAGGTCGCGCGCCACACCGCTCTCGCCAGTGATTTCCTCGACCGCAACGGGGTGCGCGGCGAGCTCGGGCCGCTGCGCTGGCGGGTGACCATCGACGAACCGTGCGCGCTGCCGATCGACGGACCCGAGCGCGGCGCCATGCGGCGCCTGCTCGAGCAGATCCCGCACCTCGACGTCGTGCCGCTCCACGAGCGGGCGATGTGCTGCGGCGGCGCGGGCACGTATTTCGCGCGTCAACCGGAGCGCAGCGAGGCGATCCTGCAGCGCAAGTTCGACAATATCCGCGCGAGCGGGGCGGAGATCGTGGTCACCGAGAACATCTCGTGCCTGCTCCAGCTGCGCGCCGGCGCGGCGCGCTACGCGCCCGACGTGCGGGTCATGCACGTCATGGAGGTGATGCTCGCCTCCCTGCAGGGCGCCGAGCGGCGACGGGCGGTGCTCGCCGGCTAACCGAGGGCGGACAGCACCTCATCGACATCCATCGCGATGCACGTGAACGACGGCACGTCGCGCACGGTGTGGGTGGACGCCTCGCTGCCGCGCATCTCATGCACCAGGTCGAGGAAGTCCGCGACCGAGTCGCTCTCGAAGGCAACCACGAACTCCTGATCGTCCAGCCCGAATGAGTACGTGGTATTGATCTTCACCCCGGGGTACCTGTGGCCCATGGCGATGTGCTCGCTCATCTGACGCTGCCGCTCCTCGGCGCTGAGCCGGTACCACGCCCGGGTCTTCACGAACGGATAGACGAAGAGATAGCGACGTCCGGTCGGGGCGATGACCAGTCGGTTGCTCCTCCCCTCCTGGTTGTCGTGACGGTGCTTCTCGACATACATGCTCTGCTTGGTCATCGAGAAATAGCTGTACGGCGATTCCAGGTACGCGGCGAGCCGGGTCCGGTTGAGGCGCGCGGCGAACTCGTGCAGATCGTCGACGTGCTCGCTGACCAGCCAGAGGAGGAAGTCCGCGTCGCCACGCGTGCCCACCGTGCTGTACGAGCGGATGAGCACGCCCTCGCGGTCGCCGATCTCACGCACCAGCGCCGCCACCTCCTCGCGATCGGCCGCTCGCTCGGTGCCGGGCCGGAGGCGCCACTCGGGTCGCACCCGGTAGAACGCGAAACGGATGTGCTGGCGCGCCGTCGGCAGCGGGGCCGTCGCATCCCGAACGGTCAGCGGAGCGGTCACCTCGGCCATGGCGGGGTCATCGTACCCGAGGCGTTGCGAAGGGTGGCCGCGCACACGTCACTTTTCGCCGTGCAACGCCTCGGCCAGCGCGCGCTTGCGCAGCAGGCGTTGCTCCCGGCGGACTCGCGCCTCGGCCTGGCGTTGACGCTCCTCGTCGGTCACCGCGACGACCTTGGCGACCTCCGCCGGTCGGCCCTCGCGATCGAGGCCGACGTAGACGAGGTGGGCGCTGGCCACGTGCAACTTCTCGCCCGAGGGGATGCGCTCGACGTCGACACGCACGCTGATCTCCATCGAGGAGTGATGCGCGTCGTTGACCCGCGCGTGCACGGTGAGCAGGTCGCCGATGTACACCGGGGAGAGGAAGCTCATCTCGTCCATGGTGGCGGTGACGACACGGCGCCGCGCGTGTTTCACTGCAGCGATACCCGCCGCGGTGTCGACCAGGCGCATGATCGTGCCGCCGTGCACGTAACCCGAGTTGTTGGCGTGCTCGATCTCCATCGCGACCGACAGCAGCGTCTCCGATTCCGACGTCGGTCGCGGGGTGAGATCGACCGTGCCGTAGAGGTCGTCGCGATCCTCGCGCGAGCGGATGAAGTCCATCACGCGAGCACGTCGAGGCTGGCGCGCACCAGGGTCTCGACCCCCACCGGAAGCGCCGCCTCGTCGATGTCGAAGTAGGCGCTGTGATGCGGGGCGACCGGGCCGCGTTCGGGATGGCCGGCTCCGACCAGAAAGTAGCAGCCGGGCGCGCGTTCGAGGAAGCACGCGACATCGTCGCCGACGGTGATCGGCACCGCGATGTCGACGTGGTCCTCACCGACTGTGGCGGCGGCGGCGCGCCGGACGAGGTCGGCGGTCGCGGTGTCGGAGACGACCGGTGGACAGCCGCTGCCCCGAAGGAAATGCGCCTCGGCGCCGTAGCCACTCGCCACCGCGGTCGCGATCTCCGCGACCCGCTTGAGGAGACGTTCGCGCTCGCTCCCCTCTATCGCCCGCGTCGTGCCGAGCAACTCGGCGGACTCGGCGATCACGTTGAAGGCCGTCCCGGCGGTGACCCGGCCGATGGTGATCACCGCCGGTGAGAAGGGCGACGTCTCCCGGCTGATGATCGTCTGGATCGCGAGGATCACCTGGGCGGTGACCACCACGGGATCGATCGCGGTGTGGGGCATGCCGCCATGCCCGCCGCGGCCCTGGATCGTTATCGAAAAGCTGTCCGCACTTCCGAAGATGACGCCAGACTTGACTGCAACTCGTCCGGTCTCGAGCGGCGCCCAGAGGTGGATGCCGAGAACGCGGTCCACGCCGTCGGCGGCTCCGTCGGCGATCATCGGCATCGCCCCCGACGCGGTCTCCTCGGCGGGCTGGAAGCAGAGGCGCACGCGCCCCGACCAGCCGTCACGCAGCGCGGCGAGCGCGGTCGCGGCGGCGAGGGTCATCGCCACATGGCCGTCGTGCCCGCATGCATGCATCACACCGTCGACCGCGGACGTGACCACGCGCCCCTCGCCGCGCTCGACGATCGGCAGCGCGTCCATGTCGGCGCGCAGCATCAGGGTTGGACCCGGGCGCCCGCTGTCGAGATCGGCCAGCACCCCGGTTCCCCCCACCCCGGTGCGCACCGTGAACCCGAGGTCGGCGCTGCGCTGACCAACCAGCTCGGCAGTGTCGCGTTCCTCGAGCGACAGCTCCGGATGCCGGTGGAGCATGCGCCGGATCTCGACGCAGTCTTCACGAGTCCGGTCGACCTCGGCGCGGATGCGCGCGTCGAGATCGACCGCGACGCCACTCACGATGTGCCTGGGGCGCCGAGGCCGGACCGGCGCAGCGCGACCGTCTGAATCGCGCCGTTGTTGACGACCCGGGTCGCGCCGGACGCGCGTGCGCGCCGGCGCAGGTCGAGGTCGCCGTGATGTGAGAAGCCGACGATCTCGAGACCCGGGCGCTCACCGCGCAGGCGCCCGATCAGCGCGAGACGCGTGTCGACGGCGCTGTTGAGGTCGACGAAGACCACGGCCACGTCGGGGACCGAGTCACCGGTCACGAGCACGGCGTTGCCCCCGGCTCGACGCATCGTGGTGCTGAGCTGACTGGCGAACATCAGATCGTCACTGACGAGTGCGACCGTGCCCGGTGACCCCATGCCGCCCATCATAGGTGCGCGGCCCGCTCGCCCTCGGGCAGACTGCGCAGGCGGCTGGACGGCCGCCACGTCAGCGACAGCGCCTCAGAGGAGTGTCGAGCATGGAGATCGGGAGCGTGGGCATCATCGGCGCCGGGCTGATGGGCTCCGGAATCGCCGAGGTGTGCGCCCGCAACGGCATCCGGACCCTGGTCACCGAGGCGGGATCCGAGCAGCTGGCCGCAGGTCAGCGCCGGGTCGGCGCGTCACTCGAGCGCGGGCGCCAGACCGGGAAGCTCAGCGACGACGACATCGAGCGCATCCACGGACTGCTGACCTTCACCCCACGTCTCGAGGATTTCGCCGAGTGCGATTTCTGCGTCGAGGCGATCGTGGAGCAGCTGCCCGCGAAGGTCACCGTCTTCGAGCAGCTCGACCGGATCGTCTCCGAGGACGCGATCCTCGCCACCAACACGTCGGCGCTTCCGATCATCGAGATCGCGCGTGCAACCCGGCGTCCCGACCGGGTGATCGGCACGCACTTCTTCAACCCCGCGCCGGTGATGAAGTTGATCGAGGTGGTCCGGAGCATCGCCACCAGCGACGAGACGCTCGAGGAGACGCGCACGCTCGGCGAGCGCCTCGGCAAGCGCATCATCGTCGCCCAGGATCGCGGCGGCTTCATCGTGAACCTGCTGCTGATCCCGTTCCTCACCCACGCCATCCGGCTCTACGAATCAGGTTTCGCGACCCGCGACGACATCGACGAGGGGATGCGACTCGGTTGCGGCCATCCCATGGGTCCGCTCCAGCTCCTCGATTACATCGGCCTGGACACCGCGCTGTTCGTGTGCGAGTTGCTCTACGAGGAGTACGCGAACAGCGACTTCGCGCCGCCGCCGCTGCTCCGCCGGATGGTGTCCGCCGGCTACCTCGGCAGAAAGAGCGGGCGCGGTTTCTACGAGTACTGATCCGCGGCGATCAGTTGGGCCGGTCGGCGGGGACCGGCGCCGGCGCCTTGCGCTCCTCGACGTTGAGGTTGACCGCGCCGATCCGGTTCCCATCGGTCCAGAACTCCGTGGTGTACACGCCGGGTTCGCCGAACATCGGCTGGAGGATGGTCACCGTGGAGATGCTGACCTCCTGCCCCGGAACCAGCTTCGGCCCGGCCGCCTGGAATTGCAGGATCACGGGTGCGAGGACGAGCTTTCCCTGCGCGTCGGTGAGGCGAAGCTCGACCTGGTGTGCCTGGCCGACGTCGGCCGCGCTGAACCGGAACCCCGCCACCACCGCGAACGCGGCACGCCCGGGGAGTGATGCCATCGAAAGCGCGCTGAAGCCACCGCCGAGCACGTACAGCTTGCCGTCGGGAGGAACCACCGCGCTGTCCGCGAAGAACGCGAAGCTCAAGTCCATCGTGGCGCTACTTTCGCACGCCGGCACGGGGCGGAGCCGCGCCCGGGTGGGCGACCATTGGGTGCGATGAGCGACGCCACGCCGCGCAACCTCCACGTCTTCGTCTGCACGACGGTCGGGCGTCACCACTGCGGGGGTCAGGGATCGGAGCACATCCTGCAACGCCTGCGCGACGAGGTCGAGCGGCTCGAGCTGACCTGGGTGCGCACCACGAGGATGGGCTGCAACCAGCAGCACCACCAGGGCCCGATCATGATCGTCTACCCCGACGGTGTCTGGTACGGCCGGCTTCTCGTCCCCGACGTCGACGAGATCATCGCCGAACACCTCATCGGCGGCCGCCCCGTCGAGCGCCTGCGCATCGTGCCCGATGGGCCCTGGTCGGCGACCTCGCTGACCTGAAATGGTTCGGGAGAGTAGGGTGAATCCCAACGATCGAGTTGCGACAGGAGGTGACAGCATGGGCTACGTCCGAGGATTGATGCACGGCGCGGCAGTGGGGACCATCTTCGGCCTCTGCATCGCGCCGCAGACCGGCGACAAGACACGCGCGCAAATCCGCCTCATGACCGCCGCCGCGCGCGAGGGCGCGCTGACCACCGGGCGTGCGCTCAGCAGGGCGAAGCCGATGGCGACCGGGGCGGTGCACATGGTCGCGACCGCTCGGCATCGCGGCGAGCACGCCGCCAACGGCACCGCGTCGACGAGCGGGGCCGCGGTTTAGCGCCTGGTCAGGCGGCGGCCGTGGCGGCCGCTGAACCACCAAGAGCGCAGAGCACGCCGAGCGCGCCAGTGATGAGGTCGAAGATGTTCATCACCTGGGTGAAGTGCACGCCGGCGATGCTGCGCGTCCCGGCAACGTTGTCCGGGTAGAGGAAGCCGATCAGCGCCAGCAGCAGGAGCACGACGCCGATGGTGAGCACGATCTCCTCCCCCAGCCTGTCGCCGGCTCGAAACCCGGCGAAGGCGAGCGCCGCTCCGACTATCAGGTCGAGGGCGTCGCGCACGTAGGTCAGGTGGAGGGTCATCGGTCCGAAATTGCCCTGGGGGTGGTGGTGGACGAGGGTCCCGGCGTCACCCGTCAGGAGGCCTCCGAGGCCCACGGCGAGAAAGACGACCGCGCCGAACTGGGCATAGAGACGTGCCATCGAGGGTCAGACGTTAGCGGATACGGCCGGAAGCCAGCGCGCCGCGACGATGGTGACGTTGTCGGTGCCGCCGGCCGCGAGCGCGGCGTCACACCCGCGCGTCAGAGCGACCCCGAGAGGGTCGGGTGTGGCCAGGATCGCTCCCAGGGCCTGATCCGAGAGCGGTTCCCAGAGCCCGTCGGAGCACAGCAGCAGGACGTCGCCCGGTGATGCGTCGACTTCGAAGATGTCGGCCTCGACCGAATCACCCATCACCGCGCGCTCGATGAGATTGCGTTGCGGGTGATGGCGGGCCGCCTCGACATCCAGGGCACCCAGCCGGACCTGGCCCGCTGCCCACGAATGGTCGTCGGTGACCTGGGTGACGGCGGACCCGCTGATCAGGTACGCGCGGCTGTCGCCCACGTTGGCGACCGACGCGTGCATGCCGTCGATGATCGCCAGGACCAGGGTGGTACCCGGATTGCCACCGATCTCCGCGCGGGCGACGGCCACGGCGTCGTTCGCGGCGGCGACGCCTCGGCGAAGCGTCGTCGCCGCCTCGGTCGAGGGCTCGAACTCCAACAGCGTCGCCATCGCGGCCTTGACGGCCGCATCGGCTGACTCCAGACCACCTTTATGACCGCCCATCCCATCGGCGAGGGCGAGCACCGCGGTCCTCCCGGCTGCCGTGATGTGCGCGTCCCAGACATCCTGGTTCTGGGTGCGGACCGGACCGCGATCGGTGATCCCGGCGATTTCCAGTGCCTCACCTTCGCCGGCGATCGACCGCGCGGCGCGGTCGGCGGTCACGTTCCCGCCCCGGCCTCGGCAGCAGCAGGGTGGCCGAGCAGGCGGCGCACCACCTCGTCGGCCACGGCGACCGGGTCCAGGCACTGGATCGTCTGCATACCGAGGGCTTCGGCCGCCTCGACGTTGCAGAGCAGGTCGTCGATGAACAGGCAGCGTTCGGGCTCGACCCCGAGGCGGCTGCACGTCAACCGGTAGATCTCCGGATCCGGCTTGCGCATCCCGACCTTCGATGAGTCGACCACCACGTCGAAGAGCTCGTCGACCGGGAACAGCCCTGTGATGATCGCCTCGCCCTCGCGTGAGATGTTGGTGAGCAGCGCCGTCCGGTACCCGGCGTCGTGGATCTGGCGCACGGCATCTGCCATGGCACCGCACGCGATCATGTCGCGACCGAAGACCGCCTTCTGGGCCTCGCGCGGATCCACGGGCTCGTTACCGGCTTCGACGTAGCGGGCGGTCATCCTGTCGAAGAACTCGTCGTCCGAGATCTTGCCCATCTCGAGCAGATGGAGGTCGTGGGCGCCCGTGGTCAGGTGGTAGTGATCGCGGAACTCGCCGAGAAAGAACGCGATCAGGCTGAAGTATTCGGGAGGCACATCGGTTCGATGGTGAAAGAGCGGTTCGGTCATCACCCCGCCCAGATCGAAGATCACGGCGTCGAACTCCCGATCGTCGGTGATCGGCTCAGAGGCTGCCTGCGGTTTTGTCATCGCCTCCATTGTGCCTAACCATGCCAAGATGCCCGGTCATGCTGGTGCTCAGCAGGCGCGACGTCGAGGGTCTGCTCTCGGTGCCGGAGATGCTCGACGCCCTGGAAGCGGGATTCCGCGCCTACTCCACGGGCCAGGCGTCGGTGCCGGCTCGCACCGCGGCGCGAGCTCCGTCGGGGCTGCTCGGGGCGATGCCCGGATGGGTGGCGGAACGTGGCTTCGCGCTCAAGGCGGTCAGCGTGTTCCCGGGCAACGGCGCGCGCGGGCTGCCGACCCACCAGGGGGTGATCACGCTGTTCGACGACCAGGACGGCTCGCTGCTGAGCGTCATGGACGGGGAGCACATCACGGCGATGCGGACCGGCGGTGGCGCGGCCGTGTCGGTTCGCGTGCTCGCCCGATCCGACGCGAGAACGCTCACCATCCTCGGCGCCGGCGTGCAGGGTCACGCCCATCTCGCCACGGTGGCGTCGGTTCGGGAGTTCACGAGCATCCGCATCTGCTCGCGTGACCGCGACCGCGCCGCGGCGCTGGCCGCCGCCGACCCCCGATGCGTCGTGCTCACGGCGTTCGACGAGGCGATCCGCGGCGCGGACGTGGTCTGCTGCTGCACCGACGCCAGGGAGCCGGTCACCCGCTACGACTGGTTCGAGGCCGGCACCCACGTGACCTCGGTCGGAGGGACGTTCGGTCCCGAGGTCGATGCTGACACGATGCGCCTCGCCCGCGTGTTCGTCGAGTGGAAGGGTGCCGCGGCGAGCGCGCCGCCGGCCGGCGCCCACGAGCTGCAGGGACGGGATCCGGCGACGATCACCGAGGTCGGTGAGGTGCTCGCCGAACTCAAGCCGGGGCGGCAGGGCGAGAGCGAGATCACCCTGTACAAGTCGACCGGGAGCGGTTTCGAGGACGCGGTGGTGGCGCGGATCGTCTACGACGCCGCGGTCACCGCAGGGGTGGGCACGGAAGTCGCCCTGTGACGGCGATCCAGGGGTTGGACGCGGCCCGTGTGCACGAGGTCGCGCGGCTGCTGGCGCCGCACATACGCCATACGCCGCTGATCCCGACGCCGGCCGGCGGGTTCCTCAAGCTCGAGTCGCTGCAGCCCACAGGGAGTTTCAAGGTGCGCGGCTTCTTCGCCGCCGCCCACGCCATCGCGCCCGAACGGGTCGCCCGCGGGCTGCTCACGGTGAGCGCCGGCAACGCGGCGCTGGCATGCGCGTACGTTGCCCGCGAGCTCCGGGTTCCGTGCCGGGTGATGATGTTCGACACCGCCCCCGCGCTCAAGGTCGACGGGGTACGCAACCTCGGCGCCAGGGCGGTGCTCATGCCTCGCGACCGTCTGCTGGAGTGGATCGCGTCGCGCGAGTGGGAGCGCGATCCCGAGGTGTTCATCCATCCGTTCGCCGACGATGCGGTGATCGAGGGCCATTCGTCGATCGTCCCCGAGATCCTGGCCGACCTTCCCGACGTCGAGCGGGTCCTGGTGCCCGTCGGTGGCGGTGGGTTGATCTCCGGCATCGCCATGGCGTTCGCGGCACTCAAGCCGGACGTCGAGGTCGTCGGCGTCCAGTCGGACGGATATCCCTTGTGGCAGCAAGCATTCGCGCTCAACGGTCCACCCTCGCTCACGCCCGCCACCATCGCGGACGGCACGGCGGCGCCATTCGACCCCGTGATGTTCGAGCGTCTGCGCTCGCTGCTCGGCGAATGGGTCGTCGTGCCCGAGGCCACGGTGCGGAGCACGGTCGTGCGCCTCGCCATCGAGGTGAAGGTGGTCGCCGAGGGGGCCGGGGCACTTGCCTACGCGGCGATGGCCGCCGGGCGACCGTCGCCGCGCTCCGTCGCAATTCTCAGCGCCGGCAACATCGACGCCTCGCTCCTCGCGACCCTGCTCATCGAGTAACCGACCCCCACGCCGAACTGCCATGCTTGCGGCCCCGCGGGAAGGGTCGTTGGCGGAGCCGCCACCGGGCGTGCGCCGTCCGTCCAGCGCAGCGAGAGTTTCGGGTGAGGTGGTGAGGGGACTCGCGACAGCAGTGTTGATCGGTTGCTGGCTGCTTGCGCTGCCGGCGTGTGGTGGCTCACTGCCTGGGCAGGGGATGGCCACGCCCGCTACGAGCCCCGCGGCTGTCGCGGTCACGCTGAACCGTCCCTGCGCGGCGGTGACGGCGACCACCCCGCTGACGCAGGTGTCGATCGCGTGTGGTCAGCTCTGGTCCTCGCACGGTGTCACCGACGTGCCCCCGGCAGACGAGCTCGCCCTCGAACACGTGCCGGCGGCACCAACCGTCGCCAACATGACCGGTGGGGCGGTGTCTGATGCCACCGCGCAACACTGGGCGGACGCGAGCAACCGGGACAGCGGCTGGTGGAAGTGGGCTGAGAGCCACGACCAGCTGTTCGCGCTGCGCTCGCTGGTCGGGCCGGCGCTGATACCCGCGGTCGAGGTCGAGGCGCTCCAGAACGGCGGCACGGTCGACCAGCCGGACTGCAACCTCTACCCGCTGAGCTGGAAGCTGTTCGCGATCGATGCCGGCGGAAGAGCGTACTTTGCGCGCAAGAACCTGCCGACCGACGACGCCTACGTCTTCGTCGTCGTCTACTCCGGACCCTGCAGCGAGACCATCCACAGGTCGAACGGGACGAGCACGACCGTCGTCGATTTCACCAGGGACACAACGGTCTTCAGTCCGGGCGTCCTCCGCCATGACCCGGTCCTGGGGGACATCTGGTTCGCGGACGGCGGCGGGAATTGCCAGGATCCGAAGGGCCCGCCGGCGGCATGGTGCGCCCGGTGACACGACACGTCAGCCGTGCCTGGGTCATCGCCGTCGTGGCCGCGCTGATGCCCGGGGCGTCGGTCCTCGCCTCCGGCGGCGGGGGCGGCGGGGGCGGCGACCAACCCGGGCCTTCCAGCCAGGGCACCGGCGCGGTGACGGGCGGCAAGCTGATCGCCGGCGCCGGAGGAACCTACCTCCCGATCATCCCCGCGGACATCACCCCGACCGGCGACGATCCCGTCAACCCGCTCCAGATCCCGCCACCCGGAGCCAATCCCCAGGGCATGACCTGTCCCCAATCGCAACTCTTCCACCTCGGCCCGGGGTCGCCCTCACCCGGCGGCGGGATCGTCGCGGCGATCGCGATCCATCCCGCCTTCACCAGGAACGCGGCCGGCGGGTACGACGGCTTCGATGCCCGGTTCGGTTATGCCGCCCGAGGCGCGATCCCGCCCGGCGGTGTTGCCGCCGACACGGCGCCGGGCAGTCCCGCCACGGCCGCCAACGTGGCCGGTCACGTGATCGCCGTCACGGGGTTCCTGCGCACCCGCGGCACCTGGCAGGACGCGCAGACGGTGGCGCCGTTCGGAGGGAGCTGCCTGGGCGCGAGCTTCTGGTTCAGCGCTCCGTACCTCGCCGGTGACGCTGCCCCACCGGTGCCGCCGGCGGGCGTGCTGCGCACGCCGCCCTTTCCCATCGGCGCGGACCTGGTCGCCGAGTTGACGAAATCGTGGACGGTGGGTGGGATCGAAACGCTCCCCGGAGATGCTGTGACATCGCGCACCTTCGTGCACATCCCGACCTGCGCGTGGACCGACTCGACCGTTCCGACTGGGCCCGACCCGTATCACGCGCTGACCACCACCACGGCGGGCGGCTACACGCTCTTCCTGCTCTACGACGTCACGGTGACGCCGGGCACGGTCGCATGGAGCTGGGGGGACGGAACCAGCACGACCGCCCCCGGCCCGGCCGAGCAGCAGCCCGCGAGTCTGCCTGCCTACGATCCCTCGACGCAGCGCTGGACCGATCCCTGCGCCGTGAGCCACGATTACGCCGCCGTCTCGCCGGGGGCGACCATCACCGCGACCGAGACCTTCACGGTCACGATCACCGTCAGCTGGAGCGACGGTGTAGCGATCCACACCCAGCCGGTGACGTGTGACCCGCGCACCGGTGGCGCCTGCCGGCTGACCCTGGGACCTCGGGACGGATGGCAGAGCGGCCCCCATCCCGTCGATCAGATCGAGCCGGTCCCCTACCAGCCGCCGCAAGCGACGACGTAGCCGCCGCCGTTCACGCGCTGCGCAGCGACCTCCCGGTCATCGCAGCCGGCACCGGGAGCCCCATCACATCGAGCACGGTGGGCGCGACGTCGCGCAGTCCCCCACCATCGCGGAGCGGGCCACCGCCAGCGCCACACAGGATCACGGGCACGGGGCTGGTCGTGTGCGCGGTGAGCACGGAACCGTCGCGGCGATCGATCTTGTACTCCGCGTTGCCGTGATCGGCGGTGATGAGCAGCCCACCGTGGGCCGCGTCGACAGCGGCAGCGAGGCGGCCCAGGCAGGCGTCGATGCACTCGACCGCACGCACCGTGGCTTCGAAACCGCCGGTGTGCCCGACCATGTCGGCGTTCGCGTAGTTGGCGATGATCAGCGCATCGTCGCCCTGCTGCAGCCGCGCGATTGCCGCGTCGGTGACGCCCTCAGCGCTCATCTCCGGCACCTCGTCGTAGGTCGCCACTCGAGGCGATGGGACGAGCAGGCGCTCCTCTCCGTCGAATGCGTTCTCCCGGCCGCCGTTGATGAAGTACGTCACGTGCGCGTACTTCTCCGTCTCCGCGACGTGGAACTGGCGCAGCCCGGCAGTGCTCACCTCCTCGGCGAGCGTCTGCCGGATGTCCTCGCGGGGAAATGCCACCCGCGCATCCAGGTCGCGCTCGTACTCGGTG
The DNA here is from genome assembly GCA_963799005.1 of Candidatus Dormiibacterota bacterium. Lineage (GTDB taxonomy): Bacteria > Chloroflexota > Dormibacteria > Aeolococcales > Aeolococcaceae > Palsa-851. The sequence continues at coordinate 1,822,973 of CAWCVK010000001.1, read as the reverse complement.
AAGGTCACCAGGTCGATGTCGCGAAGCACCCTCGAACGCGAAAAACCGTCGAAGCCGGCGTCGACGAGCGCGTGGCACAGCTGACGGGCACGATCCGGGCGGAAATTGAAGAACACGATCGAGTCGCCGTCTTCGATCCGGACTCGCCGCCCCTCGTGCAGGATCGACGCCGGAGCCACGAACTCGTCGGTGACGTCGGCGTCGTACCCCGCCTCGACGTAGGCCACCGCGTCGGCCGCCGTGCCGTCGCCGGCGCCCGCGATCACCTCATATGCCCGTTGGGTCCGATCCCAGCGCCGATCCCGGTCCATCGCGTAGTACCGGCCGCTCACCGAAGCGATGGCGCCGGCGCCGGCGCGCCGCAAGCCCTCGAGGAAGGTGCGAAGGAATCCCGCGGCGCTCGTCGGCGGCTCGTCGCGACCGTCGAGGAACGCGTGGAACCACACGGCGTCCAGGCCGCGGCGTCGGGCCAGCTCGGCGACCGCGACCGCGTGGTCCTGGTGGCTGTGCACGCCACCGGGGGAGATGAGCCCGAGACAGTGCAGCGCCGAGCCGCGATCGCGCGCGCGATCGACGACGGCACACAGCGCCGGGTTCTCGTAGAAGGTGCCGTCCTCGATCGCGCGGTTGATGCGCGACAGGGGCTGGTAGATCAAACGTCCCGCGCCGATGGTGAGATGACCAACCTCTGAGTTTCCCTGCTGCCCGGTCGGCAGTCCGACGGCTTCACCGCTGGCCTCCACCTGCGTATGCGGCCACAGTCGCTCGAGCCCATCGAGCTCGGGGGTGCGCGCGGCGGCGATCGCATTGCCGTACGGATCGGGGTTGCATCCCCAGCCGTCGAGGATCACGAGCAGCATGGGCCGTACCCCGGTCATGCGGCGCTAGGCGCTGCGAGCAGAGCCGGCGGCGGCGACGATGACGCCGAACTCCTCGGCGCGGAGGCTGACGCCTCCCACGAGCGCACCGTCGATATCGGCTTCCGCGAACAGCGACGCCGCGTTGGCCGCGGTGACGCTGCCGCCGTACAGCACGCGCGGCGAACCGTCGAGGTACCTCGCTCGCACGTGTTGCTTGACGTGCGAGATCACCTCCTGCGCCTGCTCCGGTGTCGCGGTGCGACCCGTCCCGATCGCCCACACCGGTTCGTACGCGATCGCCCAGTCGTCAACCGCGGGTGGACTTTGCAGCTCGGCGAAGACCGCGTCGAGCTGGCGGTCCACAACGTCGAATGTCCGGCCGTCGTCGCGCTCCTCGCTCGTCTCCCCCACCGCCAGGATCACCTCGAGACCGTGCGCGAGCGCCGCGACGAACTTCCTGCCGACCTCGTCGTCGCGCTCTCCGAAAAGGTGACGGCGCTCCGAGTGCCCGACGAGCGTGAGGTCGCACCACCCGGCGAGCATCGCGGGTGAGATCTCGCCGGTGAAAGCGCCGGAGTCCTTCCAGAAGACGTCCTGGGCGCCGAGGCGTACCCCGGTTCCATCGAGCGCCGCATGGACCGCCCACAGATGCGTGAACGGCGGAAGCACGGCAACGTCGACGTCCTGCGTCGCCGAAACAGCGGCGCACACGGCGCGCGCCAGGGCGACGCCCTCGTCCACGGTCGTGTGCATCTTCCAGTTTCCGGCCACCATGCGCCGCGAGGTTGCGGCGCCCTGGGATCCCGCCGTCAACGCCGGGCGACCTCGCGGTCGCGAAGCGCTGCGACGCCCGGAAGTGTCCTCCCCTCGAGGAATTCGATGGTGGCGCCCCCGCCGGTGCTGATAAAGCCGATCTTGTCAGCAACGCCGGCGTCCTGGACGGCGGCGGCGAGATCGCCCCCGCCGATCACCGTGGATGCGCTGGACTCGGCGACCGCACGGGCGACGTCGCGCGTGCCGGCAGCGAAGTCCGGGATCTCGTAGATGCCAAGCGGGCCGTTCCAGATGATCGTTCCCGCGCTCGCGGAGTTGGCGGCGATGCGCGCCACCGTGTCGGGTCCGGCGTCGACCACCATCCAGCCGTCGGGGATGGCCTTCCACGCAACGACCTCGGTCGGCGAGCCGGCTGCCGCCCGCTCGGCGACGACGCCGTCGATCGGGAGACGGAGGTCCGCGCGCCGCCCCTGCGCGGAATCGAGCAGGCCGCGCGCAGTGGCGATCTGATCCTCCTCGATCAGTGAGGTACCCGTGCTCTCCCCGAGCGCCCGGTAGAACGTGCAGGACATCGCGCCACCCACCCAGAGCACATCGACAAGATCGAGCAGGTGATCGAGCACACGGACCTTCGTCGAGATCTTCGACCCACCGACGATCGCCACAACCGGCGTGCGCGGGTTGTCCATGACCCCGCCGAGCATCTCGAGCTCGCGCGCCATCAGCCTGCCAGCCACCGCCGGCAGCAGGTGGGCGACGCCCTCGGTGGAGGCGTGCGCACGGTGGGCAGTCCCGAAGGCGTCGTTGACGAAGACCTCGCCGAACGCGGCGAGCTGCCTCGCGAAGTCCGGATCGTTCGCCTCCTCGCCGGGTTCGAAACGAACGTTCTCGAGCATGCCGACATCCCCGTCACGCAGCGAGTCGACCATGCTGCGCGCGCTGTCGCCGACCACATCCGAGGCAAGCCGCACGTCGGCGCCGAGCAGGCTGCCCAGGCGCGTGGCGACCGGCCCGAGGCGGACGCTGTCGTCGATCCGGCCTTTGGGTCGCCCCAGGTGTGCGACCACGATCACACGCGCGCCGCTCGAACGGAGCGCCTCGATGGTGGGGATCGCCTCTCTGATCCTGCGGTCGTCGGTGATCACCCCGTCGCGCATCGGCACGTTGAGGTCCTCGCGCAGCAGGACCCGCTTGCCGTGCACGTCGATGTCATCGAAGGTCGCCTTCGACACCACGGCCATCGCTCTCCCTAGAGCCGCGAGACGATCAGGTTGACCAGGTCGACGACGCGGCACGAGTATCCCCACTCGTTGTCGTACCAGGCGAGCACCTTGACGGTGCGATCACCGATCAGCATCGTGGACGGCGCGTCGAAGATCGCCGAGTGCGGGTCGTGGAGGAAGTCCATGGAAACCAGCTGCTCCTCGGTGACCGCGAGGATGCCCTCGAGCTTTCCGCTCGACGCCTCGCGCATCTCGCCGTTGACATCGTCCACGGTGGCGCTCTTCGAGAGGGTCGCGGTGAGGTCGATCAGGCTCACGTCGGGAACAGGGATGCGCAGCGAGATGCCCTGGAACTTTCCCTTCAGCTCGGGGAGCACCAGCGCCACCGCCTTGGCGGCGCCGGTGGTCGTCGGGATGATCGACAGCGCCGCGGCGCGCGCCCGCCGCTTGTCCTCGTGGGGTGCGTCGAGGATGACCTGATCCTTGGTGTACGCGTGCACGGTGGTCATGAACCCGGTGTCGATCCCGAACGAGTCGTTGAGCACCTTGGCGACCGGAGCAAGGCAGTTGGTCGTGCACGAGGCGTTCGAGATGATGTGATGCTCCGCGGGGTTGTATGCCGAGTCGTTGACGCCCATGCAGATGGTGATGTCCTCGTTCTTCGCGGGCGCGGTGATCACCACCTTGCGGGCACCCGCGTCGATGTGACCCTTTGCCCGCACCGCGTCACTGAAGAGCCCCGTCGATTCGACGACGATGTCGACGCCGAGGTCGCGCCACGGGAGCCGTTGCGGGTCTCGCTCGGCGAGCACCCTGATGGTGCGCCCGTCCACCGTGATGCTGTCAGTATCGGCAGCAACCGTCCCGGGGAATCTGCCGAGCACGCTGTCGTACTTGAGCAGGTGGGCCAGCATCTCGGGGGTGGTGATGTCGTTGACGGCGACGATCTCGAGGTCGGGGGAGCGTTCTCTGGCGGCACGCAACACGTTGCGTCCGATGCGGCCGAAGCCGTTGATGCCGACTCTCACTCCCATGCGAGGCAACCTCCAGTCTCTGATGATTCGGCGCCCGCTAGGGTCGCGCTCCCACCCTATCACCGCCCTCGCCCGCCGCGGCGACCAGACGGTGGAGGCGGCCGGCCATCGCCGGACGGCTGCAGCCGGCGCGCTCCGCCAGGCGCGCCAGGTCGTCGTCGGGGTGGCGGGCTCGCAGCTCGGCGGCCTCGCGCAGCGCCGGCGGCAGCGCCTGCCAGCGCACCGAGTTCGGCCTCGAGAAGCGCGATCGACTCGAGCTGGCGAACGCCCGCCGTCGCGGTCCGGCGCAGGTTGGCGGTCTCTGCGTTGAGCCGCCGGTTCACGCCGCTGCGCACCTCGCGGATGACGCGCCCGGCCTCGAAGGTGAGCCTGCCGGCCTGCGCCCCGATCGAGCTGAGCGCGGCGCCGACCGCCGGACCCGAGCGCACGGTGACGACCCAGCGACCGCGGCGACGGCGCGTTCGCGCGCTGATGCCGAAGCTCGCAAAGTCGCCGACCAGCCGGTCCGCGCCCCGTTCGTCGGCACAGCCGAGCTCGAGATAGGGCTCGCCATCGGGCCGTACCAGGCGGCCCGCGCCGAGGAAGGCGCCGCGCAGCCGGCTCCGCCGGCAGCAGGAGCGTTCCGACGACTGAGGCGGCGCGAGCGGATCCACGCCGACCAGTCGATACTGGGTCCGCCGCGCGGCGAGGAGGCGAACGACGTGGGCGGGAACGCCGTCGGCGTGGAGCGCCTGCAGGGCGGCGCGCACCGCAACGGGACGGGTCGTCGCGATCGTCCCCGGCGACGTGGTCACGAGTGCGAGGCCCTCGACGAGCGCCGCACGGCAGCACGGAAGCAGTGGCGTGTGCGGAGCGAGCTCCGCCGCGACGCGCTGCGTGAAGGATTGTGCGCTGTCCATTCCCTACTCGTAACGGGGATCCGGCTGGTCGATGTCTCGATGATGCACGGTCACCGCGACTTGATCGTCGCGGAGCTGCCGGGCAAGCGCCTCGACGATCGCGACCGAGCGGTGCCTGCCGCCGGTGCACCCGACCGCGACGTTGAGCGACTCGCGGTCGCGCTCGGCGTACCGCTGCGCCGACCAGAGGAGCAGCGCGTGGATGCGATCGATGAGCTCTACCGCCACGGGGTCCGCGAGCACGTAGTCGACCACCGCACTGTCGAGGCCGGTTTGGGGCCGCAGTTCGAGTACCCAGAAGGGGTTGCGGACGATGCGCGAGTCCACCGTCCACTCCGCGTCGGGCGGAAGGCCGAACTTGAAACCGAACGACGTCAGCACGACACCCACCGCCGCGGCGGGCGACCTCTCGGTCACAGCAGCTCCTTGACGCGCAGCGCCACCGGCCGCGGCACGACGGTGGTGAGCTGCTCGAGCGGCGCGTCTCGGATGGCGTCGATGCTGCCGAACTGGCGGAGCAGCGCGCGCCGCCGAACCGGGCCGAGCCCCGGCACGATGTCGAGCTTGGAACGGAGAGCGGCCCGTCCGCGCCGCGCCCGGTGGCGGGTGATGGCGAAGCGGTGCGCCTCGTCGCGCACGCGCTGCACCAGGAACAACGTCGGGCTGTCCCGCTCGATGATGATCGGCCGGGATCGGCCCGGCTTGTACAGCTCCTCGTTGCGCTTGGCAAGCCCGAACACCGGAACCTTGGTGAGCCCCGCCTCACGAAGCGCCTTGACGGCGGCGCTCAACTGGCCCTTGCCGCCGTCTATGAGGATCAGGTCGGGCAGGATTGAGAAGCTCATGTCGGCGTCGTCGCCGCCACCGCGCGCCGCTCGGCGCGGCCGCTCGTTGGCGCCGTTGGCACCTGCGGGGTCGAGCACGGGGACGTCGGCGTCGGGACCATCGTCGCGGGGGCCGAGCCTTCGAAACCGCCGGCGCAGGGTTTCCTCGATCGAGGCGAAATCGTTGGAGCCCTCGACCGTCTTGATGCCGAAATGACGGTAGCTTGCGGGGGCCGGCCGCCCGTCCTCGAACACCACCATCGAGCCGACCGAATTGGTGCCCATGGTGTTGCTGATGTCATAACACTCGATGCGTCGCGGCGGGGCCGGCAGCTGCAGCCGCGCGGCGAGGTCGTCAAGCAGCGCCTCGGTCTTCGCGGCATCGTAGTCGTCGACGATCCGCTGCTGGCGCAGCGCGACGAGCGCGGTCTCCGCCGCCTGCGCGACCAGCCGTCGAGCATCACCGCGTTGGGGAACGTGCACCTCGACGGGGCCGCCCCGCTGCTCGGCGAGAAACTCCTCGAACACCGCGCGGCCCTCGATCTCATCGGAGACGAGGAGGCGCCGCGGGATCGAGGTCACATTCGCGTAATACTGGGGGAGGAACCCGCCAAGGCACGCGGCCGCATCGAGGCCGGTGACACCTTCGAGCTCGTGCGTCTCCATGGCCATGACGCGCCCCTGGCGGATGCTCAGCACCGCTGCCATCGCGCGTCCGGCTTCGACGGCAACCGCGATGCAGTCCTCATCGGAGCGTGCGCCGCGCAGCACCGTCTGCCGTTCGCTGATCCGCTCGATGGCACGCAGCCGGTCGCGGAAGCGCGCTGCCAGCTCGTAGTCGCGATGATCCGCCGCTGCGTCCATCTGGTCGCGCAGCTCGTCGTGCAGCGTGTCGGATCTGCCCTCCATGAACTCCTGCACCTGCTCGAGGATCTGGGCGTATTCCGGAGCGTCGATCCGGCCCTCGCAGGGTCCCGAGCACCGCTTGATGTGATAGTCGAGGCACACGCGACCGCGCCGGAAGATCTCGTCGCTGCAGGTGCGAAATGGAAAGATGGTGCGCAGCGAGCGAACCGTGGTGCGCAGCGACTGCGCGCTCGTGTACGGCCCGAAGTATCGGGCGCCGTCGCGGATCACCTTGCGGGTGTAGTACGGCCTCGGGAACAGGGTCGCGCCCTCGGCGCTCTTGCCCCGCGGCTTGCGCACCTGCTCGCGCGCCGTTCCGGGAGCGACCGCGTCATGCACCCCGGGGCGGGGAATCTTGAGGTAGAGATAGCTCTTGTCGTCCTTGAGGCGGACGTTGAAGCGCGGGCGGTACTGCTTGATGAGCGTGTTCTCGAGCACGAGCGCTTCGTGCTCGCTCTGGCACGCGATCACCTCGAAGTCGAAGACGCTGCCGATGAGCTGATGGGTACGCGGCTGCAGCGCGTCCACCCCGCTGAACCACGAGCGCAGTCGATTGCGCACGTTCGATGCCTTGCCGACGTAGATGACCCGGGTATCCGGCCCGCGCATGACGTAGACGCCCGGGCCGTCGGGAGACGCGCGCAGCCGCGCTCGGAGCTGCGCCTTGTCATCGAGGAGGCGCTCTGCGCGCCGCGGGGCCGCCATGGTGGTCACTGTATCGCTGCTCAGCGAGACCCCTCTGCGGCCGTGAGCTCGGCGACGAAGCCGGCCTCGTCGAGGACCCGGACATCGAGCCGCTGAGCCTTCTCCAGCTTGCTCCCGGGAGACGCGCCGGCCACGAGCGTGTGCGTCTTGCGACTGACGCTCGAGCTCGGATTGCCGCCGAGCGCGCGGATGCGCGCCTCCGCATCGGTGCGGCTCATGCCGTCGAGGCTGCCGGTGAGCACCCAGGTCTGACCGCTCCACGGGCCGCCACCGCCGGCCGATCGCTCGGGGTCGACCCCGGCGGCGCGCAGATGGTCGAGCACCGCCCGTCCCTCGCTCGACGCGGTCCAGGCGGCCACGTGTCCGGCGACCACCGCGCCGATGCCTTCGACGCCGACTAGGTCGTCCTCGGTTGCCGCCGCCAGCGCATCGATGGTCCCGAAATGGGCGGCGAGCGTCTCGGCGGTGTGCTCGCCCACGTGACGGATGGCGAGCGCGTTGATGAATCGAGCCAGGGGCACGCGCCGGCGGGACGCGATCGAATCGAGCAGCTTCGCCGCCGACCGCTCGGCGAATCCTTCGAGGGTGAGCAGTTGCTCGGCCGTCAGGTGGAACAGGTCGGCGGGCTCGGTGACGTACCCGAGGTCGATGAGTTGATCGATCACGGCCGGCCCGAGACCCTCGATGTTCATCGACCCGCGAGCCGCGAAGTGGATGATCAGCTCGCGCCGCTGCGCGGGGCAGAGCGGATTGAGGCAGCGCCGGACCACCTCGCCCTGCTCGCGCACCAGCAACGTCTCGCAGGCGGGACAGCGCTCGGGCATCTGCCAGGGCGTGGCGTCCTTGGGGCGCTTCTCGATGACGACCTTGACGATTTCCGGGATGACGTCACCGGCCTTGTGGAGGAGCACCGTGTCGCCGATGCGCACGTCCTTGCGCGCGACCTCGTCCTCGTTGTGGAGCGTGCAGCGGCGCACTGTGGACCCCGCGACCAGCGTCGGCTCGAGCACCGCCACCGGGGTCACGGCGCCGGTGCGACCGACCTGCACGTGGATGTCGAGCACCTGGGTCTCGCGCTCCTCGGGTGGGAACTTGTACGCGATCGCCCAGCGGGGCGCACGCGAGATCGTGCCGAGCTCCGCCTGCTCGGCAAGCGACGCGACCTTGATGACCACGCCGTCGGTGTCGTAGTCCAGGTCGTGGCGGCGCTCGGACCACGTCTCGAGGAATGCGAGCACCTCATCGATCGAACCCGCAAGCCGGCGGTTCGGGTTGACGCGGAAGCCGAGCGCGGCGAGCGTGTCGAGCACCTCGACCTGGGTCCGGATCCTGCCCGGCGGGTCGATCGCGTACATGAAGGTTTGCAGCCCGCGCGCGGCGGTCACCTTCGGGTCCAGCTGTCGCACCGCGCCGGCGGCGGCGCTGCGCGGATTCGCGTACCCGGGTTTTCCCGCCTCCTCGAGACGCGCGTTGGTGGCCGCGAAGGCCGCTTTCGGAAGGTAGACCTCGCCGCGGACCTCGAGCTCGTCGGGGAGCGCGCCGTCCACCTGCGCGAGCGTCATCGGCACCGAGCGAATGGTGCGCACATTCGCGGTAACGTCCTCGCCCTCGACGCCGTCGCCACGGGTGGCCGCGCGCACGAAACGTCCGCCGCTGTAGGTGATCGACATCGCCAGCCCGTCGATCTTCAGCTCGCAGACGTACCCGCTCACCGTTCCGATCGCACGCTCGACGCGAACGCCGAACTCGCGCACCTCGTCGGGACCGAACGCGTTGTTCAGGCTCAGCATCGCGGTGCGGTGTCTGACCTTAGTGAAGTTCGCCGAAGGCTCACCACCCACACGCTGGGTTGGCGAATCGGCGGTCTGCAGCTCGGGATGCGCCGCCTCGAGGTCGACGAGCTCGCGAAACAGCCGGTCGTACTCGGCGTCGGTGATCTCGGGTGAATCGAGGACGTGGTACTGGCGGGAGTGGTGCTCGAGCTGCTTGCGCAGCACCGCCACTCGGTCGCTCGCCTGCTCGGCGGTCATGGTGCCCATGCTCTGGTCACGGCCCCTGGATGGGCCACAGCGTCGCGTCGGCGACCGCGAAGATCTTGACGCCGTGGTCATCGAATTTGATGACCAGCTCCTCACCGGCTCTGGTCATCGTGCTCTTGAGCACCGTGCCCTCGCCGTAGCGCTGGTGGCCGATGCGCATGCCCTCGCTGTATCGCTGCGGCGCGAGCTCGACGGGATTCGGCCGGGTCGCGTAGCCGGCGACGGCGCGTCGAACCGCTCCCGACGCACGCACGTCGCCAAGCGATGGAGCACCCGGGCGAAGCTGGACGTCGAGCATCTCCCCGGGGATCTCGCCGAGGAACCGGGATGCCTCAGCGAGCTGGGGCGTGCCGTACGTGTGCCGCCGGAAGGCGTGGAGCAGGTAGAGCCGCCGGCGCGCGCGGGTGATCCCGACGTAGGTGAGGCGGCGCTCCTCGGCGATGCCGGCGTCGCCCTCCTCGAGCGCCCGGGTGTGCGGGAGCAGCCCCTCCTCCATGCCGGCGATGAAGACGACGCCGAATTCGAGTCCCTTCACCTGATGCAGCGTGATCAGCGTGACCCCGGGCGCCTCGTCGCGCATGGTGTCGACATCGCTGACCAGCGCGACGTTCTCGAGAAACTGCATGAGCCCGTCGGGAGGCGGGACGTCGGAGTACTCGGCGGCGAGTTCCGCGAGTTCGAGGACGTTGGCCCATCGCTCGGCGCCTTCCTGGGTGCCGTCCTGGAGCATCTCGCGGTACCCGGTCTCGTCGAGCACACGATCGAGGAGCACGGTGAGCGGGACTCGCTGCGCATCCTGGCTGAGACGTTCCATGAGCCCGGCGAAGCCCTGCAGCGCCGACATCGCCGCGGGTCCAAGCGCCTGCTCTCCCTCGTCGAGCCGTTGCGCCGCCTCGAGTGGACCGAGCCCCTTCTTGCGCGCCAGCTTCTCCAGCTCAGCGACCGTGCGATCGCCGATCTTGCGGCGCGGCGTGTTCACCACCCTCGCGAACGACACGGCATCGCGCGGGTTGACGCAGAGACGGAGGTAGGCGAGCACGTCCTTGACCTCGCGCCGGTCGTAGAAGCGCAGACCACCGACGAGCTGATACGGGATACCGCGTCTGAGAAACACCTCCTCGAACGCGCGGGACTGCGCGTTCGTCCGGTAGAGCACCGCGCATTCGGCGAGCGTTACCCCTTCACGACCGATGAGATTCTCTATTTCGGAGCCGACCGCCAGCGCCTCCTCCCGCTCGTCGTAGACCGAGATGAGCCGGACCGGTTCACCGACGCTCTGCTCGGTCCAGAGCCGCTTCGCGGCGCGCTCGCTGTTGTTGCGGATGACCGAGTGCGCGATGTCGAGGATCGGCTGGGTGGAGCGGTAATTCTGTTCCAGCGTCACGGTTTTAGCGTCGGGAAAGTCGCGCTCGAAGGAGAGGATGTTGCGCACGTCCGCGCCCCGGAAGCCGTAGACGGAGTTGTGGGTGATCAGTCCATTGGCGATCAGATTATGTGTCGGTTCCACGTCGATGTCGTACACGGTCTGCCGCGAGGCCGTTCGCTCGACCTCCTCGATGACATCGAGACCACCCTGGTCGTCAAACATCACCATTCCCGGCAGCAGCGAAGCCGCAGGTGTGAAGGGGAGCGTCGTCACAAGCTCGCCCCGCCCGGATGCGGTGCCTCCCAGACAAGCCGTGAAAGCGACCTCCGCGTCCATGGCTTGGCGAATCGTCTCGGCGAGGCGCATCACCTCGCCGAAGTCCTTCCGCGAGGTCTCGAACCGCCAACCGCCGTTGCCCTTGGAAGGTCGAATGCTGAACCCCATGCCTTCCAATACCGCCTTGCCAGCCTGGTCGTTGCCTCCCATCGAGATACGGTGCATGGGCGTTGCGCCCCGGCGATCCGCGCAGAGGGTGATCACGACGCGCCGGCGGCTCGAGTTCCGAGATCGTGGTCGATAGTGAGGATGATCGATTGACAGGTTGCGGTCGGCCAGCAGTATCAGTCCGCCGTTGAGGTGGTGCCCCGCAAAGTGCGTGTGCTCGGGCGTGCTCGTGAGTGTCCGGCCCTGAGCTGTCTTGACGGTCAGGACGAAGTCCGTGACCCGCGACCGCACGTCCACAACGCGAGCTCCTCGGAAGGTCCCGCTCCCATATCCCGACATCACGCTGTCGCCGCTGCGGACATCCTCGACGCGTCGCACTGATCGGTCGGCCATGGTGATCATGGTTCCCGCCGCCAGACACTGGTCGTCATCGCCCACCACTGTCACGTTGCGATGCTTCGCAGCCAGGATCTTCACCAGCTCGTACTGCGCTTTGTTCGTGTCCTGGTACTCGTCGACGAAGAGATGCAGAAAGCGATCCTGGTAGTACTCGCGCACCGAGTTGGCCTCGCGAAAGAGCGTCACCGCGCGAAGCAGCAGGTCGTCGAAGTCAAGGGCGGACGCGGCGTCGAGCTCACGCTCGTACGCCCAGTAGATGCGCGCGATCTGCTCGTCCATCGTGTTCGGGTTCACCCGCGCCTGGAAGTCACGCGCGTCCAGCAGCTCGTTCTTGGCGGCGCTGATCGCCTGCGCCGCGCGGTTCGGCGTCAGCCGCTTCTCGTCGATCCCCTCGGCGCGGATGGCGTTGCGGATGGCCGAGAGCCGGTCCGCCTCGTCGTAGATGGTGTAGCCGGGGGGAATCCCGATCGACTCGCCCTCGCGTCGCAGCAGCCGTGCGCCCAGCGAGTGGAAGGTGCCGAGCCACATGCCCCGGATGCTGTCGCCGATCAGCTGTTCCACCCGAGCGCGCATCTCGCGGGCCGCCTTGTTGGTGAACGTGACCGCGCAGATCTCATCGGGGCGCACCCGGCGGGTGGCGATGACGTACGCGATGCGATGGGTCAGCACGCGAGTCTTCCCGCTGCCCGCGCCGGCAAAGATGAGCAGCGGTCCGTCGGGTGCCTCCACGGCCTCGCGCTGCGGCGGATTCAGCCCTTCGAGCAGGGCCGTCGCCCCGATCGTCGTGCTCAGGCGTGCGCCCCGGTCGCCGGTGCCTCGCGCCCGGCCGTCGCACGGTATGCGTCCGGCCGGCGATCGGCGTGGAGGTGGTTGCGCGGGGTGCGCCGCCTCGCCTGTTCGACGGAGTTGAGGTCGACGTCAGCGGTGAGCAATGCATCCTGATCCTTGCTCGCCGGTCCGGACACCGGCCAGCCATCGGCGCCGACGATGATCGATGCGCCGATGAAGGTGACGCCGCGCTCGACTCCGATCCGATCCGCGCAGGCCATGACCACCCCGTTCTGCGCGGCGGTGGCCATGGCGACGTAGTCACCCTGGCAGTAGCCGCGGTCGTCCCAGACCGTGCGCTTGAACGAGGCAACCCAGTTGGTCGGCACCGCGATGATCTCGGCGCCGGCGAGAGCCAGCGTCCGGGCGGGCTCGGGGAACCAGAGGTCGAAGCAGATGATCATCCCCACCCGCCCGTACGGGAGCTCGACGATCGGCAGTTCGTCGCCCGGCACGAACCAGGACTGCTCGTCGTAATACAGGTGCAACTTGCGGTACGTGGCCATCCGTCCCGAAGCACCGATGAGCACCGCGCTGTTGTGCCTGCAGTCGCCGTCGCGCTCGCTGATGCCGGCAACCACGTGGCAGCCGTGCATGGCACACACCTCGCGCAGCGCGCGGACGGTCGGACCGTCGTCGGGATCCTCGGCGGAACGCTGCGCCTCGGCCTCATCACCGAAGACATACCCGCTCGAAGCCAGCTCGGGAAGCACGATCAGCTGTGCGCCCCGGTCGGCGGCGGCGGTCGCCCAGAGCACCGCCTGCGACAGGTTGTGTTCGAGCTCACCGACTCGCGGCTCGTACTGCGCGACGGCGATGCGTACCGGGCGGCTCATACCCTCACGGTAGCGCAGCAGACGTCATCCCAGGATGGCGCGGGATGCTGTCGGAGACGCCGCAGAGAATCTCGTGCGGCAGCGTTCCGGTGAGCTCGCCGACCTCGTCGGCACCGATGCGAACGCCGTCGTGTGAGCCGATGAACATCGCCACGTCTCCGGCGACAACCCCCTCGACGTCGGACACGTCCACGCCGACCTGATCCATGCTGACGATCCCGACGATCGGGCACCGAGCGCCGCGAATTCCAAGGTGACCACGGTTGGAGAGTGCGCGCGGCAAACCCTGCCCGTAGCCGAGGGTCGCGGTGGCGATCCGTCGTGTGGTTTCGGCTCGCCAGGTCCTTCCGTACCCGACACTCTCGCCGGGCGCCACCGACCGCACCTGCGCGACCCGGCAGAAGACGGTCATCGCCGGCCTGAGCGCCGCGGGACCGGGCACGGGAGGGTAGCCGTAGAACGCGATGCCGGCGCGCACCAGGTCGTGGTGCATCGCGGGGTGCGCCAGGATGGCGGCGCTCCCCGAGGTGTGGAGCAGCGCTTCCGGTGCGACCGCGCGGAGCGCCTCCACAACCTCGAGGAAACGGCCGTGCTGGGTGACGGTGAACGCGGGATCCTCACCCGCATCCGCGAAATGGGTGAACACACCGGCGACCTCGACGCGGTCGCCCGCCTCGCGGAGCGCTTCGATCAGCGTGTCGACGGTCTCGGGAAGCACGCCGAGCCGATGCAGGCCGGTGTCGACCTTGAGATGGACACGAGGTCTGCGCCCTGCCGCGGCCGCTGCGACCGCGCGGATTCCATCGGCGTCGAGAACGCTGAGGTCCACGCCCGCCGCGATCAGCTCCCGGAGGGTCGCCGGCGGGCTCCAGCCCACCACCAGGATGGGTGCGTCGAACCCCTGCGCGCGCAGCCCGAGCGCCTCCTGCGGCGTGTAGACGCCGAGCCACGACGCGCCGCCCTCCATCGCCGCCCGTGCCGCGATCGCGATGCCGTGTCCGTAGCCGTTCGACTTGACCATGGCCATCAGCGACGCCGGACGGACGAGACTGGCGATCACCTCGGCGTTGCCCGCCAGTGCGGCGGTGTCGATCTCCGCCCAGCGGAGCTCGCCGTCGGCTCGTGTCGAGCTCACGCCCCGACCGTGACCGGCTGGGGCGCCGGCGTCGTGACCTCCCTCGCCGCGACCCGGCGCACCAGGCCGAACGGCGTTTGCTCGTCGGACTGCCCGAGCGGGTTGTCGGCAACCATGGCCAGAACAGAAGGGACGTCGACTCCGACCGCGGCGAGGACCTCGGCTGCCATGTCGTTCGCGTCGATGATCGCGACCGCGATCCTGCGTCCGGTGCGCCGGCGCACGTCCGCCGCGATGCGCAGCGCCGCGCCCGACGGATCCAACGGCGACTTGGTCGCCCAGCTGTCATAGGGAGGGAGGTTGAGCGACGAGGGGCCGTCGATGGCATTGACCCCGTGGCCCGCCACGCGATAGAAGACGCCGCGCATTCCCAGCGGCTTGGTGGCGGCGGCGGCGACGGCCGCGAGCAGAATCCGCGGCGCGCCCGCTTCGTCGATGGCCAGTTGCATGGTGGTGGGATGGGCGAGGCCGATCCCGGTGGGCTCGTGGCTCACGAACCGGGACAGCATGCGGGCCTTCCGGGAGACCGCGATCTCGCTGATCGGATACGAGCGCCCCTGACTGATCGCCAGGGCCTTCTCGCTCACCAGCAGGACGTCTCCGTCCTCGACGTCGACGCCGTCGCCGCGCAGCAGCTCGAGGCTGCCGGACACAGCCTCGAGGAGATCGTCGCCGGGTTTGATGAGCGTCGACCGGAGCGGCAGGCGCGCCCAGATCCTGCCCCGGTCCTCGAGGAAGAGATGACGCCCCCAGTTGAGCCGCGCCCCTTCGAGCAGCGCCTCGCCACCGGGAACGTTCTTCGCGGTCGCGCGGTCGCCGCGGCGAACGAAACCGCCTTCGTAGCTGTACCTGTCGAGCGCTCGCGTCCTGCCGTCGATGTAGATTCGCAGCCATACCTCGGCGTTGACGGCGCGCCAGAAGAACATGGACTCCTCGACCTCGCCGGCGCAGGCACGGCGGAAGTTCTCGGCCACCGCCGCCGCCTTCCAGTACGGGCGCGCGCGAAACGACGGCGAGCGCATGAGACTCTGGAGCACCGCGCGCTGGCGGCGGTACCAGCGGAACTCCGGGGTGGTGAAACCGATCTTCTTGCGGCGGGTCGCCACCTTGCGCGGCAGCGTACCCTGGAGCGACTGGCGCACGATCGCCCGGGTCCAGCCGTTGTGGATGATCGCGCCCCGGGGAAGCGTCAGGATGTAGTCGACGAGCTCCTGGTCGAGGAACGGGAGTCGCGCCTCGAGCGAGTGCGCCATCGACGCCCGATCCTCGTAGCGCAGCAGCGGAGGCAGGCTGTAGGTGCGGAAGTCCTGCAGCAGGCGGCGCTTGAGGTCGTCGGCGACGCGATCGTCGTCGGGTGGCTTGCGTCCGCGCGTGAACGCGGGCGACAGCATCCCGGCGACATCGACGCGCTGGCCGCGCTCGCGCAGGCGGCGGCGGACCAGCGGGCTGACGATGTCGCGCAGCAACCACGCCTCGCGGGCGAACTCGCCGTAGCGGCGCTCGCGCAACAGCTGGCGGAGCAGCACATATGGATAGTGGTCGTACCCGGCGAGCAGCTCGTCGCCCGCCTGACCGTCGAGCGTGACCGTGACCTGACGCCTCGCGAGCCGCATCACCATCCACATGGCGAACGGCGCCGACGACACCATCGGTTCCTCCATGTGCCAGACCCACGCCTCGAGCTCGCGGATGAAGTCCTGGTCGGTGGGCTGCACCGCGCTGTTGTCCGCACCCGTCACCTTGAGCACGCTGTCGATGTAGGCGCTCTCGTCGATGCGGTCCCCCGGGAACACCGCGGAGAACGTCTTGAGGCGGTCGCCGAGCGACTCGGTGTCGCGAACATGATCGCGCAGCTGCCGGGCCATCACCGTGCAGATCGACGACGAGTTCAGACCGCCGCTCAGACAGATGCCGACCGGGACGTCGGCGACGAGACGGCGCTGCACCGCCCGCTCGAACACCGCTCGGAACGCCTCCGGGCTTGCGTCGCCATCCTCGGAGAGTCGAGGAGTCCAGTACACGCTCTCGGAGATCGTGCCTCCCTCGATGACCGCGAACGCGGCCGCGGGCACCTGGCGTATGCCGCGGAAGAACGTCCCGTCGTTGTGGTCGAAGAGACCGTAACGGAGGTATTCGTACATCTGCTGGTCGTCGACCTCGCGCGGGAACGTCTCGTCCTGCAGGATCGCCTTGATCTCGGACGCGAACACGACCCGGCCGCGGTGGCGCGCGTAGAAGAGCGGCTTGATGCCGAAGTGGTCGCGCGCGAGCACCAGCCTGGCGGTCGGGGCGCGTTCGTCGAGGATTGCAAGCCCCCACATGCCGTTGAACCGGCGGAAGCAGTCGGTGCCCCACTGCGCATAGGCGTGCAGCACGACCTCGGTGTCGCACGTGGTGTGAAACGTGTGCTCGAGTGCGCTCCAGCTCCGCGCGAAGCTCGCGGAAGTTGTAGACCTCGCCGTTGTAGACCATCTGGAGCCGCCCGTCGTCCATCGACACCGGCTGGCTGCCGTGTTCGAGGTCGATGATGCTGAGCCGGCGGAAGCCGAGGGACGCGGTCGCATCCTCGAAGTACCCGTCGTCGTCCGGACCGCGGTGCCGGAGCGAACTCGGTCATCGCGTCGAGCAGTGTCCTGTCAGGCGGACCCCAGAAGCCCGCTATCCCGCACATGAGAGAACCGCCGGCATCACGGGTGGTCGGTGCATAACCATCGCAACGGTACGGCACACGCCGCATCCGCGGCGTCCAAGGGATGGAACCGCCTAGAAGTCCATGTCGTCGTCGTCCATGCCCATGCCCCCGCCGCCGTGCGAATGGCCACCGCCCGGCGCGGCTTCCTCGCGTTCCGGCGCGTCCGCGATCAGCGCGTCGGTGCTGAGCACGATGGTGGCGATCGAGGTTGCATGGATCAACGCGGAGACGACGACCTTGGTGGGATCGATGACCCCGTGGTCGATGAGGTTGCCGTAGGTCTCGGTCAGCGCGTCGAAACCGTGGTCGCCTTTGGCGGCGGCCACCTCGTTGACGACGACCTGCCCCTCGAGACCTGCGTTCTCGGCGATGATGCGCAACGGCTCGCGGAGCGCCCGGGTGACGATGTCGGCACCGACCCGTGCGGTGCCGTCGAGCTTGAGCGCCTGGACGGCCGGGATGGCGCGAAGCAGCGCGACCCCGCCACCGACGACCACGCCTTCCTCGATCGCGGCGCGGGTGGCGGCGAGCGCGTCCTCGACGCGAGACTTGCGCTCCTTCATCTCCACCTCGGTGGCGGCGCCGACCTTGATCACCGCGACGCCACCGGTCAGCCGCGCGAGCCGTTCCTGCAGCTTCTCGCGATCCCAGTCGGAGGTGGTCTCCTCCATCTGCTGACGGATCTCGTCGCATCGCGCCGCGATGGCGGCCTTGGTGCCACCTCCGCGCACGATCGTGGTGTCGTCCTTGGTGACGGTGACCCGCCCGGCGACGCCGAGCTGGTCGTCACGGACCGAGTCGAGGCGCTGGCCGGTCTTCTCGCTGATGACCGTGGCCCCGGTGAGCACCGCGAGGTCCTGGAGGATGGCGTCGCGGCGCTCCCCGAACGCGGGAGCCTTGACCGCCATGGCGCTGAAGGTGCCCCGCGCCCGGTTGACGACCAGGGTGGCCAGCGCCTCGGCCTGGACGTCCTCGGCCACGATGAGCAGCGGGCGCCCGGCGCGCATCACCAGCTCGAGGCTGGGAAGCAGGTCGGTGACCGACGAGATCTTGGCATCTGTGACCAGAACTCGAGCATCGGAGAGCACCGACTCCATGTTCTGGAGATCGGTGACCAGGTGCGCGGAGATGTATCCGCGGTCGAACTGCATGCCCTCGACCACATCGACCTCGGTGTCGATGCCGGTCCCGTCCTCGACCGACACCACGCCTTCCTTGCCGACCTTGTCGAAGGCGTCCGAGATCATCGCGCCGATCCCGGCGTCGCCCGAGCTGATCGTGGCCACGCGCAGGATGTCGTCGCCGCCCTTCACCGGATGCGATCGCGCGCGAATCGACTCCACGGCCGCGTCGCACGCCGCCATCATGCCGCGGCGAAGGTCGTTGGGCGGAGCCCCCGCGGCGAGGTTGCGCAGGCCCTCGTCCAGCATCGACCGCGCCAGCACCGTGGCGGTCGTGGTGCCGTCCCCCGCGATGTCATTGGTCTTGATCGCCACTTCCTTGAGCAGCTGCGCGCCCATGTTCTCGAAGTGATCCTCGAGCTCGACCTCCCGCGCGATGGTCACCCCGTCATTGCTGATCAGGGGTGGGCCGAACTTCTTGTCCAGCACCACGGTGCGACCGCGCGGCCCGAGCGTGACCGCAACCGTGTCGGCGACGATCGCCGCGCCACGGGCGAGCGCGGCGCGCGCGGGCGCCTCGAAGCGAAGCTGCTTTGCCGGCATTCCTGCCTAGCTCTTCTTGCCGTTCTTCTCGACGACGGCGAGGATGTCCTTCTCCCCGAGGATCAGGTACTCGGTGTCGTCGATCTTGACCTCGCTGCCGGCGTACTTCGCGTACATGACGCGGTCGCCAACCTTGACGTCGAGCGCGATGCGAACACCGGTCTGCTCGTTGTAGCGACCGTTGCCGACCGCCTCGATGATGCCTTCCTGGGGCTTCTCCTTGGCGGTGTCGGGGAGCACGATCCCGCTCTTGGTCATCTCATCGCGCTCGACCGGTTTGACCACGACACGATCGGCGAGGGGGCGCAGCTTGAGGGACATGGGACCTCCTGGGTTCTTAGCACTCTTGGTGGGTGACTGCTAACACTCTACCTAACCGAGTGCCAGCCACGCAAGCTCGCGCTCCGAGGTCGACGCGGCGTCAGACCGCCGCAGCCGGGGCTGAGGGCGGAGCTGAGACGCGCCGCCGTGCCGGGCGAAGGAAAAGGGTGAGCCCAATTGCGAGGAAGGCGGCCCAGAGCAGCGCCTGGAGCACGGTCGGCGCCGCGCTGTAGCCGACCAGCCCGTGGAGGACGTCGCCGATCCCGGCGTCGTCGGGAAGCATCCGGCTCATGTTCCAGAGGGTCATCGAGCCGCCCGGAAGCACTCCGAGCCCCTGGAGGTTCTGGACGGCATCGGCGAGCAGGCCGGCGGCGACGACCATCAGCAGGCTGCCGACGACGGCGAAGAAGCGCCCGAGGTTGATGCGCACGCCCACGCGATAGATCGCGAAGCTCACCGACAGCGCGATGACCAGGCCGATCACCGCGCCGATCACCAGCTGGAGCGGCGAGCTCTGGTAGGCGATGGCGAGCAGGAAGATCACTGTCTCGACCGCCTCGCGTCCAACGGTCACGAACGCGACGAGACCGAGAGCGAGGCCGGAGCCGCCGCGCACCGCCCCGGAGACGCGCTCGCGCAACTCTCGGCCCATGTTCCGGCTGTGACGCCGCATCCAGAAGGTCATGTAGGTGAGCACGACGACGGCGATCGCGAAGACCCCGGTCTCGAACCATGCGTGCGCGGTCGAGTCGATGAAGGTGTCCCGGCTGACAATCCAAAGCACGATCCCAGACGCCGTGGCCAGCACGACGGCGGCGCCGGCACCGAGGAACACGTAGCGGAAGAGCTCGCGACGGCCCGCGGCGGCGAGGCAGGTCAGCAGGATCGAGCAGATCAGGGTGCCTTCGAGCCCTTCCCTGGCAAAGATCAGCAGGCTTCCGAACACCAACTCGCCCCTTTGGACACCTGGATACCGCCGCCGCGGCGCGTTAGCTTAGCCTAACCTAACGGTCCGCGGGAGCCTCGACCCAGATCGCGCGCGCGGTCGCCGGATCGACAGTCACCTGGGCGAGACCGGCGGTGAGCTGCCACCCGTTCGCGGAGCGGGAGACGACCCCGACCTCGATGCCCGGGATGATCCCCCGCTCGTCGAGCAGGTGGAGCAGGTGCGGCGCCTCGTGCTCGGCGACCTCCGAGATCCGCGCAACCCGGGCTCGATCGCCGTCCTCGAGCTCCACGAGGCGGATCAGCCGCCGCCCCTCCGGGGGCGTCCGCCCCGGGATGACGTTGCCGTGCGGGCAGGTGGTCGGCCTGCCGAGGGACTCGTCGATGCGATCGAGGACCGTCGGCGACATGCCGTGGGTCAGCGACTGGGCCTCGAGGTCGGCCGTCGCCCAGTCGAACCCGAGGACATCGGTGAGCCAGCGCTCGACGATCCGATGCCGGCGCACGATCGTCGCCGCGGCCCCTGCGCCCGCGTCGGTGAGCTCCACCGACCGATCGCCGGCGATCCGGATCAGCCCGTCGCGCGCCAATCGTTGCAGCGACACCGTCACCGTCGGCGCGCTGACGCCGAGCCACTCGGCGAGGCGGCCGGGGCGCGGCACCTCGCCCTCATGCTCGATGTAGTAGATCGCCTCGAGATAGCGCTCGGTGGTTTCCGACCGCTGGAGTACCGGGCCGGCATCGGCGCTCATGCGGATGGAATCTACGCGCACTCCGCCAGGGACGGGTCGACGTCGAAGCCGGGCGCGTCCGGGCCGTGGACGCGGAGCCGCTGCCAGCCGGCCGCCGCGATCATCGCGGCATTGTCGGTGCAGAGATCGAAGGGAGGAATCACCACGCGCAGTCCCCGGAATCGCGCCGCCACCGCCTCGCGCAGCGCTCGGTTGGCGGCCACGCCGCCGACCACGGCCACGGTGCCCGTCCCGGTGCGCTCGGCCGCCGCCGCCAGACCCGACACCAGCTGGTTGACGGCGGCCGTTTGAAAGCTCGCCGCGAGATCGGCCACCACCTGGGGGTCCCTCGGGGCACCGGCGTCGGTGAGCGATCCGGGTCCAAGGTCGCGCACCAGGTAGCGGACCGCGGTCTTGAGGCCGCTGAACGAGAACGCGCCGTCGAGCCGCGTGCGAGGCAGCGGGAACCGGGTCGGATCGCCCGATTCGGCAACCCGCTGGATTGCCGGGCCGCCCGGATACTCCAGGCCGAGCAACCGGGCGACTTTGTCGAAGGCCTCACCGGCGGCGTCATCGCGGGTCGCGGCAAGGCGCTCGGCGACCCCGTGCTCGCGGAGGACGACGCACTCGGTGTGCCCGCCGCTCACCAGCAGCGCCAGATAGGGGGGCTCGAGCTCGGCGTCGGCGAGCCAGGCGCTGTACACGTGGCCGGCGAGATGCGAGACCCCCACGATCGGGAGACCTCGAGCGATGGCGGCGCTCGACGCGTACATGGCGCCGACGATCAGGCACCCCGCGAGCCCGGGACCGCGGGTGACCGCGATCGCGTCGACGGCGTCCCAACCGCCGGGTACCGGCGCCAGCGCCGCCTCGACCACGGTGGCGAGCCCCTCGAGGTGGGCCCGGGCCGCGAGCTCGGGGACGACTCCCCCATGCACGGCATGCAGCGCGATCTGCGACGACACCACGGACGAACGCACCTCGCGTCCCTCCGAGAGGACTGCCGCCGCTGTCTCGTCGCAGGAGGTTTCGATGGCGAGGAGATTCAGGCGGACGGGTACTCCATCGACGGTCCGCCCCCGACCCCGGCCACGTCGAGGCCGCTGAGGATCGCGTTGAATCCCCGCTTGAAACCGGGGGCGTGGATGCTGTCGCTCCACATGATCACCGCGTCCTCGCCATTGTCGGTGTAGTACCCCCGCCGGCGACCGATCGCTTTGAAGCCGAATCGCTCATAGAGTCGGATCGCGTGGTCGTTGGTGTCGCGCACCTCGAGCGTGATCCACCGGGCTCCGAGCGCGTAGGCGCGCTGCACCAGCGCCGCGAAGAGCACGGTGCCGTAGCCCTTCGAGTGATCGCCGGCGCGGACGCCGATGGTGGTGACATGAGCCTCCAGCGCCACTCGCCAGAGCCCCGCGTAGCCGACGATGTGGCCGTCCTGTCGGAGCACGATGTACGACGCCTGGCGGTTCTGCGAGAGCTCGCTCGCGTACGCGTTCTTCGGCCACGGCGACGCGAAGACCTCGCGCTCGATTGCCTGCACGGCAGCGATGTCCTCGTAGCGCATCGGCTCGACGGAGAGACGAGGGACGACCTGCATGAACACCCTGAAAATCAATGGCGGAGTCGGTATCCGCATCATAACCGCGGCATCCGAACACGGCAGTCGCGGCGCTGTCGCTAGTCGACGTACAGGGCGGTGAGACCGGCGCGATCGAGCGCCGGCCGCGAGAGCGCGAGCGGGACCGCACGGGCAAGGGCAAGGGCTGGGTCGACGACGATCACTCCCGCGATCCCGATGCCGTCGGCACTCACGACCCGACTCCCCGCTGCGTCGAAACCGGCCTGGGGAATGCGCGCGGGGTTGGCGGCATCGCCGGCACGCGCCACGTACAGCGCACCGCGACCGGCGTCGGCGGTCACCCAGTCGCCGGCACCCGCGTCGGGATCGCCGCATGCGACCACCTCGAGCGAGCCGACACCGTGCAGTGGCAGACCTCGAGCTTGAGCAACGCCGAGCGCGGCCGCCATCCCGGCGCGCACGCCGGTGTAGGTCCCCGGACCGGTGACCACCACCACGGCGCGATCGACGGTCGCCACCATCCGCGCCAGGGTCTGGGGCAGCGCGGCGGAGACCGGCCGGCCGCGGGTCACCTCCAACTCGATCAGTGCTCCGTCGGCCGTCGCCAGCACGCAGACCACCCGCGACCGCGACGATGTGTCGATGGCGAGCACGCTCACGCGTGGTCGCCCGCGTTGAACGCGTCGTGGAGCCGGCGCGGCGCGCTCGGCTGTAGGCGGATCAACCGCGAACCGTCGTCGTCGATGTCGATGCTGATGCCGGCGGGCGTTTCCGGGTCGCGCGTCGCGTGCTCACCCCACTCGACCACGACGACACCACCGGATTCCAGCATCTCGTCGATGTCGAGCAATCGGATGTCGGCACTCGGCCCGAGGCGGTAGAGGTCGATGTGGTGCAGCACCTTCGCCCCCGCGCGGTAGACGTGGTGCAGTACGAAGGTCGGGGAGCGCACCAGCGCCGGGTCGATGCCCATACCCGCCGCGATGCCGCGAACCAGCACCGTCTTGCCGGCGCCGAGCTCGCCACTCAGGAAGATGAGGTCGCCGGGCTGCACGCGGGTGCCGATCCGCTCCCCGAGCGCCAGAGTGGCCGCCTCGGTCGAGCACCGCGCGGCTGCCGCGACGTCGCTCACGCGAAGTGCCGTGAGCTGGTGCGCGGGCGCGTCACCGGCGCTCCTCCCTCTCGATCGAGGACCGCGACGCCCGCCCCCTCGCCGAGGCACCCGACCACGCAGAGCGGTGCCAGGGCATCGGGCCAGAACAGCAGCAGGCTGTCAACCGCGCCGCGAGGCAGCGCCGCCACCAGCTCGAAGTCCTCGCCACCGCCGACCGCGAGGTCGGGCCACGCCGCGCCGAAGTCCGAGACCAGCGCGGGCTCGACGGGCAGCCGGTCGAGCCAGATCTCGGCGCCGCACCCGGACATGTCGGTGATCCGCTCGAGCTCCACGAGCAGGCCGTCGCTGATGTCACCGCCGCAGCGCACTCCCGCCTCGATCAGCGCACGACCCTCGTCGACCCGGGCGACCGGCGAGAGCTGGGCGTCGACCCATGCTCGTTCCCGCCCGGAGAGATCGGCACCGCCATCGAGCAGCAGCCGCAGTCCCGCGGCCGCCCGGCCCAAGGTTCCGGTGACGAGCACCGCATGACCGGGGAGGCCGCCGTCACGCCGCAGCGCCACGCCTTGCGGGAGCGTGCCTGCGACCGAGACGTCGATGACCAGCGGCCCATCGATGGCGCTGACGTCGCCTCCCGCGACCGCGCAGCCCGCAGCCTCCGCGGCGGCACACAGGCCGCGCTGGATGTCGAGGACGTCCTCGAGGCGCGAGCTCGCGGGAGCGCACAGCGTCGCCACGCACCAGACGGGCGTGGCGCCCATCCCGGCGAGGTCGGAGAGAGCGACCGCCAGCGCGCGGGCGCCGAGCCGGCGCGGGCTGATCCACGATCTGCGGAAATCCACCCCCTCGACGAGGGCATCCTGGCTCACGGCGAGGTCGCGTCCGGGCTCGGGCCGCCAGACGGCTGCATCGTCGCCGGAGCCGATCATCAGGGCCGGCGACGACGCCCGGGCGATCTCGGTGAGCGCCTTCAGGAGCGCGCGCTCGCCCACGTCGGCAAGGGTCGTGCCCCCTTGATCGAAGGCGCGTTCTGCCACGCGATCTTCATCCAACGTCACACGTCCGCAATATACGTGGCCTGCACGCGCGGTACTGTGGCGCCCGACGTCCGGGTTGCACTCCGACCATCAAGCTCGCTATGGTGCCGCGGGGACTTACCGGCCGATGCCCCTCCGGGCACCAGCGGCATGTGACATGGAGGATGCCTATTTTGACGTGGAGCCGGAAGGTGGCCCTGACCGTCGCAGGCGTCATCACCCTTCTGGCCACCGGAATCGGAACCATCCCGATCACCCAGGCAAATGGTTCGCAGGCACCGAGCTCTGCGATCGCAGCGCTGCAGCACCGGCGCGCGCAACTCATCGCAGAGCTCGCCGCGATGCAACCCAGCCTGAGCGCCGCGGGTGGATCCGTCAATTCGGCGGAAGCGATGTTCAACGCCGAGCAGACCAAGGTGTTGAACCAGCGCAAGCAGCTCGCACAGCTGAATGCAACCCTGCTCGCACTGAGCAGCCAGTTGAACAGCAACGACGCGACCGCTGCTCAGGACAAGGCGCAGCTCGCGGGGATCACACGCGCGACGTATGAGACCAGTGGCGGCAACCAGGTGCTTGCCGCAGTCCTCAGCGCGCAGTCATTCAACCAGGCGATCGACGAGCTGAAGGCTGCAAACCAGGTGTCGCAACAGGTTCTCGATCTTGTCGAGCGCCTCGCCGCGTCCAATCGCGCAATCGTCGCGGAGCAGAAGTCGATCCGCTCCGACGCCGCGTCAGCGCAGAATCTCGAAGCGCAGCTCGCCGCGCAGAGCGACCGGTTGCTGACGGTTCTCGAGAACCGCAACATGCTGTTCTCCGGGCTCACCGGACCGGCGCGCGCGATCGCCGCACAGATCGCCAACATCGACAACCAGATCGCCTACCTCGAAGCCGGCCCGCACGTCGGCTCGGGGTCGTGCGGCAACCATTTCGCGTACGGGTTCTGCACGTACTACGTCGCGACCCGTCGATGCGTCCCGTGGCTCGGCAACGCCGGGAGCTGGTACATCGCGGCGGCGCGGATGGGATACAAGGAAGGCAGGGTGCCGGTGGCGGGAGCAATCGTGGTGTTCTGGCCGGGAGTCAGCGGCGTGAGCCCTGAGGGCCACGTCGCCTACGTCGAAGCGGTCGGACCGGCCGCGGGGATCCCGGCGGGAGCGTTCAAGCTTTCGGAGATGAACTTCGCCGGATGGAATCGCGTCGACTACCGGGTGATCAGCAACTCGAGCAGCGACATCGAAGGGTTCATCTACGGGCAGTAGCCGCCTCGAGCGCCTCCCTGAGGAGTTCCTGGGCCGCGGGAAGGGTGTCGATCACGTCTGAGGCGAGCGCTCCCGCGCGCCCCCGGCGAGCCTGGACCATCAGCCCCGCCTGAGCGTGGATGGTGACCCCGGCCACCGCGGCGTCGTACGGCGAGAGCCCCTGCGCGAGCATCGCGCCGATCAGGCCGGCGAGCACGTCCCCGGTCCCACCGGTGGCGAGCGCGACCACCCGGTGGCGATCGATGTGGGTTGGGAAGCCGGGCGCTGCCACCACGGTTTCGGCGCCTTTGAGAACCACCACGACCCCGTGCTCCCGCGAGTAGCGCTCGGCGGTGCCGACCCGGTCCGCCTGCACGGCTTCGGTGCCCATGCCCGCCAGCCGGCCCATCTCCGCGGGGTGCGGGGTGACGACGATGGTCTGCCCGCTCGATCTCCACTCGAATCCCGAGCTCGCGACGAGGTTGAGCGCGTCTGCGTCCACCACGGCCGGGCACGGCAACCCGACCAGGATCTCGAGGAGCGCGCTCACGGTGCCGGGCGCCCGGCCGAGCCCGGGTCCGATCACCAGCGCATCTGCGCCCCCGAGGCGCTCGCGCGCCCTGGGAACCGCGTCGGGGTGGAACGCGCCGGTACCGGCGTCCGGCAACGGCGTGGGCATCACCTCGAGGGAGCCGGCGGCGACGATCGGGTGGATCCCCTCGGGGATGCAGACCTCGACCAGTCCCGCTCCTCCACGAGCCGCACCCATCGCGGCCAGCCGCGGCGCGCCGGTGAACGCTTTCGAGCCCGCGATCACCACCACCCGACCGAAGGTGCCCTTGTGCCCGTCATCGGGGCGATCGGCGAGCACCAGCCCCTCGGGAGGCGCAGGCATCGCCGAATGGCGGCGCGGTCCGCGTTCGACGGCGACGGCGATGGCGAGCCCGCCATCGTCGAGTCAACGACAGCGCGATATCGGTCAACTCGCCGCGAACGTGCACCTGGGGAGCTCCACCACGGCGGCGGACCACCTCGATGTCCCTGTACGCCGGCATCCGTTCGCCGATCGAACCGTAGATTTTCTTGACCGCCTCTTTGGCGGCCCACCTGCTCGCCCATCGCTCGGGCTTGGCGGCGGCGTACCGCTGCTCACTGTCGGTGTAGATGCGCTGCGCGAAGCGCGGGTGGCGCTCCAGCGCGGCTGCGATGCGAGCCACCACGGTCACATCGACCCCGACCACCAGCGTCATCCGACGACTATTCCACAGTCACCGATTTCGCGAGGTTGCGCGGCTGGTCGACGTCGCAGCCACGCTGGACGGCGACGTGATACGCGAAGAGCTGCAGCGGGATGACGTTGATCAGCGGTGAGAACACCTCCGAGCACCCGGGCACCGGGACCGTGATGGCAAACCCTGCGTCGAACGGATCCTCGCCCTCGGTGACGAGCGCGATGACGGGAGCATCGCGGGAGTGCACCTCCTGCACGTTGCTGACCATCTTCGGCAGCGTCGCGGAGCGTGTGGCGAGCGCGATCACCGGGACGTCAGGCTCGAGCAGCGCGATCGGACCGTGCTTCAGCTCACCGGCCGCATACCCCTCCGCGTGCACGTAGGAGATCTCCTTGAGCTTGAGCGCACCCTCCATCGCAATCGGGAAGTTGATACCGCGGCCGATGTACAGGGCGCTGTGCGCGTGCGCGAAACGCTGACCGAGGTCGACGAGCATCGGCTCCAGATCCAGGGTTCGGGCCAGGAGCTCGGGCAGCCCCCGCAGTTCCGACACCAGGCGCTGATGCTCGGCGACATCGAGGGTGCCGCGCGCATCGCCGAGGCGGAGCGCGAGCAGCACGCCACAGACCATCTGGGTCATGAAGGTCTTGGTTCCGGCGACCGAGATCTCCGGGCCGGCCTGCATGTAGAGCGCGCCGTCGGCCTCGAGCGACAGCGCGCTGCCGACGACGTTGGTGATCGCGATGACCGTCGCGCCGGCCTGGCGAGCCTGGCGTACCGCCGCCAGCGTGTCGGCGGTCTCACCCGACTGCGACACGGCAACCACCAGCGAGTGCTCGTCGACCAGGGCTTCACCGTAGCGGAACTCGCTCGCCGCCTCGACCTTGCAACGAATCTTGGCGAGATGCTCGATCGCGTACCCCGCGACCATCGCCGCATACCACGCTGATCCACACGCCACCAGCACGACCTCGTGCATGTCCGCGAGCCGGTCAGCGTCCATGCCGAGCTCGGGCAGCACGACCATTCCCAGGTCGTCGATGCGGCCGCTCAGCGCGTTGCGCACCGCGTCGGGTTGCTCGTGAATCTCCTTGAGCAGAAAGTGCGGATAGCCGTTCTTCTGCGCCTGCTCGGCCTCCCAGTCGACGGTGACGATGCGCGCCTCGACGGCGGTGCCGTCGAGCTGTTGCACGCTGATCCCGTCAGGTGTCGCGGTGACGATCTCACCCTCGCCGAGCAGCGCGATCCGTTTGGTGTACGGGATCAACGCGGTGATGTCGCTGCTGACGAACACCTCGCCACGCCCGAGCCCGACCACGAGCGGGGCGTTCATCCGCGCGCCCACAACCCGGTCGGGCTGGTCGGCGGAGATGACCACCAGTGCGCACGCTCCCTGCATGCGGTTGAGCGCGCTGCGCACCGCGCTCGCGAGGTCACCGCGGAAGGCGTCCTCGATGAGGTGGGGGACGACCTCGGTGTCGGTCTCGCTCAGGAACTCGTGGCCGCGCGACATCAGCTCGGCGCGCAGCTCGCGGTAGTTCTCGACGATGCCGTTGTGGATCACGTGGATCCGCCCGGTGCAGTCCTGGTGCGGATGCGCGTTCTCGAGCGACGGTCGCCCGTGCGTCGCCCAGCGCGTGTGTCCGATCCCGACCGTGCCCGATGGCGTGCCCTCGTCCTCGACCTGGCGGGCGAGGTCGGAGACCTTGTTGGTGTTCTTGACGGTCGCGACGTCCCCGTCGGCGTCGATGATCGCGATCCCGGCGGAGTTGTAGCCCCGATACTCGAGACGGCGAAGGCTGTCGAGCAGCACGGGCGCCGCGGGGCGGGGGCCGGTGTAGCCGATGATGCCGCACATGGGACCTCTCTGGAACGGCAGGGGCGGGACTGGGTTACGTGGGCGAGGGGCTCGGCGTCGGGGTGGGTGTCGGCGGAGGCGTGGGCACGCTGCCCATCTCGATCGTCACCGTCGCCTTGGTCTGTGACAGGGTCACGCCCGCGGGCGCGGTGATGGTGACCGAGACCGTGTAGGAGCCAAAGATGCCATTGAGGGGGATCGGTGCGGTCGACACCGAGTTCGAGCCCGTTGAGCAGATCCACCGACCCGGTCGCGATCACGGCGACCGGGCTGACGCTGATCCCGGTCAGGTAGTGACCGGGCGAGGGGTTCCCCTCGGTCCGCGCCAGTACGGCCACGATCTCAGTGGTGATGTCCGCCTTGATGGGGATGCTCACGTTGACGTAGGAGGGGTCGAGGCCCACGTTGTTCAGTCGAATCCCGTTGGAGTAGACGAGCACGGGAAGGGGCGCCTGGAAGTTCGCCTTCTGGGCGCCGAGGTTGACGGTCACCTGCGCCTCGAGCTTGACCAACTCGTGCTCGGGACCGGTGACCACCACCGTCGAGGGCGTCGCCTGCGGCTTGCCGCTCTGGTAGCCCGCCGGCGTCGGGCTGGTGACCCGAATATTCACCGGGACAGATACCGACGTGAGCGAGTCCAGGTCGATCTGCACCGACGTCGGAGGGCTGATCAGTTCGATGTTCGGGTCGCTGTTCGAGATCGTGATTGGGATCGAGTACGTGCCGGCGTGCTTCGCCGCCGACCAGTCGACCGTGACCGTGAGCACTGCGGGGTTGAGCGCATCCAGGGTGTTCTGATCCCCACCGACGCGGACCAGCACGGGGTTCACCGCGTGCACGAGCTCAAAGGAGGCAGGGATGTCCGCCGGACTCTGCGGCA
Organism: Candidatus Dormiibacterota bacterium; assembly: GCA_963799005.1. GTDB lineage: Bacteria > Chloroflexota > Dormibacteria > Aeolococcales > Aeolococcaceae > Palsa-851. Next base: position 1,793,347 of record CAWCVK010000001.1, on the reverse strand, counting down.
CGGTCAGCGCGACGACCTTGGTCTCCGGCGGGTTGCCCGCGTAGACCACGCCGACCCAGGTGAAGAACGCGATGACGCAGCACCCCACCTTGAGCTTCCAGTTCCGCCGGATGAACCCCGGGATGCTCACGGATGCGAGCGACGCCCCAGGGTGCGCAGCGTGCCGACTCTCGCGAGCGGGCGGAGCCTGCCGGTCCGTCCGGGCCCACCCTCCTTGGCGAGCAGCGTGACCAGCATCTCGTGGAGCTTGGCCTGGTCGAGGCCGCGATAGAGCTTGCCGTCGTTGGCGACGCTGATCAGGCCGGTCTCCTCGCTGACAATGAGCACCACCGCATCGCTCTGCATGGTGAGCCCGAGGGCGGCGCGGTGTCGCGTGCCCATGCGCCCAACGCCGGGAATCGTCTCGGCGAGCGGGAGGACGCACCCGGCGGCGATGATCCGGCTCTCCCGGATGATCACCGCCCCGTCGTGCAGCGGCGAACCAGGGACGAAGATGGTCGCCAGCATCTCGCCGGTCACGTCGCCGTTGACGTGGACGCCGGTTGCCGCGAGATTCTCGAGTTCGGTCTCGCGCTCGAACACGATGAGCGCGCCGACCTTGTGCTCGGCGAGCGAGCCGGCGGCACGCAGCACCTCGTCGACGGTTCGCGCGTAGGCGACCTCCGGCTGGCGTCCGAGCACCGCGCGGACGGTGCCGAGCCGGCCCACCTGGTCGAGGGCGCGGCGCAGCTCGGGTTGGAACAGGACGATCGCGGCGATCACGATCGCCTGGGTGCCGTTGTTGAAGATGAATTCGAGCAGGCGCAGGTGGAGGAGCTGCGCCGCCCCGCCGACCGCGAAGATGACCCCGAGGCCGAGCAGCAGCTGCACCGCCTGCGTGCCCCTGATCAACTTCAGGAGCTGGTAGAGCAGGAAGGCGACCACCAGAACGTCGAGGGCGTCGCGCCAGCTCAGGCTCTGCAGGAAGAAGTGGGCGTTGCGCAGCAGGTCGGTCACGCGGCGACCTCGAGGCCGTCGCCCGAGTAGATGAGCGCGAGCAGGGCCTGCTGGACCCAGAGGCGGTTCTCCGCCTGGTCGAACACGACCGATTGAGGTCCGTCGATCACCGCGTCGGTGATCTCCTCACCGCGGTGCGCCGGGAGGCAGTGCATGACCCGGACCGCCGGCGGCGCGAGCGCCACCAGGCTGTCGTTCACCTGCAGGAACGCGAAGTCCTCGCGCCTGCGTTGCTGCTCGGTCTCCTGACCCATGCTGGTCCAGACGTCGGTGTAGATGATGTCGGCGTCGCGCAGCGCCGGAGCCGCCTCGTGAGTGATCTCGAAACCGGTCCCCGGCACGCGCATGCCGGCGGCCCGCTCGACGACCGCGGGTGGGGGCTCGTAGCCGCGCGGGCAGATCACCCGGAGATGCACCCCGAGCAGCGCCGCGGCATAGATCCACGACGTGCAGACGTTGTTGCCGTCACCGATGTACGCGACCGTCGCACCGGCAAGCCTGCCGGTGATCGAGCGCACGGTCATGCAGTCGGCGAGCACCTGGCACGGGTGCTCCGAGTTGGTCAGGGCGTTGATCACCGGCGAGGTCGCGGCGCCGGCGATGGCGACCAGATCGCGGTGCGAGACGACGCGGGCCACGATCCCGTCGGCGTAGCGGTCGAGGATCCGGCTGATGTCTGCCGCCGACTTGCGCTCGCCGAGCTGCACCTCGGGGTTGAAGAGCGCGATCGGGTGACCGCCGAGGCGGTGGATCGCCACCTCGAACGACACCCGGGTGCGGTTGCTCGGACGCTGAAAGATGAGCGCGAGCGACCGGCCCGCGAGCGGGCTGCCGAGATCTCGGCCCGACTTGGCCGCGTCGGCCAGGTCGAGGACGGCGAGGATCTCGTCGGCGGTGAGGTCCGCGATGCTGAGGAGGTCGCGGCCGGCGAGAGATGGGCTCATCCGCCCATATGGTTGCACCGCGACGTCATTCGCGCGCCTCACGCGCAATCCCGCGCGCGAAGCGTCACACGCTATACCGTGCGCGCGTGGATATCGCGGTCGTGGTCAACGGCGGGATGGCCGAAACCCTGCAGTCGACGCCGCTCCTGCGCACCCTGCGCGCGGGCTACCCGACGGCCCGGATCGCGCTGGTCTGCCCGTCGACGGCGGTCGACGTCGCCGACGGCATCCCTCCGGTCGACCAGGTCGTCGCCCTGTCCGGGCTTCGCGGCAAAGGCACCGGCGGCCTGCGGCTGTGGGCGACGCTGCGCGGCATGCGTCTCGACGCCGTCTTCCTGTGCACCACCGGCGTCGCTGCGGTGGCGGCGGCCTACTTCGCGGGCATCCCGCAGCGCAGTGGGGTCGGCGGCGGCGCCGGCCTCCTGCTCACCGGCCGTGTCAGGCCGCGCCGGGCCGAGAACCAGGCGGAGACGTGGCTGCGTCTCGCCGAGGTCGCCGGCGTCCACCAGCAGCTCCACAGCCCCGTGTTCGAGCCGGGTCCCGAGGCACGGCGCCGAGCCGAGCAGGTCCTCCACCGGACCGGCCTCGGCGACGGGCGTCTCCTGGTCGCGATTGCGCCGGGGTCCGGCTACGCCGAGACCCACGGGGTGGCGCCGGCGGCGACCATCTGGGACCCCGAACGCTGGGCGCACCTCGCCAACCTGCTCGCCCAGCGTCACGGCGCCGGGATCCTGCTCGTCGGCTCGACGCACGACCGCTATGCGGCGGAGCGGACCAAGATCGACCTCCGCGCCACCGCGATCGACCTGGTCGGCGAGATCGACCTTCCGACCCTCGCCGGGGTCGTCGCCCGCTGCGACCTCCTGGTCGGAAGCGACACCCCGCTGCTCCAGCTCGCCGCGGCCATGGACACGCCCACAGTCGGGTTGTTCGGGCCGACCGACGGCGCACGTGGCGGCGCCTACGGACCCGCTCACCGCGTGATCCAGGCGCTGGCGCCTCCGCGTTTCGAGGATGGCGTCGCGACCACCGCGAGCATGGACCAGATCCGCGTGGAGGACGTGCTCGCCGGCATCGAGGCGACGCTCTGACTGCGCGCTACCGGATGTACATGAGAGCGCGTTTGAGGACGTCGAGGTTGTCGAGGGCATAGCCCGTACCCCGGACGGCGCAGAGCTCCGGCTGGGTGTCACGGTGGACCTCGACGCCGGTGGATGCCGCGATCGCGCCGTCGAGCCCCTCGAGGCGGGCGCCGCCGCCGCAGAGCAGGATGCCCTCGCGCTGGATGTCGCTCATCAACCGCCCCGGGGTATCGGCAAGCACGGCGGCAACCGCCGCAAGGATCGGTCGCACATGCGCCTCGAGGCATGCGTTCAACTCGGTCGAGGTGATGGTCAGCCGTTCATCGCCTGTCCTGCCCCGGCCCTTGACGTCGAGGCGACGTTCTTCATGCGGCCCAACACGGGCGAGCGAGGCGACCACCTCCTCCACCGTTGCCGCCTCGAGGGTCACGCCATGCTCCTGGCGGATGTGGTCGGCGACGCACATGTGCAGGCGCGCGCCGCCGTGGCCGGTGAGGCAGCGACCGCTCACCGTGCCCTCGAGCGCGAGCGCGGCGATGTCGGTCTTGCCGGCGCCGATGTCGATGACCAGGTGCCCGTTGGGTCCGCTCAGGCGGACGCCCGCGCCCATCGCCGCGGCGAGCGGAGCGTCGAGCAGATAGGCGGTGCGAGCGCCGGCGAATGCCGCGGCCTCGAGCAGCGAGCGCCGCTGGCCGCCCGGGAGCGAGGACATCACCGCGATCACGACATCCGGCTTGAAGATCCGCTGCCGACCGGCGGCGCGGATCATGGCGTGATTGACGAGCCACCTCGCCGCCGCCGCATCGACGACCTCGCCACCGGCGATGGGTCTGCGCAGCTGAAACTCGGGATCGCCGGACACCGTCTCGAACGCGGCGTCACCGAAGACCGCGGTCTGGGTGCCGCCGTCGCGTATCGCCACGGCCGTCGGCTCGGTGGCGATCATCCCCTCTCCCTTGACGATGATCCTCGTGGTCGTCGTGCCGAGGTCGATGCCGACCTTCTTGCCCAGCATCGGTGGCTGACTCAGTCGCCGACCACGCCGGTGAGGTCGCGCACCTCGGTCCCGGGTTCGTCGGTGGTGAGGCGTTCGATGTCGGCGCCCAGCCCGGCGAGCTTCATCTCGAGGTCGTCGTAGCCGCGTTCGAGATGGAAGACGTTGTCGAGCTCGGTGATGCCCTCGGCGCAGAGGCCGGCGATCACCAGCGCAGCGCCACTGCGGATGTCGGGGATGCTCATCCTGGTTCCGTGCAGCCGCGCGGGCCCGTTGATCACCGCGCTGCGACCGTCGATCGCGATCCGCGCGCCCATCTGCTGCAGAAAGGCGACGTGGCGAAAGCGGTTCTCGTACAACGCCTCGCTGATCACGCTCGGTCCCGTCGCCTGGGTCATCAGCGCGCAGAACTGTGGCTGCATGTCGGTGGCAAAGCCGGGGTGCGGCCAGGTGGTCATGTCGACGCCACGAAGGTGTTCGCAGCTGACGCGCACATGGTGCGCACCCTCGACGATGTCGCAGCCCGCCGAACGCAGCTTGCTGAACAGCCAGCGCAGGTCGCTGGGTCGCATGTGCTCTACCACGACGTCGCCATACGTTGCCGCGGCCGCGATCATGTAGGTCCCGGCCTCGATGTAGTCGGCGGTGATGTTGTGAGTGGTCCCGTGGAGCAGACCGCCGCTCCCCTCGATCACGATCAGCTCGGTGCCGACGCCGGTGATGTGCGCTCCCATACCGATGAGGCAGCGCGCCAGGTCGTAGACGTGCGGCTCGCGCGCCGCGTTGCTGATCACGGTGATGCCCTCGGCGAGCACCGCCGCCATCATCAGGTTCTCGGTGCCGGTGACGGTCGGCATGTCGAGGGCGATGCGCGCACCGTGAAGCCGCCGGGCGCGCGCCACGTACCCGCTCTCGTGCTCCTCGACCTCGGCGCCCATGAGGCGCAGTCCTTCCAGGTGCTGCTCCACCCGGCGCATCCCGATGTCGTCGCCTCCCGGCTTGGCGATGCTCGCCTCACCGGCGCGTGCGACCAGCGCACCGAGGAGCAGAAATGAGCCGCGCATCCGCCGGCTCAGATTGGGATCGACCTCGGTGGTGCGCAGCGCGCCGGCGTGCAGGCGCCAGGTGTGGAGGTTTGGATGCTCGACCTTGACGCCGACGTGCTGGAGCATCTGCGCCATGGTCGAAATGTCCTCGATGTCCGGGACGTTCCCCAGCTCCACCTCCTGGTCGGTGAGCAGTGCCGCCGCCATGACCGGCAGGGACGCGTTCTTGCTCCCTGAGATCGCGACGCTCCCTTCGAGCCGGCGCCCGCCTCGGATGCGAAGGAGTTCCATCTCCGCCTACCGTACTCGACGGCCCCGCTGACCGGGTGGATCGCCTGCCGACCGGGTAGATTAGTGACTGGTATCCAGACGGATGCCGGCACGCATCGGGAGACACCATGGCAACCGCAACCCTTCCCGCCACCGAGACCGTCGAGCAACTGCTCGGCGACCAGGCCGCGTCTCTGCTCGAGCATCGATGCGAGACGGTGCCCCAGTCGCTGCTGCACCTGCCCGGCCCCGATTTCGTCGACCGCATCTGGGCGGGGACCGATCGTTCCAACCGCGTGCTGCGCAACCTGAGCAGCCTGTACGAGCACGGCCGCCTCGCCGGAACCGGGTACGTCTCGATCCTCCCGGTCGACCAGGGCATCGAGCACTCGGCGGGCGCGTCGTTCGCACCCAACCCGGAGTACTTCGACCCCGGGAAGATCGTCGAGCTCGCGGTCGAGGGCGGCTGCAACGCGGTGGCGTCCACCTTCGGCGTGCTCGGCGCACTGTCACGTCGCTGGGCGCACCGGATCCCGTTCATCGTCAAGCTCAACCACAACGAGCTGCTCACCTACCCGAATGGTGCCGACCAGATCATGTTCGGAACCGTGCGGGAAGCCTGGAACATCGGCGCGGTCGCGGTCGGCGCGACCATCTATTTCGGCTCCGACGGCGCCGACCGCCAGATCCAGGAGGTGTCGCGCGCCTTCGCCGAGGCCCACGAGCTCGGGATGGCGACCATCCTGTGGTGCTATCTCCGCAACCCGGCCTTCAAGAAGGACGGCGTCGACTACGCGCTTTCCGCTGATCTCACCGGTCAGGCGAACCACATCGGCGTCACCATTCAGGCAGACATCATCAAGCAGAAGTTGCCCACCACCAACGGGGGGTACACGGCGCTCAACTTCGGCAAGACCGCGGACGCCGTCTACACGAAGCTCACCTCGGATCACCCCATCGACCTGTGCCGCTACCAGGTGCTCAACTGCTTCTCGGGACGCGTCGGCCTCATCAACTCCGGCGGTGAGTTGATCGGCGCCGGAGACCTGAGTGACGCGGTTCGCACCGCGGTCATCAACAAGCGCGCCGGCGGCACCGGGTTGATCAGCGGTCGCAAGGCTTTCCAGCGGCCGATGCGCGACGGCGTGCATCTGCTCAACGCGATGCAGGACGTCTACCTGAACGACAAGATCACGATCGCGTAATCGGCGAGGCGGTGGGCGGTCACCCCGTGGTCGACGACGAGTTGCGCACCAGGGACGAGCGGTCCACCCTGCTCTGGTTTCTCGCCTCGCAGCGGGCCACGCTCGAACGAAAATGCGAGGGGTTGACCGCCGACCAGTTGCGCATGCGATCGGTCGAGCCATCCAGCCTCTCGTTGCTCGGTCTCGTCCGCCACATGTCGGAAGGCGAGATGCAGTGGTTCCGGGAGACGCTCGGAGCCGAGAAAGTCGAATACCCATACACATCAGATGAGGACGCGACTGGCGAGTTCGACAACGTCGCTGCGGCCGACGTCGAGGAGGCCTTCGCGACATGGCACGATGAGTGCCGGCGCTCCGACGAGATCATCGCCCGCCACGACCTCGACGCGATCGGGCGGCAGGAGAGCGGCCGAGAAGTCTCGTTGTGCTGGATCCTGACGCACATGATCGAGGAGTACTCACGGCATAACGGCCACGCGGACCTGCTTCGCGAACGCATCGACGGGGCCACCGGATACTGAATCGATCACGGGACCGCAGCAGCTCAGAGAGAGCAATACTTGGGGCCGTATGGACTACGACGACATACCCCGGAACGACGACGAGCGGTCGACGCTGCTCGCGTTTCTCGAATGGCAGCGCGAGACGCTGGCCCGGAAGTGCGCCGGCCTGGAGCCCGACCAGCTGCGCATCCGCTCGGCGGATCCGTCGACGCTGTCGCTGCTCGGGCTCGTGCGTCACATGGCGGATGTCGAGCGGGGCTGGTTCCGGCGCACGCTCGCGGGTGAGGACGTCGACGACCGCTACTCCTCTCCTGACGACCGCGACGGCGATTTCGACAACGTCGACACGGCAGATGTCGAGGAGGCATTCGCCGCCTGGCGGGAGGAATGTGTGCGCGCCGACGAGATCATTTCGCGGCGGTCGCTGGACGCCACCGGACTCCAGCGGACCGGCCGGGAGGTGTCGATGCGCTGGATCCTCAACCACATGATCGAGGAGTACTCGCGGCACAACGGCCACGCGGACCTACTCCGCGAACGGATCGACGGCGCCACCGACCGGGAATCCTGACGGCTGGCGCGGTATAACCGGCGGAAGGGAGGCCGCGCCTGTTTCACGCCCTGCGCTGTTATTGCCGAACATGGCTGCAACTGGTCATGGCACGACCTTGTCCGTGCCGTGGGCGAACAGGTCTTGGCCATGCGAGTGCGTCAAAGTTCGAGGGATGCCTTGAGCTTCAACCAGGCCGGTTCGGGGATGTAGCCGAGCAGTTGGTTCACGCGCTGCATTGCGCTGTTATGGCCTTGGGTGAAGGTGATGAGCTCCTTTACTCCAGCCCGAGTGGCCCAAGCAAGCTGGCGCCGTTTCAGATGCGTAGCGATGCCGCGCCTGCGGTGGGATCGCCGCACGGCCGTGAGGCCGTGCTCGCCGTGCGGCTGCATGCCGGCGTAGCCGACGATCGCGTCTCCGTCCAGGGCGACCAATGAGGCTTCCGCGACCCCCGCCCCTTCCTCGGCGATCCACTTCTCGAGCGTCGTCACGTAGCCCCCGGGCAGCGGCATCTCCGCGTAAGCGTCGACCGCTACGGCCTGGTACGCAGCCTCGAGCAGCTCCGGACGCTCGGCCAGAGACAGGACGGTGATCCCAGGCAGCGGCGGCGGTTCGCGCTCATCGCCGACGAGTTGCCTCAACTCGACCTCTCTATCCACCTCGGCGAAGCCACACGCAGCCGCGAACGCCCGTCCCGGTTCGCTCAACTCGTCAACGGTCGTCATGAGCTGCAGCGCGCCGAGCTCCCGCGCATGCTCGACGCATCGCGCGAAAAGTCGCGACCCAACGCCCCTCCCGCGCGCCCCTGGCACGACGAAGACCTCCACCGAGGCGCATCCCTCCAGGTCCGAGGGCACAGCACGAGCGCAGCCCACCTCACCCGCAAGCAATAGCAACCGCCCCGAAGCCCGCAGCGGCCGAACCAGCCGCTCGCGCGGCGAGGCTCCCGTCCGAATCGCAGCCCAGAGATCGAGATCCTCACCGGACTCAGCCTCCCGAACCCGCCACATCCGACCAACCTCCATGCCACCATCATGACCACGAGCACACCCGGGCATGCAGGAGCCCTAGCCCCTGAAACCCTTGCTCCGAGTACGACGCCGTTACCATCACCAAAGGTTCCGAAGGATGGAGATCGAGGACACCCCTCATACCGGCGACGAGCGGGCGACGCTGCTCGGATTTCTCGCGTGGCAGCGCGCCACACTGGAAAGGAAGTGCGCTCGCCTCGAGCCGGATCAATTGCGTATCCGCTCCGTCGAGCCGTCGTCGATGTCACTGCTGGGACTTGTCCGCCACATGGCAGACGTGGAGCGGGGTTGGTTCCGGCGCACACTCGCCGGCGAGGAAATCGACTACCGCTACTCGACCGATGACGACCCCGACGGCGAGTTCGACAACGTCGACTCCGCCGATGTCGACGAGGCGTTCGCGAGCTGGCACGAGGAGTGCGCGCACGCCGACGAGATCATCTCTCGGCGTGCACTCGACGCTACGGGCCGTCAGCGCCAGGGGAACGAGGTCTCGATGCGCTGGGTCCTCGTTCACATGATCGACGAGTATTCGCGGCACAACGGCCACGCGGATCTGCTCCGCGAGAGGATCGACGGCGCGACCGGCTACTGATTCGACAGACGATCGCCCAAGCGCCGAGGGTCAGCCGGCAGTGCCCACCAATTCCAGGAACGAGGGCGAGGCGGGATCGAGGTGTGAGAGTCCCGCAATCCGCGCAAACTCGCGGTCGGCGGAGGCAAGAATCGTTGTGTCGAGAAGGATCACAAGGCACGTCCGCGCCTGATTGCCTCGCGCTCGCGACGCAGATGGTCGGGTGGTGGTACTTCCATCAGAGGTGCGCGCAGCACAGCGTTGAGCGCCGCCCGCCGTTCTTTGGTGCTGCCTGGATAGCGCTCGTCGATCGCTTCACGCACGAGCGTGCTGACCGAGACACTCCGTCGCTTGGCTTCACGCTCAAGCCGCGACCAGAGGCTTTGATCGATCCGCACCTGAAGGCGGCGATCCAACATGCTCATAAGCCGATCAGCCGGCCTTGCGTGCGGAGGCGACTGCTCGATCGAGCCGCATGAGAAACGGGGTGGCTCCGATCCTGGTGAAGATCTCTCGCGCCTCGTCGTCCTCGTCTTCTGGGGCGGCGCCGGATCCGCGGAGCATTGCCCTGTCGAGGCCGCAGAGGGCGAGATCGAGAGGCGAGTCGATCGTCCGCCAGGCGTCGAGGGCGCGGGCGTAAGCCATCGCCGCCTCATCGTGTCTCCCTTCCAGGGCTGCGACCCCTGCCTCCCCCGTCAGCCGCACTGCTGCCATCCACCGGCCGCGAAAAGCCTGCATCTCGGTCAGCGCTCCGCGAGTTCGCCCGAGGTCGCCCAACCACAATGCCGCCCGCTGCTGGATCGCCAGAGCGACCGCGCTGTTGATCCCTGACGGCTCAGCCGCCAGCGCCGCGGAAGCATGCTCGTAAGCCACTTCGAGATCGCCGGTGGCCAGATACACCACGGCGCGAGCGAGATGGTTGTTGGCACGCGCCGTAACTTCCTCAAGTCCCTCGGCGTCGGCAGTCGCCGCCAGCCGCTCGAGGGCAAGGACAGTGTCCCCGCTGAGCGCGGCCAGCACCGCTTCGCAGAGCTCGAGCTGCGTCTGCCGCGGACCGGGCAGATCCCGCTGGCGGAGCGCGGCCAGCGCCGCTCGGGCGTCGTCCCACTGTCCCAGGTTGGTCGCCCCGTCGGCAGCGTTGAGCAGGTTCACGGTTTCGAGGCTGCGAGCGCCGGCGCGCCGAGCCCGCTCAGCCGACTCGAGCTGCAGCCGGATCGCTTCGTGGGGATCCTCATCGAGCACGAAGATGGACACCAACAGGCTCGCCCTCGCCTGCTCGACAAGGGAGCCGGCTGTCTCGGCAAGGGCCATCCGCCCGCGTGCAAGCATCAGGGCCTCGCGATGGCGCCCGATCCGGAACAATGCCTCGGACCTCGCCCCAATGGCGCGCCCAAGCAGATCGGTGTCGTCGAGGCGTTCCGCCAGGGTGCACGCCATCTCAGCCCACGCGAGCGCCTGCTCCGACGCTCCGGAGCTGCTCTGCAGCGACGCGAGGGTGGCGGCCAGATCGGCCCGGGCTCGCTCACCGCCCGTTTCTCCGAGTTCCGTCAGGCCGTGCTGCGCCCGTGCGATGGCTTCGCCGACGCGCTCCGGTCCGTGGCCGAGCACCTCGGCGAGCCGGGCGGTGCTGCGCCCTACAGCGTCCGCGTCGCCTGCCTCCCTGTGTGCCGTGATCGCAGCCTCGAGGTGAGCCAGAGCGCGCTCGTATGCGTCGGTTCGGAAGGCGGCTTCGCCGGCTGTCTCCAGGAGCACCGCCCGTTCCGCCGGGACATGGCTCAGCGCCAGCGCCTGCTCCAGGTAGGCGAGCGCCTGCTCCGGCGACCCGAGCGCCAAGGCTCGTCGTCCCGCGCGGGTGAGCCACTCTCGGGCCTGGGCGGCCAGGGTGTCCCGCTCCGGGCCCGCGACGGCGGCGCGCTCCGCCTCGGCGTAGTGCGTCGCCACGGCGCCGACCAGCTCCTCATCATCCAGACCCTCGAAATACGCGGCTGCAGCGACGTGCTTGGCGCGCCGCTCCGGCCTCGCCAGCGTGCCGTACGCGACCTCGCGGATCAGCCCTTGGACGAACCCGTACTGCCCTCGTTCTGGCGAGCGAGGGTCGATGTCGAGCGCGAGCAGCTCCTTGCGCACCAGGTCCCGGAGGGGCATGGCGAGGGCGGAAGGGTCTCGGGCCGACACCGCCGCCAACGCCGAGATCGAGAAGCTCTGGCCGAGCACGGCAGCGTCCTGAAGCAGAGAGCGCTCAACGGCAGACGCTCCGTCGAGCCGAGATGCGATGAGCGCATGGAGTGTGTCGGGAATGTCGAGCGCCCCAAGCGCCCCCGCCACGGTCAGCACCCCGTCGTGTTCCGCCAGTTGCCCTCGGTCGACGAGCATCCGGATCGTTTCCACGGCATAAAGGGGCACTCCCTCGGCGCGCTGCAGCACCTGCTCGACGACGCCCTCCGGAAGTCCAGCCACGAAGCCTCGCAGCAGCGCTGCCATTGCCTCTGGAGCCAGTGGCTCGAGGTGGAGGGCGGTGAACGAGCGTTGGCCCGCCCCCCAGGTTGGGCGCCGCTCGAGCAGCTCCGGTCGCGAGAGCGTGAGCACGAAGATGGCACGGGTCCGCGACCACTCAACGATCGATTCGATGAAGTCGATCAATCCGGGGTCTGCCCACTGCAGATCCTCAAACACCAGCACCGTCGGACTGTGTTCGGCGATCCGCTCGAAGAAGGTGCGCCATGCGGAGAAGAGCTCCTCGCGCTCTCCGCCGGGCGCGTCAGCGAGGCCCAGCAGGTAGGCGAGTGCCTGCTCCACCCAGCGGCGTTCCTCCGCCTCGATGATGAACTCGCCGACCGAGGCGGACAGCTTGGCGCGCGCCTGGGAGGGATCCTCACCCTCGGTGATCCCCGCCCGCATGCGCACCATCTCTCCGAGCGCCCAAAAGGTGATTCCCTCGCCGTAGGAAGGGGATCGGCCCTGCTGCCAGTAGACCGTCGCGGCCAGACCGTCCACGTACTTGAGGAACTCCCACGCGAGCCGGCTCTTGCCGATTCCGGCGATGCCGGTCACTGACACCAGTCGGACCCGGTGCTCCCGAATCGTGGTGTGGAGCAACTCCTTGAGGAGACGAAGCTCCTCCTCGCGGCCGACGAAGGGCGGCTCGGCTCGCTCCGATCGGCCGACCCCACGGCGCTGGGCCACCACTCGCTCGGCCCGCCAGACCGGTACCGGCTCTTCCTTTCCCTTGAGGTTGAGCGTGCCCAGCTCGGTGAAGGCTATCGCCCGACGGGCCGCGCGCATGGTCGCCTCGCCCACCAGCACGCCGCCCGGCTCGGCGGCAGCCTGCAGTCGGGACGCTGTGTTGACCAGGTCCCCGGCGACCATGCCCTGGCCGATTGCGCCAAGCGTTACCGCGGCCTCGCCAGTCAGCACGCCCGCGCGGGCGCGCAGCGTGCTCGCGCCCACCTCGGCGCCGAGCGACGCCACCGCAGCAACCAGTTCCAGCGCGGTTCGCACCGCTCGCTCGGCGTCATCCTCGGTGGCCGTGGGTGCGCCCCACACCGCCATCACGGCGTCGCCGATAAACTTCTCGACCGTACCCCCGTAGCGCTCGATCAGCTCACGGCATATTTCGAAGTACCGGGACAGCAAATCCCGTACATCCTCAGGATCCCGAGTCTCCGAGAGGGCCGTGAACCCGACCAGATCCGCGAAGAGCACCGAGACCAAACGGATCTCAGCAACCACGGCGGCGGAAGGGTGAACAGCCGCCGCGAGTTTCAGTGACGCGGTCTGGTCGACGTCGCCGAGGGCTCCCATGTGCGCTCCGCACTCACCGCAGAATTTGACGGCGACTGCATTCGCTGCGCCGCACGCAGCGCAGACCCGCGCCAGTGCTGCCCCGCATTCGCCACAGAACTTGCGCTCCGGAGTATTGCTTCCACCGCAGTTGGAACAGACCACCGCGCCTCCTACCAGAGCCCTACGTTCCGGAATGGTACCGACCGCCAGGGGCGAACAGATTCCTTTCGTTGGTGCCGGGCCCTCTGGCTACGCCCGCCCCTCCTCGCGCTTCAGCTCCTCGCGGCCGATGATCGAGTAGTGGACCTCGTCGGGCCCGTCCATGAAGCGGGCCGAGCGCGCGTAGGCGAACATCTGGGTGAGGGGCAGGTCCTGGGAGACGCCGGCTCCGCCGTGCACCTGGATGGCGCGGTCGATCACGGTCTGGGCGACGTTGGGGGCGACCACCTTGATCGCCGAGATCTCGAACCGCGCGCCGAGGCTGCCCTGGGTGTCGAGCAGCCACGCCGCCTTCTGGCACAACAACCTCGCCTGCTCGATCTCGATGCGTGATTTCGCGATCTGCTCGCGCACCACGCCCTGCTCGGCAAGCCGCTTGCCGAACGCGGTGCGTGATTTGGCGCGCTCGCACATCAGCGAAAGAGCCCGCTCGGCGGCTCCGATCAGGCGCATGCAGTGGTGCAGACGCCCGGGGCCGAGCCGCGCCTGGGCGATCATGAAAGCGGTGCCCTCATCGCCGATTCGGTTGGTCTGCGGAACGCGGACGTTCTCGAGCAGGACCTCGCAGTGACTGCCCGGGTCGTCGAAGCCGAACACCTTGAGCTGACGGACGATGGTCACCCCCGGCGAGTCGATCGGCACCAGAACCATGGTGTGACGGGCGTGGCGCTCGGCGTCGGGGTGGGTCACGCCGATGAGCAGGATGACCTTGGCGCTGGGATGCGCCGCACCGCTGGTGAACCACTTATGGCCATTGATGACATAATCGCCACGCTCGCGATCGATGCGCGTCGCCAGCTGGGTGGGGTCCGAGCTGGCGACCTCGGGCTCGGTCATGCCGATGCAGGACCGGATCTCACCCGCCAGGAGCGGCTGCAGCCACGTCTCCTGCTGTTCGGGCGTGCCGAACTGCGCGAGCACCTCCATATTGCCCGTGTCCGGCGCGGAGCAGTTCATGGCCTCTGACGCGATCGCGCTCCAGCCCATGATCTCGGCGAGCGCGCCGTACTCGAGATTGGTGAGACCGGGGCCGAAGCGCTTGTCCGGCAGGAACAGGTTCCAGAGGCCGCGACGGCGCGCCTCGGTCTTCAACTCCTCCATCACCGGCGAGATCCGCTGGGGGATGGTCTCGGCGGAGAAGCCGCGCCAGTACTCCTCCTCGGCCGGCCGGATGCGCTCGTCCATGAAGCGCCACACCTTCTCTCGGAGCTCGCGCACCCGGGGTGTCTCCGCGAAATCCATGTTCAGCCTCCTTGCGTGGTACCCAGCCGGCCGAGTGCCTCGAGGCCATTGTCGACAATGGCCGGCACCATCACCCCCATCGTCTCGAAGCCCTCGCCGACGGTCATGCCCATCAGGAATCGCGCGGTGATGCCCTCCGCGATGATCGCGAGCTTGTACGCACCGAGTGCGATGTACCACTCGAGCGACGTGAGGTCGCGCTGCGTGCCCGCGGCGTAGTCGCGCAGGATGTCGGCCCGCTTGTAGAAGCCGTGCTCGACGGTGATCGCGCGACCGTGGAGCGTGCGCGCCGCCGCCTCGGTGTCGTCATCCGCCCAGTACACGCAGAGCAGCCCGACGTCGCACAGCGGGTCGCCGATGGTGCACATCTCCCAGTCGATCACCGCGACGATGCGCGACGGGTCGGCGGGTGCATACATGACGTTGTCGAGGCGGTAGTCGCCGTGCACGATCCCGGGGGCGGATGGTGCGGGAACCGTCTCGTCGAGCCTGCGGCGCAGCTCCTCGATGCTCGGCAGCTCACGGGTCTTCGACGCCTCCCACTGCTGCCACCAACGGCGCACCTGACGGGCGAGGAACCCGTCGGGATGTCCGAAGCCGCTGAGTCCAACGGCGTCGGGATCGACCCGATGGAGATGCAACAGCGTGTCGACCAGCGCGGCAGACATCGAGCACCGCGTCTCGGTCGTGTCGGGAAACTCCGCCGGGAGCGCGTCGCGAACAACGTGGCCGTCGACCCACTCCATGACGTAGAACCGCGCGCCGATCACGGCCTCGTCCTCGCACAGCGCGATCACCCGTGGGACCGGGATCTCGGTGCCCTGCAACGCCTTCAGCACCCGGAACTCGCGCGCCATGTCGTGCGCGGTGGGGAGCACGTGGGCAAGCGGCGGGCGGCGAACCACAAAACTGCGCTCACCGTCATCGACGATATACGTGAGGTTGGAGCGGCCGCCGGCGATCACCTCGCCTCGGAGAGCGCCGGCGAGCCCACCGACGTGGGGCTCGAGGTATCGGGCGAGCGCCACGAGGTCGAGCCCCGGCGGCGACGTCACTGAGGAGGCGGCGAGTGCCCGTGACGGCGGCGCCGGATCTCCGCGACCTGGAGTTGCAAGGTGGCGCGCTCGAGAGCCAGTACGGCCTCCTCGCTGTCCACGTTCTGTGCGAGCAGCTCCTGGGCGCGCTTGCGCGCCTCCTCGGCGCGCGCCTCGTCGATGTCCTCCGCGCGCTCGGCGGCGTCCGCCAGGATCGTCACCTTGTCCGGCAGGACCTCGAGAAAGCCGCCGGAGACCGCGAGCACGTGCTCGGCGTCGTCATTGCGGATGGTCACCACGCCGGTGCGCAGCGGCGTCAGCAGCGCAATGTGCTGCGGCAGCACCCCGAGGTCTCCTTCCACGCCGGGCGCGAGCACGAAGTCAGCCTCCTCGCTGAACACGCGACCCTCCGGGGTGACGAGCTCGACCTGGAGCTTGGCCATCCCGCCTATTCCTTTGCGGTCTCGTCGGGCTTGGCCGCCGCGGTCTCCGAGGTGGTTGCTGAGTCGGCCGCCGCTTCGGCAGACGCGCCAACCGCAGGTGCGGCATCCGCAGGTGCGGCGGCACCGTCCGTAGCCTGAGCGTCCGGCGCGCCACCTTCCGCAGCCGGGGCTTCCTCAGCAGTCGCAGGCGCGGCCTCCGCGCTCGGTGCGGCATCGGCGGGCTTGGCGCCCTGCCCCTCGTCCCCCTTCAACGCGGCCGCGCGCTGCACAGCCTCGTCGATGGTGCCGACCATGTAGAACGCGTCCTCGGGCAGGTCGTCGTGCTTGCCGTCGAGGATCTCGGCGAACCCGCGGATGGTCTCCTCGAGGGGGACGTACTTGCCGTCACGCCCGGTGAACACCTCGGCCACGAAGAACGGCTGGGACAGGAAGTTGCGCACGCGACGGGCGCGGCGCACGGTCAGCTTCTGATCCTCGGTGAGCTCCTCCTGTCCGAGGATGGCGATGATGTCCTGGAGCTCCTTGAACTCCTGGAGCACGCGCTTCACGCCCTGAGCGACGCGGTAGTGCTCCTCACCCACCACGTTCGGATCGAGCACGCGGCTGAACGACTCGAGCGGGTCGACGGCGGGATAGATGCCCGCCTCCGAGATGGATCTGCTCAGCGTGACCGTGGCACCGAGATGGCCGAAGGTGGTGGCAACGGCGGGGTCGGTGAAGTCGTCCGCGGGGACGTAGATCGCCTGCACCGATGTGATCGACCCCTTGTTCGTCGACGTGATGCGCTCCTGCAGGTCACCCATCTCGGTCGCCAGCGTCGGCTGGTATCCGACCGCCGACGGCATCCGTCCGAGCAGTGCCGAGACCTCGGCGCCGGCGAGCGTGTACCGGAAGATGTTGTCGATGAAGAGCAGCGTGTCGGCGCCCTTCTCGTCACGGAACCACTCGGCGATGGTGAGCGCGGTGAGCGCGACCCGGGCGCGCGCCCCGGGCAACTCGTTCATCTGCCCGTAGACCAGCGCGGTCTGGTCGAGCACCTTGGACTCCTGCATCTCGCCGTAGAGGGCGGTGCCCTCACGGGTCCGCTCGCCGACCCCCGCGAACACCGAGTACCCGGCGTGCTCACGCGCGATGTTGCGAATCATCTCCATGACGATGACCGTCTTGCCGACGCCCGCTCCGCCGAACAGCCCGATCTTCGAGCCCTTCGAGAATGTGCAGATCAGGTCGATGACCTTGATCCCGGTTTCGAGAATCTCGGTCTCAACCGACTGCTCGGAGATGGTGGGGGCGGTGCGGTGCATCGGCATCCGGCCGGTGCCGCCGAACGGCCCCTTGCCATCGATCGTCTCGCCGATGACATTGAACATCCGGCCGAGCGTCTCCTCGCCGACGGGAACCTGGATCGGCGCGCCGGTGGCACGCACTTCGTCGCCGCGACGCACGCCCTCGGTGGTGTCCATGGCGATGCACCGGACCGTGCTGTTGCCGAGGCTCTGCTGCACCTCGAGGACCAGGCGCGAGCCGCCCTCGCGATCAATCTCGAGGGCGTCGAGAATCTCGGGCAGGCGCTCGCCGCTGAACTCCACGTCGACGACTGGGCCGATCACCTGCACCACCGCGCCGGTGCCCGACTTCAACTCCACAACTGCCATCTCGCTCCTCAGCTTTCCAGCGCCGCGGCGCCGGAGACGATCTCCATCAACTCTGTCGTGATCGATGCCTGCCGCACCTTGTTGGCGGTGAGGGTCAGGTCCTCGATGAACTCGCTTGCGTTGTCGGACGCGTTGCGCATCGCCACCATCCGCGCCGCCTGCTCGGATGCCGCGTTCTCGAGCACCGCTCGATACACCTGCGCCTCGACGTAGCGCGGCAGCAGCGCATCGAGGACGTCCTTCGGGTCGGGCTCGTACTCGAAGTCGGCGCTCACCGCCTTGGCATCCTCGGGCGGCACCACCGGGATCACGCGCTGGAGCACGGTCTGCTGGCGGCCGACGCTGATGAAGCGCGCGTAGACGATGTCAATCTGCTGCACGTCGCCCCGCTCGTACTGCTCCATGGCGACGCGGGCGGCGGGGAGCACGTCACCCATGGTGGGTCGATCGCCGAGCATGCTCTGGTCCGCCACCAGGTCACGGTGCAGGCGCCGGAGCACGTCGCGACCCCTGCGCCCGATGGTCACGTACGACACCGGCACCGACGTCCTGGTGGCGTCGCTGAGCGCCAAACGGGTGTTGTTGCTGTTCAGCGCACCGGCCAGGCCACGGTCGGCGGTGACCAGGATGATCAGCCGCTTCTCGACATCGCGCACCTTGAGGAAGGGGTGTTCGTACTGCGGTGACCGGCGCATCAGCTCGGTCATGACGCTGGCGATCTCGTCGCTGTACGGACGCGCGGCAAGCACGCGGTCCTGCGCCCTGCGCATGCGCGCCGCCGCGACGAGCTCCATCGCCTTGGTGATCTTGCGCATGTTCTGGACGCCCTTGATACGGCGGCGCAGATCGCGCAGGCTCGGCATCGAACCTCAGCCTCTGACGCGGCCGCGGACGGCGCCGACTGCGAAGCGCACGGTCATCCCGCGAACGTCTTCTTGAACTCTTCGATCGCGGCGCGCAGGGACTTGTCCATGTCGTCGGAGATGCTCCCGCTCTTGTTCACGCTCTCCTCGACCTCCGGATGGGTCTGGTCCATGAAGCGCAGCAGGCTCTTCTCGAAATCGCGCACGCGGTCGAGGGGCACGTCGTCCAGGTATCCGCGCGCGCCGGCGAAGATGCTGATCACCTGCTTCGCGAACGGCATCGGCTCGTACTGCGGCTGCTTGAGCAACTCGGTCATGCGCTGGCCGCGGTCGAGTCGGTCCCGCGTGCCCTTGTCGAGGTCGGCGGCGAACTGCGCGAAGGCGGCGAGCTCGCGGTACTGGGCAAGGTCGAGGCGCAGCTGCCCCGCAACCTGCTTCATCGCCTTCGTCTGCGCGTCACCGCCGACACGTGAGACCGAGAGCCCGACGTTGATCGCGGGACGGATGCCGGCGTTGAAGAGGTCGGTCTCGAGGTAGATCTGACCGTCGGTGATCGAGATGACGTTGGTGGGGATGAACGCCGAGACGTCGTTCGCCTTGGTCTCGATGATCGGCAGCGCGGTGAGCGTGCCGCCACCCTCCTTGTCGCTCATGCGCGCCGCACGCTCGAGCAGTCGCGAGTGCAGGTAGAAGACGTCACCCGGGTATGCCTCGCGAGACGGTGGACGGCGGAGCAGCAGCGAGAGCTCGCGATACGCGTCCGCGTGCTTGCTGAGGTCGTCGTAGATGATCAGCGCGTGACCGCCCTTCTGCATGAAGAACTCGCCCATCGCGCACCCGGCGTACGGCGCGAGGAACTGCAGCGGCGCGGGATCGGACGCCGTGGCGGCGACGATGATGGTGTGCTCCATCGCCCCGTGCTGCTCGAGCGTCGCCTTGATCTGGGCCACCTTCTGCGCGTTCTGCCCCACAGCGACGTAGATGCAGATGACCCCGGTGCCCTTCTGGTTGATGATGGTGTCGATCGCGATCGCGGTCTTGCCGGTCTGGCGGTCACCGATGATCAGCTCGCGCTGTCCGCGTCCGATCGGGATCATCGAGTCGATCGCCTTGAGCCCGGTCTGCATCGGCGTGTCGACGTTCTCGCGCTGGATGACGCCGGGGGCGACGCGCTCGGTGGGGAGGGTCTGCGCGGTCTCGATCGGACCGCGATCGTCGAGCTGCTCGCCGAGCGCGTTGACCACGCGCCCGACGAGCTCGTCGCCCACCGGCACCTCGGCGATGCGACCGGTGGTGCGCACCCAATCGCCTTCCTGGAGGTGCTCGTACGGACCGAGGATGACCGCGCCGACACCGTCCTCGCGGAGGTCGAGCGCGAGCGCGAGCACCGAGCCCTCGCCGCCGGGGCCGGGCATCTCGAGCAGCTCGCCTGCCATGGCGCGCTCCAGCCCGTAGATGCGTGCGATCCCGTCGCTGACCGAGGTGATCACTCCCTCGTTGGCGTCGACCACCGGAGCTTCGAAGCTCGCGATTCGCTGCTTGAGGATCTCTCCGATCTCGTCACTGCGTATTGCCATCAGTTCGTCGTTCCTCTCTCGCGTTTCAGGCGAGTGCCGCCTGGAGTTGTTGCAGGTGGGTGCGCAGGCTGTCGTCGATGACCCGGTCGCCGATGCGGATCACCAGGCCGCCGATGATCTCCGGGTCGGTGCGCACGACCGTCTGCACGTCGCTGCCGAGTTGCTTGCTCAGCGCGTCGCGGATGTGCTTCTCGAGCTTCTTGTCGGCGGGGATCGCGGTGGTGACCTCAACTCGCACCACGCCGGAGGCGCGATCGACCAGCGCGTCGTAGTGCGCGAGGATCTCGCCGGCGATGCCGACGCGACGTCGCTCGATGAGCAGGCGCGCGAGGTTGCGCGCCTCGGGTGACGCGCCCTTCAGCAGCTGCAGGCCGATGCGGACGCGCTCGGCGAGGCTGGTCTTGGGATTCTCGAGCGTGGCGCTGACCGCCGGATCGCCGAGCGCCTCCGCGACCCCGGCGAGCTGCTGGCGCCAGCCGGCGATGTCGCCCGCCTCCTGGGCGAGCGCAAAGTACGCCTCGGCGTAGCGGCGGGCGAGGATGCTCGCGCGTACCACCTCAGTTCTGCGGCGCCTGCGCGGCCGGGTCATCCCCGATCCGGTTGAGCGCATCGTCGATGAGGCGTTGGTGTGCCCTGGCGTCGATCGCCTCTCCGAGCAGGCGCTGGGTCGCCGCGACGACCAGGCTGCTGACCTCCGCACGAAGGTCCTGGATGGCACGGTCACGCTCACCGCCGATCTCGGTGCGTGCGCGCTCGATCAGCGCCTCGGCATCGGCCCTCGCCTTGGCGATCACCTCCGCGGCCGCGGCGCTCGCCTCACCGTGCGACCGCTGCAGGATGTCGCGAGCCTGGGCGCGTGCCTCCTCGAGGGTCTGCTCGACCTGGACCTGCACCTTGGACAGGCGCTCCTCCGCCTCCTGAGCGGCGCGCAACCCGGCTTCGATCTTGCTCTCGCGCTCGGTCGCCGCCTTGATGATGCGCGGGTACACCCACCGGCCGAGGACCAGGATCATCAGGATGAACGCGATCAGCTCGGCAAAGAACGTCCCGTTGGGCGTCAGCAGGCCGGCGTCGGCAACCACGGCGGTCACGACCCCTATTTCACGCCCTGGGCGATGACGTAGATGAAGAAGAATCCGAGCGCGAGGTTGATGAAGTACATGCCTTCAACCAGTCCGATGATCAGGAACATCGTGACCTGGAGACGTCCCTGCGCCTCGGGTTGACGGGCGGTGCCGGCGATGGTCGCGTTGCCCGCGAGGCCGTCACCGATGGCGGCACCGATCGCGCCTCCCCCGAGGGCGAGCCCCGCGGCGATCAGCCCGCCCATTACTGCAAGCGCATGGTTCATGTGGTCTCTCTCCTCAACTCGTTGCCTGTGCTGCTGCGCCGTGATGCTCTTCCTCGAGACCTTCACGGGCCATGCCGAAATAGATGATGGTCAATAGCATGAAGATGAATGCCTGGATGGTCCCGATGACGAAGACGTCAAAGAGCTTCCAGACGACGAGCAGGACGATCCAGACGGGCGACAGCGCGGTCTGGATGAATGACGAGCCCGCAAACGCGGTGTAGGCGAGGGTCAGCAGGTACACCATGACCAGGCCGCCGAAGATGTTGCCGAACAACCGAAGCGCGAGGCTGAGCGGCTTGGCGACCTCCTCGATGACGTTGAGCGGCGTGAAGGCGATCCGGCCGATCAGGGGCAGCTCGAATGGTTTGGTGAAGCGGCGCAGGTAGCCGCGAAACCCGAGGACGTGGATGCTGTACCACTGCACGATCACGATCACCGCGATTGCCATCGCGATGGTGAGATTGATGTCGGCGGCGGCCGGCTCCACCGGCTGCGCCAGCGGAAACGCGTCGAGCCAGTTGGCGAGCAGGATGAAGATGAAGATGGTGGCGGCAAGTGGCAGGATGAATCCCGAGCCCTCCTCGGACACCATCTCCCTGGTGAGGTTGCGGATGTAGCCGAGCAACAGCTCGAGCACCATCTGCAGGCGACCGGGAGTGCCGTGGCTGAGCCGGTAGGCGACGCCGAAACCCAGTGCCAGGGTGGCCACGATCGCGATGCCACTGGAGATGAGCGTGTCGTAGTTGAACGTGCAGAGGAATGCGTTGCCGCACACCTGGATCGTGGGATGCGTTCCCGGGATGGTGTCCGCGAGGATCATGCGACCCGCAGCGATTCACGCAGCGCGGCGACGGCCAGCACCACCTGGGCGATCCCCAGCCCGAGGATGACCAGCCAGATGTTGGCGAGCCCGAAGGCGAGTCCGATCGCGATGCCGATCATGCTCAGGGTCAGGACACGCAGCAGGCTGGTGGCCAGGAACGGGATCGGGAGGGAGATCAACCGGGCGGCGAGCGCTCCGTTGATCGATCCGATCGCCAGTCCGGTTGCCAGTGCTCCGCCCGGCCCCGCGTGCCCGAGCACGATCCCCGACCAGCGCGGCAATCACCGCGGCGCCGGCGCACACGAACGCCGCGTTGCGCACCAATCGCAGCGCATCGGCGGATGGCGCTGGGCGTGGAGACGCACCTTCCGAGATCAACGCTTCCTCCACTGCCTCACTTGGACTGTCAAACCGAGGCAACGATATCAACTGGACCTCGCGAGACGGACCAGCGCCGCCTCAGACGTAGCGTCTGAACTGAGCGAACGCGGTGTAGCAGGCTGCGCTGATCCCGACCAGCAGCCCGATCAGCACCCCGATCGGGCTCGTGTGCAGGAGCGCGTCGACCGCGGCGCCGAGCAGGAGCGGCACGATCAGCGCGACCGCGAACGACACCCCCATGCCGGCGAGCTCGGCGCCGGACGGTTTGCGGGGCGCCGGCGCTCCGCTCAGTCGGCCTCGCCCCGGTGATGGATGTGGGACGGAAGCGCCCGCCGCCCGTCGACCTGCACCTCGCCTTCCTCAACCGCGACGAAAGGGATGCGCGGAACCCTGCGCCGGTTGCGCCACACCAGCACGGCCAGCGCGACCACCAGCAGCCCGAGCGCGACGTCGATGATCCGGCGGTGTCCGTAGATGGTGAGTGCCAGGCAGCCGAGGATCCCGGTGACGAGATAGAAGGTGACCGCGGTCTCGAGCGGATTCATCCCGACCGCTCGGAGGCGGTGGTGGAGGTGCCCCGCGTCCGGCGCCGCCGGGTTGCGGCCGGCGAGGGAGCGCCGGACGATGGCGAAGGCGGTGTCGCCGATCGGAAGCCCGAGGGCGATCAGCGGCACCAGGATCGAGAGCCCGACGACGATCTTGGCGACCCCGAGGATGGTGATCACGCCGAGCGCGATGCCCAGGAAGTGCGAGCCGGAATCGCCCATGAAGACGCGCGCCGGCGGGAGGTTGAAGATCAGAAACCCGAGGCAGCAGCCCATCAGCGCACCGCTCAGGATCACCACGCCGCTCTGCACGTCGTTGGGTGCCTGGATCCGGTTGATGGCGGCGAGCAGGCAGACCCCGGCGACGATCGCGATGACACCGGCGGCCACGCCGTCGGCGCCGTCGAGCAGGTTCACCGACACCTGCATGCCGACCAGCCAGACCACGGTCACCGGCGCGGCCAGCCACATGAGGTCCCACACCGACGCGGCGTGAGCCCCGGGGATGGCGATGGTGGTGATCGTGATGCCGAGCACCACGGTGAGGACTCCGACGCCGACCTCGATGGCGAGCTTGCTCAGCCACGACAGGTCGAGGATGTCGTCCACCGCCATCGCGATCGTGATCGCGCCGGTCACCGCGAGCACCTGCCACTGATAGGTGATGCTCGAACCGAAGATGGCGATGGCCACCGCGAACCCGGCGAACATGGCGATGCCGCCGAGACGCGGGGTCGGGCTTGGATGCAGGTGGCGATCCTCGTCGGGCTTGGCCACCGCCCCGGTCCGCCGCGCCAGCCACATCGATGCCGGCACCGCCGCGATGCACACCGCGCTCGCCACCAGGAAGGGCGGGAGCGCGTTCAGCCAGGGGGACGCGGCGGCGGCAGCGATCACGCCGTCGAGGCGCCTCGATAGGGAAGCGGGAAGCGCCGGCAGAGGGTGAGGCTCGCCTCGCGAACCTGGTCGCGAACCGCCGGGTCGTCGAAGCCGCCGAGCATCTGGGCGACCAGCGCGGCGATCTCGTCCATCTCCGCCTCGCCCATCCCGCGCGAGGTCACCGACGGGGACCCGAGCCGGATCCCGTTGGGATTGAAGGGCGATCCCCCATGCCCGGGGAAGGCGTTGGCGTTGACGGTCACGCCCACCTCGTCGAAGGCGGACTGGACCGCCCGTCCGCGCAGTCCCGTCGGCCGCAGGTCGATGACCATCAGATGGTTGTCGGTGCCTCCGGTGGTGAGCAGCGAGACCGCGCCGGGTCAGGCCGGCGGCCATCGCCTTGGCGTTGGTCACCACCGCGTGCGCGTAGTCACGGAACGCCGGCTGCGCGCACTGCTTGAACATCACCGCCTTGGCGGCGATGGCGTGCATCTGCGGGCCTCCCTGGACGTTCGGGCAGGCGGCCTTGTCGACCTGATCGGCGTACTCGGACCTGCACAGGACGACCCCGCCCCACGGACCGCGCATCGTCTTGTGGGTGGTGAGGGTCACGAAGTCGGCGTGCGGGACCGGGCTCGGGTGCGCGCCCCCGGCGACGAGACCCGCGAAGTGCGCCATGTCCACCATGAGATAGGCGCCGACCTCGCGCGCGATCTCGGCGAACGCCGCGAAGTCGAGGATGCGCGGGTACGAGCTGTAGCCGGCGACGATCATCCTGGGGCGGAACTCGAGGGCGCGCTCGCGCACCGAGTCCATGTCGAGCA
Organism: Candidatus Dormiibacterota bacterium; assembly: GCA_963799005.1. Taxonomy (GTDB): domain Bacteria; phylum Chloroflexota; class Dormibacteria; order Aeolococcales; family Aeolococcaceae; genus Palsa-851. The sequence goes on along the minus strand of CAWCVK010000001.1, from coordinate 1,768,530 downwards.
CGCCGGTCGTCTCGTCGACGAAATACGGCTCGAAGTGGTAGATCTTGCCGCTGAAGCTCACCGGCGAGCCGTGGCTGAGGTGGCCGCCCTGGTCGAGCGCCATCCCGAGCACCTTGTCGCCGGGGCTGAGGACGCTCGCGTACACCGCCATGTTCGCCTGGGTGCCGGAGTGCGGCTGGACGTTGGCGTGCTCGGCGCCGAAGAGCGCCTTGGCGCGGTCGCGGGCGAGGTTCTCGACCTTGTCGACCACCTGGCAGCCGCCGTAGTAGCGCTTGCCGGGAACGCCCTCGGCGTACTTGTTGTTGAGCCACGAGCCCAACGCCTCGAGCACCGCAACCGAGGCGAGGTTCTCCGATGGGATGAGCTCGAGGGTGTCCTCCTGGCGCTCCAGCTCCTCCTCGAGGAGGTCCGCGATCTCGGGATCGGCGGCGCCCAGGGCGGGCTTGTCGGTGAACCCGGCGCCCGCCGGGACGCTCGGGCGGGTGTCGACGTGTGTGCCGGTCACTGCGATCTCTGCCCCTCCATGGTGGATGCTGGCAAGCCCCCAAGAAGCGAGAGCAACGCGGTGGCGCTGATCGGGCCGTCGCGCAGCACGCGAGGGGGGGTCGTCGTGCAGTCGATGATAGTCGAGGCAAGTCCGGCCGAGGGACCGCCGTCGAGCACGGTGTCGACCTCGCCGCCGAGCGCCGCGGCCACTCCTTCGGCGGTGTCCGCACCCGCGTCACCATGGCGGTTGGCGCTGGTCGTGGCCAGCGGTCCGGTGCGCCGCAGGAGCTCGAGCGCGATGGGGTGATCCGGGACGCGGACGCTGAGGGTGGTGCCGCTGCGCGGGATCGCCCACCGGCGGCTGCGCAGCGTGCTCACGATCGAGAGGGCGCCGGGCCAGTACGCGGCTGCCAGCGTTCGCGCCGCCGGGCTCAGCTCGACGTCGTCCTCGATGTCGGTCAACGACGCCGCCAGGAGGGTCAGCTCGAGCCCGTCGGGGCGGCGTTTGATGGCGTAGATGCGGCTCACCGCGGCCGTGCTCGCCGGGTCGCACGCCAGCCCGTAGACGGTATCTGTCGGGATCGCGATCACGCCGCCCCGCCTGATCGCCCGCACCGCGTCGCCGAGGCTCACGGCATCCCGACGTCGATGACCCGGGTCCGCGCGGTGAGATCGGCTACCGGGGACACGGTTGCGCCCGGAAATGTCGAGCGCACCAGGGCGGCGACGGCGTCGACGTGGCGGGGATCGACCTCGAGCATCACCCGCGACGCGGTGACCCGTTCGCGGATCGACGCGAGCAGCGCGTGGTACGCGTCGAGCCCGTCCGCGCCACCGAGCAACGCCTCACGGGGCTCGAAGTCACGCACGTCCCGATCGACGGCTTCGAGCTCCTCGGTGGTCACGTACGGCGGGTTGCTGACGATGAGGTCGAACCGTCCCTCGAGCGAATCCGCCCACGAGCACTCGACGAACGAGACGTCGACGCCCACCGCCGCCGCGTTGGCGCGGGCCACGTCGAGCGCCGCCCCGCTGACGTCGGTCGCGGTCACGCTGATGTCCCGGAGCTCGGCGGCGAGCGTGATCGCGATGCAGCCGCTGCCGGTGCCGAGGTCCGCGACCCGGAGCTCCTCGCCGGGCCGAGCGCGCAGGAATGCCAGCGCGTGCTGGACCAGCGTCTCGGTATCGGGCCGGGGCACGAGCACGTCGCGCGTCACCGTGAACGGCCGGCCGTAGAACTCGCGGGTGCCGGTGATGTACGCCACCGGTTCGCCCTTGCCACGTCGCCGGACCAGCTCACGGATCGACGTCAATTCCTCGGCGTCGAGCGGGCGGTCGAACTGCAGGTAGAGGTCGATGCGGCGCAGGCCGAGTGCCTGCGCGCAGAGCAGCTCGGAGTTGAGGCGCGCCGAAGCGCTGCCGTGCTCACCGAGGTAGGTGGTGCTCAGCCGGAGCACGTCGATGAGCGTTGGGGGCGTGGACGCCACCGTCACGCGGCGTGTCCAGGCGGAGCGTCGCCCGGGTCGTCCTCGAGGAGGCGGCGCGCCTGGTCCTCGTTCGCGAGCGGCTCGATGAGCATGTCGAGATCGCCGTCGAGCACCCGCTGGAGTTGATGCACGGTCAGGTCGATGCGATGGTCGGTCACCCGCGACTGCGGGAAGTTGTAGGTGCGGATCTTCTCGCTGCGGTCGCCGCTGCCCACCATCGAGCGGCGTGTCGCCTTGAGCTCCGCGTCGCGCTCGGCCTGCGCAAGGTCGTAGAGGCGCGCGCGCAGCACGCGCATCGCCTTGGCACGATTCTTGATCTGCGACTTCTCGTCCTGGCACGTGACCACGAGGCCGGTCGGCAGGTGGGTGATGCGCACCGCCGAGTCGGTGGTGTTGACGCTCTGGCCGCCGGGACCGGTGCTGCGATACACGTCGATCTTCAGGTCGTTCTCGTTGACGTCGACCTCGACGTCATCGGCCTCGGGGAGCACCACCACCGACGCCGCCGACGTGTGGATCCGGCCCTGCGCCTCGGTCTCGGGAACCCGCTGCACACGATGCACGCCCGACTCGAACTTGAGACGCGAGTACGCACCCTGACCGTGCACCTCGAAGACGATCTCCTTGAAGCCGTGCCCCGCGGTCTCGTTCTGGTCGAGCACCTCGATGCGCCAGCGCTGCCGCTCCGCATACCGCGAGTACATCCGGAAGAGATCCGCGGCGAAGAGGGCGGCCTCGTCACCTCCGGTCCCCGCGCGGATCTCGACGATGACGTCGCGTTCGTCATTGGGATCGGAGGTGAGCAGCAGACCGCGAAGCCGCTCGTACTCCGCCTCGGCGGCGGCCAGCTGCGCTTGCTGCTCGTCCTCCGCCATCGCGACCATCTGCGCGTCGCTTTCGACGTGCGCCATCTCCTCGGCCTCGCGGGCGGCCTCCTGGGCGTCGCGCCAGCGGCGCGCGGCTTCGACGACCTCGCGCAGCTTCGCCTGCTCGCGTGAGAGCTGCTGGACTCGGTCGAGATCCTGGTACGCGTCCGGCTCGCTGAGCAGGGATCCGAGCTCGGTGTAGCGAGCTTCCAGCGCCGCGAGCCGCTGCTCGAACGGGTTCATCTCTGCCACGCCGGCCTCAGCGCGCTCCCGAGGCTTCGAAGACCAGACCGTCACCCGAGCGAGCGGCGTCGAGAGCCGCGATCGCGACCTCGATCTGCGCATCTCCCGGGCGCCGAGTGCTGAGCAGCTGGGTCGCGAGCACCGGTGCGAGCGCGATCCTGCCGGGCAGTGTGTCGCGGATCCGGACGAGCGCACGGATGATCTCGTACGACACCGCCGCAACCACGGGGACGAGGATGATCTGGCAGACGAGCCGGACGGCGGTGGGAAGCAGGCCGAGCGGCGCGAACACGCCGACACTCACCAGCGCCACGACCACGAGAAACCCGGTGCCGCAGCGGGGATGGAGGCGGCTGCGCCCGCGCACATTGACGACGTCGATGGCGTCGCCCGCCTCGAGCGCGTTGATGGCCATGTGCTCGGCGCCGTGATACTGAAACAGGCGGCGCACGTTGGGGATCAGCCCGATGAGCAGCAGGTAGAGCACGAGGATGGCGGCGCGAATCGCGCCCTCGATGAGCACCGCGCCGATCGACTGCGATGCGCTGTGATGCAGCAGTCCACCGAGCAGCAGCGGTGCGCCGATGAACAGCGCGAGCGCGAAGACCAGCGACGCGATCATCGCGCCACGGATCGCGCCCTCGCCGATCTCCGCGTCCTGACCGAGCTGCACGAGCGCCGACCACTGGAGCGCACGCATGCCCAGGTGGATGGTCTCGTAGAGGCCGGCGACACCGCGAAGAAACGGGCGACGCCAGACGCTTGCGGTGTACACGCGCGAGCGCAGCACGTCGGTGCAGACCGCGATCTCCCCGTCCGGCCGTCGCGCCGCAATCGCGTAGCGATCCCTGCCGCGCATGAGCACGCCTTCGATGACCGCCTGGCCGCCGTAGAAAAAGGTGGCAGGCGGTGCGCTCACGGCATTGACCGCAACCGTGAGGAACAGGTCGCGGCAGCGCCGGATGGAGGTCATGGGAGGCATGCTAGTTGTAGTACCCCGAAGAGCACCCGAGATTGCGAACGCAGCAATCCTGCCGCTCGCACCCAATGTCATGAAATGCCGTTGTTAGTATCCGTCCGCTAAGAGAGTTGGCTCACGGACTGTAGTGGTGGCGGCTCCCTGGAAGGGCACATGGGATGGCTGGAGGAGACAAATCATGAAACCTATTCGCCTGTCCATCATCGCGGGGGCCGCGGGGGTCGCGCTACTCGTCGCCGGGGTCGAGGTCCACGCAGCCGTGGCGCCGTCAACGCCCATTGCAATCGTCTCGGTACACCCTGCAGCCGTCAGTCTGGCGGGTGACGGCCCGGGCGGTTGCACCGGGAGCAATGGGCTCACGTGGGTCTGCACGTTTCACGTCAGCGAAACCTCCGGATCCACCGAATCCCTCACCTGGCAAGCCGGCGCGACCGCCACGTCCGGAGGTGGGTCGGAGGCAACATTCAACCCATCGGGTGGCACCCTCCACCCCGGCAATTCGGTGACCGTCAAGGCTACTGTCGGCTGCGACGGGGGGATAGCATTCCTCATTACCACCAGAGCGAACGGCACGTTCGGCAACGGCGCGGCGGTGTACTACATGCAATGCGGTTAGCTGTCGCGCAGCACAGTCCCGGATTGCCCAACCTCTAAACGTTCGCAGTCCGCGTCGCTGCGAGGCCTGCGGTCGAGAGTCAGGCTTTCTTGGCTTGCTCGGCGCGGCGGCGGAAGCGCTCCACCTGGCCGCCGGTGTCGACGATGCGCTGGGTCCCGGTGAAGAACGGATGGCACACCGAGCAGACCTCGGTCTTCAGCTCAGTCAGCGTGGAGCCGGTGGTGAAGGTGTTGCCGCACAGGCAGTGGACTTCAGCGTCGACGTGGTAGACGGGATGGATCGCAGCTTTCATGGGGCGCCTTGGTTCACTCGGAAGGGACGAAGTGACGATACCACGCCCGCCACGAGATCAATCCAGCGCCATCGCCACCGGTCGGGTGAAGTTGCCGTGGGTCACGCCGGGGAGCCGGTCAACCAGGTGCTGGTACGCCACCGCGAGGCCGATCCCGTCGTCGGGCAGCAGCCCGCGAGCGGCCAAGGACGTCGACGAGCCAGTCGTGATCGCAGTTGAGCGAACGCCACTGAATCTGCCGTGCGCCCATCGCAACAACCGCAGCAGCGGTCCGGTCGAGCTCAGCACTCGAATCGGTCAGCCCCGGGAAGGTGAGCAGGTTCAGGCAGACCTGACCCCCTGATGCGGACATCACGCGGCCGCACTCGATGACGTCGTCGATCGAATACCCGACCGGGCGGTAGTAGGCGCGAAACACCGGGTCGGTGAACGAGATGGCGCTGATCCGCACGCTGTTGCAGCCCGCGTCGACGAGGCGCTGGAGCACCTGCGGCCGGCTTCCGTTTGTGTTGACGTGGATGGTCGCCGCGGGATGATCGCGGCGGATCAGGGCGACGGCCCGGGCGAGGACGTCGTCACGGGTCAGCGGCTCACCCTCGCATCCCTGTCCGAAGGACACGATCCCGGCATCGGACCCGCCGAGATGGAAGGACGCCATGCCGGCGAGCTCGGCGGCGGTCGGCGCGAAGCGCATCCGCGGCTGCGGCGCTGGAGCCTGACCGTCGGTCTGCAGCGAGATGCAGCCGAGGCAGTCGGCGTTGCAGGCGGGCGAGGCGGGCAGCGCGCCCTCGTAGCGGCGCAGGAAGGTGTTCTGAGCCGTGTAGCAGCGCAGCTCGGTGGCGCAGTTGGCGAGGTGATCGACGAGCCGGTTGCCGGGCAGCGCGATGCGCGCCTCGTCGATAGCAGCGTCCAGTCCGCCGCCCGCGTACCGCCGTGGCTCCCACCACCCGAAGGCGTCGGTGCTGAGGGCCGCGACCCGCAGCTCGTCGTGGTGCTCGACCACCGCCGCGTAGCCGTACAGGGGGAGGCGCCGGCTCCCCGGCAGCGGACGCGACGCCGGGAGCAGCGTGCGCAGGTACCCGACCGGGAGAACGGCCGCAACCGGCAGGAGATCGGCCTCGACGTCGACCGGACGGTCCTTGGCGTCGAGGGCCACTGCCCGCCGACCAGGCAGGTGCATGAGCGTGGTGCCCTCAGGCAGCGCAATGGTTGCCGAAGCGTCGAGCTTGACCAACCGGCCACCGGAGCGGCCGGACGGACGGAATCCTCCGAGGACTTCGAGCTCGCCGTCGGGCCGGGCGACGATTGGGCGCATCACACGATTCTCCCCCAGCGCTCGTTACCAATCCCTTCATCCCACCTTAAGACGACGCAAATGCGGGTGGCGTAGTCTCGGTCCCACGTCGCGACCCGGCGGCGATGAAACGCAGGAGACAGGGGATGAAAATGCGGCTCACCGCCACCGCCGTGGCCGTCGTGATCGCGATGGCCGTCAGCTTGCTCGGACCGTCGGTGCGCGCCGCGGGCGGGCTCACCATGACGGCGTTCTCGCCCGCCTCGGGGCCGGTCGGGAGGGTGGTCACCATCACCGGAACCGGCTTGGTTACCAACGACATTGTTCGCTTCAACGGCACGACCGCCGTGGTGTCCAAGGTCAACGCGGCGGCCACCAAGCTGACGACCTCGGTCCCCTACGGCGCGACCACCGGGATCATCACGGTGACCGACCCATCGACCGGACAGACGGTCAGTCTCCCCAACTCCCCGTTCACCGTGACCAAGGGGATCTTCCCGAGCCCTCGCAACGTGTGGCGAGGCGGTCAGTTCACCCTCTTCGGGTCGGCGCTGACGGCCGACACAAGTGAGCCGTTTGGGATCGGCAAGCTCACCCTGGGGCAGATCACCACCGACCGCTTCGGCAACTTTCAGATCGGTGTCTCGGTGCCGTGGAGTTCTGACCACCGGCCAGTGGGACGTCTGGGTAACGGATCCGATCTATTTCAAGGTCATCTCGGTCATCTTCATCCTGGGCGACTGGCCTGAGTACCGTCACGACACCACGCTGTCCGGCTACGACACGTTCGAGCCATCGCTGTCCGCAACCTCCGTCCCCAAGTTGAAGCAGCTGTGGTCCTTGTCCCCGGATTCAACCGCCGTGTTCACGATGGTGCCTTCCGTGGCAAACGGACTGATCTATTTCGGCTACAACGACACCGGGGTCGGCGACCTCTGGTCGGTCACCACCGCCGAGAAGTCACCGAAGGGGATGAATTACCTGCACCCCGGGCTGCTGGGCCCTGAACCCGCTGTTGCGAACGGCTTTCTGTACATCGTGACGTACACATCTTCCGGAGCTTATCTGTCGGCGATGGGATTGCCGGGTTCCTATCTTTGGAGTACATCGATTGGAACTGTCGGCGGGACCGAATATTCCGCGCCGGTTGTGGCCGGCAAGTCGGTGTACGTGGGGTCACGCGATGGCAATCTCTACGCCTTCAGCGCCTCGACCGGCGCCCCGCTCTGGACCTTCGCGGCCGGCGCGGCCATCTACTCCTCCCCCGCCGTGTCGGGCGGGATCGTCTATGTCGGGTCGCAGAACGACACGCTGTGGGCAATCAATGCGACCACCGGCAAGAAGGTGTGGAGCGTGGTGGGAGGTGGCGCGGTGGAGTCGTCTCCAGCGGTCGTGGGCGGTGCCGTCTACATCGGTTTCGACAACTCGGCCGTCGGCGCCTACAAGGCGACGACTGGAACGAAGCTGTGGCTCAACACCTTCGGCACCACCAAGGTGTTCAAGACCTCGCCCGCCGTCGCGAATGGCGTGGTCTATATCGCTGACAACACTCCCACCAGTGGAGAGCTGTGGGCCTTCGCCGCATCGAATGGAGCGACCGACTGGTCGCAGCCGATGGGGGCCGGCGTCACCGACCCAGCCGTCGCCAACGGGGTGGTGTACTGCGCCAGCTCCGCGAGCAATCTGGTGCGGGCGATGAATGCCAGCACGGGCGTGGTCCTCTGGCACACCACCACCGTCACGGCACCCAACGCCCCCATCATCTCGAACGGGCTCGTGTTCCTCGAGGGACAGAACTACCTCATGGCCTTCAGCCTCTGACGGAAGTGCTTGCGGAGCGAGCCTCCGCTTGACAGTGCTCTATGCGGGTGCCTAGCATCAGCCCGGCTTGCATGCGCCGACCACGGTGCGGCAGAAGGGGGATGACTGATGCGCACCGGTTCTCGACGTCGGCGTTCGATCCTGCCCTTCGGCGTCGCGATGCTCGGGTGCCTCTCCCTGGCCGCGGGCTCGATGTTCTTCAGTGTGGTCGCACTCGCCGCCGGCTCGTCGTTGAAGTGGGCGGCGCCGGTGCGCGTCGACCATCAGCCGCCGTTCGCGGGCGAGTACATGCAGCAGTGTCCTGCACCACCCGCCTGTGCGTCGGCGTGGATACGGGGGGCAATGTGGTCACCACCACCAACCCAACCGGTGGGGCAACGGCCTGGAAGTTGGCTCGCGTCGACGACTCGAACGTCCTCAATGTCTCCTGCCCCAGTACCAGCCTTTGTGTCGCCACAGACGCGAACAGTAGCGTGGTCACCTCCACCGACCCCGCGGCGGCGACGCCGACTTGGACGGTGGCAGGCGTCGACGCGAATAACAACTTCGTCGACGGCGTCTCGTGCCCCAGCGTCAGTCTCTGCGTTGCCGTTGACGGCGCCGGCGACGTGCTCATCTCCACCAACCCCGGCGCGGTGACTCCGACCTGGACGGTGACGAACGTGGACGCCAACAACGAACTGTTCGGTGTCTCCTGTCTGGGCAGCAGCCTCTGCGTTGCCGGGGACAGCGCCGGTAACGTCGTCGTCTCGACCAACCCCACCGCACTGACCCCGACGTGGACCGTCACCAACGTCGACGGCACCAATAACGTGTTGGGCATCTCCTGCGCCAGTGTCGGCCTCTGCGTCGCAACGGACTACCTCGGCAACGTGGTCACCTCGACCAACCCCACCTCTGTGACCCCGAAGTGGACCGTCACCAACGTCGACGGCACCTTCAACATTCCGAATGTGTCCTGCCCCAGCACCGGCCTCTGCGTCGCTGTTGACGGCTGCGGTTGCACGAGCGGCGACGTCATCGTCTCCACCAACCCGACCGCTGCGACGCCAGTCTGGACGGTGACCAATGTCGACGGCACGACCAACAACCTGAGTGGCGTGTCTTGCCTGACCAGCGGACTTCTGCGTTGCCACAGACAGCGACGGCAACGTCGCCACCTCCACGAACGCTGGTGCGCCAACGCCGACGTGGACCGTGACAAACGTGGACGCGGCCAACTTACCCGATGGCGTGTCCTGTCCCAGCACCGGCCTCTGCGTCGCAGTTGACCAAAGCAACAACGTGCTCACCTCCACCAACCCCACCGGAGGGGCGGCGGCCTGGACGGTGAGCAGCACAGCCGACAATGCCGGCCTCAAGCAGGTCGCCTGTCCCAGCACGGCCCTCTGCGTCGCCACCGACGAACTTTGGCAATGTGCTCACCTCCACCAAGCCCACCGGGGGATCGCTGGCCTGGAAGGTGGCCAACGTCGACGGCACCAATCCGCTCAGTGGTGTGTCCTGTCCAACCACAAAGCTCTGCGTCGCCGTTGACGGGAGCGGCGGACCCGCCAACCTCGTCACCTCCACCAACCCGACCGGCGGGGTGTCCGCCTGGAAAGTGACCAGCAACGTCGACCCGAATGAGCTGTTCGGCCTGTCGTGCCCCAGCACCACCCTCTGCGTCGCAGCGACGGCAATGGCAACGTGCTCACCTCGATCAACCCCACCGGGGGGGCGACGACCTGGAAGCTCACCAACGTGGACTCCAACAACTTCCTGGGCAACGTGTCATGCCCGAGCGCGAGCATCTGCGTCGCAGTCGACCAAATAGGCAATGTCGTTACCTCCATCAACCCCACTGCGTCGACGCCGACGTGGACGGTGACTGATGTAGACGGCTTCAACGGGCTGTTCGGCATCTCCTGCAAGACCACCACCTTCTGCGTCGCAACGGACGGCAACGGCAATGTGGTCACCTCGACGGACCCCGGGGCGGCGACGCCTATCTGGACGGTGACCAAGGTGGACGGGAAGAACCTCCTGTCCGCTGTTTCCTGTCCGGTCACGACGCTCTGTCTCGTGACCGATGAGACCAACGGCGACGTCGTCGTCGGACTCCGCGGCACGATCAGCGTCACATCCCCCGCGACCGGCGCCTCGTGGGCTCCGGGCAGCTCACAGGCGATCGCCTGGTCGTCCACGGGGACCCCTGGGGCTCACGTGAAGATCGAGCTTCTGAACGCCGGAAAGTTTGTGGAAACGATCGTCGCATCGGTGCTGACGACGGGAGGCATCTACACCTGGAAGCTTCCAACCACACTCGCGGCAGGCACGGCATATCAGATGAAGATCATCTCGACAACGACGTCGTTGATCTTCGGTCGCTCCGGCAATTTCCAGATCACCTGACGGCCGCGGTAGGTGAAGCGTCGTTGGCAACGTGGGCCCGACGGGGCGAGTGCTGTCAGATCGAGCGACGCTGCCCTCCACCGACCAGTGCCACCGACCCCGCGCCGATGGCAAAGAACACGCAGATCACCACGCCGAGGACCGAGATGGCGGTGAGGCTGCCCACCACGCCGGAGAGCAGCAGCGCGGCAATCGCGACGGCCCCAACAAAGGTGGCGAGCGTCATCCAGTAGGTCGACGGGGTGACCCAGGTCGTCCGCAGGGTTCCGCTCGGCGGCCTGGAGAACATCGCGAGCATGAAGAAATCCGCAGCCGGCATCACCGCAGAAGCCAGCCGTCCCGGCGGGGGCACCGGCGTTTCCGGGACCTGGGTGAATCGGTTGGGCACCGGCCCAGGGTATTACGCGGCGGCGAGTTCGTCCGGAATCACGGTCACGACGTGGCTGGACGCCGCTCGGAGCACCCGGATCACCAGGAATCGCTCGATCGGGCCGTCCACCATGAGGCGCTGCAGGTCGCGCGGGCTCTCGATCGGCCTTCCATCGACCTCGACGATGATGTCGCCAGGGCGCAGGCCGGCGAACTCGGCGGGGCTGCCCTTGATCACCTCGACAACCTCGAGCCCCTTGCCGCGGCCGATCTCGCCGGCCCATCGCGGGGGGATCGGACGCGAGACGCCGGCGACCCCGAGGTGGGCGCGCCGGACCCGCCCGTCGCGAACCAGGGCGCCGATGATCCGCTCGGTGGTCGCGTTGACCGGAACCGCGAGGCCGAGACCGACGCCCGCGAGGGCGGTGTTGATCCCGACCACGCGACCGGCGGAGTCGGCGAGCGCGCCTCCGGAGTTGCCGGGGTTGAGCGCGGCGTCGGTCTGGATCACGTCGTCGATGACCCGGACCTGAGCGCCCGCTCGCGTCGGCAGCGAGCGCCCCAGGGCGCTCACGACGCCGGCGGTGACGCTGCCGGCGAGGCCGAGCGGATTGCCGATGGCCACCACCAGCTGGCCGACCCGCAGCGCCGAGGCGTCACCGAGTCGCGCCGGCTGGAGATCGCCGTGCTCGGCAATCAGCACCGCGAGGTCGGAGAGCGGGTCCCGCCCCTGAACGCGGAAGCGAAGCTGCCGCCCGTCGGCCAGATCGAGCCTGCCCCCGTCGCCGCCGGCGACCACGTGCGCCGACGTGACCAGGTAGCCGTCGGCGCTGAGCGCCACCGCCGAGCCACTCCCGAGCGGTGCGCGCCGCCCGCTCGAGGTGACCTGCACCGCCGCGACCGACGGTGCGAGCGCCGCGGCCACCTGGGTGAGCGTGCGCGAGTATGCGTCGAGCACCTCGCCGTCGTCGGCCACGTCAGCTGACCTCAGGACCCTCGGCCCGCGCCTTCTGGACCGCGGTGAGTGCCCCGCGAAGGCTCTCGATCCAGTCGGACTGATGCTGCCCCACGAGGCGGACGCACCAGGCCAGCGCCTCGCTGCGGCTGCGGGCGACGCCCGCCTCGATCAGGGTGTCGAGCACGCGGCGGTCCTGGATCCGGAGCCGGGTCATGACCGGCACGCCGAGGGTGGTGAAGAGTTCCTCGACGCCCCCGCAGCGGGCTCCCCACGAGACCTTGCGGCCGAAGAGCCGCTCGGCGTCACGGGCGACCTTGATGCGGGCGTCGCGGGTGTCACCCCGGAATCGCGCGATCCGGGCGCTGCGAGCGGCGGCGCGGGCGCCTTCGGCGGCATCGGCCGGGAGCTCGGGTTCGTCGATCTCGCCGACGATCAGGATCTCGTCGGGATCGGAACTGATGGTCGGGGCAGACTTGTAGAGCCCCTCGGGCAGGCGGCCGGCGAACCAGCCGGAGACTTCCTCGTCGGTCAGCGGGTCGGGAGTGCTGTGTCCTTTCATGGATTACATGATTACACAGACATGCCAGCATCGCAATGGCCGGAAGCCGGCCCCCTGGCGAGACGATTCGCGGCGGTGAGATGTCCTCAGAAGGTCGTCCCCCTCGGGTTGCCCATGACAACGCATGCCTCTAGCATCAACCAATGCTCGCCGGGATCTCGAATCGAGTCCTAGCAGGAGCGCTCACGCTCGGGATGGCGGCGAGTGCCTGTGCCGCGACTCCGACCCCGTCGCCGCCCGCGGCATCCGGCATTCACAAGATCAAGCACGTCATCGTCATCATGCAGGAGAACCGTTCGTTCGATTCCTACTTCGGCACGTTCCCGGGCGCGGATGGAATCCCGATGAGCAACGGCGTGCCCACGGTGTGCGTCCCCGATCCGCAAACGCATATCTGCGTCAAGCCGTATGTCGATCATGCGGATGTCAACGGTGGCGGCCCGCATGCGCCAGGGCAACGCCACCGCCGACGTCGACGGCGGCAAAATGGACGGCTTTGTTCGATCAGGCAATCCTAGCTCGGAAGGGGTGCGCGGACCCTACCAATCCGGCCTGCGTCAACACAGCGATCCCGGACGTCATGGGCTATCACGTTCAATCGGACATTCCAAATTACTGGAGCTATGCACGCGACTTCGTTCTTCAGGATCACATGTACGAACCCAACGCATCGTGGAGCCTCCCCGCGCACCTCTTCCTTGTGTCCGAGTGGTCCGCCTTCTGCACGCAGCACGACAATCCGAGCACGTGCACCAACGCGCTGCAGAGCCCGGGTGAGCCGCCTGACTTCACGGGTACGAACAAGCACGCCGATTTACGCCTGGACGGACCTCACCTACCTGCTCCACAAAGAGGCGTCAGCTGGGGTTACTATGTTGTGCCCGGACACGAGCCGGACTGCGAGAACGACGCGACGGTCAGCTGCGCGCCCGTGGCGCAAAACAGCGAGAACCCCCGGCATATGGAACCCGCTTGCCCTACTTCGACACCGTCAAGAACGACGGTCAGCTCGGCAATATTCAACCCGTCGACAACTTCTATGCAGCTGCCAAGATCCGGCACGCTACCCGCAGTGTCCTGGGTGGTGCCGTCGGGGGAAGTGAGTGAGCATCCACCTTCGCCAGTGAGCTTCGGCGCAGACCTATGTGACGAGTCTGATCAATGCTGTCATGGACAGCCCCGACTGGTCTCAAGTGCGATCTTTCTCGCGTGGGATGACTGGGGCGGATTCTACGACCACGTCACGCCGCCCGCAGTCGACGTGAACGGCTACGGCTGCGCGTGCCCGGTATCGTCATCAGCCCCTATGCCCGGGCAGGATACGTCGATCACCAGACGCTGAGTTTCGATGCCTATGACAAATTCATTGAGGATGATTTCCTGAATGGCCAGCGTATCGATCCACGGTCCGACGGACGGCCCGATCCACGTCCCGACGTTCGCGAGAACATCTCGATCCTGGGTGATCTCACCGCCGACTTTGACTTCTCGCAGTCCCCGCGCGCTCCGATGCTGCTACCAGTCCATCCGGTGACGACGCTTACCGGCACCCCGTAGCCGTCGGATGCTTTCCGTCACTGCCCTCGGGGACGTCAGCGCCGATCATCAACCTGACGTTGACGCGGGATCTCCCTGCGCGGCGAGCTCTGCGGCCAAGGCACGGAGTGCCGCGAGCTGACCTTCTGTTGGCGCCGACTCGGGGCGAGCCTCGACCACTCGCTGGTATGCGTCCGTCAGGGCCATCCCATCATCAGGAGGGCCGCGCAGACCACCATCGGTGTACGCTCTACGCCAGCTTGACAGTGGACGAGTACCTCGTGGCCCTGCTTGACGAGATCGGAAACCGTCACCGGCGGCATCACGGAGCTCATCGAGTGTTGGCGAGCCGTGGTCCACTAGGGGGACATGCCTCACCAGGACCTCCGGCGGCCAATGGCCGACGTCCGTCCTTCCTCGCGCAAATCGACAACGCAGTCGATCACCGTCGCGGGCCAGCCGCTGTGCCTGGCGGGCAGAGACCGCCGATCCCATCGACAAACCCGGGATGACGCGGTCCAGTCGGTGCGACGGCGGAACATCTCCCTACAATGGCGCAACCGCCGGCAGCCGAGAGCTTGGGAGCGGTCAGGTAAGGTAAGGGTGGCGAGCGCCTAGTCAGAGCATGCAACCAGACCACCTTCGAAGCTAATGCGCAAATGGGCGATTCCAATCGTCCTTCTGACGCTTTTGGCGCGGCCGTTGGCTACTACGTGAGCCACAAGGTGACACCGATTTATGCGGCGACGGGGGCGGTGCTGGTGGTGGCGGCGCCGGGGCAGAGCGGGAAACACTGGGGCCTGAGCGTGAACCCCAGCGAAGCGACCACCACCGCTGCGACCTTGATTACCGAGCCTGACCTGCTCCAGCAGGTCATCAAGCAGCTTCATCTCGGCATGACCGAATCCGCCTTGGCAACCGAGGTGGTGGCTACTCCCGAGAGCCGATAGCGAGCTCGTCGATGTCGTGGTCCGCGATCCTTCGGCGGCCACTGCGCGCCCGGATTGCCAACGCGATCATGAACACCTACGTGAGCCAGGTGAATGGCCAGAACGCGCTCGAATCGCCGAAGCTGGCGCGGTGTTTGAGGGGAGATCAGCCTTGCAAGCGACCCTCGACCAGGAGAAGAAGGAGCTGGTCGCCGACCCAGAACGCCCATAAGGACACGACTGCCGTGACCGCTGCAATCGACGCGAACAACGCACTGCTCTCGCAGCTGACGTTGAACTTCGGCACCTTCAAAGCAACCCAAGCCCAGAATTTCGGAGACGGTCTCGGTGGCGGCTCTCGCGCCAGCGCCGACGTCACCTGCATCGCCAAGCCACCTCTCGACACGCTTTTGGGGGCGTCATCGCGCTCCTCGTCGCGATGAGCCTCGGCGCGCTGACTCGAGTACTTCGACCAGGGCCTTAAGACGTCCGGACGACGTTCGCAATCGCCTCGGGCTTCCTTGCCTTGGAATGGTTCCGAAGTTCAGTCACCTTGCAGTGATCGCAGACCCACGAGAACACGAGGAAGCGCCGCACCGTGAGGTGATGGAGGCTTATCGCCGGGTTCCGCACTCAACGTGCTGTTCTGCGACCCCGGACGTCGAGATGACCAGCTTGGTGATCACATCGGCGCGACCGGGAGAGGGCAAGAGTTGCACCGCCGCCAATCTGGCGGTCGCGCTTGCCAGTTCCGAGAAGCGAGTGCTCCGGTCGATGCCGACATGCGAAACCCCGGCCTACACCGCTTGTTCGCAAGCCGCTCGACTGGGGGCTCTGAGTGACCTGATCGTGCAGCCGAAGGCAAGTCCGATGGCCCGGTTGCTCAGTTTGCATGCGACTGATTTCGCGAACCTCTCGCTGCTCACCAGTGGCACGTTCCGCCCAATCCGGCAGAGTTGCCGGAGTCCCAGCGCGCCCGGACAGTCCTACGGCGCTCGCCGCGGAGCAGGACCTGTGGTCATCGACACCCCACCGCGGGCGTGGTCAGCGACCCGCTCGGGGTCGCCGCCCATGCTTCGGCGACGATCCTTGTCGTCGAGGCTGGCAAGACCGCGCATCGCACGCTGCTGCGGTCATCCGTTCCCTTCGCGACGTGGGTGCGAACGTTGTTGGCGTCGTCCTCAAGAAAGCTCCGGTAGGAGTCTTCGTCGTTCCTATTATGGATCCCGATACTCGCGCTACCCGTATGTTGCGATGAGCAGCCGCGAATCCGACCCGTCCTCTCGGATTGGGCACGAGCGAGGGTGATGGAAAGCCTGCCGGAGGGGCCGAGGCGGCCGATCACTGGCCGCATGGGGAACTCCGGATTCGTGAACGTTCCACCTACCTAGCCCTCGAATAGCCTGCTGCGGTCGTCGCGGCAGGCGTCGGGCGACGACGCCGGACACGGACACGCCAGTGAACTCCTGCCGTTTGTAGGTGAGCAGGAATAGTGCGCAGTTCTGAGCACGAATAGTGCACAGGTCCTGGGGGTGGATCGGACCTGATCGTGATCGGAAAAAAGGAAGTCCCTCCGGGCAAGCTGGGCGGTGTTCAAAGCCACCAGCACCAAGAGGGACCGCCGTGGAGTCTGAGGAACTCTGGATGGAACTGCATGTCCTGCACCAACACGGATGGAGCGTCAGTGCGCTCGCCCGCCACTTCAAGCTGAACCGGCGCACGGTACGCCGGGAGCTCGACGCCGGCGCCCGCCCGGGTACCCGCAGCGCGCCCCGCGGCACCCGTTCAGCGAGGCGCAGCTCGCCCACATCGAACGCCGGCTGCTGGTGTGTCCGGTGCTGCGCAGCACCGACCTGCACCACGAGCTGCGCACCGAATACGGCTACGCGGGCAGCTATCGGACCTTCCTGCGCCAGGTGCGTCCGCTGCGCCCGTGACCCCGCGTGAGCCCGAGGTGCGCTTCGAGACGCTGCCCGGTGTCCAGACCCAGGCCGACTGGAAGCACATCGGGAGCTGGCCGCTCGGGGAGGAACTGGTCGAGCTCCACGCCATGGTGGCGATCCTCGGGCACAGCCGCATGCCCGCGATCCGGATCGCCGCCAGCTGCACGCGCGAGGTGAGTTTCGAGCGCCTGGTGCGCTGCCTCGACGACCTCGGCGGGGTCACCCGGGAGCTGCTCACCGACCGCGACACGGTGTTCTGCAACCACACCGCTGCGGGTCCGCTGTTCGTCCCGGAGTGGGTCGACCTCTGCGAACTGCTGGGCACGGTGCCCCGCGCCTGCCGGCCATACCGGGCCAAGACCAAGGGCAAGGTCGAACGCGAAAACCGAGAGCTGGAGCAGAGCTTCCGGCTCCTGGCTCACCGGCCAGGTGCTGCCGCCCCGACCGACCATCGCCGACTACGACGCCTCTGGCGCTGCGCTGGATCCAGGAGCGCATCCTGCCGCGCCGCCATCGCACCACCCAGCGGATCATCGGCGAGGCGTGGACCGAGGAACGCCGTCTGCTCACCGCGGTGCCGCGGCATCTGCTCGAGCGCTTCGCCGGCGCGACGGCGCGCGTCCCGGTGCTGCACGCGGTCGATGCCGCGCAACGTCAGCTCGGCGAGCAGGTGGAGGTGCGTCCGCTCAGCACCTACGAGGTGGCGTTGTGAGCCGCCGCCACGAGCAGCTCGGACCCCAGCGCGTACCAGCGCCTGCGCGAACATCTTGCGTACCTCGAGATGAGCGCCGCCGCGGAGCACCTCGCCGACGAGCTCGACCGCGGCGCGCGCGAGCAGGCATCGGCGACGCAGGTGTTGGAACGCTCTGGCATCGAAGCCGATGCCACGCGGGCGCGCCGCCTGCGCGGGCGATTGCGCTTTGCGCGCTACCCGATTCACAAGACGCTCGCCGAGTTCGACCTCGACTTCCAGCCGTCGCTCGATCGCAAGGTGCTCGCCGAACTCTCCACGCTGCGCTTCGTCGAGGAGCGCCGCAACGTCATCCTGCTCGGGCCACCGGGCGTGGGCAAATCGCATCTCGCCATCGCACTCGGCATCGCCGCCACCGAGGCCGGCTATCGCACCTACTTCACGTCCGCCGCAGACCTGGTGGCCAACCTCCAGTCCGCGCACCTCGAGGGCACGGCCAGCTACAAGATGCGCACCTACACCGGCCCCTCGGTGCTGGTGGTCGACGAACTCGGCTACCTGCCCCTCGACCAGGCGTCGGCGAACTGGATCTTTCAGATGGTCAGCCGGCGCTACGAGAAGGCGTCCATCGTGCTCACCAGCAACCGCGGCTTCGGCGACTGGAACCAGGTCTTCGCTGATCCCGTGGTCGCATCAGCCATCGTCGATCGACTGCTGCACAACGCCACCGTCATCAACATCAAGGGCCACAGCTATCGCATGCGCCGCTACGCCGCCCAGCGGGCCAAGGGAGGGAGTGCTATGGTCGCGTGACCCTGAGCTGTGCACTTTTCGTGCTCAACTCTGTGCACT
Source organism: Candidatus Dormiibacterota bacterium (assembly GCA_963799005.1). Taxonomy (GTDB): domain Bacteria; phylum Chloroflexota; class Dormibacteria; order Aeolococcales; family Aeolococcaceae; genus Palsa-851. The sequence goes on along the minus strand of CAWCVK010000001.1, from coordinate 1,750,215 downwards.
TTTCGTGCTCTCCTACACCGTTAGGTGTCGAGCGGTCTGGTCAAAGCGATACGGAGCCAGTTGGTCATTGGCGGGCCAACTGCCCGGGAAGCTTGCTCAGCTGTCGCCCACGTTGATTGGCCTCCATGGTGCTCTCAATGCTGATCACTGGTTTCGCGGTATCGAAGGTCGCAAGACGAGCCGACGGCGACAGTCAAGGACGCCGAGGTCCCTAGCGGTACCTGTCTCCATGACGACGTGGCATGAAGCGATAACCGTAGCGCCGAAGCGCGGGCGATGAAATTATGGTTACGGCAAGCGCGTCGCGGCCTCGCATCTGGGATCGCCACTCGTCGTCCCGTTGGATTCTTATTGGGGCCGCGTTCGAATCGCCCCGGGTTGCCAGCTATAGTGTGCAACGCCCGGTTGGGTGACGGCTCCATCCCATTTACCGCTCCATCAGAGTCGCTATTGATAATACCCAGTCGGCGAAGCGAGCCCGTTGGGTCCTCGGCGAAGTCCTCATATCTGAGCCTGTGATATGGCAATCCGCATACCCCGGCAGCCATTTCAGTCGTGCGGTTCCATTCGACCCAGAGCGTTGCTGTCTCCGTGGGTCGGAAGCGATGTAGAGTCGACCCTTCGGCTAATAACCCCAGGTTCGACCTTGTGACGCATCCACGAATACGCCACCGCGCGTGGATCGCGCACCAAGTGGATTATCCGTATCGATGCGCCCAGCCCGGCTTTGCTGGCAACTAGAAATGCATACGTCGGGTGTTTCAATTAATTTCCACAATAATCTTCCCATCCGCAGCCCGTGAGATGCCCTTGTAGAGCCTGGACAGACGTTCGAAATACTCTGGGGGTGCCTTGATGCCTATCTGGTTACGTCCCCGGCGCGTCCAGAGATGCCACATCGACCTCGCCCGAAGCACCTTCGCCTGGTAAGCCTGAGCCTCGACAGCGGCCTCTCTCGTCAACAGTGTGGGATCAGTCAGCCTCACACGTTCCCAGAACGCACAGGACGAGAAGGGTTGACCACACGAACAAAGCCGATCCTCAAGAACGCCTTGAGACCAGGTCGACGCCACCTCCCCAGCCGAATGAAATTCGGGCTTAGACCCAGGAGTCGGTCCAGGATGGTGGCTCAGCACCAGCCGAGCCCTGCTATGTAAACGATCCGGACACGGGATCCGGCCTCGCTGGATCCCGCCGACTGCTCGATGTCGTGCATTACCCCAAGCGTATCGCTAGGTGAGGTAGTGCTCACCGGTCATCCCCCTACTCACAGACTGACGGCTCTTGCGATCAAACAGCAGTCCGCGCTCGACCCGCCGGCCACGCCCCTCGAACCAGGAAAGGCTGAGCGGTGGCACCCATCCCGTCACTTTCGCGCTGCCAACCCAGCCAAACGCGCTTGCTCAACGGGATTCCGATTCTCATGCGCCATCCGCCATGATCGGTAAGCGCTGGCCGCCGCCTGCTTTGCTGTCAACCTCTGAGCTGGTGTCATCGCAGCGAAACGCTACGATTCTGCAGCGAAGCGCTCAGCGGTTAAAGGACGGACAACTGCTCCTCCGCCGACGGTCAAGACTGAAGTCCAGGGGGTCTCAGCGGAGAGATCTGGGCCGGGACACGACGCTGATAAGCTCTCGGCGATAACGTGCCCAAAACTCTCTCCCCTCGTCGGGAATACAAAGGCGTCGTAGGCTGAGAACGTCCACCGCACGTCGCTAGGCGCGATCTCCCCCATGTATCTTACATGCACGTGGTCCGGAACTTGCTCAATAAGTTTCTGACACCTTGCCCAGTACTCGGAGTCCTCAAGAGGACCGTAAATGTCGAACTCTAATGGCTTCGAAAAACTCCTCATACTCATCGGCTCGGTCGAGGTTCTTAATGACTGCGATTCGGCCGATGAATACCACCCGCATCGGTCCTTCCCTCATCGGTGGAACTTGAAGGGGCTCGCTCGGAAGATCGACCTGATCTTGATTGACTTCGACTTCCGCCAAGGGTAACAGTGCTCTGATGTCCGCCGCTTCTGCATCGGTGCTAGCGTGCCATAACACGTCCACACTGTTCAGGAATGGGCGCCAAATCTTCATAAACAGCCGCTTCTTGCGACCCTTAAGCGACAGCGCCTCCGGCGAAAGCTCACCGCGAGGTGCAAGGAGAATCCTTTTAGTGTGTATAAGTCTGAGCTTTGCGGCGATTATAGGAATGACGGTGAACGTCGGCTCCCAAAAGCTGTTGACGTACAGCAGATCGTACTGGCTTTCGCGCAACTTCCGGTGCAACAGCCGCCACTGTCCGGGCTTGCGAACGTCTAAGTAAAAGACGTGGGATCGTCCGCGCGAGACCCAGCCTAAGGACAATCCCGGATATCTTTCCGAGGAACCGAAATCTCGGTCACGAGGGGCTCAAGCGCAGATCGGTTTGATCCGGAATGGTGTCGACAATTGCAGCCACGGCTCGAACCGGTCCTCCGCCGCGGAATCCTGGCTCGAACGTTGCCGACGTGACGAGCACTTGGAAAAGGCGGCCCGGGCCGCCAGGCTGGGCGTTCATCCCTACCGGCTCCTCTTCCTCGGCTCCGCGGCAGGACACTATGGCCGCCTTCAAGAGTACGCGCCCAAAGCCCCTGTAAGTCCACCAAACTCTGACTTCGGCTGCTCGAGTATGTGTCGAGCACGATCGGGTGGGCTCACCGGCCATTGACAAGTAGAGCGCTTCCATAAGTGCCGGCGGCGCGCCAACTCGTGGTGGCCAGAGGCGCACGCAGCGTAATCAAGCTCACCCGCTAATCGAGTGAGACCGCGACGGCGACCACAGACAGGGTGGGGGCATGTAGTATAAGGAATGACCTCAGGGCGATTTTAGTCTCCTCCATTCAGGCCATGCCAGCGTCCGCGGCAAGCGTCACTCAACGCGTGCCACACTGGTATCGATCAGGCAGCTGTTGCAATCGGTGCAGTCGGGCGAGCTGCGTTTGATCGACGTACCAACGCCGTCGATTGGGCCGACCGAGGTTCTCCGTGGCTACTGCCTGCAGCCTTCTTTCGTCCGGGACCGAGCGGGCAGCCGGGAGTCTGGCGAGCTCGGGCCTTGCGGCGAAGGCCCGAGCTCGTCCGGATCTAGTCCGCCAAATGGTGCGGAAGGCTCGAACAGAAGGCGTTGTGAAGACGGTACACACGGTACGGGCACGCCTCCCAGACGGATATGCCGCTGGGGTATTCCGCGGCCGGTACGGTCGTCGAGGTCGGAGGAGCTGTTGCCGGGATAACCCCTGGCCAGCGGGTCGCCACAGGTGGGGCGGGCCATGCTGATCTCCAGGTCGTGGCGGGTCCGCTGGCGGTGCCTCTGCCGGACCATGTCGCATTCGATGAAGCCGCGTTCGCGACGGTCGCCTCCATCGTCATCAACGCCCTCCGCCTCGCCGAGGTTGGTGCAGGTGCGCGCATTTGCGTAGTCGGCTTGGGTTTGCTCGGCCAGCTTGCCATAAGGGTGGCGCTCGCCGCTGGTTGTGAGGCTGTCGAAGTAGATGTCCGTCCTTGGACAGTGGACAAGGCCCGCAACTCCGGCAGCTCTCGCGCTCCTGGAATTGGGCAGGGACGCTCCCCAGTCGATCCTCGACTGGAGCAAGGGTCGAGGGGTTGATGCGGTTTTGCTGACAGCGGCCACTCGCTCCTCACATCCCATCCGTCGCGCGCCCAAGATCGCGCGGGACAGAGCAAACATCGTGGTGGTAGGCAACATCGGACTTGAACTCGAGCGCACTCCGCTCTACGAGAAGGAACTCACCCTACGCTTCGCACGCTCCTACGGTCCCGGCAGGTATGACAGGAGTTATGAGGATTGGGGGAGTCGACTACCCGATCGGGCACGTTCGCTGGACCGAGGGACGCAACCTCGAAGCGTTCGTCGACCTGCTCGCAGCAGGACGGCTAACCGTTAAGAGACCTGGTGACGCAATCGTTCCCGTTCTCCCACTCGACTGAAGCCTATGCATTGCTTTCCCGGGTAGAGGATCACGTGGTGGAGATACAGCTCACGTACAACGAGGCGCCCAGCCGAGCGAACCATGCCCGCGATTAGGCCCCGGGCGGGCACGCGGTCGAGTGTCGGGCTCATCGGTGCGGGAACCTTCGCGAGCGGCACACTGATTCCGGCTATGAAGAAGACTGGATTCACAGACTTCGCCGCGATAGGTTCTGCCTCGGGGCTGTCCGCAACCAGGTTGGCGCGAGACGCCGGGTTCCAAAGGGTCGTGCGCGGAGGCAGCGAAGTTATCGCTGATATGGGAGTAGGCCTTGTCGTTATCGCGACCCGCCACGACAGTCACGAGGAGTTCACGCTGGCGGCGCTCGAAGCCGACAAGCACGTCTTCTGCGAGAAACCGCTTGCCCTCACCTTCGAGGGCCTGGAGCGTATTGCAGCGGCATGGCATATGAGCGCAGGTCATCTCATGGTCGGCTTCAATCGACGTCATGCGCCAGCGATTGCGGCGGTACGTAGGCATATCGGCGAGTCCGGTGGGCCGTTGGTGATCACGTATCGGGTGAATGCAGGCCGGCTTCCACCCCACCACTGGTACGTCGACCGGCGCCAAGGGGGACGCCTTCATCGGAGAGGTCTGTCACTTCGTCGACACGTGCGGGTTCCTCGTCGGCCACCCTGTGAAGGACGTCTACTGTGTGGGGTCAGCGCGGGGCGAGGCGCTACTCGATCAGGATCTCATTGTCACGCTGCGTTATGCGGACGGCTCCGTGGCCACGATCTCCTACGCGAGCGGAGGCGATCCCACGACCTCAAAGGAGCGCGTCGAGGTTCTGGGACGTGGTCACTCCGCGCTGGTGGATGACTTCCGCCGCACGCTGCTTGACGGGAAGACGAAAGAGGACTGCCCGGCGACAAAGGGCACGAAGCCGAGATGCGCGTTTTGCGACAGGCGATCCTCGGCCGGATCGCGCCGGAGGACGTCACCCGATCCGCTTTTCACTTACGATGGCGGTGACCCTCGCTGCGGCGCAATCGCTTCATCACCGGGGTGTCGGTCTGTCCGCCGTCGGTGCCCTGAGGCCAGCGCTTCTTCCCGGACGGCTGGGGAGCGGGCGCTCCACCACCTCCGTCAGCATCTGATTCAGCCGTGCTGCCATTGCCGTCCGCGAAGCCCCCTCGCGCATGAACGCGCGCCCCGCATCCCCCCATCGGGCCCGCTGCTCGAGGTCGGCTGACACCAGCAAATCTACTCCGCGCGCGATCTGGCTTGGTGCCACCGCAACTCCGGACCGGGCTCGCTCGACTAGCTCCGTCATCTCACCCGGCGTGTTGGTCAGTACCGGAAGCCCTGCGGCCATGTAGTCAAAGATCTTGTTGGGGCTGACCCCATATCTGAAAAGGGGGACATCGGCCAGCACGTGGAGGCCAGCGTCCGCAAGCACCAAGAAGGGCGGGCATCTCGCGTTTCGGGACCGGGTCTAGAAATGAAACGCTTGACAGACCCTCCGCGGCCACGCGGTCAACTAGATGCTGCTTCATCAGTCCATGCCCGACCAGCAGGAAGCGCACCCTGGGGAAGCTCGGATGCAATATGGCCCGCGGCGTCAAGAACCGAATCCAAGCCGTTGGCCTTCCCGTGAGCGCCTGCATAGATCAACACGAAACCTTCGAGCCCATATCGCCGTCGCAGCTCCTCCTTTGCTGCTCCAGGATCAAAGTCCTCGGGATCGGCGCAGTTAGGAATCAGTCGCAGCTTTTCACCGAAACCGCGCCCGGCGAGCTGGCGCTCCACGCCAGGTGTAAGGACGACGATAACCTCGGCCCTCTTATAGAGGGCCGATTCGAGGGCACGCAGCGTACGGTGCAGCAAGGAGCCCTCCTTTGTGAAGCCCATATCAACGAGCACCTGCGGCCAGAGGTCCCGAACCTCGAAGACGAAGTGAGCGCGCCGTGCCCTGGCAAGGACCAGTCCTGACAACCCGGCAAGGAGGTGCGGCGACGATGCGTAGACCACGTCGGGTCTAGGCAGCTTCAGGCCTCGTACAAGAGCGGTCACCGAATAGGCTGCCCAGCTCAACGCTCGCGAACTCCCACCTGAGCTTCGGTTTACCCACACCGGGCTCCATATCGGGTCGTCTGTATGGGACCGCTTGCCGCTCAACAGGTTGCGCGAACCGGCAATGATGGTTGCATTCCAGCCCGGCAGTCGAGAAAACAGCTCGGCGTGACGGGTACCTCCCGGCGCGTTCAATGCTGCGGCGAAATGGTTGAGCACTACAACAAAGCGCGGCTTTGCGGGATGGCCGGCGCCTTTCATGGACCGGAACTCAACGTGCAGCCGCGGCCGAGGACGCGCCCACTCGACATAGCCACGGGTGCCATCGGCAGTCACGATCGCGTCGCCGTCGATCCGCAACGCATGCTGGCCTGTCAGGCTCAGCTGCCACACAACCGGGCCTGCGATTATACCGGACGCAATGACCAACTCTGCTTTGACGAGCGTCCCATACATGCGAACTCCAGCATCCCCCAGGGAAACTCGCCATCTCCGCGTATGACCCGTGCCTCCCCGGGGAGCTGAGCAACCAGCGTTCGTCCGTCGCCGGCATGGATAACGCCGTCGCGCCACGTTGTCCCTGGGCCGAGTGGGAGCGACAATTCAAAGCCACTACCGGGCGGCCCCTCGACCCAGTCGACGACGCTGCAACTCCATCATCAGAACAAAAAACTGCCCGACAGATACGCCTCGGCGGTTCCAGGCGGTGGTAGGCGTCGTGAAATCCCCAGGCCAGCACCAGTCCTTCCAACGAAGTCGGGCTGCCAACGGATCCATCAGCGGTGTGCCGCCAGCGAAAGCTCGATTGCGGGACGAGTTGGTCCTGGCCCTCAAGCCGGAGAACACTGTGCGCGACCGAGCTTCTGAAATAGTCACGCTCCGCGTGCGTGCGGTTGTAGCTGCCCGTGCCCGGGTCACCGACGACCCACTCCCCATTGATCGCTACCATCACCGAGCACAGGTCCGCATGGCCGTGAGACGGACCCGTGCCCGCCTTCAGCCAGGAAGTGAACGGGCCACGAGCGATCCTCGCGAACCCGCCGCCCACATCGCGTCCCTCCGATTCCGCTCCGGGAGGCTCCTCCGGCTGCCCGACATGCGAATACCAGGCCACCTCGTCGTGGTCCACGCGCCACGAATCGCGAGAGCCAGAACCCGCGAGGCTCAGCGCCAGCAGGATGGAGCCAGTGACGTCAGCAGGATCGCCGCTCGACGCAAGGGCCCGTCCCTCGTCCCAATCGCCATACGTGGGCACCTGTCCATCGAGCGCTCCCATCCTGCATAGAAACTGCGCGGATCCCGCAAGTGCATCATGCTCCAACTCAGTTTGCCCGCCAAGAAGCAACCTCAGAGAAAGCATCTCAAGCACGAAGCGGTGATACGAGAGAGAATCCTCAATCATCGAGCCGTCGGGCAGCATCTGTCGCTGGAGCTGGCCACGGAACAACCGGTGGCCGAGCCGTACCCAACGTCTCGCGGCGGCGTCACTCGGGAAGCTTCTGCCGAGGGCAACCAAGCCGAGCGCATCGCCCAGAAGGTGATTGTTGCGCATGCTGCTCAACGTGTAGGGCAGTTCGGCCACTAGGTGGCTCCCGGATCGGTATAGCGTGCCCGACATTTCGGCGACCACCGACGGCTCAAGTTGGTCGCCTGCCAAGGCGAGGATTTGAAGCCAGTTCAACGATCGAAGGGCGATCTCCAGATTCGAGTACCAGTGGATGCCGATCTCGGGGGATTGGCAGCGATCCACGAGGTTAGATATGTGCTCAGTGCCTCGCGCCATCGGGGTCGTTCCGGCTGTAGTCTCGCAGCCCGCGCCAGGATAACCAAGTGGCGGTGCCGGCCCAGTTTCCAGACCCATTTGACGTCCCCCGGCCGTTTGGTGGAGCGGAGATCTATCTTCCACCACGGCGTCAGCGGCCAGCGGGCAGCTGGCGCATCAATGACCGAGTGCCAGTCTGGGATTTGCCGGCCTGCGACGGTTCGGCCGAAAAGACGCAGAGCTCCCGCCGGCGAGAGATCTCCTCCGCCTCCTGCAAACACCGCGCCTGGGCGGATGCGGGGACGGCAGCGGTTGCCGGAACCGCGAAGGGCGACATAGCGACCGCGCCCGAAAGATGCCTGCGTGCCAGCGCCCCGAACACGAGCCGGTGGCCGCCGCAGACCTTCGAGACCTCATAGATGGCCCGGATAGGCGCTCCCCATCCCAGAGACAGCGCGGCGGAAAGCGCAGGCGATCTCGGGGTCATACCCCTATTTCAGCCATAAAGCTAGCATCTCTACACATGGTTCGCCACGGCGCCCCTCGATGGCTCATTTGCGGAGATGATATTGCTTGTTCGACCCGCCACAGCCAGAGGCGGGCAGTCACCGTACGAGCGCAGGTCTATTGACTCCTAGATCGGACGAAGTGCAACAACGACTACAACATGAAAGCTCCTACTTGGAGCGCCAAGTACGATGCCCGGGGCACGTTGACTGAGCGAAGTGGCAGGTTTGTAGAGGCGGCGATGGAGCTGCGTGGCCCCCCGGCCGACCTCCTGGACTACGGATGCGGCAGTGGCAGCATGTCGCGCGCGTTCGCCGAGGTTGGATACTCCGTTTCGGGATGCGACATATCTCCGGGCATGATTCGAATGGCACGGCAGACGCCCGACCGGCTTCTAGCGCCAATTAGTTGGATCGAAATGGATGCCAAGGTGACACGGCTGCCGTTTGAGGATCGGAGCTTTGACGTGATTATTGCCGCCAGCGTCTTCGAGTACCTGTCCGATCCCCTTCACCACCCTTCGCCAGCTTCGTCGCGTCATAAGGGATGACGGATGGTTGCTTTGCACGGTGCCTAACCCCGCCCACCGAGTCCGGCGCCTAGAGGCTGTGCTCGCAGTCGCCGCCACCCGCCCAATTGAACGCGTAGCAAACCGCGTTTCGAAGCGGCTATCAACATACGTCTCGTACCTACGCCTCTCCGGTAACCGCCTGCCCGCGAGTGAGTGGGACCGACTTGCGCGGTTAGCGGGTTTCGATGTGAGTCGCTCGTGACGCGAGGGGCGGAAGCAGCGGCCCGCTGCTCATGCTTCGGCTCACACCGACCCGATAGTGTGACCGCCTCAAGCTTGAGTGCTTTCCTGTCCGAGACTTGGCAAACGCGAGAGTCCGATTCGTTGGTGTCTCTCACGTGGGAGCTTGCCACAACCGTCATCTTCATCCGGTGAGCCGTGGCTGCAGGGGGTCAGCTAAAGTAGCCTGGAGCACTTGCACGATCCGCTGCGCTGCGCGGCCATCCCAGAGGGGTATGGTCGGCAGCGCTCGGGGTTTCGGCCAAGCAAGCTTGGAGTGCAGGGAGCAGCATGCCAAGGTCGTCTCCCGCGAGCCGATTGGTCCCGAGACGGATAGTGACCGGTCGCTCTGTCGAATTACGCAGAGTGATGCACGGCACTCCGAGCGCACTTGTCTCCTCCTGAATTCCACCTGAATCCGTGAGCACGACCGAGGCGTGCTCGACGAGGTCTAGGAAAGCGAGATATCCCAGCGGCTCGAACCAGCCTCACGCCACGGACAGATGTCCGGGCGAGGCGGGCCCGAGTGCGAGGGTGCACCGGGAATATGAGAGGAACGTAAGTCGCTACCTCACTGAGTGCTTCGAGAATGCAACTGAGGCGCTCGGGTTCGTCGACGTTCGACGGACGGTGGAGAGTGACAACGCCATAGCGAGCAGGGACCTCGCCGAGGGCTATTGTGCCTGCTCCCTGCCATCGAGGCCGCAAGCGCATCAAACTGTCGATCATGACGTTCCCGACCAGCCGAATTCGAGCGGGCGCCACCCCCTCACGGGACAGATTCTCATCCGCCTCGTCGGAGTGGGTGAACAGCAGGTCCGAAAGCCGGTCCGTGACACCCACTCGGTTCACCTCCGCCGGCATGGTGACAGGGTCGCCCGAAGACGTCGACGCCGCTTCGACGTGTGCCTGAAAGATGCCCGCTTTCGCCGCCACGAGCGAGGCGGCCAGTGTGCGAATTGACGTCCCCAAACGTTGAGCATGATCGTGGGCGGAGCCTTGGCAACCAACATCTCGAGAGCCTGCATTGCGGCACCGGTCTGAACGGCATGCGTCCCCGAACCCACCCCGAGATTGACGGGTTCGTCTCGGATGTCGAGGTCCTGAAAGAACACCTTCGACATGGAGACATCGTAATGCTGACCGGTATGTACGAGCAACGGCCGAAACGGCCCGCGGCCATGGAGTGCTCGGAGCACTGGAGCCACCTTTACGAGGTTCGGACGGGCGCCAACGACGCACATCACGACCCGTCGATCGGCCACCTTTTCGGACACCTCCGAGCGAATCGGACAAGAGAGTGCCAGAAACTGTGGCCGGACCAGGGAGTTGCGGTTCATGGTCCAAGAGGTCAAAATCCCTCACGCTCGGTCCATCGACGCCGTCAAAGAATATTCCAGCCTCAATGCAGCATCGAACAAGAGCTGCGACACGCCTTCTTACATACTTGCCGTACCTGACCATAACCGATGTGCGGCCGAAAACCCAAACAAATAGACTTCGCAGCATGCCATTCGGTCAATCTACTTCCGAACTCGACCAACGGTCGCTACGATGGTCAAGCGCTGATCCATGAACGTTGTTCTGTCTTCTGCGGGGAGGCGGGGAGCACTGGTCCGGCTTTGGCAGCGTGACCTGCGCAGCTTGATTCCTAGAGGGAGAGTGATCGCCGTGGATGCGTCGCGGCTATCCGCGGCCGCCCAGATTGCCGACGACGCCGCGGTGGTGCCGATGTGTACCGACCCTGGTTTTGTAGATGCGATGCTCGACATCTGTAGCCGCCGAGAGGTTGGGTTGATCGTGCCCACCATCGATACTGAACTAGGGGTCTACGCTGCGCACCGGAGCGTGCTGGCTGCCGCTGGCGTCGTCGTAGCAGTCTCAGGCAAGTGGGCGGTTGACATGGCGGCCGAGAAGATCCGGTGTCATGCGTGGCTTGCGGATAACGGACTTCCAACGGTGGCCACCACAACTCTTGAGGACGCCCTTCGCGATCGACGAAGGTGGGCATTGCCGCTTGTCATCAAACCGGCGCGGGGCAGCTCATCGATAGGGGTATCGGTCGCCACTACGGAAGTGGAGGTCGAGCGAAGAGCCACGGAACCGGAACTCATCGTCCAAGAGCTCGCTCCAGGTCGCGAGTACACAGCCGACGCGTGGGCCGATCGGACCGGCCGCTGCCGCTGCGTAGTGCTACGGCGTCGCCTCGAAGTCAGGGCCGGGGAGGTCAGTAAAGGGGTGACAGTGCACTGGCCCGAGATCGAAGAACTCGTGGCCGGACTGGTGAGCGCTCTCCCGGAGGCCTACGGTGCCGTGACCGTCCAGCTCTTTGTGGAAGACGGCCAGGCCCAAAGTCTGCCCGCATCATCGAGATCAATCCGCGATACGGCGGCGGCTACCCATTGTCGTGGGAGGCTGGGGCGCATTTCCCCCTTTGGACGCTGGAGGAACTGCTCGGGCTCCCCTCGACAGCCTCGGGCAGCGATTGGCGGGGCGGCCTCGTCATGCTGCGCTATGACGATGCCGTCTTCGTCGACGCCGAAGACGTCGGGCTATGACTGCCGCAGGGGACATTAGAAGCGCGCGCGTTATCGTGTTTGACCTGGACGACACGCTGTATCTCGAGCGCGACTATGTGCGATCAGGGTTCTTGGCCGTCGAGGCCGCCAGCAGAATTAGCGGTTTCGCTGCCCAAGCTTGGTCGCTGTTCGTCGAGGGTGCTCGACACACGACGTTTGACCTCACCCTCGAACGCCTCGGGAAGGCTCCGTCTGAGCCGGCGCTCGTACCGCAGCTGGTCGCAATCTATCGCGAGCACGTGCCCGACATCAGCCTACCGGCCGACACAGTCAAGGCCATCGAGGCGTGCGAGCAGGCCGGGACTCGGCCTAGCGATAATCAGCGACGGGCCGGTTTCGAGCCAGAGTGCGAAGGCTCGTGCCCTCGGGCTCTTGCAACGATTTCCACCCGGTGATCTTCACCGAGGCCTACGGTCAAGGCTTCGGCAAACCACACCCGCGTGCCTTCGAAGCCGTGGCAGAGGGACTCGAAGCGAACACCGACCGAGCACGTCTACGTGGCTGACAACCCGGAGAAGGACTTCCGGGCGCCGAGGTTGTTGGGCTGGATGACTGTGCGGGTGCGACGGGGAGGCTCTCTTCACGAAGCCACTGCCACCCCTGACTACGTCGATGCCGAACTGCCAGACCTTACTGGCCTCCCAGCTCTACTGGGCCTGGCGAACGGCCGCAGGTCCTAGACCCCGAGCGCCGCTTCCAAGGTCGCGGCGACAACATCGAGTTGATCCGCTCCAAGTGCGGCGTGAAATGGTAGGGAAGCATCCTTCGGCCAAGATCGTCAGTTACCGGCAGTTCACCGCTGTAACCGCCAAATACTGGTTGAAGGTGTGTGGGCGGGAAGTATCCGAACCGCACCTCAACTCCGGCCGCGAGCATCGCGTCGCGCACCATGTCGCGGCCCGAGTCCAGCAGCGCCGTATACAGCATGTAAACATGTTCCCGATCTGGTCGTGCCGTTGGAGGTGTCACGCCTCGGATTCGCCTCAATCGCGGTCCGAAGACCGACGCGTTTTCGCGCTTGCGCCTGATAATTTCGTCGAGGCGACTGAGTTGTACGACGCCCATGGCCGCCTGCATCTCGGTGATCCGCCAGTTGAAGCCGAGTACCGCGTGCTGGTAGAGCGCCGTTTGGCCATGATTGCGAAGTAACCGGAGGCGCCCGGCGAGGTCACCGTCATTTGTCGTTACCATGCCTCCCTCACCGGTTGTAATGTTCTTTGTAGGGGTGAAGCTGAACATCGCCGCTTTGCCGAGGCCTCCAACTGGTTGCCCACGATACGAAGCACCGTGGGCCTCTGCGGCATCCTCGAGCAGCACTATGCCTGCATCGAAGGCGATGTCCGAGAGCTCAGCCATGTCAGCCGCTTGACCACCGTAATGGACCGCTAGTATGCTGGCCCGCGTCCGCGTCGTAAGTCGCCGCGCGACGTCGCTAGGGTCGAGGTTGAACGTGTCGGGTAGGACATCGGCAAACACGGGGGTCGCGCCCACGTGGAGCACCGATGTCGCGGAGGATATGAAAGTCATCGAAGGGACGATGACCTCATCGCCGGGCCCGATCCCGAGGCCCAAGTACATGGCTGCTAGCCCTACCGTGCCATTGGCGAAGGCTACCGCGTGCTCAACTTCATGCCGCTTTCCAAATGCAGCCTCAAATTCGCGAGTCGCCGGGCCATTCGTCAGTACCCCTGAGGTCAGCACACGGCGAATTGCCTCAGCCTCCTCGTCGCCCACCTCCGGACACGCGAGTTTGATGCGCATCGGCTGTGTCACCTGATGTCCTCCACGCTAGCCAACGGGTCGTCTCGCGCGTGGCCCTCGACGCCCTCGCGTTTGAGCACAGCGAGCGCAGTGAGAGAAATGATGCGCAGGTCCAGTCGCAGGCACTGCCGCTCGACGTACTCAAGGTCAAACTCGATCCGCTCAGTCCATGAGAGGCCGTTACGGCCGCGTATCTGGGCAAGTCCAGTGATGCCAGGACGAACCGCAAGCGGCCGCGCTGCAGCAGCGTGTAGCGATCCACTTGGTATGCGAGGGTTGGGCGCGGACCCACTACGCTCATCTCGCCGCGGACGACATTCCAGAGTTGTGGTAGCTCATCCAGTGAGCTCCGCCGCAGCCATCGTCCGACGGTCGTGATCCGATCCTCCTCCGGATAGAGGGGGTTGTCGCTGTTGATCATTGTTCGGAATTTCAGGATGGTAAACGGACGACCGCCTTGCCCAATCCGTTCCTGGCGAAACAGGGCGGGCCCACGCGATGTCAGTAGCACCGCGGTGGCACATACAGCACCGATGAGGCCGGCTGGTGCTGCAAACACGCTCACGCACAGAAGATCTAGGAGCCGCTTGCCTCGGTACGCGGAACGCGGCAGGCTAGGCGATGGAATTCGGTTGGCCCTCCCCACTGCTCGTCCTCAATGCACGGATCCTACCGATGGTAGCGCCATATTCGGCCAGCCATACGAACGACGCGTTTGCTAGGATAATCTTAGGCGCTTCCGGAGGTTTGGGGTGTGTGACAGTTTCCTGCTGACTAGATAGACCCACTTGGTACGACGCCCCAGGGCGCGACGCAATTGAAGCGCGTGGAGGGAATGGTCGTCAGTACCGACAGTTCGGGCTCTGCTGAGGTTGAGCGATGATGAAACCCGGAAACGCCACACAAAAGCGACTCGAACACCGTCCGGACGAAGAGGTGGCGGCTAGCACGACGCCGCGGCGCGTCCGTGTGGCTCTAGTGCACGAGATCGTCTCACCATATCGTGCGCCCGTATTCGCTGGGTTGACAGCGTGCTCAGCGTGCTCGATTTCAACGTAGTGCTTATCGCCGAGACGCAGGCACAGCGCCACTGGCGACGTGGACCTGAGCGTGCTGCCATACGAGTGGACGATGGCTCGAAGCAGAAGGGTCGACATCGGTTCGGACGAACCAATGAGTTGGCACATTCCGCTCAACCTCTTCTCGATATTGAGGACCCTCAATCTCGACGTGGTGGTTGCTAGCGGCTACGCTAACCTCGCAGCGGTAGGCGCCATGGCTTGGGCACGCGCTCATGGTCGCGGCGTCGTCTTTGGTCGGAAAGCGTTGTGATTCATCGTGCCGGGCTAAGCCTCCTGGCGAAGAAGGCGCTGCTGCGGCTTGCCCATGCGTATGTCGCGCCGGGACGCAAAGCGAGCGCATACCTGGGATTGCTCGGAGCTAAGCCCTCTCACATATTCATCGCGCCGAACTGTATCGATCTGACCCTGTTCAGCATGGGCAGCGGGACGGCTCGGCGGCCGCGCCGGTTGGTTGTCTGCGGCCGGCTCACACCCCTTAAGAACGTGGACTCGGTTCTGACAGCCATCGACCTCGCCGGCCTGAATCACGAGTTCACGCTGACGATCGTAGGGACCCGCCCTCTTGAAGACCAATTACGTACCCGAGCATCCGCGTTGGGTATTAGAGCGGAGTTCCGTGGACATGTACCCTACGAGGCCCTACCCGGGGTGTTGCGCGAATCGGATGCTCTCTTGTTTCCTATGAGGGACGATGTTTGGGGTTTTGTTCTAAATGAAGCTGCCGCATGCGGCTTACCCATCATCGCCTCTGCCGTGGCAGGAGGGACCATTGAACTCGTCGCGGACGGAGCGAGTGGTTGGAGTGTCGAACCCACCCCTGAGGGCATCGCTGCCGCATCGACACATTTGCACGCGCTCACACCAACCGAGTGGATGAGATTTAGCAAAGAATTCGGAGGCTCGCTGAGCGCCAGTCCGTTGAGCGAGCGATAGCTGGATTTGTCGAGGCGATCCGATGCGCAGATCGCGGCGGGAATAGGCCGGCCGCGGACCCTACCCGCGGTAAAGGCTGACCTGGCCACTGCGGCTCGCGCGATTCGGCGTCGCCATGGCTTTACGGCTACCAGGAAGGCTGCCAAAGCGCAGGCATTGGACCCCGCTCGGATCGCTTCGCGTGATCGAAGGCCAAGCATCCAAGGCCGCGAATCGCGCGCCAGAATTGCATCCTCGCAGACGGTTGCGCCGGAGTGAGTGTCGCGTGCTACAGGTCCGCAGCAGACGGAGCCGGAGTTGTCACTCCACGCGGATCACACGGCGAAAGAGTAGTTCAGGTTGCACATCATGCCTGTATGGGTTCATGGCGGGTGTGATTTCTGGTGGACATCCGCGTTAGGACGCTTTCTAGCAGAAGCAACGATGAGAAGAACCACGAGGCTCGCAGCGTGCTCCGCTGCCCTGCTGATGTAAGTAAACGTTCCGGCCCACACCAGATCAGGAAGCCCCGCGATGAAGATCGTTGCCAGCGCTACCTTTAGAAGGTCGGCGGTCGTTGCGATACTCCGTTCCCAGATTGGTTCGACGCGGCGATCGAGCCAGCGGATCGATCCCAACTGCCGGGACCATCAGGACAAGCCCAAGTATCCCAAACGAGTAGACCCACTCGGACTGGAATAGCGCCGCGTCCGAGAACCCGGTCCCCTGAAGCTCCGGGTGGAGATGTCGCCCAACGTGGACCCGAAGCCGACCGGCTTGCCAGACCAAGGCTACGCGGAATCCAGAACACTACTGACGCGAAAAGCGTTTCAAAGTAGTGCATCGGAAGCTGGCCCGTAAGGCGCAAGCCGAGTACTCCGGCGAATTCAGACAGGGGGCTGACAATCGAGCCGAAACCCGCGGCGATGTCGACGTTGTGGTTTGGGTCACGCCAACGAAGAACGCCTCTCGCTCCTGCGCGAGGTAGAGCATGACGGGCGTCGAAACCATCAGGACCGCGATCTTGATCGCTCTGCCTCCGAACCGCGCGGACGCAGCGAGTGCAATGGCCAGGCCGAAGGCGCCGAGTTCGAGGCGACCGAATCCACTGAACACCAGTCTGGCCATGATAAGTAGCGCAGAGGCTGCCACCAAGCCCCGCAAAGGCCGGTCCCTCGCTCGGCCGAATAAATGTTGCGGTGCACATGAGCACACCGCCGGCAAACGCGGCCTGACGAAAGAAGTCCTGCCCGGTTCGACCGCCCCCACAACGCCTGCGGCGAAGAGGACTGCGCCGACAGTGACGCCCCACTGCGTGACGTGGTTGGCGGTGGTTGTGGAACGCCGAGCAGCAAAACCTTTAGCAATCCTCCGGGGGACATACCACCACGTACAGTAGATGAAAGCCTGACCGAAGTATGCACAGGCCGCCGCGTCGAGCAGATATGGTATGTAGACGCCTTGGCTATAGCTGGTCAGGGTGAATATCCCCGCGAATCCAACGAACAGCGCGAATGCGAATCCGTAGATGTTCGTTGCCGTGATCTCGCTTCCCGCCCAGAACACTGCTACCCCTAGGGTCAGGTTCAGGATCGACAGCATCATCACACCGTCGTAGAAGTTGGTGAACAGGTTCCCGTTACCGATCCATAGAGCCACCGCGCCGAGCGCCGTCCACATCAGTAGCCACGGCGACACGTGTTCAGGCAGTACGGTGCTTGGCCGTCGGGATACCCACCGGGATGCTAACCGCGCGACGGTGCCGCGGTCGGTCGCCTCCACTACCTGGTGAGCCAGATCATAGGCGGCCTGCGAATACCCACGGCCACGGGCACTGCGTTTTGACGTCCAAGCACCGGCCGATCAGCTTCGAGGGTAGCCTTCGAAGCCTGTGCTCGCGCAGCCATGGTCCGATGCTAGCAGGCCCGATGGTGACCTTCAGATCGAATCCTTCAACGCTCCACGACCGCTCTTCCGGGCAGGTAGGGAATTTAGGGGACGCGCCAGGTCAGCTTCTGGTGCAACTCGCTCCACTCCGCGACGTCGAACGACGGTTCCACCCGATAGGAGAACGCCTGACGATCCCCATTCCCGGTTGGATGCGCCTGCGCCCCACGGCAAGAATCGCTGGTGTAATCGAGGGCGGGTAGTCCGATGCTCCCAGCGAACGCTGGCCGGCCATGGGGTGACACGAGCCCGCGCACTAAAGCCAACAGGATCGGGATAGTAGCCGAGGCGCTCGCCCGTCTTCCATCCTCCTGGCGCGAGTACATTGGAGTCAAAGTCCGCACGGCCCTGGTAGGGCTCAGACTTACCAACATCCGGCGCCACTCTAACAACCGGCGCGGTGCGCAGCCAGAACAGAGCGCACGTTACCGTTCCGTATGCGACTACCGAAGTGTAAGCAGCGATAATGCCAAACCGCGGCGCGAACACTGCTAATCCGACCACTGTGACCAGCATGCCGATCCCTTCGGCCAGCGCAGCTGGAAGCGGTCGACCGCTGGCCTTCCAGGCTGCCGCCTGTAACGCGGACAGTGCGAGCGGTGGTCCACCTGCCAGGAGCACGATGGCTGGAATAATTGCCGACTGAAGGCTCGACCGAATACGACCGTCATGAAAATGGGCGCGCACAGGCCGCCGAAAACTGCGACTATTATCATCGCTACGGTTGTGCGGCGTTGCAACCATCGGAATCGTTCACGCTCACATATCCGTGTTTGCTTGCCTGAGAGAATAAATGCCACGCTGGGGCAAGCGCAACAACTAATGCAAGGGAGCAGGATGTCGCGGCAACCGCGTAGTACCCAAGCTGCCTAGCACTCACGAGCCCCGCCAGGATGACTTGATCGACCCTCTGATTGACGAACTGACCAACAGTGATCATTTGATGTTGGAGGCCGAGTCTGAGCTCCGCCGCGGCTACACGAGGCACCACGCGAAGGTGCCTCTCGAAGGCAAGTCTCTGTGCGAGATACACGGCGATCAGTACGTTGGCGGCGTAGAGGAGTGTGAGGACGGAGCTTGCTGACAATTGATGGAACAGCATGAGCACCAGGACCATGAGAAGGTAGACGCTCGGTACGAAGGCGCGACAAAAGTTCCACAGAGCGTACTGTTGGCGCGCCCGCATCGTGCCTAGCATCACCTGTGTTGGGATGTAGGCAATGGGGAGCGTGGCAAATATATATGCTGGAAGTTGGCCAATGAGATGCAAGCGCGGAATGAAGTACAGCCACTGAAGTAAACCGGCAATCGCCGCAGCCACAAGGCCTAGCGTTCCCGCCATCGCGAGGGCCGAACCCATCACGCTCCCCGCATCTGCCGGTCCCTTTGCACGTGCAAGTAGGTATACAACGCTCTCATCGATGCCCAAGTCCATGATATTTGCCACGACGAGGGGCCCAACGCTAGCGATAACCAGTTCGCCGCGCGCTGTTGGACCCAGCACTCGTGCCACCAGCACCCCTGCTGCTGCGCCGAGAACGATATTGCCCGTGTTGACGGCGGCGGTGCCAGTCACTCCGGACGCAAGCCATTGCGCCCCACGCCGGGCGGCCGCGCGATTCAAGCGTCAGGGCCTTTCAATTCTGACGATCCGCCCACACACACGGCTCAAGGGACGTCGGCGGCACCGCCGCTCGGGACGGCGCTCGGTTGTCAATCACGTGGTTGCGCTCCCTGGGACGGCTACGAATGCACGAGTTGTGCAGGGACCTTCCTCGCTTTGCTACCGGCGCGACGCTACCGGCGATCGACCACCGAGCCATTCGCGTCGCTCGCGATCCTCTCCAGCTTCGATGATCTAGACCCAGCCTACTTTTCGGTCGGCGTGAAAGCCTAGTTCGATTCGATTGCCCTGATTGCATTGTGAGAGCCACTTTAGTAAGGTTACTGGCGCAGAGGGGCGACCGATTCCCTTGTGGCAGGAGGAACGTAATCAGGGGGGATAGCAGAGTTCGACGCGTGTTTGACGTGATCGTTGCGGCGGTCGCGCTTCTGATCACCAGCCCGTTTGTTGGGTTGGCCGCTCTGTATCTGAAGCTGGTGTCGCGTGGTCCGGTGTTCGCTCGGGAGGAGCGCGCGGGTCGCGGAGGACAGCACCTTTCGGCTCATCAGGCTGAGGACGACCGGCGGGGTCGCATCCTCGACACCCTGGGCATCGCGGCGCTCCCTGAGCTCGTCAATGTGCTTCGCGGGCAGATGAGGATCGTCGGCCCGCGCCCCTCCCCCTCGCTGAGGTCGCGCCTGGTACACACCATCGGAAGCGCGACTCCTGTCGGTTCGGCCCGGACTTATCAGCCCGGCCTGGCGTGCTCTCGGGCAGCCTACAGGCAGATAGCGACGCCGACGGGCGCGTCGAGCAGCGCGAGGGCATCGCCGGCGATCGCATGATCGAGCTCCACTACATTCAGCACAGGACCGTGGCCACCGATGCGTGGATCATCGCGAGGGCCGTCGGTTGGCTGCTGCTTGAGCCCGTCGGTATCTTGGTGTCTGCGATGTGGCGCGTTCTCCCGTGGGTGGCCGCCGACTCGCTCATCGCCGCGGCGAGTTTCCTCGTCGCGTACTTCCTGCGTTTCCTTGACACCGCCCGCCCGTACGGCGCGATCAACGACGCCACCGTGATACGGGCGATCGCACTCACATCCTTTGGGTACGCACTGATCAACCTGTGTTTCCGGCTCCATCGCCGTGCGTGGCGTTACGCGGCAGGCGTCGAGGTGCTTCCGATCGCGATCGCCGTGCTGATCGGCGCCGCAGCCGCAACCGTGCTTGATTTGCTGCATCCGGATGCCACGACGCGCCCGCTGCCCCTGAGCGTCGTCCTCGTGGGCAGCCTCTTGAGCGCGGTTGGGTTTGCTGTCTTCCGCTACCGCAGCAGGATCGCACCGGCGATCAGTTTCTTTGCGAGGTCGGCGCCGAAGTCCGGCGCCGACCCGACCCGCGCCGTCGTCTACGGTGCCGGTGAATTGGGCCAGCTCCTCGTCCGCCGGCTCAGAACCCATGTGGACGGCCGCGGCTACCGGATCGTCGGCTTCCTTGATGACGATCCACGCAAGCACGGGCTGACCGTCCACGGCATCAAGGTGGTCGGCGGCCGGGAGGTTCTGCGGTCCTTCGTCGCCAAAGAGAACGTCGACGTGATCGTCCTGGCCATGGGCACCACAACGGGGAGCGATATGCGAGACATCCTCGCCGTCGCCCAGGGCACCGCTGCGCAGATCAAGGTGGCGCACGACGTGGTCAACTGGATGGGCGATCGCTATTCGGCCGCGCTGCTGCGCGATATGCGTGCCGAGGACCTGATCGGTCGTCAGGCCACCCAGTTGGACCATGCACGCTGCGGCGATCTCGTCGGCGGCAGGACGGTGCTCGTCACCGGGGCCTGTGGGTCCATCGGGTCCGAGTTGATCCGCCAGATCCTGCCGCTGCAACCGGCCCGCATCATCGCCGTCGACATGAATGAGAGTGGCCTCTACGACCTCGCGGTGGAGATCAAGGCGCTCAAGGCCGACGTGGAGATGCGAGTCGTCGTCGGCGATGTCACCAATCGCCGGCGAATGCTCGACGTTGTTCGGACCGCGCGGCCCGAGGTCATCTTCCACGTGGCCGCGTACAAGCACGTCCCGCTCATGGAGTTGTACCCACACGAAGCCGCATGGACCAACGTCTGGGGCACCTGGGTCATGGCGGATGCCGCGGTGCAGCATGGCTCCGGGCATTTCGTGCTCGTTTCGACTGACAAGGCCGTCAATCCCTCGTCGGTCATGGGTGCAACCAAGCGCATGGCCGAGATCCTCGTGCACGAACCCCGCGAGGCAGAGAGCAATGGGCATACGGCCTCGAAGGTCCAGATGACCGTTGTGCGGTTCGGCAACGTGCTCGGCAGCCGGGGCAGCGTGCTCCCAACCTTCGAGCGTCAAATCGAACTGGGTGGGCCGGTGACGATCACCCACTCCGACATGACCCGCTACTTCATGCACCCCGAGGAGGCCGCCGCGCTCATCGTGGAGGCGGCGAGTTTGAGCGCCGGCGACGACGTCTTCATGCTCGACATGGGAGACCGCATCCGGATCGAGGATCTCGCATACAAGATGATCCGGCTGCGCGGGCTCCGACCGAAGGTGGACATCCCGATCGAGTACATCGGATTGCGCCCCGGCGAGAAGCTCCATGAAGAGCTCATCTACGGACACGAGCACCGTACCGAGACGGCGCACCCACGAGTGTTTCAGATCGAATCGCAGACGAGTTCGTCGCTGCTGCGGGCGAACCTGGGGCGGTTGATTCGTGACTTCGCGACCGGCGGTCTGGTCGACCGTCAGGTCTTCACCGCACAACTCGTCGACATCGCGTCCGACCTCGTGGACGATCCTCAGTCGGCGGCGGCTCCGAATGCGCGGACACCGAGATGCTGGTCGGACGCCGCCACACCGCCGCCAGGGAAGCGACGGCCCGAAGCTAGGCGCCGCCCACCTTCCACCGGCGGTCGATGCTCAGGTCGCTGCGGAACGTGTCGCTCTTACCGCCGGGCAGCTGCACCTCGACGCTGATCGGCCAGGTGAGCGCGTTGATCTGCCGCTCCCACGCGAGTTGATAGCTGACTGCCCCGTTCCGCGCCACCTGGGCGAACGGGCCGTCATAGAGAAAGGTCAGCGTGGTTGTGCCGTTGACGTCAAGGATCGAGGTCGTACGCGACCCACTGGCGGTCGTCCTCGACGCCGAAGTCCTCCGGGCTCTCCGACTGCGCCGGCGCTCCGTTCTCGCTGACCTGCAGGTCGTCGAAGTTCGCCGACGGCGGGAGATAGACCCTGACGTAGTCCTCATACAGGCCGCCGGTGTTGCTCAGCAGCGCGGCATTGGCCGGCGCGGTCTCCAGCGGGATTGTGGTACGTCAAAGTCAGCCGATCCTGCACATGACCGTGCGCATCGACGGTCGCGCGAAGATCGTAGTGCCGGGTGACGAAGAGATCGCCCTTGGTCCCTGACAGATTTGAGTCGGCGACCAGCAGCGGCATCGCCGGTCGGCTTCTGGGGAAGCACGCCGCCGATCCCGGCGTTGACGACCAGCCGCTCGAGCTGCGCATCGTTGAAGTCGAGCACGATGTGCTTCTCGGCAGCGCCGCGCTCGAGCGCCGTCGCGAGCGCCACCCATTCGCCTCTCGGGCGTCTTGAAAGCAGCGTCGACCACGGCGTGCCCGAAGGGCGCCAGGTAGACCTTGCCGGGGTCGCCGGGGCGCGCCATGTTGATGATGTAGTTGAGCTCGAGGAGCGAATTGCTCGCGCTGACGACCTGCGGGTACGGCGGCACCTGCACGTTGCCGACGACGTGGAGGACGTACGAGAGCGCGATCGGGTCGACGTTGATCACGCCGTCGACCGGCAAGCCCGGTGGCGCGCGTGTAGAACTCAGCCGCAAGCGCCGCGGAGGTCGGAAAGTTGGGCGACCAGTACGAGTCCGCCAGCACGAGATTGGTGCCGGTGATCGCCGCGATGGGTGCCGGGGCCGGAATGTCGGTGACCAGCGCGTCGGAGAAATCGGATGCCATGAAATTCGAGCTGAGCAGCTGGCCGTCCTGGAAGACGACTGTCCCGACCGCGCCGATGAACCCGCCGCCGCCACGCTCCTCGCCGGGATTGGTGAGCAGGAGCAGGTAGCGGTGCGTTCCTGTCCCGACGATGCTCGGCAGGGCCTGCAGGATGGTGAGCCCGGCTCGAACCGGGCCGTCCAGGCGCTGCTGGGCCTGCTGCGCGCTGGTGCGGAGGTGATCGATCGGACCGAAGAGCGAGCCGCTGGGGATCGCCCGGACCGCGGCATCCAGCGAGGTGAGATCCGCGAGCGCGCGACCGATCACCGCACGCTCGCCGCTGCCGAGCGAGGCCAGCTCCTTGATCACCCCTGACCCTCCGGCTCCCGTGACCGCTGTGCAGATTCCGGAGCATGGGGATGAGGTCGAGCGCGAGGCTGGTGCCGTCCTCGCCCGCGTGGCGGAGGGCCCGCACGGCGGCCACCTGCCGATCGACCCCCGGAAGGTGGGCACAGCGCACCGACGATCCAGCCGCCGTCGATCACCGAGGAGCGCTGGCCGAAATCCTGTTGAGCCTCGTCGAGCATCGCGGTTGCCTTCGACAGCTCTTCAGGCGATGGATTCAGCCCGGCGACATGCAGGATGGCCTCGGCCCCGAGGACGTCCGTCCGCCCCTGCTGGAGCGCGCCGTAGGCGGGGAGGTACCGGACCAGCGCCACGATGACCACCGCGAGAATGACGACGACCACGCCGAGGCCGGCGCCGATGGTCCACCGGCGCGAGTATCGGCCAGCGACTCCGCTTTCGCCGCGGGGACGAAGAACAGCGGAAGCCCAGGTTGAGGTCCCCCGCTACCCGAGGTCACTCACGCAGACTGGCCGGCCGCGAGCCTCCGAGGAGCGAACCAGCGCCGGGTCCGCAGGGCGTATCCGCTGACCAAAGCAGCGCCCACGCCGAGAGCGAGTAGCCATCCGCCACTGGCCGGCGGCAGGGGGCTCCCGGCGGGAATCATCGCCGCCGTCGTGGTCGCGTCATGCTCGTGGTCCTTGCAGACGATGACAGTGGTGTGGTGGCTCTGCGTCTCCTTCCCTTCGATGGCAGTGATAACCGCCTTGCCGCAGAAAGTGGCGCTCGCCTCGAAGGTTCCCACCGCCTTGTGATCCTCGCCCACGGTCGCGCAGTGATCGTGACCTGTCACCACGGTGCCCGCCTTGAGCAGGGCTCACGGTGAAGCACACCGTCTGGCCGACCCCGCTGGGCTCACTCTTGGTCTTCGGATCGGAGAAGACGACTCGGCAATCTCCGTTCTTGTCAACGTGCCCGGGGTCGCAGTCGACATGCTCGTGCTTGTGTGGCCGCGACGAGGACTTCGGGCAGTGCTCATCGGCCTTGGCAGATATGCCCAGGGTCGCAGCAGTGTTTATCGGCCGCGGCAATATGCCCAGGATCGCAGTCGTGCCCATCCTTGGCAGGTAGGTTCGAGGTCGCGGTGGTATGGGTGGTCGCGGAAACGCTCGATGGTGACGCTGCGAATGCGCTGGTTGACCCGATGGCCAGGGCCAGCACCGATCCAGCCACCACGAGCGGACCCAACAGCGCTGTGCGTGTCGCCCTGCGCATGTTCACCGCCGACCCTCCTGGGCACGAAGCATTGCCGAGCCAGCAGGATACCACCCGCCACCCTGGCCTGCAACGCGTCAGAGGGTGTGCCATCCGGGACGCCCCTGAGCGCGCACCCCTCGGGTGTCGAGCACCAGCGGGGCGTGCTCGCGTACCAGATCCCAGTCGAAGGAATCGTGTCGCGTGGTGATGACCACGAGCTCGTTCGCCTCGAGCTCCGACGCGGTGAGCTCAGCACGGCGCACCGGGTCACCATCGTGCATCGTCAGCGAGAGCACGTGGGGATCCGCGTAGCTCACGAGGGCTCCACGGCGCAGCAGCTTGGCCGCAACCTCGACGGCGGGCGACTCGCGGATGTCGGCGACGTTGGGCTTGTACGCCACCCCCACCAGCAGGATGCGTGAGCCGTGCACGCTTCGACCGATGTCGTTGAGCACCTCGTTGGCACGCTGGACCACGTACTCCGGCATGCTCCGGTTGACGTCGTTGCCGAGGTCGATGAAACGAGTGCGAAATTCGAGGTTGCGCATCTTCCATTCGAGGTACGCGGGATCCACCGGAATGCAGTGGCCGCCGACCCCCGGACCCGGATAGAAGGGCATGAACCCGTAGGGCTTGGTTGCGGCGCTGTCGATGACCTCCCAGACGTTGATGCCCAGTCGGTTGCAGATCTGCGCCACCTCGTTGGCGAACCCGATGTTCACCATCCGAAATGCGTTCTCGAGGATCTTGACCATCTCGGCGGTGGTCGCATCACGGACGGGCACGACCGCGTCGACGATGGTCGAAAGCAGCTGGCGGGCGATTTCTGTCGACGCGGGGTCGACACCGCCGACCACCTTGGGGGTGTTGCGAAGCGTGAACCTCAGGTTGGCGGGATCCAGGCGCTCGGGCGCGAACGCGAGAAAGATCTCTTCCCCGATCACCAGACCCGATCGTTCCAGGATCGGACGGAGGATCTCCTCGGTCGTGCCCGGGTAGCTGGTGCTGGTGAGCACGATGAGCTGGCCCGGCCGCTCGCCGGCCACCAGGGCCTCGCCCACCGCCTCGATCGCCGAGGTGTCCGGCTCTCGTGTGTTGCCAAGCGGGGTGTGAACGCAGATGTCGATGACGTCGAGGTCACCGGCCGCGCTCACCGCCGTCACCGCTGTGAGCCGGCCTTTCTCGCGGGCACGTCGCACATCGCTCGAGGCGACGTCCTCGATGTAACTCTCCCCGCTCCCACGGCGGCGCAGCGGTCCGCGTTGGTGTCGATGCCGATCACCGTGAATCCGGCATCGGCGTAGGCGACCGCCGTGGGCAATCCGACGTAGCCGAGCCCCACTACGCCGATGCGCGCGCTGCGATCCCGGATCCGATCGACCAGTCGCTGCCCCGCGACGGTGAACCCCACCACGCTCGCCATGATAGGGACCGGGCATCGAGTGGACCTAACCCGGGCCGGCTCCCACCCCCTCCTCAGCGCGGGGCATCTCGAACCGGAACAGCGAAGCGCCGGTGAGGTGGTACCGCCGCCGCGCGAAGAGGTAGCAGATCCACCCGATGACCGTGTTCAGGCCCTTGTCGGCCAGGCGCTGCATGACCGAGATCGCGGTCGCGACGTCGAAGCTGACCCCGAGCAGGACCAGCAGCCCGGCGGTGCTCGCCTCCACCGCGCCGAGCCCGCCCGGCGAGAAGCTCAGCCACGCGGCCCCCTGGGTCACCGCGTACACGAAGCCCGCGCTCGTCCAGCTGAGCTTGCCGGGAGCGACCGCCTCAGCGACGGCCCACAACAGGCTCACCGCCATGATCGCCTGGGCGACGCTCAGCGGCAGGTATCGATACGTGTCCACGTGCCGGAAGAGCACGCGCGTGTCGCGGTGCAGCTCGTCAACGGCGGGGCGTATGCGCTTGAGCAAGGGCACGCGTCCGATGACGAGACGCACCCGCGCGTACAGCCTTTCGACCGTCAGCATCGCCACGATCGCGATGACGAACACCATCGGCACGGCAACGGCGATGGCGATGAGGTGGAGACCGAGTGCCTTGGGAAGTGCGAGCGCGAAGAGCATGAACACGAACAGCAGCTCCTGCACGGTTTCGCTGGCGACCACCGCGCCGAGATGCACGCCGGCCGCCTTGGAAACGAGCAGCGCCCGGGTCAGCTCACCGAGCGGAAGCAGCGCCGTCGCCTGTCCGGTCTCGGTGAGAAACACTGTGTCCAGCAATGGAAACTTGATGCCGAGTGCGCGGTTCAGCGTCCACCAGCGCACCCCCTGCACCAGATAGAAGCCGACCGCGAGCACGAGCACGAGCGGGATGTAGACGAGGTTGAACCGCTGAAAGGCGATGCCGATCTTGTGCGGGTCCGCATACACCAGCAGCGCCGCGATGGCTCCGAGCGCGAAGAGCAGCGGGATGTAGGCCATCCACCGGCGTCGCGAGCGAGGCGCCACGTCGGGCTCTTCGCGATCATGCCCGGCTTCCGAGCGCTGCTCGTCCGGACGGGCAGCCTCCGTCACCACGCGTCGATGGTATGCCCAGACCCGCCACGAAACGCGGGATGGCCGCGACGCCTCAGTCCGGCGGCGGGCCTCCCGGCCACGGCAGTGCGGCGAAACCGATCGTCCCCGGACCGGTGTGGGCGCCGAAGATCGGGCTCAAGGGGAGGTTCTCGCAGCGCACCACGTGGATCACATCACTCAGTCGTGTGGCCAGCTCGGCGGCCTCGTCGGCCGCGCCGGCGTGGAACACCATGAGCCACTGGGGTCCGGTGCCGAGCTCGTCGACGGCGACACGCACCAGCTGGCGGATCGCGCCCCCAGGCGTGCGGGTGAGCCCGACCCTGCCGGTGTTGCCTCCCTCCACGAGCCGGAAGACCGGGCGGACGCGCAGCGTGTTGGAGATCCCCGCGAGGAGCGCGGGCACCCGCCCGGTCCGGGCGACGTAGGTCAGGGTCGCCAGCGCCCCGTAGACCCGGACCCGGTCGCAGGCGGTGCGGATCGCCGCCGCCCACGCTCCCGCGTCAGGCGTGGTCTCGGCAAGGTTGGCGGCGCATCGGGCGATCAACGAGAACCCCGCCACCGCGGTGCCGGTGTCGATGACCGTCACCCGGCGCCGCCCCTCCTCGGTCTCGAGCATGGCCGCCGCGAGAGTTCGCGGTCGAGTGCATCGCGCTCCAGTGTTCCGGGATGGTGAGGCACAGGATCGCGTTGGCGTCAGTCCGCCGGAACGCATCGAGGTAGGCGCCGGGCGACGGCGTCGACGTCGCGGTCGCCCCGCCACCGCGAAGCTGCGCGTAGAACCCCTCGTACGTCTCGGTGCTTCCGTCGTCGACAAATTCCCCGTTTCCCACCGTGATCCGCTGGGGCACGACCGAGATGCCCCGCTCCAGGTCCTCCTGCAGCGCGGCTCCGCCGTCGACGACGAGCGCTCGATCCCTCAACGTCATCCACCGTACCCAAGGGCCATCATTGGCGGCATCATGATCTCCCCGTGGGTCTTCGCGGGCTGGTGCCTCGCCGCCTACCTCATCGGCGGCCTGCCGGTCGGCTGGCTGCTGGTGCGCCGCAAGCGCTACGGGCTCGACCTGCGCGAGTTCGGGACGGGCAACATCGGCACGAGCAACGCGTACCGGCACGCCGGCATCGACATCGCGGTGATCGTCGGCCCGCTCCAGTTCGCCCAGGGGTTCGCGCCGGTGCTGGCGTCGCGGCTTGCCGGACTGCCGCTGAGCGCGTCCATGCTCATCGGGGTCTGCGCCGTGGCCGGCAACGGGTGGCCGGTCTATCTGCGCTTCAACGGCGGGCGCGGCGTCGCGGTCGCCACCGGGGCGGTCGCGGCGCTCTCGGTGGCCGGGCTGATCGCGCTGCTGATGTGTTTCGCCTGGGGCGCGATTCGCGGCCGGATCGCCATGGCCGTGCTGGTCGCCTTCGTCCTGCTGCCGGTGGTCGCGTTCGTCTTCGGAGGGTCCAACGGCTGGATCCTCGGGAGTGGCTGCCTCGCGATCCTGGTGCTGCTCCTGCTCCGCCGCCTCGAGGGACTTCCCCGCGACGCCCGCACCTACGGCCACTTCTGGCGGCGCGTGTACCAGCGTCTCGTCTTCGACGAGCGCCCGGGGCGGCCGCTGATGGGTCCGCGCACCGACCGCGGCGCCGACACCCTCCACCACTGAGCCGGCGCCGCTATCAGGTCTGGTAGATGTCGCCGAACGGGTACCACCATGCCGGGTCGCGCCGGATCGCCGCCTCGAGCCCGGTCGCGATCCGCTGGGTGACCTCGGTATCGGTGTCCCCGGGCTCGATCGCGACAGGCGGATGCACCACCAGGCGGTAGAGGCCCTTGTAGCGCCAGCAGTCGACCGGCATCACCGGGACGTTGGCGACGCGCCCCAGCCATGCGGCGGCGGTGCTGAACGCCACCCTGCCGCCGCAGAAGTCGACGGTGACCGTGTCACCGCGCTCCGGGATATCGCTGAGGATGGCGGCGAACCTGCCCCGGCGCACCGCCCGGATCAGGCCCCGAGCCGCGTTCGACGACACCAGCACCTCGAGATCCTGGCGCCGCCTCGCCCAGGCGGCGATCCTGGTGACTGCGTCGTTGCCGACCGGCGCCATCACCGCGGTCACGCGCAGCCCGGAGGCGAACCCACAGCTCGCGGCCACGTCCCAGCTGCCGAAGTGCGCCAGCGCGAAGACGCCCCCGCCGTGCTCCTCGACCGCCTGGTGCGCGTGCTCGAGCCCGTAAGCGCGGAAGTGGCGGTGCATCGCGTGCGCCGGAACCCCGTACTGCCAGACGAAGTCGACCGAGGTACGCGCGTAATTGCGGAACGACGCGAGCGCCCGCCGCCGCGCGGCTCGCCGGTCGAGGGTCGGATCGAGTCGCCGGTGGTTGGCGGAGCACCGGCGCCGGCTCGCCGGCGAGGTCGCGTACACGCAGGTGCCGACGAGGTCGCCGAGTGCGTACCGGCCCGGGCCGAGCACCCGCAGCACCAGGCTCGCCGTCCACATGCCCGCGCGGAGCGCTCTCGAGGGAGGCTCCAGCTGCGTGCCCGGCGTCAAAGCACCTTGCGGGCCTGGTCCGGCTGGAGCGCGACGTGGTGCTTGGCGATGATCTCGCGCACGGTCCCGCTCTGGGCGCGCATCACCAGGCTGTGGGTCTCCGCCCACCAGTTGTGATAGCGGACGCCGCGCAGCAGCCCGCCACCACTGATGCCGGTCACCGCCACGCTCACCTCGCGTCCGGGCACGAGCTGCTCCATGCTCAGCAGCGCCTCCGGGTCGTAGCCCGCCTCGCGCATCGCCGCGGCCTCGTCCTCGTGGCGGACCCAGGGACGGCACTGCAGCTCGCCGCCGAGGCAGCGCATCGCGCAGGCGGCGACGATCGCCTCGCGCGTCCCGCCCGACCCGATCATCACGTCGATGCCGGAGCCGGGCCAGGCGGCCATCATCGCCAGCCCGACATCGCCGTCACTGACGATGGCGACGCGCGCGCCGAGCGCGCGAATCCGTTCGAGCAGCGCCTGATGGCGGGGGCGGTCGAGGAGCACCACGGTGAGATCCTGGACCTGCACGTTCATGGCGAAGGCGACGCGGCGGAGGTTGTTCTCCGGGGTGTCGCTGATGTCCACCGCGCCCCGAGCCTGGGGCCCGACCGCGATCTTGTGCATGTA
Source organism: Candidatus Dormiibacterota bacterium (assembly GCA_963799005.1). Taxonomy (GTDB): domain Bacteria; phylum Chloroflexota; class Dormibacteria; order Aeolococcales; family Aeolococcaceae; genus Palsa-851. The sequence goes on along the minus strand of CAWCVK010000001.1, from coordinate 1,719,980 downwards.
GGCGACCGGCGGTGGCAGCAGGATGCCCCCGGTCTCGGCGACCGCGGCGACGCTCAGCGCCTGGCTCAGGCCCCCCGCCACCAGGCTGATGCCGTCGACCGGGAGCACCGCGAGGTCGACGCGGTCGCGGCCGGCGCCGATCGTCCTGCCGGCGAGCAGCCGGCTGCTGGATCCCTCCGGGCCGATGACGATGCGGCCCTCGAAGGGCATCCCGCTGAGCGCCTCCTCCATCACCGTGTGGCCGGCGTCGCGGGTGCCGACCTTGTCACCGCGTCCGAGCCAGCGCCCCACCGAGAGCGCCGCCGCCTCGGTGGCGCGCAGCAGCTCGAGGCCGCGGTTGCGACCGCGGATCGACCTCGCCTCGGCCGGGGCGCCGCGTGCAGCCATGCTCATGGCTGCAGCGTACCCGGCTACATGATCCCGACGAGTTGATCGGCCCCTGCGCCGCTGAGCTGGGTGACCGCGAGCGTGGTGGGGCTCACCGACACCAGCGTCAACGCGTTCGCGCCCTGGACGGTGCCGTAGATGAGGCCGTTGGCGGACCACACCACCGGCGTGAACTCCCCCAGCGCCCGCATAGTCGCCTTGCCGGTGGCGAGGTTGATGACGCGCAGCGTCGCCGTCCACGCCTGGCCGCAGCCATCCTCTGATGCAGGGACGGTCACGTAGGCGAGTGAGGCGCCGTCAGGTGAGAACACCGCGGCTCCGGCGATGTTCGCGCCGGACATCGCGAAGCTGTACCGATGGGCGCTGCCGACGCTGACGCGCAGCCCGGTCGTGCCGCCGGTGTTCATGTCGTTGGTGAAGCACGCGGTTTCGCCGCCCGGCCCGATCGCGCTCAGCGGGCACGACTGATCGGACGCCAGTGGCGTGACCACCTGGGTGACTGGATTGATGGTTGCCGAGTACGCCGACTGCATCTGCATGTCGAACAGGCCGCAGCCGCAGCCGCCTGTGGGCACCCGGGCGAACGCGATGCCCGCGGACGTCCACTTGATGAGGTAGTAGTCCCAGCCGCTTGACGGGGCGTCGGCGGTGGGGTGATTCGGGTCGGACAGGCGATCGGCGATCGTCACCGCGGAGCGACCCACCCGCACCACCACGATCTTGTTGGTCGTGACGCCGCTGGCCGATGTATCCGCGGTCGCGTACGCGTACTCGGTGCCGTCCGGGCTGATGAGGACGCCGGTCGCGTCGGCCGGCACCGCGCCGAGCCTGTGGACCGCGCCGGTCGAAGTCAACACGTTTTCAGAGCCGCTCTGGGTCCAGTACGCGCCTCCCGGACCGGCGGCCACCATCCACCCCTGCGTGGGGTTGATCGCTGTCTTCGCGACCAGCGCGCCGCTGCGCGTGAGGATCTCGAGCCACGAACCAGCGCCGGCGCCGCTCATGTCGGCAACCAGGAAGGCGCTCGACCCGGGGGCGGTCGGCCGGCCGGGGTTGGATGCCGGCGGCGTCGCCTTGACGACTGGCAACACCGCCGGCCGGGGGAGAGAGCGCAGACGCTGCCCGTCGCTGACCGACAGCTTGGAGATGACCATCGAGACCGTCTTCGTGTGCGCCGTGACTGCGGCGGCAACTCCGCAACCCGAGAGCACCAGCACCGCGGCTGGAATGGCGAGTGCTGCGCGATTCCGGGTCATCGAATTTGCCTCCTTCAACCTGTCGAGTGACGGTGCAACGGGCGCCCGCACCGGGGGTTTCGCGTAACCAACTTCGCGGTCGCGCGTTGCGGGCCGGCGGCTACAGGATCCCGACGATGCCGGCGCTGGCGCCGTTCGGGGTGAGACGGGTGACCGACATCGTGTTGGGGTTCACGCCCACCAGCCACGAATTCGCGCCCGACGTCACCGAGCCGAAGATGACCCCGTCTGCCCAGGCGGAGGGGACGAAGTCGCCCATCGCGCGGCTCACCACGCTGCCGGTGGCGATGTTCATGACCCGCAGCGTCGCCGTGATCGCCCCGCCGCTGCCCTGGCACTGGTCCTCGGTTACCGGGATGGTGATGTAGGCGAGCCGGCTGGCGTCATCGGAGAACAGTGCGTCGCCGGCGAAGTTCTTGCCGGAGAGGGCGTAATTGTGGATGACCTTGCCACCGGACGAGAAGCGGATCGCGTCCGTCTCGTAGGGGCCGTCGAAGCACACCGACATGAGGTCGGGGCCGATGTCGCTGAGCGGGCACGAGGTGCTGGCGGTCACCGTGGTCTCGCCGAGCGTGACCGGATCGATGATCGCCGAGTACGCCGACTGCATCTGCATGTCGAAGCTGCCGCAGCCGCAGCCGCCAGTCGGCACGCGGGCAAAGGCGATGCCGGCGTCCGTCCAGCTGACCAGGTAGTAGTCCCAGCCGGATTGACCCGACCACGGATCGGCGGCGGTCGCGACGCGGTTGCCGATCACTTTGGCGGGGACGCCCGGGTGCACCACGACGATCTTGTTCCGGATCGCGTAGTTGTTCGGGTCGGAGTTCAACTGGTCGGAGGTTGCGTACGCGTAGGAGCTCCCATCCGGTCCGATGAGGACGCCGCCGGCGTCGCTCGGCACCAGACCGAGCTCGTGGATCGCGCCCGATGGCGTGAGCTCGTACTCCGCGCCCTTCTCGGTCCAGTACGCGCCGCCGGCGCCGGCCGCGGTCATCCATGGCTGGGTCGGGTTGATCTCCTTCTTCGCCACCACCGAGCCCGAGGTGTTGAGGATCTCCAGCCACTCGCTGGTGCCGGTGGCTGCGACGGTCGCCACGATGTAGGTCGGCGCCGCGGTGATCTGGCGGAGTGGACGCAGCAGTTGCGACGCCGGGGTCAGCGGAGCGCTCTTGGGGAGCGTGACCGAAACCGTCGATGTGCGGGCTGTATGAGAGGCCGCCGCCCCGCATCCGGATAGGACGAGCACTGCAGCTGGAATGGCGAGTGCGGCGCGGGTCGGGGTCATCGAGTCTGCCTCCGTCAGTCTGGTTGAGTGACGGTGCAACGGCCCCCCGCAACGGGAGTTTCGCGTAACCAACCTCGTTGCCGCGCGTTGCGGGCCGGGTCAGACGGGGCTGGTCGTCTCGGTTGGAACGCCGGCGACGTCGACGGCTGCGCCCTGTTGCTCGCCGAACTTCGGGTCCCGGGTTGCCGCGTCCATGAACGCACGGAACAGCGGATGCGGGCGGCCGGGACGCGAGCGGAACTCGGGATGGAACTGCGAGCCGACGAAGAATGGATGGTCGCGAAGCTCGATGATCTCGACCAGCCGGCCATTCGGCGACGTGCCCGAGAAGACCACGCCGGCCGCGGCGAGCGCATCGCGGTAGTGGTTGTTGAACTCGAACCGGTGACGGTGGCGCTCGTAGACCACCGGTTCCCCGTACGCCTCGGCGGCGCGCGTGCCCGGAGTGAGCTTGCACGGATAGACGCCGAGCCGCATGGTGCCGCCCTTCTCCTCGATGTCGCGCTGCTCGGGAAGCAGATCGATGACCGGCACGGACGTGAACGCGTTGAACTCCGTCGAGTTCGCGTCAGAACCGTCGAGAACCTCACGGGCGATATCGACAACCGCGCACTGCATTCCGAGGCAGAGCCCGAGGTACGGAATCAGATGCTGCCTCGCGTATCTCGAGGCGAGCACCTTGCCCTCGATGCCGCGATGGCCGAAGCCGCCGGGGACGACGATGCCGTCGACGCCGTCGAGCGGGCTCATGTCCTCATCGAGCTGCTCGCTGTTGACCCAGACCAGGTCGAGGTCCGCGCCGCAATGCACTGCGGCGTGCCGCAGGGATTCAATCACGCTGATGTACGAGTTCGGCATCTCGACGTACTTGCCCACCAATGCGATGCGCACGCTCGGCTTGGGGGCGGCGATGCGGGCGCAGAGGTCCTTCCACTCGGTGAGGTCAGGGGGCGTGGCGTCGAGGTTCAGCAACCCCACGATGTAGTCGCCAAGCCCCGCGTCCTCGAGCATCAGCGGTACCTGGTAGATCGAGCTCGCGTCCGGGACGTTGATGACCGCGCGCATCTCCACGTCACCGAAGAGCGCGATCTTCTCCTTGAGCGGTTCGCCGATCGGCTTCTCGCTCCGCGCGATGATCGCGTCCGGCTGGATGCCGATCGAGCGCAACTGGTTCACCGAGTGCTGGGTCGGCTTGCTCTTGAACTCCTCGCTCGCATTCACGTACGGCACCAGGGTCAGGTGCACGTAGCACACGTTGTTGCGCCCCACGTCGTTCTTCATCTGGCGGATGGCCTCGAGGAAGGGCAGCGACTCGATGTCGCCGACCGTGCCGCCGACCTCGACGATCACGACATCCGGTTGCGGCAGCTCATTTTCGGCCACTCGGAGGATGCGATGCTTGATCTCGTTGGTGATGTGCGGGATCACCTGCACGGTGCCACCGAGATAGTCGCCGCGGCGCTCCTTGGCGATCACCGACGCATAGATCTTGCCGGTGGTGACGTTGCTCGCCTTGCTCAGCGCGACGTCGACGAAGCGTTCGTAATGACCGAGGTCGAGGTCGGTCTCAGCGCCGTCGTCGGTGACGAACACCTCGCCGTGCTGGTAGGGCGACATCGTGCCCGGATCGACGTTGAGATACGGGTCGAGCTTCTGCATCCCGACGTGCAGGCCTCGCGCCTTGAGGATCGTGCCGATCGAGGCGGCGGTGATTCCCTTGCCGAGCGAGGAGACGACTCCGCCTGTCACGAACACGAACTTCGCCATGCGCAGAGCCTCCCGGGATGGTTTGAGCGATTGTATCAGCAGGGTGTCCCGGGGGCGCACCGATGTTCGAATGTCATGTTCAGCCGGGTCGTGCCTCGAGGAAGACGACCCGGGTCTCGTCGGTCTCGCCGGTCGACCCGGTCAGCACCAGGCGGGGCTGCGCCTCCCAGGCCCCTTCGGCGAGCCCCATCTCCTGGGCGAACTTGCCGACCGGATCGTATTCGCCGCCGTCGCCGGCGCCGAACCGTGCCGGCACGACGATGCTCGGCTCCACCGCGTTGACCAGCTTCGCGGCGTCGATCGCTCCGAGAGCGTCGCCTCCGCCGACGGGGATGACCAGCACGTCGACGTGGCCGAGGCTGTCGATCTCGTCCTCGGTGAGCTGGCGGCGCAGGCGCCCGGCCGCGACCACCCGGACGTCGTCGACGGCCACCCGCATCACCGTGGTCTCGCCCGCGGCGAGCCCGAGTATGCCGACGCCGCCGATCTCGAACTCACCGGGGCCACAGACCTCCTGGAGCTCGCCCTCGCGGGGGCGCAGGGTCGCCGGATCGGTGACCCCCTCGGTGCGGACGATGATGCCGAGCGTGCCCTTGGCCAGGCCGGGGAGCGCCGTCTGGGGTGGATCGATGACCACGGTCATCTCCCGCCCCCGAAGCCGGATGCACGAGTGGCCGTGGTAGGTGAGTTCCATCAAGCTCCAGTGTGCCGCCTCGGGGGGATCAGCCGCTTCCGACCGTGAGCTGCATGGTCCTCGAGACCCCGTTCCGGTACACCGTGAGCGTCACCTGCTGACCGGGGGCGAGCCCCAGCACGGTCGGGTCGAGGGGATGGTCGGCGTCCAGCTTGGTGGTCCCGACCGCGGTCACCACGTCCCCGGGGAGCAGCCCGGCCGCCGCCGCCGCGCCACCGGGGGTGACCGAGAGGATCAGCGCCCCCACCGGCGCCCCCGCTGCGGCCGCGGTCGCGGGGTCGATCGTCTGCGACTGGACGCCGAGCGCCGGTACCGCCGCGCTCGGACCGCCGCCGGTCGCCGCGACCACGAGCGACGCCGCCGCGGTCATCGCCAGCGCGACGACCCCCGGCGCCGCCGCCCCGGCGTCCACGACCACGCCGATGACGTTGCCGTTGCCGTCCAGGAGCGGTGCCCCATCCTGGCGTGGATCGGGGGTCGCGTCGACGGTGAGCACGTCGTGCAAGGGCGGCTCGCCGTCCGACAGGCTCACGGTGATGCCGATCGAGCTCACGGTTCCGGTGGCCAGGGTGACCGGGGAGAAGGGCGAGTGACCGACGGCGATGGCCAGGTCGCCGACGCGGGGCGTCACCGTGGCGAAGGTGAGCGGAGTCAGGCCCGAGGCTCCGACTGCCTGGAGCAGCACCACGCCGTGGGTCGGGTCGGCGCGGACGATCGTGGCCTGATAGCTGTGCCCGTCGGCGGTGGCGATCCGGAGCGGGGACGCGCCGTGGACGGCGTGGATGCTCGACACCACCAGGCCGTTCGCCGATACCACGAAGCCGTCGACGATCCCGACGGGTCCGATGAGCAGCGACGCCGCGGTCACCGGCTGGGTGATCACCTCGACCACCGACGCGGACTTCGCCTGGGCGATCGAGCCCGCGGTGAGCGCGCCGCCGCCGCTGCCACCCGACCCTCCGACGATGGTCTGCTGGGTGACCCGCTCGACCGGGCCGAACCGCGCGTAGATCCCCCACGCGGCGAGGCCGCCGCCGACCAGGCCGATCACCGCACTCAGGACGACCGCGGCGATCAGCCGGTCGCGCGGCCGGGCGGCGGTGGTCATTCGGCGGGCGCGGGGGCTCGCTGCCTCAGATAGCGAACGATGCCGGCCGCATTGCTGTGCACGCCGTTGAGCACCTCGGCCTTCTCGCGGATGTCCTCCGGCAGCGTCTCCGTGTCCAGCGCGAACGCCTCGGCGAGCGCCGCCGCCACGTCGTCGATGCCCGCGTCGGCGGAGTCCTCGATCACCCGCTCGGCGACCTCGACCCAGCTGTGCAGCATCCGCTCGGCCTCGGCGAGCGTCGCCTGCGCGTCGGCGACCGGACCGTAGTGGGTGAGCACCATGCGCTCCGGGCGCAGCTCCGCGAAGCGGTGAAGGCTGTGGGTCGCCTGCTCGAGGTCGAAGTCGGGAGGCGGGGTCGCGGGGCGGAGCACGCCGAGGTCGGGGAGCAGCACACCGACCGCGTCTCCGACCAGCAGCGTCCCGGTGTGCTCGTCGAGGACCGCGTGGTGGTGCTTGGCGTGCCCGGGCGAATCCACCAGCGTGAGCTGCCGCCCGTTGCCGACGTCGACGCGGAAGCCGTCGCCGGCGGCGATGAGGCGGTCCTCGGGGACGGCGGTCATCCTCCCGTAGAGCCCGTCGAGGAGCGGTCCGTAGACACGCGAGGCGCTGTCGATCAGCCGGCTCGGGTCGACCAGGTGGCGGGCTCCGCGCTCATGGACGACCACGGTGGCGGACGGAAAGTCCCTGGCGAGGTCGCCGACCGCTCCGGCGTGATCGAGATGGATGTGGGTGACGATGATCCAGCGGAGGTCGAGTGGTCCGAGCCCGAGCGCATCGAGCGCCGCGTGCACCGCGGGGACGCTCGACTGCGAGCCGGTCTCCACCAGCGCGGGCATCGGTCCGTCGACCAGGAACCCCGCGGTGAGCTGGTCCATGCCCCCGAGCAGGGTGTCGAGTTGACGGATCCCGGGTGCGATGTCGACCGAGTCGCTCATGATTTCGACGGGCTCCCGGCTACGGTGACGGGGACGGCGACTGCTGGGCCAGCAACTTCTGGAGCGCCTGCAGGTCCTGCTGCACCTTGGCCTCGTCGGTGCCGTAGGCGGTGAAGTTGCCCGCCATGAGTGCCGCCTCCGCGGCCGAGTTGTCGACGATGATCTTGTTGTCCAGGGCGATGATCTGCTGCTGCAGCGTGCCCCCCGGAGTGGTGGTGGGCGTCGGCGTCACGCCCGGGCTCGGCGAAGCGCTGGGCGATGGTGACGGCGACGGTGTCGGCGTTGTCGTCCCTCCGGCGTTGCTCAGGCCCGGAATCGGCTGGGTCGTGTTGAGCAGCGCCTGCAATGCAGCGGTGAACGACGTGCCCTGGGCGATGCCGGACTTGGTACCGACGATCACCTCCTGCAACTGGGGAAACGCGGTCGCGCCGTTGGCCGCCGCGGTCACGTAGAGCGGCCGGATATAGAGGAATGAGTTGTTGTTGAACGGCAGGATGATCACGTTGCCGAGCGTGACCGTCGAACCGTGCTGGCCCAGCAGGCTGATCTCGGAGCTGATCTGCGGATTGGTGTTGATGTTGTTGTCGAACTGCAGCGGACCGAGGACGTTGTCAGAGTTGTTCAGGCGAACCGATATCAGCTTGGGCGAGGTGGTCCCGATGTAGTTGCACTCGGCGGCCATCCAGGCGGTCATGTTGTTCGCCGCGTTGCCTCCACCATTGGCTCCCGGAGAAAATGTCTGGAGGAGCACGAACTGCGGGCTGCTGGTCCCGGGAAGGGTCGCCTCGACGTAGTACGCCGTGGTCGCCTGGTTCGTCCCGTTGAGACTCTCCTGTGCGATGTTGAAGACGTCGGCGCCCTGGTAGAAGACCGAGGGGCTGTGGATGTGCACCGACGCGAACGCCTGCGCCTGAGCGTTGAACAGATCCTCCGGGTAGCGCAGATGCGAGCGGAGGTACGTCGTCATGTCGCTGAGCGGGGTGAGCAAACCGGGGTAGATCGCGTTCCAGGCCGCGGTGATCGGCTCGTTCATGTTCACCGCGTACAGCGTGATCGCGCAGGTCTTGGCGTCGATCACCGCCTTGACGGCGTTGCGCTGATACGACGTGCCGCTGCTCTGCTGATACGACTCCGGGAAGAGCGAGGACTTGACGTACGCGTCGGCGATCCACATCAGATGGCCGGTGTCGGGGTCGACGACGATGTACGGATCGGCGTCGACGGTCAGGAACGGCGCCAGCGAGGTGATCCGTGCGCTGATCTGACGGTTGACCAGCGCGCGGCTGTTTGCCGTCAGCGAGTTGTTCAGGAAGAGGTTGAAGCCACCGAAGTCCTGCAGCGAGAGCGCCAACTTGTCGATCGGGTTGGTGATCGGGATCCCGACCTCGCTGGCGGTGGCGTGCACCGTGTTGCTGCCGCTCCCGGCCGGGTAGTTGAACTCCTGCTGGGTGGTGCCCGAGACGACATTCTGAGTTGTGTCGATCCCGCAGTAGATCGCCGGGTCGGCGGTGGTCGAGTTGTCGAACGAGAGGTCGGCGGGTGCGCCCGGGGTCACCTGGGTCATCGGCTGCTGCCCGACCAGCACCTGGGGTTTGCCCTCGCCGCCGACCGCGTTCACCGAGACGGCGGTGACCCCGTATCCGTGCGTGTAGTTCAGCGCCGTGTTCACGAAGGACCCGTTGGGGATATCCGCCTCGGCGATCTCCCGTGGTCCGAGCATCACCTCGGTGTCGCCACCGGTCAGGCTCGGGTAGCGGTCGACGGTGATCGTCGAGTACGTCTGATAGCTGCGACTGCGGTCGACCTGCGCGAGCGCGTCGGGCAGCTGGGTCGGGTCCTGGATGCGCACGTTCTGCAGGGTTCCAAGGTCGGCCTCGAGATCGCTGAGCGTCGGCGCGTGGGGCGTGCCGAAGCTCCGGTTCTCCACCTGCGGGTTCGACCCGTCGTCCTGGATAGCCCACGCATAGCGGCTGGTCGTGAGGTAGTCGCTGATCGTGTTGGTCTGCGCCGTCTGGTCGTTGGGGCCGACGCTGGTCGCCTGGTACACGGCCGCCGGGACACCCTGGGTCAGCCCGGCGACGAGGAGCCAGCCGCCGAGCATCGATCCGAGCGCGATCGCGGTCCCGGTCGAGGCCCGCCTCCAGCGAACCACCACCAGGACGACGGTCGCGATCGCCAGGGCCGCCGCGAGCACCTGAAGGAAGCCGAGCACGGGCTGGATCACCGCGCGCTGGGTTGCGTCCAGGCCCACGTACGGTGTCCCGTTGCCGCTCGTCCCGGTGGTGTGCGAGCTCGTCGCCAGGTGGTAGACGCCGAAGTGCGCGCCGAGGGCGGCGAGCACGAAGATGGCCACGAGCCCGAACCCGCCGGTGATCACCGCGGCGCGGAGCGCGTCCTCCGGGGATCGACCGGGTGGCGGCTCCAGCGGCAGCGGCAACTCCTCGGGAGCGTTCATCACCGTGATCGACACGACCGCCATGGCGATCGCCGCGATCATGCCGAGGATGACGCCTCCCCAGAGCAGGCCCATGAAGTCGTCGATGGCCGGTAGCGTGAAGACGAAGAACGAGTAGTCGGTATGGAAGACCGGGTCGGTTGCCCCGAAGGGCACCGAGTGGAGCCAGACCAGGATGTCCTGCCACTCGCCGGAGAGGGTTGACCCCCCCGCGATCCCGGCCAGCACCGCGATGACCGCTCCGCTCCAGAGCGCGATCCTGCGCCCACGCCGGTCGAGGTTCGCCGCGGCCATGGCGCACCCGAACACCGACAGGCCGAAGAGCACCGCGATGATCGCGAACCCGATGACGAACAGCACGATGTGGGCGATCAGCGGTGTCCAGAAGACATTGGTGTGACCGACGCTCTGGTAATAGAGGTAGTCGGCGCGGAGTCCGAGGAGCCACCGGATGACGATGAGCAGCACCACGATGGCCGCGATGACCCCGAAGATGATGATCCGGCGCCGGAGCTGCCCTGGGGGCCGGACGATCCGCGGGCGGGAGCGCCGCCGAGCGAAAATCTGCTCGGGATCGAAGCCGAAGGCACTCATGGGCTCAGCGAGTGTACCTTCGGAACGGCCGCCGGACGCTCCGGCTTCAGCGGCGCTGGAGCAGCAGCCTCACATCGAACGGGTCGCGGCGGCGGCGGACCCTGCGTGACACCTCGGGACGGATCTGCACCATGTAGGGTTCCTGCTGACGCAGGACCTCCTCGATCGCGTCCGCGATGAGCATCCCCGGATGGACCGTCGGCACCCGTTCGCTCAACGCCTCGGCCATCCGCTCGCTGACCTGGGTCAGGTTGAGCTCGTGCGCCTGCTCGAGCACGTCGAGGCAGTCGTCGAGACGCCGGAGCCGAAGGCGCCGATCTTCGCCGTCCATGGAGGTCATCGTTCCCCCACGTTAGCGCACCCGATGTGAATGCGGGTGCGCGATCAGGTCGAAACCGGAACGCGTCTCCGTTGCCGCGGTGTGACGACGCGCGTGCCGGTGACTCGCGTGACCGCGACCCGTGGTGGTGGGAGCATGCGGACGAGATACTCGCCGGTGGCGCTTCGCGGGTTGGCCGCCACCTCTTCGGGCGTGCCCGACGCGACGATCTCGCCGCCGCCGTCACCGCCTCCCGGGCCGAGGTCGATGATGTGGTCGGCCGTCTTGAGCACGTCGAGGTTGTGCTCGATGACGATCACCGTGTTCCCCGCGTCGACGAGTCGGTGGAGCACTGCGAGCAGCTTCTCGACGTCCGCGAAGTGGAGGCCGGTGGTGGGCTCGTCGAGGATGTAGAGCGTGCTCCCCGTGTCGCGTCGCGAGAGCTCGGTGCTGAGCTTTACGCGCTGCGCCTCGCCGCCGCTCAGCTGCGTCGCCGGCTGGCCGAGGCGGATGTAGCCGAGCCCGACGTCCTGCAGGGTGCGCAGCCTGCGAAGGATCCGGGGTTGGTGCTCGAAGAGCACCGCTGCCTCGTCGACGGTCATCTCGAGCACGTCGGCGATGCTCTTGCCGCGGAACTTCACCTCGAGCGCCTCGCGGTTGTAGCGGCGTCCCTTGCACACCTCGCAGGGCACGTAGATGTCCGGGAGGAAGTGCATCTCGATCTTGATCATCCCGTCGCCGGCGCATGCCTCGCAGCGTCCCCCGGAGACGTTGAACGAGAAGCGGCCGGGTTTGTATCCGCGGATCTTCGCCTCCGGGAGCTTGGCGTACAGGTCGCGGATGTCGGTGAACATGCCGATGTACGTGGCCGGGTTGCTTCGCGGCGTGCGACCGATCGGTGACTGGTCGACGTCGATCACCTTGTCGATGTTGGCCATGCCCTCGACGCGGTCGTGCGCGCCCGGGCGGTGCTTGGCGCGGTACAGCGACTGGGCGAGCTTGCGGTACAGGATGTCGTTGACGAGCGTGCTCTTGCCGCTGCCGCTGACCCCGGCGACGCAGATGAACGAACCGAGCGGGAACGCGACGTCGACATTGCGCAGGTTGTTGGCGCGCGCGCCGCGCACGATCAGCTGCTTTCCGGTCGCAGGACGGCGTATCAGGGGGAGCGGGATGCTGCGCTCGCCGCGCAGGAACTGTCCGGTGATGCTCTCGGGCGCCGCGATCAGGTCCTCGACGGTCCCCGACGCCATCACCAGGCCGCCATGCTCGCCCGCGCCGGGACCGATGTCGACCACCCAGTCGGCGGCTCGAATCGTCTCCTCGTCGTGCTCGACGACGATGAGCGTGTTGCCGATGTCGCGCAGCGCGACCAGGGTGCGGATCAGCTTGTGGTTGTCGCGCTGATGCAGCCCGATGGAGGGCTCGTCGAGGATGTAGAGCACGCCCATCAGCTTGCTGCCGATCTGGGTTGCGAGCCGGATTCGCTGTGCCTCACCGCCGGACAGCGTCGCCGCGCCGCGGTCGATGGTGATGTAGTCGAGACCGACGTCGTGGAGAAAGCCGAGCCGCTCCTTGATCTCCTTGATCACCTGGCGCGCGATCGTCTGCTCGCGTTCGCTGAGTTGCAGCGTGTCGAGGCGTCGCAGCGCCCCGCTGATGCTGTGCTTGCAGAACTCGGCGATGTTCATCCCGTCGATGGTGACCGCGAGATACTCGGGCTTGAGACGAGCGCCGTTGCAGGCCGGACACGGCTTCTGCATCATCAGCCGCTCGATCTCCTGCTTCACCCACTCGGACTCGGTCTCTCGATAGCGCCGCTGGAGGTTGTTGATCACGCCTTCGTAGCCGGCCTCGAAGCTCCGCGAGTGACCGCTGTGCGAGACGTAGCGCATGCGCACGGTCTCGTCCTTGGGAAGCCCGTAGAGGATCAGCCGCCGCTCCTTCGTGTCGAGCTCGTTCCACGGAACGTTGAGCGGGATCTTGAAGCGCCGGCAGACGGTCTCGAGCACCTCCATCATCCAGTGCTGCGACGGGCCGCGCGTCCAGCCCGAGAGCGCGCCCTCGTCGATGCTCAACGACGGATCGGGGACGACCGCGTCGGGGTCGACCTCGAGACGCACCCCCAGGCCGGTGCACACCGGACAGGCACCGTGCGGGTTGTTGAACGAGAAGTTGCGGGGTGCCGGTTCCTCCATCGAGATGCCGCAATACACGCAGGCGAACTCCTCGGAGAACAGCATCTCCTGCATGCCGCTGTCCGCATCGGCGGGGATGAGCAGGATGAGACCGTCGCTGAGCTTCGACGCCTGTTCGAGCGACTCGTGGAGCCGGGAACGCAGCTCCGGCCCGATGATGATGCGGTCGACCACCACCTCGATGTCGTGCTGGAACTTCTTGTCGAGGACGATCGGCTCGGACAGCTCGTGGAGCACGCCGTCGACGCGTGCGCGCACATAGCCGAGCCGCTTAGCCTCGTCGAGGACCTCTCGGTGCTCACCCTTGCGGCCCTGGACCATCGGCGCGGAGATCAGCAGGCGGGTTCCCTCGGGGAGGAGCAGGACCTGGTCCGCGATCTGTTCGATCGACTGCTTGCTGATCTCACGCCCGCAGTTCGGGCAGTGCGGATGTCCGATGCGCGCATACATGAGGCGCAGGTAGTCGTAGATCTCGGTGACGGTCCCGACCGTGGAGCGCGGGTTCTTGCTGGTTCCCTTCTGATCGATGGAGATCGCCGGGCTCAACCCCTCGATGTGGTCGACGTCCGGCTTCTCCATCTGCCCGAGGAACTGGCGCGCATATGCGCTCAACGACTTGACGTAGCGACGCTGTCCTTCCGCATAGATGGTGTCGAACGCGAGCGACGACTTCCCGCTCCCCGACAGCCCGGTGATCACGATGAGCTTGTCGCGCGGCAGCGTCAGGTCGATGTTCTTGAGGTTGTGCTCGCGCGCACCCCTGATGACGATCTGATCGTTGGGCATTGACCGTCTAGCGTACCCAAGTGGCGTCGCTGACCAACCCGCGCCATGGGGATCGGAAACGCTGGATCAGGACGCAGGCCATGGCGTCGAAGCATAGCAAACACATGTTCGCTGTCGAGGACCCGTGCAGCCGCCGCCGACGGGGGACTTGCGCCGCAGCTATTCAGTGCTACTATGTACCGGTAGTCAGCGGCGCTGAGTAGCCAGAGGAGGTTCCGTGGGCAAGCAGATGACCGAGATGCTCAAGGGCACGTTGGAGGGCATCGTCCTCGCGAGCCTGGCCGTGCAGTCCGCGTACGGCTACGAGATCACGGCCCGGTTGCGTGAGCAGGGCTTCTCCGACATCGCCGAGGGCACCGTCTACGCGCTGCTCGTCAGGTTCGAACAGAAGCGCTTCGTCGACGTGGAGAAGATCCCGTCGGAGAAGGGACCGCCACGCAAGGTGTATTCGCTCAACGCGCAGGGGCAGGAATACCTCGACGAGTTCTGGAGGACATGGCGGTTCCTCGCGGAACAACTCGAACAACTCCAAGGAGGAGGCAGGTGAACAAGGTCATCGCAAAGGTCGTCGGTGAGAAGCGGCAATGGCGGCAGCACAGGGCGCGCACGCGACAGCTTCCCGAGAGCTATCGCACAGCGATCGAAGCCCTGGAGCGGTATCTGATGCATGTCGGGCCAGGGGGTGACGGCGCCGGGGCGGCGACGATGTTTGATGACCTCCTCGACCTCTTCGAGCAGAGCGCAGCGAATGGAACCTCGATCCGTGAGATCGTCGGCGACGACCCTGTGGAGTTCCTCGAGGCGTTCGTTGAGAACTACCCGGACGGGCAGTGGAGGGTCCGGGAGCGGATGCGCCTGATCAACGCCATCCAGCGTGCCGAGCGGGAAAACAATGCAAATGAAGGGATATCCCGGTGAAACAACAGGCAGTTCCGGCGATCCACGTGCATGGTCTGGAGAAGTCGTACGACAAGCTGGAAGTGCTCCGCGGGGTGGACCTCGACGTGGCGCCGGGCAGCATCTTCGCCCTGCTCGGCTCGAACGGCGCGGGCAAGACCACGATCGTGAAAATCCTGTCCACGCTGCTCAAGGCCGACTCGGGGTCGGCCAGCGTCAATGGCTTCGATGTCGCCACGCAGGGTGCGGACGTGCGGGAGTCCATCAGCCTCACCGGACAGTTCGCGGCCGTCGACGAAATCCTCAGCGGTCGGGAGAACCTCGTGCTGGTCGCCCGGTTGAGGCACCTCAAGGATCCGGGCACGATCGCGGATGGGCTGCTCAACCGTTTCTCGCTGACCGACGCCGGGGCGCGGAAGGTGTCGACGTATTCGGGTGGCATGCGCCGCCGCCTCGACATCGCGATGAGCCTCATCGGGAATCCGAAGACCATCTTCCTCGACGAGCCGACGGCCGGGCTCGACCCCCAGGCCCGCATCGAGGTGTGGCAAGCCGTCAAGGAGCTCGCCGAGCACGGCACGACAGTGCTGCTCACCACACAGTACCTGGACGAGGCGGAACAGCTCGCCGACCGGATCGCGATCCTCCACGGCGGCCGGATCATCGTCAACGGCACGCTCGCCGAGCTCAAGCAGCTGCTCCCGCCCGCCAAGGTCGAGTACGTCGAGAAGCAGCCGACCCTGGAGGACGTCTTCTTCGCCATCGTCGGTGAGGACGCCAAGAGCAGCGACGCCGGCAATGACCGCAGCCTGGTCACGAGCAAGTAGGGAGCAACCATGACCAATCATTTCTTCGGCGACACAACGGTCCTGCTGGGACGATCCATGCGCCACGTCACGCGCAGCCTGGACACCATCATCACGACCACGATCATGCCGATCGCCTTCCTGCTGGTCTTCGTCTACGTGTTCGGTGGGGCGATCAAATCAGGGTCGGGTTCGTATGTGGACTATCTGCTGCCGGGCATCCTGCTCATGACGATCGCCTCGGGCATCTCGTACACCGCATACCGCCTCTTCATGGATATGCAGAGCGGCATCTTCGAGCGATTCCAGTCCATGCCGATCGCACGATCGTCCGTGCTGTGGGCGCACGTGCTGACATCGGTGGTCGCCAATCTCATCTCGCTCGTTGTCGTCGTGCTCGTCGCCCTCCTCATGGGCTTCCGCTCAGGGGCAGGATTGCCGGCGTGGCTCGCGGTCGCCGGCGTCCTGATCGTGTTCACCCTGGCATTGACGTGGATTGCGGTGATTCCGGGCCTCTCCGCGAAGACGACGGACGGCGTGAGCGTGTTCGCGTATCCGCTCATCTTCCTGCCGTTCGTCAGCTCGGCATTCGTGCCCACCGGCACCATGCCCGGCCCGGTGCGCGCCTTTGCCCAAAACCAGCCGGTGACGTCCATCGTCAACACGATCCGCGACCTGTTCACCCAGCAGCCGGTGGGCAACACCATCTGGATCGCCCTCGCGTGGTGTGTCGGGATCCTCATCGTCGCGTACGGGGTCGCGATGGTGGTCTACCGGCGCAAGATCGCCTAGCAGGGCGAAGCGCTAGTTCGCCGGCGCCCGACCTGAAGGGTGCAGGCTATTCCGTGGGAGGTGCGCTGGGAGGTCCGGCCGCGGCGCTCGCGACCGCCTCGGCCTTTTCCTTCTTCTCGCGGCGGACGCCCTTGGGCACCAGGCGCATCTTGACCTCGTCTTCGACCACCTCGACGATCACCGCATCGCCCGGCCCGTGCTTGAGGCGCAGCAGCTCCTCGCTCAACGGGTCCTCGATGACGCGCTGGATCACGCGCCGCAGCGGGCGTGCTCCGTAGATCTTGTCGAAGCCCTCGGTGACGAGCTTCTCCTTGGCGTCGTCGGACACCGTGAAGGTGAGCTCCTGCGCTGCGAGGTGGATCGCCACCTTGGCGAGCAGCAGATCGACGATCTGGCGCATCTGCGGATGGTCGAGGCGCTGGAACACGACCACCGCGTCGACACGGTTGAGGAACTCTGGACGGAACTGCTTCTTGAGCTCGTCCATGATGCTGTCGCGCATCTTGCCGTGCTCCGACGACGACGCCCGCTCGTCGGGCACCGCCGGCTGGAAGCCGAGCGACATGTTGAGCTTCAACCCGTGCACGCCGAGGTTGCTCGTCATGATGATGATCGTGTTGGCGAAGTTGACCGCCTTGCCCTTGGCGTCGCTCAGGCGCCCGTCCTCGAGGATCTGCAACAGCATGTTGAAGACCTCGGGATGCGCCTTCTCGATCTCGTCGAACAGCACCACGGAGTACGGGCGACGGCGCACCGCCTCGGTGAGCTGGCCGCCCTCGTCGTAACCGACGTAGCCGGGCGGAGATCCGACCAGGCGAGCGGTGGAGTGGCGCTCCATGAACTCGCTCATGTCGAGCCGGATGATCGCGTCCTCGTTGTCGAAGAGGAAGGCCGCGAGCGCACGCGACAGCTCGGTCTTGCCGACGCCGGTCGGTCCGAGGAACATGAACGAGCCTATCGGCCGCTTGGCATCCTTCAGGCCCGCGCGCGCACGGCGCACCGCCTGCGAGATCACCTTCACCGCGTCGTCCTGACCGATGAGGCGCTTGTGGATCTCTTCCTCCATGCGAAGCAGGCGCGAGGTCTCCTCCTCGACCAGGCGTGAGACCGGGACGCCGGTCCACGAAGAGATGATCTCGGCGATGTGCTCCTCGGTGACGTCCGGGACGCTCGCACCGAGCTCGTCACGCCACTTGGTCTCCTGGGTGACGTACTTGTCCTTGAGCTTCTTTTCCTTGTCGCGGAAGTTTGCCGCGGTCTCGTAGTCCTGCGCGGCGATGGCCTCTTCCTTCTGGGTCTGCAGCTCACGGATCTCACGCTGCATGGCGCGAAGCTCTTCCGGCGTGGTGGTGAGCTTCATGCGCACGCGCGCGCTCGCCTCGTCGATGAGGTCGATCGCCTTGTCGGGGAGCGAGCGGTCGCTGACGTAGCGCACCGAAAGCTCGGCGGCCGCCTTGAGCGCCTCGTCGGTGATCTTCACGCGGTGATGCTTCTCGTACAGCGCACGGATGCCGTGGAGGATCTCGATGGTCTCGGCAAGCGACGGCTCGTCGACGAAGACCGGCTGGAACCGGCGCTCGAGCGCCGCGTCCTTCTCGATGTACTTGCGGTACTCGTTGAGCGTGGTCGCGCCGATGCACTGGATCTCGCCGCGCGCAAGCGCGGGCTTGAGGATGTTGGCGGCGTCGATCGCGCCCTCGGCGGCGCCGGCGCCGACCAGCGTGTGCAGCTCGTCGATGAAGAGGATGACCTCACGCGACGCGCGAATCTCGTCGAGGATCTTCTTGAGACGCTCCTCGAATTCGCCGCGGTACTTGGTGCCCGCGACCAGCGCACCCATGTCGAGCGTGAGCACGCGCTTGCCCATGAGCGACTCGGGAATGTTGCCGAGAATGATCTGCTGGGCGAGGCCCTCGGCGATGGCGGTCTTGCCAACGCCCGGCTCACCGATGAGCGCCGGGTTGTTCTTGGTGCGGCGGCTCAGAATCTGCACAACCCGCTCGATCTCCATCGCCCGGCCGATCACCGGGTCGAGTGAGTTCTTGATGGCCAGATCGGTGAGGTCGCGGCAGAACTGATCGAGCAGCGGCGTCTTGGAAGGCTTCTTCTGCGCCTCCTTCGACTCCTCGTCGATGCCCGACTCGTGGAGCAGCTTGTCGATCTCGCCGCGAACCTTCTCGAGGTTGGCGCCGAGATCCTCGAGCACGTGAGCGGCGATGCCCTCACCCTCGATGAGCAGGCCGAGCAGCAGGTGCTCGGTGCCGACATAGTTGTTGCCCATGCGACGCGCCTCTTCGAAGGAAATCTCGATGACCTTCTTGACGCGCGACGTCGGGATGATCTGCTGAATGATGATGCGTTCGTTGCGACCGAGCACCGACTCGATCGTGCTGCGCACCTTGTTGATCTCGACGCCGAGATTGTTGAGGACCTTGGCGGCAAGCCCCTCTCCTTCACGGAGCAAACCAAGCAGCAGGTGCTCTGTGCCGATGTACGAGTGATGCGAACGCTCAGCCTCTTCCTGGGCAAGCGTGAGCACCTTCTTCGCCCTTTCGGTGAAGCGCTCGAACGGGTACAAAACCGCCTCCATTGCCCTTCCGGCCCCCCCGTGGATGGAAAGGGTCAGACGCCGGGCACTGCCGTAACGTCCCCCATAGTACCCGGGTCGGCGGACAGCTAAGCAACTTTGCGAATACGGGCTGGTAGCCTCGTCGAAACGGCGTCGTCGCCGTGCACAACCGCAACCGTCGCGCGGTTGGTGCCGGCGCCCTAGGCTTCGGGCCTGGCCGCCGCGGCCTCGGTGGAGCCGGCGGCCGCCGCCGGCGCGGGTTCGCGAGCCGCCACTGCCGGTGCTTCGGCGGCGGCCTCATCAGCCTCGGCGGCCTCCTCAACCTCGGCCTCCAGCTCGGACGCGACGTTGTCGTCGTGATCCTCGGTGTCGGCCCGGACCTCGGCTTCCTCGTCCGCGGCAACTTCGTCGTCAGAGTCAGCGTTGTCCACGCCGAGAACGTCGAATGCCGCCGCGTCGTCGGCCTCCGCGTTGTCCTCGGCAATCTCTTCGGCGGTGGCGGTGCCGGTCGCGACTGCATTGCCGATGGCCGCGCGCGTGGTCCCCTCGACGCCCGCATCGGTGAGCGCCGCGGCCATGGGCGACGGACTCTCGACGGCATCGCCGTCGTCGTCGTCATCCTCCGGATAGTCGTACGAAGGAGGCGTGATCTCGTCGCCCTCGCCGGTCGGACCGCCGCCGTGCAGCTGGCGCAGCGAGAGGCTGATGCGGCGACGGACCTTGTCCGCGCTGAGCACCATGACCTCGACCTCCTCGCCAACCTTGAGGACGTCTTCGGTACGTTCGACGTGATCCCAGGACAGCTCGCTGATGTGGAGCAGGCCTTCGACGCCGTCGGCGATCTGCAGGAAGGCGCCGTATTTCTTCGTCTTGGTGACGATGCCGGGCACCGCCTTGCCGGGCGGGAACTGCTGCTCGATCGTGTCCCAGGGGTCCTGCGACATCTGGCGCAGCGACAGGCTGATGCGTGACAGCTCGGGATCGAGCTTGATGACCTTCACCGACAGCTCGTCGCCGACGGTCAGCACATCGCTGACGTTGTTGATCCGGTCCCACGACAGCTCGCTGATATGGATCAGGCCGTCGGCACCGCCGAGGTTGACGAACGCGCCATACGAGGTCACGCCGCTCACCTTGCCGGTGATCACATCGCCGACCTTGAGCTTCTCGAAGAGCTCCTCGCGCTGGCGCGCGCGATCCTCATCCTGGGCCGCGCGCTGCGACACGATGAGCCGATTGCGCTTGCGGTTGACCTCGAGGATCTTGACCGGGATCTTGGTCCCGACCAGCTCCATGAGGTTGCCGCTGAACTGGCGCGCCACCTGGCTGCTGGGCAGGAATCCGCGCAGACCCATGATGTTGACGATGAGCCCGCCCTTGTTCTGCTCACGCACCTCGGCGTCGAGGATCTCGCCCTCCGACTCCTTCTCGGCGACCGCCTGCCAGATGCCTTCGGCGCGCGCCTTGCGCAGGCTGAGCACCACGTTGCCGTGCTCGTCCTCGGGCTGGATGATGTAGACCTTGACCTGGTCACCGGAGTTGAGGGTGACCGGCTGCTCGCCGCGGGCCGACAGCTCGCGGTTGGAGATGATTCCCTCGCTCTTCGCGCCGATGTCGACGAGGACCTCGTCGGGATCGACCCGGACGACGACACCGTCGACGATGTCACCGTGGGCCAGGGCCCGGATCGAGTTCTGGTCCTCTCGCAGGAGGTCCTCCATGGTGAGCGTCTCGGGCTCCTGGGCCGTCGTCGGGGTCAATGCACTCCTTTGCTCGTACTCCTGCCTATAGCCGGTCAGGGATGCGGGCTTGCGCCTTCAAATGACCGTGTTTGGGGCCTGAATGGCGCGTTTGCGCCAATGCCATCACGATCTCGCCGAGTGTATCACTCGGGGCAGATCGGTCCCCTTTCGCCGATTCGTTGCACGCCGTTGGCGCGCCCGCGACACTGCCATCAGCGAGGCGTCGCAGGTGCCGTGCGACGCTGCGCCACGAAATGCGAGTGACCATCACCTGCGAGGAATGCGGCGAGCGCCACCGTCTCGAACGGCGTGTCAGCGAGCCGGGTCCCATCTGGATCGTGTGCCACAACTGCGAGCTCCCGCTGCAAGCGGTGCTCGACGGGGTGACATCTCCGACCACGGCTCCTGCAGCCCAGCCTTCCCGGACCCCGTCCGCGTGGGCGGGCGTCGTCGACTTCCGCGCCGCCTGAGCGACGTCGCTCCTCACGGAGCCCCGTCACCGGCAGCTTGAGAAGGGGGAGGAAGGAACCGATCGGCGGTGGTGTTGATGGCGAGACCTGAGATACGCTAGCCGCCATGGCGACCACCTCCGCGCCGACGCCGACCAAGGCCCCGGCACCGGCGAAGGCCCCTGGGCGCCAGGAGCGCGATCAGCGCGAGTTCGGCTGGAACGTGATGGTCTGGAATGACCCGATCACGCTCATGTCATACGTCGTGCTCGTGCTCCGCCGGCTCTTCGGATACGACCATGCGACCGCCACGCGCCTGATGCTGCAGGTGCACAACGAGGGCCGCGCCGTGGTCGCGACCCAGCCCCGGGAGCAGGCCGAGGTATCGGTCGCGCAGCTCCACTCCTTCGGGCTCCAGGCGACCCTGGGGCGTCCCTGAGCGGCAGTTCGCCACATGGCCCAGGTGCTCCGTCGCCGCGGGCGAATCCAGGTGAAGGTCGACAAGCGCGAACGTGAAGCGCTGATCGGGATCATCGATTCGCTGAGCCCCCGGCTGGCCGCCCCCCTGGCGTCGGCGCCCCGCGCCTACGACGACGCCAGGCTCCAGGCCGAGTACGACCGGTGGGTTCGGCCGGACATCGAGAAGGGCCGCGAGGTGGACCTCACGATGGTGCGCGACGCCCTCAGCGGCGGCGAGGACACGCTGCCGCTCACCGAGGCGCAGACCCTCGTGTGGCTGCGCGCGTTCAATCACCTCCGCGTCGCGGCGGGCGAGATCCTCGGCATCGAGGGTGACGGCTGGGAGGACACCGCCACCGACGCCACCAAGCAGAAACCCGAGTACGGCGTGCTCATCGCGCTGGGGTATCTCCAGGAGGAGCTGGTCGCGGCCCTCGACTTGTAACCGTCGATGAGCTCGGTCCTGGCGGGGGCCGCCGGGGCCAGAGCCGGCGCGGCAGGGTTTGCGGCGCCGGAAGCGGATCCGGCGGCGTCGGATTGAGTGTGTCGCTCTTCCAGTGCACGGTCTGGTCGACGCTCACCGCAAACGCTTCCAGTCGGCCGTCGGACAGCAGCGCGGCGATGCACTCGACGCTCCCGCCGACGTAGGTGCTCATCAGGTCGATGTCGGTCGCCACGCACCAGCTTCGGTCTTCGGGCCACCAGAGGCTCGCGCTGTCCGCCCACGTCCCGGTCGAGAATGCAGTGCCCGCGGCGCTCAACGGCCCGCGCAGAAGCACCATCGGTCGTTGCGGCATCGAGATCAGG
This sequence comes from Candidatus Dormiibacterota bacterium, assembly GCA_963799005.1. Taxonomy (GTDB): domain Bacteria; phylum Chloroflexota; class Dormibacteria; order Aeolococcales; family Aeolococcaceae; genus Palsa-851. The sequence continues at coordinate 1,697,675 of CAWCVK010000001.1, read as the reverse complement.
GGCACCGTCCCTCGCGAATACGGCGCGTTCCCGTACCCATCCCACACCGCAAACCAGCATTCGGATGGCGTGGTGGTGAAGCGCCCGAGAACGTCGGCCAGGACGGCCGCCTGGCGAACCGGCAGTTCGCCGATTGACGGCGGGTAGTCCCAGACACCCGGCTGACCGCCCTCGGTGATGAATCGCCAGTCGCCAGTCAGCGCGACCCACTCCATGGCCGCGTGAGCGATCCGTCGGTTGGCGTCCGCCACCTCCGCCCATGGCACGTCGACCCGGGCGCCACCGGCGGACGCGCGGCCGGCCGGGTGGAACACCCGTCCGTACGCGGCGAACGTGACCGGCAGCAGCGAACCGACGTCGTGCTGGAAGTTGCGCACGCTCGCGACAATCCAGTCGGCACTGCTGACATCGTCGACGAGCTGCAGGTCGCCGAACGCGGAGTGCTCAACCACGGTCGCAAGTATGTGATCCGGCCTCTACCCGCCTGGGTTCGCGTAGACGTGGACGCGAGGAAGCGGCCCGGCACGTACTGCTCGTAGCCGAGTGACGACCGAGGGATCTGGGTACTCTGGAACTCGGGCCGGGCAAAGCAGAAAGTCCCCCCTCTCCCCTGACGGCCGCCGCCAATGGCGATCGAAAGGGCTTTTGCCCGGCCTCTTACCATCGGAGCCGGATCGCCCAGGGCTGTGTTCGCACCCTGCGGAAGGGGTGGCGAGCCCACCCAAAACCCGCATCCAAAGAGATGTTGCAAACGGTCGCGCGCCTCTGTAGAGTCACCGGTTGCGGGCCCACCCGGCAGAAATGACGAGTGGACGGCCCGGGAGGATGGTGGCCCATCAGCCCGGACGAGGGTCGAGCCTGAGGGTCACCGAAGGGCACCGCCTCCCGTACTGGAAGCCTCGCATCGCAAGATGTGGGGCTTTTCTTTTTGCGTTCAGCCGGCCGGGAAACCACCGTCGGGAGCGCGGTAGTGGGAGACATCGATCACCTGATGGTGGACGTCTCCGGCGGCGTGACCTTGCGGCGGCCAGCGCGCCCAGATCTCAGCGCTTTCGTCATCGATCCCGTCGACCAGCACGGTCACCCAGGTTTGACCGAGGAACGCCTCCACCTCCACCGGTGCTGTGAACATGCGCCATCCACCGCCGTGCGGCGTGGGGGTCAGATGCGCCTGCGGCTCCTCGTTCGAGCTCTGCGCACCAACCAAGGGATCAGCGTGATCCGCCATCGTCCATGCCTCCTCAGACCGCGGCCGGGATGGTTCATAGTGCGCCAGTCGGAACCCTTGCATCCATGGCGTCACCGATGGAGGCGTTGCACGTGAAAGGCAGCAACCTGCGCTGGATTGCGCTGACCGGACTGGTTTTCGCGGCAGCCCTCACGGCCTGCGGAAGTTCGAGCCCCACCGCAACCACCGGCGCCGGAACGCAAGCGCCAACCTCCGCGGCCGCGACGCCGACGGCGGTGGCGGCCGCCGCCTCGTGCCCGAGCGGCGCCACGGTCGGATCCGCGCTCGGGACCACGGTCCCGGATGCCGTCGGGGTTGCCGGTGGCGGGAGCACGCAGCTTCCGGGCGGCGCGACCGGCATGGTGTGTGACTACCACGCCTCCACCGAGAACGTGATCATCGTGGTGATCACCAACATCCCCGCCACCTACATCGCCCAGTTCAGCTCGCATTTCCCCGGCGGATACAAGACCGTCTCGGGAGTGGGCGACCAGGCACGCTCCTTCTCCCAATCCCTAGGCCCTGGCAAGGACAACCTGGGAGTGGTGGCGACCAAGGGCTCGACGCTGGTGGCGATCACCGCAACCTACACGCCGGCGTCACTTGAGTCAGGTCGAGGCCCTCGTCAACCAACTGCTGTAGGAACACGCGATTCGGTCGTCGCAGCCGGCTGGGAACGGCGTCGCCCCGGGATACGACGCTCCACCACCCTGAGCGCGCGGGTCACGGGCGGGAGCCCGAGCACCCACCACGTCAGCGCGCCGCACGCAGCACCGATCGCCGCGCCGACGATCACGTCGCTCACGTAATGCACGCCGACGTACACGCAACCGACCGCCACCACCCCGGTGCCGATCGCGAGCACCAATCCCCTGCGCCGCCAGGCCAGCACCCCGACGACGCCCGCCACCGCGGCAAACGCCGTCAAGGTCGACGGAAACGAGTTGTTCGCCGGATGCGGATACAGCGGCGTGAAGTGCATCACCACAAACGGCCGAGGCTGGTACACCAACTTGCCGACTACCTCGTGACACGCCCACTGGGTCAAACCCAACCCCAGCAGCGCCGCAATCCCCGGCCGCAACCGCCGCTCCCAAACCCCCGTCACCAGGAACCAAGCAGGGCACAAGAAGATAAACCCGGCCGTCACCCCAATCACCACCGGCGTCAACCAAGCATGCCCCACCGCAAACGCATGCAAAGTAACCGTAGGCCCATCCACAAACGTAGGCATCAAACTAACTACACAACGACCGCAAGGTCGACACGACGAGCCCCAAAAACACCAGCCGCACTACGAGGCCCGAAGCAGGACAGCCGGTGGGTGGCACCGCGGGGGGCAGCGCCGACGCGCCACAAGTGCGTCGGCGAGGGGTCCCCGCGGTGACAGGACCCACCCGCCACAGCGCCCTGATTCAGTACCGAGTAACCTTCATCGAGAAGTCCAGCGCCACCGCGGAATGCGTCAGCGCGCCGACACTGATGAAGTCCGCGCCCGCAAGCGCATATGCCCGGGCGTTGGTCACCTGGACTCCCCCACTGACCTCGACAGTGGCACGACCGCGGATCAGCTGCATCGCCTCGCGCACCTGACCGCACGAGAAGTTGTCGAGCAGGATGTGCGACGCCTTGTCGGCGAGCGCCTGCTCGAGCTCCTGGAGGTTGCTCACCTCGACGTGGATCTCCATCTCCGGGTAGGCCTTGCGCGCGGCGCGCAGCGCGGGTGTGATCCCCCCGACGAGCGCGAGGTGCGTGTCCTTGATCAGGACCGCGTCGTACAGCCCCATCCGATGGTTGACGGCGCCGCCCATGCGGGTCGCGTACTTCTCGATGGCGCGCAGTCCCGGGGTGGTCTTGCGCGTGTCGAGGATCTTCGCCTTGGTGCCGTCGACCGCCTTGACATACCGCGCGGTCATGGTCGCGATCCCGCTCAGGTGCTGCAGGAAGTTCAGACCGACACGCTCCGCGGTCATCATCCCGCGAGCCGGACCGAAGAGCCGCGCGACGATCTGATCCGCCTGGACCTTCTCGCCGTCCTTGGTCTTGGCGTCGAACTGGATGCGCTCGTCGACACGCTGGAACACGCGCTGCGCGATGCTCAGTCCGGCGATGACACCATCCTGTTTGCACACGATCTTGCCCCGGCAGGTCATGTCGGCGGGAATGACCGCCTGGGTCGTGACATCGCCAGCTCCGACATCCTCGGCGAGCGCCGACTCGATGAGCAGGTCGATGCTCTCCGGCGAAAGCGCCTCGGTGATGGGTCTAAAGGTGACGGTCAAAGCGTGCTCCTCTGTCCTTGTGCATGACGAGGTCGCCATGCCATTGATCGCTTGCGTGGGGGAGATCAGAACGGAGGTGGCACCCGCGGCTCTCCTCACGAGCCAGGGCGGCTGCGCACACCAGCGACGCGGTCGACGCCGCCGCGTGCAGTTGCATCGTCGGGAGCGACGTGGCTCCCGCGGTCGACGCCGCGACCGCCTCGCACTCACGCGCCGCGGCGCGCAGCCCGGATTCGTCTCGAACCACGCCCGCTCCGGACCAGAGCGAGTTGCGCAGCGTGTTCCATCCATCGCGCGGGTCGAGCGCGGATGCACGCGGGATCGGTACCCGAGCCGCCGGCGCGGGGCGAGCCGGGGGCGACTCCGCAGCCCAGCCGAGCGCTGCATGCATCGCTCGCTGCGAGAACACCAGCGACTCGAGCAGGCTGTTGCTCGCCAGCCGGTTCGCGCCGTGCACCCCGCTGTGCGCCGCCTCACCGCACGCATACAGGCCGGGGACCGTGGTTGCACCGTCGAGGTCGGTCCGCACTCCACCGATCATGTAATGCGCGGCCGGCGACACCGGGATCGGATCGCGCGCGATGTCGAGGCCGTAGCGTGCGCACGTCGCGGCGATGGTCGGGAATCGCACCGCGACACGGTCACCAAGCGAGGAGCAGTCGAGGTAGACGCAGCGCTCGCCGCTGCGCTCGAGCTCCTCCCAGATGGCTCGGGCGACGACGTCTCGACCGGCCAGCTCGCCGCGCGGATCGACATCGAGCACGAATCGCCTGCCGTCGCGGTTCACGATCCACGCGCCTTCGCCGCGCACCGCCTCGCTGATCAGGAACCGCGGCGCACCCTCCATGGCGAGCGCCGTGGGATGGAACTGCGCGAATTCCATGCCCGCGACGTCGGCACCGGCCGCAAAGCCGAGGGCAACACCGTCGCCGGTTGCGGAGTTGGGGTTCGTGCTGTTCCGCCAGAGGCGGCTCGCACCGCCGCTGGCCAGCACGACCGCCGACGACGACAAGGTCGTCGTGTGGGAGTTGGACGGATTGGTGGTGATCGACACCCCGCAACCGACGCCGTCGGTGGTGGTGAGAATCCCGGTGACATCGGCGTGCTCGATGACCCGGGCGCCGCCGGCCCGCAACCGCCGAATCAACGCCGTCTCCACCTCGAGGCCGGTGCCGTCGCCGCGGGCATGAAGGATGCGAGGGCGCGAATGAGCCGCCTCCTGCGCCAGCAAGAGCTCGCCGTCCTGGGTGTCGAACGCGACGCCCCAGTCGATCAGCTGACGAATACGAGCCGGGCCCTCTTCGACGAGCACGCGCACCGCATCCGGATGGCAGAGCCCGCGCCCTGCGGCGATGGTGTCCTCGTAGTGCAACTCCGGCGAATCACCGTCGCCCACCGCGGCTGCGATGCCTCCTTGCGCGAACCGGCTGCAGCCATCATCGAGCGCGCCCTTGGTGACGACCGCAACCCGCGCACGCGGCGCTGCGGTCAGTGCGGCGGAGAGTCCCGCAATGCCACTCCCGACGACGACAACGTCGAAATCCGTCGGTGCGGCCCCGCTGATCACGCGATCGCCGCCTGCTCAGCAACGTGGTCGGTCGCAACCATGCGCACAATCTCGCGCGGCACCATCCCGGTGGCGCGCATGGATTCGGGCGCGATGCTACACGTCGCTTCGAAGTCGAGGGCCAGGCGCTTCCCCGTGGCGCGGTGGACTGTCGACTTCATGATGACCCGCTGCACTGATCTCCCCTAGACGCCACCACCAACGGGCGCTGTGTCGACCCCCAGCCGAACGACATCAATCAACCGTGTGCTCCCTATTCTAGCAGCCAGTACGATTTGGTTTGTGGGGACAGCGGTTTCGACCTCGGCGAAGTCTTCCGCCTCTACCACGGCGACATAGTCGACGTCCAGTCCCTCGTTCTCCAGCAAGGACCGAACAGTTGTTGCCAGCACCGTCGCGTCGCGCTCGCCGGCCTCGAAGCGAGCCATCGCGTTCGCCAGGCTCGATGGAATCGCCAATGCCCGCCTGCGTTCTTCGGGGCTGAGATAGACGTTGCGGCTCGAGATCGCGAGGCCGTCGGTGTCCCGAACCGTTGGGCAGACTACGATTTCGACCCCGGTGTCGAGGTCGCGGGCGAGGTGGCGCACCACCGCACACTGCTGCGCATCCTTCTGTCCGAAATAGGCGCGGTCGGGCAGTCCCGCGACCAGGAGCTTGGTGACGATCAGGGCGACCCCGGCGAAATGGCCCGGGCGGCTGGCTCCCTCGAGGCGGTCGCCGAGCGAGCCGGCGATGTCCACGTGGGTGAGGAGGCCCGGCGGGTACATCGTCTCGACAGTCGGGGACGAAGGCCGCATCCACCCCGGCGGCATTGAGCACCGCGAGGTCGGCGTCGATCGTGCGTGGGTAGCGGGCGAAATCCTCGCCCGGGCCGAACTGGGCCGGGTTGACGAAGATGGTGACCACCACCCTGTCGTTGTCCGCGACCGCGCGGTCGATCAGGGCACGATGCCCGGCGTGCAGGGCGCCCATGGTCGGCACCATCCCAACCGACAGACCGGCGGCGTGCCAGGCCGCGGACCGGCGGCGGAGCTCCGCGGGGGTTGCGAGCAGCTCCGGTGGGTCAGTGGAAGGAGTGGGCATCGTCGGGAAACCGGCCCTCGCGGACGTCGGCCGCGTACGCGCGCGCCGCGCTGACGATGCGATCGCCCAGGTCCGAGTACGGCTTGACGAATTTCGGCACCGTGCCGCGGAGGTGACCGGTGATGCCGAGCAGGTCGTGGATGACCAGGACCTGGGCGTCGCAGTCGGGTCCGGCGCCGATGCCGATCGTGGGTATCACGAGCTCGGCGGTGACCTGCGCGGCCAGCTCGCGCGGTATCCCCTCGAGGACCAGCGCGAATGCCCCCGCGTCCTGCAGGGCGCGAGCGTCGGCGGCGAGCCGCTCGCGGTCCGCCGTGCTCCTCGCCTGGACCTTCATGCCGCCGAGGGCATTGACCGACTGGGGCGTGAGCCCGAGGTGGCCCATCACGGGGATGCCGCGCTGGGTGAGCCGGCTGACGGTCTCGACGACCCAGCCACCGCCCTCGAGCTTGACGGCGTGCATGCCGGCCTTCAGGAACTCGACCGAGTTCTCGATCGCGTCCGCGCACGAACGCTGGTATGCCCCAAAGGGGAGATCACCGACCAGCAGCTGCCCCGAGGCGCCCCGGGCCACCGCGCGAGCGTGGTGGAGCATCTCGGCCATGGTCACCGGGATGGTGTTGGGATACCCGAGCACGTTGTCGGCGAGTGAGTCGCCGACGAGCAGCACCGGCACCTCAGCCTCGGCGAGCAAGCGCGCGGTCGGGTAGTCGTACGCGGTGAGCATGACGAAGCGCGTTCCCGCGGCCTTCCACGCCGCGAGATCTCGGATGGTGACCGCCATGCTCATGCCACCTGGGCGCCGGAATCACCCGCGGACGGTCTGCTCGCCGCCAGCGACTCCATCACCCGGGTGAGGTGGAGGTAGAGGTCCCGCGCTTCCGGGTAGGGCATGAGCGCCTCGAGGTGGGCGGCGATCGCGTCCTGGTCGCCTCGCGCGACCGGCCCGGTCAGCGCCGCGGCAGGCCCCGCGCGGCGCGCGTTGTGAGCGGCGCCTTCGAGGAGCGCCGCCAGCGCCGAGTGCGCGGTCTCGGCGCTCACACCCGCGGCCTCGAGCAGCCGTGTCGCCTCGGCGAGCAGCGCCAGCGGCGCGTTACCGGCGAGCACCGCGGCAGCGTGGTACAGCGGTGCCTTGCCCGGATCGATCTCGAGCGGCGTCGCGCCGAGCGCAGAAACCAGCTCCAGCAACCACCGCCGCAGTGTCCCGGTGGCGTCGATGCGAAAGTACGCGCCGTTCAGAAGCGAGGCGCTGTCCGGCCCCGCAAGCGCCTGCAGCGGGTGGAGCACTCCGAGCTCGGCGCCGGTGGTGGCCAGGGACGCGATGACCTCCGGGCCGAACCGGGCGCCAAGGTGGACCACGCCGCGCCTGGGGAGCGGGATGCCGGGTTCGGCGATCGACGCCGCGACCGCGGCTATCGCCCCATCAGGGACGGCCAGCAGCGCGAGGTCCGCGGCGAGCACGGCCGCCAGCGGCGTTGCGACTGCGCGGGCCCCCACGGTACCGGCGAGTCGAGCCGCCATCTCGCCCCGGCGGCTGGCGACCGCGGCGACGCGATACCCCGCGTCATGCGCGGCGATCGCAAGCGCGGATCCGGCGCGGCCCGCGCCGATGATCGCCAATGCCGGCGTGCCGGCTCCCTCCACGTCTCGGTCCTCCTGGGGTGGATCCAAGCGCTCGTCGATCCGCTCACCTATCCCGTCGCCGGCAGCGGGCCTCGAGGCGCAACAGGCGTCCCCGGGTCGCTTCGAGCCGTCGGCGGCCGCGATGGCCGATCGGCCAGAGTGTACCCCTACGCTCCGGCCGCTGCCTCAGCGGGTGGAACGAAGTCAGGGGGCGCCGGCGGCGCGTCGGATGCCGGCCCACTGCCGTTCACCGGAGCGACGCCGATGTGCGACTCGGCTTCCTGGATGATCCGCTCCATCTCCGGCGCGTCCATGGTCTCGACCTCGACGAGGCGTGAGGCCAGGGCCCGGAGCACGTGCTCGCGCTCGCGCAGCACCTTCTTTGCCCGTTGGAACGCGTCGGCGACGAGCTGGTGCACCTCCTGGTCGATCTCGGAGGCGATGCCCTCGGAGTAGTTGCGCTGCTCACCGAGATCGCGGCCCAGGAAGACCATCTCCTGGCGCTCGCCGAACGTCAGCGGGCCGAGCTTGTCGCTCATCCCCCACTCGGTCACCATCTTGCGGGCAAGGTTGGTCGCCTTGCGGATGTCGTCCGACGCGCCGGTGGTGATGTTGTCCTCACCGAGGATCAGGTCCTCGGCGCACCGGCCGCCGAGGATCTGAGCGAGCTGATCGACGAGCTCGGCTTTGCTCACCAGGTAGCGGTCCTCGATGGGCAGGCTCATCGTCCAGCCGAGCGCCTGGCCGCGGCTGACGATCGTGACCTTGTGCACCGGGTCGGTGTGCTCGAGGGTGGTGCCGACCAGCGCATGCCCCATCTCGTGGAACGCGATGGTCAGCTTCTCCTTGTCGCTGATCATCCGGCTCTTGCGCTCGGGACCGGCGATCACGCGCGCGATCGACTCCTCGAGGTCGTTCATGACGATGACCTTGCGATTCCCGCGCGCCGCGAGGATCGCCGCTTCATTGATCAGGTTGGACAGGTCGGCGCCGCTGAATCCGGGGGTCTGCTTCGCCAGCACCTCGAGGTCGACGCCCGGGTCGAGCGGCTTGTTGCGCGCGTGGACCTCGAGAATCGCCCGGCGGCCGCGGATGTCGGGGCGGTCGAGCATGACGTGGCGGTCGAACCGGCCTGGACGCAGCAGTGCCGGGTCGAGAACGTCCGGCCGGTTGGTGGCCGCGATCACGATCACGTGCTGATTGGTCTCGAACCCGTCCATCTCGACGAGGAGCTGGTTGAGGGTCTGCTCGCGCTCGTCGTGACCACCACCGAGGCCCGCGCCACGCTGGCGGCCGACCGCGTCGATCTCGTCGACGAACACGATGCACGGGGAATTCTTCTTCGCCTGGTCGAAGAGGTCGCGGACGCGGCTCGCGCCGACGCCGACGAACATCTCCACGAACTCCGAGCCGCTGATGCTGAAGAAGGGAACGCCCGCCTCCCCGGCGACGGCCTTGCTGAGCAGGGTCTTGCCGGTTCCGGGAGGACCCACCAGGAGCACGCCCTTGGGGATCCGAGCACCCACCGCCACGAACTTGTCCGGGTACTTGAGGAACTCGACGATCTCGTTCAGCTCCTGCTTCGCCTCGTCGACACCTGCGACGTCGACGAAGGTGATCGCGGGCTTGTCACCCGCCAGCAGCCGGGCACGGCTGCGGCCGAACGACAGCGCCTGGTTGTTGCCGCTCTGGGTCTGGCGGAAGATCCAGAGCAGGATCAGCGCCATCAGCCCGAAGAGGATCAGGTTGGGAAGGATGACGCTCAGCAAGAAATTCCCCCCGCCGGCCGGGTCGACCTTGTAATTGGTGAAGTGGGCACTCTGGAACTCCTTCTCGACCGCGTCGGCAGACGATTCAACAGTGGTGTACTGCGTGGTGCCGGAGTACCAGACAACAGTCTGTCCATCACTCTGAATCTCGGTCTGGTAATGACCGTCGCCGTTGATCGTAGGGCCAGTGGCACTCGACGGGTTCGCATAGTTGTTGATGGCCTGGTCGAGCTGTCCCGCGGTTGCGCTGGTCGTGTTGCCGCTCGGGAACGTCTTGTACAGGACCGCTGCCAGCACGATCACGGCGAGCGCGATGACGATATAGGTGACGCTGCGACGAGACGTGGGCACGAAGTCAGTCTACCAGGGGTCCGCGATCTCAACCCCCGGCGTGGGCGGCACTCCCGCGCCTGTCGACGAGCTCAGCAGCAGGCGCTGGCGCTCGGCGAGCACCACCAGCCGGCGGCGCGCGCCGGGAAACACCGCCTCGAGTGCGGGGATCACCTGGTGGCGGACCCGGCTGCGGAGGAACCGCGGGTCCGAGTTGCTCGGATCGTCGATCGGATCGATGCCCAGCGCCACGCAGTACGCGACGGTCGCCTCTCGCCACACCCGCAGCAGCGGCCGGACCAGTCCGCGCTCGCGTTCGGCCATCGCGGGAAGTCCGGCCGGGGATGCGCCGGCGAGCGCGCGCATCAGCACCGTCTCCGCCTGGTCGTCCGCCGTGTGGCCGAGGGCGATGACCGCGGCACCGAGCCGTGCCGCCTCGGCACGCAGCGCCGCATGGCGGGCGCTGCGAGCGCGGTCCTGGATTGATCCCCCGGGCGCGACCCTGACGGAGAGCGCTCGAAAGCCGAGACCACGATCCGCGGCGAGACGCGCGACCAGTCCCGCCTCTACCGCTGAGCCGGCGCGAAGCCCATGGTCGACGTGCGCGACCGATAGCCGCCATCCGCGCGGTGGTGCGAGGCGTGCCAGGGCATCGAGCAGCGCCGTCGAGTCCGGTCCCCCACTGCACGCGATCAGCACGTGCTCCCCGCGGACGATGACACCGCGCCGATCCGCGGCAGTCGCGACCGCGCGCCGCACCCGCGCCACCGCGGCCGTGCGCTCACGCGGCGTCAGCCTCGCGGGTGCTCCGGGCGTGGTGGCGGTTCCTGGATTCGAACCAGGGACATACCGGGTATGAACCGGCTGCTCTACCACCTGAGCTAAACCGCCAAGCAATCTGCTGGGGAAAGAAATTGCGGCGGTCGGATTCGAACCGACGACCTTCGGGTTATGAGCCCGACGAGCTTCCACTGCTCCACGCCGCGTTCAGAGGATACCGCACCCAGCCCCACTCCCTTGGATGACGCAGCCCTCAGTGCGGGGCCGGCGTGGGGCTGGCCGCAGGGGTCGGCCCGTGAGTGGGAGCGGGGCTGGGCGTCGCACCCGGTTTCGGAGTCGCAGCCGGCGTCGGCGTGGGCGTCGTCGGTGGTCTGTAGGTTGGAACCTGCACCGGCACGCCGCCGGTCGACGCCCGAGCCGTGCCCGGCGGAACGATGACGTAGAGCTGCTCGCCGGGGAAGACGTACCCGAGCTGACGCGCCTCCTGCTCGAGCCAGGCCACCGTCTGGGCGTCGGCGATCTCGCGCTGACGATCCGAGATCTGCTGCGCCAGGGCTGAGTTCTGCGTGGCCAGCGCGTTCACCTGAGCGTCGAGGTGACGCGTCTGCGCCACCTGCCCGTACACCGCGAATGCGACCAGCCCGCAGACCCCGGCGATGAGCACGACTGCAATCCGGCGCAGCGTGATCGGGCTGTCGATGGTGGGACGTGGGCTGGAACGGATGGTTCGACCTCGTGCCGGCGACTGGTGAGACGAATGCGACGATGTGACGCCGGGTGCCGGGATAGGATGCGGCCCAACGCCCGATTTGACAAGGCGGTTAGACGGCTGTTGCCTCCCAGCGCGCCTGCCAGTCCGCGTCGTCAAGATCATGGAGGTCGACACCTTCTTCACGGGCGCGAGCCTCGAGCGTGCGGAATCGGGTCGCGAAGCCGAGCGTGCGTGTGCGCAACGCCTCTTCGGGGTTGACGCGGAGGCGTCGCGCCAGCGCGACGACCGCAAAGAGCAGATCACCGATCGCCGCCTCGGGGTCGCCGGCTTCAGCAGCCCAGTCCTCCCCGCGTTCCGCCTCGGCCAGGCCGCCGGCGACGTCCTCCACCCGCACGAGCGCACGCCGGACGGAGTTGAGCGCATCCGGCGCCGTCGGTGTCTCGTCAAAGCCGACCCGCGCCGGGCGTTTCTGCACCCCCTGCGCGTGCGCCAGAGCCGGCATCGCCGCCGGCACACCGTCGAGAAGCGACAACCGCTCGCGCTTCTCGGCCTTCTTGAGCCTCTCCCAGTTCACGACCACGCCCGCCGGGCCGTCGACCGCGACGTCGCCGAAGACGTGCGGGTGGCGATGGATCATCTTGGCGCGCACGTCGGCGGCGACGTCACCGATGTCGAAGCCATCCTCCGCCTCCATCGCGATCGCGCTGTGCATCAGCACCTGGAGCAGGAGGTCGCCGAGCTCCTCGCGAAGGATTCCGCTTTCGAGGCTGTCGATCGCCTCGAGCACCTCGTACGTCTCCTCGAGCAGATAGGGGCGCAGGCTGCGATGGGTCTGCTCGCGATCCCACGGGCATCCGCCCGGGGCGCGCAACCGCTCGACCACCTCGTTGAGCGCCCGGAGCGCCTCGACCGCATCCTCACGCATGCGCGCTCTGCGCCCCGACCGGCTCGCGATCCCGAGCCCGCACCAGCCGGCCGAGCTCCCGCAGCACAGGCGTGAGCGTCGTCTGCCACGCATCGCCGAGGTGGAGTTGCGACGGCGTCGCCGTGATCCCGCGGAACTGCGCTGCCACGCCCTGCAGGTCGAGTCCGTGGTCCAGGGTGAGACGGATCACGACGCCGCGACCGCGCTCGGTCTCAACGCCGAGCGCGCCCGCGGCGGCGGCGAGCAGGCGGACGCGCAGCGAGTTGATCAGCGCAGAGGTCGGCGCCGGCATCGGACCGAACCGGTCGACGAGTCCGCGCGCACGCTGCTCCAGCTCGGCCTCGCTCACACACGCCGCCAGCTCCTGGTAGCAGCGCAGGCGGAGGCGTTCGTCGGACACGTAGTCCGCGGGCAGGAACGCGGCGACCGGGAGCGTCACCGTGACCTGGGCAGGCGATTCCAGCACCGGTTTTCCCTGCAGCGACGTCACCGCGTCGGCGAGCAGGTGGTTGTAGAGCTCCAGTCCCACGGCCGCGATCTCCCCGTGCTGCTCCTCGCCGAGCAGGTTGCCCGCACCGCGGATCTCCAGGTCGCGCATGGCCAGCTTGAACCCGGCGCCGAGGTCCTGCAGGTCGCCGATGACGTCGAGACGCTTGTCGGCCCGCTCCGTCAGCGAACGCGCCGGGGGATACATCATGTACGCGTAGGCGCGCTGCCCGGCGCGGCCGACCCGTCCGCGCAGCTGATAGAGCTGTGCAAGTCCCAGCCGGTGCGCGTCATCGATGACGATCGTGTTCGCGTTCGGTATGTCGAGCCCGGATTCGATGATGGTGGTGCAGAGCAGCACGTCGATGTCGCCGTCACCGAAGTTGCGCATCACCGACGCGAGTATCCCCTCCGGCATCTGCCCGTGCGCCACCTCGATGCGCGCCTCGGGGACGAGGCCGCGGAGCCGGTCGGCGACCGCCTCGATGCCGGCCACGCGGTTGTGCAGGAAGAAGCACTGGCCGCCGCGCGCAAGCTCGCGCGTGATCACCTCGCGGATCAGCGAGTCCTCGCGCGCGGTCACGTACGTCTTGATCGGCTGGCGCTCCTCCGGCGGTGTCTGGATCACCGAGAGATCGCGGATGCCCGCCAGCGACATGTGCAGCGTGCGCGGGATCGGTGTGGCCGACAGCGACAGGACGTCGACCGCCACGCGCAGCTCCTTGAACCGCTCCTTCTGGAGCACACCGAAGCGCTGTTCCTCGTCGATGACGACGAGTCCCAGATTCTTGAACTCGACGTCCTTCTGGAGCAGGCGATGGGTGCCGACGACGATGTCGACGGCACCGCTGCGCAGACCCGCAAGCGTGCGCGCGATCTCCTCATCGCTGACGAACCTCGACAGCTGACGCACCGTGACCGGGAACGCCGCCAGGCGCTCGGTGAACGTGATGAAGTGCTGCTGGCAGAGGACGGTCGTCGGGACCAGCATCGCCACCTGGCGGCCCTCGATCGCGGCCTTGAATGCGGCGCGGATGGCGAGCTCGGTCTTGCCGAATCCGACGTCCCCGCACACGACCCGATCCATGGGTCGCGACGCCTCCATATCGCGCTTGATCTCCTCGAGGACGAGCTCCTGGTCGGGCGTTTCCTGATACGGGAACGACCCTTCCAGCTCCTGCTGCCAGGCGCCGTCGGGCGCGTAGGCGTGACCCTGAGCCTGCTCGCGTCGCGAGTAGAGACCGAGCAGTTCGCGCGCGACCTCCTCGGTGCGCTCCTTCACCCGGCGTCGCGTCCGCTCCCATTCGCCGCTGCCGAGCCGGGACAGCCTGGGATGCGACTCGGCGCCCCCGACGTAGCGGTCGACACGATCGAGATGCTGGGTGGGAACGAAGAGTTGATCACCGTCGGCGTACTCGAGGAGCATGTACTCGTGCACTGCGCCGCCGTCGTCGGTGACCGCGCGCATCTCCACGAAGCGCGAGATCCCGTGATCGCGATGCACCACCAGGTCGCCGGGTGCGAACTGCAGCACGAAGGCTTCGCGGGCGGCATTGCCGCTGGCGGCGCGGCGCGAACCGCGCGCCGAGGTGGACACCGCGCGCCGCGATCCGCGCGCGAGCACGGAGCGACGCCGCTTGATGGCACCGAAGAGCTCGGCATCCGTGTACACGTGCACCGATCCGTCGGCGACGGCGAACCCCTGGGTCAGGTCGGCGGACGCGACCACGATCGCGCCCTCCGGCAGGGGTGTCGACGCCGCCGCGAAGTCGCCGGCGTCGACGGTATCCGCGCCGTGCTCGGCGGCAAGCTCCTCGACACGATGCTGCTGCCGCGACACGACGAGCACGCAGCCGCGCGCCTCGCGCTCGTGGATCGCCTCGCGCACGAAGGCGTCGAAACGGCCGACGTAGCTTTCCACGCCGCGCCAGCCGAGGTCGGCCGCCGGGAGCGTGCCCGTCGCGGCCTCGCGCACCAGCTCGAAGCAGGGATGGCGATCGAGCGCCGCGAAGAGGTCGCCGACGTCGACGAGGCCCGACGCCGCCCCCTGGGGCAGCTCACCGCGCGACTGCTCCTGCACCCGCAGGTTCTCGATCTCGGCGGCGTGGCGCTCGGCCGCCGCGATCAGCCGCTCGCGACCGCCGTCGAGCAGCACGATCGGGTCGTTGAGGTGATCGAGCAGTGTCGCCGGTCGGTCGCCGCCGAGATACGGGAAGAACAGGTCGAGCCCCTCCTCGTACACGCCCGAGGCTAGCAGGCCGCGGTCACTGTCCCACTGCTCGCGTACCTCGTCGCGCAGCGTGGTGGCGTCGAGACCGTCGACAGCCGCCAGTGCCCGGGACACCGATGCGTTGCTGAGGTCGAGCTCGCGCGCCGGCCAGACCTGCGCCGATTCGAGCTTGGCGATCGACTCCTGGGTCGCGGGGTCGAAGGCGCGCAGGTCCTCGACGTCGTCGCCGAACCACTCCGCGCGCCAGGGACGCGAACGATCCACGCCGAACACGTCGACGATGCCGCCTCGCACCGCGAAGTCCCCGGGGACCGAGACGGCGCTTTCGCGCCGGTAGCCGAGCTCCACCAGGCGGGCGATGAGCCCGTCGCGGGGCAGCCGTGCGCCCCGCCTCACCTCGGTCAGCCCCGCCTCGACGACGGCGCGCGACAGCGTCGGCCGCAGCAGGCCGCGCGGTGAGGCAACCACCAGCAGCGGAGCGACACCGGCGTGCAGGCGCATCAGGGTCGCGAGCCGCGCGCGGGTCACCTCCTCCGATGGCGGCACCCGGTCGAACGGCGGTGTGTCGCCGGCGGGAAAGATCGCCGCCCCGCCGCCGTCATCCCAGACCAGCGAGTCCGCGTACACGCGCTCCGACTCGGCGGCGACGACGAGGATCGTCCGGGACGTCGTCTGGCGCAGCCACCAGGCGATCAGGCCGACCGCCCCGGACGGGACACCGGCGACGACGCCGCCGCGAGCGTCACCGAGCCTGGCGAGCTCGGGCAGCCGATCGAGGCGTTCGCGGAGCGTTGCCGACGCCACCGAGGTCGGCGCGAGGCGGCGGTCAGTCGGGGCCGGCACGGTTCCACACATTCATGGCCGCGGCAAGCCCGTCGCGCATGATCGCCACGGCCATACCCGCGGCACGGGTGATCGCCGCCTCGGCGAGCGGACGTTCATCGGGAAGAAACGGGTCGAGCACGTGCTCGATGAGGTCGTTGCTGTCACCGTCTCGCCCGACACCGATGCGGATTCGGGGAAACGCGTCGGTGCGCCAGGAGTTGATGAGCGACTGCACGCCGCGATGGCCGGCGGCGCTGCCCCCGAGCTTGATCTTGACGCGTCCAAGCGGGAAGTCCGCCTCGTCGTGGATGACGATCACGTCCCCCGGCAGGATCCCGTGCTTGCTGGTGAGCTGTGCCGCCGCCCTGCCGCTGAGATTCATGAAGGTCTGCGGGCGAGCGGTGAGCACGTCGTAGCCGTCGATGGTTCCTTCGCGCACGCGTGCCGCTCCCTCGCGCCGCTCGCGGCCGAACCTGCCGCGGCGCTCGAGCTCGTCAAGGCACATCCACCCGACATTGTGCCGGGTACGCGCGTATTCGCCTCCCGGGTTGCCGAGGCCGATGATCAGCTGGGCCACGACGAGCCGACGAGGCCGTCGGTCTGGAGATCGGGGATGTCGGCGTCCGGCAGCAGCATGCGGGTCGCGGCGGTCATGGATGCGGCGGGTTGCGGGAGTGCGTGGTCGTGTCCGAGGCAGTGCAGCAATCCGTGCACCGCGAGCAGGCGAAGCTCGGCCGCGCCGTCCGGCGCCTGACTGATCGCGCGTTCCACCGAGATGGCCACGTCACCGACGCGCTCGCCGTCGCCGGCCGGAAACGCAAGCACGTCGGTCGGGGCATCGACCCCGAGGAATCGCATGTTGAGATCCCGAAGCTCCGCCTCGCCGGTCAGGCGCACGCACAGGCTGGCGCGAACCGGCACGTCGAGCCGATCCCCGCAGGCGCGAAGCAGCGACCCCAGGCGTGCCTCGGCGACAACGCCGCGTTGCCGCGAGGTGAGACACGGATCGCGGATGACGCTCACCCGCATGGGCGCAGATGCGTCAGGTGCTCTTGACGCGACGCTTCCGCGCTGCAAGCAGCTTTCGCTTGCGGCGCACGGACGGCTTCTCGTAGTGCTCGCGTCTGCGAACCTCGGAGAGGATGCCGTTCTGCTTGATCTTCTTGTTGAACCGTCGTAACGCGCTCTCAAAGGTCTCGCCTTCGCGGACCTTCACTTCCGACACGGTCGGAATCACCTCCTTTCGGCTGAACCCGGGCCTCACCGGCTCGGATCTTGAATTCTACCTTGAGTTCCTGGCGCCAAGCAGCGCCGCCGCCAGCTCGGGCATCACAGTGCCAGCCCGCCCCGAGAGCAGCAGGCTCGCCATGCCGTCCAGATCGGTCACCCCCTCGTTGACGATCACCAACCTCGCGCCGTTGCGGACCGCCTCGACCGGAACCGCCGCCGCCGGCCAGACCGAGAGCGTCGACCCGACCGTGAGACAGACGTCACAGAGCCGCGCCTCCTCGATCGCGCGATCCATGTCGGCGGCCACGAGCGGCTGGCCGAAGCTGATCGTCGCGGTCTTGAGCAGACCGCCGCAGAGCTCGCAGTGCGGGTCGTCATCGCCCTCGCGAACCCGATCGAGCGCGACCTCGATCGGCATCCGCCGCTTGCAATCGAGACAGGCGGCCTCCGACGACGTGCCGTGCAGCTCGATGACGTTGACGGTGCCCGCCTTCTGGTGGAGGCCGTCGATGTTCTGGGTCACCACGACCGGGGTGAGGCCCGCTCGCTGCAGCCGGGTGACCGCAAGGTGCGCGGCGTTCGGCTGCGCGTCCGAGAATCGCCCGTCAAGCCGCGCACGCCAGCGCTCGACGCGTACCGAGCGGTCGGCGACATAGCTCTCGATCGAGTATCGCTGCGGATCGGTGGTCTTCCAGACGCCGTTCGGCCCCCGGAAGTCGGGGATCCCGGACTCGGTGGAGATGCCCGCGCCCGTGAACACGAGGATGCGCCGAGCTTGACGCAGCCACGGCAGCGCGCCGGCAAGGTCCGGGGTGCGCGCGCCGCCGGCGGTGAGACTTGGCTCCATACTCGAATTCTCCACCCCGGGCGACACCCGGCTGTCGCCACCTCGGCCCAGAATCGACCTCGATGACCGGCCTCGCCCTCTCTGACGCCCCACGCGCCGCAGCGCTCGACGATGAGCAGCGCATCGCGGTCGAGCACGGTGACGGACCGTGCCTGGTGATCGCCGGGCCGGGCAGTGGCAAGACCCGGATCATCGTGGAGCGGTTCCACCGGCTCTCCGCCCTCGGCGTGGGGTCCGGCAGACAACTGGTGCTCACCTACACGCGCAAGGCGGCAGACGAGATGCGCGCTCGGGTGGAACGTTCGCATGGCTCGTTCGGCGACGAAGCCCCGCTCACCAACTACCACTCTTTCGGTCTGCGCGTCGTGCGTGAGTGGGGGTGGCTGCTCGGCATCTCCCCGGTGCTCCGCATCGCCGACGCCGCCGAGCGCTGGCTCCATGTCGAGGCAGTCCTCGATGAGCTGCGCCCACCGCTGTTGTGGAACCCGCTGCGGCCGCACGACCTCATGGACCCGCTCCTCGAGATCATCGGCACCGCCAAACAGGAGCTGGTCACGCCGGACGCCTACGCGACATGGGCGGCGGCGCGTCTCGAGGATTGCGACGACCCGGCCGAGCGGATCGTTCTCGAACGCCACCAGGACGTCGCGCGACTCTACGCGCGCCTCGACGAGAGGTACCGGCGCGCCGGCGTGTTCGACTTCGACGACTGCATCCTGTACGCGGAGCGCCTGATCCGTGAGCACCCGGCGGTGCGCAGCGCCGTCGCCGGACGCATCAGCCACGTGATGGTCGACGAGTACCAGGACACCAACTACGCGCAGGCCAAGCTCGTGGAGACTCTCGTCGCCGGTCATCGCAACCTGTTCGTTGTCGCCGACGACGACCAGTCCATCTACAAGTTCCGCGGAGCGAGCCGAGCCAACCTCGACCGTTTCAGCCGCGAGTACCCGGAACATCGTCAGCTCGTGCTCACCCACAACTACCGGAGCACCGACCAGATCGTCGCCGCGTCGCGCGCGCTCATCGGCGTCGCCAGTCCGGCGACCCGCATCGAGAAGCGGTTGATCGCCGATCGCGGGCCTGGCGCGGCCGTGGAGGTGTGGCGCGCCCCCGAGGAGCGCAGCGAGGCGATGGCCGTTGCTCGCGAGTGCGCGCGGCTGATCGCCGAGGGGATGCGGCCCGCCGACATCGCATGGCTGTTCCGCCAGCACGCCGACATGCAACCCGCCATGCGCGCGCTGCGTCAATGCGGGGTGCCCTATCAGGTGGCCGGCGGCCGCGGCTTCTTCCTGGAACGCGAGGTGAAGGACGCGCTGGCGTTGCTCGCCGCCATCGACGACCCCGACGATTCGCAGGCGGTGCTGCGCTGCCTCACCCTCCCCGGCTGGGGCGTGAGCACCGCCGGCCGTGTCGCGCTCGTGCGCGCGGCACACCAGCACGATGTGGCGCTGGTCATGCTCGTCGCGGACGCCGCCGTCGACGACCTCGATGCGGTGGACCTGGAGGCCGCGCAGCGGTGCGTGCAGGACATTCGCGAGCTTCACGCAGCATCGCAGCGTGAGGACGTCCGCGACCTGTTTCAACTCGCGCTGGAGGCGAGCGGGTTTCTCGGCATCATCGACGAGCAGTCCGGCGTCGCCAGGCTGCAGATGGGCGCGAACCTCAACAAGCTCGGCGAGCTGCTCGAGACGTTCGCCGACTGGAGTGATGACCGGCGCGTGAGCACCGCGCTCCGCTACCTCGGCGTGCTCCGGGACAGCCGCGAGGGCGGCGAGCTGCCGAGCATCGAGGCGATCGAAGACGGCGTCGTACTGCTCACCGCTCACGGCTCCAAGGGGCTCGAGTGGCCGGTCGTGTTCCTGTCTCGGTGCACCGAGCGACGCTGGCAGGGACGCACCGCGTCCTCATCGGATTTGCAGCTCCCCGACGACCTGGTTCCGGAGCCGCCGCCGCCGGGAGACGTTGCGGTCGATGAGGAACGCCGCCTGTTCTACGTCGCGTCAACGCGTGCCCGCGACCGGCTGGTGTACACGTGGGCACGCTCGTACGCGCAGCCGTGGAGCGAGGAGACGTGCACGCCGTTCCTCACGACGGCGATGTCGCTGCGGGGCGGCTCGGTGCTCTCCAGGGACGTGCCGGCGGACAGCACCGTGGCGGTGCGGGCGCCGCGTCCCGCCGGCGCTCCGGTGCTCCAGCGTCTCTCCATCGCCGTTTCCGACCTGGGTGTGTTCCGGAGTTGCCCGCGCCGCTACAACTACCTGCGCCGATGGCACCTCCCGGTGCGCCCCGACGCTCGCAGCTGGTACGGAACCATGATCCACGAGGTGCTGCGTTCCGCAGCGACGCGGCGCATCGCGGGCGAGGCGGTGAGCGGAGATGTGGTCGCGTCCATGTGGCACGCGGCATGGGATCAGTCACGCGGCCCGAAGGGCCGTCACCCCGAGCTGCGCGCCCACGGCGAGGAGCAACTCCGCCGTTACCTCGAGTTACCGGGGTGGATCGACACCACCATCGACCAGGTGGAGGAGCCGGTGACGATCAGCCTCGACCACGCCGATGCGGCCGGCCGCTTCGACCGAGTTCGACCGACGCTCGGACGGCATTCCGACTGTCGTCGATTACAAGACCGGGCGTCCGAAGGAGGAAGTTGCGCTGCGCTCGGACCTCCAACTGCGTGCCTACGCGGTGGGCCTCGCCCAGCGCGAGCAGGCTGACGAGGTTGCGGTGGAATTCCACTACCTGCAGGGGGCCGTCACGCGTGTGATCGCCGACAAGGGTTTCCTGCGCAAGGCGCACGGGCACCTTTCCGCGACCGCGCGTGAGCTGGCGCTGGCGTCGAGCACGGGATCGTTTCCACCGAAGCCGTCGCGCTGGCAATGTCAACGCTGCGACTTCCGGACGGTCTGCGATGAGGGACGCGCTGCCGCATCCGCCGAATGACCCCCCGCGTTGGTTGCGGGTATCAGTCGCAGGCTGCTGTCTCAGTGATTATCAGATCAGCCCTCGCAACCACCGGCTCGAATCGCGGGTTGGGGTGTCACCATAATCCAATCGTGAACCGGGTCACCGGCCTCATCGCCATCGTTGGTTTGCTGCTCACGAGCTGCTCCTCGGCGCCACCGATAGCAACCACAGCATCGGCTTCCCTGCCGGCGCTCGCGTCACGATCGCTCCACGTTCCCTCCATCAACCCTGCGGCTCAGAGCTGTCCGGTCACGGCCGGACAGCCGGCCCACCGTGTCGGACCCTTCAGCAGCGGACTGGCGGTCGGCCCAGGACCCGTGTATCCAATCTTTGCCGGACCGTCCTCGACGACCGCGGCGATTCCGTTCGCCCCCGTCGGGAATGGCTGGCAACTCTCGAAACTGCCGTGGTTCTCGCGACCCGGCTACAAGGGTCCGGTGGTCATACGCGGCGCCGACGTCGATGGCGCCAGCCCGCTGCGGTTCGATTCGCAATCGAAGCAGGTGCCATCACTGGAGTTGACATCTGCCGATGCCGTTTTCCATCCGGGAGCCGGTTGGCGCGGCTGGGCCACCGGGATCCTCGTGCAGTCGCGCGGCTGCTATGCCCTGCAGGTCGACGGCACTGGTTTCAGTGACGTGATCGTCTTCCTGGCGCTCGTCGTGGTGCCACCGTCACCGACGGCTCATGCGGTCCCTGGCGGATGCGGCTCGACGACCGTGTACCAGAACAGCCCGCCAAGATGGCTGGTCAATGCTGCGGGCGGCGGGAGCGCCCCGAGCACCGTGCCCTACTTCAGCTCTGGGTCAGGATTGATCGGCGGGTTCATCTTCGGCTATCCGCTTGGCGCCGGACCGCGAAGCAACCCGGCGAACAAGATCCTCTGGGCCGTGGCCACGGCGCGCAACGGTTCGCCGCTCAGCATCGAGGCGCGCCCGCTCGCTACCGGTGCTCGCGCTGTCACATACAGCTTTCCGGACGATTCCTTCCCGGGGGAGATCTACCCGAGCATCGTCAACGTCCCGTCGCCGGGGTGCTGGACATTCGCCTTGCGGTGGGGTACCGCGCAAGCGCAAGTTCAGCTTGCTTTCGGAGCCTGATCGATGCGCGTTGCGCAGATGCGATTGATGGTCAGCTGAGCGGTCCCGGTCATCCGCCGGCGGCACGACTCGGCAACACCCACGTCGCTCACCCGCGTGCGGTCAGGTCGTCCAGCATCGGGAACAGCCGGTCGGCGACGCGTTGTGGATCGACGCGATACGCGCCGTGCTCGTACTCATTCGTGATCCACGGCCGGCAGTTGCCCAGGAGCGAGACCGTCTCCAGCGCCATGGTCCGCTCCACATACTCGTCGTCCCAGTAGACGGTGCCGACAACCGGAACGGTGTTCGCCCGCAATCGCGTTATGTCGTACAGCCGCGGCCAGCCCTCATGCTCCGCGAGCACGTTCGCCACCTCGCGCAGCGGCCGCAGTTCCCTCAGCTCTTCAAGCATCCACGGAAACACGGCTTCTCCCGTGAAGTACGGCACCGGTTGCGCATCGAGTGCGAAGCGCGCGTCGGCGAGCCTCGCGCGCTCCGCCGCCCAGCGCGTCGCCGGCCCGCTGGAGTATGCGGCCTCGTGCAGCACGGTGTAGATGGGGTTCGTCGCCGGCGACATCATCTCCGCGACATGCGCATGGACCACCCCGCTCAGCGTGCGCAGCTGTTCGAGGTCGTTGTCGGCGCGCTCGATGATGCCGTGCAGCTCCGCGGCCCCGTGCTGCTGGCCGAGCTTGGCGCCCAGCATCAGAAAGCGGCGCGCGCTCAGTCGCTGTCCCTGCCCGTCAAGCTCGTCGCGGCTCTCGAGGTGATCGACGATCCGGCGCACTCGCGCGGCATCGTCGGGAAAACGCGCGTAGTAGTCCGCATTGCGCGTGGCGACGTGGTTGAACAGCCGGATGCAGACCTCTTCCGTCTCATGCAGCACGGGCGCGAATCCGCCGGTCATGATCACCCCGCGGATGTGCTCGGGCAGCAGCGATAGATACGTCAGCGAGCAGAAGCCGCCGAAGCTCTGTCCGAAGACATACCAGTCCGTGTCCTCGCCATACAGCGTCGCGCGCAGGCGATCCGCGTCGCGGACGATCGAGTCCTGTCGAAAGTTGCGCAGGTAATCGCCGAGCGCCAGCGGATCGGAGAACGGGAGTGAACGCGCCTCGAGCGGGGTGCTCAGGCCGGTGCCACGTTGATCCAGCAGCAGCACGCGGTACCGCGTGAGCAGCCGTTCGAGCCAGCTTCCGCGCTGATCCGGAAACGCGACCTCGTGCCCCGGACCGCCCTGAAACCACACGATCGCGGGACGCTTGCGGTCATCAGCGTGCTCGGCCGCCACGACCTCGCGAGCGTGGACGCTGATCGTCGGCCCGGAAGGCGCATTCCAGTCGAGCGGAACATCGACACGATGGCCGGTGACCACCATCCGATCGACAACAGCGCGCGACCCCACCCGCGGATTGTGGCGCAAGCCGACGCCGTATCAGCGGAGGCACAAAGCGAGGCGCCACTGGGGCGAGCGTCAGGCAAGGAGGCGAGCACCGGAACGAGGGAGCGCACTTTCGTGCGTGACCGAGCGAGGAGCGCAAGCCGACGCCGCATCACGCCGCCCCAGTGGCGCCGTCGCTCAGGGATGCAGGCGGAACTCTCTCCAGAATCCGATCAACGACGCCTCATCGCCCTCGGGCTCGACATCCTCGGGCAGCTGCGTGCGCCAGGGGAGCATCAGGTCGAACACGACCTCCTGGATCGTCCAGAGGATGTCCATGACCTCGGTGATCTTGACCTGACGGCGCGCGAGCGCTGTCTCCACCGTGGAGAGCGCATCCACATCGCCGGTCTTCCGGACCGCGCCACGTGCGAAGACGAATACCTTCTGCGCCCGCTCCGCGACATCCGGAGGGACCTCTTTGATGCCCTGGAGGTGGGTTTCCTCGCAGAGCTCGATCGCGCTGTCGACCCGTTCGACAAGCCGGCGCAGACGCGTCCGCTCGACAACCTCGCGGCGATGCCTGCGGCGGGCGGCGTGCACCTCTTCAGTGGCGCTCTCGATGAGAAGCCCCGGGTCGACTACCTGACTACGCTCCAGTACCTCGGGTTCTCGTATCACGTTGTCTAGCCTACCGGGTGGGGTCATTGACATCAACAGCACATTTAGGGTGAGATTGATGCATGGACCGCATCAATGCCGACCTTCTACGCACTTTCGTCGAAGTCGCCAAAGTCGAACACCTCAGCCGCGCGGCCGAAGCGCTGCAAGCTGATCAATCAACGGTATCCCGAAAGGTGGCCCGCCTGGAGCAGGAGGTCGGGGTCCTCCTCTTCGAGAGGATCGGCCGGAATATCCGCCTGACCCAGGCGGGGCGGCGGCTCGTGGGGCGCGCCGAGCGCATCCTCGACGACCTCCGCGATGCCATCGCCGAGGCCGAGGGAGCCGTTGCCGCCGAGAGCGGGCGGGTCTGCGTCGCCTTCCTCCACACCGTCGGCGCCCGCTGGCTTCCGGAGCGGCTCGCACGATTCCTCGAGAGCTACCCGGCAGTCCGCTTCACCCTCGAGGAAGGCACCACCGCCGAGGTGATGAGCGGAGTCCTGGGTGGCGATTACGACCTCGGCATCCTCGGACCGCCACCGACCGGAGTCGTCGACCTTGAGATCCATCCCCTCTTTCGAGAGCGCGTCGCCGTCGTGGTTCCCGCCAACCACCGGCTGGTCGGCCGGAGCTCCTGCACGCTCGAGGACGTCGCCGGCGAGCCCCTGATCCTGCCCCGGTCCCGAAGCGGGCTCCGGCGGGTGATTGACGCGGCGTTCGCCGCCCAGGGATTGACCACCCACGTGGCATATGAGGGCGACGATTTCACCATCGTCCAAGGCCTGGTCGAGGCCGGCCTCGGCACCACGCTCATGCCCATGCCGCTCCCGGTGCCGAGCACTCGGGTGGCGGTGATCCCGCTTCGCGATCCACCCATCGCGCGTACCATGGCCCTCTGCTGGGACCGGCGGCGCACCCTGCCTCCGGCCGCCAACCTCTTCGCCCAGCGGCTCATCGCCGAGGCAAGCGACCCATTCGACCTGGCGGTCAGCGCCTGACCGCCCCCTGACAGCCACCCTCCACTCATGATCATCCCCGCAGTCCTGATCGCGATCGCCGCGGTGCTCGCCGCCGTCGGCGCGATCGCCATGCTCAACGCACGGCGCGGGACGCCGGGAAGCGCGCAGGTGCCGATCGTCAGCCAGAGCCTGACCGACGCCAACCAGTACGCGTCCGCGCTGGTCGCGGAGGCGCGCACCGCCGCCTTGCACTCGCACGAGGCGGCGATGGAAGAGGTCGCCGAACGCCTGGCCGCCGTCGAGGGTCGCGAAGCGGTCATCGCCGAGCGCCACAAGCACCTCCGCGAACGCCGGGAGCTCTTCGACGAGCGGCGCTTCGCCTACCGCAAGCGCCGGGACGAGATCGAGGAACGGCGCGCGCGCGTCGCCGAGCAGGCGGCTCAGATCGACGAGACCCTGCGCGCCAAGGCGGCTCTGGACCGCGACGCCGCCGCCGTGATGGTGCTGGAGCGGGTCCAGTCCGAGCTCGCCGCGGAGCGAGCCGCGCTGGTCGAGGCGACAATCGCCGACATCGTCGGCGATCGCGTGGAGACCAGCGCGAACGACCTGATCGTGCAGGCCGTCGAACGCCAGGACGCCTCCAACGTGGACAGCGCACCCAGGATCTCGCCGTTCTCGCTGGAGGGTCTCGACGACCACGCCCAGGAGCGCGTGGTCGCGGCGCTGGCCGTGATCGCCGAGCAGACCGGCGCGGAGCTCGGCGTCGACCCCGAGAAGCACCAGGCGACGCTGCGCACAGTGGATCCGATCGGGCGCGAGATCGCGCGCCAGGCAGCCCTCGAGGTCGTCGATCGCCGCCTCCAGGCGGCCGAGGTCCCCCCGCTGATTCAGCGGGCGCGTCGGACCACCCAGCGCCGGGTCGTCGAAGTCGGGGAACGCGCGCTCTGGCTCATGCAGATCGAGGGTCGCCCCGAGCTGGCCGAACTGGTCGGCACCCTCCACCATCGCTTCTCGTACGGGCAGAACGCGCTGCTGCATTGCGAGGAGACCGGGCATCTCTGCGGCGTCCTGGCCGCCGAGCTGGGTCTGCCCCAGAGCGTCGCACGCGAGGCCGGCATGCTCCATGACATCGGCAAGGCGGTCGACCACGACGTCGAGGGTGTGCACGCGATCATCGGCGGTGAGTTGCTCCGGGTGCTCGGGGTCGACGCGGGCATCGTCCACGCCGTCAAGGCCCACCATTTCGACGAGGAACCGTCCACCGACCTCGCGATGCTCACCATCTGCGCCGACGCCATCTCCGCGTCCCGCCCGGGCGCCCGTCGCGACACCCTGGCGACCTACCTGCTCCGCCTCGAGCAGCTGCAGACGATTGCGACGCGGCATGGCGGCGTCGACCGCGCGTTTCCGCTCCAGGCGGGTCGAGAGCTTCGCGTCTTCGTCAAGGCGTCGCAGGTCAAGGACACGGACATGCCGCCGCTGACCAGCGAGATCGCCCGGGAGATCGAATCCGAGATGCAATACCCCGGGGTGATCAAGGTGACCGTGATCAGGGAGACGACCGCCACCGCCACCGCGCCGGCTCAGCTGGTCCCGGTGCGCGCGGCCGTCGCCGAGCCCGCCGGAGGACGTCAGGAGTCGTCGACTGAGGATTCGCCGGACGGCGACGAGGAGCCCGCCTCCGACGAGGCCTGATCACGGCGGGATCCGCGGCGGCGCAGGTGCTCGCCCACGACACGGGCCGTCTCGCCCGGGCGCTCGTGAAAGAAGAGGTGGCCGCAGCCCTCGAACGGTCGCAGCTGCGCGCCGGGGATCCGGCCCGCGAGGATTCGGGCGTTCTCGAACGGGGTGACCACGTCGTCGGTGCCGTGCAGGACCAGGGTGGGCGCCGCGACGGCAGCCAGGCGCTCGAATGAGTGATCCGGTTGCCACATGGCGTTGAACTGGGCCGAGAACACTCGCGGCCGCACCGGGTGGAGCGCCCGTTCGCGAATCTGCGCCTCGATGAAGTCGGGATGCGTCCGCTGAAACTGGGGCGAGTACAGGACTGTGCACGCGATCCTGTAGGCCTCCTCCGGGGTTCGCGCGCCCTTGCCGAGCAGTGCCGCCTGATCCTCGGGCCGGGGATCGACGCCATGGTCGCCCCCGGGAGAGGTGGCGGCAAGGATGAGATCGGCGACCCGAGCCGGGTGGTCGACCACCAGGTGCTGCGCGACCAGACCGCCCATCGAGGCACCGAACACCGCGGCGGCCGCGACGCCGGCCGAGTCGAGGACCGCCACGGCATCGAGCGCCATGGCGGTCATCGTCGTGTTGGCACCGCCCTCCGACTCACCGATCCCGCGGGGGTCGAAGGTGATCACCCGATGCGCCCTCGAGAGATCCGGAACGATCGGATCGAATGCCGAGCGGCCCGCCCCGAGGCCCGGGATCAGCAGGAGGGGATCACCGTCGCCGGTCACCACGACCGCCAGGCCTGCGCCGTCGCCGCTGCGCGCGGTGAGATGAACCTCGGCCACCGGACCACCATAGCGGGACGTGGGTGCCGCACCATGCACGCTGCCGTGCCTCGATTCTTCGTCGAACCCGACCAGGTGGCCGGCGGCCGGGCCACGTTGACAGGGAGCGACGCCAATCACCTGTCACGCGCGCTTCGGGCGCTGGTGGGCGAGACGATTTTGATCGTCGAGGACGGCCGGGTTGAGCACGGGCTGGAGCTCGACGAGGTGACCCCGGCGCGTGTCAGCGGCAGCATCGTCTGGAGCAGACCCGTCGAGGGCGAACCCCGGCTCGCCGTGCACGTGCTCCAGGCCGTGCCGGCGCAGGCGATGGACGCGACCGTCGAGGCCCTCACCGAGGCGGGCGCGGCGACGATACGACCCGTCCTCACCCACCGGACGGTGTCCCGTCCGGATCCCTCCCGAGTGATCCACCGGCTCGAGCGCTGGCGGCTGATCGCCCGCGAGGCCGCGCAACTCGCGGGGCGCGCCGCCCCGCCCGGCGTGCACTCGATCCTCCCGCTCGGTGAAGCGGTGGACGCGCTCCCCATCGGAACGCGAATCCTGGCGTGCGTGATCGCCGAGGACTCGGCGCCGATCCTGCGCGCGGTGCCATCTCCGCCGGCGGACGTGGGGTTGGTGATCGGTCCCGAGGGCGGGCTCGACGTCACCGACCTGCGTCTCCTCGAGGCGGCCGGAGCGGTCAAGGTCCACCTCGGCTCGCGCACCCTGCCGAGCCGGCTCGCCGGGGCGGTGGCCACGTCCCTGCTCCTCGCCGGCGCCGGTGACCTGGACGCGGCCGCGGCACCGCCGGCATGACCGCGCCGGCCGACCGCCCGCTTCGGGTCGCGCTCACGGTGCTCGGGTGCAAGGTCAATTACGCGGAGATGGCGGATCTTGCCGGCAGGCTCGCCGCGGGTGGCTGCGAGGTCGTCCCCGAGCACGAGACCGCGGACGTGCGAGTGCTCAACTCGTGCACGGTCACCGCCCAGGCGGACGCGACGACCCGCCAGCGCCTGCGCCGGCTCAGGCGTCTCGACCCCGGAGCGCACCTGGTGCTCACCGGCTGCAGCGTCGACGCAAACCCCGGCGCGTACACAACGGTCGACTCGATCTTCGCCAATCGCGACAAGGACGAAATCGCCGCCCACGTGCTGGCGATGTCGCGCCTGAGCAGCCCGCCGCACCACGCCCCGCTGATGCGCTCGCGCGCGTTCGTCAAGGTGCAGGACGGATGCGACCACCGCTGCACGTACTGCATCGTGTGGCAGGCGCGCGGTGCGTCGTCGAGCGTGCCGGCCCGCACCGTGCACGATCGAGTCCGCGCCGCGATCGACAACGGCCATGCGGAGGTCGTGCTCTGCGGCGTGGACCTCGGGTCCTACGGCCGCGACATCGGGACCGACCTCGCCACACTCGTGGCATCGCTCCTCGACACGTGCGGGGAGCATGCGCGCATCCGCCTCAGCAGCGTCAACGCCAACGACGTCAGCAGCGCGTTGATCGCGCTCAACGCGCATCCGCGGCTCTGCCCGCACTGGCACATGCCGCTGCAGAGCGGTAGCGACCGGGTGCTGCGCGCGATGCATCGCGGGTACCGGCGCGCGCAGTACCTGCGCGTCACCCGCGCGCTGCGCGAGGTGAACCCGTCGACCGAGTTCACCACCGACATCATGGTGGGATTCCCAGGCGAGACCGACGACGACCACGCCGAGACCCTGTCACTCGTCGCCGAGGTCGGGTTTCTCCAGGGTCACGTGTTCCGGTGGTCGCCGCGCCCCGGGACCCCGGCGGCGACAATCGCCGGCCGGGTCTCGGACGCCGACGCCCGGCGACGCAGCGCCGAGGTGCGGCGAGCCACCCGGCGCACCGGGGCAATATCGCTCGCCCGTGCGTGCGGACGCGTGCACGAGGTGGCGTGGGACGCCGTGGACGCCGGAACTGCCCATGGCCTCACCGCCGGGTATCACGAGGTCGTGGTCGAAGACACATCGCATGTTCGCCGGCGGAGCCTCGACCTCGTTCGCGCCGAGACCGTCGAGGGCGACCACCTGCGCGCTACCCTGCTGCGCTCATGAGCGATTGCCTTTTCTGCTCCATCGCGGCACACGAGCTGCCGGCCACCTTCGTGCGCGAGGACGACCAGGTGCTGGCCGTGCGCGACGTCAACCCCCAGGCGCCGGTTCACGTGCTGGTGATGCCTCGCGAGCACATCGAATCGGTGGCTGAGCTGACGCCTGCCCAGGACGGCCTGTGGGGACGCATGCTTCACGTCGCGCAGGCCATCGCGCAGGACGAGGGCATCGACGAAACCGGCTTCCGCCTCGTGGTCAATACGGGGAAGAACGGCGGGCAGACCGTCGATCATCTGCACATCCACCTCCTCGGTGGACGCCAGATGACCTGGCCGCCCGGGTAGGGCGGCCAGGCCGGGAAAGAGGGGGCTTAGGCGGACGCTCCCGGAGCGTGCTCGACGATGTGTTCCGTCTTCTCGCCGCTCGAAACGCTGGTCACCGGGATGCGCTGTGGCTGTGCCTTCTGCGCACGCGGCACGGTGATGCGAAGCACACCGTTCTCGAACGACGCGGTGATGTCCTCCGCGCGCACTTCGGCAGGGAGGCCGACCTGGCGGAACACGGCCGTGGTGCGGCGCTCGCGACGGAGGTAGGTTGCGTCCTTGGTCGTCTCGTTGGTGCGGCGGCGACCGGCGATGGTGAGCACACCGTCGTCGAAGGTGACTTCAACTTCGGCGGGGTCGAATCCGGGGACAGACGCCTCGACGATGTATGCGGCGTCGGTCTGCTGGATGTCAACCGGGAGGCTTGTGTAGTCGACGCCGTTGCGCGACGCCGCGGCGGGTGAAACCGGCTGGAAAATCTGGTCCATTTGGGCGTGCAGATCGAACAGATCGTTCCACGGGTTCCAACGCACGACTGCCATCTCTCCGTTCTCCTGTAATCAGGTTTTGCTGTGGTCGCGGCTCCGCGACACACAACTCGTACCCGCGCCGGCGGCGCGATAAACCTCGCGCCGCGAAGCGAGTGGACTCAGCCTCGGAGCGCGTCGCGGAGCGAGTCGAAGAACCCCTTCTTCACCTCGGCGGGCTTGCCTTCGCGCTCGCCCAGCTGCTCGTACAGGGTGCGTTCCTGGTGTGCGAGGTGGCTCGGCACCACCACGCGCACGATGCAGACGAGGTCACCGCGACGCCCGGTGCGGACATGGGGAACTCCGAGCCCGTGCAGCTTGATCTGGCGTCCCGGTTGCGTGCCCGCAGGGACGTCGACCGGGTGCTCACCATCGACGGTGGTGATCGTGATGGTGTCACCGAGCACGGCCTGGGGCACCGAGATCGGGAGCTCGTAGAGCAGGTCCTGGCCGCGCCGCACGAGTGTGGGGTGCGGCTTCACGCGGAAGCCGAGGTAGAGGTCCCCCGATGGGCCGCCACGCGGTCCAGACTCCCCTTCGCCGGTGAGGCGGAGCGTGACGTCATCGTCGACGCCCGCGGGGATGGTGACCTCGACGCTGTGGCGGCCCTGGACCCGTCCCTGCCCGCGGCAGACCGGACATGGCTCGGCGATCACCTGCCCCTCGCCATGGCAGGTCGGGCATGGGGTGACGCTGGCCACCTGTCCGAAGATGGACTGCATCGTCCTGCGCACCTGACCGCTGCCCTGGCACGTCGCACACTTGGTCGCGGTGGTCCCAGGTCTGGCGCCCGAGCCGTTGCACTCCGTGCACTGCGCGGCGCGCGGCACCTCGACAGTGCGCTTGGCGCCGAACACGGCTTCCTCGAAGGTGATCTCGACGTTCATGCGAAGGTCGTCGCCCCGCTGCGGTCCGGTGTGCGCGCGCCGGCGTCCGCCGCCGCCGAAGAACATGTCGAAGAGGTCGAATGCCGAGTCGAACGAGAAGTTGCCGAAGTCCGGCTGCGCTCCGTCGGCGACGTGGCCGAAGGCGTCGTAGCGCTGCCGCTTCTGCGGGTCGCTGAGCACCGAGTACGCCTCGCCGACCTCCTTGAACCGCTCCTCGGCGCCCTTGTCGCCGTTGTTGCGATCCGGGTGGTACTGCATGGCGAGCTTGCGATACGAGGCCTTCAGCTGCTCCGGGGTGCAGTCCCGGGTGACGCCGAGCACCTCGTAGTAGTCGCGCTTGACCGTCGCCATCGCTCAGCTCCCGGCGGCGCTGGCCGGCCGCACCACACGCACGATCGCCGGCCGGAGCAGGCGGTCGTGGAGCCGGTAGCCGGGGACGAGCTCGGCGACCACCGTGTCGTGCTCGACGTCCTTGGATTCCTCCGCCGCGATCGCATCGTGGATGCTCGGGTCGAAGCGCTCGCCGACCGCCGGCACCGGGGTGACCCCAAGGCGCTCGAGAGCCGTTTCGAACTCCCGAACCACGAGCTGCAGGCCGCTCACGAAGAAATCCTCGGCACCCGCCTCGCCGGCGTGTTCGACGGCCCTGCGCAGGTTGTCGAGAACCGGAAGCAGCGCCACGCGCGGCGTCCTCGCTCTCGTATCGCCGCACGTCGGCGATCTCCTGGGCTTTGCGCCGCTTGAAATTCTCGAAGTCCGCGGCGAGCCGAAGGTAGCGGGTGTCACGTTCGTCCGGCTCCTCGGCGGCGGGTTCGACGCCGGTCTCTGCCTCGGGGCTCGGTGCGGCGATGTCCTGCTCGTCGGTCGTCATGCGTTCACTATGCCCACGGTCAGCTCAAAGCACGCCCGACGGCTCGTCCAACCCGCTGGGCCACGTAGCGGACTCGCGGCCCGACCTGCGCGTATGCCATGCGCGTGGAACCCAGCACCCCGATCGTCCCGCGCCGTTCGGGCCCCGCGCGGTAGGTGGTCAGCACCAGGCTGCAGCGGGAGAGCTCGGCCATGCCGCTCTCGCGGCCGATCATGATCTGGATGCCGTGATCGAGGTCGGCCGCGCTGATCAGCGCGGCGAGCATGCGCTCCTCCTCCACCACCTCGATGACCTGCTGGAGCAGCTCGACGTCGCCGAACTCGGGTTGATGGAGCAGGTTGCGCACCCCGTCGTGGAGGATGAGCGTGTCCTGCTGGGCGTCGCAGACGGTCATGAAGGCGATGATCTGGGTCAGGAGGTCGCGCTCGAGCGCCGCGTGGGTGCCGACCGAGCCGGGAAGCCGGGACATCCCGGCGGCGTTGAGCCCGACGACCACCGCGTTGAGCCCCGCCGCGATGGCACTGAGCACCGACTGGTCGGTCGGCGCCGTCAGGTTCAGCGCCTGCTGACGGACGAGGTTGCCCTCGAGGACGAGCACGAGCAGGGCCTGGGCGTCGCTGAGCTTGACGAGGTCGAGGTGCTTGACGCGGACACCGAGCGCGCGCGGTGCGGTGACCAGGCTCACCGCATCGGCTGCCTGCGCGAGCGCGGTCGCGGCGATCTCGAGGATGTCCTCGACGCTGGTGGGCATCACCGCGAAGAACGGGTCCACCTGGCGGCGCACCGCCTGCGGAACGTCCTCTTCGTCCATGAGGAAGTCGACGTAGTAGCGGTAGCCGAGGTCGGAGGGGACACGCCCCGCCGACGTGTGCGGCTGGATCAGGTATCCGACCTCGCTCAGGGTGGCCAGCTCGTTGCGGATGGTCGCCGAGGACCAGGTGGCGAGGTGGACGGCAAGCGACGCCGACCCCACCGGGACCCCCGTGCGGGTGTAGTCCGCGACGACGGCCTTGAGGATCTGCTGCTTGCGCTGATCGAGCGGGACTGGATGTTGCACGTGTGGCCAGAGGCGACGGTGCGGGAGCGGCCGGTCTCCGGCGCTCTTAGCACTCGTCAGGGTTGAGTGCTAAGCGTACCAGCTAGGCCGCCTGGTCGCCCACCAGTCGGAGCGTGACCTGGTTGAGCACCGCCTCGCCTCGAGCGGTCGCCCGGACCCGGTCGCCGTCGACGACGACGAGCCCCTGGCCCGCCAGGAAACGTGCCTCACCGAGGCTCGCCGCGCCGACCCGCACTCCCTCGCGAAGGCGCAGCCCGAGCATCACCCGCTCCTGCTCGCGCATTCCGGGTCCGACCGGCTCCGAGCCGGCGACGGGGAGCTGCCCGGCTCGGATCGCGCGGCCGTAGGCGGCGATGCCGCGCCCGTGCCAGTGGCGCACCGAGACCGCGCCGGCTTCGACGTCGAGCCCGATCGCGGCGGCCGCGTCGGCGGGGAGGTGTCCGTGGGCACCGACACCCGCGGCGGCGTAGTACCCGTTGCGCCAGTACACGAGGTTGTGGCGGCACTCCGCGCCCGGCAACGAGAAGTTGCTCACCTCGTACTGCCGGAAGCCGGCGCGCTCCAGCACGTCGACGGCGATGCGGTGCTGGCGGATCGAGCGCGCGCCCTCGACCGGCGTCACCAGTCCACGGCGCACCCGCGTGTGCAGCGGCGTCCCGGGCTCGACGGTGAGCTCGTAGCACGAGATGTGCGCCGGGCCTGCAGCCACGACTCGCTCGAGCGTGCGCCGCCAGCGCGCGTCGCCGAGACCCGGAACCGCATAGATCAGGTCGCAGTTGACGGATGAGAAGCCTGCCTCGCGGACCTCGGCCACCGCGCCCAGGGCACGGTCGGCGTCGTGCACCCGGCCGAGAAAGCTCAGCACATCGGCCTCCAGGCTCTGCACGCCGATGCTGATCCGGTTGACTCCCGCCGCCCTCCACACGCCCGCGCGCTCGGTGCTGACGCTCGATGGGTTCGCCTCCATGGTGACCTCGGCGTCCGCGCTGACCGAGAACGTGCTCCGGACCGTCGCCACCAGGCCTGCGAGCGACCCCGGTTCCACCAGCGATGGTGTGCCTCCGCCGATGAACACGGTGTCGAGCGACAGCCGGCCGAGGCGCTCGCCGAGGAGGCGCACCTCCGCGCTCAGCGCGTCCATGTACTCACCGGACCCCGTGGTCCCGGCGATGCTCGTGAAGTCGCAGTACTCGCACTTCCGCTCGCAGAACGGGATGTGCAGGTACAGGGACCGGACCTCGTCACGAGCGATGCTCACGCAGTCGGGTCCTTCGCCTGTGGATCGCGCGACGAGGCTTCGTCCATCCTGTCGACCATCGATTTCGGGCTCTGCCGTGCCTGCTGCGGCTTGGCGTTCCTGGCAGGTGCGGTCCGTGGTGGCGGACGCCGGCGCATGAACTTGTAGAGCACCGGATAGAGGAAGAAGGTTCCTGCGAAGCTGACGATGTCGATGACGATCAGCCCGACGATCGCGGTCGGCGTCGAAACCGTCGACACGGTGGTCTTGGACGAGGCGAACCCGCCGATCAGGTACGTGAGCGCGACGAACAGCGCCAGCCAGACGAAGTACTGCATGATCCCGGCCATCGCCGATTCCATGAAGCGCAGGGAGCGCGCCTCCTTGGTGATGAGCTTCGCGAGCGGCGCGGCGACGAGCGCGGCCGCCACCGGCACCAGTGGGTTGTAGCTCACCCCGAGCACGTACAGCCCGAAGGCGGGCTTGGGATTGGGGAGCG
This sequence comes from Candidatus Dormiibacterota bacterium, assembly GCA_963799005.1. GTDB lineage: Bacteria > Chloroflexota > Dormibacteria > Aeolococcales > Aeolococcaceae > Palsa-851. Next base: position 1,662,735 of record CAWCVK010000001.1, on the reverse strand, counting down.
TGAAGAACGCCAGCGACCCGACCGCGACCTCGGCTGCGGCGAGCAGCGCGATCAGGATCAGATAGGAGCGCCTGGCCCAGGGGACGAACGGCTCGTCGATGCGGCCACGCGCCCCCATGCCGCCCTTGGGTGCCGGACGGCCCTTCACATTCACCACCTGCTTGGCGTTCGACGTCTGCCTGCCGTCGGCGGAGCCGTTCTTCTCCTTGAACTGCGCGGTCTGCTTGGCAAGCGTGACCTCGGCGCGCGCCGAGCGTTCCTGGGTGTCGGGCCGGCGCCGCGGGCGTTTGCGGGGCGGGTTCGGGCGTGGCATCACACGTCCATCTTGAGCACGGCCATGAACGCCTCCTGGGGAATCTCCACGTTGCCCACCCTTTTCATGCGGCGCTTGCCTTCGCGCTGCTTCTCGAGCAGCTTGCGCTTCCGTGTGATGTCCCCGCCGTAGCATTTGGCAAGCACGTCCTTGCGCATGGCGGACACGGTCTCACGGGCGACGATCTTGCCACCGATCGCTGCCTGGATGGGCACCTCGAAGAGCTGGCGAGGGATCAGCTTGCGGAGGCGTTCGGCCAGCTTGCGGCCGTGCGCGTTGGCCCGGTCGCGGTGGACGATCATGCTCAGCGCGTCGACGCGCTGACCGCCGACGAGGATGTCGAGCTTGACCAGCGACTCGGCGCGGAACCCGGTGATCTCGTAATCCAGCGAGGCGTAGCCACGGCTGCGCGACTTCAACTGGTCGTAGAAGTCGTGGATGATCTCGCCGAGCGGGAGATCGTAGGTGAGCGCGACGCGGTCACCCGGCTGGTAGTCCATGTGCTGAAACTCGCCGCGGCGCTCCTGGCACAGCTCCATGATCGCGCCGACGTATGCGCTCGGAACGATGATCGTCGCCTTGGTTCGAGGCTCCTCGATGGCGTCGATGTTGGAGGCGTCGGGAAGCATCTCGGGGTTGTCGATCGCGATCATCTCTCCGGAGCGAAGCCGAACGCGGTATTCGACGGTCGGCGCCGTCGTGATCAGCGACAGGTTGAACTCGCGCTCCAGGCGCTCCTGCACGATCTCCATGTGGAGCAGGCCCAGGAACCCGCAGCGAAAACCGAAGCCGAGCGCCGCCGATGATTCGGGTTCGAAGACGAGGGACGCGTCATTGAGGTTGAGCCGCTGCAGCGCCTCCTTGAGGTCGGTGACGTCGTCGGAGTCGACCGGGAAGATGCCCGCGTACACCATCGGCGTCACCGCGCGGTAGCCGGGCAGCGGATGCGTCGTGGGATGCGCAGCGTCGGTCACCGTGTCGCCGACCTTGCTGTCACGGACATTCTTGATCGATGCGATGAAGTACCCGACCTCGCCGCAGAGCAGTTCGTCGACGGGCGTCATCGCCGGGGCGAAGACTCCCACCTCGTCGACGACGAACTCGCTCCGGTTGTTCATCATGCGGATGCGCATGCCCGCGGCGATCCGGCCGTCGACGATGCGCACGTAGACGACGACCCCGCGATAGGCGTCGTACTTCGCGTCGAAGATGAGCGCCCGCAACGAGCCGTCGCGGTCGCCCTTGGGGGGCGGCACGCGCTTGACGATCGCCTCGAGCACGAGGTCGATGCCGATTCCCTGGCGCGCGCTGGTGAGGATGGCATCGTCGGCGGGGATGCCGATGACCTCCTCGATCTCGCGGCGCACCAGCTCCGGGTCCGCGTTGGCCAGGTCGATCTTGTTGATGACCGGGATCACCTCGAGGTGATTGTCGAGCGCCTGATAGACGTTGGCCAGCGTCTGCGCCTCGACCCCCTGGGTGGCATCGACGACCAGCAACGCGCCCTCGCAGGCCGCGAGCGATCTCGACACCTCGTAGGCGAAGTCGACGTGGCCCGGGGTGTCGATGAGGTTCAGCTCGTAGGCGATGCCGTCATCGGCCGTGTACGCGAGCCGCACCGCCTGCGCCTTGATGGTGATGCCCCGCTCGCGTTCGAGGTCGAGCTGGTCGAGCACCTGGTCCTGCATGTCGCGCAGCGCCACGGTCCCGGTCGCCTCGAGCAGCCGATCGGCGAGCGTCGATTTGCCATGATCGATGTGCGCGATGATGCTGAAGTTGCGGATCCGGTCAAGGCGCATGCGTGACCGAGGGATTCCTAGGCTGGAAGCGCGCCGTCGCCGTCGTGGGCGGTGCGCAGAATCTCCGCAAGATCGGTGAGCCCGCGCCGGGTCCCCGAGAGCCCGGGCTTGAACTCGGTGGGCCAGCACCATCGGCGCGACGTGCTCGACGTCGTCGATCCCCACGGCGGCGCGATCCTCGTGGGCGGCAAGCGCCTGCGCCGCCTTGCGCGTGACGATGTCGGCGCGGTGGCCGTCCACCTCCAGCTCGATGCTCATCGCCGCGATCGCCACGAGGATGTTGCGATCCACCACGACGTCGGACAGCATCGACATCGCGCGCGCGATACGGTCGGCCTCGGCCCGTTCAGCGGGCTCGAAACGCTCCGCGAAAGCAGCCGGGTCCTCCTCGAACGCCTCGCGCCGTTCAACGATCTCGACGCGCTGACGAACGTCGCGGATGCCCTCGACGTCGACGCACAACCCGAAGCGGTCGAGCAGCTGCGGGCGAAGCTCACCCTCCTCCGGGTTCATGGTGCCGACGAGGATGAAGCGCGACGGATGCGACACCGACACGCCCTCACGCTCGACGGTGTTCTGCCCCATCGCGGCGGCGTCGAGGAGCACGTCGACGATGTGATCATCGAGCAGGTTCACCTCGTCGACGTACAGGATGTTGCGGTTCGCCTCGGCGAGCACGCCCGGCTCGAACTCCTTCTCACCGCGCTTGATCGCGGCCTCGATGTCGATGGCTCCGACCACGCGGTCCTCGGACGCGTTGATCGGCAGTTCGACGACGCGCATCCGGCGTCGCCCACGCGGCAGCTCCTCCCCACCCACCACGCGGTCGGTGCACTCGGTGCACTGCAGGTCGGCGTCATCGGGCGGGCATCCGTAGCGGCAATCGGCCACCACGTCAAGCCCCGGCAGGAGTTTCGTGAGCGAGCGGACAGCGGTTGATTTCGCGGTCCCCTTCTCGCCGCGGATCAGCACCCCGCCGATTGCGGGGTTGATCGCATTGAGAATGAGCGCCTGTTTCATCAGGTCCTGTCCCACGATCGCGGTGAACGGGAACACGCTTCTACCGGTCTGCATCACATTCATTGTGCCATGCGACCTCGAAGCGTCTTCTCGACGCCCTCGACGATGGCGCCCTGGGAGAGATCGTAGAGCCCAAGATATTCTCCGCCGGCGCGGTCGGCCAGGTCACGGCAGGCGTTGAATCCGTAGCCACCGAAGAGTGGCGGCCGGGTGTGACCTCCGACGCGGGGAATCGGCCTGCTGGTGTGGTCGCGCGCCGAGTCGATGACCAGCATGTGCACACCATCGGCACCGAGCTGTTCCGCCACCCGCTGTGCCTCGACGAGCGGTTCCTCTCCGAACAGCGAGATATTGCCCCGTCCATCGCTGATGAGCACGACCAGCGGATACACGCTCGGGTCACGCAGCCGCTCGGTGCGCACGATGCGGAGCCCCGCGACCAGTCCATGGGTCAGGGGCGTCGTCCCGCCGACGGTGAGGCGCTGCAGACGCTGCTCGGCGAGGTCGACGGATGCCGTGGGCTGGAGGACCACGCGCGCGGCGCGCCCCGAGAACACCACGAGCGACACCTTGTCGCGACGGAGGTACGCATCGCGGAGCAGCGAGAGCACCGCGCCCTTGGTGGCCTGCATGCGTTGCTCCGCATCCATCGATGCGCTGGCGTCGACCACGAACACGATCAGGGTTCCGGTGCGGCGACGGCGCACCTTCTGGCGGAGATCCTGGCGCTCGAGATGGAGTGCCGGACCGACCCTGTCCGCGGGCCCTTCGGCGCGGCGGCGGACCTGGTGCGGCGCCGCGGCGCGCATGGTGGCGTCGAACGCGATGTCGGTCGTCTTCTCCGTCTGGGTCGCGCGAACGTACCGACCGCGCTTGTCGCTGCTCTGCGAGGAGCTGCGCTTGCCCGAGGTGGCGCGGCTCCGGCGATCCCGCGGCAGCGCGATCTTCCGCACCGGGAAGATCTCGCCCTCGAAGAGTTGCTCGGCGCTGCGCCGGGTCACCGCCTGGGTGGCCTGCTCACTACCCTGCACCTGCCCCGGGCTCTCGCCCTCCTCGCCGCTGCCCGAGTTGTCCGGCGGCTGGTCCCCCGCCTCCGAGGTCTGCTCCGACACCACCGCCGCCTCGGCTTCCTGGGCGATCTCCTCGAGCCGCTCGCGGGCACGTTCCGCCGCGGCGCCGGCGGGTTGGGACACCCCGTCCTGGCGGCTGCGCCGGCGATGGGCGAGCGCCAGCTCGGCGGCGGTCGCGGCGTCGGCCGTGGTCACCACCAGGCGGTCGCCGGCCGCGGCGGCAGCTCCGGCCGTCTGCGTTCGGACCAGCTTCTCGGCTTCGTCCCAGGCGCGCACCGTCCTCGCCGCGCTGGTCACGACGATGTCGGCACGGTGCCCGAGAGCACCCGCGTCGATGCAGACCAGGGCGATGAACCACCCGATGGTCGGGGTCACCTCGACGCGCGGCAGCAGGACCTTCGCCTCCTGGATGACCGCCTTGAGGTGATCCTCGTGGCCGCGGAAGTCATCCTCGAGGGCGGCCCCGTCCTCGCTCCGGCGGGAGTCGCGCTCCATGATGCGGACGCGCTCGTCGAGATCCCGGAGCCCGGTGATATCCACGCAGAGCCCGAAGCGATCGAGCAGTTGCGGGCGGAGATCACCCTCCTCGGGGTTCATCGTCCCCACCAGGATGAATCGCGAGGGGTGCGAGAACGAGATGCCCTCGCGCTCGACCACGTTCCACCCCATCGCGGCCGCGTCGAGAAGGACGTCGACGATGTGATCGTCAAGGAGGTTGACCTCGTCCACGTAGAGGATGCCGCGGTTGGCGTCGGCGAGGAGCCCCGGCTCGAAGCGACGTTCACCGAGCTTGATGGCGGCCTCGGTGTCGATCGTCCCGACGACGCGATCCTCGGAGGCGTTCACCGGCAGCTCCACCACCCGCGTGCGCCGCCGTTCGACCACGAGGCGGTCCCCAGCAGCGGCGCGGGCGCGGCAGTCGTCGCACCACGTCGCCGGGCGCCTCCGGATCGCAGCGGTACCGGCATCCGACGATCACGTCGATGTCCGGGAGCAGCCGGGCGAGCGCTCGCACCGCGGTCGACTTGGCGGTGCCCCGCTGGCCGCGAACCAGCACGCCACCGATCCCCGGGTTGATCGCGTTGAGGACCAGCGCGGTCTTCATCGCCTCCTGACCGACGAGTGCGGTGAACGGCATGAGGGAACGGGAGTTCGGCATCGAATCCATTGTGCCAGCGGCGCCGAGTGCCGAGCCTGCTACAAAGCCTCGATGCCGAGACCCCTCCGCGTGCTGCTCGACGCCAGCTGTCTCGCCGACGGCCGTCGAGACGCCGGGATCGGCCGGTATGCGCGCCAGCTGATCGACGCGCTCCGCCACGTGCCCGATCTCGACGTCACCCCATCGGTTCCGGCCACCGCGCCGTGGAGCGAGGCACGCCCGGCGCGGTTCCTGCGTGCGCAACCGCACGTGCTCGCCGGCGCCGTCGCCGGGCATCCGCACCTGATCCATGGGCTCGCCGGGGAGCCGGTCATCGGCTTTCCGACGTCTCGCCAGGTGGTGACCGTGCACGACGTCGAGATGTGGCGAGCGGACCACGCCCCCGGGGCCACGGGCTCTGCCCGCCGCCTCTATGGCGCGCTCCTGGCTCCCGTCCTTCGCGCCTGCGCCGGGATCATCGCGGTGAGCGAGACCACCCGCCGGGAGTCGATCGCCGCGCTCGGGCTCGACCCATCCCGGGTCCACGTGATCCCACACGGGGTGGGATCGGTGTTCTCATCGCGGCCGAAGCTTCGCGACGCCCGGACCGCCGAAGCCCTGGGCCTCGACGAGCCCTTTGTGCTCTGGGTGGGAAGCCTGCGATCGCGCGACCCGCGAAAGGGCCTCGACACCCTCCTCGAGGCGATGGAGCGGCTTCCGGAAGTCGCGCCGCCGCTGGCGCTTGCCGGTGCGCTCGGTCCCGAAGCCGACCGGCTGGCCGCCGAGGCGTGGCGGAAGCACGTACGCATCGTCCTCTGCGGGCCCGTCGATGACGACGATCTCGCATCGCTGTACCGGCAGGCCGCGGTCGTCGCGCTGCCCTCGACCCACGAGGGCTTCGGCTTGACGGCCCTGGAGGCCATGGCGTGCGCGGCGCCGCTGGTCGCGGCGGCGGCCGGGAACCTGCCCCAGCTCACCCTGGATGTTGCGATGCTGGTGCCCCCCGGTGACCCGGCGGCACTCGCCGAGGCCATCGAGGCGGTGCTCAGCGAACCGGTGCGCGCCGCGCGCATGCGCCATGCGGGCGTCGACCGCGCGAGCGGCTACACCTGGGAGCAGACCGCGACCATGACCGCGGCGGTGTACGAGGAGGTCGCCCTCAGCAGCGGTCGGGGCAGGCCCTGACCGCCCGGAGTCAGAGATCTGCGGCGATCGCCCCGCGCTGGTCCGCATCGAGCTGGACGCTCACCTCGAGATTCGGATGGTGGGTGCCGACGGCGATCGCGGATCCACCGAGGATCGCGGCGCGCTGCGACGGGTCGGGGGTGAAGCGCAGGTAGTGCGCGGGGACGCTCTCACCCGGAGGTGAGACCGCCTCGGGGATTCCGCGGACCCGGGTCCCCGCGACCTCGAGGAACACGGTGTCCTCGACACCCTCGAGCTCGGCCACGGCGGCCGTGAGGTCCGCCGGGTCGGCGACCTCGACGAACAGCAGGGCGGCGAGCTGCCCGGGCTCGGGCACGACGGCGTTGAAGGCGGCGATCTCGCCCTCGACCCGGCCCCGGTCGTCGATCCGCTCGGTTCGCAGCGCCTCCTCGACGGTCGAGCGGATCGTGTCCCGGTTCTCGAAGACCAGGGAAAGGGTGTCCGCGAGGTGGATCCTGCGGAAGCGCTTCAGCTCGGCGACGCGGCGGCGCTCGTCGCCTCGCGCCATCTCGTAGTCGGCGCCGACACGGATGTCGTCAAGGTCGAGCCGGGACGATCCTTCCAGGGCCACGAAAACCTCCGGGCGGGCGGGGCGGAGCGACGCCGACTCTGGCAGGTCGGTGTCCCGGCAGGCCGGCGGGTGTAATACCTGACCTGCGCGGTATGATTTCGGGATCGTGGCAGTCGTCCCATTCGATCGCAGCGTCCTCAAGGTCAATCAGGCGATCCTGATGACGGTGATCGTCGCCGGCTACGCGATCGGGCTCGCCTATCACCCGGTCGCCTGGGTCATCCCCGTGCTCGCGGTGATGATGCTCGCCGCCGTCGGCTTCGCCCACGCTCAACGTGCCCCGCCTCCTGTACCTCCGATGGCTCAAGCCCGCGGGCATCGTGAAGCCGCGCGTCGCCCAGGAGGACCCGGCGCCGCACCGCTTCGCGCAGCTGGTCGGTGGCGTGTTTCTCGCGGCGGCGAGCGTGTTCGTCATCACCGGGCTGCTCCTGGTGGCGTGGGTGCTTGCCTGGATCGTGGCCGCGCTCGCATTCCTCAACTTCGCGTTCAACATCTGCGTCGGCTGCATCATGTACGCCCAGCTCGTCCGGGTCGGGCTGCTGCCGCTCTCGCGCCAACCGGCGAGATGATCCTGCTGCTCGCCCCACTGATCGCGATCGCGGCGGTCGGCGCGGTGGCGCTGGTGCTTCGGGTGCAGCGCCGTGGCCAGCGCCGGCTGGTCGGCAGGGTCGTCGAGACCCTGGGCGGCCGGAGGCCGCTGCCGTCCATCCTGTATTTCACCGGTGAGGCCTGCACGATCTGCCGCACCGCGCAGGAGCCGGCGCTGCGCACACTTGCCACCGGGATCGACCCGGGCATCGACATCCGCGAGATCGACATCGCCGCCGAGCCCGAGCTGGCCCGCCGCTACCGGGTCATGTCGCTCCCGACCACGATCGTTCTCGATGGGTCGGGGCAGGTGAGCGGCATCAACGTCGGTTTCGCCAGCGGCGACGTCCTTCGCCGCCAGCTGGTCGAGGCCGGAATGCCGGTCGCCGCATAGTCGACCCGGGTACCCTGGGCGCATGGCCGTCACCGAGCGCGCTCCGCGGACACGTGCACTGACCCCGTCCGACCTGTTCGCGGTCGACGACCTGCTCGGCGACGACGAGCGCCTGGTCCGCGACACCGTCCGGGCCTTCGTGCGCGACCGCGCGCTTCCCGTGATCCCCGAGCACTTCGAGGCGGGCACCTTTCCGCGTGAGCTCGTCCCCGGCGTCGCCGAGCTCGGCCTCCTGGGCATGCACCTGCAGGGCTATGGGTGTGCCGGAAGCTCCGCCACCGCCTACGGGGTCGCCTGCGAGGAGCTCGAGGCCGGGGACAGCGGGCTGCGCTCCTTCGTCTCGGTCCAGGGGTCGCTGGCGATGTTCCCGATCTCGGCGTACGGCAGCGACGAGCAGAAGTCGCGCTGGCTGCCGGAGATGGCCGCCGGGCGCGCGATCGGATGTTTCGGACTGACCGAGCCCGACGCCGGATCGGACCCCTCGTCGATGCGCACGAGGGCACGCCGAGACGGCGGCGACTGGGTGATCACCGGCACCAAGATGTGGATCACCAACGGCTCCATCGCGGACATCGCCGTGGTCTGGGCCATGACCGACTCCGGGGTGCGGGGTTTCCTCGTCGAGCGCGGCACGCGCGGCTTCACCACGTCGGATGTCCACAACAAGCTGTCGCTGCGCGCGTCGGTGACCTCGGAGCTGTCATTCGAACTCGGTGCGGCGTGCCGGGCAGCGCCATGCTCCCCGGAGTGAGCGGCATGCGCGGCCCCCTGTCCTGCCTCAACGAGGCCCGGTTCGGCATCGGATGGGGCGCCATGGGAGCGGCGCGCGCGTGCTTCGAATCCGCGCTCGAGTACAGCCGGACGCGTCGCGCGTTCGGCAAGCCGATCGGGGCGATGCAGCTCACCCAGCAGAAGCTCGCCGACATGGCGACCGCCATCGTCCAGGGGCGCCTGCTCGCCCACCGGCTGGGCACGCTCAAGGATCAGGGCCGGCTGCACCCGGTCCAGGTGTCGATCGCGAAGCGCGCCAACGTGCGCGCCGCCCTCGACATCGCCCGCAGCGCCCGCACCATCCTCGGCGCCAACGGGATCACGCTCGAATACCCGGTCTCGCGGCACATGGCCAACCTCGAATCGGTGCTCACCTACGAGGGCACCGAGGAGGTGCACACCCTGATCATCGGCAAGGAGCTCACCGGCGAGAGCGCCTTCGGCTGAGCCCTAGGCGGCTTCCTCCCAGCTCTCGGCTTCTCGAAACGAGTGATGGCCGCGCCGGGCCACGATCAGGTGATCGAGCACCGGGACCCCGAGCAGCGCGCCGGCGCTCCGGAGCGCGGCGGTCACCACGCGGTCGGCGCGACTCGGCGCGGGGTCGCCGCTCGGATGGTTGTGGCCGATGATGACTGCAACTGCGTCGCTCCGCAGCGCGGGTCCGAAGACGTCGCGCGGCTGCAGGCGCGACGCGTTGATGGTGCCGACCGCGACGGTCTCGAGCTTGATGGGCCGGTGACGCGCGTCGAGCAGGAGCACCACGACCTGCTCGCGCCGGGCACGGCGCAGCCCGTCGAGCATGAGCAGCACGTCACGCGGTGAGCCGATGGCGGGGCGGTCGTCGTCCGTCCACCGCTCCGCGAGCTCCCACATGGCGGCAAGCCGTTCGGCCCGCTCCCGCGGCACCCCGTGCTCACGCGTGAGCCCCGCCGCGTCCAGCGCCCGGCGCTCCCACCACGGAATCCGGGCGACCCGATTCGCGACCGCGCTCAGGTCAGCGGCGGGAGACGACCCTCCGAGAGCCCGGGCGAGCAGCTCCGCCTCGCCCGCCCTGCGTTCCGGTTCGGTCTGCACCGCCGAAGAGTATCACAGATCAGTGTAGTTGTCGTCGCTTCAGGAGGAGTGCGTCAAGAGCATGCCGACGATGAACACGGCCACGATCACGGCCCCGGCCACGGCGACCGGGATCCACCCGTCGCCGGCTGCGAGCAGCGACGGAGCACGCCCCGCGGTCGGCGGCGGCGTCGCCGGTGCGTCGAGGATGTCCGCCGGCGCGTCCACAGCGATCAGCTTCACCCGCCCGGGCGCATCCTCGGGAAGCTCGGCGGGATCGAGGAGCGCGGGCGCGACGGCGACGCTCCGCCGCCGTCGCGGTGAGCGGAGCTCAGACCCCACGCTCGCCCTCAGCGATCAGCGCCGCCAGCACCTCGTCGGCGAACGAGCGATACGCCGCGGCCGCCTCAGACGACGGCGCCATCACGGTGACCGGCTCTCCGGCGAGCGCCGATTCCTGCAGGCGCACGGTCACCTTGATGACCGTGTTGAAGACTCTCAGGTTCGGGATCGCGCGCAGGCCTTCGAGGAGATCGCGCGAGAATCGCGTGCGCATCACCACGAAGGTCGGCAGCAGGCCGAGGACGCGCAGGTCCGGGTTCAACTTCTGGCGCACGTGGTGCACCGAGCGGAGCGTCTCCTTGAGCCCCTTCACCGCGTAACCGGACATCTGCATCGGGATCACGATGAAGTCGGTGGCGGCCAGGACGCTGATGGTGTGGAACGCGAAGCTCGGCGGCGTGTCGAACAGGATGAAGTCGTAGTCGCGGCAGTCACGATCCAGCGCACGGCGAAGCCGAGTCTCGGCGTCGAGCGTGGTCGGCAACCCGGCCTCGACGGCGCTCAGGTCCGGGTTCGCGGGGAGCAGGTGCAGCCCCGGCCACTTGGTGCGGACGATCAGCTCGTCCACCGACTGGTCGGGCTCGAGAATCGCGTCCGCCACCGTGTGCGTGAGCGAGTACGGGTTGAACCCGAGGCCGGATGTCAGATTCGACTGCGGGTCCATGTCGACCGCGAGCACACGCCGGCCGCGCTCTGCCAACGCAGCCGCCAGGGAGGCGCAGGTGGTTGTCTTTCCCACCCCGCCTTTTCCGGAGATACAGGCGATCGAAACAGCCACCGCGACGGATTAGTCTAAAACAGGCCGTCGCAACCGGCCCGCGCGAGTGAGGATTGTGACGGCAGGAACGATCAGCTCGACGCCGCGCGCACTGTCGGGCGCACCGCAGGTGCCGCGGCCATGTCGTCCTCCCAGGCGCTGTTGAGACGCCGCTGGGTGATCGCGATGAGGATCAGGCCACCCACGATGGGAAGCAGCAGCAGGAGGATGAGCGCGCGTCGGGCGCAACTGCACATCGGTGGTGCGACCCATCCGGTCCTCCAGGATGCGCACGCGCTCGAGGGTCATCACGACCGCTATGGCGCTGAATGGCAACAACAGCTCGAGATAGGGGATCAACAGGAATCCGCCCAGCAGCCCGTACGCCTGCAGCACCGTGAAGTGCGGGTCGAAGCGCAGCGTGACGTTGGCGACCGCGAGCACGATCCTGACCGCGCCGGCGATGCTCACCAGCCAGCCGATCGCCCAGGGGATCGCCACCGCGACAGTGGAGCGCCCGGGGACGACGTGCATCCGCGTGTCGAAATTCCCCACCTCCCGATTGATGCGGTGATACCAGATGAGGCTGTACACCCCGAGCGTGAGCACCGACAGCGTGACGATCACGAGCGTGGAGCGCCGCTTGCCCGCCGGCCCGAATGACGTCACCTTGGGCAGGGCCTTCTCCGGCGTGGTGATGGCCGCGACAACCGTGACCTCGGTCGGATCCGACTTGAGCGGTTCCACGGGCGGCGGACCGGCGTCCTTGTCGATCTCGTGCTCCTCGCCGTCAGTCGTGGCTATCGGCGCGCCCCCGGGCTCGGCCTTCGGCGCCGATGCGGGCCACGACCATGTCGGGGGCGCCGGCGGCGAAGCGGTCCGGGCAACACCCGCTGCGTCGGACGTATTGGTCAGGGTTGCGACGGCGGGCGTTGTGCCCGGCCGCGATGCGGTCTCGGTCATCCCGTGTTCCTCGTGTACGGCGCCGCCTCGGGCGATGCCGCGTGCTGCTAGTGGGACGTCGACGCTCCGGGTACTGGATTCGAACCAGTGGCCTTGCGGTTAACAGCCGCCTGCTCTACCGCTGAGCTAACCCGGATCATGACTCAAGTCTACCTGCCATGACGCACCGTGCCTTCACGATCGAGATTCGTCACCGCCGGTGATCGCGCGAGGATCCGCCTACTCGAGGTAGTCCTTGAGCTTCTTGGAGCGGGATGGATGGCGCAGCTTGCGCAGCGCTTTCGCCTCGATCTGGCGGATGCGTTCGCGGGTGACGCCGAAGCGCTTGCCCACTTCCTCGAGCGTGCGCTGGTGTCCGTCGATGAGCCCGAATCGGAGCTGCAGCACGCGTCGTTCCCGTGGAGTGAGCGTGTCGAGGATGTCCTCGACCTCGGTGCGCAACATGGTGAGCGATGCCGCGTCGGACGGTGCGGTGGCCTCCTTGTCCTCGACGAAGTCGCCGAGGTGCGAGTCCTCTTCCTCGCCGATCGGTGTCTCCAGCGACACAGGATCCTGTGAGACCTTGGTTATCTCGCGGACCTTCTCCGGCGTGATCCCCATCTCATCGGCGATCTCCTCGTCGTTGGGTTCGCGGCCCAGCTCCTGGAGCAGCCGCCGCGACACACGCACGAGCTTGTTGATGGTCTCGACCATGTGCACCGGGATGCGGATGGTTCGTGCCTGGTCGGCGATCGCTCGCGTGATCGCCTGGCGGATCCACCAGGTCGCGTAGGTCGAGAACTTGTAGCCCTTGTGGTAGTCGAACTTCTCGACGGCGCGAATCAGTCCCATGTTGCCTTCCTGGATCAGGTCGAGGAAGGACATGCCGCGACCGATGTACTTCTTGGCAATGCTGACCACAAGACGCAGGTTCGCCTCGGTCAGCTGGTTCTTCGCCTCCTCGTCGCCCTGCTCGATCAGCTTCGCGTAGTGCACCTCCTGCTCGGCCTTGAGGAGCGCGACCCGGCCGATCTCCTTGAGGTACATGCGAACCGGGTCGTCGAGGGAGACGGAGTCGATCGCCTCGGCTTTGGCGATGAGCTCTTCGTCGATCTCGTCGACGGTCTCGAAATCCTTGTCGCCGTCGCTGACCTCGATCCCCATCTCGCGAAAGACGTGGAAGATCCGCTCCAGGTGATCGGGTTCGACATCGATCTCCGGAAAGGCAGCGAGGATGTCGTCGGGCGTCAGGTACCCGTGGTCCTTGCCCTTGATGATCAGTGCCTCGGCGGCGGCGACCAGAAGATCGGCGCCGGAAGGCGGTGGCAGCGTGGCTGCTCGGGATCGGGTCGTGGTGGTGGCTGTGGTCATCTCAACTCTGTCTCAGGCGGCGCAGGCTGACGCCCGCTCTGCGAGGTTCACCGGACGATCGGGTACAACGACAGTGTTCACAATTATTGTCGAAGCCGCCAGCGTGTGCCGATTCGGGCGATCGGATAGGGGGATCGACAAGGGCACGAGGAAGATGGTGGCTCGGGACGCTGCGGATCAAACATGCGCGACCCCCGCGCGCCGGCGGGATCCAGATCAGCGAACCGCCAGGGTGCGGCGCAGATGCGGCGCATCCGCGGCCAGCCGGCTGAGTTTGGCGGCCAGCGCGTCGGCGTCCTCGGTGCGGCCCTCGTCCCGGGCGCGGTGCATCTCGGACGAGATGCTGACCAGCGCGCGCCGCACGCTCTCCTCGTGGATCAGCCGCACGCAGTCGGCGATGAGCTGCTTGATGGCCTGTGGTTCGGCCGCATCCGCGAATTCGGGAACCTCGCGAACCAGCAGCCCCGCGGCCCGGCGCTGGTCTCCCCCGCTGAGCCGCCTGAGCGTGAACCCCGTCGGGTCGGTGGACGCCGCGTCGTAGATTCGCCGTGCCGTGGGGTTGGTGAACTCGTCCGGCGCGAGCCCGCTGTCCGATCGGAGTGCGGCCGCCAGCTCCGGCCTGATCAGCACCACCCGGGCCAGCTGCGCCTCCCATGCCGGCATCGGCTCGTCGGCCTCGACGGGTTCGGGTTCCTCGGCGGCTCCCGCCACCGGTTCGGCCGGCGCCGCGACCACGATCCTCGCCGGTCTCCGGATCCCTTCACGCATCGAGTGGGCCAGGTCGGTGGTGAGCGAACGGGCGCCGATATCGAGCCGGCGGGCAGCCTGCTGCAGGTAGAGCTCGCGGGTGGTCGCCTCGGGAATCCTGGCCAGGACCGACACCGCGCGTTCCGCGGCGCCGCGCCGGGCGTCGACACTGCCGCCCTCCCCCGCCGCCAGCGCCGCGTCCAGGAGCACCTGCCACGCCGGGGGCGAGCCGGCGATCGCCTCCGCGAACGCGGCCGGGTCGCGCCGGACCAGCTCGTCCGGATCCTTGACGCCGGCCGGCAGGCGGCAGATGCGCGCCTGGACACCCTCGGCGGCGGTGACGTCCACCGCTCGCGTCGCCGCGACCCTGCCGGCATCGTCGCCGTCGAAACAGAGAATCAGCGTCTCCGCGATGCGCCCGAGGCTGCGCACCTGCTCGCGGGTGAGGGCGGTGCCACTGCTCGCCACCGTGTGCTCAACGCCCGACGCGTGGGCGGCGATGACATCGAAATACCCCTCGACGATCACCGCGGTGTGCTCGCGCGCGATCGCAGGTCGGGCGAGGTCGAGGCCGAAGATCGCCGACGACTTGTGATACGCCGCCGAGTCGGGGCTGTTCAGGTATTTCGGCTTGGCATCTCCAAGCGCCCGAGCGCCAAAGCCGATCACCTCGCCCCGTTCAGCGCGGATGGGGAAGATCAGTCGATCACGGAAGCGGTCGCGGGTTCTCCCGCCGCCCCGGGACGGGTGCACGAGACCCGCTTCGACGAGCTCGTCGACGCCGGCACCCCCTTTGCCGGTCAGATACCTCGCCAGCGCATCCTCCCCGGTACCACCCGCCGGCGCGAAACCGACCCCGAAGCGCTGCGCGAGCGCCTCGTCGACACCGCGGTCGCGGAGCAGGGCACGACCGGGCTCGCCCGCGGGTGTTGCCCACAGCACGTGCTGGTAGTAGGCCTGCGCCTTGCCGTTGAGCTCGATCGAGCGGCGGCGACGCCGGCCGGTGCCGCGGGCCGCGTTGGGGCCGCTCTCGAGCTCCACACCGGCGCGATCGGCGAGCATGTCGAGCGCCTGCCGGAAGTCTACGCGCTCGATCTGCTCGATGAACGTCAGGACATCGCCGCCGGCGTGACAGCCGTGGCAGTGCCAGACCTGGCGCTCCGGACTGACCGTGAAGGAGGGCGTTTTCTCGGCGTGGAACGGGCAGAGCCCGGTCAGCTCCCGCCCGGCCCGATGCAGGGTGACGTATCCCGCGATGACCTCGACGAGGTCAAGTCGCGACTTGACCTCCGCGACAGCGTCCCCAGCCACGGCCCGCCAGCCTCGCCCGCTCGCTAGCGGAAGAACCAGCGGCGGCGCCTGTTCGCGACGTCCTGCGGATCGGGACCACCTGCCTCGAGCTCGCCGATTCGCCGGTCGCGGTCGGCGAGGCGACGGTCCTTCTCGGCCTGGGCGGCCGCGTGCTCGGCGCGAGCCGTCTGCAGCTCGAGCTGGAGCTGCTTCACCAGGTTCTGACGAGAGTTCAACTCCGCCTCAAAACGCTGCCGCTGCTCGGAGTAGATTCGCTGCTCGAGGGTCCGCTCCCAGCGGTCGAGAAGCCCGGCGACGAGCTCACGGGGATCGAGCGAGGTCATCGACGCCACGTCGCGGCGGGGCTCGTTCGAACCGACCTCGATCACCGGCGCGGCGCGCCCGTGAGAGGTCTGCGCCTCAGCCGCGAGCTCCTCCGCGGGAGACGGGACCACCTTGTCGGGCCACGACGACGGCTGCGCGGTGCCCACGACATCGACGGTCGGTATCGGATCGACCGGCGCCTGATGGTTGACCACTTCCGGTGGGGGCGGTGGGGCGGCTGGGGCGACATCGTCGAACACCGGGGTCTCGATGCCGAGGTCACCGAGGCGGACCATGTAGCGCACGCCGTCCGGGCCTTCCTCACGACGCGACGGGACGTCGCCGGCTTCGACTCGACGAATGAGGATGCCCAGCGGAAGATCCAGGCGTTGCGCCACTTCCTCCACCGGCAGGTACGGTTCCGCACCAAGCGCGGTCGTGTCGGCTGCGAGCGTGGGCGTCTGCGGCCAGGACATCACAACAAAAGAGTAGGCGAAACGCCATACCACGTGGGCCAATCGCCGGTGATCCGTTACCGGCGGCTGATGTGCAACGCGCTCGTCAGCGGGCTTGCTCTTCCCCGATCAGTGTCCGACCACCTCGATCGCATACTTCGAGTTGTCGGTGAGCAACACGATCCCACCGCGCTGCTCCGTGATCACCGCCCGAACCGGCGACGTCGCGAAGACATCGGGCGCATCCGCATGCTCGCTCACGGTGCGGCGCACGGCATACGGCATCCCTGGGGTTGGTGGCGACAACTCATCGCCTTCGACAACGTGACCGTCGTCGAGCATCTCCGGACGTCCGCTTCGCGTCGCGATCTTGCGGATCCTGACGTGCTCGGTCACCCTGCGATCGCCTCCATAGACGTTGAGAGTAGCGGCACCGCGGGGTTGCCCGTACCCATGAGCCGTCCCGGTGCCGGTCGCGGCCATGTCGCTCAGCGGTCGCGCTCCACGCGAGCGAGCCGCGCGTGCGCGGCCGCCAGGCGCGCGGCGGGGACGCGGAACGGTGAACAGGAGACATAGTCGAGCCCGAGCTCCTCGCAGAGCGCGATGGAGTCGGTGTCGCCACCGTGCTCGCCGCAGATGCCGACGCTCAGCGAGGGACGAACCGCACGGCCCTCCTCGACCGCGAAACGCATGAGCCGCCCGACTCCGTCGCGATCGAGCGTCTCGAACGGGTTGCGCGGCAGCACCTTGTCCTCGACGTAGCGAAGCAGAAACTTGCCCTCCGCGTCGTCACGAGAGACACCGAAGGTCATCTGCGTCAGGTCGTTGGTGCCGAAGGAGAAGAAGTCGGCCGACCTCGCGATCTGCCCGGCGGTCAACGCCGCTCGCGGCACCTCGATCATCGTGCCGACGAGATACGCCACCTTCGTCTTGGTCTCCGTGAAGACCTCCTGGGCGACGCGGTCGATCACCTCGCGAGTTCCTGCGCAGCTCCTCGAGCGTGCCGACCAGCGGCACCATGATTTCCGGGCGCACGTCGACGCGCTCCTTCTTCAACGCCACCGCCGCCTCGATGATCGCCCGCGCCTGCATCTCGATGATCTCGGGGAACAGCAGACCGAGGCGGCAACCGCGGAGCCCGAGCATCGGGTTCTGCTCGTGGAGGTTTCGCACCGCCGCGAGCAGCTTCACCTTGTCGCGGTATGACTTCTCCGGCTTGCCGAGCGCCTGTGCGCGCGTGACCTCGACGAGCAACTCCTCCAGTGACGGCAGGAACTCGTGCAGCGGCGGGTCGATGAGGCGGATGATCACCGGCAATCCGTGCATCGCCGCGAGAATCCCGCGGAAGTCCTCGCGCTGCATGGGAAGCAGCTTGGCCAGCTCGCGGCGGCGTTCCTTCTCGTCCGCCGCAAGGATCATCTTCTGGACGATGGGAAGGCGTTCCTGCTGCATGAACATGTGCTCGGTGCGGCAGAGGCCGATGCCCTGTGCGCCGAAATCGCGGGCACGCACCGCGTCGTGCGGGTAGTCGCCGTTGGCCCAGACCTGAAGGCGACGGAACGAGTCCGCCCAGCGCAGCAGCTCCTCGAGCTCGCCTGAGATCTCGGCATCGAGCATCGCCACCTGCCCCGCGATCACGTTCCCGGTGGATCCGTCGATCGTGAAGGGCTCGCCTTCCTTGATGGTGGTGCCGCCGGCAGTGAACTGGCGCTTGACCAAGTCGACCTGCACCGACTCGGCCCCGGCGACACAGGGCTTGCCCATGCCTCTCGCGACCACGGCGGCGTGCGAGGTGCGCCCGCCCCGCGAGGTGAGGACACCCTCGGCGGCGATCATGCCGTGGACGTCGTCGGGGTTGGTCTCGATCCGAACCAGGATGACCTTCTCGCCGTTCTTTGCCATCGCCTCGGCGCGATCCGCGTCGAACACCGCCTTTCCATAGGCGGCGCCTGGTGATGCGGCGAGCCCGGTTGCGAGCACGTTGACCTTCGCCTTCGGATCGATCCGTCGATGGAGCAGCTGATCGACCTGCCCCGGTTCGACACGGAGCGCCGCCTCACGCTTGGTGATGAGCCGTTCGCGCACCATGTCCACGGCGATCTTCACCGCCGCCTCGGCGGTGCGCTTGCCACTGCGCGTCTGGAGCATGTAGAGCTTGCCGCGCTCGATGGTGAACTCCATGTCCTGCACGTCGCGGTAGTGCTTCTCGAGCTTTCGTGCGATCTGCTCGAACTGCCGGTAGGCCTTGGGAAGGTCGGTTGCCATGGCGGCGATCGGTTTCGGCGTCCGGATCCCGGCGACCACATCCTCGCCCTGCGCGTTGGTCAGATACTCGCCGTAGAGCTTCCGCTCTCCTGTCGATGGATCGCGGGTGAAGGCGACGCCGGTGCCGGAGTCGTCACCCATGTTCCCGAACACCATCGACTGGATGTTCACCGCTGTGCCGAGGTCGTGCGGAATGCGGTTGTAGTTGCGATAGTCGGTGGCGCGCTTGTTGTTCCACGACTCGAACACGGCGCCGATGGCCGCGCGCAGCTGCGCCATCGGATCCTCGGGGAACCCGGCGCGCGAATGGCGCTTGACGATCGCCCGGTACTCGGTGATCAGCTCCTCGAGCGCGGGCGCGCTGAGGTCGGCGTCGGTCTTCGCCTTCTTGCGCTTCTTGATCGAGTTCGAGCGCCTCCTCGAAGAGCTGACCGTCGATGCCGAGGACGATCTTGCTGAAGAGTTGGATGAACCGTCGATGCGCGTCGAGCGCGAAACGCCGGTCCTTGGTCAGCTTTGCGAGGCCCTCGAGCGTGGCCGTGTTGAGGCCGAGGTTGAGGACGGTGTCCATCATCCCGGGCATCGAGAATTTCGCTCCGCTGCGGACACTCACGAGGAGCGGATTCCGCGGGTCGCCAAAGCCCTTGCCGGTGGTCTTCTCGACGACCTTGAGCGATTTCTCGACCTGCTCCCAGAGCCCGTCGGGAAACCTCCCGCCCCTGGCGTAGAAGGCGTTGCAGGCCTCAGTGGTGATGGTGAAACCGGGTGGCACCGGCAGCCCGGCCCTGGTCATCTCGGCGACCCCGGCACCCTTGCCGCCGAGCAGGTCACGCATCGAAGCACTGCCTTCGTCGAAGCCGTACACCCATTTGTGCGCGCGAGGCCGGACCGTCACGTTCCGTGTCGCCCCGCCGCGGGCTGCGGTGCTGCGCGAGCGTGTTTTCGACGACTTCGTGCCCCGGGTGCTCACCGCCATTGGCCAGCCCTCACCGTGATGGTTGTGCGCGCGCGGATGCGCAGCGCAGGTCGTGAGGGTAGCATCGGCCCGCCGCGCGGCCGAACCCACGCCGGCGGCACGGCGAGCGGGGGTCGAAGAAGCCGGCTAGGTTTTCTTGGCGGAGGCCTTTTTCGGCGTGTGATGCACTCTTGGTCTTCGACCACTCGGCCCGCTTTGGAGGGCCGGTGACCCCCGCCTGGCCCAGGGCAGGACCGAGGCGTGTCTTCATGAACTCGTCCTGGTCTTCCTGGGACTCCCAGACCTCGACCACGATCCAGCCGCCACCCTCGGTGGGTCCGGCCAGGTGGGTGTGGAGACCGGGGGGCCAGTCGCCCGCTCCCGAGTTCGGGTCGATCCCGAGCAACCCGTTGACACGATCGTATGTCTCCGCCCCCAATCCCTCGAACTCGAGGATCAAAATCTCAGACATCGCTCTCTCCGCCTTGGTGAACCGCTGGCCCGTCAGCGTGGGCTCCGGCATCATTGCAGAAGGCGAACGAGGCCTACACGATCAGCATCGCGTCGCCGAACTCGTGCCACAGGTAGCGGCGATCGCGGACTTCCACGTACGCACGCTCGAGGAGGTCCGGGTCGAGCAATGCCCCAAGCATGTCGAGGTGCGTCGCCGGTGGTTCGTGGAGGCCGGTGAGCAGGGCGTCGACCGCGCGCAGCCGGGTGTTCGGCGTGATCACCAGCCGCGTCCAGCCGCTCATCGGCTGCACGTCGCCCTGCTCGTCCGCGGCCGTCTCCAGGGTGCGGATGACGCTCGTGCCGACCGCGATCACCCGGGACGCCCGGTTGATGCGGGCGGCGCTGTCCGGGCGGAGTTCGAAGCGCTCCTCGATGAGTGGCTTCTGCAGGTCGACGTCGTCGTCCTGGAAGGAGCTGAGCCCGCAGTGCAGCGTGACGTCGGCGACGCCGACGCCGCCTCGACGCAGCTCGCCGAGCAGCTCCCAGGTGAGGTGGCGGCCCGCCGAAGGGGTCTCGACCGATCCGGGAGTGCCCGCGTACACCGTCTGGTAGTGCTCGAGAGGAACCCGGTCGGGCACGTAGGAGTAGCGGATCGGCTCGCCGTCGCTGAGCAGGGTCTGCATCGGGTCGCCGCTCTCGATCGACATGCGCCAGAGCAGCGGGGCGTCGTCGCGCGGTCCGACAACCCGGAGACGGAGACCACCAGCGCGGAGGATCTCTCCCGGGTGGAGCGGGACGTTGCGGTGCGGGGGCACCGTCTCCACCGCCAGCGCATCCCACTCCGCCTCGCGGAGGGCACCCGGACGAAGCTGGACCTGCGCTGCGCCGTCACGCTCGACTCGCAACGCCGCGGGCAAGGTGCGGCTCGAGTTGACCACGAGGAGATCCCCCGGAACGAGATGCTCGCCGAGCCGAGCGACGGTGGTGTGGCTGATCCGGCCCGATGCCCGTTCGACGACGCACAATCGCGCGCCGTCGCGGCGCATGCCACGAAGCTCGGCGGGAAGCGCCGCGCGCAGCTCGCGAGGTGCGGTGATCATTCGAGGCTCGCCGCCTCGACACGGTCGGCTTCGGGCAGACGCCCGGCCACCAGGGTGATCAGGCGTTCCGCGACATCCTCGGGGCGGAAGAGATCTTCCGGGTTGGCCTCGGGGTCGGCGGCCATGTGCATCTCGGTGTGCATGTCGCCGGGATCGACGCTGATGACCCGCACCGCGGTGTGCAGCAGCTCCGCCGACCAGCTTCGGGTCAGCGCGTCGAGCGCCGCCTTGGAGGCGCTGTAGAGACCGAGGCCGGCGAACCCGATCAGCGCCGCGTCGGTGCTGATGTTCACGACGAGCCCCTGGTTGCGCAGCAGCATCCCGCCGATCACCGCCTGGGTCAGGCGCAGCGGCCCGAGCACGTTCGCCTGCAGCACATGCTCGAGCGCGCTCGACGGAGCGTCAGTCAACTGCGGCAGTGGAAGCGGGCCGAGTTCCGCGGCATTGTTGACCAGTACGTCGACGCCACCGAAGCGCTCCAGCGCGGTGGCGGCGAAGCGCTCGACGTCGGCGGCGTCCGAGACGTCGGCAAGCACCGCGAGCACCTCGACGCCGAGCGCGCGGCAGGCCTCCGCAGCGCTCTCGAGCGCTTCGCCGCGTCGAGCGCAGATTGCCAGCGAGGCGCCCTCGCGGGCGGCCACCTCGGCGAGCGCGCGTCCGAGGCCTCGCGAGGCGCCGGTGATCATGACCGTCTTTCCGGTCAGCGTTCCCATATCCACCATCCTGCGCGCGGCGGCGGTAGAGCGCATCCGCCGCATGCCGCACCGGGCTGTCCGCCATTCGGCGGAGATCTCACTCGACGAGGCCTTCGCGGATGGCCAGGACCGCGGCCTGGGTCCTGTCGGTCACATCCAGCTTCGCGAGGACCCGGCTGACGTGGGTCTTGATCGTCTTCTCGCCGATGCCCAGCCGCTGCGCGATCTGCTTGTTGGCGAGCCCTTCGACGATCAGTCGAAGCACGTCGCGTTCCCTGGCGGTGAGCTGACTGTGGGCAAGAGGTGGGGATCCGCTGCGGCGCATCAGGCGCGCCGCGACCGAGGGATGCAGCGCCGGGCGGCCGGCATGGACGTCGCGGATGCCGTCCGCGAGCGCCCCGGGATCGAGGTCCTTGAGCAGGTACCCCGCCGCACCGGCGGCGATCGCGGCGAAGATCTGCGCGTCGTCGGCAAAGCTCGTCAACACGAGGATACGGACGCCCGGCGCGGCCTCGAGCAGACGGCGGATCGCCGCGATCCCATCGCCCTCGGGCATGACGAGGTCGAGGAGGACCACGTCGGGCGAGCACGTGGCGGCGACCCGGACGGCCTCGTCGGCGCCCGCGGCCTCGCCGACCACGTCGATGCCGTCCTGGAGTCGCAGGAATGCTCGCAGCCCTTCGCGGACGACGGCATGGTCGTCGACGATGAGCAACCGGATGGGTGCGTTCATGGCGTCACGGCGACCGGGACGGTGACGGTCACCGTCGTTCCTCGACCGGCACCCGCCCGGATAACGAGACGTGCGCCGATGTCCTGAGCGCGTTCGCGCATGTTCGCGAGACCCATCCCGCGCCGCGTGCGTGGCAGCGCCCCGATATCGAAGCCAGGGCCGTCGTCGCGAACACGGAGCGTCACCGTCGTTGCACTGGCACGCAGGGTGACGCGGATCGACGATCCCGGCGCATGACGCATCGCGTTGTGGAGCGCCTCCTGGGCGATCCGCAGCAGCGCGTTCTCGGTGTCGAGGGGGAGCCGCGCCCCCTCCGCCGCGTCGACGACGACCCGCGCACCGCTGGTGCGCAGCGCCTCGGCGTGGTCGGCCAGCGTCGATGCGAGGCCGTCACGCTCGAGACTCTTGGGGCGGAGGGCGTGAACCAGGCCGCGCAGCTCCTGGAGCGCGGACGTGGTGCGCTCCTCGAACCCCAGGATCGCGGCGCGTGCCTGCTCGTCGTGCGTCGAGAGTGCGGCCGCTCGGGCGGCGAGCACCAGGCTGAACAGCGTCTGCGTCGCCGCGTCATGCAGGTCACGCGCCACCCGGTTGCGCTCCTCCACGACCGCAAGCCGCTGCGACTGCGCATACAGCTCGGCGTTCGCGATCGCGACTCCGGCATATGCGGCAAGCGTTTCCAGCCTGCGCGCGTCGATCCTGCTGAAATGGCCCGACCGGTGTCCGCTGACGAACAGGTTGCCGAGCACCTTGCCGCGATGTTTGATGGGCACCCCCAGGAAGTCGGTGAGCGTCGGGTGGTGCGCCGGGTAGTACGAGAAGCGCGGGTGCCGCCGGATGTCGTCGAGCAGGATCGGGCCCTCCTCGAGGAGCGCGCCCAGGACGCCGTGGGTCCGGGGCAGCTCGCCGATGGTCGCCGCGACCCGCTCGCTGATCCCCGAGGTCACGAACCGAGCGAAACCGCCGCGGCCGTCGGGCACCCCGATCGCCCCGTAACGAGCCGAGGCCTGACGCCGCGCCGCCCTGACGATCCGCTCGAGCACGGTGTTGAGGTCGGGCGCGTCGCCGAGGGCGAGCAGGTCGAGCACATCGGCGGCCACCGCGTCGGTGTCGCTGCGCGCGCTCACAACTGCCGGGATGCTACCGGTCGATTCAGGGGTTGGCCCGCTCGCGCGCCCGCGTGCGCGCGACGTCGAGCTGGTCGCGCAGCGCATCCTGCAACCCGTCGAGCGGCACGCGCACCTGCGACATCCCGTCGCGCTCGCGAATGGTCACTGCATGGTCGTTCAACGAGTCGAAGTCGAAGGTCACCGCCAGCGGGGTGCCGATCTCGTCCTGGCGCCGGTAGCGGCGTCCGATGGCCTGGGTCTCGTCGTACATGGTCGCGAAGTGGGGACGCAGGTCGTGCTCGATGCGTCGCGCCGGCTCGGTCAGCTCGGCCCGCTTGGAGAGTGGCAGCACCGCGACCTGCACCGGTGCGACATCGGGATGGAGGTGGAGCACCACGCGTTTCTCGCCGCGCACCTCCTCCTCGTCGTACGCATCGACGAGCAGCGTGATGAAGATCCGGTCGGTGCTCACCGCCGGCTCGATCACATACGGGACATACCGCTCGTTGGTCTCGGTGTCGAAATAGGAGAGGTCGCGTCCGCTGTGCTGCATGTGGGTCTTCAGATCGAAGTCGGTGCGATCGGCGATCCCTTCGAGCTCGCCCCATCCGAAGGGGTACCGGTACTCGATATCGCTGGTGGCCGTGCTGTAGTGGGACAGCTCCTCTTTGGCATGCGGGCGGAGGCGAAGATTCTCGATGCGCACGCCCATGAGATCGACATGCCAGCGGAGCCGTTCTGCGCACCAGTACTCGTGCAACTCGAGGTCGCTCCCGGGCTTGCAAAAGTATTCCATCTCCATGAGCTCGAATTCCCGCAGCCGGAAGACGAAGTTTCCCGGGGAGATCTCGTTGCGAAATCCCTTGCCCTGCTGCGCGATGCCGAACGGGAGCCGGCGGCGTGTCGAGTTGACGACATTCGCGAAGTTCACGAACATCCCCTGCGCGGTCTCGGGGCGCAGCCAGATCTGCGCGGCGTCCTCCTCCACGGGACCGATGAAGGTCTTGAACATGAGGTTGAACTGCCGGGCTGCGGTGAGCGCTCCCCCGCATTCCGGGCACCCCGGGGCGTCCGCCGGCTGGCCGCGCGCACGCCGTTCGTCGCCGAGGTGGTCCTCGCGCCAGCGTTTCTTGCACGGGCCGGTGCAGTCCACCAGCGGGTCGGTGAAGCCGGCGACGTGCCCGCTCGCGACCCAGACCTCCGGATTCATCAAGATCGCGGTTTCGATGCCTTCGACATCGTCGCGCAGCTCCAGCATCGACTCCCACCACCGCTCACGGATGTTGCGACGCAGCCGCACACCCAGCGGGCCGAAGTCGTACACGGCGTTGAGGCCGCCGTAGATCTCGCTCGAGGGATACACGAAACCGCGTTGCTTGCAGAGCGAGACGAGCTTCTCGATGACGTCCGATTGCGCCTGGTCATCAGCCATGGCGGGTCAGTCTACCGGCAGCCTCACGGCGCTCCGTCCCTCGATGGCGCGGAGCACGTCGATCGACCGCAGCCGGCGGTCGAGGTGGTGGGCCAGCTCCGACTCCACGATGCGCTCGAGCGTCTGCAGGGTGGGGGCATCGAGCCGGAGCCGCAGCCAGAGCTCCTCATCGCCGTCGGCGGCGGCACGCAGCACCTTGATGACGCGCACCGCACACTCGACCGCCTCCGGGTCACTCGGCGCGCAGCGCGCACAGAGCAGGCCGCCGCCGGGAGCGCTGAACCATGCTGTCGCTTCCGGGAGACGGCGCTCGCAGCTCACGCAGTCGAGCAGCTGGGGAGCGTACCCGAGCCGGTCCACCATACGGCGGGCGAACCACACGATGGCGGCGCGAGGATCCCGTTCCGGGTCGGCACACGACGTCAGCGCACCCGCCACCAGGGCGTAGATCTCCGGGTCGGCGTGGTGGCTTTCGAGCACGCGGTCGGTCAACTCGGCGCACAACGATGCGCACGCCGCGCGCCGCGCATCACTCCGCAGCGGAGTCGCCGCCACCGTCTCCGCCTGGGTGAGCACATCGAGCTCGCCCCTCCCTCGCGCAAGCTGCATGCGGCTGCGTGTGAAGAGGTCGGTGCGTGATGCGAGCCGGCTCTGACTCTTGCGCACGCCACGAGCGATGACCCCGATCTTGCCGTGTTCGAGCGTCAGCACGGTGAGGATGCGATCGGTCTCGCCATAGTCGATGCGGCGCAGCACGATTCCCTCGTCGCTGTAGGTCGGCACCCGACCATCATGCGCACTACTGGCGGCGAGCGTGCGCAGGCGACTCCTCCTGGGTGCCCCGGGCCTCCTGCGGACCGTCGTGGTCGCCAGGCCGCGTGCCCCGGTCGCGCACCAGCGTCAGGGGACTGGTGATGCGCACCGTCTGAATCCCCTGGCGGCGGATCGAACTCGACGGTCAGGGTCGCGTTCCCCAGCTGGATGGTCGCGCCGACCTTGGGGATCTCGCCGAGCCGCTCGTAGACCAGACCGCCGACGGTATCCGCCTCGACTTCGGGGACCTCGAGATCGAGCGCCTCCTTGAGGTCGTCGACGGGGTATCGGGCGCTGACGACGACCTCGTGGTCGGAGACGATCTGGAGCTCCTCGACCTCGCGCATGTCGTACTCGTCGCGGATCGGGCCGACGATCTCCTCGATCAGATCCTCGAAGGTGACGATGCCGGCGGTGCCACCGTGCTCGTCGACCACCACCGCGATGTGCACCTTTCGCTCCTTCATCTCGCGCAGCAGCTCGCCGACGCGCTTCGCCTCCGGCGTGTAGTACGGCTCGCGCGCAACCTCTCTGAGCGCGCGCGGGTCGTCACCGATCACGCCGTGACGAAGCAGGTCCTTGGCGTAGACGACCCCGACGATGTTGTCGACGTTGTCCTCGTAGATGGGGATTCGCGAGTAGCCGTACTCGATGATCACCCTGATCACGTCGGCGATCGAGTCGGTCGCCTCGACCGCGACGACATCGACACGGGGCACCATCACCTCGCGGACCGTCTTGTCGGTCATCTCGAGGATCCCGTGGATCATCTCGCGCTCCTCCTGCTCGACGATCCCCTCCTGCTCACCGACGTAGAGGAGCAGCTTCAACTCCTCCTCGGTCACGAACGGGCCGCGCACGGTGTGGCCCCTGGTTGCGGCGCGAACGATCAGGCGGGACATCGCGCTCAATCCCCCGACCAGCGGCCGGAGCAGACGGGTGAGCAGCTGGACCGGACCCGCGAGCACCAATGCGAAGCGCTCGTTGAAGCGCAGCGCAAGCGATTTCGGCGCGATCTCACAGAAGATGAGGACCACGACCGAGAGCACGATGGTGCCGATCGCCTGTGGGATGCTGCGCAGATAGCTGCCGATCAGCAACGCGGTGGCGGTCGAGACAACGATGACCGCGACCGTGTTGAGACTGAGGATGGTCGACAGATAGGCGTTCGGATCGGCGTGCAGGCGGGTCACGGTGCGCGCGCGCTTGTTGCCGTCCTCGGCCAGGCTGCGCATCCGGATCCTGCTCACGCTCGTCAGCGACGTCTCCGCCGCCGCGGCGAAGGCGGCGACGAGGAGCCCGACGACGATGGCGATGATGAGCGGGATCATCGACTCGGGGACGGCGGTGGGTCTGAGCCGCTCACCGGAACAGTTCGCTCACGCTCCGTCCCTCGTGGACGCGCACGATCGCCTCGGCGATCAGCGGCGCGACCGAGAGGATGCGGAGCTTGGGCGCATCGTCAAAGCTGCGACTGCCGTTGTGATACGGGATCGTGTCGGTGATGCAGATCTCGTCGATGGGTGCCGCGTGGAGCCGCGCCACCGCGCCGTCGCTCAACACACCGTGGGTGGCCACCACGTCGACGGATTTCGCGCCGCTGGCGAGGAGTGCGATCGCGGCGTTGACGAGTGTGCCGCCGGTCGAGATCAGGTCGTCAACGATGATGCAGACCGCGCCCTGGACGTCACCGATGACGTTGACCACTTCGACGGTGTCATCGCGCGGACGGCGCTTGTCGATGAACGCGATCGGTGCGTCGAGGATGCGCGCGAGGTTGCGCGCGCGGTTCACACCACCGGTATCCGGTGACACCACCACGACGTCATGCCCGTGACGTTCGCGCACGCGCCGGGCGAGGATCTTGGTCGCGATCAGCGCATCGACGGGGATGTCGAAGAACCCCTGGATCGCCTCGGCGTGCAGGTCGACACAGATCACCCGGTTGGCGCCGGCGAGCTCGATGATGTTCGCCATCAGCTTGGCGCTGATCGGGTCGCGTGCCTGGGTCTTCTTCTCCTTGCGCTGGTACCCGTAGTACGGGATCACCGCGGTGATCCGC
Source organism: Candidatus Dormiibacterota bacterium (assembly GCA_963799005.1). Classification (GTDB taxonomy): domain Bacteria; phylum Chloroflexota; class Dormibacteria; order Aeolococcales; family Aeolococcaceae; genus Palsa-851. Next base: position 1,634,970 of record CAWCVK010000001.1, on the reverse strand, counting down.
GACGCCGAGGCGCGGCGCAGCGCGTCGAGGATGATGAACAGCTCGATGAGGTTGTCGCTGACCGGGTGGCACGTCGGCTGGACGAGGAACACGTCGTGGCCGCGAACCGACTCGCGAATCTTGACGTCGAACTCGCCATCGGCGAAGCGGGTGATCTCGCACTCCGCGAGCTTCACACCGATCTCGCGGGCGATCCGCTCGCTGAGCTCGGGGTTGCCGCTGCCCGAGAGCAGCAGCAGCTCGCCGTAGGGGTTGGAGTCGGTCACGGCTGCCGCGGCCGGCGAGCCGCCCAGCCTTCGATGTTGCGCTGCCGGCTCCGGCCGACGGCGAGCGCCCCGGCGGGCACGTCGTGGTCGATGAACGATCCTGCACCGACGTAGGAACCGTCACCCAGGCTCACCGGCGCCACCAGGGTTGCATTCGTCCCGACAAAGACCCTGTCACCGATGGTGGTCCGGTACTTTGCCTCACCGTCGAAGTTGCAGGTGACCGTCCCGGCGCCGATGTTCACCGCCTCACCCACATCGCTGTCGAGCACGCACGAGAAGTGGTTGATGCGAGTTCCGGCGCCCACGGTGCTGTTCTTGACCTCGGCATGCGTCCCCAACTCTACCCCGGACGCGAGCACGGTATTCGGACGGACCCGGCAGTAGGCGCCCACCCGGACGCCCTCACCGAGCTCGCACTGCTCGAGGTGGGCCGGCCCGACAACCACCCCGTCCCCCGCCTGAACGTCGATGAGGACGGCCATCGGACCGATCTCGCAGCCGGCGCCCAGCCTGGTGGCGCCGCGGAGCGACGTCATGGCCCGAATGACGCTGTCCCCGCCCACGACCACCTCGGCGTCGACGTAGGTGGTGGCCGGGTCCTCGACGGTGACCCCGGAAAGCATGAGCGCGTCGACGGTCCGGCGGCGGAGCACCGCCTCAGCCGCGGCCAGCTGCCGGCGGTCGTTGATCCCGAGCACCTCGTCGGGGTCGGGGGTGACCACGCCCTCGACCGGGCCGGTCAGGAGGGCGACGACATCGGTGAGGTAGTACTCACCCTGGGCGTTGGCGGTGCCGAGGTGGTCGAGCGCCGGCCAGAGCTGCGCGCCGTCGAACACGTAGACACCGGCGTTGCACTCCATGGGCAGGGGTTCGCCCGGGGGGAGGTCGGCCTCCTCGACGATGCGCAGGACGTGGCCGTCGGCGTCGCGGATGACCCGTCCCATGCCCGAGGGATCGGACGGGACTCCCAGGAGGAGCGTGCAGGCTCGCGGGCTCGACGCGTGGTCCGCAAGCAGACGCTGCAGCGTCTCTGCCCTGATGAGCGGTGCGTCGCCGTGAGTCACGAGGACGGGCCCCACACCGCGCATCGACATCGGAACGCTCCGCAGGGCGTCGCCCGTGCCGAGGGGATTCTCCTGCTCGACACACGTGGCGGCGTCCCCGACACGGTCGCGAACCGCGGTGTCGCCGCGGGCAATCACCACCACGGGAGCACCTCCGATCGCCGCGCGCGCGGCGTCGACCGCGTACAGGATGAGCGGGCGACCGCCGAGCGGATGGAGGACCTTGGGGAGAGCGCTGCGCATTCGTTTGCCCTGCCCCGCGGCGAGGATCACCGCGTGGGGCCCGTCACCCATGTACTCGCGAGTATAAGGGCTTGCCGGATTCGAGCTTCCGGGCGGCGTCAGTAGGATGGACGCGATGGAGTCCGCCATCCTTGACATCGAAGGCCCGGTCTACGTCGCCGATTTCGGCGGGGATGGCACGGTGATGCTGCTCGTCCACGGCCTCGGCGGCGCGCACCTGAACTGGATGGCGGTCGCTCCGCAGCTCGCGGCCGGCCATCGTGTGTACGCGCTCGATCTTCCCGGGTTCGGGCGTTCGCCTCTCGCCGGAAGGCGATCGTCGATCACTGCCAACGTGGATCTGCTGACCCGGGCGATCACCCGGCTCTCACGCCGTCCGATCGTCCTGGTCGGCAACTCGATGGGGGGTCTGCTGTCGATCGGAGCGGCGGCCCGGCATCCAAGCCTGATCGACGCGCTCGTGCTGGTCGACCCGGCCGTACCGGCGCCGCGCGGCGCATTTCCGCCTCGCCTCGACCGCGTGTCGCGAACGTTCCTCGCCACCGCGTTCATGCCTCGGTGGGGCGCACAGCGACTCAGCCGTGCTGTCGCGACCCGCGGCGCCGAGAACCTGGTGCGCGAGACCATGCGGCTGGTCACCACCGACCCGACGGGCATCGACGAGGCGGTGATGGAAGCGCACATCGGCCTCGAGACCGAACGGCTGGCCGAGTCCGAGCTGGAACGAGTCCTTTTATGCGGCAACGCGTTCGCTGGTCGCGACGCTCGCGCTGAAGCGTCGCGTGTTCCGATGGGTGCAGGACGTCCTGGCCCCGACCCTGCTCCTCCAGGGTGCGGAGGATCGCCTCGTCCCGGTCGCCTCGGCGCGGAACATCGCATCGCTGCGCCCCGACTGGGAGTACCACGAGTTCGCGAGCGCCGGGCACGTGCCCATGCTCGAGGTGCCCGGTGAGTTTGTGGACGTCGTCAGCGACTGGCTCGCCCGGCAAGGTGATGCCGTGCCGTCCGGATCAGTACTCACCGCGGCTGGAAGACCAAGCGCCGGTTAGGATCGACGTACCACTGGGGAGTCGCCAAGTGGTAAGGCAGCGGACTTTGGATCCGCCATCCGAAGGTTCGAATCCTTCCTCCCCAGCTTTTGTTGTTTGTGATTCCGGCTGATGCTTGACACCTACTTCGGGTGATGCTTGACACCGGCTTCGTTTGACGCTTGACACTCGCTCAGGCGACGGAATCGAGCTCAGGGTCAGCCAACCCGACGAGCCACCCAGTAGGCGGCGAAGCCGAAAATCAGCACGCTGATGACGACGAGGATGCTGGACTCGATGCCCTGGAACGCCCAGAAGCGATCGCCTGGTTGGTAGAGCTGGCTCTGGGCGAGGAAATGGCCCGGGCTCGTCATCACCTGCTGCGAGCCGTTCAGCCACCAAGCCGACGAGGGCACGCTGGTGGCACTCGGTGTCGAGACGGGCGTCATGAAATGGGGCCGAGCGAGCTCTGCGATTGCAAGCCGGGTGATAACGAAGCCGAGCAACGTCACCGCCATCGCCGGGATCGACCGACCGAGAACGGACCCTGCCGCCAAGCCCAGGGCAAGCGCAAAGGCGGTTGACGCAACCGTCATCGGCACCTGCTGATCGAAGTGATCCCAACGATTGACGCCGGCCCCCTGCGCGTTGATGGACAAGACCTCGAGCCCGCCCAGCAGAGCGGCGCCCAGGAGCAGCGGCACACAGACCAACGTGACCTTGATCAGCAGCCAGCGCACGCGCGTCACGCCTTGTGTCCATACGAATCGGTTCGTGCCCGTCTCGATCTCGCGCGCCACCAGTGGCGCCGCGATGAACGCACCCGCAAGCGCGGGCAATATGGCCAACGCGTACGGGACCAGGTTGATGCTCGCGACCGCCTGAGCGAACGAACCCAGGGCGTCGTTGGGAAAGCAGAGGATCGCGCCGCCATTCGTGGGGCAACCGCCCGCGTTCAACTCCTGAGTCACAAGCGCCGTGGCGCCGGCGAGCAGCGCAACTGCCACCAGGGCGACCGCGCCTTCAACGCGGTGCTGTCGCCACGTGACCCAAATCACGCGTGCGCGGCCTCCAACGCTGGTCGGGGCAGTTCCACAGCGGACGGCGAAGCGAGATATGCGATGACCAGCTCTTCGAGAGGAAGTGGCTCGGCACGCCATCCCGGGGGGAGCGGCGCGAGCACACCGCGAACCCACGCCGAGGTCTGCCGTTCAGCGTGCAGTGTCCTGACGACCTCCATGCCGGACAGGAACCCACTCGCCTCGGCGCGGGGACCGATCAACAGATGGTGTGCGGCGAGAAGGGTCTCGATGTCCCCAGCGACCTGTACACGACCACCCGCGATGACGATGAGGTAGTCGCAGATGCGCTCCAGGTCCGAGAGCAGATGCGATGAGAGCAGAACACTGATGCCGCCCTCGGCCACCGCCTCGGTGAGTACCTGGAGGAATTCACGCCGCGCCAGCGGATCCAGCCTGGCCACAGGCTCGTCGAGCAGTAGGAGCTCGGGCCTCTTGCCCAGGACAACCGAGAGGGCAACCTGCGAGCGCTGGCCTCCGGACAGCTTCCCAATGCGCCGTTCGAACGGGATGCCCAAATCCCGCAACCGTTTCGCTGCAGCGTCCGCGTCAAAGCGAACGTTGAGCGCCCGCCCCAAGTGGAGCGTGTCGGCGACCGAGAAGCCGGTGTACAGCGGGGCGTCCTGGGCAATGAAGCCCACACGATCGAGAAGGAACCGTGGTTCGGGGTTCGGCAACCGTCCGAGGACGCGGATCTCGCCCGCCGTAGGGCGCAAGAGGCCCGCTGCGAGATGGAGGAAAGTCGTCTTGCCCGCTCCGTTCGGACCTACGAGTGCCGCGATCCGCCCCGGCGGAATCCGCACCGAGCAGTCTCGCAGTCCCCAGCTGCGGCCGAAGCGCTTGCCCAGCCCGGTCGCCTCGACCGGGGGTATCACGCGACGCCCTCCTCGGAGTTCTCGCGCAGAACGTGTTCAAACAGCGCGGCCAACCGCTCGTCGTCGACACCGTGCCCGCGTGCCTTGCGGATCCAGCGCTCGAGGTCAGCGCGAAGAGAACGGTAGCTCGAGGCGGCGAGTGCGGGCGGGACGGGATTGGCGACGAACGTCCCCAGCCCCTGCTTGCTGACCACGAGCCCGTCGTGTTCGAGCTCACGATAGGCGCGCAGCACCGTGTTCGGGTTGAGCGCGACCTGAGCCACGACCTCCTTGACGGTCGGCAACTGGTCGCCTGCCTGCAGGATCCCGAAATCCAGCCCCTGCTCGACCTGCTTGATGAGCTGCAAGTAGTACGAGACGCCGGAGTTCGGGTTCAGGTGGAACTGCATGACTGCCATTGTGCTAGTAGACTAGCAGATCAATGCGCGGGACATGAGACGCCACCCAACGCCCATGACCGACGTCCGCTACTCGGTGTGCGAGTGCTGCTCCTGCTCCAGGCGGCGCCGGCGGCGCAGCTCGCGGATGCGCTGAATCTCGGTGACCTCCGCTGTTGCGGACACTCGGTCGACGGGGCGCACGGGAGGCACGGGTGGGCCCGGGCGCGGTCGCGGTCCCGACCACAGGGCGGGCACCACATCGAGCTCGGCAGCAAGCGTGTACGCGGCCGCCTCGTAGTTCACCCGCCATCCCTTGAAATGCGGCCACGCCGCCTCGGGATCGCGTTCGAACTCAACTCCACCCGCTCGGGCGTGCTCGGCGCCCGCGATGAACTCGTCGCGCGTCAGCTGGATCGGGTCGTCGGGGCCTGGGTCGTCCTGAACCGGATGCCCGATGCTCGCCGAAAGCTGGCGGAAGGCAAGGTAGCCGACACGCATCATGTTGCGAGCCTGTGCGGGGACGGTGACCGGGCACAGCGCGAGGTGCATGGCGCCGCAGTCGAGAATCGAGAGGAGCGAGATCACCCAGGACCGGCGCGCCACCGGCGACCGGAAGTACAGAAGCACTCGGTAAGCGCTGTGACTCTCGGAGACGTCCGCCGCCCATTCCATCCAGCGGTCGTAGATGCCGCCCAGCCCGGCGAGGTTGTCGACAGCCGCCGTACGCATGAGAATCTCCGGTCCCCACCCCGGTGTCCCTGCCAGCCCCTCCAGCATCGTGACCAGGGTCTCGCGGCGGTTGTATGCGGCATAAAGCACGGGCAGGTATGCGATCTGGAGGGCGATCACCACCAGCCCGGTCACCGCCGCGAGGTACACGATCACGAGTGGACCGCTCCCCTGAGGAGCGGCGATTCCGAGGGTCAGCATCGACGAGCCGGCGACGCGGAGCGCGTCGCCGATGTTTGCGCTGAACGGCCACAGAATCAGCGTGTATCCGACTAGGAACAGCACGAGCCAGACGAACAGCGTCATCACCAGGAACAGGGCAGCCGAGTACGCCAGAAGGCGATCCCGTGCCTCGAAATCCCGAACCATGGCGGCCGCCACGCGTATGGGGAAGCTGACCGAGCGAAGCACAAGCGCGCTGAACCCCGACTGCGTTCCACGGGGAAGGATCGTCGTTTCGACGACACTGCCGCTGGTCGTCAGCACAAGGATGAGTCCGGCAGCGAACCCGAACCACGCCAATGCCGTCATGGCCGTTTCCCGCTCCATTCACTCGTAGCCGTCATGCCGCCGGCACTCGCGCGCCTGCGCGTCATCGGTGCCACCGATCACGACGCTACTGCCGGGTACTCGTCGGGTCCAGTCTGACGCCGTCCTGCGAGTGCCGGCGCGTAAGCCGACCGGCCCCCGCCGGGTCAGGCGGCGGTTACCTTGGCGCGGTAGCTGCCCTGGCGGAACTCCTCGGTAAGTGACGGATGCGACGGCTGCCAGCCGAGCTCGGTGCGGGCCCTGGCGGCCTGAGTGCCCTGGTCGAGCAACAGCACCTCGGCAAAGTAGTCGCCGAGGCGCTTGCGAGCCTCATCCTCGGAACCGGGCACGGCCCCCGGAGCGCCGGCGGCGATCGCGGCAGCCTCGGTGAGCTCTGCGACAGTCGGGTTCAACCCGTTGCCGACGACGTAGTACCCGCGAGCCGTGTCGTCTTCCAGCACGCGCCGGAAGACCTCAGCGACGTCCGCGACGTGCACGTTGGACCAGTGCTGCTGTCCGGTGCCGAGCATGATGAGGTTGCCGGCGCCGTCACGTGGCGAACCGAGCAGCAGGCCGGGGATCGCACCGCCGCCATCACCGTACGCCACGCTCGACACCACCACCACGCCGCGCAACCCCTTGGCATCGAGCACCCGGCGCTCGTTTGGCTCCTTCCACGCCACCATCGCGGGGGCGTTGAACGGCGACTGCTCGCTGATGTCGGTGTTGGCGCCGTACACCCAGATGCCGCTGATGCTGATGTAGGGCTTGCCGGTGCCGCCGAAGGCTTCGATCGCCGCGTCGACCACGGCGCTGTCGAGGGCGGCGCTGGTCTCGTCATTCGGGCTCGCGGTGTGGATAGCCGCATCCGCCTGCCGCAGCAGGCTCACGACCGCCGGTCGGTCGTAGAGATCGACGACTGACGCCTGAATCCCTGGGGCGAGCTTGTCCGCCTGATCCTGGTCGCGAACGAGCGCCGTCACCTCGTGGCCGTGCTCCTGCAGCTCGCTCAGGACGTGAGAGCCGATAAACCCCGTCGCTCCGGTGAGTGCCACGTTCATCGTCGAGTTCCTCCTGCCATGATGCCGGCGACCCGGACAGCTTGAATGTTCAAGCTTGAAATGTCAAGTGAATCTTCAAGCCTCATTGGGTGGTCACTTGAAAAGGGGAGTGACCAGGTATGCTCAACCGAATGGCCCGCCAACCGCGTCGAGACGCCACGCAACCACCGGTCAAGTGGCTCACCGCATCGGAGCTGGACGACTGGCTCACCCTCGTGCGGCTGCTGATGTGGCTTCCATGGTCGATCGATCAGCAGCTGCGGCGTGATTCGAAGCTGAGGATGGTCGAGTATCAGGTGCTGGCGATGCTGTCCGAACGGCCGGATCGAACGATGCGCATGAGCGCGCTGGCGGAGGTCACGAACGCGTCGCTCTCGCGGCTCTCACACGTGGTCGAGCGGCTGGAGCGGCGGGGTTTCGTGCGTCGTGAGCCGGATCGGACCGACGGGCGCTTCACCAAGGCGATCCTGACCGATGAGGGCTTCGCGACACTGGAGGCGGCGGCGCCTGGACACGTGAGACATCTCCGATCGCTGGTCATCGACGTGCTCTCGCCGGAGCAGCTGCGGCGCCTCGGCCGCGACGCCGCTCTGATCCTGACCCACATCGAGAGGCCTGGAGCCGGCTAGCCTTCGGCTTGACAGGTAACCATCCAGTTACCTATCATGCGAGCCATGGATGCCGTCTTTCGGGCCCTGGCTGACCCGACCCGCCGCGATCTCCTGGATCGCCTCTTCCGTGAGGACGGTCTGACGCTCAACGCCCTGGCGGCTCACTACCCCATGACGCGGATCGGTGTCATGAAGCACCTGCAGCTGCTCGAGGACGCTCACCTGGTCGTGACCAGGCGGCGAGGCCGGGAAAAGCTGCACTTCCTCAACCCGGTACCGATTCGTCTCATCCACGACCGGTGGGTCAGCAAATACGCCGAACCCTGGGTGGCGACGCTCAGCGAGATCAAACAGCAGTTGGAGAAGCCCATGGAAAAAATCTTCGAGATCTACATTCGCACCACCCCTGAGCGGCTCTGGAAGGCGATCACCGACAGCGACACCCGCACCAAATTCCACTTCGGTAATCGCATCGAGTCGTCGTGGGCGCCGGGGTCGCAGTACCGGGTGATCAACCCACGCTCCGAAGGCGCCCTGATAGAAGGAGAAAACCTCGAAGTCGACCCGCCACGCCGGCTGGTGCAGACAGCGCTTGCGCTGTGGGGCGACGATGTCAGGACGGAGGGCACATCACGGATCACGTGGGAGATCGAGCCGGTCGGTGACTCATGCCGCCTGACGGTGACCCACGACCAGCTCCGTGACGGCGCAAACGATCAGCTCTTCGGCGGCTGGCCGATGATCCTTTCGGGCCTGAAAACGTGGATCGAAACCGGGGAAGTTCTCACCACCCCGGGATCGTTGATGTACGGATGACAAGAGGAGGCGACCACATGGCTGAGACAGGAACCAGGAGCGCGATCACCGGCATTCGAACGGTGGGAATCCCCGTGGTCAACCAGGAGCGAGCGCTGGCCTTCTACGTCGACACGCTCGGGCTCGAAACGCGACTGGACGTTCCAACCGGCGACGACGGAGGGCGTTGGATCGAAGTTGCTCCGCCTGCCGCGGCGATGACGATCGCGCTGATTCGCGCCCACGACGGCGTGCCGGCGGGTGTCGAGACGGGAATTCGGTTCACGACATCAGACGCGAAGGCTACCCGTGCGGATTTGATCGCGCACGGCGTCGACGCCGACGATGTCCTGCGCTGGCCGGGCGTACCGCCGATGTTTGCGTTTCGCGACCAGGACGGGAACGGTCTCGAGATCGTGGAGGTGTCATAGGGAGATGACCGCGTTGAACAAACACTTTCGCGCCGCACTGGAAAAGAGTCCAAGCAGGAGTGGATGGACGTATGTCGTGATGCCCAACTCGGTGGCTTTTTTCGGAACCCGTGGTTTGGTGAAGGTCCGCGGCACTGTCGATGATCATCCGTTTCAAAGTTCGTTCATGGCACTTGGCGATGGAAGGCACAAGCTGCCGATCAAGGCCGACCTGCAACGTGTGATCGGAAAGGGCGCCGGGGATACGGTGACCATTCGCCTGACGGAGCGGCTGGCTCACTAGCGGCTTCTGAGCCAGATCCCTCGGTGCTCAGCCGCCGGATGCGCCTGAAAAGGGGGACGATGCCGGGGTGCCTATCCCCCTGATGCTCGCGACCCTGACCGACCGTCGCGACTTCGGTGGCGACTGGCTGCTCGAGCGCAAGTTCGACGGCGAACGCTGCGTGGCGCGCAAACGAGACGGCGGCGTGCGGCTCGAGTCGCGCACCGGCAAGGATCTCACCGCCACCTACCCCGAAATAGGCGAGGCATTGGTCATACAGCGGGCGCGCGAGTTTCTGCTCGACGGTGAGGTGGTCGCGTACGAGGGCGAGCAGACGTCGTTCAGCCGGCTGCAGCAGCGTCTCGGCGTCACCGCGCCCTCACCGCTGCAGATCGCCGCCAATCCGGTGGTCTACTGCATCTTTGACGCCCTCGAGATCAATGGCGAGACCCTGTCCCACCGGCCGCTCGACGAGCGCCGCGCCAGGCTCACCCGGTCGATCCGGCCTGGGCCGGTCTTGCAGCTCTCGGAAGCCTGGCGCGACGACTCGGAGCGGCGCTTCTCCCAGGCGTGCCGGTCTGGCTGGGAGGGCTTGATCGCAAAACGCGTTGATGCGCCGTACGTCCCCGGCCGCTCGAAGGACTGGCTGAAGTTGAAGTGCGTGTGGGAGCAGGAATTCGTGATCGGCGGCTATACCGATCCAACCGGCAGCCGGACTGATTACGGTGCGCTGCTCGTCGGTTATCACGAGGATGGGCGGCTCCGGTACGCCGGAAAGGTCGGCACCGGGTACAGCGCCGCGAGGCTCCGCGACCTCGGCGCACGGCTGCGCTCACTGGAGATATCGGCGCCGCCGTTCATCGACGCTAAGCCGATTCCGCGCGGCACTCACTGGACCCGGCCCGACCTGGTCGCGCAGATCGGCTTCGCAGAGTGGACGAACGATGGGCGCCTGCGGCAACCGCGCTTTCTCGGGCTACGCGATGACAAGCGACCGGCCGAGGTGATTCGGGAGCGGCCGCGATGAGACCAGAGGACTGCCCGGACGTCGACGGTCTGAAGCGCGACAACGTTGAGGGTCGGCATGGCTGGTGACACCCCCGGCGCGGCGGTGGCCGTTCGGTGTTTCGGCGACGGTGATCCCGTCTACGAGCGTTATCACGACACCGAGTGGGGCTTTCCAGTACCCGATGAGCGTGCGCTGTTCGAGCTCATGAGCCTCGAGGCGTTCCAGGCGGGGCTCTCCTGGCGGACCATTCTTGCCAAGCGCGAGGCCTTCCGCAGCGCCTTCGCTAATTTCGACGCCGATGCAGTTGCGGGCTTCGGTCCGGCGGACGTCGAACGCCTCCTCAACGACGCCGGCATCGTCCGCAATCGCGCGAAGATCGACGCGACAATCGGGAACGCGCGCGCTGTCGCGCAACTGCGCGTCACCGGCGAGGCGCTTACCTCGCTTCTCCGGTCACACGCGCCGGCACCAGGGCGCCGGCCGCCCGCGGCCTGGACCGACGTACCCTCGACAACGCCCGAGGCAGTTGGGCTTGCGCGCGAGCTCAAGCGCCGAGGCTTTCGTTTCCTCGGCCCGACCACGCTCTACGCACTGATGCAGGCCTCCGGCATGGTGGATGATCACCTCGCCGCCTGTCCGGTCCGGCCGGCCGCCGAGCGCGCACGCCGAGCCGCCGGGCTGACCTGACCCCCTACGACAGCAGGAAGTCGAACGTGGTCCGGATGAATTCGTCCATCGGAGCGCGATCACCGATCAGCTTCGCGCGCGTCGCCGCACCCTCGTAACCGTCAACGAGGTAGCGCGCCAGTGCGGCGGCGTCGGCGTCCTTGGAAAGCTCCCCTGCATCCTGTGCTTGAGCCAGAGCGCGGGCGACGGCCGCGCTCCAGTTGTCGAGGGCTTGGGCGACGGCCTTCGCTATCTGTGCGCTGTGCGGGGCGAGTTCGGTCGCGAAGTTGCCGAGCAGGCACCCCTTGCGGACTCCACAACTGACGTTCTGCTCGATGACGGCCTCGAAGTAGGCGCGGATTCTCTGCAGCGGGGTCCCGTCGCCGGAAAAGATATTCGCCGCGCCCGACTCGACCACGTAGGCACCGACGATGGCGCTGTAGGCGTGCACCACCTCGATCCCCAGCGCTTCCTTGCTCTCGAAGTGGTTGTAGAAGGAACCCTTCGGCACCCCGGCCGCGTCCACGATGTCCTGCACGCTGCAGCCGTTGAACCCGCGCGTGTGGAACACCTCCACGGCGCTGTCGATGAGCTGGTCCCTGACGCTGGCTCGGGCCATTAACTCACCGTCCCGACATGCTCCGCATTGCGCCCCAGCATACGGCTCCAGTGTGTAAGATGACCGGTCATATTAGGCCGGTTACCGTGCACACGCCAAGGAGCTCCCCATGCCGATGATCGACGTCTTCGCCGCCGAAGGCACCTTCCGGGACCGGCACGCACTCGCACAGGATCTCGCAAAAGCCGTGATGAGGTGGGAGCGGGTGCCGGAGATTCCCTTGTTCCTCGACAACACCGCCGCTTTCATCCATGACCTCCCCGCCGACGCGATCTCCAACGCGGCGGGGGAGCGCAACTACATCCGTGTCCAGGTGCTCACGCCCGTCCACGTGCTCGATCGCGAGAAGCAGCTCGGCGTCGTCAAGGAGCTGACCGATATCGTGGTCGCGGCTGCGGGTGACCCGAGCCTGGCCGATCGCACCTGGGTCCTGATCACCGAGTTGCCCGAGGGCGGCTGGGGCATCGACGGTCACGCCAACACGAGCGACGACATCGTCGCCTCGGCACGCGCAGCGCTGCAGGCGAAGGCATAGATTCGCCAGCCTTCGAACGGCTGACCGGGCGCGCTCACCGCGAGGCCGTCTAGCCGCCGGGTGGCGGCCCGAACCGCGGCACAATGCTGAGAAGTGCCCAGGTGCCGGAGAACACGATGCAGCCCATCATCAATGTGATCACGCTGGCGGTCAGCGATCTCGATCGCGCGCTCACCTTCTATCGCGACGGGCTCGGATTGGAGTCTCCCGGCGTGGTCGGCACCGAGTTCGCCGGCGACCAGTCCAACCCGGACGGGGCTGTGGTGATGTTTCGGTTGAACGCCGGGCTCGTCCTGGCTCTCTACCCGCGCACCGAGCTGGCGAATTTCCGTGACCTCGACGGCCACCTGTGGGAGGTCATGTGGAGCCCTGATGGCTGACGACCTCGTTGCGTTCCCGACGCTCGATGAGCCGGAGATCGCCCTGCTCGATGCGCTGGGGAACCGGCAATCCGTCGACGCCGGCGAGTACCTGTATGAGGAAGGCGACGCCACCTACGAGTTCTTCGTGGTCGTGTCCGGGGAGGCCGAAATCCTGGTGCGGACCGACGGCGAGGAGCGGGAGATCGCCAGACACGGTCCGGGACGCTTCCTGGGTGAGCTGAGCCTGTTGACCGGGCAGCGAGCGTTCGTGTCGGCCCGCATGGCTGAGGCCGGCGAGGTGATCGTGGTGCCGGCGGATGCCTTGCGACGCATCCTCGCCACCAACCCCACGCTCAGCGACCGGATCCTCGCCGCCTTCATCGCCCGCCGGTCGGCGCTGCGCCTCGATGCTGCGGGGGTGATCCGCGTCGTCGGCTCACGATTCTCGCCCGGGTCGCTCGAACTCCGGGAATTTCTGACCCGAAATCGCATCCCGAATGAGTGGATCGATGCCGACCGCGACGGGTCGGTTGAACGCATCCTTCGCGACTTCAACGTGGCACCCGACGAACTGCCGGTGGTGATCGCCTCGGGAACGGTCCTTCGCCGCCCCACGCCGGGGGACCTGTCGTCGTACCTGGGGCTGACCATCGACAGCATCCCGGAGCGCTGCTTCGACCTCGTCGTTGCCGGCGGCGGTCCGGCCGGACTGGCGGCGGCGGTGTACGGCGCTTCAGAGGGGCTGCGAACCCTGGTGGTCGAGCGGGTCGCGGTGGGTGGGCAGGCTGGATCCAGTTCCCGCATCGAGAACTACCTCGGCTTCCCGACCGGCATCACCGGCGGCGACCTGGCCGAGCGCGCCTTCGTGCAGGCGGAGAAGTTCGGCGCCCACCTGACCAGCCCGTGCGCGGCCACTGCGCTCCGGGAGCAGGGCGGGCACCTGGTGATCCGCCTCTCCGACGGGACCGACGTCGCCGCCCGCGCAGTGATCGCGGCGAGCGGCGCACGCTACCGGCGCCTGGACGTCGCGCGCCTCGACGAGTTCGAGGACAACGGCGTGTACTACGCGGCCACTGAGATGGAGGCTCGACTCTGCTCCCCCGCGCCGGTCGTGGTGGTGGGTGGCGGCAACTCAGCCGGCCAGGCGGGAGTGTTTCTTGCAGAGTCAGGCAGCCCGGTCATCTTCGTGATCCGCGGCGATGATCTCAACAAGAACATGTCACGGTATCTCGTCGACAGGGTCGAGGCCGACCCGCGCATCGACCTCCGAACCAGCACGCAGATCACCGCCCTGCAGGGAGCCAGAACCCTCGAATCGGTGACGCTGACAGGCCCGCACGGCGTCGAGACAGTGCCATGCGTTGCTGTCTTCTCGTTCATCGGCGCCGAGCCGGCATCGGAGTGGCTGTCCGGCTGCGCTGCTCTCGATGAGCGCGGGTTCCTGCTCACCGACCGGGCACTCGACTCTCGGGGCGGGACGGCGCTCGGTGGGGTGAGCTGGATCGCCCGCCGCTCCCCTTCGAGACGAGCTATCCGGGCCTCTTTGCGGCTGGCGACGTGCGCGCCGGTTCGACCAAGCGCGTCGCGGCAGCCGTTGGCGAAGGTTCTGCCGCGGTGCGCTCGGTGCACGAATACCTGGCCTTCGCGCACTCGTCCTGGACGCCGTAAGAGCCGCGCCCCGGGGCAGCCACTCGCGGCGTCACACTCCCGAGCCGTGGATACCGCCGACCTGTACCACGGCCCGCTCGAGGACTTCGTCGCACGGAGAACGGCGCTGGCGCGCGAGCTTCGCGCCACCGACGCGGATGCGGCCCTCGCCATCGGCAAGCTCCGCAAACCTTCCGCGGGTGTATGGGCGATCGACCAGCTCGCAGCCGACACTCCAGCGCTGATCACCGAGCTGCTTGCAGCCGGAGCGGATGCGCGGGACGCTCACCGAAACGCCGCCGCGGGGACGGAGAGCCGAGAGGATCTCCTGGCCGCCACGGGCCGGCTGCGCGATCGAGTCGAGGCAGCGGCGCGTGCCGCCACCGATGTGCTCGCGAGCGCCGGCCACGCGGCGAGCGAGGAGACCGGCCGTCGGATTCGCGCCACGCTCCAGGCGGCGTCCACCGGCGCGGCCGTCGAACGCCGCGCGCTGTGGACTGGGACGCTCGACCGCGACCTCGAGGCGGCCGGCTTTGGTGCGATCGACGATCCCGGCAGCGATGACCCCGAGCTTGCGGCCATGCTCGAGCCGATGCGCCGGCGGGTCAGTCCGGACCCTCGTGCGCCGGCGCAGGACCGGCCGGCTGCCAGCCTCGAAAGCGTTGCGCATCGCCACGCTGAACGCGATGCGGCCAGGCAGGACGAGATTGCGGCGCGTGCGCGAGTCGTTGCCGGCGAAAAACGGCGTCAGGCGGAGCGACTGGCCACGGAAGCGCAGGTTGCCGCCGAGGAGGCGTCGGATGCCGAGCGGGCCGCCGATGCCGCCGAGGAAGCCGCCCGAGCCGCGCACGCTGCGCTCGATTCCTGACCGGCGACGAGTTCGACGGCACAAGCCCCGCCGCGCACCGCGACGGGGCTTGCTGACTTCGCGTCGTGCCGGATTCCTACGCGGCGCGGCCCAGCTGCGGCGCGACCACCGCCGTGTGGATGATCGGAGCGGCCGGAACGCGGAGGATCCGCGCGAGCCACACCGGCATCCACCAGTTCCAGCGTCCGAACAGCGCGACCATCGCCGGCACCATCAGTGCCCGGACCACCACCGCGTCAACCAGGATGCCCGCGCCAAGCCCGGTTGCGAGGATCTTGATGTCGGTCTGCGGACCGCTGGACATCGAGAGAAAGGTGAGCATGAGAATCAGCGCCGCGCTGGTCACCAGCCGTCCGGTGCGCCCCACACCCTCGATCACCGCCGCACGAGCCGACCCCGTGTTGTCGTACGCCTCGCGGATGCGGGCGATGATGAACACCTCGTAGTCCATCGAGAGCCCGAACAGGAAGGCGAACACCATCAGTGGCACCCACATGGTGATCGCGCCTGACGCGGGGATCCCCCACAGCGCTTCGCTGCCGTGGCCCTGCTGCCAGATGAATGTCAGCGCGCCGTACGCCGCCGCAAGCGACACGAGGTTGAACACCACCGCCTTGAGCGCCAGAACCACTGATCGAAACGCTCGTGCCAGGAGCAGGAAGGTCGCGACGGCGATCAATGCCAGCATCAGCGGGAAGTTGCCGTACACGGCATTGTCGAAGTCGATCAGCTGCGCTCCATCGCCGTCGACGCCGACGACCATGGGATTGGAGCCGATCGCCGTCCGGACCGCGCGCACGGTGTCCTGTCCGGCGCCGAGGCTGCCTTCAGCGACAGGCAGCACCGTGATCAACGCGCTGTGGGGCCGCCGCGTGTCCTGGGTGGTCACCGCCGCGTCGACGCCCTGGACATGGGCGAGCGTCGTGGTGACGCTCGTCGATCCGTTGGTCAGGACCACGATCGGCGTGAGCACGCCACTGGGAACGCCCTCGGATGTCAGCGTGGTCAACGCGTCACGCGCCGGGCCGGTGGTGGACAGCGAGGTGCTCGCCGGCTCCCCGAGTTGCAGTGACAGAGCGGGAAACGCGATCAGGCCGAGAATGATTGTGCCGAGGATCGCTGCGGGCCAGCGGTGCCCGTACACGCCGCGTGCCCACGCGGTCCACATCCGGCTCGCGCTGCTCTCCTTGCGGATCCTCGGCCAGTCGAGGCGCGGCCCGACCGTGGCGAGCACCACGGGCAGCAGGGTGACGGCGACAGCGACTGAGACGAGCGGCACCAGTACCCCGCCGTAGCCGACGCTCTGCAGCATCGGCACCGGGAGCACGATGAGCGCGAGCAACCCGACCGCGACCGTCAGCCCGGAGAACACCACGGCGCGCCCCGCATGCGCCATTGCCGCCTCGACCGCGGCGACGTTGTCACGGCCGTGGGCGCGCTCCTCACGCCAGCGGGTCACCACCAGCAGCGAATAGTCGATGGCGACGCCCAGCCCGATCAGGGCGATCAGGAACTCGACGATCATGCTCACCCCGGTGAACGTGGTGAGGCCGAGGACGAGCAGGAAGGTCGACAGCACCGACGTCGCGCCCATGACGAGCGGCAGAAGGGCGAGAAAGCTCGAGAACACAAACGCGAGGATCACCAGTGCGCCGAGCCCGCCGACCATGGCCTCCACGAGCACGCTCGTACCACCACTCTTCGACGCTGCCGGGGCCTGCAGCAATGTGATGCTGGTGAACCCGGTGTGCCAGCCCGCCGGCGTCGCTGATTCCACGGCCCTGGCGATGACCGGTTCGATGCCGCCTGATCCGTCGTAGTTCGCGGGCGGCATGAAGGTGAGCGAGAACGTCGACCGGCCGTCCCGCGTGATGAACGCCGCATCGTGTGTCGACGCGTAATCGACGACGTGCACCGCCGCGTTGACCCGCGCGGCATCGAAGATCCGCGCGGTGACGGCCGTCACGCTCGGAGTGCTGATGCGCTCACCTCGAGGCGCGGTGATGACCGTGACCAGGGGTGCCTGTGCCGTGCTCCCGTACTCGGAGACGATACGGGCGTCGGTCGTGATCGCCTGACCGGGCATCGAGAAGCTGTTGGTCATCCTGCTCGTCGTGAGCCCGGCGGTCATTGCGCCGGTGACGGCGGTCGCGACCCAGAACAGCACGATCAGTACCCTGTGTCCGAGCGCGAAGCGGGTGATGCGGGTCATCTGTTGGCCTCCTTGGTGACGCCGGGCTCTGATCAGCCGACGCCCTCAGTCTCGACAGCGCCGTCCCCCGCGTCGTCACCCGAGAGGAGTCAATCCGCGTACTCCAATTCGCCTCCTCCTGGTGACGCGTACTCCGCCCGGAGTAGTCGAACGCCTCTCGAGGAAGGATGCGGTCGCAGCCGCAGCGCCGTACGCTCCACGTGTGATCGCCGCCTTCGCACTCCGCCGCCACCCTGAGGCCCGGTTCGATATCGGGGACTGGGTCCTCGCGTTGGTGATGCTGGGGGTGACCCTGGTCGGATCCATCGGCGAGGCCAATGCGCGAGTGAACGGCCTGGGGCAGACCGTGACCTCGGGCGGGCACCCAGCGGTCCCGAACGCAAGCTGGATGGCGTTCGTCCTGGTCGCGATCGCAGCCCTAAGCCTGGCCTGGCGACGGCGGTTTCCGATCACCGTCCTCGCTGTTTCGCTGACCTGTGTGGCCGTGTATTCGCTGCTCGGCTACGTCAACGGCACGGCCCTCCTCGACGTGATGCTCGCCCTTTACACGGTGGCGACCGTTGTGTCGAGCCGTGCGGCCCTGGTCGCCGGACTGGTGACCTTGGTGTGCCTGCTGGTGACGACGGCCATCGCCAACCCCTTCGGCGCGCTCGGTGGTGGCGAGTTCCTCATTCCCCCCGAGATCGTTGCGGCGGTGTCGATCGGCGTGGCCCTCGGCAACCGCCGCGCCTACCTGCGCGCCGTCGAGGAGCGTGCGGATCAGGCCGAGCGCACCCGTGAGGAGGAGGCGGCGCGGCGTGTCGACGCTGAGCGGTTGCGAATCGCTCGCGAATTGCACGACGCTGTCGCGCACACGCTGTCGATGATCAACGTCCAGGCAGGCGCTGCCGCCCACGTCGCGCGCGATCACCCGGAGCAGGCTGCGGCGGCGCTCGAAGCGATACGGCTCGCGAGCAAGGAGGGATTGCGCGAGATGCGCTCGATTGTCAACGTGCTCCGCCAGACCGACGAAGCCGAGGCGACACAGCCTGCGCCTGGGCTGGCAATGCTCGACGACCTCGTGGCGACGACGAACCGCGCGGGGCTCAACACCACCGTGCATGTCGAAGGGACCCCACGGCGGCTGGCCGCCACCGTGGATCTCGCCGCCTACCGCATCATCCAGGAGTCGCTCACCAACGCGATTCGCCACGCCGGTCCGGCCAGCGCGACGGTGTCGCTGGCGTGGGGTGATGACCGGCTGGGGCTCGAAGTCCGCGATACCGGACGCGGCGCATCCGCGAACGATGCAGCCGCCGACGGAGCTGTCCCCGGCTCAGGACACGGGTTGGTGGGAATGCGCGAGCGCGCCCTCGCTGCGGGAGGGACGTTCGATGCGGGATCCTCACCCGGCGGCGGCTTCGCCGTCCATGCGGAACTGCCCCTTAACGGCAGCGCATGATCCGGGTGCTCCTCGCCGACGATCAAGCGCTGGTGCGCGGCGGATTTCGAATGCTCCTCAACTCCGCCGACGACATCGAGGTCGTCGGTGAGGCGTCGGAAGGCGCGCAGGCCATCAAGCTCGCGAAGGACACGCATCCAAACGTGGTGCTGATGGACATCCGCATGCCCGGCATGGATGGACTCGAGGCAACTCGGCGCATTGCCGCAGACGTGGACCTCGCATCGGTTCGTGTGCTGATCGTCACCACGTTCGAGGCCGATGAGTACGTCTACCAGGCGCTCCGCGCCGGAGCGAGTGGGTTTCTCGTCAAGGACACCGAACCGGCCGACCTGATCGCGGCGGTGCGAATCATCGCCCGCGGCGACGCGCTGCTCTCGCCCGGTGTCACCCGGCGACTCATCGCTGACATTGCATCACGGCCCTCAGCCCCGACGGCGAACCCGGCCGGCCTCGCCGATCTCACCGCCCGCGAGCGGGAGGTGCTGACGCTGGTCGGTGGCGGTCTCAGCAATGACGAGATCGCGAAGAGGCTCTTTCTGAGCCCCTTGACGGCGAAGACGCACGTCAGCCGGACGATGTCGAAGATCGGCGCGCGTGATCGCGCCCAGCTTGTCGTGCTCGCGTACGAAAGCGGCCTGGTGGTTCCCGGCACCAGAGACCCCTGAACAGTCAGCCGGAGTTGCGACGCTTCGACCCATCGTGACCCTGTCGACGCATGGCGAGAAGGCTTTCGGCTCAGACCGTCAGGACGACGTTGCCGGTTTTCTGATGCAACTCCACGTACCTGGTTGCTTCGACCACCTCCTCGAGCGGATAGCGTCGATCGATGACCGCGCGATATTTCCCTGCTTCCATGAGTTCCTTGAGGAAAAGCACGTCCTGCTTGGTGAACTTCGGGGGTAGCTTGAAGACCACCTTCCGGTCGCCGACCCGAGCGGTCCACGCCGTAAGCGCCAGGTTCTTCAATCCATCGGTTGGCAGGTACACACCCCCCGGTTTGAGGGAAGCCTTGCAGTGCGCAAACGAGAGTGCGCCGACCGCATCGAAGATCACGTCGTAAGCGTCACCGTTCCTGGTGAAGTCCTCCTGTGTGTAGTCGATGACCTCATCGGCCCCCAGCGACCGCACCAGCTCGAAGTTCTCAGACTTGCACACCGCGGTGACGTGCGCACCGAGTGATTTCGCCAGCTGCACGCCCGCCGTGCCCATGGATCCCGACGCACCGTAGACGAGGATCGACTGTCCGCTTCTGACCTTTCCGGGTCGCAGGCAGTTCAGCGCCAGGATCGCTCCGTCGCAGACCGCCGCCGCTTCGTCGAAGGCTGCGCCGGCCGGCATCCGCGCCAGTGGGGCGCCTTCCCGCATGCACACATACTCGGCGTGGGTTCCGAATTTCCAGGGGTTGATCCCGAAGACATGGTCACCAGGTTTGAACTGGCTGACCGCCCTGCCGGCTTCCTCGACCTCTCCGGCCAGGTCGCTGCCGAGAATCCTCCGCCTCGGCCGCGGGACACCGGTGATGAATCGAGAGAAGAACGGCTCGCCGGCCCGGAGCGCGCAATCGGTCCGGCTCACCGTCGTGGCGCGGATCCTGATCAGGACCTCGTCGTCGCGGGGGACGGGCCGCGCAACCTCCTCGATGCGCAGGACCTCGGGCGGCCCATAGGTGTCGTGAACGACAGCTTTCACCGGTGCTCAGGCTCGAACCACACCTGCATGCCAGCATGATGGCGATCGAGCGCACTCGAGATCAACCCATGGCGATTCTCCCCCAACTGTGTGCAAATCCCACCGCGGCGCGTCGCATCCTGCATGCGTACGGCTCCAATAGCAGGCGTCATGCCTGACGATGCTGGCCGCGCTGCCCATCCCCGCGCCGAAGCGGACGATCGTTTCGAGCGCCCGATCGAGCCGCTCGTACCTGGGGCACTCGAGCAGCGCTCGCGAGGCCGGCGGCATCGGCGTCTGCTCACCTCGCTTGTTGCTGCGGCTGCGGCCGTTGTCGTTGCAGTGCCGATCGGCGTCGGTGTGCTCCTTCGATCGGGCGTCATCGGCGCCTCGCGCGCAGCGACGACATCGGTGCTCGACCTGCAGATGTTCGGTGCTACCAACGGCTGGGCCTGGGCGGGGGGAAACGAGATCCTGCACACCACCTCCGGTGTGCAGGACTGGACGATCGTGCCGCCACCGATCGGTCGGCGGGCGATCATCGAGGTCGCATGGGTCGACGGCGAGAGGGCACGAATACTGACAACTTCTTCGGGCGCTCTCGACAACGTCGAGCGGACGTACACACTGATCGGCTGGCGTACCGACGATGGTGGCGCGACCTGGACGGAGGGTCAGCCGTTCACGGTGCTGCTCGAAACCGGCCAGGATCCGAACACGACGTCAGATCTCGATTTCGTCGATCCGCTGCACGGCTGGTTCTTCAACGCCCAGAACGGGGCAATTGGTGCGCCGATGTTCATCCTGCGCACACTCGACGGTGGCCTGCACTGGTCCCAGGTGGAGATGACCCCGGCAAGGGGCACGGCCGCACCCGGAGCGCTTCCCGTCGGATGCGCTGCCTACGGCATGGGATTCGTCAATTCCACCACCGGGTGGGTCGCCGGTCAGTGCGGCAGCCTGACCACGCTGTTCGACGTCACCCATGACGGCGGCGTCACCTGGAGTCCGCAGTCGATCGCCTGTATCAACTGCGTGCTCTACCCTCCGCAATTCAGCTCCCCTCTCAACGGCCGGCTGTTCGGCGAGAACGGCAGAAACGTCCTGTTCACCACCACCGACGGGGGGCGGACCTGGATCGGCCGCGCATCGCCGCCCGGAAACTGGCCCGACTTCGTCGATGCTCGTCACGGATTAACGCTCGGTCTCAGCGGGAACGACAACCCGTCGGCCGTCATATGGACGACAAGCGACGGCGGAGCCTCGTGGGGCCAGGTCCCGAACGGCGCGATTCGCGGGAACGGGCCGCAGGAGACGTCGCAGCTCGACTTCATCACCCCGCAGCTGGGTTGGGCGGTCTCGCTCTACATCACCAGCGGCGGGGGCCTGTTGCAGGGAGGACAGACTCCATTTCCGACACCGCCGCCGGAGCTCTGGCAGACGGACGATGGAGGTGTGAGCTGGACCCAGATCACACCCACGTTCACGACATCAAAGTGACGGAGGAGCGCCCGGAATCGCGATGAGGTCCGGCGCGATCCAGGTTGCCCGTGCTTGCGCGCTCGACAGCACGTCGCGCGAGTAGTGCTGGAGCAGCAGCTGCTTGTCCAGCAACTCCGGGTGGCGGACGAGGAGCTCGGTAAACGTTGCCGGGCGGGAGTGCGCCGCAGCGGCGGCGACGAGATACACCCAGGCCCGAGTTCACAGTGTCGTGGTAGAGCGCGGGCCGGCCGTTGCGCTTTGCGAGGTTGCGGATGCCGTACGCCGCGCTCACGATGGCCAGATCGGTCCCGCGGTCCGCCACGTAGAGCCAAGCCATGCGCAGATGGGCCCGGTGCGGGAAGGCATCGCCGGCGAACTCGCCGCGCTCGAAGGTCGCAAGAAACTCATCGTCCGGCATGGCAAGCGCGGGGAGCGCATCGACCGGATCATGGTTCATGGCCTTCTCAATTTGTTTCGGATTCGTATTTTCCGAAACCGTAGCGCACCCGCTGGCCACGCGTCAAGCGATATCCGGCATCACGAACTATTCCATCCCGTACTATCGTGGCGCGATGACTCAATCTCCGCGCCGGCAGAGCGTTCGACCCCCGGCGCCGCTGCTGGTCGTCGAGCTGCAGCGGGCGACCCATGCGGCGGGCGTGAGCCTCGAGGCGCGGCTGTCCGATCTCGCCTTGTCCCAGGGCGAGGCGCACGTTCTCGCCCTGCTCGCCGACGGCGGGGAGCACGCGGTCGGAGAACTCCAGCGCGGGCTCGGTCACCGACCGTCGACGCTGAGCGGCATTCTCGACCGCCTCGAAGCCAGGACACTCATCCGCCGGGCTCTCAACAGCGCGGACCGGCGCTCGTTCCTGATCAGCCTGACCAGGAACGGCCGCGTCGCGGCGCGGGCGGTTGTCGCGGCGCTGCGAGACGTGGAGCACGACGCGCTGGCGGGAGTCTCCCCGCGTGACCGCGCGGGGTTCGTTGCGGTCGCGGGCGCCTTCGAGACCTGACGCCGCGGGCGCGGGCGCTACCTCAATTGAGGCCGAGGGATCGCTCGAGCTCGGCGATGGTCTCCTTCAACCGCGCCGGCCGCGAGAGCGGAATCATCGACGCGCCGGTGAGCGCCGAGACGACCAGCGACGCCTGCGCGTCCGGGTTTCGCAACCCGGTCAGCGAACCCTCGCGCGCCGCCTTGACGAGGAGGCCACGTACCGTGGCCTGCCAGATGTCGGTCGTCTGCTGATAGAGCTCGCGGATGGCGGGATCGCGGGCTGACCGCAGCGCCAGCTCGCCCATGACCGCAAAGAGCTCGGGCTCCTCGTTGACGAGCCGTCTGATCCCCTTGAAGTGGTTGCGCAGCTGCTGGGCGGGCGTACCGACGGCGGGCATGCTCGAACGAAATCGCTGCATCGCGTGCTTCAGGACACCGCCGATCAGCGCTTCCTTGGTCGGGAAGTAGTAGTGCAGCGTCGCGACGTTGACCCCGGCGGCGGCGGCGACGTCGCGGGTGCGCAGCCCCTCGAACCCCTGCCGCGCGATCTGCCGATACGCGGCAGCAACCAGGTCCTGTCGCCGATCGACGGGCGGCGGGTCCGCGGCGCCTTGCCGGCGGACGGCGTTCTGCTTCTCCATCTCGTGCGAGCTTACCACTCAATCAATTGATTGACACTGCAGGGGCGGGCGTGTTAGCCTGCCCCAATCAACTGATTGATCGCCACCACCAGGGAGGCCCCACCATGAAACTGGTCATCTTCGGCGCCAACGGCTCGACCGGTCGGCTCCTGACGGAGCAGGCTCTCGAGGCCGGCCACACGGTCACGGCATTCACGCGTCACGCGGACGCGTTCCCCATCCTTCACGAGCGGCTGCACGTGTTGCAGGGCGACGCACTCGATCCTGCCGCGGTGCAGGCGGCGGTGGCGGGGCAGGATGCGGTGCTCTCGAGCCTCGGTACCAGATACAGCCGCAAGCCCATCACCCTCTACTCCGTCGGCGTCGCGAACATCCTCAAGGCGATGCACGACCACGCGGTTCGGCGCCTCGTCTGCGTGAGCTCGAGCGTCACCGACCCCGTGACGCGGTCCCGGAACACCGGGGGTGGTTTTCTCTTCGAAAAGGTCCTCAAGCCATTCATAACCAATGTCGTCGGAAAGACGATGTATGCGGATCTGCTGCGCATGGAGCAACTGGTGATGGCCAGTGATCTGGACTGGACGATCGTCCGCCCGTCAGGGCTCTTCGAGACACCCGCGGTCACCGAGTACCGCCTCGCGGAAGGCTTCCTCGCCGAGCATTTCACGTCGAGAGCAGACCTGGCCGCCTGCATGCTCGAGCAGGTCGAAAGCGCTCAGTTCCGTCGCAAGACGCTGGCGGTGGCGACCGTCGCGGTCAAGCCGAAGATGGTCACGCTGATCCTGAAAGAAGCCTTCGGAATCTCCCTCGGCGGCCCCCGCATTCAGCCGGCCCGGTGACCGGCGCCCCAAATCACTGCTGGCGGGGCGGCAGCTGCTGCAATGCCCAGGTGTTGCCGTCCGGGTCGCTGAAGGTCACGAACGAGCCCCACGGCTGAACGTCGACCTCGCTCGCCGCGACCCCACGGCTCAGCAGCTGCTCCCGGGCAGCCCCCACATCGGCCACGACCACCTGCACGCCGCGCTGCGATCCAGGGGGCATGTCGGTGATCCCGACGCCCATGACGATCGAGCAGGCGGATCCGGGTGGGGTGAGCTGCACGAAGCGGAGGGCTTCGTTCACCTGATAGTCGTGATCGGCATTGAAGCCGACCTGCTCGACGTAGAACGCCTTGGCGCGGTCGACGTCGGTGACGGGGATGGCGACGAGCTCGATCTTCCAGTCCATGCGCGTAGTCTATCGAGACGCACACAGGGAGCTCAGATGCACAAGCGATTGGTCACGCGCTACGCGACGAAGTCCGCCGAGGCGGCGGATGAGAACCAGCGACGGGTGGAGGGCGTCTTCGCCGAACTCGAGGCGAACAAGCCGGGGAACGTGAGCTACATCGTCCTCCGCCTCGAGGACGGCTCGTTCGTGCACGTCTCTTTCCACGATCACGGTGACGACGAGGTGAACCCGATCTCGTCGACCGCAGCCTTCGCGCACTTTCAGGACGGACACGAGACCCGTCGCGACGGCGGAGTTGACCAGCAGAAGGCGACGCTGGTGGGCTCCTACATCACCAAGATCGAATAACCCGGCCGCACACAGCCGCGTCTGGCGATTCCGGAATCGGTTCCGTTCCGGGCTCCGCAGAGACGGAGTATCCGCGTTCCTCGCCCTTGTCGATATCCCTGGCGCCTGTTCGTCGTGTGAGTAGGAACGCAGACAACAGGAGGAACGGCGATGACCGACTTGACATATCCCGCCGACGCGGGAGCCGCGACGTACCTGCTCACCGTGCGGGGCAACACGGCGACGTCCACTCTGGACGACGCGCGGACACAGCACAACGCGACCGCCGGCGCGCCGCAGAGTGCCGCGGGCGCTCGATCGCTCGGAGACCTGAGCCACAACGTCTACGCCCCGACCGGCAAGGAGCTTGACGGCCAGCTGCTGTTCATCGATCTCTGGAACAGCGTGTCCGGCCTGGGCACCTTCTTCTCCAACCCGCAGGTCCAGGCAGCGGCGGCCGAGCTCTTCTCGAGCCGCGACGGCATCGTATGGTCGCGTCTCGAGGGATTCGGCGACTTTCACCTCTCGGTTCCGCACGGACGCTTCATCGGCGCGGTGGGCGTGCTCCAGGTCTCGGTCACCTCCATCGATCAGGCGGCCGGCGCATTCACGGCATACGCCGCATCGACGATCAACACCGCGCGCAGCTACGGCATCGTGAGCCACAGCGTCTGGCAGCGCGTGCCGAACCCGGGTGAGGCACCGACCCGGGAGGTCATCGGCGTCGATCTCTGGATGGACTCCGACCGCATGAACGAGTACTACGACCTGTCCCTCGGGTTCGATCATCTCGGGCCCGTGTTCGCCGGCGCACCCGACACGTCCGCATGGCGCGCCGCCCCGGGCGATTGGGTCGAGTGGTAGACCGCGCCTGATCCACCGGTGTCGCGGGCGGCTCGCTCGCGATGCCGGCGTTCGGCGATGATGCGCGGATGACGGCCGTCGCGTGGATCGCAGCCGCCCTCGGGGTGGTGATCGTGCTCTCGACTCTGATGAGCGTCGTGACCTCGCTGGTGCTGCCGCGACTGGGATCGTCGAGGATTCAGAAGTACGCGGGCAGGGGGATGATCACGCTCTTCTCGCGCATCTCCCATCAATTCGACACATACGAGGCGAGGGACCGCTTTCTCGCCCTCCAGGCGCCTCTTTACCTCATCGTGATACTGGCAATCTGGCTGGCGGCGCTGCTCGTCGGGTTCGCGCTGACGCTCTGGCCGTTCATGCACACGGGCGGTCTCGTCCACGCGATCACGGTGAGCGGGTCCTCGCTTTTCACACTGGGATTCGCGGCACAAGCGGGTGCGGCTCCTCGTTTCCTCGTGTTCTGCGCGGCTGCGGCGGGTCTGACCATCGTCGCCCTGCAGATCGCGTATCTGCCCGTGCTCTACGGCGCCTTCAACCGGCGGGAGGTGCTGGTGACCATGCTCGACAGCCGAGCAGGATCCCCGGCGTGGGGACCGGAATTGCTCGCCCGCAGCGAATTGGTCGATAATGTCCACAACCTCGCAAGCCTCTACCAGCGCTGGGAGGAGTGGGCCGCCGACGTGGCCGAGACGCATGCCTCATACCCCGTCCTCCTCTGGTTCCGTTCTCCCCACCCCTACCGGTCGTGGGTCATCGGGTTGCTGGCGGTGCTGGACGCGGCGGCGATGCAGCTCGCGACCCAGCCACTTCTGGCTCCGTCCGAGGCCCGGGCGTTCCTTCGCATGGGCTACATGTGCCTACGTGACCTCGCCACCGTGGTCGGCCTGACCTTCGACGCCGACCCGAAACCCGGCGACCCCATCCAGTTGACCGAGGACAACTACCGGGATGCGATCCACCATCTCGAGCACGTCGGCTGGACGATGCAGCGCAGCGCCGAGGACTCATGGATCCACTTTCGCGGGTGGCGCGTCAACTACGAGGCGCTCGCCTACGGCATCGCGGATGCGGTGAACGCGCCACCCGCGCTGTGGGCCGGTCCACGCAGGAACCTTCCCCCGAGGCTGCAGCCCCCGGAGCGTCCACCTCACCGCGAGCCGTCTGCGGAGATGCAGAGGATTCGCAAGCTCACCGCCAAGCGCCGGTCCACTCGCGAAACGTCATCTTCGAGCGCGGGCGCTGCCGACGGGGATGCTCGTGGCCCGCTCAGGTGATTCGAACGCTGCGATGGAGGTCGAGATCCGGCGTGCCGAGGCTGGTGACGTCGAGACCAGCGCGGCGATCATCGAAGAGGTGGCCGCCTGGGGCGCGTCGGAAGGATTCCCAAGCTGGATTCCCGGTTCGTACACGGATGCGAACAGCGCCGGTGTGTCCCGACTCCGCGGCGATGTCGCCGCCGGCGGCCTCTACCTCGTCTGGCGAGGAACGACTCCGGTGGCGACGTTCTCGCTGCTCGAACGCGACCCCATCTTCTGGCCGGACGCCGGTGACGATGCGATGTATCTGCACAGATTCGCCGTCCGGCGCGCGGCGGCCGGGGTCGGAGGTCTTGCGGTGGCGTGGTGTTTCCAGGAGGCGCGACGGCGCGGACGGCCACTCGTCCGCCTCGACTGCCTCGCAGAGAATGCGGGTATCCGTCGCTACTACGAGCGCTTCGGCTTCGTCGGTGTCGACGAGACGGTGATCGACGGGATTCGGTACTGCCTGTACGAGGCGCCATCCGCCGCGCCGCCGCGATGACCGATCACGCGCCACCTGCACGAGCGATGATCGCCTCCACCACCTCGGACTTGGCGTCGGCATACTCCTGCGTGTACTGCCAACGCCGGGCCGCCAGCGCATGCTTGGTGCGCGAATAGAGCTCGCGATCCTCGGCGTTGGACCGGAGGCGGTCGCGGAACCGCAGCATCCTGCCGATCTCGACACAGCCGGCGGAAAAGACATGGAGATTGACGTCCGCGGCAGGCCCTTTGAAGAGCCGGTGCTCATACCAATCCGGCTCCCGGATGCGAAGCACGTACCCGGCCTCCTCCATGGGTGTGACGTAGACGGTCTCAGCCGAGGAGTCGGCGACCACCAGGAGCATGTCGATGATCGGCTTGGCGGCAAGCCCAGGGACCGACGTTGATCCCGACATGCTCCAAGAGGAGCACCTGGCTGCCGAGAACGCCGATCACCCGCTCCGCCTCGGCCGCGTACACTCGCGGCCAGGAGTAGTCGATATGGGCGCAACTCGATGCTGCGGTCGATGCGCTCCGGTTCTCCGATGGTGGCAGCTCGGATACGCAGCTCGCCTGCGCTCGGGGCGACCGCTCCTGCCGACCAGTCTTCAGAATCGGACATTTTCGGCCCAAACCTGCAGGAGGCCGGCGTCGCCGGTAACCGTGAGCCCTTCCGTACCGCGCCGATTCATCGACCACAGGTAGAGGTCCGACGCGGTGCCGCGCAACTCGCAGTGGCCCCGCCCCCGGTCGCTGGTGACCTCGACACGATCACCAATGATCAGGTTCCAGGTGGCGTTGGCGTCGGTCGGCACGATGCGCAGGATTCGGCCGCCACCATCGGGCGCTCTCGCGCGCCGCACGGCCAGGCCGAACCACTCGTCGGTGGCGTCGAGAGCATCCACCGTGGTCAGCGGTGTGACCGTGCCGCGTGCGGCCTCGGCATCGCAGCGGTGCACCGCTGTCTCATTGGCTTGACGCCGTGCCCAGAAGGCGAGCGCGTTGGGCGCCGGACCCCAGAACCAGAAGCTGTCTTCGGGGGACGCGGCCTCGAGCGTGTCGACCAGAGCGCGGCAACCCTCCCGGTACCAGGCAAGCAACTCGTCGCGGTCGGAGGGACCTTCGAAATCCCGCTGCAGCCGTTGGGCCGGGCGCTCCCGGACGATCGTCGCCGCCCAGCGATGCACGTCACCGATGTGGCGCACGAGCATCTCGACGTCCCAGCCGGGGCAGCCTGGCACGGGTGCATCGAACGGTCCCGCCTCCGCCGCCCGGGCGAGCGACTCGCCGTCGGCGCGGATGCGCGCGATCTGCTGCTCGGCGTCCATTGCGGGAGTTCTGGCATCCCCGGCACCCGCGACCGAGGCAAATTGACTCGCATCCGGGGCCGACGGAAGATTGGCGCCCGGACGCGCACGCCGATGGGGCGTCGCCCGACCATCGACGGGTTGGAGGAGTTCTGCCGTGAACGATGACGTGCTCCGATCGGTGATCCCCGAGCTGGTGATGCCGGGCAGGCGACTCGGACGGCACATCGTCCATGACCCTCGCTCGCGCAACTTTCCGGCGGCCGGCGCACCCGCGATCACCAGCGTGGTGCACAACGCCCTCGGTCTGCCGCTCAACCAGGGTGACATCGGATCCTGCACCGCCAACGCGCTCTGCGGAGCGCTCAACTCGGCGCCCGATTTCAAGGGAGGCTCCCCGCGCACCGAGGCGGACGCGATCACGCTCTATGAGCTCGAAACCAGGCTCGAAGGCGACCCGTACCCTCCCAACGACCCGGGTGGCAGCGGTCTCGAGGTCTGCAAGGCCGGCGTCCAGCTCGGCTGGATCTCGTCGTACCAGCACGCGTTCGGAGTCGAGAATGCCCTGCTGGCGCTGGTGCTCAGACCGGTCATCACCGGGATCAGCTGGTACACGAGCTTCGACACGCCCTCGGCAGATGGGCTGGTCGCGATCGCCCCAGGGGCCACGGTTCGAGGCGGCCACGAGGTGGTGGCAGACCAGATCGACGCTCCGAACCGGCTCGTGTGGTTCTGGAACAGCTGGGGCGCGAGCTACGGCGTCGGCGGCCGCTTCTGCATGTCGTTCGACACCTGGCAGCAGCTCCTCGAACAGAGTGGCGATGTGACCGTGCCCATGCCGTAGCACGATCCCGGGTTTCCCCAGCGACCTGTGGATAACTGGCGAGATCTCCGATCCGCGCAGAGGGTCGGCGACGGTTTGGGTGTGGAAAACTCGCCCAGGCTGATCAGGGAGCGAGGTCGCGGCCGGAGCGCTCAGCGTGGAGAGGGTCGATGAGATCGGCGTACTCGCGCGCCAGCCCGCTGGATCTGGCTTCGCCGCTGACGGCCGCGGCGACGGCGGGGGCGACAGCGCGGTTGAACACCGACGGGACGATGTACTCGGAGTTGAGGTCTCCGCCGACGACGCCGGCGATCGCGCGAGCGGCGGCCAGCTTCATGGCATCGGTGATCACCCCCGCGCCGCTGTCGAGCAGGCCGCGGAAGAAGCCCGGAAAACAGAGAACGTTGTTGATCTGGTTCGGATAGTCACTCCGCCCCGTGGCGATGACCACGGCTCGGTCCTCGATGGCCTCGGGCTGAACCTCCGGCTCGGGGTTGGCCAGGGCGAAGACGATCGGGCGGGTGGCCATCAGACCCACGAGGTCGGGATCGAGGGCACCCGCGACGCTGGTGCCGATGAACACGTCCGCGCCGGTGAGCGCCTCGCGCAGGCCGCCGGTCGCCCGCCCGCGATTGGTGGCGGCGGCGTAGGCGCGCTGCGCCGGGCTGATGTCCAGCGAGCTCTCGCTGAGGATTCCACCGATGTCGACCCCGATGATGTCTCCGACGCCGGCCGCGATCAGCAGCCGCGAGACCGCCGTCCCGGCGGCTCCGACGCCGAGGCAGACGACGCGCACGTCCTCGAGCCCTTTGCCCACGATCTTGAGCGCGTTGATGAGCGCGGCGGTGACGACGATCGCGGTGCCGTGCTGATCGTCGTGGAACACGGGGATGTCGAGCAACTCGGTGAGACGGCGCTCGACCTCGAAGCACCGCGGCGCGGCGATGTCTTCCAGGTTGATGCCCCCGAAGATCGGCGCGATGTTGACCACGGTGCTGACGATCTCGTCGACATTCTGGGTGGCGAGGCAGAGCGGGAAGGCATCGACACCGCCGAACTCCTTGAAGAGCATCGATTTGCCCTCCATCACCGGGATCGCGGCCTCGGGTCCGATGTTGCCCAGGCCGAGCACTGCGCTTCCGTCGGTGACGATCGCGACCGCGTTGCGTTTGATCGTGAGGTTGCGCACCCGGCGTGGATCCTCGGCGATGGCCAGGGAGATCCTCGCAACCCCCGGCGTGTACACCATCGAGAGGTCGTCACGAGTTCGGATCGGCATACGCGGGGTCACCTCGATCTTGCCCCCGAGGTGCGCAAGGAAGGTGCGGTCCGAGTACTCGAGCACCTCGACGCCCGGGACCGCAGACATCCGCTGGATCAGCTTCTGGGCGTGGTCGGCGTCGGCGGCGAGCACGGTGATGTCCCGCACGATCCCACTGCCTTCGACGCGGAAGATGTCGAGGGCGCGGATGTCGCCCCCGACGCTGCCGATGGCCGACGTGAGCTGACCGAGCATTCCCGGCCGGTTCACGATGCGGCAGCGAGCGGTGAACGCGAAGCTGGCCGAGGGATGCTGGATCACGGCGTGGCCAATCTTGACGTCAGCCGAGGAGCCGCAGCGACCCGATCTCGCGACGCGCCCCTCAGCGTTTCGCGGAGCTCAGCCTTTTGTCAAGCCGAAGACGTTCCCGGCGGGGTCGGAGAACATCGCGATCGTGGTGCCAGGAACGACCTCCGTCGGGGGCATCAGCACGCTTGCTCCGAGCGCGACCGCTTTGTCAAGCGTCGCCTGTGGGTCGGGCACCTGCGCATACACGGAGGTGCGCGGCTTGCCGTCGTCGGACTGCCCAACTCCGCCGGCGAGGCCGCTCGATGTTCCGTCGATGAGGCCGTAGTTGCCCGTGTCCGGCATCAGATCCCCGATCTGCCAGTCGAACAGCTGCGTGTAGAACTCCTTGAGTTGCGCGGCGTCTTTTCCGATGAGCTCGAAGTGAACGATCGGGCTTCCCATGATTCGCTGCCTCCCGCACCGGCTCCTCGAAACGCCTCGTGAAGCCGCCTGTTCCAACCCCCGACTTATACCTGATCGCCTCGAGCGCCGGGCGAGCGGTCGGAAACGAGCGACCTCGCGCATTTCGGCATGAGCGATTGGGGTTGGACAAATACTTCATGTGATGTATTATCTCTGGCATGAAGGACCGCACCCTCCTCCTCGAGCGGCTCATGGCAGCGCAATCGCGGCTCCGACGCCGGTTCCTGGAAGTCGCTTCGCCGAGCCTGCAGTCGGAGTTCGCCGAGTTCGGCAGCACGACCTTTCACCAGATGGAGGTCGTTCGCCGCCTCCTGCTCGGCGACGGGATGAGCATGCGCGAGGTCGCCGAGGCGCAGGGGATCGGGCTGAGCGGAGCCACGCAGCTGGTCGACCGGCTGGAGCGCCGCGGCCTCGTGACCCGCGTACGTGACGCTCGGGATCGGAGGGTGCAACACGTTGTTCCGACCGAGCGCGCAAAGCAACTCGCCGCCCATTTCAAGGCCGGCATGCGCCGAGCATCGGCCGAAGTGTTCACAGCCCTGGACGACGACGAGTTGCGGACCTACGTCGCCTTGACCGAGCGCATCGCCGCCACAGTGGACGACGACGCCGCGGAGCACCTGCGGAGGGCCACGGCATGACGCAGCGCCAGATCTACGCGGTGCTCGGCGCCCTGATGCTGGGCATGCTCCTCGCCGCGCTCGATCAGACCATCGTTTCGACCTCGTTGCCGACCATCGTGGGCGATCTCGGGGGACTGAACCAGCTTTCCTGGGTGGTCACGTCCTACCTGCTCGCCTCGACGGTGTCGACCCCGCTCTACGGGAAGCTGGGCGACCTCTACGGGCGCAAGTTCCTGTTCCAGGCTGCGATCGTGATCTTCATCGCCGGGTCGATGCTCGCCGGTCTTTCTCAGAACATGATCGAGCTCATCGGCTTCCGCGCCGTCCAGGGCATCGGCGCCGGCGGCCTCATGGTCGGCGCCCAGGCGATCATCGGTGACGTCGTCCCACCGCGGGAGCGTGGGAAGTACCAGGGGTGGATGGGAGGCATCTTCGCGCTGGCGAGTGTCGCCGGACCGGTCATCGGCGGATTCCTCACCGACGACGTGTCCTGGCGCTGGATCTTCTACATCAACGTCCCCATTGCCGCGGTGGCGTTGTTCGTCACCGCGAGCGTTCTGAAGACGCAGAACTCGGCGCATCTCGCACAGCATCGACTGGCTCGGTGCGTTCTTCCTCGCCGCAGGTGCCTCGGCGCTCATCCTGATGACCACCTGGGGCGGCACTCAATTTGCGTGGGCGTCGCTGCCGATCTTCGCGCTCGGAATCATCGGCGTGGTCATGCTCGCGGCGTTCGTGGTCGTCGAGCGGCGCGTCGCCGAGCCGATCCTCCCCTTCCGGCTGTTCCGCATCCAGGTATTCAACGTGGCCAGCGGCGTCGGGTTCGTGATCGGGTTCGCGATGTTCGGGGCGATCACCTTCCTGCCCGTCTTCCTGCAGCTGGTCGACGGCGCGAGCGCCACGAACTCCGGCCTCAACATCCTCCCGCTCATGGCGGGCCTGCTGGTGGCGTCGATCACCAGCGGTCAGATCATCAGCCGCCTGGGGCGGTACAAGATCTTCCCAGTGATCGGCACCGCGCTGGCGGCGATCGGCGTCTACCTGCTTTCGACGCTCGACCCGCAGACGCCGCGCTTCGTCCTCTCGATGTACATGGTGGTGCTCGGGCTCGGGCTCGGATGTGTCATGCAGGTTTTGGTCATCGCCGTCCAGAACGCGGTCGAGCAACGTGACCTCGGCGTCGGCACCAGTTCGGCAACGTTCCTGCGCTCGATGGGCGCCTCATTCGGCGTCGCCATCTTCGGTGCCATCTTCAGCAATCAGCTGGCCGCAAACCTCAAGAAGAACCTGCCCGCGAACGGACTCCATGCGGCGATCAATCCCGCGTCGCTGCAGGGCAATCCCGCGCAGCTCGCCCACCTGCCTCCGGCCATCCACACGGGCCTCATCAACGCGGTGTCGGAGTCCCTCCATGTCGTCTTTCTCGCCGCCGTCCCAATCCTGGTCCTGGCGTTCTTTCTGACCCTGCTGATCCGCGAGGTGCCGCTTCGCACCAAGGCCCAGGGAATCCCCGGCGGCGACGAGCCCCCTGGACGGGGCGTCGCGACCGATCTCGGCGGTGCCGCGCCGGTTGAGGCGGGGGTTGGATCCGAGGTTCTGTAGAGGTGCGGCCGGCTGCCGCCCGGCAGGTGGTGGGTGGCCTAAACTCCGTCGGATGACGTCGGAGCGCAGACGGCGGATCGCGATCGCGGCCGGCCTCGGCGCGCTCGCGACCGTCACCGCGACGCGTCTGATCGCGCGCCGTCGCGACCTGACCGAGGATCGCGACCATGCAGATGCAGGCGCGGCTGCGGTGGGGACCCGCGACAGCGTCGCGGTCGCCGGAAGCGCGCTCACCGTCGAAAGTGCGGCCGTCGCCGGCAGTGTCGCGACCCGCCGCTCGACCGCGGTGGCCGGCTCAGCGGCAACCTCCTACTCATCCGCGGTGGCAGGGTCGGCCCTCACCCGCGGGTCGGCGGCCGTGGCCGGGAGCGCCGCGACGGCTCTCAGCGCGGCGGTGGTACGGAGCGCCGTGACGGTCGGCAGCGCCGCCGTGGCGGGCAGCGCGCTGACCTTCTTCAGCGCCGCCATCCGTCGCTGCGTGCTCACCGTCGTGTGCATCCGCTGCACGCGCTGCATCGCCTGTGTCGCCTGCTCGGACTGCGTCGACTGCACCGGCTGTGTTGGATGCCGAGGACTGCGCGGAGCCGTCGGGAAGGTCGGGGTCAGCGCCCCGTAACCGCTCCGAGGCTCGCCGACGACACCGTGGCGGCGTACTTGGCGAACACGCCGGTCGTGTAGCGCGGTTCCGGCGGCTTCCACGTCGCAAGGCGCGACGCGATCTCCGCGTCATCCAGCTCCACGTCGATACGATGCGCAACCGCGTCGATGCTGACGATATCGCCGTCTCGCACCGCAGCCAGTGCGCCGCCGAGCGCCGCCTCCGGCGCGATGTGCGCAACCATGAATCCGTGGGTCGCCCCTGAGAAGCGGCCGTCGGTGATCAGTGCAACCGAATCGCTCAGGCCCGCGCCCACGATCGCTCCGGTCACCCCGAGCATCTCGCGCATGCCGGGTCCGCCGACCGGCCCCTCGTAGCGGATCACGACCACGTCGCCCGGGTGGACGGCACCATCGCGAACCGAGGCGAACGCCTCCTCCTCCGAATCGAAGACCCGCGCCGGTCCGCGATGCGACTCGCGATCGTTGCCTGCAAGCTTCACCACGCAGCCTTCGGCGGCAAGGTTGCCCCGCAACACCGCAACCCCACCGTGCTTGCGAAGTGGCGCGTCCGCGGCACGAATCACCTCCTGGCCCGGGGTTTCCGTGGCAGTGGCGGCGACCTCGGCGATGGTCCGACCATCGACCGTCATCGCGTCGCCGTGCAGCAGCCCCAGCTCGAGGAGACGCTGCATGAGCACGCCGAGCCCTCCGGCCGCGAAGACGTCGGTGGCCACGAAGCGTCCACCCGGGCGGAGGTCGGCGAGGATCGGCGTGCGCGCGCAGATGGCCTCGAAGTCGTCGATCGCGAGCGGGATGCCGGCCTCGGCGGCGATGGCGAGAAGGTGGAGCACGGCGTTGGTGGAGCCACCCGTGGCCGAGAACGACGCCACCGCGTTCTCGAGCGCCGCGCGAGTGACGATCGACCCAGTGCGGGTTCCGTCCTCGACGAGCCGCACCGCCAGGCGTCCCGCCGCTTCGGCGACCGCGGGTTTGTCCGGATGGGTCGCCGGAACGGCATTGGCGCCGGCAGGCGACAGTCCGATGAACTCGAGCGCGGTGCTCATGGTGTTGGCGGTGTACTGACCGGCACAGGCACCGGCGCCGGGGCATGCGTGCTCCTCCACCTCCCGAAGCTCGTCGGCGTCGATCCGGCCGGCGTTGTAGGCACCGACGGCTTCGAAGACGTCCTGCACCGTAAGGTCGCGATCGCGCAGGCGTCCCGGCTGGATGGTGCCGCCGTAGAGCACGAGGCCGGGGATGTCCAGGCGACAGAGCGCCATCGCCGCCGCGGGGATCGTCTTGTCGCAGCCGACGATGAGCACCAGGCCGTCGAAGCTGTGACCGCGGGTCACCAGCTCGATCGAGTCGGCGATCACCTCGCGGGACACCAGCGAGGCTTTCATCCCCTGGGTGCCCATGGTCACGCCGTCGCTGACCGCGATGGTGTTGAACTCCATCGGCGTGCCGCCCGCCGCGCGGACCCCCTCCTTCACCTTCTCGGCGAGGGCACGATGGTTCCAATTGCACGGCATGGTCTCGATCCAGGAATGGCCGACGCCGATGATCGGCCGCTCCAGGTCCTCGCGGCTGAAGCCGATGGCGCGCAGCATCGCTCGCGCGGGCGCGCGATCGGGACCGTGCAGCATCACCGAGCTCGTTCGAGTCGACGCTGCCTGGGGCATTCGCGGAAGCATACGGCGGTGCTGGTCGACTACAGCGATACAGAACCCGTCCGGAGGACTGTCACACGTCCGTGTGTTGACTGGACGAACGTCCAGGCCGTACCCTTCTCGCCGAGATGTCCTACGGCTTCGCGCTGGTCCTGCTGGTAGGCCTGCTCCTGATTAGGAGCGGGGCTTTCATGCTTCAGGCCAGTCGCGTGCGCAGGTAGGCACAAGACCCAAGCCGGAATCAAGCAAAAGGCCCCCTCCCAGGAGGGGGTCTTTTTTTGTACCCGGCACAACGCGACTGGAGGATCAGACATGGCCGGCCCCCGACAGGCACCCGCCCCGTACGACGGCATGGGCACGCCGACTCGCTGGGACGCGAGCACCCACGACGACGCCACCCAGGCCGAACGCCTCGACGCCGCCCGCGCGGATCGTTTCGCCCCCGGCACTCCTCGCCACGACGAGAGCGAGGAGTTCGTGCGCCGATCACTCAGCCGCTACTACCAATGATCACCGCCCGAACGGATCAACGCTCGAGCGCGGCTGCGCCGGCAGCGGCACACCCCGACGGCTCGGCCGAGCCGGCTCGTCTGCTCACCGGCGCGCAGATCGCTCTCGAATCGCTCATCCGCGAGGGTGTCGACACGATCTTCGGGTATCCCGGCGGCGCCAATCTCTGGCTGTACCGCTACCTCCCCGACTATCCAAAGCTCCGCCACATCCTGGTCCGTCACGAGCAGGGAGGCGCGCACGCCGCCGACGGCTACGCGCGCAGCAAGCGCGGGTCGGTCGGCGTTGTCTTCGCGACCAGCGGGCCGGGAGCGCTCAACCTCGTCACCGGGCTCGCGACCGCGTACATGGACTCGGTCCCGGTGGTTGCGATCACCGGCCAGGTGCCCTCGACGGCGATCGGGACCGACAGCTTCCAGGAGTCCGACGTCATCGGCTCGACCATGTCGGTGGTGAAGCACTCGTACCTGATCACCCGGGTCGAGGACATCGCTCCCACGATCAAGGAGGCGTTTCACATCGCCCGGACTGGACGCCCGGGTCCGGTGCTGATCGATTTCCCCAAAGACCTCCAGGCTGCGAAGACCGCATTCAATTATCCGGAGGCGCCGGTGAGGCGCCGCTCCTACCCGGCGCCGCCCCGACCCGAGCCGGCGAAGCTGCGCCAGATCGCCGAGCTCATCAAGGGTGCGAAGCGCCCGGTGATCCTCGCCGGTCGTGGGGTGCTCATCGCGCGCGCTGAGGAGGAGCTTGCCGATCTGGCTCACCAGGCACACATCCCGGTGGGCTGGACGCTGCTCGGCACCGGCGCATTTCCGGTGACCGACCCGATGGCCCTGCAGATGGTCGGCTTCATGGGCGCGGGATTCACCAACAAGGCGGTCTGCGAAGCCGATGTGCTGATCATGATCGGGATGCGCTGCGACGACCGGGTGACCACCCGGCTCGAACTCGTTCGCTCCCCGCGTCGAGCACCTCGTGCATATCGACATCGATCCCGCCGAGATCGGCAAGAACGTCGTCCCGCACGTCAGCGTCATCGCCGACGCCAAGGTGGCGCTGCGCGAGCTGAACCTCCTCGTCGAGCCCAAGCGCGAGCATCAGTGGCTGACCCAGATCGACCAGTGGAAGGAAGAGCACCCGGTGCGCTTCACGAATCACAGCGGCCTGCTCCAGCCCCAGCAGGTGCTCGAGGAGATGTACGCACGTTGCGACGACGAGGCGATCGTGCTCGCGGACGTCGGCCAGAATCAGATCTGGGCGGCACTCTGGTTCAACTACCGCAAACCGGGCCTCTTCCTCAACTCGGGTGGGACCGGAACCATGGGTTACGCCTTTCCCGCGTCGATGGGCGTGAAGCTCGCCAATCCGCACAAGACGGTGTTCTGCGTGACCGGCGAGGGCGGGTTCGTCATGAACATGCAGGAGATGGCGACGATGGTCGAGAACAACATCGACGTCAACGTCATCATCCTCAACAACTCCTCACTCGGCATGGTCCGTCAATTCCAGGACGACTTCTACGACGGCGTTCGTTCAGCGGTCGACCTGACCTTCACGCCCGACTTCGTCAAGCTCGGTGACGCCTTCGGCATGAAGGCGATGTCCACGGATCGCATCGAGGATGTCGGAAGGCTCATCGACGAGGCGGTGGCGCACCGGGGCCCGGTGCTGCTGAACTTCAACATCGACCCTGACGCGAACGTCTATCCCATCGTGCCGCTCGGCATGGGCATGCTCGACTTCGTCGAGGCGAGCTGATGACCCAGAGCCGGCTGCTGTCGGTGCTTGTGGACAACAAGCCCGGGGTCCTGCAGCGCGTCGCGTCGATGATCCGGCGGCGAGGGTTCAACATCGACTCCTTGTCGGTGGGTCCGACCGACGACGACACCATCTCTCGGATGACCATCACCGTGCACGTCGGGCGCCAGCAGGCGGAGCAGGCGACCAAGCAGCTTGCCAAGCTCATCGACGTCATCACCATCGACGACATCACCGGGCTTCGCAACGTCGCGCACGAGCTGGTGCTGGTCCGGATGCACGCTCCTCCGGGCGAGCGAACCGAGCTGCTGAACCTGGTCGACATCTTCAGGGGCCGGATCGTGGACGTGGCCCCGAACTCGGTGATCATCGAGGTGACCGGCAGCGCCGAGAAGATCGACAACTTCATCGAGCTGATGCGGCCGTACGGCATCAAGGAGCTGGCCCGAAGCGGCGTCGTGGCGCTCGTCCGCGGCGACCAGGCGCGCATCCGTCTCATGGATTTCGCTATCGACGGCGACGAGCCGCAGACCGAGCCGCCGCGCCTGCAGGGCGTCGCCGGCGACACCACCGGCACCGTGTGAGCAAGCGCAGAGGAGGCAGCGATCAATGACCGCTCGGATGTACTACGACGCAGACGCGGATCCGCAGGCTCTGTCCGCACGTCCCATCGCGGTGCTCGGCTACGGCTCGCAGGGACACGCCCATGCGCTCAACCTGCGTGACTCGGGTCACGACGTGCGCGTCGGGCTCCCCGAGTTCGAGCCGCAGCCGGGCGGCGGCCGAAGGCGAGGGGTTGCGCGTGCTGACGCCTGCGGCAGCGTGCGAGGAAGCTGACGTGATCATGGTGCTGACGCCGGACACCGGACAGCGTGCGCTGTACGACGACGCGATCGCACCGCATCTGCGCGCCGGCAACATGTTGATGTTCGCGCACGGGTTCAACATCCGCTACGCGCTGATCGACCCGCCGGCCGGGGTCGACGTCAGCATGGTGGCACCCAAAGGGCCAGGCCATCTGGTGCGCAGCACCTTCGTGTCCGGACAGGGTGTTCCGTGCCTGTTCGCCATCCACCAGAACGCGTCCGGTCTGGCACGGGAACGCACCCTGGCATACGCGCGCGGCATCGGCGGCACCCGGGCAGGTGTGCTCGAGACGACCTTTGCCGAGGAGACCGAGACCGACCTCTTCGGCGAGCAGGCGGTCCTGTGCGGCGGCATCACCTCGCTCGTCAAGGCTGGATTCGACACGCTCACCGAGGCGGGATATCAACCCGAGCTCGCCTACTTCGAGGTGATGCACGAGCTCAAGCTCATCGTCGACCTCATGTACCAGGGCGGCCTGTCGTGGATGCGCTACTCGGTGAGCGACACCGCCGAGTACGGCGACTACGTCAGCGGTCCGAAGGTGGTCGACCAGCGGACCCGCGAGACCATGCGCAAGCTGCTCGCCGACATCCAGGACGGGACGTTCGCGAAGCGGTGGATCGAGGAGAGCGAGGCCGGGCGTCCCAACTTCGTCGAGTACCGGGACGAGGAGCAGCATCTGCCCATCGAGCGCGTCGGCGCCGAGCTGCGCTCGAAGATGGGCTGGCTCGATTCCAAGACCGCGCCCGGCATGGAGAAGGTCCTGGCCGAGCCCGATCGCGAGGAGGCCACGGTATGACCGAGTTGCTGACGATTCTCGACACCACGCTGCGCGACGGGGAGCAATCGCCCGGGGTGGCGCTCAACGCGGAGGACAAGCTGCAGATCGCACACCAGCTCGCCCGGCTCAAGGTCGACGTTATCGAGGCCGGTTTCCCGCATAGCTCGCCCGGTGACTTCGCGGCGGTGAAGGCAATCGCCGAGCAGGTTGACGGCTCGGTCATCGCGGGCCTCTCGCGCTGCTTCGAGGCGGACGTCCGCGCCTGCGCCGCGGCACTCGAGCCGGCTGCACGCGCGCGCATCCACGTCTTCATCGGCACCTCGCCAATCCATCGCGAGGGCCAGCTGCGCATGACTCAACGCGAGGTGCACGACCGGGCGGTCGCGATGACCGCACTGGCCAAGACGTTCCGCGAGGACGTCGAGTTCTCCCCGATGGATGCGAGCCGCACCGAACGCGAGTACCTCGCCGAGGTCGTCAACAGCTGCATCGAGGCCGGTGCGACCACCATCAACCTGCCGGACACGGTCGGATACGCCACCCCCGACGAGTGGCGCGCCCTGATCGGGTGGATGTACGCGCAGGTGCCCGCACTTAGCAACGTCGTGCTCTCCGTGCACTGCCACAACGACCTCGGTCTCGCCACCGCCAACTCCCTGGTCAGCGTGCTCGCTGGAGCACGACAGATCGAGACCTGCGTCAACGGCATCGGCGAGCGCGCCGGCAACGCGGCGCTCGAGGAGGTGGCCATGGCCACCCGCCTGCACGAGAAGGTGTATGGCGTGACCACGCAGCTCGACCATTCGCAGCTGTATCGCACCTCGCGCCTGGTCTCCCAGCTCACCGGCATGCTCGTGCAGCCCAACAAGGCAGTGGTCGGTGCCAACGCGTTCGCGCACCACTCGGGCATCCATCAGGACGGCATGCTCAAGGACCGGCGCACCTTCGAGATCATGGAACCCGGCCAGGTCGGGGCCGGGTCCACGCTGGTCCTCGGCAAGCTGAGCGGGCGCCATGCGCTGCGCGACCGCCTCGAGCAGATGGGCTACCGGCTCGACGGCGAGGAGCTGCAGCGCGCGTTCGTCCGGTTCAAGGGACTGGCGGACCGCAAACGGGATGTCACCGATCGAGATCTCGAGGCGATCGTGGCCGACGAGCTGCACGGTGCCGAGGAGAGGTTCCACCTCGAGCATCTGCAGGTCAGCTGCGGTACCAACCTGCGGGCGACCGCGACCGTGCGCATGATGCTGAGCGACGGCGTCAGTCACGAGGCGGTGTCCACCGGCGACGGGCCGGTCGACGCGACCTATCGCGCCATCGACATGCTGGTCCAGGTCAAGGCCGAGCTCGAGGAGTTCGCCATCCAGGCGATCACCGAAGGGATGGACGCGGTCGGCGAGGTCACCGTCAGGCTGCGCCAGGACGGCGCGCTCAGCGCCGGCCACGGAGCCGACACCGACATCCTCGTCGCGGCGGCGAAGGCGTACGTCCACGCCCTCAATCGCCTGACCACCCGGCTCGCCGAAGGTCCGCGGATCACCCCCGAGCAGCTCGTGGTCAGCGGTGCGGCGGCGGGCGTGGCATCGGCGGCCACGTGACCCCGCGAACGCTCTTCGACAAGATCTGGGAGGCACACGTCGTCGCCGAGGAGCCCGGCGAGCCGTCCCTGCTCTATGTCGACCTCCACCTCGTTCACGAGGTGACCTCCCCGCAGGCGTTCGAGGGCCTTCGCCTCGAGGGCCGGGGGGTGCGCCGGCCCTCACTGGTTGTTGCCACGATGGACCACAACGTACCCACCGATGGCGACGGGTTGAGTGGCGCCGACGCGATGAGCGTGGCGCAGATGGACGCGCTGCGCAGCAACTGCGACCAATACGGGATCTCGTGCTTCGGTGCCGGACATCGCTGGCAGGGCATCGTCCACGTGATCGGACCGGAGCTGGGCCTCACGCTTCCGGGGATCACCGTCGTATGCGGCGACTCCCACACCGCCACGCACGGGGCCTTCGGGGCGTTCGCCCTCGGGATCGGCACCTCCGAGGTCGAGCACGTGCTGGCCACGCAGTGCCTCCGCCAGTCTCGCCCGATGACCATGGAGGTACGCATCGAAGGGACGCTGCCGGTCGGTGTCACCGCGAAGGACGCGGCGCTCGGGGTGCTCAACGCCATCGGGACCGCGGGCGCCGCTGGTCATGTCGTGGAGTACACCGGCTCGGTGGTAAGCGGCCTGTCGATGGAGCAGCGCATGACGCTCTGCAACCTCACCATTGAAGGCGGGGGACGCGCGGGGATGATCGCTCCGGACGCCACCACCTTCGCGTACATCAAGCGCCGCCCGTACGCGCCCGCGGGCCCCCTCTGGGACGAGGCGGTTGCGGCCTGGGGCGCGCTGCGCAGCGATGACGGTGCCACATACGACCGCGTGGTCGTCATCGACGCCGCGACGCTCGAACCCACGGTGACGTGGGGGACGACGCCGGCGCAATCGGTGGCGGTCACCGGACGGGTCCCCGACCCGGCGTCCTTCGAGGATGCCGCGGAGCGTGAGTCGGCGGTGCGCGCACTCGCCTACATGGGGCTCGAACCGGGCACCGCGATCGAGGACATCAAGCTGGACACGGTGTTCATCGGTTCGTGCACCAACGGTCGCATCGAGGACCTGCGCGCGGCCGCGGCGATGTTCGACGGCCGGCGCGTCCACGACGGCCTGCGCGTCCTGGTG
This sequence comes from Candidatus Dormiibacterota bacterium, assembly GCA_963799005.1. GTDB lineage: Bacteria > Chloroflexota > Dormibacteria > Aeolococcales > Aeolococcaceae > Palsa-851. Next base: position 1,591,968 of record CAWCVK010000001.1, on the reverse strand, counting down.
GTCCCGGGATCGGCACAGGTGAAGGTCCAGGCGGAAGCCGAGGGGCTCGACGCGATCTTCACGGGCGCGGGTGCGGAGTGGCGCAACCCCGGCTGCTCGATGTGCCTCGGCATGAACCCCGACATCCTCCAACCCGGTGAGCGGTGTGCGAGCACCAGCAACCGCAACTTCGAAGGCCGTCAAGGACGCGGCGGACGCACGCATCTGGTCTCGCCCGCGATGGCGGCCGCCGCCGCGGTCGAGGGGCGGTTCGTCGATGTTCGCCGCATGGCGGTACCGGCGGCTCGGGCATGAGACCGTTTCACCGCGAGGACGGAGTCCTCATCCCCCTCGACCGTTCCGATGTCGACACCGACCAGATCATCCCCAAGCAGTTCCTCAAGCGCATCGAGCGAACCGGGTACGGCGAGTTCCTGTTCAACGACTGGCGCCGCGACGCGGCAGGCGCAGCGCGAGCGGATTTCGTCTTCAACCAGGAGGCGTACGCTCCCGGCAGCGTGATGGTGGCGGGACGCAACTTCGGCTGCGGCTCCTCGCGCGAGCACGCGGTCTGGGCGCTGTCCGACTACGGGATCCGCGCGATCGTCGCCGAGTTGTTCGCGGATATCTTCAGAAGCAATGCGCTGGGGAGCGGCCTGCTCCCGGTGACGCTGCCGGAGCATCAGGTACGGGCCCTGATCGACCTTGCAATCGAACAACCCGGGATCACGGTGTCGGTTGACCTCGAGGCGCAGACGGTGACGTGCGGCGACCTGCGTTTTGCGTTCAACATCGACGCGTTCGAGCGCCGCCGCCTGCTCGAGGGCCTCGATGACATCGGCCTGACACTCGCGCACGAAGCGGAGATCACCGCCTTCGAGGCGCGCAGGCCGGCGTGGATGCCCGATCTGGCGCGCGCCGGGACAGGCTCGTGAAGGCGAACATCGTCGTCCTTCCTGGTGACGGCGTCGGACCCGAGGTCGTGAATGCCGCGCTCAGCGTGCTCGCCACCGTCTGTGACGCTGCCGACGCGCAGCTGACCCTCGATGTGCACCTCATCGGCGGGCGGGCCATCGACGAACTCGGCAGCCCCCTTCCCGACGAGACGCTCGAGGCCTGTATGGCTGCCGACGCGGTTCTGCTCGGCGCCGTCGGCGGCCCGGCATGGGACCACCTGCGCGGTGAGCGCCGCTGCGAAGCCGGGCTGCTGCGGTTGCGCCGTGAGATGGACGTCTTCGCCAACGTCCGTCCCGTCAAGGTGCACCCACATCTCACGGATCGCACCACGCTGCGTCCCGAGGTCATCAGCGGGACGGACCTGGTGATCGTGCGCGAGCTCACCGGCGGCGCTTACTTCGGGCAGCCGCGCGGCCGCACCGGCACGGGTCCCGACGAGATCGCCCGCGACAGCATCGTCTACAGCGCCGCCGAGATCGAGCGGGTGGCGCGAGTCGCCTTCAAACTCGCCGAGTCGCGGCGCGGTGAGCTCGTCTCCATCGACAAGGCCAACGTGCTGATCACGAGCCAGCTCTGGCGAGAGGTTGTGAGCGCGCTCGCCGCGGAGTATCCGGATGTCAGGCTGACCCACGAGCTGGTCGACTCCTTCGCGATGCGCCTCGTGCGCGAGCCCGCCACCATCGACGTCGTGGTCGCCGAGAACCTGTTCGGCGACATCCTCAGCGATGAGGCGGCCGTGCTCGCCGGCTCGCTCGGTCTGCTGCCGTCGGCGAGTCTCGGGGCGTCGGACCAGGGGGTGTACGAGCCGATCCACGGCAGCGCGCCGAGCCTCGCGGGGCGCGGCATCGCCAACCCCTACGGCACCATCCTCTCGGTCGCCATGCTGCTTCGGCATTCGCTCCACCGCGACGACCTCGCGGTGGCGATCGAGTCCGCGGTTGAGGTGTGCATCAGCGAGGACGTGCTCACCGCCGACCTTGGTGGAACCGCGGGAACCGGGGCCGTCGCCGACGCCGTGGCGCGTGAGGCGCTGCGCCATCTCGGTACGCGCAGCGGTGTGGCGTCGTGACCGTCGAGATCTACGACACGACATTGCGTGACGGCGCGCAGGGCGTCGGCATCAATTTCTCGGTGTCCGACAAGCTGCGCATCGCCGACCATCTGGATACCCTCGGCGTGACCGTTATCGAGGGAGGGTGGCCGGGCGCGAACCCGACCGATACCGAGTTCTTCGCGGCGATGCAAACGCATCCGCTGCGCAACGCGACGCTGGCGGCATTCGGGGCCACTCGGCGACCGGGCATGCAGGCGCAGGACGATCTGCAGCTGCGCACCCTCCTCGACTCGATGGCGCCGATGATCACCCTCGTGGGCAAGGCGTGGGACCGGCAGGTCGTAGACGTGCTGCGGACCAGCACCGACGAGAACCTCGCCATGATCGCCGAACTCGGTGCGGTGGTTCGTCGACCATGGGCGCCGCGTCGTCTACGACGCCGAGCACTTCTTCGACGGATACGCCAGCGACCCCGGCTACGCGCTGCGCTGCCTCGAAGCGGCGGTGAGCGCGGGCGCCGAGCGGATCACGCTGTGCGACACTAACGGCGGCACCCTCCCCGATCGTGTCGAGTCGGTGGTCCGCGAGATCACCGCTCGATTCGGCGGCGTCGCCGGCATCCACTGTCACGACGACTCCGGATGTGCTGTCGCGGCAACGCTCGCGGCGGTCCGCGCGGGCGCGGTCCAGGTGCAGGGCTGCATCAACGGGTACGGAGAGCGCACCGGGAACGCGAACCTGTGCACGCTGATCCCCAACCTGCAGCTCAAGATGGGTATGCAGGTCATCGGCGACGAGCAGCTGGCACGGCTCACCGAGGTCGCGCGAGACGTTGCGGAGATTGCCAACATCGCGCCGCCGCTCTCGGCGCCCTACATCGGCCAGGCCGCCTTCACGCACAAGGGAGGCCAGCACATCGACGCGATGAGCAAGGCTTCATACGCGTACCAGCACATCGACCCAGCTCGGGTCGGCAACAGGCGGCACTCGGTGATCACCCAGCAGTCGGGACGGGGCACGGTGCTGGAGAAGGCGGCTGCCTTTGGCATCGACCTCACCCACGACCGGGCCCTTGCGCGCCGCGTCGCCGAGCAGGTCAAGCTGCTCGAGTTCACCGGGCATTCGTTCGAAGGCGCCGAGGCCTCGTTCGAGCTGCTGGTGCACCGCGCGCGAGGGAATCCCGCGCCGTTCACGCTCATCGATTACATCGCGCTCGTCGAGCAGCGCGAGGGGCGTTCGCTGGTGTGCGAGGCGACCATCAAGGTGCAGGTCGCTGATGCGGTGGTGCACACCGCGGCCGAGGGCAACGGGCCGGTGAACGCGCTCGACGCCGCCCTGCGCAAGGCGCTGACTCCCAGCTATCCGGAGATCGGAGCAACCCAGCTGTTCGATTACAAGGTGCGCGTCCTCGACGGGCGGGACGGCACCGCCGCCGGGGTGCGGGTGCTCGTCGAGAGCGGCGACCACCACCGCCGCTGGAACACGGTCGGCTGCAGCACGAACATCATCGAAGCCTCCTGGAGCGCGCTCGCCGACGCCTTCGAGTACGCGATCATCGCAACCCGCGAACGCTCAGGCCTTCCGGGCGAGCACCTGGAGGTAGTCTGACTCGAGCGTCAGACCGCCGCCGGAGACCTGGTTGAGCTCGGCCATGAGCTTCATGCCCTCCTCGCGGAGCGAGGCCGCCTGCCCGGCATCGAGCATGCTCAGCATCGCCCTGATCGGTGGGTTGGCCCGCTCCCAGAACTCCCAGCCGGCGTCGAGCGACTCGAACTCGAAGGTCAACGCCTGCGGGTAGATCTCGATGGACGAGGTGAGCCCCTTGAAGCGGCGGTGCACCTCGTCCGTGACCCCCCACTCGAACGGGGAGTGCATCCCGGGTGGCGGCGCCGGAGCATGCTCCGCCATGATCGCCGTGATCCGCCCGAGGAAACCTTTCGGACCGTAGTTGGCCATCGCGACCAGGCCACCGCGTTTGGTGACGCGGAACAGCTCGCTCGCGACCCGCTCCGGATCCGGGGCGAACATCGCACCGAAGACGGACGCGACCACGTCGAATCGCTCGTCGGGAAAGGGAAGCTGTTCGGCGTCGGCTTCCTGCCACTCGACGGCAATACCGAGGGCATCGCTTCGCGACCGGCCGAGCGCCACCATCGACGGTGTCAGGTCGGTTGCCACCACCGTCGCACCGAGACGAGCTGCCGCGATCGCGAAGTTGCCGTTGCCGGCGGCGACGTCGAGCACCTCGGATCCGGCATGCAGGCGGCTCCGCTGCGCGAGCTCGATCGCGTGCGGCTCGAGATGCGCGGCGATCGCGCCGTAGTCGCCGAGCGACCACATCCACCGGATCGCATCCTTCATCTTCGCGTCATCCGCCACTGCCGATCTCCTATGCGGCGACGTCACGCCGCGCCAGCACGACGCCGGCGGATCCGAAACCCACGACCACGATGGCAAGCATTGCGATCAATCCACCCATGAACACAGGCGTGATCAGGGGTGTGCCATACAGCTGAAACACTGACAGGTTGTCCGCCCATGCCGGCCATTTGAACAGCGGCCCGATCTCGAAGACGAGATATGAGATCGCGGCGATCGTCGAGAGCGCCACCACCGCCGCCCTGGGCCGCCAGCCCGAGAGCAGCGCACCGACGGCGGCGAAGGTGAGCGCGAACGGCACCAGCAGGGCGGTGGCGCCGAGCAGTCTTCTGACGTCGACGGTGATCCCCTGGGCAGGCGCAAGGGCAAGGATCGCGGCCATGGCGGCAAACGACATCAACGAAACCGTCAGGATGAGTTCGGCGGCGCGTTCGGCGAGCACACCCCAGCGCGGCAGCGGTTCGGCGAGCTGCATCTCGAGCACGCCTGACGAATCATCGGCCGCCCATCGGGACACGGTCGTGATCGCGAAGATGGCCACGAGCGCCTGGGCAAAGCTCAGCCAGATCAACGCGAGGAGCACCGTGTGCACGTCGCCGGGAAGGCCACGGAGATAGGGACTGAGCGTCGGCGTCGACACGAAGAAGGTCGCGGTGATGTTGACGAGGAGCACCACGGCAGCAGCCGCGACGGCCATGCCGATGATCCAGGCGAGCGCTCCGAAACGCCGGATCCACAGCCCCCGGACAATCGGAATGCGCAGCAGTGGGTTGACCGAAACCTCGTGGACCTCGCGGACGCGCCGGCGCCGCGGACGGATCAGCCCGGCCCCGAGGTCGCGCCGCACGAATGCCACCGACGCGATCGCGGTCGCAACCGCGCCGACCCCCACCAGGAGGATGGTCGCGGCCAGATCGAACGCCCCGCCCGGTGCGACAGCGTTGGACCGATTGAAGAGCGAGAACACCGAGATGTCGGTGACCGGTGCTCGATGAACGCTGGACCGCCCGACGCTGTCGAGCAGGAACATGACGACGAGCAGTGCGCTCCCCGCCGAAGCCGCCACGCGGAACTCGGAGGCGACCTGCGCAACGAGGAGTCCGATCCCGAAGCAGGCTAGGGTCAGCGCCCACAGCGCCGCGCTCTCCCCCACCACGCCGGCGATGCCGGCGGGTGTTCCGGCGATGAGGCAGCCCAGCCACCCGGCAGCGCCGGTCACGGCGACGATCCCCAGGCTTAGCGCCGCGAAGAACGCGCTCCTCGTGACCAGGAGGCGCAATCGAGAGATACCCGTTGACAGCCAGGACTCCACCAAACCTCGATCCTCGTCGCGACGCACGGCACCGCATGCGCTGAGCAGCCCCCAGGCCGCGAAGATGATCGCGAAGAAACCGTAGCCGCGCCACTGCAGGTATCCCGCTGCGGTTTCAGGGTGCAGCGGAGCCGCCAGCAGCCAGCTGAACTGGGCGCCGAGCACGGTGACCGAATGCCCGAACGCCTCCTGCGAGGCGCGTGTCCTCCCTGCGATCACCGGAAACGCCGCGCTGTTCACCAGCGCATAGAAGATCCCGAAGTACGCCATCGCCATCAGTCCGATGCGATGCAGGCGCAGCAGCAGCCGGGCGGACATCACCTGCTGTAGTAGCTGAGAAAGATCGACTCGAGGCTCGGCTCCCTGCTCACCATGTCGACGACCACGTGGCCGCTGATGGCGGCGAGCAGATGGTCGAACCCGCCGTGCACCGTGCACGAGAGTCGCGACCCTTGCACGACGACATCCTCGACGCCCGCCGCGGCGCGTACGGCGGCTTCGGGCACGTCGCCACCGAACTCGATGACCACCTCGTGATAGCGCAGCTCGTGCACCTTGTCCATGGTCATGTCGGAGACCAGCCGGCCGTCACGGATGATGCCCACCCGCGAGCACGTCTCCTCGACCTCCGACAGCACGTGCGACGAGAGGAAGACAGTGGTGCCGGACGCCCTGACCTCGTCCACGAGGCGGTGGAAGGTCTGCTGGTTGAGCGGGTCGAGGCCGCCGGTCGGCTCGTCCAGGATGAGCAGGCGAGGGCGATGCATGAACGCCAGCACCAGGCCCAGCTTCTGCTTGTTGCCACGCGAGTACTCCCGAAAGCGTCGACCGAGGTCGAGCTCGAGCCGCTCCGCGAGCTCCGTGACCCGCGACCCGTCGATCCCGCCGCGCATGCCGCCGAGGTAGGCGACGACCTCGCTGCCACGCATCCCGCCGAACTGGGGCAGGTCCCCGGGGAGATAGCCGACCTTGCGCTTCACTGCCACGGATTCGCGGTCGCAGTCCAGACCGAACACGCTGGCGGTTCCGGCAGACGCGTGGATGACGCCCATGAGGAGCCGGATGGTGGTCGTCTTGCCGGCCCCGTTGGGACCGAGAAAGCCGAACACCTCGCCTTCGGCGACGTCCAGGTCAAGGTCGAAGAGCCCGTGACCCGAACCGTAGTCCTTGGTGAGACCGTGCATCACGATCGCGCTGGTCATCGCCTCCTCCGCTTTTCGAGACGTCGGGTCATGAGCGAGATTGCCGAGCGCCTAGCGCATGCCGACCGGAGGGCCGCCGAAGCTGCGCACCGCCCACGCCACCGCGCCGATCAGCCCCGCGTCCGTGCCGAGCGCGGCCGTGACGATCTTGCTGCGCCGGTAAGGGATCTCAAACGCGATCTCGGTCACGGCGCGACGGGCAGGCTTGAGGAGCAGGTCGCCGGCGTGGATCAGCCCGCCGCCGATGACGATGACGTCTGGAGCCAGCACGTTGATGAAACCGCCGATTGCCCGGCCGAGCGCGTGACCGGCATCGTCGAACACCTTGAGCGCGAGCGCGTCGCCCGCATTCGCGGCGGTCACAATCGCCCGCGCGTCGATGGTGGCGGGGTCGACACCCTGCAGGGACGACGCGGTGCCGGCGGCGAGCTCGGCGCGCGCCCGCGACGCAATCGCGGTTCCCGACGACATGCCCTCGAGGCATCCCGGGTGCCCCTGACCGCAGGCCGGCCCGTCGTCGCTGATCGGCGTGTGGCCGACCTCGCCCGCCGACCCGGTGGCGCCACCGTATAGATCGCCGTCGATGAACAGCGCGCCGCCGATGCCCGTGCTCACCGTGATGAACAGGAGATGGCGCGCGCCGCGACCGGCACCCGCCTTGAGCTCCGCATACCCGGCGGCGGCTGCGTCATGACAGATGACCACCGGGCACCCGACCCGCTCCGAGAGCATCGCCGCAGCCGGAACCTCGGTCCATCCGGTCATATTCGGCGCGTCGTGCACGACACCTGCGCCGGGATCGAGCGGACCCGGGATGCCGATCGCGAGTTCACGGATGTGCGCGGCTCCGGCTGCCTGGCGCGCGCATTCCGCCACCGCGTCGAGCACCGCCGCGGGACCGTCCTGCGACGGGGTGTCGCGGTGCACCGGCTCACCGTGCGTGACGTCACCGATCGCCACCGCGACCCGAATGCTGGTGCCCCCGAGGTCGACGCCGATCAGCGCGGGGGTCATACCGCGGTGACCGAATCGTCCCAGTGGCCCGGGCTCGCGATCCGAGCCGCGTCGTCCGGTCCCCAGGTTCCCGCCGCATAGAACGTGATCGGCGGTGGTGCCTCGATGACCGGTTCGACCGCCGCCCATCCGTGCTCGACCTCGTCCTCGCGGATGAACAGGGTGTGATCGCCCTGCAGGGCGTCATGGAGGAGACGCTCATAGGCCTCGGGTGGTGAGGTCTTGAACGAGTTGCCGTAGTTGAAGTTCATGTCGACCGATTGAGCGGTGACCTCCGGTCCCGGCTGCTTGGCCACGAACGACAGTGCGATCCCCTCGTCCGGCTGGATGCGCACCACGAGACGGTTGCGATGCAGCGTGTGCACGCCGGCCGTCTTGAACAGGTGCAGCGGGACATCGTGAAACGTGATCACCACTCGCGTGTCTCGCGCCGGCAGCCGCTTGCCGGTGCGCAGCAGGAACGGCACGCCGGACCATCGCCACGACTCCAGGTGCAGGCGCAGGGCCGCGTACGTCTCGGTGGTCGACGTCGGCGAGACTCCAGGTTCGTCGCGATAAGCGGCCACCTGCTCGCCGTCCACCGTCCCCGCGGTGTACTGCCCGCGGACGACATCGTGAGGATGGATCGGCTGTATCGACTCGAGCACCTTCACCTTCTCATTGCGAATGGCCTCGGCGTCAAACGACAGCGGCGGGTCCATCGCGACCAGCGAGAGCACCTGGAACATGTGGTTCTGCACGATGTCTCGAATCGCGCCGATCTCCTCGTACAGCTTCCCGCGCTCCTCGACGCCGAGTGACTCGGCAACCGTGATCTCCACCCGGGAGATCGCCTCCCGGTTCCAGATCCGCTCGAACAGCGAATTCCCGAACCGGAAGACGAGAAGGTTCTGCACCGTTTCCTTGCCCATGTAGTGGTCGATGCGGAAGATGCGCTGCTCGGGCACGACATCGTGCAGGGTCGTGTTGAGCTCGCCGGCGGAGCGCAGATCGTGTCCGAACGGCTTCTCGATGATGATCGACGTGCCTTCGACGAGCCCGGCGACCTTGATGCCCTCGATGAGCGATGTGAAGGCGGACGGCGGAACCGCCAGGTACACGATGCGGCGATCCAGCGTGGTTGCCGAGCGGATTGCGGCGAGACTCCCGTCCGCCGGGAGGGGTACGAAGTGGAGACGCTTCGCGAACGACCCGAAGGCGGTCTTCTGCAGCGGGGTCCTCGAAAATTGCTTGACGGATGATTCGGCGAGATCCCGGAAGCGCTGGTCGTTCCAGTCGAACGGCGCCGCGCCGATGATCTCGCCCTTGGCCGGCAGCAACGTCTGGCGGTGCAGGTTGTAGAGCGCGGGGATGAGCTTGCGCTGCGCAAGATCGCCGGTGGCGCCCACGATGACGATGTCCTGATCAGGCGGGGTGTGGAGCGGCATCGACTCCGGGCGCAGTCCGTTAGCGCCGGGTGAAGTGACGCACTGCCACGTCGACGATCTTGATCACCGCGGCGACGATGGCACACGAGATGCTAATGACCACCACCGGAAACTCGGCGCCCGGGGTCGAGTACGTGTACGTCGCGAGCACCGCGCTGGCGAAGAGACCGATCACGCAGAGCACGAGCAGGAAGACCACGGTGCGCGTCGCCGCGTCCAGCTCCGGGGTGCCCCGCATGGTCTCGGCGACGCTGGGACTGAGCTTCTCCGCGGGAGCGAAGTGCCGGATCCCCAGGACGATCAGGCGCAGCGCGACGACCCCGACGAAGATGAACACCAGGGTGAGCACCAGGGGCAACTCGACGCTCGGGGTGCTGTACGACACCGCCGCGAACAGCCCGGCGAGCAGCAGCCCCACGATCACCGAGATCATCCCGAGCACGGTCAGCCAGGTGATCGCGTCCCACGCGGGCAGTGTCACCGTGGGGAACTGGATCGGCCGGACGATCGACTCGCCGCCGGTGAGCTGATCGATGAACGCCGGCTGTGCGGTGATGCCGGAGACACGCGCCTGCATGCCGTAATGCACCCGCTCCGTGGCGACCGGCGACGCCGCCGCGAGCAATCCCGGTTGTGGACCTGGGTAGAGCCGCCGTTCCTCGGTCCGGCCGTCCGGGTACGTCAGCCGGAGCAGGCCACACTTTTCGCAGTGCCACGCGCGAATCGGCAGACCGCCGACGATCGGGCCGTAGTACGTGACCGTGCGGCGTAGTCCCTCCGGACCGATGGCGCCCTCGTAGTGTGCGAATTCATGCGCCATGATCCCGGTGACCGGCGCGGGGTGGTCGCACGTCTCCGGCGTTGGCGGCGAGACGGAAGGTGCATCGGCGACAGCCACTGGGGATCGGATTGTAGTGCCGAGAGCGTCACCCGACGGTTCGACACGCGCGCGCGGTGAAACCGGCGGCGCGCATGGCGATTGCGAGCCTCTCAGCGTCGTCGCGCCCGGCGGTGACGCTGAACACCGCTCCTCCGCTGCCGGTCAGATACCAGTCGACGCCGGCAACAACTGCCCGCGCTCGCTGCAGGGCCTCACCGAGGATGCCGTTGGCGCGGCAAGCGGCCGGCTCGAGCGCGCTTCCCATCAATTCGCCGGCAGGTGCCCGGCCGGACCCGAGGAGCAGCGCCAGCCGTTCCGACCGGCCATCGTCCCGTATTTCATGCGGGGCAACGGCGGCGTACGTGTCGGCGGTAGAACTCGGGGTGGTGGAGGCGACCGCGAGATGCAGGGCCGGCGTGGCGAGCGCCTCGAGTCGCTCCCCACGCCCACGCACGCGCTGGGCGGACAACGAGAGCAACGCCGGAACGTCGCTGCCGACACCCAATGCCGCCGCGACGACGCGTGCCGGGTCGACCGCAATGCCGATGCTCGCCAGCTCGGCGACCCCGGACCGAAGCACCGCCGCGGCGTCGGCGGAGCCGCCGCCGAGCCCGGCGCCGTGCGGAACGCTCTTCGACAGCCACACCCGGATGGCCAACGGCCGGCCCGCGAGCATGCGGAGCGCCTGGGCTGCGCGAGCTGTCAGGTTCGCCTCCCCGGTGGGCACCCCGGCGGCTGCCGGTCCGTCGACGATCAGTGAGAGGCTGTCGGTTTCGGCGGGTTCGACACTGAGGCCCACCAAGTCGTGCCAGTCGATGGGAACCAGGATGCTGTCGATGTCATGCCACCCGTCGGTTCGGCGGGCGACGACCGCCAGGGAGAGATTGAGCTTTGCGTATGCGGGAACGACCCGCGTGGAGAGGCGAGACACAGTCGCTGATATACTGCTGGCTTCGTGCGTCCCCGGCTCGCAACTGCCCGGCGGGCGCGCCGCAGTTGACGAGTGATCTAGAAGAGCGAGCATGGCCAACTCCCGATCCGCGCGCAAGCGCATCAGGTCCAGCGAGCGGAAGCATCTCCGCAACCGCGCCGTGAAGTCCGCGGTGCGCACCAAGGTGATCAAGGCGCGTCATGCGCTTCTCGAGGAGGGTGGCGCCACCGGCGACGCCGAATTGCACGCGGCGATCCGAGCGCTCGACCGGGCCGCAGAGAAGGGCGTGCTCCACCGGAACAACGCGCGGCGCCGCAAGTCGCGGCTCGCGTCGATGGCGGCTCAACTGGCGAACGTCGCCGAGGGGGCCGAGGGAGCGGCGGTTCGCTCTGCGGCGGCCGGCGGAGCCAAGGGCAGGAGCGCCAAGCAGCCCACCCGTGTCGCGGCGGCGAAATCCGCCGCGAAGCCTGCCGCCAAAGTTGCGGGCAAGGCGACGGCCGCCCGGGCCGCAGCGCCTGCCAAATCCGCCCCAAGGTCGCCCAAGGCCAAGTAGCGCGCCCACCGGGTCGGTGGCGCTCAGCGGCGACGCTGCCCGCGCTCTGCCGTCAGCTCGGCAGCCGCCCGCAACGCGGCAAGCCGCAGCCCGTCCGCCTCGGCGATCTCGCCGGTTTTGAGCTTTCGGTCGGCGTCGTGCAGCGCTGCCAGCCACCTCGCGGCGAGTGCCGGAGACACGCTCCGGGTCTGACGGCTGAGACGGTCTGCCTGCCAGTCGGGTTTGCCGAGAGCCGCGGCCAGACCGGCCCCCGAGCCACGTGCCTGGATGTACGCCTGAGCGAGCACGAGGTCGCGAATCTGGCCCGCGAGGATGGCCAGCAGGTGCTGACCGGCCCTGCCCTCGGAGAGGAGGCGGTCGATCGACTCGGCGCCCTTGGCGGGAGTGGGACCGAGCAGTTCGCCGAGCGTGTCGTACAGGCCTGTCGAACTCGTCCCCGGCGACGGCGGCTCGAACCTCGGCGATCGAGAGAGGATGGCCGGCCGCGAATGCGACGAGCTTGTCGAGCTCGGACGTGATGCTTCCCAGGTCGGGGCCGGCGACGCGAATCAGCTGGTCGACCGAGCCGGCTCCAAGCCGCAGACCGCGGACTCCGATCTCGCGTTCGACCCAGGTGCGCAGGTCTCGTCCCTTGACCGCGGCGTGGAAGATGATCGATCCACCCCTCGCCTTCACGGCGGTGAGCACCGGGTTGCGCTCGGGAACACGGACGTGCGCGACCAGGCAGAGGACGGTGGTCGGCGCCAGCTCGCCGAGAATCGCCACCAGCCGTTCCGGAGGATCGGCTCCTCCTCGCTTCGCAGATCCGGTCAACTGCGGCGGGTCTCGGAGCAGGAGCGCACGCTCGGGATCGAAGAGCGGCATCTCGGCGACCGCGTGCCGGAGCTCGGTGAGCCGTCCAGGGGCGTCGAACACCTCCACGTCGAGCTGCGGCGGCCGGGCGCGCTCACGCCACTCCTTCACCGATCGATCCACCAGGAAGCGCTCGTCTCCGTGGATGAGCGTCAGCTGCTTCACGGGCGGAATCACGGCCACCGGCGCAGTATCGCAAGCCCGGGTCAGGTGGCTCGTTGGAGCCCGGTGGGGCCACCCGTGTAGCTCAGATCGCCGTCGATGCTGGTGCGATCGATGGCGTAGCCCTGCGGTGGCGGAGCCGACGGCACGCCTTGGACCACCGGCACCGCGATCTCGCGCGGACGAGCGGTGGCGAGCAGGACCGCGGAGATCGCCCCGCCCGGCGGGGTCACGATCAGGTCCGCACCGAGAGCGCTCCGGTAGATGGCGCACAGGTTCTCCTGGTCGGCCGTGCCGGTGTCGCCGAGCACGAGCAGGCGACCGGTGGCGTCGGCGACGGTGAGCGCGCACATCCCACGACCGGTGGCCAGGGCGATGAATCCGAGACAGCGCCAGCTCGCCCCGCCGAACGACCACGATGCGCCGTCGGCTTCGAGCACGCTGGCCCCGGCCGTCTCGAGCGCCGTCACGATCTTGTTCCCTCCCGGAGTGAGACCGCCGGGGGTCACGACCGTGCCCACCGTGTAATGACCCGGAAGTCCGCCGAGCCCGTTGACCGCCGCCTGCTCGCCGCCGGTGACCACGACGAGGTCGAGGTGGGATGTGGCCGGGGGCAGGATCCTCCCCAGGGCCGCGAGCAGTCCGGTCGGAGACGAGCCGCCATCCACGAGCACGGTGGTTCCAGCACCGGTGCGCACCAGCACCGCTGGAGAGGATCCGGTATTGAGCACGGTCACGTGCAGCCGTCCGTCCGGGCGCGATGCGACGACCCAGGCCACTCCGGCGGCGATGATGCCGGCGACCGCGGCGGCGAGCAACGATCGAAGGTTCACCGGAACGGCGAAGTCCGCCGGGTCACGACGGCAAGGGTGGCCAGCCCCGCGGCCATTCCCGCGGCCTCGGCGACCGACCAGGCGGCGGGCCAGTTCCCCACCTGGATCGCCGCGCCTGGAATCGCCGTCAGAACACGGGCGAGCGTGGCGATTGCCGACGTCCCGAGCCCGGTGACCTGGAGCAGGACCCAGCCCAGGGCAGGGTTGAGAGCGCTGAGTATCGAGCCGGCTGCCCCGGTGACGATCATCACCGGAAGGAGCGGAAGCACTACCGCGTTGGCGACCGGACCGGCCAACGAGAGCACTCCGAACGTCCCGGCCATGATTGGAACGGTTGCGAGCTGTGCGGCGATCGTGACCGCGAATGGCTCAGCGATTAGCCGCGGTCCGGGCACCCGCGCGGCGATCGGAGCGGCGAGCAGGAGGATCCCGGCGGTGCCGAGAAAGGAAAGCTGGAAACCCGGGTCGTCCACCAGCTGCGGTTGGAGGCCGAGCATGAGCGCCCCAGCCAGAGCGAGCATGGGGAGCGGGTCGGTTCGCCGTGCCCCGGCCGAGGCCAGCATCGCCGCCCCGGCCATGAGAGCGCTTCGCAGCGCGGCGGGCCCGGCTCCACTGATGAGCACGTACCCGGCGACCACAGGCAGGGCGACCAGCAGGGTTCGCCGTCGCGACCACTCGAACACCCGGGCGAGGGCGCTGACCAGGCCGATGATGAGCACCACCTTCAGGCCGCTCACCACGACGATGTGAATCAGGCCGGCGTCCTGAAGCGGGGCGCGGATATCGGCGCTCAGCGGCTCGTGGATCCCGAATGCGATGCCCACGGCCAGCGCCGCAGCCGGTTCCGGGAGCGCGTGATTCACCGCGGCGAGCAGTTGAGCCTGGGCCCACGCGATCGCTCGCGCCGGCGACGGACCGCCCGCGGCGATCACGAAGACCTGCGGCGCGGTGGCCATCGCCTCCACGCCCTCGCGCTCCAGCGTGGCGGCTGAATTCGCTCCTGGACGCCGGTCCAGGGGACGCAGACCGGAGGCGTCGATCTCCACAGCGTCGCCCGGTGAAAGGGCCGGAACGAGGGGACCGCTCACCAGCACCCCGCCACTGACGTGCCCATCGGTGTCGGCGTCCGACAGGTGACTGGCGTCGATGATGGCGGTGGTCCCCCCTCCGGGATCCGCGCTTCGCACCGTGCCATCGATCACCACCGGGCGGATGCCGAGGTGACCGTCGACGGAACCCGGCCCGGGAACAACCACGGCTGACGCCCCGCGAAGCATCCCCAGCACGATCGCGGCGGTCACCATGCCGAGCGGACCGGCCAAGTGTGGAGCGACCGCGGCGCAGATGAGCACGCACCCGCCGGCTGCACACAGCACCGAGCCGACCGACCAACCCTGCAGCGACGCGGCAAACGCCGCGCCGCAACCCAGTGCGAAACCTCCCCAGATCAAGGAAGCCCAGCGGCCGGCACGAGAGCCGGCGAGGCGGCTCACTGCTGGGCCAGCACGACCCTGAGGTAGTGCTCGAGACCGGTGACCGTGGCCGAGTCCACTCCCAGGTCGGAGTGGAGCTGGCTCATGGAGGTGAACGGGCCCCACTCGGTTCGATACTGGACGATCGCTGCTCCGAGCCCGGGAGGCATACCCGGCACCGCATCGAGGTCCGACTCCGCCGCGGTGTTGATGTCCAGCTTGGCGGCGGTGGTCCCGGTCTTCATGAAGGGCACATTGATCTGGCGGCCGTCGTTGACCCGCTGGGCCATGTTGGGGAGATGGCCGGGATCCGCCAGCGTGGTGACCCCGCCCGCCGCGGCGATGGCATCCGCGACGCGCGCGTCGGGGCTCAATTCATAGAGACCCGGATGGGTCACCGCACCGCTCACGAAGACGAGCACGGTGGGAGGAGCGGGTGGGTTGACGGTCTCGCCGACCGGCACCGGCGCTGCGGCCGACGCCTGGTGCAGCACGGACCAGCCCGCCGCTCCGGCAAGCGCGACCGCGCCCGCCACCACCAACGCCAAACGCCGAGGATTCAGGCTTGGGTGTGTATTCTTCGTCGCGAACATTCAGAATAGTATAGTTCGCGAACGTGGACGAAGCAAGCCAGCGAAGCGCATGGCACCCGCCGACCGAACGCTTCAGCGAGGGATCAGTACGGGCGGGCCGGCGAGTTCGGCAACCTGTACCTGAGCTGGCCGTCCTCGCCGACGACGGTCGCGGCGCCGGCGCGCTCGGCAAGCCAGCGGACCGCGCGACCGGACACCGGGTCGCCAAGCCCGCTCAGCTCCTTTGCGATCTCGGACGCCGAGGCGGAGCCGAGCTTCCCGATCGTCGCCAGGACGATGTCGGGCGTCACCGATGCGGGGGTTGCCCTGCCCTTCGGCCCCTTCCCCCGGCGCCGGGCCTTGGCATGTCGAGGTGCGGCGGCAGCCGCGCGCCGAGCCGCTCGCGGCTGTGCGGCCGCATCGCCGGCGCGGTCGATCAGCGCGAGCGCCTCTCGCACCTCGCGGCGCAGCGATGCGTTGTCCGTCTTCAACTCGGCCACCTGGGTGACCAGGGCTTCGATTCGCGAGACCAGGCGCTCGGCCGCCTGGACGATCGGCGAAATCGTGCCGGCGCCGGGGTCTCTGTCGAGGGCGGCTGCGTCGGGCATGAGGTCTCCTCGGGTCGGAGTGTCTGGCCAGTCGCCGCCGGCGAAATCACAACACGGGACTGGCGCACTCATTGTCCGATACCGAAGCTCGGAGCCGCAATCGACCCATTCGCGGACTGCAATCCATCACCCGGGGCCGCTCGCGGCGGGCGGCGTATGCCGGTACCATGGCGCGGGGCCATAGCTCAGTTGGAAGAGCGCTTGCATGGCATGCAAGAGGTCGGGGGTTCGAGCCCCCCTGGCTCCACTGCGAGCGGATTCCGGTGTCATCCCGCTTCGCCCGCCGCCGAGGACCCCGGGCCTCCGTCGGGCCCATCCCCCATCGGTAGGAGATCTCGCCGTCCGCGTCCCCCAACGGGATGAAATCCTGCCGCTTCGATGGCAAGCAATCCTGCAAGTGGATATGATCGCCACGCCTCACCCGATGTGAGGGCGGTCCAGGACCACGGCAAAACCTGGGCCAGGGCGCTTTTCAGCCATTACGGGA
Organism: Candidatus Dormiibacterota bacterium; assembly: GCA_963799005.1. Classification (GTDB taxonomy): domain Bacteria; phylum Chloroflexota; class Dormibacteria; order Aeolococcales; family Aeolococcaceae; genus Palsa-851. The sequence continues at coordinate 1,575,294 of CAWCVK010000001.1, read as the reverse complement.
GGATCGCGTGTTGCGAAGTCAACAAACTGACCATCGGTGGCATCGGGTTGGGCATGCTGGGCCTGCTCACCGCCGCCGCCTGCGGGAGCTCGAGCACTCCCTCGACAAGCAACCTGGCGAGCTCCCAGGTGCTTCACTTCCCCGTCTTCCAGGACCCCGGGACGTGGGACCCCGGTGAGATGGACGCCGAGGTCGACACCGAGCTCATGCAGAACGTGTTCGACAACCTCTGGAGGTTCGACGACAAGCTCAACATCGTTCCCGTCATCGCGAACGCGGTGCCGACGCAGGCCAATGGCGGGATCTCAGCCGACGGTCTGACCTACACCATCCACCTGAACCCCGCGGCCAAATTCTCCAACGGAGATCCGGTCACGTCGAAGGACGTCCTCTACTCGTGGAACCGTGGCGCCGATCTGCATGGCGCCTACTCCTCGATCCTGAGCGCGATCCAGGGGTACTCCGACGTGCAGAAGGCCGCCGGCGCCCCGCCGTCGTCCGGTACGCCGACGACGTTCCAGGGCAACATCGAGACGCAGCTCGCCGCCGGCAATTCCGCCTTCATGATGAGCGGCCTGACCGCTCCCGACCCGGAGACCGTGCAGGTCAAGCTGAGCTCAGCCTGCGGCTGGTGCCTCACCGCGTGGACCCTCGAGGGAACGGTCGGCGCGATCGTCGACGAGAAGGTCATCCACGGTGCGGGCGTCGATCCCGTGACCTGGTGGCAGACCCCCGCCAACCTGGTCGGCACCGGTGCGTACAAGCTCACCGCCTACACCCCGAAGCAGTCGATCACGTTCTCGGCGGTGCCGAACTACTGGGGTTCGCCGAAGCCCACCTTGAAGACGATCAACATCGACATCAAGGATCCGTCGACAGCTCCGACGACCGTGGACGCCTTCTTCCAGAAGGGCTACGACATCATCGGGTACGGCGGCGACAGCGCCCTGATCCCGCTGGCCAACATCCTTGCGATCCAGGCCAACTCGCGTGAGAAGCCGGACCTGCTGACCCAGCCGAAGGGGCGCACCACGTGGGTGAGCTTCAGCGTCGGGTACCCCACCGGCGGACCCTTCCAGGGTGAGTCGGCAACGGCAAAGGGGTTGCGCATGGCGTTCGACCTCGCCGTCGACAAGCAGGGTCTGGCCACGACCGTGTGCCACAACGTGATCTGCTCGGCGGCAACGGGAGGCCTGATCACCACCGGGCTGATCGGCAACGGCGGCGCGGGCAGCGACCCGCTGGCCAAGTTCGACGCGAACAAGGCAAAGTCGCTGCTCACCCAGTACGACCCGACGGGATCGCTGACCAAGAACATCACCTACACCTACAACGCAGCCAGCCTCAACGAGAGCGTGGCCGCCTACCTGCAGAACGAGTGGCAGACCAACCTCGGCATTCATGTCAACCTGAACGCCGTCTCGGATGCCTCGATCTTCATCAGCAACCGCCTGTCGGGCAAGTATCAGATCGACCGTGACGGATGGCAGTTCGACTACAACCATCCCCAGGACTGGTACGACAATCTCTGGGGTGTGTACGCCTCATCGGCCGGTGCCAACACCAGCGGATTCGATGATCCCCAATACGACAGCATCCTCAAGCAGGCCGATGCGATGCCCTTGAGCTCGGCGCTGCCGCTCTACAACCAGCTCGGACAGATACTCCAGAACGACGTCGTCTACATCCCGCTCTACTACTCGGTCGGTAACTTCCTGATCCAGCCGTACGTGAGCGGTGCCGGTTCCAACACCGCTTTCGACCACTACTGGAACGAGATCAAGATCCTCGCGCACTGAGAGGATCCGTAACACCCGAATAACAAAGGCGCCCGGCACACAGCCGGGCGCCTTTCGCCTTTCCCCTCCGAGGGAGGAGGATCCGTAGATGCTGACCCGGGGAACGCTGCTCTACATCGGCCAGCGACTGGTGCTGATCCTCTTCACGCTGGTCGCGGTGTCATTCCTGGTCTTTTTCTCGGTCCACAGCCTGCCGGGAAACGCCTTCGAAAGCGAGCGCGTCCATGGCCAGGCCTTGAAGCTGGTCCTGCACCAGTACGGGCTGGACCGGCCGATCCTGGTGCAGTACTGGAGCTTCCTCACCAATGCCATCCAGGGCAACCTCGGCGTGTCATTCCAGATTCGAGGATTGCCGATCACGCCGCTGGTGATGCGCGAGCTCAGCGTCAGCGCTGAGCTCGGAGGCACCGCGCTGCTGATCACGATCGGCCTCGGAACCACCTTCGGAGTTCTGGCCGCACTTCGCCAGAACAGCTGGGTCGACTACACACTGACATCGATTGCAGTGGTGGGATACAGCGTGCCGAGCTTCGTGCTCGCCGGGCTCGGCGTGCTCATCTTCAGCTACTGGTTGCCCAACGTCACCAACGGCCTGATCTCGTACCCGGCGATATGGACGGGTACGTATGGAACGCTGGTCGAGCTGTCGCTCCCCGCGATCATCCTGGGCTTCTACACGTCAGGTCAGGTCACCAGGATCACACGTGCGGCGATGCTCGAGGTGCTGCAGCAGGACTACATCCGCACCGCGCGCGCGAAGGGCCTGAAGAGCCGCGTGGTCACCGTCCGGCACGCGTTGCGCAACGCGCTCATCCCGGTGATCAGCATCCTCGGACCGCTGGTCATCAGCATCATCACCGGCAGCGTCATCATCGAAAACATCTTCGGTATCCCCGGGCTCGGCAAGGAGTTCGTGGAGAGCATCCTCGGAGCCGATTACAACGTCACGGTCGGAGTGTTCACCGTCTACGCGCTGCTGATCGGCATCGCCAATCTCGTCGTCGACCTCCTGTACACCGTGGTTGATCCAAGGATTCGATACTGATGGCCACAGTCACCACCCCGATCATCGAGGAATATGCGGGCGGCACCGTCGCCCGGGAGCAGGTCGGTCTTTGGCGTGACGGCTTCCGCCGCCTGCGACGCAACCGCCTCGCGCTGGTGGCGCTCATCTATCTGTCGCTTCTCCTGCTCTTCGCCGTGGTCGCGATCTTCTGGACGCCGTACAACCCATCGACCATCCTGCCGAACACGCTCACCTACCTCGGACCCTCGGCGGCGCACCCGCTCGGGACCGACGAATTGGGGCGCGACCTGCTGAGCCGGATGATGCAGGGAGCGCAGATCTCCCTGATCGTCGGCGTCGGAACGTCGGCGATCGTGCTCACCGTCGGGGTGGTGGTCGGCCTGATCGCCGGCTATTTCCGGGGATGGATCGACAACGTCATCAGCGTCTTCATCAACGTCTTCTACGGGATCCCCGGCATCCTCATCGCGATCGTCCTGTACCTCGTTCTCGGACGGGGCCTCGGCAACATCATGATCGCCATATCAGCCACCGCCTGGATGGACATGGCCAGGCTGGTGCGCGGGCAGGCGTTCAGCATTCGTGAGCGGGAGTACATCGAGGCGGCGCGGGCGAGCGGCGCGAGGTCGGGGAAGATCCTCTTCGGCCACATCCTGCCGAACGCGCTCGGCCCGATCATCGTGCAGGCGACATTTGTCATCCCCATCGCCATCCTGACCGAGGCCTTCCTCAGCTACCTGGGCCTGGGCATCCCGAGCCCGCTCGCCTCCTGGGGATCGATCGCCTCCGAGGGGTATGCTGCACTCCCCTTGGAGCCATACATGATGCTCTGGCCGGCGATCGCGCTTTCGCTCACCTTGCTGGCGTTCAACTTCCTCGGCGACGGCCTGCGAGACGCCTTCGACCCGCGACAGCGTCGGTGACGGATCCCATCCTCGAGGTCCGCAACCTCAGCACGCACTTCTTCACCGACGACGGCGAGGTCAAGGCCGTCCGTGGGGTCAGCTTCCGCGTGGAACCCGGCGAGACCCTCGGTATCGTCGGCGAGTCCGGCTGCGGCAAGAGCGTCACGGCGATGTCGGTCCTCGGCCTGGTGCAGCGACCGGGCAAGGTGGTCGGCGGCGAGATCATGTTCCGGGGACACGATCTCCTGAAGCTCACTAAGGAAGAGTTGCGCAACATCCGCGGGCGCGACATCGCGATGATCTTCCAGGATCCGCTCAGCTCGCTGAACCCGGTGCTCCGTGTCGGCTACCAGATCGACGAGGCGATGCACGCCCACGACAAGATCCCGAAGGACGACGTCGAGCGCCGCGGTATCGATCTCCTCAAGCAGGTGCGCGTCTCCGACGCGGAGAGGCGCATCAAGGATTTCCCCCACCAGTTCAGTGGCGGCATGCGCCAGCGCGCCATGATCGCCATGGGCCTGTCGAACTCTCCCGACCTGCTGATCGCCGATGAGCCCACCACCGCGCTCGATGTCACCGTGCAGGCGCAGATCCTGGAGCTGCTCCGCGACCTCAACGAGCAAACCGGGGCGGCCATCATCCTCATCACCCACAACCTCGGCGTCGTCGCCGGCCTTTGCAAACGCGTGCTGGTCATGTATGCGGGCGAGATCGTCGAGGAGGGAACCGCAGAGCAGATCTTCGAACGGCCGCAGCATCCGTACACGTGGTCGCTGCTTCGGTCCGTACCGCGGATCGACGCGAGCCGAGGACACCGTCTGCTCTCCATCGAGGGCCTGCCCCCGGACCTGATCGATCTGCCCCAGGGCTGCAAGTTCAACCCGCGCTGCCCGTTCCGCATCGAGCGTTGCTTCCAGGAATCGCCGCCGATCGAGCAGGTCGCGCCCGCGCAGCACGCGGCGTGCTGGGTGACCATGGAGCGGGCGTACGCGGAGATGGGCGCCGGCACCATCACCGACACGAGTCCAGGGGCGGCAAGCGGCATCCATCCCGCGGGACGCACCCGCCCCGCCGCCGAGGTGCCCGCGGCGATCGCGCAGGCTGTCAGTGACTGACACCGCCGTCGCACGAGCGCATCTGGTCGCGCCCGCGGTGGAACCGCTGCTGCGCGTGGTCAACGTCGTGAAGTATTTCGGCGCCGGTGTCGGCGCGTCCGTGAAGGCCGTCGACGGCGTGAGCTTCGAGATCCGTCCGGGTGAGACAGTCGGTCTGGTCGGCGAGTCCGGGTGTGGCAAGTCAACGCTCGGAAAAGTCATCACCCAGCTCCTCCCGGTGACGTCGGGTGAGGTCTACCTCGACGGCGTCGACATCACCAAGCTGCGCGGGGAGAGGTTGCGCCAGCAGCGCAAGCAGCTGCAGATGATCTTCCAGGATCCGTACGCGTCACTCGACCCGCGCATGACGGTGGGCGACATCATCGCCGAGCCGCTGGTCAACTTCAGGATGATCAGCGGCCGCGCCAAGGACACGCGAGTGCAGGAGCTGCTGCGCACCGTTGGGCTGAACCCCTACTTCAACAACCGCTATCCGCATGAGTTCAGCGGCGGTCAGCGGCAGCGCATCGGGATCGCACGGGCGCTGGCGCTCAACCCCCGGTTGATCATCTGTGACGAGCCCGTGTCGGCGCTCGACGTCTCCATCCAGGCGCAGATCATCAACCTCCTCGAGGACCTGCAGCGTGAGTTCGAGCTCACGTACCTCTTCATCGCGCACGACCTTTCGGTGGTCCGGCACATCAGTGATCGGGTCATGGTGATGTACCTCGGCAAGATCGTCGAGGTGGCCCCGAGCGAGGATCTCTACACCTCGCAGGAGCATCCCTACACGCGCGCCCTGCTCTCCTCGATCCCCGTCCCCGACCCGCGCATCGAATCGAAGCGCAGGCTGGTCGAGCTCTCGGGTGAGATCCCTTCGCCGCTCAACCCGCCCTCGGGGTGCCGCTTTCACACCCGGTGTCCGATCGCGCAGGTACCCGGGATCTGCGCGGACGTCGAACCGCCACTCGAGCTCAAGGGCGCCGGCCACCTGGCGGCGTGTCATTTCTCGGAGCAGGTGCGCACCAAGATCGCGATCACCGCCTGATCGCGCCTGAATCCTCCGACCGGGGCGGCCGGCTCCAGGCCCGCGACCGCCGCTCATAAGATGGGTGCGTCGATCTTCCGGGCGGATTCGGAGAAGTCATGAGCGACAGCGAACAGCGGCCTCGGATTCTGTACACCGCCGAGGCCACCGTCCAGGGGGGACGTCGCGGTCATGGCGCCACGTCCGACGGTGTTGTAGAGGTCGATTTCAGGTCGCCCAAGGAGTTGGGCGGCGACGGAGCCCGCGGCACCAATCCCGAACAGCTCTTCGCCCTCGGCTTCGCGGCGTGCTGGGAGAACGCGATGCTCGGCATCGCTCGCCGCAAGGGGCTGAACGTCGACGACGCCACGGTGACCGCCCGAGTTCGGGATCGGGCCGATCGCGTCGGGACGGCTCGGCCTGGCCGTCGAACTGCTGATCACGCTTCCCTCGCTCCCGGATCGCGAGCAGGCCAAGGTGCTGATCGACGAGGCGGAACAGCGCTGCCCGTACTCGAACGCGGTTCGAGGCAATGTCGAGGTCACCCTCACGCTGCTCTGACGCGGCGTGGCACCGCGGCGTGGGGATGGTCGGCTAACGTCATCGCGTGCGGCATCTCTGGGCGCCCTGGCGCATGACCTACGTCTCGGACGTGCCGTCCCGAGCGGCTGATTCCTGCTTTCTCTGTGCCGCCGCGGTTCCCGGCGGCGAAGACGAGGCACTCGTGGTCGACCGCGGCCCCTTGGTCTTCGTCCTCATGAACCGTTTCCCGTATACGAGCGGCCACCTCATGGTCGCTCCGGTACGCCACGCCGCGGGGGTGCAGACGCTCACCACCGAGGAGGGGGCGGCCATCTTCGCCACCACCCAGCGCGCGGTCCGGGCGCTCACCGATGCCATGCATCCGGACGGCTTCAACATCGGTATCAACCAGGGAAACGCGGCGGGAGCGAGCGCCGAGCACGTACATCTCCACGTGGTCCCGCGCTGGGCCGGGGACACCAATTTCATGCCCGTGATCGGCGACGTCAAGGTGCTCCCGGAAGATCTCGAGACCACCGCGGCGAATCTGCGCGAGGCCTTCGATCGCCTCGGACCGCTATAGTCGCTGGCAGATGGGTTCGGTAATCAAGAAGCGGCGCAAGAAGATGCGCAAGCACAAGCACAAGAAGATGCTGAAGAAGACGAGGTGGGCGCGCCGCGGCTAGCCGCGATCGCGAACCCCGTCAGGCCCGCGCGTACGAGTGCAGTCCTGCGATCCAGAGGTTGACCGCGTAGAGCGTGAACAGGATCGCCGCGAACCCGAACGCGGTGATGATCGCCGCCCGCTTCTCCTTCCATCCGTAGGTCACTCGGGCGTGGAGGTAGATCGCAAAGACGACCCACGTGATGAACGCGAATGTCTCCTTGGGATCCCAACCCCAGTAGCGACCCCAGGCGTGCTCCCCCCAGATCGCACCGCAGATGACTCCGAACGTCCAGATCGGGAAGCCGATCATCACGAAGCGATAGCTCCAGCTGTCCAGAAGCCCCGCCCTGGGAAGGACCCGCTGCAGCCAGGTCGCCAGCGGGCGCCTGGCGCCTCCGCCGGCAAAGCTGCCGCCTGACCCGCCACCCATGGTCATGGTGGCGACGCCGCCACTGCTCACGCTTGCCGGCACCGCCGCCGGGGCCGCCGCCAGGAGCCGGTTGTCAGCCCAGCGCCGCGCGAGGTATGCCATCCCGAAGAAGAAGGAGAAGCTGAGGACCGCGGAGGATGTGGCCATCGAGGTGACGTGGATCGTCAGCCAGTAGCTGTGCAGAGCAGGGACGAGCTGCCCCGGCGGCACGTAGAGCATGTAGGCCACGCCCATCAGAGCCACCGTGACGATCATCGCCGGCAACCCGATCAGCCGCATCCGGGCTCGAACCATGAGCACCACGCACACGGTCACGAGCACGAACGCGATCCCTGTGGAGTACTCGTACATGTTGCCGAGAGGCCAGTGGCCGGCCTCCAGCGCGCGCGTGAAGATCGACGCGAAATGGACGGGCCAGCCGATCAGCACCAGCGCCATGCCGATGTCGCCGAGGATCCGTTTGCGGAAGGCGAGATGGAGCACGAACGCAACCACGGCGAGGGTGTACGCGGCGACCGCTATCCCGAAGAGAACCAGGGACGCCGGGGTGCTCGACATGCCTGCGGGCGAGTATAGCCACCGGTGGCGCCGCGGGAGCCTCGCCAACCGGGGCGCGCGAACGCCATCCGGCCTGTAAAGGAATGAACGCGGGCCACCCGTTTGAAGGGCGCCTCCGTACCATTGGGGCAATGTCCCGGCCGCGCGTTCTGCTCGCCGACGATGACCCGCGCGTGCTGTCAGTCGTCTCCCGTTACCTCGATCTCGAGGGGTACGAGATGTCGACGGCCTCAGATGGCGAAGCCGCAGTCGCGATCGCGGCGGCCGATCACCCGGATCTGATCATCCTCGACATCATGATGCCCGGCATCGACGGCATCGAGGCATGCCGCCGGATCAGGGCCAACGTGACCACCGCCCAGACCCCGGTGCTCATGTTCAGCGCCCTGTCCGAGGAGGCCGAGGCCGCCCGCCTCGCCGGGGCGGACGGCATGCTGCCCAAGCCCTTCAACCTGCCGGCGCTGGCCGAGGCGGTCAAGACCTTTTTCGCCACCCGGACCGCCTCGTAGGCCATTCGGGCGCCGGCCCTATACTGCAGAACGCCTCGCGGTGATCCGGATCTCGGGGCGGTAGCTCAGCTGGGAGAGCGCTGCCCTCGCACGGCAGAGGTCGGGGGTTCGAGTCCCCCCCGCTCCACTTCCGGCCTCACCCATGCTCGATCCCAACGAGAGCGCAGTTGTCGCGAGGAAAGTGATCAAACAGGCGCACAAGACCAGGACGCCCGGCTCAGCCGCGGTCGTGGAGGGTCACGTGGTAGCCGTCGGGGTCCGCGAACGTGAACGTGCGGCCGAATGGCCCGTCGATAGGCGCTGAGATGATCGTTGCGCCGGCGGCGGCGAGGGCGTCGTGGATGTCCTGCGCGTCGGTTGCGTGCAGCCACAGCGCTATTCCCTGCCCCGCCTGCGCGCTCGCGTCCAGGTCGACGCCCGCGACCACGTCGCGGACGGCGAACGCGACCGGGTGGGTGTCGAACACGACGGCATGCGCCGGTCCTGCGAGGGAGCGAGTCAGTCCGAGGTACTGCTCGTAGAAAGCGGCCGAACGCTCCAGGTCGCGCACCTGCAGTGAAATGAAGTCGGGTCCGGTGACGGCCACGATTCCTGCCTCCTCATTGTATGTCAGTCTTTTGACAAACCAGAGTGTATGTCAGACTACTGACATGAGTTCAAGGCGAGCCCGGAATCGAGCTGGACACATCGCTGGGGTACATGCTGAAGGCGGCCGCGAGCGCCCTGCACTCTGCGCTGGAGGCCGTGCTCAGGCCGCTTGGGATGACCATCACCCACTATGCCTGCCTGGAGCTGCTTGCCCAGCGACCGGGTCTGTCCAACTCCGAACTTGCCCGCGGCGCCTTCGTCACCCGGCAGTCGATGAATGTGCTTCTGCGGGCCCTCGAACGCCAAGGACTCGTTGTCCGCCCGGCACAGGCACCCGTCGGCAGGGCCCTGCCGACCGAGCTGACCGCCCGCGGGCGCCGCCAGCTTGAGGTGGCCAGCGCCGCCGTTCGCCGCGTCGAGCAAGACATGCTGGCCAATCTGGATGTCAGCGAACAAGATCAGATGCGGCGCCTGCTCATCGCATGCATCGCCTCACTGACTGAACCGCCTGCATCGGCGACGTGACTCCTCCGGACGGGCGCCGCTGGTCACCTCCGACAGCCACCTGTCCAGAGTGCCTGGCCTTCGCTGCCCGTCGTCCGCGTCTGAGCGCAGCGCTCAGGCCGGCCCGATCTGGGCGAGCAGGGGGACGATCTTGCCGAGCTCCCGAGCCGTCGCCACCGGATCGGGCGTCGTATTCCGGACCCCGACCATGGCGATCCCCAGCTTCGCGTACTCCTCCATGTCTCGAAGGAAGCCGTCCACATCCCTGGTCGGGTCGGCCGCGCCCTGGATGGTCTTCTTGATGGTAGCCATGTCGCGGCCCTCGTCCTCGCAGTGCTTCGCCAGGATGTCGAGCTTGCGCTTCACCTCGACCGGTCCGAGCGCGAACAGGTTGCAGGCGTCCGCATACCGCGCCACCAGCTTGAGGGTCTTGCGCTCGCCGCCACCGCCGATGAGGATCTTCGGGCGCGGCTGCTGCACCGGCTGTGGATGGCACAGCGTCTCGGCAAGGTGGTAGTGCTTGCCGTCGTACGGACCATCGTTGTCACTCCACATCTGATTGCAGATCTGCAGCGTCTCCTCGAGGCGCTCGAAGCGCTCGGCGATCGGCGGGAAGGGCACACCGAGCGCCAGGTGTTCGCGCTCGTACCACGCAGCGCCGAGCCCGAGCATGGCCCGCCCACCGGAGACGACATCGAGGGTGGTGACAATCTTGGCAAGCAGTCCGGGGTGCCGGTAGGTGACCCCGGTGACCATGAGCGACAGGGTGATCCGCTCGGTTTTCCCGGCAACGAAGCCGAGCGACGTGTAGCCCTCGAGCATCGGATCCTGGGCGGTGGCGAATCCCTCCATCTGGAACCAGTGGTCCATCATCGTGAAGGTCGAGCAACCGGCGTCCTCGGCGGCCTGGGCGGTTGCAGCCAGGGTCGGACCCAGGGCCTTGCTCCCGCCCGGGAGGGTGAAATTCATGAAATGTAGAGCGAGTTCCATCGAAATGACTCCTGCAAGTTGCTTCGACATCGCGGCCGGCGCAGTGATCCACCGCGCACGTGTGAAAGGCTAGTGGACAGGGGCAAGACGGCGTTCTGGCACCCCGGGCGCCTCGGTATCGAACGGCGAGCGCGATCTGCCGATCTGCGCGCTGCGGCTGGCGTCCCGTAGGCTACCCGGGAGCCATGTGGGTGTCCAAAGAGGATCGACTGTGAATCATTTCGAGGGCCGGACCATCCTGCTGACCGGAGGCACCGGGTCCTTCGGTCAGCATTTCACGCGCACCGCGCTCGCGAAGTGGAACCCCGCCGCCATCCGCATCTTCAGCCGCGACGAGCTCAAGCAGACAGAGATGGAGCGGAAGTTCGACGACCCGCGTCTTCGTTTCTTCATCGGCGATGTGCGCGATCGCGACCGGCTGCGTCGCGCCATCGAGGGGGCGGACGTGGTCATCCACGCCGCCGCGCTGAAGCATGTGCCGGTCTGCGAGTACAACCCGTTCGAGGCGATCAAGACGAACATCCTCGGCACCCAGAACGTTGCCGAGGTGTGCCTCGACGCCGGAGTCCCCCGCGCCATGGCGCTGAGCACGGACAAGGCGGTGAGCCCGGCGAACCTCTACGGGGCGACCAAGCTCTGCGCGGAGAAGCTCTTCGTCCAGGCCAACGTCTATGCGGGCAAGCTCGCCACGCGCCTGTGCTGCGTGCGCTACGGCAACGTGGTCGGGTCGCGTGGAAGCGTCGTGCCGCTGTTTCGCGATCAGGCCGCATCCGGCGAGCTCACCGTGACCGACGAGCGCATGACGCGCTTCTGGATCACCCTGGATCAGGCGGTCCAGTTCGTCGCCGACTGCTTCGTCGCCATGTCTGGTGGGGAGGTGTTCGTTCCCAAGATCCCGAGCACGCGGGTGCTCGACCTCGCCGAGGCGATCGCGCCCGGTCTTCCGGTCCGCTACACGGGCATCAGGCCCGGCGAGAAGCTCCACGAGTCGCTGATCACCTCCGAGGAGGCGCGGCACACCGTGGACAAGGGCTGGTGCTACGTGGTGGAGCCGGAGCACGCCTTCTGGGGCCCGCGCGAGTCCAGCGACGGCAGCCCGGTCGCCGAGGACTTCGTCTACAGCAGCGACCGCAACACGCAGTGGCTCGACATCCCCGAGCTTCGCGATCTCCTCGCCACCGTCCCGCACACCACGACGGCGGTCGCGGCGCCGGTCGGATGAGCGTCACGAGCCCACCGGCGATCGCGGGAGGGACGCCGATCCGCGTGCAGCCCCTCCCCTACGGACGCCATCAGCTCGATGAAACCGACGTCGCCGCCGTCGTTGCCGCGCTGCGGTCGGGCACGCTCACGGGCGGTGCCGCAATCGCCGATTTCGAGCATGCCCTGGCTGCCCGGTGCAAGGTGGACCATGCGGTCGCAGTCGCAAACGGCAGCGTGGCACTCGACCTTGCCGTCCTCGCGCTCGGCATCGGACCCGGGGACGAGGTGATCACGACCCCGCTCACGTTCGTCGCGACCGCGAACGCGGCGCTTCGCGCCGGCGCCACGCCGGTGTTCGCCGACGTCGGCGACGACCGCTGCCTCGATCCCGAGTCGGTGGCACAGCGGGTCACGTCACGCACTAGGGCGGTGATCACGGTCGACTATTCGGGGCTCCCGTCGGACACCAGTGCGCTGAGGGCAGCGCTGCCCCGGCCGCTGCCGATCATCGCCGACAGCGCGCATTCGCTCGGCGCCTCGCTCGGCGGCCGGCCAGTCGGGTCGCTCGCTGATATCACCACGCTCAGCTTCCATCCGGTGAAACAGATCACCACCGGCGAGGGCGGCGCGTGCCTCACATCCGACGCCGATGTTGCCGACCGCATTCGCAAGCTGCGCAATCATGGGATGACCAGCACCGCCGACGAGCGAAGCGGCGCGCTCTGGAAATACGACGTCACCATGCTCGGCGACAACCACCGCATCACCGCGCTGCAGGCAGCCCTTGGCACATCGCAGCTGCGCCGGCTGAGCGAAGTCGTCGCCGAGCGAAGTGAGATCGCCGACCGGTATGACGCCCTCCTGACCGACATCCCTGGAATAGGACTGCCACCGCGACCGGAGGGCCGCCGCAGTGCCTGGCATCTCTATGCAGTCGAGATCGATCCACGCGAATTCGGTTGCGAGCGCGACTCGCTCATCGACGCGCTGCGTGCGGAGGGAATCGAGGCGACGCTCCACTACCCCGCCGTGCACCTGCTCTCGCTCTACCGCGAGCGAGGCGGCGTTCGCGGCATGGCGCCGCGAGCCGAGCGGCTGTGCGATCGACTTGTCACGCTGCCGCTCCACCCGGCGATGACGACCTCCGACCAGGACGACGTCGTCCTCGCGCTGCAACGGATCCACGCGTGGGCGGCGGCGCGCGCGGTCCCGTCGTGACCCCGCGGGCGCTGCTCGCCGCGGACTGCGGCAGTGGCGTCGGATTGGGGCACATCGAGCGGATCCTCGCCCTCGCCGACGCGCTCACACCCGATTTGGACGTCTTCATCCTCCTACCCCAGGGCGACGCGTCCCTGCAGCGCCGCGTGGCCGATCGACGACACCGCGCGATCGACGCTCGGGGTACCACACCAGAACGTGTGACCGCCGCGGCCGGCGCGGCACGCTTCGACGTGATCGTCCTCGACGGGTACGTGTTCGACGTCGAGTTGCAGCATCGGCTCCGCGACACGGCGGCGCTGACAGTGGTCGACGACCTTGGTCTTCCAACCGACTGTGACCTCGCGATCAACCCGTCGCCCGGCGGAGAAATGCTGTGGCCCGCGGGGGCAGCCGCGTTCCTCGGGGGGGCCGCGTACGCACCGATACGAGCGCTCTTCGTGGAGGCGCGCGAACGGGCGTTACGCGACGGCCGAGACCCGCGCACCGTACTGGTGAGCACCGGCGCCACCGACCTCGGCGGCATCGGCATGCCCGTGAGCCACGAGCTTCGGGATCAGGATTGGACCGTCGAGGTCGTCCGGGTGGTCGGCCCCGATGCGCTCGAGGCCGGCATGGAGGGTCGGGAACGCGAGCACCTGCTGGTGGCTCCCCCGGATCTTGCCGGCGCGCTCTCGACCGCGACGGTCTACGTCGGTGCCGCCGGGACGACGGCGGTCCAGGCGGCCTGTGTCGGCACCCCGGCGGTGGTGACCGCCGCCGTCGCCAATCAGACCGCCCAGGCATCTGCGCTGGCGGCGGCCGGGTGCGCGCTCGTGATGGATCCATCGGACCTGGCCGCGGCGTGCCTCTCGCTCCTCGACGACCCCGCGCGGCGTGACGCGATGTCTGACCGTGGCCGGACGCTGGTCGATGGACGCGGAGCCGCGAGGGTTGCCGACGCGGTGCGCCGGCTGATCACCGTCCGGGCCGCGTGATGACCACCCTTGCCGTCATCCAGGCGCGCTCGGGATCGACACGATTCCCGCGCAAGGTGCTCGCTCCGCTCCAGGGCCGCCCCGTGCTCGCGCACGTCATCGACCGGGCCTCGAGGGCCGCGCTCCTTGACGGCGTCGTCGTCGCCACAACCGATGGCGCGATTGACGATGACGTCGCGTCACTCGCGCGGAACGCCGGCGCGCACGTGACCCGTGGACCCGAAGACGATGTGCTGACCCGCTACCTGCTGGCCGCGCGCGAGCACGGCGCGAACGTGATCGTGCGCATCACCGCCGACTGCCCGCTCGTCGATCCGGCGATCATCGACCTCGTGATACGCGCACGTGCGGCGGAGGGCGCCGACTACGCAAGTAACGTGGCGCCCGCGACCTACCCGGACGGCTACGACGTCGAGGCGCTGACCGCCGAATGCCTCTTCCGCATCGATCGGGAGGCAACCCTGGCGTACGAGCGCGAGCACGTCACCGTCCGGGTGCGCGAGCACCTCGACGACTACCGGACGGCGCAGGTGCGCAACGATCGTGATCTCTCGTGGATGCGGCTCACCGTCGACCTCCCCGAGGACCTCGACCGGATCGCGCGCCTGCTTGCCACCCTTCCTCCGACGCCGCCGCCCGGCCTGGCCGCCGTGGTCGCCGCGTACGAGCGCGATCCCGCGCTGCACGCGACGCCTCTCCCACCGCGCGACCAGCGGTGGCATGCCCAGCGCGACGCCGAGCTCAGGGCGTCGAGAGCCGAGGGATCTCGTCCCGCATGACGGCACCGGCCGCTCCCATCGCGCACGGGCGCCGCGTCTTCCGCAACACGCTGGTCACCGGCGCGGTCGGCGTGTTCTCGCTGCTTGCGAACTTCTTCGTCATCGGTGTTGCCGGCCATCACCTCGCCAGGGATCCGTATGGGATCCTCACCCTGGCGCTGGCGTTCTCGGTGTCCGCGGGCTATCTCAGCATCTCCGATCTCGGCCTCCAGGCGGGTGTCACCCGTTTCATTGCCGATGCCGACGGACGCGGGCAGCGCGAGCGCATCGGCGAGGTGGTGAGCTCCGCGCTCGCGGTGCTCTCCTGCACCGCCGTGGTCGCCGTCAGCCTGCTGCTCACACTCTCGGTTGTCGGCGCCCACCTCTTCAGCATTCACAGCGTCGCGCTGCAGAACGACCTGCGCCTGCTGTTCGTGATCTTCGCGGCTGAAGCCGTCTTCGGGTTGCCGGCTCTTGCCTTTCTCGGGGTGCTCCAGGGACTCCAGCGCTACGGATGGATCAAGCTCGTGGACCTGTCGCGGCAGATTCTCTTCACGGTGCTGGCGCTGATCGTCCTCCTCAGCGGACGCGGTGTGGTTGCATTCGGCGCGACCATGGTGGCGGCGACGGCACTCGCGGCGATCGGTTACGCGATTACGGCGCACATGCTCTGCCCCGAGATGCGCGTGTCTCCCCGATTGATCAACCGCGCCGCGCTCCGACCGCTTGCCGGGTTCAGCGCATGGGTGTTCATCTCGAGGATCAACGGGGTCATCTGGGCGCAGATGGACACGGTGATCCTGTCGGTGATCGTCGGCATCAACGTGCTCGCCGGCTACAACTTCGCGGCCCGTCTGCAGTCTGCGGCGTCGTATCCGCAGTCGTTGAGCGCCGCTGCCGTCGTCCCCGCGTCGGCCAATCTCCTGGCGTTGGAGTCACGCGTCCGGCTGCGAGCGCTGCTGATTCGCGGCACCCGCTACTCGCTGGAGCTCTCGCTGCCGGTGACGATCGCCGCGATGATCCTTGCGCGTCCACTGCTCACCTATTGGGTCGGCGACCAGTACGCGAGCTTTTCGGGTCCTGCCCAGCTCTTTCTCACCTACCAGCTGGTGTCGTGCACCGCTGGGATCGCCAACACCATGCTGGTGGGAATGGGACGCGTGCGCGCGGTGACCATCTACGTGACCATCGCGATGATCATGAACCTCGGCATATCGATTGCGCTGGCACGTCCGCTCGGCGTGTCCGGGGTCATCATCGGAACCCTGGTCGGCTACGGGATCACCGCGCCGCTGTACATCCGGCTGGTGCTACGCGAGCTGTCGATGGGTGTGGGTGAGTTCATCACCCAGGCGATCCTCCCGATCCTCCCCTGGGCTGCCGTGTTTGCCGCCGTGGTGGCGCTCACCGCCGATCTCCTGTCCCCTGCCAGCCTCATCGCGGTCGCGCTCTGCTGCGTCCCCGGAACGTTGGTGTACGTCGCGGGAGTGGTTGGTTTCGCGATGAGCCGCGAGGAGCGCAGCGCGCTGTTCGGCTTCCTGCTTCCCGCATCCCGCACGCGCTGATGGACCGGTTTCGCGTGCTCGCGATGGATCACTTCTCGGACCAGGATCTGCGCGCGCTCGAGGCCGATCCACGCCTCGACATCCGGCGGTTTCCCTATCAGCGGCTCCGCCAACCCGCCATCCGGATCATGGGCCGCGCCGTCGCCCGGGGTCTGCACGCGTACAACAGCCCGGACATCGCAGCTGCCCGCCGCCGCTATGCGACCTGGCTCCAGCGGGAGGTGGAACGCCTGTACCTGGAGCGGGCTTTCGACGTGATCCTCCTTCCCTCCGACACGTTCTTCTACGTGCGCAGCCTTCCGGGTGCGGCGCATGCTCTTGGGATTCCGGTGGTCGTGATGCAGAAGGAGACGACCATCTCCGTGCACACGATGGAGGAGCACAGCCAGGAGATGCGCGTTGAAGCGCCATTCGTCGCCGACTGGATGACCGTCTGCAGCGAGCGCCACCGCGAGTTCTGGATGCGAGCAGGCACAGACGGCGACCTCGTCGAGGTGACCGGGCAGCCGCGATTCGACATCTACGCCTCGCACCGTACCCGACCACGGTCAGCGCGGCGCCGGGTCCTGTTTCTCACCAACGAGCTCGACGCGTACGTGCCCGGGGTCGGTCAAGGGATGGGGCTGCGGACCTGGGAGCCGCTGCGGGACGAGACCGAAACGGTGCTCTTCGAGGCGGTACGACGCGGAGCGTGCGAAGTTCTGGTGAAGATTCACCCCCAGCAGAACCATCGCGTCGAGTTGGCGCGGATCACCCGCCGATCCGGCGATCGCTGGCACCACGGTGTCGAGGTCGCACCTCCCGATGCCGACACGCGCGAGCTCATCGTCGCAGCCGACGTCGTCGTCGGGTTTCAGTCGACCGCCCTCTACGAGGCGGTGGCCGCGGGCAGGCCGGTCGTCTACGCGGCCTGGGGAGAGGAGTACGAGCGTTTCCGCAGCGGTTTGATCCCGTTCGACCTGGCTGCGCCGGGATGCGTCCACCACGCGGCGTCCGCGGCGGAGCTCATGGCCCTGCTCTCCGAAGAGCTCCCACCGGCGGGCCCGGCGTGCACCGCGTGGTACGAGGACGCGCTCGGTCCGGTGGACGGGCTGGCGACCGATCGGGTCACGCGGCGGCTGATGGCCATCGCCGCCGCATCCTCGCCGACACCGCGACGCCGCGAGCTCGAGCGGCAGCGGACGCGATTCGCGGTCGGCCTGCTCGCCCGCGCGCTCGTCGCGCAGACGGTATGGACTGTGGCGATCCCGGTCGCGAATGCGGCCGGCGAATCACGAAGGGTTGGGGTGCGGCGCCGGCGCGCCAGGGAGAAACGAAGGCTGGCGATCGGAACGCTTCTCCGCCGCCCTCACTGATCCGGCCAACGACGCCTCGTCCAGAAGACCTCGTGGTCGTCGCGACCGAGCGCCCAAGAGATGCGGCGGGCGAGATCGCCCGCGCGGCCGGCACGCTGCGCGAGGGTGGGCCGGGGCGCGGAATGGGCGACGTCGCGGATCAGCTCGACGGCCTCCGACGCGCCGATGACCCGCTGCGCGGCCGCGCGGTGCACCAGCCAGAGCGCAAGGTCGTAATAGCGGTAGAGGCGGAGCAGGCACACGCTCCGGATGAGTTGCTGCAACGACCCCGTGGATGGATCCAGCGCCGACTCGCGGAAGTAGAGCGCGTCTCCCGCGACCAGCTCCGCGCTCAACGCCGCGCTCCCGGTTGCGGTGTGCAGGTATCTGCGAAGGTAGTGCTGGGGCTGGTCGTTCGCGTTGCGGTAGGCGCGGTGGGTGCGCAGGTCGAGGAGTCGGAAGCCGCGCTCTCGCATGAAGGCGTGGGCATCGCCGAACAGCGGCTGGCCCTTGTACAGCTCGAGGAACTCCACCTCGGTTTCGACGCAGACCACGGAGTCGAATTGCTCCGGCGTCAGCGATGACAGGATCTCCAGCTCCGTCCCCTGGGTGTCGAGCTTGATGAGCACCGGCACGGGGCGCTGATATTCGGCAAGGAAGTCCCGCAGCGACTTGCACTCGACGTCGATGACGCGGCGAACCCCTGCGTACGACGGCCCGCTGTACTCGAGGAGCACGGCGTGGTTGGGTGGATACAGCGACGAACCCGTCGGCCGGTTGAGAACATAGAACGGGCGCCGGCCGCTTGTCCCCGCCAGCGCGACCGCGAACCAGTGCACGTTCGGCGCCGACCTGCGCTGCAGGGCTTCGCATTCATCCTCGTCGGGCTCGAAGCAGTCGACCTCCATCACCGGGAGATAGTCGCGCCACTGGGGCGCGACACCCCCGGCGGCGCCGACATCCATGGCGTGCAGCCGATTGAGCGCGAGCGTCGTCGCGATGATGCCGCTGGGATTCAGCGGGTTTCGCCGCTCGTGCGCCCGGTGACGCGATCGCGCCACAGCGCGCGCGATGGTGCGCATGGACCCGCCCCCGGGCACGCCGATTAAGTCCCTGCTCTCAGTAACCCCACATGTGCTGCAGCGACACGCTGCCGGCCGTCGAGCATGTGAGGATCTGACAGTTGACATCGGCGTCCGCGGATGTCACCAGGACGGTTCCGTACCCGCCCTCTCCGAGGAACTGGTCGAGCCCGTCGAAGAGCTCGTCCGCCCAGAGGACTCTTCCCGTGAAGGCGGCGATGTCCGCCTCCGCCGTTCTCGCCGTCCCGTCCGGCGCGTGGAGACGGAGCTTCACCGTCGCGCTCGTCGAGTGGCTGAGGTTGCCCGAGCCGTTGACGGCGAGGACTCCGGTCCGCAACCCGCGCGCGGAGCGCACCTGTCCGACGATGTTTGTGCGCCCGACGACGCCTTTCGAGGGGTGCAGCCAGTGCGGAAACCCGTCGATGGTGGCGTTGAGATTCCGCCAGCAACTCTGGAACTCGGTGACATCGCGGTCCCCGGTACGCTTGCTGCGCACCACCAGGTTGCCGCAGGCGTTGATCCGCTGCGGGTCGATGTTCATCGTCTTCCAGTCGGGGCTGACGAGCACGAGCTGCGCGCGCCCTCCGTCGGGCGGCGTGAAGCCCGCGAGCACCTCGGCGGCGTAGTGGTAGCCGGACTTCGGCAGCGCGATCGCGCGCCGGCCGAGAACCTCGCCGTCGCCGCCGAAGAACACGAGGATGAAATCGCTGAGCTGCGGATTCGCCGCCTCGAATGAGAATCCGAACTCGATGTCCGACCCGTCATCGAGCAGCGGCAGGCCGTGCGGCCAGAACAGGAACCCCCGCTCCTCCATCGACTCGAGGAATTCGCGACGTTCGGGGGACAGCGGAGGGCGGTGCTCGACCTGGGCGACGGTCACCTCGTGGTTGCCACGTATCGACGGGCGATCCTGACCCGAGCCCTCGTCGAAGGCGAACCAGTACGAGGTGCCGTGGCCCTGGTATCGGTAGCCCCAGAACCCGGGATGAACCTCGCCGTCGGGCTCGCGCGCCACGTTCACCTGCTGGATGGTGCGCGACCCGTCCCTGGGGAAGGTGCCCTTGTTGGTGCCGCGCATCCAGTGCACCTCGCTGCCGGAGTTGCTGAGCCGGTGGTCGTAGTTCGGGAGCGTGAGCACGAGGCTGGCCGATCGCAGTTCGCTGAGTGGGATGCGGGACTCGCAGACATGGTCGGGACCGTAGTCGTGAGCACCGTGCAGGCTGGTCAGCGAGTCCTTCCAGAAGAGATCCGCCCACACCCGCCATCGCGGATGACGGTTGCCGGTCAGTGCGGGATGCGTGGTGCGCACCTCGATCACCGCAGTGCCCTCGCGGTCGGGGAGCAGGTCGCCGAGCGTGAAATGCACCGTCTCCTGCGGCCGCATCATCAGGAAGCGTTCGTGGTGGCTCCGCGCGTCGCTGCTGGTCACTCGAACGAGCAAGGGATCCTTGATCGGGAAGAAATCCGAGAAGTGGTGAAAGAGATAGACGTCGGCGGCCTCCACCTCGGCGGGGATCGGAATCGTCGAACCGCAGTACTCGAAGTTCTGGCCGACCCAGAGCACTGGGGTCACGGAGTCCCCTCGCTCCACCCAGCGCAGCGCGTTCAGGTATTCCGTCTTCACGTCCGCGCCGCCCACCACGAGCACGTCGTAGCGATGGATGTCCTGGGTTGCGGGGAGCGCGGCGCCGGCGAGGACGTCGCTGTCACGATGCGAGACCCAGTCCCAGGTCACCTCAGGTGTGGCAGCGACCAGCTCGTCCCGGAACTGGGCGTCGCCGTACACGACACCAGTTCGCACCGCATGGTCGCGAACCTGCGCGACCACCGTGGCAAGATCCTGGTCGATCGAGGCGACCTTGGGGCGCGGCGCGCCCGATGCGGGCACCGCCTCCTGGCGGCGCTGCTGCCAGCGCTGGCGCAGCTTCATGCCGAGGAGCCCGGGGTCCGACCGAAGGGTCGCGACCGCGCGGGCCACCTCACTGCGAAGAGGACTGGCGGAAGACGGTCGGGTGGTCATGTGGCGCCCCCATGATGACGTGGGAATCGATTGGCCGTGCCTGGGTGATTATGCCCGTGTGTCACGATTTCTCCTCGACCGATCGATCCAGGACGACGAAATCGCGCCGGCGGTGTCCGGTGTCGTGGAAGCCCACCCGCACGAAGGCACGGAGCGACGCGGTGTTCTCGGGATGCACCAGGGCAAGTAGGTTCCGAACCTCGATATCCCGCTCCATCTCGAGGACGAGAGCCCGCAGCATCCTGGTGCCGACACCCCTGCCGCGGTGCGCGGGCGCGACCGAGATGGACACCGTGCCGGCCTTGTCGTCCAGGTCGACGCGCACCTGCCCCACGGGCTCCCCGGCCTCCTCGGCAAGCCACAGCCGGGCGCCCGGGGAGGTCAGCCGCGCTGCGAGCCAGTTCGCGTGCGCGGACGCGGCGACCGGCCGGCCGCTGAGGCTGTAGCGCACCACGTCCGGCTGGTTGCGCCATTCCAGGAGGCGATTCTGGTCGGCCAAGGTCGCCGGGCGGAGGGTGACCTCGGCCCCGTCAGCCCCGGGTGCCGTCAGCGGACCAGGTCGTCCCATTCGAGCACCTGATCGCCGGCCACGTCGTGCGCGACATGGCGTCCGATCACCTGGTCGAGGGCGTCGACGGGGATGCCGAACCCGGGGCGCTTGATCGCCAGGTCGTCGCGGGTGAGTTCGCCCCCCGCCGGGACGTCGCGCGCGGCGACGATGCTGCGCCGGCCGAGCCGGAAGAGGTCGGCCTCCGCGTCGGTCACCCGCTTGACGCTGGAACCCAGGGCGTCCTCGGTCTCGCGGATCGCCACCACCATCGCAGCCAGCTCATCGGGTTCGAGTGCGAATGGATGATCGGGGCCATCCTGGTCGCGGCTCAGGGTGAAGTGCTTCTCCACCGCGCAGGCCCCCAGGGTCACCGCCACGACGTCGGCGGTGTGCCCCGGGGTGTGATCGGACCAGCCGACGGGGACCTGGAAGGCGGCGCGCATGGTCGTGATCGCCCGGAGGTTGAGATCCGCAAAGCGCGGCGGATAGTTCACCGCACAGTGCATGACCATGAGGTCGCGGGCTCCCGCGGCCGCAGCGGTGTCGAGCGCCCGTTCGATGTCCCCCAGCGATGCCATGCCGGTCGACAGCAGGACGGGCTTGCCGGTGCGTGACACCCGCTCGATCAGGGGAAAGTGGTTCACCTCGTACGAGGCGACCTTGTAAGCGGGGACGCCGACATCCTCGAGCAGGTCGACGGCTGCCTCCTCGAACGGCGTCGAGAAGAACTGGATGGAGCACGACCTGGCGTGCCGGGCGAGGTCGTGGTGCCACTCCCAGGGAATCTCGACACGTTTGATCAGCTCCCACACCGACTCCTGATTGGCGAGGAGACCCTTCTCCTTCAGGTAGCGCATGTCCGGGGTTCGCCTCGAGTACAGACCCTCGGCGGTGTACGTCTGGAACTTGACCGCGTCAGCGCCCGCCTCGGCGGCGACCTCGATGAGGCGCAGCGCGGTGGGCAGGTCGCGGTTGTGATTCGCTCCGGCCTCGGCGATGACGTAGCACGGGTGTCCGGCGCCGACGGCGCGATCGCCGATCAGAAACTCGGAGTTGCCGTAGACCCGCGCCGTCATCAGCTCGACCCCGCGGCCGCGGGAGTGATCGCGGGTCCATCCCCTTCCAGGATGCAGTCCATCAGCCGGTCGACGGCGGCATGCCGTCCCGGCCCAAGCTCGGAAGCAGTCTGCACGAGCACTCGCGGCCGGCTCCGACCTGCCTCGTGCACCACGTCGAGATACTGGTGGTAGCGGAAGAAGAACAGGTGGGCATAGCGTCTGGCCAGATCCCGCGAGCGCGCCTGCTCGCCGGCGGCCGGCGGCGACTCGAGCAGGCGCTCAACCGCTACCCAGTAGTCTCCCTGGCTCTGCGGATCCACGGTGAAGCCGTGGTGGACGTAGTGTCCAGCTCCGGCACACACGACTGGAATGCCACGCGCCGCCATCTCGAGGCCGACGGTCGACGTGTACACCAATCCGACCGCGGCCATCTCCATGAGGGAGTACGAGCTGATCGAGCTGTCGGAGCCGACGACGTGCACGTTGCCGGGGAGTTGCTCGAAGTTCGTGTCAATGTGGTCCGCCATCCGCTCGCGTGACACGTGATTGACGAGACCGATCTCGGCGGGATGCAGTCTGACCACCACGTCGACATCGGGGCGGCTCTCTGCCCAGCGGATGACGTGCACCAGCCATTCGCCCATCGACGGAAAGGCGACGTCCCGTCCTTGGATCGAACTGTCCCAGACCACGTTGAGGAACACGGCCACGAGTGGACGCCCGTCGCGAAGACTGAGGTCGGCGCGAATGCGATCGTTGTCGGCGATGCGGTGTGCCCAGAAATTGTCGAGGGTTCTCCCGCCGCGGACGCGCTCTTCGAGGTACGCGTCGAGCTCTGCGCCCTGCTGTGGTGACAGAGGTGTCGTGAGCGCGGCCTGCCAGGCCGGCTCGCCGAAATCCAGAATGCTTGCACCCGGCCGCCAGTGGCATGCCACCACAGTGTCGGTGAGAAATCCCTTCTCGTACCGGACCACGGGGATGGAACGCGCGGTCGCCATCTCGGCGAGGATTCGCTCGGGAAAGAATGCGCCGTTCAGTATGAAGATCCTGTCCGGACGGACTCGCTCGAGGAGTTGCACGAATGCCTCGCGGAGAATGGTTCCACTGACGAGGAACGATCGATACGCATCGAGGGTCTCGTCGTCGTCGAGCAGCGTGCCGCGTGACAGGAACCACGCCACCGAGATGCGTACGAAACGTCCGATGGCGAAACCGTCAACCGCGTACGCCTCGCAGTCGGCGACGGACTTGAGTTGATCGACCTGCGAGCGTGTCCGCGCCGCGGTGGCGCGCATGTCGACCAGGTCGCGGACCAGGATCGGATCAAAACCCGCTGCCTCGATCGCATCGGTCGCGTACCCCGCGCAGGAGTGACACGGCATGGGTGGCGCCGCATGCACCGGCGCGACATCGCACAGCGGCAGCCTGCCGCCGCAGGTCGCGAAGGTGGCCTCCCACCCTCGACTCCGAGCGGCGTGCGCCAGTGTCGTCTCGATCACCGTGTGCGTCGACCATCCCCGTGTCGAAAGAATCAGCAGGCGACCCGCCGGGGGATCCGGCAGCGCCACCGCGGTGTCGCGCAGCCGGCGGAGATCGTCCAGCTCCACAGGCTCGAAGGGCGCCGGGAGGTGCGCGAAACGCGCCGCTTCGCGGCTGAGGCCCCAGCTCTCACGCAGGAGCATCTTGGCTCTCGGATGCGAGTAGGACCACTCGCGGACGCGGTCCACCGTCTGGCGTTGAAGGCCCTGGACGCGTGTCATGTCCGGCAGTCTACGTACTCCTGACAGTCACACCGGTTGGGGGCGCAGGTCGGCGACGAGCAGGCCCGAGTTCGGCAGCGCCCGGCGTGGGGAGGTCGAACACCTGGATTCGCTCAGGCGGGACGCCGATTTCGCCAAGCACGGCTCTGTAGTCGTGGCGCCAGTCGTACCACGGCACGGTCAGCACGCCAGGCTGCCGCGAGTCACCGAAGGCCAGGGGCTCGGCGAGCACGAGGCCGGTCCGCGCAATACGGACGATGTCGGCCAGAACCTGCGGCAGATTCGCCGCGGGGACATACGCGAGAGCGTACGAGCTGAGCACCACGTCGACCGAAGCGCTCGCGATCGACGGCAGCACCTCGTAATAGCTCCCCACCGACAGCTCCGCCGCGATCTCGAGCTCGGCGAAGCGCCGGGTCGCGCCGTCGATGGCCTCGGCGTTGATGTCGAACCCGACGAGCCGGCAGCCTGGAAACTCTGCCGCGATCCGGCGCAAATTCGGGGCGGCGTTGCAGCCGACATCGAGGACGCTGCCCGGAGCGCCGAAAGCGGCGCGCAGCGCGTCGATGATGCAGTCGCGCCTCGGCGAGTGGTCATCGTTCCAGTAGCTGTCGACCCACTCCGCGCCGCCGCGTTTGCGCCAGACCTGCTCGGACACCTCCTTGCGACCCGCGCCCGGTCGCATCCGCCGACCCGCGTTGCGGACCTGGCGAGGCAAACGGCGCCAGTCGAAGCTCATCGCGAACCAGCGGTCATCGGGTCGCGTCACACCTCGTCAACGCATGGCCTCAGTTCGCATCACGGCGCCGGCGAGGCACCAGTCGAGAAGCACACCATGTCGCCGCATGAAGGTAGCATCCGCACCCGTGTCCGCACCGTCTTCGTTGGGCCTCACCGGCCGGCGCGTGAAGTTGCGCCCGATTTCGCTCGATGACTGCACCGAGCGCTACGTCGCCTGGCTGCGCGATCCCGAGGTCATCCAGTACCTGGAGACGCGATGGGTCGAGCAGACCCTCGAGAGCGTGACGGCATTTGTGACCGCAGTCAGCCAGGACCCCTCGTCGCACCTGATGGCGATCACCGACATCGAGACGGATCGCCACATCGGGAACATCAAGATCGGCCCGATCAGGACCAACCACAACAATGCGGACCTCAGCTATTTCATCGGGGACCGTGACTTCTGGGGGCGCGGATACGCGACCGAGGCAATCCAGCTGGCCATTCGCCTGGGTTTCGAGCGCCTCGGACTCCACCGCCTGCAGGCGGGAACGTACGCCACCAATGTCGGGGGCGCGCGTGCCCTCGAGAAGGCCGGATTCGTCCGCGACGCGATCCTGCACAAGCAGTTGCTCGGACCGTCAGGGTGGGAGGATCACATCTGGTACCGGCTGCTCAAAGAGGAGTGGCAGGCTCCCTGACGCCGCCGCGGAGCTATGGGCGCCGAAAGACTTCGCCTGGGGCTGTGCCACGAAGCATCTGCGCAACCTCGCCGCGATGATATGCGTCGCCGACGACCGCGAGCGCCTCGTCGAACGCGGCGATGGTGGTGTCGACGGCGCCCGTGTCGTGCGCCGCGGAGATGAAGTTGGCGTTGCCCATGAGGATGCCGCGATCGAGACACTCCTGCCAGATGGCCCCCTTCAGAAGATTCGCATCGATGTCGATGTCGCCGTCGAACTTCAGCACACGCCGGGGCGCGAGCCCGACCATGCGCACCGGGAGTTCGTCGCGCGCCGCGAACAGGTTGAACGCGTTCTGCAGGCGGCCGCCCTCACGCCAGAGGTGCTCGCACACCCCGCCGCCCTGAATGCGGTCGAGTGTCGCCGCCGCAGCCGCCAGCGACACCGCGTCGCCTCCGAAGGTGCTGGAGATGAAGGTCGTGGTCGCGATCTGCTCCATGATGTCCGCGCGTCCGACCAGAGCCGCAAGCGGGTACCCGTTGGCGATGCCCTTGCCGAACGCCGCCAGGTCGGGTGTGACTCCGAAGTACTCCTGCGCCCCTCCGGGCGCCAGGCGGAAGCCGGTGATGATCTCGTCGAAGATGAGGAGCGCACCATGGCGGTGCGCCAGATCGCGCACACTCTCGAGAAAACCGTCGACCGGATCCTCGACGCCGATCGGCTCCATGACAACCGCGGCGACCTGTTCGGGGTGATCGCTGAAGATGCGCTCCAGCGACACAAGGTCGTTGTACGCCCACTGGTGCGTCAGCGCGCGCGACGCCGACGGGATACCCGCATTCCGCGGGCTGTCGCCGATGCACCAGTCGTGCCAGCCGTGGTACCCGCACTGGGCGATCCGGTCGCGAGCCGTGAACGCGCGCGCGAGCCGGACCGCGGCGGTCGTCGCCTCCGAACCCGTCTTCAGAAATCGCACCCCTTCCGCCGCCGGGATCATGGCCACGAGACGTTCGCCAACCTCGACCTCGAGGGGGTTGCACAGCGAGAACACCGGGCCGCGATCCACCTGCGCGTGGACCGCCGCGTTGACCGCCGGATCGTTGTACCCGAGGATGATCGGACCCAGTGCGAGCGGGTAGTCGATCCACTCGCGACCTTCGCGATCGCGCACCCGGCAACCGTCGCCGCTTTCCAGGAATACCGGGTACAGACCCTCGACGAACTGATCCGGCCCCTTGCTGTACGTTTGAGCAACTCCGGGTAGGATCTTCCGCGCTCGCTCCAGAAGCGTCTCAGACGCGACCGTCATGCCCGCGGGTCCAGCTGGGTGTCCTCGCGTTCAGGACCCGGCCCGATCCTCGGAGTGCACCGCGCTTCACTGTCCACCATGCGGAGATTATGGCCGACGGCCCGGCGAAGGCTGCTCCATGTCATTTGCTTTCGGGGGTGCCGTGACCGTTCCCCTGCTCGAGCACCTGCAGGGCCACCGCGGTGGTCGCCGCGGCGCGTGGGACGTCGTTGACGCTGTCCTGACCCGAACCGACCGCATCGAGGAAATGCTCCATCTCCCTCACGTACATGCTGTTTCGATCGCCATCCAGACCGGCGATCCGCGTGGCTTCGGTGTCGGTCTCGCGGAAGAGCTCCACAGACCCTTCGGCGAAGTTCCAGACCAGCGTTCCCTCCGACCCCACCACCGTGCATCGACGCGTATACGTTCTGCGCAGGTAGTCGGCGTGGATGCGTGAGATGCACCCGTTCTCGTGCCGAAGCAGCATCTCCGCCGCGTCTTCGACCTCGATGTCAAGGCTGTTGCTCGCCGCCCACAGTCCCGACACCGAGCTGACCGGGCCCGCGACGTCGATGACGTAGTCAAGTTCGTGGATTGCGGCGTCGAGAATGACACCTCCGCCGAGGTCACGTCTCGCGCTGTAGCTCGCGGCGTAGTCGTCCGACGGCCTCCAGGCGGGTAGGTACCAGCCGAAATCGGCGCTGACGCTGATGATGCGCCCGACTCGGGGGAGGTCTTCGCGAAGCGCGCGATACCCCTCGGTAAACCGCAGATTGCACGCCACCATCGCGGTTCGATCGCTCCTGGCCGCGGCTGCGACTGCCGCGGTGAGCCCCGCTCGTGTCGCGGCGAGAGGTTTCTCGATGAAGGCGTGGTGCCCCTGCCCGAGCGACCATTCGACGTCGGCCGGATGCTGATTTGTCGGGGTCGCGATGACCACGATATCGACCGCCGCGGTGTCACGATGCGCAACCACAACAGCGCCGAGCTCAGCCGCCAGCCCACGGGCACGCTGTTCGTTCGGATCGCTGACCGCGACCTCGACGTTGAGCGACGCGAGGTTTCGGGCGTGCCGCGCGCCGATCGATCCGCACCCAAGAATCAGTGCCCGCATGACCAGGTCATTATGGCCGTGGGCTGCGCCGGTCTCGTGCAGATATCGAACCTCCGGCTGACTCCGAGCCCTGCGCCACCCGCCATCTCCGCCGGCTTGCGCGATACTTGCGCGATGCTTCGACGCGGGCTTGCCCCGGCGACTCTCGTCGTGGCGGTGATGGTCGTGACGTGGCTGGTCTCGGGTGTAGGCGCGTATGACATCGTGCGCTTCCTGGCGTACGAGGTCGGCTTCATCGCGCTTCCGGGAGCGGCGTTGCTGTGGTCGTCGCGACGAAAGCGCTGGGGGTTCCTGCTGACCATCGCCCTCGGCTGGCCACTCGGCCAGGCGCTCGAGATTCTCGCCTACAGCGCGACCGCCGCCACCGGCTTGAGGGGACTGTTTGTGCTCTACCCGGTGGTGGTCATCGGGGCGAGCGCGCCAGTCATCTGGCGGCGCCGGCACGCCCTGGAGCGGGATCCTCGTGACGACACGTTGAGTGGCCTGCTGATGTGGTCCGCGGCTGCCGTGCTCTCGGTGGGACTGGTCTACCTGGCGTTGATGTTCCTTCCCACCGTGCCGCTCCCCTCGACCACGGGCTCGGTTGCGTACAACGCGGACTATCCGTATTTCCTGGGCCTGATCGCCGAGGTTGCGCATCACTGGCCGGCCACCAGTCCGGGTTTGTCCGGTGAGCCGCTGCACTACCAGTGGTTCGTCTTCATCCACATGGCGGCGATCAGTCAGGTGACCAATATTCCGATTCCGACGATCGCGTTCAGGCTCGACTACGTGCCGACGATCGTGGTGCTCGGATGCCAGTTGCTCGCGGTCGGCCGCTTCCTTGGCAAGTCGGCATGGACCGGGGTGCTTGCGATCGCGGTGTTCCTCCTCCTCGGACCCCTCGACCTCACCACCGACGTCGGCGGATCAACCCCGTTCTTCGACCTGGTCAGCAACCACCTGCTTGCGAGCTGGACGTTTCCTTTTGGGTTGACGTTCTTCCTTGCGCTCATCTATTTCATCGACGAACGGCTGCGCTCGGCTACCTGGCGCACCCTTGACGACCTCTCATCGTGGGTACTGATCGCGCTTCTGTTGATCGGCGCGTCCGGGGCGAAGGGCACGATTCTGCCGGTCATCATTGTGGGCCTCGGGCTGTATCTCGTAATCGTACTCGTGATCCGACGCACGATTCCGGTTGCCGCGCTCGTGACCCTGGCCTTGAGCCTGGTGATATTTGCGGTCACCTTTTCCTTGGTCTATGGGGGCGGGGTGCCCGGCACCAGCATTCAACCGCTCGCATCTCTGGCTCGCACTGCTCCCGTGATCGCGGCAAGCGAGATCACGAGCCCCAGTCTGCGGGCCGTCGCCCTCCCCTTTGCAAACGTGGCCGGCCTCGCTGGGATGTTGCTGCCGCTGGCGGGGACGCTCTACTTCCTGCGCCGCCGGCGCCAACGCGAGATCTCCCGGTTCGCGCTGTGTCTCTGCCTTCTGGCTGCGGGGCTGCTGATTGCCAACGTGGTGCATCAGGTCGGGTACAGCGAACTGTACTTTCAGGACACGGGGTACATCGCCGGCTGCATCGTGGCCGGCGCAGGCCTTCGACTGGCGTGGGCCGATGTCGGCAGTGCCCTGCCCATCTCGAGGCGCGGAGTTGCGATTGCCCTCATCATCTGGGTGGTCTTCCTGTTTGCGGTGGTCGCTGTGACATCGAAAGCCGTCGCGCATCCCGACGCCCTCAACATCCGCTACATCGCACTGGTCGTGGGCACAGTCGTGTTCGTCCTGTCATGGCTCTACGTACTGAGCGGCCGCCGTCGCCCCATGGCGGGGGTCGTGGCCCTGGGTCTGATTCCGTTGCTGGCGGCCACCGCGCTCTCACCGCCACTCGAGGTGTCAACAACCGTGCGGAACCTGCTCGACAACGCTCCGGTCACACCGGTGCAGCCGGATCCAACGACCGTCTGGGGGCTGACCCCCGGGTTGTTGGCCGCGCTCCGATGGTTGCAGGACAACGCTCCGGTCGACGCGGTGGTGGCGGTGAGCAACCACTGGGTGGACCCCGGCAAGACGGATGGACGTTACTACTACTACTCAGCCTTCTCGGAGCGCCAGGTCTTCATCGAGGGCTACGACCCCATCCGCTACGGGCTCTCAGAGGTCCTCGCTACGCCCCTGGGCCGTGACTACCTGTATCGTCGACGCCTCAACGATGCGGTCTTCAATCATGCGGATGCCGCCGCTCTGCATGTTCTCATCCAGCAGTACGGAGTGCGCTTTCTTTTGGTCGATCGCATTCACGGCAGCGTCGATGGCGCAGTGCTCCAACTGGGACGCATCGTGTTCGGCGATCGCGACGCTTTCATCGTCGCCGTTGGGTGATCCGGCCGATGCGCGACCGTGTGCCCACCCGACGCGTCCGCGGAGGTACATTGCGGTCCATGGACCGGCTAGACAGTCTCCCTGCGGGCATTTCGGCAGTGGTGCCGATCTATGGATCCGAAGCGACGTTTCCGGCGAGCACGGTTACGATCCCGCCGCTGTCGGACTTGGCCATGTCGTGTTCAGCGACGCCGACGCGATCGTCGTGACGCTGGGATAGCTTGTGAACCCTCCCCCCTTGCGGATTCCGTTCAACCGACCGACCCACACCCGATTGGTCGACGAGTACGTCGCTACGGCGCTTCACAGCGGGCACCTCTCCGGTGATGGCCCCTTTACGCGGCGGTGCCAGGATCTACTGGGTGACCTGTTCGGTGGCGCGACGGTCCAACTGACGACGTCTGGAACCCACGCACTCGAGTTGATGGCCCTCCTGTTGAACATCGGCCCGGGTGACGAGTTCATCGTCCCCTCGTTCACGTTCTCCTCGACTGTGAATGCATTCGTGCTCCGTGGAGCGACTCCTGTGTTCATCGACATCCGCTCCGACACCCTCAACCTCGACGAGAGCAGGCTCGAGGCGCTGATCACCGAGAGGACCCGTGCGATTGTGCCGGTGCACTACGCCGGGGTCGCGTGCGAGATGGCCCCGATCCTCGAGATTGCAACGCGGCACGGCATTCCCATCGTGGAGGACAACGCGCACGGCTTGTTCGGTCGCTATCGCGGACGACTGCTGGGGACGTTCGGCGTCATGGCCGCCCAGAGTTTTCACGAAACCAAGAACTTTTCCTGCGGCGAGGGGGGAGCGATCGTGATCAACGATCCAGCGTACATCGAGCGAGCGGAGATCATCCGCGAGAAGGGAACGAATCGGCGCCAGTTCTTCCTCGGTCTGGTCGACAAGTACACATGGGTCGATGTGGGCTCGAGCTACCTCCCCTCGGATCTGCTTGCCGCCATGCTGCTCGCCCAACTCGAGGACCGCGACTGGGTGTTGGAGCACCGGAGCTCCATCTGGCACCGCTACGACGACGAGCTTGCCGACTGGTCAGCTGCCAACGATGTCCAGATGCCGTCCATACCGTCGGATTGCGAGACGACGTACCACCTTTTCCACATCCTGATGCCGTCCGCGCACTCGCGCGACGCCTTGATCAGCCACCTCAGGGCCGCCGGGATCCTCGCGGTCTTCCACTATCAGCCGCTGCATCTGTCCCCATACGGGCGACGGCTCCAGCCGGTGGCCGACTGCCCGGTGACCGAGAGCGTGAGCGAGCGTCTGCTCCGCCTTCCCTTCTACACCAACATGGAGGACGGCGATGTGACCACGGTTATCGAGGCGGTGCGCAGTTTCAGCGTAGCTCGATAGTCCACACCACCAGCGCGCTCATCCATTACGGTGCAGGCGCGTGTCACCATCGTCGTACGGCTTGAAAACTGGCAGGGCGTTCCGGAACTCCTCATGGTGCCAGATCTTCACCTGGAACTCGAAGGGCATGTACGCGTGGTGGAGGATCGCTCGCCTGGAGTGGACGTGCGCTACCGCGAGTATCACGCCTGGGTCCGCGTAGAACAGGTCCTCTCTGCGCCGGTCCGGCTCCGAGGTGGTGCTGAGGAAATCGCACACCACTACCTCCGTGCTCGACGCCCACATCGCGGCGATCATGTCGCGCACGAATTCCATATTGTTCCGATGGAGACGGTGGTTGAAGATCCCGATCGCGACTGCCATAGCTGATGCCTGCTCCGGATCGATCGCCGCGATCTCCGAGCAAGCGAAGGAAGCGTCGGCGTCGTCAGCGTGGCGGCGGCGCGCCTCATCGATCAACTCGGGCACGAGATCGATCCCGGTGTACCGCCCGTGCCATCCACGAGCGCGGAGGAATGCGAGCAGATCACCGAACCCACACCCCACGTCGAGAACGGAAGGGTAATCCTCGTCACGAAGGCCCTCGAGCACCGCTTCGAAGCGGACCCGCTGGCTTCCGGCGTTCCACCCGAGAGTCCTCGGGTCATAGCCGTATTGCGAGAACCGCCGCCTGTACCGCTCGCGCAGTTCACGCAAGTCCACGTCCGACATTGCGCCCTCGTGACTCGGCGGTTCGAATCCGTGAATTACGCGTCCCTCCGCGGAATCCGAAACAGCGCGGCCGCCGCATCTCCAAAGAGCGACGCCCTTTTCGGGGCGGTGAGGGGGCCGGCCCACTGCTGCGCGCTCTCCAGGGCCTCGCCAAGGCGGACGTGGGGAAAGTCGCTCCCGTACAGCACGCGGCCGTCGGGGAGGCGCTCGCAGATAAACGGGATGTCCCCGGCGGCGGATGACTGTTTGAAGTAGATGGGTGTGAAGGACACATCGAGATGGACACGGGGATTGACCTTTGCCACCAGGAATGCTTCCAGGACCTTATAACCGCCGGCGTGAGCAAGGACCATCGTGAGGTCCGGCATCTCCTGCGCGAGCGTGTGATACGCGAGGGGATGCAGCAAGGGATCAGCCATGTCGGGGCCGTACGGAAAAACGTCGAACAACACCGTCAACGAGCGCTCACTCGCCCAGGCGAGGACGTCGCGGACGATCATGTCGGTGACGCGGATCCCTTGAACGCGTGGGTGAATCTTGAATCCGGGCGGGCTGTGCTCCTGAAAGAACTGCTCCATCTTGGTGATGGTCGTGCTCGGGTTCTCGAATTCCGGGGTGTAGAGGCCGACCAAGCGGTCGGGAAAACGAGCGCATTGCGCCTGGACGAACGCATTGGTTGCTGTGCCTGGCAGCGGCAGCACCACCGAGATGTCCACGCCGCAGGCATCCATGTCGCGCACGAGAGCATCAGCGCTGGCAGGAAGATCGAACGGACCCCCGTGTCCGGCCTCGTAGATGTGGGTGTGACAGTCGACGATCATGCGATGGTCACCTGGACCCGCTCGAAAACCTCCGCGGTGATGCTGAGGACCTCGGCGCGGTTCGCGCCGAAGACAACCACATGGCCGGGGCGAGAACGGTCGTCATCCGGAGGTTCGACCCGGTCGCCGACCGCGAACTCCAGGTGCAGTTCCTCGACCCCCGGCAGCGCCGCGGCTTCCGAAACGCCGTCGATCCCGGTCACCATCCCGGCGGGAAACGCGAAGAAGGCCAGGTTGGCGGCGCGCGCCACACCGTCAGGTCGAGCCGTCGGCACCCCGCCCATGACGAAGTCAAGATACAACCGGGGAATGCAGACGCCGGCGAGGTACGGAGCGATGTGCGTGTGGATCCGGCTGCCACCGCCGCGCGCGGCGATCTCGACCAGATAGACCTCGTTCCCTGCCACCATGTATTCGGCGTGCGTCACCCCAGTGCGAAGCCCAAGTGAATGGACGACGGCGGTGTTGACCTCCCTGATCCGGGCCATGACACTCGGAGGCAGATC
Organism: Candidatus Dormiibacterota bacterium; assembly: GCA_963799005.1. Classification (GTDB taxonomy): domain Bacteria; phylum Chloroflexota; class Dormibacteria; order Aeolococcales; family Aeolococcaceae; genus Palsa-851. The sequence continues at coordinate 1,541,564 of CAWCVK010000001.1, read as the reverse complement.
GGCGGGATAGGTGATGCGGTTGGCCACCTCCGGCCTGTGCGCAAAATGATCCTTGTCCGAGATGCCCGAAATTAAGGACTCACCCTCGAGGCAATAGCCCTCGACGGTAATCTCGGTCCCGTCCAGGAAGCCTTCTGCTATGAGTTGACCATTGCGCGCGTAGTGTGACGCGTCCTCGAACGCAGACTCCAGGGCATCCGCGGTGCGGACGACGTGGACACCGCGACTCGACTGACCGGCGACGGGTTTGACGACCAGTGGGAACCCGATGTCGGCTGCTGCGGTGCCCAGATCTCCCCGGTCGCGGACCAGCCGGAACGGCGGATTGGGCACCCCCGCGGCGCTGGTGATGTCGCGCATACGGAACTTGTTGGTGAAGTTGAGCGCCGTCTCATATCCGATGCCGGCGAGGCCCATCTGCTCCGCGACGTAGGCCATGGTGGGGACACCGACGTCGGTCGTGTCACAGATGATCCCATCGATACGCGCTCGCCTGGCCACCTCCAGGGTTGCCACCTGGTCAGCGATGTCGACGACGACGTGCTCGTCCGCGTACGCATACCCCGGACGCTCGGAGTAGATGTCGGTGCACAACACCCGGTAGCCAGCCGCTTTGGCGAGTTTGATGGTCGGCACCTGCCATTCGCCGCCACCGAGCACGTGCACCCATCTGCTATCGGTCATCAGACGCAGAGACCCGCGGCGAGGAGGTGTCGTCAATCAACGCCCTGATGGCAGCCAGTCCGCGCATGTTCTCCTCCAGGCTCGCGGTACCGATGGAGACGCGTATGAAGGAGTTGCACGACGGCCCGTACCCCAGTCCCGGCACAACGCTGATGTGCTGGTCGTACAGGAGGCGCGTCGCGAACTCCTCCGATCGCAGTCGCGACGCACCGAGAGAGACGAAGAAGTAGAAGGTCGCTCCTCCTGGAAGCGCCGACAGCCCGATCTCACGCATGTAGCCGGCGAGGTGCTCGCGGCGTTTCACCACCTCGCGTATCTGCGGTTTCGTGACGTCCAGGAGAGTGTCGAAGTGCCGAGCGAGGTAGTACTCGAGGATGGTGGCCGGGCACGTGATGAGGTGTTGGTTGACCTTGAGAACCCTGTTGATCAGCTGCTCGTTGGCGACGACGTACCCCACACGCCATCCGGAGATCCCAAAGTTCTTCGACATCGAGTTGAAAACCACGACCCGCTCCTTGTCCGGGTCCAGTCGCCCCGCGGAGACGAAGGATCCGTCCAGGAGGAAGTCGCTGTAGGCTTCATCGCTCAGCAGCCAGAGGTCGTGCTTCTTCGCCACCGCCACCAATTGCCGCAAGTCGGCCTCGGAAAGCACGAGGCCCCGAGGGTTGTGGGGGCTGGTGACAATGATGGCCCTGGTCCGATCCGTGATGTGCCGCTCATATTCGGCTACGGTGTGATCAAAGGGGATGCTGACCGGAACGCCGTAACACAACTTGATCTGCTCCGGATAGCTGACCCACCCAGGCTCGGAGTAGAGCACCTCATCGCCGGGGTCGAGGATCGACATGAGCGTCATGTGGATCGCAGCCTTGGAGCCGGCGGTGATCAGGATCTCCGTGTCCGGATCGAAGTCAACGCCGTATTCGTCGTGAAAATATTTGGAGAGTCGCTGTCTGAGCTCAGGGATTCCCCGTGAGCTGGAGTAGTGATTGACGGCGGGATAGGGCAGGTCGTCCATCGGCAGCAGCGGGATGTCGAAGAAGGCCTCGCCGAGGCTCATCACCAAGATCTCCAAGCCCTGCCGTTGCAGTTCGTAGACCATCATGTTGTATTTGATGGACATCGCCTCGTCAGCGTTCGTCACGACCCGAGAAAATCCTGGCATCGCTACGATCGCTCAGCGCTCGTGGGCAGGATGGCGTCGATCACGTAGAGCGGCCGCCGTTTGCTCTCGTCGTAGATGCGGCCGACGTAGATCCCGACGATGCCCAGGTTGAGCAGGACCAGACCACCGATGAACGACGTGACCGTCATCGTGCTGAGCCAGCCTGATATCCCGATTTTGCGGTTGATGAGAAATCCGATCACAAGGGAGAGACCATATACCGCTGAGGCGACGGAAAAGATGAAGCCGATCGCAATCGAGAGGTACAGCGGCCGGTTCGAGAAGGCCACGATCCCGTCCAGGGCGAGTTTCAGGAGTTTTCGCCATCCATACGACGATTTGCCCTCGACACGGGGGTCATGCTGAACCTCGACGTAGCCGGTCTCGAAGCCCACCCACTGAACGAAGCCTCCGAACAGACGGCGGCTTTCACGCATCGAGCGGAGCGCCTCGACCACCGGACGCCGCATGATGCGAAACGTTCCGACCGAGGGATCCATCGAGAAGCCGGACAGCAGCGAGAAGCACTTGTAGAAGATGGCCGAGGATGCCCGCTTGCGGAGCGCGTCCGCCCGTTGGACACGTTGAGCAAGCACGATGTCAAAACCTTCCTCACCCTTCGCCAGCAGCTTCGGGATCTCCTCGGGGCGGTCCTGGAGGTCACCGTCCATCACCACGACCCAATCGCCGTTGGCGAGGTCGAGTCCTGCCGTGATGGCGTAGTGCTGACCAAAGTTCCGACTCAGGCGCACGGCCTTCACGGTGGGAAACTCCTTGGCGAGCTTGGCGATGAGCTTCCACGATCCGTCGGGACTTCGGTCGTCGACGAAGATGATTTCGTAGCCGCCATCCAGATCGGCGAGCGACATGGCGATTCGTTCGCAAAGTATCGGCAGCGCGAACTCCGAGCGGTAAACGGGAATCACAACACTCAGTCGTAGGGATGCCTCAATCATCCGGTCGAGAATACCTCTGGTGCGAAGAGCCTCGAGCGGAGTCCCGCGTGATACAAATCGGGCCGGGCGGTCGTAGAGTCCATCGCGATGTCGTCAAGCACAGCTCCTGAGTTTGCGCGGCTTCGGGACGATTTTGGATGGTCGATCGCCGAGCATGCCACCCTTCTTGACGGAGTTCTGGATGGGGAGGGGCGAGACCAACCGGACTGCGTTCTCCGCAAGCGCGCATCAATCTCTCCTCAGCGTGGAGGATCGGAGTCTCTGGTTTCGCTGGCGCAACGAGATCATTGCCGATGTCATCCGCCGCGCAGGTACGCCGCCGGCAGTGTGGGAAATCGGTGCTGGCAATGGCGTTGTGTCACGCTACCTGGAAGCCGTCGGCATCACTGCCGTCGTGGTCGAGCCTGGGGCGGCGGGCTCGGTCGGGGCTGCGTCACGGGGCATCCGGCATGTCGTGCGTGCCAGCCTCGAGGAGCTCGAGCTGCCGCCCGAGTCCCTTCCCGCCGTCGGCGCGTTTGATGTCCTTGAGCATCTCGAGGACCCCTCCCGGCTGATGGGCGAGATTCATCGGGTTCTCATGCCGGGCGGGCTGTTCGTGGCTTCGGTCCCGGCCTTTCCGCTGCTGTGGAGCGAGGCCGATGTGATGGCAGGACACTACCGTCGCTACCGACGACGCACAGTAACAACTCTGCTGCGTCGCACAGGTTTCCGCCCCACCTACGTAAATCATCACTTCGCGGCCGCCACGCCATTGTTGCTCGTCGGCCGAGCGCTTCCCTGGCGCCTTGGGGTGCGACGCGATACCGAGGTCGCAAATGCGCGTTACGTTCGGGCACTGGGTCAGGCGTCCCGCCCCGCGCAGATAGTGGGTGACGGGGTCATGGGCGCAGAGCGTAGCTGGGGCCGGCATCTTCCGGTTCCCGTGGGTACATCGCTCGTGGTCGCGGCGCGGCGGGTGTAGATCGCGGAAGCGTTCTTCTTGCGGACCACTCGTCCAGCCCCTCCTGGGCTCACCAGCGCCGCGCTCCCGGCTCGGGGCAACGGAGCTCATCGGCGAGAGCCGCGCCACCACTCGACGGTGCGGCGCAAACCGTCCTCCAGGGAGATGGTCGCCCGCCAATCCAGCTCGCGCGCGGCGACGCTCACGTCGGGACACCGCCGTTGAGGGTCGTCGACCGGCAGCGGTTGTGTCTCGATGACCGATTCACTGATGCAGATGGTGCGCACGATCCCGGCGAGCTCCAGCATCGTCACCTCGCGCGGGTTGCCGAGATTCACCGGCAGCGTGTAGTCCGATCGCAGCAGCCGCAGCAGCCCCTCGACGAGATCGTCCACGAAGCAGAGGCTGCGCGTCTGCGAGCCGTCGCCGTACACGGTGAGCGGCGCTCCGGAGAGCGCCTGGGTGACGAACTGCGGGACCGCGCGACCGTCCGCGTCGCGCATCCGCGGACCGTAGGTGTTGAAGATCCGGGCGATCCGGACGTCCACGCCGCGAGCGTTCATGAATGCCATCGCGAACGCCTCGGAGACCCGCTTGGATTCGTCGTAGACGCTGCGCGGACCAATCGGATTGACGTTGCCCCAGTACGTCTCCGGCTGGGGGTGCACGAGTGGGTCGCCGTACACCTCACTGGTCGAGGCGAGCAGAAACCGAGCCCCCTTCTTCTCCGCGAGACGCAGGGCATTCATGGTGCCGAGCGTGCCGACCTCGAGCGTCGCCAGGGGATGGCGCTGATAGTCCACCGGTGATGCGAGCGAGGCGAAGTGCAGGACGGTGTCGACCGCGCCGTCGACGCTCCACGCTGCGGTGACGTCGTCGGTACGCAGCGTGAAGCGCGGATTGCCCTTGTGATGGCTGACGTTGAGCGGGGTCCCGGTGATCATGTTGTCGACGCAGACCACCTCGGCACCCTCGGCGAGCAGGCGATCGACCAGATGGGAGCCGAGAAAACCCGCGCCGCCGGTCACGACGACGCGCGCCGGGGTCCAGGTCATCGCACGGCGAGCAGGTCGGGCGTCCTCGTGCCGGCGGCCGGCTGCGACCTGGCAGCCTTGGGTTTGCGGGTCGGCCGTCCGACCCCGATGTACGTGAAGCCGAGGTCGACGAGGGGCTCGGCATTGAGGCAGTTGCGCCCATCGACCACGAGGCGCCGTCGCACCAGCGTGGCCACGCGAGCCCAGTCGAGACCGACGTAGTCCGGCCATTCGGTGACCACGACGACCGCGTCCGCCCCGCTGACGCACTGATAGGCATCGTCCACCAGCTCGGTGTTCGGCAGCAGCGGCCGCGCGTTGGCTCCCGCGACCGGGTCGGTGGCCACCACCAGCGCACCGAGATCCTCGAGGTGACGGATGACGTCGATCGACGCCGCCTGACGGACGTCGTCAGTGCCCGGCTTGAAAGCGAGGCCAAGCACGGCAATCCGCCGCTTGGCGAGCTTGCCGTTGAGCGCGCGCTGAATCTTGGCCACGAACCTGCTCCGCGCCTGCTGATTGACCTCGACAGCGGCGCGAAGCAGCTGGAAGCTCTGCCCGTGATAGCTCGCCGCCTGGTCGAGCGCGCGCACGTCCTTCGGGAAGCACGAACCGCCGAAACCGAGCCCGGCGCCGAGAAATGCACGGCCGATGCGCTCATCGGTACCGATGCCGTCGGCGACCGAGCTCACGTCGGCACCGGTGAACTCGCAGAGCTGCGCCATCTCGTTGATGAACGAGATCTTCAATGCAAGGAAGGCGTTGACCCCGTACTTGATGAGCTCCGCGCTGGTCGAGTCGGTGATCCGGATGGGTGCGTCGAGATGCCCGAAGAGGCGAGCGACCCGCTCGCACGCATCGGCGTCGTCGCCGCCGATGACCACCTGCGGCGGCTGGCGGAAGTCGCGCACGGCGCTGCCTTCGGCGAGAAATTCCGGACACACGGTCAAGGGAACGACGCGTCCGTTTCGACGGCACAGTGACTGCAGGGACGCGGTGGTCCCGGGCGGCACCGTGCTCTTGATCGCGATGACCGTGTCCGGCCCGGCGTGGCGAACCGCCTGGGTGACCGCGGCACGAACCTGGGTGAGGTCGGCGCGTCCGTCGCCGAGCGGTGGCGTCCCGACTGCGATCATGATCACGGCCGCGCCACGCATCGCGATTGAGGCGTCGTCGTGAAGGACCAGCGTGCCGTTGCCGAGCACCCTCGCGAGCAGCTCGTCAAGGAGCGGCTCGTGAATCGGAGCCCTCCCGCGGCGAAGCGTCTCGAGCCGAGCCGGGTCGATGTCCAGGAGGCGCACGTCGACGCCGGCGTCGGCCAGACATACGGCGGTGACCAGACCGACATACCCGGCTCCGACCATGCAGAGCGGGTTCGGGCGCCGGGTCACGTGATCGCGAGCCGTGGAGTCACAGGTCGAACAATACGGGTCGCGGCGCCTGGCTACGCCGTTTGCGATGCAACCGGGAGCTGGGGTGGCGAACCCCCACCGGTCTCCATCCCTCGCGCTGCTTCGACGACAGCCGCCCAGAAACCAGCGCCCCATGCGACATGCATCACCGTGAATGCCGCCGGGATCCGCCCGCGAACCTCGAACGATTCGCCACGGCCGGCAGTCTGCCCGGCGACGACGCAGGCCGCAGCGTAAGCGCCCGCACCGGCGAGGGCAAGGTGGCGGCCCCGCCCGGTCACGACCATCGCCGCCATGACCGGGAGCGCAGCGACCAGCGCCGGCGCCACGAGGTGGTACGGGCGGATGACCCGTGGGGCGGCGCGAGCCACGCGGACCTTGCCGCGCCCGTACCTGTAGTACTGCCGTCCGAGCGCGCGCAGCCCGCTGCGGACGTGGTACCGGGTCCGGATGTCGGGGCTGAAGACGACCCGTCCTCCAGTCGAGCGGATGCGTGCGTTGAGCTCGTAGTCCTCGTGCGGCGGGTAGGCCTCGTCGAAGAGGCCGACGCGTTCGAAGGCGCTGCGCCGGAAGGTGCCCAGAAAAACGGTCGGCAGCTCGGCCTCGCGCTCCGAGTAGCGGAATCGCGCGCCACCGACCCCGAATGGCGAGCTCATGGCGCGGGCGATGGCGCGGCCCCACGCTCCATCTCCGATCGCCTCCTGACGCCCGCCGACATTGTCGGCCCCGGTCGAACGCAACAGGGTGACCGACCGGCGGAGGTGGTCGGGTGCCCACTCGGCATGCCCGTCCTGGCGCGCGATCACGTCTCCGGAGCTCGCGAGGATCGCTCGATTCAGTCCGGCCGCCTGCATCCGGCCCGGATTGTCGATGAGGCGCACCCGGGTATCCCGCTGCGCGATCGCGCCGACGATGTCCCGGGTCCGATCCGTCGAGCCGCCATCGGCGACGATCACCTCGTACCGGTCGGAGGGGTAGTCCTGGGTGAGCACGGAGTCGAGGCACGCCTCGATGTAGCGCTCCTCATTGAAGACCGGGAGGACCACGCTCACGAAGGCGGGATCGGGGGAGGTCTTCGAGCTCACAGGATTCATGGTGCCTCGCGCACGGTAGCGCCTCATTCACCGATCGCGGACGGGATGTGTGACCGCCACTGGATCGGCTACGGGCCGTGTAGGCTTGGCTCGATGATCGCCCAGAAGGTTCCGGGCGCCACGGTCGCGACCGGCCGGCGAGGGATCCTCACCTCAGAGCGAAAGTTGCTGCTCGCGGCGGGCGACACGATCCTCGTCGCCGCGTCGCTGGTGATCGCGTTCAACCTCCGGTCGGGACCCATCCAGCACGCCGCGCTCACCATTCCCTGGGTGGGGGTCGCGTTGGTGACGGCGATCTGGCTCACCGTCGCGTTGGTCGTGGACGCCTACGACCTGCACGCCGCAGTCAGCGTCCGGGGGATCTTCCGGGTGGTCGCCATGACAGTCACGCTCGAGACGATCGCTCTGCTCGTGGTGTTCTTCATCGCGCCCTACGGAGTGACCCGGCCCACCATCCTCATCTGGGTCCCGGTCGCGGCGCTCACCGTGCTGTGCTGGCGCCTGCTCTACCGGCGCGTGTTCGCCCAGGCGATCTTCGCCGGGCGGATCATGCTCGTGGCCGACCCCGAGACGGTCGACCGGGTCTGGGCCGACGTCGACCAGCAGCTGGCCGGCCTGTACCGGGTGGTCGGCACCATCCACCCCGCCGACGTCGACGCCGGGAGCCGGCTGACCGCGGCCGCGACCGGGCGGGAGGCTGACCAGATCGTGCTCGGCGCCGAGGAGGACCTGCCGACCGACCTCTTCCAAAGTCTTGTGGAGTGCTACGACAGCGGGCTCGTGGTGCGCTCGATCGCGGACATCTACGAAGAGTTGACCGGTCGCCTGCTCGTCGAGCGGCTCCGCCAGACGTGGCTGCTGTCGTTGCAGCAACGCGGCGAGACGTCGCGCGTCTACTCGGTCTTCAAACGACTGGTCGACATCGGTGCGGGGTTCCTCGGTCTGGTCGTGCTGGCCGTGTTGCTCCCATTCGTGTGGGTCGCGGTCAAGCTCGAGGATCGCGGCCCTCTGTTCCACACCCAGGATCGCGTTGGACATTTCGGGCGGCCGTTCGAGATCCTCAAGCTGCGGACCATGCATGCGCGGCCCGGCGAGAAGCTGCACTGGACCGCGATGGACGACGAACGCATCACCCGAGTTGGAAAGGTGCTTCGCCGTCTCCACCTCGACGAGCTCCCGCAGGCGTGGAACATCCTCCGCGGCGACATGAGTGTCGTCGGGCCGCGGCCCGAGCAGATCCGGTACGTCGAGGAGCTCCGCGCGAGCATCCCGTACTACAACACGAGACTCTCGGTCCGGCCCGGGCTCACCGGCTGGGCTCAGGTGAACTACGGCTACGGCAGCGGGGTCGACGGCTCCACGATCAAGCTCTCGTACGACCTGTACTACATCAAGCATCAGTCGGTTGCGCTTGACCTGTTGATCATCGCGCGCACGCTGTTCGCGGTGGCCACGCTCAAGGGTCGCTGAGCCCGCACAGCTTGCCACTGCACGACCTCGCGCAATCGCTCCCCGGGGTGGTGATCGCCGCCCTGCTGCCGGGATTCGCCCTGGCGACGCTGCTCGCGCCGGGATGGCGGGCGTGGCAGCGCCTCACCATGGCCCCGGGGCTGTCCGCGGGCTTCATCGGGGTGGCCGGACTGGTGATGCACGACGTGCACATTCCGTTCGAGCCGCTCACGATCTTGCCGGCTCTCATCGTGCTGGGAGCCGCCGCGGTGATTCGCTGGCGCCGCAGCGACCCGGGAGGTCCAGTCGATGCACCGTGGTGGCTCCCACTTCCAGCACTGGTCGCGGGCGCGATCGGAGCCGCGACCTTCGTGTGGGCGCTGCACGGCCAGCTCCTCCCGCCCGACTGGGATGCCCCGACTCACGCCGGGCTGGCGACGGCCATCGCGCGCGCGCACAACGTCCTCCCGCTGATCCCGATACCCCTCGAGGGGACCGACTTCGTGAGGCCACGACCGGGCTTTGAAGCGATGAGCGTGGTCGTGTCCTGGCTCGGATCACCGTCACCCGCGGATGCGATGGGACCGGTGATCACGATGACCCTGCTGCTGATGCCGCTGTCGCTCGCGCTCCTCGTGTACGAGACGACCGGCTCTGTGGCGCTCACCGCCATCGTCCCGTTCTTCGCGCTGGGGCTGGCATTTCCCTCCGGGCAGGCAATCATCGGACGGTTCCCCGAGGTGGTCGACTCCACCCTCATCGTTCCCTTCATCGTCGCATCGCTGCGCGTGATCCGCGGGCGAAGCACGCTCGAGAACGTGCTGTTGATCGTCGGTATCGTCACGTCGATCTGGGTGATCCACGGGCTCGAACTGGTGACCGCGCTGGTTGTCGGATGCGGCCTCTACGCGGTGGCCGTCTTCACCGCCGTGCGCGCATCGTGGCGCTCAGGCATCGCTCGAATCGCGATGGTCGTCGGTGCGACGCTGGCCGGCGCGGCACTGGTGACGGTGCTGACGCGCCTCCCTCACGTGCCCCCACCGACCCAGATCCAACCGTCACAGATCATCGTCGCCACGAAGGCGGCTCCCGTGAAGTTTCACCATATATTGCTGACGATCGCCGAGACCGATCTCACCAGTCCCGTCGCACTCGCGCTCTACGTCATCGGCGCGATCACGCTGCTGCTTCGTCGCCGGATGCTGTGGGTCCTGGCCGCACAGGTTCTGCTGGTGGTGATGATGGTCGACGACCTGTTCCTGCACCGTCTCAGCTGGTTCTGGCGAATCGTCTATCCGTGGGGTGATACCGACCGTATCCTCGGCGTCCAGTACTGGCTGATTCCGCTGGTTCTGGGGGTGGGGCTCATGTCGCTGATGGACGTGATGCGCCGGCTCTCGCGCACGCGCCGGTTGTTCGTGGCGGTGTCGGTCGCCGCACTCGCGGCCGTGGCGATCGCAGTCATCGTGCGCCATCCTCTCGGACGTCTCTGGACGTACGTCATCAGCACCAACACCGTCTTCCTGTACCCACTGGGTGTGTTCAACCGCCTGTCGCAGCTGCGCCCGTGGATTCCCACGCTGGCGGTGGCGGCGATCGTGGTGATCGCCGCCTGGATGGTGTTCGCGCGGCACATAGCTGTTCCCGATTCCGTGCGCAGACTGCTGGGAGGCATCGCGCCCCGCGTCGATGGCGGCGCGGCCGTCGTCGGCCTCCTGGCAGTGCTCGGTCTGGTTGTCGGCGCCGCGACCGAGCTCGACGTTTACAGGAACGAGGTGAACACGCGCTCACTTGTGTCGCCCGCCGACGCGAGGGTTCTCCAGCGCATGGAGCAGGCGCTTCCCAAAGGAGCGATCGTGATGAGCGACGGAGGCGACGACGCGGGCATGTGGATCTCGGCACTGACCACCCTGACCCCGATGGTCCCGAACGGATTCGCCTGGGGTTCGCTGGACACGCCGCTCGACGTTGCGCTGAGCAATGCCTGCAGCGACCCGGCCGGCGCCGAAGCCGCGCTCACTCAGGCTCATCCTGACGCCGTCTTCGTCGGCGCCCTCAACATCGCGACCCCGTTCTACCCGTGGAGCGAGGACTGCATCGCGCGACTGCCCGACCTTCGTCTGATCGCCTCGGCACCCTGGTACGGCGGCATCGCCGCCGGCTTCGCGGTGATCAAGTAGCCCGGGCGCTTGTCCTCGATCAGCTCGTGCTGGAGCGGGCGCGCATCCGCTCCGCGATGGAATCCGCGAGTGCGCGAAGGCCCGACATCGGCCGAATGAGCACGGTGAAGCGCGCGATCTGATCGGACCGGTCGATGTCCAGGACATCGACACCTTCGATGCGCTCATCGCCGACGCGGCAGCGAAACATGAGTGCATGGGTCGACACGGTGGCCTCGTCGGCGGCAGCCAGCTCGCCGGTGAAAAAGCGCACGTACTCGAAGTCCTCGAACAGCTCAGTGAGAATGTGGAACACGGCTCGTACGCGTTCGCGGCCGACGACCGGCGGCAGCATGGTCGGACTGTGCAGCTCGATGTCCGGCGCCATCGCGTCGATCATCGCCGCAACGTCGCGCCTGCCGACGGCCTCTCGAAAGCGTTCGGCGGCGTTGAGCTGGTCAGCCGTCAAGCGATGCGGCGCCGGCGTAGGTGCCGAAGCTCCAGGTGACTCCCTCGGGATCACGCGCCGTGAACCCGCGCGAGCCGTACTCCTCATCGCGCATCTCGCGAGTGATGCTCGCGCCGTGCGCTGTCGCTCGCTCATACAGCGCGTCGGGATCGTTGACGACGACGTAGATCGCGCCGAACCCGGGGGGAAGGTCGGCGATGTCGCTGTCCGGGCGGGCGCTGCCGAGCATCACCCCGCCACCGCCGGGCCAGCGCAACTCCGCATGATCGACGACGGTGCCGTCGTCGCTGCGATAGACGGCTGCCTCCTCGAAGCCGAATGCCGATACAAGGAAGGCGATTGCCGCGTTGGCGTCGCGATACCGCAGGGATGGCCAGACGGCAGTACGGGCAGAGGTCATATCGCTCATGGACTCTAGGATGCGCTCGTCTACGCGGGCGTTGCCTTCGGCGCGGGGGTCGGCGGCAGCAACGGAGGCAGTCCGTCGAGCTGGAAGCCCCAGTCGAAGAGCCGGCTCACGAGACGCGCCGGATAGTTGCCGCTCAGCACCACAGCCAGGAGATGATGCCCACCCCGCACCGCCATCCCGATGAGGCACGCTCCGGCGTTGCCGGTCCAGCCTGGCTTGATGCCGACCGCGGCCGGATATGCCTGGAGCAGCGCGTCGACGTTGTGCAGGTGGAACGCGGGGTGGTCGAGGCTTGCCGGCAGGGTCAGTGTGTGGGTCCCCACAATCTCGTCGAAGAGCGGGAACTGCTGGTACGTGTACTCGGCGATTGCCGCAAGGTCGTGGGCCGATGAGTACAGCCCCGGGTCGTCGAGCCCGGCGGTGGCCGTGAAGTGCAACTCGGTGAGGCCCAGAGCAGCCACCTGCGCATTCATCGCGGCCACATAGCGCGACATGCCGACGGTGTCCATCGCGATCGCGCTCGCTGCATCGTCACCACTCGGGAGCAGCATCCCGTCGAGGAGCTCCTCGACGGTGAGGGTTTCACCGGCCTTCAGTCCCATGAGCGTGTCATCGGGCGACTGCCCCAGGGCGTCCGCGGTGACGGTCACCGTCTGCGCGGGGCTGAAGTTCTCGAGCGCGACCAGCGATGTCAGGACCTTGGTCAGGCTGGCCGGCGCCAGCTCGAGGTCGGGCTGCCGCTCCCAGAGGACCTCGCCGGTGTCCATGTCGACGAGGATCCCGGCTCGGGGGCGGATCGCCGGGGCACCGGGCGGCATCGAGACCGGTGTCCAGAAACTGATGTCGCCGGTCGCCACCTTCATGTCGAACCAGGCGCCCGCCGGCACGGGCGACGCGGGGCGCGCGGCGGCCGCCGCAACCGCGGGCGCTATGGGGAGGCGGGTGGTGGTGGCCAGGGTTCCAACCGCGACCCCGGCCACGAGCGCAACCAGGGCGATGCGGGCGTACGGGGGCAGTTTGAACATGAACGGACTGACGCGAATCCTAGCCTCAGTTCAGCGGGTTTTTCATGTGGGTGGCCACATCGCGACGCCGGCACCATTCAGCGACGCTGCGTCCGGAGACCGACGCCGGCTCAGGGGATGAGGCGGCGACGGAGGAAGTCGGGGAGCGCATCGCCCGCCGCGGCGAGACGGGGTTGCAACGCCTTGTCGGTGGTCAGCGCCCGGAACATCAACGCGATGGTCACGTCGTGCGCCGGGCGATGCAGCACGGTGATCGGATCACCGGCGCCGACCGATCCCGGCGCGATCACCCGGAGGTAGGCGCCCGGAGCGCCTCGTTCCGTGAAGCGCTTCACCCAGAACTGGTCCTCGAGCCAGCCGGCGAAGGTGCGGCACGGGATCCGCGGCGACGTCACTTCGAGCACGCAGCGGTCGCCGACCTGCCAGCGCTCACCCACCAGCGCCCCATTGACGTCGAGCCCTGAGGTGGTCAGGTTCTCGCCGAACACACCGTTGCCCAGCGGACGCCCGAGCTCCGCCTGCCACGCGTCCAGGTCCTCGCGCCGATAGGCGTAGACAGCCTGGTCGGTCCCGCCGTGGGATCGGGGATCGCCGATGGCGTCCCCGGCGGCGCCGCTCACCCCCGTTCCCGGCCCCGGATCGCGGAGCGCGACCGGCTCGGGCGACGGGCGCTTGTCGATGCCGGTGACGCCGGTATCGGTGTGCCGGCTTGCCGACATCCGGCCGACATTCACGGAGAGCAGCGTTGCCATCAGGAGGCAAGGATACCGGCGCGCCCCCGAACCGACGTCCGCCCCTGCCGCCGCTCAGTAACGCGGTGATATGCTCTGAGCGTTGTGAGTTCTGCTCTGAGCGTAACAGCCGACGAAGTCCGGCGTGAGCTGGGCGCGGTCCTGCGCCGGCACCGAGAGGCCCAGGGACGCAGCCTCGGGGAGATCGCGAGTGAGGCGGGGTGCTCGCCGGCCTATCTCTCGGAGGTCGAGCGCGGGCTCAAGGACGTTTCCGCGGACCTGCTGGTGGCCATCACCTACGCGCTGTCGGTACCGATCGCTGCGGCGTACACCGACCTCGGACGCAGGCTCGGGGCGGGGACCCAGGCGGAGCCCGCGTGGCCGGCGGACCCCCGGCGTCAGCTCCGCGCGGTCACCTCGGGCCTGGACGCCGCCTCGTTGCGGACCGTCGCCCAGTTCGGTGCATTTCTCGCCATGAACCAGGCGGAGCCGCCCCGCCGCCGGATCGGCTTCGTCCCACCCACAGCGGAGGGCTCGCGATGACCCTGATCCCGACCGTCGTCGAAAGCACGACACGCGGTGAGCGCTCGTACGACATCTACTCGCGGCTGCTCCGCGACCGGATCATCTTCGTCGGCGGAGTGATCGACGACGACCTCGCCAACCTGGTGACCGCCCAGTTGCTGTTCCTCGAGGGGGAGGATCCCGAGCGCGACGTGCACCTGTACGTCAACAGTCCCGGCGGCTCGATGACCGCCGCGCTGGCGATGTACGACGCGATGCAGTACGTGCGCCCAGCGGTCGAGACGACTTGCCTCGGCATGGCCGCAAGCGGAGCTTCGCTGCTGCTCTCGGCCGGAGCCCCGGGACGGCGCCTGGCGCTGCCCAACTCGCTGGTGGTGATCCACCAACCCTGGGCGCAGGGCATGCAGGGACAGGCGACCGACCTCGACGTGCACGCCCGCGAGATACTCCGCCAGCGAGCCCTGCTGATCGAGCTCTACCACCGGCACACCGGGCGCGAACTCGGAGCAGATCGGGCGGGACATCGAACGCGACTACCACATGACCGCCGAGCAGGCGCTGGCGTACGGGATGATCGATCACATCATCGAACGCCGCCCCGTAGCCGCGATCGCGCGGAAGGAAACGCCGGGTTCGGTGCCGGTCTAGGCGGCTTCGGCCGCAGTCACCACCGTCGGCTCGGTGCGCACCGCGAAGTTCACTGAGTTGGCGACGTAGCACAGCGCGTGCGCGCGCTCGTGCAGCGCTGTCGCTCGTTCCGTCTTTTCGGGCGTGGCGATGGTCACATGCGGGTGCAGGGACACCTCCTCGAAATGACCACCTCCATCCTCGGTCTCCACGAGCGTGCCGGAGGGATGGTCGACGTAGGCGGTGACAACGATGCCCTCCTTGGCGCAGAGCACGAGGTACCACAGCATGTGGCACTGCGAGAGCGACGCAACCAGGAGCTGCTCGGGATTCCAGCGGTCATGCGTACCCCGAAACGCCGGGTCCGCGCTCCCGAGGATCGCTGTCTTGCCGTCGATGGTGACCTCGTGCGACCGTTCGAATGCCTGGTAGCCGCTGGTCCCGGTGCCGGTGTTGCCGGTCCAGGTCACGGTCAGCTCGTAGTGATGGGTCTTCGGCATCTCAGCGCTCCTCCCCCATTGTCCTCGCAACGCACCGCGCCGCCGCGGTCGCCTACTCGTCGGAGTTGACGAAGTACGTCTCGCAGGCAAGTTCGAGCAGCTCGCTGTTGAGCTCGACCGGCTTGCCCAGGTAGAGCGCCGCGTGGATCACGTGGTTGAGCAGGTCGCGGGGATGGGTGCCGTGCAATGCCCGGCCCTTGGCATGGTAGTGGGTCTCGAGCAGCCGGTCGACGAGCCCCTCGTCCATGCGCAGGTTGTTGTCGACGCAGTTGCGCCGCCAGATCTCCTTGTACTCGTCCACGGTCGGATCGGGGACGTGGACCTTGAACCGCACGCGGCGCAGGAACGCCTCGTCCATGAGGTTCTGGGGGCGCAGGTTGGTCGAGAGCATCACCAGGCACGTGAACGGCACCGGGATGCTCGACCCGGCGCGCGGGATGTTGAGGTAGTCGACCTTCTTCTCGAGTGGCACGATCAGCCGGTTGAGCAAGTCGCGCGGGGACATGTTCTGCTGGCGTCCGAAGTCGTCGATCAGGAAGAGCCCGCCGTTTGCCTTGAGCTGCATCGGCGCCTCGTAGAAGCCGAGGGTGTGGTCGAAGCCGAGCTCGAGCATCCGCGGGGTCAGCTCCCCGCCCACCTTGACGGCGGGCCGCTTGGCCAGCTGCCAGCGACGATCGTGCGGCGGCAGCTCGCGATCGATGGGCTCGTGGTGGATCGGGTCGTAGAAGCGGATCACCTCGCCGTGGACGTACAGCGCCCGGGGGATGAACATCGGCGCCCCGAGGAGCGACGCGGCCGCCTCAGCGATGGTCGTCTTGCCATTGCCCGGGGGCCCGTAGAGGAAGACCGCCTGGCGGGCGCTCAGCGCGGGCCCGAGGTGGTCGAGCACGACCTCCGAGAGCACCAGGTGGCTGAAGGCGTCGTGGAGGCGCGCGCGGTTGACCTGCCCGTCGACGTGGGACTGACGCTCGGCCATGGCCGTGTAGTCCGCGATGGGCACCGGGGCGGGGCCGGCGTACTGGTTGATCTCGAGCAGCTCCCGGGCGCGCTGCCGGCCGGTGGTGGAGATCATGTGCTGCATGCCGGCGTTGATCGGCTCCCCGGGATCGAGCGTCGCGGTGTGGACGCCCGTCGACGAGCAGTAGCCCTCGTCGGCGAGGAATCGGGACGTGGTCTCGACGAACGAGAACGGCAGGCAGAGGTGATTCGCGATATCGCGACCCAGCATGCTGCCGTTGAAGTACAGCACCTTGAGGACCAGGTCGCAGACAAAGCTGAATGGGAGGCCCGTCTCCTCGGCGGTCCTCGGCGCAGGGGGCAGCGCGATCGGACTGGAAGCGGGCGCGGAAACAGGCGCAATCACTGCCATCGGCGTCCGATTGTGTCATGGCCCGGTTTGACGTTCCGGCACGCGTGGCGGATTGTCATACGACCGTTCCAGGGACCCTGCTGCTACGGTTGGAGTCAATGGTCGTACCGTTGGACGAAGGCGCCCCGGGCCGGCGCCGGGTGGGACCCTTCTGGATCGAGGAGGGTCCGGGCGCGCTCCTCGCCGGGGCGGCCATCGTCGTGCTGTTCGCCGCGCTGTTCCTCCTCGCCGTCGCGATGCGTCCGGCGTAACCGGGCTCGCGGCATGGCGTTTCACCCAGGAACTCGACATCACTGCCGGCGCGCCCTCGCGCTGCGGAGTCAGGAGACGATCTCGCCAATGCATTCGACGGTTACGGCGTGAGCCTCGACCAGAACGCCGGAGGGCGGCGCATCCGAGCGGGACTGCCGAACGGTTCCCGCGCGCCGCTTCGCGCCACCGGCACGAACAATCCCGGCATCGGCGCCGCCGAGGCGGCGGTGCGAGCGGAGTTGCGCCGTCGGCGGGCCAGCGCATACCGGCACCTGCGCACGCCGCGCAAGCGGGGGCGGGCGCTGCGGATCGTGCTGATCGCGATCACCGTGTTCGCCGCGATCGGCGCCGGCACGGTCGGAGCCGTCTTCGCCGGCTACAACGCCTACAAGAGCCAGCTTCCCGACGCGGCGACGATCACCAACATGGAGCCGCAGATCGACACCAACGTCTACGACTCGGCGGGCGGCCTCATCCACGTCTTCCATAACGACGGCTACCGGCACATCCACGTCGATCTGCCGGCGATCTCGCCGTACTTCAAGAACGCGATCGTCGCCATCGAGGACCACAACTTCTACCACGAGGGCTCCTGGGACCTGGCCCGCCTGGTCGAGTCCGGCGTCGCCGACGTCACCCATCGCACCGCCCAGCTGCAGGGTGGGTCGACGATCACCGAGCAGCTGGCGAAGATCAGCCTCTACGGCGGTGCCGATCCCCCTCAGAGCATCGACTACAAGATCAAGGAGATCGTGCTCGGAAACGAGATCGCGCTCAACTTCACGAAGGATCAGATCCTGGACATGTACGTGAACCGGATCTTCTACGGCAACTTCGCGGTCGGGATCGGCAGCGCGGCGCAGCTGTATTTCCTCAAGCCGGCGAGCCAGCTCGACCTGGCCCAGTCGGCGATGCTCGCCGGCCTCCCCCAGTCCCCTTCCGCGTACAACCCGCTCGTCCACGATCCCAATGAGGCCGTCAATCCGCGCGCGAAGTCCCGCCAGAAGGCGGTCCTCCAGGCGATGCAGGCGAGCGGCTTCATCACCCAGGCGCAGGGTGTCGCCGCCTTCGCGGAACCGCTGACCTTCCACGCGTGGAACGAGCAAGGGTCGGAACCCAACCTCGACCTGGACTTCATCGACTACCTCCAGACCTACCTGAACGCGAACTTCCCGCAGTACGCGAACCCGGGTGGTTACGAGATCCGGACCACCATCGACCAGGCCAAGCAGAACCTCGCCTACACCACGGTCCACAACCTCGTCTCCAAGGAGCGCGTTTCCGAGAACATGGGCGACGGCGCCCTGGTGAGCCTCAACCCCCAAAACGGGGAGGTGCTCGCCATGGTCGGCACCTGGAACTACCAGGACCCCTACTTCGGCCAGGTCAACGAGGCGGCGGCGGTCCAGCTGAACATGGGATCGACGACCAAGCTCTTCACCTATACGGCCGCCATCGCTTCGACCAAGTTCACGATGACCACGCCGATCCTGGACGCGTCCTTCAAGTTCCCGATCCCGGGAGCCGCGCCCTATTCGCCGTTCGACGACGACCGGCGCACCCACGGGGTCTGCGAGCTCAAGCTCTGCCTCGGCAACTCGTTCAACATCCCGGCCGTCAAGACCGAGTACGCGACCGGCACGCAGTACATCGCCAACACCGAGCTGGCGATGGGCGTCAAGTCGCTTGACCAGAACTGCGGTCCCAACGGGCAGTATGTGAACTGGCCGACCCCCGATCAGTGGGCTGCCACGCTCGGTTCGCTCACCTGCGGCATCACCCTGCTCGACCTCGCCGACGGCGCCGCCACCCTCGGTGACCTCGGGGTCCAGCACAACCCGATTCCGGTGACCAGCATCGTCGCTCAGATGACCGGCCAGACGGTCTGGACGTACAACCCGGTGGCGGCCGGGCGCCAGGTGATCCCGGCGAACGTCGCCTACATCATGGATGAGATCACCAGCAACGACAACAACCGGATCCGCGAGTTCGGCCGCAACGGCTATCTGACCCTGGGCGCGCGCCGGGTGAGCGCCAAGACCGGGACCGCCGACTTCTTCATGGACAACCTCACCGTCGGCTGGACGCCGAACCTGCTCACCGCAGTCTGGGTCGGCAACGCCCAGCGCAGCTGTCTGCAGCCCAAGGACTACAAGTACATGGCGCAGCAGATCGCCAGGGGCAAGGTCGTCCAGCCGGGCGAGGTCGACAACAGCTACCCGTTCAGCCCGAACGACCTTGCCAGGTACGGCCTCAAGCCGCTCCATCCCGGCTACCCGGACTGCGGCCACCTCGACGGCATCGTCTCGGGCTACAGCGGCGCGGCCCCGATCTGGCACGCGTACATGACGGCGGCGCTCAAGGGCGCGCCGATCACCTGGTACAAGCAGCCGACCGACATCATCGTGGGCAACGGATCGGGCGACAACGCCGACTTCTACCTCCCCGGCACCCAGCCGGGCGCGTCCACCAATTGCACCTACTACGCTCAGACGCCGGTCCCCACGCAGACGTGCACCTATGCCGGACCGGCGCAGGCGCCGCCACCGCCTCCCAATCCGACCCCGGGCCCGAGCCCGTCACCCGGCCCAACCCCCGTACCGACGATTCCACCCAAGCCGACCCCACCGGGTCCGGCTCACTAGCCGGCTGCTACCCCTCCGCCCTGCTCCAGCGGGCGCGTTCCCAGACCGCGTCGAGGTCGTCGAGCACGGGCAGCGTGGGATCCGCTTCGGCCCCGGCGTCGCCGGCGTCCGGCTCCGCAAGCGGAGCGAAGGAGGCGTGCACGTGGCAGACAACCACGTTGTGATGCGCCGGCCGGCCCTCGACCTCGTCGACCCCGAGGAGCGACCACCAGTAGTCGAGGGTTACGTCGGACGCCGCTGAGAGCACCGCCGAGTGTGAGAGCAGCGGCAGCTCCGGGTTCTGCGGCTGGCCGCCACCGAACGTGCGCAGCAGGCGCATGAACGCCTCGCTCTCGATTTCGGCGTCGACCACGATGCGACCGGATCCGCCGGGCGCCTCCTGATCGATCACCGCGTCGTCGACCGCGACGCCGTCGAGCCTCGCGCCGAACTCGCCGGGATCGAAGAGGTCGGGACGCTCGCGGAGCACGCCGAAACCCTCACCGGCGATCGAATAGAGGGTCTCCCCGTCCGGCTCGGCGATGCGAATGACCAGGGTGTCCGCGCCCGCCGCACCCGCGGTGAGCGTTGCCCCCACGACCCGATCGTCGCGGACCGCTATCTCGGCGTCGAAGGTCCGCTGATCGATACGTTCCGGCTCGCTCGCAGCGCCGCCGTGCTCGGCGACCACGGATGTCCGTTCCTCGAAGTGGATCACGACGCACATCCCGTGGCGCGTGTCCAGGCGATCGATGAGGCAGCGGTAGAGGGCACCGAGGCTCACCTTCGGCTGCGACGTGGTAGCGCTCCGTGCTGGTGACACCGCGCGACCATAGCCGAAAAACCGCACAGGCACGAGGACCGGAACGGTGCGATCGGTAGACTGAACCGAGTGACGGACGCGGCACCACCAACCTACGCCGCGCCGCCGCCGGGGCCGAACCCCGTCGCCCTCGCGATCGCCTACGACCTGGTGACCCGGTACCGGCTGAGGCTGGCCGACCCGCGCGACGGCCGCCTCGGGGATCTGCTCGGCCAGTACGTGCTCGCCGCCGCGATGTGGAACGGACCTCGCGCCGCGCTGGTCGCGTTCTACCAGCCGCCGGCAGACCCCGCCGCGGCCGGCCCCGACCTCGCCGCACGCTGCGACGTGGCGCGTCGATGGGGCCTCGACCGCCTGCACGAGCAGGGTGCGCAGGTGTGCGACATCCTCCTCATCGCGCTCGGTCCACTTGCCGGCACGCTGTCAGCGGCGACCAGCCCCGGCGACACGGTGCGCCTCGGTGTCGCGTGGGTCGACCCGGTCGGCGCCAACGCGGGCGCGGTGTTGCCGATCCCGCCCGGGATGCCGTCGGTCGGCGAGTTGCGCGCCCGGGTTCGCGCGGTGCACGACGGGGCGCCCACGCCGACCCTCGCGGCGGTCGACCTCGCCGAGCGCCAGGTGGTCGCGGAGGGTTACGTCGCGCCGGTGCGCCGCGCGATGGTGAACCAGCCATACCTCACGTACTCGCTGATCGCGGTGTTCGTCGTGATCTGGCTGCTCGAGTACGCGACCATGACGCTGCATCCGACGTCGGCCGGACAGGACATCTGCTCGTGGGGGGCGCTGCCCAACGCGGAGCTCTACCCCGCCTTCGGACTGAGCCCGGCGTGCACGGTCGCCTGGTGGCGCTTGGTGAGCAGCGCCTTCCTGCACGATCCCGCCAGCGTGTATCACGTGCTCTTCAACAGCATCGCGATGCTGTTCATCGGCAGGCTGGTCGAGCAGCTCTATGGGCGACTCGTGCTGCTCGGCGTCTTCCTGACCACCGCCATCGCCGGCGGCCTGCTGTGGGTCGGCGTGAGCACCTTCGCACCCAGCCTCCCCGGCATCACTCCGAGCAGCATCTCGCTCGGCGCGTCAGGCGGCATCGCGGGCCTGATCGGGCTGCTCCTGATGGTCGGCAGGGTGCAGGGAAAGAATGTCCCGGTGGGGATCACGCACACGGTGCGCAACTATGCGGTCACCGTGATCGTGCTCAACGTCGTGCTGACGTTCGTGTTCGGGGCGTCGCTCGGAGTCAACAACTACGCGCACCTCGGCGGCCTCGCCGTCGGAGCCCTGATGGGTTGCATCCTGCCTCCGATCATGTCGATCGGCGGCCGCGATCACGTGCTCGCCGAGAAGATCGCGCTCTGGGGCTCGATCGCGTTCAGCGCCGTCGCGCTGGTGTTCGCATTGATCAACCTCGGCACCGCGATCATGCATCCACTTCCACCGATCGGCGGGTAGCGACCGGCGTCAGACCGCTCGCTCTCCGGCGGGGTCACCCCACAGACCCTCGAGGTCGTAGAAGGTCCGCTCCCCGGGGAGGAAGACGTGCGCGATCACCGCGTCGAAATCGGCGCACGCCCATGACGCATCCTTGAGGCCCGCGACCGCCAGCGCGCGCACTCCATGCTGCTTGCACGCGTCCGTGATACTGTCAGTTATGGCACGAACCTGACGATCGGTGTCACCCTCGCAGATGACGAAATAGTCGGCGATGGTCGTCTTGCCGCGAATGTCGAGCACCACCACGTCGCGCGCCTTCTTGTCGGCGGCAGCGGCGGCGATGACGCCGGCCAGGTCCGTGGAGGTCATCCGTTTCGCATTATGCATCGTCCCGATTCTGGCGGTACATCCCTTTCGCGGCGATGAGTGCGGCGACCACGGCGGGAACCAGCCCGTCGAGCGGTTCTCCGCGTGCGCTTCTCCCCCGGACCTCGGACGCGCTGATGTCCGGCGAGCTCGAGGGTGAGCAGCGTGGTGCGAGAGGCGGCAAACCCGAGCGTGCCCATCTCGACCGGGTCGAGCGGCTGCGAACCGGTCCGGTTGACGATCACGAACCGCTCGCTGCGGAGCAGGTCGCCGGCGCGGTGCCAGCTGTGGATCGTCCGGGCCGCATCGGCGCCGATCAGCACTGACAGGTCCAGGCCCGGATGCTCGGCGCGGAGCGCGTCCATCACCTCGGCGGTGTATGACACCCCGCCACTGCGGATCGCGATGTCGAGCACCGTCAGCCCGCCGCTCCCCCACCCGGCGCACGCCGCCTCGAGGAGCTCGAATCGCTCCTCCGGGGTCGCCCGGGGCGGATCGCGCAGCGGCGCGAGCGAGGCGGGCACGAACCACACCGCCTCGGCGTCGGTTGCCTCGCGCGCCTGGTCGGCGATCGCCAGGTGGCCGTTGTGCACGGGGTCGAAGGTGCCTCCGAAGACCAGGATCGGTCTCACGAGAGCCCGTCGTCGCTGTAGGTGAACTCGGCTTCACCGATGCGCACCGTGTCACCCTCGCGGCATCCCGCGGCGGCGAGAGCCGCGTCGACGCCCGCCGCCCGGAGCTTGCGCTGGAGGCGGGCCACGGCTTCGTCGTTGTCGAGGTCGATGCGACCGACCATCCGCTCCACGAGGTCGCCCGCCACCCGGAATCCGCCTTCCTCGCGGATGACGTCGGTGGCGACGACGCGCCGGGGTCGCGGGCGGTAGACACGGTGCAGCCCCGGCGGCGCCGGTCCCGGGGCATCACGGATCACGCGCCCGGCCAGATCGGCGGCGGCGAGGAGGAGCTCCCGGCACCCGTCGCCGCGCTGCGCCGAGATCTGGAACGATTCCGGGAGCTCCGCCGCGAGCACGCCCGCGGCTCCCGCTCCCTCGGCGAGATCGATCTTGTTGAACGCGATCACCGACGGCCGGCCTGCCAGGTCGGGGCTGTAGGCCTCGAGCTCGGCGCGCACGGTCGCCAGCGCGGTCCGTGCCGCGTCGACGCCCGCAGCGGCGTCGACGACGTGGACGAGGGTGCGGGTGCGTTCGAGGTGGCGCAGAAACTCCAGGCCGAGGCCCGCGCCGTGGCTCGCGCCTTCGATGAGCCCGGGGACGTCGGCGAGGACGAGCGTATGGCCGCCCTCGAGCTCGGCGACCCCGAGATTCGGATGCAGCGTGGTGAAGGGGTACGCGGCGATCTTCGGCTGCGCGCCGGTCAACGCCGCCAGCAGCGTCGACTTGCCGCTGTTCGGCAGTCCGACCAGGCCGATGTCGGCGATGAGGCGGAGCTCCAGGTGAAGGTGCCGGCTCTCGCCACGGTCGCCCAGCTCACCGGCGCGGGGCGCCTGGCGGGTAGCGGTGGCGAAGCGGGTGTTGCCACGACCGCCGCGCCCGCCGCGGGCTGCCGTGGCGATCGCGCCCGGTCGATCGAGGTCGGCGAGGACGAGGTCCCCTTCACGGACGATGGTTCCCACCGGGACGTGCAGGGTCAGATCCGCCCCATGGCGACCGGAGCGCTTGCCCCCGCCACCGGCGCGTCCGTCCTCGGCGCGGAAGGAGCGGCGCTCGCGAAAGCCGGACAGGGTGCTGTCGGTCGAATCTGCGACCACGAGCACGTCACCACCGCGACCCCCGTCGCCACCGTCCGGGCCGCCGTCGGGGACGTACTTCTCGCGGCGAAAGCTGACCGCTCCCCTCCCTCCTGATCCCGCCGCGACGTCGATGTCGACCTCGTCGATGAACGGCGAGCCGCGAGTGGCCGTGGCTCAGCCGGTCGCTTCGACCGGCTCCTGATCGGCCTCTTCGATCATCTCGCCGACTGAGAAGATCGGCATCGCGCGAACGTTGGCGCGGGTCCTGTCGTGGCCGGTGTGATCGTAGGCAACCGTGCCGGTGCGCAAGGCGAAGAGCGTGTGGTCGCGACCGACGCCCACATGCTCACCCGCAAGGATCTTGGTGCCGCGCTGGCGGACGAGGATCGTGCCCGCAAGGACCACCTCGCCGGTGTGGCGTTTCACGCCGAGCCGTTTCGCCTTCGAGTTCGCGTCCGTTGCGGGAGCTCCCGCCGCCCTTCTTATGCGCCATCGCCCGGGTCCTTCTTGGATTTGGGTGTCCTGGTTCGCTTCGGCGCCGCCGGTTTGGCCGGCTTCTCCGCCTCGGGCTCGTCCGCGTCAGCGGCGACGGCTTCCTCGACGGCCAGTTCGGCGACGGCGACGTCGGCTTCGACGGCCTCGGCTTCGACGGCGATGGCCTCGGCCTCCTCGGCGATCGTCTCGGCTTGGGCCTCGATCACCTCGGCCTTCGCCGCCTTTGGCGCCGCGGCGCGCTTCGGCGCGGTTGCCTTCGGCTTCGCGGCTGCCCTACCACGTCCGACCTCGTCGATGAGCAGCTCGGTCAGCTGGCTGCGATACCCCAGGGTGCGCCGGTGGCGCTTCTTGGGCTTGTACGTGAAGACGCGGATCTTGCGCCCGCGGCGGTGCGCGACCACCGTCGCGGTGACCGAGGCCTCGACCGGTGATCCCCTGGCGACATCGGTCTCGGCACCGTCACCGATGAGCAGCACCGACTCCAGTGTCACCGTCGACCCGACCTCGACCGGGATGCGATCGACAAGGATCCGGTCGCCCGAAGCGACACGATACTGGTGACCGCCGTGTTGAAGGATTGCGTACATCTGCCTCTCTCGCCGGGAGCGGGTTCACTCCGCTGAGGAACGCCGGCCGATACCGGTCGCGATATGCGAGGTTACCACGTGCGCGCGATGCCCAGCCTTCCGCGACGGGACGATACTAGGCGCTGAAGACGTTGAGCGGCGCGACGTTGGCGATGCTGACGTGGTCGCGGGACGCATCGGTGACCGCGACCTGAATCGAGAAGACGCCCTTTCCTGGATTCGGGATGCACTGTGCGATGAACTCTATGGTCAGCGTGCCCGGACCGAGCGTCGTCTGCGGCGGTAACTCGAAGCCGCCATAGAACACCAGGTACGCGCCCTTGACCGGAGAGATCAACGACTCCTGCGACGCGTTGCCACCGAAGGGCGTGATCGTCGATTGATACTGGAGGACGGGCGGCAGGGTCACGAGCACGTCGACGGTGGGAGCGATCCCCGTGCCCTTGTTGGTGACCGTGACCCGGTAGGTGACCTGCCCGAGCGGATGCACCGTCGATGGGCCGACCGACGCGGTGACTCCGAGCTGCGGCGCCTCGTTGACCGCAACGTGAATCGGCTGGCTCTGCACCGTGTCGGTCAGGCTGTCGTCGACCACCTGGGCGGTCAGCGAGTATGTGTCGGGCGGCGCGGAAACGTTCACGGCGAAGTTGATCGACACCGATGCGTACTGAACCTGGCCGTTCGGTGCCGTCGGCGAGGAGAGTGACCACACACCCCACTGGGGGTTGGATCCCCCGACCTGAGCATCCTCGGGCGTGGTGCGTGCCGCCCCCTGGCTGACGATCGAGTTGGTGACGGCGTACTGAAACGCGCTGGGCATGAGCGCATGAATCACCACGCCCGACGCGTTGCCGGGGCCCAGGTTCTGCACGGTCACGACGAAATCTCCGTCCGTCGTCCCGGGCGTGTACGACGCCCCGAAGGTCGAGCTGAGGGTCACCGAGAGCTGTGCCGCCTCGGTGCTGCACGCGGTGACCAGCAGCATCATCGGCGCCAGCAGAGCTACCGCGAGGATGACCGCCAGATGCGACGCCGGCGCCCGCATCCACCCGCTCCGCGAAACGGTCAGACCCTGGTGGCGGTGCGAAGCGGCGCGAGTGGACGCCGCTGGCGCGTCGCGGTCAGCATGATGTCGGTGGTTCGCGGCAGCGGATCGGGGTATCCGATCTCACCGAGCAGGCGAAGCGCGAGACCGACATCGAGCCCGATGACCGTGTCGATGCGGCCGGCGACCGCCTCGACGAAGTCCGATCCTCCGCCCTGGATCGCGTACGCGCCCGCGCGGTCGAGCGGCTCACCGGACGCGACGTACATGTCGAGCGCATCGTCGGTGAAGTCGCAGAACTTGACGGCTGAGCGGCTCACCCCGAGAGCCTCGTGGTCGCTCTCGGTGCACATCGCGCACACCCCGGTGAGGACCGTGTGGCGCCTGCCGCGGAGGTCGTTGAGCATCTCGCGGGCCATCTCCGGCGTCCGTGGCTTGCCGAGCGGGCCCCGGGGGCCGACGACGATGGTGTCGGCGCTCAGGACGTAGGTCCCGGCGGGGACCAGCTTGCTCACGGCGACGGCTTTCTGGCGGGCGACCAGCTGCACGGCGAGCTCGGCGCTGACGCCTGCGGGGAGCGAGACGTCGTCGGGTGGCTCCATGATCCGGAACCGGATCCCGGCCCGGGTCAGCAGCTCGCGCCGGCGAGGCGACCGGGACGCGAGAACGATTCCGATCACGTGGCCTTCACGCGCTCAACGGCCGCATCGAAATCTCGCGCCAACTCACGTTCCATGCTAGCACCGCGACGCGACCCCGAGTTGATGAAGTCGACGTTCGCGCACAACGGGTTTAGGGTCGCGCCGCGATGACGGCGGTCACCGACGCGGCGGCCGAGCACAGCCACGCGATCACCAGGAGTGACCGGTGCTCCCCGTCGATCACGGCTCGCCCGAAGCGCAGCAATTGCGCGTACGCCGCCACCGCCACGACCAGGCCGGCGACCCAGAGGGGCGCCACCGGCCACTGCTGCGCCGGCGGGATCACGAGCGCGAGAACCACCTCCAGCGACGCGGCGACGACCGTTGCCCGCGCCGCGGCCGCGCTGCCTGCCACCTGCGGTTTGAGCACCAGCGGCAGCCCCGACAGCACGGCGATGACCGCGAGGATTCGGGCCGCGGCGCTCAGCCTCCCTGCCGCCCCCGAGATGTCGGTGCTGGAAAACGAGGTGGCCACGAGCCCGAGCAGGACGAGCGAGGTCCCCACGAATGCCACCGTGACACGGCGTCGGCGCGACCACGGCTCTGGGGCCACGAGCGCGCCTGCGACCACCAGGAGGAGCACCGCCGCCGCGAGGTTCGGCGTCGCCCCGCCCGGGGGCGGGAGCGACGCCGCCGGGGTCCCGGGCAGCGGTGCCATCGACGCCGCGACGGCGGCCGCCGCGATGGCGGCAAGTCCGCGGACGTCGAGCGAGGCCGGGCGATCCATCCCCGCGCCGCGGTACGTGACCCACGCCATGACCGCCAGGAACATGCCGCCCGGATACGCGGCGACGGCGACGATCTCGAGCAGCAGGCCGAGAGGGTCCACCTCTTCAGTGTCCGAACGCGAAGCCGGAAAGTGACTGCGGCGCCAGGCCGATCGCGATTCCGACCGCCACCAGCACCCAGGCTGCCAGGTCGGTGAGGCGCCCGCCCCATCCGGCGGCAGCCACGACTTGTCCTCTGGTCGAGCACGCCATGACCGCGCCGACGAGGATCGCCGCCATCGCGATCACGGCGGCGACGGTCGACCCGACATTGCCCGCGGCAAGTGCCTCGAGGAGCAGGAGGCGGCCCCAGAACGCCGGCGACGGCGGCACCCCGCTCAGCAGCGCCCAGGCGACGCGGCGAGGCCACAGCAGCCCGGCACTCTCGGATCGCATCAGGATCGGGGCGAGGGTGAGATGCGTCAGCAGGATGATCAGCGCCCCGGTGATGGCCGGAGAGACCGCCGCCCCCTGGACGGCGGCGATGCAGAGCGAGATGTCCGCCATGAAGACGCGGCCGTAGCGCATCGCGGCCGGCCCGCGGACCGCCCAGACCCCTCCCCAGACGGCGCTGCCCAGCCCGACCACCAGCAGGACATGCTCGTAGATCGGGATCCCGTCACCGAGATCGCCGCCGGGGATCCGCTCGGCGATGAGCAGCAGCACCGGTACCAGCAGGACCAGCCACGGCGCGACGTCGATGGGTCGAAGCGTTCCGATGATTCCCGCCGCCCACCCGCCCAGCGGGTACACGGCGAGGAGCGCGGCCACGGCGGTGGCGATCAGGGCGGCGACGACGATCGGGCGATCGCCGCCGGTGAACCCGGTGAGCGGCAGGAATGGCGACGCCGCGACCAGCGCCATGGTCCCGGTCCCCGCGATGCGCCCGGCCGCGAGCGTTGCCCGGCCCGGCGCCTGCCCGATCCAGCGAAGCGCCAGGGTGGCGACCGCGACGGTGAGCGCCAGCGCCGTCAACAGCGGGTTGCTGCTCGCCATGGCCACGGTTGCGGCCCCGCCGACCACGCCGATGCTTCGTCCCACTCCAACATCGATCGAAGGCTGCAGCAGCACCACCAGCGTCATCGAGAGGCCGGCGGCGACCAGCACCCCCTGACCGGCCCTGTCCAGGCCCGTGACCGCGGCCAGGCCGCCGAGGGGAACAGCCGCGGTCGAGGACCGGGTGGCGAGCAGGGTCAACCCCGCCCCGGCGAGCGGCACCACCGCCACCCACCGCGCGGTGCGGCGACGGAGGAACGCGGACGCCAAAAGGCCGAGTGCCAGCCACGCGGCGGCGATGACGATCGGGTTCACGTGTGGGCACGTCGCGAGCTTCGCCCGTTCAGCCATCCGGCGAGGAAGGCGGCAAGCGGCGCCACGACACAGGCAAGTGCCGCACCCGGGATCGAGTCGGCGCCGCTCCGCAGCAGCCAGGCGGTGCCGGTCGCGATGCCCACCATCGCGACCCCCACGCCGAGGTCAGCAACGGTTCGAGCGACCACCAGCCGGATGACGCCACACGTCCAGGCGTAGGCGATCGGGAAGAGCAGTCCCTCCACCACCGCGACCTGACCGACGGGCACGTTGAAGCTCACCCACGAGGCAATCGGGACCGCGACCGCCGCGCCGAACGCCCGGCCGCTGCGAGGCCCGAAGAGCCGGTCGGAGGGCGCGAAGGCCGGAATCGTCGGATCGAGACCGGAGAGCCAGGGGAGGACGCTGCCGCCGAACCTCCCTGCCCAGGCCAGCAACACCGCAGTGGCCGCGCAGGCACCGAGCACGGCGATCCCAGGCGCGCCACCGAAGGTCGCCGCGGTCGGCGCGAGCCCGGCGGCGAGAACGACCACTGCGATCGCCACCGCGCGCCTGCCGTCGACCATCATCGCGATCACCGCGGAGATCACCCCCGCGGCGGAGAGCAGCGGCGCGGAAACAACCATCAGTGGATCAGCTGGAACACGAGGATGGCCACGATCGCTCCGCCGAGGACCACGACGAACTGGGGTTGCACCACGAGCCAGTCGTCGGTCTGGCGCAGCCACGCGCTGCCGCGAACCGCCGCCGGGCGCAGGCGCCGGGCGACCCCGACCCCGACGGGACGAGCCGGCTCAGCAGCCAGGTCAGCTGCCGGAGGGGGGAACACCGACCACCCGGCGAGCGTGGCGAACGCCCAGACGCCGGCGGCGACGACGACGAACGCGACAACCACGTAGCCGCCGGCCCAGTCGCCTGCGTTGGTCCTGATGGCTGCGGCGCCGATGGGCTCGGTGAGCCCGGTGGAATTGAGCGCAGCCAGCACCGAGGTCGCGACCGTGCCGGGCACGACCGCGGCGATCAGCGACACCACCGCCGCCACGGCGCCGAGCACCGAAGGAAACCGAGGGGGTTCCGCACTCCTTCCCGAGGTCAGAACCCGCGCGGCGGTCTGAACCGCCGCCGCCGCGCCGACGACTCCGGCCACGCCGAGGGCCGCGAGGAGCGCCGCTCCGGGGCGCCCGATCGAGACGGTCGCGGACAGCTCGAGGATCAGCGCGGTGATGCCGAACCCGATCGGCAGGGACCCGGCGGCACCGAGCGAGAAGGCGGCAAGGACGGTGCCGCCCCGCCCGTGACCGATGTGCTCCCAGGAGGCGGTCAGCGCGGAGGCCAGCATTAGGGCGCAGATGCCCGCGGCGACGGCGGCGCCCGCCGGTGGCCCCGTGACGCCGGTCAGCGCGACAACCGGCGCGGCGGCGATGACGCAGAGCGCGCGGCCCGCGACTGCCGGGACACCCGATCGGCGCAGGGCAACCGCGACCGCTGCAAGCGCTGCCAGGCCGCCTGCGGCCGCGAGCGCGATCGCGATCTGCTCGGGAAGTGGACCGGCGGCCGCCTCTCGCAGCCGCAGGAGCACGATCGCTCCGCACGGGATGGCGGCGGTTGTCGCCCAGGCGGCCGTCGGGGTCCGAGTCCCCCGAATCGGAACGAAC
Source organism: Candidatus Dormiibacterota bacterium (assembly GCA_963799005.1). Classification (GTDB taxonomy): domain Bacteria; phylum Chloroflexota; class Dormibacteria; order Aeolococcales; family Aeolococcaceae; genus Palsa-851. The sequence goes on along the minus strand of CAWCVK010000001.1, from coordinate 1,511,209 downwards.
GCCGGCGAGAACAGGCGGGTCACACCCGCTGCGGCCCACGGTCCGGCAACCGTGGGACTCAGCGCGGCGGCGGGAATGACCGCAAAGTCGGTGGTTCCGGCAATGCTCAGCAGCTGGACCGCCGCAACGACCAGACCTAGCGACGCGAGGTGTTCGAGCCCGATCGCGACCAGGCCACCACGGCCGGGGCGGCCGCGAGCGGCGCTGGTCATCAGCAGGGTCCCGACTCCCGCGACCTCGACACCGCCGGCCAGCATGATGAGGTTGCCCGCGAGGATCGCCACGGACGTGCCCGCGACGCAGACCAGGAGTGCGCTCACCTCACGGGTCTGCCGTTCGCGCCCGAGCAGCAGGAGGAGGCCGGCGGCCCCGGCGGCCAGCCCGAGGGTCGCGCCGGGCAGATCGAGTCGGAGCAGGTAGGAGATGCCGGTGACGGGCGAGCCGAGCGACGTCTCGATACGGCCGCTGCCGTTGAGGAAGGCGGCCTCCACGGCCAGCAGTGCGATGGTTGCCGCGATCCCGACCCCGGCGACGATTCGCGCAGCCCGGGCCTGTCCCGGCGCGAGCCCGAAGACGACGATCGCCGCCGCGATCAGCGGCGCTGGTATGAGCGCGAGCTGGAGCCCACCGCCCAGCATCGTGACGCTACCTCCCGGTGCGGGCCAGCGCCGGCGCTCCGACCTCGGTTGCGCAGTATGGGCAGACCGCCCAGCCCAGCCGGAGGCTGCGATCGCACCCGGTGCACCGCCGGGCGAACTGGGTCCGGCAGTACGGGCAGAGAATGAACTCCTGCTCGATCTCGCGTCCACAGGTCGGGCACGGCCGGGTCGGCACTCCCTCCACCGGTGGCTCGAGCAGCACCTGCTCCTCGATGGCGAGCGACCGCACCTGCTCCATGGTGAGCGGCGGTCGCACCATGAAGTAGATCAGGGCACCGAGGAACGGCGGCACGAAGCCGAGCAGCATCGCGAACAGCGTGAATCCGGGCGACGTCGTCCGCCGGCGGGCGTCGCGAACCACGTAGAAGGCCAGCGCGAGCCAGAGCACGACCAGATAGGCGATGACGATGGCCAGCACCGCGGTGAGCAGTGTCCCCAGGTCAACCAGCAGCATCGATGCGTCCTCCGGACGGGCCGCGGCGCAGCAGGTCCAGCTGTGCGAGTGCCTCGGAGAGCCGGCGGCGCGACTCGTCCACGACCTGGGCAGGTGCCCCGTTCACGAACGCGGGGTTCGCGAGCTGTGCCTGAAGACGCGACACGGTTGCCTCGAGCAGGCCGATCTGACGTGCGGTCGCACTGGCGTCGGCGGCGGTGTCGGCGATCACCACCTCGGCGTGGAGCCTACCCGAAACCACGACCACCGGATCGACGCCGCTCTCGTGACTCGCCAGGAGCTGCGCCGGCACCAGCGCGCCGATCAGGCGGGTGATGTGCTTGCTCGTCCCCTGGCCGTCGGCGGCACGCACCACCACCCGGATCCGATCGCGGGTGCCGCGCGGAACCCGGTGACTGTGCCCGAGCGCACGGATCCGCTGCACCAGCTCGATGGCCTCGGCGACCTCATGGTGCCCCGCCATCGTCTCGGCGTCGCTCCAGAGCGGATCCTCCTCCGGCCACGTGCGCTGCTGCAGTGTCGGCGCCGCGTTGGGGAGCTGCTGTGCGCATTCCTCGGTCACGAAGGGCATGAACGGATGGAGCAGCCGCAGGAGCACGTCGAGCGTCGTGACCGCGGTCCAGACCGCGGCGCGACGTGACTCGTGGTCACTCGCGTCGGCGAGACGGAGCTTGATCATCTCGACATACCAGTCACAGAAGGAATGCCAGGTGGTGTCATAGAGGCGCTCGACGGCGTCGTGGAATCGGAACGCGGCGAACCCGGCGTCGCACTCGCGAACCACGGCGGCGAGCTCGGCCAGCATCCATCGATCCTCGGGACGGAGCGTCTCCGGCCTCGGTGGATGAACGTCGAGCTCGGCGACCGATCCGTTGCCGACCTTGGCGACGAGGAACCCGTTGGTCACCTGCCACAGCTTGTTGGCGAATCGCTGGTATGACGCGATGCGGTCCTCGTCGAAGCGCATGTCCTGGCCGCTGGTTCCCACCGCCGCTGCCCACGCGCGCACCGCATCGGCACCGAACTTGTCGATGAGGTTGAGCGGGTCGATGGTGTTGCCCTTCGACTTGCTCATCCTGGAGCCGTCGAAGGCCTGGATGGTGCTCGTGATCAACACGTCGTTGAACGGATTTCTGCCGGTGAACTTGAGCCCGGTCATGATCATCCGGGCGACCCAGAGAAAGATGATGTCGCGTCCGGTGACCAGCACGTCGGTCGGATAGAACTTCTGGAGCTCGGCCGTCTGCTCGGGCCAGCCGAAGATCGCAAAAGGCCACAGGCCACTGCTGAACCAGGTGTCGAGCACGTCCGGGTCGTTGGTCAGCGACGTGTCCCCGCACTCAGGACACCGGGTCGGGGGGTCGATCCACGCGAACCGATGCCCGTTGCCACACGTGGACACCGGGATCGCGTGCCCCAGCCAGATCTGCCTGCTGATGCACCAGTCCTTGAGGTTGCGCATCCAGTGCAGATAGACGTCGGTGTATCGCGCAGGGTGGTAGGCGATCTCCCCACTCTCGACAGCACCGATGGCCGGCGCCGCCAGCGATGCCATGCGCACCCACCACTGCTCGCTCACGAGAGGTTCGAGCACGGTGCCACAGCGGTCGCAGTGACCCACGTCGTGCGTGTACGGCTCCTCCTTGACGACCGCGCCCAGCGCACGAAGCGCCTCGGCGACCGACGTCCGTGCCTCCTCGACGGGCATGCCATGGAACTGCGGAAGCGAGGGCACGTCCATGGTGCCGTCGAGCGCGATCACGTTGATGATCGGAAGCGAGTGGCGCGCCCCGATCTCATAGTCGGTCGGATCGTGACCGGGGGTCACCTTGAGCGCCCCGGTGCCGAACTCGGGTCGCACCGCCGAATCAGCGAAGATTGGAACGACACGTCCGGTCAGCGGCAGGGTTGCGTGCTTGCCGATCAACCCCGCATAGCGGGGGTCTCCGGGGGCGACCGCGATGCCCGTGTCGCCGAGCATCGTCTCCGGACGCACGGTTGCGACCGTGATGTCGGTGCCACCCTCGACCGGGTACCTGAGGTAGTAAAGCGTATCGGTGTGCTCCTGCCAGTCGATTTCCTCGTCGCTGATGGCGGAGGCACAGCCCGGACACCAGTTGACGATCCGCGGGCCGCGATAGACGAGACCTTCGTCGAAGAGCGCCTTGAACACGAACCGGATGGCGTGCACGTACTGGTCGTCGAGGGTGAAACGAGAACGTTCCCAGTCGCACGTGTATCCCATCCTTCGCATCTGCTCGTAGATGCGTCCGCCGTACTCCTCGTACCACGCGTCGACCCGTGCCTGGAACGCGGCTCTTCCCAGCTCCTCCTTGGACGTTCCCTCGTCGTCGAGCTGCCGCTCGATGACGTTTTGCGTGGCGATTGCGGCGTGGTCGGTTCCCGGGCACCACTCGACCTCGAAGCCACGCATCCGGCGCTGACGGCACAGGGTGTCCTGGATCGAGAACGTGGATGCGTGTCCCATGTGCAGCGCGCCGGTGATGTTCGGCGGCGGGAGCGCGATGACGAAAGCGGGCTTGGGGCTTGTGACATCGGCTCGCCCAACCTCGAGCTCCCTCCAGCGCTCGCGCCATCTCGGTTCCACGCTGGACCAGTCGAAGTGCTTTTCCATTGAGCGATTGAGTATATGGGCCGACCGACTGCTACTCGCCCGCGGGAATCGTCGCGCCGGATTGCGGGTTGCGCCACTCGGGTGTGAATGGCGAGCGGGTGTAGACGAGCTGCGGGGTCGAGGTGCTGAGCCGCCCCGCTGCGGCGTTCTCACTCACAGCCGGAAAGCTCGCCGGTGCCAATGGCCCCTGCGCCGAGATGTCGCGGACCGACCCGAAGTACGCCCGACCCCCGCAGCCCACGTAGAACGAGACCAGCCCCACCAGTCGCGTCGCGGTCAGCGTCGCGGTCGGGGCGGTGAGCGGCACCACCACGGCGGCGGGCTGCCCGGCGGCGACCCCGGCCACGTTCACCGGTTCCAGCGGTGTCGCTCCGTCGAGGTTCGGGGTCACCACGGCAGCCGCGTTCTCGCCCACCTGCGCGAGCAGGGCGGGATTGTTCGCGTCGAACGACTGGTCGAAGCCCCCCAGCGCGCGCAGCGACGGGGGCAGGCTCGGGGCCGGAGCGGCGACCGAGCAGCCGGGGCTGGTGTTGGTGATGACATGCGTGAGCGTGATCAGGGTCACCGTGAAGAAGGCCACCACTGCCGCCGATGCCACGGCGATGGCCCGGCGACTCACGCTCAGGCCGTACGCCCCTGCGCCGCCTCCTCAGTCGCACCGACCCGGCGCTTCGGCTCCTCGGTGAGCAGGAGCGGCTCCACGCCTTCGAGAATCGCCTGTTCGGTGATCACGCAGCGCTTGATATCCGGCCGGCTCGGCACCTCGAACATGCTGTTCAGCAGCACATCCTCGATGATCGACTTGAGGCCCCGGGCTCCGGTGCCGCGCGCCAGCGCACGCTCGGCGATCGCGCGCAGCGCTCCCTCGTGGAACACGAGCTCGACGTCGTCGAGCGCGAAGAACTTCTGGTACTGCTTGACGAACGCGTTCTTCGGCTCGGTGAGGATGCGAATGATGTCCTCCTCATCGAGGTAATCGAGTGCGACGGTGATCGGCAGCCTGCCCACGAACTCGGGAATGAGGCCGTACTTGAGGAGATCCTGCGCCTGCAACTCGCGCAGCATCTTGGTGGTCTCCTTGGTCCTCGTCCCGCGGGGCTTGCTGTTGAAGCCGATGACGCGCTTGCCGAGACGGTGTTCGATGATCTTCTCGAGGCCGTCGAACGCCCCGCCGCAGATGAAGAGGATGTTGGTCGTGTTGATCTGGATGAAATCCTGGTGCGGGTGCTTGCGCCCCCCCTGCGGAGGGACATTGGCGACCGTGCCCTCGAGGATCTTCAGCAGCGCCTGCTGGACTCCCTCACCGCTGACGTCGCGCGTGATCGAGGGGTTGTCGCTCTTGCGCGCGATCTTGTCGATCTCGTCGATGTAGATGATCCCGCGCTCGGCGCGCGCGATGTCGAAGTCAGCGGCCTGGATCAACCTGAGGAGGATGTTCTCGACGTCCTCGCCGACATAGCCCGCTTCGGTGAGACTGGTCGCGTCGGCGATGCTGAAGGGCACGTCGATGATGCGCGCCAGCGTCTGCGCAAGGAATGTCTTGCCGCACCCGGTGGGACCGACCAGGAGCACGTTCGACTTCTGCAGCTCCACGTCGCTGTTGGTCTTGGCGTGGGCGATCCGCTTGTAGTGGTTGAACACCGCGACCGAGAGCACCTTCTTGGCGTGCTCCTGACCGATCACATACTGATCGAGGGATGCCGCGATCACCTGCGGGTTGGGGATCGTCCCGGGCTTGCCCCGCTTCGTGGTCGTGGAACGGTTGTCCTCCTCGAGGACCTCCTGGCACAGGTCGATGCACTGGTCGCAGATGTACACGCCCGGGCCCGCGACGAGCTTGCGGACCTGCTCCTGCCCCTTGCCGCAGAACGAACAACGTGTGTGTCGCCGCCGGTCGTCGCGCTCAGTCACCGCATACCCCTTGGATTGTCTGCATTCCTACAACGACCGTACGGTCTCCCGTTACGCGTGGGCCGTTGCGCCGCCACCCGCCTGGGGTGTGTCGGTCTCGGGGGGCGCGCCGGGCGGCCGCCCACCATTGCTGCTCTCGCCGTTGGGTGCCCCACCGCTCTTGATGCGGCCCTGGATGATCTCGTCGATGAGACCGTATTCCTTGGCCTCCTCGGCGCTCATGAAGAAGTCGCGATCCGAGTCGTGGTTCACGACCTCGATCGGCTTGCCACTGTGATGCGCGAGGATCTCGTCGAGGCGGCGGCGAACGCGGAGGATCTCCTGCGCGTGAATCTGAATGTCGGTCGCCTGGCCGCTGAATCCACCCGACGGTTGGTGGATGAGCACGCGCGTGTTCGGAAGGCTGAGGCGCATGCCCGCCGCGCCCCCGGCGAGCAGGATGGCCGCCATCGATGCGGCGATGCCCATGCAGATGGTGCCGACGCGCGGCTCGACGTACTGCATGGTGTCGTAGATGGCGAGCCCGGCATACACCGAACCGCCCGGGGAGTTGATGTACAGCCAGATGTCCTTCTCGGGGTCCTCACCCGCAAGGAAGAGCAACTGCGCCATCACGACGTTGGCGACCTGGTCGTCAATCGGCGTTCCGATGAAGATGATTCGGTCTTTGAGCAACCGCGAGTAGATGTCCATCCCGCGTTCGCCCCGATTCGTGGTCTCGATGACGTACGGGATCAGATTGGTCGGATTCATACCTTTTCCATTATAGGTGGCCTTTTTTAGTCGCGCTGTCGAAATCCGAACACGGCGAGCCCCAGCATCAGCGCGCCGAACGCGACCAGGACGGCCACCTCGGTCCACACCGAGAGACCCCGGCCGAAGAGGGTGAGCCGGAGGGTGTCGAGAACGCGTGTGGGGACCCCGGCGGCTGTGAGCACGACACTCCGGATCGCGTCGATGCCGTAGCTTGCCGGGTCCAGCCGGGTCAGCACCGTGAGCCAGGCGGGCAGATTGCCACCCAGTGGGAAGAGCGCGCCGGCGAGGAAGAACATCGGCATCATCAGGAAGTTCATGACCATCTGGAATCCCTGCATGGTGCGCATGCGCGCCGCGACGGCAACGCCGAGCGCGCTGAGCGCAAACGCGAACAGGAAGACCATCGGGATCAGTTCGACCAAACCCAGCAGCGTCAATTTCACGCCGACGAGCGGAGCGAGCACGAGGATGATCAGCCCCTGGATCATCGCCTGCGATGCACCGCCGAGCGTCTTGCCGATGGCGACCGCCGAACGGTGAATCGGTGCCACCAGCACCTCTTTGAGGAATCCGAACTCACGATCCCACACGATCGACATCGCACCGAAGATCGACGTGAACAGCACCGACATCCCGATGATGCCCGGGAAGATGAACTGCGAGTACTGCAGGGACGACCCGGGTCCGCCGAGACCGCCGCTGCTGCCGCCCCGCAACGCGGAGCTCAGACCGCTGCCGAAGACGAACAGGAACAGGATCGGCTGGGCGAGCGACGCGAAGACGCGCATGCGATCACGCCAGTATCGAATGAGGTCGCGTCTCCAGATGATGATGATCGCTCGCAGTGTCGCGCCGCGAATGTTGACTGCGTGCGCGCGCGGAATCGCCGGGGTCGTCAGGACCTGATCGCTCAACGCCGTCCTCCTCCCCAGATCCGTCCCATGTTGCGCATCGTATCCAGCGACGTGTTCCCCTGCTCGCGAATGGCGCGACCCGTGAGCTTGAGAAACACGTCATCGAGGCTCGGTCGCCGCGCGCTCACCGCCGATATCGGAACGGTGAGCTCGGAGAAGAGACGGGGCACGAAGGATGAAGAGTCGGCGACCTCGACGCGCAGCGAGCCGTCGACCTGGGTCGAGTCGAGGTGCATCACCTGAAGGAGCTGCTCGGCAGCGGCCGCCGTGTCCGATGTCGTGATCGTGACCACGTCGCCCCCCACCTTGGTCTTCAGCTCCGCGGGCGTTCCAAGCGCGACGATCTTGCCCTGGTCGATGATCGCGATGCGATCACAGAACTCGGCCTCGTCCATGTAGTGCGTGGTCATGAAGATCGTGATGTGCTCACGAGCGCGGACGGCGTGCAGGTAATCCCAGATGTTCTTCCGGGTCTGTGGATCGAGCCCGAGGGTGGGCTCGTCGAGGAACAGCACCTGGGGGTAGTGCAGGATTCCGCGCGCGATCTCCAGCCTGCGGCGCATGCCGCCGGAGTAGGTGAGCACCGTGGAGCCGGCCCGGTCGGTCAGGTCGACGATCGACAGGGCGTCGTCGATCCGCTGCCTGCGTGTCGCCGCAGGCAGCCCGTAGAGGTAGGCGTGGAACTCGAGGTTCTCTCGACCGGTGAGCTGGCCGTCGAGCGAGGGGTCCTGGAAGACCAGGCCGATCCGCGCCCGAACCGAGCTCGGGTCTCGGCGAACGTCGAACCCCGCCACCTCGGCGACGCCCGAGGTCGGCCGGACGAGGGTGCAGAGGATGCTGATGGTCGTTGACTTCCCCGCGCCGTTGGGCCCGAGGAATCCGAAGATCTCGCCGGCGCCGACCTCGAGGTCGATACCGCGAACCGCCTCGACCTTCCCGTAAGTCTTGACGAGGTCCCGAACGCTGATCACCGGCTGGCCCATGCCCGGGACAGCTTACCCACGCCTGCCGGAGACCACGCCTCAGGTCGCGACGAAGTTGGAATCGTCCGGGGTGACGATCTCGAGGAGTCGCTGGCCGGCTGCGCGCCGGCGCAGGTCCCGACGGGCGAGATCCTCGAGCCGCCGGCGCTGGGTGGCGTCGACCCGCCTTCCCTCGGCGACCGCCCGGGCTTCGCGCTCCACCTGGTTCTCGTCGACCTCGATACCCTCGGCCACCGCGAGGGCATCGAGCGCGAGCTCCAGGCGAACCCGGCTGGTCGCTGATTCGCGCCGCTCGGCGCGCAGCGCAGCCATCGTCTGGCCGCTCATCTCGACATACCGGTCGAGCGGCAACCCGAGCGAGGCGAGCCGGTATTCGAGGTCGGCGAGCTGGCGCTCGACCTCGCGGTCGATCATCGCCTCGGGGACGTCGACGCGCACATGGTCGCGGAGGGCCTCGAGCGCGGCGCCCTCGTGGCGCTCGCGATCCTGGTCACCGGCCTCGACCGCCAGAGCGGTGCGGTAGTGCTCGCGGAGATCGGCGAGGAGCGGACCGTGACCGTCGAGCACGGCGAGCGCGTCGTCCTCGGGGGGCAGGGCGCGCTCGCGGACGGCGTGCACCGTGACGTCGATCGTCACCGTGGCGCCGCGCAGCTCCTCCTGGCGGTAGTCCTGGGGCAGCGTGGTTTCGAACGAGCGCGACTCGCCCGCGGTCAGGCCGATGACCCCGTCGACGATCGCAGGGATCACCGTTTCGCGATCCAGCTCCAGCTCGCGCTCCTCACCGTCACCGCCGGTGAGCACCTCGTCGCCGCGACGCATCACCAGCGTGCACCGGATCACGTCACCGGCCTGGGCCGCTCGGTCCACGTCCGAGAGCACGGAGTGGCGCCGGCGCGCCTCCTGGATCGCCTGGTCGATATTCTCCTCGGTGACCTCGGTGGTCTCCATGGGGACGCGCAGCGAGAGGTAATCGCGCAGATCCACCTCGGGTTTCACCGTGACCGTGGCGGTGAACTTCAGCGGCTGATCGCGCTCCAGCTCGCCGAGATCGAGCTCGGGGTCGCCGACCGGCTCCACCCCCGTCTCGTCGACGGCACGACGGTACAGCTCCGGGACGAGGTGGTCGACGGTCTCGTGCCGGATCGTCTCCCAGCCGACGGCGCGCTCCACCATCGCGGCCGGCGCCTTGCCCGGTCGGAAGCCGGGAATGCGAACCCGGCCGGCGAGCCGGCGCAGTGACGCCTGGACGGCCGCCTCCACCTCGTCCGCGGTGGCCTCCACCTGGAGAGCGACCTGCGAGGCGGCCTTGCGCTCGAGCGTGACGGTCATTGATCGAACTCTTGCCGGGAGTGTCGGTCATCTGGACATTCATCTTTCTCTCTTGGTTGGCGCCGTGCGCGGACCGAGACTTCGAACTCGGACGGGTCGCCCCACGGGATCCTAAGTCCCGCGCGTCTACCGATTCCGCCATCCGCGCCCGGTCGGTCGAACCGGCTGCTGTCAGTGTAGCGGTGAGCAAACGGTCGCTGGACAACCCCCCGCCCGCTGCCTACTCTAGAGGCATCCCCAACCCGCAGACGGAGGATCTGGATGGAGCCGAATCACTTGACCGCAACGGCAGGCCCGCAGGACGTCGTTGCGAAGATTGACCAGAAGGCGCTCCGGCTGTCGGCGCTGCTGCGGGAGATAGACAACCACCCTATCGAGCTGGAAACCGTGCTGCGGGACCAGCTCGATGACGTTCTGGAGATGCTGGCGTGCAGGATCGCCGCAACCAGGACGCTGCTGCATCGGTCCAGCCTCGAGTTGACGGGGGCCGGATCACCCGCCTGACGGGCGTCATACGGCGCGTCGGGACGGCGGCCGCAGTAGAGACTGCTGCCGCCGTCCTGATCATCATCGCCGCGATCGTGGTGCGCTTCTGGGCGCTGCAGAGCCAACCCGGAGGTCTCTACCCGGACGAGGCAGCCGAGGGCCTGAGCGCTCAGAGCCTGCTCACCGTCCCCGGCTATCACCCGGTGTTCTTCAACAGCGACGGCGGCCGCGAAGCGCTGTACGCGTACATCGTCGCGGCCGTTTTCAAGGTGTTCGGCGCGTCGGTGCTCACGCTTCGCGGCACCGCCGCGGCGGTGGGCGTCGCCGGGGTCATCGCCACCTACGTCGCGATCCGCCGTTTCGGCCGCGGTCCCGCGCTGATGGCGATGGCGTGGACCGCCGGCTCGCTCTGGATGATCGCAGTGTCCCGCGATGGTTTCAGGAACATCCTGACGGTGCTTGTCGGTGCCGCGGCACTCGCGGCGTTGCTGCGCTGGGGAGACCGGCCGTCACGTCGAACCGCGGTGATCGCGGGGCTCGCCGTGGCCCTCGGCTTCTGGACGTACCAACCCCTCAAGTTGCTGCCCCTGCTCGCGATTCTGTGGCTGGCCTGGATGCGTGCTCGCGACCGCGAACGGTTTCAGGCGCTGCGCTCAACCTGGCGATGGGCGGGCGTGACGTTTGTCGTGGTCGTCGCGCCGATGGCATGGACGGCAATCACCGATTTCTCCGCCTATTTCGGACGCGCCGCGTTCGTCTCGGTCTTCAACAGCGCTTCCATGTCGATGGACAGCTTCCCGGTCCACATCCTCAAGACGATCGGCATGTTCCTCTTCACCGGGGATCCGAATCCACGCCACGACGTGGCGGCGCTGCCGCTTCTCGGTCCCATCCTGGTGGTGCCGTTCCTGCTCGGGATCTGGCACTGCTGGCGGCGGCGCGACGAGCACGGTTACGCGCTGGTGCTGCTCGGGCTGCCGGTGTTCCTCATCCCTCCACTGGTGGCCAACGAGGGCGGCGCGCCCCACTTCCTCAGGTCGCTCGGGCTCGAGCCCTACGTGGCGGCGTGCGTCGGCCTTGGATGTCTCGAGGGCATCGCGATCGTCCGGCGGCTTGTCGGGTCGATTCCGCGCACCGACCAGCGCGTGACGCGGACGGGCTGGCTGGTCTGCGCACTCGCGGTCGTCGCCCTGGGCATCGCGTCAGCGGCCACCTACCTCAACCGCCCACTTATCGATCGATACACCGCCTTCACGTTCGCCGACGTCGCCATCGCCGGCGTCGCCGTGGCCGGCGCGACCGGCGGCGGACCGTCCACGCTGGTCATCCTCGACAGCTACGACGCGATGGACGTGCAGTTCCTGGATGCCGGCCACGCGCCCACCATCGTCGCGCCGATGACCAGGATCGCCAACGCCGCGGTCTACTCGCTGATCGTCGCCCCGTCACGAGCCGATATCGCGGCAGCCGTCGGCGCGGGCACCGCCGCCCAGGCCCGGGTGGGCGCGACCGATCCATTTGGCAATCCGGTCGTCTTCGACGTCGTACCCCAGCCCGGGGTTCCCACCCTGCCCTGACCGCGCCGGCCGCACATCTGCTGCGAAGGCGGATCTATGGTGGGATCGATGGTGCGCGGCTACGCGGGGAAGATCTGGCTGATCACGGGCGTCGGGCTGGTCGCTCGGCTTGCGCTCCTCGGCTACCAGCCGCTCTGGCGAGACGAGGCCTTCACCGCGCTGGCGGTGCAGCGCCCGCTCGGCTCGATGATCGACGTGGTCCGCAACGACAGCGCGCCGCCGCTCTTCTATCTGGTCGAGCGGCTCTTCGCGGTGGTGTCGACCAGCCCCGAGATGCTCCGCCTGTTCCCCGTCCTGGTCGGGACTGCCGCGATTCCGCTGACAGCGGCGCTGGGACGGCGCATTGCGGGAGAGGCAGGGGGCGTCTGGGCGGCGGCGATCGGTGCGGTGGCGCCTGCGCTGCTGGTGAGCTCGCTCGACGCGCGCATGTACGTGCTGGCGACCACCCTCGTGCTCGCCTCGACGCTGTGCCTGGTGCGTGCGCTCGAGCGACCCTCGCCGCTGCGTTGGGCGCTGTACCTGGCGGCGTCGATACTCGCGGTCTACACCGTGTACTTCGCGCTCTTCGCGGTGTTCGCGCAGGTGGTCACGGTGGCGGTGCTCCACCGGCGCCGGCGCGGCAGTGTGCTGCTCGTCGCCGTGCTCGCAGCCGTGACCCTGGTGAGCCTGACTCCGTGGATCATTGCCGCCCGCGCCCAGCTCGGACACAGCGCGAGCGCGTTCTGGGTGCCGCGGCTGAGCATCAGCAGCGTCCTCGGCGGCCTCGAGCAGTTCTTCACCGGGCCGCCGGTCAATTCGTGGGTGGCGGGGTTCGCCGCCGTGCGCGTTCTGGAGCTCGCCGGCGACGCGGCCGGTTGCGTGGTGCTGGTCGCGCTGGTGGTCAACCGCCGCCGGCTGGGCGCGGCCGGGGCGCAGGCCGCATCGTTCCTTGGCCTCGCGGTCGCGGTCGGCGTCGGCGCGATGCTCCTGGCGAGCTTCTATCATCCGCTCGAGGACGGGAAGTACCTGAGCACCGTCTGGGCGCCGTTGTATCCCCTGCTCGGTGCCGGGCTCGCCATCCTGCCGTGGCGCCGGGTCGCATTCGGCGTCGCGGCGGTGACCACGGCGGTCGCGGCCACCACCGCCCTGGTGGTCACCAACCCGGAGACACCGATGGCGGTTGCCGCGATCGCGAGATCCGGGGCCCCCGCACCGGTCGTGACCGCGTATCCGAGCGAGTACCTGCTCGTCCTCTATTACGCCGACCGCAATGTGGCCGCGCACGCGTACGCCGTGGCCGGCACCGTGCCGTGGTTCTGGGGGACGGCGGTCTATCCACCCGGCGCCGCGCTGCACACCGTGGCGCATCTGTTGTCCGGTGGTGCCGCGCTCTGGTACGTCTACGAGCCCGGCGAGCCGCTGCCCGCGCCGCGGAATGGATACACGATTTCGGATCGCCGCTGCTGGACGGGGGTCTGTGTCACGATGCTCAGCCCTTCTGTGGCCTTCGCATCGCGCGGGGGATCCGGCCAGCTCGCGGGACAAGGAGGACATCGTGAAAGGCTTTCGTGACTTTCTCAACCAGGGCAACGTGGTTCAGCTCGCCGTGGCATTCGTGGTCGGTGGCGCGTTCGGTGCCGTGGTCACCGCGCTGGTAGTCGATATCATCAATCCGATCATCGCAATCCCGTTCGGCAAGCCCGATTTCGACACGCTCGTACTGACCGTCAACGGCAGCAAGATCAAGTACGGCACCTTCCTCACCGCGGTGATCGCATTCGTGCTCATCGCGGCTGGTGTCTACTTCTTCTTCGTCGTGCCGTACAACCGCCTGCAGGCGCGCACACGGTCCGCCAAGCCCGGTGAGTTCGAACACTCGAGCGTGTCCCGAGTGCCTGACGATCATCCCCAAGGCGGCCCGGCGCTGCTCGGCGTGCACCGCGGCCGTCGAACCGCAAGCCGCGTAGCCGAGCGGACCGCGCGTGCCGGAGGTCCGCACGGGTCACCTCGACGAGCTCTCGCCTCGGGTTCTGCTCGGGATCCTCGCGGTCCGTCAGGAAGTCTTCGTGGTCGAGCAGAACTGCGTGTATCGAGACATCGACGCTCGCGACGCCGAGGCGCAGACCGTGCACCTGTGGATCGAGGATGACGACGGTCGCGTGCTGAGCACCCTGCGGCTGCTGAGCGATGGCGAATCCGGACACCGCATCGGGCGCGTGGCCACGCTGCCGGCCGCTCGCGGGCGCGGCTACTCGGGCGCGCTGCTCCGGCGGGCGATCGACCTGGCCGGCCCGCCGATCATGTTGAGCGCGCAGGCATATCTCGTCGAGTGGTATGCGCGTTTTGGATTCGAGGTCTGCGGCGAGCGCTGGATGGAGGATGGCATCGAGCACGCGCCGATGCGCCTCGAGATCAGTCGATGACGATGTTGACGATGCGATCGACGACCGCGAACACCTTGCGCGGAGCGCGCTCACCGAGCAGCTCCACGACCCGCGGATGGGCGAGCGCCAGCGCGGTCAGGCTCGCCTCGGACGTTCCCGCCTCGACGTCGAGCTCACCACGCCGCTTGCCGTTCACCGTGATCGCGACGCTCGCGCGCTGCAGGGCGGCCAGCTCCGGATCGTAGGCGGGCCACGTGCCTCGCTGGTGGACGGAGCCGTCGTGCCCGGTGCGCTCCCAGAGCTCCTCGGTGACGAAGGGGGCGAAGGGCGCGAGCAGCTTCAACAGCGTTTCGGCGTCGATGCGCCGCGCCGTGCCCGCCGAGCACTCGTGGTCGAGGTCGCGGGCGAACTCCATGAGATAGGCGATCGCCGTGTTGTACCGAAGCTCGGCGATGTCGTCCTCGACCTGCTTGATGAGCCGGTGACGCCGCCGCTCCCTGGTCTCATCATCGCCATCACCCCCGGTGGCGAGCTGGGTGGCTCGCCAGGTGCGGTTGATGAAGCGCGTCATCCCGGCGATGCCCTTGTCCCGAAAGTCACCCCCAAGCGTGTACGGCCCGAGATACATCATGAACAGGCGCACCGTGTCCGCTCCGTACCGGTCGATGTACTCGTCCGGGTTGAGCACGTTGCCGCGGCTCTTCGACATCTTGGCGCCGTCCATGATGATCATGCCGTGGGCGCGGAATCGTGTGTACGGCTCCGCGGCGGGCACGAGCCCCATGTCGTGCAGGGCGCGCATCACGAACCGCGCATAGAGAAGATGGCGCACCGCGTGCTCGTTGCCCCCGATGTACATGTCGACCGGGAGCCATGTGTCGGTGCGCTCCCTGTCGAAGGGGACATCGTCGAAATCGGTGGACGGGTAACGCAGGTGGTACCACGCGGAGTTGAGGAACGTGTCGCTGACGTCGGTCTCCCGCCGCGCCGGCTCACCGCATTTCGGACAGGGGACGTTGACCCACTCCTCCACGGTCGCGAGCGGCGAAAGGCCGGTGCCCCGCGGCCGGAAATCCTCGACGTCGGGAAGCAGCACCGGGAGATCCTCCTCCGGCACGGCGACCGGACCGTCATTCGGACAGTGGATGATCGGTATCGGAGGACCCCAATAACGCTGGCGTGAGATGAGCCAGTCGCGCAGCTTGTACTGCACGCTGGGTTGCCCGCGACGCAGTTCGCTCAGGCGCTCGACGATGCGCCGCTTGCCGTCGTCGCTGGTCGCACCGTTGAACTCACCGCTGTTGACCAGCGTGCCCGGGCCGCTGTACGCGGCCGCGGCGATGTTGCCGCCGCTGATGACCTCGACGATCGGCAGCGAGTGCGCCTTCGCAAACGCCCAGTCTCGGGCGTCGTGACCGGGGACCGCCATGATCGCTCCGGTGCCGTAACCACCGAGCACGTACGGAGCCGCCCACACCGGAAGGCGCGCTCCACTCAGAGGATGGATCGCGTACGACCCCAGCTCGAACCCGATCGAGAAGTCGGGTTCAGCGGCGGACGGCGGGAACTTGTTGCGCCATGCGTTGACCTCGCCCATTCGCTCCGGGGGAACGAAGTCCTCGAGTTCGGGGTGATCCGCGCCGATCACCAGGAAGGTGGCGCCGAAGAGCGTGTCCGGGCGCGTGGTGTAGACAGTTACGTCCTTGCGCCTGCAGCCCTCGAGATCGAAGAGGATGGTTGCCCCTTCGCTGCGACCGATCCAGTTGCGCTGCATGGTCTTGGTCGACTCCGACCAGTCGAGCGTGTCGAGCGCATCGAGCAGCTCCTGCGCGTAACGCGTGATCCTGATCCACCACTGGCGGAGATATCGCGTCTGCACGGGCGTGTGGCAGCGCTCGCAGCGACCCTGTTCCACCTGCTCGTCGGCGAGGACCGTGAGACACGAGGGACACCAGTTGACCGCTCCTTCGCGCCACTCGATCAGGCCGGCGTTGAAGAGCCGGACGAACAGCCACTGGGTCCAGCGGTAGTACGAAGGGTCGGCGGTGTTGACCTGGTGGCCCCAATCGAACATCGAGCCGATCCGCTTGAGCTGGTTCTCGCGGAAGTTGGCGACCGCGCGACGCATGACGACGGCGGGATGCTCGCCGATCTTCATCGCGTAGTTCTCGGAGTGGATCCCGAAGGCGTCGAATCCCATCGGCTCGAACACCGTGTCACCCATCAGGCGCCGCCACCGGCCGTAGATGTCGCCGCCGGCGAAGGGGATGATGTGCCCGACGTGCAGGCCCTCGGCGGAGGGATAGGGGAACATCATCAGGTTGTAGAAGGGGTGCGCAGGCTCGTCGAGCTCGGTACGGTAATCGCCGCGCTCGTCCCAGATACGCTGCCAGCGCGCCTCCACCGCGGCGTGGTCGTAGGCGCCGAGGTGGCCCGGGCCAGGCTCGACGGGGACGGTGACGGTTTCCATCGCAGCTAGGGTATCCCGAAGTCCTGGCCCAGCCCAAACCGATCGAGCGGGCGGACACGCCAGCCGGTGCGTCGACCGCGAGTACACTCCGAGCGCCTTATGGAACGAGTCCAGTCCCCCATCGAGATTCGCGACGCGGACGGCGACAGCGATCTGCGGCGCTTCGCCGAGGTCGACGCTGAGTTGTTCGCCGGTAATGCCGCAGCAAACATGCGCTGGCTGAGCGTTGCCACGCCACACGCGCCGCTGCGGCTCGCTCGCATGGAAGGCGAGATCGTCGGCGGGTACATCCTCTTCCCGGCCGGTCAATTCTTCGGCGGAAAGCCGGTGCCGGCGTGGGGTGTCAGCGCCGTTGCGGTGCACCCCGCCTCGCGCCGCCGCGGGGTTGCCGCGGCGCTGATGCGCGATTGCGTCGCCCTCGCGCGCGAGCGGGGCGCCGCGCTCGCCCCTCTCCACGCCGCGACTGTCCGGCTCTACCGACGCTGGGGCTGGGAGGTCTGCTCCCGGACGCTCCGGCAGATCGTGCGAACCCATGCCCTCAGCGGGTTGTCGGGTTCGGGCCGGGTTCGCGCCAACCCCGATCGGGCGGCCGTCGAGGCGATGCGGCGAGCCCATCTCGCGCGGTGGGACGGCCCGCTGGATCGACCCGACTGGTTCCTGGCCGCGGAGTGGGATCCGGGCGACCCGGAGAAGCTCCGTTTCGAGTACGGCTGGTACGAGGCGGACACGCTCACCGGTTACGTGCGCTACGAATCCGAGCGCCAGCCTGATGGCTGGATCCGCCTGCGCGTGTCGGAGTTCATCTTCACGACCCTCGATGCCCTTGGTGGTCTGCTCGGGTTCCTCGGCGGCCAGGAGTTGCTGAGCCGCGACGTGGTGTTCGTGCACTCCGCGCTAGTTGACGCTTCGCCGCTTCTGTGGCTGCTGCCCGAACCGCATCGCGACGTCGAGCTGGAGGGATTCATCTGCTGGATGCAGCGGATCGTCGACATCGATCGAGCGATGACCGCGCGGGGCTGGCCGGCGCACGCCGCCGGGAGCGTGGATCTCGAGGTCACTGACCCCATCACCGGCGTCGAGCGCGTGGTGCTCGAGGTCGAGGCCGGGTCCGCGCGGGTCACGCCGGGTGGTGGCGGTGCGATTCGCTGTGGCGTCGGCGCACTCTCGGCGTGGTACTCGGGCGCGTTGCGAGCCCAGGACGCGGTGCGATTGGGTCTGCTGGATGGTGATCAGACGGCCATCGACACCATGGACGGACTGATCGCCGGGGGCCTTCCCTGGATGCCCGACTTCTTCTGAGCGACGGCGGTGCCTGACGCCACGCCGCTGAAGCTGCGGCTCGCCCGCCTGCGCTCACAGCGTCTCACCGACGACACGCGGTTGGAGGCCGACGTTGCGACGGTGGTGCGGGCGGTGTGCGCGCTCCAGGCGCAGGCTTTCGATGCCGCGCGTCATCAGGTGCGTGTGCGCAGCGCCGGGCTCACAGCCGCCGCCGTGGACCGCGCCTTCGAGCAGGAACGATCGGTGGTGCGGACATGGTTGATGCGCGGAACGCTGCATCTCTGCGCCGCTGACGATCTGCGCTGGTTGATCGACGTCTTCGGACCCGCGGTCAACCAGTTCGGGGCGAGCCGTCGAAAGAATCTTGGCCTCGACGACGCGACGTGCGCCCGGGGCGTCGCGGTGGTACGCAAGTCGCTTGCCGGCGGCCCGATGGCGCGGCGGCAGTTGGGACATCGCCTGGTGAGCGCCGGCGTGCTCGAGGCACCGGTCGGCCAGACGCTGCTGCACCTGATCTACCATGCCGCCGCCCTCGGCATCGTGTGCTCCGGACCGCGCATGGGCCGCGACGACAGCTTCGTTCTCCTCGACGACTGGGTGCCGCAGTCGAAGGGCCCGCGCGGCGCGGAAGCGCTCGCCGAGCTGGCGCGACGATATTTCGCCGCCTACGGACCAGCGAGCGAGGCGGATTTCTACGCTTGGTCCGGCCTGCGTTTTGCGTGGGTTCGCGCGGGGATGGCGGCGATCGGCTCGGAGCTGGTGGAGTTCCCGGGCTCGATTCGAGGCCTCTGGACGCTGGGACCGATGGCGGACACCGAGGTTGCCCGGCCGGCCGTGCGCCTGCTCGGCCACTTCGACACCTTCCTCCTCGGCTATCGGCGGCGGGAGCACCTCGGCGGTCCGGACGCCGAGACATGGATTCACGACGGGGGTGGCGGCTGGATCCGTCCGGTGATCACCGTCGACGGCTGGATTGTCGGCGGGTGGCGGATGGAACGGCCCTCGGGGGAAGTCGAGGTGACGGTCATGCCGTTCGACCGGATCAGCGCCCGCGCCGACCCGGCGATCGGCCGGGAGGTCGCCTCGATCGGCCGATTCCTGGAACGGCCGGCGCGCTGGTCTCGGGGGCCCTTGGTAGGCTTCAACTCCACGCCGACGTAGCTCAGTGGTAGAGCAGCGGTTTCGTAAACCGCTGGCCGGGAGTTCGAATCTCCCCGTCGGCTGAGATCAGGTGGATTGATCCGGCTGACCCCGTTACCGCTCCCGGACTGCGTACGTCAGATGGGTCACCCGCTGCGTCGGCTCCGCGCGGACCGGATCCAGGGCCACGCGGCCCGTGTCCACGCCCTCGAACAGGCGGATTCCGGAGCCGAACAATACCGGTGAGAGCGCGATCGTGAACTCGTCGATCAGGCCGGCGTTCACGTACTCCAGGATCGTCGCGCCGCCACCCGCGATGCGGACATCCCGGCCGCCGGCTGCCGCGCGGGCCTGGTCGAGCGCGGGCTCGATGCCGTCGTTCACGAAGTTGAAGGTGGTCCCGCCCGGCCGCTCCCAGGGGTCACGCTTCTCGTGCGTCACGACGAAGACCGGCGTGTGGAACGGCGCCTCCTCTGGCCACATCTGCTCGCCGGCATTGAACATCCGCCTGCCCATCACGCTCGCGCCGGTGCGCTCGAACGTCTCACGCGCGATGTCGTTGTCGCGCCCTTCCTCGCCGCCCTCGCCGAGCTTCAGGTTCTCCCGGAAGAACCGCAGCGGGAATATCCACTGCTGCAGTTCCATCCACTGCTGCCCCATCAGTTCCCCACGGGTCGCGGGCGCGATGAACCCGTCCAGCGACATCGACACGCTGAAGAACACCTTCCCAGCCATCAGCCCTCAACTCCCTTCCGAATGATCTCGGTGATGTAGGCAGCCAGGTTGCTCAGGGTCTGCCGGCCGCCCTCGATCGCGTGGTACTTCTCGACCGCCTCGTCGCGCAGCTCCTTGGTGGGGAACACCGTGCGCATCTCGATGCGGGTCGCCGCGCCGTCGGGCGCGAACGTCAAGACCGACTCGAAGGCATTCGGGTCACTGCGGAACTCACCGTGCAGCAGCGCGATCCGCTCCGGCGGGGCGATCTCGGTCCAGGAGATCCACTCCTGGTAGTCCGTCCCGTCCGGTCCGTGCATCACGAAGTCCCACTCCCCGCCGACTCGGAACTCGAATGCCCGCGTCGTGGTGGTGAACCCGTCCGGTCCCCACCAGCGCGAAAGGTGCCGCACCTCGGTGAACGCCTCGAACACCAGCTCTCGAGAGGCTCTGATGACCCGGGAGATCACGATCTCGCGGTCAGCCGTCGCGGGCTGCGCCGGCGCTCCTCGTCCCATCGCGCTCATCAGCTACTCCTCCTGCCTTGACCGCTTGAGGTCCTGCACGTACTCGTCCAGCCGGTCGAAGCTCTCGTTCCAGAAGCGCTCGAACCCGCCGGTCCACTCGTGAACCGGCCGCAGCCCGCGGGCGTCGAGGCTGTACAGGCGTTGCCTGCCTGACTTGCGCTCCCGCACCAGTCCGACCTCCCGGAGCACCCGCAGGTGTTTGGACGCCCCCGGCTGGGTCATCCTCAGCGCCCGGGCCAACTCGGTCACGGGCCCCTCACCCGCCCGCAGCAACACAAGGATCTCCCGGCGCTGCTGCTCGGCGATTGCGTTGAAGACGTCCGACGTGGTCGCTGCTCGTGCCATGGCAGCAATCATATTCCGATATCGGCATATGTCAAGCCCGAGGAATCAGGCGGGCCGTGTCAGATCACGATCGTGACCCCTGTCAGCGGCCGCCGGAACGCGCATCCCGGATAGGCGCGCGCGATCGCAGCGGGCAGGGAGGGCGACGTCAGCTCGGCGGCGGCGGGCCCTTGGTGGTTGGGAACGAGATCGGTCCGATCCGCGAGAGCACGAAGAAGCCGATCGCGAAGAGCGCCAGCGCCACAGCCGTCCGCGAGAGCACTCCATCCGTGGTCAGCTCGACCACTCCTGCCACCAGGAATAGCGTGAAGCTGACGACGATGCAGAAGTCCTTGAATGTCATTGGTCCTCCTTGCGGCTCCTAGGCCGGGGGAAGCCTGCCATTGATGCGCCCAGTCGTCCCAGGTGCCACAACATTGACCGGAACCGGATATGTCTCTGAGCCCCAGCCGGTAATACCGCAAGAGTTAAAGGAGACGGTGTAGCTGCCGCTGGCGAGATCCTTCATGGTGTAGCCACCCTTTGCGTTTGTGGTCGCATTACCGAAGGTGCCGTACGCGTTATAGGGGTTGGGAACGGCGTTGACGCACATGCCGGCGATCGGCACGTACGGCTTCGTATTGTTGGTCACCACCCCGGAGATCTTTCCGCCGAGGGAGAGCACCGCATCGATGTGGCTTGTCACCATCCCCGAGTTCACCGTCACGTAGGTTGCCGTCTGCCGCGTCGGCTGGTTCTGCCACCACTGCGGTAGGTACTTGTGGTGCAGGCAGTCGATGAAGCCGACCTGGTACGACCCCGGAGTGAGTTTGGACAGCGTATAGACGCCGCTGGAGTTCGTGGTTGCAGACGCCGTAAACGGAATCGTGATGCAGATTCCCTTCAGCGGTGCTGAGCCGTTGGTGACCGTGCCCGTGATCTGACCGGGCAGACCCATCACCGCGTTGACGCTCGCAGTCGTTGCTCCGGCGTTGACCTGGATGAAGCTGCTGCCGGAGACGAACAGGTATTTGTGCTTGTGGCAGTCCGTGAATCCCATGTTGTATGGCCCGGCAGGAACACCGTTGATGACGTATCCGCCGGTTGAGTTCGTCTGCGTCGCAAATGACGTTGGCAGCGGGGTGCTGCCCTGCACGGAGGGCAGTACGGGAGCGCCACCGCCGCCGAATACCGCGGAGACGCACATGTTCGCCAGCGGGACCGGCGGCGAGGAGTTGTCGGTGACCGAGCCGGTGATCTGCCCGCCCAGGACAAGTTGCGCGTTGATCCCTGCTGTGGTGACGCCGGCGGTCACGGTGACCGGGTTCGCAGATGCCGTGCTGTACTGGTCGTTGTAGTACTGGTAGACCCAGTACGGGCTCGGGCAGCCAACGAATTTGACAACATAGGTGCCGGCTGCCACCGCCGGGATCGAGTAGGCGCCCGTCGCGTTGGTCTTTGCGTGCCCCGCAACGGCGCCACCTGCCGATGGCCGCGCCGAGACGCAGATGTTCGCGAGCGGCGCCGGGGGGGTCGAGGTATCCGTGACGGTCCCGGTGATCGATGGCGGGGAACTCGCCATCACTGCGGGAGCCGTCGCCAGGCAGACAAACCCAGCCGTCAGCAATCCCATCATCGGGACCCGGCGGCCTCTCGGCCGGCTTCGGAACATTTCGCGCATGCCCATCAGCACCCCCTACGTGCCCTCGTGTGGGGCGAGTGTACTCCCCGCTTTGTGCACCTGCAGGACCCACAGCCACGCAACTTCCGAGCTGGTACGGGCCGCATCGATGCGTTGGTCATCGACCCCTGTGCTGGGCTGTCAGAGGTCAGGTGATCGAGAACTTGCCCGAGAGACCGAACACCTTGGAGTTGGTCGTCGAGGTGATCCTGATCTGGTAGTTGGTTGCGGGCGACAGCGTGCTCGGAACCTTCCAGGTAAAGGTCCCGGCCGACGTCGGCACCGACGCCGCGATAGTCTTCAACACCACGCCGGACTTGAGCAGCTGGATCTTCACATTGGCTCCAGGACTTCCGGTCGACGACCACATGATCGCGTGCGAGCTCCCGCGCGCCCAGGAGGCGCCGGTGGTCGGCGCGGTGACCGTGATACTGCTGGTCACCGATGACGCCGGCCCCGTCTCCACCAGGGTCTGGAACGCGCCCGAGCTCGTGTACGCCCCCACCGCCGTGCAGCTCGCCGAGCCGGGACAGGTCACACCGCTGAGGATCGTGCTGCCGCTGCTCGGGTTGGGGCTCGAGACGATCGCCCAGGTGCTTCCATCCCAGCTCTCAACCAGGGTTTGGGGCACGCTCGACGCGTTGCGGAAGAACCCCACTGCCATGCAGCTGGTTGCGCTCGGACATGCGACGCCGTCAAGGTAGTTCTGCCCGGTTCCCTGGTTCGGGCTGGCGACGACGGCCCATGTGCTCCCGTCCCAGCGCTCGACCAGGGTTTGATCCACATTCGACGCCGTGTAGTAGTCGCCCACCGCCGTGCAACTGGTCGAGCTCGTGCACTTCACCGCGTTGAGCTCGTTGCTGATTCCGCCTGGGTTCGGGCTCACGCTGATCGACCAGGCGGTCCCGTTCCAGCGCTCGATCAGCGTATGAGCGATCGATGATCCGTTGACGGAGACGCCCACCGCGGTGCAGGCGGTCGAGCTGGTGCAGGACACCGCACTGAGGTCATTGGTGCTACTCGGCTGGTTGGGACTCGTGGTGATCGTCCATGCCGTGCCGTTCCAGGTCTCGATCAGGGTCTGGTTGCTGTTCGACGATCCGTTGAAGTAGAACCCCACCGCCACGCAGCTGGTGGTGCTGGTGCAGGCGATCCCATTGAGGGTATTGCTGTTCGTGGTGCTCGTGTTGGGACTGGGCGTGATGGTCCAGACGCTCCCATTCCAGGTCTCGATCAGCGTCTGTTCCACACCCGACTTGGCGTAGGCGCCGACCGCCGCACAGCTGGTCGAGCTGGTACAGGACACTCCACCGAGACCGTTGTTGCTCGTGCCCTGGTTGGGACTGGCTATGGTGGCCCAGGAGCTCCCGTTCCAGCCTTCGACCAGGGTCTGCTGCACGCTCCCGTTGGAATAGGCACCGACGGCCATGCAGCTGGTCGAGCTCGTGCAGCGAACGGCACTGAGGCTGTTGTCACTGCCCCCTGTGCTGGGGCTCGGGGTGATCGACCACGAGGTACCGTTCCAGCTCTCGACCAGATTCTGGTCCACGGTCGCGGACAGGTCGAATCCCACGGCAACGCAGCGTGCGGAACTGGCGCAGGCCACGCCGCTGAAGGCGTTGTAACTCCCGCTCGGGTTGGGGCTGGAGGTGATCGACCATGAGGTGCCGTTCCAGGTCTGGACCAGCGTCTGTCCGACGCCCGATCCGTTGTGGTAAAGCCCGACCGCCCTGCAGCTGGTCGAGGCGGTGCAGGACACGGAGTCGAGGAGGTTGGCCCCGGTTCCCTGGTTGGGGCTCGAGACGATGGACCAGGCGGTCCCGTTCCAGGTTTCGACCAGGGTCTGGTCTATGGACCCGTTGTAGTAGTAACCCGCGGCCACGCAGCTGGTCGAGCTGACACATGTGACATCGCTGAGGTCGCTCCCCGCGGTGCCCTGGTTGGGGCTGGTGGTGACCGACCAGTTGGTGCCGTTCCACGTCTCGACCAGCGTCTGGTCAGCGGATCCGTTGAAGTCGAAACCCACGGCCTCGCAGCCGGTCGCGCTGGTGCAGGCGACACCGTAGAGAGTGTTGTACGAGGTGCCGCTGTTGGGGCTGGTGGTGATCGACCACGCGGTCCCGTTCCAAGTCTCGACAAGGGTCTGCGAGATGCTCGATCCGTTGATGTATTGGCCCACCGCTACGCAGCTGATCGAGCTGGTGCAGGCCACACCGTAGAGGTAGTTGCTTTTGGTGCCCTGTACGGGACTGGGGGTGATCGACCAGGACGTCCCGTTCCAGGTCTCGACAAGCGTCAGCGAGATGTTCGATGGGTTGGAATAGTCGCCAACCGCCCTGCAGCTGGTTGAGCTCGTGCAGGCCACACCGCTCAAGGCATTGGCCCCCGCGCCCACATTGGGGCTGGGGCTGATCAACCAGGAGGATCCGTTCCAGATCTCGATAAGGGTCTGCTGCACGCCGGCATTGAAGTAGGAACCCACAGCCACGCAGCTGCTCGAGCTGGTGCAGGTCACAGCGAAGAGGTGGTTGGTGCTCCCCCCCTGGTTGGGGCTGCTGACAACAGCCCAGCCACTGGCCGATACCGTGGCGCTGGTGAGGACGGCCGCCGCGGCCGCAACGATTCCGGCGATCGTCAGGCGTGCAGCGATGCTCTGTGAACTCTTGAGTCCCGAACGGCGTTCCCTCATCTCCACCCCATCCAGTGGGAAGACCGCACGAGCAACTGCCGCTCGGCCGGAGACCTGTCGGCGAAGGCATGCGGAAAGCGAGCGAAGTATGCGCCGTTGGCGAAGCCCTTGAGTACGAGAACCCGCGGAACTGCAGCGGCATCCCGTCCGGACGGGCGCGGGGTCATCATCGCGGGTCAGGCATCCAGGGGCGTGCTGGAAAATGGTTGTGGTGCGCGGGCTAACCGCTCTTTACCGGAGCGTTAGCCGAACCGCAAGTGCCCTATGGAGGCCTCCGACCCAAGCCACACCTGCTGACGAGCGTTCCGATCCCCAGACCGTCTGTGGCGCCAACTGGCTTACAGTGGCCGCCACGGAGGACGAGTGATGATTGGTGCACGGGTGCAGCGCATCGTGTGGTCGTCTGCGACCATCGCGCTTGCCGGCTGCGCGAGCAACGCCTCGGGCGGCACAACGCCGACCGCCGATCCGAACTACACCCAGCGATATGCAAATGCGGGAGCTGCGCTCGATTCGGCGACGACCTTGTGGGACACCCTCGGCCAGTCGCTGGTCGCCGCGGGCACGAATACGGTTGCCAACGAGGCGCCGATCAACGCCGCCTACGCACAGGCGCTCCAGACTTTCAGCACCGCCGTCGCCCAGATCCCGTTTCCGGCACCGGCTGCGAACGACGTCCGCGCACTGGTCAACGCGGCGGGTGCCGTCCGTACCGACCTTGCCGGCGTGGCCAGCGGCGCCGTGCCGACGGCCAGGTTCGTCAGCGATGAGTCCAACCTTCAGGCCGCGATCAACCTCGTCCAGCGCGATCTGGGTCTGGGCTCCAGCACCCCGATTGCGGGTGGGTGACGAGACTAGGCGCACGCGTCGAGCAGCTGTTCCTCGAGCCGCTCATGCGGGTGGTGGAAGCGGAACGAGTCCGGGCGACGGTGCGGGCGGTGCGCTTGGCACCGGCGGGGTCTCCCCGCCACCCGGGTCGAAGCGGAACGGCGGATATTCGTCGCGCATCAGGAGGACGTAGACGAGCACTCGAAAGACCCAGCGGTTGAGTCCCATGACGAAGTCGAAGATGCCGCGCGGATAGCGGCTCGTGAAGAGCAGCGCGAGTGCAGCGAACAGGGTGAGGATGGCGATCAGTCCCCAGAAATGCACCGCGATCCCGACGCCGCCCGCGAGGAGCGCGACGATGACGTACTGCGGGATCGCGAGCAACCACCACTTGATGAGCACCAGACCGCGCGACAACCGTTCGGGATACGGCACCTCGAGCGTTGCCGCGTAGTCCGCGTCGACCGCGAAGCTAAAGGGCGGATAGCGATCGGTGCCGAGGGCACTGTAGCCGTAGAAGCCGACCCGCCACGCCCAGCGCAGCACGCCGACGTTGAAATCGAAGATGGCGCGCGGATACCGGCCCGTGAACAGAATCGCGAAGAAGGCGATCACGGTGAGCACGACCATGGCCACGAAGAGGAACCAGAGCACGATGAAGTGCGGTATGAGCAGCACCCACTTCACCAGCCACAGCCAGCGACTCAGCGGCTCCTCGAGCCTTCCCTCGAGGCGCAGCGGATAGCTGAGCGAATCGGCTCCGACCGGCAGCGGTGGTGGGAGCGGGACACCCGCGGGCAGCGGGCCGTCGTGATGGTGCCGGTTGAGCCCCACGATGCCGAGGCTGAGCAACAGCGCGGCCATCGCCAGCGCAACGCCCCCGGCGATGAGCAGGCCGAGCGCGATCGCGAAGAGGAATGGGGCCGTTGCACCGACCGAGACGTCAGCGGCGATCCCTCGCGAACCGTCGGCGTTCATCAATACGGCGATCCACTGACCTGAGGCGACCGTCCAGGTGAGCGTCTGTGTCCCCGTTCCGGCCGCGTCGGCCTGCCAGAACGACTGTGACGCCGGCAGCGCAGGCGGACCACCGCCGTGCGGTGTCTCGGTGACGTGGTATGGCAGGAATTGCAGGTCGCTGATTCCATCGTAGGCGACCCCGCTCAGATAACGAAGGGCGTCGGCGCGGGGTGCGATCCCGATGAAGATTCCCGCCGACGACGCGCTGGACGCGGTGATGCGAACCGTCCCGAGGGCGTGCTGGTCGCCGGGCCACCCGCGGCCCGCGAAGTTGAGGTCGACGCTCGAGGTGGCGATCGCGTACGACGGAGCGGAGAGATGGCCGCTGCCCGATGTGAGATAGCCGGAACTGTCGCGCTGGGTTCGGTCGGCCCACATGAGCACGCCGCCAACCCCAAGCAACCCGATCGTCATGAGTGCGAGGACGCTACCGATGACGACCAGCACGACAGCGCCGGTCCGGGCTCGCGGTGTGGAGGTGTTCATGTCCTCACCCTAGAGCGGCCGGGTCGACGCGGCAATCGGGAGGATCCCCGATTCGACCCTGACATGTCCTCGCCGGTATCAGGGTGTTCCCGGATAGCCCCGTCCTGCGCGCGGGGCCCATCATGGCGCTGTGGCAGAGCAGACGCGCACCCGGCGGCGAAGGGGTTCGTGGCGCCGCGTTCCCGAGGAACGCCTGCTCGGCGGTGTCGCCGCCGGGATATCGGCGAGAACGGGCGTCGGCGTCAGCGTCGTGCGAACCATCTTCGTCTGCGCTGCGCTGGGCGGAGGCTTCGGCGTCGCGGCATACATGATGGCGTGGCTCCTCATTCCCGCTACCGGAGAACCGAGCAACATCGGGAGCCGGGCGCTCGCCGACCGGACCGGGATCACGCTCGCCGCCGGTCTCGCGTCCCTGTTGATCGCGGTTTTCGTGCTGATGTCACTGGTCGGCGCGGGGTGGCTCGGCTCACTTGCCTGGTCGGTCGCGGTCAGCGTCATCGGGATCGTGTTGATCGCGAGAAACGCTCCGCCCGGCGAGCAGGCGACGATCCGGCGCCTCGCCGATCCGTTCATCGGTTTCACCGGCGACACCCGGCACTCGCGAGTTGCGCTGCGGGCGCTGGTTGCGGGGCTGCTGCTCGTCGGTGGGGTCGCGACGCTGTTGCTCGGACACACGAGCGCGGCGCTGCTCCGCCCACTTGCCGGCGTGGCCCTGGTGATCGCGGCCATGATGGTGGTGCTCGGACCCTGGTGGCTCCGCGTCGCCCGGGGCCTGGTGGCAGAGCGTCAGGCCCGGATCCGTGCCGAGGAGCGAGCCGACATGGCGGCGAAGGTCCACGACTCGGTGCTGCAAACGCTCGCGCTGATTCAGCGTCGTGCCTCCGAACCCCAGCAGGTGATCCAGCTTGCCCGAGCCCAGGAGCGCGAGCTGCGCTCCTGGCTGTTCGATGGGCGAGCGCCCGGTTCGCTGGCGGCCGATACCACGCTGGCGGCCGGGGTGCGACTCATCCAGAGCGAGATCGAGGCGCAGCACGGGATCTCCGTCGAGGTCGTCACCGTCGGTGATTGCGCGCTCGACGACAACTTGCGCGCCATGCTGGCGGCGGCGCGCGAAGCGACCCTCAACGCGGTCAAGTGGTCCGGGGTCAACGTCATCTCGCTCTATGCGGAGGTGGAACCGACGCAGGTGTCGCTGTTCGTGCGCGACCGCGGACGCGGCTTCGACCCCGCCACCGTTCCTGCTGATCGCAGAGGGCTGTCCGAGTCGGTACGCGCGCGCATGGTTCGCCGCGGAGGCACCGCGAACGTCGTCAGCGCCGCGGGTGAGGGCACCGAGGTTCGCCTGTGGATGCCCCGGCCCGTCGGGGTCGACCAGCCGGCGCCCCCATGACCTCCCCAGGCGCCGACCGGCCACGCGTGTTCATCGTCGACGATCACGAGCTCTTCCGTTCGGGAGTTCGATCCGAGCTTGGCACAAACGTCGAGGTCGTCGGCGAGGCTGACGATGTCGGACCCGCGATTGCCGCGATCGCCCGCCTCGACCCCGACGTGGTGCTGCTCGACGTGCACCTTCCAGGCGGCGGCGGACACGCGGTGGTGACCGCGCTGAAGGCCACCCATCCGCGGGTGCGATTTCTTGCCCTTTCCGCGTCCGACGCTCCCGAGGACGTGATCGCCGTCATCCGGGCGGGTGCTCGTGGTTACGTGACCAAGACGATCTCGGGCACAGATCTCGTTGACGCCGTGCATCGGGTGGCCGGCGGCGAGGCTGTCTTCTCGCCCCGGCTCGCCGGGTTCGTGCTCGATGCGTTCGCGGCGCTGCCCGATCGCGGCGAGGAGCGACGCTCGTTCGATCCCGAGCTCGACCAGCTGACGCCGCGCGAACGCGATGTGCTCCGCCTGATCGCACGCGGCTTCACCTACAAGGAGATCGCCCGCGAGCTGTTCATCTCCGCCAAGACGGTGGAGAGCCACGTCTCATCGGTGCTGCGCAAGCTCCAGCTGTCGACGCGGCATCAGCTGACACGTTGGGCGACCGAGCGGCGCCTCTCGTGAGGGGCTCGACTAGAGCAGCAGGTGGATCGCGAACGCGACGCCGAAAGCGACCACCACGGTGCGAAGCACCACCGCATTGAGACGGCGTGCAACCGTCACGCCGACGAACCCGCCCGCCGCGCTCATTGGGAGCATGACCAGGACCGCGACCCAGGACACCGGACCGAAGAAGGCGAAATAGATGGCCGCGACCACGTTGATGATCAGTGACATCATCCCTTTGAGCGCGTTGATCCGCTGCAGATCGTCGCGGATGAACACGCCGAGCACCGCGAGCATCATCACGCCCAGACCGGCACCGAAGAAGGCGCCGTAGACGCCACCGAGGAACTGAGCCAGCGCGAGCACCGGCGAACGGTGCTGTTCGCGCTCCGGACGAGCCGCAGTGACCCGCGATGTGACCACCGGCTGGAGGAGCAGCAGCGCGCAGGCGCCGAGGATGAGCCACGGGGCGACGGCGGCGAACACGTTGTTCGACGTCCGCGTCAACAGGATCGCGCCGACGACCGCTCCGACGACGCAGATCGGTCCCAGAAAGCGCACACGATCGCGCTGCACCCTGAGCTCGGCCCGGTACGCGACGCTTCCCCCTGCGTAGCCGGGAAGCAAGCCGAGCGTGCTCGTGACATTGGCGGTGAGCGCCGGAAAACCGAGCAGCAGCAGGGCCGGGAACGACAGCAGGGTCCCGCCCCCGGCGACCGCGTTCACCGCGCCGGCGAGCAGCGCCGCGACCGCAACCAGGAGCAACCGCGCCGCGTCGAGATGGATCAAGGGCTGCTGGGCGCGATCCTCGCGCGGGCGGCCGCAGCGCGCAGCCCAAGAATGTCGGCGCTCAACTCTCCCCCGGCAAGGCGCGCGCGCATCTCGCGCTCGTGCGCGACGCGCTCCACCACACCACGCGCGACCTCGACGGCCGACCGCGCCGCGACGCAGACGACCCCGTCGTCGTCGGCGACGATGATGTCACCGGGCTCGATGGTCTGCCCGGCGCACACGACTGCTCGATTCACCGCGCCGGCCCCATGTTTGGTCGTTCCCTGTGCTGTGATCCAACGTGACCAGACCGGGAAGCCCATGGCGCGCAGCTCGGCCACGTCGCGCACGCCCGCATCCACGACGGCGCCGACAACCCCGTGCGCTCGAAGGGAGGTCGCGAGCAACTCCCCGATGACGCCCGAGCTCCGCGGCGGTCCGGTCGCTACCACCAAAACGTCTCCGGGCCGGCAGTGCTCGACGGCCATGTGGATCATCAGGTTGTCCCCGGGCGGGCAGAGCACCGTCACCGCGGGGCCCGCGACACGGATCCCCTGCTGGATCGGACGAATCGCCGCGTCGAGGAGCCCCGCCCGGCCGAGGGCCTCGTGTGCCGCGGCCACGCCGTGGGCGGCGAGGGTGGCGACACCCGCGGACAGCGCCGGCTCCCGGGACAGCCCGCGGTCAGGCATCACGCGGGCGCCGCCACCACGGTGTTGCGGAGCTTGCCGATTCCCTCGATCTCCAACTCCATGACGTCGCCGGGCTGCAGATACTCGGGTGGGGTGCGTGCGAAGCCGACCCCCTCCGGTGTACCGGTCGCGATCAGCATGCCCGGGAGCAGGGTCATGCCCACAGACAGCCACTCGATGATCGCGTCGACGGGGTAGATCATGTCGCGGCTGTTGGCATCCTGCTTCACCGCGCCGTTGATGCGCAGCTCGAGATGCAGCGACTGGACGTCGGGGATCTCATCTCGTGTCAGCACCCATGGGCCGACGGGGCACGATCCGTCGAGACTCTTACCCTTGAACCACTGACCGCCCCAGCCGTTCTGGATATCGCGTGCGGTCACGTCGTTGAGCACCGTGTACCCGAAGATGTGGCTGAGCGCATCCTGGCGTTTGATGTTGGCGCCGCGACGTCCGATCACGACGCCCAGCTCGACCTCCCAGTCGATCTTGGTGCTCACCAACGGGTCGATGCGAATGTCGGCGTAGGGAGCGGCGATGGTGGTGATCGCCTTCGTGAAGATCGTCGGCGGCCCCACCGGGGCGTTCGATGCGCGCGCCGTTTCCTCAGCGTGCTTCTGATAGTTGCGACCGATGGCGAGCACGTTGCCGCGCGGGGGGTCGAAGGGAGGTAGCAGAGCCAGGTCGGCAAGCTTGCGGGTCGCGCTCGGCGGCGCCGACGACGCCAGCGCCCGCAGGCGCTCGAGCCCGTCCTCGCCGGCGTCGATCACGTCGAGGATGGTGGCCGGCACCCGGTTCGAGCCGTCGGCCGCGGCCGCAACGTCGACCACATCGCCCGCAGCGCCATCGCTCCCCACCCCCAGGCGCGACGTCTCGCCGTCGCGAAACATGAGCAGTTTCATACCGTGTTCGCCTCCGAGCCGGACGTTGAGCTGAAACTCGTCGCCGCTCCTAAGAACAGTTCCTCGAAATCCTGGCGATCGAGGAGTTCGCCGGGTTGGCCTTCCATGCGAATGGATCCGGACACCAGCACCGATGTGTACGCCGCGATCTCGAGCGCTGCCCGGGCACGCTGCTCGACGAGCAGCACCGCCTTGCCCAGCGCGCC
Source organism: Candidatus Dormiibacterota bacterium (assembly GCA_963799005.1). GTDB lineage: Bacteria > Chloroflexota > Dormibacteria > Aeolococcales > Aeolococcaceae > Palsa-851. The sequence goes on along the minus strand of CAWCVK010000001.1, from coordinate 1,479,374 downwards.
CAGCCCGCTGACCTGCTCGCGCAACAGCTTGTCGGCGAGTTGCGGCGCGAGGTTGGCGGTCGGCTCGTCGAGGATCAGCACTTTGGGATCGAGCATGAGCACCCGCGCGATCGCGAGCATCTTGCGTTCGCCGCCGCTCAGCTTGTCGGCGCGACGCTTGAGCATCGGCTCGAGCGCGGGGAAGACCGCGACCACCTCTGGCACGCGGGCACGCACGGTCGCGGCCGGCAGCAGATAGCCGCCCATCTCGAGATTCTCGAGCACGGTCAGGGGCTCGAAGATGTCCTGCACCTGGGGCACGTATCCGACGCCGCGCCGCGCCAGCTCCTCGGGCCGGCGGTTGGTGACGTCCTCGTCGCCGAGCACGATCCGGCCGCCGGTCACGCGGAGGATGCCGACGAGCGCTTTGAGCAACGTGCTCTTGCCCGCGCCGTTGGGGCCGATGACGGCGACGATCTCGCCGGGGCCGACGCTCAGCGTCACGTCCTGAATGACCGGCACGCCACCGTAGCCGGCGGTGATGCCCTCAGCGCGCAGGAGTGGATCCGGCCGCGCCGTCGAGGCGGTCGCGGTGTTATCCGACAAGGTAGGCGTCAACAATTTCGCGTCGCTGGCGAAGGGCCGCCATGGTTCCCTGGCCGATGACGCTCCCCTGCGCCATGACCACGACCGGGTTGGACATGCGCTCGATCATGTGCAACTCGTGTTCGACCATCAGGATGGTCAACCCCTCATCGCGGAGCGCCTCGCAGTAGTCGGCGATCTCCCCGACGATCGACGGATGCACGCCCGACATCGGCTCGTCGAGGAGCAGGAGCCGGGGCTGGAGCATCAGCGCGCGCATGATCTCCACCAGCCGTTTCTGGCCGCCGCTGAGCGAGCTCGCGTAATCCGACTCCTTGGCGCTCATCCGGAAGCGGTCGAGCAGGACACGGGCCTGCTCGACGAGACGGTCCTCGTCGCTTTTCCAGTACCGCCTGCCGAGGAGCGCGCCTCGGAGCGAGTCGCCGCGGTTGTCCGGCGCCGCCGCGAGGAGATTCTCGAGCACCGTGAGCTGAGCGAACTCGGACGGGAGTTGAAACGTACGCACCAGGCCGCGGCGCGCGCGACGGAACGCCGGCAGCGCGGTCACGTCCTCCCCGTCGAAGATGATCGTGCCGGAGCTTGGTGGCAGTGTGCCCGCCAGCACGGCGAGGAACGTCGATTTGCCGGCACCGTTGGGACCGATGAGCCCGGTGATGTGACCGGGGAGCACGTCGATCGACACGTCCTCGACCGCGCGCACGCCCTCGAAGTGCCTGCTGACGTGCTGGGCGACCAGGAGCGGACGCTCCTCGTCGCGAGGGCGCCCGGCAACCGGGGTCTCGGCAGCCGCGTCAGCCTCGACCGGCATGCTGTTCCTCCTCGGCAAGCGCTGCCGGCCGTGCCGCGAACACCCGACGCCGCTCGGGCAGGACCCCGCGCGGACGGAACCAGAGGAAGCCGAGAATCAATCCGCCGATACACACCCATTCGAGCGCGGGGATGAGCCCGGGTGGACCGAACGTGGGGAGATAGCGCGTCGCCTCCTCGAATCCGACGGGCACGAGCAGCGCCCCGAGCACGGCTCCGAAGTTGTTGCCACGCCCACCCACGATCACGGCCGCGAACAGGATCAACGTCTCCGGATAGAGCCACGTCGACGGTGCCCACGTGGTGATGAAACCCACCAGAACTGCGCCGCTCAGGCCCGCAATCGCACCGCCGACGATGAACACGGTCATCTTCATGGCCACCGCGTTCTTGCCGAGCGCCTTTGCGGCTACCTCGTTCTCTCGCATCGCCCGAAGCGAGCGACCGTACGGCGAGTTGATGATTCGCTGCACGACGAAGAACACGATCACCGCCAGGATGAGCGCGACCACGCTGTACACCCACTCGTAACCGTCCGAGTAAGGGCTGAACTTGTCTGAAAGTGGCTGAGGGACCAGCGAGAGGCCGGCGGCGCCGTCGAGGAAGGGTGGGGTGTTGGTGACCACGAGGCTGGCGATCACCGAGAGGACCAGCATCGCGATCGCCTGGTAGTCGCTGCGCAAGCGGCGAAGCACCACCAGGCCGATCGGCGGCGCGAGCAGCGCCCCCACCAGCGTCGCGCCGATCCACGGAAGCGGAAAGCTCAGGTTCAGACCCAGGATGTAGGTCTGAAAGCCGCCGTTCGCCGAGTCCGGTGGGAGCGACAGCACCGCCGCCGTGTACGCGCCTGCCGCCTGGAAGATGATGAAACTGAAGTTGACGATCCCGGACACGCCGAACTGCAGGCTGATCGCCAGGCACGCCAGGATATCGACCGCCGCGTAGACGAGGATCGTCGTGAGGTAGTAGGTCACCCTGCCGCCGCGAGCGCGCCTCGCTTGGCGAGCAGACCCTGGGGCCGGAGCACCATGACCAGCACGAGGACGGCGAAGGCGACCACCTGCTTGTACTCAGGGGAGATGATCGCGGCGCTGATCTCGGTCATCTCGCCGATGAGCACCGCGCCGATCATCGCCCCGTACGGGCTCCCGGCACCTCCGAGGATCGACGCCGCGATAATCGGGATGAGAAATTCAGAGCCGCTTGCAACCGAGAACGAGTCGGAGTTCATGCCCGCGACCGTCCCGGCGACGCCGCACAGCGCGCCGGTGATCAGCCAGGCCAGATCGATCACTCGCGCGGTGGGGATGCCGCAGTTGCGCGCGAGCGTGGGGTTGGCGGCGGTCGCGCGCATCGCCTTGCCCAGCCGCGTGAATCGGAGCAGCGCATAGATCGCAAGCATCACGATGACCGCGACCGCGATGATCGCGAGCTGCACTCCGGTGAGCGCGATCGAACCCAGGTGGTAGGTCTGGCCCGGGTTCTGGTGATACGAGACGCTGTAATAGCCCGCGATCGGAAGCATCACGTTCGCGATGACGAGCGAGACGGCCAGCGAGATGATCACCATGCCGATGAGGTTCGTCCCCTTGCGTTGGAACGGCGCGTAGACGAGGCGGTTGAGCAGGAACGAGAAGATGGCGCCGAAGATGGCGCCGACCGGCAGTGCCAGCCAGATGCTCACTCCGGCGTTGTTGACCACGTAGGCGGCATACGCGGAGGCGATCATCACCTGCCCGTATGCCAGGTTGATCATGTTGGTGATGCCGAACTGCATCGTGAAGCCGACCGCCGAGATGGCGATGATCGACATGGACACGAGGCCGAAGCCGAACGCGGCGACGATGAAACTCATCGCCGCCGCCTCCGACTGATGTCTGGCTCAGCCACCGCCCGCCGCGATGATGGTGGCCGTCTGCGCCTGAGAGAGGGTGCCGATCGTGATCTCGTTGCCCGAGGCGTCGTACCTGACCAGGATGTAGCCCTGCTGGGAGTTGTTGTACTGGTTGTAGTTGGTCAGCCCACCGGCTCCGACCCACTGAACCTTCTGGCCCTTGTTGATGGCGGCGACGCCGCTGGCATAGGTGTGCACCGTGACCGCTCCGGCGACTCCGTTGCCCACGTCCTTGATCACCGAGTTGTACACGGTCGGGTCGGTGCTCTTGGTCTCGTCCATGGCGAGCGCCGCCTGCATGATGCCGTCATAGAGGTGGAGCGTCGCGCCACGCTGCGAGTACGTCGGCGCCGCGGGGAACTGCGACGCCACGGCGTCGAGGTTGGTCTTGAACTCGTCGTACCCCGGGCCGCTGAAGCTCACCCCGAGGTCGACGGCGCTGAACTTGTCGACAACGGTCTGGACGCCGATCGCGCCCGTGACCGCCTTGAACCACACCGGGTCGATCGTCGCCGACGTGCCCATGAACGGGAGCATGGTGCCGTTGTTCAGCTGCTTCACCTCGGCCAGGTAGGTTGCGTCCGTCGGTCCGAGCGCCTCGGTGAAGATGACATCGGGATGCGTGGCCAGCATCGCGGTGACCTCGGTTCGATAGGACGGCGCACCGAGCGCGATCGGCTGGTTGACCGTCACCGTGGCGCCCAGGCCCTGCAGGGCGGCCATCGCCGGGCCGACGAAGGCCTGGGATCCGATGTCGTTGCCGAATACGAGGGCGACGCGCTTGTAGTTGAAGTGGTAGAGCGCGCTTCCCACCATGGCGAACGCGTCGAACTCATCGGGGGGGACCAGTCGATGGAAATAGGTGAACGACGTCTTGTTGAACTCCGATTGACCGGTCATGCAGAACATCGGAATGTGCGCCTGGTTGAGGATGGGGACGACACTCGCCGCTTCATCGGACGTGCACCCGACCACGGCCATGAGATTCGAGTTGCTCGCCACCATCTGCTGGGCGGCGGGGACGGCATCGGCGGGTTCGCCGCGAGTGTCAAACTGCTTGCAGCTCACCATGTGCCCCATCACACCGCCGGCGCCGTTGATGGCTCGTGCGGCCGGCAGGCACGCGGCGAAGTACGCCGGTCCGAGGGCGGCGTCGGCGCCGGTGAACGGCGCGATGACTCCGATCAGCAGTGGCGACTTGCTGGTGGAACCGCCGGGGCTCGAGCTCCCGCACGCAGCGAGCGCCAGGGTGAGCATCGCGAACACAACCCCCACCCCTCTGCCGACCCTTTGATGGCTTGCGAGCATCAGATGCCTCCTGGCGCACAAAACGCGGCTGGCGAAGATTGTCGACAATACTAGCGACAGCCTTGTGAACAATCTAGCCCCCTCCGATTCGCCGCGTTCAGCGCCGAAAGCTGTGGTCAGTCCGTGCGACCGCCTCCGGGAGGCGATCGTCAGCGGCGAGTTCCAGCCCAACGAGCGGCTGGTCGAGGCGGATCTCGCCATTCGATACGGCGCGGGGCGCACGGCCATCCGCGCGGCCCTCGCGGTGCTGGATCAGGAAGGGCTCATCGTCCGCGAGCCGCATCGGGGTGCCCGCGTCCGGCTGATCTCGGCGCGGGAAGCATTCGAGATCGAGCAGGTGCGCAACGCACTGGAGCGACTCCTGGCCCGGACCGCCGCGGGACGGGCGACCGACGCTGACGTGGCCGATCTTCGCGCGATCCTGGCGGCGATGCGCGAACGGCTCCGCGAGGCCGAACTCGTGGGGATACATGCAGCTCAACCCTCAGCTCCACCGGCGGATCTGGAAGATCTCCGACAACGAGATCGCCACCAAGATGCTCATCACGCTCAAATCGCAGAGCATCCGGTTCCAGTACGGCACCATCCTCCGGCCGGGCCGTCCCGAGCAGTCCCTGGGCGAGCATGAGGCGATCGTCGCCGCGATCGCCGCCCACGACCCGGAAGCCTGTGACGCGGCGATGGGGGTGCACCTCGGTCACGTGCTCGAGACCCTGCAATGGGCGATCGAATCGCAGGAGCGCCAGCGGCCCTGGTCGGCGCTGCGGGACCCGGTCCTCGGCGCTCAGTCCTAGCGGGCGTGCCCCTGCAGTTCCTGCCGAGCCCGCTCGAGCTCCACGAGTTGAAGGCCGCGACGTGGCGGTGGCAGCTCGTTGAGCTGGCAGGCGGCAGCCGGGGTGTCCGGCATTGTGCGCAGAGCTTCGAAGCGCCGCCGGATGGCCGATCCCCGTACCGAGAATCCCTGGGCCAGCGAGAGCCGGTCATGAACCGTGAGCATCATCGAGGTTCCCTCAAGAGGAGGTGCCCGAGAACGACGAGGCCTCCGAATCGAAACCCAAAGATAGCACCTGTCTCGTCTGGGTTCGCGCGCGTTGCGCCGTCCCGTCGCCGATGGCATCCCTTGCCGCCAACCTCAGACCATCGACACGCGACGCGGTGCCGTAGCAAAATACCGCGCGTGAAACAGTCGAATGGTGCGCTGCCGATTCGGTGCGCTCACTGTGGTGCGGGCCGGATGCTACCGCTCACGGTGCACTTCCCGAAGTCGGAGTACCTGTTGATGCGGCGTCACGCGCGCCCGGTGCGTGCGGAGCTGAAGTGCATCGTCTGCGGTCATCGCCACGTCGCTCATCCGCGGGTTCTTCTCCCCAGCTGAGTCCAAAACCCGCGGCCTGACCGCCCTGCGCGGCTCGCGCTCCGGTTCGTGCTCGCCTCGGCCTCACCCTGCTCCGGTCAGAATGGGCGGGTGGCATCGGAGAAATTCACCGTGCACCGTGCCAACGCCGCCCTCGCCGGCGAGCGCTGGGAAGGCGACGGGCACCCCGTGGTCCTGCTTCACGCCGGAGTGGCCGATCGCCGCTCGTGGCACGGCGTCGCGGAGAGGCTTCAGCCCGCGATCAGCGTGGTCGCGTACGACATGCGCGGTTACGGCGAGACTTCGGGAGTCACATACGGCTTCTCACACCTCGACGACCTCGCGGCGGTGCTGGATCAGGTTGCCGCCGGACCGGTCTGGCTGGTGGGGAGTTCGATGGGCGGCGAGGTCGCGCTGGATGCCGTCCTGTCCATGCCGGAACGGGTGGCCGGGCTGGTGCTGCTCGCCCCGGCGGTGAGCGGCGCTCCTGAGCCGAGCGTTTTCGACGCCGCCACCGACCGGCTCATCCGCATGTGGGACGCCGCCCAGACATCAGGAGAGATCGACGAGATCAACCGCGTCGAGATGTGGCTGTGGCTCGACGGGCCGAACGCACCCGAGGGACGCGTGGCTGGACCGGCTCGAGAGCTCGCGCTCGCGATGAACTCGATCGCCCTTAAGAACGAGATCCCCGAGGAGTTGGGGAAAAGTGGGATGGCGGCGTGGTCAAGGCTCGAAGAGATCACGGTTCCGGTCTCGGTCGCCTGTGGCGACCTCGACCTCCCGTTCATCATGGCTCGCTCCAAGGAGCTCGCGGACTGGCTTCCCAGGTCGCGCTTTCAGGTGCTCCCGGGAATGGCCCATCTCCCCTACCTCGAGCAGCCGGCGGTGGTCGCGGAGTTGATCAGCTCGGCAGTCCTCGCCCGCGAGTAAGACTCCTTCTTTCTAAATCGCGCAATCGCAAGGGGCGATTGAAAGGAAGACCGCTTTTGCGCTAAGGTCACGGCCCATGCCGACGTACAAGATGGGTCAGGCCGCCGATCTCCTCGGCGTGAGTGTCGATACCGTTCGGCGCTGGGCCGACGCCGGACGCATCGCCACGAACCGCACCGAGGGTGGCCACAGGCTGGTCGACGGCGTCGCGCTGGCCAGGTTCGCCGTGGAACTGGCGAGCAACCACCCGGCCGTGCCCGTGACCGAATCGGCGCGCAATCACTTCCTCGGTCTGGTCACCGACGTCGCCACCGACGGCGTGATGGCGCACGTCAAGCTCCAGGCCGGCCCGTTCCGGGTCAGCTCGCTGATCAGCAGTGAGGCGGTCGCCGAGCTCGGGCTGGAGCCGGGGATGCTGGCGGTCGCCTCGGTGAAAGCCACCAACGTCGTCATCGAGTTGCCGCCGCCTGCCGAGACGCAAACACGGAAGCCATGAAGCCCAGCACGCGGACCCTGCTGTCGTGCTGCGCTCTGGCGATCGCGCTGGCAGCGTGCGGCTCGAGTCCATCCAGCGGCCCGACGGCGTCGCCCGATCCGCTCACCGGCTCGATCACCGTGTTCGCCGCATCGTCACTCACCTCCGCGTTCAACACGGCTGAGAAGGGCCTCGAGATCGACCACCCCGGCTTCAAGGCTCAGTACTCCTACGGGAGCTCGCAAACGCTGGTCACGCAGCTCATCAACGGGGCGCCGGCCGACGTCATCGCGACGGCGAACACCGCCACGATGCAGCAGCTGGCCGCAAAGGGCCTGGTCGCCACGCCACAGCCCTTTTGCAAGAACAAGCTCGAGATCATCGTCGCACCGGGTAACCCCAGGAACATCAAGACCCTCGCCGACCTCGCCACTCCCGGCCTCGCGGTGGTCCTCGCCGCCGCCGGGGTCCCTGTGGGCGACTACGCGACCAAGGCGCTGAAGGCAGCGCACATCACCCTCACGCCGAAGTCGCTCCAACTCGACGACGCGCTCGTGGTCGAACAGGTCGAGTCCGGTAACGCGGACGCCGGCCTGGTCTTCGTGACCGACGTGGTCACCGCCGGAAACAAGGTGACCGGCGTCCCCATACCCGACGCCCAGAACGTCATCGGCACCTACGAGATCGCCGCGCTGAAGGCGAGCACCAACATGGCCGCGGCCGAGGCGTTCGTCACTTCCGCGGTCTCGGGCGACGTGCAGACGCAACTCCTGGCCGACGGGTTCCTGAAGGCATCGTGAAGCGGGGCGTCACGCGACGCCCGCTCCTCGGTCTCCTGATCCCGGCCGCGGTGGCGGTGCTGTTCATCGCGCTGCCGTTGATCGGACTGCTCGTCCACGTCGACTGGGCGAACCTGCCCGCACAGCTGGTGTCGGCGGACGTGCTCACTGCACTCCGCCTCTCGCTCGAGTGCTCGGTGATCGCGGTGTTGATCTCGCTGCTCATCGGTGTCCCGCTCGCGTACCTGCTGGCGCGCTCGTCGATTCCAGGACGCCGGCTCGTCCGCGGGCTCGTGACCCTGCCCCTGGTGCTGCCGCCCGTCGTGGGAGGGATTGCCTTGCAGACCGCGCTCGGGCGGACCACGCCGATCGGAACCGTGCTCGATCAATTCGGGATCGTCCTTCCCTTCAGCACAGCCGGCGCCGCGATCGCTGAGGCGTTCGTCGGCTTTCCCTTCCTGGTGATCACCGTCGAGGCTGGGCTCCGGCAGCGCGACGCCGGCTTCGAGGAAGCGGCGGCGACGCTCGGGGCCGGGCCGTGGCGGCGATTCTGGCGGGTGACCATGCCGCTGGCTGCGCCATCGATCGCTGCCGGTGCCGCGCTCTGCTGGGCCCGCGCCCTGGGAGAGTTCGGCGCCACGATCACCTTTGCGGGGAGTTTCCCGGGCACCACGGAGACACTTCCGATCGCCGCCTACAGCTCATTCGAGGGGTCGGGACAGATCGGCATGGCGATCACGCTCTCGCTGCTGCTGCTTGCGATCTCGGTCCTGGTGCTCGTGGTGTTGCGCGACCGCTGGCTCGGTGCGCTGCGGTGACCCTTCAGGCTCGGGTCCGCACTCAGCTCGGAACGCTCGGCCTCGATTGCGATGTCGCGGTCGAAGCCGGTGCCACGGTCGCCATCCTCGGCCCGAACGGAGCGGGCAAGACGACCCTGCTGCGTACGGTCGCCGGCCTGGTCCCCATCGACCAGGGACGGGTCGTCTGTGATGAATCGGTGTTCGAGGACACGGCGACCGGCACGCGGCTGACGCCCGAAGCTCGCCGGGTTGGATTCATGTTCCAGGACCATGGACTCTTCCCGCACCTGAGCGTGCTCGACAACGTCGCCTTCGGTCTGCGCGCCCGCGGCGTGGATCGGACGGCCGCACACGCCAAGGCGCACGAGTGGCTCGAGCGCGTCGACCTCGGGTCGTACGCCGGCACCCGTCCCTCGGCGCTGAGCGGAGGCCAGTCGCAGCGGGCAGCCCTGGCGCGCGTCCTGGTGACGGACCCGCGCGTGTTGCTGCTCGACGAACCGCTCGCAGCCGTCGACGCCTCGGGACGTCTCGACCTTCGCCGCGCGCTTCGCGAGCACCTCTCCGGATTCATCGGCGTGCGGCTGATCGTCACTCACGATCCGGTCGAGGCAGCGTCGCTCGCCGAGCGCGTCATCGTCCTCGAGGAAGGTCGCGTCACCCAGGAGGGATCGTTCGACGACGTGTCAGCGCGACCGCGATCGGCGTGGATCGCGCGCATGGCAGGCTTGAACCTGCTCCGCGGCGCGGTATCCGGCGGCACGCTCACCCTGGATGACGGATCCCGGCTCACGGTCGCAACCGACGTCCAGGGATCCGCTCTGGCAACGATCCATCCCCGGGCTGTGGCCCTCTACCGCCGGGCCCCGGACGGCAGCCCACGCAACGTCCTGCGCTGCACCGTCGCCGGGATCGACCCGGAGGGCGATCGCTGGCGAATCCGCCTCGACGGCGCCTTTCCCCTGGTCGCCGAGGTCACCCCGGCGGCCGCGGCCGAGCTGCGCCTGGCCGAGGGAGGCGAGGTCCTGGCGGTGGTCAAGGCGACCGAGATCGACGTCTACGAAGTCTGAGCGCTTCGCTCTGATCTCCCGGCCGCTTGACCGTCAGGCGGCGGAACTCGTCACCCTGACTCCATGAGCGCGCCGATCGATGCCGCGCAACCCGCATCGGTGGACGCGGTCGTCGCCCTCCTGGGGGCGAACGACTACCTCTGCGACCGCCGGCTGGCGACGGCAATCCTCGTCGCGATGCGCATCAACAAGCCGCTCTTCCTCGAGGGCGAAGCCGGTGTGGGCAAGACCGAGGCGGCGCGAGCGCTGGCGGCCGGTCTCGGAGCCCGGCTGATCCGGCTGCAGTGCTACGAGGGCATCGACCTCGCCCACGCCGCGTACGAGTGGAACTACGCGCGTCAGTTGCTGCACATCCGGCTGGTCGGTGAGCGCGAGGATCGCGCCCGCGCCGAGCAGGACGTGTTCGGGCCGGAGTTCCTGCTGCGGCGTCCGCTGCTCGATGCCATCGACAACCACGACACCATCGCGCCGGTGCTGCTCATCGACGAGATCGACAGGTCGGATGAGGAGTTCGAGGCCTTTCTGCTCGAGATCCTCGCCGACTTTGCGATCAGCATCCCGGAGCTGGGGACCATCCGCGCGACCCATCCACCGCTGGTGATCCTCACCGGGAACCGCACCCGCGAGGTTCACGACGCGCTCAAGCGCCGCTGCCTCTATCACTGGATCGACTACCCAGACCTCGAGCGCGAGGTCGCGATCGTGCGCGTCCGCGCGCCAGAGGTGTCGGAACGCCTGGGGCGTCAGGTCGCCGAGGTCACCCAGCGGCTTCGCGGTCTCGATCTCTACAAAGTGCCAGGAGTGGCAGAAACAGTCGACTGGGCGCGGGCGCTCGCCGCCCTGGGTCACACCGAGGCGACCGCCGCCGCTCTCCGGGAGACCATGGGCGCGGCGATCAAACACCAGGAGGACCTCGAGCGAAGCGAGGAGGCGATCGCGGAGCACGCAGGGCGTTGATCGGCAGCGACCCGGACCCGGTCGAGAGCGTCACGCTCTTCGCGCGCCTGCTTCGCGACGCGGGCCTCACCACCAGTCCGCAGCGCGTGCGCGACGCGTGCGAGGCGCTGCTCGCGGTCGACCTGGAACGGCCGGACGAGGTCCGCTATGCGCTGCGCGCGGTGTTCGTGACACGGCGCGAGGAGGGAGCGGTGTTCGACGCGGCGTTCGATCTCTTCTTCTCGAATCCTGGGGGCGAAGGCAAGGCCGGCTCCATCCCCGGGCGGAGCCGCCCGCTCGCGCTCGATCCCCGACAGGCACTCGCATGGATGAACGCGCTCGGGCTGTCGTCGCCGGGTGTCGCCCGCGAGGTCGAGGGACCGCCCGCCTCGAGCGCCGGGTACAGCGCAGAGGAGTTGCTCCGGCAGCGCGACTTCCGGGAGATGAGCTGGGACGAGCTGGCGGCAGTGCGCCGGCTGCTCCGTCAGTCCCCGTGGCGGGTGGCGGAGCGGAGGACGCGTCGTCTGCGGGTCGACCGTCGCGGAACGGTGGAGCTGCGCCGCACTATTCGGGCGGCGGCGCGCCAGGGGGGCGACGCGCAGCACCTCGCTCGCGCGAGCCCGCGCAGCAAGCGCCGTCCGATCGTGATCCTCTGTGATGTCAGCGGCTCCATGGACCGGTATTCACGCCACCTGCTCGTGTTCGCGCACGCGATCGGCCGGCGCGAGCGCGTCGAGACCTTCGCGTTTTCGACACATCTGACCAGAATCACGCACCTGCTGCGCCACGGCGACATCGACTCCGCGCTCGACCACGTCGCCACCCAAGTGCACGACATCGGCGGCGGGACGCGCATCGCCGACGCCCTGCACGCATTCCAGCGCGATCACGCGCGCCGCGTGCTCGGTCACGGCGCCGTGGTGCTGATCATCAGCGACGGCTGGGATCGTGGCGACCCCGATCAGCTCGGTCGCGAGATGGCCCGTCTCCGCCGCAGCTGCCACCGGCTGATCTGGCTCAACCCGCTGCTCGGCAGCTCCGCGTACCTACCGGAGACGCGCGGGATGGCGGCGGCGCTCCCCCACTGCGACGACTTCCTGAGCGCCCACAGCGTCGAGGCGCTCGACATCCTCGGCAAGCTGCTCGCTCAGCTCCCGCGACGGGTCAGCCGTTCGCCTCGCGGCGCCGTCGCCGGGCTCGCCGGGCGCGGCGGAACATCAGCAGGCTGACCAGCCCCGCGAACGCCATCGCGATCGTCTGCGGCCGCACCTTGATCCGGCTGATGCGATCTTTCGCCACCGCGCGACCGAGCGCGAAGGCATCCAGCGCGGCCGGTGGGGAGGAGACGGGCGGTGGCGGGGCCGCTGCGGCGGCCGGCGCTCCGCTGGACTCCGCCGGCGACGCTCCACCGGGCGGCGTCTCGACCGGCGGGGGCGCCTCGAGCTTCGACTGGATGCACTCGGCCGCCTGTCCGACCAGGTGGCGGGAGACGTCCTCCATGATGCCGCGGCCGAATTGGGCGACCCGCCCGACGACGGTGAAGTCGGTGGTGAGCGTCACATTCGAGCTGTCGCCGTCTGCTGCCACGGCCATGATCGTGGTGGCCTGAGCCGTCCCGGAGCCGGTGGTCTCGCGCCCTTCGGCCTCGAGCGTCGCGGTGCGCGTCTCGGCGTCGCGAGACGTGATTCGAGCGGTGCCGTTGTAGCTCACGGTCACCGGTCCGACCTTGATCCGAACCTTGCCCTTGAAGGTGTTGGGGTCGACCACCTCGGAGAGCTCGGCGCCGGGAACGCAGCTCACGACGTTGTTGACGTCGAGCAGGAACTCGTACACGCGATCGGGCGCCGCCTTGACGGCAAAGGAGTTCTCGATTTGCATTCCGGGAATTGTGCGCCGCATGACCGAGCGGCGGCTTGTGGCCCTCGACCGAGGAAGTGGATACTCATGGCATGCGCGATCTGCTTCCGACGCTCGACGAGTGGAGCCGGGATGACCCGCTGGTCGCGATCGCGACCGTCGTCGGCACCTCGGGTTCGACCCCGCGCCCGATGGGCGCCCGCCTCCTGGTGAGCCGCGACGGGCGCATGGCCGGCTCGGTGAGTGGCGGCTGTCTCGAATCGGCGGTGGTGCTCGAGGCACAGGCGACGATCGCCGGCGATGCCCCGGCTCGCCTGCTCCACTACGGGATCAGCGACGAGATGGGATGGGCGGTGGGCCTGTCGTGCGGCGGCGAGGTGGACATCTTCGTCGAGACCCTGGAAGGCGATGGGTCGGACCCCGTGCTCGAGGAGGTCAGGCGCGCGGTCGAGACCTCACGGCCGGTCGCCCTGCTGACCGCCCTGGACGGCGAGCACGCCGGCAGCCGCGCCGCGGCGACCGCCGACGGCGGCCTGGTCGGCAGCCTCGGAGGCCCCTCGACGGTGGCCGAGGCGGTCGCGGCCGCGCGCCCGCGAATCGCGTCGGGTCTCCCCGGGGTCGAGTGGGTCTCGGGCATGCGGGTGTTCGTCGATCCGATCGTTCCCTCTCCACAGCTCGTGGTCATCGGGGCGGTGCACATCGCCGTCGCGCTGACCACGATGGCGCGCGCGGCGGGCTTCACGGTATCCGTCGTCGATCCGCGCGCGGCCTTCAACAACCTCGAGCGCATTCCCAACGCCGACCGTCTGGTGACCGCCTGGCCTGATGAGGCACTCCCACAGTTCGAACTCGGACCGCGCGACGCTGCGGTCTGCCTCGCCCACGATCCAAAGTTCGAGGACCCGGCGCTGACCGCTCTGCTCCGCACCGAGACCGGATATATCGGCGCGATCGGCAGCCGCGGAACCCACGCCAAGCGGGTGGCGCGGCTCCGTGAGGCAGGGTTCGGCGATACGGACATCGCGCGCATCCACAGCCCGGTCGGGCTCAACCTCGGCGCGGCGACCCCCGAGGAGATCGCCGTCGCGATCCTCGCCGAGATCGTGGCCGTGCGACGCGGCCGCAACGCGGGATCGCTGTCAGCGCTGCCCGCAACGCCGGTCGGGTGAGACTGGAGGTTCTTCCCGGCGCCGCGGTGGACGGCCCATCAGCCCGCTGGGTCGGCGCGGTCCTCTGCCGGGACGTCCTCGACGCCCAGGGCCGCCCGGTGCTGTCCAAGGGAGCCATCCTTTCCTCGGGCGACGAACAGGCGCTTCGCGGCGCTCACCCCGACGAACTCCACGTACTCTGGCTCGACGAGGGCGATGTCGGCGAGGATGCGGCCGCGGTTCGGATCGCCGCCGCCGTCGCCGGACCCGGGACGGCGGCCCGGCCGCCGGTCGAATCCCAGGCGCGATTGGTGGCGGCCTGGCGCGGGACGGTCGAGGTGGACGCCGAGGCGCTCGCCGCGGTGAACGGCGTCGACGGCGTGACCGTATTCACCGTGCCCGACGGCCTGCACGTCGACGCCGGGAGGACGCTGGCCGGGGTGAAGGTCACCCCGCTCGCCATCGAAGAGCGATCGCTCCGCGAGGCCGAACGCGCGGCGAGGTCGGCGGCCGGGGGCGCCGGGATCCTGCGCGTCCGGCCGTTCCTCCCGCTGCGCGTGGCGGCGATCGTGCGCCAGCACCTGACCGACGAGGCGAGGGCGCGATTCGAGCGGTCGCTCGGCATGCGCAGCGCCTGGTTCGGCGGCACCACCGAACCGGTGCGGTATGTCGGCGACGACCCCGACGAGGTGCGAAGCGCGCTGCTCGACGCCGCGGCGGCAGCCGAGATCATCCTCGCGGTCGGCGTGGCCTCCGTCGACCCGCTGGACGTGACCTGGCAGAGCCTGCTCGCCGCGGGTGCCGTCGCGATCCGGCGTGGACTGCCGATGCACCCGGGGAGCAGCTACTGGATCGCCGAGCTGCGCGGCAGGACGGTGATCGGCGTGGCCTCATGCGGGATGTTCTCCCGGCGGAGCGCGCTCGATCTGCTCATCGCCCGGCTCCACGCCGGGCTTCCGCTGGACCCGGGATACCTCGCGTCGCTCGGCCATGGTGGCCTGCTCGGCAGGGAGGCCGCCTGGCGGATTCCTCCTTACGAGGTCGCCGCCCTTGGCGACGATTCCGAGGGGGACTGAGCCGCCAGGGAACGTGCGCGGAAGTCGTACACGACCCGGCCATCCTTGATCACCAGGCGGATGTGCCGCGGATCCGCCAGGCTGTCGATGTCCGCGAGCGGATCACCGCGCACCGCGACGACGTCGGCGAGCCTGCGGGGGGCGAGGGCGCCGAGGTCCGGGCGGCGAAGCAGCTCCGCCGGCACCGTCGTCGAGGCCACGATCGCCTGCATCGGGGTCATGCCACAGCGCACCATCGCGCCCAGCTCGCGCAGGTTCCTGCCGTGTGGCCCGACCGCCGCGTCGGTCCCCATCGCTACCCTGACCCCGGCGGCGATCGCGGCCGAAACCGCGGCGCGATGGAGCGCACCGATGCGCTCGGCCTTCTCGATCATCTCCGGCGGCAGCCCGCCGCCGCCGGCCTTCGCCCCTTCGATGACGTCCCCGGGGGCGACGAGGGTCGGAACCAGGTAGGCGCCCTTCTCCTTCATCAGCGCGATGCCCTCCTCGTCGAGCAGGCATCCATGCTCGATGCTGGTGACGCCGGCGACCAGCGCGTTGCGGATGCCGGTGGCGGACATGGCGTGCGCCATGACGCGCTTGCCCACCACTGCGGCCTCCTCGACCGCGACCCGGATCTCCTCGATCGAGAACTGCGCGTGATCGGGCAGATCGCCGGGGCTGAGCACGCCGCCGCTGGTGCACAGCTTGATCCAGTCCGCGCCCGCCTGGAGCACCTCGCGCACCTTGCGTCGCATCCCATCGACGCCGTCGACGACCCCGTGAGGCACGTCCACGTGCGAGGTGAGCCCGACCCGTGCGCCGCACGGCATCAGGTCGTCCCCATGGCCACCGGTCTGGCTCAGCAGGCTGACCGCCAGCTCCATTCGAGGCGCCGGGAAGTACCCGGCTTCGGCGGCCAGCCGCACCCCCACCGGGGTGTGGCCCGCATCGCGGACGGTGGTGACCCCGGCGGCGAGGGTCCGGGCGCAGTTGGGGACCGAGTTGAGGAGCGCGAGTGACGGCGGCGTCATGAGGATGCGCACCAGGTTGGTGCCCGCGGCGGCCAGGTGGACGTGCATGTCCATGAACCCGGGGAGCAGGGTGAGGTCGTCGTCCTCGAGCACCTCCGCGTCGCCCGGGATCGTCAGCGAGGAACGCGCCCCGGACGCCGTGATCCACCCGTTCTCGATGACAACCGCGGCGCGCTCCACCGGGTCGCGCCCAGTGCCGTCGATGAGTTGCTCGGCGACGATGACGAGTGCTGGCAACACACCTACCTCCGAGATCACGAACTGGACCGCCCGAGGCTAGCAGAGCGTCAGGCAGGGTCAGCGGCGAGCCGCTCGAAGTCCTCGCGGGTGTCGATGTCGATCGGATGGCCGCCGGGCCGATCGGCCGCCACGCGCCGCCACGAGCTCCGGGTGCGCCCGCACCAGCGCCCGGCAGCCGACGTCCCCCTCGAGCGCGTCGATGTCGCCCCAGAGCTCGCGAGCGAGCACCACCGGCGGATGGAGCAACCCGTCGAAGCTGAGCGCCGCCGAGGGCAGCCCGGAGGCCGTCTGGGCGTCGAGCAGGCGATCGACCAGCTCGGCGCTGACGTCCGGTTGATCGCCGAGGATGACGACCGCCCGCGATGACCTCGGCTGCCCAGCCCGGCGATCCCCGCCCGCAGCGAGGTGCTCATCCCCTCCGCATGCCGGGGATTGAGGATCACCCGAGCACGCCCGAACCGCACCGACTGCCGGATCTCATCGGCGTGCGCCCCGAGGACGACTACGACCTCGTCGAGCTGGGAGTTCGCATGCCGCGGCGAGGGCCGCTTCCAGAAGCGGCCTGCCGTGCAGGCGCAGCAACTGCTTCGGCTCCCCCATCCGTCGCGATGCCCCGGCGGCGAGGATGACCCCCGCCGACCTCGAAGCGGTCACTCAGCCGGCAGTCGCGCGCAGGAATCGTGCCGGGTCTGCGACGAACTGCTCCCGGCATGCCGAGCAGCAGAAGAAGTACGTCTGCTCCTCGTGGGTCGCCGAGTGCGCTGCATCCGCGGTGTCGACGGTCATCCCGCACACGGGGTCGACTGCGAACCCGGCGAGCGCGGCAGGCGCGCGACCACGGTTCGCGGCGCATGCGCTCGTGTCGGAGCGCCACCACCTCGGCGAGCGCGTGGAGCGCGATCTCCTCCTGCGCACCGGCACGCCGCTCGCCCGGCCGGGGCACGCACCGTGGCAAGCTGCGCATCGGTCATGCCGCGCGCCCGGAGCGTGTCCACCACGGCGGCGGAGCGGCGAACGCTTGCCACCAGCGCGATGTCCGCGGCCGTCAGGCGTCAATGCGGCCTCCAGGGCGTCATCGTCGTAATGGCCCATGGTCGCCACCACCACCCAGCAGTCCTTCTCCTGGGCGATGCGCGCCGAGGTCGAGGCTGTCGAGCACCCGGTCCGCCCCGGGGAAGTCCGCGGCATGCGCACCGGGATGGACGGCGCAGGTGCGGAAGCCGACGCACACGACCGAGCTCGATCGAGTGTCCGGGCGGCCGGGCTCGCACCGATCACCACCAGCAGCGGCCGGGGAAGGTGCGGGTCGATGAAGATGTCGAGCGTCCCGCCGCTCGGGCAGGTCGTCGCCACGGTGAGCTCACCACCGTTGCGGGTCTCGAGCGCCTCGACGTCCGGACGGATGCGAACCAGCCGCGGCAACCCGTCGCTCATCGCCACCAGCGCCTCGCGGCGCACCAGCGCGTCCGAGCAGCTGCCGCCGATCCACCCGTGCAGCTCGCCGTCGGCGGTGATCACCGCCTTGTCGCCGGGATGCGCCGACGTCGGCGATTCGGTGCGCACCACGGTGGCGAGTGCGCACGGGCGTCCCGACGCGGCGTTCTCGGCGAGCAGGGTCAGGAGGCCGTCGTCTATTCGGTCACCCCCTTGCTGCGCAGCGCGGCCCACACCTTGTCGGAGGTGACCGGCATGTCGATGTTGGTGATCCCGAGGTGCGAGAGCGCGTCGATGACCGCATTCACGTACGCCGCCGGCGAGCCGACGGTTGCGGACTCGCCGACGCCCTTGGCACCGATCGGATGGTGCGGCGACGGCGTGACCGTCTCGCCCAGCTCGAAACGTGGCGTCTCCCACGCTGTCGGGATCAGGTAGTCCATGAAGTTCGAGCCGATGCAGTTGCCCTCGTCGTCGAAGGTGATCAGCTCCATGAAGGCGATCCCGTAGCCCTCGGTGAGACCACCGTGGATCTGTCCCTCGACGATCATCGGGTTGATGCGTACCCCGCAGTCGTCAACCGCAACCATCCGCCGCACCTTGACCTGACCGGTGCCCTTGTCGATGTCGACCACGACCAGGTAGGTTCCGAACGGGAAGGTCATGTTCGGCGGGTCGTAGTAGGTCACCCCCTCGAGCCCCGCCTCGAGGCCCTCGGGGAGATTGGTATACGCGGCGAACGCGATGTCCTGGATGGTCTTGACGTTGTCGGGCGAGCCCTTGACGTGGTACTTGCCGTGCTCGAACTCGATGTCGGCGACGTCGGCCTCGAACAGGTGCGCGGCGATCAGCTTGCCCTTGTCGCGAAGCTTGCGCGCGACCACCGCGGTCGCGGCTCCGCCGACCGGTGTCGACCGCGATGCGTAGGTGCCGAGACCGAACGGCGTGTTGTCGGTGTCACCCTCGCGAACCTCGACATCGGACGCGGGGATCCCGAGCTCCTCGGCGACGATCTGCGCGAATGTCGTCTCGTGGCCCTGGCCCTGAGACTTCACACCGAGCTTGAGGATCGCCTTGCCGGTTGGGTGGACTCGAAGCTCGGCCGAGTTGAACATGCGCAACCCGGCGATGTCGTAATCCTTGCCCTTGCCAGCGCCGACAACCTCGGTGAAGCTGGCGACTCCGATCCCCATCAGCTCGCCGTTCGCCCGCTTCTCGGCCTGTTCCTTGCGCAGCTCGTCGTATCCGAGCATGTCGAGCGCCACCTTCATCGCTTCAGGGTAGTTCCCGCTGTCGTACTCGAAGCCCGATGCGGACTGATACGGAAACGCCTCGGGCTGGATGAAGTTGTTGAGGCGCGTGGTGACCGGGTCCTGACCCAGCTCGACCGCGGCGCTCTCGACCAGCCGCTCGATGAAGTACGACGCCTCGGTGACTTCTGAACGAGCATCGGTACGCGACGCCGCCGGGCGCCTTGTTCGTGTAGGCGCCGTCCGCCACGATGTGCGCGGCGGGAATGTCGTAGGAGCCGGTGACGATGTGGAAGAGCCCGGCCCTGAACTTGCTCGGCTGCGCATCCGCGAAGAACGCACCGTTGTCGCTGAGCAGGTGCACACGAAGGCCGATGAACTTCCCGTCCTCGTCAATCGCGATCGAGCCGTCCATGTGGTAGTCGCGGGCGAAACCCGTCGAGATGAGATTGTCGGTGCGGTCCTCGATCCACTTGACCGGACGTCCGATCAGCAGCGAAGCCGCGGTCGCGACCACGTATCCGGGATAGATCGGCACCTTGTTGCCGAAACCGCCGCCGAGGTCCGGGGAGATGATCCGGATCTTCTCCTCGGGCAGCCCGGCGACAATCGCGAAGAGCGTGCGGTGGGCGTGTGGGGCCTGGCTGGTCATGTAGATCGTCGCGTTGCCGGTCACCGGGTCGAGGTCGGCGACGCAGCCGCACGTCTCCAGGGGCGCGGGATGGCAGCGCGGGTAGAACGTGGAGAGGCTCACGACCTTGGCGGCCCGAGCGAACGCCGCATCGGTGGCGTCCTTGTCGCCCGCCTCCCAGTGGTAGATCTTGTTGTCGGTCTGGCCGTCCTTCTCGTCGCGGATCACCGGGGCGCCGGCGGCGATTGCCTGCTGCGGAGTGGTCACCGCCTGGAGAGGCTCGTAGTCGACGCTCACCAGCGCCGCCGCGTCCTCGGCGATGTACTTGGTCTCGGCGATGACGCACGCGACCTCCTGGCCCTGGAACCGGACCTTGTCGGTGGCGAGCACCGCCTGGGTGTCCCCGGACAACGTGGGCATCCACGCCAGCTTGTGCTGCGCGAGCAGCTCACCGGTGACCACCGCGATCACCCCGGGGATCGCCATCGCCGCACTGGTGTCGATGCCGCGAATCCGCGCGTGCGCGTGCGGGCTGCGCACCACGACCATGTGGAGCATCCCGGGCAGCACGACGTCATCGACGTAATGTCCCTGGCCGTGGATGAATCGCGCGTCCTCCTTGCGGGCGAGCGAGACACCGATGCCCCCCATCGCCTGACGCGCGGCCTCAGTGGCTGCCGTGGTGTCGACTGCCATCACGCCACTCCTGCGGTGTTCTCGGCGGCTTTCGCGGCCGCGGCATGCTGGATCGCCTTGACGATGTTCATGTAACCGGTGCAGCGACAGATGTTGCCGCTGATCCCCCAGCGGATCTCGTCCTCGGTGGGATGCGGATTGCTCTCGATGAGCGCCGCCCCGACGAGCATCATCCCGGGAGTGCAGAAGCCGCATTGCAGCCCATGCTCGGCGTGGAACCCCTCCTGGATCGCGTGCAGCTTGCCGCCCTGGGCAAGACCCTCCACCGTGGTGACGCTCCTGCCCTCTACCTGCGCGGCGAGCAGCGTGCAGGACTTGACCGGGCGCCCGTCGAGGAGCACCGTGCACGCTCCGCAATTGCTCGTGTCGCAGCCGATGTGCGTTCCGGTCATGCCGAGCCTGGTGCGAATGAAGTCGACGAGCAGGGTGCGCGGCTCCGCCTCCGCGCTCCGTTCAGCCCCGTTCATGGTCAGCGTGATCTTCATGCCGCTGCTCCCTGCGCGCGATTGATCGCAGTGTGCAGGCCGCGCTGCACGAAGACCCGTGCAACGTCGCGCTTGTACTCCGCACTTCCCCGGATGTCGGCTTTGGGTTCGGCCGCCCCGGCCGCGAGGCGCGCCGCCTCCGCAATCACCTCGTCCGACGGCGTCTGACCGGCGAGCGCGGCTTCCGCGGCGGTCGCCTTGATGCTCTGCGCGCCGACCGCGCACAGCCCGATTCCCGCGCTGGCGATTCGCCCGTCGTCGCCGAGCACGACGTGAACGGCGGTCGCGACGCTGGCGAAGTCGCCGACCTTGCGCTCGAGCTTGAGATACGTGCCGCCGGATCTTCCCTCGCCGACCGGGATCCGGATCTCGGTCATCACCTCATCGGCGTGCAGGCCGGTGGTGAAAGGGCCTTCGAAGAAGCCTGCCGCCGGGAGCACGCGCTCGCCACCGGTCGACTTGACGACGAATTCGGCGCCGACCGCGAGCATCACCGCACCCCAGTCGCCGGCCGGATCCGCGTGGCAGAGCGAACCGCCCACAGTCCCCATGTTGCGGATCAGCGGATCGGAGATGAGCGGTGCCGCGTCCAGGAGGACGTCGAGCGCTCCGCGAAGATCGGTGGCGCTCTCCACGTCGCGATGGCGGGTGCGCGCTCCGATACGCACATGCCCGTTTTCCCGACGAATTCCCTCGAGTCCATCGACTCGCCCTATATCAATGACAATAACTGGAGCCGCAAATCGCAGTTTCAGCAAAGGGATAAGGCTCTGCCCGCCGGCGAGCACCTTCGCGTCATCCCCGTGTCGGCTCAGCAGGTCGAGCACCTCGTCGAGCGCCCCCGGCGCGGTGTAGTCGAACGCGGCAGGGAACATCCAAAGACCTCCGGATGAGCACCCAAACTTCTCTCGCAAAGAGCGTGTACAGAGTACGCCTCGACAGGCGGCGTCGATTTCCCGGCGGCGCGCACTGTTGACCGTGGAAGGCCCTGACCGTGGCCGCGACTATGATGGTCGTCGGACTCCCGACGAGGGTGAGGATGAGAAACCGACGATGTTGACGCACGCCGTTGCCCCCGACCTCGAAACAGTCGCCAGTGCGCAGCGGCGTCTGCTCGACCGGGTCGGCGTGCTCGCGCCCGAAACCGTCAGCCTCGACCAGGCATTGGGACGGATCCTCGCGGAGCAGATCTCGTCCCGGGCCGACCTTCCCGGGTTCGACAACTCGGCCATGGACGGATACGCGGTGCGCGCCGGCGACATCGTTCAGGCGACGCAGAGCGCGCCCGTCCGCCTAGCGGTCGCCGGGGAATCACGAGCGGGGACCATGCCCGGCGCACTCGTTGCCGGGACCGCGATGCGGATCATGACCGGTGCGCCGATGCCGCAGGGCGCCGACACGGTGGTCCGCCAGGAGGACACGTCGCGAGATGGCTCGGTGGTGCTCATCGAGGTGGCGACGCCGCGCGGCACCAGCGTTCGCCCGCGGGGTGCCGACATGCGCACCGGGGACATCGTGATCCTCCCGGGGCAGGCGTTGACCAGCATCGACATCGGCGTGGCCGCCGCACTGGGGCACGATCGCCTTCGTGTCGGCACCCGGCCGCGGGTCGCGCTGGTGGCCACCGGCGATGAGCTCGTCCCGGCGGGCACGCCCATCGGGCCCGCGCAGCTCGTCGACTCCAACTCCCCGATGCTCACAGCGGCTGTGCTCGAAGCCGGCGGGGCTCCCACGTTTCTGGGCATCGCGCGCGACTCGAAGGATTCGGTGCGGGCGATGCTCGAGGACGCATCGTCGTCGGACGTGGTGGTGAGCAGCGCAGGGGTCAGCGTCGGCGAGCACGACTGGATTCGCGACGTCGTGTCTGAGATGGGGACCATCTCGACCTGGCGGGTCGCCATGCGACCCGGCAAACCGGTCCTGATCGGAACGCTTGGCGACGCGGTCTTCATCGGGCTCCCAGGCAACCCGGTCAGCAGCTCGGTGACCTTCGAGCTGTTCGCGCGACCGGTCATCCGCCGGATGCAGGGCGCGGGCGAGCCGCACCGGCGGCGGATGCTCGTCCGCATCGGCGAGGAGATGATCAAGCCGGCGGGGCTCGAGACGTATGCGCGCGCTGTGCTGCGCATGCCGTCGCATGACGATCTTCCGCACGCCCACAGCTCAGGCGACCAGGGATCGTCGATGCTGCGATCGCTCACACGCGCCGACTGCCTGGTCGTGCTGCCCGCGGACCTCGAGGTCGTGGAGGCCGGCACGGTGGTCGAGGCGATCCCGTTGCGATGACCACGGCCACCGCGTTGCCCGGCGTGAGCGTCGGCCCCGACCGGTTGGGTCGCTCGCTTCGCGACGTCCGCATATCTGTCACGGATCGCTGCAACTTCCGCTGCCCGTACTGCATGCCGAAGGCGCGCTTCGGCCCCGGGTACCGTTTTTTGCCTCGCGCCGAGGCGCTCGACTTGCGCGAGATCGTCCGGCTCGCGGGAGTGTTCGCGTCGCTCGGAGTGACCAAGATCCGGTTGACCGGAGGCGAACCGCTGCTCCGCGCCGATCTGGTGGAGATCGTCGAGGGCATTGCCGGGCTCGGCGTGCCGGACATCGCGCTCACCACCAACGGAGCGCTGCTCCGCCGCTGGGCGGTCCGCCTTCGCGACGCCGGGCTGCACCGGGTGACGGTGAGCCTCGACTCGCTCGACCCGAAGGTCTTCACAGCGATGAGCGATTCGCGAATCGAGCTGGGCGAGGTGCTCGACGGGATCGCCGCCGCCCGTGAAGCCGGGCTTGGACCGGTCAAGCTCAACTGCGTCGTGCAGCGCGGGGTGAACGAGGAGGGTCTGCTCGACCTCGTCGCGTTCGCCCGCCGCGATGGCCTGAGCCTCCGCTGCATCGAGTACATGGACGTGGGAGCGACCAACGGATGGCGGATGGCGGACGTGGTCAGCGGCGAGGAGATTCTCGAGCGGGTGCGACGCGTGTACCCGCTGCTCGAGGAGGCGCCCGATCCGACGGCGGTTGCCCGGACCTATCGTTTCGCCGACGGTAACGGTGATCTCGGTGTGATCACCTCGGTGAGCCGCCCATTCTGCGGCGATTGCACGCGCGCTCGTCTGGGCGTCGACGGCAAGCTGTACACGTGCCTGTTCGCCAGCACGGGCCTCGACCTCCGCGAGCCCATGCGATCGGGCGCCGACGACGACGCGCTGCGTCGCATCGTCGCGGATCGTTGGCGGCGCCGCGACGATCGTTACTCCGAGCTACGCGGGCTCGGCATCGCCGAGGGCGAACGCATCGAGATGTCGTACATCGGCGGTTGACCGGTGGCTGACGTCACTGTTCTGGTCTTCGGCCCGCTGCGCGAGCGCGTGGGCGCCGCCGAGGTCCGGGTCGCCGGCGCCACCGTGCAGGAGGTGTGGGACGAGCTGGTGCGCCGCCATCCGGCCGCCGCCCTCGACGCCGGGTCGGTGCGCGCGGCGCGCAATCTCGGCTACTGCGAGTGGAACACCGCGGTTCAGGGCGGTGACACCATCGCCTTCATCCCACCGGTCGCGGGGGGCGCTGACGACGGCTCGCCGGTGCGTGTGAGGGTCACCGACCGGGCGATCGACATCGGCGCGGTGATCGCAGGCTCCGGGACATCGCGTGACGGCGCGGTCGCCACCTTCATCGGCAGGGTGCGCGACCACAGTGACGGCGTGGCCGTGGAACGCATCGACTACGAGGCGTACGCGGAGATGGCCGAGGCGGAGATGCGCCGTATCGGCGATGAGCTCTTCGCACGCGGCGGCATCAGCACCATCACGATCGTGCACCGCACCGGAGCGCTCATGGTCGGCGATGCCAGCGTGCTGGTGGTCGTGACCGCGCCGCACCGGGACACCGCGTTTCCCGCGTGCCAGGAGGCGTTGGAGCTCATCAAGACGACGGTGCCGGTGTGGAAACGCGAGCACCGGACTGACGGTGCGCGCTGGGTGGATGCGCGCCACCGCGCCGCCGACGAGGCGTCGCCGTGACGGAGCACGGCCTCACCCATGTCGAAACGAGTGGTCGAGCGCGCATGGTCGACATCAGCGACAAGGCGGTGACTCGGCGCAGCGCCACGGCGCGGGGGCGGGTGAGCTGCAGCGCCGAGGCGGTGCAGCTCATCGGCGCCAACACCATCACGAAAGGCAGCGTGCTCGACACCGCACGGATCGCCGGCATCATGGGAGCCAAGCGCACGTCGGATTTGATTCCCCTCTGCCATCCACTCGCGCTGCGCCACATCGACGTCGACCTGCGGCTCGACGCGTCCGAGACTCCCGGCGTCCTCATCGAGGCGACGGCCCGCGTCGAGGGCGCGACCGGGGTCGAGATGGAAGCGCTCACCGCCGTCGCCGTCGCGGGGCTCACCGTGATCGACATGATCAAGGCCGTGGACCACTGGGCCTCGATCACCGACGTCACGCTGGTCCACAAGGAGGGCGGGCGCAGCGGGTCGCTCGATCGCCCGGAGAAGGGTTAGCCCGGAGGATTCGCCGGCGCGGCATGCCGCGTCTCACCCGAGATGAGGGCGAGTGCGTGCGGGAGCGCCGGCCAGACCGCGTCGAGGCATTCCGCCACGGCGGAGGGACTCCCCGGAAGGGAGAGCACCAGGCACCTCGCCATCACGCCCACTACCTGGCGCGAGAGCATCGCGTGCGGCGTGGATTCGAGGCCGTGCCGGCGCATCACCTCCGCCATCCCCGGAACGTCGTAGTCGAACATGGGGAGCAGCGCCTGCGGGGTCACGTCGCGAGGACCAAGACCCGTGCCGCCGGTGAGCATCAGGATGTCGGCGTTTCCGGCGCAGACGCGCACGGCGGCGCGGATCCTGTCGATGTCGTCGGGCACGCTCTCGCGGGCGACAACGTCGGCAGGCAGCAGCGCGAATCGCGCGACGATCACATCGCCGCTGCGGTCATCGGACGCGGTCCCCCGCCGGCTGTCGCTCACGGTGATCTCGGCTGCGCGCCACCGCTTCGCGGCGGACATGTCGCTCACCCCGGAACGATCCGCTCGTGCCCCGCGTAGACGTTCATCTGCTCACCGCGGAGAAACCCTATCAAGGTCATCCCTGAATCGGCCGCGAGCTCGACCGCGAGACTGGAGGGTGCGGAGACCGCCGCCAGCAAGGGTATCCCCGCCATCAGCGCCTTCTGGGTCAGCTCGAAGCTGGCACGCCCGGACGCGAGGATGATGTGCGACCGGAGCGGGAGCAACCCGTGAGTAGCCGCCCATCCGATGACCTTGTCGAATGCGTTGTGCCGCCCGACATCTTCGCGAAGGCAGAGCAACGCCCCCTCACGGTCGAACAGAGCGGCGGCATGCAGCCCGCCCGTGCGCGAGAACTGTCGCTGCGCGGACCGCTGCACCGCGGGAAGGCCGAGCAGCAACGTCGCCGGGACACGCAGCGGATCGCCGGCCACGTCATAGCGCGATTTCGTGCGGACGGCCTCGATGCTCGCCTTGCCGCAGATACCACACGACGATGTCATGTAGAACGCCCGCGGCGTGATCTCGCGGGATGACACCGCCGCGGACAGCGTGACCTCGACGATGTTCAACTCGCCGGTCGCGGCGGCCGCCTCCGGGCACATCCGCATCCCCGCGATCTCGCCGGCGCCACGGACGACGCCCTCGGTGATCAGGAAACCGGCAACCAGGTCGAAGTCGTCACCGGGAGTGCGCATGGTGACCGAGAGTGAGACACCCCCGACCCGGATCTCGAGCGGCTCCTCGGCGCTGACGTCGTCGCTCCGCCAGGTCACGCCCCCGCCGGCCACTACCTGCATCACACGCCTGTGGCGCACCGTCATGGCGACCACGATAGCGACCCGGTATCGGCACGGCAGGACGCCGCGCTCGAGGGCGATCCGCCAAGATCACCGGCGTATGAGCGACGTGCCGGGTCGGAGCGACCTGCTCAGCGAGCTGGCATCGGCGTTGAGCGCTGCCGGTGGCGCCGCCGCCGAGCTGCAACCCGTCGATCTCGCCGGGCGTGCGCGGCTGCTCCGTATAGCTCGCGACGTCGCTCATTCGAGCGAGCGCCAGAACGCTCCGCTCGCCGCCTACCTGATCGGACGCTTCGTCGAGGATGCCGTCCGATCCGGGGTGTCCGAGTCCGACGCCCTCGACCGGGTGGAGTCGGTGGTTCGCGCCGTCATCGGGGATGGACGCGGCTGACCTCGGCGAGATCCTGCGGGGTATTGACGTTGCGCGTGAAGCGATCGGAGATGCCCGCGTGGCGCCACTCGCTCTCGGTCAGACGCACCGCGCGGGAGCGCTCGATCAATCCGTGCAGTGACCGGTCGGGCCCGGCGAGCGCCGCCTCCGCCGCAGTGAGGATGGATGTCGCGTAGACGGCGTGCAGCGGCTGCGGGCCGCCGCCGGCTTCGCAGACCGCCACGTCGCTGGCGCCGATCCTTGCCGCGAGCATGCTGATGAGGTGTGGATCGATCCACGGGAGGTCGACCGCGACTACCGCCAGCAGCCGGTGCGGTGACGCGCGCAACGCGGCGACGAGCCCCCCGAGCGGCCCCGCCCCGGGCACAGCGTCCGCGACCGATCGCCTGCCGGCCGCCGGGACCTGGACATCACCGGCGGCGATGAGCACGGGATCGCACACGGCATCGAGACTTCGCGAGCGCGCGCTCCAGCAGGGTCGCTCCCCTGAAGCTGATGGTCGCCTTGTCGACGCCCATGCGCGCGCTCCGACCGCCGCACATCACGACTCCGGCGAGCCCGCGGCCTGGCCGGAGCTCATGCCGAAGTACCGTCCCGTCAGGTGCGGGTGGGGTCTCCACTGGGCGCAACCTTACGAAACGCCACCGTCCCGAAACTCCCGGTTGAGCGACGATCCCCGCGCCGGCGCAGGATCCCCGCCGCCGTCAGGCGTTCAGGCCGTTGCTCACGTTCGAGAAGACGTTGTTCGTCTGGTGTCCGACCACGCCGACCACGACGATGACGAAGATTGCGACCAGGATGATGATGAGCGCGTACTCAACCATCCCCTGACCACGTTCGTCGTCGCGCCGCCGGCTGGTGGGAGCGGTCATCGACCTCACCAGGGCCACCAACGCTGGGAAAAATGCCGGAATCATGTCGAAAGCATCATTCACGCGATGCGACCGCGCGTTGTGGTTGGGTGACGAGCTTGTTTCGGTGCTGGCCAGTGAAATGGCGCCCGTTACGCGCCCGTTACCTGGAGATCAGCGCGCGAGTTCGGCGCTCCTGATCGCCGCGCCATAACCCTCGGGCAGCGCACGGGGCGGCTGCGGACCGACATAGAGCGCGGAGGGGCGGATCAGCCTGTTGTTGGCGGCCTGTTCCGCGATCGCCGCGGTCCAGCCGACCGTGCGGCTCGAGGCGAACGTTGGCGTGAACATATCGGGCGGGATGCCAACGCTGTTCATCACCACTCCGGCGTAGAACTCGACGTTGGTGTAGAGGCGGCGGCCTGGCTTCAGCTCGTTGAGCACGCGCAGGGCCGTCCGCTCCACCTGGACCGCAAACTCCGCCTGCGGACCGCCCAGCTCTATGGCCACCTCGCGCAGCAGCGTCGAGCGCGGGTCGTCGGTCTTGTAGACCCGGTGTCCGAAGCCCATCAGCCGCTCGCCCGAAGAGATCTCGTGGCGGAGGTACTCCTCGGCCTTGTCGGGTGTGCCGATGGCATCGAGCATGGCGAGCGCCCTCGATGGCGCACCACCGTGGAGCGGACCGGCCAGCGCACCGATCGCCCCGGTCAGCGCCGACCCGATGTCCGACCCCGTCGACGTGATGACCCGCGCCGTGAACGTCGACGAGTTGAACCCGTGGTCCATGGTGAGGATCAGGTACTGCTCGAGCGCCCGGATCGCCCGATCGTGGGGGCGTTCGCCGGTGAGCATCTGGATGTAGGCGCCGACATAGCCAAGGTCCGCGTCCGGCTCCACGGGTTCGAGGCCCATGTGATGACGGTGCAGCCGCATCAACAGCACGGGGACGATCGCCGCCATCTTCAGGCATTCCCTGCGGACCTCTTCGGCGGGGATGTCGAGGGTCGGCTTCTGCTCGAGCGCGGCCCCGGCGAGCGACACCGCGGAGCGGAGCGCCATCAGCGGCGTGTACCCCGGCAGCGCCGCGATCGGAGGGAGCAGGTCGGCGACGACGCCGGGCACCGATCGCGCCTCGACGGCGAGCTTCGTGAACGCCTTCAACTGCGCGTCGTCCGGGAGCTCACCTTCGACCAGCAGGTGCCACACCTGCTCGAACGAGCACCGACGCGCCAGCTCCGTGGCGTTGTAGCCGCGGTAGTGGAAGAACCCCTCCTCGCCGCGCACGTCGCCGACCGAGGTCTCGGCCACCGCCACCCCCTCGAGTCCTCGCGGCGCGAGGCCGGGAGGCGCCGACCCCGCCGGCTGCACTTCCTCGATGTGCGCCACCCGAACCACATGGCGAATCGACAGGATTCCAGCGACGCGGTCACCGTCCATCACCGGCAGGTGACGGAAGCGCCGCTCCCGGAAGAGCTCGAGGCCCTGCTCGACGGTGTCGGTCACCGAGATCGTGACCGGGTCCCTGGTCATGACCTCCTCGACCCTCGCGGTGCCGGGATCGACCCCGTGTCCGACCGAGCGGAGGAGATCCCGCTCGCTCAGCATGCCGCGCAACCTGTCCTGCGCATCGAGCACGGCGGCCGCGCCGACGTTGGCGCGGTCGAGGATCACCGCGGCCTCCGCCAGGGTGATGGTGGTGGGCACGACCACCGCCGGTTTGTGCATCACATCGGCGACGGTCAGTGAGGCGGTCACGATGTCAGTCTAGCGCCGCGCGCCGGGAACCTCGCGGCCTGCACGCGTCGCTCGCCAGCGCGGCGACGCGGCGGGCCGTCACCATCTGGCGACCTATGACTGGCGACAGCGGCAGCAGTGCTCGACCCACCGGCGACATGGATCCGGAGGCATACCGGCAGGCCGCTCACCGAGTTCGCCGACTGGACCGCCGACTATCTCCGGGACGTCGAGCGTTTCCCGGTGCTGAGCCCCGTCAGCCCGGGAGCGACGCGCCGCACCCTGCCCGTATCGCCGCCCGCGCGCGGTGAGCCGATCGAGGCGGTGCTCGCCGACGTCGAGGAGCTGCTGATCCCAGCCACGACGCACTGGCAGGCGCCCGGATTCATGGCGTACTTCGCGTCGAGTGGCTCGGGTCCGGGAATCCTCGGCGAGACGCTGGCTGCGGCATTCAACGTCAACGCGATGCTGTGGCGCACCGCACCGGCTGCGACGGAGCTGGAACAGGTGACCCTCGACTGGCTTCGTCAGATGGTCGGGTTGCCCCGGCCCCTGTTCGGTGTGATCAACGACACGGCATCGACGAGCACCCTGTATGCGCTGGCCGCGGCACGCGAGGCGCTGACCGACCTGCGCTTTCGCGAACTCGGTATGGCAGGACGCTCCGAAGTGCCGCGGTTGCGTTATTACGCGTCCACCGAGGCGCACTCATCCGTCGAAAAAGCGGGCATCGTGCTGGGCACCGGCAGAGAGGGGCTGCGCCGAATCCCTGTCGATGAACGATTCTGCATGGACGCGGCGGCGCTGCGCCAGGCGATTCGCGAGGACATCGCCGCGGGGATCCGCCCCTTCGCGGTAGTCGCCACCGCGGGCACCACCTCGACGACCAGCGTCGATCCGATCCCCGAAATCGCAGCGCTCTGCGAGCAGCACGGATTGTGGCTCCATGTCGACGCGGCATACGGCGGTGCGGCCGCGATCGTGCCGGAGTTGCGCTGGGTGCTCGACGGCGCCGAGCGTGCCAACTCGATCGTGGTCAACCCGCACAAGTGGCTCTTCACACCGATCGACTGCAGCGTGCTGTGGACGCGCCGACCCGAGATGCTGCGCGACGCCTTCTCGCTGGTGCCGGAGTACCTCACCACCACCGAAGCGTCGGAGCAGGATGCCCCGAATCTCATGGACTACGGCACCTCTCTCGGGCGCCGCATGCGGGCGCTCAAGCTGTGGATGGTCATCCGTCATTTCGGGACCGACGGGCTCGCGCAACGCATTCGTGAGCATTGCGAGTACGCCTCGATGCTCGCGCGCTGGATCGAGGGTGAGCGCGACTTCGAGCTGCTTGCGCCCGTACCGCTGAGCGTCGTCTGCCTGCGAGCGCATCCACCGGGCGTCGACGATCCGGAGACGCTCGACAAGCTGAACCAGCGCATCGTCGAGCGCATCAATGCCGGTGGACGCTTTTCCTGAGTTCACACGAAGTTGCGTGGCGAGTATGCGATCCGCGTTGCGTTCGGCAGCGTGCGACAGGAACAGCGTCACGCTCGCGGAGTGGTGGCCGCCTTGCGAGGTGCCCTGGACGATGTAGGATGACGCTCGATGTTCCGCGCCCTCGGGGCGAGACTCACCCTCGACCGCAAGATGGTGGCCGGAGCTGCGCTTTTCGAAGCGGCGGCTCAACGAATGCGGCTCTGGGCAACGAGTGGTCTTAAGACTGCAACGTATCTCTCGGTGGAGGGCGAGCTCGACGAAGGCGGCGTGCACGTCACCGTGCTGCGCTGCGACAGCGACAACCGATCCCTGTGCCGCGTCGTCGTGCAGCGGCCGGATGAATGGGACCGGTCGATGCTCTGGCTCACCACGGTTGACGCCGTGCGCACCGGCGACACGGTGGAGGTTGGGCTCTCGGTGGAGCAGGACATGCGTCATCTTCGCGTGCCGCCGTCACCGCTCGCCCCGCCGCTCGTCGCCCTGCTCCACGATTTCGTCGGCGAGGGAGCAACCGCGGGATCGCAACGCCTTCGCTCGACGCCGGAGGCGGTGGTCGGCACGGAGCAGATCGACGCCTTCGTGCACTCGTGCCTCCTCGACCCGCGACGACGTCTCCCGGTCGTCCTCTTCAGCGCGAAGAAGGAAGAGGACGGCGTGTATCCGAGCGACGCCGGCAATCCGTCGCTCACCGCCCGCGAGCTCTGCGGGCTTGCGCACGTTTTCGTCATGCCTCGGGTCGAGGATTCGCACCGGCTGACCAAACGACTTGGTTTGCTCTCGGTGTACGACGGCGCGGTGCGCATCTACTGGCCCAGGTTGCAGCTGAGCGACCCGCCGCCACGCCACCCCCTTCACCTCCGTCAGCGGCTCAACACCGCAAGTGGACCGGCGATCATCCGTCGCGTCGTCGAGGCCGGCGCACGCTCGTACCGCCCCCCGAACGGCACGTCGACGTTGCTTGCGATGCGCTGGCGCGATCGGGAGCTGGAGCGCATCGCGGCGATCACCGATGATCCCGACCCGGCACGCCAGGCAGCGCTGCTGCGCGACGAGCTGCTGCGGGTCATCGACGCCAAGGTCGCGCTCGAGCACGAGATGGAGACGCTGCGTCATCAGCTCGTGCGCTCCACCGAGCGCACCAACGACCTGGATTCCCAGCTCACGGGCGCGCGGGCGGTCCCGGGTGCGTCGACGGAGCTCACCGGGAAAACGTCGGCGCGCCGCGATGCGGTCACACCCGACGCCGGCTGACCGCCGTCAACGACCGGAGGGCGGGTGCGCCTTTGGCGTTCGCCCGGATACCACGCGCGTGACACCGAGATCGTCTTTGGTCCAGCCGACGTCGACGAGTTCCGCGGCGCGAAGGGCCGCCTGGGTGCGCCGCGACAGGTAGGTACCGACCTCGGCGAGCAGCACACCACCGGGCCTGAGCCAATCGTGTGACTCGGCGGCAAGCCTGCGCACCAACCCCAGACCGTCATCGGAGCCGTCGGTGAGCGATTGGAGTGGCTCGAACGCGCGGATCTCTCGCGGGAGCTCCTTGAGGTCCCGTCGCAGCACGTATGGCGGATGGATGGTGAAGACATCAATCGCAGCGCGCAGCCGGCGCGGGAGCGCAGCGAGCAGATCGCCGGCGCGGAACTGCACGTTGTCGAGGCCGAGACGGCGCGCGTTGTCCCTGCCGAGCGCCGCGGCGTCCCGTGAGATGTCCACGCCCCAGATGTCGGCGTTGCGCACCTCGTTGGCGAGGGCGAGCGCAACCGGACCGGCACCGGTTGCCACGTCGACCGCGACCCGCTGGCCTCGGCGCCGGCGCAGGGCCTTGATCGCCTCCTCCGCGAGCAGCTCGCTCGACGCTCGCGGCACGAACACCCCGTCCCTGACCAGCAGGTCGAGTCCGCGAAACGTGTAATGACCTTTGATGCGAGGAATGGGCTCGCCACGGACACGCCGCGCAATCATCGCCGCGTAACGCTTCTTCGACGTCCGGTCGAGCACCCGGTCGAGGACGGCGGGCGTGAGCTTTCTCCCGAGCACCTCGGCCATCAACTCCTCAGCGTCGTAACGCCCGAGGTTTCGGTCCCAATGGTCGATCGCCGTCGACTTGTCGATCTTGCGTACGGCTTTGTCGATGTGCTCGGTGACGGTGGTGGCCCGCATTGCCCGCGCATGGTAAGCGGTGCTACGACCGGCACGCGCACCATGGTCATGTGCACGCGACTCCGGCGCCGGACCCAGGCCTCTGCGCCTCCTGCATCCACGCGCGCATGGTCACCGGCGCGCGCTCCACCTTTGTCCGCTGCGGACTTGCCGGCACCGATCCGCGGTTTCCGCGCTACCCGCGGTTGCCGGTGCGCCAATGCGACGGGTACGTCAGCTCGAGCCCTCAGGCCACCCGCTGCTGACCGCCACCCGGCAATGATCGCTCGCGATGGGGCAGATACGAGCGATCGCCGATCCAGGGCGCCGGCGGGACGCCGAGGCCCTTGGTGGTCTGGTTGAGCCACAGCCCGTACTTGCTGCGCATGAGGCTGAAGTCCTGCCACGCGCGATCGACATTGTGCAGCTGGTATCCGGCGCGCTCGAGTCGGCCGTATGCCTCGACGAACTCCTCGCGTTCGACACCGGCGACCGCCTCGCCCTCGTAGCGGAAGTGATCGCGCATGTCGGCGACGAAATGCGCACCGACCTTGTGCATGAGCCGCGCATGACCGATGGGTCCTCCGTCGACGGTGGTGAGCACGAGGGTCGCGGCGTCCATCACCGCACCGAACGAGTTTGCCCACGCTTCGTTGTCGTGACTGGACCGGAAATAGAAGAGCAGCGGGTAGGAGAGATGGCTCTCGATGACATCCACTGTCCACAACCGCCATTCATCGAAGGTCGCGGTGAGCTGCTCGGGCATTGCATCCTTGGCGCACGTCTCGAGCAGCTGAATCCCCGAGGGGGGTGCCCCGGCCAGTGCGTCGAGCGCAACCACCGCCGTCTCGCGCCGCTGGAACGAGCTGAAGAGCGAGAACAGCAGGCTGATGACCAGGGCGAACAGACCGAAGCCGCTCGCCGCCTCGATCGCCGCGAAGGTTCGCGTCGCGACCCCGGTGGCTTCGATGCTGTCGACCGGGAATGCAAGCATCCGGCCGGCCGAGAAGTAGAGCGTCGTGCCGAACGAATCGGGCTGTGGCTGCAGGCCGTCATGGAGACCGCTGAAGATGAGCGCGTAGCCGAGGATGAGCGACAACCCCCAGAGAACGAGCAATGTCACCAGCATCATCGGCGCGAAGGCCGCGAGTGCGGTCTCACGGGTCTGGAGCTTCCCGGGGCGC
The DNA here is from genome assembly GCA_963799005.1 of Candidatus Dormiibacterota bacterium. Lineage (GTDB taxonomy): Bacteria > Chloroflexota > Dormibacteria > Aeolococcales > Aeolococcaceae > Palsa-851. The sequence continues at coordinate 1,445,006 of CAWCVK010000001.1, read as the reverse complement.
TCCGCGACCTTGCGCCAGACCCGCCATCCGCTCCTAATCAGCGTGAAGCTGAGACGCACACGACCGACCGCCGGGCGCGGCATGACCACCGACTGGAACAGGTCGTAGATCGTCACCAGGACGATCAGGGCGCCGAAGCCGATCTCGAGGCCGTCGGTGACGCTCATGTGATCACGGTTCGAGCTGGCGGCGCATCTCGGCGATTTCCGCGAGCACTTCCTGCAGCGCCTGCTCGTCTTCGGAATCGACGGCAACCCGGCGCATGGCGGCGAGCTCGGCGATGGCGGTGTCCATCGTCTCGATGGTATGCGGCGGGTCGTCCCACCGTCTCGACAGCAGCCGCAGCGCAAGTGCCCTCGCCTGGTCGGCGATCTGGCTCACGCGGAAGGCACGGCGATTGCCCTGGCTATTTCCCCGGCCATCCGCCCGATGGTACGGCGATCACACGCCTCGCGTGGCCAGCACCAGCACCGTCGAATAGTGATACGTCATCGTTCCCCCAAGCGCGTCGACGGCGTCGCCGAGCGCGTCGAGGAGCGCATGCCGCTCCGCGTCACGCATGCGCACGTGATCGCTGTGGGTGGCCACGAACTCGACCCAGCCCGCTCGGTCGTACACGGTCTCCCACGGGAAGGCGCGCGCCGCAACCGCGGTGAACAATCCGCCCTTCTCGAACTCCGCCATTCGAGCCCTCGGCTCGACTGGCGGGCTCAGAGTGATGTTGGTCTTCGCGAGATCCGGGGCGAGGCGCGTGTAGACGGCTTCGAACGCCCGCGCGGCATCCTCGTCCGGCCGGCCGCGATTCCAGAACACGCCGAGATGTCCTCCGTGGTCGCAGCAACGACGCCGCTTTGGCGACGCCCCGCTCCGGGTCGACCCAGTGCCACGCCTGGCCGGACACGATCAGGTCGAAGACGCGGCCGTTCAACTCCCAGTTCTCGAAGGTCGCCTCCTCGACGGTGATGCCGTGGCTGCGCGCGATCGCGGCCATCGACGGATCCGGCTCAACACCGATGAGGTCGCATCCGCGCTCGACCAGCAGCCGTGAGGCTTTGCCGGTTCCACAGCCGACGTCCAGGACTCGCCCGGGCGCGAGCTCCATGAGGGTGTCGATGAGCGCCGGCGGATAGGAGGGACGCGCCTTGTCATACAGCGCGGCGACGCCCCCGAACGAGAGGGCTCGCTCCCGGTCCGCGTACAGGCGCTCGGACTGGTGATCGGTCATCGCATCAACTGAGCCGCGAGGGCTGGGGTGTCAATGCAATCTCGAGGTCGGCAGCGAAGCGTACGGCGTCGTCGGGTTCGAGCCGTGAGGTCGTCACGCGGATCCCTCGCGGGCTGGCGATGCGGAACCGGTCTCCCGCGAGCACGCCCCAGCCCCGTTCCTGGAGGGCGGCGACGGTTGCGTCCTCGTGAGCCACGGGGATCCAGACATTGAGGCCCGAGCGGCCGTGGGACTCGATGCCTCGGGCGGCGAGTGCCTCGCGGAGGGCGTCGCGGCGGCACGAGTACGTGGCCGCCACCTGCTGGGTGCGCGCCGCCGCCTGCGGATCGCTCCACATCCGGACCACCAGCTGCTGGAGGAGGTGGGAGACCCATCCCGCGGCAAGCAGGCGGCGGCCTTCGACGCGGGCGACCGTGGTCGCATCACCCGCCATGATCGCGAGGCGAAGGTCGGGTCCGAGCGACTTTGAGACCGACCGCAGGTGGGCCCAGCGAGCACGCCCCGGCTCACAGAGCGAGTGGCACGGACGTTCCGTGATATCGAAGGCGTGATCATCCTCGAGCACCAGCACCCCCGGATGAGGGGCGAGCACCGCCCTGAGCTCTGCCGCTCGCTCGGCGTCGATCGCGGAGCCGAACGGGTTCTGCGCTCGGGGAGTCAGCGCGCAGGCCGCGGCCCCGGCGCGAAGCGCTCGGGCGAGTCCGTCGGCGGTCGGCCCGCGGTCATCGATCGCCACCGGGAGCACCGTCAGGCCGAGCGCGGACGCGAGGTCGATGACCCCCGGGTAGCACGGGTCCTCGACGGCGATGCGGTCCCCGGCCCGGAGATGAGTCAGCAGCGCGAGCTGAATGCCGTCGAGCGCTCCACCGACGACGGTGAGGTGGTCGCTCGGCACCCCGTCGCGGTCAAGGCGGGCTGCGGCGAGTGCGAGCAGCTCGGGGTCGGAGCCGGCGGCGCCGTACAGGACCGGCTCGTGGGGCAGCTCGACGAACGCGGCGCCGAGGTCGGGCAGGAGCGCCGGGTCCGGGTTGCCCGAGAGCAGGTCGACAACGCCGGCGGGAACGATCGGCCTGCCGCGCGGAGAAGGGGGGACGCGAGGAGCGATGGTGGTACCGAGCCGGCCGGCCCCGGCAACAAGTCCGCGACGGCGCAGCTCCCGATAGGCGGAGGCGACCGTGGCGGTGCTGATCCCACGATGAGAGGCGAGCGATCGGACCGTCGGCAGGCGCGTCCCGGCCGTGAGCTCGCCTTCACGGATGCCGCGTTCAACGCTCTCCGCGATCTCGGACGCCCGTCTTCCGGTGATGTGATAACGTATCGGTACGTTCATGTTTTTGTATCATAACAAATGACCGAGAGCGTGTCCACCCAGGCCTCCCGAGCCCAGATCGTGATCGCCTTCGCCGCGGTCTACCTGATCTGGGGTTCGACCTACCTGACCATCCACATCGCGATCGAGACCATCCCGGCATTGCTGATGTCAGGGGCGCGATTCATCCTCGCCGGACTGCTGCTGCTGGCGTTCTCGCACCGTCCCGGATCGCCCCGGCAGCGGCTCACGCTCATCCACTGGCGATCGGCGCTGATCATCGGGGGGTGCCTGCTGCTCTTCGGCAATGGTGGGGTCGCGTGGGGAGAGCAGTACCTGCCGAGCGGTTTCGTCGCCCTCATCATCGCCACCGTCCCACTCTGGATGGCGCTGTTCGCGCCGGCGTTCGGGGGGCGTTGGATCAATTGGACGGCGGCGATCGGCATCTCGCTCGGTCTTGTGGGGATCATCCTCCTGGTCCACCCCGGCGGCAGCGCGGGTCACTGGCAGACGCTGGTGGTCCTCCTCTCGCCGCTCCTCTGGGCGATCGGGTCGCTGTACGCGCGCAACGCCCCAGCCCCCCGCCAGCCGCTCACGGCGGTCGCGATGGAGATGATCGCCGGGGGCGCGCTGTTGAGCATCGCCGGCGCTGCCACCGGCGAATTGGGCCACGTCCACCTCGCCAACGTCTCCGTCGCCTCGGTTGCGGCCTTCGTCTACCTGGTGCTCATCGGCGCGCTCGTCGGCTACGTCGCGTACATCTGGCTCCTCCACCACGTGTCGGTCACGGCGGCATCCACCTATGCGTTTGTGAACCCCGTCGTGGCAGTCGCGCTGGGAGCGGTCGTGCTCGGTGAACAGGTGACCCCGGTCACGCTGATCGCGGCGGCGCTCATCGTCGGCGCGGTCATGCTGCTCCTGATCGGCCAGAGCCGCAAATCCGCGCCCGCCGTCGCCCTCGAGATGCCGGTCCGCGAAGTCGCCTGACGGCGTCCCCGCGGGAGAGGGTTGACAATGGGCGCATGGACAGCGACACCCTGATCGTCGACGCCGCGGCGGAACCACGTCGACCGCGTCGCCGCATCGGTGTGAAGGATGTGCTGTGCGTCGGGCCGATCATCGCCAACTCGGTCTACTACTACGCCGGGCTTCCCCTCACCCCGCTGCTGCTCGGCCGCAACCCGGTGCTGCTCAGCGCGCTCCGCGGCAGCATCGCCTCGATGGTGGCAGCCGGCGGATTCGTCAGGGTCGGGAGAGCTCCGCTGCTCCTGGCCCTGATCGCTCCGATCCCGATCTCGCTGATGACCGACCCGTTTTTCTTCTGGGCCGGCAAACGGTACGGCCGCGGCCTGATCAACCACCTGAGCGCGTCTGACCCGCGCTGGCGCAAGCGCGCCGCCCGAGGGGAGCGCTTCTTCCAGAAATACGGCGCGTGGACGATCGTGCTCGCGCCGTTCCTGCCGGCACCCTCACCCCTCTTCTACATGGCTGCGGGCGAAGCCGGAATGCCGTTCGTCATCTTCATCGTGGCCGACCTGCTCGGCACCCTCGCGTACATCGGGCTCATCGTCGCCGCGGGCTGGGCCATCGGCCAGCCGGCAGTGACCGTGGCGGAGACGATCAGCAGTTACGCGCTCTGGGTCATCGTGGCGACGGTGGTGCTCATCGTCGCGTGGTCAACATGGTCGTCATGGCACGCGCCCCGCGGAATGACGAGGCGCTGACCGCCGACGGCTCCGGGGTCGCCACACGGCGATGGCTGCTGGTGGTCGCCGCCGTGCTCGCGCCGATGGTGATCGGCGCGCTCGTCACGGTGGGGCTCTACGCGACCCGCGCGCAGCCCGTCATCGCGACGCCGGCCTCGACGGCGGCCTCTGACTCCATCGGACGCGACGGGTCGGTGATCGTGGTACAGCCCAGAACCACCGAGCCGGTTCGCGTTCCGCTCGGCAGCGCGATTGAGATCGTGCTGCTCCCCGGGTTGGGCGAGGCCGTCAACTCGACAAACGCCGGCATCCTCACGGCCACCGCGAATCCTCCCTGCCATCTGACGACGATCTGCGGCTTCCCGGGCGCGCGAGCCTTTACGTTCCAAGCGATCGGCGCCGGGGTCGGTTACCTGAAGATCATCTTCGGCTTCAAGGTCTGCCAGGAGAACGGTGGCTGCACCACCACGCCCTACGTGTTCAAGCCGATCGCGGTGTACTCGCGACCGCAGGCGAGCTGACCTCAGGGAATCGCGACCTCCTCGTGATACTTCGGGAGCCGGTTCGCGCCGCTCTCAACGACCCCGGCGATGCGGTCGACTGCGTCCCAGAGGTCGACGAATCGGGTGTACAGCGGAGCGAGTCCGAAGCGGCACGTGTCCGGCGGCCGGAAATCGCCGATCACACCGCGATCGGCGACCGCGCGCACGACCGCGAGCCCGTCGGGATGGCGGAGTGAGACCTGAGCGCCGCGGCGCATCGCGGACTCGGGCGTGGCCACCTCAAAGCCGAGCGCGTCGAGGCGCGCGTGCGCGAGACGGATGAAGACCTCGGTGAGCATCGCCGCCTTCGCGCCGACAGCACCGGGTCCGGCCTCGAGTTGGAGGTCGACGCCGACCGCAAGCGCGCCGATCGCCAGCACCGGCGGCGACCCGCTCATCCAGCCGCGCATTCCGGGAGCGCGGCGATACTCGGAATCGAACAGGAAGGGATCGTCGTGGCCGAGCCATCCCTGGATCGGATTGCGCAACTCCTTCTGCAACGCGGTCGCGACATACAGGTACGCCGGTGACCCGGGGCCGCCGTTCAGGTACTTGTAGCCGCATCCCACCGCCAGGTCCGCGCCGTGATGATTGAGCCGGATCTGCACGGCTCCGGCGGAGTGCGAGAGATCCCACAGCACGATCGCGCCCGCCGCATGCGCCGCCTCGGTGAGCGCACCCATGTCATGGCGCTCACCGGTCCGAAAATCGACCTCGGTCAGCGTGAGCAACGCGGTGTCGGCGTCGAGCGCTTCCCCCAGCTGGGCACGCTCGACGGCGCGGACTTCACACCCGAGCAGCTCGGCGACGCCGGCGGCGACGTAGAGATCGGTCGGGAAGTTGGTCCGCTCGGTGACGATCACCCGGCGCTGCGGGCGCGCCCTCAGCACCGCGGTCATCAGCCGGAACAGCCCCACCGACGTCGTGTCGGCGACCAGCACCTCCCCCGGTGAGGCCCCGATCAGCTCGCCGATCCGGTTACCGACACGCAGCGGCGAGTCCATCCATCCCGACTCCGTCCAGCCGCGGACGAGGATCGTGCCCCATTCGTGCTCGGCCATGTCGCGCAGCCGTGACACCGCGGCCCTGGGCAGGCGCCCCATCGAGTTGCCGTCGAGGTAGATCGTCGTGCCGTCGATGAGGAATCGATCCCGAAATGCGGCGATGGGATCCGCCGCATCCAGCGCAGCGCACGAGTTGCGGTCGAGATTGTCAGGAACTTGGTCGATCACAGGCGATTGCGCACCTCCCAGAGCTCGGGGAAGAACCGCAATCCGATCGTGGTGTCGAGGTAGGCCACCCCGCCTCCCCCCGTGCCGGGGCGGGATCCGATCTCGCGTGCGGCCATGAGCACATGCTGAAAGCGCCAGCGTGAGATCGCCTCATCGTGATCGAGCAGCAACTCGCAGACGTGATGGAGGACCGCGTGCTCCGGGCTCGCGTGGTCGCGGTAGAGCGACACGAGAGCCTCAAGGCGGCGCTCGCGAAGCCCGGCGCCGTCGCCGTCGGGGGCATCGAAGCCGTGCGCGCGCAGCGAGGCGCACAGTGCCGTGTACAGCGTCGGCGCGCCCGCGCGCCGGCGCAACTCCGCGCGGTCGTGCTCGGACAGTGGCGAAGCACCGGACGGCAACGCTCCATCGAGGCCTCCCATCACTTCGATCGCACGAAACTGCCCCGACTGCAGTCCGGAGGCCGGTTTGAGCGGATCCCGAAATTCGAGGAACCCCTCCGGCGTCAACGTCTCAAGCACGCGCAGCTGCAGGATCAGCAACTCGTCGATGCGTGTGGTGCGGTGCAGTGGCGCGATCGCGCCCTGGGGACGGCCGGCGTCCAGCTCCGCGACCGCGCGGTCCAGCTCGTGGAGGATCACCTTGAACCAGAGCTCGTATGCCTGGTGGATGACGATGAACAGCAGCTCATCGGGCGCGCCCTCGGTGAGGGGGTGCTGGAGATCGAGGAGCTCGTCGATGCGCAGGTACGAGCTGTAATCAGTACCGGCCATGACCGCGCCGGCACTCTACGCCGATGGCGGCCGGCCCTGGGCCGTGTCGCAGCATCCGCGACTGCTGAGCCTCAGGTGACCAGGATGTCATTCAGCGAGAACTCCTCCGGTGGCGAGAGCTGGTCGAAGTCGCAGGAGCGCGGAGCCTTGTCGGGCCGCCAGCGCAGGAACCGCGACGCGTGGCGAAAACGGCCGCTCTGCATGTGGTCGAATGACACCTCGCAGACCAGCTCAGGCCTCACCGACGTCCACGCGCTCTCGGCGGAACGCTGCCAGCGGCTCGGCCCACCCGGGGTTCGTCCGTGACCAAAGCTGTCGCCGCCGACGAGCGGTTGGAGTTGCTCGAGAATCGCCCGGCGCTCGGCGGCGTCGAACGATGACGTGTGCCCGACGTGGTGGAGCGCGCCGTCGCTGTCATAGAGGCCGAGCAGCAACGACCCGATGCCACGCCCGTCTTTGGCCAGCCGGTATCCGCCGACGACGCAGTCGACGGTGCGCAGGTGCTTCACCTTCACCCATCGCCGCTCCCCGGGTCGGTACGTCCCGGCTGGGTCCTTGGCGACGACGCCGTCGAGCCCGGCCCCCTCGTAGCGCGTGAACCAGGTGGTGGCCTCGTCCGGGTCCGTGGTCTGAGGCGTGACCCCGACGGTTCGACTGCTTGCGATCGCCCGCATCAACCCCGCTCGCCGATCGTCGAGCGGCCGCTCGCGGAGGTCGTCGAAATCGAGGGCGAGCAGGTCGAAGAGCACCACCGAGGCGGGAGTCTTCTCCGACAGCATGCGTACCCGGGACGCGGCGGGATGGATGCGCTGCTGGAGAGCATCGAAGTCGAGCCCGTGGTCGGTCGCGATCACCACCTCGCCGTCGACGATCGAGCGCTCGGGGAGCGCGGCCTGGAGCGGCTCGATCAGCTCCGGAAAGTAGCGCTCCAGCGCGAGCGCGTTCCGGCTCGCGATGTGGACGCTCGTTCCATCGCGAAACACGACGGCCCTGAAGCCGTCCCACTTCGGCTCGTAGAGCCACCTCCCCTCTCGGGGGATCTCCGGAGCGGCCCGCGCCAGCATCGGCTCGAGCGGCGGGGCGAAGGGCAGCGACACAAGCGGAGTGTCGCCGATCGCGAGGTGCCCCGGCTACGCGGAGAGGACGCGGGGGCGCGCGTCGCGCATGCGGAGCCGGAGCAGGTTGTCGACGTCGACGACATCGCCGAGCTCGCGAACTGCGATCTCGAATCGCGTGATATCGGTCAGCTCGTCAACCTCACCGCGAAGGGTGATCACGCCGCGGTTGGCGCGGACCTCCAGCCCGGTTGCGAGGTCGCCGAAGCCGAGCGACAGCGCGACGCGGACGCGGTTGGCGAGCGTCTGATCCCAGCTGTTTGCACCGGAACGCCGCGGACGCTTGTCGACGGCCGAGCCGACGAGGTGCGCCGCACCAACGGTGGCGCGGCGGGCCGCCACCCGGCGGCGCGCTCCCGAGCGCGGGTGCAGGAGGAATGCGGCGATTGTGACGACTGCGGCGCCGGTGGCGGCGGCCGCGAGCTTGAGAACCCGGGTCACTGGGGGAACCCTCCGGTGGAATGTGTGCAGGAGCGCTCGTTCAAACGTGCGCCGAGCCCGGTGGTTACGCGAGGACGGCTACGACGTTGGCGGCGGGAAATGACGGACATCCGTCCATCTGACGCCGTCCCACCAGCGCAGGGTTCCCGACCCCGCCTCCGGATACCAACCCGGCGGCGGCGGTGGCACCGCTCCGGTCCGGCGCAAGACCTCGTCGCGCTTCGCGAAGCGCCAGACCAGCGACCCGATGATGCCTCCGAGGATGACGATGAGCAGCCACACGATCTTCTCGCTGCCGGCTGCGCGGAACTGCGCATCGGGGATCCTGGCCACCTCCGCGATGACCACGATCCAGTACACGAAGGCCGCGATCCAGAACGCGAGGAACAGGAAGGCGAACCAATGGCCCACGAATGGGACGATCACCGTCCGCACCGTCCTCGCATCTGCCCAGCTTAGGACGAATCAAGGGGCCACGCCTCGAGCGTCCTCCGGCGGACCATCGTGGAGCCGGTCGAAGCCGGCTAGCGGCGACGGATCGCGGCCTCCCGAGTTCGCGCCATCGCGTTTGCCGCGACCGTTTCGGCTGCCATCGGTGGGAAGGGCCAGACCGCGCTGACGTTGATCTCGCAGAGGACGTACGTGTCCTCGCCGGCAGACGTCTTCGGTCCGTAGAGAAAGTCGGCGTCCCAGATGACGGGAAGCGAGTTGCGATCGATGCCGAGGGTGCGGGTCATCCGAGGCACCCATTCGCGCTGCATCCGTTCCCTCAATCGATGGTGGGCGGGAGCATCGGCACCGACCATCGCCGATGCGGCCGCGGCGCGCCCGAGGTCCTGAGGGTCCAGCAGGCCTTGCGGCCATTGATGGCAGAATCCCACGACCTCATCGTGGGACAGGTAGGAGCGGATCATCCCGTCGACCAACCGCTCCGCAAACGCCTGCGCCACGAGGCAGCCGGACCACGCGAAGTATTCCTCGCACCGGGCCATGAACGCGCCGAGACTGATCGTCTCTGAGGAACCGTCGCGCACCCGCGCATCCTGGACGCGGACCGGGGCGTGCGAGTCCGCCACGGCGGGTGCGTCGAGCAGCTCGACCTTCCAGACGCCGTTGCCACCATTGCCCCGACCCTGTTTCAGGACCGCCCGACCCCGCTCACCAAGCCACGGCGCAAAACGTTCGTTGAGCTCGTCGGGCGTGCGGTAGAGGTCGACATCGCCACCCCAGCCGACGCTCCTGGTGCTGAACAGCACCTCCTTGGTGCCGAGCTTCAGGATCGCCGCGGGGTGGGCCGAGACCCACACACCGTGTGCCGACGCGTCGAGAAGCAGTGCGTCCAGGTTGCGTCGGTTGGCACCGTCCTGGATCGGATTGACCCAGACCAGGACCCCGTCGAGCGCGAGCAACTGGTCGCGAACCTCGTCGACGGCGCCGTCCTCGAAGACCACCGGGTGGACTTCCACGGGCAGCCTGCTGAACGCCTCATAGAGTGGTGCGAGGCCATGGCGTTCCTCGGGCTTGGGCGGGTTCGCGCTGCGATCGTCACGCCAGAGGATGCCGATGCGCACCGGCGGATTCGACTCGTTCAACCTGCCCTCGCGTCTGACCGGAGAGGAATGGCGCGCCCAGGAGGATTTGAACCCCCGACCTTCTGATCCGTAGTCAGACGCTCTATCCGGACTGAGCTATAGGCGCGCGCCGGAGCCGTGACTGTACCCCATGCGGCCTCGACGAATACCGCACCGCGTCTCAGGGGCCGGGCGCGGCATGATTCAAGCTTAGAGGCTCAACGGAGGTGGATCCATGGCGGTCACCGGCAGTGTCGATCGAGGCACGCTCCCCGCACTCGCGTTCGTAGGAGAGGTCGCTCAGCAGATCCGGGTCGACGGGATTCGAGCGAGCACCAAGGCGGGATCAGGGCATCCGACCTCCAGCATGTCCGCCGCCGACCTGATCGCGGTCCTGGCCGCGCGCCATCTCCGTTATGACTTCGACCATCCCGACCTGGCCAACAACGACCACCTCATCTTCTCCAAGGGCCACGCGTCGCCCCTCCTCTATGGGCTGTACAAGGCCGTCGGCGCCATCAGCGACGAGGAGCTGATGACCTACCGTACGTTCGGGTCGAGGCTGCAGGGTCATCCGACGCCGATCATCCCCTGGGTCGACGTCGCCACCGGCTCGCTCGGCCAGGGGCTGGCGGTTGGCGTCGGAGTTGCGCTCGCCGGCCGGTACCTTGACCGCCTTCCGTTCCACGTCTGGGTGCTGTGCGGCGACAGCGAGCTCGCCGAGGGGTCGATCTGGGAGGCGCTCGACAAGGCAGGTCACTACGGTCTCTCCAATCTCACCGCGATCTTCGACGTGAACCGCCTCGGGCAGCGCGGCCCCACGGAGTTCGAGTGGGACCTGGAAATCTACCGCCGCCGCGTCGAGGCCTTCGGCTGCAGGGCCATCGTCATCGACGGCCACGACCTCGCGGAGATCGACGAGGCTCTCACCTCCGCGCGCTCGGACGGCGACCGCCCGAGCGTCGTGATCGCCCGCACCATCAAGGGCAAGGGCTTCAAGGAGATCGAGAACAAGGACGGATGGCACGGCAAGGCCCTGCCTCCCGACCTCGCGGAGAAGGCGATCGCCGAACTCGGCGGGGAGCGCGACCTGCGCATCGACGTGCGCCCACCCGAGGCACTCGAGTCGGCTTCCTCGAAGGCCACCGACGCGGATGTGACCCTGCCGGCTTACGCGCTCGGCGACAAGGTCGCTACCCGCAAGGCGTACGGCGACACCCTTCGCGCGCTCGGTGCCCGTCACGACGTCGTGGCGCTCGACGGCGAGGTGAGCAACTCCACCCATGCTGACGAGTTCAAGAACGCGTATCCCGAGCGGTTCTTCGAGATGTTCATCGCAGAGCAGCAGATGGTCGCGAGCGCGGTTGGGCTCTCCGTTCGCGGCTACATCGCGTTCGCGTCGACGTTCGCGGCCTTCCTCTCGCGCGCCTACGACTTCATCCGCATGGCAGGCGTCTCGCAGGTCAGCATCCGTCTCTCCGGCTCGCACGCGGGCTGCGAGATCGGCGCCGACGGTCCCTCGCAGATGGCGCTCGAGGACATCGCCTCGTTGCGCGCGGTGCACACGTCGACGGTGCTCTATCCGAGCGACGCGGTGTCGACGGCGAAGCTCGTGGCGCAGATGGCCGACCTGCGTGGCATCAGCTACATACGCACCACCCGCGGCGCCTACCCGGTCCTGTACGGCAACGACGAGGAGTTCCCGATCGGCGGCTCGAAGGTGATCCGTCACTCCACCAACGACGTGGTGACGCTGATCGGTGCGGGCGTGACGCTGCACGCCTGCGGCGCCGCTGCCGAACGGCTGTCGACGAGCGGCACGGCCTGCCGCGTCATCGACCTGTATTCGGTGAAACCGATCGATGTCGCGACGTTGCGCGAGGCCAGCGAGGCTACCGCCGGTCGCCTTGTAGTCGTCGAGGACCATTACCCGGAAGGCGGTCTCGGCGCGGCGGTGATGGAGGCGCTCGCGCTCGACGACAACCCGCCCCGCGTCACCCACCTGGCGGTGCGCGATCTTCCCGGATCCGCGAGCCCGGAGGAGTTGATGGCCGCCGCCGGGATCGACGCCGACGCAATCGTCGCGGCCGTGAACGCGCTCCTCGGTGCCGGCGCGGAGGTTGCCTGAGTGACCACTCCACTCCAGGAGCTCGGCGAACACGGCCAATCTGTCTGGCTCGACTTCATCAGCCGCGAGCTGGTGACCACGGGTCAGCTGCAGCACCGCGTCGCCGACGAGAACGTGACCGGCTTGACCAGCAACCCGACGATCTTTCAGAAGGCGATCGCGGAAGGTTCGCTCTACGACGAGCAGATCCGCGAGTTGATCGGGTCCGGGATCGACGATCCCAACGACGTCTTCGTCGAGCTCGCGATCACAGACATTCAGGACGCCGCCGACATCCTCCGTCCCGTGCACGAACGCACCTCGGGCGCGGACGGATACGTCAGCCTCGAGGTTCCACCCTCGTTGTCGCACGACACCGACGCGACCATCGCGACCGCGAGAACCCTGTGGGAGCGGGTCGACCGTCCCAACCTGATGATCAAGATCCCGGCAACACTCGAGGGAATGCCCGCGATCCACCGCACCATCGCGGACGGCCGCAACGTGAACGTCACGCTCATCTTCGCGATCGCGATGCACGAGCGCGTGATCGAGCAGTACATCTCGGCGCTCGAGGCCCGCCACCATGACGGGCAGTCGCTCGACGTGCACTCGGTGGCGTCGTTCTTCGTGAGCCGGGTCGACACGCTCGTGGACAAGCTGCTGGCCGCGAAGCTCGCCGCCGACCCGGGGAACGCGCTCATCGAGAGCCTGTTCGGCAAGGCGGCGATCGCCAATGCAGTGCTGGCCTACGAGCTCTTCGAACAGCGATTCGGTGACGACCGCTTCTCGGCGCTGCGCGCCGCGGGCGCGCACGTGCAGCGTCCGCTCTGGGCGAGCACCAGCGCCAAGAATCCCAACTATCGCGACGTGGTCTATGCGGAAGCGCTGATCGGACCGGACACCGTCGACACGATGCCACCCGCCACCATCGAGGCGTTCCTGGACCACGGCGTCGTGGCCGGCGATACCGTCAAGGCCGACTACGCGGCCGCGCACCGGGTGATGGACCAGCTCGCCGAGGCCGGGATCGACATGGCCGCGGTCACCCAGCAGTTGCTCGATGACGGTGTCAAGCAGTTCGCGGACTTGTACGACCAGTTGATCCGTGGGATCGCCGAGAAGATCGACACGATGGGCGCCGGTTACGCACGGCGCCAACACATCGACGTCCAAGGGACCGCGGTTCCGCTCGACACGCCGACGGCGCGCGACACCGCCACGCGGATCTGGCACCGCGATCCCAATCTCTGGAAGCCCGGCGACAGCGCGCACGCCACCGTGATCAACAACCGGCTCGGCTGGCTCGATGTCGTCGGCGCCATGCGCGAGCAACTCCCCGCACTCAAGGCGCTTGCGGCCGAGGTTCGTGACGCCGGATGGCGCGATTGCGTGCTGCTGGGGATGGGCGGCTCGAGTCTGTGCCCCGAGGTGCTGCGCAGCTCCTTCGGAAGCACCGCCGGCCAACCGACGCTCCACGTCCTGGACACGACCGATCCCCTCGCCATCGCGCGGGTGACCGGGGCGATCGATCCGACAACCACCGGATACGTCGTCTCCAGCAAGTCGGGCACGACCCTGGAGACCCTCTCGCACCTGGCTCATTTCTGGGAGTTGACCGCCGCGGTCATCGACAATCCCGGCTCGCGCTTCATCGCCGTGACCGACCCGGGCACACCGCTCGCCACCATCGCGCGCGACCGGAGTTTCCTCCACCTGTTCAAGAACCCGCCGGACATCGGGGGGCGTTATTCGGCGTTGAGCATGTTCGGCCTGGTGCCGGCGGCGATCATCGGGATCGACTGCGACCTGCTTCTGGAGAGGGCGGCCGTGATGCGCAGGGGCTGCGCGTCCGGCGTACCGGGTGACCTCAACTGCGGCCTGAGCCTCGGCACGGTGATGGGCGCACTCCACGACCAGGGACGTGACAAGGTGACCATCCTCGCGCCCGCGGCGATCGAGGCGTTCTCGTTGTGGGCGGAGCAGCTCATCGCGGAGAGCACCGGCAAGGAGGGCAAGGGCATCATCCCGATCGGTGACGAACCGGTCGGCAACCCGGGCGTCTATGCAGACGACCGTTTGTTCGTGGCGCTGCGCCTCGGCGATGACGGCGCATTCGATCGCTCTCTTGACGCGTTGAGGAGCGCCGGCCATCCGGTCGTCTCGTTCGACCTGTCCGACAGGTACGACCTCGCGGCGGAGTTCTTCCGCTGGGAGTTCGCCACCGCAGTCGCGGGAGCGCACCTCGGCATCGATCCGTTCGATGAGCCGAACGTTCAGGAGTCGAAGGACAACACCAAGGCGGTGCTGCAGCAGTACAACGAGACCGGCTCGCTGCCTGACGAGCCGCCGGCGGTTACCGACGGCGCGCTGCGTGTCTACGGAAACGTGTCCGCGTCCAGCGCGTCAGGTGCCCTGGCCGCCCATCTCGACAGCGCCAATCCAGGGGACTACGTCGCGTTGATGGCCTACGTCCCACCTGACGACGCCAGTCAGCGGGCGCTCCAGGGTCTGCGTGTGGCCATCCGCGACCAGCGCCGGCTCGCGACCACGCTCGGGTTCGGCCCTCGGTTTCTGCACAGCACCGGCCAGCTGCACAAGGGTGGCCCGAACACGGGCGTGTACATCCAGATAACCGCCGACGACGGAACCGACGTGCCGATCCCCGGTCAGCCGTTCACGTTCTCCATCCTCAAACGAGCGCAGGCCGCCGGCGACCTGCAGTCCCTGCGCTCCCACGGCCGGCGTGTCGTACGCGTTCACATCGCCGGCGACCTCGGTGCCGGGCTCGCGAGCCTCACCGACGCAGTCAGCGCAACCACGGCGGCGCGCTGAGCGCTGCCCGCACATCGAAGGACTCACCACCATGCAGATCGGCTTTGTCGGCCTCGGCAGGATGGGCGCCAACATGGTGCACCGGCTCCGTCGAGACGGCGACCACGCGGTGGTCGCATTCGATCCCAATCCAGAAGCGCGTGCGAGCGTCGAGGCATTCGGGGCGACCACCACAGCAAGCATCGATGAGCTCATCGCCGCCCTCGACAAGCCGCGCGGTGTCTGGATCATGGTCCCCTCGGGCAAGGTGACCGACGACACGGTTGCGGCACTGCAGTCGCTCCTCGAGAAGGGCGACACGATCATCGACGGGGGCAACAGCAACTACCACGATTCGATCGCGCGTGCCGCGACCAGCGCCGAGCGCGGTATCAGCTTCATCGACGCCGGCACCAGCGGCGGGATCTGGGGGCTGCAGGTCGGGTACTGCCTCATGGCCGGCGGAGAGCAGACGACGATCGACCACTGGCGCCCGATCTTCACGACCCTGGCGCCGCCCGACGGTTTCCTGCACGTCGGACCACCCGGCTCCGGACATTTCGTCAAGATGGTCCACAACGGGATCGAGTACGGAATGCTCCAGGCCTACGCGGAGGGCTTCGCCATCCTCCAGGCGAAGCAGGACTTCGGCGAGCTCGATCTGCACGCCATCGCGCACCTGTGGAACCAGGGGAGCGTGGTGCGCTCGTGGCTCCTGGAGCTCGCCGAGCGTGCCTTCGAGCGTGATCCCCAACTCGACCAGTTGCGCGGCTGGGTCGACGACTCCGGTGAGGGACGCTGGACACTCGAGGAGGCGATGCAGCTCTCCGTGCCCGCACCCGTGCTCGCGCTCTCGCTGATCATGCGGTACCAGTCGCGGCTGCCGGACGGTTTCGGCAACAAGGTGATCGCGGCGCTGCGCAACGAATTCGGCGGCCACCCGGTCAAGGCTGAAACAGCAGCGGGGACTGCGGCATCACACTGATCGCGGAACGACCGCTGCACGAGCGACGCCGGGAACCGCGGACTCCGGTTCCCTTCTGCGTGGTCATCTTCGGCGCCAGTGGCGACCTCACCAAGCGCAAGCTGGTCCCTGCGCTGTACGCCCTTGCCGCGGAACGCAGCCTGCCCGCGGGCTTCACCGTCGTCGGCGCAGGTCGCGGTGACCTGACCGACGCGGATTTCCGCGCCGACATGCGCGAGGGCGTCGAGAAGTACGGCCGCGTGCGGCTGCGCGAGGACGCCTGGGAGTTGTTCGCGGCAGGACTGCGGTACGTGGAGTACGACATGGATGCCGCGGGTGGCTTCGACCACCTCAAGCGCACGCTCGAGGCGGCCGACCGCGAACGTGGCACCGCAGGGAATCGCCTGATCTACTTCAGCACGCCACCCAATGCGGTCACTCCGCTCACCGATCGGCTCAACGCCGCGGGTTTGACTGCGCAGGCACCCGGGACGTTCGTGCGCGTGATCATCGAGAAGCCGTTCGGGCGCGACCTGGCAACCGCTCGTGAGCTCAACGCGCGACTGCACACAGCCTTCATCGAGGAGCAGATCTACCGCATCGACCACTACCTCGGCAAGGAAACCGTGCAGAACCTGCTCGTGTTCCGATTCGCCAACGGGATCTTCGAGCCGCTGTGGAACCGCCAGTACATCGATCACGTCCAGATCACGGTCGCGGAGGAGATCGGCGTCGAGGGTCGCGGCCAGTACTACGAGGAGGCGGGTGCGCTGCGCGACATCGTGCAGAACCACATCATGCAGCTGGTCGCGATCATGGGCATGGAGGCGCCGTCGAACTTCCACGCCGAGATGGTTCGCGACGAGAAGGTGAAGCTGCTCCGCGCGGTGCGGCCCATCCACCCCGACGACGCGCTCTCGCACTCGGTGCGCGGCCAGTATTCAGCAGGCGTCATCAACGGTGAGCACGTGGTCGGGTATCGGCAGGAGAGGGGCGTCGCACCCGACTCCCTTCGCGAGACGTTCGTGGCGCTCAAGGTCGACATCGACAACTGGCGCTGGGCGGGGACGCCGTTCTACCTGCGCACCGGCAAGCGGATGCCCAAGCGGGCAACCGAGATCGTGATCCAGTTCCGGCGCGTGCCCCATTCGCCGTTCGCCGGCAGCGTGCCCCTCGCCGAGGGCGCGGTGCCGGCCGACGGCATCGATCCCAACCTGCTGATCCTGCGCATCCAGCCCGACGAGGGCATCACGCTTCGCTTCGGGGCGAAGATTCCCGGCCAGGCGCTCCGCATCGAGTCGGTGAACATGGACTTCATGTACGGCACCGCCTTCCGGGAGCAGTCGCCCGACGCCTACGAACGCCTCCTCCTCGACTGCATGCTGGGCGATCCGACGCTGTTCGCACGCGAGGATGAGGTCGAGGAGGCGTGGCGATTCTGCACGGCGATCCTCGATGGGTGGCGCGCGCATCCGCCCGACCGGGCTCACAGCCCGAACTACGCGGCGGGCACCTGGGGACCCGAGGAGGCGCACGCCTTCATGGCGCGAGACGGACGCGCCTGGCACGTCCCCTGACGTGGCGGCGACGAGCTCGCTCGACAGTCTCGCCGGTGAGCGTGTCGTCAGCGAGACGGCGCACGAGGTTGCGGACGCGGTGGCGAGCTGGATCGGCGCACAGGCACAGCGCGCCTGCGACGCTCACGGCAGCTTCTCGATCGCGCTCTCGGGCGGGAGCACCCCGCGGCTCCTCAACGAGATGCTCGCCGGACCGGACTGGCGGAATCGCATCGACTGGAGCTGCTGGAACGTCTATTTCGCCGACGAGCGCGCGTGCCCGCCGGATGACCCTGCGAGCAACTACCACTTCGCTGAGACCACGTTGCTGAGCCACGTTCCGATCGACCCGATGCGAGTGCACCGCATGCACGCCGAGCAGACGGATCTTGACGCAGCCGCCGCGGAGTACTCGGAGCTGCTGGCAAGCTCGCTCCCGCCGGGGAGCGGTGCGGCGCCGCGGCTCGACGTGATCCTCCTCGGACTGGGCGAGAACGGGCACACCGCCTCACTGTTCCCGGGGACGCCGGCCCTCGAGGTCTCCGACCGCTGGGCGACGCGCGGCCTGGCCGATTACGCGCCGTTCGACAGGATCACGCTGACCTATCCGGCCATCAACGCGGCGGCGGCCGTCGGCTTCATGGTCACGGGTGGCGCCAAGCATGCCGCGCTCGCCGCCACTGCCAGAGGTGCTGTGCCTGCTTCCCGGGTTCGCCCCATCGACGGGACGCTCGTCTGGTTCCTCGACGCCGCTGCCGCGGCAGGGTGACGGGTATGAGAATTCCGGCAGCCCGCTGACCCACGTCTGCCAGAATCCGCGGGATGCCGCGATCGACGTGGAAGCCCTGCCGCGATGCCGTCCGGATCGCCCCGAGCCTGCTCGCCGCCGACTTCGGACACATCACCAAGGCTGCTCACGACCTCGAGGACAGCGGCGCGGAGCGCATCCATGTCGACGTGATGGATGGCGTGTTCGTGCCCAATTTCACGTTCGGAACCGATACCGTGCGCGTGCTCCGGCGGGAGACGTCACTGCCCCTGGAGCTGCACCTCATGATCATCAACCCCGACGCGCACCTGCGCACCTTCGCGTCCGCGGGCGCTGACGCCATCACCGTGCATTACGAGGTCTGTCCGAACCTGCATCGCACCCTCGAGTTGATCCGCGCGCTCGACTGCCGCTCCGGCGCGGCCATCAACCCCAGCACCCCGGCGCGGATGCTCGACGACATTCTCGAGTCGTGCGATCTCGCGCTGGTCATGACCATCGATCCCGGGTTCGGCGGACAGTCGTTGATACCGCGCACCCTGCACAAGGTCGAGCACATCCGTCATGAGGCGGAAAGTCAGGGACTGGACACCGAGGTCGAGGTCGACGGCGGTGTCGACGCGACCAACGCGAAGGCCTGCGTCGATGCCGGCGCCGACGTGCTCGTCGCCGGCACCGCGGTGTTCAAGCACCGGGATGGGCCGCGAGGCGGCGTGGCCGCGCTGCAGCAGGCACTCACCGGGACCGGCGCCTCGTGACCGAGCTCGCAACCGCCACCCTCGCCGACGGCAGCGAGGACATCGACCGCGCCGCCGCGGACCTCGCCGCCCGGCTGCCGTCCGAGCTCGAGCCGATCGCCCGGCTCGCCTACAACTACGCGTGGTCGTGGTGGCCGGGCGGCGACGACGTGTTCCGGATGATCGATCCGGTGCGCTGGGAGTCGAGCAACCACAATCCGATTCGCCTGCTCCACGAGACGTCGTCCGCGACGCTGGAGCGCGCCGCTGCCGATGTCACCCTGCGGCACCGGCTTGGCGAGCTCCTGCGCGCGCTCGACCACGAGCTGGGACGTCCATCGATGGACGGCAAGGCCACGCCGGTCCGTCCCGTTGCGTTTCTGTGCGCCGAGTTCGCGGTGCACCGATCCTTGCCGATCTACGCGGGTGGCCTCGGGGTGCTCGCCGGGGACATCCTCAAGCAGGCGTCCGACATGGCCCTGCCCATGGTGGGCGTCGGCCTCCTCTACCGGCAGGGCTACTTCCAGCAGCGCATGGACCGATCGGGGTATCAGCTCGAGTACTGGCTCCAGGTCGACCCCGAGCGAGTTCCCGCCGCTCTTGTCTCTAACGGCGGAGAGCCGCTGACGGTGACGGTACCGCTGCGCGGCCGCGACGTCGTGGCCCAGGTGTGGCGGTTCGACATCGGTCGCACGCCGCTATACCTCCTCGACGCGCAGCGCCCGGAGAACTCCCCCATCGACCAGTGGATCACCAGCCGTCTCTACGTCGCCGACAGGCCCACCCGGCTGGCCCAGTACGCCCTCCTCGGGATCGGTTCGATGCGCGTCCTCGACGCGATGGGGCTGGATCCGTGCGTGGTCCACCTCAACGAGGGTCACGCCGCGCTCGCGCCCCTCGAGATGGCCCGCCGCGAGATGGCGCTGGGTCGCTCGCGGCACGAGGCCTTCACGGCGGCGCGCGATCGCACCGTCTTCACGACCCACACGCCGGTTGCCGCCGGCAACGAGGGATACGACGTCAGCGAGATCGTCGAGGTCCTGGGCGACTATCCGGACCAGGCCGGGCTCGACCTCGAGGGTTTCCTCCACCTCGGCCGCACCCGGCCCGACAACCCCCACGAGCAGTTCGTGATGACCCCGCTCGGCATCAAGATGAGCCGTTCGCGCAATGGGGTGAGCCGGCGCCACGGCGAGGTCGCCCGCCAGATGTGGCAGTCACTCTTCCCCGAGCGGCCCGCCGATACGGTGCCGATCGGGCACGTCACCAACGGCGTGCACGTGCCGACGTGGATGGCACCGCCGATGCGCGAGCTGCTCGATCGCTATCTCGGTGTCGGGTGGGAGGCGCGTGCCGCGGATCCGGACACCTGGCGCGGGGTTGACGATATCCCGGATGCAGAGCTGTGGGAGACGCGCAACGCGCTGCGAGCGGAGTTCGTGCAGCACGTCCGCGTGCAGAGCGTCGCCAACCGGCTCGCGCGCGATGAGCCCCGATGGTACGTGGAGGCCGCCGAGCACGGCTTCGACGAGCACGCGTTGACCTTCGGATTTGCGCGCCGCCTTGCCGGGTACAAGCGCATCCAGCTGCTGACCCTCGACACCCAGCGCGCCTCGAGCGTGCTCGAGAACCGGGATCGCCCCGCGCAGATGGTCTTCGCCGGCAAGTCACACCCCCAGGATGAGGAAGGCAAGCGAGCAGCGCAGCGCCTGTTCACCTTCGAGCGTGAGCCTGCCGCGATGAGCCGGATCTCCTTTCTCGACAACTACGGCCTCGCGACCGCCGATCACATGGTCGCCGGCTGCGACGTGTGGATCAACGTTCCCAGGCCGCCACTGGAGGCGAGCGGTACGAGCGGCATGAAGGCGGCGCTCAACGGAGGGCTCAACCTCTCGGTGCTCGACGGCTGGTGGGCGGAGGCGTACAACGGGACCAATGGATGGGCCATCCCCGGCGACATCCTCTTCGACCATGCCATGCAGGACTCGCGCGACGCCGCCACCCTCTTCGACATCATCGAGCACGAGGTCGTACCGCTCTTCTACCAGCGCGATGAGCACGGCGTCCCCCGCGGTTGGGTGGAGCGAATGCGAGCGTCGTTGCGCACCAACGGACCGCGCTTCTCAGCGGCGCGCATGATGCGCGATTACGCCGACGACGTTTACGACCTCACCGGGTCGCGCTGAGGCGCGGACGCCTCAGTGCTTCGGCGTCGGCGTCGGTTTCGGTGACGGTGACGTTGCCGGTGTCGGCGTGGGACTGCTGGCGGTCGGTGTCGGGGTCGGGGTCAGGATCGGCGCGATCGTGATCTTCGCCGTGTTCGGCGCCACGGTCGGCGTGGGTGTGGCTGCGGGCAACGGCGTCGAGGTCGGGAGCGCGGCCCCGGCGGTGTCGATGCTGGTGGGCACGCCTGCGTCGGTCGGCACAGTCGAGGAGGGGGTCAGGATCGCGCCGCCCGGCGGGGTCGGCGAGTCGACGACCCCGGGCCCTCCCAGTGCCTTGGCGGCGAAGATGACCATCACCACCAGCGCGATCACCGCCGCCGCGGCGACCGACCACACCTTCCAGCCGACGCCTCCGGGTCGTCGCTCGTCCCCCGCGGTGTCGATCGCGATGCCGGCCAGAGGCATGTCGTCGTCGTCATCGACGACCTCCTCCGCCGCCGCGGTCGTGGGGGCCGGGGCGGCGAGACGGTCCGCGACAACGACGGTCAACCAGGAACGTCCGTGGTCGCGCCACGAGGTTCCGAGGAACGTCGCTCCCGCGGTCTCGACGTGGCGGCGGAACAGTGCGGCGCTCGCGGGCCGGTCACGCGGGTCCTTGGCGAGCCCGCGGATCACCAGCTCTCTCGCGAACATCGGAACCGCCTCGCTGGGCAGCGCACCCTGCGTGTGCTGCACTCCCAGGCCGGTGAGGTCGGTGCCGAGGTATGGAGGACGTCCGGTGAGCGAATCGACCAGGACGCCGGTGGCGGCATAGATGTCGGTCGCGACCGTGTGAGGCCTGCCGGCCCACAGTTCCGGCGCCATGTACTGCGGAGTTCCCGCACGCCACCCGCGACGCAGCGGCGGCGCTGGCACGCCCGCGTCGCGAACGATGCCGGTGCCGTCGCCGTCGAGAACGACCGCGTCCGGCGTCACGTCACGATGGATGACGCCGGCGGCATGGAGCGCCTCGAGAGCGGCAAGCGAATCGTCGAAGACGACCAGCGCCGCCGCCGCGCCGAGGCGGCCGGCCGCACGCAGCGTGACCCCGTTCACCCACTCGTAGACGATGGCGGCATGCCGGTCGTCGAAGGCGATGACCGAGAGGAGATGCTGGTGGCGCAGGGACCGGAGCACTCCCATGTCGTGGCGGACCTGACGGCGGTACGCCGCGTCGGAGGAGAGCGCCGGGCTGAGCAGCGCGGATGACCACTCTCGACCCGGTGCTGGTGTCGTGGGCGTCGAGCAGCGCACCGGCGCGGTCGACGCTGATCCCCCGATCCAGTGTGTAGCCGGGAACGTACGCCCGCGAGTCCGCGACCTCGTGGCTTCCAGACTGCTCCATTCATCCTCAGTATGCCGTGACCAAAGCGCGGTTGAACCGAATTCGCACCCTGGGACGGTCACCACCGCGCACTAGAATGGCCAGGAAGTGGAGTACGTCGAGAGCATCCTCGACCTGGTCGGCAACACCCCGCTGGTCCGGCTGAGCAAGGTCACCGAGGGGCTCCGCCCTCTGATCCTGGCCAAGCTCGAGCAGCTCAACCCAGGTGGGAGCGTCAAGGACCGCATCGGTCTCTCGATGCTCGAGGACGCCGAACGCAGCGGACTGCTGCGGCCGGGGGGCACGATCGTCGAGCCGACCTCCGGCAACACCGGCCACGGGCTCGCGATGGCGGCTGCGATCAAGGGCTACAAGATGATCTTCGTCATGCCCGACAAGATGTCGCCCGAGAAGATCAGCCTGCTGCGCGCGTATGGCGCCGAGGTCGTCATCTGCCCGACCAACGTCGAACGCGACTCCGCGCAGTCGTATTACTCGGTGGCGGACCGGCTCACCCGCGAGGTGCCGGGCGCTTTTCAGCCGAACCAGTACTTCAACCCGCGAAACCCGGAGGCGCACTACCGCACCACCGGCCCGGAGATCTGGCGGCAGACCGACGGCCGCGTCACGACGTTCGTCGCCGGTGTCGGTACCGGGGGCACGATCACCGGCGTCGGCAGGTTCCTCAAGGAGCAGAACCCGGCGATCCGGGTGATCGGCGCGGATCCCGAGGGCTCGATCTACAGCGGGGAGATCGCCCCCTACAAGGTCGAGGGCGTCGGCGAGGACTTCTGGCCGGGCACCTTCGACCGCGACGTCGTCGACGAGTTCATCCAGGTGACCGATCGCGAGTGCTTCGTGGCCGCGCGCAAGCTCGCGCGCCAGGAGGGCATCCTCGTCGGCGGGTCGGCAGGCCTCGCGCTCCACGCCGCGATCCAGGTTGCCGTCGATTCAAAGCCGGACGACGTGATCGTCGTGCTCCTCCCCGACACCGGGCGCAACTACTTGAGCAAGTTCTTCTCGGACGAGTGGATGCGCCAGAACGGTTACCTCCAGCGGCTCGTGCCCGCACGGGTTCGCGAGGTCATCAACTCGCAGTCCGACGGTGTCCCGGAGTTGGTGAGCGTCGGCGCCGGCAGATCCGTGGGTGAGGCGATCGACCTCATGCAGCAGTACGGCATCTCCCAGCTGCTCGTGACCGAGAACGGGACCACCGCGGGAGGTGGCGTGGTGGGCAGCATCCAGGAACGAACCCTGCTCGACCGCGTCTACCGCGACCCGGCGGTGGTCACCACGTCGGTGTCGACCGCGATGGACCCACCGTTCGCGCGCGTCGCCTCGGGCGCGCCGATCGAGGAGGCATTCGAGGCACTGCTCGGCGGCGAGCCCGCGCTGATGATCGTCGAGGGGGACGTCCCGGTCGGGGTGATCACCAGGAGCGACCTGCTGGAGTTCGTCGCCCGCCGCGGACGCGGCTGACCGGCGTGCAGCGCAGACCGCACGGGCTGGCCACGCGCGCCCTGCACGTCGGGCAGGGGCCGGATCCCTCCACCGGCGCGGTGGTGGTGCCCATTCACCTGGCGACCACGTTCGCGCAGGAGTCACCCGGCCGGCACCAGGGATTCGAGTATTCGCGCTCGGGCAACCCGACGCGCGGCAACCTCGAGGAGTGCCTGGCGTCGCTCGAAGGGGCTGCCCATGGTCTCGCGTTCTCGTCAGGGCTCGCCGCAACCACGATCGTGATGCTGCTGCTGGATCCCGGAGACCACGTCGTCTTCACCGAGGACGTGTACGGCGGCACCTTCCGGCTGTTCGACAAGGTCTTCCGGCGCTACGGTCTGACCTTCACGGCGGTCGACCCGACCGATCCCGACGCGGTCGCCGCGGCGATGACCGATCGCACCCGAATGGTCTGGCTCAAGTCGCCGACCAATCCGTTGCTCCGAGTGGTGGACATCGATGCGGTGAGCGAGCTCGTCCATGGCGCCGGTGCCCTGGTGGCGGTCGACAGCACCTTCGCGAGCCCGGTGCTGCAGCGGCCCCTCGATCTCGGCGCCGACCTGGTGATCCACAGCTCGACCAAGTTTCTCGGAGGCCACAGCGACGTGCTCGGCGGAGCGGTGCTCACCTCGGACGACGCCCTGGCGGAGCGAATGCGCTTCCACCAGAACGCGGTCGGGGCGGTGCCGTCGCCGTTCGACTGCTGGCTGCTGCTCCGTGGGGTGAAGACCCTGCAGCTCCGCGTCCTCCGCCAATGTGAGAACGCGCTGGCGATTGCCAGGTGGCTCGAGGGTCAGGACGCGGTGACCCAGGTGTACTACCCGGGGCTCGAGAGCAATCCAGGCCACGCGCTCGCCCGGCGTCAGATGGGCGGCCACTTCGGCGGCGTGGTGTCCTTCGAGGTCTCGACGGGCGACGCCGCGCGCTCGTTCCTCGAGCGCCTGCGCGTGTTCACGCTCGCCGAGTCACTGGGGGCTGTGGAATCGCTCGCCGAGAGCCCGGCCATGATGACCCACGCGTCGATACCGGAGGAGACCCGGGCGCGGGTCGGCGTCAGCGACGGGCTGCTGCGCCTGTCCGTCGGTATTGAGGACGTCGACGACCTGGTTGCCGACCTGGAGCAGGCGCTGGCGTAGCCTCGCGCGGCGGCGCACCCAGCTTCCACTCCCCGGTGGTGAGCAGCAGCGTGCCATCGATCTCCGGCAGTGCGGGGGCACCGAGGCGGCGCAGCTTGCGCCACTGTTCGCCGTCCTCCTCGCTCAGGAAGGTGATCGCCTTGCCCTCGTTGCCGTTGCGGGCGGTGCGGCCGACCCGGTGGGTGAGCCACTGCGGCGTCTCCGGAAGCTCGTAGTTGACGACCAGCCCCACGTTCACGACGTCGATGCCCCGGGCCGCGACGTTGGTGGCGACCAGCACCTCGGTGCGATTCGCCCGGAACGAGTCCAGCGCGCGATCGCGGGCGTTCTGCGACAGGTTGCCCTGCAGCTCGCCCGCGGTGTGGCCCATGCGCAGCAGGTCGCGCACGAGCTTCTTGGCTCCGTGCTTGGTGCGATGAAACACGATCGTCTGGTTCAGCTCGGTTGCCCGCTGCCGACGCAGCAGCCGTGACAGTGCGTCGATCTTCTGCGACCTGACGACGCTCATCACGCCGTGCTCGAGCGCGGGAACCTGCTCGTTGACGACGCGCACCCGCGCCGGCTCGTGGAGGTGCTTGGCGATCATCCGCTGCACCCAGTCGGGCATCGTCGCCGATGCGAGCACCGTCTGCCGGCGCGCCGGGCTGTCGTGCCCCGGGCACATCGAGATGATCTTCTCGACATCCTTGGCGAAGCCCTGGTCGAGCATCTCGTCGGCCTCGTCCAGAACCAGATATTCGACGTCGCGAAGACGCGCGATGCCGTTGCTCGCGAGGTCGAGGAGACGTCCCGGGCACCCGACGATGACGTCCGGGGCATTGCGCAGTCCGCCGGTCTGCGGTCCGTACCCAACCCCTCCGATGCAGATCACCGTCCGCAGCGCCGGGTCGACCTTGCGGATCACCGCGTTGACCTGAGTTGCGAGCTCGCGGGTCGGCGTCACGATCAGCGCCCTGGCGCCATGACCCTGGTGGCCAGCGAGACGCTCGACCAGTGGCACCACGAACGCGAGCGTCTTGCCCGATCCCGTGGGTGCCTCGATCACGCAGTCGCGGCGCGCCAGCAGCGGCGGGATCGCCTCCTGCTGCACGGCATTCGGCTCTGTGAAACCGCCTCCATGGAGAGCGGCCGACGTGCGTGGACGCACGCCGATGGATTCAAACGTTGTCACCGTGTCACCTCGGGACCCGGGTCGTTCCCGTCATCCCAGAATCCCCTCGCTGGACTGTCCTGTGCCGGATTCTTGAGACCCGCCGGTCGCCGGCGGAGAGAGGGTTCACCAAGAGGCATGGCTCGCCGATGCGCGAGCACTTGCCAAGACAGTACCACAGGATGGTGCAAAGACCGCAAACGGTGACAAAGGCGGTTTCCGGCGCCCGGGTGTATATCCTCGCTCCGAATGACGTTCGACGCCTTCCTCCATCAGCTTCCCGACGCGGATGCCGCGGAGACCGGCGAGTGGCTCGAGTCGCTCGATGCGCTGGTTGCCTCCGAGGGCGCGGTCCGCGCCCGTTTCGTCATCGGCAAGCTGCTCGAACGTGCCCGGCGGCTGCAGGTGCCGGTGCCGTCGCTGGTCTCGACGCCGTACATCAACACGATTCCCCCCGATGAGGAGCCGTGGTTCCCGGGCGACGAGGAGATGGAGCGTCGCATCAGGCGCATCGTCCGGTGGAACGCCGCGGTCATGGTCACGCGCGCCAACAAGCGCAGCGATGGCATCGGTGGGCACTTGTCGACGTATGCGTCGGCGGCCTCGCTCTACGAGGTCGGCTTCAACCACTTCTTCCGCGGCAAGGACGACGGCAACTCCGGCGACCAGATCTATTACCAGGGGCACGCGGCGCCGGGCATGTACTCGCACGCGTATCTCGAGGGGCGCATCACCGAGGCGCAGATGGACAACTTCCGGCAGGAGACGGGGGGCAACGGGCTCAGCTCCTATCCGCACCCGCGCCTGATGCCGGAGTTCTGGGAGTTCCCGACGGTTTCCATGGGCCTCGGCCCGCTCAACGCGATCTACCAGGCGCGCTTCAACCGCTACCTGTACAACCGCCACATCGCCGACACCAGCGAGAGCCGCGTCTGGTGCTTCCTTGGCGACGGCGAGTGCGACGAACCGGAGACGCTCGGCGCGCTATCGCTCGCGGCGCGCGAGCAGCTCGACAACCTCACCTTCGTGGTCAACTGCAACCTGCAGCGTCTCGACGGCCCGGTGCGCGGCAACGGCAAGGTGATCCAGGAGCTCGAAGGAATCTTCCGCGGCGCCGGCTGGAACGTCATCAAGGTCATCTGGGCGCGAGAGTGGGACGAGCTGCTCGCGCGCGACGTGTCGGGTGTGCTCGTCGATCAGATGAACCGCGTCCCGGACGGCGAATTCCAGAAGTACACGACAGAAAGTGGGGCGTACATCCGCGAGCACTTCTTCGGCCCGGATCCCCGACTGCGCAAGATGGTCGAGCACCTGTCGGATGACGACCTTCGCCACCTTCGCCGCGGCGGTCACGACTATCGCAAGGTGTATTCCGCGTACAAGCTCGCGCTGGAGCAACGGGGAGCGCCGACGGTGATCCTCGCGCACACCGTCAAGGGATGGACCCTCGGCGTCGGGTTCGAAGGACGCAACTCGACGCACCAGATCAAGAAGATCGGTGAAGCGGAGCTGCGCGCGTTCCGCGACCTGCTCGAGCTGCCGATCAGCGACAAGCGCCTCGCCGAAGCCAAGCCTCCCTACTACCATCCCGGCGCCGATTCCGACGAGGTCGAGTATCTGTTGATGCGCCGGCGCGCGCTCGGCGGGTTGTTGCCGCGAAGGGTGGTGCGCTCCAAGCCGCTCGAGCTACCCGGCGACGCCCCGTACGCGGAGTTCCTCACCGGCAGCGGAACGCGCGCGGCGTCGACCACGATGGTGTTCGCCGGACTGCTGCGCAATCTGCTCCGCGATCCCGGGATCGGCAGCCGCATCGTCCCGATCATCCCCGACGAGGCGCGCACGTTCGGCATGGATGCGCTCTTCAGCGAGGTGAAGATCTATGCGCCGTTCGGGCAGAGCTACGAGCCGGTGGACGCGGGGATGGTGCTTTCGTACCGCGAGGCGATCGACGGGCAGATCCTCGAAGAGGGCATCACCGAAGCCGGGTCGATGGGCAGCTTCACCGCCGCCGGGACCGCGTACGCGACCCACGGTCAGGCGGTAATCCCCTTCTATATCTACTACTCGATGTTCGGGTACCAGCGGGTCGGCGACCTCATCTGGGCATTCGGCGACTCACGCGGTCGCGGTTTCATGCTCGGCGGAACCGCAGGGCGCACCACGCTGAACGGCGAGGGCCTGCAGCACGAGGACGGACACTCGCCGCTGCTCTTCAGCGCGATCCCGAACGTGCGCATCTACGATCCCGCATTCGCGTTCGAGCTTGCGACCGTCATTCGCGACGGCATGCGCCGCATGTATGTCGACGGCGAGGACATCTTCTACTACATCACGCTCTACAACGAGAACTATCCGATGCCGCCGATGCCCGAGGGCAGCGAGGACGGAATCCTGCGGGGCCTCTACCTGTACAAGCATCCCGGCAGCGAGCGCGCTCACCGTGCCCGGATTATCGCCAGCGGGAGCGCCGTCCTCGCGGCCATCGAGGCCCAGGCGATGCTGCTCGAGCAGCACGACGTCGCCGCCGAGGTGTGGAGCGCCCCGAGCTTCCAGCTGCTGCGCCAGGACGCGCTCGAGGTCGAGCGCTGGAACCGGCTGCATCCGGACTCCGAGCCGCGCGTGTCGTACGTCGAGGAACAGCTGGGCGGCGACGACGGACCGATCGTGGCGGTGACCGACTACATGAAGGCGGTCCCCGATCAGATCGGGCGCTTCGTCACCGCCCCGTTCATCCCACTCGGCACCGACGGCTACGGACGCAGCGATACACGGGTCGCGCTGCGCCGCCACTTCGAGATCGATCCCGGGTCGATCTCGGTTGCCGTGCTCGACGGGCTGGCGCAGCAGGATCGCCTTCCGCGTCACGTCGTCGCCGCCGCGATCGAGCACTACGCACTCGAGACCGAGCTGACCGATCCCCGATATCGCTGAGTGCCGCTCAGCGCGCTTCGAATGTCAGCGACGAACGTTCGGCATACACCGCGCCGCCCTGAGCGGATCGCGATTCGAAGAGGACGAGCCGCGTCGCCGTGAAACGCGTCGGCGTCCGATCCTCGGTCGCGGCCGCCAGCCACGCTGTTCGCGCGCGGTCATTCCAGGGCACGCGCGGCCGGCCGAGCGTGCAATGCGCGTGGTAGCGGCGCTCCTCGACGTCAAAACCGGCGGCGGCGAGCTGGACGCGACACGCGAGGGCGAGCGCGGTGAGCGACGCGATGTCGCGCGCCGGACCGAGCCAGAGCACGCGGGGTGTCCCTCGCCGCGGGAACGCGCCCAGCTGCTCGAGCGCGACGTCGAACGGCGCCGTGACCGCGGCGAGCGGCGTCACGACCTCGAGCGCGGTCGTGGCCCGCTGCTCGTCGATCGACCCGAAGAAGTGCACGGTCAGATGGAGCGTTTCCGGGCGCGCCCAGCGCACCTCCGGGATGCGCTCCCGGAGCTCGGACTGCAGCCGCTGCGCCGCCCCGAGACCGGGATCGGCAAGGGGAACGGCGAGGAAGCACCTCACCCAGCGGTTGTCGGCGTGGCCGCGGGCCTCGAGATCGGGGTCACGGGCGAAGGGCTGGAATGCGTCAGCGTGCACGGGTTGCCGCCGGCGTTGGTCAGCGAGACCTCGATCTGGTTGGCGGCACAGAGCTTGTCGACCTCGTTGAACAGCTCTTCGGTGAACCAGGCGGGCCGGTCGGTCACGTTGTACGGGTTGCCGGCGTAGATCAGGATGTGGCGGACGCCCCAGCCGTTCGCCGTTTTCGCGTAGACCATCAGGATGTCGTAGCCGCCCGCGTCGTGAACCGGTGTCCTCGTGTACGAACCGACCGCGAGCGACGTGACCGCGGCCGCGAACGCGGGGTCATAGGTCTTGAGTTGCACGGTGGTCAGGACACCCAGATCGCCGCCCTTTGCCGCCGTCCCGGTTGTTCCCGAATCGTCGGAATACGTCCTCGCGGTGGCGGTGAAGCTCGCTCCCATGGCGAGCATCTGCTCGATCCCGGCCGCCCTTTGCTGCGCGAAGACGTCCTCGACACGCTGCTCGTTGATGTTCGAGCTGATCTCGTCCTGGAGCTGCGCGATCGACCCGCCGGCCCCGGCGAGCTCGGTCTTCAGCGCACTCATCCCTCCTGCCTGCTGCGCGTCGGTGGCGACCTCGGCCGCAACCTCCTTCGGGGTCGCCACCAGCCCGAGCCTGGTCGCCTCTTCGCGGATCACCGTGTCGGTGATCAGGCTGCGCAGGATGGCGGCACGCACCTGTGTGACCGCGGCGCCACCCGTGCAGTTGCCACCGCCCTGTTTGATGCTGGTGCACGCGCTCTGGTAGCGGACATCGAACTGAGCGAGGGTGATCGCGTACGAGCCGACCCGCGCGATCACCGGCGATGGCGCGACCGGTGGCGGCGGGTTCGAGGCGCACGCTGCGATGACCACTGCGCACAGGACCAAGCTCGCCGCCCCGCCCCGCCGCTGCACCATCCTCAGGCCAGTGTATCGGGGGCTGCCGCGGGGGCGGGCAGGGCGAGGCCGAGCCCGCTGACCCGAGCCCTGAACGAGGGGGTGATCACCACCACCACCGTCGTCGCGCCGACCAGCAGCGCGCCGACGCCGATGGCGTTGAACAGCCCGACCGAGTGCGCCATCAGGCCGTACGCGACCGTGCCGAGCGGCTGCAGTCCCGCAAAGATGGTCGCATAGATACCCAGCAGCCGCCCACGCAGGGCGGGGTCGGTGTCGGTCTGCAGCAGGGTCGTCATCGAGGTGCTCACCGCCACGAACGCGAAGCTGATACCGACCAGTGCGGGCAGCGTGAGACCGAGCAGCGCGCTGTGCGCGACCAGGAACAGGCTCGCGGCGTACACCAGGCCGCCGACGAACATGAGCTGAAGCCTCCCAGCTCCGCGTCCCATCGACGCGATCGCCAGGCCGCCGACCAGACCGCCGAGTCCCCCGACGCTGTACATGATCCCGAGTGCCTCCGGACCCACGTGCAACTGCGTTCTTGCCAGAACCGGCAGGAACGGCATGTACGACACGCCGCAGAACGCAAGCACCGATGCGACGATCACCACCCCACGGACGAGCGGATCGGCGCCGGCCGCCCGGAGACCGGCGACCAGCTCACCCCACGCGGTCGCGCCGGCCGTTCTCGGCAGCGGTACGACGTCGGGGATCACCGTCAGCAGCACGCCGATCGGCGCCAGGTAGGCGATGGCGAGGAATCCGAAGCAGACGGCCGGACCCGCGACGCCGATCAGGAGGCCGGCGACGGACGGGCCGACGATGCGTGTCGCGCTCATCGCCGCGGCCCCGAGGGCGACCGCGTTGACCACGAGGTGCCGGTCGACCAGGTCGGCGACCAGCGCCTGCCGGGTGGGCAGATCCGCGGCGTCGGTGGCGCCGAACACGACCGCCACGACGAGGATCGCGACGAAGCTCGCATGGTGGGTCGCCACCAGGATCGCGAGCGCCCCGGCGCTCAAACCGAGCAGCGATTGGGTCACCAGCAGGATCCGGCGGCGGGGCAGCCGGTCGGCGAGCACGCCGCCCGCCAGCGAGAGGATGACCGACGGGATGCCGTCGGCGGCGGCGACCACGGCGACCGCGGTCGTGCTGCCGGTGAGCTGGTAGACGAGGTAGCCGAGGGCGACGATCTGCATCCACGTGCCGAGCAGGGTCGGCCACTGCGCGGCCCAGTACCACCGGAACGGCCGCACCCGCAGGGCGGGGGGAGGCCAGCGACGTTCCGGGGCGGCGGCCGGCTCAGGTGTCGGTGTCACGCTCCAACGATAGGTGCACGCTCGTCGACGTCCGCCGGAATCCGGCATTCCGGTAGGCCCCGTCGGCGCCCGGGGCCGCCTCGAGGAAGACCGTCGTCAGGCCGGCGTCGAGGCTCTGGCGAGCGAGCGCGGACACCATCGCGGCGGCGATTCCCTGGCGCCGGTGGGAGGGCGCCACCACGACCCCGACCAGCTCGGTGGCCCCCCCTGCCGGGACCCCGGACTGGGCCGCGCCGATCAGCTGGTGGGTACCTGCGTCCCGCCCGGTGAGTGCGCGCCCGCCACGGTCCAGGGAACCACGCAGCCGGGCGACGGTGCGCGCGTCGGCCGGCTCCGGGTCGCCGAAGATCTCGTGTTGCAGGCGAGCCATCTCGAGGAGCGTTCCGTCATCCGACGCGGCGTCGATGAGGATGCCGTCGGGAAGCCGCGGCTCACGCACCGTCCTCGCCGTGCAGGTCATCAGCGGGAGGCGCGCCTCGAGGGTCCATCCATGACCGGTCAGCCGCAACTCGAGTGCCGGCGCCACAGATGGCAGAAACTCGACGCGCGGCATGCGATCCGCGGACCGGAAGGCGGCGACAAGCGCCTCCAGCTCCGAGTCCTCCGGGTCCGCCCCATCGTCGGGAATCGCGTAGTTGAGGAAGCGCAGCCTGGTTGCGCTCGTGAGCAGGAGCGCGAAGGGCCCGACGCGCGGAAGCTCGTGCGCCTTCCGCGACTCTCGGATGAAGGCCATGATCGCGCGGTCCGCCTCGGCATCGATGCCGGCATCCACCCCGAGGGCTCAGGCGGCGGCGACGGCCGCGTCGTCGGCGTGCGGCAGCGGCCGATCGTCGAGGAAGGCCGCGATCAGCACGCGCTGCCGGCGCGAGAGCTCCGGGCTCCAGGCATGTCCGGCGCGCCGGATGACGTCGAAGGACACACCCGGGGCATTCGCCACCGCCGACCTGAGGCGGCGAACATTGACGATGCGATCGTGCTCGGCGACGAGGATCAATGTCGGACGCCCCGAACCGCGAACCTGGGCAAGGTCGTTGCGCTGCAACGCGTCGTGCAACCACTCGCGAGCGGCGCGGGGAGCGGCGAGCACCTGGTTGTCGAAATTCACCTTGGCGGCGACGGGGTCGACGCCCTTGCCCTCAACCATGAGCCGCTTGTAGATATCGCTCATGGTGCGCTGGTGCGCGAGCCACACGATCCCCGGGTACACGATCGGCGCCAGCATGAAACCGACCTGAATGTGGAACGAGCGACGGACCAGTCTCGGAGCCACGAGCGGGGTGTGCAGGATCAGGCGCTCGGTCGCAGCCGGACGGGCACGCTGCACCGCGAGCGCGACGGGGGTCCCGAGGCACAGACCGGCGACGTCGAAACTCTCCACACCCGCATCGCCGGCCGCGGCAAGCGCCGCACGCGCCAGCGCCGGGGCACTGTGACCGCCGTCCAACGGCGCCGAGCGTCCGAACCCCGGGAGATCCGGCGCGATGATGGTGCGCCGCTGGAGCAGGATGTCGTACCAGTCATTGAAATTCTCTGCCGAACCGATGAACCCGTGGCAGAGCAGCAGTGGTGGGCCGGACCCTCCGGTGAGGTAGCGCAGACGCTTGCCTTCGTATGTCGTGAAACGTTCCTCGAGCCCGTTCACGGCGGAATTCACTCAGTGTCGATCTGCGCGCGCTGGAGGCGTCCGCTGTAGTCGATGTACACCGACTTCCACTCGCTGAACTCGTCGAGCACGTGACCGCCGGCCTCACGGTGGCCGTTTCCGGTGTTGCGCGTCCCGCCGAAGGGGAGTTGGATCTCGGCGCCGATGGTCGGAGCGTTGATGTAAACGATGCCTGAATGGAGCTCATTGATGGCGTGAAAGGCGGTGCGCAGGTCGTTGGTGTACACGCTGAGGCTGAGGCCGTACTGCGTGGAGTTGGCAGCGGCGATCGCATCCTCCGTCGAACCCACGGGAATGATCACCGTGGTGGGACCGAAGATCTCCTCCTGCGCGATGCGCATCGTCGGCTTCACGTCGCCGAACACCGTCGGACGGTAGAACCAGCCCTTGGCAAGCGCTCCCTCGGTTGCGATCTCGCCACCGAGGAGGAGCGACGCGCCCTCGTCCTTGCCGATCTCGGTGTACGCATGGATGCGCCGGAGCTGCGTCTCGTTGATCACCGGCCCGACGTCGACCTTCTCGTCAAGCCCATCGCCGAGCCGGAGATGTGACGCCCGATCGACCAGTCGCGAGGTGAAGCGGTCGAGCGCACCGTGCTCGACGATCAACCGCGATGACGCGGTGCATCGCTGCCCGGCGGTGCCGAACGCACCCCAGAGCGCCCCGTCCACCGCCAGCTCGACATCGGCGTCGTCGAGCACCACGATGGCGTTCTTCCCCCCCAGCTCGAGCGAGCATTTCTTGAGCATGCGGCCGCAGGTCTCGGACACGATCCGTCCGGTGTCGACGCTTCCCGTGAAATAGATCGCGGCGACGTCCGGGTGCGCGACCAGCGCGGCGCCCGCCTCCTCACCG
Source organism: Candidatus Dormiibacterota bacterium (assembly GCA_963799005.1). Taxonomy (GTDB): domain Bacteria; phylum Chloroflexota; class Dormibacteria; order Aeolococcales; family Aeolococcaceae; genus Palsa-851. The sequence continues at coordinate 1,410,551 of CAWCVK010000001.1, read as the reverse complement.
AAGCCGAAGATGACGTTGACCACGCCCACCGGAAGCCCGGCATCCTCGAGCGCTTCCACGAACCGCAGGGCGCAGAGCGGCGTGTCCTCGGCGGGTTTGATCACCACGGCGTTGCCGGCCATGATCGCCGGGAAGATCTTCCACGAGGGGATGGCGATCGGGAAGTTCCACGGCGTGATGCAGCCGACCACGCCGAACGGCTGGCGCATGGTCATCGCCCACTTGTCGCGCAGCTCGCTGGGCACGGTCTCGCCGAAGGCGCGGCGACCCTCGCCGGCGATGAACTTCCCCATGTCGATCGCTTCCTGGACGTCGCCCCGAGCTTCGGTGAGCACCTTGCCCATCTCTCGCGTCATCAGCTGCGCGAGTGCTTCCTTGCGGTCCTCGAGCAGCTCGGCGGCGCGCAGGATGATCGCGGCGCGTGACGGCCACGGCGTCCGCCGCCATCCTTCGAACGCCGCGCGCGCGGCGGCGACCGCGGCATCCACGTCCGTCGAGTCGCTCCGGGGGAACACACCGACGACGTCGGCGCTGTTCGCCGGGTTGCGTGACTCGAAGGTGCGCCCGGCCTTCGCGGGACGGAATGCGCCGCCGATCAGGTTTCCGACCTCGGGCGCCGCGTCGACGACGGTCATGGCGCAGCCTCGCCGTGCATGGCGGCCTCGAGAATGTCCAGGCCCGTGTCCAGCTCGGGCTCGGGAATCGTGAGCGGAGGGATCAACCTGATCACGTTCCCATCGATACCACACGAGAGCAAGAGCAGCCCCCGGGCGAGCGCGTTGGCCGCGATCCGGTCGACGAGCTTGGTGGCGGGAGCCTTCCCCTCCATGAACTCGAGGCCGATCATCAGGCCGAGACCGCGAACGTCGGCAAGCGCCGGAATGTCTGCCTGCCACCCCCGCGCGCGCTGCATCACGCGGCGGCCGAGCCGGTCGGCTCGCTCCGGAACCCGCTCGCGGATCATCGTCTCGATGACCGCGACGGCCGCCGCGCACGCGACCGCATTGCCACCGTAGGTGCTGCCGTGCTCGCCCTCGTGGAAGGCGCTCATCACGCGGTGTCCCGCGACCATCGCCGCGATCGGCATCCCATTTCCGAGCGCCTTGGCGAAACACATGATGTCCGGCGCCACGCCCGCGTGATCCACCGCGAACATCCTCCCGGTGCGCCCGAATCCGCTCTGCACCTCGTCTGCAACCAGCATGATCCCGTGCTCGTCGCACACCCGGCGAAGCATTGGCAGGAAGGTCGCCGGGGGCACGACGTATCCGCCTTCGCCCTGCACGGGCTCGACGACGATCGCGGCAACGGTCTCCGGGGCGGTGGTGGTGGCGAAGAGCAGTTCCAGCTCGCGCTCGACCAGCTCGCAGATGTCATCGTCGGGGTGCGAGCAGTAGCGAAAGCAGTACGGGTATCGGACGTGGTGGACCCCCGGCAGCAGCGGTCCCATGCCGCGACGGTAGGCGGCCTTGCTCGCCGTGAGCGTGAGCGCACCGTACGTCCGCCCATGGAAGCCGCCGACGAACGCGATGATCTCGCTGCGCCCGGTGGCCCGCCGGGCCAGTTTCAGCGCACTTTCCACCGCCTCGGCTCCCGAGTTGGTGAAGAAGACCTGGTCGAGCGACGCCGGGGTGATCGAGACGAGCGCCGCGGCGGCTTCGATCATCTTCGGGTGGAAGGCGGTGACCGACGTATGCCAGAGGCGATCGACCTGCTCGTGCACGGCTGCGACCACCGCCGGATGGCCGTGCCCGAGGTTGGTGACCCCGATGCCGCAGCCGAAGTCCAGGACGTCGCGGCCGTCGACGGTGTGCAGATGCGCCCCTTCGGCGCTCTCGACGACCAGGTCGGAGTAGCGGTGATAGGCGGGTGAGATCAGCTCGGCGTCACGTTCGCGCCACGTCGCCGCATCAGCGGCGGCCAGCATCCCGCTCATGACCCGGAGGTGGCGGTCGCAGGTCCGGACGGGGAGGCGGCGGCACTTCGAACGCCGACCTTCCCGAGGGCGAGGAAGCCGCCGAACATGATCGCGATTCCGGCCGCCTCATATGCGCCAAGAACGTCGAGGTTGGCGATGCCGACGGTCTTGGCCGCCGAGAAGCCGACCGCGATGATCAGCGCGCCGGCGGTGAGCAGCACGTTGCAGATCACCCGGTCGATGCCGGCTCGGTCGCGAATGAAGCGGTACGCGGACCACGCCGACCCGCCGACGAGCACCAGGGTTCCGATGATGTTGAGGAACACCACGCCGATGAACAGCAGCGACCCGTGCTGGATCGCGTCACCGAGCACCCCCTTCGCGGTGGTCAGCCGGGCTGCATCGACTGGGATCAACGCGGCGTCCACGGCGAGAACGATGGTGATCACTCCCAGCACGATGGCGCAGGCCCACGCAACCCGGCGCGGCGCCAGCAGGAAGACGGTGCCGAGAGCGAGGTAGATGACCCCGAGGACCCCGCCGAGCAGGTAGAAGCCACGGAACACGGGCGGCGACCAGCCGCCGGTCTCCCCCGCCGCCTGGAACGCGGCTGCGCCGGCGAAGATGAGGAGTCCCAGGGTCCAGGCAGCGAAAGCGGGACGCCGGCTCCGCAGGAATTTGAGGAAGACGACCACAGCAAACGCCGCACTCAGCCCACTCGCAACTGCAGCGAAGACCATGCCGATGATCCTAGCGAGGTTGCAAGGGTCCTTGGATTTGCACCGGATTCCCCGGGTGTAGTTCCAATGGGCGATTGACAACCAGTCGTGCCCGAGTGTACACAAGGTCCCCTCACCAGCAATTGCCTCGCAGAGAGAGGAGAACCCAGCACATGGTCAAGCCCACCAAAGGGTTGTTGTCGATTGGCACGGTTGCCGCGCTCGGCGTCCTGGCCGCCTGCGGGACGTCGTCAGGCCCGTCGTCGAGTGGCGGCGCAACCGGGATCGCGGGATGTAAGGGGACGATCACCGTGGCCACCGACCTGCCGCTGACCGGTGGCGACGCCACAGACGGTCCGTTCCCACAGCTCGCCGCTCAGCTTGCCGTCAACCAGGCGATCGCCCACAAGCTGATGGGCGGGTGCACGCTGAAGTACATCAGCAAGGACGACTCGACCGTCCTCAAGAACGGCCACGACCCGGCGCAGGGCGCAGCGAACATCACGGCGCTCGCCTCTGACGCGACGGTCATGGGCGTGGTCGGCCCCTTCAACTCGTCGGTCGCGCTGGCGGAGATCCCGGTGGCTTCAAACAACCACCTGGCGCTGATCAGCCCGTCGAACACCAACCCCTGCCTGACCGCGGTGGTCGCCGTCTGCAGCGACCCGACGATCAACATCAACACAGCCTCGCTGTACCCCGGGGCGCACACGTACTTCCGGGTCATCGCCAGCGACGTCCAGCAGGGCGAGATCGACGCGTACATCGCGGCGAAGGTGCTCAACGCATCCAAGGTGTACCTCATCGATGACCAGGAGGCGTACGGCCGCGGCCTCGCCCTCCTCTTCAAGAAGTACTACACGACTGTGGAGGGCGGCACGATCGTCGGGTCGCCGGCGAGCCTCCCCGGCTCGACGACGACATTCGCCACCCAGATCAGCCTCGCGAAGAGCGAGGGCGCGCAGGCCATCTTCTACGGAGGCACGACCGGCAACGGCTGCGGTCTGGTGCGCCGTGACATGGGATCCGCGGGCTTCAACGTCCCTCTCCTCGGCGGTGACGGCTGCGTAAATACGAAGTTCATCAGCGACGCCAACTCCGGCGCCAAGACAACCGAGGCTGAGGGCAGCTACGCCACCAGCGCTCCGGACGTCACCAAGCTCGCAAGCTCGGCCACATTCTTCAGCCAGTACGCGGCGGCCTACGCGAGCAAGGCGGCCCCTTACAACGACGGGACCAACGAGCCCTACACCGCCTATGGCTACGACGCGATGAACATCCTGCTGGACGCCATTCATGCGACGCTCGTCGCCAACGGCGGACAGCCCCTTTCGAGTCCCCAGGCCTTCCGTGACGCCGTCGTCGCACAGCTGCGCAACACGTCCTACGACGGTGCGCTCGGCCACACGACGTTCGACGCCAATGGCGACACGACCAATACCGGGTTCACCCTGTACAAGGTGACCGGCGGCAAATTTGTCGCTGTCAACGCCTACGCGGTGGACACGAGCGGCAACGTCTCGGTGAAGAGCTGATCGACATGTGAGGATTAGGGGAGAGCGCTCGGCGCTCTCCCCTTTTTCGCGTCAGGGGAGACCGGACCATGAGCGAACACCAGGGACCCTCGGCGGTCGATCCCGCACGCCCGATCACCGGCGCCCACAGCGGCGGATCGGCGACGCTAGTCGCTCCGGCGGGACTGGCGCCGCGACGCGCTCAGGGCGGTGGGGTCGTGCGTGGCCTCGGTCCCATCGTCCGCCTCATCTACGGATGGATCTCGGCCAATTTCGCGGGCGTCATGCTGGTGATGATCGTGCTGGCGGTCGGGTTCACCGCCCTGCAGCACGGTTTCACCCTGATGGGCGAGCAGATCAAGAACGCGCTCGTGCTCGGCGCCATCTACGCGCTGGTGGCCATTGGCTACACGATGGTGTACGGCATCATCGAGTTGATCAACTTCGCCCACGGCGATGTCTTCACTGCGTCGGGCTTTTACGCGTTCGGGTTCGCGAGCGTGTTTCATCTGAACTCGCTGGCCACACGCAGCTTCGGGGGCCTCGTCCTCGCGCTTGTGATCGTGTTTCCCCTGTCGATGATCGCCGCCGGGATCACCGGCGCGGTCATCGAGTTCGTTGCCTATCGCCGTCTCCGGGATGCGCCCCGGCTCGCACCGCTGATCACCGCGATCGGTGTCTCGTTCCTGATCGAGGGCATCATGCTCGTGGTCGAGGGCCCCGACAACGTCACCACCCACATGGCCTCGTGGATCAACGGGCAGGCGTTCTCGATCGCGGGTGTCAGCGTCGGGTACACAGACCTCTTCGTCATCGGCATGGCGCTGGTGCTGATGTTCGCGCTCGGCGCGTTCGTGCGCCGCACACGGCTCGGCAAGGCGATGCGCTCCACGGCGCAGGATCGCACCGCCGCGCTGCTCTGCGGGATCAACATCAATCGCACGATCTCGGCGACGTTCTTCATCGGGTCGGCGCTCGCCGCGGCGGCCGCGATCATCTACAGCATCAACTACGGCGTCCTCAAGTGGAACATCGGGTTTCATCTCGGAATCATCGCCTTCACCGCCGCGGTGCTCGGTGGCATCGGGAACATCGTCGGCGCCGGCATCGGTGGATTCCTCATCGGCATCATCTACGTGTTCGGAGGTTCGCTGTTCGGGGGTGAATGGAGCGAGTCGCTCGATTTTCGCGGTCCTCGTGCTCATCCTCACGTTCCGTCCTGTCGGCCTGTTCGGTGTGGAGGTGACCACCCGTGCGTGACCGCATCCGCGCCCTGCTCCGCTCGGAGGCTGCCGACGGTCAGCGGTCGCAGGGCAACACCGTGTTCTGGATACTCTCGTCGGCGGCCGCCGGACTCCTGCTGATGGGCTGGCTGCTGCCGTGGTTCGTGAACGCGTATTCCGCCGGCGCCGGATTCAGCCCGCAGGATGCGCTCGTCTCGTCGCCCACCGGCATCGGCACCATTCTCATCTACATCCTCGCGGTGACCATGGTCATGCTCGTGGTCTCGCCGCTCGCTGAGTCGCTGATGCGCATTCGCGGAAGGGCGTTCGGACGCCGGGCGGACCGGATACGGCTGGTTGCCGCGCTGGTCGGACTCGCGCTCACGGGGGTGATCTGGCTGCTGATCAGCGTCATCCAGGAGGAGCCGCTCTTCGGCAGCCCGGGGCCGGGCACCTACGCGGATTCAGCAGTGTGGCTGACCATGTACGGCTACGCGCTCTCGGCGCTCGTGTATGGCGCGCGCCCCTGGGTGACCGGACGGCAGACGCTTGCGTTCGGGGCCGCAGTGCTCCCCTTCGGACTCTTCCTCCCGCTCATGTTCCACCAGGCGCCCGATTTTCTCGACTGGGCGGCCGGATCCCTGGCGATCTACATGCTGCTCGCGCTCGGCCTCAACGTGGTGGTTGGGTTCGCGGGACTCCTCGACCTCGGGTACGCGGCATTCTTCGCCATCGGAGCGTACGCTTGCGCGTCATTCGCCTCACCCACGCACAACATCCACCTGCCCCTCTGGGTGCTCATCTTCGTCGGCGCCGCCGTCGCGTCACTCTTCGGGGCCATCCTTGGAGCCCCGACGCTGCGCCTGCGCGGCGACTACCTGGCAATCGTCACCCTCGGCTTCGGCGAGATCATCCCCGACCTCGCAACCAACAACGTCTTCAACCTGACCGGGGGACCCAACGGGATCTCCGGAATCGATCAGCCGCACTATGGGTTTCTCAACTTCAGCCAGAGCCCCAGGTGGTATTACTGGTCGCTGCTGCTCGTCTCCATCGCGGTCATCGTGCTCTTTCGCAATATCGAACGTTCGAGGGTTGGCAGAGCGTGGGTGGCGCTGCGCGAAGACGAGGTGGCTGCGGCGTCCACAGGCATCAACACGACCACGACCAAGCTGCTCGCATTCGCGATCGGGGCTTCGGTGAGCGGTCTGGCCGGCGCCTTCTATGGCTCGATCGTCACCATCGTCTCGCCCGACGACTTCAGCTTCTCGGTCTCGATCGCGGTGCTCAGCATCATCGTGCTCGGTGGTATCGGCAATATCGCCGGCGTCATCCTCGGCAGCTTCATCCTCACGTTTGTCATCTTCTGGGTGCTGCCGAACATGAACGAATGGTCGACGACGGTCAGTCAAACGGTGCATGTGCCCGCCCTGGCCGGCATCGACTTCAGCTCGTACACGTACATCATCTACGGCCTCGCGCTCATTCTCATGATGCTGTTACGACCTGGAGGGCTGTTACCGAGCCGCGCCCGCCGTATCGAGCTGGAGAGCAGCGGCGAGACCGAATCGCTGGCAGCGGTGCAGGGGGTCGCCTGAGTTGGCGCTGCTCGACCTCGTCCACGTGACCAAGCGCTTCGGCGGAACTCCTGGCTGTCTCCGACGTCAGCTTCAGCCTCGACAGCGGTGAGATCCTCTCGATGATCGGTCCGAACGGGGCGGGCAAGACCACGGCCTTCAACTGCGTCACCGGACTCTTCCCGATCACGAGCGGTTCGATCACCCTCGACGGCGAGTCGATCTCCGGGTTGCCGCCCCATCGGATCACCAAGCTCGGGATCGCGCGCACATTCCAGAACATCCGCCTGTTCGCATTCATGACGGCGGTGGACAACGTCATGGTCGGAGCGCACTGGTGGATGAAGGAGCGAGTGTGGGATGGCGCCTTCAAAACCGGTCGGGCGCGACGCGAGGAGCGCTCGGTCGAGCAGCGGGCGCTCGAACTGCTGGACTTGCTCGGACTCTCGCGGTACGCCGGGTCCTACGCGCGAGAGATGCCGTACGGCCTGCAGCGCCGTCTCGAGATCGCCCGAGCACTGGCCACCCAGCCGCAACTCCTGCTCCTCGATGAACCTGCCGCAGGGCTCAACACGCAGGAGAAGACGGAGCTGATGCAGCTCATCGCACGGCTGCGCGATGAAGGCTTGACGATCCTGCTCATCGAGCACGACATGCGTCTCGTCATGGAGGTGAGCCACCGCATCGTGGTGCTGGATCATGGCGAAAAGATCGCCGAGGGCAGTCCGACCGATGTCCGCACCAACCCGCGTGTCATCGAGGCGTACCTCGGGACCGGGGCCAGCAGCGAGATGCAGTCGGCATGAGCGAGAACGGACAGACGATCGCCGCTCCGGCGTTGGGCGCCGGCACCACCGACACCGACAAGATCATCGACATCCGCGAGATCGACGTGTTCTACGGGCGCGTCAGGGCGCTCAGCAAGGTGACCCTCGAGGTTCGCCAGGGCGAGATCGTCGCGCTCATCGGCAGCAACGGCGCGGGCAAGACGACCACGCTCCGCACCATCAGCGGGCTGATCTCCCCCCGCAACGGCGAGGTGTACCTGTTCGGAAAAACCGCCCGAGGCATGGGAGCGGAACAGATCGCCCGGCTCGGTGTCGGCCATGCGCCGGAGGGGCGGCAACTCTTCGCGCGCATGACCGTGCGCGAGAACCTCGATATGGGCGCGTACGCACGCAACGACAGAGCGGGCATCCGCAGTGATCTTGAGCGCGTGTACACGCTGTTCCCGCGCCTTCGCGAGCGTGCCGCGCAGCTCGCCGGCAGCCTGAGCGGCGGCGAGCAGCAGATGGTCGCGATCGGGCGCGCACTGATGAGCTCCCCCAAGGTGCTGCTCCTCGACGAGCCGTCGCTGGGCCTGGCCCCCATCCTCGTGGACGCCATCTTCGAGGTCATCCGCGAGATCAATGCGAAAGGAACGACGATTCTGCTCATCGAGCAGAACGCGCTCCTGGCACTGAAGACCGCGGCGCGAGGCTACGTGCTCGAGACCGGGTCGGTGGCGCTCTCGGGGCAGGCCGAGGAGCTGATCGCGTCTCCCGATATCCAGCGGGCGTATCTGGGTATGTAACCTGAGAGCACGGGAAACCGGCACGCGTTTTCGATCCGTTCAAGGAAGTGATGGCACCGACCAGGGAGACAGCCCCCGCCTCCGGGCGTCCGAACCCGGAGACGACTGTCACCGCGCCCAACACGACGGATCCACTCGCTGACGAGGCGCCGGCGCGCGACTTCGTGGGATGGACCGCGCAGCCGGAACTTCGGAACAGCCGTCGGCTCTCGGTCGAGGTCACGCGCAAGGTGCTGGCAGCCGCGCTCGGCCTCGAGCCCGAGGTGCTCGCAAGTCTCGGCGCCGCACAGCTCCGGACGGCGCTCGACCGGCTCCGCGCCATGGCCGCGTACACGCACCGGCTGGCGGAGGTCGCCGCCACCGACGACCTCACCGGAGCGCTGCGCCGGAGCGCCGGGCTCGCGGCCCTGCAGCGCGAGATCGACAGGTCTCGCCGCGTCGGCGGCAAGGGGATCGCGGTCATCTTCCTCGACGTCGACCACCTCAAGCACGTGAACGACACCCAGGGCCACGCGGCCGGGGACCGCGTCCTCATCGAGGCCGTCGCCGCGATCCGGCAGCGGGTTCGCTCCTACGACCTGGTGATCCGCTACGGTGGCGACGAGTTCCTGTGCGCCCTGGTTGACGTGGCCCCGGAGGATGCGGAGAGCACCCTGGCCGACATTCGCCTCCAGTACAGCGCGGCGACCGGCCATTCCATCAGCGTTGGAATGACCACGGTCGGCGACGCGGACACCGCCGAACTCGGTGATCGCGCGGGCTGACGCGGCGCTGTACGCGGAGCGGCGCAGGCTCGATCGCCAGAGCGAAGACACCGTCGCCGCACAACATTCCTGAGAGCCTGCGGCACCAGGATTCGAGCCCCGAACCCATGGGTACCATCGCGTTCAGTAAGGAGCTTGGACGATGGCGATAGACGTGGTCGGCAAGCTGGCGAGAGTGACTGCCGACATCACCCCTGGACACCTCGGCGAGGTGCTCATCGAGGTTCGCGCGGGCACCGAGCGATTCCTTGCGTGCGCGTCGGACAAGGCAGCAACGATCACGAAGCATTCCCAGGTCCTTGTGGTGGGTAGCCTGGGCGGTCGCACCGTTGAGGTGGCGCCGACAGACACCATGAGGTTGCCACGATGACAACGCTGGCCTACGTGATATTGGGGATCATCGTCGGCGGGTTGCTGATGCTGGTGCTGCTCTTTCGGGCGGCATGGCGCGTCGCCGAGCCGGACGAAGCGCTGATCATCTCGGGCTTCCGGACCAGCGAACGCCCCGGCGGCGTGGGCGAGAGCATGGGGTTCCGGATCGTCACCGGGCGCGGATGCCTGGTCGCTCCCGGGATCACCCGGGTGCGCCGCCTCTCCCTCGAAGCTCATGAGAGCGAGATCGGGGTTCCGTGTGTGTCCCAGCAGAAGATCCGCGTCGACCTGCGCGGCGTGATCGTCTACAAGGTCGGCGACGACTACCGGTCGATCGCCAACGCCGCGCGCCGCTTCCTCGACCGGCCGGCGCAGGAGCTCGAGACCAAGGTGCAGAACGTGTTCGTCGGCCACCTCCGGGCGATCGCCGGCTCGATGACCGTCGAGGACATGATCAGCGACCAGGACAAGTTCGCGCAGCAGGTGCGCGATCGCTGCTCGCAGGAGATGGAGTCCTTCGGGCTGGTCATCGACAGCTTCCAGATCCAGTCGATCACGAGCCCCTCGAACTACATCGAGAACCTCGCCGCGCCGCATCAGGCCGAGGTCGAGCAGAACGCTCGGATCGCGCGTGCCAACTCCGAGCGTGCGGCGGTCAGCCAGGAGCAGATCGCCCAGGCGCAGATGGCCGAGTCCGAGCGCGACACCAACATCAAGAAAGCCGGCTACCAGGCGGAGGTCGACACCGCCACCCAGCTCGCCGCACAGCAGGGACCGCTGTCCGAGGCCAAGGCGCACCAGGCGGTCGTCACCGAGCAGACGCGCGTCGCCGAGTTGCAGGCCGAGCAGAAGGAGCAGCAGCTCCAGGTCGACGTCCGCCGTCCCGCCGACGCCGAGGCATACCGCCAGACAACGCTCGCCGCCGCCGGACGTGATGTGCGCATCCGGCAGGCAGAGGCCGAGGCCCAGGAGACCCGCCTCCGCGCCGAGGCCGTCGCCGCGCAGACCAAGGTCCAGGCGGAAGCCCAGGCCGCCGCGCTCAAGATGCAGGCAACCGCCCAGGCGGAGGCCACCCGGATCACGGGCCAGGCCGAGGCCGATGCCATCAAGGCGAGGGGTCTCGCCGAAGCGGACGCCGTCCGCGCCCGCATGGAGGCCGAGGCGGCCGGGATCGAGCGGAGAGCTGCCGCGATGAGCCAGAACCAGGAGGCGGTCATCGCGCAGCAGATCGCCGAGAAGCTGCCCGAGATCGTCGCCGCGGCGGCCGCGCCATTCGAGCACGTGGATCAATTCACGGTGCTCAACGGCGCCCAGGGCGTGACCGGCGCGCTCGCCGAGATCATCCAGCAGGCCGGAGCGCTCACCGGCCTGGCACGGCAGTCACTGCTCCCCGCCATCACCAAGGCGGCGTCGGGTTCGACCGACACGCAGCATCTCAACGGCGCCCCCAACCGCAACGGATACGAGAACGGTGACCGCAACGGGCGGCGCAAGCGGCAAACTCCTGTCACGATCACGGACCCGGCCTCCCCGGGGACAGACGGCAGCGAGGAGCACTGACCCAGTGGCGGCAGACCTTCCCGAGCTCTCGCTCTCGGCTCCGGATGCGGCGACGACGGTGGCGCCCGCCGAAGCCGAGCGCGAGGTGGCCATCGCCCCCGAGGCGGCGAAGCGGATCGACGCCATGGTGGCCACCTTCATCGGGGGGCTGCGGTCGATCGACGTCCACGGCGACGACTACCGAAGGCACGTCGACGACATCGACAGCCTGGCCGATCGGGAGATCAGGTCCACGTCCGACATGAGCAATCGCCTGCTCGACCGCCCGACCCGGGCGATGCGAGGGCTCGGCCAGAACGACGCGCCGATCGCCAAGAGCCTCCTCGACCTCCGCCGATCGGTTGAAGAGCTGAACCCGGCCAAGCACGATCTGAGCCAGGGCGGGCCCCGCAAGCTCCTCGGGGTCGTCCCGTTCGGGGACCGGGTGCGCGCCTACTTCGCGAAGTACCAGAGGTCGCAGAGCCACATCGAGGGCATCGTCGGCGCGCTGCGCGAGGGTGGATCGGAGCTCGAGAAGGACAACGCCGCGATCGGCCAGGAGCAGAAGGCGCTCTGGTCGCAGATGGAGACGCTCCGCCAGTACACGTACATGGCCGAGAGGCTGGACAGCGGCCTCGAAGCACAGATCAACCACGTGGCCATCGGCGATCCCGAGCGCGCCAAGGTGCTCCAGGAGGACATCCTCTACCCGGTCCGCCGCCGCCGTCAGGAGATCCTGACCCAACTTGCGGTCGCCGTTCAGGGGTACGCGGCGCTCCGCGTCGTCGAGGTCAACAATCGCGAGCTCATCCGGGCCGTGCGAACCGCCACCACCACCACTGTTGCCGCACTCCGAACCGCGGTCATGGTGGCGCAGGCGCTCACCAATCAGAAGCTGGTCAGCGAGCAGGTGAAGGCCGTGAACGAAACCACCAGCGCGATGATCGAGAGCACCTCATCGGTGCTGCGCGAACAGACGGCCACGGTCGAGAGTCAGGCGGCCAGTCCGGGCCTTGACATGGGCTCGCTGCAGCGCGCATGGGACAACGTCTTCGCGGCCCTCGATCAGATCGACACCTACAAGTTGCGCGCTCTCGAGGCGATGAAGATCACGGTTCGTGATCTCTCCGACCAGGTGGAGAAGTCACACGCTCAGGTGGACCGGCTCCACTCGGCGGATGCGACGCCGCCACGGGTCGCGACCGGACAGAATCTCCGCCTGTCCTGACTGCCGCGGCGCTTCACTCAGAGGTGCGCGGTGTTGCTCCAGATGATGCCGGCACTCGCGGCGATGACGAACATCGCGTACTCAACGACAAGCCCTGGGTGCAGGCGCGTGCCGCCCACGGCGCCGGCGACACCGCGAGCGCCATACCAGAGCACCAGCAGGATGGCCGCACGCAATCCCAGGTGAGCGTTGTTCGCCCCGACGACGGCCGCGCCTCCGATCACCACCGAGGCGACCACGAGGGCGCAGAGGATCGTCGAGGGAATCGACAGGCGCTCGGTACGGAGCCCGTCGAGGCTCACCAGGAAGACGACCGCAAACACGGCGGCGAGGCGGAGGCGCAGCGGCAGGGTGGGTGAGACTCCGCCGAGCAGCACAGGCGCCAGGACGGCGATTCCCGAGGCGTCCCTGACCAGCCGGGTGAACCAGCCTTCCTTGCCCAGCGCGCGCCGGCCCGCCAGGCGAGGCACGCCCCCGATGACCACCGCGGCGATCGCGCCACCGCTCACGCGGATCGGGAGCGGCAGCACCGCGATCGCAAGCAGGGTGCCGAAGGAAAGCACGGCCGCCATCGGCAATGCCGTCCCGGCCGGGCCGGGGCGGAGTCCGAGTGATAGATCAGGAAGTCGTACGCGACCAGGATCAGGCCGGTGAGGATCGCCAGGCCCGTATCGGCGAGCGCGCTTCGATACAGACCGACTGCCTCGGGTCGCAGCAGCACCTCGGCGGCCGCGACCGCGAGACCGAACGCAGTGTGCACCATCGGGAGCGGGATCTCGGCGAGGACGCGCACCTCGCCGGTGATGCCCAACGCGCTCCTCGCCTGGTCGGCGAGATACCCGTGACCGCGACGGCGAAAACCTGTTCGATTATCCACGTCGGCCTGTGGATACGGTGGACAACTCGGCAGGATCCGGCTTCACGGAGCCGAGGTGCCGGCCCGTCCGTAGCTGTCCTCGATGCGCACGACATCGTCGATCTCAGGGGATGACACCTCGAAGAGGTCCGTGGTCTCGAGCGCGACGAATCGATGCCTGCGCCCCGGACGGATGTGCGCGCTCATCCCGGCGGTGAGCCGGTGCGTCTCGACCTCACCGTTGTCGCTCTCGAGCTGGAGATCCATCACTCCCGCGACCACGTGAATCGACTCCTCCTTCTGCACGTGGTACTGGAGGCTCAGCTGATGCCCTCGCTCGACGTGGATCAGCTTCCCCGCGTAGCGCTCAGTGACTGCCCAGCGCAACTCATGACCCCACGGCTTGTCCACCCTCCCGGACCCAGCGCCGCTGATCGGGCCGAGCGCGTCCGTGGCTCTCGTCATTCGGATGCGCCGACCGCGATACGTGCGTTGACGCCACTCTGGTTCTCGAGCGCGGAGATCAGCTGCTCGACCCGCTCGCCGCTCGACGCCTCGGCGTACACGCGCATCAACGGCTCGGTGCCGCTCATGCGCATCAGCACCCACGAACCGTCGTCCAGGTAGAACTTGAACCCGTCGTCGGTGCGGGTGCGAACCACCTTGCTCCCGGCGAGACTGTCCGGCTCGTTCTGCTGCATGCGCGAGTAGATCTGCTCCTTGCGTTCCTCATAGCCGTCTCGCGGAAAGCGGATGTCGTGGCGGTCGTACGCGTGCGGGCCGACGAGATCCTCGAGGTGGGCGAGGATTCCGGAGAGCGGCAGGCCGTAGTCGACGATCATCGCCGCCATCATCAGCCCGGACAGAATCCCGTCACGCTCGGGGATGTGACCGCGGAAGGCGTAGCCACCGGATTCCTCGCCGCCGAGGATGGCGTCCGTCTCCATCATCTTGGTACCGATGTACTTGAACCCGACGGGCATCTCGTGCACCGCGACATCGAATCGAGCGCCCAGGAGGTCGAGCATGCCCGACGTCGTCACCGAGCGGACGATGTCACCGCGAAGCCCGCGCTTCTCGAGCAGGTACATCGCGAACAGCGCCATCACCTGGAGTTGGTTGATGTAGCGACCGGTCTCGTCGATGATGCCGACTCGATCGGCGTCGCCGTCATTGGCGATACCGAGATCGAAGCCACCCGAGCGCATGCGCTCCATCGCGTCGGGCATGTAGCGATCGATCGGCTCCGGGTGCATGCCACCGAACCCCGGGTTGCGCTCGCTATGCAGCTCCTCGACCGTGGTGGACCCACCGCCGACAGCCCGGGCGATGAGCCCGGCGCCCGCTCCGTACATGGCTTCGTGGAGCACGCGCAGGCCGCGACCACGCAGCGTGTCGAGATCGACCATCCTGCCCAGCTGCACGAAGTAATCAGGGAGCGGATCCAGGGTCTTCAACCTGCCGGTCGCGGCGGCCTCGTCGTAGGTCATCTCGGTGACCGAGCCGGCCTCGAGGGCAGCCGCCGTATGGCGCTCGATCTCCGCAACAATCTCCGGGGGCGCCGAACCGCCGAAATCGGGCTTGTACTTGATCCCGTTGAACTCGGCGGAGTTGTGACTCGCGGTCACGACGACTCCACCCGCCGCCTGCTCCCGGGTGATCGCCCATGACACCGCAGGCGTCGGAGTCACACGATCGAGCAGGACGACCTGCAGCCCGTTCGCGACCAGGACCCGGGCGACCTCCCGGGCGAAGATCTCGGCGCAGTAGCGCGAGTCGTGTCCCACGACCACCGGGCGCGGCTCGTTGCCGAGGTACGCCGCCACTCCCTGAGCCACCGCGCGCACGTTCGCGTAGGTGAAGTCATCGGCGACCACGGCTCGCCACCCGTCGGTCCCGAACCTGATCGGGCTCGGCTTCATCGCCATCATTCTAGGCGCACGGGTGCGCTCCCTCGGGCTAGAGGAGTTCGTCGCGTCCGGCGCCATCGAGCCGTTCGACGATCTCTTTGACGAGCTGCGCCCGTTCGGCGGGGACGACCAGCACCGCGTCGGGCGTGTCGACGACAACGAGGCCGTCGACGCCGGCGACGGCGACCGTCCGCCCGGACCGCGATACCACGGTGCACCGATGCGCGGACGTCGTGATCACGTCACCCTCAATCACGTTGCCATCCTCGTCGACGTCGCCGTCCGCCACCCGGGACTGGCCGACGTCGAGCCACGAGCCCAGGTCGGACCAGCCGAAGGACGCCCGGACCACGGTGAGGCGCGGTGTTCGTTCGAGAATCAGCGGCTCGACCGGTCGCAGTGGCAGCGCCGCGTAGGTGCGTGTGGCCAGGTCGTCGTCGCCGCCGAGGCGCGCATCGACGACCGCGTCGATCGCGGTCACGAGCGCCGGATCCGCGGCATCGAGCTCGGCCCGGAAGCGGCGCGCCGTCCACGCGAACAGCCCGAGATTCCAGAGGTGGCGCCCGCCGGCCACGTAGCGCTGTGCCACCTCGGCCGAGGGCTTCTCCTTGAATCCGGCGGATCCGAATGCCGGGAGCGCCCCCGCGGCCACCGCGATCTGCGGCGGACTCCCCTCCGGCGGGCGCCAGTCGCGCGGGTCGCGAGCCGATGCCACCTCGATGTAGCCGAACCCGGTGACCGGGGCTGCCGGGACAAGCCCCACGGTGGCAAGGCCGTCGGTTGCCGCCGCCCACCCTGCGGATGCGATCACCGCGGCGCGGTATGCGTCGCGGTCGCTGACCCGATGGTCGGCGTGGACGCTCGCGATCAGCGCATCAGGATCATCCCGAGCGATCAACCCGACTGCCAGTGCCAGCGCCGGGCCCGTCCCCCGCGCTTCCGGCTCCTCGATGATCGCGTCGCCATCGAGATCGAGCCCGACCAGCGCCGAGCGGCACCCCTGCGCCTGGTTGGCCGCGGTGACCACGCGAACGCTCTCACCCAGGCCGATGACCCGCTCCACGGTCGATCGGAGCAGGGTCTCGCCTCCGGGGGCGAGGGGAAGCAGGTGCTTCGGGGTCGACCTGCGGCTCAGCGGCCACAGGCGGGTCCCGCTGCCGCCCGCGAGCACGAGGATGTGCAAGCCCACGCGCAGCCGCCTCGCGTTCGCAGAGACTCAGGCCGTGGCGGCCACGGCGAGGAGTGGCTCGGTGCCGGCGTCCTCCGCCCATTGCTCGGCGAGGGTGGTGCGCTCCCAGGGAAGGTCGAGATCGCTCCGGCCGAAGTGACCGTAGGCGGCGACCTGGCGGTAGATGGGCCGGCGGAGCTCGAGGGCGCTCATGATCCCGAAGGGCGACAGATCGATGTACTCATCAATGAGAGAGGCGATCATGTCGGTGGGAACCTTTTCCGTGCCGAAGGTCTCGACGAGCACGGACACCGGTTTGGCGACCCCGATCGCGTACGCGACCTGGATCTCGCATTTGGTCGCCAGCCCGGCGGCGACGGCGTTCTTGGCCGCCCAACGAGCCCCGTAGGCGGCGCTACGATCGACCTTCGACGGATCCTTTCCGCTGAAAGCGCCGCCGCCATGACGGGCGTAGCCACCGTAGGTGTCGACGATGATCTTGCGTCCGGTGAGCCCCGCATCCGCCATCGGGCCTCCGATGACGAAGCGTCCGGTCGGATTGACGTAGCGCTTGGTGTTGGTGTCGAGCCACTCCGCCGGGATCACCTTCCCCACGACGTGGTGCTGGACGTCCTCGAAGATCTGCTCCTGGGTGACCTCCTCGCCGTGCTGCACGCTCACCAGGACGGTGTCGACCCGCCGCGGGCGGCCCTCGGCGTCGTACTCGATGGTCACCTGTGTCTTGCCGTCGGGGCGAGCCCAGCGCAGCGTTCCGTCGCGGCGCAGGACCGCAAGCTGCCGGGCAAGCTGGTGGGCCATCTGAATCGGGGCCGGCATCAGCTCCGGGGTCTCGTCGCAGGCGTACCCGAACATCATTCCCTGGTCGCCGGCGCCGCCGTGGTTGACACCCTGCGAGATGTCCGGCGATTGCTCGTCGATGCCGACCAGCACGCCGCAGGTCTCCCAGTCGATGCCGTACTTCGCGCGGGTGTAGCCGATCTCCTTGATGGTCTGCCGGACCAGGCCGGCGATGTCGACGTAGGCCTCGGTCGTGATCTCACCGAACACCAGGACGGTTCCGGTGCTCAGCGCGGTCTCGCACGCGACCCGGCCGAGCGGGTCCTTGCTGAGCACCGCGTCGAGAACCGCGTCACTGATCTGATCGGCGACCTTGTCGGGATGGCCCTCGGTGACCGACTCGGACGTGAAAAGGCGATGGCGCTGTGCTGGCATTGGAGCTGGCCTCCCTCCCCACCGGCAGCCACCGAGCCGCCCTGTGCGACTCCGGCCTGCTCCTGTCCAGGGATCGCACGATCGTAACAGCGCGATGGAAACCCTGGGCTGTCACGGATTTGTCCGTTTGCGAGGGCCCTCTCGACCGTGTACTGTTACCCGGTAACTATCACCAACCCGGGCGCCGTATCACAACGCGCCGGACGGAGGAACAAGGCGCGTGTCGGTAGACCAGACTTTACGTTGCCGCGATTGCGGCGTCGACTTCATTTGGACTGAGGGCGAGCAGGACTTCTTTGCCTCTCGTGGCCTCACAAACCCCCCTTCTCGCTGCCCGAGCTGCAGAGCGGCTCGTCGTCAGAGCGGCGGTGGTGGCGGCGGCGGCGGCTTCGGCGGTAGTGGCGGTGGCGGCGGCGGATACCGCAGCAACGGCCCTCGCCAGATGTACGAGGTCCCCTGTGCTGGGTGCGGCGGCGTGGCGCGCGTCCCCTTCCAGCCTCGCGGCGACAAGCCCGTTTACTGCAGCGACTGCTTCCGCGCCGCGCCTCGGTGAGTGACAGCGGCCCCATTGCGGTGGGGACGAGGGTCAGCTTTCCCTACGGTGGCAGCAGGCGTACGGGCACGGTCCATGAGGTGTCGATGATCCCCGACCAGTCGGGAGGGAGTTCGCTCGCCTACATCATCGACGTCGGCTCGAAGAAGGTGTTCGTCCAGGGCGGCGAAGGCATCACCCCGGCTTCCGGGCCGGGGGTGGCCTTCGACCCCGTCGCCGAGGGCGTCGCCTACGGCCGCAAGCGTCCACGGAACCCGCGCAACCGCTGATTCGCGTCCGGGGTCTCACGGCGTCCCGTGGCTCGCGCGTGACCGCATGGGCGCGGGATGCTGGCTATCCTGTGAATGATGGCTTCTGATCTCGCGGCGGATGCGGCGCACCGGTCGCTCAAGCCCGCGCGCAGGCCCATCCGGCTCTGGATGGTGCTGCTCGCGGTCGGCGTCGCGTCCATCCTCGCCGGGGGCGCGTTGATCCTCGGCCCGATCATCGGCGTTCTTCAGCGCGGGGCGGCTGACTTCGACGGCGCTCCACCAGTGGAAGGCCAGCCCCCATCGGGCGGCCCCGGTCCCGGTCGCATCCGCGCCGCCGGCATGCGGGACGAGCTCGCCGACCGATTACGCGCTGGTGAGCTTCGGAGCCCCGGCGAGCTACCACTACGCGGCCGTCGCCGGCAACGGCACGTGGGCGCTCCTGGACGCACGATCGATGGTGCACTACTCGGGCACGCCGGATCCCGGTCAGCAGGGGAACGTGATCATCGCCTTCCACCGGGAGCCGGACTTCCAGCACATCGACCAGCTCAAGGCCGGCGACACCATCTCGATCCAGAATCGCAGCTGTCAGACCTTCGTCTACAGGGTCACCAACCGCTGGGACATCGCGCCCAGCAGGGTCACCCAGCTGAGCCCCACCTCCGGGCACGAGCTCACGTTGATCACGTGCGACCCCTGGTGGCAGGACTACAACCGCCTGGTGTGGCGCGCCGAGTTGATCTCCGCGCCGGCGCCGGGCTCGCCGGGATCGACCGGCGGATCGGTGGCCAACCCCGCCTTCTGAGCGTGCCGTCCCTCGCTACTTCGTGAACCCCTCGAGCGGACCGGGCAGGGCGGCTTCGGCGACAGCCTCGAGACGCTTGATGTTCATGCGTACGAAGATGCCGCCGGCCACGATCACCACCACGGCGAGCGCTCCGAGTCCGATCGCGACCGGGGTGCTCAGCGTCGCGATCACACCGCTGGCGACATATGCCCCCACTCCATACAGCGTCGCCCAGACGATTCCGCCAAGGGCGTTGGCCACGAGAAATCGCGTCCAGTGCATCCGGTTGGTGCCGGCGAGAAAGGCCGCATAGGTGCGCAGCACGGAGACGAACCGGCCGAAGAAGACCACCTTGGCGCCGTGGCGCATGAAGATGTACCGCCCCACCTTCAGCTTGGCCTCGTCGAGGCGGATGTACCGTCCATACCGGCGCAGGAGCGGATAACCGCCGTACCAGCCGATCCCGAAGCCGATGTTGTCGCCGACCACGGCGCCGATGATTGCCGCCGCGATGATCCCGGCGATCGACAGCTGATGCGTGGTGGCGGCGAACACGGCAGCGGTGATCAGCATCGTCTCCCCGGGGAGCGGGACTCCCAGGCTCTCGACACCCACGAACAGCGCTACGGCCAGGTAGCCAATGCTCTGCAGCCAGCCGTAGAGACCATGCGCCGCCATCCCGCTCAGACAGGCGGAACGGGATGGTGGCGCGAGACATCCGCGCGGCGCCGCGATCGATATGCGGCAAAGCGTCGAACCAGCTCCGCGCGCAATTCCGCCGGTGGGACCACGGCATCGACGACCAGCTCCGACGCGAGCCGGAAGATGTCGATGTCGTCGCGGTACTCGTCCTGCAGCCCCTTGACGAACCCGGCGCGATCGGACTCCGGCACCTCCTGGATCTTGTTGTAGTACACGGCGTTGATCGCCGCCTCCGGCCCCATCACCGCGATCTGCGCAGTGGGCAGGGCGAGGGTGCAGTCGGGCTCGAAGGCGGGTCCGCTCATCGCATACAGCCCGGCGCCGTACGCCTTGCGCAGGATCACCGAGATGCGCGGGACCTGCGCCTGGGCAAGCGCCGAGATCATCTTGGCGCCGTGGCGGATGATCCCCTGACGCTCGACGGCGGTGCCGATCATGAACCCGGGGACATCGGCGAGAAACAGCAGCGGGACGTTGAACGCGTCGCAGCACGTGATAAAGCGCGTCGCCTTGTCCGCGGAATCGACGAACAGCACGCCGCCTTTGAAGCGTGGCTGGGAGGCGAGGATTCCGACCGAGTGACCGTCGATGCGGGCGAAGCCGCAGACGATCTCGCGCGCGAACAGGCGCTTGATCTCGAAGAAGGAACCCTCGTCGATGATCCCTTCGATGAACGCCATCGCGTCGTACCCCTTCGACGCCTCCGCGGGAATCACGCCGCTGATGTCCTCGCTTCCGGGGGCGACATCGAGAGACGCCGCGACCGGCGGTGCGTCGTGCCAGGACTGAGGAAGGTATTCCAGGTAGCGTCGCGCCGCGACGATGCCCGCGTCCTCGTCGGCGACCAGCACATCGCCGCAGCCGCTCACCGTGCAGTGCATGCGCGCCCCGCCCATCTCCTCGAGCGTCACCTTCTCGCCGACCACGACCTCGGCCATGCGCGGTGAGCCCAGGTACATCGAGGCGTGGCCCTCCACCATGATCACGATGTCGCAGAACGCGGGGATGTACGCGCCCCCCGCGGCGCTCGGCCCGAAGAGCACGCACACCTGCGGCACCTGGCCGGAAAGCCGAACCTGCATATGGAAGATGCGGCCCGCGTGGCGACGCCCGGGGAACATCGCAACCTGCTCGGTGATGCGCGCTCCCGCTGAATCGACGAGATACACGAGTGGGATCTGCAGGCGCTCGGCCGTCTCCTGGATGCGGATGATCTTCTCGACCGTGCGCGGGCCCCAGGATCCGGCCTTGACGGTCGGATCATTGGCCATCACCGCACACGTCCTGCCGTGCATCACGCCGATTCCGGTGACGACTCCCTCGGCGGCGAGCTCCGGGTCCTCGGTGCCGGCCAGGAGGCCGTCCTCGATGAACGCGCCACCAGGGTCGAAGAGACGCCTGATGCGTTCGCGGGGCATCAACTTCTTCTGATCCGCCAGCTTGTCGCGATGGCGCTGCGGACCACCGGCACGTGCCCGCGCCAGCCGCTCGGGTACCGCCTCAGCCAACGCTCGTCTCGGCGACCGATTCCTGGGGCGCGCCGGTCCAGACTCCCGCGCGGTAGAGCTTGCCCGGAAGGTCGCGGCGGAGGTCGGACGCGAGCGTCTCGGCGACCGCGCACATCGCGGCGAGGTCGATACCGGTGACCGCTCCGAGTGCGTGCAGCGCCTGCAGCGCGTCCTCGCTGCAGACGTTGCCGGTGGAGCGCGGCGCGAACGGGCAGCCACCGACGCCGCCGACCGATCCGTCGAAGCGGCGAACGCCGGAGTCGAAGGCGGCGATGACGTTGGCAACGCCGAGTCCTCGGGTGTCGTGCACGTGCAGCGACAGCCGATCGATCGGCACCGATGCGGCTATGAGCGCGCACATCGTGCTGACATCGACCGGGGTCGCCACGCCGATCGTGTCGGCGACACCAACCTCGGCCACGCCTCGTGCAACCAGGTCTGCGCACAGGTCGACGACGCGCGCCGGCGCGACCCTCCCCTCGAAGGGACAGCCGAAGCTCACCGAGACGGCAACGTCGACGGTGCACGCGCGCTCGCCGGCGAGCTCGACGATGTGCGAGATCTCATCGAGCGACTCTTCCACGGTGCGATTGACATTGCGCCGGTTGAACGAGTTGGTCGCGGCGATGGTGACGAGCACGTTGTGCACGCCGTGCGCGAGCGCAAGCTCGAGGCCGCGGAGATTGGGAATGAGCACACGCAGCCGCGCGAGCTCCGCCTGGAGCCCGGCGAGCACGGCGGGCGCATCCGCCAGCTGTGGGACCCAGCTCGGCGAGACGAACGACGTTGCCTCGACACGCGGGACACCGCCGGCGAGCAGCCCATGGACGAGCCGGATCTTGGCTTCGGTGCTGATGGTGTCGGCGATGTTCTGGAGTCCGTCACGCGGAGCGACGTCGGTCCAGACCACCTCGTTCACGCGGTATGCCTCCCAGGGATGAGCGCAGCCCCGTCACCGTAGCAAACCCGGGGGCTACACTCTCGCCAGCCGATGCCGCGGTTCCGCGTTCCCGACTACATTCGAACCACCTTCGCGGTCAGCGATTGGCGCACTTTCCGCCTGTGCGGCATGGACGAGGTCGGTCGCGGCGCGTACGCCGGGCCGTTGGTCGCCGCGGCGGTGGTGCTGCCGCAGCGATTCCGTCACCCGCTCCTTCGCGACAGCAAGCTGCTCACCGCCAGGCAGCGCGAGCTGGTCGGGGCGGTGCTTCGGGAGCGGGCGGTCGCGTGGGCGGTGGCCGAGGTGAGCGTTGACGACATCAACGCGCGGGGTCTCGGGTGGGCGAACGTCGAGATCTTCCGCAGGCTGGTCGACGCAGTCGACGCCGACGGCTATTGCTGCGACGGCAACCTGCGTATCCCGGTGTCCCGTCCGCTGCACTCACTGGTCGCCGGCGACCGCAAGGTGCCGGCGGTGTCGGCTGCCTCGATCATCGCCAAGGTCCATCGCGACGCCCTGATGACACAGATGCACGATCAGGCTCCCCAGTACAACTGGGCGAGCAACAAGGGGTACGGGGCCCCCGAGCACCGGGCGGCAATCAGGGAGCACGGCCCTCACCCCGCACACCGGCGAGTGTTCCTCGCCTCGGTGATGCAGACGGAGCTCGACCTGACTGGCGCGCTGCCTCAGCGGGCCGTGGCGATGCCAGGCGTGGGAGCCGGCTGACCCTCGGTCAGTTGGCCCCGCAGCCGCAACTGCCGCCGCAGCACCCGCCGCCTGCGCCTCCCATCGAGGGCGATTCGTCAGACCCGGATCCGGCGTGAACCGCGACCCGGCTGATCAGTGGCATGCTGGCCCGGCTCTCGCAGCTCGGGCAGACGGCGGCGACCTCGCGATCGGCCATCGGGCGGAGCAGCTCGAACACGGCCGAGCAGTCGTTGCAGCGGTATTCGTACAGAGGCATCGCCGCAAGCGTACGCACGATCAGGCCGATTTGACAAGTCGAACATCCGTTCGGTACACTCAATCCATGTCCATCCGCACGATCGAGCTCCAGCTCCCGCTCGACGCCGATGAGGCAGGATCGCTCGCCAGGCGTCGCGTGAGCCATCTCGCGGCGGTCGATGGGCTCGAGCCGGCCGCGTTCGTGAAGCTGATCCGCTCCTTCCCATCACTCCGGGCGATCTACAGCGCCTCGGAGGCCGAGCTGGCCAGGCTAGTCGGACCGGTGGCAGCCGCGCGCATCAGGTGGTTCCTCGACGCACCGCTGGACACGGCGCTCGCACGCGAAGCCGCACCGATCAACCTGCGAGACATCGCGCCGCCACTTTCATCCGCCGCCTGATCGTCGTCGTAACTGCGAACGCGGAGCGTTGAACAGTGCAGGCGACGTAGAATCAATCTTTTGGTGCCGTATCAATCATTTGGCGCCATAAGTGGCAGGTGAGAACGGAGGTTGTTGCAGCATGCGGAGTTGACGTTCCAGAGCCGCCCTGCTGGATCGCGGTCGTGCGGCAGATACGATCAGTGACCTTGCCGATCAGGCGGTCACGCTGGCGCGCGGTGCGGGGAGCGCGGCGCTCCCGACGGTGCAGCGCGGTGCGGAAGGGTTGAGCCAGGTACTTCAGACCGCGGCGGGTACGCTGGCGGATACCGCCGAGCACATCGCATCGGACCAAAAGGTCATCGCGGCGAGCAATGCCGCACGCGAGCGGATCGCGGACGTGTCGGGCAAGCTCAGCACCGCCGTTCGGCCGAAGCGAAAGACGCATCGCGTGCGCAATATGCTGATCGGCGTCGGAATCATCGGCGGCATCTTCGCGCTCATCCAGTCGCCGCTCCGCGCCAAGATCCAGGCGCGGCTCTTCGGCCCGCCGCCATCCGATGACAATGACCTTCCACAGATCACGCTGCCCGACGAGGATACCCACGTCGAGATCACCGATCTGACCAGGGCCCCCAAGGCGGAGCCCGATACGGCAGCTGACGTCGTCGGCACCCCGGTGGTCGCCGAGCCGGCGCCGCGCGGCGGCCGGGGGCACGGTCATAACCACGACGAACCTGTCGACAGCCAGGAGACCAATGCCTGACGATCGCCCCTATCAGGGACGTCCCTCTTCGGACCGTCCCTCGTTCTCCGGACCCCGGCAGTTTTCGGGCCCGCGACCCAACTTCAACAACAACGATTCGCGCCCGCCGTACCGCCCGGCGCCGCGCGTCGAGGTACCGGCCGCGCCCATCTCGCACTCCCTGCGGCTTCGTGACGGCGAGCGCGAGATCGAGGTGAGCGGATCGGCTGCGTTCGTCCGCCAGGTGCTCGACGACCTTCCCGCGATGTGGACACGCCTTCATGGCGAGGGATCGACGCGGCCGGCCCGGATCGACCTCCCCGCACGCACCGAGGCCGCGGCACCCGCGGTGGCCGAGCACCCGGCCCGCGTGCCAGAGAGTGCGCCCGAGCCCTCGAGGCCGGCGGTGGCGGCTGCCACCTCGAACGGCAACAAGCACGCCGCCACCCGGAGCACTCCAGACGACAAGGTCCTGTCAGTTCTCAGGGAATCGACGCGGCCGCTTGCGGTCGCCGCGATCCGGAAGCGTCTCGGCGGCAGCTTCACCCCCCAGCAGGTCCGTCGCATCCTCGAGCGGAATGCCCCGAAGGTATCGGTCACCGACGAGCGACCGGCGACCTACCGCCTGCGCTGACGCCGCCGCTGCCTGACGGGTCGGCGGTGATGGCGCGCTCCTCGCGGCCGCGTCCCATGGGTCTGCGTTGACCGACGAGCGACCGGCGCACATCCTCGTCGTCGAGGACGATACGGCGCTGCGCGAGATCCTGGCCGGCGCGCTCAACGCGGCCGGGTATGAGACATCGCTCGCCGCCAACGGCATCGCCGCATCACAGATGCTCCGCGACGCCGGCAGGACCGACGTCGTCCTGCTCGACATCGGCCTGCCCTTCGTCGACGGCTGGACGATCCTCGAACAGATGGACAGCCCGAGACGCCCGGCTGTCATCGTGATCAGCGCGCGAGGTGAGGAGTCCGACAAGGTCCGCGCCCTCGACCTCGGGGCAGACGACTACCTCGCCAAGCCGTTCGGGGCGGACGAGCTGCTGGCCCGGGTGCGCGCAGTACTCCGGCGCGTCAGACCACAGGACGGAGCGGGAGGCATCGTCGTGCGTGGCGACGTCCGCGTCGACCTCGGCGCCACTGCTGTCACTCGCGGGGGCGTGGAGGTGCGACTTTCCCCGACCGAGTGGCGGCTGCTCGCAGAGCTGGCCCGCAACGCGGGGGCCACGATGGACCACCGAACCCTTCTCCAGCGCGTCTGGGGACCGCAGTACGCGGAAGAGCTCAACTACCTCCGAACATTCGCGCAGCGCCTGCGAGTTAAGCTCGAACAGGACCCCGCCCATCCGGAGATCGTGGTCACGGTGGGACGCCAGGGATATCGTTTCGGACCGCCGCGTTGATGCTCCGTTGACGTCCTCAGCGAGATCATGGTGCTGCGATGGCGACGAATTCTGGCCATGCCTGGTGGGGTCGGGCCCTGCTGGTCGCGTCGAGGAGCTGGCCGGTCCTTGTCGTCATTGCCGCGGCTGTTGTCCCCATAGCACTCACCTTCGCACTGTTGCCTTTCAGAAGCCAGGTGCCGACCGCGACCGTCGCCCTCGGCTTTGCGGTGCTGGTGTCGTTGCTCGCCGCCATCGGGACACGCGTCACAGCCCTCGTGGCTGCTGTGTCCGCTGCCCTTTGTTACGACGTCGGCTTCACGCTGCCGTATGGGTCCCTGACCATCTCTCACCCACAGGACATCGAGACCACCGCCCTGCTGCTCATCGGCGGATTGATTGTCGGCCAGCTCACGGCTCGAAATCGTAGAAACCGCGGACTGGCGGTGCGAAGGAGCGAGGACTTCGGTCACATCCAGGCGATCGCGGAGATGATGGCCGCAGGCGCCCTGGCAGACGAGGTTGTCGAAGCCGTGGCCGACGAGCTGCGGAGCCTGCTCGGTCTGCGCAGCTGCTGGTTCGACACCTCGCGGCCGGCCAGACCGGGGCCGACAATCGATCGGAATGGCAACGTCAGCTGGGGGCGGATCTGGTGGGGATTCGACACCCTGGGCTTGCCGGGAAAGGAGATAACGATCGATGTCGAGCATCACGAGCGACGCCTTGGCCGCTTTGTGCTGATCGCCGAGCCCGGCACCAAGGTGCGACGCGACCAACTGCTCGCCGCTGTCACACTCGCCGATCAAGCGGGGGCGGCGTTGGGAGCCGATGCTTCCCCTGTGGCTCCCGGCGCATCACTGGGTCAGTTCAACCGAAATCACTGACTGGTTGTTGACGCAGCGTTGACGCAACCGACTGAATACTTGTGGCCCATGCCACTCGATCTGCTCGTCCTTCTGTGCTTCGTCGGGATGATCGTCGCGGCATATCTGCTCAGCGACGGCATGCGGAGGATCTGACGTGGCGTCCGCGCTCACCGGTTACATCGTCTCCGCCGTCATCGCACTCCTGGCAGCGATCTACCTGATCATCGCGCTCGTTCTGCCGGAACGTTTCTGATGATTGCTCTCGACATCATCGCCGCGGTGATCACCTACGGCGCCGTCGGCGTCGGAGCGTGGTTCATCGGCGGGTACATGGTCAAGGTGTACAAGGGGGAGCGCGTCTGGCTCAGCCGCCTCATCCGTCCGGTCGAGCGCGTCACCTACAAGCTCATCGGCGTGGACGAGGAGCACGAGCAGGGCTGGCTCCCATACCTCATCTCGCTGCTCGCGGCGACGGTCGTGAGCATCGTCTTCACCTACGTTGTGCTCCGCTTTCAGGATCACCTGCCCCTCAATCCCGAGAATCTGCCCGGCGTGCCCGCTCCGCTCGCGTTCAACACGGCGATGAGCTTCGCCACGAATACAAACTGGCAGAACTACTCGGGCGAGACCACGATGAGCTACTTCTCGCAGATCGTCGCGCTGGTGCTTCATCAGTATCTCAGCGCCGCGGTGGGTATGGCGGTGGCGATCGTGGTCATCCGCGCCATCGCCCGTCGAACCATGAGCACGCTCGGCAACTTCTGGGTCGATATCGTGCGCGGGATTCTCTACATTCTGCTGCCGATCAGCGTGGTGCTCGCGCTAGTCCTCGTGATCAACGGATCGATCCAGAACTTCAGCAGCTACACGATGGTGCACACCCTCACCAACGGTGTGCAGACGATCGCCCAGGGCCCGGTCGCATCCATGGAAGCGATCAAGGATCTCGGCACCAACGGCGGGGGCTTCTTCAACGCGAACGCGGCGCATCCCTTCGAGAACCCCAACGGCTTCACGAATTCGCTCGAGATCTTCATCTGCCTGCTGATCCCGTTTGGCCTGGCCATCACGTTCGGGAAATGGGTCGGTCACGTGAAGCAGGGGATCGCGCTCGGGGCGGTCATGGGAATCATTCTCATCGGCGGCTTCGGGGTCATGGCGTGGCAGGAGCAGCAGGGCAACCCGGCGCTGATCAGCACGGGCGCGAGCCAGGTCTCGTCATCCACGCTGGCCGGGGGCAACATGGAAGGGAAGTCGGCTCGATTCGGACCGATCCAG
This sequence comes from Candidatus Dormiibacterota bacterium, assembly GCA_963799005.1. Classification (GTDB taxonomy): domain Bacteria; phylum Chloroflexota; class Dormibacteria; order Aeolococcales; family Aeolococcaceae; genus Palsa-851. The sequence continues at coordinate 1,382,618 of CAWCVK010000001.1, read as the reverse complement.
TCGGCGCTGTACAACTCCGCGACCACCGGAACGAGCACCGGCTCTGTCGATGCCTCCCAGGACAGCATGACGCCGATCGGAGGCTTGGTGTCGCTGGTGTTCATCAAACTTGGTGAGATCACCCCGGGCGATGTCGGCTCGGGCCTCTATGGGATGGTCGTCTTCGCCATCGTCGCCGTGTTCATCGCGGGGCTGATGGTGGGGAGAACGCCGGAGTACCTGGGCAAGAAGATCGAGGCGCGAGACGTGAAGTACGCCGCGATCGCCATCCTGGTCCTGCCCGCGTCCATCCTCGGTTTCTCAGCTGTCGCCGTGCTCACAACCGCAGGTCAGGCGGGTCCGATCGCGACCCAGGGCACGCCGCACATGCTGTCGGAGATTCTGTACGCGTTCGCGTCGGCGACCGGAAATAACGGAAGCGCGTTCGCGGGCCTTTCCGGCAACACCAATTTCTACAACTTCATGCTCGCCGGCGCGATGTGGGCAGGCCGCTATCTCTTCCTGATCCCCGTGATGGCAATGGCCGGCAACCTCGTGAAGAAAAAGATCGTCCCCGCAAGCGCCGGAACCTTTCCGACTGACGGACCGCTGTTCGTCGCGCTGCTGATCGGGACGATCGTCATCGTCGCGGCGCTGACCTTCTTCCCCGCAGTCTCGCTCGGACCGATTCTCGAGCACTTCAAGCTCATAGCGGCATTCTGAAATGGCAATGACAACCACGCATCAGGCCAAGCGCCGGCGCACCAGCGTGACCGACCCCGAGCTGCTGCTCCCGGCGATCGGCCAGAGCTTCGTCAAGCTCAACCCCCGTCTCATGGTTCGCAACCCGGTCATGTTTGTCGTGGAGATCGGTGCGGTGATGACCACGTATGGATTCATCGCCGGCATCATCAGCAGCAGCAGCGACACCAGCTTCGTCGGTCAGATCGCCCTCTGGCTGTGGTTCACAGTGGTCTTCGCCAACTTCGCCGAGGCCATCGCCGAGGGACGGGGCAAGGCCCAGGCGCAGGCGCTGCGCCGCACGCGCACCGAGACGATCGCCCGCAAGCTGCAGGGCGGGGTCGGAGGCACGGAGGTCGCGGTGCCGGCGCCCGATCTCCGCAAGGGCGACATCGTCGTGTGCGAAGCCGGCGACGTGATCCCGAGCGACGGCACGATCGTGGAAGGCATCGCAAGCGTCGACGAATCGGCGATCACCGGTGAATCAGCTCCGGTCATCCGGGAGGCGGGAGGCGATCGGAGTGCCGTCACCGGAGGCACTCGCGTCCTGAGCGATCGCATCGTCATCGAGATTACGCAGAACCCTGGCGAGACCTTTCTCGACCGCATGATCTCGCTCGTCGAGAGCGCCTCACGCCAGAAGACCCCCAACGAGATCGCGCTCAACATCCTCCTCGCCAGCCTCACGCTCATCTTCCTCATCGCCGTGGTGACCCTGCAGCCGTACGCGATCTTCTCGGGGGCCTCGATATCGGTGCCGGTGCTGATCGCGCTCCTCGTCTGCCTCATCCCGACCACCATCGGCGGCCTGCTCAGCGCCATCGGGATCGCCGGAATCGATCGTCTGCTCCAGAAGAACGTCCTTGCCATGTCGGGACGCGCCGTTGAGGCGGCGGGTGATGTCGACACCCTGCTGCTCGACAAGACCGGAACGATCACGCTCGGCAACCGGCAGGCAACCGAGTTTCTCCCCGCCCCGGGCATCACCATGGAGAGGCTGGTGCGGGCAGCCGACCTGGCCAGCCGCGCGGACGACACCCCTGAGGGCCGGTCGATCGTGGCCCTGGCGCGCCGGTTCGGCGCTCCTGAAGGGACCGATGGTGGCGAATGGACCTTCGTGCCATTCACTGCGGAAACCCGCATGAGCGGAGTGGACCGCGGCGCTGACAGCATCCGGAAGGGAGCCGGCGACTTCGTGGCCGCGTGGTCGGGGGACAATTCGGTCCCGACGGAGGTCAACTCGCAGGTCGAGATCATCGCTCGCAGCGGCGGCACTCCTCTGCTCGTCGCAGAGAACCACGTGGTGTTCGGGACCATTCACCTCAAGGACATCGTCAAGCCAGGGATCTCGGAGCGCTTCGCGGAGTTGCGCAGGATGGGAACTCCGCACCGTGATGATCACCGGTGACAACCCGCTGACAGCCGCCGCGATCGCCGCCGAGGCCGGCGTCGACGACTTCCTGGCCCAGGCGACACCGGAGAACAAGCTCGACCTGATCCGTCAGGAGCAGGCCGGCGGCAAGCTGGTGGCGATGACCGGCGACGGCACCAACGACGCACCCGCCCTCGCGCAGGCCGACGTCGGCGTCGCCATGAACAGCGGCACCCAGGCTGCCAAGGAAGCGGGCAACCTCGTCGATCTCGACAGCGATCCGACCAAGCTCATCGAGATCGTGGAGACCGGCAAGCAGATGCTGATCACGCGTGGCGCTCTGACGACCTTCAGCATCGCAAATGACGTCGCCAAGTACTTCGCGATCATCCCGGCGATGTTCACGGCATATGCCGCGCTCAAGCCTTTGTCGGTGCTCAACGTCATGGGTTTGCACTCGGCGCACAGCGCGATCCTCAGTGCGGTCATCTTCAACGCGCTCATCATCATCGCGCTCGTCCCGCTCGCGCTTCGCGGCGTGCGTTTCCGCGCCGTCGGCGCTGCGGCGCTGCTGCGCCGCAACCTGCTCATCTACGGCCTCGGCGGCATCATCGCGCCCTTCATCGGCATCAAGATCATCGACCTGATCATCACCGCAGCTCACCTGGTCTAGGCGACACACACCATGGGCAACCTTCCCAAGCAACTCCTGATCGGCCTCCGGCTCACCGTTTTCATCGCGGCGCTCGCTCTTGTGTACACCCTCGTGATCACCGGCATCTCGCAGGTCGCCTTCAACAGCAACGCCAACGGCAGCCTGGTGACCGTCAACGGCAAGGTCGTCGGATCGACACTCATCGGCCAGAGCTGCCCGCAGGAGACGGTTGCCAGGGACGGGAGCCTGAAGATCACCATCGACACCAAGTACTTCCAGGGACGTCTCTCGTACACGACCAATGCGAGCACCGGCACCCTCCAGCCGTGCAACGCCGCGAACTCGACCGGAAGCAACCTGGGGCCGTCCAACCCGGTGCTGAAGGAGACGATCACGGCAGCCGTCGCCGCCTACACCGCGGCCGGCGTCTCCACCCCCATCCCGGTCGACCTCGTCACCTCCGATTTCACCGGCTTCGACCCGGACATCAGCGAGGCTGCCGCTCTCGCCCAGGTGAACATGGTCGCCGGTGCCCGGGGCCTGAACCCCGCCAAGGTCCACGCGCTCGTGGAATCCGAGGTGCAGGGCCGCATCCTCTGGATCTTCGGGGAGCCGGTGGTCAACGTCCTCCAGCTCAACCTCGCCCTCGACGCTCAGCAGTCCAGCCTCACCGGTTGAGGCGTTTAGCGGCGTGGCGGCGCGCGCATCATTAGGGACATGACCGAGACGCTCGCCACCGCGGTGGTGCCGGCACCATCACCGGTCGGGCGAGGGCATCTCCGGGTCTTTCTCGGGGCCACACCGGGAAGCGGGAAGACCTTCGCGATGCTTCGTGAAGCGCATGACCGCCGTTCCCAGGGAGAGGACGTCGTCGTGGGTTACGTCGAGACCCACGGACGCAAGCTGACCGAGCAGGCGATCGGCAGCCTCGAGGTCATTCCCCGGCTTCAGGCCGAGTATCACGGCAAGCTCATGGAGGAGATGGACGTCGACGCGATCCTCGCGCGCCGCCCGCAGGTCGTTCTCGTCGACGAGCTCGCCCACACCAACGTCCCAGGCGTCCGCCACGCCAAGCGTTACGAGGATGTCGAGGAGATCCTCGACGCCGGAATCGACGTGGTCACCACGATCAATGTGCAACACCTCGAGTCCGTCAAGGACCTCGCCGAGCGCATCACCGGCATACCGGTTCGCGAGACCCTGCCCGACCAGGTTCTCGACAATGCTGACGAGATCCAGTTCATCGACATCTCCCCGGAGGCGCTGCGCAAGCGCATGCGCCACGGCAACATCTACGCCCCCGAGAAGATCGACACGGCGCTCGCCAACTTCTTCCGCCCCGGAAATCTTGCGGCACTTCGTGAGATCGCGCTCAGACTGGTGGCGCAGACGGTCGGTCGCGCGCGGGGCGCTGTACGGCCCGCCCCGCAATCGGTCCTCGTCGCCGTCAGCGGCCGTCAGAGCACCGGGCCGCTGATCCGCCGTGCGAGCCGCCTGGCGAGGCGCTTCGGCGGCTTCTGCACCGTGCTTGTGGTGCTGGGCCGGCGCGATGACGAGACCGACCGGGGCAGAGCCAAGGCAAAGGAGCTCGCTGAGCTCCTGCAGTGCGGGTTCATCGAGCGCGAGGGCCGGATCACCGAGACGGTCATCGCGGTCGCGCAGGAGCTTGCCGTGCAGCACATCGTTGTCGGCGAGTCCGCCCATCCCGGAATGCGCGCGCGGCTGCGGCGGGGGCTGGTCGACCGTCTGATCGCCGAGCTCCCGGACGTGAGCGTCCACGTGGTGGCCCGTCCGGCGCCGGTATCCCGCGAGGCCCCGTTCGCCGGTGATCACCGCCCCGAACTCGGAGATGCTGCTCCGGGCGCTGCACGCCAGCGCGAGCCGCTCGGGACTGCGTGTCTACCTCGGGTACGCCCGCGGTTGCGGCACCACCGTGGCGATGCTCGACGAGGCGAACAGACGCCGGCAGCGTGGCACTGATGTCGTAGTTGCGGCGGTGAAGACCGACGGGCGCAACCGCTGCGAGCTCGCACTCGGCGACCTGGAGATGCTCGGCGGACGGAGCTCACCTGCCCAGGACGGAATCGTTGATGTCGAGGCGCTGCTTCGGCGCAACCCCGAGGTGGCGTGCCTCGACGACCTTGCCGGCGTGGATACGCAGGGTCGGCCGATCACCGACGCGGTGCCCCGACTGCTCCGCGCTGGGATGATGCTGATCGCCACCCTGCACCTCACCGACTTGAAGAGCACCGTCGAAGGAATGGGGGCAATGCTCGGGACGCGTCCGGAGCATGTTGTCGACGACGCCTTCCTCGACGAGGTGACCGAGCTCGAGATCGTCGACATCACCCCCTCACTCCTCGACGAACGGCTCCGGCGCGGTGAGATCGTGCCGTCAAGCGAGGCAGCGCAAGCACGCGCCCGAGCGTTCCGACCGGAGGTCCTCGCGTCGCTGCGCGAACTCGCGTTCCGAATCCTCGCGGAGCACACCGACAGGCGCCTGGTCGCGTACATGCGGGACCGCGGCATCGAGGCTCCGTGGGAGGTCAAGCCGCGGGTCATGCTCTGCGTCCCGCCACGGCCCGGCATGGAAGACGTCATCGCGAGCACCGCCGCGCTGGCAGCCCGGCTGGACGGCAAGATGACCGCCGTCACCGTGCGTGATCGTAAGCGGTCGGAGCAGGAGAAGCAGCTCCTCGGCGCGTATGCCGCGCTCACTCATCAGGCCGACGGCACCTTCGTCACCCTGTACGAGCGCAACCCGGCGAGCGCGCTCACCCACTACGCGCGGAAGATCCTCGCCACCGAGATCGTGGTCACGCGCGGCCGCGGGCGTCGCGGGACACTGCGCAAGCTCATCGAACTGCTCACAGACGTGGACGTCCACGTCCTGCCCACCCCACACCGGGACACAGCAGCCTAAGAGCCCGTGGCGGGGCCGGCGGCCGGCTCAGTATCGGCCGGATCGGCCGGAGCGGCTGGGAGGGTGAACGCGAAGACAGCGCCGCCGGCACTCTCCGGATCGTCGAGCCAGACGCGTCCCGCATGTGCCTCGATGATCCCGCGAACGATCGCTAGGCCCAGACCTGTGCCCTCTGCTCCCGGCTCGTCGTCACGGACGAAGCGCTCGAAGATACGATCCTTCATGTTCACGGGAACACCGGGGCCGTGGTCGATCACCCGGGTCACGATGGTCCCGCGAGCCCCCGGGGCGACGTGAATCTCGATCGGGGTTGCCGGTGGGGCGTAGCGATCGGCATTGACGAGCAGGTTGTCGAGCACCTGTCCGAGCCGCTCCCAGTCGGCGATCGCCTCCAGCGACCCCGGCTCCGCCACCACGCGCACGGTTCGCGAAGGGCGCGTCTGTCGAAGCCGGGCGGCTGCCGCCTCAGCCGCCGCGCCAACGTCCGTCGGCTCGAGGCGCAGCTCGAGTGCGTGACCCTCGATGCGAGCCAGGTCCAGCATGTCGCCAACCAGCCGGTCGAGCCTGCGCGACTGCGTCACGATGCCCGCCAGGCCGTCGCGTACAGAGCCACCCACGTCGGACCGGCCCAGGAGAACGGTTGCGCCGGTGAGGATGCTCGCCAGCGGCGTGCGCAGCTCGTGGCTCACGTTCTGGAGCAGCTCACGCCGGATGCGGTCCGCGTCGCGCAGCGCCGAGACCTGCTGTTGCGTCTGCGCAAGCCGTACGGCCGTGCGCGCCGAGGCTGCCTGGTCTCGATGCAACCGTTCCATCTCGGTGTTGGCGGCCGCAAGCGTTCGCGAGAGTGTTCGCGCCTCATCCATCGCTCGGCGTCGAAGCGCCGCGACGCCCCCGACTGCCCCGGCGGTCAGAAAGAAGATCACCAGGTACAGGACATCGCTCGCGCTGGCGAGGCTCAGGCTTCCATAGGGAGGAAGAAAGAAGTAGTCGGCGAGAACCGACGACATCGCGGCGGCGACGAGCGCGGGGACGAGACCGGCGAGAAGGCCCAGCGACGCGACGATCCCGAGGTAGAGGAAGACGTACGCTCGAGCCTGGGACGACGGCAAGCGCGCGAGCACCAGGGTCAGGAGCGGCGGGGTCACCAGCGCGACGGCGATTCCGGCGACGAGCACTCGATCGGTGCGCAGGCGCCTCACGTCAGGGTTCGCGCAACCGCTCGTTCAGCGCCTCGACGAGACGGCTCGACGCGGCCTGGAGGCCGTGCTGCGCCATCAGCGTGTTCAGCGCCTGCGGATCCGCCGGGTAGCGTGGCCGGCTCCCGCGCGGTAGCTCCAAGGGTAGGTCAGCCACCGGCGGGACCACCCGCATCGCCCGGGTCAGGTATTCCTGATCGTGCTCACTCAGCCGGCCCGCTTCGAGGATGGCGGATACGCCACCGAGCTGACGGACCATCGACGCCGCCGCGACCGCACCAACGCCCTTCAACCCCGGCAGCCCATCCGAGGGATCGCCGCGAAGCATCGCGAAATCCGCGTAGCGCCGCCCCGGGATCCCGTATCGACGGGTGACCTCGGCCTCATCGACGATGGCCCACCCGCCCTTCTCGGGGTAGAGCACGGTCACGCGCTTGTCCTCGACGAGGGCGAACAGGTCGCGGTCGCCGCTCACGATCTCGACGCTGCCCCGGGCCTTCGCCGTCCAGGTGGCGATGACGTCCTCCGCCTCATAGTCGGGAGCACCGAGCTCGTCGATACCGATCGCTTCGAGGAAGGCGTCGATGATCGGCATCTGCGGGATGAGCGCGGGAGGGATCGGTTCCGCCACCCGCTGCGCCTTGTAGCCCGGAATCAGCGCGACGCGCCAGTCGGGACGCCAGTCGGCGTCGCTGGCCACCGCGATGTGATGAGGCTGCCTGGTGCCGATCAGCCGTGTCAGAGTCTCGAGGAAGCCTCGCGCCGCGTTCACCAGCCGCCCATCCGGAGACCGCACCGTTCTGGGGACGCCGTAGAAGGCGCGGAAGATGAGGCTCGACCCGTCGACGAACAGCCAGTCGCAGGACATGGATCGGCTACCGGCACGCGTTCATGAGCGCGGCCATCGTAGCGTCCGCGATCGCGCCACTCGGGGGCCCATCTGCGACCCTGGTGCGTCATGACGGCAGACGTCCCGGAGTTGATCGTCCCCGACGCCGCCGCGTGGCGACGCTGGCTCGGAGAGCACCACGCGAGCCGCGATGGCGTGTGGCTCGTGCTCGCCAGGAAAGGGGTGGCCGGACCGACGAGCCTCACGTATGCGCAGGCGCTCGAGGAGGCGCTCTGTCACGGCTGGATCGACGGCCAGGCAGCGCCCGGTGACGCCGCGACGTATCGCCAGCGCTTCACGCCGCGGCGGGCGCGCAGCAGGTGGTCGGCGCGCAATGTGGGGATAGTCGGCCGGCTGCGAACCGAGGGCCGGATGCACCCCGCCGGAGAGGCCGAGGTCGAGCGCGCCCAGGCCGACGGCCGCTGGGAGGCCGCGTACGGCGGCGCGGGTTCCAGCGCGGTACCGCCCGACCTTGCCGCGGCGTTGCACGCACAACCCCGCGCGCAGGCGATGTTCGACATCCTGACCAGCCAGAACCGCTTCGCGATCCTCTTCCGCATCGGCGGGGCGAAACAGGCGGCAACCCGCGCCCGGCGTATCGACCAGTTCGTCGCCATGCTCGCCCGCGGCGAGACGATCTATCCGCAAAAGCGGACGATCTGACGCCTGTCGGTGACCCGCAGCAGGGCGTGGCACTCCTCAACCGGGGGACATAGCAATCCGTTAGCGGATGCACAAAACGGCCTTAACGACGCCCCGGGCATCTTTGGGCCAGGCAGATATCGCCTGGGTTCGTTGAGGAGGAGCCATGACCAGACGACCGATGATCACGCTGGCGCTGGCCGGCACCGCCACGATCGCCAGCGCATCGCTTGCGGTCGCGCCGCGAGTGAGCGCCGCAGCGACGGCGCACCACGACACGACGACGTCGCCGATCAAACACATCGTCGTGCTGTTTCAGGAGAACGTGTCGTTCGACCACTACTTCGCGACCTATCCGAATGCGACCAACACCGACGGGCAGCCCTTCACCGCGGAGCCGGGCACACCCGTGGTCAACGGTTTGACACCGGAGCTGCTGACCGCCAATCCGAACGGGGTGAACCCGAATCGGCTCGGCGCGGCGAACATCCTGACCTGCGATCAGAATCACGACTACACCCCCGAGCAGCAGGCACTCGACGGCGGCCTCATGGACAGGTTCCCGGTGTACACCCAGGTCGACACGTGCTCGCCACCCGACACGGCACCTCCGGGGTTGGTCATGGGACTACTACGACGGCAACACCGTGACCGCGCTCTGGAATTACGCGCAGCACTTCGCGATGAGCGACAACAATTTCGACACCACGTTCGGGCCATCCACTCCCGGTGTGCTCAACCTCGTTTCGGGTCAGACGCACGGCGCGACACCTGCGGTGCTCGCCACCGTGACCGACAACGGCACCATCTACGGCGACGCTGACCCGGCATATGACCAGTGCTCGGCAGGGTCGACGGTCGCCATGTCCGGTACCAACATCGGCGACGAACTCAACGCGCAGGGCATCACGTGGGGATGGTTCCAGGGTGGCTTCGCTCCGACCGGGCAGAGCAACGGAAAGGCCGTGTGCGGCTCGAGCCACACCAACGTCGGCGGCGCCGTGGTCCCCGACTACAGCGCGCACCACGAGCCGTTCCAGTACTACGCGAGCACAGCCAATCCCGCACACCTCGCGCCGGCGAACGCGGCCGAGATCGGCCACAACGGACAGGCGAATCACCAGTACGATCTCAGCTACTTCAATCAGAGCCTGACCGACGGCAACCTTCCGGCGGTGAGCTTCGTCAAGGCGTCCAAATATCAGGACGGCCACGCGGGCTACTCGGATCCGATCGACGAGCAGACGTACCTGGTCAACACGATCAATGCCATCGAGAAGTCAAAGTTCTGGAAGTCGACCGCGATCGTCATCGCTTACGACGACTCGGACGGCTGGTACGACCACGTGATGCCGCCGATCGTCAACCCCTCGACATCCGTCGAGGACGCGCTGTCGGGTGCGGGCCAGTGCGGCAACGGTGTCCCGGCCGGTGGGTTCGAGGATCGATGTGGTTACGGACAACGCCTGCCACTGCTCGTGATCTCGCCCTACGCGCGTCAGAACTCCGTCGACAACGCGATCACCGACACAAGCTCGATCCTCAGATTCATCGAGGACAACTGGTCGCTGCCGCGCATCGGTGGCGGCTCATTCGATGCGCTCGCCGGCACCATCGACGGGATGTTCAACTTCTCGCACCCGAAGGCGGATCGGTTGATTCTCAACCCGGCGACGGGAGAGCCGGTCCACTAGGTTCTCGACGCCGTCCATCCTCTTCCGAGAGCGGGGCGCCTCGGCGTCCCGCTCTCGCTCCTCCCATGACTGGCAGGATGATGCGCCAGAGTTGTGCGAAACCGGTTGCTCGAACGAACCTCTCAGACGTGCGACATCGGCTCGCGACTTCCGTATTGGTTGGCTGTTCCGGCTGTGCAGGCGCATCGGGCCGCTCCGGCTCACTGCAATGGCGGCGCGCCACTGAGCTCGGGTGTGAGCGACGTCCAGTTGTTGCCGCCGTCCGAGGTCTGCATGAGGTCAGGCCCACCGAGGGGATAAGACGGCCACGGCGGCGCCGTCCAGCCGAGACGCGTCGTGAGAAAGTCGAGGTTCAGCCCGCCGAGATTCGTCCTCGGCGAGTAGCCCGTCGAGGCGTTGATCGGCGCGCTCTGCAGGGACCTCCAGGAGATTCCGCCGTTGTAGGTCACCCACAGGTCAGGCTCACCCCCGCCACCGGCGTTCTCCGAATCTGCGATCAGCAGCCACCCGACCTCGGCGTTGATGAAATCGAGTGCTTGAGGAACGGCCTCCGGAGTGGGGCGAGGCCTCCAGGTCAGCCCACCGTCGCTCGTGACGTAGAGCGTCGCCGTCGGTCCCACGCCGGGAGCGCTGACGAGCAGCGCGCCCTGTCGCGACGAGGTGAACTGCGGCGGAGCGGTGAACGGGCCATCAAAGCTCGGGATCGAAACCGGCAGCGGTTGCTCGCCCCAGCGGAGACCGCCGTCGTGGGTCACCGCGAGGTAGGGGGCCACCCCGTCGCACTGGCCCGTGATCCAGCCCGTGCTCGCATCGGCGAAGGATGCCGGCTCGAAGACTGCCGCGGGTGCCTGACCGTGGCAGTTGGCGGGGATGTTCCCCGAGCGCGGCACGCTGAAGTCGGTCCATGCGACGAGGTTCCACGCGCGACCACCGTCGACGGTCCGGTACACGGCCATGCCGGTCATCTCAGAGTTCCCTGCCGGAGCGGTTGTTCCGACCGACCACCACCCGCGATTCGCATCCACGAAGTCGAGGCCGCCCTCATCTGCCGGCACAGTGCCGTTGATCGTGAAGCTGCCCTCTTTGATCCAACGTGATCCGCCATCATCGGTCGACCAGGAGTCCACCGTCGTCTGGTTTCCCGCGGACCCGGTGGACAACGTTCGAGCGCTCCACGCACTGACGTACGAGACGGCCGTGATCGCTTGCCCAGCGGGCAGCCGAGGCGACGCCACACTCCACTGCTGCACGCCATGGACGCTGTGGAGGAGAGCGCCGTCGTCCAGCCGTTGCGCCCATCCGGTGCTCATGCTGAACATGCGCAGGTCGCCGATGAAGTTCGCCGGCGCAGGAGTCGGGGTCGGGTAGGCGAAAGCGCTCGGACCGGGCGACACGATCGTGGGGGGATTCGCTGTGGCTGTGGCCGTTGCCGTTGGTGTTGCTGTTTCGCTCTCTGGTCGTCCGTCTGGTTTCGGCGCGGGTAACGCGCAGGCAGCGATGAGCAACGGCACGAACCACAAACTCGTGGTGATCATTCCTCGATCAGGATGCCGGACGGCCACGATCTTCACCTTCCGCTCCAGTATTCGTTGCTCGAGCGTGTAACGAGCACGGGGCTTCGAACGCTACGACCTCAGCGAAGTACGTCCGTCAGGGTGGTGGGTCCTCCACGGCACATCCCTCAGCGATGCGGATGCGCCACCCCTGCTCGTGCACCGCGCGGTGGTGCGGACGGCACAGCGAGACCAGGTTGTTCCATCCCGTCTGCCCGGCCTCGGTGTTCGATGGAGAAGAGTTCGAATGGCTCAAGTGATAACGAGCGCCGAGCGGGCAATCTGCTCAGCTCCTTTGGAATACTCTGCGCCGTGAACGGCCCGTCTCGGATGATCGGCCACCGCGTCCTCATCGACGGGATGATGGGGTCCGGGAAGAGCACGTTCGCGCGTGAGCTCGCGGCAAGGACTGGTTTGCCGGTAATTCACCTCGACGTCCACTACTGGAAGCCGGGCTGGGTGCGACCGTCGGACGACGAGTGGCGAGACAGGCAACGCGAGCTGCTCGCCGGCAAAGCTTGGATCACCGAAGGCAACTACAACGAGACGCTCGCCCTCCGGCTCGAACGCGCGGAAACCGTGGTCTTTCTTGATACTCCTTGGTGGTTGTGCGCGAGTTCGCGCGCTTGTGCGGGGGCTTCGCAGGCCCGTCGGAGAGATGCCCGAGGGCTGCGAGGACTCGGTCAAGCGACGCTTGCGCGACGAGTGGTCCGGCGTAGGGAGGATTTGGCGCAACCGCCGTTCAGAACCTGAGTACGCACGCTTCGAGATCTCGCAGCACGGGTCTCACACGACGGCGCACGTGCTCCGTTCGCGGCGGGAGGCGAGGGCGTTTCTCGATGTCGTCTGCCGCTAGAGAGCCCCGCCCTGCCCCTGGCAGCTCCACCAGAATACGAACATACGCGGCAACCTCCTGCGGCGCCGCTTGCGGAGGGGGTGGAATTAGCGATTGACGAGGTTGTTCGTCACGGTGCTGCCGAGCCAATGAGACCGGCCGCTCGAAGCCCACGCGTTGCGCCAGGAAGTGCGGGGTGGTCGTCGGCTATCGTTACGGTCTGCAAACGACGAAGCCACCAACCCTGGGCCGACGGATTGGCCTCGCGTGGGGTGTCTCTTGGTTATGAGGTACTAGGCCGGCATGGCGTCTGACATTCCAGTATCGCAACGGGGCGGGGTGGTGGTCGTGACGATTGGAGATGCGCCACTACGGATCCAGGACGTGCTCGCCGTTGCCAACGGAGCGCTGGTCGAGCTGTCCCCGAAAGCCGCTGATCGGATCCGTCACAGCAGGGACGTCATCGCGGAGAAGCTGGCGGCCGAGGAGCCGACGTACGGACTGAACAGGGGCGTCGGTCACGACAAGGATCGGCGGATCTCGATCGATGAGCTCACGCAGTTCTCGTTGATGATGCTTCGCTCGCACGAGGGAGGCTTCGGCCCACCGCTCCCAGCCGATATCGTGCGCGCTGCGATGCTGGCGCGCGTCTGCGGAATCGCTCAAGGTGGTTCCGGCGCCAGTCCGGCCATGCCGGAGACGCTTGTCGCGATGCTCAATGCCGAGGTGACGCCGGTCGTGCCCTCCATAGGCTCCGTGGGTGCCGGCGATCTCGGACAGATGGCCGCGATCGGCCTCGTTGCGATTGGCGAAGGGGTGGCCGACTATCGCGGCGAGCGGATGGCCGGCGCCATCGCGCTTCACGAAGCCCGCATCGCTCCGCTGGCACTCGGTCCGAAGGACGGCCTAACCATGATGTCGGCCAACGGCATCTCAATAGGCCACGCCGCGCTCGTTGCAGGGCGAGCGCATCGCGCCGCCAAGGTGGCCGACCTCTCGGCCGCGGTGTCGCTGGAGGCGCTCGGCGGCAACATCTCGATAGTCGATCCTGCGGTCGGGCTGGCCAAGCCATTTCAAGGGCAGATCCACGCCGCAAAGCACATCCGCACGCTGCTTCAGGGTAGCTATCTGCAGTCGCAAGAGTTCGGGTCCGTACAGGATGCGCTGGCATTCCGGGTGGTTCCGCAGGTCCACGGGGCATTGCGAGAGATCCTGGCATTTGCCATCACCGCGGTGGAAATGGAGCTCAACTCGCCTGGGGACAATCCGCTTGTCTCACCGGATGGCCGCATGGTTCATAACGGGAATTTCGAGCCACTCGTGATGGCGGTTGCGTTCGATGCACTGAGGATCGCGCTCGCCCACGTCGGCCAGCTCAGCGAGCGCAGGATGAGCCACCTATGGGATGCGATATTCAAGAGTCCCGAGGCCTTGGCATCGGGTCGCCCGTTCCACGGGCTCAAGCTGAGATACCCAGCCGCGGCGCGCTTCACTGAGCTCAAGCAGCTTGCCGCGCCCGCGACACTTGACGTCCCGACCCTGGACATCGGGGTTGAGGATCACGCCAGCGGTGCACCACTCAGTGTTTCAAAAACAGACACGGCTGTGAGCGTCCTCGAGGACCTTCTGGCAATCGAGGTTCTCCTTGCGCGAGATCTCATGACTGTGCGCGGACTGAGTTCTCCGTTGGGGGATGGCACACGTGCCTTGCTGCAGGACGTGGAGATCGTGTTTGCCGCGATGGGACCAGGCGCCAGTGCGGCCGACATTCATGCCGCGGTCCGGGAGAGGATGCCCCGCTGGTCTACCAGTTTCCTCGAGGCCGACGCCGACCGCGGCATCGTCGCGGCTGCACCCTGAAGGGATCAGCGGGCCCAAGTACCAAGCCGTCCTGCGTCCGAAGAAGAAGCCGACCTGACACTGGATGCCGTCGATAGCGAGAGGTGCCGCCACTGTCAGCCAACGATACCCAAGACAAGCCGATGCCAGGGCCGGCGTGAGCTCGGTGAAATGGGATCTCTCGCCCACCCGCTTAAGGGGGTTGTACTAATTGCAGCACGAGGTTGTCGAGCTCGGTGGGACCGCCGTCCGCCCAGTGAATGGTGTGGTGCCCATCAATCCACAAATGTAGGTTGAGGCGACGAGCCATCGAAGGAGATCACGCCGCGGCACCATGGCGTACCACGTTCACACCAGAGCCCGGTCGATTGCCCTCGTCACCGGGATGGTCGCTCTCGAGTTCTTGTGCCCCCGGTCGGCAGGTGAATAAGAATACGCACCTGTGACCTACCGCATCCGTCCGATAACGGCCGACGATGTCTCGGTAATGACCAAGTGGCACTATCCGCCGCCATATGACTTCTACGACCCCGCCGGTGACGAGGACGATTTGGCGGAATTGAGCGATCCAGATCGCTGGGGCCAGGAGTACTTCACCGCGGTCAATGAAAAACGGGAGGTGGTGGGCTTCTTTCAGTTCCGACGTCCTGAGCCAGGTCTGGTTATCGAGATCGGGCTTGGCCTGCGCCCCGACCTCACGGGGATTGGTCTAGGTCGCAGGTATATGGCGACGGGCATGGATTTCGCCTGTAAGCGCTGGGGGCGCGACAAATTTCAGCTGTTCGTGGCGGCGTTCAACCAACGGGCGATCAAGGTCTACGAGCGCCTCGGATTTCGCAGCGTCGAGGAAGTTAGGCGGTTCACCGGCGGAGAGTGGCGAGACTTCCTTCGTATGGAATGCAAGAGGCACAACGGATAAGGTCCGCCCCTCGCCGATGACCACCGCCAACAGCCGAAGCCCTTCAGCGACGCGTCGCCCGCGCCAGCACCTCGCAACGATGGGCGGGCCTGGATTCGAACCAGGGACCGTGGGGTTATGAGCCGGAAAAGGGCCCGTCCGGGGACGACCGCCGACGTCCGTAGTTATTGCTGCGTAAGGGATTTCCCCCGTGCGCTGGTCCACCGAAGTCCGCCTGTTTCCGTGCCGGTTGGGGTCAGCGTTGGGGTCAAAACGTCAGAGGGCGCTGCGCGGTGGACGAGCAGGCGGCGGGTAGCGGGTCAGTTTGAATCCGGCGCTACGGGCCGGCCGAACCAGGATGCGTAACCACCCAGATCAGGAAGATGGTGATAGTCGCCAGGATGACGGCGACGATCGTCACCGGAATCATTAGCCACAAGACGCGCCGCCTCGCTGCCCTAACCTTCCCCTCGTCCACGGATCCAAGCCTAACCCAGGAGCGCGACGATCTCCTCGATCTCCCAGACGTGCTTGCTGAGGACACAGCAGCGGCGAGCGCGGCGGCTCGCGATTACCGACCTGAAGGCGCGTACGGTTTTCAAGTTCGTCCCCTGCGACTCCGGTGGTGGTCGTGGACGTCCGCAGCGTATTCAGAATTCGGCGGTCACATAGGGATTCCGTCCGCCGGAGTTCGGATCTGACCGCGCCATAAGGTGTCAGATAGGGTGTCACCGGTCCAAGGCAGATGATGCTCGCGTGTACCACAACACCGTCACTAGCCGCCACCTGCTGACCAACTCCCCTGGATGAGCCGAGGGGGGTCGAGTGAACGACGTCGTACTAATACCGCACAGTGACACGGCGTCGCGGTCCATCGATCCGGACCACGCCGCCATACGGAATGACGTTCTGTGGGTCTGTATGACCGAACTCCATGTCAAAGACGAGCACCGCGTCCGGCGCGTAGACACTGATGGCTTGGAGGACGGCGTCGCGCTGCGCTTGGCGATACGTCTCCCGGTCTTGCGGACCGAGTCGGTGAGCGAGTGACCACGACTTGGCTCGTGCGACCAATATCGCTTGAAATGTCCCGAGCAGACCGCGTTCACCCATGCTGCGGAGGATCCGATACACGGCGATCGACGAGGGCATCTCTTCTGAGGTCTCAATAAAGAGGACCGCGCAATCATTGCTCCCTGCTTGTGGGACGGCTCGGTTGGCCATGAGTAGCCCGGCGAGTACCTCAAGGTTTCCGCCCCAGGCGATCCCCTCCACCACCTTGGCAGCGTTGTGCCAGATCCAACCGTCACTGCGCTTCATTCGAGGTGGTGATTCGAAGGTCACCGGATCAGCCCAATCGCGATCCTCCTCGCCGAATGTCGGCGAGGGCTGTAGCTCGAAGTCGCCGGATTCGAACAGGGCGGAGCGCAAGGATGCAGCAGTTGTCGGATGCATCTCGGCTGGACGGCCAAATTCCACCATGACCGCTCCACCGTGATAACCAACCACTCCAACACTGAAAAGGAATGCGAGGAGATTGGTGTTATCGCTGTACCCGAAGAAAGGTTTAGCGTTCTGCCGAAGGAGTTCAGGATCCAGGAATGGGAGGATCCGGATTTCGTCATCGCCGCCGATGCTTGCGAGAATCGCCTTGATGGACGAATCGGCGAAGGCGGCGTGCAGATCTCTTGCGCGTTCCTGTGGGGCCGAACCCATGATTCGAGTGGTCGGGTACTCGATGGGGATCAGACCGAACTGGTCGCGCAGTCTTCGGAGTCCCAACTCGAACGGCTCAGGAAAGAGACCAGGCAGGCCAGCCGAGGGCGACAGAATCGCGACAGCGTCCCCTGCTTGCGGCTTTGCGGGGTATTCGGGCCTCGACACTCCGCAGTGATCTTCGGACACTGGCAGAACAACTGCAACGGTCAGGAGTGTCCTTCGTCGGATGACCCCGCACCGCCCGTGCGATCGAGGACGCTCCGGGTACATTCGCGGATACTGGCCTGAGCAACATTCCCCTCACGAGAGCCCCTGCGCGAACCGTTCCACACGCCCTTGAAATAGCGCCGACGGTAGTCGGTCAGTTTGAATCTGGTCGCTGCGGAGAGCGATCAGGAGGTCCGGCCAGGGCATCGCACTCACGACAGAGCCGCCCACTGCCTTTCCAGCGGCGACGGCCTTGCTTCCCGCAGAGGGTTCGCGGCCCCAAAAACCGACCCCCGCCCCGGAGGTGGATCAGACCATCATCTGGTCGCGCGCGCATCTCCGGCCCAAAACCGAGGAATGCGACCCAGGGCTGACCTCCGGACTCGCCCGGCGTCGCTGCGGGACCAGACATGGCCACAGAATATTCCCGAACAGCGTCCCAATATCTCCGGTGCCCTTGTTCCTGGGTCATAGCGATCTCGGGCTCGTTGCGCTGGCTCCTACGCGTTACCAGAGCGGCGTCGATCGGGTATCCGCAAAGACCGCGCCGTGGCCTGCTCGTCTCAAGAGACATTGGCGGATGCTCGCCTGGGCGAAGCTTGGCGTACTCGGCGCAGAGGGTCAGTGCGGCTCGTAAATGTCAGACCTTCGGGCTGCTAGACACGGTCCGTTCTGCCAACCTGTACCAATGGGAATCGCCGTCGGCTGGATTGTCCGAGGCCGTTGGTTCTTCATCGCGGCATTCCTAGTACTAATCGTGGCCTTCTTCATCCCGAGATCGAACGCACGCGCTTCGCCTAGCAGCCTTGTCCGTGGCGCTGGCGCTCATCCTGGTTCAATTCGTGCTGTCTTCCGGAGGCCTTCCGAGAACGCGCCACCAATCGCGCGTCGCAGCCGCCAGGTTCAAACTGACCCACTGCCCCAGTCAGATAACATTTACGGGTGCTGGCCTGGTTGACTAGCCAGCGTCACCGGACGCACATCCAGTTTGCTCAGAGGTCTACTCATTGAGCCGACTGATTGAGAATGGCGAACTGACCGTCGGCACACCGCATCGGTATGGTCGTCGATTGGCCTGAACCCACGAAGCTCTCGGCGAACCAGGTCCCTCCTCATTGGCTGGAGGCCGAGAGTGAAGCGGCAACTTCCGGGGGGATGGCCCTCAGCGATTACGAGCTTCACGCGCATCCCGATCTCGTGGATCAGCGTGTGAAATGCACCAAGATACCCAGGTGGAGTTGGTCGCCGCATTCGGCATACCGTGCGTGGCAACATCCGAGACGTCATCATCGCCTTCACCCGTGGCACGAACACGATCTTCTTGCGCGCTGTGAGGGTTGCCTCGCCCGTGAGACTGGAGGGCTTGGACCGTGAGTGGGAAGGCGTCGACGCGTTCTTCCCACCCGAGTGGAAGGAGACGCCGCTTGAAGAAAGGCGCCTGCATCCAAAGGAGGACCAACGAACGCTGCTGCTTCACATTCAGCAACTGCTCAAGCGGGCCGCGACTGCTGCTATCCGCGGCCAGAGTGCCGTCGATTAGCCCGAGGTGCCCGGATCTTGCGGTTTCGAGTTCGATCAGGTTGATTGCGTCCGTGTTCGCCAATGGCCGGTGTCGCGTCAGCGCCAGGCAACGGCACGGCGGCTCCTCCACGCAGACCGAGCGCGACCGTGGAATAAGGTGTCGGAAAGGGGTCAGTCTGGGCAAGCGAATGATGCCGGCGGGTCTAATGACTGCGTAGGCTGGACGGTGACGCCGCCGCCACGCTGTTGGAGCCTGGACCAATGGATGCCATCGAACCTGCAGGCCAATCACCATCACGACAGCTCGCTATTTCGGCGCGTATGAGGGAGGTCGCTGGGTCGCACTCTGGGTCGCTCCCCATGACCTGCCCGAGGAGCCGTTCGACGAGGACAACACTGCGGCAGTGTGGTCAGTCGATGAGGCGCAACTTGTAGGACGTGGTGCGACGCCAAACGAGGCGCTCACCGATCTCATCGCGCGCTGGCGTGGCCGCCGGCCAGGTCAAGGTGATTTGCGGATGCTCGCCTGGTCGACGCTGATCGCCTATGAAGCGGATGCGACGACCCCATTGATAAGGGCCGTGGAAATGGAGATCGCCAGCATCGTATTCGGAGTTGTCCTCGCCGCAGCCAATAAGCCCATCGCTGCTGCGATCGTCGGCTTCCTCAGCGAGAGGTCAGATGGATCTTGGGCAGCGTTTCGTTTGGTCGTCAGGGTTCTAGGCTACGCGGGCGCTGCTTGGATCATCGCCGTCCCTGCGTTCCTGTTGGCGAGCCACCGGTGACGCATCCACTGGGCTCGTCAGGGGTCATTGAGCGTACTGGCGTGCACCGTAGTGATCTACGACATCCTGCCTGGCTGAAGATCTCACGTGATGCGCCATGCCGCGTTCAGCGAAACCGGCAACTGTAGGCTGGTTGTGACGCGCAGAGCGAGTGACCGCTTTGGGATCTTGGCGCGTCTGGCCGTCTGCGTGGACGGCTCACTCGTCGCCAAGCTGCGCCGCGGCCAGCATGTAGCCCTCGCCTTGGACTTGGGTGAACACCGGGTTCGCGTTCGGATAGGGCGGATTCTTTAGCGATGCAGTGCAGATCCGAGTTGCTCCTGGAACCGATACGCGGCTGAGCTTTGGGATCGAATACCCGAGGCACAGCGTAATCGGCTGGCCCGCCGTCCTGCATCGCAATCGCGGCTCGTGGGGGGCTTCAATCGACGCCAGATAAGCGCGCCGTCGTCGGCGTCAAACCAATCCAAAAGAGGGTGCCCGGCTGGCGACTCGGGTGATGTCGCCGCGGTCCCTTTCAGCCAAAGGCTAACCCGTTTACTGCGTCTTTTCGTGACGCAAGAATGGTCGTGCGCACCAGCTGGTGCAAGTGTGTGTGATGTGAAGGAGCGATGCCGAGAAAGAAATGCGATGGATGCGGAGAAAAGATGGAGGGAGAGAAGGCGGATGCAGGCGCGGGCGATGTGGATGAGGGCGTTGGGTGCGGAGGCGTAGCCTGGGTGAGCTGGCTCGGCGGGGTGTGTGTGGTTTCGGAGCGGGCCTGTTCGCCCCCGGCGCCGGCGCGTTGCGGTTATCGAGCCATCCCGGGGCGGGGAGACCAACCCAGCCGCTTGGCCCGCTTCCGCTCCTCTCGCTGCCGGCGCCTGTGGTCCGCGCGGGTCAGGTGCGGGGACGTCAGCAGAACCACGGCGCGCTCGGCGCTTTCCTGCACCGGCGTCCACGGACCTCCCGGCGCCTGCACTCGAGCGCACTCCGCGGCTGCAGCGGCGATCGCCCGCCACGCGGCCACGGCTGCGGGCGTTGGGGCGGGCGCCCCACGGAGCACATGAAGTCTCTCTGCGGCTGCGAAGGCGCTGTCCCAGCGGCGCAGAGCCCGGCGCACAGCGGCCTGGCGTGCGCGTTCCTCGCGCGCGGTGGCACGAACGCCGGCCAGCGCGTCCCGGCGCGTCTCCCAGAAGTCCGCTCCGGAGAGACGTAACTGCCCCCTGGGGTGTGGCCATCGCGGCAGCGACTCGGGTTGGCCCTGGCGTCGACGCCGGTAGGCAGCAGCCCGACACGCCTTGCCACAGAAGCGCGGCGGACGGCCGCGGACGGAGCGCCTCTCCATTGCAACGTTGCACGCTGCACAGTGGACCGGACCCTGATCGACGACTGGTAGCTTCACGACGTCGTCATCGCGCCGCGATCGCGTGCAGGACGAACACCTGCGACATGCGGCGACCGTTGCCATGGCTCGATATCGCGCGCATCTGATCGAGTATGCCGTTGCGCCCGAACGCATACCAGTGATCGCGAAAAATGTAAGCAACCGGTAAGCGCTGGCGATGTAGAGTGCACACATGGCGCAGTCAGAGTTGTTCTTCGATGAACCTCCTGTGCGTGAGAACGCCGACGTTCGCCTGCAGTCTGTGACGTCCGTACGCGCTTCGCACGAACGCCCGATTCGGACGCGCGCACTGCTGCTCACCGTCCGCGAGGTTGCGGAGCGACTCGGATGCGGCCGTACGTTCGTGTACGAGCTCATCAGCGCCGGCGAGCTTGAAACGATCAAGCTTGGAAGGCTGCGCCGCGTTCCTGTTGCCGCGCTCGATGCCTTGGTCGAGCGTCTTCGCGTAGATGCTCGAGCCGACTGAACATCTAGCCGGACCGCGCCCGACCCGGTCCGGCAGACGCGGCGATCCCGCTGCTGGCAAACTTGGAGGCGGTTCCCAGCGTTGCGGGCCAACACAGACCGGGGGCACGATCACGTGAGTAGCAAGCGCGGCAACGGCGAGGGCAACGTCCGGCGCCGTCCCGACGGTCGGTGGGAAGGTCGCGTGGCGTTCGATCACGGCGGTCGGCTCCTTCGACGATCGGTGTATGCGGAGACGCGCGACGAGGCCGCGCGCCAGCTCCGCGCCGTCATCAAGGCGCACGAAGATGGGCTCCCCATCCCCGACGGGCGACAGACGGTCGCCGCGTATCTCGTCGAGTGGCTTGCCGGCTCAAAGTCGACGATTCGAGCCCAGACCTGGTGCGCGTACGAGCGCCACCTGCGCCTCCACGTCTTTCCCTTCATCGGCCGTCGCCGGCTCGCTCGAGCTGCAGCCGTCCGACATCCAGCGGCTCTACCTCGACCGCGTGGAGTCCGGCCTGAGCCCGACCACCGTCCGCCATCTGCACGAAATCCTCAACAAGGCGTTCGGTCAGGCAGCGCGCTGGGGGCTCATCTCCCGCAACCCTGCTGCGCTGGTGCAACCACCTCGGCGTGCCCACCACGAGATGCGGACCCTCGACCCGGGCCAGGTCCGGGCGTTGCTGGACGCGGTCGCTGACGATCGCCTGGAGGCGCTGTACGTCCTCGCCGTGACCACGGGTATGCGCCAGGGCGAGCTGCTCGCGCTGCGCTGGCGCGATGTCGACCTGGCGACCGGCCGGCTTCGGGTCACCGGCACGCTGTACTGGCCACGGGGCGGCACCCCAGCCATCAGCGAGCCGAAGACCGCCCGTTCGCGACGCCAGCTGCAGCTTTCCGGGGCCGCCGTGAGCGCGCTTCGGCGGCACGCCGCTCGGAACGCAGCCGAACGCCTCGCCCACGCTGAGTGGGACGACCCGATCGGACTCGTCTTCACCAACGAGTTCGGGAGGCCGGTGGACGCAAGCAACCTTCGCCGGTCGTTCGCGAACCTCCTCACGAAGGCCGGACTTCCCCGGATTCGCTTCCACGACCTGCGGCACACGGCAGCCACGCTCCTGCTCAGCGGCGGCGTCCACCCGAAGATCGCGTCGGAAATGCTCGGGCACGCGAGCGTCGCCTTCACCCTCGACGTGTACTCGCACGTGACCGAGACCATGCAGCGCGAAGCCGCCCGGACGATGGATGCGATTCTCAGCTGAATCTGACCCCAACCGCGTTGGGGTCAACGTTGGGGTCACACACCAAACGCGTCACCAAGTTGACACGCGAATCACCCTCGATTCGAATTCAAAACAGGGGTGGGCGGGCCAGGATTCGAACCTGGGACCGTGGGGTTATGAGCCCCCTGCTCTAACCGGCTGAGCTACCCGCCCTGGCCCGACTTTATCCCGCCGGTGGGCGACGGCACGAATGCGCCGATCTCGGCCACCATAGAGCAATGAGTGACCTTCCTCCCGTCGTGGCCGATTGCGACCGCACATTCGCCGCCGTCCAGCGCCTGGTGGACGCCGTCCAACCGGACCAGTGGACCGCGCCAACCCCGTGCGCGGACTGGAGCGTCCGGCAGCTGCTGAACCACGTGGCCAACGGCAACGTGGTCTTCGCCGGTGTGGCGGACGGTACCCGCCCATCGGGGCCGGTGGCGCCGGAGGAGCGGGCCGTGGATCGCCTCGGCGATGACTCCGCGGCCGGCTTCCGCGCGACCGGCCAGCGGATGCACGACGCCTTCCTCATCCCCGGGTTCCTCGACGGCACGGTCGAGACCCCCATGATGGGTATGCAGTCAGGGACGACCGTCGTCCACATGCGCATCAACGAGCTGCTGATCCACGGATGGGACCTCGCGCGCGCGATCGGCCAACCGCCGGAGCTCCCGGAGGATCTTGCCGAGGGCGCGTTGACGCTGTGGCAGACGCGGCTCGCCGGCAGGCCGCGCGAAGGCATGCCCTTCGGCGTCCCGCAACCCGTTGCGGACGACGCGCCCGCCATCGATCGGCTCGCGGCTTTTCTGGGACGACAACCCTGACAACCCCCGCACCCCATCGGCCGAGCAAGGATCAGTACTTCCTCCTGATCGCACTTGCGGCGCGCACGCGCGCCGACTGCCTCGGTCGCAGGGTCGGCGCCGTGATCACCCGCGACGCACGCGTCCTGAGCACGGGATACAACGGAACGCCGTTCGGTATGCCGAACTGTTCCGACGGCGGCTGCCACCGATGCTCGCGCCGCGACGACGACGGTCTCCGCGGTGGCGCATATGACATCTGCATCTGCGTTCACGCCGAGCAGAACGCGCTGCTCACCGCGGCGCGCTTCGGCCAGCAGACCCTAGGCGCATCGATGACCACCACCACGCAACCCTGCTTCGGCTGCCTGAAGGAGATGCTCCAGGCGGGGATCACCGAGGTGCGCTACCTGCACCCCTGGGATCCCATGGAGGCATACGACGATCGAGCGCTGGTACAGCAGTATGCGGCCCTGCGGGCGCGTTTCGACGCCTTCGCCCAGGTGGGCGACCCGGCGATGGACACCCCGGAACTCTTCGGAGCGTTTCTCGAGCGACCCTGAATCAGGCTCCGGTCTGATCGACGAGTTGCACCCGGTCGTGCTCGATCGCCATGGCAAGATCGCGCACCCTCGACAGCATGTCGATGTCTGACGGGGCCTTGTCATGCCGCCACCGCGCGATGCGCGGAAAGCGCAGCGCGAACCCGGACTTGTGGCGCGCAGACGGCTGCACCGCGTCGAACGCGACCTCGAGGACGATGCGCGGTTCGACGGTGCGGTAGTGACCATGGTCTGCGACGGTGATGTCGAGCAGCAACGCGGTCATCTCGGCGATCTCCGAGTCCGTGAGCCCGGTGTATGCCTTGCCGATGGTCGCCAGCTCCTCGCTGCCGTCGACACGCACCGCGAAGGTCACATCGCTGAGGACGCCGCGCCGCTTGCCGTGACCCCACTCCGCGCCCACGACCACCACGTCGAGGGTGTCGAGCGCGCGCTTGAGCTTCAGCCAGTTCAGCCCGCGGCGCCCAGGCGTGTACGGCGACTCGGGTTGCTTCAGCAGCAGTCCCTCGTTCAACCGCGCGCGAGCGTCGTCGAACCGGCGGTCGATCTCGGCCTCGCCGTGGACCCGCTCGAGGTGGGCGAGCGCGAGCGGATGGGGAACAGCCAGTGCCTCGAGGCGCGCCCGCCGCTCACGAAGCGGGAGGTCGATCAACACCTCGTCGTCCACCATCAGCACGTCCCAGGCCACGTAGATGACCGGCACCGCCGCCATCACCGCCGCGTCCGGCGAGACCCGTCCGAGCCGGGTCTGGAGCGCGTGGAACGGCATCACCCGCCCCTCGTGAAACGCGAGGATCTCACCGTCGAGCATCACATCAGCGTGGAGGTGCACCGCCGCTCCGGTGATCTCCGGAAACTGCGCCGAGATGTTCTTCAGGTCGCGGCTGTAGAGGGCGGCCTCAGCACCGCGGCGGTGCAGCTGGCACCTGATTCCGTCATACTTGTCTTCAACCCAGACGTCCTCGCCGAGCCGGGCCACCGCCTCGGCCGCGTCGGCCACCGGCGTTGCGAGCATCGAGCGGAGCGGCACGAACCAGCGCGGAGCCGCATCGTCAAGACGTCCCGCGCGGGCCAGGCATGCAGCCTCACCGAGGTCGCCGGTAAGCATCACCGCACGGCTCACGGCCGCAGGCGACGCGTCGAAGGCGGCGGCGATGGCTTCCTCGACCAGACCCTCGCGCAAGCCGATTCGCAACTCGGAGGTGATCAGCTTGGCGATGTAGCGCGCCTCGTCCGGGCTCGCCCGTCCGAGGAGCGCGATGAGCAGCGACGTACGCTCCCGCGCGACCCGCGCGCTGGCGATCATGGCGAACGCCGCGTCGAGATCGCGGATTGAGATCGGACTGGTTTCGCGTCCTTCCAGGCGGGACATCAGGTCGCCGGTGACATCGCCGGCGTCCGAGTGACGCCGCCACGACGCGCGGATGGCCGAATCGTCGGCGCCGCTGACCTGGCGCAGCACCGTCGAGAACGCCGCGCCGCCCACCTGCAGGGTTCGCTGATCCCCTGCGGGGAAGACGTTGCCGCCGAAGTACCGCGCCGCGTGTGCCAGCTCATCCTCGCCGGTCGACACGAGGAACTCTGCGAGCAGCCGCACCTTCTCCGACTTCGACGACGTCTTCGCGATCGCGTCGCCGGCCCTTGCGAGATCGGACACCGTGGTCACCCGAGGATCATCGCCTCCGAAGACGGGTCAGCGTCGCCAGATGCGGCAGGGCCTCAGGTGCCGGGCTTGAACACCGGCGGGGGGTGCGCCGCGCATCCGTCGCACGCGGGTGACCACCACAGGTTGCCGCCGACCTGCCAGAAGGCCGCGATCGCGTTGCCATACCAGCTCACCGCCGACAGCTGTGAGCTTGCGGTGACCTGGTTGAGCTGCTCGGGGCCGAACCAGCCGTTGACCGGGTCGTAGATCGCAGCGGCAAGGCTGCCGTTGGCGCGCTGCATGACCACGGTCACCCCGCTCGAGGCGGTTCCGGCGGCTGCGGGCTGTCCCATGCTCATCCCCGAGTTCGACCTCAACCTGACCCGGGCCTCCGCTGGCGGTGACCGTCGCCGCCCACACCGACCCGGCCTGGGTCCGCCAGATCGCGTCGACGGTTCCCGGCCCGGCGGTCACCACGGTGGGATCGCTCGCCAGCCTGCCGGTCCCGATCTCATGGGCACCGAACCAGCCGGAGGACGCTCCAAGATCGCTCCAGAGGTTGCCGGCGGCGTCGCGCCACGCCACACCGACCGTGCCGTCGGCGGTGGCCACCGCGTCCGGGTTACCGAGGACGGCCCCGGAGTTGAGTGGCGTGGCGGCCGACCAGGCGCCGTCGAACGTGCTGACCCACAGCTGTCCGTCCGCGGCCTTCCAGATGACCTCCATCTCGCCGGGCGCCTGGCTTACGGCGGTCGGAGCCGATCCGATCGACAGCGCGCCCGCCTGAAGCTCCTGTGGAGCGCTCCATGACTCCGAACCGAAGAACCCGCTCTGGGACTGCACCTGCCAGAGATTGCCCAGGCTGTCCTCCCAGAATGCGTCAACCTGACCGGGAACGGGGGAAACCACCGCCGGGTCCGATACGACACCGGCCGGGGAGATCGCCGCAACCGGCTGCCATGCTTCGCTGCGGTACGGCAGGTCGTGCAGCCGCGCGTCGGTGCCGCGCCAGATCACGTCGATATTCCCGGACTGGTCTGAAACGCTCTGCGGGGTGCCGGCGACAGCGGAGGCTGTCAATTGCACGGGGGCCTGCTCGGTCTCGCGGAGCCATCCGATGATCGGCGTGTAGCCGTTGGCGGTCACCCGGGATCCGCCCAGCGGGAATCGATCCGTTCCCGAAGACGTTGCATTCTGCTCGACAACGTCGACGTAGCCCGGCCCGACGTCGCGTACGACCGCCACGTGTCCGGAGCCATCCCAGTAGTGGCCGAGCCACCCCGGCGCGAAGATCATGAGATCACCCTGTACCGGGGGGGTCCCGCCGCCATTCGCGTACTGCGCAAGCGGGATCGGCAGGGCAGGGGCTGCCTGCCACATCGTGTAGGCACCGCCGACCGCACCGTACGGATACCAGTTCGCCGGCTCTCCCCACGCGTAATACGCGTAGCGATCCGCGAGCTCCTCGCATTGGAACTCCGGTCCGAACTTGCACCCGTTCGGTGGCCCGCATCCGACATTGTCGAATCCGGATCCATTGCCGTAGGCGGTCAGGTTCTGGCAGTTGGTCACCCAGGTCGCCCACGCGCAGCCACTGATCAACGGCTGGCCGTAGTTGCCGGTGCCACCGACCTCGGCGGCGAGCATGCCGTGCGTGACGGTTGGCGCCGCCGGCGGGGCGGCCGCAGGCGTCGCGGCTGCCGGCGTGCCGGCGATCGGTGTGGCCGGGACGGCCGCGGTCATCGCCACGATCGCGCCCACGCTCCCGACGGCCGCAACGGGTGTGGCCGCGCCCGCCGGAACGGGGTGCGCCGCCCCGGCGCTCAGCAGCGGGGCAAAGCTCGCGGACCCCGCCAGCAGCACGGCAAGCGCCAATCGACGAAAGGACGAATGCATGCCGACCCAGACTGCCAGAGGTCATCTGACGTTGCCGTCACAGCGCCGCAACGATCGAGTTCGCCAAACCATGACGAAGGGTCGACCTCAGGTCAGGCCTTACTGGAACCAACCTTCGATGTCGAACACCGCGTTGACGCTGCCAGCGGCGTTGTACAGGTTGACGTCACCCTGCATGGCGCCCGACACCGGATCGAGCTGCACGACGGTCAGATTGGGCAGCACTTCGCCGGCGCTTAGGTTGATGTCCGACGCAAGCGGGGGGCCACTGTTCGCCGGGTACATGGTGAGATAGGTCGCCGCGGTCGGGGCGATCGCGGTCAGATTGGCGATCACCGCGACCGCCGTGGTCCCGGACGCATTCGCCGGCACGCCACCCTGGCCGGCCACGACGATGAGGCGGACGCCCTTGGCGCCCAGCGCCCCGGGGGCGCAGCCCGGCCCTCCCGCTCGCGTGTCGCAGATTCGGGTCGGCTGGATTCCCTGGTACTGGGATCCCGTCGGGGCGCTGCTGCTGCCGAACCAGCCGCCGGCGTCGATGATCACGTTGATCGCGCCGGCCGCGTTGTAGACGCAGAGCGAATTGGCATGCCCGCCGGGCGCCGACGGCCCGAGCGCGACCATGACGCGGTTCGCCGCCACCAGCCCCGCCGTGAGGTTGATCGTCGAGAACTTCGGGGCCGTGGTCCCGGCGTATGGGCACTGCCCGTTCGAGTTGGTCGGGGACAGGCTCAGGTAGGTCCCCGCGGTGCCGGCGACACCGGTGAGGTTCACCACCGCCGCGGCTGCGCTGCCATCTCCGGGGATGGCGCCCGATCCTGTGCCGGTCACGTTGACGAGCAGCGCGCCACCGGCGCCGATCGCGCCGTGCTGTTTGCAGGCCGGCGTCAGCGAGGTGCTTCTGGTGTCACACACCCGGACCGGCAGGATCGGATGGAACTCGCCGGCATGGACGCTCGATGACTGCGGCGCGAAATACCCCTCGACGTCGGCGAGGACGTTCACCGTCCCGAGTGCGTTGTAGATGTCCACCG
Organism: Candidatus Dormiibacterota bacterium; assembly: GCA_963799005.1. Classification (GTDB taxonomy): domain Bacteria; phylum Chloroflexota; class Dormibacteria; order Aeolococcales; family Aeolococcaceae; genus Palsa-851. The sequence continues at coordinate 1,354,130 of CAWCVK010000001.1, read as the reverse complement.
CGCCGCCCTGGCCCAGGGTCACGGTAACCAGGTTGGCGATCACCTTGCCGGGCGCGAAGTTGAGGTTCGACGCTCGGGGCATCCCGGTCCCGAACGGATAGACGGTCAGGAGACCGCCCGCAGTGCCCGCGACCTCGGTCACGTTCAACACCACCGCGGTCGCGGTGGTCGGGATGGGGTCGGGGTTGACTGACAGCCCGGTAACGCCGGTCAGCTGCACCTTCTCGGTGACTCCCGGCCCGAAGGTCGGGTCGGCCGAGCACTGGACGCAGTTCCCCGGGCGTGTGTCGAGGATTCGGAACGGATTGAGCGGCACGTAGTTCGCCAGGCCGACGTAGATGTAGCCCGAGCCGGTGCCGGTGGCGCTGGTTCCAAGTGAGTCGTGAACCTGCGCCTGCACGAGCCCCGACGAACCCGATGGAGTTGTGAAGGTGAACGAGTTGGGCAGAAGCGTGCCCGCGGTGATCGCCACCGGAGCGCCGTTGAAGCTGAGCGCGCTGTCCTGCGCGAAATCGGATCCGGTGACGGTCACCACCTCCCCGCCGGATGCGGGCCCCGCGGCGGGCGACAGCGACGAGATCACCGGCCCGGCGAACGTGTACCTGCCGATGAACGTGTTCCAGCACGTGTTCGCGTTCGCGCAACCGGCGCCGTGATCCCCGTCGGTCTCCTCGGAGAGCACCCAGACGTCGGTCGGATGCTCGGGATCCTGGACGGCAGCCGAGTAGTCACCCCAGGTGCACTGCGAGCAGCCGGCCGGTTGGTAGAAGCTCGAGCTCGTGTGCAGTGGGATCAGGCTGCTCCACAACCCACCGGTGATGCCGGCGACCATCATCGACTCCGGCGTCGTGCTCGACGACTCGTCGAACGCGAGGATCGCATCGCCGGAGACGTCGAGCGCGATCGCCGGGTCGTACAGGTACGCCCCTTTGACGCTTTGGGCAAAGTGCACCGGCGCGCCGACCGACCCGGCCGACGTCGCGGGTATCGAATCGACGTTGAGACAGGAGCGCACCTGGAGGTCTCCACTCGGCGTGCACCCCGTGTTGCCCGCGACCCAGAGGGCGTTGCCCTGCCACACCGCGCTCAGGAAACGGTCGTCCCCCGTGGTCAGCGTCGCGCTGGTGCCGCCCTGGGACGCGGGAGCCGGCAGCGTCGTCGCGGTGTCTGGCTCCGCGGTGCAGTTCTGCGCAACGTTCCTGCCCTCCGGCGTGCCCGTGATCGCGAACACCGCAAGACTCCCGGATGCAACCGACGTGCAATTGGCATTGTTGGCGATCTGATACGCGACCGCCTGCGCGCTCAACCCCATCGACGGTTGCAGGCCGACCGGCCCGCCCGCCAGGAAGACGTAGCTGTTGACGCCGAGCGTCCCGGCGATGAGATCGGACCGTTGAATGATCGTGGTCTGACTCGCGACCGCCAGACCGGTGGTGCAACTCTCGTAGTCACTCGTCTCGACCACGAGGTTCGCGGTGAGCCCGAGCGAGACGTTGGAGAGTTCCACGCCGCCGCCGAGCTCCGGATCGATGTTGATCGTGCCACGACTGGTCCATGGGAAGATGGGATTTGCCGGCGACACCATCACCGCCACCTGGCTGCCACACCCTGACAGCGTCGGATTGAACTGCAGCACGGTGAGGATGAACAGCCCGGACGCGGGGTCGAACACCACCCGTGGGTAGCGAACGCTCCACCCTGACGTGTTCCTGATCATCGCGCTGATGTTCAGGCGAACCGGCCCGGCACCTGTGCGCGTGGTGATCAGGAGCGCGCTGTTGACCGCCTCGACAACATCGTTCGGACCAACTGCGATGCTCGGGTCGGCGGGCGTGGTCACCGCCGCATTCCCGGATCCCGCGGTCTGGATCGCCTGCTGTTCGCTGATGCCGGCCTGGTTCTGCAACGGTGAGGGAGCGGTGCCGGCGGCAACGCTGCTGCTCAGCGTGCGCACTCGAGCGTGGTGCGAAGCCTGTGATGTTGCTGTGCGCGCAGCCGGGCCTGCGGAAGCATCTGCAAGCACGGGGGTCGCTGACCACGCAATCGACAGTGCGGCGAGCAGCGCGGATGAAGAGAGGAACGTGCGGCGCACCACCTCGATTCTAGGAGTGAATTCCCGCAGTGACACGCCACCGTGACGGTGGCTGACGATTCGTCACATCCTTTAGCGGTCGCCTGACCACTGTCCGGGCGTCCCGCACCGGCGATGGCGTATAAATTGAATCACCGGACAGCCGGCACAGCGCCATTTCAGGAGATCATCGATGACCGACCTACGCGGCTGGGAGCCCGTTTCGCTCGCCAATGACGACGACGAAGAAGAGGGTGACGACGAGGACGACGACGAGGACGAGTAGCTCGCTGGGCGCGGCGGAGCGATTCCGCCAGGTCAACCTCATCGCCGATCCGCTCTACGGATACATAGAGATCACCAAGGACCGGCCGGGTGAGGCGAGCGAGCGTCAACTCCTCGACACGGTCTGGCTGCAGCGTCTTCGCAGAGTCCACCAACTGCAATCGGCATGGTGGGTGTTTCCGAGCGCCGAGCATTCGCGATTCACCCACCTTCTGGGGGCGATGCATCTCGCGAGTTTGTTCGCCCGGCGTGTCGATGCCTCTCTGCGCGGTGCCTTTCCGGATGCACCGTCACCGGCGCTGGTCGAGGAAACACTCCGGATCGCGGGGCTCCTCCACGACGTCGGTCACGGTCCATTCGGGCATTTCTTCGATCACGAGGTGCTCGAGCAGTGGCACCTCGATCACGAGGTGATCGGCCGCCATCTGGTGACCCACCAGCTCGCCGACATCATTGGATCACTGCGCGCGAGCCCGACCGATCGGTTCGCGTCCGGCGAGTGCATCGATCCGATGTGGGTTGCGTGGGTCATGGCCGACGCGGATATCGAGGGGTACACGCCACCGGGATGGCTGCACGCGCTGAAACCCATCCTCTGCGGTCCCGCGACCGTGGACAACCTCGACTACGTGCCGCGCGACGCGTACATGTGCGGCATCAGCCTCGGCGCCGTGGAGGTCCAGCGCCTCATCCATTACACCTTCGTCAGCGGGGACAGCATCGTGCTCCACGCGCACGCGGCGGGCGCGCTCGAGATGTTCCTGGCGTCTCGTCTCTACATGTACCTGCAGGTCTATCACCACCGAACCGGGCGGCGGTTCGACCTGTCGATGCGCGAGATCTTCGCGGATACGATCGCCCAGCTGCTGCACGGCAATCCGCTCGAGCACCTCAATGAGTACGAGCTGCTGAATGACTGGTCGGTGCTCGTCGCCGTGCAGCGCTGGCTGCGCGAACCACCGGGTACCGAACGACGCCGCCTCGCGGACGCATGGGCCCGCATTGCAGCACGCGACCTGCCGTGGCATCTCGCCTACGAAAGTGTCGTCCACCAGGGGACGGACACCTCGACTCTCCAGGAACGGGTGAACACGCAGCTCGCGTCGGCAGCGCTCGGCGCGCGCGTCGAAGTCGACGTCGCTATTGCCCGCATCGCACCGCAGAACCCGATGACCGACGACGGCATGGTCAGGATCTACGATCCGCTGAACGACACCATCGAGGCGGCTCGCGCCGCCGAGCTGGTTTCGCGTTTGCCCCAGCACAACCAGGTGATTCGCGTGTTCACTGACGACGTCTCCGCGCTTCGCACCGTGCGTGACGCCGTCGAAGCGGTCATCGCCGGGTGATCAGGAGGCAACGCCCAAGGGGGAGGCGTCGCGGGAGTACCTAGGGCGCGACCGGCAGACGCGGACCGGACGGCATCACCGGGCCGGCGGCGGCGCTGAAGTTCTCCTGGCTCACCTGCGCCGCGATGTGCGACGCAACCTCGTGGAAGACCTCGCCGATCGGGCTCGAGGGTGCGGCAGCCATGATCGGACGGCCATCGTTGTCGGCGCCGCGGATGCGAGGGTCGAGCGGGATCGCTCCGAGGAACGGCAGCTCGTAGCGGTCGGCGAGGTCGCGACCGCCGCCGGAGCCGAAGATGTCGGTGCGCTCGTTGCAGTGCGGGCAGATGAAGCCGCTCATGTTCTCGACGACGCCGAGAACCGGCACATTGAGCTTGCGGAACATCTCGATGCCGCGACTCACGTCCGCGAGTGACACGTCCTGGGGCGTCGTGCAGATGACCGCGCCGGTCATGGGCATGCTCTGCGCGAGGCTCAGCTGCACGTCGCCCGTCCCCGGCGGGAGATCGATGACCAGGTAGTCGAGCTCACCCCACGAGACTTCGTAGAGGAACTCGCGCAGCGCCTTGGCGAGCATCGGACCGCGCCAGATGACCGGCTGACCGGGATCGAGGATGGTCCCGAATGACACCACCTTGAGCCCGTGTGCCTCGAGTGGCTGCATCTTCCCGTCTGGCCCGGCGTGTGGACGATCGCGAATCCCGAGCATGATCGGGACGTTCGGGCCGTACACATCCGCGTCGAGCAGCCCGACCCGTGCGCCGGCGAGTCGCAGCGCGATCGCGACATTGACGGCGACGGTGGTCTTGCCAACCCCGCCCTTGCCCGCGCTGATGGCGATGGCGTTGCGCACCCCGGCGATCTCCTGACGTCCCGGGAGTCCGCGGGTGGTGCTGACGTCGGCGTCCCAGCGGATCTCCACGCGGGTGATGCCGGGGACCACGCCTAAGACTGCCGCGTCGATGTCCTCTCGGATTCGATCCTTCAACGGGCAGGCGGGGGTCGTGAGCACGACACGGATCGACGCCACGCCACCTTCCACGGTGAGATCGCGCAACATTCCGAGCTGCAACATCGGCTTGTGCAGCTCCGGGTCGATGACGGTGGCAAGGGCGCGCTCGAGTGCGTCGAGCGCACCAGGGTCAGTCATCTCGCGTCGAGTATACCCAGGGGTTCCCGCGCCGAAGCCGAAGACGCCTGGGGCACCGGAGGAAGATCGCGCGCAAGGACAACGATGTGCGCCCGAATTGATGCGCTCTCTACAATGCGGCGGGCATGCTCGATCGCCGCGTGATCCGCGATCTCGAGGGTCAAGTCTCCCCCTCACACGTGTACACGCGGCCCGCGGATCTCGCCGCGTATGCATATGACGCCTGGGGCGCCTCCGGCGAGCGCCATCTTCCGGAGGCAGTGGTATTCCCGGCCTCGACTGAAGAGGCGGCCGGCATCGTCAGGGTCTGCGCCGTCCACCGTGTTCCGATCGTCCCCCGGGGCGCGGGCACGGGCTACGCGGCGGGTGCATCGCCCTCGCGCGGCGGCGTCATTCTCAGCCTCGCGCGTCTCAACCGGATTCTCGGCGTCGAATCGGAGGCGCTGCGGCTCCACGCGCAGGCCGGAGCCATCACCGCTGGAATCCACGTGCGTGCCGCCGCGGCGGGCCTCTACTACCCGCCTGATCCGGGCTCGTCGTCGACCTGCACGATCGGTGGCAACGTCGCCTGCAACGCCGCCGGGCCGCACACGCTTCGCTACGGCGTCACCGCCGATTTCGTCGCCGGGGTCACGGCCGTCCTTTCCGATGGCCGGATCGTCCGGATCGGCGAGGGCGGCGACACATCGGCGTCCGGCCTGCTCTCCCTCATGGTCGGCTCCGAGGGGACGCTCGGCGTGATCACCGAGGTGCTGCTCCGGCTGATCCCCGCACCGAAGACGCGTTCGACGCTCGCCGCAACGTTCAGCGGCATGGAGCGGGCGGCGGCGGCGGTCGCGGCGATCAGCGAGGCCGGCATCGTCCCGGCGGCGCTGGAGTTCCTCGATTCGGGGGCGCTCGACGCGGTCCGCACGGCCGGGGGCGGCAACATCGGCGCGGGCGCCGCCGCGCTGCTGATCGTCGAGCTGGAGGGTGATCCGGCGACGGTCGGCGCGGATACCGAGGCGGCGTGCACGGCGATCACTCGGGCCGGCGCAGCACAGCTGCAGCGGGCAACCGAGCCGGGTCAGGCGCAGCGTCTCTGGGCTGCTCGCAAGGCGGTGAGCGCCGCCGTCGCCAAGGTGCAGATTGGCAAGGTGAACGAGGACGTGGTCGTCCCCCGCGACCGGGTCGCCGAGCTGGTGGCGCACACGCGCGACCTGGGAACCAGGCACGAGCTGCCGGTCGTGAACTTCGGGCATCTCGGCGACGGCAACGTCCACGCCACCTTCCTGATCGACCCGCGTATCGAGGGAGAACGGGCGCGTGCCGACGCCGCCGCCGGCGAGCTGTTCGAGACGGTGCTCACCATGGGCGGCTCGCTCTCCGGCGAGCACGGTGTCGGTGCGGCCAAGCTCGACTACGTCCAGCGCCAGCTCGGTCCCGGGACCGTCGAGCTGATGCGCCGGATCAAGGCGGCGCTCGATCCTCGCGACGTGCTCAACCCGGGGAAGAAGATCCCCGAACGTCAGTCCGTGGGGTCGAGCACCGCCAGCAACGAGGCTGCGTAGTCGGTTTCGTCGATACGCCGCGCCAGCTCGCGGCCGTCGTCGACGGGCAGCTCCATCGACGCGTCGTACACGAAGCTGTAGACGTTGCTGAGCGTCCAGTCGCCGAATCCGAGCGACGCGAGCGCGTCCGGGAGTTGCGGCTCGGTCCGGTCGGCTTCGAAGGTATCGGTCGCCGCCTTGTAGAGGGAGCTAAGGTTGCGGTACTCGGTCTCGTACTCCTCGATCAGCGCCGAATCCGCCTCCGCCTCACGGAGCCTGGCGAGCGTCCGGCGCAACGACTGGATCTCCAGCTGATACTCGTCCACCCTGTCAGGAGTGTAGATGACCGATCAGGGCAGGCAGGTCACTCCCGCGCGCCCGGGGGGATCTCTGCCGGGTACATGCGAGCGAACCGGCGCCGTTCGAGCGCGAAGTACAGCACGGCGCCACCCGCCAGGATGAGCACGCCGATGAATATGCCAAGCCCGAACCAGCCGCCCGGCAGGCTCTTGAGGAAACCGCCACCGGAATCCGCCGTGGGGGGCGGCGAGGGGACGGCACACACCGAATAGGTGAGGAATTTCGCGTAGACACCGTTCACGAAATCCGTCCGGTACTCCTTGCCGTCCACGAGCGATTGCGCAACCGCCGTCCGCCACGCCCCGTCATGGGTCGATGAGAGATTGAGGAGGTTCATCTCCTCGGTCTGGACGCCGGGGCGCATCAGTAGCGTGGGGATCAGGTGGACGACGAACCTGGAATCGGTCCCCCCTTCATCGGCGTAGAACTCCCCCGTCGTGCTTGGTCCCCCGATGATCGTCTCGATGAGGAGCTCGTCCGGTGTCTGCAGCGACTTGACCGCGCCCCCGAGGATGCCCTGGCCCGCGTAGTTCTCCTGCGTGAACGGGGCTCTGAGCAGCAGCTGCTGATAGTCGAGCGACACCAGGAGGCCCTGGTAGACGAGCGACCCCACCATATCCTGGGCGAAGTTGAGATGACCGGGCGCGTCGTTGGTGTACTTTTGGAGCGCTGCATTCAGTTCGGCGTCGGTCGGCGCGCGACCGATCAGATCCTGGTACACGCCCCTGATGAGGCCGGTCTGCGTGCTCCCGTGGTTCTGGTAGTACTCAGGGCTGCCGAGCACTGCGGCGATGATGTCCTCTTCGGTCGTCCCATTCGCCAATGAGTTCAGGGCGTCAGCGAGTTGCGCCGTGGTCGGCTGGACGACGGTGCTGATGCACTCCTGCGCTCGGAGCTCCTTGCAGGTCGGGTGCATGTAGTTGGCGAAGAACGAGGTGACCTCGTCGACCCGGAACGACGAGCTGGAGACCACGCTCACCGCGGCGGCGAAGTCTCGCCGGCTGGCTGCCGGACTGGATCTGCAGCATCAGCGAGTCGGCGGCGGTGAGCTCGTCGCCGGTCGGCGGCGCGTTGAGCAGGTCCTGGTACAGCTGGATCATGAAGCTCGTGGCGGTGCCTCCGACCAGCGTGTAATACGCCGGAAGGCTGGCGATCTTCTCGACCATGACGTTCCCGGATACGCCCGGGGCTCCGGGACCGGAGAGCTGGTTGACCCAGAAGGCGAGGTCGGTGCTGCTCGGATAGGTTTTCAGGAGAGCGTGATATGCCTGGTCGACGCGAATCGCCCGCGCCTCGGAACTCAGCACGACGTTCTGGACGAGCTGGAGCCGGCTCGCGTCAGCCCCTCCCGCGACCACGCCGAGCGCGGTCGCGACCTCGACCGGCGTCGGATCGTGGCGGAGCACGTCGTCGTAAAGGCGGGTGACGAACCCGAGGTCATTGCCGCCTGCGTCGCGGTAGTACTCGAGGGAGGCCAGCAGTTGGATCTCAAGGGTGGTTGGATCCGCACCGGGGGCCGCCAGCTGGGCGGTATCGGCTTGGAGCTCCGTCGGGGTCGGACTCCGTCCAATCCCGGCAGAGCAGTCGGCGCCGCCCTGCGGGGAACCGCCACCCGACCCGCCGCCACCTCCACCGATGACGAACGGCGTCGGCGTCGGGAGTGGCGTCGGCGTTGGCGTCGATCTGACGGTCGGGGCCGGCGTGCGCGTTGGGGGGACTGACGGCCCCTGGGTGGGTGGCGCGGTGGGCCGTTGGGTTGGTGGCGGGGTCGGTGGCGGCGTTCGTGTCGGCGTCGGGGTGGGTTTCGGAGTGGGGGTGGGGGTTGGGGTCGGGGCAGGGGTCACGGTGAACCCTTGTCCGGCGACAGCCCCGCTGTTGGCCACCTGGGTCCCGGTGGTGTTGTCGAAGAGCGCCGCCGAAGGGAAATGCGTGTCTCCCCTGGTCGTGTCGTTGGGCACGACGCCCGTCACGGATCCGGAGCACGTCGAATCGGCGGCCCCCGTGCCGATCATCTCGGAAGGATCCGGCTTGTCCCAGTACAGCTGGATGGTGAGGCTGTCCCCCGGAACGCCACAGTCGGTCGCGTTCCACGCGTACTGATACGTGACCGAAGTCCCGGGTCCGCCGGACGTCGGGCTGCCGCTCGACAGAGTGAGCGACGCGGGCGTGAAGGCCGCCACCGGGCGCGCCAGCAGGGTCGGCACCGCGATCGCGCACGCCAAGGCCATCACGATGACTCCGGCCCCTCTTCTCTTGAAACTCACCTTTCCCCAACCTTCCGCTTGCCCCGTCCGACGCAAGAGGGACAGCGTCAGCCCGTTCTCACATTCACTAGATTACCGACAACGTGCCCGACGCCGAATGCCACGCCCGCCGCGACGGTGGCGAATGCCAGCTGGCGAAGCGCCGATCGGACCCGTGAACGACCGGTGAAGACCGCGACCGTCCAGCCCACCGCGAGCACCGACACCGCGCCGAGCACGATGGAAAGGAGCGCCGCGGTCCCGCCGCTGACGAAGAACCAGGGGAACAGCGGGATCACCGCGCCGATCGCGAACATGACAAACGAGGATCCGGCCGCCTGCCACGGATTCCCGGTCTTGCCGGGCCGCAGTCCAAGCTCCTCGCGGGCGTGGACCTCGAGCGCAACCTCGGGATTGCGCATGATCGCCTCAGCGATCCGGCGCGCGTCCGCCTCCTCGACCCCGCGGAGGCGGTAGACGGCGGCCAGCTCCCTGGTCTCGTCCTCTGGATGGCGCTCCAGCTCGCGCCGCTCGATCTCGAGCTCGCGCTGGAGCAGCTCGGACTGCGCCGCCATCGAGACGTACTCGCCCGCGGCCATCGAGAACGCGCCGGCCACAAGCCCTGCCAGTCCCGCAAGCAGGACCACGGAGGGAAGCGGATTGGCGCCCGCGACACCGAGGATCAGCGAGATGTTGGTGAGCAGGCCGTCGCTGATGCCGAAGACCGCGGCGCGCGCGGCTCCGCCCTGGAGATCACGGTGGTGGGACCGCTCGTGGGGCAGGCGGTGTTCGCTCGCCGTTCCGGCCGGCGCAATCCTCTGGGCCATGCGTACAAGTATGCGGACGCTCGAGATCCAGCGTCGCCGCCCGGCGGCTCGGAACTAGAAGAACAGGTGGTGGAGCGCGATCGTCGGGATGGCGAGGATCGCGATGATGTTCATCACCTTGATCATCGGGTTGATCGCCGGGCCGGCGGTGTCCTTGCACGGATCGCCGACGGTGTCGCCGGTGACCGCCGCGGCGTGCGCCTCCGAACCCTTGCCGCCGAAATTGCCTTCCTCGATGAATTTCTTGGCGTTGTCCCACGCGCCGCCGCCGGTGGTCATCTGCAGTGCGACGAAGAGGCCGACGACGATGGTCCCGAGCAGCATCGCGCCGAGCGCCTGGGCGCCGAGCACGAAGCCCACCAAGAGCGGAAAGATCACGGGCAGCAGACCGGGGATGATCATCTCGCGCTGCGCGGCGGCGGTGACCAGCGCCACGGTCTTGCCGTATTCAGGCTTGGCGGTCCCCTCCATGATTCCGGGAATCTCGCGGAACTGCCGGCGTACCTCGGTCACCACTGCGCCCGCAGCCCGTCCCACGGCGAGCATGGCCAGGGAGCCGAACAGGAACGGCATGATCCCGCCGAGCAGGAGCCCGGCGATGACCGGCGGGGCGGTGAGGTCGAAGGTGATCGACGGCATGTGCGCGCCGAGCAGCGTCTTGTTGAGGATGTCCGTGTAGCTCGCGAAGAGCACCAGCGCGGCGAGGCCCGCGGAACCGATCGCGTATCCCTTGGTGACCGCCTTCGTGGTGTTGCCCACCGCATCGAGCGGGTCGGTGACCTCGCGCACCGCCTCGGGGAGGTCGGCCATCTCCGCGATGCCACCGGCGTTGTCGGTGATCGGACCGTAGGAATCGATGGCGACGACGATGCCGGTCATGCTCAGCAGCGCCATGGCGGCGATGCCGATGCCGTAGAGACCGCCGAGCGCTGCGGAGGCCAGGATGCCGACGGCGATGATCAGCACCGGTATCGCCGTTCCCTCCATACCGATAGCGAGCCCCGCGATGATGTTGGTGGCGTGGCCGGTCTGTGAAGCCCTCGCGATGGTGCGCACCGGCCAGAACTGCGATCCGGTGAAGAACTCGGTGACCGCGACGATCAGGACGGTGATGACGATCCCGATCACCGCGCACCAGAAGAGGTTGAAGACCGGATGGTCGAAGTGGGCGAAGTACCCGCCGTTGTTGAGGAGGACGGTGATGAGCAGGAATCCCGCGAGCGCGACCACCGCCGACACGATCAGCCCGCGGTAGAGGGCGCCCATGATCCAGGTCCCGCCGCCCATGCGCACGAAGAACGTGCCGATGATCGACGCCACGATGCTGATCGCACCGAGCATCAGGGGGTAGAAGACGAAGACCAGATCGGGCTGGCCGCCGACCTTGTAGAGCAGGCTGCCGAGCAGCATCGTCGCGACCGCCGTGACCGCGTAGGTTTCGAACAGGTCGGCCGCCATGCCCGCGCAGTCACCGACATTGTCACCCACGTTGTCGGCGATGACCGCCGGGTTGCGGGGGTCGTCCTCCGGAATGCCGGCCTCCAGCTTGCCCACGAGGTCGGCGCCGACGTCGGCGGCCTTGGTGTAGATGCCACCGCCGAGGCGGGCGAACACCGAGATCAGCGATGCGCCGAACGCGAAGCCGACCAGCGCGTTGAAGTCCTGGAACAGACCGTACGCGAGTGCGACACCGATGAGCCCGAATCCGACGACGAAGAACCCGGTGACCGCGCCGCCCCTGAACGCAAGCTGCAATGCCGGGTTGATCCCACCTCGCGCAGCCTCGGCGGTGCGCAGGTTGGAGCGCACCGAGATGTTCATGCCGACGTACCCGGCCGCGCCACTCAGCACCGCGCCGATGAGGAAGAGCACACCGGTCTTCCACCCAAGGGTGAACGTGAGGAAGAGGAAGATGACCGCGCCGATCCCGGCGATGATCGTGTACTGCCGGTTCAGGTACGCCTGCGCGCCTTCCTGGATGGCCTTGGCGATCTCCCGCATCCGGTCGTTGCCCTGCGGCTGCCGGAGCACCCAGAAGATCAGGTAGACGGCATAGAGGAGCGCGAGCAGCCCCGCCGCGCCGACGGGCAGCAGGATGGCGCGGTCGAGGGTCGGCATGCGCTCAGGTCTCCTGAGGGAAGTGAATGAATGCCCGGGCGGCTCTGGTCCGCGCCACCCCAGGGCCGCCGCATTGTACCCGGCCCGTCCTACCGCACACCAACGCCTATGCTGGGCCGGTGCCGAACGCCACCGGCCTGACCGCGATCGTGACGGTCGGCGATGAGATCCTCAGCGGCCACACCCAGGACACCAACTCGAGCCTGCTGGCGCGCCTCGCCTTCGCCGCGGGGCTACCGGTGGTCCACATCGAGGTGGTCGGCGACCAGCCGGTGGCGATCGCGGCGGCGATCCGGCGCGCGATCGACGACCCGGAGATCACCAGAATCGCAGTCTGCGGCGGGATCGGCCCGACCCCCGACGACCGCACGTTCCAGGCCGTCGCCGACGCGCTGGGCGTGCCGCTGGAGCTCAACCCCATCGCCTACGCGAGCATCGAAGCGCTGGCGCGGCGCATGCACGCGGCGGGATGGATCGACAAACCCGAGGTGTCGGAGGCGAACCGTCGCTGCGCGATGGTGCCGGCCGGCGCGACCGTGCTCACCAACCGGCGGGGCATGGCACCGCCGCTGGCCATCGACATCGGCGACGACCGCTGGCTGTTCGTGCTCCCGGGCATCCCGCGCGAGTTCGTCACCATTGTCGAGGAGGAGCTCATCCCCGGGTACTTCGGCGGCGGGACGGCTCCGGTCGTGCGCGAGCTGCACTACCGATCGGTCCCCGAGTCCGAGATGTCGGAGCCGATGCTCGTGCTTCAGGCGGAATTCCCCGACGTGACCGTCGGTTCGTACCCGCACGTCGAGCAGCGGGAGCTGGTCATCCGCCTTCGAGGACGCGAGGCCGAACGAGTGGATGCCGCAGTCGCGCGGCTGCGCTCACTGCGCAGCGACGTCTAGGCGAGGGAAGCGGGTTGCCCCGCTGCGATCAGACCTTCTGCAGGTTGCGCGCGCGCGGGCCCTTGGGCGAGTCGACGATGTCGAAGGTCACCTGCTCGCCTTCCTGGAGGGCGTCGAAGTCGACGGTGGTCAGCTCGGTGCGATGAAAGAACACCTCGTTGCCATCGTCCGCGCGAACGAAACCAAATCCACGGTCGGGAATGATCTTCTTGATTCTGCCAGCGGTCACAGCTTGTCCTCCAGGACTCTCGCCGACACGGACGCCCACCGCGTTCACGACCACTATGGGAGCGTCCCCTGTCAGCAACGGGAACCCGCAAAAGACCGCGATGGAAGCACCGAAGGATGACGATTTCGCGCCGTTCCGGTGCTCAGCGCAGCATAGCAGGGTATTCACTTGAGCCGCGTTCCCAGGCGGACCGGAGTTCGCGCAGGCTGTCGGGAAGATTCGCGTAGTAGTCGTCGACGTCGATGCGCTCGGGCCAAGGGCTGGGGGCGGAACGCTCGCGCTCGCGACGCGTGTCCGCAACCCAGGCGTCGCCGAAGGCGGTTTCAGCTCCGGATGCATCCACGACGCCGGCTTCGCGCAGACGCTGCCGACGGTCGAATGGCGGCACCTGCGTCGCGCGCGGACCCGGGTTGCTCCACATCGCCGCCATCACCCCCGCGCAGCCGCAATCGATCAGTCCATCGACAGCGCCGCTGACAAACCGACGCATCAGTGCGTCCGGATCCGTTGCGTTGCCGCCCTCGTCGGTCGTGTCGCCTGCCGGGTTCGACTGCACATGCGCGACCAGCGGTGCCGAGCCACTCAGCGATTCGAAGAGTTGCGCGAGAAACGCCGCGCCTGCCGGATCAAGCTCGCCGCCGACCTGCGCGAGCGCGCCGGGAGTCAGATCGAGACCGAGGGTGTCGACCAGGGTCGCAACCGCGGCTGGACGCACGGCGCGCGCAGTCACTACGTCATCGGCACTCAGCGAGAGCATGCATCGTTGTTCGCGCTCGCGGATCCGCTCACCGATGAGCGTCACCCAGCTGCGCAGATGCTCGATGCGCTGCGGTCGCACTCCGCCGGCAGGGTCGTGCCCGATGTCCCATATCGAGATCGCCGGATGTCCCGCGAAGCCGCTGAGCATCTCGTCGATCCAGCGAACACACACCTCGAGCATCAACTGGTCGGTGTACACGTGGCGCGGTCCTCCGGGTTGCGTCACCGCATCGGTGATCATGCGCACCCCGCCACGTCGCGAGACATCGATCGCGTAGGACGGGAGCATCAGGCATCCACCGAGCGTCTGCACGAACAGAACCGGAATCACCTGCAGCGTCAACTCGGTTGCCTCACCGAGGAAATGCTCGAAGTTGCGCAGACGCGCCGGCTCCACGCGCGCAGGCGTCGGCATGAAGGCGTCCCAGAGCAGGTGGGTGCGCACCGTCCGGTGGCCCGCGGACTTGATCGCGCGCAGCTCCGCCTTCGTGCGCGCGGCGTCGTACTCATGCCACACGTACGGACCCACCTCGCGCGACCAGTACGTCACGCCGATGTCGACCGGCTGACGTTGCGCGCTCGGGACGATCGGGTCAGTAGACGAAGAGGTCGATGCCTCCCGCGACGGTGATCACCTGGCCGGTGATGTAGCGTGCCTCCGGCGATGCGAGGAAAACGATGGTGTTCGCGATGTCATCGGGCTCGCCCGCGCTGCGCATGGCGGTGCGGAGGACCATGCGGTCGTTCATCTTGGCGTCCCCCATCTTCCACGCCTCGGTGCCGATGACGCCGGGGGCGATGATGTTCGCCGTGATGCCGAAGCGCGCGCCCTCGAGCGCCATCGATTTGCCCAGCCCGATCACCGCGGCTTTCGTCGCCGCGTAGGAGGCCTGACCGAACCCACCGAGGGTGCCGGCCACCGACGCCATGTAGACGACACGGCCCCAGCCCTGCTCGCGCATGTACGGCCATGCCGCCTTGGTGCAGTTGAATGCACCCGACACATTCACACGGAGGTCACGCTCCCAGAGCTCGTCGTTCTGATGCTCGATCTGCGCGATGTGGTCGAGCGTTCCGGCGTTGTTCACCAGGATGTCGATCGATCCGAAGTCCTTCTTGATGGTGGCGAACACCTCGCGAATCTGGTCGCGGTTGGTGACGTCCATCTTCATCGCGGCGGACCGGCGGCCCATCTGACGGATCTCGTCGCTGGTCTTCTCGGCGTACACGACGCGCTGTGAGGTGAACAGCTGCGCCAGCGCCGAGTGCGCGTCCTCCGCGGCCTGCTCGAGCGCCGGGTCCGACTCGATGAGGATGTCGGTGACGACCACGTCCGCCCCCGCGCGGGCAAGCGCGAGGCAATCCGCCCGCCCCAGGCCGCGCGATCCCCCGGTGACGACGGCGACCTTCCCGGTCAGATCGAACATGCGACGCTCCTCGAGAGGCTGGTATGCGGCGATCCGAGAGCTTAGCGCTCGCTCCGAGGCGCTGGCCTCGTCCTCCGGCCGCGTCCCCCGCGACTCCTCAGCCGGCGGCCGCGACCGGCCCCACGGGGGTATCCGCAACCACCTGCGGGCGCTGCGCGGTAGCGGTGCGCTCTCCGAGCACGTAGCGGCTGATCACCAGGCGCTGGATCTCCGCGGTGCCCTCCCAGATCTGGTAGATCTTCGCGTCGCGCATGAATCGCTCGACCGGGTAGTCCTTGATGTATCCGTATCCGCCGAGGATCTGCACCGCGTCGACGGTGACGCGCATCGCCATGTCGCCGGCGAAGAGTTTTGCCATCGACCCTTCGCCGCGCGCGAGCGGCACCCCGTTCATCACCATCCAACCGGCCCGCCAGGTGAGCAGCCTGGCGGCGTCGATCTCGGTGGCCATGTCGGCCAGCTTGAAGGCGATCGCCTCGTGCTTCGCGATCGGCTTGCCGAACGCGACGCGCTGCAACGAGTAGTCGCGGGCAAACTCGAACGCGGCCCGCGCGATGCCGAGCGCGCCGGCGGCCACCATCGGCCGGGTCGCCTCGAGCATGATCATCGCGCCGACCCGCCCCGGGCCGGTCTCCTCGCCGCTCTTGTTGTAGCCGAGGCGCTGGTCGTCCGGGATGAAACAGTCCTCGAAGATCACCTGGGCGGTGTGTGAGGCGCGCACGCCGAGCTTGCGTTCCTTGCGGCCCTGGCGCATGCCGGGTGTGCCCTTCTCGATGACGAATCCGGCGACCCCGACCGGGCCGAGCGACTTGTCGGTGGTGGCGAAGGCAACCTGGATGTCGGCGATCCCGCCGTTGGTGCAGAACTGCTTGGTGCCGTTGAGCACGTAGCCGCCGTCCACCTTGGTCGCGGTGGTCTCGAGCGCCAGCGAGTCCGAGCCGCTGTTCGGCTCGGTGAGGCCCATCGCGCCGATCTTCAATTCCGGGGCGGTGAGCATGCCGATGTACTTCTGCCGCTGCTCCTCGGTGCCCATGGCGATGATCGCCGTGCCGGCGAGGCCGCTGGCGCCGATCGCGACCGCGATGCCGGCGTCACCCCAGGCCATCTCCTCTTCTCTGATGAGGTTGGTGACCAGGTCGATGCCACCGCCCCCGTACTGCTCGGGAAAGCTCGCGGTCGCATCGAGTCCGAGAGCGTGCGCCTTGCGCATCACGTCCCACGGGGTCTCCTCGTTCTCGTCGTAGCGCTCGGCGACGGGGCGCATCTCCTTCTCGGCGAACTCGTGCGCGAGCGCGCGGATCTCCTCCTGTTCACGGCTGAGCGAGAAGTCGAGTGCCATGTGGTGATCCCTTAGCGTGAGAGCCGGACGGTCGCCCGGCCATTGGTCAAAACGCGGTCGCCGCGATCCGACGATGCCGCCACTTCCAGCGCGGCGATTCCCGCATCGTCGACGCTGACGACGGTCCCGGTGCAGATGATCGTGTCGCCGGGCAGCAGCGGCTTGCTGAATCGGCACGAGAGGCTGAGGAGGTTGGCGCTCCCGCCCGCCCAGGAAGTGATCGCGTCGGCGAGGATGCCCATCTCGAGCATGCCGTGGGCGATGGTTCCGGGCAGACCGACCGAGCGCGCGAAATCGGGATCGAGGTGGATCGGGTTGTGGTCGCCGGACGCGTCGGCGTAGGCGTTGATCTGCTCCTGGGTGACCGTCCGCGATAACGGCGTCATGGTGTCGCCGACCGCCACCTCGGAGGCTGCGAGCGCGGTCATGCGGACGCTCGGACGATCATCAGCGAGGTCGCGCGGCAGACCACGGCCTGGTCCGCGGGGCGGATCGCCTCCATGGCGAGGCGCACGAAGGTCATGCCCCGTCGGGTGTCAACCCCGGTGATCTCCGCCGTCGCGTCGACGATGTCGCCGCCATGCACGGGTTGTGGCCACTCGAACGACTGCTCACCGTGAATCAATCCGGCGAGGTCGATCCCCACCTCGGCATCGCCGAAGAGCTGGGCGAGCGTGGGCCCGAGGCAGTAAACGGCCGCGAAGGTGGGAGGGACGGCCTCGGTCTCACGGACCTCGTCAGCGCCGGCGATCGCTCGAGCCATGGCGTTCGCCGCCTCTGGAGGGATGCGCTGGCCGGGTGCTGAGTAGCGCCGGCCGACGTGACTCTGATCAGGCACCGACCCGTCCTTTCCTCAATGAGGCGAACGCCCCGGTCGCACCGGTCGGCTCAGAAATTGACATCCGTATCAACTATTCCCGAGACGAACGATACACCCGGGCAGGCTCAGGTCGGACGTCACCGACGTCGCGCCCGGCCCAGTTGCGAAGGGTCATCCTTGCAAACGACTGAAGCGCGTCTGGGAGCTCAGCCGGAAGCACCTCGAGACCCTGGAGAACGGTGATCACCACAGCCGGGATCGCCTCCCCTCCTCCGGCCTCGAGCTTGATCGCGATCCCGGGCCCCTCCGGGCGCACCACCGCGGCCCACACCGCAGCCCCGCCGATCTTGGCGGTGAGCCGGGCGCCGGCAAGCTCGAGCAGTGCAGTGTCGAATCGTCCCGTTCCAGCCACGAGGAACGGACGCGCGGCCATCGCGTCCTGAGCACGCCGGAAGGCCGGGTCGGTGCAGGCTGCGGCGAAGCCCCGGGCGATCGTCGCCAGCGGCAACCCATAGGTGGTGAGGCCGCAGCCGTCGATGCCACGTGGAGCCGCTTCGAGATCAACGCCGAGCATCTCCTGCATGGCCGCCGTCACCGCCAGCTGGCACGGGTGCGCCGGATCCATGTAGCCGTCGAGCGGCCATCCCATGACCGCGCAGGTGGCCAGCATTGCGGCGTGCTTCCCCGAGCAGTTGTTGTGGATCGGTCTTGGAACTTCACCCGAGGCGAGGAGCCGGCGAGCCGCTCCCTCGTCGGAAGGAAGTTGCGGCCCGCATGCCAGTGCCTCCTCGCTGACCCCCGCCCTGGCAAGCAGCCCTCGGACCGTCGCAACGTGCTCGTCCTCGCCCTGGTGCGAGGCGCACGCGATGGCGATCTCGGAGTCACCCGCTTCCAGGAGGTCGGCCGCGAGACGGACGAACGGCAGTGCCTGGAGCGGCTTGACGCAGCTTCGAAGCGTCGTCTCCGCCTGGGGCGTCCCGAGTGAGCTCAGGAGGTTGCCTGAGGCGTCGACAACCGCGACATGCCCACGAATCCGCGCCTCGACGACGGTCCCGCGCCAGGTGGTCGCGAGCACCGGAGGCGCGAGATCGTTCATCGCGCCAACTTTGACGGCGCCAACCTGGTTTTGGTACGGTCGCCCGCGACCTCCGGGGAAGAGGGCATACACCCCGGGCATCGTCCGTATCACTGCATAACCAGGGGAGCAGCGATCGCGACCCACGTTCATCGGTTCGTACGGCACCTCTGGGTAATCGCCACGGCGGCGGTGCTTGTCGTGCTCGTCGCCCGGCCCGCGCAGATTCCCGGGCCGCCCATGCTCCGAAATCTGGCCGCCATTCAGATCAATGCCGTTGTGGAGAACTCGACGGCGGTGACGGCGCTCGCAGTGGAGCCCGTGAAGACAGTCGTGGTCCAACCGGGACAGTCGCTCGCGACGCTGTCGGCCGCATACCACCTGGCCACATCGACAATCCAGTGGGGCAATCAGCTCACTCCGTATGTCGCCCCCAAGGCCGGGTCGACCTTGCTGATCCCGCCGGGCCCGGGCGCGCTCGTCGAGGTGCTTCCCGGCGAGACCCCGACCGCGTTCGCCACCCGTCTGCATCTCGACCCCGCGGTGATCCTCGACTACAACGCGCTGACGAGCAACGCGCCGATGCTCGGCGGCTCATACCTGCTGGTGCCGCTCTCTCGGGCGCCGGCGGGTGCGCTCGTCTCCTCGTATTTCGTGGATGCGCAAAACGGTGTTCCATCGGTTCCACCGCAGAACCCGCTGCACGACGGCTTCCCCTATGGGCAGTGCACCTATTACGTCGCAACCCGCCGCGCCGTCGAGTGGAGCGGCAACGCCATCGCGTGGTGGCACGCGGCTCGAGGCAAGCGCCCCGAAGGACACCTCCCCATCGAGGGCGCGATCGTCGTCTTCAACATCGGATGGGTCGGCCACGTCGCCTACGTCGAGCACGTGAACCTCGACGGCACCTTCATCATCTCCGAGATGAACTACCGCGCTGACGGAGGAGGATGGGGGCGCGTCGACTACCGCACCATCTCTGCGTCAGACAGTTCGATTCTTGGATTCATCTACTGAGGACTTAGCGGGCGCTCCGTGGTAGGGCGGCAGGGGACGGGGGGCCCTCTGCTCAGCTTGTCCGCTCCCTCCTTCGCGCAAGCAGATTGTCGCGCTCTCTCGGTCGCTACCAAATCGCGAGCTTGCGCTGAGTTCGTCCCCGTTATCGCCTCCCTCTGCGACCCGGCTCCTGACTCATCGTCCCTTTGTCTGTGCCATCTCCCCTTTGCTGAATTCTGCGCAGCGCCGCCTGCAACGCGATGGGGCAGTAGGTCGACGCTTCTTGGCCGGAGAGTGACTCGCAACGCCGGTTGGGCGGCTTGGGTTTGTTGCTCGTCCCGGACGGCGGGGTTGACGTCTGTAGCTTCGCTCGCGTGCGCGGCTCAGGATGTTCCCTTCGCTTTGGTGAGGTCCATGTATGCGACCGCGATTCGCTCCGCGTCATCGAGGCCGAGGACCGTGATCACCTCCTCGTGCTCGGCAACTGCGTCGCTCTCTGACTGATCCAGGATAACCGTCTCCAGCTCGACGAAGCGGCCGAGCCCGACGACGTCATCGAGGTGGATGCGTGTGTTGCGAAGGATGAGCAGGTGACGCGTTTTTTCGAGTCGCCCGGATCTCTCGAGTGCACGTCCGAGCACCTCATCAAGCAGCGCTCCATCACCAGCCGGATACAGCCCGTAATCGGACGCGCGGGCGGCAGCAGCGTCCGCACGGTCGTAGGCAATCAACTCGCTGTGCGCGCCCGCAATCGTCCGAAGCTTCAACCGGCCCTTCGACACATCGTAAAACTGATCGCTCTGCACCAGGAGTCCCTCGTCTCTCGCTCCGGCTTCGAGGGCGCGCGCCAGCACAGACTCATGGTCGCTCCACCGAATCTTGCTCTCGATCTGACGCACGGCCAGATACTACCGACGCAGCGAAGCTACGGCACAACGCATCCTAAGGAGGGGAGATCGTCCGGGCCGCAGCGAATTTGTGAGCGAGCGAGAGAGCGCGAAAATTTAGTTGCGCGAACGAGCGAGCGGGCAAGCTGAGCAGCGGCCCGGACGATCTCCCCTCCTTGGCACCGAGGTGTCCTCAGCGAAGCCTTACCCGGAGAACCGGTACCCGATCCCCGGCACCGAGTGGATGTAGGTCGGCTTCTCCGCATCCGGCTCGATCTTCCGACGCAGCCGGTAGACGTGCGCGTCGACGGTGCGGGTCTCGATCTCGACCTCGTAGCCCCAGACGCGACGGAGAAGCTCTCCGCGGCTCATCACCTGACCGGGACGTGACGCGAGCAGCGCGAGCAGGTTGAACTCGGTGAGCGTGAGCATCACCTCCTCACCATCGCGGAACACCTGGCGGCGCCCGAGGTCGATGGTGAGCCCGGGGAACTCGAAGCGGTCGCGGGGTTGCTCCTGCGCGGAGATCTCGCTGCGGCGAAGATGGGCTCCGATGCGCGCCATCAGCTCGCGAACCTCGAACGGCTTGGTCACGTAGTCGTCGGCGCCCAGCTCGAGGCCGACGACCACATCGATGGTGTCGCTCTTCGCCGTCAGCATGATGATCGGCACGCGTGCACCCTCGGCACGCAGACGGCGGCAGACGTCGAGCCCGCTCATGCCGGGAAGGTTGACGTCGAGGATGATCAGGTCGGGGTTCTGCTCGCGAGCGAGGTTCAAGCCCTCGACCCCGGTGGCGGCTTCGATGAGGGTGTGGTTCTGCGCGCTGGTCGCGAGGCGCACGACCTCGCGGCTGGGCGGGTCGTCCTCGACGATGAGGATGGTCTTTCCGGCTCCGCTCATCAGACGGGCACCTCGATGAATGTGGAGATGCGCTTCACGAAGTTGGCCACCTCAATGGGTTTGGTGATGTAGCCGGAGCAGCCGGCGGCGAGTGCTTCCTGTTCATTGCCCTTCATCGCGTTCGCGGTCAGCGCGACCACGGGCACGCCCGCCGTCTTGGGATCCGCCTTCAGCATGCGCGTGAGCGTGAGCCCGTCCATGCCAGGCAGCTCCACGTCCATGAGCACGAGATCGTAGACCTTGGACCGGACCTTGTGGAGACCCTCCTCGCCGTCGACCGCGATGTCGACGTCGAACCCGCTGCCGAGGAGCACCATCTTTGCGAGGTCGCGATTGCTGGCGTTGTCCTCGACGAGGAGGATGCGGTTGTGGCGATGACCGTTGAGCACCTCAATTCCTGTCAGAGGTAGCCGGAACGTGAACACCGAGCCGCGGCCCGGATCGCTCTCCAGGGAGATGCTCCCACCGTGGAGCTCGACGAGCCGGCGGGTCAGCGAAAGACCGAGGCCGGTGCCCTCGACCTGCCGCGTGGTCGCGTGGTCGAGCTGATAGAACTCGTCGAAGATGCGCTTGTGATGTTCGGCGGGAATGCCGACCCCGGTGTCGCCGACGTCGACGATCAGGTCTTCGGTGTCGGCCCGCGCCGACACCCAGACCTTGCCGCCCTGCGGGGTGAACTTGATGGCGTTGCTCAGCAGGTTGTAGAGCACCTGCTTGAACTTGCTCTTGTCGGCGCGGATCTCGAGGTGGGTCGGAACCACATCGATGCTCAGGTCGATGTCGCGCCGCTCACTCAGCGAGCGGATGACGTTGTGGACCTCCTTGACCGCATCCTGCACACCGAAGCGGTCGTAGGCGAGCTCCATGCGCCCGGCCTCGATCTTGCTCAGATCGAGCACGTCGTTGACCAGCTCGAGGAGGTGCTTCCCCGACGCGTGGATGTTCTGGAGGCACTCCTGGCGCTGCTGCGGCGTGAGGTCGACCAGGTTGTCCTTGAGGATCTCGCTGAATCCCAGGATCGCGTTGAGTGGGGTGCGCAGCTCGTGGCTCATGTTGGCCAGGAATTCACTCTTCAAGCGCGAGATCTCAGCGATCTGCGCGTTCGCCACCTCGACCTCGCGCTTCTGCGTGGCGATCTCGCCGAGCTGGGCGCGCTGTGTCGTGTAGAGCCTCGCGTTGTCGATGCTGATCGCGGCCTGGCTAGCGATGATGCGCATCAGTGCCTGCTCGATGCTGGTGAACGGCTGCACCTCGCGCCGCGCGAGGGTCAGCGCGCCGACGAGCCGCTGTGGTGACTCGAGCGGCATCACCAGGCACGAACGAGGCGCATACGCGAGCCCGAGGGTTTTGAAGCGGCGATCCTTTGTGGCATCAGCGACCGAAACAAGCTTTCGGCGCTGCGCGGCCCAGCCGACGATGCCCTCACCGAGCTCGAAGCGTGCGACCTGACCGAGGTTGTCGGTGAATGGGTATGTCGCGATAGCGGACAGGGCACGGCCGTCCTCCTCGAGCAGGAAGACCGTGGCAGCATCGCAGTCGACGAGGTCGGCGGCGGCCTTGAGCATGAAGTCGATCGTCTCCTTCAGCTCCAGACTCGACGTGAAGAGGTTTCCGACCTGGCCCAGAAGGTCGACAATGACCTTGTCGTCCATCGCAGAACCGAGTATACCTGCGAATTTCGGCGCCAGCGGACTGTCGCGCAATTGCAATCGATCGAGCGCGGCGCTCACGACCGCCGCCTTTGCAACTCTTCGACGAGCGCGGGGAGCACTTTCAAGGCATCGCCGACAACCCCGAGGTCGGCGAGTTTGAAGATTGGCGCGTTCTCGTCTCTGTTGACCGCAACAATTGCTTTCGCACCCTTCATGCCGACCGTGTGCTGCATCGCCCCGCTGATCCCGAACGCGAGGTAGACAGCGGGTTTGACGGTCTTGCCGGTCTGCCCGACCTGCATCGCATAGGGAACCCAGCCGGCGTCGACGACTGCGCGGCTCGCCCCGACTGCCGCGTTCCCGAGCACCCCGGCGAGCTGCTCGAGCAGCTCGAAGTTCTTCGGGTCACCCAGGCCGCGTCCGCCGCTGATGACGATCGGGGCCTCCTCGAGCTTCGGGCCGGCAGCAACGTCGGCGACCCGATCGGTCACCCGAGCCGACTTGTGTTTCTCGTCGATCGGGGATGTGACCGGGCTCACACTGGCGGCGCCGCCCCCGCTCGGCTCGGCCACGAACGACTTGGGCCGGATGATGGCGATCGCCGGCGCTCCGCTCTCGAACCGCGTCGCGACGTTGAGCGTCGCCCCGAAGATCGAGGTCTGCACCGAGATGCCGTCGCTGTCGGTGACGTCGAGCCCGTTGGCGATGACCGGCACGCCGAGCTTCGCTGCCAGACGGCCCGCGACGTCGCGGGAGTTGTAGGTCATGCCGAAGAGCAGGAGATCGGGTTTGTGCTCCTCGACGAGGGCGGCGAGAGCGTCCGCCGCCGGCCCGCCGAAGAGCAGCTCGCCCCAGAGCGGGTCCGTCCCGGCGAAGAGGGTGGTGGCGCCATGTGCCCCCAGCTCGGCCGCGGCGCCGGCAGCGTCCGGCGCGAAAGCGACGGCCTCGACCGTCCCGCCGAGCGATCGCGCCCTGGCCAGCAGCTCGAGGGCCACCGGCGCCGGTTTCCCGCCCGCGATCTCGGCGAACACCCAGACCTTTCCCAGGGGCATCGCTCAGATCACCTTCTTGTCGGCGAGGAAGTCGGCGATGCGTTTGTAGCCCTCGCCGTCGTCCTTGACGATCGATCCCGCCGCCCGCTCGGGGGCCGGCTCGACGCCGGTGATGCTCTGTCCGGCGGTGCTGCCCCCCGCGCCGTCGAGCCCGAGGTCCGCGGACGTCAGCCGGTCGAGCGGCTTCGACTTGGCTCCCATGATTCCTTTGAGAGAGGGGTAGCGGGGCTCGTTCACCCCGGCGGTCACACTCACCACCGCGGGCAGTCCGGCCTCCACGAGGTCGTAGCCCGCCTCGGTCTGGCGCTTGACCTTGAGGGTCGTGCCGTCGACCTCTATCGACTTCGCGAAGGTCACCGCGGGGACGTCGAGGAGTTCCGCGATCATTTGGGGAACCACGCCGGTGTACCCGTCGGTCGATTCGGTCGCGGTGATCACGAGGTCGAATCCCTCGCGGCGGATCGCTGCGGCGAGGACCCGGGCGGTGGTGAGCGCATCCGAGCCGCGCAACCCGTCGTCGGAGATCAGGATGCCCTTGGCCGCACCCATGGCCAGGGCCTTGCGGACGGCGTCGACGCCGCGTTCTGGACCCATCGAGACCACGGTCACGTCACCGCCCTGCGCCTCCGCAAGCTGCAATCCGGCCTCGACGCCGAACTCATCGCCCGGATCGAGAACGACCTCGACCCCCTCGCGCTTGAGCAGATGCGTGGTTGGATCGAGCTGCCCGGTCGTGTTGGGGTCGGGGATCTGCTTGACGCAGACGACGACCTTCATGAATGCCTCCGTCGTGTGTCGCCTCGGGATCGAAACTCTAACGCACCTACGCCCGAATGCCCGGATCGGGGCGACCCAGGGCAACCGCGACCGCGCCGAGATCGACCGCATCGGTCACCGCAACTCGCTGCGCCTGGGGCTGCGTGGCCGTGAGCCGGTCCCCCAGGGCGCCCTCGTTCCAGCGGGAATCGGCGACAGCCACGATTCCGTAGTGGTAGCGGCGCCGGCCCAGCCATGACTTCCATGAGCCCTCACCGGTCACCGCCTCGATCCCAGCATCGCCGAGGTTGTCGGGCTTGGTCACCGGATCGCCGTCGAGCGACGCGACCGTCCACCGTGCGTCGGGCCAGCGTCGCGCCGCGGCATCGACCAGCGAGTGGACGCGGAGCTGATCCGGCGTTCCGGCCGCATCGGGTCGCGGCCCGGTCAGCACCAGGATTCGCTCGCAGGTGAGGGCATCGCGACCCCCGACGATCGCGCTCGGCTCGACGCGCCAGCTCTCGGGAGGACGGCGGTCCAGGTCTGCGCGCCAGCGGGCGCGAAGCAGGCGTCGATTGCGTTCGAGGCGCGAGCTCTGCGGGCCGCCGATGGTCGAAGCCCCGCGCACGTGCTCGACGACCGATCGAGGCTGATAGACGACGCGACCCGGACCCGCCGCCAGCGCCAGGCACAGATCCACGTCCTCGCAATACACCGGCGCGAAGCGCGGGTCGAAGCCACCCACGGCGATGAACGCGGAGCGGCGGACTAGCAGGCACGCTGCCGACGCGTAGTCGACAGCTCGCCGGAAGTTGTACTCAGGCCGGTTGGGCACGTCACCGTCGCCGTACTGGCGAACCCTCCCGTCACGCCACACGATCGACCCCGCCTCCTGCAGCCGGCCGTCGGGGTAGAGCAGCTTCGAGGCGACGGCGGCGATTCCCGGATCCGCGTCGCCGACGGCGAGCAGCGGTTCGAGCCAGCCGGGCCGGACCCAGGCGTCGCTGTTGAGCAGCAGCAGGTATCGACCTCGTGCCATCGCGGCACCCTGATTGCTGGCCGGGCCGAATCCGAGGTTGCGCGGGTTGCGAAGGATGCGCGCCCCGCGCACATGGGCGAGGTGGTCGACGGTGCCATCAGTCGATGCGTTGTCGACGATCACCATCTCGTAGGGCGGCCCGGTGCTCTCGGCAAGCAGCCGGAGTGCCTCGCTGGTGAGGTCCCAGCGGTTGTAGGTGACCATCACCACGGTCACGTCGGGCCGGGCAACCTCCGGAAACCGGATCACGTTCGGCGCCGCTGCCACCGCCGATACGCCGCTCGAATCGGCCGCGCGATGCGATGCTCCGGGGACCCCTGGAGATGGTCGAGCTCCGCCTCGACCCGGGAGAGCTCCGCCTGCAACGCGGTGCGTTCATCGACCAGGCGCTGCTGCAGAATCGCCAGCGCCGAACCGCCGGCGTCCGGCTCGACCGTGGTCCGTCCCCCAGCGGCGGCGCGGGGCAGCCGCTCGGCAAGCTCGGCGAGGGCGCCGTCGAGGGTCTGCAGGGCCGCGTCGATGGGCACGGGGTGCCGGCCGGCAAGGAGCGCCTGGATCGCAGCCGTGATATCGCCGGCGATCACGGGGATCGCCGAGTCGAAGCGGTCACCGATGCCCGTGTCCAGCGCCGAGACCGGCACCCGCAGCGACGCCGCGAGGTGCGCCCCCGCCGGCGAACTGGCGACCACACCGGCAGCGCCTGACATCGCGGCTGCGATGTCGTCGAGCCCGGCCCACACCGGGAGGTGGTGGACTCGCTCCGCGACCAGTCCCGGCACGCGAAACGCGGAATCGCGCGTCGGGTCGAGGGTCAGCCCGACCACTGAGAGCCTGGGATCGGACCTCATGAGTTGGGCGATCGCGTCGATCACGCTGTTGCCGGCGGCCGAGCCCGCAAGGCCCGGCTCCATCTCGACCACGAGCCGGCGTCCCGTGGGAAGCGCCCCGCACAGCCGCAACAGGTCGGCGCGCCGTCGAAGCGCGTCGGGCGGGAACACGCGGCCGGCGAGGAGCATGGGGTCTCCCGATTGCACGGCCGTCCCGCCGAGCCGCTGCTGCGTGGCCAGGTCCCGGGCCCAGACCTCCCTGCCCGCCAGCCCGGTGGTGTCGACGTCGCCTCCGGCCGGACCCACCGCGAACCACGTGACCCAGGCCGCGGCGTCCCGGCCATCTCGTTTCCCCCTGAGCGCGAGGATGGCGACACCTCGATCCGCCATCGCCTCGACCGGCGCGGGATATCGAATCGCCCAGTGCTCGTCATCGCGAAGCACGTCGCCGGTGATGATCAAGGCGTCCAGGCCGGGCCCAGCGGCGTCCGCGGCGCGGCGAAGCGGCAGGGCCGGGCGGCCGTCGTCGCCGGGGATGGGACGTTCGGCGCCGAACGGGGCGAGCGCGACGATATCGATGTCGGGACGGCGCCGGATCAGCTCCGCCTCGAGCACGCGGCGCAGCGCGACCTCACCGAGCTCGCCAGTATCGAACGCCCCGAAGAGCCCGACCACCGGCCTCGCAGCGGCACCGTTCACGTGATGCCTCCGTGTGGTTGCGGGCGGATCGAGGCGCCCACGTCTCAGGCATGGCTCAGGGAACGCGCGTGACCGCCGCTGAGAATGAGAGCACCGCCACCATAGAACAAGTCGAAACCAAAGGAGCAAGGGATGTTCGGGAGTTTCTTCACGAAGCGGGTCGCGATCAGCGCTGCTGCGTTCGCGGTTGTCGCGGTCGCCGGGATCGCCACGGTCTCGATCATTCCCGCAGTTGCGGCCGGCGTGACCGGCGGCCGCGCATCGACGCTTGCGGCAACGCCCGCACCGAGCGCCGCCAAGGCCGGGCACGCCGGCTCACGAGCGGTCGCCGCACGACGCATCGCCCTCGCCCTCTTCCGGGAGTTGGTCAAGGAGACCGGCCTGAGCCGCAATACCGTCCTGAAAGACCTGCTCAACGGCGAGACGCTCGCCCAGATCGACGGGTCCAAGGCGCAGGCGGTGGAGACCGCCGTGATGGCCAGGATCACCAGCCGGCTCAACAAGGCTGTCGCCGCCGGCAAGATCACCCCGACGCAGGCGACGGCGCTGGGCAACAGGGCGACCGCGGGGATCAGCAAGCTGATGAACCTGAACCTCAGCACCTTCATCCGGGTCCGCTTCCGCGGGCTCGGGACGCTGCCCTCCACGTCGACGCCCCCCTCGTCGACCGCGTCCCCCGCCGCCGTCACCGGATCGAGCTCCGCGCTCTGATCCCACCGGCGGTCAGGCAGTCTATCCGGCCACCCCGGGTAGACTGCCTCGATGCCCAAGAAGTACACGGCCGCTGAGCAGGTCATCGATCCCGCCAAGCGCTACATCGCGACCATCACGACCGATCGCGGCGACGTCGTCATCGCCCTCGACCCGGCGCGTGCGCCGAAGTCGGTCAACAACTTCGTCTTTCTCGCCCGGGACGGCTTCTACGATGGGCTCACCTTCCATCGTGTCGTCGACGACTTCGTCATCCAGGGCGGCTGCCCCGAGGGAACCGGTCGCGGTGGCCCCGGATACCGATTCGACGACGAGCCCGTCCAGGGTGAGTACGAGCCGGGAGCCGTCGCCATGGCGAACTCCGGCCCGAACACCAACGGCTCGCAGTTCTTCATCTGCACGGTCGACGACCGCCACAAGCTCACCAAGGCGTACAACCTGTTCGGGCAGGTCGTGAAAGGCATGGATGTGGTGGGGGCGATCCGCAAGGACGACGTGATGCGCTCGGTCACCATCGTCGAGGAGTGATGGCAGATCCTGGCTTTCGTCTCATGGCGGTGCACGCGCACTGCGATGACGAGACGATCACCATGGGGGGCACGCTCGCGACCTATGCCGATCGCGGCGTGAAGACGTGTGTGGTGTGCTGCACCGATGGCAAGCTGGCCACCATCGTCGACCCGAACATGCCCGAGGAGACCACGCGCCCGCGCCTCGCCGAGATTCGCGAGGCCGAGCTGCGCGAGGCATGCCGGATCCTCAAGGTCGACGAGGTCGAGTTCCTCCGGTACGGCGACTCGGGGATGGCGGGCGCACCGACCAACCAGCTGCCCGACGCCTTCTGGATGGCTCCGATCGACGAGGCCATCGGGAAGATCGTCGCTCAGATCCGCCGGTTTAGACCGCATGTTGTGGTCACATATGACGGAAACGGCGGCTACGGCCACCCCGACCACATTCAGACGCACCGTGCGACTCTCCTGGCTGTCGAGGCGGCGCGTCTGGTGCCGATGTACAAGGACGCCGGCGACCCCTGGCGGGTCGAGAAGCTCTACTACACCGCGTTTCCACGATCCGAGTACGAGCGTATCGTCGAGATGGCCAAGCAGGCCGGGATCGATCCACCATTCGGCGAGGCGAACCCCGACGAGATGGCCTTCCTGACACCCGACCAGGACGTGACCACGACCATCGATTGCGTCGACGTGATCGGGCGCAAGCGTGAGGCGCTGCGCGCCCATCGCAGTCAGATCTCAGAGGACTGGCCGCAGCTCTCCATGCCCGATGACGTGCTCAGGCAATTCGCCGACGAGTACTTCCAGCTCGTGATCTCGCGCAAGCCCGCGGTGCTGCCGGAGACCGACTTCTTCAGCGGCATCACCCCCAGCTGACCCCGTCGCCATGACAAATGTGGGGGTCGGGCGTGGTCGTCATGGTGTCCTCCGCTGCGTTGTGCCGTTGAGCAGCAGTTCGGACAGTGCGCTGGTGATCCAGGTCTCGCACTGACTGGCGGTCCACCCGTGGCGGGTGGTGAGGTCGGCGAAGGTTTCGACGGAGCAGAGCGTTGACATCAGGCCGACGGCCCGGATGGTGGTCATGCCGGGGGCCAGGGCACCCGCGGCTTTCAGCCTGCTGATCAACCAGCGCACGCCGTCGTCGTGCCGGCGGGTGCCTTCGGCGTACACCGTTGCCAGGGCGGCATCGACCGCGGCGCCCGAGCGGACCGCGGCGATGATATCGCCGCATCGTTCGTGCAGGCTCCGATTCAGCGCCACGCTCAGCCGCATCAGCTCCCCGGGGCTGGTTTCCGCGGCGATGCGTTCGGTAAAGCCCGCCGTCTCAGCTTCCTCGTCGATCAGGTCGTTGAGCTCCAGCGCGATAGCCGCCTTGGTACCGAACGCCTTGTACACCGTGGCCAGCGCAACCCCGGCTTCGGTCGCGATCGCCTCCACGGTCGTACCGGCGTACCCGGAGGCCACGAACAGCCTCCGGGCAGTACGGACGATTTGTCGCCGAGTTGCCGCCGCCTGCTGCTGCCGCCACGTCGTCACCTCTTGACAGTACCAGTCCATATAGTAGAGTCAACATCTATCAAGTAGAGTCCACATCTACCACAAGGAGCCGCTGCGATGGATGCGAACGATCAACGTGCCGAGGCGTACGTGCTTGCACCCGGCGAGATCCGCCGGAACCCACTGTCGGTGCCGAGCATCAAGGCTGACTTGGTCGACACCGCCGGGCTGGTCACCGTGAGCGAAGGCGCGCTGGCGCCCTGGGAGTCGGGCCGCCGCTGCACCTGCACGCGCTCCAGGACGAAGCCCTGTACGTGGTGGAAGGCACCCTGTTGGTGCAGATCGGCGAGGACCGCCACGAGCTGACCTCCGGGACCTTCGCCTGGATTCCCAGGGACACCCCGCATACATTCGCCAACGCAGGCGACACCGCCGTCCGGGCGATCAATGTCTCCGTGCCCGGCGGCCTCGAAGGATTATTCGCGGAACAGGGCGAGTACTTCGCTCACCTCCACGGCGCGCCGGACCCGGCCGAGCTGGGCCGCATTGGCGCCCGCCACGGCAGTCGCCTGCTCGGCGCACCAATCACCGCCGTGGGCGCCCCGGCCCGGCCGCTGTCCTGACTGAACCAGCCGCCGGCTGACGTCCAACAAGGATTCGTTTGCGGCTACGTGCGACGGGCCTCGACGGCGCTCAGATCGCGCTCGGCGAACAGCCGGTGCACCCACTCCTCGTTGAGGATGACGAGCAGGCACGCGCGTACAGGGTAGCTGCGTGACTCCGGCCAGCCCGGTCCCTCGACGGGTTGGGTCTGAGCCTCCAGCGATTCGTCGGTCAAGCCATCGATGACCTGGCGCACGGTGGACATCCGGCCGCGACGCAGCTCGAGCACGGCGTCAAGCGACGGTCGTACATCGCGGTCGCGAGGGATCCCCGGTGTGTCGGGCATCTCGTCCCAGGGCAGGTCGAGCGCGTCCCACGGCGACGGGTCGCCGAGGATTGCCCGCCTGATCCAGGAGTTGGTGGCGAAGGCGAGGTGGCGCAGGGTCTCGATGAACGACCACTCGCCGTTGACCGACTCGTGCAGCAGTTCGGGTGGCAGGCGGCGGGCGTGTTCCACGGTCTCGTCCCAGAGCCGTTCGAGGATGTCCCACGCTTCACGGAAGCCGGCTGGGTCCGTGGGGCGCATCTTTGACCGGAGCGGGTATCGCTTGTTGAGCTCGGCGTCGACCAAGGGCCCGATGTCGACGCCGTTGATGGTCACGTTCTCGATGTCACCACTGATGTCGACGTCGAGCATCTCGACGCCCCGCATCATGACCCTGGTCATATCGACGCCGCGGAGATCCGCGTCGGTCAGGTCGACGGCGCGGAGCCGCGCGCCGCTCAAGTCGGTGCGCTCGAACCGGGAGCCACGAAGATCGGCACGTATGAAGTCAGGCATATCGCGACACCTTTACCGCGAGCCTTCGAGCCGCAAGCTCAGGCTCTCGCCGAACGCGGCCGCGTAGCGGTCGCCGAACGACGCGGGGTCGAAGCGGTGGCGCTGCGGGCCGTGCTGCTCGACGACGTACGCCGCGGCGAGCGCGCCCACACGGCCGGCGACGTCGGGTGACGCGCCGGCTCGGAAACCCGTGACCAGGCCGGCGACATAGGCATCCCCCGCGCCGGTCGGATCGACCACCTCGCTGACCTCGGCAGCGGGGATCGCCGAGACACCGTCCGGCGTGCGCAGCTCGCTCCCGGCGGGCCCGTGGGTGACCGCGACCATGCGCGACGCACTGATCGCGTCGACGGACAACCCGGTTCGGTCGCGGATCATCTCGAACTCGTAGTCGTTGCCGGCGACGAGCCACGCCTGGTCGAGGCCGCGCCGCAGCGCGTCGTCGGGCATCGCCGGTATCTGCTGCGCCGGCACGAAGATCAGGCGGGCGCCGAGCGCACTCGCCTGTTCCACGTGCAGGGCCATTGCGCCGGCATCATCGGCGCCCACCACGACCTCGGACACGTCGCTCAGCCGGCTCAGGTCGACCCCGGCGGCGCGCGCCATCGCCCCGGGATGGAACGCGGTGATCTGGTTGCCGTCCCGATCGGTGGTGATGAACGCGGTCGCGGTGCTCACGTCCGCGCACGACAGAACGCCGGACGTGTCGACGCCCTCGGCCTCGAGCGCGGCGGCGTAGTCGACGAAATCGCTGCCGCCCACGGCGGCGCAGAGGAGCGGGCGCTCACCGAGCATGGCCATCGAGAAGGCGATGTTGGCTGCGGTGCCGCCGCGACGCTTCTCGAGACGCTCCACGAGGAAGGCGACATTGAGCTGGTCGGTCTTCTCGGGAAGGATGTGGTCGCCGAAGCGGCCGGCGAACTCCATGATCGTGTCGAAGGCGACCGATCCCGTGACCGCGATTCGTCCCACAGCCGGGGCAGGATAGCCACCCCGGCGTGCCCGCCGCACGGAGAGCGGCGACAATGGAACCGATGGCGCTGCATGAGCTGGGACGCGGGCCCGCCCCGCAGGCTCCCCTCTCCGGCCTGTCCGGGGGAGATCCGGCGGCCGAGGAGACCGCGCTGGTCGACGCCGTCGAGGTCTACCACCGCACCTACACGACCATCCTGCGCAGCAGCGGCGAGACCCAGCTGCGCGTCTTCGAGCATTCGCACAAGGCCATGGGGTCCAGCCTGCACCCGCTCGCGGCTTCCCTCGAACTCGACCTCGGGGCACTCCTCTACGCCATCAGGCGACTGCCGGACGCGATCTTCCGAGCGCGTCTCGTGGTCATGGGTCAGTCGGCCGAGGTGTTCGCCCAGCGGGGATTCCGGCCGTTCAGCGAGTGGACCGAGGTCAGCGCGCCCGGCAGGCGGAGGCGCTGGTACGACGACGGCGACGGCATCCTGGCGGTGCTCATCGCGAGCGCCTCGGACGTCGACGACCTGATCCCGACCATGGTCGCCCTCCAGATCGAGCTGAACAAGCTCAAGGTGGCCCTGCGCGGCGCGGAGATCGATCGCCTCGCCGACGCCACCCCCGGCGAGGTCGCGGTCGCGTGCGGCGGCCTCGAAGACGACTGGTTGCAGCTCTACGAGATCTGGGGCATGGCGTTCGGCGCCCGGCTCGCGCAGATCGCGGAGGACGGCATGGCGCTCCGGGTGCGCATGCTCGGCGGCACCCAGGTCGGCTATGCGCGCGTGACCCGCCGCTGGTGGCAGCAGGTGACCGGGCTGATGCGGTCGGAATCGCTGCTCGACCGGCCGGTGTACTTCGTGAGCAGCAACTCGCACGCGATCGCCAATCTCCTCACCGGGGTGGCGCCGCGCCACGCCGAAGAGCTCGCCACCGCGGTCGAACGCGACGGAGGCGCCGAGCTGCGCGACGAGCTGCGGCGCTTCCGCGAGGGCACCGCGCAGGGTCACTGGAACAACTTCCTGTACTACGCGGCACGCGAACGGCTCCGCCTGCTCCCCGAGTCCGAACGGGCCGCGCTCCGCCGCGAGGAGCGTGACGCAGGCTCGTTGAACGTCACCAGCCGTACGGCGCTCGATGTCGCCGCGCAGGTCATCCCTCTGGACCGGCTCACCCCGGCAGATTTCGATGAGCGCGTGCTCCCCCTCGATGCGGCCGCGCTCGCCGCCAGCCGTGCGGTGATCGTGAACATCGATTACCCGCTCGGGCTCGCGGCGTACAACATCCTGCGCGAGGTCGCTGAGACCGTCGATCTGCGCGGTGTGTACGTGCTCGGCAAGGCTGCGACGCTCAATGCCGACGTCGGCGACGTGATGATCAGCAGCGTCGTCCACGATGAGCACAGCCGCTCGACGTACTGGCTCGACAACGCGTTCTCGGTGTCGGACATCGCGCCGTACCTGCGCTTCGGCAGCGGCCTCGACAACCAGCGTGCGGTCAGCGTGAAGGGAACGTTCCTGCAGAACCGCGGGTACCTCGACTTCTACTACCGCGAGGCGTTCACCGTGGTCGAGATGGAGGCCGGTCCATACTGCAACGCCGTGTACGAGATGACCCAACCGGTCCGCTACCCGACCGGGGAGCCGGTGAGCTTCTCCAAGCTGCCCATCGATTTCGGCGTCATCCACTACGCGTCGGACACCCCGTACACGCAGGCGCGCACGCTGGGGGCGCGCGGACTCTCGTACTTCGGCATGGACTCGACGTACGCGTCGTCGGTCGCCATCGTGCGGCGCATCGTCGCCCGCGAGGGTGCGGCGGGGCAGTAACCGCTTGTCCCTGGTCAGTCTTCGCGACGTCGGCGTCGCCTTCGGTGCCGAGAGCGTCCTCGAGGGAGTGACGTTCCGCGTCGAGACACGCCAACGCATCGCCGTGGTGGGAGCCAACGGAGCCGGGAAGACAACGCTGTTGACGCTGATCAGCGGGGCACGGGAGCCGACTCAGGGTGAGGTCGAATGGCAGCGCGGGCTGCGCATCGGCTATCTCCCGCAGGATGCCCCGGAACCGGTCGCCGAGACAATCCTCGATGAGGTGATGGCGTCCCGCGAGGATCTCGCCGCGATGCACCACGAGATGACCACGCTGGAGCCACTGCTCGCCGACAGCGAGCGCCCCGATGCCGAGAAACTCTTGCTGCGATATGGGGATGTCCAGCACCGCTACATCGACCAGGGTGGCTACGAACTCGAGGCCACCGCCCGAGAGGCGCTCGGGGGCCTCGGCCTCGATACCGAGACCCAGCAGCGCCACCCGTCGCAGCTGAGCGGAGGCCAGAAGCGTCGCCTCGAGCTTGCCAAGCTGCTCGTGCAGGACGCCGACCTGCTGCTCATCGACGAGCCGACCAACCACCTCGACCTCGCCGCCATCGAATGGCTCGAAGATTTCATGCGCGGCGTCTCGACGGCGTTCGTGCTCGTCTCGCATGACCGGCGATTCCTCGACAACGTGTGCACCCAGGTCATCGAGGTGGCCGGCGGGACGATCGAGGAGTACCCCGGCAACTACACGCAGTACACCAAGCTCCGGGTCGAGCGACGCGAACGGCGGCGGCGCGAGTTCGCGGCGCAGAAGGCGTACATCGACCACCAGGAGGAGTTCATCCGCAAGTACAAGGCCGGCCAGCGCGCGCGCGAAGCTCGGGGCCGGCAGACGCGGCTCAATCGCCTCGAGCGCGTGGCGCCCCCCACGGTGGACAGAAAGCCGCGCCTGCGCTTCAGCAGCGCGCCAGCGTCGCGGGTGACCCTGAAGGGCGTCGGCCTCGTCATCGGCCGGGACGCGCCGCTGCTGCTGCTGCCGCCCCTGACGATCGTGCCCGGCGAGCGCATCGCGGTGATCGGGCCGAACGGCAGCGGCAAGTCGACGCTCCTGCATACGCTCGCGGGCGATCTCCCCCCGCTCGAGGGAACGCTGACGCTCGGCCCGCGCAGCGTCCGCCGTCTCTACCGGCAGGACCTGGGTCAGTCCGTCGAGCACGGCGCCGCCGACGTCCCCGCCGGCGAGGACGACCGCACCGTGCTTGCCGATCTCCTGGCGACGCACCCGGTCGGCGAGGAACGCGCCCGGACCCTGCTCGGCTCGCTGCTCTTCAGCGGCGACGACAGCCTCAAGCTGGTCGGCGACCTGAGTGGTGGCGAGCGGGCACGCCTGATGATGGGCAAGCTCGCCATCGAGGAGACCAATCTCCTGCTCCTCGACGAGCCCACCAATCACCTCGACATCCCCGCCCAGGAGGTGCTAGAGGCGGCGCTCGTCAGGTACCCGGGCGCGATGGTGCTGGTGACCCACGACCGGGCGTTGATCGACGCGGTCGCGACGCGCACGTGGGCGATCGAGGATGGCGCCATCCGCGAGGTGCTCGGCGGCTACTCGGCGCTCCGGAAGGCACGGGATCGCGAGCGCCGTTCGTGAGCGCCGTGGCCGCGCGTTCGCGCACTCCCTCGCCGGGGTGGGCGCTGGTCGTGGCGACGGTGGCGGTTTCCTTCTCGGCCATCCTCATCACGGCAGCCGGGGACGACCCGGCAACCATCGTCTGGCTCCGGATGGGCATGGCCGCGGCGCTGCTCGCACCCTGGGTCGTCCTCGACGCCAGGCGCGGCGTCCTCCCGAGAGGATCGCGGCAGATCGCCCTGGTTGGGGTGAGCGGCGTGCTCCTGGCCGGACATTTCCTGCTCTGGACCGCGTCACTCAAGTACACGTCGATCGCGGCCAGCGTGTTCCTGGTGTCGCTCCACCCGATCCTCGTGACTCCCCTCGGGAAGCGCCTGCTCGGGGAACGGGTATCCCGCCGGATGCTCGCGGGAGGCGGGCTCGCCATCATCGGCATGCTGGTCACCTGCGCCGGCGACCTCCGGGTCGACAGCACCGCCTTCGGCGGCGACCTGCTCGCCATCGCGGGCGGGCTCTCCCTCGCCGGGTACCTGCTCATCGGGCGCAGCGTGCGTGCCGATCTCGGTGTCGCCGGATACTCGGCGATCGTCTACGCGGTCGTGTGCGTCATCGCCGCCCTCACGGCTGTGGCCGGCGGCGTCGCCCACCTCCCGTCGGCCAAGGTCGCGCTCGCGTGCTTCGGACTCGCCGCCGTCTGCACCATCGGCGGGCACACCGTGTACAACTGGGCACTTCGCCATGTCCCGGTGCTCCTCGTCTCGATCTCGTTTCTCGGAGAGCCGCCGCTCGCCGCGGTGCTTGCCTTTCTCATCCTCGCGTCGGCTCCGTCGCTCGCCACCGTGCTCGGCGGCGCGCTGATCCTCGCCGGGCTCGCGCTCGCTCTCCTCGAGCCCGGGGCGCGCTCCGACGTGCGCGGCGACATCGCGATCGCGCAATGACCGTGCTCGCCGCCTGCGGCCATCCCAGCGCCGAGGCCGAGAACCTCTTCAACGCGAACGATCCGGCGACCGGGGACGCTTTCACGATCATCCGCTGCCGCCGGTGCGCCCTGGCGCAGACCACCCCGGCACCGTCGGACGCGGAGCTCGACAGGTACTACCCGCAGGGGTATCACAGCACGACCAGGCGATACCGCGGCGGCATGGACCGCGTCCTCTCGATGGTCCACCGCAGCCGGATCCGGACTCTCGAGCGGCTGCTCGGCGGCACCGGGAGCGTGCTCGACGTCGGGTGCGGGCCGGGGGTGCTCATCGATCAGATGCGCTCACGGGGATGGCGCGTGCGCGGCACCGAGCGATCCCCGTCGGCAGCACAGCAGGCGCGCGACGTCTTCCATCTCGACGTCAGCGCCATGGACGTCGAGGCGCTGGTCTCCAGCGGCGCCAGCTTCGACGCGGTGGTGCTCTGGCACGTCGCCGAGCATCTCCACACCCCGGCCGAGACCATCGGCGGGATCGCGCGCCTGCTCCGTCCCGGCGGGGTGCTGCTGATCGCGGTTCCCAACTTCGGGTCCCCGGAGGCGAGGGTCGGAGGCGCCGGGTGGTTCCACCTCGACGTCCCCCGACATCTCGTGCATTTCACGCCGTCGACGCTGACCGCGACGCTCGAAGCGGCCGGCTTCCGCCCGGTCAAGGTCACCCGCCTGGTCCCCGAGTACGACCTCTTCAGCTTCGTGCAGACGGTCGAGAACCGTCTCGGGCTACCCGCGAACCTCCTCTACGACGTGCTGCGAAGACCCGAGGCTCGGCTGCGGCGGCACCAGAACGGGCGCCTGCTGGCCGGCGTCGCGGTCGGCCTTGCCGTCCCCCTGAGCATCGCCGCCGCCCTGATCGCTCCGCTCGCGGCGGCCACCCGGCGCAGCGCGACGATCGCCGTGTACGCGGTGCGGTGCCCCGATCAGCGCGAGTAGCGGCGCGACCGCAGCCCGAGACGGTGGAGCACGAAGCGGTTCACGGTCCACACCGTCTTCAGACCGTAGATCAGCGAGACACGGAAGTTCACCGACGACGCGTCGTCGAAGTACCTGGTCGTGACCGGGACCTCGGCAACCTTGAACTTGAATGACGCGGCCTGGGTGAGGATCTGCGTGTCGAACACGAAATCATTCGAGTTGCGCAGAAACGGCACGGTGGTGAGGAACTTGCGGCTGTATGCGCGATAGCCGGTGTGATACTCGGTGAGCCCGAGGCCGAGCACGCGATTCTCGTAACCGGTGAGGAACCGGTTGGCGATGCGTTTCCACCACGGCATCCCACCCGCGCGCGCGCCGCCGGGATTGAGGAAGCGTGATCCGAGCACGACATCGGCGCGTCCGCTGCGGATGACCTCGACCATGTCATCGAGGATCGCCGGGTCGTACTGGCCGTCCGGATGGAGCATGACGATGACGTCGGCGCCGTCGCGCAGCGCCTCGATGTAGCACGTCTTCTGGTTGGCCCCATACCCCGCGTTGTGCGGATGCGAGATCACCACGAGATCGAGCGACGCCGCCAGTGCGGCCGTCCCGTCGCGGCTGCCGTCATCGACCAGGATGATCGTGTCGACGACGCCCGGTGGGATCTTTGCCAGCGTCGTCTCGAGCGTCTTCGCCGCGTTGTACGCGGGCATCACGACTACGGTTCGCAACGACTCGATCGTACCCCGGCCCGTGGTGTGACCCGAGCGATTCCGCTGCGCAGTGTCTGGCAACTGCATCCATCCCATGCGGTCAACGCCAACGCGGCGTTGGCGCGTTTGACCTCTTTCGACCCACGATGATAACCCATCGGCATCGACCTGCTCGCGAGGATCAGCCGGTGCGCAGCGGCTTGTAGTTGCGTTGATAGAACTCCCAGAACTCGCCGGACTTGAGGGGTCGCCACCATTCCTCGTGCTCCACGAACCACGCGACGGTCCGCTCCATGCCGGATTCGAAGCTGAGAGTCGGACGCCAGCCGAGGCCCGCGAGCCGAGTCGAGTCGAGCGCATAGCGGCGGTCGTGACCGAGGCGGTCGCGAACGAACTGCTTGAGCGAAGCGGGCTTGCCGAGCAGACGCAGGACGGTGTCGGCGACGGTGATCCCGTCGGTCTCACCCCCCGCACCGATGTTGTAGTCCGTGCCTGCGAGCGCCGTGACGAAGCGCACAGTCGATACCGCGGGCATGGTCCTCCACGTAGAGGTAATCGCGAACCGCGCCGCCGTCACCATAGATCGGCAGCGGACGATCGTCGATCGCGTTGGTGATGAACAGCGGAATGATCTTCTCCGGGTATTGATACGGACCGTAGGTGTTCGAGCCACGGGTGACGATCGCCGGGAATCCGTACGACGTGCGGTACGCCTGAACCTGCAGCTCGCCGCCGGCCTTGCTGGCGCTGTACGGGCTTCGGGGCTGCAACGGGTCGCCCTCGACACTCAGCCCGGTGTTGACCTCGCCGTACACCTCGTCGGTGCTCACCTGAATGAAGCGCTCGTGCCCGTGCTCGCGCGCGGCGTCCATCAGCACGAACGTGCCGTAGACATCGGTGAGGATGAACTGCCCCGGTGCTTCGAGCGAACGGTCGACGTGCGACTCGGCCGCGAAGTTGACGATGACGTCGACGGTGGCGGCCAGGTCGCGTACCGTCGCGGCGTCGCAGATGTCCCCGCGGACGAAGCGAAATCGGCTGTCGTCGCGCACCGAGTCGAGGTTGCGCTCGTTGCCGGCGTAGGTGAGCTTGTCGAGCACCACCACCGAGTCGTCGGGGTGCTCGCGCAGCGTCATGCGGACGAACTCGCTGCCGATGAAGCCCGCTCCACCGGTCACCAGCAGGCGCACGTCAGATGTTCTCGATCGTCCAGTCGAACCCGATGCGCGGATCGTTCCAGGCGATCCGGCCCTCGTCGGGGTCCGCGCTGTTGTACGGCTCGGTGACGTAGTAGTTGAGGATCACGTCCCGCTGCGAGAGACACTGATACCCGTGGGCGACCAGCGGCGGGATGGCCACCATCCGCGGCGCGTTCTCACCCAGCATCAACGACTGGACCCGACCGGCAGTCGGCGAATCGTGGCGAAGGTCGACGAGCACGACCCGCGCGTCGCCCTGGACGATGTCCCAGTAGTCCCACTGGCGCCGGTGCCAGTGGAACGCCTTGATCAGCTCGGGAGGGTTGCCGCCGCGGGCATAGGCGAGGCTTCTCGACATCTGGGCGAACTGCTGGTCGGGGAAGAACGGCCGCCCGTCGTCATCGATGTCGCCCCGTTTCAACTGCTCGATGAAGTAGCCACGCTGGTCGGTCCACTTCTTGAACGTCTTGACCATGACGCCCTCGATCCGGCCGAGCCGCTCCGCATGAGGGCGCGAGGCCATGGTCTTCAGCACCCCTTCCATCTCGGGGAGCAATGCCATCCATGCCACAGCTACTGGAACCAGCCCTCCAGGTCGAGGATCGCGTTGACGCTGCCGGCTCCGTTGTACAGGTATACGTCGCCGTCGTGCGCGTCAGCGGGCACCGTGTCGACGGTGACCACCGCCGAGATTGGGCACCACCGCCCCCGCCCCGAGGTTGAGGTCGGAGACCCCAGGCGGGCTCGACAGGTTCGCCGGGTAGACAGCCAGGTAGGTCGCCGTGGTGGGTGCGACCCCGGTCAGGTTGGCGATCATCGCCACCACGTTCGTCCCGCCGCCGAAAGCGGGCACGCCGGCGTGCCCGGCCACGGTGATGAGCCGCTGGAGCGTGGTGCCCGCTCCGATGCTCCCACCGGGAGTGCACGACGTCGAGGCAAATCGCGAGTCGCAGATCCGGATCGGGGAAAGTGCCTGGTATTGGTATCCGGTCGGACTCGCGGTGGCGGACGCGCTCCCGTACCAGCCGTTGGCATCCACGATCACGTTGATCGACCCGACCGCGTTGTAGACGCACAGCGCGTCCGGCTGGCCGCCGGTGGTGGTCGGACCCAGTTCGACCATCACGCGGTTGGCCGCGACGGCACCGGGAAGGAGGTTGACAGTCGATGTCCCGGTCGGATGGCAGGCGCCGCTCGAGTCGGTGGGGAAAAGGCTGAGGTAGGTCGAGGCGCTCCCGGCCACGCCGGTGAGGTTCACCACCGCTGCCCCAGCGGTCCCGTCACTCGGG
The DNA here is from genome assembly GCA_963799005.1 of Candidatus Dormiibacterota bacterium. GTDB lineage: Bacteria > Chloroflexota > Dormibacteria > Aeolococcales > Aeolococcaceae > Palsa-851. The sequence goes on along the minus strand of CAWCVK010000001.1, from coordinate 1,313,176 downwards.
ATCCCACCGGCGGTCGCGACCGTCACCACGATCGACTGCCCGGGACCGACGGCGACGTGGCCCTCACAGGATGTGCGCGTGTCGCAGACCCGGACCGGCGTGATCGGGTGGAACAGCCCCTGGAAGGTAGTCGCCGGCTGGGGGGTGAAGTATCCCTCGACGTCGACGACCACGTTCACGCTGCCGAGCGCGTTGTAGATGCTCACCGCGCCGCCCGTGCCCAGCGTCACCGTGACCAGGTTGGAGATGACCTTGCCCGGCGGGAAGTTCAGGTTGGACACGACCGGCCTGAGGCTGGATCCGAACGGATACAGGGTGAGCAGGCTGTTTGCGGTGCCCGCCACCTCGGTGACGTTCAGCACCACCGCGGTGGCGTTGGTCGGGATCGGGTCGGTCACCGACAGCCCGGTGACACCGGTGAGCTGCAGCTTCTCGGTGACCCCCGGCCCGAACGTCGGGTTGCTCGTGCACTGAACGCAGGTTCCGGAGCGGGTGTCGAGGATGCGGAATGGCGGCACCGACGTGTAGTTGGAGAGCCCGAGATACGTGTACAGCGAGGCCGCGTCCTCGGTGCTGGATCCGACGGCGTCGGTGGCCTGGACCTGCGCGGTCGTCGTTCCGACCGCTCCGCTCGGCGGAGTTACGAACGTGAACGAGGTCGGGGTCAGACTATGGATGGTGATCGGCGTCGCGTTGAAGGTTACCGTCGTGTCCACGCCGAAGTCGGTGCCATCGACGGTCACCGTCTGTCCTCCGACGACCGGACCGTAGGCGGCGTTCAACGATGTGATCACGGGGGTCGCGAGCGTCACCATCGCGACGTCGCTGCCCCAGCAGAGTGTGGCCGGGTTGCAGAAGCTCGGAGGTGGCGCCGTCCTCCGCCTCGGACGACGACAAAGACGTCCTTCGGATTGGTGGGGTCCACGGCCGCGCCCGAATAGTCACCCCACCGGCAGGCGTTGGTCGAGGCGATCGACTGGCAGACGCTCGAGGGCGGGTTGTAAATAGCTCGAGCTCGTGTGCAGTGTCTGGAACGCGCTGAGGGTCGGATCCCCCCGCTGGAATCGTGGCGTCCACGATCGACGGGAATGTCGCGCTGGACAACTCGTCGAACACCGTGAACACGTTTCCGGCCGAATCAAGGCTCACCGACGGGTAGAACAGGTAGCTGCCGCTGACGCCAACATTGTTGATCTGGGTGATCGTGTTGTTCACGTTGCCGGCGCTGTCCGCCGTCACTCCCACGTAGTCCAGGCATGATCGCGGCGTCGTATCGGGAGCAGTGGTGCACTCGGTGCCGTCCGCCGTCCAGATCATTCCGTTGCCCCACACCGCGTTGAGAAAGCGATCGTCGTCGGTGTTGAGCGTGGTGCCGGTGCCGCTCTGCTGAGCGGGGGGCGTGCCAAAATAGGTGCCGTCCACGAGGGTGGGCGTCATGGGAGGGAAATTCTGAGCGACATTGACGTTATTGGTACTCTGGCATCCCGGTGATCGCATCGACCTCGATGACCGGTGCTATGCACACCGCGGGAGCACAGTCGGATTCGTTCGTGACCACATACTGCGTCGCCGTCGATGCCAACGACTGGACCGGCTGCGGCGCGAACGCCGAATCCCTGAACGCGGTGTCCAACAGGCCCCCGGCGTCGGCTTCGAAATCGTTCTTCTGCAGGATGTCGACGTCGCTTCCGAGGAAGCTGCCGCTGCAGTTGTAATCGTTCCAAGAGACGGCCACGGTGTTGTTCGAGATACCGAGCCCGGGTTGATCGCCGACGAAGGTTCCGGCGGTCACAAACGGGAGCGTGTACACCAGCCAGCTGCTGAAGGGAAGCGGGTTCGACGACGCCGACACCGCGATCAGCACGGGTGAGGCAAAGTTGCTGCAGGAGAAGGGTTGGGGGCTTCGCTGATCGTGAGCCACCAGCGCTGCGAGCGCGTGTCGTAGATGACGCGTGGATCGGTGGCGAAGTGCGCGCCGTCGACGCTCAGGAATGCGTTGAGGTCGGCGGTGCCCCCTGAGATCAGCGTCCCTGCGCGGTTGTACACATAGATCGAAGAATTCACCGTTTCGACGATGTCGCTGGGTCCCACCGCGACGTCCGTGATCCGGTGGGGCCACCAGCTGATCGTTGCCGTGGAAGGCCACGTCGAGCACCTGTGACGCCCCCCCGAAGCCGAGGAGCTTGTCGCTCTGTGTTGCGAGGATTTGCGGGACCGACCGCGCGGTCGACCCAGCGCCTCGGAGACTGCCACGCTTTCCCCATCGCATGCAGAGCCGCGGGCGCACTGGCGGCGCGCTTGATGCTGTGCGATCTCGACGTCGCGCGTGCGCGAGCCGTCTCGGCAAGAAAGGGCTTGACGTGTGAGCTCGCCGCTGCGGGCGCGTTCGAAGTAGCTGGACTCGCGGCAACGCCGGTTGATCCGATCACCGGGAGCGCCGCAACCATGCTTGCGCAGAAAATCCAGCTACTCAGCCGTCGTCCAACCTTCACGTGCAGCGCCTCCATCCCGATGTCTCTGCCGCCTTCGCCGCGTGAGTGTACGCCGGATCCACCGAAATGACGGGATTAGCGCCAAACTTCTCAGTCAGTCGAGTCGAAGGCTCAACGGGGTGGGCCAGAGCACATTCCGGTTGAGATACGCATCGTCGATCTCGCCGACGTCACCCCATTGTTCTGCGAACGTCCTCGCATCCCTGCCGGTGATGGCATCGCCGGCGCGCGCCGCGTCACCCCAGGTCATCTCCGCAAGGGGGGTGCAGAGCGCACGGTGACCGGATCCACGAAGGCGGAGGCAATAGTCGACGTCCCAGAGCGCGCGCGAGAACCGCTCGTCGAGACCACCTGCCTGGCCGAACACCTCTCGTCTGGTCATCAAGCAGGCACCTGACACCGCGCTCATCTCCTTGATGACATGAAGGTGCTGATCGACCGCTCTCGCGAGCCCGAGCCGTCCGCACACCATGCCCTCGTGAGCGACAGACCCGTCCGGGTAACGAAGCCGGAGACCAACCGCGCCGATATCCGCGCGCTGGCTCAATTCGAGCATGGTCTGGAGCCAGGTGCCGGTGATCACCCGAATCGACGCGTCGAGCAGCACGATGTGGTCGCCGCTCATGGCTGAAAGCGTGCTGTTGATCGCCGCGGGCACGTTGTCGCTGATGACGACAGACGCGATCAGACGGTTCGCGTACGTGGAGAGTCGCTCGATGCTCGCGACGCAGCCCGCCGCATCGGGGCCGTCGGACCGCGCGACGACGATCACGTCGACCGACGGGTCGCCGATGATCGCGTACCGCGGGATGTAGAGGCCGGGACTCGGACCGAGGGCGACGTGTCCTTCGAGACCTCGTCGCTGCAGCGCATCGGCGACCGCACGCCGCCCGGCGTCCTGAGCGAGCGGCTTGTAACCTGCCGACACCGCGGTTGAACCCGGAACCATTCGCCATGCGTAGAGCACATCGGGGACATGCCCCACATGCCTCGCCACCTCGGCGGCGCGGAGCATGAGGTCGTGATCCTGGCTGCCGTCGAAACCCTCGCGAAAACCGCCCACCGCGCTGGCGACGGCGCGGCGCACGATCGTGAAATGGTTGATGTAGTTCTCGGCGAGCAGCCGGTCCGGTGAGAAATCGGGCTTGAAGGTGGGCGCATCCAGGCTCCCGTCGGGCAGCAGCTTGTCCTCGTCGGAGTAGACGAGATCAGCGTCGGGATGCTCGCCCACGTACGCCGCCATCGCGTACAGGGCATGCGGGCGCAACACGTCGTCGTTGTCGATGAACCCCACGAATTCGCCGGTTGCAATGTGCAGCGCCGAGTTCGACGCGGCCGCGATACCGCCCTGCCGCTCCCGGTACACAACCCGAACGCGCGGATCCGCCACCGCCGCATCGAGGACGGCGCGCACATGGCGCTGCGTCGAGGCGTCGTCAGCGATGCAGAGCTCGAGGTGCGGATAGACCTGCTCGAGCACCGACCGGATCGCCGCTTCGAGCCAGGCTCGCCCGGGATTGTGCACCGGCATGATCAGGCTGATGACCGGTGCGCGGTGATCTGCCTCGGAAACGCGGCGCATCGTCTCCAGCTTCGCCGCATCCGGGGTGTGCAGCGCGAGCCAGCGACGGTACTGGCGCCGGCGGGCGGCGGCGGTGTCGGCCACGCCGATCGCCCTGCGCAGGTCCCGCTCGCGGCGCACGAGCCCGGCGAGCGCTGACGGGCCGTGTTCGACGAGCGTCAGCGTCCTCGACGCCGCTCTGTGGAGGGACTGCTGGCGCCGCGACTCGGGCGGCACCACGCGGCGCGCCCTGCGGACGACGGCCACGGCGATCCGTGCGGACGCGCTGCCGGTGGCATCGGCAAGCTCGGCCCGCAACGCCTGGAGCTGGGCCTCGAGCTCGGTGATATGGCGCCGCGCCGCCCGCAGCTCGTCGCCGAGCCTGTCGATCTCATCGCGCGGCGCCGTCATCGGGCGGAAACCGGCTCGCTCGCCGGCGCCATCTCGGGATGCATGGAACGCTGATGGTAGGCGGGGTGCGCGCCGTACGCCGCTCGAACTCGAGCGGGACGGCTACGATCCCATCGTGTCTCGTCAATCCGTCGCAGCCGAACTCCCGCGCCGCGTGCTGTCCAGGGCCCGGGAATCCGCGGTTGCCTTCGCCCAGCCGTCAGCCGACGCGATCGCCGGGTGGTACCTGCGCAGGTTGGGGCTGCGGCTGCAGTCGGCGCAGCAGGGCGTGCCTCGAGACCTCGTCGCCGCCCTGCGTCCGGTGTTGCAGGCGGGCGTCACGTACCACGACGGCGATGGGGCATCGGCGTTCGAGGAGCTGGTCACCGAGAGCTTCGAGGGGCTCGTCCCGCAGCAATCCAACGGGCGCCCCAATGCCGCCGTCCGCGATGCGATCGTCGACCAGTTTCACCGGCTCTACTACAACGACCCCGGAACCTGGCTCGAGACCCGCTGGCTGGGCGTACCGGCATGGAAGTGTCCGCTCGATCTCTGGATCTATCAGGAGATGCTGCAGGAGCTGCGCCCGCGGTTGATCATCGAATCCGGGACGGCGCATGGCGGCAGCGCGTACTTTCTGGCGTCGATGTGCGACCTCCTCGGGAGCGGCGAGATCGTCACCATCGACATCGAGACCAAGCCCGACAGACCGATCCATCCGCGCATCACCTACATCGCGGGTTCCTCCGTCGACCCGGATGTGGTCTCGCAGGTCCGCGTCAGGCTCCCGGTAGACGGGAATGTCCTGGTGATCCTTGATTCGGACCACCGTGCGGCGCACGTGGAGCGCGAGCTGTCCGTGTACGCCGGCATGGTCACGGTCGGTTCTTACGTCATCGTCGAGGACACCAACATCAACAACCACCCCGTCGGACCGGAGTTCGGCCCCGGACCCATGGAGGCGGTGTCATCGTTCCTCGAAGGCAACAATGGATTCGTCGTTGACGAGGCGCGGCAGAAGTATCACCTGACCTTCAACCCACGCGGATTTCTGCGCCGGGTGTCACCGCCGTGACGGTCGCCGCCCCCGACAGCAGCATCCTCGAGGGTATTCCGCGTCCGCGAAGCATCTTCCAGCGCAACCTCAACCTCGTGCGGGAGCTCTCAATCACCGCGTTCAAGCTCAAATACACGGGGTCCGCGCTCGGCTACGTCTGGTCGCTGATCAAGCCGCTGATGCTCTTCGGGATCATGTACCTGGTCTTCAGCCTCCTGTTGAAGGTTGGCAAAGGCGATATCGACTTTCCGGTGCAATTGCTCATCGCAATCGTGGCCTGGACGTTTTTCACCGAGGCCACATCGACGGCGATGAACGCCGTGGCAGGGAATGGCGACCTCATCCGCAAAGCGTACTTCCCGCGCTGGATCCTCGTGGTTGCATCGACCACCAGCGCGCTGCTGACATTCGCCATCAACACAACCCTGGTCTTGGTCGTCACCCTTGCGCTCGGCCACCTTGACCTCAGTCTCAGGAGCCTGCTCGCGCCCCTCTACTATCTGGAGTTGATCGTCCTGGTCCTCGGCCTCTCGTTGTTGCTGTCCTCCCTGTTCGTTTTCTTCAGGGATCTCGGGCACATCTGGGAGATCGTTTCCCTCGTGCTTTTCTACGGCTCGGGGGTTGTCTTCCCGATCATGCTTATCAAGGCGAAGACGCTCCTTGATCTCGCCGGCTTGAATCCCGTTGCGCAGATCATTCAGGACTTGCGTTATTCGTTGGTCCAGTCGAGTCTGCTCAACCACTCGATGGCATCGCTGATCGGACCGCTCGTGATCATTCCGATCCTGATCAGCGTCTTCTCCCTCCTTCTCGGGTTTCTCGTCTTCAGCAGGCTCACGCCAAAGTTCGCGGAGTCGCTGTGAACCCCGTCGTGGAGGTCTCACATCTCCGCAAGCGATTCCTCCTTCCCCTCGACAAGAGCTCCACCCTGAAGTATCGGGTCACCCACTGGCGCAGCTCGTCACGCTATCGCGACCTCATCGCGCTCAATGACATCTCCTTCGACATTCCCCCAGGCCAGTTCCTCGGCATCGCCGGGCCGAACGGCTGCGGCAAGAGCACCCTGCTCAAGATCCTCTGCAAAATCTACAAAGCCGATTCCGGGTATGCGCGCGTCAACGGAGAGTTCTCCGCGTTCCTCGAGCTCGGCGTCGGGTTCAACCCAGAGCTCACCGCGCGCGAGAACATCTTCCTGGGCGGCGCGATGCTCGGCCTCACCCGGGCGCAGCTGCGCGACAAGGTTGACGAGGTGTTCGCATTCGCCGAACTGGAGGACTTCGCCGAGCAGAAGCTCAAGAACTTCTCATCAGGGATGCAGGTCCGTCTCGCATTCAGCGTCGCCATCCTCGCGCAGACCGACCTTCTGGTCATGGACGAGGTGCTCGCGGTCGGTGACGCGAGCTTCCAGGAGAAGTGCTTCGACACCTTCAGCCGCTACAAGCGCGAAGGCAAGACCATCGTGCTGGTGAGCCACGCCCTGAGCTCGCTCGAGGAGTACTGTGACAGGGTCATCCTGCTCAATCGCGGCGAGATCATCGCCGACGGCCCGGCCGTCGAGGTCACTTCCACATACCATCGCATGGTCGCCGACCACGCGCTCGCCGCCGAGCGCGACATCGGCGGGGAGCTCAATCGCGGTGATCCGAGTCACTGGGGCTCGCGGGATGTCGAGTTCGTCGCTGTGAACCTCATCGATGGCAGCGGCCAGAAGGCTCGGCGCTTCGACACCGGTGCGCCGATGACGCTCGACATGCAGCTGCTCGTCAACCGCGACATCGGTGATGTCGTCTGCGGGATGGCCATCCGGCGCGCCGACGGACTGCTCCTGGCCGGCACCAACACCTTTCTCGATCACGTCACGGTGTCAAGCCACTCACCCGGACAGGTGATCTCGATCCGCTACATCATCGAGTCGCTTCCGCTGCTCGCCGGTGGCTACATCGTCCAGGTTGCTCTGGAAGATGTCACCGGAACTCACTCCATCGATTTCGCGGATCCGGCGGCGAGCTTTCACATCAACGCCATGGGTGGCCATGTCGGCATGCTCGAGATGCACGGCCGGTGGCAGGTGGAGGATGCGCAGGAGCTGCCGGCCAGCGCCGTCCGCCAGACCGCCGGCTGAGCCCACCGATCAGATCGGCGCGCCGGTGACGAAGAAGAGCAGGTGCGCGGGGACGACCCCCATGACCACGCTGATGATCAGCACGTAGAGCATGGCCGTCGCCGGCTGGTTGGCGCGGATGCGTGCGAAGTGCCGTGTGAGGAGTGCCACGCCGGTGGTGAAGACGATCCCCGACCCGACCACCAGCAGCCAGAAGGGCACGGCATCGCCCGACCAGAGCAGCTCGCCGCGAACCGTCGAACCCGAGGTGACGATCACCAGGACGATCACCGCAGCCTGGAGTGCGACGGCGGCGAAGACGATGTCGATCGCGCGGCGCAGCGGCCGGAAGGAGAGGTTGGGGGCAACCAGGTACCAGTGGCCGAGCAGCATCCCGGCGAGCGCGCTGCCCGAGACCAGGGCGGCGGGGACGAAGGCCACGGCCGCGGTGCCCACGCCGCCGAGCGAGGGACCGAAGGCGGCCGCGGCCTTTGCGATCGCCATGGCGCCGAAGCCGATGGCGATCACGCCCACAACCCGGCGCGCGATGTCGGTCATCACCGAGCAGAAGAACGCGTAGCCGAGCAGGGCGACCGTGAACGCGATCGACCAGTGAAACAGTGACGCCTGCGCGCCCGGCGGCAGCGCGGCGCCGAGCAACGCGGTGCCCGAGGGGAGCAGCGCCTCGATCAGCACGTCAAGGGCCATGACCCCGGCGCAGATCAGCGACGTGGTGCCGACGAATCCACGCCCCACCCTGCCGACCAGGTCCACCGCGTAGGCGGCGACCGTGGTTCCGGCAGCGACCTCGAGCAGCACCACCACGGTCGCGATCGGAGCCAGGGCCGGCAGAGAGCTGGAATCGGGCACCGAACGATCCTACGGTTGCGACGACGACCCGCCGGCGTGCGACCCGGTCAGGACGACGGCGGACGCTTGATGAGGCGATCGACGGTCCGGAGCGCGGTTTGCAGGAAGCGCTGCCTCGAGGTCCCGGGGGGGACGGCCCTGGCGACCGCGCCGCTCATCCGTATAGCCAGTCGCACCGACCGGCGCTCGCTCCAGGCCGAGGTGGACTCGGCCTCGCGGTCGAGCGCATCCACGCGCGCCTGCAACCCCGCGAGCTCGCGCATCTGGTCGACGACCAGCGCGTTGCGCTCCTGGAGCTCGTGAAGCATCCTCGAGTAGGCGCGGTCGTAGCTGGCGACCACTCGATGGATCGGGTCCTTCGATCGCCGGTAGCGTGCCGCCCAGGGAGCGACGTAGGCGCCGTCGTAGTCGACGTCGCGGATGAAGCCCTGGCGCGCGAAACGCTCGGTCCAGTACTCCTGCGGATGGATGTTGGTGTGGGTGGGATCGCGATAGTGCATCGGGGTCGAGGTGAGGATCACCTCGTCGGTGAAGGCACACAGGTTGACGATCGCCTGATCGGCGTCCGACGGCGGCATGTGCTCGACGACCTCGAAGCAGGTGATGAGGTCGTAGTGCCGGGAAAACGGCTCGGTGATCGATCCGATGGTGAGGAATTGCCGGATGTCCTCGCGCGCGTGCTCGACCGCGAACTCGCTGAAGTCGACGCCATCCGCCTCGACACCACGGTCACGCAGGGCTTCGACGAGCAGCCCGATGGCGCAGCCGGCATCGAGTGCGGTCTTCGGATGGAAGTCCTCGATCAGCCGGTCGGCGATCTTGCCGAAGAAGTCGATCCAGAATTCGTTGCGCTCGTAGCTGACTCCGTCCACGGCATAGTGGCCGTAGTAGTCGGCGGCGTAGTCGCTCGCCACCGTGCCGGGATGGACCGACGATCCGTCGCCGCCGTCCGGCGTCGATTCGTCTTCGGCCGTGTCCGATGCGCTCCTCACCCCGGCGCATGCTAACACCGCTCCGAACGAGTGGATATCCCTCGGGTGACGGTTTCGCACACCCGATTCGAATTCGATTTGGCTCTGCTAGGTTGGGTCGCAGTGCCTGATCAGCGATCCCTTCTGCTCGGCCGTCTCGCCACCGCGATCGACGACGTCGTCGACGTGGCATCCCGCCTGGGGCCTCAGGCGACGCGGGTGACGGCACCGCCGCCGACGCCTCCGTCGCTGCAGTCCCCCGGGCGCCCGTGGACGCTCGCGGCCGCCATGGAGCCGGTGTCGCCTCAGACGGACGGCGGCGCGGAAGCCGGCTCCTCGACCATGGGGCCGTCGCCGGGGCCGCCGCCTCCGCCCGACCACCACCGCTCGAGGCTGCCGAACGCGCTCCTCGGGTCGAGCTTCCTGATCCTGGTCGCGTTGATCGTGGTCCACGTGCTCAACAGCGGCGCGGCCGTCCAGGCTCCGCCCCACTCGATCGGGCGGATCTCGCTCACCGGTGTCCGCCCGGTGGCCTCGGCACCCGCAGGGGGTGGGATCGTCCCGGCCACCCAGCTGTTGTTTCCCGCGCGGACACCGGTCGTCAATATCGAGGTCAACTCGGGAGGAGCAGCCGGCCAGTCGCCTGTTCGGGTGGTGGTCACCGTCGGCGAGCCGGCGCAGGCGATCATCGACAACGCCTACGTGCTCAACCAGTCCGGCGCCACGGTCATCCCGCTGACTCCCCCGGGTGGCGCCTTCGCTCCGGGCAACTACGCGGTTGCGATCACCTACAAGGGCGCTCTGGTGGGTTCCACCGCCTTCGCGGTCAGCTGAGGTCCATGGCGGCGGTCAGTGCTCGACCGGAAGGCCCGCGTCCTCCCACGCATCGAGCCCACCGGTGACGTTGTACGACCTCGGCCGCCCGAACGCGCGCAGGTAGTCGACGGCGCGAGCGCTGCGGCCGCCCATGCGGCAGTGCACGTAGACATCGCTATCCGCGGGCACCTCCGCCAGCCGGGCGGGCAGCTCCCCGAGCGGGATCAGCACCGATCCGGGGATTCGCACGTCGTCGTACTCCGACTTTTCGCGCACGTCGATGAGCATCGCGCCGTTCGCGAGAGCTTCACTCGCGGCTTGGGGGGTGACCTCGGCGCTGTCGGACATTCGCGGCAGTATAGAGGTGGTGCCCGGCGTCGACCGCTCAGGGTCCAAGCGCCGGTGAGCCTGTTAGGCTCGTGACCGTGAGCACGGTTGCCGCGCCGGCGGTGGTGGACTCTCCCTGGCTGAACGCGCAGCGCCAGTTCGACAACGCCGCCGAGATCCTCGATCTCTCCCTGGGGTTGCGCGCCGTGCTGCGCGAGGTACGCCGCGAGCTGGTGGTGCGTTTCCCGGTGAAGATGGACGACGGCAGCGTCCGCATGTTCGAGGGATATCGAGTCCAGCACAACGTGACCCGCGGGCCGGCCAAGGGCGGGCTCCGATTCCACCCGGCGACCGATATCGACGAGGTCAAGGCGCTCGCCATGTGGATGACCTGGAAGTGCGCGCTCACGAATCTCCCGTATGGCGGCGCCAAGGGAGGCGTGGCGGTCGACCCGACGACCCTCAGCCACCGTGAACTGGAGCGGCTCACCAGGCGGTTCGCGGCCGAGATCAGCGTGCTCGTCGGCCCCGAGTCCGACATCCCGGCGCCGGACGTCAACACCACGCCCGAGATCATGGCCTGGATCATGGACACCATATCCATGCAGGCCGGCTACTCGGTGCCCGCCTCGGTCACCGGCAAGCCGCTCGAGATCGGCGGCAGCGAGGGGCGCCCCAGCGCGACCGGGCGCGGCGTGAACATCATCGCGATCGAGGCGTGCAAGCTGCTTGGGCTGGAGCCGTCGCAGGCCACCGTCGCGGTGCAGGGCTTCGGCAACGTCGGCACCTGGGCGTGCCAGCTGATGCACGAGTTGGGATTCACGATCTGCGCGGTTTCTGACGTCACCGGCGGTATCTACTCGAGAGACGGCATCGACATCCACGCACTCCAGGCCTATCGCCAGAAGAACCACAGCATCCAGGGGTTCCACGGAACCACGCCGGTGACCAACACCGAGCTGCTGGAGCTCGAGGTCGACGTCCTGGTTCCGGCCGCCATGGAGAATCAGATCACCGCTCGCAACGCGGGCAGGATCCAGGCACGGCTCATCGTCGAGGCGGCCAACGGTCCGACGACGCCGGACGCGGACGCCATCCTCGAACGCCGCGGGATCACCGTCGTGCCCGACATCCTGGCCAACTCCGGGGGCGTGACCGTGTCCTATTTCGAGTGGGTGCAGGACCTCCAGTCACTGTTCTGGGAAGAGGACGAGATCAACGTCCGCCTCAAGAAGATCCTCCAGAAGGCATTCGGACAGATGTGCGACCAGGCCGACCGGCACCACGTGTCGCTCCGGCTCGGCGCCTACCTGGTCGCGGTCAAGCGGGTCGCCGACGCGACCGCAGTGCGAGGCATCTACCCGTAGAGGCGTCCCCCGCCCCCGGCTCGGTCATGAAGCTTTTCAATCGGCTGCGCGCGCTGCCGCTGCCGGCCGGCACGATCCCGGTGGCGATCGGGCTCGGGCTCGCGGGGCTGATGCAGTACGGCTTCCTGGTGGTCGCTGCGCGCGCGCTCGGCACGGCGCGCTTCGCGCCGCTCTCGGTCTTCTGGGCGCTGCTCTTCGTCTGCGGCCCGGGATTCTTCCTCCCGCTCGAGCAGGAGACAGGTCGAGCAATTGCCTCGAGACGGGTGCGAGGTGAGGGCGGGCGCCCGGTCTTCATGCGCGCGGCAATGCTCGGCGGTGTCCTGGCGGTGGTGTTGATCGTCGCCACCCTGGCGACTGCCGGGCCGATCGACCAGCACGTCTTCAAGGGCGACCCGGCGTTGCTCGCCGGGCTCGTCGGCGGATTCGCGGCGTATCTCTGCGAGTTCCTCGCCCGCGGCGCCCTGGCGGGCAATGCTCGCTTCGGCGCCTACGGCCTCCTGCTCGGCGGCGAAGGCGCGCTCCGGGTGCTCTTCGCCGCGGTCCTCGCGGTCATCGGCGTCAAGACCGCCGGCCCCTACGGGATCTCGCTCATCGTCGCCTCGTTCGCCGCGATCGCCCTGGCGACAGCCGGCCGGCGCGGCCTGCTCCGTCCCGGTCCTCCCGCGCCGTGGGGTGAGATCACCCACGCGCTCGGCTTCCTGCTGATCGCCTCGGTGTTCACCCAGGTGCTGCTCAGCGTCGGTGCGGTTGCCGTGCAGCTGCTCGCCACACCGGCCGAGCAGACGGCGGCCGGCCGGTTCCAGCTGAGCCGCATCGTCGCCTACGTCCCGATCTTTCTGTTCCAGGCGGTCCAGTCGGCACTCCTGCCCAAGCTCTCCACGCTTGCCACCGGAGGCAGGCATCGCGAGTTCCAGGCGCTGCTGACCCGCCTCCTCCTGCTCATGGCCGGGCTGGGCGCGGTCTCCATCGCCGCGTTCACGATCCTGGGCCCGACCGTCACCCGGATCCTCTTCGGCCACGGGTTCGAACTGAGCAACCTCGACTTTGCGCTGCTCTCCGCCAGCTGCATCGGATTCATCTTCACCCAGATCTTCGGCTACGTCCTGATCGCGCTCTCCGGCTACCGGCGGGTCGCCCTGGGGTGGACCTGCGGGGCGGTCGCGTTCTTCGTGGTGACCGCGGTCGGCTCGTCGCTGTTCCTGCGCGTCGAGCTGGGGCTGCTGTGCGGCGCGCTCGCGTCCTCCGCGGTCATGGCGGCGCTGCTGCTCCCCCTGTTGCGAGAGCGCGGCGCTATCGAAACGGACCTGCAAATTTACGATTTGGGGGGTCCGCCCGGCTGAGACTGCACCCATGGGTGCTCGTGCCCGGATCGCGCTGGTCGGAGCCGGGGCGATGGGCGCCAATCACGCGCGCGTCATCGCGGAGTTGGACGGCGCCGACCTCGCGGTGATCATCGACACCGATCCCGAGCGGGTCCGACCGCTTGCGGAACGGCTCGGTTGCGCGTTTGCCGAGGATCTCGACGCGGCCGACGGCTGCGACGCGGTGGTGATCGCGACCCCGACCGCATTCCATATTGACGCCGCGCGACCACTGCTCGAGCGCGGGACGCCGATACTCGTCGAGAAGCCGGTGACACCGGACCTCGAGAGCAGCCGGGCGCTGGTCGCGTGCGCCGAGCGACGGGGCGTGCCGCTGATGTGCGGCTTCGTGGAGCGCTTCAACCCGGTGATCGCGACCATGCGCAGCCTCCTCGACGAGACGCCCGTCCACATCGTCGGTCTCCGGCACTCGCCCGAGACGCCCCGCAGCACCCTGAGCGTCGTCTTCGACCTGCTGATCCACGAGATCGACCTTGCCCTCGGCTACATGGGCGGGGCCAAGCCGTCTCGCGTCTGCGGCGCAACCAGCGCAGCGTCCCGGGAGTCGATCACGGAGGTGGCCGACTGCCTGCTCCAGTTCCAGAGCGGGGCGATCGCGACCCTATCGGCGAGCCGGGCGAGCCAGCGCAAGGTTCGTTCGCAGCTGGTCGCCACCTCGACCGCGCTCTACGACGTCGACCTCCTCCGCCAGGACCTGACCGTCTACCGGCATCGTGCCCACGCGCAGGGCGTCGGCGCCGGGCAGGCCGCCGGGTATCGCGCCGAGACGGTAATCGACATCCCGTTCGTGCGGCACACCGGCGAGCCGCTGGCGCTGCAGTTCGCGCATTTCCTCGACCTGGTCTCGGGACGCGCCGATGCGTGCGCCGAGCGCCACTCGATCCTCCCGGCTCACGAGGTCGCGGCAGCGATCGAGGCCTGCTCATGAGCGAACCGAGCGTCAGCTACGTGCTGCCGGTTCACAACCAGATCGCCGACCTGCGCAGGACGGTGCGATTGCTCGTTGCCCGCCTCGGTCACCTCCCGGGGTCGGAGATCATCCTTGTGGAGAACGGATCGACCGACGGATCCGGCCCGCTCTGTCTCACGCTGGCGGCGGCGTTCGCCGGCGAGGAGGTGGCCGTCCGGGTGACCACGTCTGCCAAGGGCCTCGGCTTCGCCTGGCGCCGGGGGATCGCGATCGCCCGTGGCGACACCCTCGTGCTGACCTCGGCCGACCTGCCCTTCGGCTTCACCGATCTCGACGGCTACCTCGGGCTCAGCCCGCGCCCACAACTGGTGATGGGGTCGAAGACGCACCGGGACTCACAGATCGAAACCCCGGTCGTCCGGCGCGCCATGTCCGCCGGGTTCGGCGTGCTGCGGTCGGCGCTCATCGGCCTCGACGTCGACACCCAGGGGTCGGTGCTGATCCAGCGATCGCTCGCCGATGGGTTGCTGCCGCGCCTGCGCGCCGGCGACTACCTGATCGGCGCCGAGATCAACCTCTGGGCGGTGCATGCGGGGGTCGCACCGGTGGAGGTCCCGGTGGTGTACACCGCTTCCGGGCATTCGACGGTGTCGCCCGTGCGCGATTCGGTGTCGATGGCGGCGGGCCTTTTGTCCCTCCGCCGCCGGCTTGCCGAGGAACGGCGCGCGCCGCGGCACGGCGGCGAGGCGGTGGCGTCGTGACCGCCGTTCAGACCCCCGTGGAAGCTCGGATCCGCATCTCCGCACCCCGGCTCGGCCCGGAGGTGGAGGCGCTGGTGCTGTCGGTGCTGCGCAGCGGGCAGCTTGCGCAGGGCCCGATGGTCGAGCGGTTCGAGGCGCTCTGCGCGGCCATGGCGGGCACGGCGCATGCGATCGCCGTCGGCAACGGGACGATCGCTCTCGACGCGGCGCTCGCAGTACTCGAGATCGGTCCCGGCCAGGAGGTGATCACGTCCCCGTTCACCTTCGCCGCAACCATCAACGCGATCCTGCGCAGCGGGGCATCGGTCCGTTTCGCCGATGTCCGCGACGACTTCACGATCGATCCGGCGTCGGTCGACACGCTGGTCGGGCCGGCGACGACGGCGATCGTGCCCGTCCATCTCTACGGGCTCCCGGCCGACATGCGCGCGCTGATGTCGCTTGCCGGGTCACACGGGTTGTCGGTGGTGGAGGACGCCGCTCAGGCGCACGCGGCCGATGTCGAGGGACGTCGCGCCGGCAGCTTCGGGCTCGGCTGCTTCTCGTTCTACGCCACCAAGAACGTGACCAGCGGCGAGGGTGGGTGTGTCACCACCGACGACTCCATGCTCGCGGAGCGGCTCCGGGTGCTCCGCAACCAGGGCATGCGCTCCCCATATGATTATGCCATGATCGGCCAGAACTGGCGGATGACCGACGTTGCTGCCGCGATCGCCATTCCCCAGATGGAACGTCTCGACGAGATCGTCAGAGCGCGACGCCACAACGCGGCGGTGCTGACGTCGTTGATCGAGGGCATTCCGGCGGTCACCACCCCTAGCGTGCCCAGCGGTCGCGGCCATGTCTGGCACCAGTACACCGTGCTGCTGGAGCCGGGGATCGATCGTGATCGCGTCGCCGCGTCGATGGCGACAGACGGTGTCGACACCGGCATGTACTACCCCCGACTCGTCTGGGACCACGAGGCCTACCGCACTCATCCGCACGTGCACCGTGACGACACCCCGGTCGCGCGCGACTGCGCGTCGCGCTGCCTGTCGCTCCCAGTCCACCCGGGTCTGAGCGCGCACGACCTGGAGCGCGTGGCCGCTGCGCTCGACCGCGCGCTGCTCGCGTCCTGACAGACGCGTCGCGTCAGCTGGGCGCGGTCGAACTCGATCGCGGAGAGCAGTTCGTCGCCCTGGTCGGCGGGCCCCACCAGCGCCAGGCGCACCTCCCCGATGCCGTCGGCAATCTGCTCGGCGATCGACTGCACTTCGGCGGCGGTCACCTTCGCGATCGCTTCCGCGCGATCGTCCGGCGTCTCGAGCGGGAGGCCGGCGCGCCAGCGGGTGCCGTAGAAGCGCGCGCTCGCGATCGACGTCTCCGTGGAGCGCAGCAGCCGGCCGATCATCGCCGACTTCGCGGCGGCCAGCTCGTCAGCGGCGACGCGCTTCGAAGCGATCTTGCGGAACTCCTTGAAGGCGAGCCTCGTGGCCTTGCGCGCGTCCTTGGGCCGCGTCGCCGTGGCAATCGCGAAGAGCCCGGTGTCGTCGAAGCCCGCGTGGTGCGCGTAGATGCTGTACACGAGACCGTTGCGCTCGCGCACCGTCTGGAACAATCGCGACGACATGCCGCCGCCGAGGACGTGGGTCATGACCGACAGCTGGGTGCGGCGCGGATCGGTCGCGGGGATCCCGGGCACGGCGAACACCATGTGCACCTGGGGCTCCTCCTGCGCGGTCACCGGGCGGACGTTGGCCGTGTAGCGATCACCGAGGCCCCACTTGGCCTTGCTGCGCCGGCGCGGCTTGCCGCGCGGGATGTCGGCGAGCAGCTCGAGCGCCTGGTCCTGGCTGAGCGTCGTCCCGCCGGCGATGACGAGGCACATCGATTCCGGCGAATAGAAGGCGCGGTGATACTCGGTGAGCTGCTCGCGAGTCGCCTTCTCGATGACCGCGGGAAACCCGGCTGCGGACCAGGACATCGGCTGGTCGCCCCCGAAGGCGACGGTTCCGAGCCGGTCCCAGATCCAGCCGTCGGGGTCGGCGAGCCGCATCGACAGCTCCTGGAGCACGACGTTGCGCTCACGCTCGACCTCCTCGGCGGCGAAGAGTGGACGGCTGAGCATGTCGCAGATGACGTCGGCAAGCTCGAGCATCGCGGTCGCCGGGCCTTCGGCGAAGTACGCGACCTCCTCGGTATCGGTGTACGCGTTGGTGTTGGCGCCGAGGCGATCGATCTCGCGGGAGATGATCTTCGTCGTGGGTCGGCGCTCGGTGCCCTTGAAGAACATGTGCTCGAGGTAGTGCGCCAGCCCGGAAGTCTCCGCTGAACTCGTCGCGCGAGCCGGCGCGAACGATGAGGAACACGCCGGAGTTGCGGCTGCTCGACGGCGCGTTGAGCAGGCTGACCCCGTTGCCGAGGACGGTGAGCTCGGGGCGGTACGGGATGTTCGCGGCCATGGCTATGAGGTTCCCGATTCCCAGGATGCGAGATATTTCTGTTGCTCATCGGTGAGCGCGTCGATGCTGACCCCCATCGCCTGCAGCTTCAGCCGCGCCACCTCGCGGTCGATCTCCAGGGGCACGTCGTGGACGGCGAGCGACAGGTCCTTGTGGTGCCTGGCGATGTGCTCGGCGCAGAGCGCCTGGTTGGCGAAGCTCATGTCCATCACCGCTGCGGGGTGACCTTCGGCCGCGGCGAGATTGAGCAGGCGGCCCTCGGCGAGGACGTGGATCGTCCGCCCGTCACGCAGCCGGTGCGATTGCACGAACGTGCGCGGCGCGGTGACCTCGACCGACAGGTCGTCGATCGCCGCGAGGTTGATCTCGTCGTTGAAATGCCCGCTGTTGGCGATGATCGCGCCGTCCTTGAAGCGCTCGATGGCGCCGCGATCGATCACGTTGATGTCGCCGGTCACGGTGATCACGATGTCGGCTTGCGGCGCGGCTTCCGCAAGCGGCATCACCCGATACCCGTCCATCACCGCCTCGAGGGCCCGCGTCGGGTCCACCTCGGTGACGATCACGTGGGCGCCGAGCCCGGTCGCCCGGCTGGCGAGGCCGCGGCCGCACCATCCGTAGCCGCAGACGACAAAGGTCTTGCCGGCGAGCAGGACGTTGGTCGCCCTGATCAACCCGTCGATGGTGCTCTGCCCGGTGCCGTAGCGGTTGTCGAAGAGGTGCTTGGTCAACGCCTCGTTCACCGCGATGATCGGAAAGCGCAGTGCGCCGTCGCGCGCCATGGCGCGAAGCCTGATCACGCCGGTCGTGGTTTCCTCGGTCCCGGCGATCACGTCGTCGAGCAAATCCCGGCGGCCCTTGTGCAGCTCCGCCACGAGGTCGGCACCGTCGTCCATCGTCACCTGCGGCCGCGCGTCGAGCACCGCCTGGATGTGCGCGTAGTACCGCGCCGAGTCCTCGCCCTTGACGGCGAACGTCGGGATCCCGTGCTGGCGCGCGAGCGCAGCGGCCACGGCATCCTGCGTTGACAGAGGATTGCTTGCGCAGAGGCTGACGTGGGCGCCGCCCGCCTTCAGCGTGATGGCGAGGTTCGCGGTCTCGCTGGTGACGTGCAGGCACGCACCCAGACGCAGCCCCTCGAGGGGGCGCTCACGCGCGAATCGCTCGCGGATGATGCGCAGGACGGGCATCTCTCGCGACGCCCATTCGATCAGGCGCTGTCCCTCGCCGGCCAAGCCGGGGTCGGCGACGTCGGACTCCGCCACTCTCAACACGTTGGTCACGCGACTCCTCCATCTGCATTCGTACGCAACAGCGCCGTGTACGGGCGCCCGCCGAGCGCGGCCGACCCCCCGAGTGCGCTCAACTCAATCAGGAAGGCGAACCCCACGATATCTCCACCGAGCCGGTCCACGAGGGCCGCGGCAGCGCCGGCGGTTCCCCCGGTGGCGAGCAGGTCATCGACGATCAACACGCGCTGCCCGGGATGGACCGCGTCGGAGTGCATCTCCACCACCGCCTCGCCGTACTCGAGCGTGTACGACTGTGAGATCCGCGTCGATGGCAGCCTCCCCTCCTTGCGGACCAGTGCAAAACCCGCGCCGAGACGGTCGGCCACAGCTCCGCCGAGGATGAAGCCGCGCGATTCGATGCCTGCCACGATTTCGACATCGCGATCGAGATACGGCGCGGCAAGCGCCGACACCGCGGCGGTGAACGCGGCGGGGTCTCCGAGCAGCAACGTGATGTCCTTGAAGACGATGCCTGGGCGGGGGAAATCCGGCACATCACGGATCAGCGGGCGCAGCCGTTCGATCACGTCCCGCTCTTGAATCGTCACCGGAGCCAGTCTATCCGACAAACTCTTTGACCGTGCCTTCCCCACCGAGCGCTGTGCGATGAGGGTGGCAATGGACGGGCGGCCGCTCCAGGGAGCGTCCTCAGTGCGGGGGATCGGGAGCTATGAGCGCGGCCTGCTGGCGGGGCTCGGCGAGCTGACGCAGCCGCCTCACGTGAGTCTGCTGCTGTCCGCGCACCGGGAGCTGCCGCCCGAGGTCGCTCCCGATCTGCGTCCCGTGGCGCGGCGCCTCCGGGTCATCCATCCCACGCTTCAGCCGATTGCCGACACCCTCCTGGTGGCAATGGCGCTGCGTGGCTCGAACGCCGACCTGTACCACGCCGTCGAGTTCGGCCAGCCGCTTCGCACGCAACTCCCGGTCGTGGTCACGGTCCACGACCTGATCCCGTTCGTGATGCCACGCGACTATCCGTGGGTGCGCCGGGCAAGGGTCCTCGGGCTCCGCCTGCTGCCCCGCGCTGACGCCGTGATCGCCGTCTCCGAGTCCACGCGTGGCGACATCCTCCGGTTCACGAGGACGGACCCGAACAGGATCAGCGTGATCCCGGAAGGGATCTCCTCCGGGTTCCGGCCCGCCCCGCCCGAGACCGTGGACCGTCTTCGAGACAAATTCCGGTTGCACCGCCGGTTCCTGCTCGCGGTCGGCACCTTCGACCCCCGCAAGCGCATCGCGGTGCTCGCCGACGTGGTCCGTCGCGTTCGACACGACCACGATGTCGCGCTCGTCATCGCCGGCGACCAGGGGACGTTCTCCGAAGCGGTGACCGAAGCGCTGGCGCGAGCCGGTCTCGCCGAGCATGCTCGCGTGATCGGACACGTCAGCACCGAGGACCTCGTCGCCCTGTACACGGCGGCGGAGGTGTTCGTCTTTACGTCGGCATACGAGGGCTTCGGACTGCCGCCGCTCGAGGCGATGGCCTGCGGCACACCGGCGGTGGTCTTCGACAACTCGGCGCTTTCCGAGGTGAGCGGTGGCGCCGCGTGCGTCGTTCCCGACGGCGATGCCGGCGCGATGGCGGCAGCCGTCACCCACATGCTCGACGACGCCGCCGCGCGCGCGCGGCGGCGATCCGACGGGCTCGCGTGGGCCGCGACCTATACGTGGCGGCGGACTGCGGAGATGACCTACAAGATCTATCAGGCGGTGCTCGAGCCTCAGGCCTTTTCGGTGACGTGATATTCGAGATAGGCGCCGAACATCAGCCGGGTCTGCGCCTCGAGCGCCGGGATCACGCTGAGCGCAAGTCCAACCACCGGGTAGGTGAACAATTGCAACTCGGCCCACCGTCTGCGCCACCACGGCCACTCTCGCGGTTTCGGACAGATCCGGTAGTCGACCTGCACCAGAAGCAGTGTGTTCAGTAGCGTGATCGTGAGAATGCTCGCGCTCAGGCTGCCGAGCAGTGCCGAGGTTGACGAGAGGCTGTAGTCGAGGTCGATGAACGCGGGCAGCGCGCCGCCGAAGAAGAGCAGCAAGGGCAGGGTCGCCCATGTCAGGTGGTTGAAGAGGAGGTTCGAATAGCGGCGCGCGCGCAGACGCCACGGGATCTCTGGATGCAACAGCATACGTGAGGTGGCGTAAGGGATATCGGTCGCTCCCCACGCCCACCGTTTGATCTGGTTGTACTGCGACGCGTGGGTCGCCGCATAGGTGCGTGCGCGCGGTGCGTCACCGTACACGGGGAGGAATGCCGGTCTGGTCCTGAGCTTGCCGCCGGTGTGGAAGAAGGCTTTCCAGAAGAACCGCAAGTCCTCGGGAATCACGTCGGAGTCCCAGTAGCCGACGCCGGCGAGCAGGTCGAGCGACATCGAGTACGAAGAGAACATCACCAGGCGGTGCGGATGCTGGTGGAGAAACATCTGCCACTGGGTCGCGGCCGTGGCCATCACCCGCACCGCGGTCGGCACCCGCCAGATGTTGTTGAGAAACACAGGAACCGGTTGCCAGATTGAGAGGAGCCGATCCTCGGCTGTGCAGAACTGCAGTGTGATGTACGCGAAGTACTGCGGGTGCAACCGAAAGTCGGAATCGAGATCGGTCACCATCGTTCGCGCGGGGTCGAGGCCGAGCTCGTCGCACGCAGCCTTGAGCACGGGGCCGCCGTACGCCATGGCAGCCGACTTCCCCACCACGATTCCGGGAAGCAGGGGGTCCTTGACGTGCAGGAAGAGTCGAAAGGACGACGCGAACTCCTCGCGCAGCCGGTCCACGTTCTCGATGCCGCCCGCATCGGTCTCGCGAGTAATGATCGCGCAGACGCGCAGATGCGCCGGATAGTTCTGGGCGGCCAGCGCGGCCACCGTCGCCTGGAGCACCTCGTACAACTCGGTGTAGGTGGGGATGAGCGCGCACTGCACCACCTCGGACGGCCTCGGCGCCCCCTCCGGAAGTGATGCCTCGAACTCCTGGCAGCGCTGCCACCAGTCGACGGCCTGGGTCGCTGTGAGGGCTTTCAGCGTCTGGCGGACACCGCGAACCGTCACCGTGGTCCGGACCAGCCAGTAGGCGTCGAGGAGGACGGCACCGGCGCCGAGGATCCAGAGCATTCCCGGGTCGTTGAGCCTGATCGCGAACGCGGCGACCACGGGGACGAGCAGCGCGAACCACGTGAGCGCGCCCGGGAGGATTTCAAGGAGCCGCTGCTGGGTATGGTGCGACAGCGGGATCGCCCTGGATCGCGCGATCATCTGCCACGCAGTCTAGCGATCCGTCACATGCGAGCCTGAATGCCCAAACAACCAACCGACCCCCCCGTCGACGCCGATCAGGACAACTCCGAGACGCCGGCCGTCGAGGTGGTCGAGGCCGACGCCGTCGAGCTGGACGACACCGATGACGGCGACGACATCGCGATCGAGATCGGAGTGGTCGTCGAGGTCGACGACGACGACGATGACGACGACGATGAGGAAGAGGTCGTGGCCGTCGCCGTGCCGGTGGTCGTGGCCCCCGCGCCGCGGCCTTCGCCGACACCGGGGCGGCCGCCCGGGGCGCGCGAGGAACCCCCGCCACCGTTTGGAGTCGGCGAGCGGGTGATCCTCACGTCGAACACACGCCCCCGAACCGGCACGTCGATCGGTGACTACCCGGTCGGGTCAAGGGGAATCGTCGAGACGGTGTTGAGCCAGACCGCGATCGTTCGATTCGACAGGCACTCGGACACCAAGGAGGTTGTCGCCTTCACGTGCCTCGAGACCGCCGAGACGCCGGAGCGCCACGCCGAACTGACCCAGCTCATGGTCGAACCCGTGCGAGTCGGTGATCGAGGACCGCGACCCGCGGCCAACGGCGCCGCCGCGCCCGGAGCGGCCGTACCGGCGCCGAAGCCGGCCGAGGCGGCCGCCTCCCCAAATCCGACCGCGACGAGCGGCACCCGCCAAGCCAACTGAGCCCCGCGCCGCGGTTCCGGCTCCCACGCCGCGGCAACGGCCGGCCGTCCAGCCGTCCGCGACCGCCCCGGCCCGCGCGGCGAAGACCGTGGCAGCGCCGCCACCGGTCAAATCGAGACCTGCTCCCGCAGCGGCCCCGGCGCCCAGGGGTGTGCCGGCGGCGAAGCCGGCCGCCGCCAAGGCGGCACCGGCGACCAAACCGAAGCCTGTGACCAAGGCGACGCCGGCGACCAAACCGAAGCCGGCAGCCAAGGCCACGCCGGCGTCGAAGGCGAAGCCGGCGATCAAGGCGAAGCCGGCGGCCAAGCCCAAATCCCCTGCCAGGACCAAACCGCCGAGCGGTGTCAAACCAAAACCCGCCCCGAGGAGCTCCGCGTCCGCCGGGAGCAAGACCGCGGCGAGGAGTTCGACCACGCCCAGGAGCACTGCGGCGGCGCGGGGCGTCACCAGCGCCAAGAGCACCGCTGCGTCCAGGAGCACCGCAGCGGGCAAGAGCTTGAAGAGCGCCAAGAACATGAAGACCTCCGCCGCCAAGAGCCCGACCAAGGCGGCGAAGACCGCCGCGAGTTCCAAGGCCAAGAGCGCCGCCAGAACGCCGGCGCGCCCTGCCGTCGTCCGGCCTGCGCCGAAGTCAAGCTCGAGAGCGGTGGCCAAGCCCGCCGCCAAGGCCAGGGCGGCCGCTCCGAAGAAGACAGCCGCCAAAGCTGCCCCATCCAAGCCCCGGGCATCCGCCGCCAAACGACCCGCCCCCGCCAAGCGTGCGTCCGCCCCCTCGGCCAAATCGGCACGCACCAAGCCCGCAGCGAGCCGCCGCGGGCGCTGATCGATCGCCGGCGCCCTACCCCACTCGGTTCGCGGTCTCCCGCTCGCCGAGGGACGCGTAAACGCCGCGGTAGGCGGGGGGTAGCAGTTCGGCGATCCGCGACCCGATGAGGTCGGCGACCGCCTGATCGTCGCGCCGCTCCCCGGGCGCCCGCTCCGGTAGCTGGAAGACGGGGCCGAGCTTCAGCCGGATTGGCACGCGCCGCGGGAGCCTGTGGCCCCGAGGGAGCGCGGCCTCCGTCCCCCAGACACCCACCGGGAGGATCGATGCGCCGGACCGGCGCGCGAGAAACCCGACTCCCGCTTCAGCTCGGCGCATCCCCGGCGTCGCCGAGCGGGTGCCCTCCACGAACATGAGTAGCCGGCCACGTCGCGAGAGCACGTCGAGGGCGGTCCTCAGCGCCCGGCGATCGGCGGTCCCGCGGTCGATCGGGAAGCAATTGCAACCGGCGAGGATCCAGGCCACGATCGGGTTGTTGAAGAGCTCGCGCTTGGACATGCAGTACAGAACCCCCGGTCCGAAGCCGCCGAAGATCCACGGATCGATATTGCTGAGGTGATTGCACACCACCAGCAGGGGGCCATCGGACGGAAAGGACGACATCGAATCGAGTTGGAGGCCGCGTCCGAAGAAGCCGCGCAGCGTGGCCCTGCAGACCAGGGAGACGGCGCGGTAGCGCCATGTTCGGACCCCATCGTCGCGAACGGGGAAGTGCTCGGGAAACCCTGGAATCTCTGAAGTCACTGGTGCCGATGGTAGGGCGTGCCGCATGGGCGGCAATACAATCCTGGCTCCGGCCCCCTTAGCTCATCGGTAGAGCAGCCGGCTTTTAACCGGTTGAGGGAGGTTCGATTCCTCCAGGGGGCAGCCCGCGTCCGTCCGGGCGCTTGCATTTTACCATCAAGTTATATAACCTATCGGCAATGTCTCGCCACGACCGCCTCAGCGTCGCCTTCGCAGCCCTTGCGGACCCCACTCGCCGGGCGATCCTCGAGCGCCTCGCGTCCGGAGAGGCCGGCGTCGTCGAGCTCGCGGAGGCCTCCACCCTGACCCAGCCGGCCATCACCAAGCATCTCAAGGTGCTGGAGCGTGCCGGCCTCATCGGGCGCGCCCGCGACGGCCAGCGCCGCCCCGCGCGGCTTCACCTCGAGGGCCTGCTCCCAGTCGACGACTGGCTGCGACGCGCCCACACCGAATGGTCCGAACGCCTGGATCGCCTTGACGCCCATCTCGCCAGCCAATCAGAAGCCGCCATCACGGAGGAGAACCACAATGCCTGAGACCCGCACCGCCGTCGACGTCCGGTCTGCAACCCCGACCAGGGAGCTCGTCATGGAGCGCAACCTGAAGGCCTCGCCGGAGCGGGTCTTCGACGCCTTCACCGACCCGGAGCAACTGAAGAAGTGGTGGTGGCCCAACGGGTTTACCTGCCCCGCGGCCGAGGTGGACCTTCGAGTCGGCGGGACGTACCGGCTCGCGATGGAGTGGCCGGACGCCATCCCTTCCGAGGCGCAGTTCTCCCACTACATGGGGGGCGAGTACTACGAAATCGAGCGTCCGCACCGCCTGGTCATGAGCGGCCGGGCTGCCAACGACGAACAGGGTGAGCTCTTCGCCACGCTCATCGAGGTGACTCTCGAGGCCCGCGACGGGGGCACCAAGCTCACCATGCGCCAGTCCTACTTCGAGCCGATGCCGCCCGCCGAGGCGCTGGCCGGTGCCGAGCAGGGCTGGTCCGAGCAGCTCGGCAAGCTCGAGCGGTTGCTCGAGGGCTGACGGAGAGGGATCGGCATGCAGACACGCACACTTGAAACGACCGGGGCCGCCATCGTCTACGACGTCGAGGGTCCGCTGCCCACCCCCGACGGTCGCCCGCCACTGTTCATGATCGGGCAGCCGATGGACGCCAGCGGCTTCCGCACGCTGGCGTCCCACTTCCCCGACCGCACCGTCGTCACCTACGACCCTCGCGGTCTCGGCCGCAGCACCCGCACGGACGGCCGGGTGGACAGCGTGCCGACCGTCCAGGCATCCGATGTGCACGCCGTCATCACGGCCCTCGGCGCCGGCCCGGTCGAGATGTTCGCGAGCAGTGGTGGAGCGGTCACCGCGCTCGCGCTGGTGGCGGCATATCCCAGCGACGTCACCGTCCTGGTGGCACATGAGCCGCCCCTCGCGCAGGTGCTTCCTGACGCGGAAGCCGCCGAGCGCGCCATGACCCGGTTTCGCGACGCGTATGCGGCCAGGGGGTGGGGCGCCGGCATGGCGGCCTTCATCGCCATGACATCGTGGCCGGGAGAGTTCACCGAGGACTACTTCGCACGGCCGGACCCCGATCCCTCCCAGTTCGGGATGCCGAGCGAGGACAACGGCTCCCGGGACGACCCGCTGCTCTCCGACCGTTCCAAGGCGGTGAGCAGCTACCGCCCCGAGATCAACGCGCTGGCAGCGACGCCGACACGTGTCGTGATCGCTGTGGGAGAAGAGTCCCTCGGGACCTTCACAGGACGCACGTCGGTTGCCACGGCCGAACTGCTCGGTCAGCGGGCGACGGTCTTCCCCAGCCATCACGGGGGCTTCGTGGGCGGCAACTCCGGATATGCCGGTCAGCCCGAAGCCTTCGCTCGCAAGCTGCGCGAGGTCCTGACCGGGAACAGCTGACGCTGCTGCTGTCGTAGACCCGGATCAATCAACGGCGCAGAGCCGTGATCAACCATTCATACGCCGGCATGAGGCTCGGCGCCTCGGGCCAGCCGTTGATGATGCCCGCCAGCTGCCAGTAGCGCTCGACGCGGCGATCGCTGAACATGACCAGCTGCTCCAACAGCTCGGCGCGATAGCTCGCGTCGTCACGTCGGTTGGCCGCCGCGGCAAACGATCCGACAAGGTCGGCCGCTATCGCCGCCCCGTCGTCGGATCGCGGGTCGATGCCGGCTGCGACGGCGCCGCCGGCTCGCTCGACGACCGCCTGGCCGGCGCGCTGCGTGGCCTCATCGGAGTCACTCAGACCAGACGCGGCCCGAAGCCGTGCGCCATCTGCCGACATCCGTGCCACTCGCGCACGAAAGTCCGAATCCTGCACGAGCCGTGCGAGCTCGATCCACGCGTCGATCTGCGCGTCTGATGGGCGCTCCGGGAGGACCGGCAGGGTCAATCTCATGCGGCTGAGGAACGGGTCGTCGGGCCTGCCGGCGAAGACGGCGTCCAGAAATTCCTCCAGGATCCGACGCAACTCATCGGCGGATGCGCGGGCGAAAGCCGTCATTCTTTGTACCTCCTCGGGATGGGACGTCCCGCGTGCGATGGCACGGAGCACGGCTCGGCGAACCATCAGCTGACGGACATGCAGATCGATGGCATCCCCATGCGCACGCGCGACCTCTTCGATGCTGGACTTGCTGTCGGCAACACGGGCGATGGTCCGAAGATCGATGCCGAGGTCGCGCAGCGCACGAATCAACTCGAGGCGCGCCAGTGACTGCTCGTCGTAACGGCGATACCCGGCAGCGCTTCGCCGGATCTCCGGGACCAGACCGATATCCGAGTAGTAGCGGATCGTTTTGACCGGCAACCCGGTGAGCCGCGACAGCTCTCCGATCGAGATGTCCATACCGAACACCCTGGAGCATCCAGCCACTGGAGAAGTCAAGGCCTCGACTGCGCTGGGCACTCGCGTTGACCGCCATCATCAACCGGATTCAGACAGGTGTCAGCTCGACGTCGAGGAGCGACTGCGCCCGTCGCAGCGACGCCTCGACATTCGCGGCCGTCTCACCACGAGCGAAGATGAAGCCGAGGTAGCGGTCTCCCTCGGGGAGCGGCCGCACCATGGCGCCCGTCGGTATCGAGATCTCCACCCCGGTGATCCCGTCGACCAACTCCGCCCGGTCGACCCCGCCGACGCGGCGCAGGATCCCCGCTGTCGGTATCGGCAGCATGAACACACCTGCAGCGCGGTCGAACGGGTGCATCGCTCCCAGGGGCAACCCGCACGCGTCGCGCAGGATGACGTTTTCGAGCGAGCGGACCTCGCCGGGCGCGTCGTCGCAGACCACGCGGATGACCCGTGAGCACAGGCCGCCGATGGAGCGCGCGGCCACCTCGATCACCACCGGCACGCCCCCCGCAATCCGCACCTCCGCATGGACGGGACCGTGACGCAGACCCAGCGCGGATATCGCCGCGCCCACCGCGTCCACGACAGTGCGCTGGGTCGCGGCGTCGAGGCGCGATGGAGTCACATAGACGGTCTCCTCGAAGAAGGGCCCGGTGAGTGGATCCGGCTTGTCGAACAGGGCGATGACCTCGAGAACTCCTTCGCGCACAAGGCCTTCGAGCGCGACTTCGACACCGTCGACGTAGCTCTCGATGAGCAGCGGTGGCGCCGATCCGTCTTCGCAGATCTCGCGCATCAATGTCGCAATCCGCTGCACGGCGGCGGCCGCGGCTGCGCGGTCGTCGGCACGGATCACCCCTCTGCTTGCGGCAAGGTCAACGGGCTTGATGACGCATGGGAGTCCGGCGACGGCGATCGCGGAGTCAATCGCGTCCGCGCCGGCGTTGACATCGATTTCCGCGGAGCGTGGCTGTGGCAATCCGGCGCCCGTCAAGCAGCTGCGCAGCAACCGCTTGTCGCGTGTCGCCTCGACCGCGGACACGGGATTCCGCCGGCTCGTGCCCAGCCGCTCTGCGATGTTCGCGGCGGTGACCACCGATCCCTCGTCGACCCCGACCACGGAGTCGATCGGCCACTGCCTGGCGAACTCCGCAGCGTGTGCTGCCGCCTCGGCGGGGTGCCGAAGATCGAGTGTCAGCACGCGTCCCTGCATCAGCGACGCGAGCGTCGGAGCCTCGTTGGAAGCGACCACGACCTGCAGGCCGAGCTCGCCGGCTGCCTGGAGAAACGCCGTCGCGCGGTAGGTCTCGGTCGGCAGCACCAGCATCACCCTGGGCATGCAGATCAGCCTATCGCGACGCCTGGCGGCGGCTATTTCCCGGACAGGCTGTCGCCGGCCGGGGAGATGCCGGTATCGAGCCAGTAGTCGACCCAGGTCTCACGAGTCGCGCCGACGTGGTCGTACACGGCCTGCGCGGCCAGGTTGTCGACCGCCGTCTGCCAGATCATTCGCACCGCCCCATGATCGCGGCAGCGCTCGAGACAGGCGTTGATGAGCGCGGAACCCGCCCCCCGTCCACGTGCTTCGGCGATCACGTACAGGTCGTTCATGACGCCGACGCGCCCGGCGGTGGTGGTCTCCCAGCTCCAGAACAGGGTCGCGAAGCCGAGATCCCGGCCGGCGTCGCTGGCGATCAACTGGACCCCCTCGCGGGTGGGATCCGCCACCAGCGCTCGCGCCATGGCCAGGAGCGCCGCATCGGCCGGCCGAACACGGTAGAAGTCGCAGTAGGCGCGCATCAGCGGCAGCAGCCGCAGGACCTGCGTCTCAGCGCTGACGATCGAGATCTGGATCCCCCCATTCCTCGGCATTGCTCGCCTCCCTGGATGAGCGCTGATCCGGCCGGGCTGTTTGCCTGCCTTTTTAGCGCTGCGAGGTCATTGTCGTTCCACAGTCGCAACCGGAATTCAACACGAGATCGGCAAAGCTGCGTGGGTGAGTTCGGCAGCCCCACGAGAACGGCGGGTACTCCCGACACGCCTCGGCGCGACCCTGCGAACCCCGCGGCCGCTCTGGATCGCGTATGCCGTCATGGCCACGCTGCTGACCGCGTACATCGTCTCGCTGCTGGTGCGGCCTCCTGGGGACACCTGGCCGTGGATCGACGGCTGGGGCGTGGCCGCCTACGAGGTGATCCTGGCCGGGATGCTGCTCGCGCGCGGGTTCAGCCGGCTGCCCGGACGAGCCGTGCCCCTCGTGCTGGGGAGCGCGGTCGCCGCCTGGGCGCTCGGCGACGTGGTGCTCACCTGGGAATCCTGGGGCGGTGCGAGGGTGGCGACCCCGTCGCTGGCCGACGCTTTCTACGTCAGCTTCTACCCGCTGTTCTACGCGGCCGTCGTGCTCATGCTCCGCAAGGAGATCGGGCGGTTGCTGCCGGCCACGTGGCTCGATGGAGCGATCGCCGGCCTCGGCGCGGCAGCGGTCTGCGCCGCGTTCGCGTTCCATGCCGTTTTCCGGTCGCTCGGGGGCGACGCCGGCAACGTCAACCCGTTCGGGGTGGCAGTGGACCTCGTCTACCCGATCGGTGACGTGCTGCTCCTCGCCCTGGTGGTCGGCGGCACCGCCATCCTCCCGGGGCGGCGCCTTCCCTGGCTGCTGTTCGCAACCGCGTGCGCGATCAACGGGATCGGAGACACCTTCAATCTGCTCGGGACGACTTCGCAGGTCGGGGTGGTCTTCAACGGCATCGCCTGGCCGATCGCGATCACCCTGATGTCGATCTCGGTGTGGGTGCCGCCCGGCCCTCGCCAGCTGCTCGAGGGCGGCAAGCTCCCCGGCTTCGCGCTGCCCGGGGCGGGCGCCCTCGCCGGTCTCCTGATCCTGTTCGTGGGCGCCTTTGTGGGCGCCGTGCAGCGCCAGGGGTTCCAGGTCGCCGTGGGCCTGGCCACAGCCACTCTGCTCGTGGTCGGATTGCGACTGGCGCTGTCCGTGCACGGCCTGCGCGCCCTGACCGAGCAGCGCCATCGCCAGGCGGTCACCGACGAGCTCACCGGGCTGGGCAACCGCCGCCAGCTCGCGATCATGCTCGACGCCTTCTTCGAGGACCTGGCCGACCCGACGACCCCGGCTCGCACCATGGCATTCCTCTTCGTCGATCTGGATCACTTCAAGGAGATCAACGACTCCTTCGGACACTCCGCGGGCGACGAGCTGCTGCGGCAGCTCGGACCGCGCTTGAGAAGCTCGCTTCGTGCCTCCGACGTGCTCGTCCGGATCGGGGGCGACGAGCTCGGGGCGCTGCTCGTCGACAGCGACCCGACGTACGCCGCCGGGCTTGCCCGCCGCATCACGTGGCTGCTCGAGCAGCCCTTCGTCCTCAACGGGGTCAGCGTGCGCATCAGCGCGAGCATCGGCATCGCAGTCGCGCCCGCGGACGCCACCGACAGCATCGGGCTGATGCGCTGCGCTGACATCGCCATGTATCGCGCCAAGCTGACCCGCCAGCCGTACGAGGTGTACACGTCCTCGATCGACGACGGCGGTAACCGTCTCGCGCTGGTCGAGGAGTTGCGCGCCGCCGTCGAGAGCGAACACCTCGTGGTGCACTTTCAGCCCCAGGTGGATCTGCGCAACGGCGAGACCGTTGCCGCCGAGGCGCTGGTGCGCTGGCCGCATCCGCGACTCGGCCTGATTCCACCACTCGAGTTCCTGCCGCTCGCCGAGGAAGCCGACCTGATGGGACCGCTGACGCGCCTCGTGCTCGACCAGGCCCTCGCTCAGTGCGCGATCTGGCGCGCGGCCGGCAGCCGCCTCGCGATGTCAGTGAACATCTCGGCCTCGAACCTGCTCGACCCCGGGTTCATCGATGTGGTCCGTGACGCGCTCATCCGCCACCGCGTCCCCGCCACCGCCTTGATCCTGGAGATCACCGAGACGACCATCATTCGTGACTTCGCCGCCTGCAAGAGTGTCATCGAGGACCTCCGCAGCATCGGACTCGGCGTGTCGATCGACGACTTCGGATCCGGGTTCACGTCGCTCGCGTACCTCGGCAGCCTGCCGATCACCGAGTTGAAGCTCGACCGCACCTTCATCGGCAGCCTCAGCGCACACGGACGCGAGCAGGACGTGAAGCTCGTGCGCGCCACCATCGAGCTCGGCCACGCGCTCGGCCTGCTGGTCGTCGCCGAGGGCATCGAGACGCTGGCGACGCTGGAGCTGCTGGCGCTGCTCGGCTGCGACCGCGCTCAGGGGTACTTCACCGGCCGGCCGGTGGCCGCCGGGGAGTTCCAGGCTTCGACCGCGGCTCCCAGCCTGCGGGTTGCAGAGCCAGAACCGGCAGCGCCGCTCCCGAACTACCTCCGCGCCGCCGTCTGACGCGAGGTCGCCACCGCTGGCGGCCACCGTGCTGCGTCATCGGTGCAACTCGTGCGCGGCGTACAGGTGAACGGCCCGAGATCTGTGCATCGCGGCCGAAGAACCGCGCGCGCTCCTCTGAGAGAGTTCCGTGCAACGCGAAATGTCGCTGCACACGTACATCCGCAGAGCTCGAGGTGAGGTATCGCAATGCTGTCGACCCTGAACCCGGATCCAAGCTGGCTGAACTCCGGCGACACCGCGTGGCAACTCACGTCGGCGACGCTGGTCGGGATCATGAGCATCCCCGGCCTGGCGATCCTCTACGCAGGGTTGATGAAGCGCAAATTCGCCGTCAACTCAGCGCTCATGGTGGTCTACGCGTTCGCGATGACCCTGGTCATCTGGATGTTCTTCGCGTACGACATGAGCTTCGGACAGCCGCTCCACATCGGGGGCGCGGCGACGACGTTCGTCGGGATCCCACACCCGGTCGCAGGAGCGAATGACCTCGAACAGCAGGCGAGCATCCCGCTGCTCACCGGATTGATCCCGGCGCTCCGCTTTCCGATGTCGTCGCTCGTCTATTTCCAGTTCGTGTTCGCGACGATCACGGTGATCATCCTGGGCGGCGCGCTGCTCGGGCGGATCAGCTTCAGGGCATGGGCGCTGTTCGTGCCGCTCTGGATCACGCTGGTGTACTCAGTTGGCGCCTTCAGCCTCTGGGGCGGCGGATGGCTCGGCGCGCTCGGCGCCGTCGACTACAGCGGCGGGTACGTCATCCACGTCGCCGCGGCCGTGTCGGCCTTCGTTGCCGCAGCGGTGATCGGTCCGCGGATGCTCAAGGATCGCCAGCACAACACGCCGAGCAACATCATGCTCGCGGTCGCCGGCGGTGGTCTGCTGTGGCTCGGCTGGAGCGGTTTCAACGGCGGTGACCCGTACTTCGCGAATGCCGACGCATCCGCTGCCGTGCTCAACACGCACCTCTGCACGGCGACCGCGCTGCTGACCTGGATGATCATGGACATCTTCTTCCTGAAGAAGCCGACCATCCTGGGGATGATCAGCGGCATGATCGCGGGCCTGGTTGCGATCACCCCTGGCGCCGGTTACGTCAACGCCTACGCGGCGTTCGCGATCGGCATCGGCGCCGGAGTCCTTCCCTGGCTGTCGATGAACGTGCTCGGCAAGACCCGGCTGTTCACCGGCAGGGTGGACGACACGCTCGGCGTCTTCCACACCCATGGCGTTGCGGGAGCATTCGGTGGCCTGATGACCGGAGTGCTCGCGTCTCCGAACATGATCGTGTACGTGGGTACCGCCGGGACCGCGTCGGTCGCCGTGACCGGCCTCGTCTACGGCAACGCCAAGCAGCTGGGCCTGCAGGCGCTCGCGCTCGGTTTCATCATCGCGTACGACGCGGTGGCCACGTTCGTGGTCATCAAGCTGGTCGGGCTCATCGTGCCGCTGCGCATGACCGACAGGGAGCTCGAGGTTGGAGATCTCCTGCTCCACGGCGAGGTGGCGATCGACATGGACCCGGCCGAGGAGGTGATGTCGCTCAACGGACATCTCAGCCCGACGCCGGTCGAGGCGGGGTCGCCGGCCTGAGGCCGTGGTCAGCCAGTAGTCGTCAACTCCGGAGACCGTCGAGCACCTGCAGCGCGGTCTCCGGGTTGACGAACGTCGCGGTCCCGACCTGGACGGCGCTCGCGCCGACGATCAGGAAATCCCGTGCCGACACCGCGTCGACGATGCCGCCGGCGCCGATGACCGGAATGCGAACGGCGTTGCACACGGCGGCGACGGCGGCCAGCGCCAGCGGCTGGATGGCGGGGCCGCTGAGACCGCCGGTACCGAGCGGCAGGACGGGGCGGCCGCTCGCCCGGTGGATCTTGGTGCCGACGTACGTGTTGACCGCCGACACTGCGTCGGCGCCCGCGTCCTCCACCGCGCGAGCAACCGCGGCGATGTCGGTGACGTTGGGGCTGAGCTTCACGATCACGCAGCGCTCGGTGACTCTGCGCACGGCTGCGACCAGGCCTGCCGCGGCGGCCGGATCGCGACCGAAATCCAGGCCGTGGGCGATGTTCGGACATGAGATGTTGAGCTCGATGCCGGCGATCTCC
Organism: Candidatus Dormiibacterota bacterium; assembly: GCA_963799005.1. Classification (GTDB taxonomy): domain Bacteria; phylum Chloroflexota; class Dormibacteria; order Aeolococcales; family Aeolococcaceae; genus Palsa-851. The sequence goes on along the minus strand of CAWCVK010000001.1, from coordinate 1,279,551 downwards.
GCGATCGGTTCCAGGACTCGGGCGCAGTGCACGTATTCATCCGCAGAGCCGCCGGCGATGTTGACGATCACCGGGATCGACCATCCGCGCCACCGCGGGGCATAGACGCTGGCCACGACATCGACCCCCGGGTTCTGGAGCCCGATGCTGTTGAGCATCCCACCTCCAGTCTCGGCGACACGCGGCGGCGGGTTGCCCTCGCGCGCATGCGCCGTGGTGCCCTTGGTGTAGAGCGCGCCGAGGCGGTTGATGTCGATCAGCTGCTCGAGCTCGAACCCGTATCCCGCGGTGCCGCTCGCCAGGCCGACCGGGTTCGGGAGGATCAGCCCGCGTCCGAGGTCGACACCGTCGATGGGTTGCTCGGTCACGCGACGTCGGCCCCGGGGAGCGCGCCGAGCCCGTCCCAGTCGACGTCGCGCATCGACATCACCGGGCCGTCGGTGCAGCAGAGCCGCCAGCGCGGCGTCCCAGCCTCGCCGCGAGCCGGCAGCGCGCATCCGAGACAGGTGCCGAAGCCACAGCCCATCGGAGCTTCGAGCGATGCCTCGAGCGTCGCCGGGAGATCGACCGTCGAACTCGATCAGGGTGCGCATCACCGCCCCGAGCATCGGGTTCGGCCCGCACGCGTACAGCGCCGACGGATGCGAGCTCAGGGCATCGCGGAGCAGCTCGGTGACCGGGCCGTGGTGCCCGCGGGTGCCGTCGTCGGTCGCCTCGGCGACCACGGTGACCGCGGGCCATCCGAACCGCTCCGCGGGATAGAGACGGGTGGCCGTACGTGCCCCGTTCAAGACAAGAATGTCTTCAACGCCACGGCGTCGCAACTCCTTGATGAGCAGTGGGAAGGGGGCACACCCAAGACCACCCGACACGCAGACGACCGAACCGCGCTCAGCCACGCTGAACCCGTGACCGAGCGGCCCCAGGGTGTCGAGTGGATCGCCCGGCCGCAGCTCGGACAGCAGCCGCGTGCCGGCCCCGACCGCTTCGAACACAAACCCGCAGGTGTCGTCCTGGGTCCACGCGACGCTGAACGGCCGCCTCAGCAGCGGCGTCGTGCCGGAGCCGCATCGGAGCTGCGCAAACGTTCCCGGCGTGGCCGTGGCGGCAAGATGCGGGAGGCGCGCGACCAGCTCCAGGAGTCCCCCACCGAGCCGTTCGACGACCAGCACCTCGCCGGTCTCGAGCGCGGCCCTGGTCAGATCCGCGGTCACGACACCGCCTGCACCACGCCGTCGCGATACTCGCGCACGGTCGCCACCCGGACGCTCTTTCCCGAGGTGTGGCGACCGATGGCGTCCACCAGCGCCGCGGCGGTGTCGAGCGACGTGCAGCACGGAATGCGACGCTGTTCGGCGGCCAGCCGGATGCGATAGCCGTCCTTCACGGTTCGCCCCACCGCCGCGGCGGCGCCCCCGTCGGCTCGGAAGTCGAGCTCGTCGGTGCCGAAGTTCGACACGGTGTTGATGACGATCGACACACGCCCGTCCTCGATCACGTCGATGACGTTGGGACGCCCGTGGCCGATCTTGCCCACCGACACCGCCGAGATGCCCGCGCTCGCGAGCGCTGCGGCCGACCCGGCGGTTGCGTAGATCTTGAAGCCGAGCGAGCTGAGCTGGGCGATGATCGGCAGCGCCTCGGCCTTGTCGACATCGGCAACGCTGCACAGCGCCCCACCGGTGGTCGGAACATCGCCGAGCGCGGCGACGAACGCCTTCTCGAGCGCGGCGCCGAGGTCGGTATCGATCCCCATGACCTCGCCGGTCGACTTCATCTCCGGGCCGAGCGCGGTGTCGACGTCGATCAGCTTGACCGTCGAGAAGACCGGTGCTTTCACGGCGACCAGCGGTCGCGCCGGAACCAGGCCCGTCGACCATCCGAGCTCCTCGAGCTTCGCACCGCGCATGACGCGCGTGGCCAGCTCCACCATCGGAACCCCGGTCACCTTGCTCAGGAACGGCACCGTCCGCGACGCACGCGGGTTGACCTCGAGCACGTGTGGAACGCCGCGATGCACCGCGAATTGAATGTTGCACAGGCCGCGCACGTCGAGGGCACGCGTGATGCGCACCGTTGCGTCGACGATCAGCGCACGCACGTCGTCGCCGAGGATCCGCGCGGGGTACGCCGCCATCGAGTCACCGCTGTGGACACCGGCTCGCTCCACGTGCTCCATGAGCCCGGGGATGACCACCGTGTCGCCGTCGCTGATGGCGTCGACGTCGACCTCGGTGCCGAACAGGTAGCGATCGATGAGCACCGCTCCGCGGCGGTGCCCACCCTCGGCGGGGAGTGCCGCCATCGCGGCTTCGAGATAGCGCTGCAGCTGGCTGCGACTGTGCACGATCTCCATGGCCCGGCCGCCGAGGACGTACGACGGCCGCACCAGCACCGGGAACCCGATGCCGTCGGCGATGGCGAGTGCCTCGTCGAGGTCGGTCGTCGCGGCGCCCTGAGGCTGCGCGATGGCCAGCGAGCGCATCAAGCCCTCGAAGGCACGTCGGTCCTCGGCGAGGTCGATGGTCGCGATGCTGCTGCCCAGGATGGTGATCCCCGCGCGGTCGAGCGGCTCGGCGAGGTTGATCGCCGTCTGGCCGCCGAACTGCACGACGACCCCTGACGCCTGTTCCTCGTTGATGATCGCGGTGACCGCCTCCTCATCGAGCGGTTCGAAGTACAGGCGCGTGCTGCAGTCGAAGTCCGTGCTCACCGTCTCGGGATTGCTGTTGACCATCACCGCGTCAACGCCCTGGTTGCGCAGCGCCAGTGCCGCATGCACGCTGCAGTAGTCGAACTCGATGCCCTGGCCGATGCGAATCGGCCCGCTGCCGAGCACGACCACGGTGTTCGGCGCCGGAGCCGCGGCCGCAGGTCCTTCGTCCTCGGTCTCGTAGGTGGAGTAGTAATACGGCGTTGCCGCCTCGAACTCGGCGGCACAGGTGTCGACGCACTTGAACACCGGGGACACTCCCGCCTCGCGCCGGTAAGCGCGAATCTCCTGCGGCGCAAACCCGGTGAGCGCGGCGATGCGTGCGTCGGTCAGTCCCGCACGCTTGGCAGCCCGGAGCGCGTCATCGTCCAGGCCGTTCCAGCGCAGGCGCTCCTCGCCGGCCACGATGGTGCCGAGGCGGCGCAGGAACCACGCTGAGATACCGCTGCGCAGCGAGAGATCCTCGGGGGTGGCGCCCCCGCGCAGCGCCTCCAGCAACGCCGCCGCGCGCCGGTCGTTGGCAACGTCGATGAGCACCGGCTCGTGCAGGACCGCGGGGTCCGACGCTGGTTGCTCGAGAGACCGCAGCGCCTTGCTGAATGCAGCCTCGAAGGACCGCTCGATCGCCATCACCTCGCCGGTGGATTTCATCTGGGTCCCGAGCCGCCTGTCGGCCTCGGGGAACTTGTCGAAGGGCCAGCGCGGGATCTTGACGACGCAGTAATCGAGCGCCGGCTCGAACGCCGCGCACGTCTTGCCGGTGACCGCGTTGGGGATCTGGTCGAGCCGGCGGCCGGCGGCGATCTTGGCGGCGACCCGCGCGATCGGATAGCCGGTCGCCTTCGACGCGAGCGCCGAGGAGCGCGACACCCGCGGATTCACCTCGATGACGTGGTACTCGTGATTGTCCGGCGCGAGCGCGAACTGGACGTTGCAACCGCCTTGGATGTCGAGCGCGTCGATGATCCGCAGCGCCGCGCTGCGCAGCTGCTGGTGCTCGCGATCGGTGAGCGTCTGCGCGGGTGCGACGACCATCGAATCACCGGTGTGCACCCCCATGGGGTCGAGGTTCTCCATGTTGCACACGGTGATGCACGTCCCCAACGCGTCACGGATGACCTCGTACTCGATTTCCCGCCAGCCCGCCACCGAACGCTCGACGAGCACCTGGCTGATCGGCGACGCCGCGAGGCCCGTGAGCACGGTCTCGGCGTAGCGCTCATCCGTCTCGCAGAGGCCACCGCCGGTTCCACCGAGCGTGAACGCCGGACGCACGACGAGCGGAAGGCCCATGCGCTCGCGCAGCGCTCTCGCCTCCGCAAGCGACGCCACCGTCGCCGACTCCGGAGCCGGCTCGCCGATCGACGCGAGCAACTCCTTGAATCGCTCGCGGTCCTCAGCGGCTCTGATCGCGCGCAACCCGGTGCCGAGCACGCGCACCCCGTGGCGCTCGAGCACACCAGCATCATCGAGCGCGACCGCAAGGTTCAACCCCGTCTGCCCTCCGAGCGTCGCGAGCAGTCCATCCGGACGCTCCGCGATGATGACGCGCTCCAGCACCTCCACGGTCAACGGCTCGACATACACCGCATCCGCCGACGAGTCGTCGGTCATGATCGTCGCCGGGTTGCTGTTGACCAGCACAACTCGAATCCCTTCCTCGCGCAACGCCCTGCACGCCTGCGTCCCCGCATAGTCGAACTCCGCGGCCTGCCCGATGATCACCGGCCCCGACCCGATCACGAGCACACACCTCGGTTTGTCCGGTTTGTCCGCCGAGAGATCCCCCGTTTCGCCGTTGACGGAGGTGGCGACGCCGAGCCCGCCCATCGCGCTGGTGCTAGAGCCGCCGATGGCCGTAGCGAGCGGGGGGAGGGGATTCGTGGCGAGTTCGCGTAGCGGTTCGACCGAGCGCGATGCTAAGTCGTTGCGCGAGGGCGAACCGCGGAGCGCTGTCTGAGCAAGCGAATCCCCTCCCCCCGCTCGCCCAACCACGCACAGCCCAAGAAACTCGTCGAAAACACCCGCGCGGTCCTGCGGACCAGGCGCCCCCTCAGGGTGGTACTGCACCGAAAACGCCGGCAACTCTCGATGTCGCAGCCCTTCGACCGACCCGTCGTTGAGGTTGCGCTCGCTGACGTACCAGCCGGATCCCTCGGGCAGGGATGCGGCGTCGACCTGGAACTCGTGGTTCTGCGACGTCACGTACACGGTGCCGAGCTCGGTGTCGCGTACGGGGTGGTTGCCGCCGTGGTGCCCGAAACCGAGCCGCGAGGTGGATGCGCCCGCCGCCTGACCAAGGATCTGGTGGCCGAGGCAGATGCCGAGCATCGGAACGCGGCGTTCGAGAAGGTCACGACAGAGCTGCACCGCGTGGGGGAGACGCGAAGGATCGCCGGGTCCGTTGGACAGGACGACCCCGTGCGGAGCGTGACCCAGGACGTCCTCGATTCGCGCGTCCTGGCGAACCAGGACAACCTCGGCGCCACGGCTGCACAGCGCGCGCATCTGGTTCAACTTGACGCCGTAGTCGACCACCACCACCCGGATTCCGGCCCAAGCATTCTCGCCGCCGGAGAGCACGACGCCCCGATGCAGGGTCGGGTCCAGCGGGTCTGTGAAAGAACGCCACGGTTCGTCGATCGAGACCATGCCGACCAGGTCCTGGTCACTCACGAAGGGCGCCGATCGGGCCGCGGTCACCTGCTCGGCGGCCGACATCGCCGAGCATTCGGCCAGGACGCCGCGAAGGGTGCCGTGATCGCGGAGATGGCGTGTCAGCGCACGGGTGTCGACGCCGCGAAGCCCCGGCGTCCCATTGCGCTGCAGCTCCGCCTCGAGGGTGCGCTCGCCACGCGCATGCCCGATGTCAGCGGAGAGCTCGCGCACCACGAGCGCGCGACACTGGACCCGATCGGATTCGGCGGTGTCGTCGCGGCATCCGTAGTTGCCGATGAGCGGGTAGGTCATCACCACCACCTGGCCGGCGTACGAGGGGTCGGTGATCACCTCCTGGTACCCGCTCATGCAGGTGTTGAAGACAACCTCGCCGTTGTGGGCGCGCTCCAGCGGCGCCCCGAAGAGAATTCCCTCGTAGGTCGCGCCGGACTCGAGGGCGAGACGCCCGCGAACCTCAGGCACGGGTGACCTGCTCCGAGGTGATCGGCACCCGCGCCGGGTCCTGGTGGATGACGCGGCCGCCGGCCATGGTGAGCAGCACGGTTCCGCGGAGGATGGCGCCGAGGAGCGGCGTGTTGCGCGACCGCGATTGAAGTGGCTGCTCTCCCACCGTCCAGGTCGCGTTCGGGTCGAAGAGCGTGCAGGTCGCCGACTCGCCGATCCTCAGGCGAGGTTCGGGGATGCCCGACGCCGGTCCGAGAATCCGATGCGGCCCGGCCGTCAATCGTTCGACGAGCGTGGCGAGCCACTCGCCTCCCATCCCGCCGATGGTGATGCAGGTCGCCAGCGCTGTCTCGAGCCCGATCATCCCCGGCGCCGCGTCGTCGTACGGGAGTGATTTGTCAGCAGCGCGATGCGGCGCGTGGTCGGTGGCCACCGCTTCGATGACCCCTTCGCGCAGCGCTCGTACGAGCGCGTTCCGGTCCCGTTCGGAGCGCAGCGGAGGGTTGACCTTGCGCAGTGCCTTGGGGTCGGGCTCCTCGGCCATCGGAAGCCACATCGACAGGTGGTGCGGCGTGACCTCGGCGCTCACCGCGAGCCCCTGGCGACGCGCGCGCCGCAGCGACGACACCGATCCTTCGGCCGACAGATGCTGGAGATGGAGGTGTCCGGATCGCGCGTGAGACAGCGCGCGAATCGCGAGATTGACGGCGCGGGTCTCCGATTCGGCGGGGCGGATCGGACAGCGGGTCACCGGCCCCTGGGTCGCGTTTGCCTGCGCGATCATCTCCTCGTCCTCGGGGTGGATGAACACCGCGCGGGAGAGTTGCGCCATTTCGGCAAGGGCGATCGCCAGTTGGCGGGGAGAGACGCCATTGCGCCCGTCGTCGCCGACCGCCACGGCTCCCGCCTCGACACATTTGCGGATGTCGACCAGGTCGGCGCCCTCGATTCCCTGAGTGAGCGCGGCGACCTGCAGGATCGAAACCGGCAGCGCGCTCGCGGCGAGACGCGCCTCCGCCATCCGCTCCGGCGTGTCGATGGGCGGCGAGGTGTTGGCCATCGCCACGACGTGGGTATATCCGCCGGCAGCTGCGGCCCGCGCTCCACTCGCGAGCGTTTCCGCTTCGTCGTCACCGGGCTCACGAAGATGGGCGTGCAGGTCGATGAAGCCAGGGCAGAGGACGCACGGATCGCTGCCCTCAGCCGGCGTGAGGTCGACCACCGGCACCCCGGTCGCATCGATGTGGTGATAGATGGCCAGGATCTTGCCGCCGTCCATCCAGACGTCCTGCCCCGTCGCGTCGAGGCGGCCGAGTGGATCGATGACGCGCACGCCGCGCAGGATCGCGTTCACAGGGGAGCACTCCGGCGCAGCCACGCGCCGTCGACACCGTCCACCTCGCGCAGGCGCACCAAGACCCGATCGCCGGGGGCGGTCGGAAAGTTCTTGCCGACGTAGGTCGCCCGGAGCGGCAGCTCGCGATGGCCCCGGTCGATCAAGGCGAGCACTTCGACGGCCGCAGGACGGCCGCAGTCGACCAGAGCGTCCAGGGCCGCGCGGATCGTCCGGCCGGTGAAGAGCACATCGTCCACGACGATCACGATGGACCCGTCGATCCCCGGCGCTCGAACGCCGTCGACGTCGCGGAGTGAGGAGTGCGGCGCCGCCGGGCGCGGGCGGTCATCGCGGTGGGCGGTGGGATCCAGCGCCGCTACCGGCGGGGCGACGTGCCCGAGCATCGCGAGCTGATGCGCCACCGCACGAGCCAGGGGCACACCGCGGGTGGGAATACCCACGAGCACGACCCCCTCCAGTTCCGGATGGCGTTCAGCGATCTCGTGGGCGAGACGCAGGGTGATGCGCTGCACCGCGCCGGCGTCGAGGAGCCGCGGGCTGTCGTCGAGTGGCTGGGCGAGTCCGGTCACGGCGCCTCCGTCATGCCAGCAGCATCTCGAGCAGCGCCATCCTGATGGCCACTCCGTTGGCCGCCTGTCGGAAATACGCGGCGCGCGGATCGGCATCCACCTCCGGTGCGATCTCATCGACCCGCGGCAGCGGATGCATCACGATCGCCTTCGACGGGAGCTGGCGCATGATCGCTGCGTCGATGCGGATCGCCGTACGCGCCTGCTCGTACTCGATCGGGTCCGTGAAGCGCTCCTTCTGCACACGCGTCTGGTAGACGACGTCCACGTCGTCGAGCACGTCGGTGAGCTGCTCGGCGAGCCGGCATTCGACACCGCGTGCCTCGAGCCGGGCAAGGATGTCACCCCCGACCTGGATCACCGGCGGGGCGACGAACGCGAGACGCACCCCGGGGTAGAGCGCGAGCAGCAACGCGAGCGAACGCGCGGTCCTGCCGAATCGAAGGTCGCCGCAGAACGCGACACGCACCCCCTCGACGTGACCCAGCTCGCGCTCGATGGTGTAGAGGTCGAGCAGCGCCTGGGTGGGATGCTCGCCGGGTCCGTCACCGGCATTGACGACCGGCACCGAGGCGACGCCGGCGGCTCGAGCGGCGGCACCGGCCTGTTCGTGGCGCAGCACGATGAGATCGGCGTAGGTCGAGACCATGCGCACCGTGTCCTCGAGCGTCTCCCCCTTGATCGCGCTCGAGAAGGCATGCGCCGCCTCGGTCCCGATCACCGCGCCGCCGAGCCGGAGCATCGCCGATTCGAAGCTCAACCGTGTCCGGGTGCTGGGCTCATAGAAGAGGGTGGCCATCACGCGATGCGCAAGCCGGTCGTCACGCACCCCGGCAAGGGCGGTTGCGCGCCCGAAGATGACATCAAGCAGCTCGCGGTCGAACTGCTCCGCCGTGATCACGTGGCCGAGCATCCGGTTTGGCGCGGTCGTTGCTGTCATGGCGCTTCGCCCTCCAGCCCGGGCGGGTTCGGGCAAGGGCGGCCGCGCGGCGGCGCCGCGATCCCTTGCCGGCCTCTCCGGACCTGCTTGAAGTGGATGCGTTTCGCGGACTCTACCTTAGAGTGTCGTCATGACACTCGGTGACACGGGCAAACTGCTCCTGGTCGCCGGCGCGGTGATCCTGGTGCTCGGCGGGGTGCTTGTCCTGCTGACCCGCATGGGCGTCACCCAGCTGCCCGGAAGCATCTCCGTGAGCAACGGGAACTTCTCGTTCTTCTTCCCGGTGGCGTTCTGCGTGGTGGTCAGCGTGGTGCTGACCCTGGTGATCAACCTGATCATCCGCCTCCGCCAGTAACGAGCCGGCGAGTGCCCGACGCGCCGTCGACGGAGCTGACCATCACGCCGGATGGCGCGTTTTCCCTGGCGGCCGCGGCGAGCTTCGGGTTCGGCCCCAACACCGGGCGGCCGAAGCCTGACGGTGATGCGATGTCGCTGGCGTTCGTCGCCGACGACCTGGTGCACCACGCTGCCGCCTTCCTGACCCAGGACGCCCAGGGCACGATCCACTGCCGATTGTTCGGCGACGCCGATCCCGATCGGGTCATCGATCAGGTTCGTCGCGTGCTCTCCCTGGACCACTCCGGCTCGGCGTGGGCCGAAGTGGGTGGGCACGATCCCGTCGTCGGCCGGCTTCAGGCGGAGCTTCCGGGACTGCGTCCGGTGCTGTTCCATTCCCCGTACGAGGCAGCCACGTGGTCGATCCTGAGTCAGCGAAGGCACCGAGCGCAGGCCACCGCCGTGCGCAAGCGGCTCGCGTCTGCTCATGGGCGGGTGTTCACGTTCGCCGGTGGCGAGCTGGAGGCGTTCCCGACACCTGAGGCGCTGCTGCGGGTCGATTCCTTTCCCAGCCTCGAGCCGCAGCGAATCGACCGCCTGCACTCGATCGCTCGAGCGGCTCTGGACGGCCTGCTGGACCCGGCGCGGCTGCTGGCAATGGCGCCGGAGGAGGCGCTCACAGCGCTGCAGCAGCTGCCCGGCATCGGTCCGACCTATGCCGGGTTGATCCTGCTGCGATCCACCGGGGCGACGGACATCCTCACCCTCGGCGAGCCGCGGATCCCGGCATACGTTCGCCACTTCTACGGGCTGGCCGCTCCGGCGACCCCCGGCGAGCTCGCGAAGCTCGCGGACGCATGGCGCCCCTTCCGGACCTGGGCGTGCGTGCTCATCCGGGTCGCCGGCGACCGCGACGGGGTCGCCTGGGAACCTCAGGCCGGAGGCGGCAGGTAGCTCCCTTTCACGATCCGCCCATCGCGGATCTCGAAGGCCCAGGTCGCGGCCTTGGCCCACTGCATGCCGCCGATCATCGGCACCCTGGCGTCGCTGAGGCCGGTGACGATCGACACCATGACGTCGCCGTGGGTGCAGAGCACCGACCCGGGGGCGGACGCGAGCTGGCCCATCGCCCACTCGGGATCTGCGCCCTCGGCGAGGCGTTCGTCCTCCCCGACCTGAAGGCCGAGAGCTTCTGCCAGCGGGGCGACGGTCTCCACGCAGCGCACGTAGGGGCTCGACTTCACGATGCGCGTCGCCGGCCCGAGCAGGCGCACCAGCGCGGCGGCCTGCAGCCTTCCCGCCCCGGTCAGTGGCCGGTCGCGATCGGGCGCGGTCCAGCGCTCCCGTGACCCCGCCTTGGCGTGGCGAACGAGGTAGCTGGTGAGCTCATCGCCAGGCACCGGACCACCCTTGCTCGACGCGCTTCCACACGGCCGGCCAGCCGGTTCGAGCCCGCGCCGCGGCGTCGCGCTGGAGCGCGACCAGCTCGCCGGCCGCGAACAGCGCGGTCTCGTGGACCCTGGGGGCGGCTGACCGCTCGCGCAGCCAGGCCTCGGCCACCACGGCGTCGTGCAGCTCGCCGAGCACCTCCTGGAGCGCCGCGACCTCGCGAGCAAACTTCGCCGCGTTCTTCCCTGTCGCAGCCGCCGCAGCCTCGGCCGCGTAGCGGCACCGCTTCGCGCGAATGCGCAGGTCGTGCAGCTGCTCGTCGGGCACATCGCCACGAGCGCCGATCGCGCCCGACCTGAGAGATCGCCAGGGCTTGCGGACGAGACCCGGAAGCACCTCGCGCGCCGGAGACGCCGCCATCTCGGTCAGGACCGGGGTGCGCGCGGCCGCGACCAGGTGGTCGATCACCTCGACGTAGCGATCGGTGTCGATGGCCGCGAGGAGATGACGGCGCGCGGAGCGCACCTGACCGACCAGCGGAGCCACGACCGCGAGCGCCGATCGGCGGTCGGGCGCCGGCAGCGTGGTGGCTGCCGATTTGAGGCGATCGCGCAGCACCTCGGCGTCGCGGACCCTCCCCAGCTCGCCACCGATCCAGCGCAGGTCGTCTCGAATCGCGTCGGCCCACGCCTGGTCGAGGAGCGGCCGGAACGTCCGCAGATCGCTGCGCAGCCGGCGGGTGGCCACTCGCGCCTGGTGCACGTCCTCGACGTCGACGCCCAGGCGGACCCCCGGGTCGTGGCGAAGCAGGCGGATCACCGACGTGCTCAGCGCCCGGCGCACCACGTCCCCGGCCGTCGCCGCGCCGCCGAGGGTGACCGATCCGATCTCCGGGGGCGGTGTGCCCACGAGCCCGAGAGCTCGCGCGACCAGGGCGCGCGGACGCGCGGGCTGCGCCCCGGAGGCCTGGTACCGGGCCGCGATCTGATCGAGCAGCGGGCCGCTGTCGCTGACGAGGTCGATCTCGCGAAACCGCTGGGTGATGCGCGGACCCGAATACACGGAGACGGTGTCGTCCACGAGGCGAGCGAGCACCGCCCCCTGCTCATCGAGCAGCACCGTCTCGGAGGTCACCGTGACCAGGCGAGCCACGAGCTCCACCGGCGCGCGGCGCGCGTAGGCGCGAACCAGGCGCAGCGCCTGTTCCGGCGGATGCTCCCCGCCGCCGTCGAAGCGCAGCTCGGCACCGTCGGGCGCGGCCATGCCCTCGCCGGTGGCGGGCAGGCGCAGGACCCAGCCTGGATCAGCGGAGTGGTCGAGCGACACCCCCCAGCGCGCGAGGCGGAGGTCTGCGGTATCCCAGTGGGTGGTGCGAAGCCTTCGCACCGGCTCGGAGACCACCGCGGCAGACGCGTCGAGGCCGTCGAGGGGCTCCGACGCGAACGTGATCGGCACCTCGAGACGAAGCCCGTGCCCCTGCCCAGGCTCGGCCCCTGCCGTCGCGATCACTGGGTGACGCGCTCGACCGCGAGCCGGTGCAGCTCCTCCTGGGCGTCGAGGCCGCGAACGGTCGGAACCTTCTTCCAGCTCCCGTCCGCCTGGAGCTCGGAGGCGAGCACGTCGTCGGCGAGGAGCACCTCGACGACCTCGGCAAGCCGTGCCTGCAGGCCGGGGTCGATCACCGGTACCACGGTCTCGATCCTGCCGTCGAGGTTGCGTCCCATCAGATCCGCCGACCCGATGTACCAGCGGTCGTCACCGAAGTGATAGATGCGCGAGTGCTCCAGGTAGCGGCCGACGAGCGAGCGCACCCAGATGTTCTCGGACATGCCGGCGATCCCGGGGCGCACGCCGCACGAGCTGCGCACGATGAGGTCGATCCGCGCTCCCGCGCACGACGCCGCGTACAGCGCCTCGATGACCTCAGGGTCGATCAGGTGGTTGCATTTGATGATGATCCGGCCGGTGCCGTGGGTCTGGGTGCGGATCAGCTCGACGATCCCGCTGCGCAACGTGACCGGAGCAACCAGCAGGCGCCGGTACTGCCGCTGCCGGCTGTACCCGGTGAGGTAGTTGAAGAGGTCGGTGAGGTCCTCGCCCAGCTCCGCGTCGGACGAGAGCAGGCCGATGTCCTCGTACAGGCGGGCCGTCTGCGAGTTGTAGTTCCCGGTGCCCATGTGACAGTAGCGGCGGATCCCGGAGCCGGTGCGCCGCACCACAAGCGTCGCCTTGGCGTGCGTCTTGAGACCGACGACGCCGTATACGACGTGCACGCCCGCCTTCTCGAGCTCGGCCGCCCAGGTGATGTTCGCCTCCTCGTCGAAGCGGGCGGTCAATTCGACGAGCGCGACCACCTGCTTGCCGGACTCCGCCGCGCGGATGAGCGAGCGCACGATCGGACTGTCGGGACCGGACGTGCGGTACAGCGTCTGCTTGATGGCGAGCACGTCGGGGTCGCTCACCGCCTGGTCGACGAAGGCCTCGACGCTGCTTGCGAAGAACTCGTAGGGGTGGTGGACGAGGACATCTCCCTGGTCGATCGCCCGGAAGAGGTCCACCTCACCCTCTTCGCTGGGTGGTTTGGCCAGAGCCGGCGGGATCACGGGAGACGGAAGGCGCTCCTTGAGATCGGGGCGGTTCAGCTCGTACAGGCCCCACAGGCCGCTGAGGTCGAGGGGACCGGCGACCGTGTAGACGTCCTCGCCGGAAAGCTCGAGCTCACGCATGAGCAGCCGCTTGACCTCCTCGGACATGCTGTCGTCGATCTCCAGGCGGACGACCTGTGGTGAGCGGCGCCGGCGGCGGAGATATTCCTGGACGGCGGTGCGCAGGTCCTCGGCCTCCTCCTCCTCGAGCGCCGGGTCGGCATTTCGGGTGACCCGGAACGGGAACTGGCCGATGACGCGCATGCCCGGAAAGAGCCGGTCGAGGTGCGCGGCGATCACCTGCTCGACGGGCACGAAGCGCTCGCCGTCCGGCATGACCACGAATCGAGGCAGGAGCGGGGGGACCTTGACGCGCGCGATCCGCTGCTCGCTGCCCCGCGGCGCGCCGACCACGACCGCCAGGTTCAGAGACAGGTCGCTGATGTACGGGAACGGGTGCGCCGGGTCGACTGCGAGCGGCGTGAGCACCGGGAAGATCCGCTCCTCGAACACCGTGTCGACGTAATCCCGGTCGCCGAGATCGAGCGAGCCGTAGTTCGAGAACCTGAGGCCGACCTCGCCGAGGCGTTGGACGATGACCCGGAATGCGCGCATCTGCCGCGCTGTGAGGTCGATGGCCCGTCGTTGTATCTCGGAGAGCTGCTCGTCCACTGTCATCCCGTCGGGGCTCAGCGCCGCGACGCCGGCGCGACGCTGCTCGATCAGCCCGCCGACGCGGACCTGAAAGAACTCGTCGAGGTTGCTGCTCGAGATGGCGAGGAACTTTGCCCGCTCGAGGAGGGCGCGGGCGCCGTCCTCGGCCAGCTCGAGCACCCGGGTGTCGAAGTCGAGCCAGCTGAGGTGTCGGTTGATGTATCGATGCCGGTCGCCGAGGTCGGCGGCATGTTCCCGTCCCCGAGCCTGGGGGTCCCGAGCTTTGGGGTGGGCCGGCGCGTCGTCGCGCGCCCGCTCGCGCTCGGACAGCGCCATCAGCCGAGCTCCTCGATCGCGCCGGAATCGAGGAAGACGAGATCCTCCGCGATGTTGGTGACTCGATCTGCGATGCGCTCGAGGTGATGGGCGATGAACACGAGATTGGTGGCCCGGAAGACGGTCGTGTTGTCCTCGGTCATCATCTGGATGAGGTCGTCGAAGAGGCGGTGGTAGATGCGGTCGACCCGGTCGTCGCCGGCCGCGATGCGACGTGCCTGCATCACGTCGCGCGACACCATGGCGGCCAGGATCCCGCGCACCTGGTCGCTGCAGTATGCGGCCATCTTGGGAACATCGACGTACGTCTCCAACGGCGGCAGATCGGCGAGATTGCGGGCGAGCTTCGCGATGCTCACGCAGTGGTCGCCCATGCGCTCCAACTCTGAGGACATGTTGAGCAACCCGATGATCTCGCGGAGCTCGTGCGCGTCCGGGCTCCGGTTCGCGATCAGCGAGAAGGACAGCTCGCGCAGCTCACGCTGACGGTCGTTGACCATCGCGTCGTCCGCGATGACGCGCGCGCACAGGCTCACGTCGCGGTCGGCGAGGCCGCTGGTCGCCTGGGTGATGGCGGTGTCGACGAGCTCGCCCATGTCCGCGACGATGCGTCGCAGGTGGGTCAACTCCTCCCCGAGCGTGGGGTGATGCGGGTGCAGCAAGGGTTCGCTCATCTCAAGAACTCTAGTGTCCCCGGCGGCTCACCATCACATCTGCCCCGCACCATAGCCATTTCACAATCGCTTTGCGGCCGAGCGTCACCGCATACTCGAAGTCGTGGAGCACGTGGCAGCCGCGCCCGCGGACCAGGTCGACACCATCGACAGGCTGCGCCGCCAGGTTGCGACCATCGAGGCGCTGATGTTCGCCTGCGAAGCCCCACCGATCCTGATCACGCTCGTCGAGGACCTCTACCAGTCGATCGACCGTCTGGAGACTCGGTCCCCCTCGCTCGATCCGCCACGGTCTCTGCTGAGCGCAGGCTGAGCGTTCGCCCCAGGCGGGTCCTGAAACGGCGGCTCAGGTCGTCGGGCTCCCAGGTGTAGGGGAGACCGGTCGAGACCACGACCCGGTTGCGGCGCTCGTCGTATCGGAAGGTCGGGGGGCCTCCCCCGTCGACACGCCGGTCCAGCTCGTCGGCGAGTTCGAGGATGACCGCGAGCCGGTCGATGCGCTTGATGTCGTCGCGGGTGCAGAGCCGCGCGTAGCGCGGGAGGTTGCTGCGCGCCTTGCCGAGCCTGGCGAGGGTCGTGGCGATCAGGGCCACCTCGCGGTGACTGAAGCCCTGGAGGTCGGCCGAGGCAGTCACCCCGGCCGCGTGGGTCCAGCGGTCGTAGTAGTTGATGCTCTGGCCGACGTCGAGCAGCGTGGTCGCGTGGTCCAGCACCTCGCGCATCTCGGCGGTCATGGTCGGATCGGCGACGCCGAGGATCGCCCGGGTCATCTCGACCCGGCGCGCCGCCCTCCGCCCATCCCACGTCGAGAACCGCGCCGCCAGCGCCGCTACCGACGCGCGACGGACCTGCCAGACCTCGGGGAGGGGCAGGTTGAGCTCCGCGAGCGCGATGCCCTCGCGAAGCCCGTGCCCGGAAACCATGAGGCTGCGGGCCCCCAGCGCCTCCATCGCGGCGATGACCACGAGCGCGCCACCGGCGATGGAATCCGCCCGGTCGGTGGAGAGACCCGGCACGGTGCGCAGCGACGAGCGGTTGCGGCCGGTCAGCCGCGCCGTGAGGTCACGCACCTCGCGCCGTTGCAGCACGTACCCGTCGACCCGGGCGATGGGGTGGGCGACCGATCGCATGTGGATCTTGGCCAGGTTGCGCACCGTGCCACCGGTGCCGACCATGCCCCCGTCCTCGGGAAGGATCGGGACGCCGGCGTCGCGGAGGGTCTGGGTCACGTGGTCGCGCAGCGCCGTCATCTCCGCGGCTCGCGGCGGGTCGCTGGCCAGGAACTGGTCGGTCGTGACCAGCGCGCCCAGCTCGAACGTCCACCAGCGGAGCGCGCGCCTGCGTTCGAAGTAGGCGAGCTCGAAGCTCCCACCGCCCACGTCGACCAGGTAGCCGGTGTCGATCGGCAGGCCGTGGACGGCGCCGAGAAACGCGAAGCGCGCCTCCTCCTCGCCGTCGATGACCTTGATCGCCAGCCCGGTATCGGCTTCGAGCCGGGCGAGCACGCTGTCGCGGTTGGTCGCGGTGCGGATCGCCGCGGTCGCGACCGCCACGGTCCGGCCGGCGCCGGCCGCGGCCGCGACCGCACGGAAATCGCGGACCGCGGCGACCGCCTCGGTGACCGCGCTCGAACTCGAGCCGCCCGCGGGCATCGATGTGGCGAGCCAGCTGGAGCGACGTCCGCGCGTCGGCGATGATGTCGAGCTGGCCGGACGCGTCGAGCCGCAGGACCGCGATCCGCGCCGAGTTCGAGCCGATGTCGATGACGGCAAGCGGCGATTCCAAAGCGACCCTCTCTCTGGTCCGTACGCGAGTGGGAGCGGCAAGTATAGGCAGGGCCGACTCCCGGGCAGTCAGCGGCGCCCGAGTGCCGCGACGCCCAGCGCCGCCGGATCGGGTTGCTCAAGGATGCGGTCGAGCCGATAGCCGACGCCGTAGACGGTGGTGATCCGGAAGGGCAGCGCCTCGAACGGCTCGAACTTCTCGCGGAGCCAGCGCACGTGGACGTCCACGGTCTTGCGCTCGCCAAAGAACTTCGGTCCCCAGACGCGACGGATCAGCTGCTCACGCGAGTGCACCCTGCCTGGGTTGGCGAGCAGGAACGAGAGAAGATCGAACTCCTTCGGAGACAGGCGCAGGCCCTCCTGGCCGACCCGCACCGACCGCGCGCCGCGGTCGAACCGGAAGTCGCCGAACTCCTCGACCTCGACGACGCCGCGCTCCTCGGCGGCGGGCTGGGCACGGCGCAGCAGTGCCATCACCCGAGCGGTGAGCTCGGCGAGCGAGAACGGTTTGGTCATGTAGTCGTCGGCGCCGACGCGGAGACCGACGATCTTGTCCAGCTCGCTGTCGCGGGCACTCAGCACCAGCACCGGGGTGGTGGTCTCCTGGCGAAGGATGCGACACACCTCGAGGCCGCCGAGCTCGGGGAGCATGAGATCGAGCACGATCAGATCCGGGCGCAGCTCCCGGGCCTTCTCGAGCGCCTCGATACCGTTGGACGCCTGGCTCACCTGGTAGCCCTCGCGAACGAGGTTGAACCGGAGGGTCTCTCGGATGACCTCCTCGTCCTCGACCACCAGGATGTGCTTCGCTCCCACGATACGGAGCTGAGCCTAGCCGCCTCCCCTTTATGGAGGGGTTAAGAAAAGGTCAAAAGACAGGCGTCTCCCGGTAGGTGCCGAAAACCCCGCGCAGCGCCTCGACGATCTCGCCCTCGGTGGCGCGTGCGCGGACGCAATCGATGATCGCCGGCATCAGGTTCTCGGTGCCGCGCGCGACCTCCTGGAGGGCGTCGAGCCGGGTTGCGACACTCCCGTTGTCGCGGCGTTCGCGCAGCTCCCTGAGTCGAGCCGCCTGGGATACCTCGACCTCCGGATCGATCACCAGCGTGGGCGGCTGCGTCATGTCGACGCTGTGCTCGAACACGTTGACGCCAACAATGACCCTTTCTCCGCTCTCGAGCTGACTCTGATAGCGGAATGCGGCGTCGGCGATCTCGCGCTGCGGGAACCCCTCGGCAACTGCATCGAGCATGCCGCCTCGCTCCGCGATCGCGGCGAAGTACTCCTCGGCGGCCTGCTCCATCCGGTTGGTGAGATCCTCGATGAACCACGACCCGGCGAGCGGATCGACGACCGATGGCACGCCGGTCTCGTAGGCGAGGATCTGCTGGGTACGAAGCGCGATCTGGGCCGCTTTCTCCGTGGGGAGCGCGAGCACCTCGTCCATCGAGTTGGTGTGCAGCGAGTTGGTCCCGCCGAGGACAGCGGCGAGTGCCTCGAACGCGGTTCTGGCGACGTTGTTCTCGATCTGCTGCGCGGTGAGCGAGCACCCGGCAGTCTGGGTGTGGAAGCGCAATTTGAGCGAGCGCTCGTCCTTGGCGCCGTAGCGCTCACGCATATGCCGTGCCCAGATCCGGCGGGCGGCGCGATATTTGGCGATCTCCTCGAAGAAGTCGATGTGCGCGTTGAAGAAGAACGACAACCGCGGTGCGAACTCGTCGACGTCGAGGCCGCGTTCGATCCCGGCCTCCACGTAGGCGAAACCATCGGCAAGCGTGAACGCCAGCTCCTGCGCCGCGGTGCTGCCCGCCTCGCGGATGTGGTACCCGCTGATGGATATCGGATTCCAGCTCGGGACGTTGCGCGTGCAGAACTCGACGACGTCGGTGACCAGCCGCATCGACGGCCGGATCGGAAAGATGAACTCCTTCTGCGCGATGTACTCCTTGAGGATGTCGTTCTGGAGCGTGCCGCCGAGCTTCGTGTAGGGGATTCCCTGCTCGTCGGCGGCGGCGAGGTACATGGCGAAGAGAATCGGCGCCGGGGAGTTGATGGTCATCGAGGTCGTGACCGCTCCGACATCGATGCCGCTGAAGAGGGTGAGCATGTCCTCCACCGAGTCGATCGCCACCCCGCAGCGTCCGACCTCGCCGAGCGACTCGGGCGCATCCGAGTCGTGACCCATCAGCGTCGGCATGTCGAATGCCACCGAGAGTCCCATCTGCCCCTGATCGAGCAGGAATCGATATCGCAGGTTGGTGTCCCGCGCGCTGCCGAAGCCGGCGAACTGACGCATCGTCCAGACCTTGTCGCGGTACATGGTGCGGTGCACGCCTCGGGTGTACGGAAAGGACCCGGGCTCGCCGAGGTCGCGCTCGACGTCGATGGTCGAGTTCGCAGGTCCATACGAGACCGCCAGCGGGAGCCCGCCGAGGGTGTCCGGGGGGATGGGCGGCGCCCCCTGAGACGGCGGCATCTCCGGCTGACCCGGCGGCGCTCCCGCCCGGTCGATCGTCTGGGTCATTGGTCAGTGGGTTCCCTGCGGTGCCCGTTGAGGATGCGCTCGGCCAGGGCGTACGGGTCCACCCGGCTCAGATCGCCTTCGAGCTCTCGAACTCATTGTCCCCTCATGCAGCGCAGTTCGCGCGCGCTCGGCGGCTCGCTCGATGACGATCGCCTCCACCTCGGCGCGCAGACGCGCGATGCGGCGGCGCTCGAGCTCCCCTGAGGCCGCGATCGCGTCGCCGTGGCGGTCGATTGCGGCCACCAGCTCGTCGACGCCATCTCCGGTCTCGGCGACGGTGGTGAGGACGGGCGGCGACCACCCGGCGCGGGTGGTGCCGTGCCGGACCAGCTCCTTGAGGTCACGCACCACCTTGGAGGCGCCCGCGAGGTCGGCCTTGTTGACGACGAAGATGTCGGCGATCTCGAGGATGCCGGCCTTGATGATCTGGACCGCATCGCCGCCGGTCGGGGTGGTGACCACCACCGTGGTGTCGGCGGTTTCCATGACCTCGAGCTCGGACTGACCCACGCCCACCGTCTCGAGCAGGCAGCGGTCACGGCCGGAGGCGTCGAGCAGACGGATCGCCTCGCGGGCAGCGGCGGCGAGCCCGCCGAGATGGCCGCGAGCGGCCATGCTCCGGATGAACACTCCCGGGTCGAGCGTGTGCCGGACCATGCGCACCCGATCGCCCAGGATGGCGCCGCCGGTGAACGGGCTGGTGGGGTCCACCGCGATGACGCCGATCCGGTGTCCGCCGGCTCGCCAGCGCTCGATCACCTGGTCACAGAGGGTGCTCTTGCCGCTCCCCGGAGGGCCGGTGATCCCGATCACCCGCGCCTGGCCGGCCCGCTCTCGAACCTGACGGAGCAGGTCCGCGATGCCCGGATCGCGATCCTCCACCATGCGGATGGCGCGGGCCAGCGCGCGGGTGTCGCCCGCCATCAGACGTTCGGCAAGCTGTGGCTGGGACATCGCTCGAAGTCTACTGGCGCCCCGAGCCACCCCCGTGCGTCCGTAACCCTGACGTCAGCCGAGTTCGTTATAAAGCCTCAGGTGAGACGACAACGAGCCTCGCTGCGCCGCCGTCGCGTTGGGCGCAGCCGGGTATTCCTCGGGTTCCTGATCGCGGTGGGCTTCGTGCTGTCTGGAGCGATCGGCGCGGTGGCGTACTTCATGCCGGCGATCGTGACCGCTTTCCAGGACACCGGGCGTGCCATCGACCGGAACCTGCCATCGTCCCAGGCATCGGCGAACGCATCGGCTGCCGCGTCGGCGGCGGCATCGGCGGCGGCATCGCCCCCTCAGGCGGTGGCGCCGCCGGGGAAGCCCTTCACGGTGCTCCTGCTCGGCTCTGACAACGACGCCAAATTCGGCGGCATCGTCCTCACCCAGTCGATGATCCTGGCGCGGATCAACCCGACCACCAGGCAGGTCGTGATGGAATCGATCCCTCGCGACCTCTGGGTGCCGCTCTCGACGGGCGGCAGCGCGAAGATCGACGCCGCGTACGAGCACGGCAGCGCGAGCGCCGCGATCGCGACCGTCGAGGAGAACTTCCACGTTCACATCGACCACTACGCGTGGATCGGATTGCTCGGCCTGGTGAACCTGATCAACCAGGTCGGCGGCATCGACGTGGTCGCGACCAACCCGGTGATGGACGACTACTACCCAGCGGATCTGAGCGGGAAGAACCCGTATGCATTCGAGCGGGTCGCGGTGCTGCCCGGCCCCCAGCACATGGACGGGATGCAGGCGCTCATGTACGTGCGTTCGCGCCACGGCGACCTGCGCAGCGACTTCGGCCGTTCGCAGCGTCAGCAGCAGGTGCTGCTCGCGCTGCGAGCCAAGGCGAAACTGCTCGGGATCGCGAATCTTCCGGACATCGCGACGGCCATGGCCAACGACTTCTCGACCGACATGAGCATCGGCGAGATCGCGTCGCTGCTGCCGATCGCGAGCAGCGTGCAACTGCAGAACGTCCGGCAGGTGATCCTCGCCTCGCCGTACACCTCGACGGGAAAGCTCGCCAACCAGGACGTGCTGCTGCCCAACTGGAATCTCATCCTTCCCGAGACCCACCTGTACTTCCCCGCGGTCTGAGGGTCCACGATGAGACGCGCGCTCACGCTCGTCCTGCTGCTCGCGCTCATGGCCGGATTCGGCGTCGGCGTCAACCGGTTGATCGCATCGCGGAAACACACGATCCCGAGCGAGGCGACCGTGTTCACCCCCACCGCCACGCGTCCCAAGATCGTGCTTCCGGGGACGCTGTACCTGGCGCAGAACGGCGACATCTATCGCCTCAGTGATGGATTCTTCACCGATCTCCATCTGCCGAAGACGTCGGGGTCGTGGATGCAGCCCGCTTACCTCGCCAATTCGCAGGACATCGTCGTGGTGCTGCGCGCCGCCGAGTACTCGAACCTGTACCTGCTGAACAGCCAGGGCTCGATCATCCGGCGGCTGAGCAACAACGCATGGACGCGGACCAACCAGATCTACCTCAACCACTGGATGTTCTACCCGCACATGGGCGCGGACGGCAACACCATCTACTTCAGCTATGACCAGCCCAAGGACTCATCCTCGTACGCCGTCGACTTCTCGGTGTGGTCGGGGACGCTGAACGGGAAGCTCGCCGCCAAGCAGCTGAGCGACTCCAACCTCTTCACCGGTGGCGACGTGAATCCCACGCCGATGGCCAACGGCCAGGTCATCTACTCGAGGTTCGCGATCGGCAGTGGCAATGCGTACTCGCAGATCGCGATACAGGTCAAGCCACTCGGACGGCCGATCCTGCTCACCACTCCCGCCCAGGATTGCGGCCAGCCGGCGCCGTCACCCGACGGCACCAGGGTCGCGATGGTCTG
This sequence comes from Candidatus Dormiibacterota bacterium, assembly GCA_963799005.1. Classification (GTDB taxonomy): domain Bacteria; phylum Chloroflexota; class Dormibacteria; order Aeolococcales; family Aeolococcaceae; genus Palsa-851. Next base: position 1,257,652 of record CAWCVK010000001.1, on the reverse strand, counting down.
CATCGGCGGCACGGGCCTGCAGAGCACGCGACTCGAGGTGGCAACGCTGATCGCCGGGAAGGCGGGAACGCCCATGACCCTGGGACCACCCCAAACCCTGGTCAACAACTGCCTGTGCTCGGCCCCGGTCTGGGCGCCGGACAGCAGCGGGCTCGTCTACTACAACACCGCCGATGCGTCCGGACACTTCGAGCTGTGGTGGATCAAGGGCGCCTTGGGCACCACGCCGTCCGCACCGCTGCAGGTGACCACCAATCTCGACTTCGACGCGAGCTCACCGCCGAGCTGGTCCCCGCTCACCAGCCTGCCGGTGATGGCTCGCTAGCCGCGCCGCAGCGGGATACCTAGTAGAAGACCTGGGCCAGCTCGTACAGCTCGCGAGGCACCCGCCGCTGCTCGGCGACGACGTCGGCGATGCTGGCGACGTCGACCGTCCCGCCGGTCACCACCGGCATCTCCCCGAACAATCCCTCGACCACGAGGTCGTATGCCTTGGCACCGACACGCGTCGCCCAGATACGGTCGTACGCGGTCGGTGAGCCACCGCGCTGCACGTGGCCGAGCACGGTCGCGCGAGTTCTCGTGTCCGGTGCGCTCCTCGATGATCCGAGCGAGGTTCTCGCCGACGCCGCGACGTGACAGCTGCACGTGGCCGAACGCGTCCCGTGCCCCCGCAGCCTCGTCTTTCGACTGCAAGCCGTCCATCTCCACGCCCTCGGCGACCACGATGATGCTGAAGTCACTGCCCGCATTGCGGCGCACCTCGAGGTGGGCGACAACCTCGTCGACGGTGATGCTGAACTCGGGAATGATGATCATGTCGGCGCCCCCCGCAAGGCCGCCCATGACCGCGACCCAGCCTGTATCGCGACCCATCACCTCGCACACCATCACGCGGTGATGCGACGACGCCGTGGTGTGGAGACGGTCGAGCGCTTCGGTGACCACGCTGACGGCACTGTCGAACCCGATGCAGTAGTCGGTGATGCTGAGGTCGTTGTCCATCGTCTTGGGGACACCGACCACGCGCGCGTGCAACTCGGCCAGTCGCGCGGCGACGCTCAGCGTGTCGTCGCCACCGATGGCGACCAGGGCGTCGAGACGCAGGCGCTCCACGTTGTGGAGCACCTCGTCGATTCCATGGTCGAGCTTCATGGGGTTCACGCGCGAGCTGCCGAGCATGGTGCCGCCGAGCTGCAGGATGCCAGAGAGGCTCGAGCGATTCAGCGTGATCACATCACCCTCACCGATCAGGCCCGCCCAGCCGTTGCGAATCCCGAACAGCGAATCGCCGGCCGTGAGCGCACGCCTGCCGATCGCGCGGATCGCGGCGTTGAGGCCTGGTGCGTCACCACCGCCGGTCAGGACGGCAATCCTCTGTCCCACTCTTCGCCTACTGTGTGCGCAGCTAGTGACCAACCCCGGGATCGCCGAGGAACGCCTGCTCTTCGGCGCTGCCGAGTATGACGGTCACACCCCCGGCCGGTGCGGCCGCGGGCGTCGCCGGCGGTGTCGTCGCCGCCGCAGTCGGGGCCGGCTCGGTGGTGACGTTGACTCCGAAGTACGCGGCCAGCCACTGCGCGGCCGCGGCGTCCTTGCCACCGCTGTTGTCGATGACCTGGGTCGCAGCCTGCCTCGGTGCGGTGCCGCCAGCGGTGGTGACGAAACCGACCATGTGCATGAGCGACGCCCAGCGGGTGGTCGCCGTGTTCCTGCGTCCACTCGCGTTGACGAAGGTGACCTGGGCGCCGTCGGCGAGCGCCGCCGGTGTCGGAAAGACGTCCTGGACGAAGTGCGAGATCGACGCCAAGCTCTTGTCGTTGGTGAAGAGGTAGAAGCTGCCGCACTGGGTCGGATAGCCGCAGTCGTACAGGAAGTTGGTGTCGTCGATGCTGATGTGCTCGATGCTCGCCGGGTTCACGCCATTCACGAGCCCGTAGAGTGATTCAGCGTCACCGATGGTCAGATCGGTGAGCACGTTGTTGCCGAGCGCGTTGATCACATCCGGAAGCTTGCCGAAGCCGCCAACGCTCTCGATCTGCGACCTGAGCGCGACGATGATCTGCTGCTGCCGGCGGCTGCGCGCGAAGTCCGATCCCTGCCCGTTGTTTCCGTGGCGCGATCGGGCGTAGATGAGCGCGGTGGCTCCGTTCATGTGCTGCATTCCCGCCTTGAACCGAACGGTCATGTATCCGCAGTTGCCGAGGTCGCATTCGCCGGCGGGGTACTGGTGGTCGGTGAACGCCGCGGGGACATCGATGTTGATCCCGCCGACTGCGTCGACGGCCTGCTTGAACGCGTTGAAGTCGACACCCACGAAGTAGTTGACGCCGATCCCGAGCAGATGCGCGATCACGGGATCCGCGACCGCGGCGCCGGCATCCACCGCGCTCGCCGGCTGGGGCCCCTCACCGAGCATGCCCGCCGCGTATGCGAAGTTGATCCGCTGCTGGATCGACGTGCCGTTGCGGAGTGGGATGGTCACGAACCAGTCGCGCGGGATCGAGATCTCCGCGATCTGAGGCGGGTGGCCACGCACCGGCTGTATCGAGATGACCATGATCGAATCGGTGAGGAATGCGCCGGAGTGCTGGTCGCCACCATACCCGTAGAGGATGATGTTGATCCTCTGATACCGCTGACGGTCCTGTTCGATCGACGACCCGTGACCGCCCTGCAGCGCGCCGATCACCGCGCTGATCGGGTTGGTGTGAAACGTCTTGGCGAGCGCGAACGAGAGCCGCACTCCATACACACCGCCGGCGACGAGCAGCAGGGAGAACATCACGATCATCGAGACCACGGCGGACTTTCGCGTGATCCAGCGGGGTACGGCGTTGTACCGCGAGCGCCGGCGCCGGCGGTCCGATGAGCTGCTGATTGTTGCCATGGTTGAGGTGTTGCTCTCGACTTTCCAAACGGGTGTACTGGCCGCCGCGAGGACGGTGCGGGGCCGGCGCGCCACGGTGGGCTCCCACCAAAGGGAACGAAGCTGTCGGCATCTGGTTACCCGCCGCGCGGGGACAAGGGTACCCCACGCCCTGCTGGGGCGGAGCTGACCGTGGCATCATCAGCGGCCACGATCGGGACGGAGGAGTGAGAGGGTGCGTGCACAGCAGGTTCAGGGCCTCGAGGGTCCATCCGGTCTGCATCTGGTGGAGGTCGCCGAGCCCGAGGACGCTGCCCGTGTCGTCATCGACGTCGCTGCCGCCGGCGTGAGCTTCCCCGACCTGCTGCTCACCCGTGGTGAGTATCAGATGAAGCCACCCCTCCCGTTCGTGCCGGGTGTCGAGGTGGCCGGGCGCGTCCGTTCCGCGCCCGAGGGGTCGGGGTTCAACCCGGGCGACATCGTGATGGCCTTCACGATGCTGGGCGGCTTCGCGGATGTGGTCCTTGCCGAGCCCGCGCTGACTCTCGCCATCCCGAACGGGCTCAGCGTCGAAGCCGCGTCCGGATTCGTCATGAACTACCACACCGCCCATTTCGCCCTCGCGCGACGCGGGAGGATCCTGCCGGGCGACCGGGTCGCGATCCACGGGGCCGCGGGTGGCATCGGCACCGCCGCCATCCAGGTCGCCCGCGGTCTGGGCGCCGAGGTCATCGCCATCGCCGCCGGCCCCGACAAGATGCACCTGGCTGAACGGGCCGGTGCGCACCGCGTCCTCGACGCCGAGGGCGACTGGGTCGCCGCGTTGCGGGCTCAGAACGACGGTCTCGGCGTCGATGCCATCCTCGATCCGGTCGGCGGGGAACGGTTCGACCAGAGCGTTCGCTGCCTGGCGCCCCAGGGCCGGCTGATCGTGGTCGGGTTCACCGACGGCCGTATTCCCAGCCTGCAGGTGAACCGCGTGCTGCTGCGCAACATCGACGTGGTCGGCGCCGCCTGGGGAGCGTTTCTCGCCGTTCAGCCGTCGCTGTTCACTGAGACGCAGCGGGCGCTCAACGCGATGATCGACAGCGGCACCGTCGCCCCCATCGTCGGCGCGACCTATCCGCTCGAACAGGCGCCTGCGGCCCTGGATCTCCTGGGCCGGCGCCAGGCGCGGGGGAAAGTGGTCCTCACGATGTGAGCGCCGGCGGGCGCGGCGCTCAGTTGCGCAGCAGGTCCCGGGCGATCACCACGCGCTGGATCTGGCTCGTCCCCTCGTAGATCTGGGTGATCTTGGCGTCGCGCATCATCCGCTCCACCGGGTACTCGTTCACGTACCCATAGCCGCCGAGGATCTGGACGGCGTCGGTAGTGACCTTCATCGCGGTGTCCGCCGCGAGCAGCTTCGCGATCGCCGCGAAGTGGCCCACCTCCGGGCTCTTGTCGTCGATGAGCTGCGACGCCCAGTACACCATCGCGCGAGCGGCGGCGGTCTGCGCCTCCATATCCGCGACCATGAACTGGATGCCCTGGAACTCCGCGATCGCCTTGCCGAACTGCTTGCGCTCCTTGGCGTATCCGACCGCGTAGTCAAGGGCTCCCTGGGCGATGCCGAGCGCCTGCGCGGCAACGCCCGGACGCGAACGGTCGAGCACCTTCATCGCGATCCTGAAGCCATCGCCTTCCTCGCCGAGCCGGTTCGCGGCGGGAATCACCACCTCGTCGAAGTGGAGTTCCGCGGTGTTGCTGCCACGAATGCCGAGCTTGCCATGGATCGTGTTAGCAGCGAACCCCTTGAGGTGCTGGGCGTCCTCGAGCACGAAGGCGCTCACGCCTTTCGCCCGCTCATCGGGGGCGGTCTTGGCGAAGACGGTGATGGTGTCGGCGATGCCGCCGGCGGTGATCCAGATCTTGCTGCCGGTGATGATGTACTCGTCGCCGTGACGCTCGGCGCGGGTCTCCATGCCCGCCGGGTCGCTGCCAGCGCCTGGCTCGCTGAGCGCATAAGCGCTGAGCTTCGCCCCGCTCGCCAACTCCGGGAGCAACCGCGCCTTCTGCTCGTCGGTTCCGGCGATCATCAGCGGGTAGCCGCCGAGCGCCTGCACGGCGAGGATCAGTGCACTCGTCGCGCACACTCTGGCCACCTCCTCGATGGCCACGTTGAGCGTCAACGCACTGCCTGAGAGTCCTCCGTACTCGGGCGGAAAGGGCAGCGCGAAGAGATCGTGCTTGCGGAAGAGATCGACGACGTCCCAGGGGAATTCGCCGGTGCGGTCGATCTCAGCGGCACGCGGCGCGATGCGGTCGCGGGCGATGTCGCGCACCGTGTCGCGGATCATGGTCTGCTCTTCGTTGAGTTGGATGTCCATGCGGCTGATGCTACCAAGCGACCACGGATCAGTCAGCGAGGAGTTGACGTGCGATGACCACGCGCTGGATCTGGTTGGTGCCCTCGTAGATCTGGCACGCTTTGGCGTCGCGGAAGCGCACCGCGGCGGGGTGGTCGTCGGCGCCGGATTCGGGAGCGCAGAGGTCCACAGCCAACTGCGCCACCGCCACGCAGCTGTCCGTCGAATACAGCTTCGCGATCGCCGCGTCGAGGGTCACTCGCTCGCCCGCGTCCACCAGCGCCGCCGCGTGCCGGGTCAGCTGGCGGGCGGCGGCGGTGCGAACCTCCATGTCCGCCAGCGCCGTGGCGTCCACGTCCGCTCCCGCGTCGCGCCGGCGGCGCGACCACTCGAGCGCGGCATCGAGGGCACCCTGCGCGATCCCCACGGCCTGCGCCGAGATCCCGACCCTGCCGCTGTCCAGCGCCGCCATCGCGACCGTGAACCCGATGCCCTCGTCGCCGAGGCGGTTCTCGGCGGGAACGCGCACCTGGTCGAGCGCGAGCTCGGCGGTCCACGAGCCGTGCAGCCCCATCTTCGCGAGCGGTGTCCCCGCGCTGACCCCGGGCCACGCCCCCTCGACCAGGAAGGCGCTCACGCCGTGCGAGCCCTCGCCGGTACGCGCCATCACGATGTAGAGATCGGCGTCGCCGGCGCTGGTGATGAACGCCTTGGCTCCGTCGAGCACGTAGGCGTCACCCTCGCGCACCGCGCGGGTCCGCATCGCGATCGCATCACTCCCCCCGGCGGCCTCGGTCAACGCGAAGGCCGCGAGCCACTCGCCGCCCGCGAGCCTGCGCAGATACCGTGTCTTCTGGTCATGATTGCCGAAAACAAGCAGCGGCTCGGTGCCCACGGAGAGGTGCACGTCGAGGATCACCGCGCAGCTGGCGTCGGCGCGCGCGACCGCCTCGATGAGCTGGATGAAGTCGCCATGGGTCCCGCCCACGCCACCGAAGACCTCGGGTGTGAGGATGCCGGCCAGTCCGGCTTCGCCCGCCGCCTCGACGATCCGCTTCGGTGACGGACCGTCACCACGAGCCATCGCCGGGGCTATCGGTTTGATGACGTCGTTGACGAAGCCCGCGATGCGGGTCGCCAGCACCTTGCGGTCGCTGTCAGTCGACACGGACGAGGGTGGCCTCGCCCTGCGCGATGCCGCTGCAGATCCCGGCCGCTCCATACCCGCCGCCTCGGCGCCGCAGCTCGTAGAGCAGCGTCATGAGAATCCGAGCCCCGCTCGCGCCGATCGGGTGTCCGACCGCGATCGCCCCGCCGTTGACGTTGACGCGGTCGGGGTCGACCTCGAGCATCCGGGTGCTCGTGATCGCGACCGCCGCGAACGCCTCGTTGATCTCCACGAGCTCGAGCTTGCCGGCATCCACCGCGCCGTTGGTCTTGGCGAGCGCCGCCTCGACCGCGAGCGCCGGCACGGTCGCGAGATACGGGTGCTCCGCCGCCGATTCACCGTAGGTGAGCCAGGTTCCGAGCGGCGCGAGCCCCTCGGCGCGCGCCCGTTCGGCGCTCATGAGCAGGATGGCGGTGGCGCCGTCGTTCATCCCCGGCGCGCTGCCGGCGGTGACCGTGGTGCCGTCGCCGAAGGCCCCTCGGAGTGCTGCGAGCTTCTCGATGGTCGTGTCGGCGCGCGGTTGCTCGTCGCGATCGACCGTCGAGCCGTTCACGCTGACTGGCACGACCTCGTCGGCAAACCACCCTGCGGCCAGCGCCGCCTGATAGCGCATCTGCGAACGCAGCGCCCACGCGTCCTGCTGCTCACGAGTGACCCCGAGCTCGGCTGCCACATCACTGCCGTGCACGCCCATGAGCACACCGTCCACGGGGCAGCACAGGCCGTCGCGCATCATGCTGTCGACAGCGACACGGTCTCCGAAGCGGCTGCCGAATCGCTGATCCTCGAGCAGGTAGGGGGAGCGCGACATCGACTCCATACCGCCCGCGACGACCACGTCGGCCTCACCGGCGCGGATGAGCAGCGCGCCGAGGTTCACGGCTTTGAGCGCGCTCGCGCACACCTTGTTCACGGTGAACGACGACACGCTCGCGGGAAGCCCCGCGCGCAATCCGGCCTGACGCGAAGGGACCTGGCCCTGTCCGGCCGCGAGCACCATCCCCATGATCAGCTGATCGACCGAGGTCGGATCGGTGTTGGTCCGGTCGAGGACCTCTCGAATCACTCGCGCGCCGAGGTCGACCGCGGGCACCGAGGCGAGCCCCCCGCCGAGCTTGCCGAATGGGGTGCGCGCCGCCGCGACGATCACCGCGTCAGTTGCCACGCTCGCCCTCCAGAACCTCATACGGGCGCAGCAGGTGGCGGGCGATCAGGATGCGCTGCACCTCGCTGGTTCCCTCGCCGATCTCGTTGATCTTGACGTCGCGGTAGAGACGGGCCACCGGCGATTCCTCCATGAATCCCATGCCGCCGTGGATCTGGACGGCCTGGTTGGCGCACGCGGTGGCGACCTCCGACGCGTGCAGCTTCGCCATCGACGCGTAGGGCGCGGCGCTCTTCCCCGCGTCGATGGCGGCGGCCGCGCGCCAGGTCATGAGCCGGGCGAGCTCGATCTGCGTGCCCATGTCGGCGAGCTTGAACTGCGTGGCCTGGAAGGTCGCGATCGGCACGCCGAACTGGTGCCGCGCCGCCGAGTACGTCAGCGATGCGTCAAGGCATGCCTGAGCGACGCCGACCGAGAGCGCCGCGATCGCGACCCGCCCGCCCTCGAGTATCTGCAGGAATTGAGTCAAACCCTCACCGAGCGGGCCGATCAGGTTGCCGCCCGGAACCCGGCAGTCCTCGAAGATCAATTCGCGGGTGTCCGAGGCGTGCCACCCGAGCTTGCGGTACTTGGGAGCCTGCGAGTAGCCGGGTGTGCCCTGTTCGACGGCGATCGTGCTGATCTCTCGATGACCGTTCTGCGATCCCGTGACCGCGGTGATGGTCACCCCCGCGCTGATGTCCGTCCCGGCATTGGTGATGAAGGCCTTGCGCCCGTTGATGACCCAGTGATCGCCGTCGCGGACCGCTCTGGTCCGGGTGCCGGCCGCGTCCGATCCGGCATCGGGCTCGGTCAGCCCGAATGACCACAGCCGCTCGCCGGCCATGAGCGGACCAAGCCAGCGCTGCTGCTGTTCTGGGGAGCCGAATTGGACGATCGGCGAGATCCCCAGCGAGACCGCCGCCTCCAGGGTGATCGCGCAGCTGGCGTCGGCGCGAGCGATCTCCTCCATGGCGAGGCAGTACGAGATGAAGTCGCCGCCGGCCCCACCGAGCTCCTCCGGAAACGGAAGCGCGAACAGGCCGAGCCTGGCCATCCCGGCGACGAGCTCGTAGGGAAACTCCCCCGTCTCGTCGTAGTGGGCTGCCGCCGGCGCGATCTCCGCCTGGGCGAAGTCGCGAACCACGTCGCGAATGTGACGCTGCTCGTCACTGAGATCGAAGTTCACTCGAACCTAACGGTAGCGCGGCGGGATGGGCTCGAGCTGTACCGTTTTGAGGGGTGTAAAGCGCACTTGACATGGCGAGCGGTGTCAAGTAGGCTTTACATCATGCGAAACGGCGTCCGGGAGCTCAGGTCAGCGCGTGGACTGTCGCAGGGCGACCTCGGTGACGCGCTCGGTGTCTCGCGGCAAACCATCAATGCCATCGAGACCGAGCGCTACACACCATCCCTGCCTCTCGCCATCGAGCTGGCCCGGTTCTTCGGCACAACGGTGGAGGGCATGTTCCATGTCGACGACAACGGGCGGAAGGCGTGAAGTGGGGCGCTCGAAATGGACCATTCCGGTGTTCAGCGGGATCCTGGGGTTGGTGTTGTTGGCTGCGCTTGCGGCCGGACACCAGCTGGTGACCGGCCTGTGGAGCCTCGGCATCATGTGGCTGTTCGGCATCGCGGTCCTGCTCGGTGGACGGAGCGAGACGGTTCGTGGTCTTCGCGGAGACGGCCGCGACGAGCGGTTCGCGATGCTCGACCTTCAGGCAACCGCGCTTGCCGGACTGGCGTTGATGGTCGCAGTCATCATCGCCTTCATCATCGAGGTTGCGCGCGGCCACAGCGGCGAGCCCTACGACTGGCTGGGCGCAATCGCCGGGCTGGCGTACATCGCCGGTGTTGCCGTGCTGAGGCTGCGCGGATAGCCCACGAGCTGCGCGCAGGCGCTCAGCGAGGGTTGGTCCCGAGAACTCGCGGCGGTGAGGCGCACGACATCCTCGATGGTGTCGGCGATCTCGACCCCGACACCGGTGAGCGCGTCGATCTTGCTCTGCGCGCTTCCGGTGTTGCCGCTGATGATCGCCCCGGCGTGGCCCATGCGCTTGCCCGGTGGTGCGGTGCGGCCGGAGATGAACGCGACCATCGGCTTGTCGAAACCGGTCTCGCGAATCCAGGACGCGGCGGTCTCCTCGTCGGACCCACCGATCTCGCCGATGAGCACCACGGCACGCGTCTCCGGGTCGTGCGCAAAACGCTGGAGGACGTCCGGAAAGCTGAGGCCCATCACCGGGTCGCCGCCGATGCCGACCGACGTCGTCTGCCCCATCCCCGCCTCGCCGAGACCCTGGATCACCTCGTAGGTCAGGGTCCCACTCCGTCCGACGATCCCGACCGGGCCCGGGGTGTTGATGTGATTGGGAATGATCCCCACCTTGCACTGATCGGGGGTCACGATCCCCGGGCAGTTGGCGCCGAGCAACTGGTGGCCGCTGCGCATCACGAAATCCCGCGCGCGGATCATGTCGTGCACCGGGATCAATTCCGTGATGCAGACGGTCAGCTCGATCCCTGCAGCCGCGGACTCCATGATCGCGTCAGCGGCAAACGCGGGTGGAACGAAGATCCCCGAGACATCCGCGCCGGTCGCTGCCACGGCATCCGCGACCGTGTCGAAGATCGGAACGCCGTCCTGATCGCTACCTCCCTTGCCGGGAGACACACCCGCGACGATGTTGGTCCCGAAGGCGCGCATTTGGGCGGTATGAAAGCTGCCTTCGCGGCCTGTAATGCCCTGGATCAGCACCCGGCTATTGCGGTCGACAAGCACGCTCATGACGCGTCCCCGGTCGGGAGGTCAACGGCACGTAGATGGGTGACAGCGCCGCAGCGCACGACGCGTCCTCCGGTGGGGAGGGTGTGGGCGGAGGCGGGCCATCTCGCAGCCCGGGCTACCTCCCCGGGCGAGAGTGAGGGGCGGAACGACGAAGGCGTTCCGACCCCGTGCCCGCCGCAGCCCACACCCTCCCCACCACGCCAAGCGCCGCAGTTCATGCCCTTCCCTCCCCCCGCGTCAGCGCGACGATGGTGGCGGCCGCCTCGGTGGCGGTCTTCGCAGGGACGATGCCGGCCGCCTCGAGCAACCGCCGTCCCTCCTCTTCCATGGTCCCGGTCATGCGCACCACCAGTGGCTTGGTGATGTGGAGCTCGTCGCGGGCGGCGATGATGCCGCGCGCGACCTCGTCGCCACGGGTGATGCCACCGAAGATGTTGATGAACACCCCGCGCACTCTCGGGTCGAGAAGCACCATCTCGAGCGCGTTGCGCACGCGCTCGGCATTCGCGCCGCCGCCGATGTCGAGAAAGTCGGCGGGCTCGCCACCGTGCTGCTTGACGAGGTCGAGCGTGTTCATGGTCAAGCCCGCGCCGTTGCCGATGCATCCGATATCCCCGTCGAGGTGCACGTAGGTGAGCCCGCGCTTGCGTGCCTCGACCTCGAACGGATCGTCGCCGCTGCGACCGTCCGCACCGGTCTCGTCGCGAGCCAGCTCGTCGGCGATGTCCTGGTGCCGCGACTCTGCGTTCTCGTCGATCTCGAGCTTGCCATCCGCGGCGACGAGCATCCCGTCGGGCGTGAGCACCAGCGGGTTGATCTCGCAGGTCAGCGCGTCGAGCGACGTCGCGACCGCGTTCAGGCGGATGGTCAGCTCCACCAGAGCGCTCACCAGCTTCGGCACCCGACCGCGAAGCTCGGGCGCGTCCGCGAGCCCCGCGAACGCCAGCCGGCGGATCTCATACGGCTGCGGTCCGGCGAACGGATCGGGCCACAGTTTGGCGATCCGCTCGGGCGCCTCGACGGCGACCTGCTCGATCTCCATGCCGCCCGCGGCCGAGAAGATGATCACCATGCGGCGGCGATCGCGATCGAGCGCGATGCCGAGGTACAGCTCTGCATCGATGCTGAGCCCGGTCTCGCACCACACGCTCCGCACCGGGTAACCGCGAATGTCCATCGCCAGGATTCGCGCGGCTTCGCGCTGCGCTTCCTCGGGGGTGTCGACGACGGCGATGCCGCCCGCCTTGCCCCTCCCGCCGATCGGCACCTGCGCCTTGACGGCGACCCGGCCGAGCTCGCGAGCGGCGGCCGCCGCCTCCTCGGGAGTCCGCGCCAGACGGCCCGCCGGAACCGCGATGCCCGCGGCCGCGAATCGCTGTTTCGCCTGGTACTCGAGCAGCTTCATCGGCAGGCCAGTCTAGAGAAAGGCTGATGAACTCATCGACGAGGAGCGACGCGGTCCAGCTCTTCGAGGTCGGCGGCGCTCGGGCGCCACCGACCGGCGCGGGCATTGGCGCGAACCTGCTCCGGCGTTGTCGCACCCGCGATCACCGAGACAACCTGCCGTTGGGCGGCGAGACCACCGATGGCGACGTCGAGCAACGACACGCCGCGCGCGTGCGCAAACTCCTCAAGCCCTTCGACGATGTCGAAGTTGCGATCGGCCAGCCATCGTTCCGCGTTTGCTCCAGGTGCAGTGGCGAGGCGCGTGCCCGGAACGGGCGCCTGCCCGCGGCGATGCTTACCGGTGAGCAATCCATTGGCGAGCGGCGTATATGGAATCACGCCGACATCGAAATGCTCGCACGCGGGGATCACAGCATCCTCTACAGATCGATCGAGGAGGCTGTACTCGTTCTGGGCGGTCACGAACCTGGTGAGGCCCCGGGTTCTAGCCACCCAGTCCGCGTCCGCGATCTGCCAGCTCAACAGGTTCGACGATCCCGCGCACCTGATCTTGCCCTCACCGACCAGCTCGGTCAGTGTCTCGAGCGTCTCCTCGATCGGCGTCGCCGGATCCGGGGTGTGCATCTGGTAGAGGTCGATCCAGTCGGTGCCGAGCCGGCGCAGGCTCGCTTCGACAGCGATACGGATCCAGCGGCGCGACCCGCCACTGCGCCCCTCCCCACCCGACGAGTGACCGAACTTCGAGGCGATCACAGCATCCTCGCGACGCCCCTTGAGTGCCGCGCCGAGCATCTCCTCGCTCTGTCCACCGCCGTAGATGTCGGCGGTGTCGAAGAACGTGATCCCCTCCTCGAGCGCCGCGTGCACCACTCGGGTCGCGCCTTCCGCATCCAGCCTGCGCCCGAAATTGTTGCAACCGACGCCGACCACCGTCGCCTGGAGAACGCCTCCGCCGACGGCACGAGTCTCGAGGTCGCTCACGCCGGACAGGGTACGCAAAGCCCGTGTCTCACCAGCCCCGGGAGGCTGGTAGGCTGACCCGGTTGGCAAGACGCGTCGTCGGGATTCCACCAGACCACGGTCCGGCGCCGGAGCCGGCCGAACCTCGAGCCGGGGCGGTTTCCGGCCGCGTCGCCGTCGAGCCGGGGGAGACCTCGCGTCGCGGCGGAGTCAACGTCGTCTCGGTACGCACGCTGGTGACTGCGGCGCTGATCGTGCTCGGCGTCGTGGCGCTGGTGGTCTTCCTCGCCAGCATCATCGGCATCGTCCTGGTCGTGCTGGTGGCGATCGTGTTCGCCGAGGGAATCCGGCCGCTGGTGGCTGAGCTGCAGCGCCGCCGGGTCCCCCGACCGATCGGCATCCTGGCGGTCTACGTGGCGGTCCTCGCCTTCATCGCCCTGATGGTGCTCCTGCTGGTGCAACCGATCGTCACCGAGGCGTCGTCGCTCGCCACCAACTTTCCCACGTACCAGAAGGATTTCCTCAGCTGGTTCGCGGGCGTCGAACGGCAGTTCCATTTCAACGTCAACATCGCCCAGCAGGTGAGCTCGGTCATCGACTCGACTCGGAACATCCTCTTCGCCATCGGCAGCACGATATTCGGCATCATCGTCGACTTCGTGCTCGTGCTCGTGGTCGGATTTCTCTGGCTGGTGAGCAGCGACCGGCTCAAGGCGTTCACCGTCGACCTGTTTCCGGTGGCTCACCACGACCTGATCGTCGACATCTTTCGCGAGATGGGATTCCGCATGGGCGGCTTTGTTCGGGCCGTGGCGATCAACAGTCTCGCTGTCGGGCTTGTGGTCGGGGTCGCGTGCTGGCTGTTGCGACTGCCCGACCCGGTCATCCTCGGCATCTTCGCCGGCCTCACCGCGGCGATCCCCATGGTCGGAGGGATCGTCGGCGTGGTGCCCCCCGTGTTGCTCGGCTTCACCATCAGCCCCGAATATCCGATCCTCGTGCTCGCCGTCCTGCTGATCATCCAGCTGATCGACGCCAACACCGTGGTGCCCATGGTCATGAACCGCGTGGTCTCCCTTCCGGCGCTGGGGGTGGTGCTCGCGCTCCTCGTCGGCGGTGCCATCGAGGGGTTGACGGGCGCGATCCTCGCTGTCCCGGTTGCCGCCGCGCTGCAGGTGCTCCTGGTGCGAGCCGCAGTGCCCGCGATCCACCATGCGCAGGGCCGCACCAACCAGGCCTACGCCAAGGCGTACGTCCCGCTTTCCGCCGAACTCGAGGACTCGGCCCCTCGAACCGGTGGACGGCGCGTCAACCCCCGCTGAAGTCGCTAGAGCGGGATGTTGCCGTGCTTTCGCTGCGGTGACCGAACCTGCTTGTCGCGCGCCATGCGCAGGGCGGCGATCAGCGCGCCGCGGGTCTGTCGCGGCTCGATCACGTCATCGACGTAGCCCCGTTCAGCCGCAAAGTACGGGTTGGCGAACTGCTCGCGGTACTCCTCGATGAGCTGTTCCGAGCGCTGCGCCGGATCTGCTGCCTGGGATATCTCGCGCTTGAAGATGACGCTGACCGCACCCTGCGGGCCCATCACCGCGATCTCTGCCGTGGGCCACGCCACGTTGTAGTCGGCGCGTATGTGCTTGGAGCACATCACGTCGTAGGCGCCGCCGTAGGCCTTGCGGGTGATCACCGTGAGCTTGGGAACGGTCGCCTCGCAGTACGCGTACAGCAGCTTGGCGCCGTGGCGGATGATGCCGCCGTACTCCTGGTCGGTCCCGGGGAGGAAGCCGGGCACGTCGACGAAGGTCACCAGCGGTACGTTGAATGCGTCGCAGAAGCGCACGAAGCGCGCCGCCTTGATGGATGCGTTGATGTCGAGCGCGCCCGCGAGCACGCGCGGCTGGTTGCCGATCACGCCGACCGGGTGCCCGTCGAGCCTGGCGAAGCCGCAGATGATGTTCTCGGCGTGGAATTGCATCACCTCGAGAAACCGGCCGTCGTCGACGACACGGGTGACCACACCGCGCATGTCGTAGGGCTGATTCGGGTTGTCGGGGATGATCGTCTGCAGCTCGGCATCCTCGCGGTGGGAGTCGTCGAGAGTCGGGCGGTAGGGCGGTTGCTCGCGGTTGTTGGGCGGCAGATAGGACAGCAGCTCGCGCATCTGGGCGAACGCCTCGTCCTCGGTGTCGGCGATGAAATGGGCGACGCCGCTGCGCTGGTTGTGCACGTCGGAGCCACCGAGCTCCTCGAAGCTCACCTCCTCGCCGGTGGTGACCTTGATGACGTCGGGGCCGGTGATGAACATGTATCCGACCTTGCGCACCATGAAGATGAAGTCGGTCATCGCCGGCGAGTACACCGCACCGCCGGTGCAGGGTCCGACGATCAACGAGAGCTGCGGGATGACGCCGCTCGCCTCCACGTTCCGGTAGAAGATCTCCGCGTACCCCGCGAGCGAGACGACGCCCTCCTGGATTCGTGCTCCTCCGGAGTCGTTGACGCCGATGCACGGGCACCCGGTGCGGAGCGCGAGATCCATGATCTTGGCGACTTTCTCCGCGAACACCTCGCCGAGCGAGCCACCGAAGACCGAGGCGTCGTGACTGAACACGAAGACCTGCGCGCCTCCGATCGTGCCCCAGCCGGTGATCACCCCGTCGCCGCGAATCCTGCGCTCGTCCATGCCGAAGCTGGTGGTGCGGTGCAGCGCGAACATGTCGAGCTCGGTGAACGACCCCGGGTCGAGCAGGCGGTCGATGCGCTCGCGAGCGGTGAGCTTTCCCTTGGCATGCTGGGATCGCTCCGCGGCCCCACCCCGGTGGACCGCGTCGTACCGTCGTTTGCGGAGCATGTTGATCTTCTTGCCGGTGCCACCGCTCGATCCACTCGTCGAGGCTCCACCGGCATCGACCGGCGCCGAGCCGGCGGCGGGAGCGACGGCGTCGCTGGCGCCGACTGGGGGAACGCCCTTGGGCGCCTGTCTGCTCACGCCGTCAGGCTAGCAGGGGATCGCATGGCCCCTCGATTCACACCGTGACCGGAGGGCGGTAGACGCCGAAGATCTCGCGAAGCACACCACACACCTCGCCGACCGTCGCCATGGCCGCGAGCGCGCCGCGCATGAGGGGCAGCAGATTGTCGGTTCCCTCCGCGCCCGCACGCAGAGCGTCGAGCGCCCGCTGAACGTCGGCCGCGGAGCGGGCGGCCCGGAGTTTTTCCAGCCGCTCGATCTGTGCCGCTTCCAGACTCGCGTCGATGTGAAGGATCGGCACCGTGGGTTGCGACGTCTCGGCGAAACGGTTGACGCCGACGATGACCCGCTCCCCCGCCTCGACGAGGCGCTGGTGGCGGTACGCAGACTCCTGGATCTGCTGCTGGTAGAACCCGGCCTCGATCGCCGCGACGGCACCGCCCTGCTCGTCGACGCGGCGCATCAGCGCGCGCGACTCGTCCATCAGATCGTGGGTCAGCGCTTCGACGAGGTACGCCCCACCGAGTGGATCGGTGACGCCGGCTGCACCGGTCTCGTACCCGATGACCTGCTGGGTGCGGAGCGCGATCTCCGCTGCCTGCTCGGACGGCAGGGCGAGCGCCTCGTCGTAGCTGTTGGTGTGCAACGACTGCGCTCCACCGCACACCGCCGCCAGCGCCTGCAGCGACACCCGCACCACGTTGTTGAGCGGCTGCTGGGCGGTGAGTGTCGCGCCACTCGTCTGGGCGTGGAAGCGGAGCTGGAGGCTGCGTTCACCGGTCGCGTGGAAGCGGTCGCGCATCACCTCCGCCCACAGCGCGCGGGCGGCGCGGAACTTGGCGACCTCTTCGAAGAAGTCGTTGCTGACATTGAAGAAGAAGCTCAGCCGCGGGGCAAAGTCCTCCATCTCGAGGCCGGCGTCGATCGCCGCCTGCACGTAGGCGACGCCGTTGCTGAGCGTGAAGGCGATCTCCTGCGGTGCGGTCGCGCCCGCCTCGCGTATGTGGTAGCCGCTGATGCTGATCGTGTTCCAGCGCGGGAGCCGCTGCGCGCAGTAGGCGAACGTGTCGGTGACGAGTCGCATCGACGGCCGCGGGGGAAAGATGTAGGTGCCCCGTGCGGCGTACTCCTTGAGGATGTCGTTCTGGATCGTCCCCCCGAGGGTGGCGGCGGCGATGCCCTTGCGCTCGGCTGCAAGCTCGTAGAGCAGCAACAGCAGCGCGGCCGGCGCGTTGATGGTCATCGAGGTGGTCACGCGGTCCTGGGGGATGCCGCGCATGAGCAGCTCCATGTCCTGGAGCGAGTCGATTGCGACCCCGACCTTGCCGACCTCACCGTGCGCCACGGGGTCGTCGCTGTCGTAGCCCATCTGCGTGGGCAGGTCGAAGGCGACCGAGAGCCCGCTCTGCCCGGCGCGCAGCAGGTAGTGAAAGCGCTGGTTGGTCTGCTCCGCGCTGCCGAACCCGGCGTACTGGCGCATCGTCCACAGGCGAGAGCGGTACCCGTCCGCGCGGATGCCCCTGGTGTACGGGTACTCGCCCGGAGGCGGCGAGCCGTCCGGCCGGTCCACGTAGAAGGGTTCGAGCGGAATGCCCGAACTCGGTCTCGGCGCCGACGACTGCTGGTCCGCCCGGGTCGTCGCTCATGGATGCGACCCGGCGCTCTCCTGGTCGGGCTGGCACAGCTCGGTGAGCACCCCTCCGGCCGCCGAGGGGTGAAGGAACGCGACCAGCCTGCCTGCCGCGCCCGCGTCGTGGACACGTGTCGAGCAGCTGGAGGCCGAGGCGGGCGAAGTGGTCCAGGCTGGCCTGCACGTCGTCGACGCCATACGCGACGTGGTGCAGGCCGCTGCCGCGCCGCGCCAGGAACCCCGCGATCTTCGAACTCCGGCCCGGTGCTGCCGAGCAGCTCGATGCGCGACTCCCCCACCTCGAACATGACCGCCTCGATGCCGTCGGACGCCACAACCTGGCGGTGCGCCGGCGCGGACCCGGTCAGGCGCTCATACGTCGCGATCGCGAGGTCGAGGTCGGCGACGGCGATGCCGACGTGGTCGATCCGGGTGAATTGGCTCGCCATCGCCGGCCGAGTATAGGAAGCAATACGGCAACGCCGCGTTCGCGTTCGCGAGCTCGATGCTAGCGTCCAGACGCCGTGAGAACCCGTCGCGCGGTCGCAGTCGCGGCCGCGCTCAGCACCGTCCTTCTCGCCTACTACGCGATCTCCTGGTCCCAGGTGAGCCCGGTTCGCGAACGCGGCACCGACTTCTCCGCCTCCTACGTCGCGGCACTCCTGGTCCGCGGCGGCGACGGCGCCCAGCTGTACGACCAGCACGCCGAGCGTTCGCGACATCTGACCCTGCTCCCCGCCGGAACGGTGATCAACCTCCCCTTCATCACGCCGCCGACCACCGCACTGCTCGCCCTCCCGCTCACCGTCTTCGACCCGGGCACCGCATTTCGGCTCTGGTCGGTCATCGAACTCCTGCTGCTCGCGCTCGCTGTGTGGGTGGCGATCCGGGCCGGCCCGTGGCCCTCGCGGCGCGGCCACGCCATTCGGGGAGCCACGCTGCTGATGGCGATCGCCGCCGGCGGCACCTACGCGTTCCTGCTGCTCGGTCAGATCGACGGCATCGCCGCCCTCGGGCTCGCAGCCGCGTACGCGGCCTGGCGGAGGGACCGACCGGCCGCCGCCGGCTTCTGGCTGGCGCTCGCCTTCGCCGCCACCAAGCCGCACCTGGCGATCGGGCTGGGCATCTGGCTCGTCGCCCGCCGCGACTGGCGAGCACTCGGCGGGGCGGCGGCCGGCAGCGCCGCCGTCGTCGCGGTGTCATTCGCTCTCGTCGGTTCGGCAGGGCTCGCCGGGTTCACGTCGGCGCTGGGGTTCGCGCTGGGCAACACCCCGGGGGCGAGCACGCTCGGCATCCCTGGGCTGGTGGCGTCATGGCTGGGAAGTGGCACCCTGCCGGCGGCGATCGGGATCGCCGGGTCCCTCATCGCGCTTGGCGGATGCGCCGCGCTCGGGGCGCGATCGCGCGGCAACACCGCGGCGCTCGAGACCTCGCTGGCGGGTGCGGCCGCACTCTCCTTGCTGGCGTCCCCGCACCTTCTGCCCCACGACCTGGTGATCCTGGCGCCCGCATTCGCGTGGTGCGCGGCCCGCGCCGCAACCGCCGAGGGCGCGCCGTGGCCCGGACGCACCTCGATCCGGCTGATCGCCGCGTGGGCGGTGCTGGGTGCGCTCACCCTGGTCGACACCGGCAACGCGGCGCCTGCCCCTCCGGGCCGGCTCGTGCCCCTGGCGCTGCTGGGCCTCGGCATTGCCGCGCTGATGGTCCCGGCGTCGAGGCCACGCGTCGGGAGCCCCTCGCTCGTCGTTCTCGCTCAGTCGGGGAGCGGCAGAGGCGCGGGCGGGTCGACCGCATAGTCGTAGAAGCCGCGACCGCTCTTGCGGCCGAGGCGGCCCGCATCCACCATCCGCTCGAGGATCGCCACGGTTGCGACGTCGCCCGGGGCATGGTCGCGCTCCATACGGTCCCTGCGAATCGTGAGGACGGTGTCGAGGCCCGAGAAGTCGGCGAGCTGGAAGGGACCCATCGGCCAGTTGAGCCCTTTGCGGACCGCGATGTCGATGTCCTCCGCCGAGGCAACCCCGCCTTTGAGGAGTGAGAACGCCTCACGCGAAGCGGCGCCGAAGATGCGGTTGACGATGAAGCCGTCGATCTCGCGTTCGACCACGATCGGCGTCCGTCCCATGCGCCGCGACCACGCGACGGCGCGGGCGCAGGTCTCGTCGGACGTCTCCGGTCCGCGCACCACCTCGCAGAGATCCATGACCAGCACCGGGTGGAAGAAGTGCATGTTGCAGCACAACTCTGGACGCGCGGTCGCGTCGGCGAGCCGGGACACGACGATGTTGCTCGAGTTGGTGGCGATCCCCGCGCGCGCCGGGAGGTGAGCGTCGAGCGCAGCGAAGATCTCGCGTTTGACCGACGGCAGCTCCACCACCGCTTCGATCGCCCACGCCGACCTGGACGCGGCGGTGGCGAGGTCGGTCGTCGCGGTCACCCGCCGCGCTGCGGACCGAGCCTCCGCGCGCTCGAGCTTGCCCTTGGCGACGCGGCGGTCGAGCCACTGTCGGTTCGACGCCACCGCCCGCTGGAGAGCCTCGGCGTCGACGTCGACCAGCGAGACCTCGATCCCGTGGAGCGCCGCCTGCTGCGCGATCTGGGCGCCCATGGTGCCGGCGCCGACAACCAGCAGACGCCCCTGATCGGATGTCATCCGGTCAGCTTTCGTCCGGCCACCTGACCGGCACGCGGGTGGTGCAGTTGGTGAGCTCCTGCGACGCCTTGGTGTAGCGAACGATCGTCGGGAAGTCGCCCTTCAGCTTGAGCCGGCCGAGCATGATCCCCTTGGTGGCGTCGAGCTCCTTCTGCGCCACCTGCTTCCAGCGCGAGTACGCGCCGGTGATGACGAACCTGGCCTGTTGCGCATCCTCCCGGGTGCCGACGCGGACGTCGCGCGCTTCTCCGTGCCAGAGGTCGAGGAAGACGCCGCGATCCTCGGGGAAGTTCTTGTCGGGCTCGGCGAGGACAACCAGACCGACGGTACCTTCCCAACCTGCCGCCGCCTGCTTGTAGATCGACGACTTGTTGATCTCGGCCTTGAACGCTTCGGCCCACTCCGGGCTGTACGCCTCCACGACGTCGGGGTCTGCCACCGCTCTGCCTCCTTGGACGTGCTCCGTCACCGCCGGCAGCCAAGTGTGCCCTGCCCGCTCTGGCGTCCGCCACGTGAAGATGCCATTCTCTGCGCATGCCCCGCACCATGCCGGCGACCGTCGATGCTCCCTGCGTGCGCTGCGAGGGCACGCGGGTCATCCCGTTGACCTTCGGCGATGGTCAGACGGGCTACGACCAGCCGGGGTTCAAGTGCCCCGACTGCGGGGCGCGCTTCCAAACCCTCCAGAACCAGCGACCTCCCCGCCCGATCTGAACGGCAGCGGTCTTCGGCTCAGTCCGCCGCGGGAGCCTTGAGCGCGCGGGCGACGTAGACGGCCACATCGTCCACCGCAAGCGTGTCGCCGATCTGCTTGGCGGAGATGCCCTCGTCGAACATGGCGAGACAGAAGGGACACGCGGTCGCGACCTTGGTCGCGTGCGTGTCCACGGCCTGGTCGACGCGGCGATGGTTGACCCGGGGCTGGCCCTCCTCCATCCACATCCTGCCGCCCCCGGCGCCACAGCACATCCCCTCGCTCTTGCTTCGAGCCATCTCGACGACCCTGAGGCCCGGGATGCGTTCGAGGATCTCCCGAGGTGGGGCGAAGATGTCGTTCCACCGACCCAGGTAGCACGAGTCGTGGTACGTGATCGTGTCCTCCTGCACCTTGGCCGCATCGAGCGTGATGCGCCCCTCCTTGAGCAGGCGATCGATCAGCTGGGTGTGATGGATCACCTCGTACTCGCCCCCGAAGTCCCGGTACTCGTTGGCGAACGTGTTGAAGCAGTGCGGGCAGGACGCGATGATCTTGCGCACGTTGTGCCGCTTCAGCACCTCGACGTTCTCCTTCGCGCGCTCCTGGAAGAGGTACTCGTTCCCGATCCTTCGCGCCGGGTCACCGGTGCATTTCTCCTCGGTGCCGAGGATCGCGAAATCGACGCCCGCAGCCTGGAGAATGCGCGAGAGGGCAGTCGCGATGGTCCTGGCGCGCTCGTCGAACGACGTCGCGCACCCGACCCAGTACAGGTACTCGGCATCGGGCTTGTCGGCGATGAACGACACGCCGAGATCCTTGGCCCAATCGGCTCGTGACTGGTGGGACAGACCGTACGGGTTGGCGACGTTCTCGATGTTGCGCAGTGCCGATTCCGCCTGCTTCGGCAGTCGCAACTCGTCGAGGACAAGATGCCTGCGCATGTCCATGATCTTGGGAACGTGCTCGATCAGCACCGGGCACTGATCCATGCACGCACCGCACGTGGTGCACGACCAGAGCGTCTCCTCCAGGATGGTTCCGCCGATCAGCGGTCGCGCTTCCCCAGACGGCACGGCGGCGGCAACCTCTTCGGGTGAGAGCCACGAGGGTTGAAAATGGCCCGGCAGATCGTGCGCCGCGTCGGGATGATGATCGCCGGTCGTCCACATCACCGCCCCGTCGCCGCCCGGCTGTGCGACGTGGGCGTCGTGCCGGGTGGCCGTGTACCCGCCCGCAAGGTTCTCGTACGCGAGGTCCCGGAGGTCGGTGATCAACGTCTTCGGCGAGAGTGGCTTACCCGTGTTGTATGCCGGGCAGTGGGTCTGGCAGCGCCCGCATTCCGTGCACGTGTAGAGATCGAGCGTGTCCTTCCATGAGAAATGCTCGAGCGCGCCGGCTCCGAAGTGCTGGTCGGCCTCGTTGTCCGCGTTCATCACCGCGTCGATGTCGAGGGTGCGGAACGCTCCCTTCGGCCGCTCGTTCCTGAAGATCACGTTGGGAACGGACGTGAGGATGTGGAGATGCTTGCTGTAGCCGAGGTACACCAGGAATCCGAAGACCAGGGTCAGGTGCGCCCAGAAAAAGACTCCGTGGATGACCACCAGCGCCTCGCTTCCCGAGCCGAGCGGCCGGAAGGCGGCGGCGAGCGCCGACGCGATCGGCCTCCACTGGCCGACCGCCTCCGGTGCCCCCTCGGCGATCCTGGTGGCGTAGTTGAGCTCCATGCAGAAGAGGAGCACCGCGATCCAGACGAGGATGACGATGGCGTCACCGCGATGGCTGCCTCGAAATCGCGTCGGGTTGATCACCAAGCGGTTGAAGAGCGCCATCGCGATGCCGCAGATCACCACGAAGAAGAACAGGTCCTGGAGGAACGCGATCGCGCCGCTTCCGGGAAGCAGGTTGAACTGAAACCCCTGCCAGAGCGCTTCCACGATTCCCTGCGCGATGGCGGTGAGCAGCACCACGAAGCCCCAGAAGATGAAGGCGTGCAGGACCCCCGCGAATGGCCATCTGAGCAGGCGCCCCTGGGCGACGACGTAGACGAAGAAGGCGCGCAGCCTCGACCCCGGGTGATCGAGGCGTCGCTCGCGGCGCGTCGAGCGTCGCATCTCGCCGAGCAGCTTCCGCCACCGCAGCCCACTGGCGGTCAGCGATGCGCCCGCGAGCAGCAGCAGCGCGATCGGGCTGAGGATCGCGGTCACGGCCCCGGCGATCAACGTCCCTTCCACTCCGGCGGACGTTTCTGCATGAACGCGGCGATACCCTCCTGGGCGTCCTCGGAGGCGAAGAGCGCGACGAACTCGCGTCGCTCTTCCTTGAGCGCGTCGCTGAGGGGAAGGTGCGCCCCGGCGCGCATCGCGCGCTTGGTGGCGGCGAGCGCCAGCGGCGCCCTCGAGGCGAGGAGCTCGGCCCAGCGTCGTGCCGCGGCCGGAAGCTCGTCGGGCTCGACGACCTCGGCGACCAGACCGATTGCCAGCGCGCGGTCGGCGTCGATGGGATCGCCGCTCAGCAGCAGCTCGGTGGCACGCGCGGCGCCGATCAGCCGGGGCAGCCGCTGCGTCCCGCCCCAGCCGGGGATGATGCCGAGCTTGATCTCCGGCTGGCCGAAGCGCGCGGTTCGCGCAGCGAGACGAACGTCGCACGCCAGCGTCAGCTCGCAGCCGCCACCGAAGGCGATACCGTTGACGGCGGCGATCACCGGAAGCCGCGACGCCTCGAAGAGCAGGGTGAGATCGGTCGCCTTGCTGATCGCATCGGCCCCGGCGCCGAAGCCGCTGATGTCGGCGCCGGCCGAGAAGAATTTCGGCCCGCTCCCGGTGATCACCAGGGCGCGGCAGGTCTCGTCGGATTCGGCATTCGCAAGCCCTTCGGCCAGGCCGTTGACGACATCGCCGTTGACCGCATTCGCCGGAGGGTGGTCGATGGTGAGGGTGACGACCGCGCCCTCGTGCTCGACGCGGATGACGTCATGGAGAACCTGAGCCACGTGCCGTGCCTCCCTCGCTTGTCATGACAGCTGTGTGCGTAGTACAGCAAATGGACCCGTGCGCGCCGTGACGCGCGCGGGCTGCGAGTAGAGTGCCGCATGGTGGAGCTTCCCCCGATCGGCGACCGCATCGAACCGGACGCGCTCCGTGCGTTGAGCGACGACGGTCTCGACGCCCTCGCTGCTCAATTACAGGCGACTGAACGCGCCACGGTCGCCGCGATGGCCCCCTACGAGCAGCATCTCCGCGAGATCCGCACCCGCGTCGGCGAGCTGGCAACAGAGCGCCGGCGGCGCGAGCGCGCTCAGCAGGTCGCGCAGCGGGCCGGGGTGCGCGAGGCCGCAAAGTCCGGTGGCATGCCGAGCCTCGCGGTGGCGCTGGCGAGCGGCGACGACCTGTTCGACGGCGCGACGTCCCTGACCGACGTGCGGGCCTTTCTCAGCACCGGAGGCGAGGTCGGCTTCGGCTTCGCCACCCGGCCCGGGACGATCACCTTCACCGATGGCCGCCAGCAGCGCATGGCACGCACCTGGGGTGAGGCACGCGAGCTGCACGCGCTCGGCTGGGATCCAGGCGCACCCGGGGTTCCCGGGGTGCGTGTGCACCTCGCCGGCAGCCGCGTGGAGCGCGTGGTTGCCGCAACTGAGGTGGTGCTCGCCGCCGGAGAGGCGGCGGATCAGCCGACCGGCGCGCCGCCGTAGGGGCTCGGCTCAAAACCCCCTGGGGTCCTCGCCGGCGGCGACGCAGGGGCCGGGGCGGGAAGCCTCTGCACAATGACCTTCTCCACGTCTCGCGAGACCGCTATGGCCGTTCGGGTGGCGTCGACACGCACGAACCTGCGCGGGTGTTGCGCCGCGAGCTGGTCGAAGGCGGCCTCCACAGCCGCATGAAATGTCTCGGGCGCGACCTCGAAACGGTCCAGCGGCAGCTGCTGCGCGCGCTGCCGCTGGGCGGCGGTGGCCGCCGGTATCGCAAGGTAAAGGGTGAGGTCGGGCCAGACATCTCCGCATGCGGCGGCATGCAGGCGGAGCAGGTCTCCTGGCGGAATGCCTCTTCCTCCACCCTGGTATGCGATGGTCGAGTCCGCGTAGCGGTCGGCGATCACCACGCTCCCACGCCGGAGCGCGGGCAGGACGACCTCGTGCAACAGCTGCACGCGCTCCGCGGTGAAGAGCAGGGCCTCGGCCCACGCCTCCAGCGCCGGTCCGCGCTGATGCTGGAGCACGAAGCTGTGCAGGATCTCACCGAGCGGCGTCTCGTTGGGACGCACGGTCACGACGTCATGCCCCTGCTGGCGCAGCGCGCCTGCCAGCGAAGCGACCTGGGTGCTCTTCCCCGCACCGTCAAGCCCTTCGAACGAGATGAAGAAGCCACGCCATGCGCTCATGTCTATCACCACTCCCCCGCCGTCGGGCCCCTCGCCCGAACGGCTCATTCCGTGGGTCGCAGTATGACGAGTTTGCGGTTGGGTTCGTCACCCGTGCTGCGGGCTGTGAGCGCGTGCTGTTCGACGAGCTGATGCTGAAGCCTGCGCACGTATGCATTCTGCGGTGTGAGCTCGACGTCGTTACCGGTTCGTTGCACCTGCTCGATGCCCTCGAGCGCGTCCTGCATCGCCGGCTGGTTGTCATCGGGTGCATCCGCGGTGGTGTCGGCGGGCGCGTCGACACCGTAGACCCGGGCGAGCGCCCCCTTGATCTGCGCGACCGTGTTGCTGCGCAGCACATGGATCGGGATGCCCGACGACTCGGCTGCGCGAACAGGCGAATCGTGGCGCCGGTAGTAATTCTTCAGGGTCAGCACGAGGTCGGCGTCGTCGACGTGATGCTGGATGCGCACCGGGAGGCGCATCTCGCGCAGCGACTGCTCGAGGTAGCTGCGTGACACCCCATAGGGGAAGATCGAGAGTGGCGGACCGGGACGCACCGCCGCCGCCGGGGGTTCCCACTCACGGTCGCGACGCTGCTGTCCGGCGATATACTCGTCGACGTCGAAGCGCCGCCGGCGCTCGCGCGTCCGCCGTCCGCCGCGTCCGCCGCCGGGAAACGGTGCCGGTTCGAACGGTGACGGTCGGGTCGAGGCCGCAGTGGTGTCGACGCGGCTGACGATCGCGCCCGACTCGTCGCGAGTCCGCAGTTGCGGTGGGCGCACCCTGCCGCGCAGCGCCTCGTCGACCGTCTCCGCGAGCGGGGCGTGCACGACCACACGATCGCGCTCCTGGATCTCGATCAGCACGTCAAAGGTGGGCGGGGACTTGCGTTCGAGCACGGACTTCTGCGTGCCGCGACGCCGAGCCTCCTCGTCGGAGAGCGTGACCGTCTGGATGCCGCCGAGCAGATCGTTGAGTGTCGGGTTGACCAGCAGCGAATCGATGTTGGAGCCGTGTGCGGTGCCGACCAGCTGCACGCCGCGCTCGGCGATCGTCCGCGCCGCGACGGCTTCCAGCTCCGTGCCGATCTCGTCGATGACGATGCACTGGGGCATGTGGTTCTCGACCGCCTCGATCATCACGGCGTGCTGGAGCGCGGGCGTTCGGACCTGCATCCGGCGCGACCGCCCGATGCCCGGGTGTGGGATGTCGCCGTCGCCGGCAATCTCGTTCGAGGTGTCGACGATGACCACGCGCTTGCCGCACTCGTCGCTGAGCACGCGCGCGCATTCGCGCAGCATGGTCGTCTTGCCGATGCCCGGAGGACCGAGCAGCAGTATCGATTGGCCGCTGATGACCATGTCCTTGATGATGTCGATCGTTCCCGTGACCGCGCGGCCGACCCTGCAGGTCAATCCCACGATCGTGCCCTTGCGGTTGCGGATCGCGCTGATCCTGTGCAGGGTTCGCTCGATCCCCGCTCGATTGTCGTCACCGAAGAGCCCGACGTGCTCGGTCACATAGTCGATCTCGGCATTGCCCACATTGGCGGAGTCGAGGATGGCCTCGCCGTCGGTGAATCTCGCCTCAGGCTCGCGGCCGAGGTCGAGCACCACCTCGAGAAGGTCGCCCCGTCCCTGTGAGAGACGTTGCGCGGCGGAGGCGATGCGGGGTGGGAGCGCTGCGAAGAGCAGGTTGAGCTCCTCTTCCCATGAGGATCCGTAGGGCATCATCTGGACGACGATCTCTGTCTCCTCGTTGTGGTCGTGGACAGGACGCGGAGCGGAACCGACGGAGCCGGTGACGGCATGCTGCGTGCGATCCCGGCGTGGACCAGGACCGGCTTCTTGCGCCGCGACGGCGCGTTGATGCGGACCTTCTCACCAAGCTCGCTGATAAGCAGGAGCTGGGTGCCGTACACCGCAAACCCGCGCACCTGCAGGGCCCGGATCAGCTCCGAGTCGTAATGGCGAAGCACGCAGGACGCGGGTCCGGAGGGCAGCTCCGCGAGCACCGCATCGATGATCGCGTCACGCAGCCCTGGATCGTGCCCCTCGCACATCATGCTGAGGCTCGCCGGCTGCGCGGCGGTCGGCGGCCGGATCGCCGCCCACGCGACGATGCCGGGGCGCTCCACGAGCAGGTGGCGCACGTTGTCGCGACCGAGCGAGGCGATGAGGCCCTGCGCGTATCCCGCCTGCCAGGTCTTGAGCGACGGACCCTCGACATCGGCGACGTGCGAGGGCGTGGTGCGCAGGTAGAGGAGGTAGATGGCACCGATGTCGTCGCGTCGCGCGGGGCGGATGAGCGTCGATTTCACGCACGGTTCAGGATCGGCTGCCGCCTGGTCGCGATACAGGATCTGTTCGGTGGCGAACTGGGTGAACCCGTGCTCGAGAAAGACCGGCAGCAGCGGATGGTCGAGCGGCAGGCGCACGTGGACGCGCTGCACGCCGTACTCGAGACCGCGATTGCGGACGCCGTCGAGCAATTCGGCGCGGGCGAAATGGCCATGCGCCGTCGTCGAGGTGCAGAGGTTGAGGATCTGCCACGAACGCGGGCGAACCGACAGCGACTGGACCTGGACGAAACCGACGACGCCTTCCTTCGTGTCCTCAGCGACGAGCATCTCCTCGGAGACGTCGGTGATCGGCACCAGGGAGGACAGCGACTTGGTGAGCGCCTGCCAGAGGCGGAGCAACGTCGCCTGGGGTACCGGGCTGTCGGGGGTCATCTGTGCCCCGTGGCGCTCGTCCTCGGTCGCCTCGCGGTACAGCTGCTCGATTCGCGCGAGGTCGCGAAACGATGCGGAGCGGATGATCACGCCGCGCTAACCTCGAGGGCGGCTGCCGCGCGCTCCAGGAACAGCTGGTGCAGGCGCGGATCGTCAGTCATCTCCGGGTGAAAGCACAGGCCGAGGTGTGGCCCCTGGGCGACGGCCACCGGGTTGTTGCCGAAACTGGCCACAACCTCCGCCTCGGGTCCGGCACGCTCGATCAGTGGAGCACGGATGAACACCGCGCGAAACGGCGCCACGCCGAGCAGCGCAACCGGGACATCCGCCTCGAATGACTCGACCTGGCGCCCGTAGCCGTTGCGTCGGACGCTCACGTCGAGGATGCCGAGTGCGATCTGGTCGGGGCGGCCGTCGAGCACCTCTCGGCTCATCAGGATCAGGCCCGCACACGTCGAGAGCGTGGGCATGCCCGCCGCGAGGCGCTCCCGGAGAGGCATCTCGAGGTCGAAGACCTTGAGCAGCCGGCTCATCGTCGTCGACTCACCGCCCGGGAGGACGAGCGCGTCGACGGCGTCGAGCTCGGCAGCCGTGCGCACCGTGGACGCCTCTGCGCCACAGTCGCGGAGTGCCATCAGGTGCTCACGGACGTCGCCCTGGAGGGCGAGAACGCCTACCCGAAGGATGGTCAATTCCCTCTCAGCGGACGTGAACGCTCCGTCCCTGGCGGGGCAGGCTTCGCGTCATTCGCACACCGCTAGTGTACGCCGGGCGCGAGGCGACGGCGGGCTCACCAACCGCGAGTTGCGAGCAGTTCCCCTGCCGGCATCGACGCGACGTCGAGCCCCGGCATCGCCTTGCCCAGGCCCGCGCTGACTTCGGCGATCACCTCCGGTTTGTCGTAATAGGTTGTGGCGGCGACGATCGCCTTCGCGTACGCCTCGGGGTCGGTGCTCTTGAAGATGCCGCTGCCGACGAAGTTGCCGTCGCATCCGAGCTGCATCATCAACGCCGCGTCGGCCGGAGTTGCGATGCCGCCGGCGGAGAAGTTGACGACCGGAAGCTTGCCCGTCCTGTGGATCTCCTGGATGAGGTCGAAGGGCGCGCCGAGATGTTTGGCCTCGGCCATCAGCTCCTCGGGCCGCATCGACGCTATGCGCCGGATGCCGCCCTGCACTGCGCGCATGTGACGGACCGCCTCGACAACGTTGCCGGTACCGGCCTCGCCCTTGGTGCGGATCATGGCCGCGCCCTCGCCGATGCGGCGCAGCGCCTCGCCGAGGTCGCGCGCTCCACAAACAAACGGCACGTCGAACTGCCACTTGTCGATGTGGTGTTCCTCGTCGGCTGGCGTGAGCACCTCGGACTCGTCGATGTAGTCGACACCGAGAGCCTGGAGCACCTGGGCCTCGACGAAGTGACCGATGCGGGCCTTGGCCATCACCGGAATGGTCACCGCCGCGATGATCTCCTTGATGAGACTGACGTCGCTCATGCGCGCGACGCCGCCGTCGCGGCGGATGTCCGACGGCACGCGCTCGAGAGCCATCACCGCCACCGCGCCGGCGTCCTCGGCGATCTTCGCCTGCTCGGGGGTGACGACGTCCATGATGACGCCGCCTTTGAGCATCTCTGCAAGGCCGCGCTTCACCCGCACACCGCCGGTTTGGGGCTCGTGTCCGTTGGCGGCCGTCTTGTCGCTCGTCATGTTCTCGCTCCTCGCCCGGGTCGCTGCCGGGAACGAGTTGATTCTAAGCGTTTCGCGGCGAGTTTTTCGCCTTCGATGCTGGTCGCGCAGGGCGTTTTGTTGCAGGTTTTGTGCTGTTTTTCGCAACCGCCGGCGCGGTCTTTGTGTCGGGTTTCGTGGTGGCTTTCGGGCCGGCCTTCACCCCCGCTCTTGGAGCGCTCAGCTTCTCGGTGTGAAGCTTGAGCGTCTCGACAGATCGCTGCAGGTTGCCGCGCACGATCGGTTCGGCTGCGCGACCGAGGAGCTTTCCAGCGATGCCGCCGCCGAATTCATACTCCATGTCGAAGGTGACCTTTGTCTTCTCGCCTCTGGGCAGGAACGCCCACAGACCGATCTGCTTGAACCCTTCGTTGGAATGCCAGCCGATGGCCTTGTTCTCTGTCCATGTGGTGATGTCGACCACCGAGGTCAGCGTCGTCGGCCCGGCTTTCATGCCGACCGCGAACTGCGCACCCTCGCCATGCGTGACCTTGCCGGTCGGCTGCCATTTCACCAGGTCCTTCATGTACTTGGTGGTGTTGCGATAGTCGTCGACATACGCGAACACCGTGGCCACGGGAGCGTTGATGGTCATGTCGATGGTGATACGACCCATAGAACCTGGACTCCTGGCGCGGCGGCACCGCGCGATTGCCTCAGTATGCGAGTCGGGACGGCCCCATGCCAACGCCATTCGGAGGGCTGCTGAGGCGGGTGGTATCATCCGGTCCGGGCGCCGGGAAGTAGCTCAGCCAGGTTAGAGTGCACGGTTCGGGACCGTGAGGTCGGGAGTTCGAATCTCCCCTTCCCGACGGTTTCGCTGCAGTCACATCGCCTTTGTGCGTCAGCGCGGGACCGGGTACAGGATGTCGGCCCACTGCTCGCCGCTGAGGTCGAGATCCAGCCGGCGGAACGGGCCGACACCGCGCTGTGTGAACCGAAGCCGCGGCGGTATCCGATCGATGAGACGCGCGTCGATGTACACATCGCGCCCGCCCAATGATCCGATCCTGATCCAGGACGAGTCGCGAGCGTCGGATTGTGTCGGAGTGGTGTCGACGCGAATCCGCACGTCGCACACCCGAGCTCCGGAACAACAGGCGCGCGACGACATGTAGGCGATGCACAAGCCTGAGGCCCGGGGATGCTCGTCGAGCCAGCGCCGCGCCTGGTCGTCGGCGCTGAGCGCGAACCGGACGTCGAGGGTCGCCGCCATCAGGTGTCTGAGTATGGCGGCTTCTGATGCAGCGGGAGCCGTCGTGGCCGGCATCCGCGGACGCCCCATCCAGGAATCTCTCCGAATCGCGTGCCCGGGATCGCGTGATACGCGACAGCGACGAGATAGCATTGAGCAGCGCGGCCCCGTAGCTCAGTGGATAGAGCAGAGGTTTCCTAAACCTTGTGCGCAGGTTCGATTCCTGCCGGGGCTACGACCAGACGACCGCAGATTTGGGCCAAAACCGTTGTCAAACGTGTCCCGGTCGTCACACCCTTCTTGAACATGATTCCCCGATGCGAAGGGCAGTCGGTTTCGCGATGCTGGCGCTGGCACTTGCGGGCTGTGGCGGTGCCATCTCAACAGGGCATCGTGCGAGTGCGCAGCCTACTCCAGCACCCATGCAATATCCCGTTTCCTACACTTCCACGGCTGGACATTTCTCCGCCGCCTTTCCGTCCGCTCCAACCGAATCGACAACCCCAGCGTCAATCGCCAGCTACCACTTGGCAATCATCGTTGCGAGTTCAAGGGGACCAGCGGAGCGGTTGAGGTAGGAGAAGAAGACATTCAGCCGGCTCTCCCGTCTGACCAATTCCAGGCCGCCATGAGTTCCGCGCTGCAAAACTTCAGCATTTCGTCGGGGCTGACTATAACGAGCCGACCGTCAGCAACAACGTTTCGCAATACGCCTGGTCTCAAGGCAGCCTTTGCGGGAAGTGGGCTCAAGATGACGGGTCTGGTGTTCTTCGTGGCCGACGGCGCCAGGATGTACCTGCTCTTCGCTCCTAGCGCAGAATTCGATTCCTTGACATCGTCCTTCAAGATCGTCGGATAATCGGGCGGGAATTTCACCTCTGGTCATCGCCGCCGTCATCCCAGTCGAGGCTGAAGGGCCACGGCCCTGAATATGGATCGGCGGCACGCCGTAGGGTGTTACTGCCGGATATGGCCGCAACTTGTGACGGCGCGGGATTGCCCGTGCGCTGGCGAACATATGTTTGGTAGAATCCGTGCATGCAAGCGTTCGCGATCCCGGATGTGAAGCACCGCCTGCATGCGGATGTCGACGCCCTCGTCGACGAGTTCATCGACGCCTGTTCGACCCACGCCCTGGGCGCGGACCTGGTCGACATCCGGCACGAGATCGACCGGCTCGAAGCCGAGTTCATCCGTCGCCTGCACCGCTTCCATTGCGCTCGCGGCGCCCAGGACGACGGCGGGGGGAGCACGGTGTCCTGGCTGCGACGCTGCTGCGGCATGACCGTGAAGGCGGCCGCGTACCGCGTGCACCTGGCGCGGACCCTCGGCGAACTGCCGGCGGCGCTCGACAGCGCCCGCGCCGGGCGCGCCTCCTTCAGCAACGTGACCATGATCGCCCACCTCGCCGAGGACGTCGGCGTCGATCAGGTGGCGCCGCTCGAGGGCATCCTGGTGGGCGCCGCGGAGACGCTCGACCCCGGGGCCATGCGCACCCTCACCCAGGTCACCCGGCTGCGCCTCGACCCCGACGGCGTGCTCGGCGATGACAACCATGCCCACGAGCGCCGCTGGTTCGAGTGCGAGCAGACCTATGGGGGTGTGTTCGTCCTCCGGGGTGAACTGGACGCCGAAGGCGGCGCCCTGGTGAAGACCGCGATCGATGCGCTCAGTCACGGGATGACCCGAGGCGAATCCCGGTCGGCCTCGCAGCGCCGTGCCGACGCCCTGGTCGATCTGGCCGCCACCCAGCTGCGCTGCGGGGACCACCGCGATGTGCACGGGCAGCGGCCGCACCTCACGGTCACGGTGAGCGCGGAGACGTTGCGCGCCGGCGCTGATGCACAGGCCGCCGTGTTGAGCGGCGTGGGTCCGATCCACCCCGCAACCGCGCGGCGCATCGCCTGCGACGCGGTGCGGACGGTGGTAACGGTCGCGGCGCCGGCAGACGCTTCCGCCTGGACGGCGCTGCGCCCGCCCACGCAGGCGCTCTCGGTCGGACGGGCCACGCGCACGGTCCCGGCCCACCTGCGCAACGCCCTGCGCCTCCGGGATCAGGGCTGCCGCTTCCCGGGGTGCGACCGACCGCCGGCGTGGACCGATGGCCACCACATCGTCCACTGGGCGGACGGCGGTCCGACCGAGCTCGACAACCTGGTCTCGCTCTGCCGGCCGCACCACCGCCGTGTGCACGAGCAGGGATGGCGCATCCGCATCGCTGACGGATGTGCCGTGGTGGAACCGCCACCCTGACGAACGCGTTATTGCCTGGGCAGCGAGTCCGCGTCGGAGCGCAGCGCACTCTGGCGCACCCTCGACTACTTTGAATGCGAGACGAGGTTCTGACTCGCTCGGTTTGAGTTCCTAAACCCTGTGCGCAGATTCGATTCCTGCCGGGCCTGCCAATGTCGTGTAGGCGAGCGCGCCGCCGAATCCGATCAAGCCGGCACCGGCAGCGCCGTCGGTCACGCGGATCGCGCGGCTGCTCATCGATCGGCGCGCGAGCGCAACACCGGTTGCGAGCACGCTGACCCACGTCAGACTGCCGGCCGCAACACCCGCCACAAGGAGCACCGCAGCACCGGTGGTGTGCACCAGCCCTGCAGAGCTCGCTGCGGCGAAGATCGCGCCCCACGACACGATGGTGGACGGGTTGGACGCGGTCCCCCCGAGTGCGGTGATGAACGCTCGCTTCGGAGTCGCCACTTCGAATGAAGTCTCACCGCCGATGCGCACGCGGAGTGCGCCGTAGAGGGTTCGCGCCCCCAGCCACACGAGCACGGTCGCGCCGACCAGGCCGAGCCCAAGGCGCAGGGAATGAATGGTGAGCAGCGGCGTCGCGCCACCAACTCCCGCTGCCGCGTACAGGCCGTCGACGGCGGCGATACCCGCGCCGATCGCGACGCCGACCTTCCACCCGCTGCGCAGCGTCGACCTGATAAGAAACAGCGACATCGGCCCCAGCTGGAGCGCGACGAAGAACCCGAGCCCAAAGCCGACGATCGCGGCGTTCATTCGCTCAGGACTTTAATGGGATTCGCGCCACTCGGCTTCGGCTTTCGGCCCGATCCGCTTCCAGTAGATCAGCGTCCCGGTCAATCCGCCGTGCGGCTTGTACGCGTAGTCGGGGATCTCGCCGGTCAGTGTGAATCCCAGCCGCTCATACAGCGTCGCCGCGCCGCCCTCCGTCGCAGTGTCGAGCACCAGCAGGGAGCGCCCGCGTTCGACCGCGACGGCCTCCACCGCCCGCATCAGCAACGTCGCAATCCCGCGGCCCCGGTGGCTCGTGCGGGTCATCAGCTTGGCGACCTCGGCCCGGTGCGGCTGATTCGGCGGAAAGTCGAGGAGGAGCGTCACCGTTCCAACCAGGACCGCGCCCTCCCAGGCGCCGAGAATCACTCGTTCGTCGCGAGCGGCCGCAGCCAGCGCGTGTTCCCAGTAGGCGTCGGCCTGCACCGGGTCCAGTGGGTGCATGAAGCTCACCGAACCCCCATTCGCGACCACCTCGATGAGGATCTCACTCAACGATGCGCGCGTTGTCGGTGACTGCTCCAACGGTGTGATCGCGATATCCGCCACGAGCGTGGAGTTTGCCCGTGCGCGGCGACGTCCCGCACTCACGGAGGGCCGGTCAGATCGCCCCCGACGCGACCGCCTGCTCGATCCACGGGATGACGCGGTCGAGCATCTCATCGAGCGTGGTCGTGGCCTCGAACCCGAGCACCCGCCTCGCCTTCTCCACCGACGGTATCCTCCGCTGCACGTCATGCTCGAACGGAGGGTCACTGACATAGCGGAAGGGCGCGCCGTCGCCTTTGATCCTGTGCCAGATCTTCTCAGCGAGCATGAGGACCGTGGTCGATTCGCTGGTGGAAAGGTTGAAATCGTCGTTGAGCGCGGCGGGGCTCTCCATGGCGCTGACGATTCCCTGTGCGAGATCGCCCGCGTAGGTGTAGTGCCGCACCTGCGACCCGCTGCCGAGAATGTGCAACGGGTCCTGGCCCTTGATGATCTTCTGCACGAGGTCGGGCACGACGTGACTCATCGCCAGCTTGACGTTGCCGCTGAGCATCTCCACGTCGCCGAGCGCGCGCCCCTCGCCGACGCCGACGCAGTTGAATGGGCGGACGATGGTGTACGGCAGGCCGTGCTGGCTGTGCGCGGCTCTGGCGAAGTACTCGACCGCGAGCTTCTGAAAGCCGTAGGACGACCGGGGAGGTGGGATCTCGAGCTCCTGACCCTCAGCCGACGGCCAGGATGTGGCCGATTCGAAGACCATCGAGGAGCTCAGGTAGGTCACCTTGTTCAGCGTGCCGTCGCGATGCGCACGGATCGCCGCGTCGCACGTGGACGCGAGGATGCGCTCGTTGGTCGCGAGCAGATCGTATGCGTAGGCATGGAAATACGAGATCCCGCCGATCATCGCCGCACCCGCGATCAGGTGCTCACACCCCGCCAGCGCCTCGGTCATCAGCGCGGCGTCGCGCGCGTCCCCACGGATGAGCCGGTAGCGCGGATCGGTGTCGAAGGATCGGACGACCCGGCCGTACTTCGACTCGTTGTCGACACCGACGACGTCGTGGCCTCGGGCGAGCAGCTCCTCAACCACGTAGCCGCCGATGAACCCCGCAGACCCGGTCACCAGGACCCGGGTCACGCGCCCCCTCCAGAACGGCGGCCGGGCTCGGCGCTGCGGCGCCCGGTGAGGCCGAGCGCGTAGAGATACCAGTGCAGGTACCGGGGTATCCACGCCCTGACCTTGAAGTTCGAAGTGCCGTCGGCACGGTCGAGCCAGATGGTCGGCAGCTCCGCCACAGGCAGGCCGAGGCGCCGGGCCTTCGCCACCAGCTCGATCCCAAGCTCGAAGCCGGCATCCGAATCGATGCCGACGCGTTCCACAAACGCGCGCGAATATGCCTTGAAGGAGTTGGTCGCATCGTGAGTCCCGACGTGTGCGATGAGGTTGAGCGAGACCCCCGCCAAACGCGAGACGTGGCCCTTCACCCAGGGGCCGCCCACCTGCTGACCGCCACGCATGTATCGAGACGCACACGCGACGACGACACCGCGCTCGACCAGCCGCGTCAGCTGATCGATCTGCATCGGGTCATCACTGCCATCCGCCATGGTCACGACCACGACGTCGGCGGTGGCCTGCGCGATTCCAAAGCGGAGAGCATTCGCCGGCCCACGTCCGAGCGTGTTGAGGACGGGGCGCAGGCGCGCCTCGCGCCGCATGTAGATGTCGAGAAACGGGACGGTTGTGTCGTCGACCGTGTCGTAGACGACCAGCACCTCGGCCGGCAGGGTGATCGCCTCGAAGATCCGGTCGAGAAACGGGACGACGGCGGCACCCTCGTTGTACGCGGGAATCACGACACTGACTCGCGGCTTCACACCCTGACCCCGTTGCCGAGCAGGTTGGTGATGTCGACCACGGGTTTCGACGTGTGCAGGTTCTCGAATTCCCGGTGCGGCGCGGCGAGGATCAGCAGATCGGACTCCGCGACAACAGTGTCGACAGGCACGATGTCGGGATCGCCGGCGACGTAGGGATCGGTGCAGAGCACGCGCGCAGCCCTGCCGATCAGGATGCGCTTGAGCTTGTAGCTCAGGCTGGCGCGGGGATCGTCGGACTCGGCTTTGAACGCCATGCCCAGGATGCCCACGGTGATTGCCGAAAGGTCGAACCGCTGTTCCAGCTTGCCCAGTATGTAGAGCGGCATTCCCTCGTTGACCATCACCGCGGCATGACCAAGGGTGAAACGGTTCTCCGCAAACGCGGTGATCTGCATCGTGTCCTTGAGCAGGCAGGGGCCCGCGGTGAGACCGGCGCCGGGCAGGTCGGCGGCGCGTGGATAGTGAAATGTCACGGCGCTGCGAATGCGCTCGTAGTCGAGCCCGTTGTCATTCGCGATCATGAAGAGCTGGTTGGCGACCGCGAACTTGAGATAGCGCCAGCTGTTGGTGAAGAGCTTGGCGAGCTCCGCCTCCTCGGGTTCGAGCTCGACGGTCTCCGGGGTCAGCCGGCGGAACAGCGCATCGGCGCGCTCGACGGCCCGTCGGCGTCGTTCCCGAGATGATCTGGGGGAGGGTGCGGAGCTCCGGGAGCGCGTGCCCCTCGGCGATTCGCTCCGGGCAGAAGCTGACGTCGATATCGCGTCCCAGCTTGCCGATCTGCCGCGCCACGCGCTCGGTCACGCCCGGATACACGGTGCTGCGCAGGACGAGGTGGTGACCGTCGACGAGGTGGTCGGTGAGTGGCGCGATCACGCGTGCCACCGCCTCGACATCCGGGCTCAGGTAGCGGTCGACCGGGGTGCCCACCACCACCACGATGTGCTCGCCCCGGTCGATCACCGCCGCGTCGGTGGTCGCGCGCAGCCGCCCGGCCTTGAGCACACGGGCGAGCATCGCGGGCGCCTCGACCTCGGCGAAGGGCATCGCTCCACCGTTGACCGTCTCGACAACCGTCGCGTCGGTGTCGTACAGGACGACGTCGAGCCCGCTGTCGGCGAAGGCAAGGCCCAAGGGCAGCCCCACATGCCCACATCCCCCGACAACGACGACGTCGTGCTCGAACTGCATCGGTGTTCCCATCTACATTGCTGCGACGAAGTGCCGGTGCGCTCCTCCGTGCCGACCTGCGCCGGCTTCTCCTCGGAAGGCGCGCCGTTCCGAACAATAGGGAGAATGGCGAGCCTCACCGCCACGAAGGACGCGGTCTCGCCCCGGATCGGCTGGCCCCACCGGTCACGGGCGCAGCCACAACTGATAGCCACCGAACACAGCCAGCTGATGGAAGTGGCTCGCCAGGAAGGCGGTGAAGCGGGAATCGGGCGGGGCCAGCCCCAGCTCGGACCAGAAGATCTCATCGCCGGGATTGCGGATCAGGCAGACATCGTGGAGCTGAGACAGCCCGCGCTCAGCCGGCTCGAGATTGGGGTCGACGGTCCACCAGGTAGCGTCGACGAGTTCCACCCCCTGCGGCGGCGGCAGCGAGCTCCACAGGTAGAAGCTCAGCATGCCCGGGTAGGTGACCAGCGATCGGCAGCCACTGCCCTCAGCAGCCGCCACCACCTGTTCGATCGGTTGGTTGTCGCCCACGGGACGGTGAATCAGTGAGGCCCCGCTGAGCATCAGCGACGGTGCCTGGCTCCACGCCTGCCACGAGGCGACACCGAGTGAGATCGGACCTATCAGCAGCAGCACCGCCGCCACCGTGATGAGCTGGCTCAGCCGTGCCCTGAGGGCGGCGTTCAGGTCCGGGGCCAGGTCGCTCGCCACCACAACTCCGGCCAGCAGAGCGGGGAAAAGCGAAAACGAGACCTGATCGCCACTGATCGGGTAGGCCTGCAGCGACTCCAGCACGGTCAGTGTGGCCAGCAGCCGGCGCCCGCGCATCGCCGCCTCGGACGGCTCGCCGTTCCGGGGCAGCAGCAGCATGGGTCCCAGCAACAGCCCCAACAGCTCCAGGCCGTTGGCGGGGAAGGGCTCGGGCTGGAGCATCAGCACCGCCACCACCACCGCGATCACTACGCCCACGAGGCGCAGCACGAGCCGTGCTCGCGGCGTGCGCGCCGCCGCCAGGGCCGCCAGGGCCAGCGCCGTCGCCACCATCACCGGCGGCAGCCAGGTGAACTGGAAGGCGACGGTGCTCGCCCGGGTCAGGCTGGCAGCGAACGTCGCCCGAACCATCGCGGGTGCCGACTCGCCCCAGGCCACGGCGATCGCCCCGATGAGCACGGCACAGCCGCCGCCGGCCACCACCATCGCGATCGGCTCGATGCGGTGCAGCGGCAGGCGCCGAGGCGCGGGTGCGATCTGCAGCGCCACCACCAGCAGCATCACCAGCAGCGCGAACCCGACCACCGACGGGTCGTTGCGACCGGCCACCGACAGAATCACCGCCGGAGCCAGGCCCAGCGCCAGCCCGACCGCCCACAGTGGAGAGCGCGGTCTCGCGCTGACGCCCAACACCGCCACCAGCGCCGCCACCCCCGCGTAGGCGCCGACGTTGATCTTGGTCAGCGCCAGCACGGCGACGCAGGCGCCCACCAGCACCCCACGGCGAACCGGCCCGGCGCTCCGCCCGCTGACGGCGAGCACCATCAGCGCGAGGAACAGCAGCACCAGAATCGATGGTTCCATCGGCTCGCCGGTCACCGGCACGGCGGCGATCAGCGCCACCACCTGGCCGAGCACCGCGGCACTCAGACGACCGGTGAGGCGCAGGCACACGAGCCCTGCGGCGGCGGTGATGAGGGCGGTCATGATGCCCGTCATCACCCTGCCGCTGTTGTGGTCGATGCTGACACCCAGCAGCATCAAGGGCGCAGCCATGAGCTCGTGATATGCCGCCCCATAGGCCGTCAGCACATGGCTGAACACGCCGCCGTGGTGAGCGAACAGCCGCAGGCTGTAGAGGTAGAAGCCCTCATCGTCGTGCGGTGCCCGGCGGGTGAGCGCAACCGGCAGCGCGATCGCCGCCATCAGCAGCGTCGTCGACACCAGTGTCAGCGCCACGAGCCGTCGGCTCGGCGCCGAAGAGGTGGCGGTTCCCGCCCGGCCGGGCTGCCTCACGTTATCGGCTGGCTACGACTTCGGGCGCCACCCGGGCCGCCGATGCGCGATCGAGGGCGCCTGGGAGCCCAGGGTTCCGTACGGTTGCAACGCAGGCGAGCGCCGCCGCGGCCACGAGCGCCCAACCGGCCAACTGTCCCGGGGGGAAGCTCGCCGCATCGACCAGGTCGGCGGAGGCAGCAACCATGATCAGCATCCAGGCTCCGAACGCGAGCGCCAGCGGGGACGTGAAGGTCAACACCGGATTCGAGCCCGCGCGCCGTGCCGCCGCGGCAACGCCGATCACCAGGGCCGGGGCGAGCATGACGAGGTCGTCCGGGTAGGCGTGTGGCGCCGCGAGCAGCGAGAGCACGGCGGCACCGACCAGCGCAGAGTCGAGGCGCCTCGGGTCGCGACGAACGGCCATCCCGAGCCACGCCGCGGCAGCGCACGCGAGCAGCGAGGCGACGAGGCCGACCACGTGGGCCACCAGGCCGCTGCCGAACAGGGAGCCGACCACCCCGATGAAGCTCACCATGGTCGCGAGCTCCCACCTGGTGGTCGACGAGGCGAGGATGCTCACGAACCCGGCGATCCCCGCCGGCCCGACGAGCGCGAGCGACGCCAGCGCGAGCCCCGCGGCGCCGGCGACGGCGCCGACGATGAGCCGGCGTTCGCGCCAGCCGGCGAGAAATGCGAGCAGTCCGAGGGCGAGATGCGGTTTGGCGATCCCGGCCGAAACCACGAGCACCGCCGCGCCGGTCGCAAGATGCCCGCCCTTCCACGACCGGTACGCAAGTACCAGACCGAGCGCCAGCAGGGGCGTCCACTGCGCCTGGACGAACATCGTCAAGGTCCCGACCCCGGCGAGGGCGGCGGCACCGGTCGCGGTCTGCCAGACGCGCGGCGTGCCGGCCGGCCATTCGACGCTCCGGAGGGCGAGCACGATTGCGAGGATCAGCACCGCGAGCTCGAGCAGGGACCACAGGCGATACGCGGCGTCGAGTGGCAGGAACGTCACCGGGATCACCAGCGCGGCCGCCACCGGGGTGTTGACAAACGGAAGGTTTCCTTCGCGATCGGGCGCGATCAGCGTGCTGTGCAGGGGCTGCTGCACAGCCGCCGCGTAGAGGTCGCCGGTGTGTCCCTCCCGGAGCAGCGTCCCGCCCACGTAGAACGCGGTGAAATCGCTCCGCCCCACCTCGAAGCCGCCGACCTGGGTCCAGAGGAGCGCATAGGCGACCAGCGCTGCCGCGGCGATCGCGATGATCAAGCGGGCAGGCCGCCGAGATCCGCTCACGTCAGGCAGCCTATCCGCTGAGATTGCGCCCGCCCGATGCGTTATCAGCCCGTGACAGCCCAGGCGCAGCGACCTGGATGTCCGTTCACCCCTCGCGCCGCTCCGTGGGAGCGCGTGACTGAGCGCACGGCTGCGACACTTGGCACGATGATCACCGCGACCCACGCGATCGTGTACGCCGACGATCCCGACCGGGCACGAGCGTTCTTCCGCGATGTGCTCGAGATGCCCAATGTCGACATCCACGATGGATGGCTCATCTTCAAACTCCCCCCGGCCGAGCTTGGCATCCACCCGTCCGGAGAGGGCTCACCGGGTGGGCACCACGAGCTGTTCCTGATGTGCGACGACATCGATCGCACCGTCGAAGAGCTCATCGCCAAAGGGGCGGAGTTCTCCGGGCCGATCAGCACGGCACGATTTGGACGGCTGACGCGAATCCGCATTCCCGGCGGCGGAGAGATCGGTCTCTATCAGCCGTCGCACCCCACGGCATTCGACCTCGAGGCCTGAAAGGCGCCGGCGTCGTCACGTTCGCGAACGGCTCGGTACCATGAGGTGGTGAGTTCCGAACCCCGTCGGCAGATGGTCCAGGCGCCCGACGGGCGTCAGCTCGAGGTGGTCTCCGACGGACCGGACGACGGGCGCTGCTTCCTCTTTCACAGCGGGACTCCGTCAGCGGCCGGGGCGTACGCGCCGCTCGTCGACGAACTCGCCAGGCGCAACCTTCGCTTCGTGACCTTCTCCCGGCCGGGGTACGCCGGGTCGTCCGCGATGCCCGGGCGGTCGGTGGGCGACGTGGCGACCGACGTCCAGGCGATCCTCGACGCCCTGAAGATCGGATTGTTCTTCTGCGCCGGCCAGTCGGGCGGTGGTCCACATGCGCTGGCGTGCGCAGCCCTTCTGCCTGACCGCGTCATCGCCACCGCGACGCTCGCCGGCGTGGCGCCGTGGCCGGCCGAGGGGATCGACTGGTTCTCCGGCATGGGGCCCGAGAACATCGCGGAGTTCGGCGCGACCATCAAGGGCCGCGACGCGCTCGAGCCCTATCTCGAGCGCGAGGCCGCTGCGGTGCGCGATGTGCAACCGGCCGGAGTGGTCGCATCGTTCGGGGGCCTGGTCAGCGATGTCGACAAGGCCGCGCTCACCGGCGGATACGCCGAGTTCATGGCGGTCAGCCTCAGACGCTCGGTCTCGAGCGGGATCGCGGGTTGGCGTGACGATGACCTCGCCTTCGCCACATCGTGGGGATTCGACCTCGCTTCCATCGAGACGCCGGTGGCGATCTGGCAGGGAGGCGAGGACAGGATGGTGCCGATGCAACACGGCACCTGGCTCGCCGCGCACGTCGCGGGTGCAGAGCAGCATCTCCTTCCCGACGAGGGTCATCTTTCGCTCGCGCTCAACAAGATCGGTGATGTGCTGGACGGCTTGCTCGCGATGGGCGAGGCCGCGCCGCATCCGGCTCGCGCATCGTGAACACCGTATAGTCGCCGCAGCCTTCGAGGACGCGGAGAGGAGATCACACCCATGACACCTGATGAGGTCAAGCAGAGCATCACCGGCTGGTGCGCGTCCGACGACGACCTGGAGATGGCGTCGGACCGCTTCGAGCCCGGCACGGACTTTTCGTTCGGATTGAAGGCAGGCACCCTGAGCACCGCGCCGATCGACCTCGTGGTGTTCAAGGCCGACGGCGCCGATCGCGTCACGATCCGTCGGAGCGTGACCCTCACCGGTGACGACGTCGATGCCGCCAACCAGCTGATCGCCTCGCGCCCCGGCTCGGTCAGCGCCGCGGTCGAACGCTCCGGCGCCGATACCACGGTCGTCGCGCAGACATACGTCTACCTGGACGGCTTGAGCAAGCACACATTCGTACAGGCGGTCGCCGAGCTCGCCCGGACCAGCACGCTGCTCGATGCGATCGCCGGCGTCGCGCCGGCTTCCGAGGTCGACGAGGAGGCGGCGACCGTCGGCTCCGATGCCTTCGACACCGACGCCGAGCCCGAGTTCGACCCCGATGCCGGCCGCATCCACCTTCCAGCAACCGTCGTCGTCGCCGCAGCCGAGCCCGATCCCACAATCGCTGCCGACGCCGAGCTTCACCCCGCAACCGGCGCAGCCGGTGCAGGCTCAGCCGGTCCAGGCGAGCTACACACCGCAGCCCTACCAGGCGCAGCCGGTGCAAGCCCAGCCGGTGCAGCAGCCCGCTCCGATCGGTGGATGGGCGCCGAGCCACTCGGTGCCGCCGCAGGGCCTACGTGCGTGGGGCGCACCGGATCCCTCCGGGCCGGTGGTCGCCAACCTGGCGCCCGGACTCCCCATCCAGGTCGCCGAGGTCCGGGGGGCGTGGGCACGCGTGATCTGCTCCAATGGGTGGACCGGCTGGATCGACGGCCGGATCATCGGCGTCGCTGCCTGACGCTCGACCGCGCGGCAACCAAACGGCGGCGCGCCTGGCGCAAGCACGGCATGTCGCCGCTATGAGGAGGGCAGCGTGACCGAGGTCAAGGCCGAGCTGGTGGGCAATCTCTGGAAGATCGTCGTCGAAGTCGGGCAGGCCGTCGAGGAGGACGACACCCTGATGATTCTCGAGTCGATGAAGATGGAGATTCCGATCACGACGCCGACCTCGGGCACGGTCACGCAGATCCTGGTGGCCGAGGGGGAGGTGGTCCAGGAAGGTCAGACGGTCGCGATCATCGACTGACCCGGGGGCCAGGTCACCGTCGCGCGACGATCACGACGGGCGTCGGTGCGCGTGCGACGATGATTCGGTGAATTCGAGCCAGCTCGACACCATCAGCGTCAAGACGTCGGACAACGTCACGCTCGGCTACAGCGTGGCCGGTCTCGGCAGCCGCCTGGTGGCGCAGATCCTGGACAACCTGGTGGCGCTGCCGCTCACACTGGTGGCGATCCTGCTCTACGGTGCGCTCGCGGGGGTCTTCGTGACCAGCAGCCAGGGTGCCGCTTTCGCGGGTGCCGGCGCGGGGTTCTTTGCCGGCTTCGTCTATTTCGGCTACTTCTTCGTCGCCGAGGCGGTGACCGGCGGCAAGACCCCCGGGAAGAGCGCGATGGGGTTGCGCGTCATCCGCATCGACGGCTCGGCTGCCGACTTCGGCGCGCTCGCGGTGCGCAATGTCATCCGCGTCGTCGACGTCGCGGTCCTCCTGATCGGCGTTGTGGTGATGTTCTTTCAGCCGCAGACGCGCCGCCTCGGCGACCTCGGCGCCGGCACGATCGTGGTCCGCGACCGGGCGATGGTCACGCTCGCGGCTGCGGTCGCACCCCCTCCGGTGATGCTCCGCACCCCTGACGCGGGGCCGCCCATCGACGGGCTCGACCGCATCGGGGGCTTCGAGCGCGACGCGCTGCGCATCTTTCTGTCGCGCCCGGGGTTGAGTCCCGAAGCTGCGGGCAGACCTCGCAGCCGACATCGCGAAACGACTGTTGGACCGCCTCGAGCTGGCCCCCGGCGCGCCGGAGCGCCTCTGGCCACCCGAACTGTTCATCGAGCGTGTTTACCTCCAACTCGATCAACGGCATCCATGAGCCTCGACGCGTTCATCGCGGAACGCCAGGCGCGATGGTCCGCGCTGGAGGCGGCGATCAAGACCGCGAAGCGCGGACGCCTGCGCACACAATCCGCGAGCGACATCGAACGCTTCGGCCTGTTGCTGCGGCAGACCTCGAGCGATCTCGCCATCGCCCGCCGCGATCACCCCGACGCGCCGATCACCGAATACCTCAACACGCTCTGCGCGAGAGCGCACCCGCTGCTGTACCGGGGCAGGCCGTGGCGGGTCGGCGGGGTCGGACCGTTCTTCGCCACCGCGCTGCCCCGATCGTTTCGGGCGGCGTGGCCCTTCATCGTCACCAGCCTGGCGCTCATGGTGATCGGCTTCGTCGCGGGCTGGGTGGCGGTGTACGTCCGTCCCGACCTGCGCACGGCG
Organism: Candidatus Dormiibacterota bacterium; assembly: GCA_963799005.1. Lineage (GTDB taxonomy): Bacteria > Chloroflexota > Dormibacteria > Aeolococcales > Aeolococcaceae > Palsa-851. The sequence continues at coordinate 1,213,182 of CAWCVK010000001.1, read as the reverse complement.
CTGGTGCCACCGTCACTTTTCGACGAGATGGCGCGCGGCCAGATCGGCACCGGCGTGCAGGATGCGCCGTTCGCGGCGGCGTTCATCATTCAGAACAACATCCGCGTGGCGCTCATCTGCTTTGCCGGTGGAATGCTGCTCGGCATTCCAACTGTGCTCGTGCTGCTCACCAACGGCTGGATGCTCGGGACCGTCGCCGCCGCGGTCCACCTGGGGGGCTACGACTATCAGTTCTGGTCGCTGATCGTCCCCCACGGCGTGCTCGAGCTCAGCGTGATCGTGATCAGCGGTGGCACGGGCCTCATGCTCGGCGGCGCCATCCTCAGCCCGGGGCAGCTTCGCCGCGCGGAGGCGCTGGCGCGGGTGGCTGTACGTGCCGTGATGCTCGTGCTCGGAGCCGCCAGCCTGCTCGTCATCGCCGGCACCCTCGAGACGTTCGTCTCGCCAAGCGCGCTGCCCGACGCCGTGAAGCTCGCGATCGGAGGACTCGTGGGTGTGCTCCTCTATTCCTGGCTGCTGCTCGCGGGACGGACACCGCGACGGCGACGGGCGCTCTGGTTCGACCGCCCTGTGGAAACCCCCGCGTAGACTGGACTCGATGGACGTCGTCCGGATCACGCCCCGTGGCTACTGCCATGGCGTCGTGGAGGCGATACGGATCGCCAAACGCGAAGGCGCTGCCCGCTCGGGCAGCGAAACGGTCACCATGCTCGGCTACCTGGTTCACAACGAACACGTGACCCGCGAGCTCGAGGAGTCGGGCGTTGCGCTCGTGGCAGAACCCGATCGCATGAAGGCGCTCGAGCAGGTGACCGACGGGACGGTCATCTTCACCGCCCACGGCATCTCGCCGGTCGTCGTCGAAGCGGCCAGGGCACGGGGACTCAACCTCGTCGACGCCACGTGCAGCGACGTCACCCGGACGCACGACCTCGTACGCGACCTGGTGGCGAGCGGCCACCACGTCATCTACATCGGCAAGCGCGGCCATCCCGAGCCCGCCGGCGTGCTTGGCATCGCACCCGAACACACAACCCTCATCGAAAGCATCGAAGAGGTCGACACCCTCGAGCTCCCCGACGAGCGACCGCTCGCGGTCACGTGCCAGACGACGCTGAGCATGTGGGACACGCAGTCGATCATCGAGCGCCTGGTGGAACGCTTTCCCACCATCGAAGTCCACAACGAGATCTGTCGCGCGACCCAGGAGCGGCAGGAGGCAGCCGTGCTCGCAGCCGACGATGTGGATTGCGTGGTCGTCGTCGGCAGCGCGCGCAGCAGCAACAGTCAACGCCTGGTGCAGGTGGTTCGCGAGAAAGGCCACCGGCCCGCGTACCTCGTCGACACCGCTGCGGACCTCGATCCCTCGTGGTTTCACGGCGTTCACCGGGTCGGCGTCACGTCCGGCGCGTCGACGCCGACACAGATCACGCGCGCGGTGATCGCCGCGGTCGAGGCGATGCCCGAAACCGCGTGAGGTGACGTTTCGGCTGTAAGGGTCATAAACCCGGCAAGCCTGTTAGTGTCCTGCTTCGATGACCGCAGGAGGGCCGCCGCTTCCCCCGCCTCAGGCGCCCGGTCAGTGGGACGGGGGCCAAACCTACCTTCCGCCTCCGCCTCCTGTGTACCCGGTTGCGTCCTACTACGCGGGACCGCACACCGGCCCGGCACCGGGCATCGCCTACGCAGGGTTCTGGATCCGTGTCCTGGCTTCGTTCATCGACGGGCTCGTCATCGCGGTGCCCTTCCTCATTCTCTTCTTTGTGATCGAGGCACCCTCGCTGAGCGCATACGTCAACTGTGTGAACAACGCGGCGGCATCCGGGTTGCCGTCAGCAACCTGCCAGGGTTCGTTCATCAGCTCGATCGGTTACTGGGAGCTGGTCGGCTTCGCCGGCGAGCTCGCCTACTTCGTCATCCTGTGGTCGAAGTTCGGCGGGACGCTCGGCCAGCGGATGCTCGGCCTGCACGTCGTCGACGCCGCCACCGGCCGGAACATCGGCATCGGGCGGGCGATCGGCCGTTTTGTCGGCTACGTGATCAGCGGGATCGCCCTCGACATCGGCTTCATCTGGGTCGCGTTCGACACCCGCAAGCAAGGCTGGCACGACAAGATCGCGAGCACATTCGTGGTTCGCAAAGTCTAAAATCCGGCCACCGACTCGCCAGACGAGACGGGCGCCATTCGAGGAGGAGAGCGACCGTGGCAGCACTGCCGCCCCAGCCACCAGGGAGCCTACCCCCGCAGCCGCCGGGCGTCTCTCCGCCGGGTGGCCCACCGCCCGGCGGACCGCCGCAGGGCCCCTACTCTCCGGGCGGCGCGTATGCGGGTCAGATGCCGCAGCAGTACGTCTCGCAACCGATGCCGCAGCCGGTCGTGGTCAAGGTGCACAAGCGGACCGCATTCCTCACGATCGCGCAGCTCATCATCATCGTGTTCGCGATTGCGCGCATCCTGCTCGGCGTGCTCGCCGCGGGAGTCGGCGTGCTCTTCCTCACCGCGGGTCGAGGCCGCATCGAGTCGCTCCCCGGATACCAGCAGGCGGCCGGCCAGCTCGGCAACGGGGTCGATCAACGTGCTCGCCGCGCTTCTTGTTCGCCGTCGCCGCGTACTGGCTCATCTCCGGAGTGATCGACCTGATCCTCGGGATCATCGTGGGACGGCCATCCAACGTGGCACGCTGGATCATCATCGTGCTCGACGTGATCAGCCTGCTCTACGTCATCGATCTTCTGACCCGCGGCATCGGCGGCGCCTTCACGCTCATACCGCTGGTGTTCCTGATCGGAAAGGCGATCGTCCTGTATGCGCTCCTGCTCGATCCGCCGACGCGGAGAAACTTCGCAGGCACGAGTCGATAGCGGCTCGCTATCGGGTGGTCGTTACAGGCGGGCTCGCCGTTTGAGGTCGAGATAGCGGTTCACCAGCCGGGGTGACAGCGTGCGCGCGTCGGCGTCGATGGTCTCGACGCCCGAGCTGCGAAGCATGCGCAGGGTGTCGTCGCGATCGGCGATGAGCCCGCCAGCGACGGCGCGGGCATACGCGTCGTCACCGTTTCGCGGCACCGCGTTCGCCGCGTCGTCGAGCGCCGGGTCGCGTACCGTGACCACCAACGGGAGATGCCGGCGGCGGAGGCGAACGCACTGGCGGATGAGCGCTTTTCCCTGGTCGGCATCGAGCACGTCGGTGAAGATCACCACCAGGGTGCGGCGCGTCTGCCACCTGCTGAAGAAGCCGAGCGCATCGTCGTAGTCCGCCTCGGTCTCACCCGGCCGGATGGGGCGCGTCGCGTCGAGAAAGCGCCGCAGCTGAGCGGTGCCCGCGCGCGGCGGCAGCGTGTCGCTGACAGTGTCGGAGAACGCGAGCATTCCGGCGCGATCTCCGCTGCGGAGCGCGACGTGCACGAGCAGGAGCGCGGCGTTGATGGCGTGATCCAGCTTGGTGAGCTCGCCGGCGCCGATCCCCATCAGGCGGCCGTGATCCAGGCAGATCACCAGTGGCTGGGCGCGCTCGGGGATGAGCTCGGTCGCCATCAAGCGCCCGGTCCGCGCGGTGGCGCGCCAGTTGATCGCGCGCATCGGGTCGTCAGGGAACGCGTCGCGCACCCGCTCGAACTCGCTGCCCTCGGTGCGCAGTCGCATGGTGCGCATGCCCGAGCTCGGCGAGCTGACCGCGACGCGCAAGGGCCTCGTACACGTCGATGGCAGCAAGATTCGGATCGACCCGCACGCGACGGGTCGCATCGTTGGTCGTCTGCCGCCAGCCGAGCTGCCACGGGCCGTTGACGCGTACCGCGGCGGGCCCGAGGTCGACGTCACCGCGCGCCACCGGAGTGACCGTGTACTCGAGGTCGGCGGGAAGCCGCACGCGCCATCGCGTTCGCGACGGATGCAGTCCCGGCGTGGCGTGCTCGTGCACGATCGCGGCCGCAACCCGGCGAGCGTGCAGTGACCCGGAGCGCCACGCGGTTGGCGACGCCCACGGAGAGGAGTTCGTTGCACTCGCGCTCGACGCGCAGCGCCGACCTGCCCGGCGCGCGGCGTGAGTCGACGACGATCGCGGCGACGCATGCGACGAGGAGGATCAAGCCCGGCAAAGAGCAGCGCCGTTACCGCCGCACCGGTCGCGATGATCGCGACCGGCACCAGCAGCAGACCGGCGCCACGCCACGTCATCGCGGCGCGCTCACCTCGGGACCGGGACCCTGCCCACGGCGCGCTGCACGGCGGCGACCTCCGACACCCCCTGGATCTCCGCCTCGGGACGGCGAATCATCCGGTGGCGGAGCGCCGGGATGCACACGTCCTTGACGTCGTCCGGAACCACGTAGTCGCGACCCTGGATGGCGGCCATCGCCTTGCCGGCGAGCAGCAGGGCGATCGATCCGCGCGGGCTGGCGCCGAGCGAGAGGTCGGGGCTGGTGCGTGTTGCGGTGACGATCGCGGAGATGTAGCCGAGCACCTCGTCGGTGACGCGGACCTCGGATACTTCGGCGCGAACCTTCGCGAGCGCGGCGGCGTCGATGATCGCCGTCACCCCCGCGGCGGTGAGGTCGTGCGCGTTGAATCCGCTGTCGACGCGGCGCAGCATCACCATCTCGGTCGCCGGCTCGGGGACGTTCACCTCGAGCTTGAAGAAGAATCGATCGAGCTGCGCCTCAGGTAGTGGATAGGTGCCCTCGTACTCCACGGGATTCTGCGTGGCCACCACGAGAAACCGATCGCCGAGCGGGCGGCTCTCCCCGTCGGACGTGACCTGGCGTTCCTCCATCGCTTCCAGGAGCGCCGACTGAGTCTTCGCGGGGGCGCGGTTGATCTCGTCGGCAAGCAGGGTGTCGGTGAAGATCGGTCCTTCGCGGAACTCGAACGTGCCCGAGTCCGGGCGGTAGACGCTCGTCCCGACGATGTCCGACGGGAGCAGGTCGGGGGTGAACTGGATGCGGGTGAAGCGGGCGTCAAGCGCGGCCGCCAGCGTGCGTGCCATCAGTGTCTTCGCGGTGCCCGGCACCCCTTCGAGCAGCACGTGGCCTCCGCAGAGGACAGCGATGTACAGGCCGTCGATCACCTGGAGCTGGCCGACGACCGCACGACCCATCGTCTCGTGCAATGCGGCGCGCAATGCCGCCGCGTCGCTCTGATTCACCACTGGGGCATTGTGCCTGCCCCCGTCATCCAACCCGCGCACCCATCCACTGGCGTTCGCACGCGTCGACGTCGCGCGCGAGGCGCAGCAGCTGGCTCTCTTCTGGCCGCCCCGATGCGAGTGAGCGGGCGTGGGCGAGCAAAGCCGCCAGCGCCTGTGCTGACTGAGCGTCGGTCACCGATATCGCGGCGCAGAAGCTGGTGTCATCGAGGTGCCAGTCCACGCCGGTCGCGCTGCCGATCCTTCGTTTGAGCTCCTCGGCGTAGCGTGCCGCGATCGGTCCTCGCTGCCGGCTGCGCGCAAACAGCTGTCCCATCGCGGTCACGTATGAGGTCGCGCTGGGCACCGCCGCCTCGCCACCGTCCGCTGCGGGCTTGCCGAGGCGGCGGCCGTTCAAGCGCGATGGCCAGCAGCACCACGATCCCGACCAGGAGCGCCGCCAACCCGACCGGCCCGTCGAAGATCGCGCCGGCGCCGCTGCTTGTGGATCCCTCTCCGTGGTGGTACTCGTCGAAGCTGATCCGGCCACCACGAGCGCGTTGCAGCAGGCTGAGGGCGAGGAACGAGGAGTCGCCGTGGCGGAGCCCGTCATTGGAAAGCGGCGCAGTGTCGCCGACAACGTACGCGCGACCCCCGGCGCCGACTCGCACGACCCCGGCCACGACCTCGTGCTGCTCCAGCAGCATCGCCACCAGGGGTCCCTGGTTGGAGAAGGTCAGCCCGCTCGCCACCGGCACCGAACGGACGCGATCGGTGCTGTCAAACGGTTGCGCGAGGGTCGCGATGCCGCTCCCAAGCGATGCGGACGGGTTGACGTCGAGCCTGCGGAGCAGCGGAGCCGCCGCACCCAGGCTGGCGGGTGTCACCACGAGCACCAGATCGCCACCGGAGCGCAGGAACGTCATCACCGAACTGACGTCCGCGTCGCTCAACGCGACCGTGGGGTCGTAGCAGATGAGCACGTCGCTGCCGGTGAGGTCGAAGCTGCCGGTGATCCTGCCGACGTCGAGACCGAGGTTGGAGAACCACGTGTAGAGCGCGAGCGTGCCCAGGGTGCCGGCGGATCGCGAGGACGGGTTGAGCTGATCGTTGGGAGGGATGGCGGTGCTGATCGCGATGACTGCGAGAATGCACAGCGCCGCGACCAGCGTGAGCATTGCCGAGAGCGGCGGCCGGCTCACCGGTTCGGCGCTCCGGCGTGGCGAGCCACCCGCCGTACGGCCTCGCATCTGCCGCGGGCGATGTCCCAGTCCTCGACGCCGACCGGCGCTCCGCTGTACCACGCCTGGTCGAAGGACGCGGCGGCGGGCGCGACCACGGCGAGCAGGTCCGCGTCCACCGACAGCGTCGCGAGCAACTCCCGCGTCGTCCAGGCTCGATCGACATGCGCTCGACGGTCGGCGATCTCGAGCAGCGCCGAGCGGAATGCCCGCCGAATCCCCTCGCGATGATCGCCGCGCTGCGCGGCCGCCAGCGCCAGCTGCCACTCGTGGTCGGGGTCATCACCGCTGGTGGCCGGCTCTTCCGATCCGAGCGCCCGCCGCCCGCCGGCGACCCCGCGCAGGCGGTAGACGACGAATGCGGCGATGGCGCCGAGAACCAGCAGGCCGAGCAGGATCGAGCCGCCACTGCCGAGCAGTCCGAAAAGATGCGAGAGGATCCAGTTGATCGCCGCCCCGATGCGCTCGAAGAGCGACGGCGGCTGGTTCTGGTCGAGATCGGCAAAAACGGACGAAGCGTACACCTGGTGGAGCGCGTTCTCCGCCGCGCGGGAATCGACGTTGCACGCGGACCCGGCCGGCAACGCGAGCGTGGTCGCGATGAGGTCGATCCGCTGCCTGCTGCCGGCGACGTCGGGCGGCGACGCTGTGAGACCGGCGATGATCGGGGCAGAGCTCCGCGCTCGACGATGGCGCGAGGTCCTCGGCCTCGATCACCGCGGTCAGCGCCGCCGCCGGCTGCGCGGGAACGCGGGCCAGCGCGCCATCCGCGCGTCCGAGCAGCGTGAGGTATTCGAGCGTCACGCATGACCCGGCGGCCCGCGCGGGCGCCGCCGTCCGGCGACGCGCCGGCCAGCAGCGCGAGGCCAGATGACCGCCGCGGCGAGCAGACCGCCTCACAGCGACCGCGCGAGCATCTCGATGTCGAAGCCTTCCTTGCGGATGCGGATGTCGTAGTACAGGAGCGTCACCCCGATATAGGTGATCGGGCCGACGAACACTGCGGCGATCGCGCTCCCCACCTGGCTGAAGACGAAGGCGTTGCCGGGATCAAGTGCCGCACCGGGAACCTCGACGATGGCTCCGATCACCGACGACATGATCCCTGCGATCAGGGCGAGCAGGAGCATCCGTCCGAACGTCGGCCAGAAGCGACCGCTGATCAACCGCCAGCTTCGCTGCAGACCGCGCCATCCGGACGCGCGCTCGAGGACGATCGCCGGGACGGCCACCACCGTGCGCACGTAGATGACGATCAGCGCCGGAATGAGCGCGATCGAACGCCACGATCGCGAGCACTGCCCCGAGCCCGCCGGCGCCGGCGGCGCCGAGCAACGCGGCCAGCGCGATCACGGCGGCGATGGAGACGACGTAGGCTCCGATGAGGATCGCGATCATGGCGATCAGCGCACCCAGCCGGCTCCATGCGGCGCGATACGCCGACAGCAGCGTGCTGGTGCGGTCGAGATAGCGATCGCTCACCGCGCGCGTGGTCGCCGCCTCGCCGAGCGGCACGACCACCAGGAGACTGACCAGCACCAGACCGATGGAGACGGCCAGCACGCCCGAGGTATGAGTTGAGCAGCTGCTGCTCCTGCGCCGGTGTGATCTGCGTGCCGAACGATGTCGAACGGAGAGCGCACGAACGTCGAGACGCCGGTGATGGTGAACAGCAGCCAGGTGAGCAGCGCGTAGGGGATCTGCACCACCGCGCTGATCGAGGCGATCAGCGCGAAATTGCGGCGGTACAGCGTGAAGGTGGCGTCGAGCCACTCGCCCACCGACATCGACCGGAAGCGTCCCGATCCGACCTGCGACGGGCATGAACCCCGGGTTCCATCCGGCTTGCGGCGATCCCCAGGCCCCCGGCGGCGGACCCCAGCCCGGAGGCGGCGACCCCCAGCCCGGAGGTGGCGACCCCCAGCCCGGCGGCGGCGATCCCCACCGCCGGCGGCGGCGGATCCCCAACCGGGTGGCGGAGCTCCCAGGTCGGCCGGTGGCGGGCTCGGGGGCGGCGGCTGGTCCGTCATCAGACCCATTGTCAATGCTGCACCGACAAGCGTGATCAAACGGTATCCTCACAACTTGAGGCGATGAGAGAGTTCACTGCCGCGCTGGTTCGCGGCCATTTCACCGTGTGGCACGCCCGATGCGGGCGCTAGTCGTCGACCCGACCCTCATCGACCCCGGCTCCGGCCGTCGGGGCCGTGGCCGGCGTCGTCGCACGCAGCCGAGCTCCTCGCTTCCGGTCGAGGTGCGCGATGTCAGGACCCCGGTTCCGCCGGGTCCCGGCTGGGTGCTCATCCGCCCGGCGCTCGCGGGCATCTGCGGCACCGATCTCGCCCTCGTCCATCGTGACCCGATGCCCAACATCCTCACCGCCTACGCCACGACGGGCACGTTCATTCCCGGCCACGAGGTGGTGGGCGTCGTGGAGCGTGCCTCCTCGACCCGCTGGGCTCGCGAGGGCGACCGGGTCCTCGTCGAACCGACCCTGCGGTGCGCCCACAAGGGGCTCGCCGAGTGCCGCCGCTGCCGCTCCGGGGATACGCACCTGTGCGAGAACGCCGATCGTGGTGGGGCGCTCTGCTCCGGCCGGTCGGTGGGATCGAGCGAGAAGGCGGGCGGCGGCTGGAGCGAGGGCTTCCTCGTCCACGAGGACATGCTCGTGCGCGCCGACGGCATCTCCGACCAGCGGGGGGTCCTTGCCGAACCGGCGGCCACTGCCCTGCATGCGGTCCTCCGCTGGACCCGTCGCGGCGACACCGCGGTGGTCATCGGAACCGGCGCGCTGAGCCGGCTGATCGTCGCGACGCTCCGGCGCCTGCACCCTGACCTCGACATCATCGTGCTCCACGACGCCCGGAGCACGGCCCGTCCGCGCCTCGGGCGTGCGTCACCGCGAGAGTGCGCCGCTGAACGGAGACCCCAACGCCGCGTTCATGGCGATCCGATCGATCGGCGCCAACCGGGTCTGGCACGGATCCTCCGAGCAGATGCTGCAGAAGACCGCCGAGCACATGGAGGCGCGCCTGATGCGGCCCGCCGGAGGTGGCCTCCCGGTGCTCGACGGTGGCGTCGACGTGGTCTTCGACTGCCGGGCGTCGGCGCTGAGCATCGACCTCGCGGTGCGCCTGCTCCGCGCCGGCGGCACGCTGGTGCTCTGCGGTCGCTCCGGCCGCCACGAGATCGAGTGGTCGCTCATCTGGGCACGCGAGCTCACCGTTCGCGGCGCCGCATCATACGGGCGCGAGCCCGACGGCAAGCGCACCTTCGGCACGATTCGCGAGTGGCTGAGCGACTCGAGCTTTCCGGTCGACGGCGTCGTGACCCATCGATTCCCGCTCGACGAGTACCACGCGGCCCTGGCGATCGCCCAGGCGGGCACGGCCGCCGGCGCGGTCAAGGTGGTGTTCGAAGGCCCGGCGGCCACCAGCCTCCGTCCTCGCGCCGGCTGCCGTCGTCGTCCATCAGCCCGACGAGCCGGTGCTGCTCCAGTCGACCGCGGCTCGGGTTCGCGGCGGTCGGGTCAAAGTCTCGTAGGGGCCGTCGCGTGGTCCCGCGCCGGGCCGGCGCGTGCCCCGCGTGATCCGGGCGGCCGGGCGCGCTCGTACCAACAGACGCGCAACCCCCGAGCGCGTGTCGGAGCATGAGAGTGCACCTTAGTGACGACGACATTGTCCGCTCGATCTCTGACCACTCGCCCGAGGGGATCGAAGCCTTGTACGACCGATACGGTGGCCTCGCTCACACGGTCGCTCTGCGCATCCTCAGCGACCGGGGCGCGGCCGAGGACGTCGTCCAGGAGTCGTTCCTCGCGGTGTGGCGGCGCGGATCCACGTTCCAGCCCGGCCGTGGATCGCTGCGCTCGTGGATCTGCACGATCGTCCGCAACCGCGCCATCGACCGCCTGCGCGGCGATCGGCACCGGACGCGGCTCGACACGCCGATCGAGGGAGACTCGATCGAGCCCGCGGTGACCGATCCCTGGGTGGCTGTCGCCCTCGAGCTGAGCGGCGAGGAAGTGCGCAAGGCGCTCGCCGAGCTCCCTGCCGAGCAGCGTCAGACCATCGAGCTCGCCTACTACGGCGGGTACTCGCAGTCCGAGATCGCCGCCGCGATGGAGGTGCCGCTCGGCACCGTCAAGGGGCGCGTCCGGATCGCCCTCGACAAGTTGCGGGCCAGCCTCGCCGATCGCCTGGAGACCCCATGGCAGACGCAATGAGCTGCGAAGAAGCGACCGACCTCCTTGCCCTGGACGCGGTCGGGGCGCTCGAGGCGTCGGATCGTGACCTCGTCGAGCGCCACGTCGCCACCTGCGCAACGTGCACGCAGGCCGCGGCGCAGTATGCCGATCTCGCTGTCGCTGCTCCCGGCCGCGCTCGAGCTGGCTCCGCCACCCGGCTCGCCTTCGCCGCCGGCTGATGGCGCAGGTCTACGCGGAGGCGACCGCCTCGCCGGCGCTGCCCTGGTGGCGGCGCCTGGTCGCCGCGATCCCCGCGAGCCGGGCGTTCACCGCGTCGGGGCCGTGGCCGTCGTCGCCGCGATCGCATTCGGGATCTGGGCACGTCGCCGGCAGAGGCACGTCCGCCGGCGCCGGTCGCGTACACCGTGTCGGGAACGACCGCCACCGGAACACTCGCCGTCGACCACCGCAACGCCAGGCGGTGCTCACGGTCAACGGGCTCGCAGCCCTCCCCAGCTCCGAGGTCTACGAGGTATGGCTCATCCCGCCCAAGGGCTCACCGAAGGGGGTTGCCTTCCTCAGCCCCGGGGGTGGGCGGCGGAGCCTGGACCGCCGTCGTGCCGGGGAGCCTCGCCGGGTACAAGACCATCGCGGCGACGGTCGAGCCGGCCGGAGGGAGCCGGACCCCGTCCAACACCGAGGTGCTCAGCGGTCAGCTCGGCGAGTCCTGAGGCGGCGGATTGGCGGCCCTGCGCCGTTTCTCCGCAACCGCCGGCAGGACCCGCTTGACGCCGGCGTTGTCGACCACCATGCGACGCTCGCGCTTGCGGTCGCGCTGGCGGATGCGCTCCCGCTCGGCGTCGGGTACCTCCGGCTCGGGGTCCATCGATGCGATCAGGCGCTCAGAGCGGCGGGGTGATGGCGCCTGCCCCGAGCGATCGCCACGCTGACTGCCGTCGCCGCGGCAAGCGTGACCACCGCACCTCCGGCGATTGCCTGCACCCTGCGGTCGAGCCCGATCGCCCGGATCCGGATGCCGAAGCCGGACGCCTCCACGATCGCCAGTGCCGCGGCATAGATCTCGGCGCGCCGTTTCGGCGTCGAGATTCCACGCCGCGAGTGCCTCGCCGACCTCGTCAGCCGGTGCCGACCAGCCCGGGGACCTCCGGCGATGCGGCGAACGCGACCATGTCGCCCGACGAGCGCCGCGTCGAGGCGATCCTCGACGTTCACGATCCTGACCTCGAGAGCCGTTCGGCCGGCATCGGCGCGCCGAGCCGGCGCCGGAGCGCGGTCAGCGCTCGGAATGTGAGCAGCTTGACCGCGCCCTCGCTCCTCCCCATGATCTCGGCGATCTCCCGGTTCCGAAGGTCGCCGCCGAAGCGCAGCAGGATCGCCTGGCGCTGGTCGTGGGGCAGGACCGCGACCGCGGCGCGCACCTCGTCGGCGCGATCGTTCTCCTCGGCGTGCAGCGCGGGGTCCGCGCCGGCGTCGGGAAGCATGCGCGGCTCGAGCTCGATCCAGCCCGGGCGGCGGCGCTCCCGGGCGACCAGGTTGCCCGCGACGCGATAGAGCCACGCCGAGTATGGAACCCCGCGCCATTCGAAGCGCGGGAGCTCCTCGATAGCCTTGGCGAAGGTTGCGGCGGTCACGTCGTCGGCCTGCTCCATGTCGTGGGTGAGTGTGTAGACGTAGGCATGGATCTGGTCGACGTAGCGCTCGTAGAGCGGCGCGAACGCCGCCCGGTCACGCTGCGCGGCCAGGATCTCCAGCCGCTCCTCCTCGAGCTCGGCAGCGCTGCGATGAGCCATGCTACCGCTGCCTTCCCCGCGAAGGACGCAACTCGCAGAAGCGTGTTGGTGCCATCGCGTTACGCCTGGCGGCGCCCTCCGATCAGTCCGAGGCGGGTGCCGACCTCCTCGAAGGCGAGCAGCGCCCGGTCGAGCTGCTCGTGGGTATGGGTCGCGCAGACGATGGTGCGCACCCGCGCCCTGCCCCGGGCTACGGTGGGAAAGCCGATGCCCTGGGCGAAGACACCGCGCTCGAGCAGCATGTCGGAGAGCTCCATCGCCACCGGGGCCTCGCCGCACATCACCGGCGTGATCGGCGTCTCGCTCTGGCCGATGTCGAAGCCGAGCTCGCGGAGGCCGCTCTTGAAGTGGCGCGTGTTGCTCCAGAGTTGTTCCATGAGCTGCGGTTCCTGCTCGAGCACGTCGACGGCGGCGATGCACGCGGCGACCACGGCCGGCGGATGCGACGACGAGAACAGGAATGGCCGCGACTTGTGGATCAGGTGGTCGCGGACGACCTGCGTCGACGCGACGTAGCCGCCGACCACGCCCACGGCCTTGCTGAGAGTGCCGATGTTCAGCGCGACCCTGCCGTGCAGGCCGAAGTGGTCGGTGGTGCCCCGGCCGTTGGTGCCGAGCACGCCGGTGGCGTGGGCGTCGTCGACCATCACGGCGGCCCCGTACTGCTCGGCGCGCTCCACCAGCTCGGGAAGCGGAGCGATGTCGCCGTCCATGCTGAAGACGCCGTCGCTGACCAGCAGGATGCGCCGGTATCCCTTCTCTTGCGCCTCGCTGAGCGCGCGCTCGGCATCATCCGCGTCGGCGTGCTCGTAGAGAATCCGATCCGCCTTGGTCAAGCGGATGCCGTCGATGATGCTCGCGTGGTTCAGCTTGTCGCTGACCACGCAATCACCCTGGTCGAGCATCGAACCGATGACACCGACGTTCACCGCGTACCCGCTCTGAAAGGTGAGCGATGCTTCGGTGCGCTTGAACGCCGCGAGCCTGCGCTCCAACTCCTCGTGGAGGGTCTGCGTGCCCGCGATGGTGCGCACGGCGCCGGTGCCGGCGCCCCACTCCAGCGCGGCGCGCGATGCCGCCTCGACCAGACGCGGATGCGTGTTCAGCCCGAGATAGTTGTTGCTCGAAAGGCTGATCACCGCCCTGCCGGCGATATCCACCTCCGGCCCCTGGGCGGATTCGAGCACACGCAGGGGACGGAACAGGCCGTCGCGCCGGAGCGCTTCGAGATCCTCGTTCAGCGACGCGTCGAGGGCCTGGACGGCCTTGGACGCGCCCGCGCTCGTCACCATGCGATCAACGATACCCCCCGCGTCGCTACTCGGGCGTCAGGGTCACCTTCCCGCACTGCCCTGATTTCATCAGCTCGATCGCGCCGTCGATGTCGCGCAGCGAGAAGTGATGCGTGATCAGCGTGCGCACGTCGATCACGCCCTCCTGCACGTAGGCGGTCACCTGCTCCCAGGTCGCGGGGATGCGCCGCCCGGCAATGCCGTACAAGCTCAAACCCTTCATCACGACGTCGCTGGAGAGATCGACGACGTCGGGCCCGTCGCCGATGCCGAGCAGGCTGATCCAGCCCCCGGGTCGCACGAGACGCGTCGCCGACGCGACCGCAACCGGTGATCCGCTCATCTCGAGCACGCAGTCGATACCACCGTCCGCGGCGCGGCGCACCGCATCGTCAGCCGCGTCGTCGGTCACCTGGACGACCGCGTCCGCGCCCATCCGTTCGGCAAGGTCCAGTCGGTACGCGTTGCGGTCGACGCCGACGACGCGGGCCGCGCCCAGGACCCTCGCCACGGCGATCGCCGCGCAGCCGATCGGGCCACACCCGAACACCACGACTGTGCGTCCGCCCAGCTCGCCGTACGAGCAGGCGTGCACGGCGTTGCCGAAGGGCTCCATGGCGGCAGCGACGTCGGCGGGCACCGCGTCGCCGACCGGCCACACGTTCTCCTCTGGCACGACGAGATGGGTTGCGAACGCGCCGTCGACGTCGACGCCGATGATGCGCGTGTTCTCGCAGACGTGGAAGTCGCCGCGACGGCACTCGTCGCAGTGGCCGCACACGATGTGCGACTCGACGGCGACGCGGGTCCCGAGCGGCGGGCCGTGCACGCCGTCACCCCTGGCCACGACCTCGCCGCAGACCTCGTGACCGACCACGCGGGGCGGATGCACGCGGGCTGCGGCCCATGGATTCCAGTCATAGAGGTGCACGTCGGTGCCGCACACCGATGCGGCGGCGACACGGAGGAGCACCTCACCGGCCGCGGGTGATGGCATCGGCACATCGCCGATCACGAACCCGGGCGCAGGCGTCGGCTTGAGGATTGCGAGCACTGCGCCGTGATTATGCGTTCGTGCCCCATCCGCAGGGACACCGTCTGCGCGACGTCCGCCGAGCCCGGAGACACTGCGGCGCATCGCGGCATCGATCGCTGCACAGCCACAGGCGCGGAGGACACACGTATGCTCGATGGCATTGACCGGCCGGCTCCAGGGCCGCGGCGCCCGCGCCGGATCCCGGTCGAGGACCTCAGCGTCTACGAAGGGCGTGGCGGGCACACGCTTCGCCGCCACGTCGACACCAGACCGGGTGACGAGATGCGCCGCATCCTTCGCGAGGGCGTCGCAGCTGCGGGGCGGTTCGTGAGTCGCGCCACCGCTCAGCGGTGCGTCGACATCGCGGTCACACGGCGCAGCTCGGACATCGCCGCGTGGCTCGGCGGCAGGGACAGAGGCGCACCCTTCAGCTTTGTCGAGGACATGGGCGAGGTGGTCGGACACGTGCTCACCTATGCCGAGGTGAGCCGAGGCGTGGTGGTCCCCACCCAGGTGACCGCGGTCCGGCTGGTGCTGCGCCGCAACGACGAGCTGCCCGGCGGGTTCACCCTCGTGACCGCCTACCCGACCCGTTCCCCGTACCGAGACAAGAGACACCAGGAGCGCTGACAATGAACGGCACCATCGACATCGACCTCGCCATCGACAACGCCGCGACCGACTACCCGGCACTCGCCCAGCTGCTGGCCGGCTACTACCACCAGGACTGGCGAGCGGATCACGCAGCTCCCGATGCCGCCTTGCGCGGGTTCGTGGATGACGCCTCCCCCGACACGGTCGCCGCCGCCGCAGGTGACATCGATCGTCTGCTCGATGCGGGCTTCGACGACGCCGGGCTGGCACGCGTCCTCGCCGACGGGTTCGACTGCAACTACGTTCCCGCCGCCAACGGTCTCACCACCGCTGGATGGCTCAGCCACGTTCGCGAGACGCTCCGCCCCGCGGAATCCTGAACCGGCCCTTCACCGCGCCCGCGGCGATGCCGCGACCCGCTGGAAGAGGGCCGCGAAATGCAGCAGCGCCGTGGGCACGAGCGTCGGGATGGCGATGATCAGCGCCACGATGTCGATCGGTCCCCCGAAGAGGCGGACCACGTAGAGGACGAAGAGCACGACACCGGTGAACACCGTGTTGCGGCGTCCCCAAACGGTGTAGACGAGCTCGGGACGCCGGCCGGTCAGCAGCACCAGGGGTGTCAACAGCACCGGCCCTGCGTATCGGGCGACGATCAGGATCGCCAGCCAGAGTGGGACGATCCCGAGCGCCCAGGAGCCGATCGCTCCGACCACGAAATAGAGCGCGTCGCCGAACGGGTCCATCGCCTTGCCGAGAACGGTGACCGGACCGTAGCGGCGCGCGATGACGCCGTCGACGGCGTCGAGGAGCCCGACCGAGCCGCCGACGCTGCCCCACAGCGCGAGCCCCAGGTGCCCCGGCAGCGACAGGGTTCCGAGCAACAGCACCGGAACGCACGCGTACCCGCGGATTGCCGTGAGCCCGTTCGGGACGCCGTAACGATCGACCGGCGTGCCATCGGGGGTGCGCAGCAGTGCGGCACCGCCGATCACCCCGACGCTGACCAGCGCCCACCAGACGGCGGTGGCAACCAGCGCGAACGTCAGCGTGTCGTGGCCGTGCACCAGCGCCACGTCGGCGGTGAGCGCCTCGCCGAGGACGAGCCCGAGCAGCGTCCAGAACAGCAGCGACCGGCGCAGATGCGCGCTGCCCCGGAGGCGCGTCAGCGCGGCCCCGTAGAGGCCGGCTAGGCCACCCGGTCCCGGGCTCGGGTCCGGTGCCGCGACGTCCAGGTCAGACCGCGAGGCACGTGATCGTCTTGACCACGCCGTCCGCGGACTGGATCCGATCGAGGATGAGACGTCCTATCCCGGGAACGTCCGCCGCCTCGACCTGGGCGATGACGTCGTATTCGCCGGTGATCGCGTCGACCAGGACGACACCGTCACTGCCCCTCAGGGCGTCGGCGACGTGTTGCGCCTTGCCGGCGGTCGCCGTCACCAGCACATATGCACGAATCATCTCGCTGCTCCCACGGTTGAAACGCCCGGCGACTGTAGCATGGGTACATGCCGTGGGCCATCGTCATCCGGCTCGTCGCCCGGCTCGCGGCGGGCCTCTTCTTCTGGCGGATAGCGACCAGCCGGAGACGCGCCTTCGCGGGCGGTCAAGCGGTCCCCGGCGCCACGCCGAAGGCGCGAATCGACGCCCAGGCGGCGGTCATGGCGCTTCGGACCTCAATCCTGTTGACGTGGCGCGCCGTCCTGGCGGCGGCGTTCCTGGCAGTGACGGCGGTGCTTTTGGTAGCCGGCGTCACCATCGCCGTCCTGACCCCGCGCTGGCTCGGCGCGCTCCTGCTCGCCGGGGCGGTGGCGGCGGGCGCCGCGGCGTGGTTCGAGGGGCGCGTGGTCATCGCCGCGCTGCGAATGCGGAACCGACGCCGCCGCGACGAGCGTCTTCGTAAGACAGCCACTTCCTAAAGCTGAGCAAGGGCCCCGGAGCGGGAGGGGTCACCCGTGACACAGCGAATTTGGCAGCGCCCGAGCGAGCGCGACAATTTGCTTGTGCGAACGAGGGCGCTGACAAGCTGAGCAGTGGCGCGGGCGACCCCTCCCGCTCCGCGACGCAGGGCGCGTTCAGCTGAGGTACGGCGCGACGCCCTCGCCTTGTTCGGCGGCGTCCATCATCAGCTCGCTTACCGTCGGGTGGGCGTGGATGATCGAGCCGAGGTCGTCCATCGAGAGACCGTCACTGATGGCGACGCCGACCTCGTGGATGATCTCGACTGCGTGGACGCCCATGACCGTCGCGCCGACCAACCGGTCGGTGGCCGCGTCGGCATAGAGCTGGTTGAGACCGTCGGGCTCGCCTTCGCCGAGCGCTTTGCCGTTGCCGAGGTAGCGAGCTTGGCCGAGTTTCACCTCGATGCCGGCGGCTTTCGCAGCTTCCGGGTTCAGGCCAACCATGGCAATTTCGGGGTGCGTGTAGATGCAGGATGGCACCACCGTCCGGTCCATCGGCATGACGTCGTGACCGAGCGCGTTCTCGACCGCGCGTCCGCCCTCCGCGCTGCCCAAGTGCGCCAGCTGGAGGCCGCCGATGCAGTCGCCGGCGCCCCAGATCTTCGGGTTCGCGGTTCGTAGGAATGCGTCGACCTCAATGTGGTCGCGGTCGTTGATGATGACACCAGCCTCCTCGAGGCCGATACCTCGGGTCTGCGCGCGACGACCGACCGACACCAGCAGGAGATCGGCATCGACTGCCGTCCCATCGTCGAGATGTGCCTTGACCGTGTCCGTGCCGTAGTCCACCGATTCGACCCGGCGGCCCGGCAGAAAGGTGATCCCCTGTTTCTCGACGATGCGCCGCCATTGCTGGACGATCCGCGCATCCACGCCGGCGAGCACCTGGGGCAGCACCTCAACGACGGTGATCCGCGATCCCAGAGCTGCGAAGAGGCTGGCGAATTCGCACCCGACGACGCCGCCGCCGATGACGATCATGTGCTCCGGAACGCGCTCGAGACGGAGGATGCCGTTGGACGTCACCACGCGGGGATGCTCCATGTCGATGCCGGGCAGGCCCGACGGTTCGGTGCCGACGCAGACGATCAGGTGATCGAACTCGTGCCGCTCCTCGCCGGTAACGACCGTGTCGCCGTCGACGACGCCCTGCGCGCGGACCACGCGCACACCGCGTCGTTTGCACGCCGCCTCGACGCCTTTGCGCATGGTCACCACGATCTCTTCCTTGCGCTCCATCATTCGAGGGAAGTCCACCTCCGGCTCGGGGACGCGAATGCCGAACGAGGCGGCATCGCGGATCTTGCGCAGCAGATCGGCTCCGGCGAGGAGCGACTTGGTGGGAATGCACCCCCAGTTCAGGCAGGTCCCGCCCAGCTCGGCACGCTCGATGAGTGTCACCTCGGCACCCAGCTGCGCGGCGCGAAGCGCGGCAACATCGCCGGCGGGCCCACCGCCGAGCACCACGACCCGTTGGGTCATGCCGTGACGTGCGTGACGGCGGGCGCGGCTGCGGGTGAGCCGTCGCGACCACGCCGCGAGGTCGCGAATGCCTCGGTGACGATCCGCTCCTGCTCGAGCTGATGGGAGCCGGCGTACCCTTCCGAAGGACTGGCCCGCCGCGACCTGCCGATGTAGTCCCACTGGATGTGCGACGGGCGTGCGAGACCGAGTGCACGCTCGAGGCTCCCCCAGGCCCCCATGTTCTGCGGCTCCTCCTGCACCCAGTACAGACGCTCGAGCTTCGGATACGACGCCACCAGCTCGAGAATGGCCTCCACGGGCAGTGGGTACAACTGCTCGACGCGGGCGATGGCGACATCGGTGGCCTCGGCGCGCTGCGGCGCCAGGACGAGCTCGTAGTAAATCCGCCCTGAGCAGAGGAGCAGCGAGCGCACCTCCTCGCGTCGCGCCTGCCCGGAGGGATCGTCGATCACCGCCTGGAATCTGCCGGAGCTGAGGTCGGCGAGCTTGGAGGTCGATTCCTTCAGCCGCAGGAGGCTCTTCGGCGTGAAGATGACCAGCGGGCGAGGATCGTCGAGCAGACCCTGGCTGCGCAGCAGATGGAAATACTGCGCCGGCGTCGTGCAGTTCGCCAGGCGCATGTTGTCGTTCGCGCAGAGCTGTAGGAAGCGCTCGATGCGCGCGCTCGAGTGCTCGGGGCCGCTGCCCTCATAGCCGTGAGGGAGAAGCATGGTCAACCGTGAGTGCTGACCCCATTTGGCCCGCGCCGAGGACACGAACTGGTCGACGATCATCTCGGCGTTGTTGAAGAAATCGCCGTACTGCGCCTCCCAGATGACCAGTGTCTCCGGATCCGCGGCGCTGTAACCGTACTCGAAGCCCAGGCATCCCACCTCGCTGAGCGGGCTGTTGAGCACCTCGAAGGTCGCCTGCGCATCGGTGAGGTGCTGCATGGGGATGAACACCTCGCCGTTGCGTTCGTCGTGAAACGCGAGGTGGCGGTGGCTGAACGTGCCGCGCACCGTGTCCTGGCCGGTCAGGCGGATCGGATGGCCCTGGGTGATGAGCGACGCGAATGCGAGCGCCTCTGCGGTCCCCCAGTCGATGGCGCCCTCGAGAATCGCCGATTTGCGGCGCTCCATCTGGCGTAGGAGCTTGGTGTTCGGCGTGAAATGCTTGGGGAACGTGAGCAGCTGTTCGTTGAGTGCGGCGAGCTGACGGCCGGAGACGGCCGTGCGCATCATCGGATCGTCCGGCTCTTCGACCACCTGCTCGTGGGTGAGATCGTCGAGCTCGGCGGCGAGATTCTGCTTGACCCGCTTGTGCGCATCGGCGATGCGTGCATAGATCGCCTTGGCCTGCGCCTCGACGTCCTCGGGCCGGAGCAGACCGTCGGCCACCAGCTGCGCCGCGAACAGCTCGCGGACCGTGGGGTGCTGACGGATCTTCAGGTACATCAGTGGTTGCGTGTACGCGGGTTCGTCCGCCTCGTTGTGGCCGAACCGTCGGTAGCCGATCAGGTGCACCATCACGTCGCGGCGGTATGCGCGCCGGTAGTCGTAGGCGAACGTGATCGCCGCCAGGCATGCCTCGACGTCGTCGGCGTTGACGTGAACGATGGGGATGTCGAACCCCTTGGCGAGGTCCGACGCGTAGCGCGTCGACCTCCCCTCCTGCGGGTCGGTGGTGAAGCCCACCTGGTTGTCGGCGATGAAGTGCACGGTGCCGCCGGTCGTGTACCCGGGGAGCGACTGCAGGTTGAGCACCTCCTGCACGATTCCCTGCCCGGCAAAGGCGGCGTCGCCGTGAATCAGCACTGGAAGTGCTGCCATCGGATCGAGGTGCAGCGTGGTCGCGCGGCGCTGGGTCTGCGCTGCGCGGCACCAGCCCTCGACGACGGGGTCGATCGCCTCGAGGTGGCTCGGATTCGGGAGCAGGCGCACCAGGATCACCTTGCCGGTCTCGGTGTGATAGGTCCCGGTGGCGCCGACGTGGTACTTCACGTCGCCGGTCGAGTTGAAGCGACTGATCGCCCGTCGCGCCGACGCGAGTTCGAACGCGTTGAGGATCGACTCGTACGTATGATTCGCGACATGCGCGACCACGGCGAGGCGTCCGCGGTGGGGCATTCCCATGACGACCTCGCCGATGCCGTCATCTGCGACCCGGGTCAGGAGGGTCTCGAGCATCGGCACCATCGCGTCGAGCCCTTCGAGCGAGAACGTCTTCTGCCCGAGGAACGCGGCGCGCTGGTATCGCTCCATGGTTTCGACCCTGGTGAGGCGTTCGAGGAGCCGGAGGCGGTCCTCGACCGTCAGCGCCGGGCGGTACTTGCCGGACTCGATGTGCTCGCGCAGCCACACGCGCTGCTCATGGCTCGAGATATGCTCGATCTCGAACGCGATGGTGCTGCAGTACGTGCGGCGCAGATTGGGAAGCACCTCGGCGAGGTTGCGGCCCGGGACGTAGACGCGGAGCAGGTCGGCGGGGATCTGCTCCATCAACTCCTGGGTCAGCCCATACGTCGACGGGTCCATCGCCGGATCCCCGATGGGCGGCGAGCCGAGCGGGTCGAGGTGGGCGCCGAGGTGGCCGTGGGTCCGATGCGCCTTGACCAGTGAGGTCGCCGCCTGCATCGCCGCGAGCAACACCCGATCGGGTGCGGCTGCAGTTGTCGGGGGCGGCGATGCCGGCGCCGGCGCGGGCGGCGCGACGGTGCGAGCCGGCGCCGCCTCGAGGGCCGGCATGATCAGGCCAAGACTGGCGAAAACGCGATCGTAGAAACCGTCCGCGCCTTCGAGCAGCGATTCGATGCGGCGCAGGAACTCGCCCGAACTCAGCCCCCTGGATGACCCGATGGTCATAGGTGCTCGTCATGGTCATCACCTTGCCGACGCCGAGGTCCCTGATGCCCGCCTCGGGTGCACCCCGCCACTCGGCGGGGTAGCCGATGGCGCCTACGGCGACGATCGTCCCCTGACCGGGCATGAGCCTCGGCACCGAGGCGACGGTGCCAAGGCCGCCGGGATTGGTCAGCGTCAGGGTCGCCCCCTGGAGCTCGTCCGCGGAGAGCGCGTTGGTGCGGGCGCGTTCGATCAGCCGCTCGTACTCGTCGCGAAATTCCTTGAACCCGAGCTCGGCCGCGTCGCGGATCACCGGCACGACGAGCGAGCGCGATCCGTCCTTGCGGATGCTGTCCACCGCCAGGCCGAGGTGCGCTGCGCCGGCGACACGAGCCGGCTTCCCATCGTCGGTGCGGGCGAAATGAGCCGTCATCGCGGGACTCGCCGCGGCGGCCTGGGCGACCGCGTATCCGATGAGGTGGGTGAACGACACCTTGCCCGCGTTGCCACCCGCGGCGAGGGCGCTGTTCAGCTGGCGCCGGCGGCTGTCGAGGACCTCGACGCTGATGGTGCGGAATGACGTCGCGGTCGGAATGTCGCGGCTCCGCTCCATGTAGTCGACCAGCGCCGCCGCCGGGCCGCGGATCGGCTCGGCGTGCTCGCCGTCGACGACGTGAACCGTGGTGTCGCGTCTCGGACCGCCGCCCGCCCTGGCGACCAGCACGTCGCCCTTGGTCACGATCCCGCCGGGGCCCGAACCCTGGAGCGCGTGGAGATCGACGCCGTTTTTGGCGGCCGCGCGTCGCGCGAGGGGCGAGGCATCGACGTCCGAGCCGTCTGAGCCGTCCGAGCCGTCCGAAGCGACGGTGCGTGGCGGTGGGCCGGCGACCGCCGGCGGCGACGACGGCGCCGCGGCGGGTTCAGCGTCGATGGGCGGGGGCGACGCGACCGGTACGGCTGTCGCATCCCGGACACCGGTTGCGGGCGGGGGCGCGTCGGCCGGGACATTTGACGGCTCGGGCGTTGGGACGGCTGCGGGAAGGGCGACAGCTCCGGGGGCGATCAGCGCGAGGGTGGCGCCGACGGCCACCGTCTCGCCCTCGGCCGCGACAATTTCGGTGAGCCGTCCGGTGGTCGGAGCCGGGACTTCGACGTCGACCTTGTCGGTGGTCACCTCGACGACCGGCTCGCCCTCGTCGACGCTGTCCCCGACCGCCTTGAGCCAGCGGGACACGATCCCCTCCGAAACCGACTCACCCATCGCCGGGAGGGTCAGCGAAACAGGGTCAGCCACGCTTGAATCGTCTCACCTTCGCTCTTCAGCAGTGCGGCCGGCCTGTGACCGCAGGTGACCCAGCCGGGGCGGGCGTGGCAACGGCGGACGGCGCCGGTGTCGGGGTGGCGCCGGGAGGCATCGACGGTGGCACCGCCGGCGCGTCGATCAGCGGAGCGCCAAGCGTCGCGTAGCACCCCACCGGCGGTGTGCACCCGGTGAGCACGAGCCCCCAGTCGGGTAACTGCGCAAAGCTCGTGCACTGCCAGTCGAGCGCGGTGGTCTGCACGCTGTTGTAGTCGTAGACGACGTAGTCGTCGATCCGGCAGTGGTCGTTGGGCGTCACGATGAAGTGCTCATCGACCGAGTTGTCGAAACCATTGCCGAGGACGTCCAGCTCCATGCTGCTGCAGTGCCTGGCTGCCGCCTCGAAGCACGCGACCGCAGGGTC
Source organism: Candidatus Dormiibacterota bacterium (assembly GCA_963799005.1). Lineage (GTDB taxonomy): Bacteria > Chloroflexota > Dormibacteria > Aeolococcales > Aeolococcaceae > Palsa-851. The sequence continues at coordinate 1,189,905 of CAWCVK010000001.1, read as the reverse complement.
GGCCGAGATCGGCGCGGTGTGGGCCTGGTTTGGCATCCCACACTCGGGCGCGGTCGGATAACCACAGGAGGCCAGTCCCACCGCGAGCAGCACCAGCGCACCTGCCTGAATCAGCGCGAGCTTGCGCCCGAGTCTCCTCATTCGCGGCCAGTCTAAAGGCCCCGAACGTCGGGCCCGGGCAGGCAGAGCCGGTCAGGACGTCCGTAGGGCCGGGAGTTCAGCCTGCCTCCCGGTTGCGACCGGCACTCGATCGGCGGCGGCGTACGGCGCGAAGCCACTCGCGCGTCACCGGGAGGAACTCGTCGTCGAAAAGCGCGCAGGCGATGAGCACGATGACCGCGCATCCCAGGCCGATCAGGCCGCTCTGCCAGACCGCGAACAGCGGCGGCGCGCCGGTGCACGACCCGGTGCAGGTAGCGGTGGCCTGCGCCGTCGCCAGGCCGAGGAGAATGCCGACGACACCACCGACCCCGTAGAGCAGGACCGTCCGGGCCGGATTCACGCGCTGAATATAGGCATCCGATGTGCCGGAAACGCGGGGCGCCTCGCCTCCTCGCCGCCAGACATCGCGGCTCGATGATCCTGGGCGCCTGCACACACACAAATCCGTATACTTAGGGGACGCCGGGTCCACCCGGCGCGGCCGGTGGGGCGACCGTCAAGGCTGGATCTTTGGAGGTAGCCCATGTTCCGAGTACATCGGGTACGCATGCTGGTCGGTGTCGCAGCGGTCGTCGGGGTGGGAGCAATCTCTGTCCATGCCGGAGCGCAGGCCCCGACCCCCGGCCGCTACATCAGCTGGGCGCCGCCGGTGGTTGCCACCGCAACCCCGGGGGCGGGTCCTGCCCTGCCGATGGCGAGTGCGCCGCCCGCGCCGAGCGCCGGACCGCTCGGGGGGCTGGCCACGCCGCTTTCCGGGCTGTTCCAGCAGTTGAACACCAACACAGCCGCCACGGCCCGAGGCGAATACTCGCTGCTCGAGCAACTCGAAAGCGCCGTCGCGGCCCACATTCAGCAGTTCCTGCATTGGGTCACCGGCGGGCGATGAACGCCGGGCGGTCAGAATCGAGAGGTGCCCCCTCCCCAGGTGCCGGGCGAAAAGCGCCGCCCGGACATCCGCAACGTCGCGATCATCGCCCACGTCGACCACGGCAAGACGACGCTGGTCGACGCCCTGCTCAAGCAATCGCGCGTGTTCGCCGCCCACGAGCAGGTCGGCGAGCTGATCATGGATTCGAACGACCTCGAGCGCGAGAAGGGCATCACCATCCTCGCCAAGACCACGTCGGTTCGTTACAACGGGGTCAAGCTCAACATTATCGACACGCCGGGGCACGCGGACTTCGGGGGCGAGGTCGAACGAGTGCTCGGGATGGCGGACGGGTGCCTGTTGCTGGTCGACGCCGCCGAGGGTCCGATGCCGCAAACCCGGGTCGTGCTGCGCCAGGCGCTCGCACTCGGTCTGCAGCCGATCATCGTCGTCAACAAGATCGACCGCACCAACGCCCAGCCGGCGGAGACGGTCGAGGCCACACATGACCTGCTGCTCGAGCTCGCCAAGGAGCCCTGGCAGCTGGACGCGCCGATTCTCTACACCGACGCGCGCGAGGGCACCGCGACCGCCGACCTCACCCACGCCGGCGTGACCCTCGAGCCCCTCCTCGACGCGATCCTCGAGCACGTGCCACCGCCCCTCGCGGACCCCGACGGCCCCCTGCAGATGCTGGTCAGCAACCTGGACCACGACAACTGGAGTGGCCGGCTGGCCTTGGGGCGGATCCAGCGGGGCACGGTGCACCCCGGGCAGAGCGTCGTCTCCTGCACCGCCTCGGGCGCAGGCAAGGTCGAACGGATCGCGACCGTGCTCACCGTCGAGGCGCTCCAGCGCCTGCCCGTCGAGTCCGCATCCGCAGGGGAGATCGTCTACCTCTCCGGGCTCGCGGCGGTTGCCATCGGCGACACCATCGCCGACGCGGAGCACCCCGAGGCGTTGCCGCGCCTCGAGATCGGAGAGCCGACGTTGCGCATGCAGTTCTCGGTCAACCAGTCACCGCTTGCCGGTCGCGAGGCGACAGTCAGCAGCACCTCACGACAGCTGCGCGCGCGGCTGGAGCGCGAGCTGCTGACCAACGTGGCGTTGCGGGTGGAGGACGGGCCGACCGCGGACATCTTCGACGTGAGCGGCCGCGGGGAACTGCACCTCGCCATCCTCATCGAGACGATGCGCCGCGAGGGCTACGAGTTCGAGGTCTCGCGACCGGCGGTCATCACCAAGGAGGTCGGCGGCGAGCGTGTGGAACCAGTCGAGGATTGCGTCATCGACTGCTCGGCGGACGTAGTCGGCGCGATCACCGACGCGCTCGGCACCCGCGGCGCAAAGATGACCGCGATGCGCACCGACGCCGGCGGCGGCGTGCGGCTCACGTACCACGCGCCAACCCGCGCGCTCATCGGGTTGCGCAGCCAGATCCTCACGCTCACCCGCGGCACCGGCGTGATGTCGACGCGACTGCTCGGCTGGGAGCGGACCTGGGCGCTGCCGACGACGACGCGCGGGGGCGTGCTCACCGCGAGCCAGCCGGGAACGGCCGTCGCCTATGGGTTGGTCACCCTGCAGGAGCGGGGCCAGCCGCTGATCGCGCCGGGGACGCCGGTCTACGAGGGCATGATCGTCGGGCTCAATCGCCGCCCCGGTGACATCCACCTCAACGTGACCAAGCAGAAGCAGAAGACCAACATCCGGTCGTCCACCGAGGACATGACCATCCGCCTGGTGCCACCACGGAAGATGTCGCTGGAGGAGTGCCTCGACTTCATCATCGACGACGAGCTCGTCGAGGTCACCCCCGTGGGCATCCGCATGCGCAAGCGCGTGCTCAACGCGGACGAGCGCAACAAGCTTCGCAAGCGCGCGCTGGCGACCGAGGCCGGCTAGACGGGGCGAGCGACCTCGCCGGTGGTCAGCGCTCGGCGGGCGACTGTGCGGCTGTCTGGGCCGCCGCCTTCTTCGCCGCCTTGGCGATAGCAGCCGCTTTCGGCTTCTTGCCCTGGCGTTTCGGGGCCCCTCGGGTCTTCTCACCAGCCACGTCCGTCTCTCCTTGTCCAAGTCTCCGTCACCACGAGATTAGTACAACAGCTGGAGACACGGGTGGGACCGCACGGTGTCGGCTCGGGGTGCTGGCTTCCGGGAATCGGGCGGCAGACACTCTTCCCCAGCGCGTCGCGTGCCACCAGAGTCGTCGCCATGATGAGTACCGGGGCATCTGCGATGGCGCGGGATCGTGAGGCCGTAGCAGCGCTTCCCGCTACCTCCACCTCCATCCCCATCCGCCTCGCGATGGTCTTTGCAATTCTCGCAGCCGTCCTCGAGGCGGCTTCGCTGGTGTTCTATTCCGCCGCAGCCGGTTTCTCGGCTCACCTCAGCGTGCCACCGGTCGTGCTGCTCGACTCCGGTTCGAGCGGCGCGCGTCTGATCGGGTGGGGAAGCATCGTCGACATGTTCGGCTACCTCTGCATGGCGCCGGTGGTTCTCTACCTCCGTGACTGCTATGCCGGCGCGAAGCTGATCAATCTCTATGCCGTCGCCGGCCTCGCACTCGTAGTGATCGGCTCCGTCGGCGCCGTCGTCATGTCGACAGCCGCGCCTTACCTGATGGACCAGTACCCGTCGGCCTCATCCGCGGGCAAGCAGAGCATCGAGCTGGTCTTCGGCGTGCTGTACCGAGCCGTCGTCGTCGGCATGTGGCAGACGCTCGAGACGATTCCGTTTGCCGCGTGGCTGATCGGCACCGCGATGGCCGTTCGCGCTCACGCGTCGCGCGCCCTGTTCTGGATCCTGCTGCTGATCGGCCTCGCCAACGCCGGTATCGCGGTGTATCGGCTCAGCGGTCTGTAGTCCCTTGACAGACATACACAAATCCGTATAGTCTGTTGACTGTCCGGGTGCAGACCCGGGGCGGCCGGAGGGGCGACCGATCACCGAATCACGTCCATCGGAGGTCGCCCATCGTGGTCCAACTCAAAGCGCTCATCGACAACTGGATCCTGATCGCGCAGGGCTTGCTCGCGAGCGTCGGCGCGCTGGCGTTCCTGATCGCGTTCATGTACAAGATCGTCGCCGTCGATCCCGCCAACGTCGCCCAGGCGAAGAAATGGATTGGCCGCATCGTCTTCGGCACCATCGGCGTCGAGGTCGCGGGCACGCTCACCCACGCGCTCATCGCCAGCGTCCCGGCCACGATTCACTGAGCCGGATGCAGTCGCTCCCTGGAATCGTGCAGGGGATCCGCGATCCCCTCGGCACGATCCTCCAACTGCTGACCGGTGTGCTGTCGCACTTCATCGCGACCGCTCACGCCGACCTCGACTCCGAGCTCGGTCGCTACCTGTTCACCACCGTCGACCCGACCGCGTCGGGCACTCGCCCGCTGACGGCGAACCCGGCGATCGCGCACCTGAACGGCTCGATCGCGCTGGTCGCGGACGTGCTCGTGGGCGCCGTGCTGCTGTACGCGTCGCTTCGGAGCATCTTCGAGCACTCGATCCGCGCGCGCTACGCGCTGCATCTCGTGATCCCGCGCGTGCTGGCGGCGATCGTCCTCGTGCATGGATCCATCTACTTCATTCAGATGGCGGTCGATCTCAACAACGCGATCGGGGGTGTGGCCCAGACGCTCGGCGGCCCGTTGACCATCGACACGCTGCCGTGGTCGGGATCGATGAGCGCTGCCACCGTTTCGATCATCCAAGGCTCGCAGGATCTGTTCCACGCGCTCTTCGCGCTCGGGGTCGTCGTGGCGGTGGTCATCCTCGTGCTCTCGTACGTCATCCGCACGGCGATGCTGGACATCCTCATCGTGCTCGCTCCGCTTGCGGCTCTGTGCTCCGCACTCCCGGACACACGCCGATACGCGTCCACATGGCTCCGACTGTTCATGGTCGCCGTGTTCATGCAGTCGATCCAGTTGATCATCCTGCGGGTCGCGACATCGGTGGGCTTCGGTGCCGGCAGCGGAATCGCCGAGAGCCTGTTCGCTCTGGCGATTCTCTGGATCGTCCTCAAGGTTCCGGGAACGCTCCATGCGGCGAGCCACGTCGAAACCCACGCGCACACCGCCATGCGACATGTGCAACGTTCGATGCACCGGGCGCTGATGCCGGCGCACCACGCCGCGCGCCGCCGGACAGCGCTGTGATCCGAGCGATCGCGGCGCTCACGACGCTGATCGGCGTCGGACTCTGCGGTGGCACGGCGCTCGCGAGCGGTGCGACGCTCGACCGAGCCGGCAGCACCTTCGTCAAGCCGGTGGCCCATGCGTGGATCTCACAGGGATTCGGATGCACAAGCTTCGCCTTCGAACCGGTGGACCATGCGTGTCCCGGCGGCCACTGGCACTCGGGGGTCGACCTGGCGGCGGCGCGCGGCACTCCCGTGGCCGCAACCCTGCCGGGCATCGTCACGGTCATCGTGTCGCCGACGGGATATGGGTTGCACGTGGTCATCGATCACGGCGGCGGTCTGAGCAGCCTCTACGGCCATCTCGACACGGTGCTGGTGGTCAGTGGCGACGATGTGGTCGGAGGCCAGGTCATCGGAACCGTTGGATCGTCGGGCAACGCGACCGGACCGCATCTCCATTTCGAGATCCGGCGCGACGGGATCGCCGAGGATCCACGCCTGGACGTCGCGCTCCCGTGACGCCGCTATCCGGTGGGCACACCCGAGGCGGCGCGGGTCTCCGCCGCGCCGTGGCGCGCCTGTCGCCAGACAACCCAGATCCGCTGCACGGCGGTGACGTTTGTCAGGATCGCGAGGATCCAGAGCGCCCAGATCAGCAGTGGCGAGATGACCAGCCCGATGACGGTGATCACCACGCGTTCCGGACGGGCAAGCAGACCGCCGTCGCCGTTGAAACCCAGGGACTGGGCGCGAGCGCGCACGTAGGACACGAGCAGCGACCCGGTCAGCGCGAAGACGACGAGCATCGGCTCCAGCGTGTGATGGCCGTGGAACACGAAGTAATAGAGCAGCGCGATCGATGTCATCGCCTCCGCGTAGCGGTCGACAGTGGAGTCGAGAAACGCCCCATAGCTCTGCTCGTGGCCGCTGACCCGCGCGAGCGCACCGTCGAGGATGTCGAAGCCGCTCGCGATCAGCAGGAGCACGCCACCCGGCAGCAGGAACCCGAGAGCGATCAAGACCGCGGACCCGGCGCAGATGCACAGTCCGAGCAGCGTCAGGATATTCGGAGTCAGGTGCAGCGCGTGAAGGGCAGGCACGACGCGACGCGCGCCGGACCTAACCCAGTCCTGGAGCCTGGACGTGAACACCGGATACCACCGTGCTCGCACCGGCGCGCTCACGCGCCACGCGATACACGTCGAGAACCTCGTCGACAACGTGCTCCCAGTCGTACAGCTGCGCCTTGGCAAGCCCGCGCCGGCTCATCGCGCTTCGTCGCGCCGGGTCGTCGAGCAGTGCGCCCAGCGCCGCCGCCCACTCCTTGGTGTGACGCGGAGGCACGAGCACGCCATCCACGTCATGCAAGATCACGCTGCTGAATCCGGGGATCGACGACGCGATCACCGGAACGCCGCTGGCCATGGCCTCGAGCAGGACGATGCCGAAGCTCTCGCCCCCCGTCGCCGGGGCACAGAAGATATCCGCGGACGCGTAGTACCGCGGCAGCAGCTCGGCGGAGACTCTGCCCGCGAACTCGACATCCGGAATGCCCATCGCGGCCACCTGACTCTCGTAGCCCCAGCGCATCGGGCCGTCGCCGACCACAACCAGGCGCGCATCGTTGCGGGCGCGGCGCAGCTGCCCGTACGCTTCCAGCAACGTCGGCAGCCCCTTGCGGAACTCGAGACGTCCGACGAACAGGATGGTCGCCGTGCCGGGCGTGCGCAGCTCGTCGAGCTGGGGATGATCGGGGTTGAATCGGGAGCAGTCGATCCCGTTGGGCACGACCCGGTACTCACCATCGAAGTACCTCGCGATGAAATCCCGGGCCGGCACGCTCACCGCCACGTGGACGTGGAGGCGGTTGAAATAGCGCTTCAGAAAAGGCCGGCCGTAGTAGTAGCCGAGGTTGCGTCGTGCCATGGCGTGGAAGGTGCCGACGTTCGCGCCACTGTGGAATCGCAGTACGGTGATCGGCAAGGAGGGCACGAGCGGCTCGTGGTAGTGGACGACGTCGAAGTGGTTCTCGTTGAGCAGTGCGCGCACGCGCCGCACCAGGTGGAACGACAACGCGATCCGGGCCACCGAGCCGTTGGTCCGCACCGGGACGCTCCGCCCGATTCGCACGTACCCGGGAATGCCGTGGTCGTCGCCCACGCGGCTCGACGGCGCCAGCACGGTCACGTCGTGGCCACGCGCGCGCAGCTTTGCGGAGAGGTGGCGGACGTGCTCGGTCACCCCTCCCGGATGCATGAAGTCGTACGGGGAGACGAGGCAGATCTTCACGGTGTCGCGGTCGCCGGCCAGATGGGGTCGAGGACGTGCCACTGCTCAGGATGCTCGCGGATCGCTTCCTCGAAGATACGCAGCAGCATCTGCGCAGTCTTGCGCACCTCGGCATCCCTGGGCGCACTCGGGGAGTACCGGATCTCGGGATGCACCACGGCGTTGACCCGGTAGCGGTCGCGGAAGAGCAGGATCGGCACGATCGCGGCTCCGGCTCGAATCGCGATCTCCACCGACCCGATGGGGATCGGCGCCGGCCGGCCGAAGAACTCGAGCTGCTCCCCGTTTCCGATGAGGTCACGGTCGAGCGCCATGGCCACGACGCCGCCGGAGCGGAGCACCTTGAAGACCTCGCGCATCGACGCCGCGCCCAGACGGCGAGCGATCCGGGGATCGCCTTCGCGCATCGCCTGGGTGTCGATGGGGATGATCTGGACGCCCTGGGCTCTCCGCGCGCCGACGACGCGGTCGAAGAGCTGCTTCGGACGGAGCACCTCGGCGAGCAGCGCCATCTTGCCGCCCATCTTGTTCCAGCCCGCCAGACCGACCTCCCACGACCCGAAGTGCATCGACGCGACCACGACCCCGTTGCCGCGCGCGATCGCATCCTCGAAGTGGTACAGGTCCTTGATGTCGATCCGCGACGGCAGGTCGGTTCGGCGCGACGACATCTCCATCACGTCCACCCAGCAGTGGGTGAGGTTGCGAACGTTGCGCCGAACCAGGCGTTTGAGCGGCCGGTCGGCGATGGCGGGAACGGCGTGGCGGAGGTTGTCGCGCAGCCCGTCGAACCGGTTCGGGACCGCGGCCAGCAGCACGTCGGCGGCGCGGTCGCCGAGCCAGTACGACACTGATTGCGGGAGCGCGCCGACCAGTGCTTCAGCACCGCGATAGGCGTAGTACGGCAACATCGGGTCGCGCGCGGCCCGTCGCTGGGCGTGCGGCTCGACCACCATGTCGCCGGCCTGCGTCAACGCCGTCGGCTCCCGATCGCCCGGCGGTTAATTCGTCCCGGGTGTGGCGGGCTCCGCCTCCGCAGCCTCGGGCAGCACGGCCGTGGCGCGGCCGTTGTGCCGTCCCCCACCCGTCTCGACGCCGGCGATGAACTCCTCGGTCGCCCGGTGGGCATCGTCGTCGGACACCTGGCGTGGCGGCGACTTCATGAAATACGACGCCGGGCCTTCCAGCGTGCCGCTCAGGCCGCGATCCAGCCCGAGCTTGCAGCAGCGCACCGCGTCGATGACGATGCCGGCGCTGTTCGGCGAGTCGTGCACCTCGAGCTTGAGCTCCACATTGAGCGGCACGTCGCCGAAGGACTTGCCTTCGAGGCGGATGAATGCCCACTTGCGATCGTTGAGCCACGGCACGTAGTCGGACGGGCCGATGTGGATGTGGTCCTTCTCCATCGGTGTCGCCAGCTGCGACTGCACGCTGTTGGTCTTGCTGATCTTCTTGCTCATCAGGCGCTCGCGCTCGAGCATGTTGAGGAAGTCGGTGTTGCCACCGAAGTTGAGCTGATAGGTGTTCTCGAGCTCGACCCCGCGCTCACGGAACAGGTGGGTGAGCACGCGGTGGACGATCGTGGCGCCGACCTGCGATTTGATGTCGTCACCGATGATCGGCACGCCGGCCTTGCGGAAGCGCGCCTGCCAGTAATCCTCGCGCGCGATGAAGACGGGCATGCAGTTCACCATCGCGCACGGCGCCTCCAGGATCTGCTCGGTGTACCAACGGGTTGCCGCCTCGCTGCCGACAGGCAGGTAGTTGACCACCACGTCGGTGCCGGTGTCCTTGAGCACCTGGGCGATGTCGACGGTGGACCCCGAGGCCTTGGTGATCACCTCGGACAGGTACTTGCCGAGTCCGTCATGAGTTCATGCCCCGCAGCACCGGGACGTTCAGCTTCGGGACGTCGCTGAACTTCACGGTGTTGTTGAGCCCGCTGAAGATCGCCTCGGAGACGTCCTTGCCGACCTTTTCCCTGTCGATGTCAAAGGCGGCCGAGATCTCGATGTCCGAGATGTGATAGCCGCCGAGGTCGACGTGCATCAGACCCGGCACGGTGTCGTTCGGATCAGCGTGCTTGTAGTACTCCAGTCCCTGGATGAACGACGAGGCGCAGTTGCCCACGCCGATGATCGCCACTCTGACTTTCTTGCTCACGACGCGCCCTCGTGTATCGGTGTTGTTGATGTGATCTCGGCGGGCATCCCTGCGGAGGAGATCAGCCGAGCGAAGCTCTTGAAATGGGTGGCGATGGCATCGCGGTCGAGGCGGCAGAACACCTCTCGACCCTCGCGCCGGGTCCGGATGACCTCGGCCTTGCGGAGGATGCGCAGATGCCAGCTCATGCGCGGCTGGCTCACCTGGCAGAAATCCGCAAGCTCGGAGACGCGCATCTCGGAGGTCGCGGCGAGCCGTTCGACGATGAGCAGTCTGGTCGGGTTGGCGAGCCCCTCGAAGTGGACCGAGAGGTCACTCGCTCCGATGGCGATGCTCCCCGGAAGCGCGCGGCGTGGCGGCCGCGCCGGCGTGTCAGAACTCATAAAGGAATCTTTCATAAAGGATTGCTTATGAATATTAGAGCAGGTGGTCCGCCGAACGCAAGCGAGCGGAGTCAGTCCTCGTTCGGGTCGGGCACCCGCGCCTCGCCCGCCGGGGCTGCGGCCTCCTCGGCGACGGGATCGTTCGCGTGGTCAGCCGCCGTCGCGCCGTCGCGATCCTCGTAGGACGGCAGGATCGCCGCCAGCAGCCGGAGGATGACCACGCAGACCAGGATCACCACCAGGAACGCGACCACCGCCAGGCCGGCGCCGCCCAGGACCGATCCGATGTCGAGGAGCATCCGGGAAGGATGGCAGGCACGGCTAGGATCGATTCGATGACCCAGGCGCCCAGTCCCGCCGAGCTTCCCGCATCGCTCACCATCCGGCGCGGCAGGATCGTGTTCCGCGCCAGGAGGCCGGTCGCGCTCGTCCTGCCGCTGCTGGCGGTGACCGAGATCGCGGGCGTCATCTGCCTCCTTATCGGCGCCACGATCGGCTGGTTCATCATCGCCGCGCCGCTCATCGGCCTGGTGACCACTGCCGTGGTGCTCCGCCCGGCGCTGGAGCTCACCCGCGACGGCCTCGTGCAGCGCCAGTACCCGTACAGCAGCCTCACCCGCTGGGATGTCATCGCACAGGTCGGCATCGCCAGGGCGGGGAACCGTGTCATCCTCGCGTACAAGCTCGTTCCCGGTGTGCTACCGCCGCGGCACCAGCCGGCGGCGGATCTGCTCCGCGCGGTCAACGCCCCCTACGACGGTGGGTGGTTCGCCGACTCGCTCGCCGGAGGGCCTGACGAAGCCCTTGCGGTGGTTTCCAGCTACCTCAAGGAGCCGCGTCTACGAGCGATGCTGCCGATCACGCGCCACTGAGCCGCGGGCACGAGCCCGTCGACCCGTGGCACGCTGATCCCGGCGAGGTTTGTGACAGACCGCGGCGAGGCCGACAGCACGGTCCATGTCGACGTCGGGATCGTCGGCGGCAGCCCAGACGATGTCCGAGGCCAGCCACTCTCGCGCGACCGGCGCGGTCGGCGCGGGCGGCGGGGCGGCGGGCGTCGGCGTCTCCTGCGGCTCCAGCGCCCGCCTGATCCGCTCGACAGCACCCGGCGCGACCTTCCGAACGAGCGCGGCCGGGACTCGAATCCAGGCCGAACGCGGCTGCCGCGCCGGTGGCGGTTCGGCCACAGAGACCGGCGGTGGCTCGGTGCCCATCGCCCCCTCGGGGAAGACCCGGACCATGAGGCTGACCTCGTCGAAGGCGGTGTGCAGCAGCGCGATCAACGCCGGCGGCGTGAACTCCATGAGGTGGGAGCGCGCGAGCAGGTGTCCGTCGGGCACGTGGTCGATCGACCACAGCCGGTTCGGGGTGCCGACGAAGCACACACCGCCGTCACGCACAGCGTCCGCCATCCCACGCACGAACGCGAATGGGTCGACGACGTGTTCGAGCACCTCGGAGCTGGCGACCAGATCGTATGACCGGGGTGCGAGGACGTCGGGCAGCGGCTGCATCAGGTCGGCCACGAAGAATCGGACGCCGGGCTTGCCGAAATGCTCGGTCGCGTAGTCGATGGCCGCCGGCGAGTTGTCGACGCCGTCGACGGTCGCGCCGGCGGTCCGCAGGAGGGCAGCCCCGTAACCGGTCCCGCAGCCGAAGTCAAGGGCGCGCATCCCGTCGGTGACCAGGTTCTCGGCGATCCACTCGTAGACTCCCTCGTGGCCCGCCGACGTGATGTCCCGCGTCGCGCGACGGCACGTACCGGTCCTGGCCGTCGGCGGTCGCGAGATCAACGTCGGTCATGGCGCCGGAAGCTTACGCCGGGCGTACGTTCCCCAAGGTTGTCCTGGCTACTATGGCCAAACCGGTTTCATCCCAGGGTAGCCAAGTGGTCAAGGCAGCGGTCTGTAAAACCGTGTACCGATGGTTCGACTCCATCCCCTGGGACCACGAAACCGCATGACAGCGCAAGGGGTTTCGGCGCCAGCCTTGGGCCATTCCAGCCAGGACTTGCTGGGGCGAGTTGGTTCAAGAGATCGGTGGTTGCATTGGCGGCGGCGGCAGCGCCGGCGGCGCAGCAGGAGGGAGCACGCCTCCGGAGACGTAGCGGTCCCAAAGGCCGTTGAGGTGGCTCTGGTAATACAGCGGGTAGAGGGTGAAGATGAAGGCGAGCAACAAGCCAAGACCACCCGACGCCCGGCTTGGACTGCCGCCGGCCTCCTCCATCCTGGCGATGCGCGCGCCCGTCCTGTAGATGGTCACGAAGGGCGGGATGATGAGAATGAACCCGGGAATGAATGCCAGCACGGACAACGCGGGTTTTATGGAGTCGTCGCGGAGAAAACGACGTGCCTCGTCATTGACCTTATAGATCCAAACGTATAGGTAGATGCCGAGGGTGATGAGTGGCAACCCGATCCACACCCCGACAATGTTCCGCTTCTTATAGGTCTGATTTCCGATCACCACCGTCTGCGACATTGGAAGATCTCCTGATGAGCCCGCTCGCGGGTCCCGAGCCTGGCGGCCGGAGTTCTAGTGGGATCGACCACTCGCCGTCGTGGGTTCGTCCTCTCAGGAGCAACTCCAGTCTCCATTGATGCTGAGCCTGGAACCCGGCACCGTTGTGTTGTCCCGGCGAGCAGCCGCATGCTGACCGATACCGGTCCGCGCCCGGCCGTCGCCTCCCGAAGACGACCACGAAGCCGGCGAGCCACAGCGGGGCGAGGCCGACCGGAGCCGCGCGCTCGCTGCCGCCTGCTGGCACCTGGACATCGCGGACGCAGCCAAATTACAGAACGGCTTCCTCTCGCAGTTCCGTCCCTGCTCGGACGGCAACTTTTGCACGTGCCCGTGTCCCATTGCGGAGGCAGGTCTCAGGACTTACGACGTCCCGTCACCCGCTGTGACGGCCGTCAACTTGGAAGGTTCCGGGCAGGGAGGGCGTCGCACTTCTGCCACCATGGAGCGTGACCCCGAACGCAACCCAGCGCCGATTAGGACGCAGCCGCCCCCGGCGCGCGCCTGCGCATTCATTGGGTCCCGAAGATGACAACTCGGTCGGGCTGGTCAATACGCGCTGATCCTCGGCCTTGTCGCCATCGGGGTGATCGTGATCCTGCGGTCCTCGGGCACCAGGTCACTCTTCTCCGCATGACCCGGCCTCTCCGGTCCAGCGCCCAGGATCCGCGGCGGCGGAGCTGACAACGAAACCGGCGAGCCACGAGCGACCTCGGACTCGACGCGCCGGGGACTGCGCCGCTAGCGCATGACGTAGCGGTTGTACCGGGCACGTGACCACGCGTAGCCCACGGCCATCAGCGCGATGCACCACGCGACCGACACGATCGCATTGCTCCCGATCGGGGTGCCGGTCAGCAGGCCGCGAATGGTGTTGATGATCGGAGTGAACGGCTCGTTCTCCGCGAACCAGCGCACCCCGGCGGGCATCGAGCCAGTCGGCACGAACGCGCTGCTGATGAAAGGCAGAAACTGCGGGATCAGCGAGAGGCTGTTGGCACCGGCCGGGGTCCTGGCCTGCAGGCCGAAGGCGATGGTGAGCCAGGTGAGCGCGAGCGTGAGCATTGCGAACACTCCGGCGACCGCAAGCCACTCGAGGGGCGTGGCGGTCGGTCGAAAGCCGAGCCCGATCGCCACGGCGACAACGAGCACGCCGCTGATCAGCGTGCGGATTAGGCTGCCGATGACCTGGCCGGTGAGCACGGACGTGCGTGTGATTGCCATGGTGCGAAAACGGGCGATGATGCCCTCGTTCATGTCGATGCACACGTTGATCGCGGTCGCGGCCGCGCTGGCACCCGCCGTCATCACCAGGATGCCGGGCGCGAGGTAGTCGATATACCGGCCACCCGCCGGTGTCGCTGCACCGAGTCCGGCGCGCAGCGTGTTGCCGAAGACGCCGACGAAAAGAAGGAGTAGGAAGACCGGCACCATCAGGCCGCTGATCGACATGATCGGATAGCGCAGCGAGTGCCGGATGTCGCGCCGCAGCATGGTTGCGGAGTCGCGCAGCGCAAACGTCGACGCGATCATGCGGATACCTCCTGCGCGGAATGGGAAGCGCCGGTCAAGGCGAAGAACACGTCGTCGAGGTCCGGGCTTTCAACGGTGAGGCTCTCGGCGCTGAGCGCATGTTCGTGGAGGCGGTCGAGCAGGGCCCTGAGCGACTCAGCTCTGCCGTCGGTGGGAACATCCAGTACAAGTGACTGCACGTCGAAAAACTCGTGGCCGAGAACGCTCGCGGCGGCACGCAGCGCGTCGGGTTCACGGAAGTGGAGCCGGACACGCCCGCCCGGGATGCGACGCTTGAGCTGATCGGGCGTGCCTTCGGCGACCAGCCGGCCCATGTCGAGGACGGCGACACGGTCGGCGAGCTGGTCGGCCTCGTCGAGGTTCTGGGTGGTGAGCAGGATGGTGACACCGCCGGCGACGAGCTCACGCGTGATCTGCCACATCGTGTGGCGGCTGCGCGGATCCAGGCCTGTGGTCGGCTCGTCGAGGAAGATGATTCGCGGTTCGCCGATGAGGGTCATCGCAAGATCGAGCCGTCGCCGCATGCCGCCCGAGTACTTGAGCACCATCAGCCCGGCCGCATCGGCCAGGTCGAATCGGTTGAGCAGCTCGTCGACACGGCGCCGACCGGCCCGCCGGTCCAGGTGATGGAGATCGGCCATCAGCAGCAGGTTCTCTCTGCCGGTGAGCAGCTGGTCGACCGCCGAGAACTGTCCGGTGACGCCGATCGCATCGCGCACCGCCTGCGGCTCGCGAACGACGTCAAAGCCGGCGACCCGAATCTCGCCGCCGTCGGCGGGGATGAGCGTCGAGAGAATCTGGACGGTCGTCGTCTTGCCGGCACCGTTCGGCCCGAGCAGCGCGAACACGCTCGCTTCGGGAATCTCCAGGTCGATGCCATCCAGGACGACCTTGTCGCCGAATGCCTTGCGCATCCCGGTGACGCGCACCGCAGCTTCGGGGCTCATGCCGCGCCTGCAGCAGCCGTGCGCGCACCGGCGCGGCGGACCGTGATGTCCCCGAAGGAACTGCGGGCGCGGACTTCCACGGATTCCTCGCCCTGCTCGGGCCGGCCGGCCGCGTCGAGTTCGTTGACCACCCTGCCGAAGTGGGTGTTGAGGTCGAGCCAGGCCGCAACTCCTTCGCGAATGCCGATGTCCACCTTGCCGAGCGCCGTTTGCGCGACGACCGTTCCTCCCCCCACCTCGCCGAGGCGGATATCCCCGTTCGCGGTTTTGGCGACGACGGCTGCGTGCGAATGCCCGACGGTGATCGAGCCGTTGGCCGCGACCACCCGGAGATCTCCCGAGATATCGCCGATCCGCGTGTCACCGTTGGCTCCCTTGATCACCGCGGTGCCTAGCACCGAGCCGATTCGCACCGCCCCTGACCCGGTGCTGATCTGCGCGTGTTCGGACACGCGATCGACCCCGATATCACCGATGCCGGTGGTGAGGTGCGCCGGTCCCGCCTGGTCGACCTGGATGTCACCCACACCGATGCCGTAACGGCATTCACCGAGCGGGCCGGTGCAGTGGAGCGCTGCGACTCCAGCCTCGCCGCGAACCTGCGAGCCTGCCGGGAGGTCGATCTGCACGTCGATCGACTCGCCGCCACCGCGGGGCGTGTACCGCCGCCAGCCTTTTGGTGCCTTGATCAGCAGCCGGCCCGGCGAGAACTCGACGCGGGTCTGCTCGGCCGCCGCAACGTCGGACTTCCTGGCGGGATCGCTGGGGCGCACCACGACATTTGTGTCCTGTCGATCACTCGCCGTGATCCTGACGTCGCCGACGCCGATCTCCAGAGTGACGAGAATCGGACCAGGGGTATCGAACGCAGGCATGGCAGTCTCTCCAGTGATGTGGGGTTAGCGGACCCAGCCCGTGTAGCGGCCGGCGCCGCGCGAGGCGCGCGCCTCGCCACGGCCGCCGGCGTCGGCTCGATCCAGGGCGAAGCTCGCCACTCGGACGAGCCATGTGTTGACCGAAAGGCCTTCGCCGCTCGCCGCCCGCTCCACCCTCGTCTTGAGGTGTTCGGGCATGCGCAGGTTGATTCGAGAGGTCCCCCCGTCATCGCTGTCCGCGGGGCTCATCGACGCCCCGCGCGAAGCAGGCTCACGGTCCGAACTCGTCGAAGTCGTCGACCGACCGATCCACGGGCGGGGGCGTGACCACGAACTCGGGGTTGCGTCCGTGGATACGCAATTCCACGGACCCTGGCGCGAGCTCGACGGTGATCTCCGCGGCGGCCGCCCCGAGCGCGTCCTGCAACGCGAGGCGGATTGCCGCGTCGAGCGGGGCGGCGAGGCGCTCGGCGAGGGCGCGCGCCTCGTCGCCACCGGCCTCAGCGGTGTCTGCCAGCTGCTGGTGAATGCTCTCGATGTAGGGGCGAAGGTCCATGGCGCGCCACTATGGCACACCGGTGGTGCCATGTCAAGACACTCTGAGCCAGAGTGGCACCATAGGGGTCCCGAGCCCTTCCGAGTGACTGCCTACGGCGTCAGCACGACCTTGAGCGCCTCGCGCCGCTCGAAGAGCTCGTAGCCCAGCGCCGCCTCGTCCAGCGACATGCGGTGCGAGATGATCACGTCCGGGCTGACCGCGCCGCTCGACACCATGGCCAGCGCATCGTCCCAGCGGCCGATGATGTTCGCGGTGCCGCAGAACTTGAGGTCGATCGCCTTGACGAAGGTGGTGTTGAGCGGCAGCTCGACCTCCTGGTCACTGTGCACGCCGATGACGCTGATCCGCCCACCGGCGCGGGCGATGTCGATCGCATCCAGGAGGGCGGGGATGAGCCCGACACATTCCAGCACGGCGTCGGCGCCGCGTCCCCCGGTCCGATCCTGGATGAAGCTCGGGACGTGCACATCGTGTGCGTCCACCGGCACGGCGCCGAGACTCTGCGCCATCTCGAGACGCTCTGACACCGTGTCGACTGCGTAGATCGTCGACGGCTCGAACCCGCGGGATCCGAGGATGGCCATCAGCCCCACCGGCCCGCAGCCCACGACGGTCACCACCTCTCCCGGTTCGATCCGCGCCTCGCTGGCGCAGTCGTAACCGGTCGTGAAGATATCGCCCACGAAGAGCGCGCGTTCATCGCCCATCGATCCGTCGATCGCGTGAAGGACGAGGTCGGCATTGGGCACGCGCACGTAGTCCGCCTGAGCGCCGGCAACGTCGCCGAAGAACGAGCCGTACCCGAAGACGCGCTGATCGGGGCAGCGGCTGAAGAGGCGCCGGTCGCAGTACCAGCACTCCCCGCACGGAATCGTGAACGAGCCGACCACGCGATCGCCTTCGGCGAAGCGGCGCACGCTGCCGTCGATCGCCTCGACCACGCCGACGAACTCGTGCCCCAGCACACCGCCGGGAGTCATCCCGGGGATGCGGCCGTGCACCACGTGCAGGTCGCTGCCGCAGATCGCTGTCCTGGTGACGCGGACCAGCGCATCACCCGGCTCCTCGATGCCCGGTTTCGGCACGTCGGCGATCTCGACCGCATCGAAGTCCTTGAAGACCAAGGCCCGCATTCTCAGCGTTCCCCGCGAGCGTTGATCAGTGCGCCTCTTCCTCGGCGGCGTGACGCTGGATGACGCGGTCGCGCAGCTCGTCCTCGAGGTCCCCGGAGTGCTCGACATCGCGCCGCAGCCAGAAGGGAATACGCTCGGGCTCGCCGGCCGCAAGCGCCTTCGCCTGAGCGTCGAGGTAGGCGCGGAGCGCGGCGTCGACCGATGCGGCGAGGCCGGCGCCGCCCGCGGTCAGAGGTTGGACGAGGTCGCTCGCGACGACCACGCTGTTCGGCGGCGCAGCCGGCGGCTTCGACCCGAAAAGACGCCCGAGCCACGACATGCCCGGAGTGTACGCAGTCGCGAGGTTGTCCCTCAGCCGGACACCTCTGCGCGCTACCGTACACGCGTGGCGGAGACCATGGCGACGACCCTCCAACTCGAATGGACGGGTGATCCCGACGCGGATCGACTTATCAGCGAGAACCCCACCGCGCTGCTGATCGGCTTTTGCCTCGACCAGCAGGTGCCGATCGAGTGGGCGTTCCAGGGTCCGCTGCGCATGCGGGAACGCCTTGGCACCATCGACCCGGTCGATGTCGCGCGCATGGACCCCGCAATCGTCGAGAAGGCATTTCAGACGCCGCCGGCGCTCCACCGTTTCCCAGTGAGCATGGCGCAACGCGTCCACGGGCTCTGCGTGGTGATCGCCACCGAGTACGGAGGCGACACCAACCGTATCTGGACCGAGGCTCGGGATGCGAACGAGCTGCAGCGGCGATTCGCGGCGCTGCCCGGTTTCGGTGCCGCCAAGGCGCGGATCATGGTCGGAGTGGTGGCCAAGCACCTGGGCGTTCGGCCTCCGGGGTGGGAGACCATCGCTCCCGATTGGCCGACCCTGGCGGACGTGCGCACGGTCGCGGAGCGCGAGCAGTACCAGGCGCGGAAGCGTGCGTTCAAGGCGGCGCTCCGGGCCGAGGCCGCCGCGACGGGAGACACCGCCAAATCGCCGGCGGCGAAGCAGCGGCCCGCCAAGGCCGTGGCCCGTGGCCGGCGCTGAGGTCACCGTCTTCGAAGACGGCGGCATCCGCATCGTCAAGATTGGCCCGATGGGGCCATACGGAAACAATGCCTACGTGGTCCGCGACGTCGCGGCGGGAGCGGCAGTGCTCGTCGACATGCCGCTCGACGAGCAACCGTTGCTCGCCGCGATCGCGGCCGAGGGTGGTGTCCAGACAGTCATCGCGACCCACTGGCACCCCGATCACTGGATGACCTACGACGCCGTCCGTGCGGCAACCGGTGCGCCGGTTCTGGTCGGGAAGAGCGAGATCAGGATTCCCGAGGAACGCATCGACGGTCGGCTCGACGACGGAGCGGAGGTCCCGGTCGGCAGCGCGCGCATCGGTGTCATGCACACGCCCGGCCACACCCCGGGGAGCATCTCGCTGCGCATCGGCCGCGCCGTGATCACCGGTGACACCCTCTTCCACGGCGGCCCGGGCAAGACGGCTGCGCGCGGCGACCTCGAAACCATCATCGCCAGCATCACCGCCAAGTTGCTGCCATTACCGGAGGAAACTGTCGTGCTCCCGGGACACGGCGCCACCACGACGATCGCCGCCAGTCGCTCCGGCGTCGCCGCCTACCGGCGCCACCCCAAGCCCGCAGGCTACTTCGGTGACGTCGAATGGGGTGAGTGAGGCGGGATCCGCGGCTGCGGGCGGCGCCGCCGCGGACTCAGACGGCCTGCACCTGGCCACGGCCCGCGGGCGCTGGGTGCTCACCGCGACCGTGCTCGGCAGCGCGATGGCGCAGCTCGACGCCACGGTGGTCGGGATTGCGCAGCCGGCGATCGGCAAGGAGTTCCACGCTCAGATCGACGGCTTGCAGTGGGTCTCCGCCGGGTACCTGCTCACCGTCGCCGGCCTCATCCTTCTTTCCGGGGCGCTGACCGATCGTTACGGACGCCGGCGCATCTTTGTCATCGGGGTCACCTGGTTCGCGATCGCGTCGCTGATCTGCGCGACCGCGCCCAACATCGGCCTGCTGATCGTCGCGCGCGGCCTCCAGGGTGTCGGCGGCGCACTGCTCACCCCGGGAAGCCTCGCCATTCTGGAGGCGTCGTTTGCGCCCAAGGAACGCGGCCGCGCCATCGGGGCGTGGTCCGGGCTCGGCGGCGTGGCCACCGCGCTGGGGCCGTTTGTCGGCGGATTCCTGATCACCGCGGTGTCGTGGCGGCTGATCTTCCTGATCAACGCGCCGATCGCCGCCGCGGTCATCTTCATCGCGATGCGCCACGTGCCGGAATCGCGCGATCCGAACGCCACGGGCGACATCGATTTCGTCGGCAGTGCGCTCACCGTGGTTGCGCTCGTGGGCATCTCCTACGGGCTCATCCAGGGGTCGAGCGGCAACTGGACGTCGTCGGTGGTGCTCGGCGCACTCGTCATCGGAGCCATAGCGGCGGTCGCCTTCGTCGTCGTCGAGCTGCGCGTGCGAGCCCCGATTGTCCCGCTCGACATCTTCAAGTCCCGTCAGTTCAGCGCGACCAACGCGGTGACACTGCTGATCTACGGGATGCTCGGCGGAATGTTCTTCCTGCTGCCCATCGAGCTTCAGCAGGTTTCGCATTACGGGCCGACCGCCGCGGGCGCGTCGCTGCTGCCGATCACCTTCATGCTGTTCGCGCTCTCGTCGCGATCGGGCGGACTCTCGGCGCGCATCGGTCCGCGCCTGCAGATGTCGGTTGGACCGATCCTGGTTGCCGCCGGGCTGGCGCTGTTCGCCCGAATCAACGCCGGGGGAAACTATCTGCTCGAGGTGCTGCCCGCCGTGCTGGTGTTCGGCTTCGGCCTCGCGATCACGGTGGCGCCGCTCACCGCCACCGCGATGTCATCTGCGCCTCCGGAACGCAGCGGGCTGGCCTCGGCCGTCAACAACACCGTGGCCCGCACCGGGAGCCTGCTCGCGGTCGCGCTCCTGCCAGCCGTCGCCGGCATCACCGGCAACAGCTACCTCCACCCCACGGTGTTCGAGACCGGCTTTCAGCACGCCGCCTTCATCGCCTCGGTGATCTGCGCCGCCGGCGGCCTGCTCGCCGCCGCCACCATCCGCAACCCCCGCCGTCCGGAGGCGCCGCGGATCGCCAAGCCCGAGTATCACTGCGCGGCCGACGCGCCACCGCTGCGCGCCCACACACGCGGTTAGCTCGACGCCGTTCGCCGCGATGTGGCGCGACCCCGAGGCTCGGGAAGGAGGAGGCGAACGAGGGTTGCGGTCAGCCACTCCTGATAGCGCTGCGACGACCAGCCGCGCACGTCGCGCAGCAACCGGTTGACCTCCGGGCTCGTGAGCGTCCACACGACCGTGGACGCCGCGTCGGCGTCCATGCCCGGACGCAGCGCACCGTTGGCCGCGAGCCACCCGACGAAGGTCGTGAGCTTGCTGAACCGGTTCTCCTGCATGCGTGCGCGAAGCTCGGCGATGTCCGGGTCGATGGCGCCGGCGCTCAGCATGACGTCGTCGAGGGGGCGGACGCGCTCGATCCGCGGGACGATGTCAGCGGCAAATCCGGCAAGCATCCGGCGCTGGTCCGGCACCGTGCGGAGCGCCCGCGGGCCCTCGCCGGCGAGAACGTCAGAGCCCTCGCCTGTGCCGGTGACCCGGAGGTCGATGAGCGCCGAGAGCAGTCCTTTCTTCGTGCCAAAACTGGCGTAAACCGTATCGACGGCGACGCCGGCCCGCGCGGCGATGGCATCGATCGTGGTCGCGACGTATCCGTGCTCGGCGAAAAGATCTCCCGCGGCTTCGAGGATCCGGTGTCGGGTCTGCGCGGCCTGCTCGGCACGAAGGCGGGATCGATACGGACGGCGGCCCTTGACAGCTGCCACAGGTTTATCCTAGCATTCCAGTATTCATCCTAGCTTGACTAGGATCAGACCACGTCCCGGAGGTGTCACCGATGTATGGGTTCACACAGGATCTGCCGATTACGACCGACGTCTACGCACGGATCATGGAAGGAATCGGACCCGAGCCGGCCGCGGGGTGCGTCATGCACGCCGTGGTCCGGATCGACGGCGGCCTGCGCTACATCGACGTCTGGGAGTCGCGCGAGGCGTGCGATCTCTTTCTCGAGCAGCGCGTCCACCCGGTCTTGAAGGCCGCGTTCAACTCTGGTGGGGCAACGCTGCCACCCGAGCCTGCCCGAGATGAGTTGGACCTCGTCGACGTCAACGTGTTCCCGCCGGCACCGGTCGGGGTCGGCTGATCGATCCACGTCACCGAGCGCGCTACCCGCACGGGGAGTCGAACCCCGGTTACCACCTTGAAAGGGTGGTGTCCTGACCGCTAGACGATGCGGGCGTGACCGCCAATCTTAGGTTCGTGCGGGGACCGCGTCGCCGGGCGTGAGGCGAACTGGGTGCGCCGGTATACTCGCCGCATGCCTGTTCGAGAGATCGTCGGCAAGACCGCGGGCTTCGGCCTGGTGGCCGCCGCGCTGATCGTCGGTGGGATCCTGGATCTGCTCGGCGGCCACGTGTACAACGACTATCTCAACGCGGCGCTCGGCATCATCCTGATCGCCATGGGCCTGGCGACAGGCGGCCTCGGCACGTTTCTCATCGTTGGCATCCTCTACGAGGAGAAGCTGCGCAGGCAGGAAGAGGAAGTCCACATCACGCCGCGCGGAACGCCGCCGGCGCCGCCGCCGCCCTGGGGAATGGCTGACGTCGGCAAGCCGCCCGGGGTCGTGCGTGTCGGTGACGCCGCCACATCGTCAGGTGGCGGCGGATCACCGCGCGTGATGGCGGTCGCGGTGTCCAACCTCGACGCGCCGATGCTCATCGTCGGGCTGCTGGCGTGGACGATCCTGACCCTCGTGCTCTTCGCGCCGCGCTGAGTCGGCCGTCGTGCCCGATGCACGGGTCCGCACCCGCTTCGCGCCGTCACCGACCGGCGCGCTGCATGTCGGCTCGGTTCGCACCGCGCTCTTCGCGTGGCTCGCCGCCCGCCATGCGGGGGGCGACTTCATCCTCCGGATCGAGGACACCGACCAGGAGCGCTACATCCCCGGCACCGAGGCGCTCATCCTCGAGACCCTGAGCTGGCTCGGGCTCGACTGGGATGAGGGCCCCGAGACCGGCGGCCCGCACGCGCCCTACATCCAGTCGCTGCGGATCGCCACCTACCGCGCGCATGCCGACCGCCTCGTCGCCGCCGGCGACGCGTACTGGTGCACCTGCACACCCGCGCGACTGGCTGCGATGCGCGACGCGCAGCGCGCCCGTTCGGAGCCGACCCGCTACGACCGCCGGTGTCTCGCGCGCCAGCCGGCGGTGGCGGACGAACGAGCCGCCGGGATGCCCGCCGTGGTGCGGCTTCGGATGCCGGACGGGATCACCGAATGGGACGACATGGTTCGCGGCCACGTGAGCTTCGCCAACGCGGACATCGACGACCAGGTCCTGCTCAAGTCCGACGGGTTCCCCACCTACCACCTCGCGGTCGTCGTCGACGATCACCTCATGGAGATCAGCCACGTCATCCGATCCGACGAGTGGATCCCTTCGACCCCCAAGCACCTGGCTCTGTATGCGGCGTTCGGATGGGATACCCCGCGCTTCGCACACGTCCCCGCCGTGCTCGGCCCCGACCATCAGAAGCTGAGCAAACGCCGCGGGGCACGCAACGTCCTCGAATACGGCGAGCTCGGCTACCTCCCGTCGGCCATCGTCAATACCATCGCGCTGCTCGGGTGGTCGTCAGGCGACGAGCAGGAGGTGTTCACCGTCGACGAGCTCCGCGACCGGTTCACCCTGGAGCGGGTCAACGCCGCGGCGGCGGTGTTCGACCCGAAGCGGCTCGACGACCTCAACGGCATCCACATCCGGCGGATGGCAACCGACGAGCTGGTCGAGGCGCTCGAATACCACCTGCCCGGCACCAGCAAGGAGGTGCGCCGCGCGCTGATACCGATGCTCCGCGAACGGATGGTGACCCTCGCGGACGCGACCCGCCTCTGTGCACCGCTGCTCGGGGAGGTGACCCTCGATCCCGACGTCGAGTTCCCGCCAAAGAAGGTCGACCAGCGCACCGCGGTCGCGATGATCGACGCCTGCATCGACGCGGTGGAACAAGGGGACCTGGAGAACCACGCGGCGATGCTCGAGCGCCTTCGCGCCGCGGCCGAGACTGCCGGGGTGAAGTCGCGGGATGCCTTTCGCGTCCTGTATGTCGCCATCCTCGGCACCCCCGCCGGGCTGCCGGTGATCGAGGCGATGGCCTTTCTGGGCAAGGAACGATCGCTCGAGCGGCTGCGCGAGGCTCGCGCCCGGCTCGGTTGAGCGCGGGGCCGATCAGAGGCCCCTGCCCTCGATGTTCGATCCGACGTGGCGCTCGGCGGTCTTCGTATGACGAGCTCGGACCGGTCGATGCTCTGCTGGCGCGTGAGGGTGGGGCGCGCGGTGCGATCGCGCCGCCGGCGCGGCAGGGGGATGCGCCTCGCGTCGAGGGGCTGACGGGGCAGGGGCAATGGGTTCCGGTGCCACGGGCGTCGGTGCCGTGGGCGCCGGCTCGGGGTGATCGCGACGGTGCGCCGCCGCGCTGATGCGCGCCGCCACGCGCTCGGTGAGGCGCACGGCCGCGCGATCGAGCCCGGTTGCGTGGCCCGCCACGGCGACTGCGATGACGACCGCGCTCAGCGGCCAGAACGCGGAAAACAGTGAGAGCCCCGACAGCACGCCGAACCCGGCGAGAATCGGATGGCGTCGAAGGTAGGAAGGCGGAGCGGCGGCCGGCGCCGGGATCGAGGAGCGGTCGTCTGTAATGGTCATGTCACGAGGCTAGGTGGCCACGCGGGACAGGCCGCGGACCAACCCCAATTCGGGTCTGACAATGCTGTTCCGGGGTCGTTACCACGCTGTGACGCTCCCGTGGACGGAGCCGGCGCGGTGTCGGGACACAATCGACCTGCCGGTCGTGGGGGCTGACCGTGGATATGACAGGAGGTCATCACCAGTGTTCAGGGGACAGCCGCGTCGTGACGTGACATGAGTGAGATGACGGTGGCGCATCCACCGATCCTCATGGCGCGAGCGCGAGCCCGTTTCGACCGGCTCAGCGGTCCCCAGCGGCTCGTGGTCTTCTCCGCCGCCCTCGGTCTCATCGGTGCCGCGCTCTGGTTGCTCCCACTGCGTGACGTCCAGCGCGTGACCACCATGAGCGCCATTCCGTGGTGGGCCGAGCTTGCCACCTGTTACGTCACCAGCCTGCTGTACGTCCAGGTGCGGGTGCATCGCGAGGTCTCCACGCTTTCGCTGACCGAGATCCCGGTTGCGATGGGCCTGTTCCTCATCGACCCGCACCAGCTGCTCGCGTGCTACGTGGCCGGCGTGCTGCTCGCCAGCTGGACGCGGCAGCGACGCATCCGATGGGTCAAGGATTTCGCCAACGCCACGCTCGACGTCGTCTACATCGGGGTCGCCGTGCTCGTCTTCAACGCGGTGGGACCGGTCCCGGGCGATCCGCTCGCGGTGCAGAGCATCGTCGCGTTCGCGGCAGCGATGATCGTGGCCGGCTGGTTCGTCTACCCGATCGCGCTCAACGCCGGCACCACGATCGCGCAGGGCAGGTTGAATCTCGGCGAGGTGGTGCGCGCCTACCTCTTCCAGGTCATCGCGACCACCTCGAACGCGTCGCTGGGGATCGTGGCCCTGATGATCCTGGCCACACGCCCGGTGCTCGCTTTCGCGCTCGTGGCACCGGTGCTGCTCGTGCTCGCGGGGCAGATCGCCGCCGGCGAGAGTCAGCGTCGTGCCGATCGCAACGAGTTCCTGTACCGCACCACCGAGATCCTGCACTCGACCCGTCAGGTGGGCGAGCGCGCCGGCGAGCTGCTGAACGGCATCACCACGATGTTCGGCGTCGGTCGAGCCGAGCTCGTGGTCATCCCGGAGGTGCGCGGACCGGCGGTGCGCTTCACCTCCACGGGAGACGACGAGCGCGCGCAGGCGACGACCTCCGATCTCACCTTCGCGGAACAGGAGCTGCTCAACGAGCTGCGCACCACGACGATCCTCAGCGGTTCGATGACCGGGGATCAGTCGCTTGGGCTTGCGCTTGCGGAACGCTCCGCGAGCGCCGGGACCGCGGTCGTGCTCCGCGGCCTCGAGGGCCCGCAGGGCATGCTGCTCCTGCTCAACCCGACCCGTGGGGTCACCCTCGGAGCCCACGAGCAGAGCCTGCTCAGCACGGTCGCGGGACTGATCAGCGTCGCGCTCGAGAACGGACAGCTCGCCGAGGCGATCCGGGCGATGTCGGTCGAGAAGGCGGAGCTGGCGCGCAGGGCGTTCTACGACCCGCTGACCCAGATCGCCAACCGGTCGCTCTTCATCGACACGGTCGCGACCTCGCTGGCGCAACTGGCGAGCTCGCAGCGTCCGATCGCCGTGATGTTCATCGACCTCGACGGTTTCAAGGAGATCAACGACACCTTCGGGCACGCCGTCGGCGACCGCGTGCTCAGCGCGGTGGCCGCGCGCCTGCGCGTGCAGGTCCGCAAGCTCGATCTCGCCGCTCGCATCGGCGGCGATGAGTTCGGCATGCTCCTCGACGGCATGCGCCACTTCACCGACGCCGCGGTGGTCGCCGAGCGGATCATCGAAACGCTGCGGCGTCCGATTCCGATCGACGACGCGATGGTGACCATCGGCGCGAGCGTCGGTGTCGCGGTCGTGGAGGACTCGGCGGACGTGCTCGAGCCCGAGGAGTTGATGCGTCGCGCCGACATGGCGATGTACCTCGCCAAACGGCAGGGGAAGAACCGCTTCGTCGTGTTCGACGAGGCCGCTCGAACCCCGGTGATCGCCTTGACCCCCGAACCGGTCCGCGCGGCCACGGCCTGAGGCCCAGGCGGGACCCATCTACGATGGGTGGGT
Organism: Candidatus Dormiibacterota bacterium; assembly: GCA_963799005.1. GTDB lineage: Bacteria > Chloroflexota > Dormibacteria > Aeolococcales > Aeolococcaceae > Palsa-851. Next base: position 1,163,406 of record CAWCVK010000001.1, on the reverse strand, counting down.
GACCGCCTCACGCTGCCTGTCCATCGCCACGTCGGATTCCGGTGGTGGCGCGGGGATTCAGGCTGACCTCAAGGCATTCGCCGCCGCGGGCGTGCACGGGATGACCGCGATCGTCGGCGTCACGGCACAGAACACCCGGGCGGTGCTGGCGACCTACGCGCTGCCCGTCTGGGTCATCACCGCCCAACTCGAGGCCGTCTACGAGGACATCGGTGTCGACGCGGCCAAGACCGGCGCGCTGCTTTCGGCGGAGGTGATCGCCGCGGTCGCGGACTTCCTCGGTCGACACCCGACTCCGCTGGTGGTCGACCCAGTCCTCCGAGCGAGCACCGGGGCGGCACTGCTGGACCCTGAGGCTGTCGAGGTGTTGGTCGCATTGCTGCTGCCGCTGGCAACCGTGGTGACACCGAACCTCGCCGAGGCGCGCGCGCTTGCCGGCTTCGACGGCGATCGCCACGCCCTCGCCGAGCGCATCGTCTTCCGCGGAGCGCGGGCGGTGCTGATCACCGGTGGTGAGGGCGAAGGCTCAGACCTGCTCTTCGACGGCGTCGAGCACCTCGAGATTCCAATCGCATGGGTGAGGGGGACGGCGACCCACGGTACGGGGTGCACGCATTCCTCGACGCTTGCTGCCGAGCTCGCGCTGGGCACGCCGCTCGCCGATGCCGCCCGTCGCGCCGCCGCGGTCACCGCGTCCGCCATCGCTCACGGGCTCGAGGGGATCGGTGGGGGCCCGGGGCCGGTCGCCGTCGGTCAGCCCTCGGGGGCGAGCCAGCGAGTGCGCACGAGGTAGACGAGCATGCCGATGCCGATCACGTCGACGAGGAGCAGCAGCGGGCCAAGATTCAGTCCATTGCCGAAGGCGAGCCCGCTCAGGGGCGTGAGCGCCTCCACCGGTGGGATCCGAGCCGCATCCAGGCCCTGACCCGCGGTCAAGGCTGATACCGCGCCGGCGAGCGGCGCGAACGGGGTCGGATCGACCGAAGTCTGGGTGTGGGTGGCGCCCGTGGTTCCGGAGGGGCCCGTGGCGCCGGCAGCGCTGCCGCCGTTCGGTTGCCCGCCCCCTGCCGATCCGGCCGGGGCCGCCACCGGAGTAGAGCTCGAGGTGCCGGCCGGCCCGGGAGTCCCGGTCGGCCCCGCGGGCGTGGTCGGCGCTGGGGTCGACGTCGGCGCCGGGGTCGACGTCGGGGCCGGGGTCGACGTTGGCGCGGGGGTCGCGGTCGGCGCCGGCGTCGGTGCCGGTGTGGACCCCCCACCGCCACCGTTGTTGCCGCTCGGGGGCGGAGTCGGCGCCTGTGTGGGCGCGGGTGTGGGCGCAGGGCACGTATGCGACTTGCCCTTCGGCTTGGTCCCGTTGGGGCAGAGCGTGGGCGCCGGCGCGGGCGTCGAAACGGTGGTCACCGCAATCGTCGGACCCGACCGGCCGGCTGCCGCCGCGCCCGGAGCGCCGACGAGCAGGAGCGCGAACACGCCCGGAAGCAGCGCCAGCGACCGCGCGACCTCTCGGGCGCCGCCGGCGCGTCAGTGTGCCGAGTGCGTTTGCATTCATTGACGTGCTCCAACTGTGGTCTTAATACCTCCCGTCCGAGATGGAGGTCGGCGTGTCGTCACGGGGCCGCGAGGCGCCGTTCACAGCGTTCACGTCGGGGCCGGGCATCCGCATACGATTCAGCCGGTGTGCACGATCCTGCTGGCCTGGCGATGCCACCCGGAGACGCCGGTCGTGCTCGCCGCGAACCGGGATGAGCTGATCGCCCGCCCGAGCGCTCCGCCCGGGGCACTGCATGCCGATCCATTGATCTTCGGGGGTCGCGACCTGGTCGCCGGCGGGACCTGGCTTGCGGTCGCGGCCGACGGCACGATCTGCGCGGTCACCAACCGGCATCCCGCCGTGGGTCCACCGGGACCGCCTGATCCCACGCGCCGCTCTCGTGGAGAGATCCCGGTCGCGCTGCTGACCTCGCATCCTGCCGACGTGCCTGGTCGCCTCGCGGCGCTCGGGCCGGGCGTCTACAACCCGGTCAATGTCCTCTGGCTCAGCGCGGAGCGAGCGCTGGTGGCCCATGTCGACGACACCGGCCCGGTGCGCGTTGTCGAACTCGCTCCCGGGCCACATGTGCTCACCACGCGCAATGTGGACGACACCACTAATCCCAAGGTCGCGCTGCTCGGCGTTGGGCTCGACCGCGCGCTGGCAGCCGGTGGCGACCCCGACGCGAGCATGCTCGGCTTGCGCGCGGTGCTCGCCGATCACACGTCGGCCGACGACTCGCCGGTCGATGCCGCGTGCATCCACGGCGACGTCTACGGGACCGTGTCGGCGTCGACCTTGATCACGCGACCGAACGGCGTGACGTATGCGCATGCGCCCGGTCGTCCCTGCGTCACGCCGTTCGCGGCCGTGACGATGCGGGCCTAATGACCACCGTGGGACGCGAGGATTGTCTTGACGAGGAGGCTCACCATCGCGACGATCGCATAGCCGCGCACTGAGCACAGTGCGATCAGACGCCCGCGCGACTTGACCGGCTGATCGAGCAGGGCGAGAGATGGCATCCGCCAGGTCTCGCGATCCTCATCCATCCGCGGATCCGGCGGCATCGCCCTGCGCGCTCGAATGTTGAGCGCGATGGCGATCACGAGTCCGATCACCATGACCGCGGCGAGCGCCAGGAACAGCCGTGCGACGTCGATGTCGGGGAGGATCGTCGACACCACGAGGATCACCGAAAGGATCAGGAGCACACCGAGGATCAGCGACGCGAGAAGGTTGAACCAGGGGCGGTTGACCCAGGGGCCAAGCACGTCGCGGTCGTTGCAGAGGAACAGCAGGAACAGGCATGCGCTCGGGAGCATGACCCCCGCCAGTGCCTGCACCGCGGTGGTCACCAGGCCGAGGGGGACACCGGGAATGAGCACGAAGACAGCGGCAAGCGTCACAAGTCCCGTGAACATCGCGTAGAAGGACTTCGCCTCCCGCCAGGACCTGTGCAGCGAGTTCCGGATGCCGAACGTGTCTCCGAACGCGTACGACGTTGATAGCGTCACCGCGCTGGCGCCGACAATCGAGGCATCGATCAACAGGATCGAGAAGATGGCGCCGACGGCTGCTCCGGCGTGTGCCTTCAGACCATTGGCGAGGTCGTACGCGTTGGTGAAGGCATTCGTATTCCCTGCCCCACCACCTGTGCGACTGAAGGCGAACGCCGTGGCCACCATGATCGCGGTTGCTCCGACGACCACAACGAGTGCACCGATCGCAGTGTCGGCGCGTTCGTACGGAATCCAGCGCGGGGTGATGCGCTTGTCGACGACGTTCGACTGCTGGAAGAACAGCTGCCATGGCGTCACCGTGGTTCCGACGATGGCGACGATGAGCAGCACGCCGCTGGACTTGAAGCCACCCTGGACGCCGGGGATGATGAAGTGCTGCACCACCGGCCCCAGCGTTGGATGGCAGAGAAACATCAGCGGGATGCACAGCAAGTTGCCGAACAGGATGACGAACATCAGCCGTTCCCACGTCTCGAAGCGGCCCGTGATCGTAATGCCGACAAGCAGCACGCCCGCGAGCGGCACGGCTACCCACGCGGGAACCCCGAAGTACTGTGCGCCCAGCGAAATGCCGATGAACTCGGTGGCGATCGTGAGGAAGTTGAGGACGAGAAGGTCGCTGACGGCAAAACGGCCCCAGACCTTGCCGAAGCGCTCGAAGATCAGCCGCCCATGCCCGACGCCGGAAACCGCACCGAGGCGTACCACCATCTCCTGGTTGACGACGAGCACCGGGATGAGCAGCAGCAACGTCCAGAGCAGGCTCGTCCCGTAGTCCTGTCCGGCAGCCGCGTACGTCGAGACGCCGCCGGCATCGTTGTCCCCGACCATCACGATGAGGCCCGGCCCGACGATCACGGCGAGGGCGAGGAGCCTGCGACGCCACGTGCGGCCACCGGACGGGTCATGCTCTCCGATGGTGCCGAAGGCCCCGCGGATGTCGCCGTGATGTGCGTCGTCCACGACCACCTTCGGGCGAACCGCCACCTTGGCGTTCGCCTTGCGAGCCTTCTCCTGCGCCAATTCGGACCTCCCACCGTCGATGACGGCAAGACTGAGCGGGCCCGTCCGCTCAGGAGGTCACGAGTCAGTTCGCTACCTCGATGCGGGCCGGCCCGTGCGTTGCCGGGACTGGGGACTGTCGCCGCCGTCCATGTAGTAGTGAGTACACCCCCAAAGATGTGGTTGCCGTAGGCGAAGTGTACAACCCGCGCGCGACTCGAAGGTCGGAGGTCAGTCGCCGTCGGCCTCGGCGCGACGCCGCCATGAGTTCAGGCAGCATCGCTTCGAGCACGTCGTCGACGGTGATGACGCCGATGACCCGATTGTCGTCCTCGAGCACCGCGACCACGGTGAGGTTGAAGTCGGCCATGCGTCGCGCCACCTCGGGGAAATCATCGTCGACGCTCACCGACGCGTTGCTGTGCTCGACGAGCTCCGAGATCCGCATCGTGCCATCGGCGCGGAGCAGCTCGATCAGCGGCACCGACCCGGCGAGGTGTCCGTCATCGAGCAGGAACACATCGGCGACGACCTGGGGCAGCACGTCGGCGGCGCGCACCGCCGCGAGCGCGTCCGACACGCTTGCGTCGGGAGCGACCGACACGAAGTCAGGGCTCATCAGCCCGCCGGCGCTGCTCTGTCCATAGCTGAGCAGCGCGCGCACCTTAGCCTGCTGCGTCGGCGGGAGCAGCGAGAGAATCGGCGCACGTCGTGGCTGATCGAGCTCGGTCACCAGGTCGGCGGCGTCGTCGGGACCCATCTCGGCCAGCACCGCGGCCGCCTCGGCGTCGGACTTGTCGCGGAGAAACTCGACCTGGTGCTCGGTGTTCAGCTCCTCGAACACATCGGCCTCGAGCTCGGGATCGCCGTGCACGGCCGAGATGATCTCCTCACCCTCGTCGTGCGACGCGGCTTCGACGAGGTCGGCGATCTGCGCGGGATGCAGGCGGCGCAGACGCCGGAGTGGCATGAGCAGCCGCGAGCTCGGCACGTGCCCGACGAACGGCTCGACCGCCGCCCAGTCGACGAATCCCTGGTTCTCGACCCGACCACCGAAGAACCGGCCGCGCAGGCCGCGGGGCGCGGGTGTCCACGCCGGCGACCACCCATCGCGATTTCTCGTAGCGCAGCTCGATGTCGTGCGCGACCACGAGCCGGCCCGGCGTCGACGGCGATCAGCCGGCGGCCGAGCACGTCGTCACCGAGCAGCACCTCACCCTGGCGCCGTTCGAAGTGGGCGAGGTTGAGGTCCTCCCCGGCGAGCTGGACGCTGCCGGGTCGCATCGCGGCGATCCGGTCGCGAGGGATGAACAGCTTCCGTCCGGCGATGCGTCCGACCAGGCCGGTCACCGGCGGGTAGCCGCCCTCCGCGAATCGGGCGATGACGTCGTCCACCCGGCCGAGCCGGCCCCCTGCGCGATCGACGAGGGGACTGTGCAGGATCCCGGTGAGTGCCAGCCGGACCGTTTCGGCGGCTGGCTCCCCGGCGTCTGAGGTCGACATACCGCGCTCAGTCTGCCACGTCGCGGGCCGCGATGTCTGTCCGCGCGATGTCCGGCGCCGGCCGCCGATGGTTACGACGGTGTCCGTGTCCGCCTGGCTGGCCCGACCGTACCCCCGTCACCCCTACACTGGCTGAGGCCGCCCGAGGGCACGGACCCTTTCCGTTCCCTCACGAGGTTCGGCCGGGAGGGACGTGCCGTGGGGGTCTACCGACGCTCCGTGGATGCTGGGCGTGCGCGCCCCGGATCGCAGCCGCGCCATCCTGGTGGTGACCGTTGACGGCGAGCTCGCCGTGGCGGTGCGCGACGCGGTCCCGCAGGGCATGGCCGTGGTTCGCGACGCGCGTGCCGACGACGCCGGTGACATCGCCGCCGCCTGCCTTCCCTGGCCGTGGATGGTCGTCGGCAGCGCCGTCGCGCTGACGCCCGCGCTCGCCGGCCTTCTGCGCGAACGTCCGGTGCTCACCTACTGGCTCGGCGCCGCGCCGGCGGGCCTGCCGGAACATGCGCGCCGCTTCGACCGCCCCGCCAGCGCTGCTCGACGCCATCCGACAGGCGTTCGCGACCAACGTCGGCGGGATGCGCCTCGCGCCGGGAAGCGGTGTCGAGCTCGCCGACGGGACGCTGCTCCGCGGGGCGACGCTCGAGTCGCTGGTCGCCGCGTACCCGCGCGGGTTTGCGCTCCCCGCGCGCAACTTCCGCGCGGTCGCGGATGCGCTCGCCAGGCACAACGCCGGGTGGGCGACCCGGCGTGATGGCCATGCGCGCACGGCACTGGTCCCATCTCAGGTCGCGGTGCCGCGGTGAGAGCCAATCCCGAGGTGCTGATCCTCGAAGACGACGCCGAGACACTCGACGAGCTGCAGAGTCACTTCACGCGCAAGCGGTTCCATCCGCTCGGCGCGCGCAGCGCATCGCGTGCGCTTTCCCTGCTCGAACACAACCGGTACTCGAGCCGGCCCGTGCTCGCGATCATCGACTGGGACCTCGGCAAGGCCCCCGACCGCAGCGCGAGCAGCGGCGACGTCCTCTCGCGACTCGCCCGCGAGCTTCGCGAGTGCCCGGTCATCGTGTATTCGCAGAACATCGACGCGTTCAACGTCCGCAGCCAGATCCAGCGCTCGCATCCCCGCGCCCTGCTCCACGACAAGCGCGACGGCGACGCGTCATTGCTCGAGCGCATCGACAGGATGCTCGACCGCACCGTCGGCGACCTTCGCATTCACGACGGGACCGTGGTCGTGCATCTCCCCACGCTCGATCAACATCACCACCGCGAGGCGATCCGGCTGGTGGTGCACCACCCCGACATCGTGACCTTCCATTCGGACACCGCGACCAAGGCGGTCCGTCGCTTCGGCGAATGGCTGCAGAGCCACGGCTCGGCGGTGCGGCTCGTGAGTCACGGCAACCGCAAATACCGCCTCAGCGTGACCGCGACCGAGGCAGCCGCTCCCGACATCGAAACGTGAATCTCAGCCTCGCCGAGATCGCCGAGCTCCCGCTTGCCGCCGCCCTCGTCGACGCCGCGGGAGCGGTGATCGCGCGCACCCCGGAGTGGGACGGACCCGGACCGGGCGCGGTCTCGTACCCGGTGCGCAGCGTGCGCCTGGTGGTTCGAACCCAGCCCGCGTCCGCGCAGTGCGATGAGCTGCTCAGCCGACTGCTCGATGCGATCGATGCGGCGGCACTCGCGCTCAGCGGCACCCAGGCACAGCGCGTTCGCATGCTCGGAGGATCGCTGCGTCTCGTCGCCGGTCGCGAGCCCGGCGGGTGGGGCACCACCGACGACGTCATCGAACTGGCCCGCGCGGGTATCACGGCTCGCACCGGCCTCACCGTCGAGGCGATCGCCGGACCCGCCCGGCCGGTTCTCGGCCCCGAGGTCTGCCGCGCTGGTGCTCGTCCAGCTCGCGGTCAACGCGGAGCGTCACGACGCGGCGAGCGCGGTCCGTCTCGAGGTCGATCGCACGACGTTTCGTGTCGTGTGGCAGCACGCCGGTCCGCCGCGCCGCGGATTGCGACCGCGCGCCGCAGGGCCGACCGCGACCGCTGGGGCCTCGGTTTCGCGCGGGTCGCGGCCGACGCCATCGGCGGCACCGTCTACCCGCCCCGAGCCCTCGGCGACGGGACGCTCGCCGCGACCCTCGAGCTCGGCATCCGCCGCCTGGCGCTCCCGCTGGCCGCGATCCGCGAGGGGCGTGTCTGACCCGGGCGACGCGGTCCTGGGACGAGGAGACCGGGCTCGCCCCGGGAAGCGCGACCGGGGCCGGGTTCGAAGCTCGCGGACGATCCAGGCAGCGGCCGTGCTCGGTGCCCGGGCGGATCGTGGTCGACGCCGGCTTCAGCGCGCGTGCCGGCGCGGGCGCGCTCTGGGTGGCGGTGCCGCCGGACGACTCCGCGGTCCGGGCCCGCGAGGTCGTGACCGGCCTGATCCACGAGCGGGCGCTCTCGGAGCACATCGATGAGCCTGCGCGGTCGAGCATCGGCGGCCTCGCCCTCCTGCTGGCGACACTGCTGGGCGAACCGATGCCCCGCGTCCCGATCGCCGCCTGGACACGACGGATGCACGAGTTGGCCGCGGCGTTCGGAATCGGCGGCGGGATCCCCGACTTCGACGGCGTCGGGCGCGATCGACCCGCAGGTCGTGGCCGTCCTCGCCGCGTCGGGTGACGGATTCGAGATCGACGGTGACCGTCTCTGGCTCCGGGTCCGCGAGCAATGCCGCGACGACGCGGCGGTGCGGGTGCTGCTCAGGCCAGGTGAGAATCGGATCCCGCTGGGCTGACCATCGGCGTGGCCGGGGACCGCAGCAGGAGCGAGGTGATCGCGGCGAGGAGTGGGTGCGCCGGCGCGCTCGGCGGCGGTGGCGCCCGCCTCTTCGAGCGCGGCATCGAGTCGGAGGAGGTCCGCCGCCAGGACTCGCACCGCGGCGTGGATGATCGCCGCCGGGTCGCCGGCATCCGCCGCCTCCCAGCCGTTGTCGTCGGTCGCGGGTACGACTTCCGGCGCGTACTCGACCCCGTCCGCGCGCTCCGGTGAGATACGCGGTGGCCCAGACGTCGTAGGCCGAGTGCCTCCTGGTGGCGGATGCGCGCGGCGAGACGCCGCAGCGGGTCGGGCTCGCCGCCAAGCAGCGCGGCCTGCTCGACGAGCCGAAGGACGAGCAGCTTCTGATACCGGGCCACCCAGTAGCGAGACACACCGGCGGTGAGCAGCCGGGAGAGGCGAACCTGGGCGATGCTCACCCGCGACAGGGCGGCGCCGCCGGCCTCGGGGACGAGCACCTCGAATCGCGACCCAAGTCCCAGACGCCACCGACCAGACGGACGATCGACGTGGGGCGCCAGACCGCCGCGGGCCCATCCCAGCAGTCGATGGGGACATCGATGAACGATCGTTCGCACGCGCTGGTCAGGAGTGCCTGATGCAACTCCTCACGGGGACGCGTCGCGAGGAGCGACCAGCCGGCGGGAAGTGCGTGTGTGGCCATCGAGTTGGTGCTGAGATGTGGAGAAGACGAATGCTGAACCGGCGCTGTGCCGTGACCTGGCGTGCAGTATGCCCCGGATCCCGCCGAAACGGGTGTACTGCAGCCGACATATGCCCGCCGGAGCCGGCACCGCCGCCTCTGCCCGCCGCGTAGGGCGTCAGCGCGGTGGAGACGGCGGAGGCGGCGAGGTCCACCAGGCGTCGACGTCGCCGCGCCACGTCGGCGCGCGATGCTGTGCGCGCACGACGGTCTTGATGTTGCCGCGCACGTTGAAGTCTCCGACCACTTCGCAGTAACGCGGATCGAGGAGCGTGACCAGGTCGGTGAGGACGATGTTGACGACGTCCTCGTGATAGACGTGCCGGTCGCGGTATCCGTTGATGTAGAGCTTCAGCGATTTCAATTCCACGCATCGCGGACCGGGTACGTAGCGGATGTGCAGGGTCGCGAAGTCGGGGAATCCCGAGATCGGGCACAGGCAGGTGAACTCCGGGATGGTGAACTGGATGGTGTAGTCGCGCTCCGGGGTGCGGTTGTCGAATGCCTCGAGCCTCGCCTCACGGATCGCGCGTGTTCCGTGCAACTCCTCGCTCATTGCTCGGCCCCGCGCAGGCGCGCGCGCAGCGACGCGAGCGGGATCGGCGCGAACTTGGTGTCGCGGTCGAAGGTGTCCACTCCCTCGATCTCGCTTCAGTGCGGTGACCAGCGCGTAGGTGATCGGCGTCGCGATCACCTCGTAGAGCACCTTCACGACCCAGACGTCGCGAATGATGACGAACAGCACCGACCAGGGCTGGATGCCGGCAAACGCCAGTGAGATGAACACCGCGCTGTCGACTCCCTGACCCACGAGCGTCGACCCGATGGTCCGCGTCCAGAGGAATCGGCCGGCAGTCGCGATCTTCAAGCGCGCGAGGACGAACGCGTTGAGAAACTCCCCGAGCAGGTACGCGGTGAGCGACGCGAGCACGAGCCGAGGGCTCTCACCGAGCACGCGCGCGTACGCGGCCTGGTCGGTGTAATGCGGATCGGCGGGAATGGCGATCGCGGCGGCGATGAACAGCACGACGACGATGTTCGCGAAGAACCCGGTCCATATCACCGTGCGCGCGACGCGGTATCCCCAGACCTCGGTGAGCACGTCCCCGAAGAGATACGCGAGCGGAAAGATCACGATCGCCGCGGGCACCGAGAACGGTCCGACCGAGGCGATCTTGACGGCGAGAATGTTCGAGGCCACCAGGGTCGCGACGAACAGCGACGAGACCGTGAGCAGCAGTGGGCTCGGGGCGCGATGCGGGGCTGGCGGCGTCATGTGGAGCCGCACAGCGTAGAAGATCTCGCCGTGAGCAGACGCGGGCTGGTGCTCTTCGTGGCGATGTGCGTGATCTGGGGTATCCCCTACCTGCTCATCAAGGTCTCGCTCGAGGGCCTGGGGCCGGTCGACCTCGTGTTCGTTCGTGTCGCGCTCGGGGGCCCTGCTGCTCGTCCCGATGGCGCTCACCCGCGTCAAGGTCCGTCCGATCCTCCGGCGGTGGCGATGGATCGTCGCGTACACCGTCATCGAGATGGGTCTCCCGTGGCTGCTCCTCTCCGACGCCGAGTTGCGCATCTCGAGCTCGCTCTCCGGGCTCCTGGTGTCGACGATGCCGCTCATCGGCGTGGTGATCGGGCTGCTGACGCGCAGCGGCGAGCGCCACGGGTGGCGGCGGATCCTCGGCCTGTGCGTCGGGCCTCGTGGGGGTCGGCGTCCTGGTCGGATTCAACGTCTCGTCGTCGACCTTCGGCGCCGATCGCCGAGGTGCTCGTGGTGGCGATCTGCTATGCGACCGGGCCCTACATCATCAACAGGAAGCTGAGCGACCTGCCCGCGCTCGGGGTGATCGCGAGCTCGCTGCTGCTCGTGGCGGCACTCGCCTACGCGCCCGCCGCGCTCGTCCAGCTCCCGCACACGTGGCCCTCGGGGCGGGTGATCGCCGCGGTGCTCACGCTCGGCGTGGTCTGCACCGCGCTCGCCTTCCTGCTCTTCTTCGCGCTCATCGGCGAGATCGGACCGGTGCGTTCGACAGTGATCACGTACGTGAACCCGGCGGTCGCGGTGACGCTCGGGGTGTTGCTGCTGAACGAACCGCTGACCGGCGGGATCGCCGTCGGGTTCGCCCTCATCCTCGGCGGGTCGGTGCTCGCGCGCCCGGGCGGCGCCGTCGCGAGCCTGAGCCGCGGTCAGACCCCGGCGGTCTCGGCGACCGGCGGATGCGCGCTCGGCGTGGCTCGAGCGATCGTGATCTGGCCATCCTTGGCGTCAACTTCGACGGTGTCGCCTTCGTTGAACCGCCCTTCGAGGATCGCCATCGCGATCGGGTCCTGGAGGCGGCGCTGGATCACGCGCTTCAGCGGGCGGGCTCCGTAGGTCGGGTCGTACCCCTCGGCGGCGATGGCGTCGATGGCTCGCTCGGTGACGTGGAGGGTGAGCTTGCGGGCCGCGAGCCGGTCGCGCACGCCGCGGAGCTGGATTTCGACGATCTGCCGGAGCTGCGCGCGGTCGAGCCGGGAGAACAGGATCACGTCGTCGACGCGGTTCAGGAACTCGGGACGGAAGTTCGCGCGCAGCTCGGCGAGGACTCCCTCGCGCACGCGTTCCCACAGCGACGCGTCGGCGTCGGCGGGAACGTCGGCGATCAGCTGCGAGCCGATGTTGCTGGTCATGATGACCACGCAGTTGCGGAAGTCGACGGTGCGGCCCTGACCGTCGGTGAGACGGCCGTCCTCGAGCAGCTGCAGGAGCACGTTGAACACGTCCGGATGCGCCTTCTCGATCTCGTCGAGCAGGAGCACGCTGTACGGCCTGCGCCGCACCGCCTCGGTGAGCTGTCCGCCTTCCTCATACCCGACGTAACCAGGAGGCGCGCCGACAAGCCGGGAGACGGTGTGCTTCTCCATGTACTCGCTCATGTCGAGCCGGATCATCGAGTGCTCGTCGTCGAAGAGCAGCTCGGCGAGCGCGCGTGCCAGCTCCGTCTTTCCCACCCCGGTGGGACCGAGGAAGATGAACGAGCCGATCGGCCGGTTGGGGTCGGCGAGCCCGGCGCGTCCGCGGCGCACGGCGTTGGCGACGGCGCTGATCGCGTCATCCTGACCGACGACACGGCTGTGCAGGTCCTGCTCGATTCGGAGCAGCTTCTGCATCTCACCTTCGAGCATCTTGTTGAGCGGGACGCCGGACCATCTCGAGACGACGGCGGCGACGTCCTCCTCACCGACCTCTTCCTTGAGCAGCGGGTGATCGCCCTGCATCTCGACGAGGCGAGCCTGCTCCTGCTCGAGCGCGCGTTGCAGCTCGTTGAGCTGTCCGTATCGCAGCTCGGCGGCGCGACCGAAGTCGCTCATCTGCTCGGCGCGATCGGCCTCGTGGCGCACCTGTTCCATCCGCTCCTTGATCTCGCGGATGGCGGACAGCGCGCCCTTCTCCTGCTCCCAGCGCGTGCGCAGCCCGCGGCCGCGCTCCTGGAGGTCGGCGAGCTCACGCTCGAGCCGCTCGAGGCGCTCCTGTGAAGCCTTGTCCGACTCCTTGCGAAGCGCCTGCCGTTCGATCTCGAGCTGACGGATCTCGCGCTCGACGACGTCGAGCTCGGTCGGCAGCGAGTTCGATCTCGATGCGCAACTTCGACGCCGCCTCGTCGATGAGGTCGATCGCCTTGTCGGGGAGGAATCTGTCGGTGATGTAGCGATTGCTGAGCACCGCCGCGGCCACGATCGCGGCGTCGGTGATGCGCACACCGTGGTGCACCTCGTATCGCTCCTTCAGGCCGCGCAGGATGCTGATGGTGTCCTCGACCGACGGCTGGTCGACGACGATGGGCTGAAAACGCCGCTCCAGCGCGGCGTCCTTCTCGATGTGCTTGCGGTACTCGTCGAGCGTGGTCGCGCCGATGCAGCGCAGCTCGCCGCGCGCGAGCGCCGGCTTGAGCATGTTGCCTGCATCCATCGCGCCCTCGGCGGCGCCGGCGCCGACCAGTGTGTGCAGCTCGTCGATGAAGAGGATCACCGCGCCGTCCGATGAGGTGACCTCGCGGAGCACCGCCTTGAGCCGGTCCTCGAACTCGCCCCGGTACTTGCTGCCGGCAACCATCGCGCCGAGGTCGAGCGCGATCACGCGCTTGTCCTTCAGGCCCTCGGGCACGTCGCCCGATGCGATCCGCTGAGCGAGCCCCTCGGCGATGGCGGTCTTGCCCACCCCTGGCTCGCCGATGAGCACCGGGTTGTTCTTGGTCCGGCGCGAGAGCACCTGGATCACGCGGCGGATCTCGTCGTCCCGCCCGATCACCGGGTCGAGCTTGCCGCGCCGTGCCGCCTCGGTCAGGTCGCGCCCGTACTTCTCGAGCGCCTGGTACTTCGCTTCCGGGTTCGCGTCGGTGACGCGTTGCGAGCCGCGGACCGCCTCGAGGGTCGCGTAGACGCGGTCGGGTGTGACCCCTGCCTGCTGGAGCAGGCGCCCCGCCTCACCTTCGGGCTTGGCGCACAGCGCGAGGAGCAGGTGCTCGGTCGAGACGTACTCGTCCTTGAGCCGGCTCATCTCGTCGAACGCGGTCATCAACACCGTTCGCAGTGCGCTGCCGACCGACGGGTCGGTGACCCCGACCTGCTTGGGGCGGTTCTCGAGGCTCGCCTGCAGGCGCGCGGCCATCGGCTCGGGCGCCACCTCGAGACGGCGGAGGAGCGCGGGCACGAGGCCATCCTCCTGCTCGAGCAGCGCGAGCAGCAGATGCTCCGGCTCGACGGCCGGATGCTGCAGCTGCTGCGCCGCCTGCTGCGCGGCGGTCAGCGCTTCCTGGGAACGCTCGGTGAATCTATCCAATCGCACGGTGGCTTAATACCACCGCCCGGCTGCGGCTAACCTTGTGCCGTGCGTCTGACCGTCCTCGGCAGTGGCAGCGCGTTCAGCACCTGCGGCTGCAACGCCGGGTATCTCGTCGACGGACGCGTGCTCGTGGACTGCGGCGCGCCGGTGCCCGCGTTGGTCCGGCGCGCGGCCACGTCGGTTCACGCGATCACGCTCATCCTGCTCACCCATTTCCACGCGGATCACTGCTTCACGCTCCCGACCCTGCTCGGCGCCAAGGCGCCTTCGCCGAAACCACGGCTCCGGGCGCCCTGACGATCGCCGGTCCGGTCGGGACACGCGAATACGTGACGCGCCTGCTCGGGGACGGCTACGGCTCGCACATCAGGCAGCGAGGTCGACGACCAATGTCGCCCCGGAATACGTGGTGCTGCAGGACGGCAGCGACGTCGAGATCGCCGGCTATCGGGTGCAGAGCCACGCCGTGGTGCACAGCACCGGCCCCTCGCTCGCGTATCGAATGACCGATGCGGCGGGCACGTCGGTCGGGTTCTCCGGCGACAGCGAGCTGTGCGCCGGGCTCCGCCGTTCGATCGCCGGGTGCGACCTCTACGTGTGCGAGTGCACCGGGTGGGACGGCCCGACGCCCGGGCGGCCATCTGTGGCGTGACGAGGTCGCGGGGCTGATCGCGGAGAATCCGGGCACGCGGTTTCTCCTCAGCCACCTGAGCGAACGCCGCCACCTGCCGGGTGCGCTCGTCGCCCATGACCTGCTCAGCCTGGAGATTTCCTCGGCCGCACCATAGCCTGGAGCAGCGCTCGGCGCCAGGTCCGGATCGCGTCCGCACGGTCGGGCCCTGACGCGCCGGACTCGCTGAACTCGGCACGCGCGGTCACGGTCGCGAGCTCGCCGAGCGCCGGTCCAGCCCGGGGTCGAGCCCGGGCGAGCCGCGCCGCAAATGCCCGGTGGGTCTCGGCTGTTCGCCGGTCGACCCCGGAGATGACCCCAAGGGTCTCCACCCGTCTCCAAGCGCCGGCGAGCGAGCGCGGCAGCAGCATCCAGAGAATGCGCCGCGACGGCCAGCACGACGATGCCGCCGAGCACCGCCAGCGAGATCACCACCGACGCTGGAAGCGACGCGTGGACCTTCGGAGCCCTGTTCGGCTGCCCGGTGTTCGCCGTCCAGGTTGCCGGGCTTGAGGGTCGCGCCGGACTTCGAGGTCGGCACCGGCGTCGGCGGCGTGGCTGGTGACCGCCTGCTGACCGCGCGGGAAGCGGTTGATAGTTGCCCTCAGCGGACGGCGGCGTCGGCTCGAACGGGATCCACCCGTAGCCGGGGAAATATGCCTCGACCCAGATGTGCGCATCGCTCGTGGTCACCTCTTCCTGGCCGGCTGGCCGGCGCGTCCGCTCTGCGCCCGCGCCGTCCCGGGGCCGTATCCGCTCACCAGCCGGGTGGGGATGCCTGAGGCTGCGGAGCATCGATCCCATCGCGGACGCGAAGTACTGGCAGTATCCCTTGTGGCTCGTGGTCAGGAAGTAGATGACGTTCCAGGTGTTGGGGTTGGGGTTCTGCGGCGGGTTGAGCGTGTACTGGAAGAACGCGGGATTGCGCAGGTGCTGCTCGATTGCGAGCGCCTGGTCGTAGGGATCCGCCGGCACCCCCTTGACCCACTGCCCGCGCAAGGTTCGCGAATTGTCTCGACACCCTGGCTGGCGTCGTCCGCCATCTCGTGACATCCTGGCTCGTCCAGCTCGGGTAGTTCTTGCCCGCGGCGCGCAGCTGCGCCTCGGTGGCGGTGGAGATGTACGCGGTCGTCTGGATGGTGGTACCCGCGACGATGTCCTGTTCCAGTTGCACCTGGTCGACGGTGAGCAGCTCGCTCGGTCAGGCGCGCCCAGGGTGCCGAACGCGATGCCCGGGAGGTTGACCGACGCGGGATCTCCGGTGAACGGCACCAGTGGCACCTGGCCGGTCGCCTTCGGCTGCAGGGTGAGCGTTGCGCGTGATCGTCTTCTGTCGTTCCGGCGACCCCACCGTCCGCGAGGGTCATGTCGCGTGGCAGCAGCCCCGCCGCGCGGGTACTGGATCCCGCTCCACGGATGACCGGCAGCCGGCGGCCGCCCTCCGCTCTCCTGGATACCACTGGCCCTCGACGAATTGGGTGTCGTTGGCGACCCGGATGTAGACGGCCGCGGTGGTGTTGACCGAATAGGTCATGACCAGCCGCGGATGGCTCACCAGCGGGCCGCCGAGGGTCACCGACGGGTTGAACCCGATGGTGTCGACGCCGGTGCCGGGGATGGTGGCTCCCCCTCCCTTGGTGCCCGAGCCGCCGCCGAGGCCGTGGGGAAAGAGCCGCGCCGAGATGTCGGAGGTCGACACCGGAGGCAGCAGCAACGCCACGATGGTCAGCACGACGGCCACCCCCGCGGCGCTGCTCCCGAACCGCCAGCCAAGGCCCGTCGAGCGCGGTGATGCGCGACGCCGCCCAGCCGTCGCCGAGCGATCCCAGGTACGCGGCGGCGACCACCGCGATCGCGAGCACCATCGCGATCGTCTCGGGCAGCGCGATCGGGTCCGGGTTCTGCGCGTTGACGACATTTGTGGAAAGAACCGAGAAGACCGGAATCACCGCGAGGACACCACGATGCTCGCGAAGCACCATCCATCCGAGCCAGTACCCGCAGAGGAAGAGGATCGCGCACAGGCCGACGGTGAAATCCCAGTCCTGCGTCGAGGCGAGCCCGGTGAACAGCGCGCGCAGATAGTGCGCGGCGATGGAGCCCGCGGTCTGGCCGGGGTCCGCCGGCATCGCCGCGAGCGTGGTCGGCACGATCGCCGCGAGCCCGAGAAATGGGGCGGCGATCGCGGCGGCGATGCGCGGGGCGCGGGCCTGGGCGAGCAACGCCGCCTCGATCACCGACGTGACCGCGACCACGATCGCCCCGCCGCCGCCCTGAACCCAGCCGGCAGCAAGCACCGCCCAGGCGGTCGCCGCGATCAGCGCGACGCAGAGGACCGCGGCGATCTCGAAGCTGAAGCTCCGGCGCCGTCGACGTCTGCGAGCGTGCGCCGTCGCGGAGCTGGACGGTGCGGTCGATGTAGGCGTCCATCCGTCAGCCGGTCGCCGACGTCCGCTCGCCGGACCCGAGCACGTCGCCGCGACGGACCACCCACCAGTCGAGGGCGAGTCGCCACGACGCCGGGATGCGCAGCGCCTGTCCCTTTGCGCCGAACGAGGTCGGCTCGATGAAGATGCAGAGGTGGCGCTGGCCGCGGGTGGCGCTGTCGACCAGGGCTTCAACCCACTCGCTCGAGCGGTTCGGGGTGATCACCACCATGCCACCGCGTCCGCGCCAGCCGTCGCCGTACTTGCTGATCGTGTTCGCGAGGCTGCGCACCCCGTCGTCGGTCGCAAGCGCCAGGAAGTCGAGCAGACGCTGCCGCTGCACCTCACCGCGTCCGGCGCCGAAATTGGTGCCCCCGCGCGAGTTGGTGACCAGCCCGACGGCCTGACCGCGCCGGATCGCGCCGTGCACCACCGAGGCGGTGATCGAGATGGCGTACTCGACCGAGGACTCGATGCCCGAGCCGGCGTGCACGCCGCGTTCGAGGTCGAGAACGATGAGCAGGTCGGCGCTCTGGCCGGTGTCGAATGTCCGGCTGATCAACCTGCCGGTGCGTGCGGTCGAGGCCCAGTGGATGCGGCTCAGCCCGTCGGTGGGCGCGTAGTCGCGGATGGTCGAGACGTCGGGGGGCACGTCCACCGGCTGACCGCGGTGGGCCTCGGCAACGCCGTTGCCGCTCCACTGGGGCACGCTGTGCAGGAGCGCATGAATCGCCGGGTAGACGACGACCTCGCTCTCGGGCGCCACCCGGATGCGTCGCGGAAAGAGCCCGAAGGGATCGCCGAGGCGCGCCTCGAGCGGTCCGAAGCGATGCACACCGCGGAGGTTGAACATGCCCCGCGCGGTCCAGGTGACCGAACCGCCGGCGGCGAGCGCGAAGGCGCGTCCAGGCGCGTAGCCGGGGAGCTTGGTGCCGTCGCGGACCTCGCAGTACGGAAGCCGGAGCCCACTCTCGTTCTTGACGGTGAACGTCTCCTCGAACGGCTCACCCATCATGAACGACCCCTGCGGGGATTCGCGGATGACCCGCAGCTTGCGCGCGAGCAGCCTCGACCAGATGTAGGCCACCGCCAGGAGCAGCACGAGCACATACGCCAACGTGTACGCAAGACGGACGCCGGTGATCCCGGCGAAAAAGGCCAGGACCGCCACGCAGGCGATCAGCGGGACGCGCGCGGTCACGACGCGCTCCGGGCGCGCGCCGCGACGCTGGTCACGCCAGGCGCCGGCCCGTCATCGGCACCGACTCCGTCGCCAGCACCTCGTCCAGCACCGCGGTTGCGGTGAGGCCGCGCAGCTCGGCATTCGGACGAAGCATCACTCGGTGTTCGAGCACGTTCGCGGCGATGTCCTTGATGTCGTCGGGCAGCACGAAGTCGCGACCCGCGAGTGCCGCGCGCGCCTGCCCCGCGTGCAGCAGGCCGAGGGTGCCGCGCGGGGACGAGCCGAGCGAGACGTCGCGGTGCTCGCGCGTGCGACGAACGATGCGCACGCAGTATTCCTTGAGTGACGCATCGCAGTAGATGTCGCGGCACACGTCCTGCGCGGCCATGATCTCGGCCGCGTCGGTGACCGGCGTGAGCGCCGCGAGCGGGCTCCCCGACTGGAAGCGATCGAGCATCGCGACCTCCTCGTCGGCCGGGAGGTAGCCGAGACGCAGCTTGAGCAGGAAGCGATCGACCTGCGCCTCGGGGAGCGGGAACGTTCCACCGAGCTCGATGGGGTTCTGCGTCGCCAGGACCATGAATGGCTGCGGCAGCGGATGACTGGTGCCGTCGACGGTCACCTGCCATTCCTCCATCGCCTCGAGCAGCGCCGACTGGGTTTTCGGCGTTGCTCGATTGATCTCGTCGGCAAGCAGCACCTGGGCGAAGATCGGCCCTCGGCGGAATTCGAAGGTTTGCGCCTGCGGGTTGTACACGCTGACACCGGTCACGTCACCGGGAAGCAGGTCGGGGGTGAACTGCACCCGCTCGAAGCTGCACCCGCTGCTGCGGGCAAGTGCCTTGGCGAGCAGCGTCTTGCCGGTGCCGGGAACGTCCTCGATCAGAAGGTGGCCGCGGCACAGAAGCCCCACGATGCAGAGTTCGATCTCCGCTTCCTTCCCGACGATGACCGTCCCAAGGCTCTCCTGCAGACGCCGTGCCATTGCCTGGACATCGACGTTCATGCTGATCCTCGCGCCTTCTCAACCGGGCTGGTGAGTCAGTTGACCTCGTCTGGAGTATACGGTCGTCCGATACAGTTCCAGCATCGCCCATCAGGGTGACCGGCACAACCGCTCCTAAGCGTTGTATAACTGCACCTTGAGATCCACGCCCTGGGTCTCCATACGCGGACGGTCTGGAGGAGGAGGAATTGGCAGAGCGCGAGGAAGAGATCCTCACAACCGGCGAAGCGGCGGCCCTCTGCGGCGTGTCCCGTTCGACCCTCCGTCGCGCCGTAGCTCAGGGTCACTTGCGCGCCTGGCATACGCCCGGAAAGCACCTTCGGTTCACGCGCGCCGCGTGTCTGGAGTTCGCCCAATCGCTGGGCCGGGTCGATCTCATCGGCCAGTCCTATCGCGAGGTTCCGATCACCGGGCAGCCGGCGCAGGCAGGGGCGATCGGGGGCTGATCCGCGCGATCTCGCGGATATTCGAGCGCCGGAGTGCCGGCCGCTAACGCTTTCCGGACAGCAGACCGCCGACCGAGCCGCCGAACAGCGCGAGCAGGTCGCCGCTGAAGAGATTGCCGAGGTTCATGGGACCGAGGTCGATCAGGTGATGGCTGTTGGTGGCCAGCGACGATGCGATCGTCGATGACTCCTGGAAGAAGGTGTAGACCGCGCCGACCGCGATGAAGCCGACCGCGACGACGATGCCCTGATAGAGACCGAATCGGCCGGCGAGCCTGGCGGCGAGCCACCCGCCGAGAATGACCGCGAGGAGCGTCGAGACGCCGACCACGCCACCGTCGATGTTCCCCGAGGAGCCGAACGCCGCATTGGCGGCGATGAGTGCGGCGTTGCTGATCACCAGCAGGGCGACCTCGCCGACGACGAGCCCCACCAGGCAGTGACGCCAGGAGATGGTGCGACCCGAGTACACCGCGGCGGGGGCGGGTGACCGTCGCGGCGCGGTGCTCGCCGACGTCTGCCGACGCTTCGGAGACCGAGTTTCGGTGGCCATCGCGTGGAGTATACGAATCTGTCGCCAGCCGGCCGCGATCGGTTTTCGCGTGAGCGCGGCACCTACGCTGCGCTCACATGACAACCCTGATCCGCGCCGATCCAGCGGCGCCCACGCCGGCTGCAGCCGGGCCGTCCGGGCCGTATGGCCGCCTGCTCGCCGGGCTTTCGGATCCGCGCAGGGCGCTGCTCGCCGCCGTGCTGGTCCTGACCGGTGCGGTCGGCCTCGACGCATTGAGCGATCCCGATGTCTGGTGGCACATCCGCCTAGGCGACTGGATCATCCTCCACCACCAGATTCCTGCCGGCGAACTCTTCGCGTACACCGCGTTCGGCAACCCGCTGGTTGCGCACGAATGGCTGTCGGAGACCATCTTCGCCGCCCTCGCCGCGATCGGGGGATTGCTCCTCGTGACCGCGTTGATGGGCCTCGTGGCATGGAGCGCGATGGTCGCCACCGTGCTCCGCGGCCGTCTTCGCGGCGCTGGGCCGGTCGTGATCGCCATCGGGCTCGCGCTCGGCGCCCGCACCGCGGAGCCGGTGCTGGGTACCCGACCGCAGGTCTTCACCTTTGCGCTGGTCTGCTGGACGCTCTGGATCGCCGAGTCCTACCTTCGCTCCGGCGGCCGGCGCCGGTGGCTGCTCCCCCCGCTGTTCCTGCTCTGGGCGAACCTGCACGCCGGCTTCATAGCGGGCATCGGTCTGCTCGCGATCGTCGTCGTCGTCGAGACGATCAAGCGCCGGTGGTCGATCGGCATCGTCGCACCCAGACAGCGCATCGCCGGCCTTGGCGTGGCCGTGTGCGCATCAGCCGTCGCCGCCTGCGTCAACCCCTACGGCCCAGGGCTGTTCATCTTCGCGGCCACCACCGGCGCCGCCGAGCGTCAGAAGGGCATCATCGAATGGCAGTCACCCAACTTCGCGGATCCGGCGATGTGGGTGCTGCTGGCGCTGCTGCTCAGCTTCGCGGCGCTCAGCATCATCGTCTTTGCCCGGCCGCGGTTGCGGCGAAGCTTCGAGCTTCGCGACTTCGTGCTCGCGGCGGTCGGCGCGGCGCTCGCGCTCATGTCGGTGCGCAACACCGCCATCTGCGTCGCGGTGATGATCCCCGCCTGGATGGCGATGGCTGCCGAGGTGGTGCGCGGGCTCGGAGCGCGCCGCCCGCGGGCGCCTGGTGTCGCGCGGTCGCCGATCATGGGAGTGGTGCTGATCGCCGTCGGCGTGTTGGGCGCAGGCGTGGTGGCGACGCGGGTCGCACGGAGCGCCTCGCCGCAGGGGGTTGCCGCGGCATACCCGGCATGCGCTACCGCGCTGCTCGCTCGCAGCCCGACAGCGGAGCGCGTGTTCACCACATACGGCACCGGCGGCTACGTCGTCTACCGGCTGTGGCCGCACGGATCCGTGTACGAGTACGGGGAGTCGATCTCGCTCGGCACTGCCGTCTTCGACCGGTACGCTCGCATCGCCGGCGGCGCCACGACCACGCCGAGCGCGCTGCAGTTGCTGGCCTCGAGTGCCACCACCGCGGTGCTCTCGCCGCGAGGCGCGCTCACTGACGAGCTCAGCGCCACACCGGGATGGACACTGACCGTCGACGACCACGGCATGCTGCTGTTCCTTCGTGGCGACGCGTCGTGGGCGTCGGGCGCATCGTGCCCGGGTTCCGGTACCGGCTGACCTCCCGCCCATCGCGCCCGTCGACGGCGTTGCAGGAGTACGGTCCATCACGATGCGACTGATCGGCGTGACCGGGGGAATCGCGACCGGTAAGAGCACGGTTGACCGGATGCTCGCCGAACACGGGGCGACCGTCATCGACGCCGACGATCTCTCCCGCGATGCGGTACGTCCCGGGGAGCGCACCCTTGACGAGGTGGCGTCCCGCTTCGGACAGGATGTCATCCGCGCCGACGGCACCCTTGATCGCGGCCGCGTCGGCGCGATCGTCTTCGCCGACGCGGCCGCACTCCGCGACCTCGAGCGGATCACCCATCCGCGGATCATGGAGCTGATGCGGGAACGCATCGCCGCCGCGCTGGCAGCCCCTGCGCCGCTGGTGGCGGTCGACATCCCGCTGCTCTTCGAGAAGCAGCGCGAAGGGATGTTCGAGGGGGTGCTGCTCGTCTACGCCCCGCGCGACGTGCAACTTCGCAGGCTTCGCGAACGCAACGGCCTCGACCAAGCCGCTGCGCTGCAACGCCTCGCCGCGCAGCTGCCGATCGACGAGAAGCGCGAGCGGGCGACCTGGATCATCGACAACAGCGAAGGTCTCGACGCGACGGCGCGCGCCGTCGACCTCTGGTGGGAGGCCGCGGTCGGATAAGCCGCGAGCACGCCGGCGGCGCGGTCAAAGAGGCGTGCGCGGTGCGAGGCCGTCGAGCAGCATCTCGAGCATCTGCGTCTCGTCGGCTGCAAAGGCGGCGGGATCGTCGCGACGCAACGTGCCCATCACATAGCCCGTGAGCACCATCTCGGCGGCGCCCAGGATCACGTAGCTGGCGACCTGGGGATCGACGCCGGCGCCCACCTCGCCGCGCTCGCGTGCCTGACCGATGATCTGCGCGACGGCCTCGAAGGCCACCATCACGGTGGCGATGTCGTGCGACTCGAGGAACTCGTATGAGCGCGTCACCTCGTTGATCATCACGGTCATCAGATCGGGCTCGCGCCGGTACACCTCGACCCAGAAGTGCACCAGCCTGCGCATCTGCTCGCGCAATCCGACGTCCATGCCGCCCACCTCGTGAAGGTAGGTGACGTACTGTGCCCAGCGCTCCGTGAAGATCGCGGCGAGGATGTCCTCCTTGTTGTGAAAGTAGTGATAGACGAGCCCATACGCGATGCCGGCGTGTTCGGCGATCTCGGCGACCCTCGCGCCGTGGAAACCCGATCGCGCGAACACCTCGGTGGCGGCCGCGATGATGCGCTCGCGGGTCTGCGCGCTCCGTGGGGTCCGCGGCGCGCGCCGCGCGTCCGGCGCCGGCTCGCCGGCCGGAGTCATGCGACCGCCCCGGCGCTACGCAGCGAGTTCGAGTTGATCCGCGGTGTAACCGACTTCGGTGAGCACCTCATCGGTGTGCTCACCGTATCCGGGCGCGGCGCGCCGATAGCCGGCCGGGGACTCCATGAGCCGGATCGGAAAACCGGTCTGCGCCGTCGGTCTGCCCTCACCCGCCTCGAGTTGCATACCGCGGCTGCGGACCTGCGGATGCTCGAAGGTCTCCCCGACGTCCAGCACCGGTTCGACGCACACGTCGCGCCCGGCGAGCGTCTCGGCCCACTGCGCGCGCGTCCGCGTGCGCAGCACCGCCTGCACCGCCGCGACCGTCCGCTGTCCCTCATCGCCGTCGACCAGGCCGCTGGCGGCGAGCTCGGGCAGGCCGATCACCTCGACGAACGCACGCCAGAACTTGGGCTCGAGGGCGCCGACGGAGAGATACCCGTCGGCGCATTCGTAGATCCGGTAACACGGATACCGGCCGGTGAGCATCCCGCCGCCGGGACCGGGCGCGTTGCCCGTGGCGAAGAGCTGAGAGGCGTGCACGCCCGTCCAGCTGATCAACCCGTCGACCATCGAGACGTCGCAGTGCTGTCCCCTGCCGGTGCGCGCGGCGTGGTGGAGCGCGATCATGATCGCGAGCGCGGCATCCAGCGCGCCGCCGCCGAGGTCGCCGGCCTGCAGACCGGGCATCGCCGGAGGCCCGTCCGGCGTGCCCCCGAGCAGGAGCACGCCGGCGACAGCGGCGTAGTTGAGGTCATGACCGGCGCGCTCGCGAAACGGTCCATCCTGACCATAACCGCTGATGCTGCAGAGCACGAGCCTGGGATTCGCCTCGCGCAGCTCGGCGAACCCGATGCCGAGCCGCTCCATCACCCCGGGGCGAAAGCTCTCCACGACCACGTCGACGCTTGCGGCCAGGCGGAGAAAGGCCTCGCGCCCCAAAGGGTTCTTCAGATCGATCGCAATCGAGCGCTTGTTGCGGTTGAGCGGGTGAAACATCGCCGAGTACGCGTCGACGAGCGGCGGCATCCAGCGCATGTAGTCGCCGCCGGCCGTGTCCTCGACCTTGATGACGTCGGCGCCGAAGTCCGCCAGCAGCATCGTGCAGAACGGCCCCGGGAGCAACCTGGTCAGGTCGAGGACTCGAACGTCATCGAGTGCCGGCATCGTCGCGCGAGTGTAGCAATCACTCCACGGCCTCGATCTTCGCAACCCCTGTGCTAGATTCGTTCACAGGGTTGACGTGATGAGCAACGCGAACGTCCTGCTGAGTGAGGCTCGCTGATGGACGAGCTGGTCATCAAGGTGCCCGCGCCGTTCAGCGGCATCGAGGATCTGGGATTCTCCGCGCGTTACCCCGCGCAGGAGCGAAGCGAACCGCTTCGTGATGTTCCCCTCTTCGTCGAGGGACCCGCCGGCCCCATGCAACTGCTCGTCGAACGCCTCGCGCTCTTCAGCGACAAGGACCGGATCGTCGGTTCGCTCGCCGTCGACGACCAGTACTCGTGGACCGCGCCCGTGCAGCTCACCGACCAGGTTTGCGTGCTGGCGTTCCAGGACCGGAGCATGCGCGCCGGCGACACGCTGCTCGAACCCGGCGATACCGCGCAGGCGGTCCGCGGCTACGTCTGGAACCTCGTGCGTCCCATGGCATTCACCTTCCTTCGCGACTGCGTCCGCATCGGCGGGTTGCGCCTGTCGGAGCGCATCTGCGTGGTGATCGACACCGGTCATCCGCCCTCGGTGGACATCGAGCTGCAGCGCTCGTCGATCACGCCGGAGAACGGCAGCCGGCTTCTGTTCGCCCTCTGACCGAGCGCGGGCTCAGACCGACGGCGTCGGGGTCCCGGTCGGCAGCGGCGTCGAGTTCGGCGGGGTCGTGGGCACCGGGGTCGGCGTCGGTTTGGGCGTCGGGGTCGCGCCGACCGCCGTCGGGGTCGTCTTCGGGGTCGGAGTCGGCACCGCGGCCGGCGGCAGCGGAGCCGTCGGGCAGCCCTGGAGCTGTGGGTTGAAGGGGGTCGGAGTGGCGGTGGGGGTGGGAGCAACAGTGGGCGTCGCCGTCGGGGTGGCCGTCGGGGTGGCCTTGCCGCTCACCGCAGGCTTGGGCGTGGCCGTGGGCACCGGGGTCGGCGTGACGACGTACGGCGTGTACGAGGGGCAGGGCGGAGCGGACTGCAGGGGGGTGCCATGCGATGCGGACACGCCCAGCGAGATGGCCACCGCAACCGCGCCGATCAGGATGGTCACCACGAAGGTGACCGCGCCCCACTCGCGGCGGAGCGCGTTCATGCGCCGCTCGCCGTGTCTGTGCCGCCCACGGCGTTGCGGAACTCCGGGTGCTCGCGTGCGAGCCGCATGTTCGTGGCCAGCCAGCCGGACGGGGTCCCGACGTCGAGGAGCTCGCCCTCGAACTCCACGCCCCAGACCTCGCCCGCCCCAAGCATGAGCCCGATCGCGTCGGTGAGCTGGATCTCGCCGAGAGCACCCGGCCTGGTATCGCGGAGCGCCGGGAAGATCGCCGGGGTGAGCACGTACCTGCCCATCACGGCGAGATCGCTCCTGGCCTCAGCGGCCGGCGGCTTCTCCACCAGTCCGCTGACCCGGTGGAACCGGCCACGCGTCTCGGCGATCTCGGCGCATCCGTATCTCGAGATCTGATCGGTCGGCACGCGCATCAGTGCAAGGATGGACGTCCCCAGCTCCTCGTGCGCGTGCCAGAGCTGACGGAGCACCGGCGGCTCGGCCAGGGACAGGTCGTCGGGGAGCATGCAGAGGAAGGTCCGGTCTCCCACGGCGTTGGCAGCACAGAGCACCGCGTCGCCGAGGCCGCGGGGAGACTGCTGACGGGCCACCGTGATGCGGCTCAGATTCCCGGCTCTGCGCACGGCCTCGAGCTCCGCCGTCTTGCCCCGCTCCTCCAACAGCCGTTCGAGGGCGGGATCGGGGCGCAGGTGGGCGGCAACGGCCTCCTTGCCCTCCGCCAGGACGAGGACGATCTCGTCGGCGCCGGAGGCGACCGCCTCCTCGACCGCCCACTGGATGACCGGGCGATCGAGGACCGGGAGCAGCTCTTTGGGAAGCTCCTTGGTGGCGGGGAGAAAGCGCGTCCCCAGGCCCGCGGCCGGGATCACGCATGGTCGCGAGTTCCACGGCGGCGCATTGTCGCCGGTCGGGACGCAAGCGTGCTCCCCGGTACCCTTGCGCGACATGGCTGACACCCGGTCGCTGCTCATCGACGCCGTGCGGCGCGCGCTCGACGCCCTAGGCGTCGACGCCGAGTTCGAGGTGGTGGTCGAGCGCTCAGCGCGGCCGGAGTTTGGTGACTGGTCGACACCGGCACCGCTGAGCCTCGCACGCGCGCTCCGGCGCTCGCCCGCCGCGATCGCCGCGGAGGTGGCGGCCCAGCTCGAGGCGGCGCAGGTGCCCCGGGTACGCGCCTGGACGGTGACCCCGCCCGGGTATGTCAACGCCCACCTCGACGAACCGGCCTGGGCGGGTGCGGTGCTCGCCTCGGCGACCGACCTCGAGGCGACCGGCAGGGTCGACCTGCCTCCCGACGCGGCGCCGACCGCTGCAAAGACGCTCGTCGAGCACACCGCAACCAACCCCAACAAGGCGGCCCACGTCGGCCACCTGCGCAACGCGTGCATCGGCGACACGGTCGCCCGCGTGCTCCGGCGCACCGGCCATGCCGTCGAGGTGAACAACTACATCGACGACACCGGCGTCCAGGTTGCGGACGTGGTCGTCGGCATCCGCGAGCTCGGCGTCGAACCGATGGCTGACGAGCCGTTCGACCAGTACAGCTCGCGCGTCTACATCGCGGTGTCCGCGCGCTACGAGACCGAGCCGGACCTTCTCGAACGGCGGCGCGCCGTGCTCCGCGCGGTCGAGGAAGGGGGCAACGAGATCGCGGTGTTCGTCAAGGACCTCGCGAAACGGATCGTCAACGCGCACCTGGCCACGATGCGTCGATTCGACATCGCCTATGACCTGCTCACTTGGGAGTCGGACATCATCGCCCTTGGCTTCTGGCGCCAGGCGTTCGAGCTGCTCCGCGAATCGGGTGCGATCGTGTTTGTGGAGACCGGGAAGCTCGCCGGTTGCTGGGTGATGCCGGCGGAAACCGCCGATGACGAGGGCGACGACGACACCAAGGTTCTGGTCAAATCTGACGGTATCGCGACGTACACCGCAAAGGACATCGCCTACCAGCTCTGGAAGTTCGGCCTGCTCGGTCGCGACTTCCACTACGCCCGCTGGGAGGGGGACCCGAACCTGATGACCACCTCGGCTCGGCCTCAGCCGGACGTGCCCGCCGCGCATTTCGGCGGCGCCCAGCGGGTGATCAACGTCATCGACGCCCGCCAGGCGTACCCCCAGCGCGTCGTGCAGCGCGCCCTGCGCCGGCTGCACCACGAACGCGAGGCGGACAACTCGATCCACCTGAGCTATGAGGTGGTGGCCCTGACACCGGCGGCCGCGGCCGAGCTTGGCGTCGAGATCGAGGAGGGTCGCGACAGCGTGGCCCTGAGCGGGCGGCGGGGCATCGAGGTTCGCGCCGACGACCTGCTCGACCGGGCCATCGCGCGGGTCCTGGCCAACGCCCGCGACGCCGCCAGCGCGTCCGCGGTCGCCGCGGGGGCCGTGCGCTACTACCTGCTCAAGTTCTCGCTGAATCAGATCATCGCCTTCGACTTCGACGAGGCGCTGCGTGTGACCGGAGACACCGGTGTGTACCTGCAATACGCCCACGCACGCGCGGCCGGCATCCTGCGCAAGGTCGCCGACGACGACGCCGCGGCCGTCGACCTGCCGGCTGCGCTGCACCCGTCGGAGCGCGAGCTCCTCCACTGCATCGAGGCCTACCCCCGGGCGCTCACCGAGACCGCGCTCGCACTCTCGCCGTCGCTGCTCACCACCTACGCGTTTCGGCTCGCCTCGGCGTTCAGCGACTTCTACGAGCACACGCCGGCGATCGTGCGCGAGGACGACGCGCAGGTTCGACGTTTCCGCCGCGCGCTGGTCGCCGCGACGCGAGCGACCCTCGCGGATGCTCTGCACACCCTCGGCATGGCCGCACCGGACCAGGTCTGAACCGTCCCGGTCCGTGTCAGCGCGGCGTGCGCCGCCGGTCGACGCGAGGGGGAGGCGATCGGACGATCATGCAACGACGGTGCCACGGGCTATCCGATCCAGGTCGTGCTGATGCGGCCGCCCCAATAGGGTGTGACCGAAGCGCACAACGACTCCTCACTGCACGTCACGTCCTTCACGGGCCAGCAATGACGCGGTGGGTTGCGAGCGCCAAAAGGACCTCATATGATCCGACGCCTGTCGTTGATGCTGTCGATCGCGGTGACCATCACGCTGTTCGCGACGACGTCGCGTGTCTTCCTCACCGGCGCGCCGCTCACGTCCCAGGCGGCGGCGAATCCGCACGCGCACGTGATGCTCATCGTCGAGGAGAATCACGCGTACTCGTCGATCATCGGGCAGCCGGCTGCTCCGTACATCAACAGCCTTGCCAGCACCTACGCGCTGGCCACCAACTCCTACGCGAGCACGCACGACTCCCTCGGAAACTATCTCGGGCTCATCAGCGGCAGCATCAACGGGGTGCCGTACGGCACGGACACCACGCCGCAGTGCTACCCGTGCTCCGCTCCGACGCTCGCCGATGAACTGACGCGGCAGGGAACGTCATGGAAGGCATACATGGAATCGGTGCCCGCCACCTGCGACACCAAGCTCGGCACGTCGGGCAACTATGCGGCTCGTCACAACCCGTTCGTGTATTTCTCGGGTGTGACCACCACCCCGGCCGAATGCAACAGCGTGGTGCCGTTCACATCGTCACAGGTCGCGACCGACCTCAACAGCGGCGCCGCACCCGACTTCGTGTGGATGACGCCAAACCTCATCGATGACATGCACAGCGGCAGCATTCAGCAGGGCGACGCCTGGCTCAAGAGCACCATGACCACTGTGCTGGCGTCTGCCTGGTACCAGGCCAACGGCGTGGTGATCATCACCTGGGACGAGAGCGCCGGCAGTGACGCCTCCGGGCTCAACGGTTCCCGGGGCGGTCACATCGCCACCATCGTCGTCTCGAAGTCGAGCCACGGCTCCTATGCCGCCGGTGTGAACCAGTACGGGACTCTTCGCGCCATCGAGGAGGCGTACGGCGTGGGACTGCTCGGCGCGTCGGCGGACCTCGCCAACGGCGACCTCTCAGCCGCGTTCGGTGGGAGCGTGACCCCGACACCAACGCCCACGCCGACCGCAACGCCAACGCCCACCGTCTCGCCTTCGCACTCCCCCACACCGAGCCCGACCGTGACACCGTCACCCTCACCGACACCCACGCCGCCCCCCGGCCTCAAACCCGAACTGTCCGGGCTGCTCGATCGGCAGCATGCACCCTCGGGCCAGCTTGCGCCTGATCTCGGTGGCTGGGTCGTCAATGTGACCTGGGCGTCGCTGCAACCAACTCAGGGGGGTCCCATCGCCGCCAACAACGCCATCGATCAAGCGCTCGCGCTGATCCGCACCAACGCCACGTACGCGCACCTGCATCTGCGGCTGCGAGTGACCGCAGGTGTTGGAGCGCCGGACTGGGTCAAGACCCTCGGCGGCGCGCCCGTCTACATCTACAACACCCAGGACAGCGTCGGCGGCACCGTGCCGCGCTTCTGGACCGCGCCCGTGGAGCAGGCGTACGCGAACCTCCAGGTGAGCCTCGCAGCGAAGTACGACAGCGCCCCGGAGATCCAGGACGTGTCCATCACCGGCTGCATGACCGTCTACGCGGAGCCACTGATTCGCGAGACCTCAAGCGCCCTGACGATCCACAACCTCGTCGCTGCCGGCTACACCGTGGCGGCTGACGAGCACTGCCAGGACGCGGAGATCACCGCCCACGGCGCCTGGACGCACACGCACTCGAGCCTCGCGTTCAACCCATACCAGGTCGTCAACGCCGACGGGTCCTCGGGAGTGGATGAGGCATTCACCCAGGCGCTCATGGGGTACTGCCGCCAGACGCTCGGAGCTCGCTGCGTGCTCGGCAACGATTCGATCCGGACCCCGAACACCACCCTCGGTCCCAACTATCCGGCGATGTACGCCGCGATACAGGCTGCGGGTCCGGCAAGCTTCTTTCAGACCGCCACGCCGGCGAAGGTCGGCAACCTGCAGCTGACCATCCTGTGGGCGATCAGCCAGGGCGCGAGAGATGTCGAACTGCCAAGTGGCTACGGAACGATGCTCTCGTCAAACGTGATCGGCTGGGACACCCTCGCGCTCAGCAAGAACGCAAGCTGAGCAGCCCCCGTTGCGCTTGACCGCGCACTGACCCGGCCGGCAACCGGCCCCGGCGATGCGATCCATCGCTCGGGGCCGTGGCCGAGATCACGGTTGCAGAGCGACCAGTTGATAGGCGCTCTGGGTCACGAAGTTGAACGAGCAGA
This sequence comes from Candidatus Dormiibacterota bacterium, assembly GCA_963799005.1. Taxonomy (GTDB): domain Bacteria; phylum Chloroflexota; class Dormibacteria; order Aeolococcales; family Aeolococcaceae; genus Palsa-851. The sequence continues at coordinate 1,132,741 of CAWCVK010000001.1, read as the reverse complement.
CGTAGACCCGTCCGTTGGCGATCACCGCGCTGCCGGTGAATTCCCGCTCGCCGGCGCTCCCCACGCTCCCGATCTGCGCGCCCGTGGCGCTGTTGTACATCACCAGGCTGCTGATCTCCGGGAAGTCGACGTACACGACGCCGTTGGCGACGGTCGGCGGATAGAGTTGACCGAGGTAATCGGGCTGCGCCCACACAGTCGTTCCGGTCGATGCGCTGAGCGCGAAGGTGCCGGGATAGTTGCCCAGGGCGGTCACGAAGACCAGGCCGCCGGCGACGGCGGGGGTGCTGATCGACGAGCCGATCCGGTTCGAATGCCACAGCATCGATCCGCTGGCGGCGGACAGCGCATAAACGGCGCACCCACTCGCCAGGAGGGTCGCACCCGAGACGGTCACGGCCGATTCGCCACAGCTGTCGATGTACCGCGTCCAGACCAGGGCGCCGGTCTGGGCATTCAGCTTGTACACGTCACCCGTTACCGGCGAGCCGATGAACAGCCAGTTGCCGTCGGTGCTGACCGCGGGGGTCGCAAGCGACGGGCCTCCGGATGACCCGCAGTGGATGCACGTCTTCCACAGCATCGTGCCGGTGGTGGCGTTGATCGCCACGGCCACTCCGTTGGCTCCGCCCGCGTAGACGATGCCGTGATACGCCGACGGTGGCGAGGTGTAGAGGTCACTTTGCAGACATGCGATCGTGTGTCCCGCGCTGCTGATGGCGGCGGTTCCCGGATCGTCCAGGCCGACCCAGATCCTGGCGGCCGCAAAGGCCGGGGAGGTTGTCTGCTGCCCCGTGTTGCAGGCGTTTTGCGTCCAGTCCACGGCACCGGTCACGGCATTGATCGCCTGCACCGATCCGTCGGACGAAGCGGCGAGATAGACCTCGCCGTTGGCCACGATGGGGTCGGGTCCGGTTCGTATCGGGGTGTGGAACACGGTCACCAGATGGCCGACGTTGGAGCGGTTCAACGTGGTTTCGAAAGGGTTCGCATTGGTGTGCTGTGCGTTGAAGCCCTCCTGAGTCCAGCTCACTCCCGAGGTACCGGCGGCAGCACCGACGCTTGCCGACAGCGAGACGATGCCGACCACAAGCGCGGCGGCGCTCACCAGCCGCAGATGGTTCATTGCCCCTCTCCCTGAGTCGGTCGCTGGGAACCAGTCGGCGTGGGTCACGTGCTGCGGGTTGTCCGCCGCGGCGATCGTGATTGCGCACGCTGATTTGCGTATCGCCACGAATGCTACGCTCCAGCACTGGCGTGCCGGGCCGCGCGCGGCCCTCGACTGTGAGCTGGTTCACACGACATTGCCCCGTTCGTCTAGTGGCCCAGGACACCGCCCTCTCAAGGCGGAGACCATCGGTTCGAATCCGATACGGGGTACCAGCTCGCTCACGGACAACAGCGCCGAGAACCTGCCCTTCTCCGAACGGGCATCGTATGCACGCCGCGGCCGCCGCCGTGCGATGGAGGTCACGGCGCGCATGCGGGGCGTAACAAGATGGATGCACGTGCCGCGATTGGGGCGGTGGGGCGACTAGGCTTGGGTTCTGGCGCCGCTTCGTGGGTGTCGAGGAGTTAGCAACGTTGGACAAGTTGAAGCCGTGGCAGCGGCTCTCGCGGAAACAGTCGGGCGAGGCCGGGTCGGCCGACGGTGACGGTGACGGCCTGGGCAAATGCCTCGACGGTGAGTGCGCCAAGCCGGCCACCTGCCGCTGCACGTACGTCGATCGCCGTCAGGTGAAATGCGGCACGACCTGGTGCGACGAGCACAGCAGGATCGTCCTCGGCCTCCCCTACTGCCGCCGCCACGCGACGGTGGCGCCCTCGCTCTCGAACGGCTTCTTCAGCCACATGCTCCCCGACGTGGAGAACCGCGCGCCGTCCCTGGCCACGTGGGTCGGCGGGGAGCTGGACACCGCGGTGCGCATCGCCCTAACCGCCGACGCTCCCCACAAGGACGCCTACGTGGTCAGCGGAGCCGTGCGCCCGGTTCGAGTGCCTGGAAGCACGATGCCGGTCTGGCTCCGATCGTGGACCCTCGTCGACAGCACCGGGGTCCTGCAGCACGTGTCCATCGAGGTCGATGAGGAGGACGACCGGGCTGTGGTGGTGCGCGTGGCCGGCGAGCCGATGGGCCGTCATCAGCCGCCGTGGATCGGACGGCCGCGCAGCGAGACCGTGGCACCCGAGCTCGACGCCGCCGCGCGGCAGGCCTTCCGCATCACCGTGATGCACGACATCGAGCTCGGATTGCTGGGCGCTCGCATGGAAGTCGCCTCCTGAGCTGACCCGCCGGTGGCGGTATGCTTGGGCCCGCATGATTGCGACGACGGCGCCCGGCCTCTCGGTGGTGATCGGCCTCCCGGTCGCGTTCGTGCTGCTCGCTGCCGGGGCATGCCTGACCCTGTTCATCCTCTGGAATCGGGCTCGGTCCTAGCCCCGGTCAGGCCAGCGAGACCAGCTCGACGTCGATCACCAGGGTGGCGTTGGGTGGGACGTTGGCCGAGGAGTTCCCGGCCGCGCCGAAGGCCAGCGCCGGGGGCACGACCAGCCTTCGCGTTCCGCCGACTTGCATGCCGGGTACTCCGAGCCTCCAGAACTGCAGGGTCGACGGGCTCGAGAGCTGCAGGGAGTTGGTCGGCTGGTTGGCGCCACGGGTGGTGATGATCTGCTTCCCAGTGGAGAGCCAGACCGTGAACTGAACGTTCACCACCGCGGTCGCCTTGGCGACGGCACCACACCCGACGCTCAGATCGGCGAGCTGAAGCCCCGACGGGCCGGGCTGGAGCGCGGCCGGGCTCGCGAACGAATCCGCGGCGGACACCGGGCGCGGCGTGGAGCAATCGGGCGGTACCGGGGTGATGTGGCTGCTCACCGGTACGGCCGTGCCACAGGCGGCGAGCGCCAGTGCCGCCACAGCAGCCCCGGCCACGGTGCCCGCGAGACGCCGGTGCAGGGTGCCGAGATGGTGAGGCATCGGCGGCGAATCGTACCCCGACGCCGCGTACAATCGAATCAGCCCACCTCTCAAGGAGCCTCCGGAAACCATGGCAAACACGATCAAGGAATCCAAGGGTGTCGCCTCCCAGCGCGACATCCTCACCCACGTCCGCTGCCCGATCTGCAACAACCTGATGCGTCAGAACGAGATCGGGGTCGAGATCGCCTTCCGGCACAGCCGCCGCCCCGGCGAGCCCCGCCGCGAGCGGATCATCAAGCACACCAAGAACTGCAAAGCCGCGTAGGGCGGCGCTGATGCGGGCGCGGACCGGTACGTGATGGCCGTCGAAGTCCCGCTGTTTCCGCTCGGCACCGTGCTGTTCCCGCACATGCCGTTGTCGCTCCACATCTTCGAGGAGCGCTACAAGACGATGATGCGCGACTGCCGCAGGGAGTCCACGACCTTCGGCATCGTGGCGATCAGTTCCGGCCGGGAGACCGGCGGCGGCGCCATCCCGTACGAGGTCGGCACCCTGGCGCAGCTCGACGAGATCGAGGAGCTCCCGGACGGCGGGTACAACCTGGTGGTCGTCGGAGCGTCGCGCTTCCGCATCGACGCGCTGCGCGACAACCGGCCGTACCTGGTCGGGTCGGTCCACTACCTCCAGGACATCCCGGCCCCGACCGGCGACACCGAACGCCTCGCCGCTGCGGTGGCCTCGGCATTTCGCGGCTACGCCGGGCAGCTCCGCGGAATCGGCCAGGAGGACCCACTCGAGTTCGGCCTGCCCTCCGACCCGGAGCTGCTCTCGTACCTGGTCGCCGCCGCGATGCAGGTCGAGACCGCTCAGCGACAGCGATTGCTCGAGATCGACGGCACGGCGGAGCGGCTCGCGGCCTGCCTGCGCCTCCTCCGCCGCGAAGCGGCGCTGCTCGACCGCATGCTGGTTCGCTCGAAGGACCACGCCGGCACCTCCAGCCTCAACTGAGCGTGGGGATCGCGCAGCGGTTCTCGCTCGACGGCCGTGTCGCGCTGGTCACCGGTGGGAGCCGGGGCATCGGGCTGGCGATCGCCACGGCGCTCGCCGAAGCGGGCGCGACCGTGGCGCTCAATGCCCGCCACGCCGACGCGTGCGAGGCCGGTGCCGCGCAGATCATCGCTGGCGGCGGCGCGGCCATCGCCGTCCCCGGGCACGTCGGTGACGCCGCGACCTGCGAGTTGGTGGTGGCCGGGGTGATGAGCCAGACCGGACGGCTCGACATCCTGGTGAACAATGCCGCCACCAACCCGCAGTACGGACCCATCCTCGATGCGGACGAGGGTGCGATCAACAAGATCTGGGACGTGAACGTCATGGGTCCGATCCGGCTCACCCGCCATGCGGTTGCCGCGTGGATGCGCGACCACGGTGGGAGCGTCATCAACATGGCATCGGTCGCCGGGATACGACCGGAAGCCCTCACCGGCGCATACAACGCCAGCAAGGCGGCGCTCATCACGCTCACGCGCACGCTGTCTCGTGAGCTCGGGCCGCTGGGAATCCGGGTCAACGCGATCGCTCCGGGACTTGTCGAGACCAAGCTCGCCCGCTACCTGGTCGACACCCCCGAGATCCACGACCACATCCTCGCGCAGACCGCGCTGGGCCGCCACGCCGTCCCCGACGAGATCGCGGGCGCCGCACTGTTCCTCGCATCAGACGCCGCGTCGTTCGTGACCGGGTCCGTGCTGGTGGTCGATGGAGGATGGACCGCGTAGGCGACACACTCCCGGGTCGCGAATTGGGAGAATCGCGGCGCGTCGAAGCGGGCATTGGAGGGCTCATCAGCCATGTCGAACAACCACGGCCTCGGTTTCACGCTCAGCCGGCGGGCGCAGCTCAACCCGAACGCCACCGCCCTCATCTTCCGGGAAGAACAGTGGACCTACGCGCAGCTCAACCAGCTCACCAACCGGGTTGCCCACGGACTCCACGCGCTGGGCGTGAATCCCGGTGACCGAGTTCGGCTTCCTCGGACTCAATCACCCTCGTTTCTTCTTCACGCTCTTCGCGGCCGCGAAGCTCGACGCGATCTTCGTGCCCCTCAACTTCCGGCTGACCGGCCCGGAGCTCAGCTTCATCATCAGCGACGCGGGTCTGCACACCCTGGTGTACGAGGAGGCCTTCGCGTCGATCGTCGAGTCGATCCGCGTCGACCTGAACGTGCGCGAGTACGTCTGCGCCGTTGAGCAGCGCGGCTCGCGCGGCTTCGACTCGCTGCTGCACGATCAGCGCGACACGGACCTCGACTACCCGGTCGCGATGAGCGACGTCGCGCTGATCATGTACACGTCGGGAACGACGGGCCGTCCGAAGGGGGCGATGCTCACCCACGGCAACATCATCTGGAACAACATCAACGCGCTGCTCGCCGACGATACGACCGCCCAGGAGATCACACTCGTGGTTGCGCCGCTGTTCCACATCGGCGGCCTGAACGTCACGCCACTGCTTGCATTGATGAAGGGCTCGACCGTGGTGATGGAGCAGATGTTCGAGCCTGGCGTGGTGCTCGAGACCATCGAGAAGTATCACGTCACGTCCATGTTCGGCGTCCCTGCCATGTACCTCTTCATGGCCCAGCATCCCGACTTCGCTTCGCGGGATCTGAGCAGCATTCGCGTCCTGTCGTGCGGCGGCGCTCCGGTACCGGAGGCGCTGATCAAGGTCTACGCCGCGCGCGGTCTCCCGTTCAACCAGGGGTACGGGCTGACCGAGACTGCCCCGTTCGCCTCCTTCCTCCCCTCGTCGATGGCGACCGAGAAGCTCGGGTCCGCGGGCATCGCGCCGTTCTTCACCGACGTCAAGATCGTCGACGACGACGGCCACGACGTCCCCGACGGTGAGCGCGGAGAAATTGTCGTCCGTGGCCCGAACGTGATGAAGGGCTACTGGAACCGGCCTGACGCCACCGCGGAGGTGCTGATCGACGGATGGTTCCACACCGGCGACGTGGGAATCCGCGACGCCGACGGCTACTTCTTCATCGTCGATCGCAAGAAGGACATGATCATCAGCGGTGGCGAGAACGTGTCCCCCGCCGAGGTCGAGGACGCGCTGTACCGCCATCCCGCGATCAAGGAGGTCGCGGTGATCGGCGTGCAGCATTCGACCTGGGGCGAGACCGTGCGCGCCATCGTGGTGCGCAAGGACGGGGTCTCACTCACCGAGCAGGACGTCATCGAGTTCTCGCGGGACAAGCTCGCTCGATACAAGCAGCCGAGGTCGGTCGTCTTCGTCGACGTGCTGCCGCGGAATCCTGCGGGAAAGGTGCTGAAGTTCGACCTCCGCGAGAAGCACGGTCAACCGATCACCGAAGCGACACCCACCGCGCACGAGGGAGCCGCAACCGCGGGATGACGCCGCGTCTTACGTGACGTCGATGACCAGGCGCGCGCCCGACAGATAGTAGGCGTCGAACGGCGCGTTCCTGCGCAGCGTGATCTTGAAGATCAGGCGACCCGTGTTACGCACCATCGGCAGTGCCACCACCGACTCGACCACCTGCCCCGGGGGCATCGACGCGACGTTCGCGGCGCCGTTGACCCCGGTGAACTCGACGTACAGGGTCGTCGGCCCGGCGTAGCCGATCACCGTGGCCGGGCTTCCCGTGACGTTCGAGGGGAATGCCATGTCGAAGACCAGCCGGAAGTCGTTGGGATGCTCGCCGTAGCGAACGTCGGCCACGGAGAACCCGCTGCTGGCGCTGCCGAGCGTCTTGGCTCCGGTGAGCTGTTGCGGCGTCGGCGCCGGCGGGATGACGGCGGTCGGAGCCGGAACCGGCGTCGCAACCGGGAGTGGTGCCGCGGTGGGCGGGGTGATGGCGCGATGCGTCGGCGTCGACCGGGGAATCGTCGACGCGGCGAGGGGGCCCGTGTTGGTCACCTGCCTGCCGACGAGCAGGCCGAGGAGCATCAGCGCCACGGTCACGGCGCCGAACAGCCAGAGGCGCCGGTCGCGGTCGGCCGCTCCGACCGCCGGTCCACCGAGCGGCAGGACATGACGGCCGGTCACCGGTTGGGCGGGGTTCCACCCGCGCCGCTCAGACCTGTGGGCGTGCAGGCGCCGGACATGTCGTCCGGGAACCGGCGGGGATGCAGGCTCCGCGTCCTCAAACTCCGTCACATCCGCCACAGAGGTCGGCGGGCGCTCCAATGGCGCCGCGAGGCTGGCCACCTCGCTCAGCGTGCCGGCCAGGTCGAGCGGCGCCGACGCCTCCGGCGCCTCGCCGGTTGGGTGAGCTGCGGGCGCGTCGGAATCCAGCGCAGCGTCCTCAGCGACCGGTTCCTTCGGCAGCGGCTCCGCTGTGATGCGCCCCAGGAGGCGGCCGGCCCGTTTCGGCTTGACCATGGGAGGCGGCGCAGCAGGCTCGACGACCGCGGCGGCTTCGGCAACGATCGGCCGGCTCTCGCTCCAGTGCTGGGTGCGAGCGCGCTGGTTCCACTTCGGGGCGCCCACGCCGCTGACGATCTCGACCCCGGGATCAAACTTCGCACCCGCTCCACGTCGAAGCGCGAGGCGAACGGCGACCGCGTCGCGGAACCGCTGGAACGCGCTCGGTCCGGCCGCCATACGCGGCGCAGGAGGCATCGATGCCGAAGTCGACAGGTCCGGCGGTTGCGGCTCGGCCGAGCTGCGGGGCGGTTCGGGGCCTTCGAGTGTGGCATCGACCGACCGGAGCGCAACCGGCTGCGGGTTGGCGTCGGGGTGTTCGACGGGCTGAGGGTCGTACGCGTTCACCGGTTCTGGGAGCGTGAACGAGGGCACCGGCGGTGGCAATGGCGTCGTGGTTGCGATCTGGTCGATGGTCTCGTCCCAGAGGAGGAGTTCCGGCGGCTCGGCGACCGAGATGGTCGGAGAGCGCTCACCGATCAGCTCGCGCGCCTGCGACTGGTCGAATCCCCTGCGCGGCGACCACGGCAACGCGGCGCCGCGTTCCGCGCCGAACCAGGGCGGAGCTTCGACGGACGCCGGCCGGTCATGGCGCACCGGTCCTTCAGGCAAGTCGTCCTCCTCCGCGATCAGACCGATCTGGCTGAACAGCTCGTGCACCGCATCGTCGGGCACGTGGACGCGGGCGAGATCCCCGATGCGTGACGACTCCTCGCGCAGGTGCGCAATGGCCGTGCGGCAGCGTTCGCATGCCACGAGGTGCGCCTCGAGCTCGCCGCTCGGCTCGGGGTCGAGCTCGGCGTCGATATAGCTGCTCAGCGCGAGGAGGCTGCATCTCATATCACGATCTCTCGATAGATCGAACCGAACTCCCGACGCGCGGCCGCCACCAGGCGGGCGGCGGCCTCGGGTGAGCACTCGAGCGCCCGCGACATCTCGTTGTAGTCGAGCCCGCAGAGGTCGCGGAGCAGCAGCGCCGCCCTGCGGTCGAAGCCGAGCATGGCCAGGGCGCGCTTCACGGTGTTGATGCGACCGGCGTTGACGCCGTCGACCTCGACGCGAATCGGCCCGGCGCCGCGCCGGAACATTCGGCCGATGCCCTGGGGGCGGGGCGGAAATCGCTGACCGTGCCTGCAGGCTCGGGTCACCGCCCGATAGAGGGCGGCCCGACCGTCGACGCGCAGGCGCGCGGGCGGGTAGCGGCTCGCGTGATGGATGCCCCCGGCGACGAAGGCCACCGCGTCGGACTGGTGATTGACCAGATGGGTGGCGAACGTGACCAGATCATCGAGCTGCTCGCGTGCGGTGGCGGCAAGCTCGCGCGCCTCGGGAGCGATGTGTGCTGAGACGTTGATCATGACGTTTGCGCTGGTGGGCGCGGAGTACGGTCGAAGAATAGCCGGGACTCCGCTCTGCGGTCAAGCGGGAGATCAAGACGAAGGTTGCACCAACTCCCCGCCGATGATCCCGGGTGGCTGGGCGAGCCCGGCTCGAAGCCATGCTGTGGCCGGCATGCCGATGTCCGCGACCCAGACGGCGCCGGCGCGGCTCGGGCCATCACCGCGTCGCAGGCCGTGCTTCATCGCGGTCAGCGTGCAGGTCAGCGCAGCGTCAACCGTCGGTTCGTAGGCCTCGCCGGTCGTGGCGTCCAGCCCGCTCGGGACGTCGACGCTGAGGACGGGAATCCCCGACTCATTGAGCGTTCGGATGGCGCTCGCCTGGGGGTCTCGGGGCGCACTGCGCAACCCGGTGCCGAGGAGGGCGTCGATGACCAGGCCGGCGCCGTCGACGACCCGGCGAACGGCCGCGGGATCCGGACCCACGACCACGTCGACCCCGCAGGCGCGCGCCGCCGTGACGTGGTCGCGCACCACGCCGATCACCCGTGCGTCATCGCCGAGAACGAGCACCCGTACCGCACATCCCCAGGTTGCGAGATGTCTCGCGGCCACCAGCCCGTCGCCTCCGTTGTTGCCATATCCAGCGACAACACCCACGCCTGCGGGGTGCCCGAGGTGGCGCCACGCACATCGCGCAACCTGCCATCCGGCGATCTCCATGAGCTGGAGCGTCGAGACGCCGCACGCAGCTGCGGCGCCGTCGAGGAGCGAGACCTGCTCGGATGTCAGCTCGCCGACGGCTGGGTCGGCCTCGGAGCCTGGGGTCACGCGAGGTGGACCTCGACCGTGTCGCCCACGCGGGGCCCCCCGACCGCCGCGGCGCCCACACCCCGGCCGGCGATCTCCAGGTGACCGGCGCTGCCGATCAAGGCGCCGGGTCCGCCGGCGATCTGGGCATAGGTGGCAACCAGGCCGCCCGAGCCGCCGCCCGGCCAGTTGATCGACCTGACGGCGGCGCCGCTGAGGTCCTCGGCGCGGATGGTGGTGATCGCGTTGCCGAAGTGGTCGGTCACCGCAACCATTCCGGTGATCTGGGCGCCCTTCCGCCGTGCGAAAGCGGCGCCGAGCACGATCGGGTCGTCGATCGGATCGCCGGCGATGTCGAATCCCTCCCTCGAGGCCAGCTCCGCCGCGCACGGCGCGAAGACGTCGCGGCCGTGAAATGTCGGCGACGCGCCAGCCGGAACGTCGATGCTCACCGCCCGGCGGTCCGCCGGCGAGGCCTCACCCCAGAGGTACGACACCAGGCCGTTATCGGGAGCGACGCAGCGGATCGTGCCGACCTTGACGGCGATCGCACGCCGCTCGGTCCCGACGCCCGGGTCGACGACCGCGCAGAAGACGGCGCCGCCGCTGAAGGCCCGCGCCAGCACCTTGAGCTGGTAGGCGCCCGCGAGGACATCTCCGGGAGGAATTCCGTGGGTTCCCTCGACACAGATGACCTGGGGATCGACACGCAGGGCAGCGCCGATGAGCGCCGCCGCGTAGGCGTCGTCGCGCCCGAAGTCGGTGACGAAGACGATCGGCTGCCGCATGGCGGACTTCGCTACCGTACCAGCGATGGAGAAGCCGCCGAGCGCCCTCGAGCAGGCGTCGGTGGCGGCGGACGACGGGGCGTCCGCGCGCCGGCGCCGTCCGGTGTGGGGCATCCCGGTTGCGGTGATCGCGCTGCTCGCGGTGGTGGTGCTGTTCGTCGTCGGTCTCACCGGGTTGTTCGCCAATCCGGTGCGCTCGGTGAGCCCCGACGGGACCGCAACCCTCTCAGGAAGCTTCGAGCCCTACCAGTGCGACCGGACCAGCTGCGACGGGTACATCTCCGCCGGTGCTCGCAGCGTCTTCGTGGTCTTTCCGCGCGCGTGCCCGCCGCCCGCGCGAGCCGCGACGATCAGCGTGACCGGCAGGCCCGCGCCGAGCCTGGGCAACGCCTCCTACCGCGCCACCACCTGCCCCTGAGACGCTCCCGGCGCAACCTCCGGTGCGCGTGCGGTCCCGGGTTGCCTACGCCGCGGGTGCGATTGCCGTCAGGCGCCATCCACGGTGGGCCACCAGCCATCCGCCGTCGGCCACCTCGTGGTTCTCGTCGTCGGCGCTCGTGTCGACCGACGGATCGCGCTCGAACGTCCAATCCTGGGTGACCGACGTGCTGCCGTTGATGCCGAAGCGGACGACCGCGCGCTCGCGGCCGTTCGCGAACGTTGCCGCCGTCAGCTGCGCCGAGGTGATGTCCGCGTCCAGCGCGGGCGCGCCGTCCGTGTGCGCGTCCTGCAGCACGCGAAACGCATCCCGTGCGATCAGCAGGAAGGCATCGGGCGTGAACTCCGGATCCACCTGCTTCACGGAGGCGAGGTCGAGGCCCGGGGTCGCCGCTTCGCCACGCTCGTGGAACTCACGGTCGAGATCGCTCAGCAGCTTGCTGTCGAGCGCGTCGAGCTGCTCCTCGTCGGCCTCGCGTCTGGCAAGTCTGCTCCCGATCCCGGTGACGTGCAGGAACCCGGAGCCGAGTGACTCCGCGAGGGAGTGGTCCGGCATCGCGTCGCTCATCAAGGCACCTCTGAAGGGCGGATTCGAAGCTCGAATCTACTCAGCGCCGCTCGAGGCCGGTCCGCCCGTCGCCGGGTTGTAGCCGATCGTTGATCGAGTCATCGCGACTGTCGGAGAAACAGAAGAGCGGTCCGGGAACCCCGGACCGCCCTTGCAGGAATCGGATCAGTTGCCGATCAGTACTCCGGCATCGGCGGCCCCGCCGGTGCTCCCTTCTTCTCGGGGATGTCGGTGATCAGCGCCTCGGTTGTGAGCAGCAGCGCGGCGATCGACGCCGCGTTCTGGACCGCAGAGCGGGTGACCTTGGTCGGGTCGATGATGCCGGCCTTGACCATATCCACGTACTCGCCTTTGGCGGCGTCGAAGCCCTGGCCCTTGGGGAGTGACTTCACCTTGTCGACGACGACCGAGCCTTCCATGCCCGCGTTCTGGGCAATCTGGCGCAGGGGCTCCTCGAGGGCGCGGCGAAGGATGTTCACACCGGTGAGCACGTCGCCCTCGGCCTTCACCTTGTCGAGCGCCGGGATCGCGTTGACCAGCACGACACCACCACCGGGGACGATCCCCTCTTCGACGGCGGCGCGCGTGGCGGACACGGCGTCCTCCATGCGGTGCTTTTTCTCCTTGAGTTCGGTCTCGGTCGGGGCGCCGACCTTGATCACGGCGACGCCGCCGCTGAGCTTGGCAAGCCGCTCCTGGAGCTTCTCCTTGTCCCAGTCGCTGGTCGACTTGTCGATCTCGGCCTTGATCTGCTCGATCCGGCCCTTGATCGCGTCCTTGCTGCCATTGCCTTCGACGATGGTCGTGTCGTCCTTGGTGATGCTCACGCTGCGGGCGCGGCCGAGCGAGCTGAGCTGCGCGGAGTCCAGCTTGAGGCCGACCTCCTCGCTGATCACCTGGCCGCCGGTCAGGATCGCGATGTCCTGGAGCATCGCCTTGCGACGATCACCGAAGCCCGGGGCCTTGACCGCCACGGCGTTGAAGGTGCCACGCAGCTTGTTGACGATGAGCGTGGCGAGCGCCTCGCCCTCGACATCCTCGGCGATGACCACCAGCGGCTTGCCGCTCTGGACGACCTTCTCGAGGATCGGGAGCAGGTCGGCGATCGCCGAGATCTTCTTGTCGGTGATGAGGATGTAGGGATCCTCGAGCACGGCCTCCATGCGCTGGGCATTGGTGACCATGTATGCGGAGATGTAGCCCTTGTCGAACTGCATGCCCTCGACGAGCTCGAGTTCGGTCTCGAGGCCCTTCAACTCCTCGACGGTGATGACGCCGTCCTTGCCGACCTTCTCCATCGCGTCGGCGACGGTCTCGCCAATGGTGGGGTCAGCTGCGGAGATCGACGCGACCTGAGCGATCTTCTCGCGTTCGGAGATCGGGATCGACTGCTCCTTGATCGCCTTGACGATCGCCTCGACGCCGAGCTCGATGCCCTTCTTGAGCTGGATAGGGTTGGCACCCGCGGCCACGTTCTGCAGGCCGGCTGCGATCAGGGCCTGGGCAAGCACGGTGGCGGTGGTGGTCCCGTCACCAGCGATGTCGTTCGTCTTGCTCGCCACTTCCTTGACCAGCTGGGCGCCCATGTTCTCGAAGGGCTCCTCGAGCTCGATCTCCTTGGCGATGGTGACTCCGTCGTTGGTGATGGTCGGCGAGCCGAACTTCTTGTCCAGCACGACGTTCCGGCCCTTGGGGCCGATGGTGATCTTGACGGCGTCGGCCACCCGATCGACCCCTCGTTTGAGATGGGCGCGGGCCTCGACGTCGAATAGCAATTGCTTGGCCATGGTTCCTCCTGGTTTGATCCTCTAGCCTAGGGTTCCAGGGGCTAGTTTAGCACTCGGGTGGTCTGACTGCTAGCGGGTGGCGGGGGTGAGTGCTAAGGCCCGGTTGACTGAATCGTTCGATACGCGTCGTGCACCAGGATTCGACGGAACGGTTGCCCTCGACGGCTGGACCGTCGCCGTAGCCGAGCATCCCCTTGAGCGACCATCGCGTCGCCAGGCATCGGTTCAGGTCGTCCATAGGCTGCCTGCCCGGAGAAGAGGAGATCCAGCAGCCGATGAGAACATCGCTCCGGCGCATCCGACGCGGCACGGGACGCCGGCTCACCGCGCGTTTTCGCTGGGCAGCCGTCCTCCTGCTGCTGCCGCTCCTCGGGCTCGCGGCGGTCTCCGGAGCCGGCCTGGTGGTGAGCGCGAATGCGTCGGCGGCGCTCGATCATGCCCAGCAGCTCAACGGTGCCCTGGCTAACCTGGACGAGGATGTGCACTACTTCGGGCTGACCGCGCTCAACGTGCTCATCGAGCATCAAGCCGACGACCTGCGGGCGATGACCGCGGCGGAGCAGCAGGTCGACGCCGACTTCTCGGGTCTGGTGCGGGCGACCGGTTTCACACCCGCGCAGGAGAAGGCGCTCCCGCTGGTCGCCGACGCGTGGAGCGCGACGATCTCGAATCGGGATGCGATCCGCCGCCTGGGGAACTCGATTCAGATGAATGCGGCCGCGGCCAGCGTGCTCGAGGACACCATCAGTGTCGACGAGCGGTCGCTGACGAACAGCGTCGTCGCCGTCGAGGACCTCGGCACGGCCCACGTCGCCGGCCTTCGCCAGGAGCGTGACGGGGCGCTGTTCGCGTCCGCGCTCGCGGTCGGTGTCGCGCTGGTGATCGGCATCGCGATTGCCATCTGGTCATCGACACGGCTCGCCCGGTCGGTGCTGCGGCCGCTCGGCATCCTGCGCACCGCGACCAGCCGGCTGGCCGCAGGGGATCGGACCTTCCGGGTCGGCAGCGGCAGTGGCGACGAGATCGCCGAGCTGGGTGATGCCTTCGACACCATGGCCGCTCAGCTGGAGCAGGAGCAGGATGCGGTTCGAGCGAGGGAGCGCCGGCTGCTCGCGCTCGTCGAAAACGCCAACGACGGCATCGTCGTGATCAGCGCTGCCGGCACCATCGAGTTCGCCACCCCCTCATTTCACGAGTACGTCGACCCCAAGGGCGGCGTCGGCCTCAACGACATCGTGCACCCCGATGACCTCGAACGCGTCACCGCCGTGTGGCTGGAGGGACTGTCGCTGAGCGACGGCTCCACGCTCGAGGTCAAGACCCGGTTGAAGCACCGCGATGGGAGCTGGCATCACGTCTGGGCGAAGGTGACCAATCGACTCGCGGATGCGGGCGTGGCCGGAATGGTGATCAACATCACCGATGTCAGCGAGCGTCACGGATACGAGGAGCAGCTGGCGTTCCAGGCGCAGCACGACACCCTCACCGGGCTCGCGAATCGCGGGCTCTTCCGGGAACGGCTCGAACGTGTGGGCGCGTCTGTCGGAGAGGCGCGCGTCAGCAGCGTGCTCTACATCGACCTCGACGATTTCAAGCGGATCAACGACACCCTTGGTCACGAGGCCGGCGATGACCTCCTGCTGGCGATCGGTGAGCGTCTGCTCGCATCGGTCCGCCCCGAGGACCTGGTTGCGCGCCTGGGAAGTGACGAGTTTGCGGTGCTCCTCGAGAGCGCGGACGCGCACATGGCCGTGGCGGCCACCAAGAGGATCCTCGGCGCGCTGCAGCGACCACTCACGCTCGGCGGCAGAGACGTCCTCCCGCGCGCAAGCGTCGGCATCGCGTCAACAACACCGGCCGGGCCCGGTGCTGAGAGCCTGCTCGGCGATGCGGATCTGGCGATGTACTTCGCCAAGCGCAGCGGCAAGGCGCAGTACCGGGTGTTCTCTCCGGAGATGCGCAGCGATCTCATCGACCGGCTGCAGCTCGGTGAGGACCTCCGGGCGGCGATCAACTCCGGCAGCATCGAGGTCAACTACCAGCCGATCATCGACATGCGGAGCGGGCTGATCGTCGGCGCGGAGACGCTGGCTCGCTGGCATCATCCGACCCGAGGGTGGGTCGGCCCCGCGGTGTTCATCGCGCTGGCCGAAGAGCTGGACCTCGTGGAGCGGATCGACGCCGTCGTGCTCCGTCAGGCGTGCGCGCAGGGCCGTGCGTGGATGGACGCGGGGCTGCCCGGGCTGCGCCTCGCGGTGAACCTGTCAGGGATGAATCTCAACAACCCGGACCTGGTCGCGAACGTGGCCGCGACACTCGCGGCCAGCGGCTTCCCGGCGGCGAACCTGGAACTGGAGTTGACCGAAGGCGTGGTGATCGCGGAGTCCGGCGGAGCGCTCGCGACGCTCGACGGAACTCAAGGCGCTCGGCCTGCGCCTCGCCATCGATGACTTCGGTACCGGGTACTCGGCACTGTCGCGCTTGCGGGCGCTGCCCTTCGACACGCTGAAGGTCGACAAGATCTTCGTCGACGAGCTTGATGCCGTGCAGCCCGGTTCGACGCTGGCCGAGAGCATTCTCGACATGGCGCGCGTGCTCGGGCTGAAGGTCGTCGCCGAGGGCGTCGAGACCTCGAGGCAAGCAGAGTTTCTGCGCAGCCACGGATGCGACTTTGCCCAGGGGTACCTCTTCAGCAGACCTGTCGACGTCGACCGCTTCGAGGCGCTCCTCAAATCGGGCGCCAAGGGCCTCCCGATCAGCCAACCCGCCGTGGCGTGACCGATTCGGCCAGATTGCCCTCGATGGACACGATGCGGTCCAGCACCCCCTGACGCAACCCATCGAGCGCGTTGCGCACATCGCCGAGTTCACGTCCACCCCGTCACCCTCCGCGCTCGGTCAGGAGCGAATGCTCCCGCGCAGACGCTCGACCGCCTCCGCGAGGTCCCATACCGTCTCGAGGGCACCGTTGAGCTCGCTCGCCGTCGGCGGAAGTTCGTAGACCCGGTGGTGGCAGGCATCGGACAGCGAGTGCCACGTCAGCGTAGCCCGCCCGCCGAGCTCGCGGTCGTTGAGCATGTCGCCGACGCACAGCAGCTGACAACGTGTCGATGTCCGCTCCAGTCCCGGCGCGGTCACTTCCCAGAGCCGCGCCATCGCCAGCTCGAGGCCCTGACGCGCGAGCAGCGCCGCGGCGCGTGGCCAGAGTCCGGCGGTGGTCGCGTCGTCGACCCGGATGAGGTCCCGCGCCGCGGAGACCAGCGCGTGCGCGTCGGGCGCCCCGTTCACGCCTGCCTCATCGCTCGGGCAGCATCGTCCGGCACAGACGCTCAACACTTCGGATGAACCCGACCACGTCCCCGAACAGCTTGCCGCTGTGGGTTCCGCGGTTGCATTCCTTGACGGCGTCGACCGCCCAGGGGTGCTGCTTCAGCAGGAACCCGGTGACGTCGCCGCCGCGGTCGGGGTCATTGAGGAGCGCCAGCGCAAGCCACATGTTCAAGGTCGTGGGCTTCGCGAGGATCGCCTGCACCTCCGCGTATGTCGTTCCCTGGCGCAGGAGACGTCGCGTTGCCGCCAGCGACGACGCCGCCTCGAGCGCGAGCCGGCAGAAACCCGGGATCACGCGAAGCGCCTCGGCGGGAACGTCCCTGCTCATCGCAACCGCAAAGGCATCATCGATGTAGCGCTGCACCGGGTCCTGGACGCGCCGCAATTCCACGACCGACTGCTCGCGACGCACGACCTCGATCACCGTCGCAGCGATGTCGAGCGCGCGCATCGCGTCCGCGAGCCGCGTGTCGTGGGTGAGCACGACCACCTGGCGCTCCCTGGCCGCGCGCGCGAGCACGGTGGCGAGCCCGGCCACCTTCGCCGGATCCATCGCCTGCACCGGATCGTCAATCACGACGAATCGAAAAGGCAACTCGGGCATGGACGCGCGCGGCAGGAACAGCGACAGCGCCAGGCAGTTCAACTCACCCTGACTCATCACACCGAGCGCGGAGCCGTCCTCGCCGTCGACCTTCACGTCGAGCGAGAGCCGGCGCTGCGCCGCCGCTCCGCGCAGTCGCAGATCGCCGAGCGAGACGTTGCTGTCCTGGCGCAGCTCGGTCCAGTTCTGCTGAACCGCGCCGGCGATCGGGCGGAAGCGCTCATCGCGGATCTCGTCGTGCGCATCTCTGAGCCAGCGCTCCGCCTCCTTGAGCGGGGTCACCTCGCGCTCGGCGTCGTGCGCCCTGAAGCCGAGGGGCAGCCAGGCAAGGATCGCATCCGCCGCAGGACGCCATGCCCGCTCCAAGCGCTCACGCTCCGCCGTCGCGGCCCGGCGCAGTTCGGCTACCCCGGCGATGAGCGGCAGCCCGTGGGTCTCGAGGTGACTGGCAAGCCTGATCGCGTCATCTTCGGCAGAAACTCGAGCCCATGCATCCCAGAGGTCGAGCGCCGGTGCGACGTCAACCCCCGCGCCGGCGCCGTCGCGGAGTGCCGGCGGCGTGGCGATGATCAGCTGACGCGCCCGGCGAATCGTGTCGGCGAGCGCAGCCTGCGCGCTGCGCACCGCCGCCGCCGCAGCCGTCATCTCGCTCACCTGCTCGCGCGCCCTCACCCGCCACTGATAGGTGAGCACACCGTCGGTGCCGCACACCGGACACGTCTCCCCATCGGCATGGCCGTGCACGTCCAGCGCCTTCTGGAGCAGCGAGGCGACCTCGTGCGCCCGGCCGGCATCGGTACCGCGCAATTTCTCCGCAGCCGCATGCGCGTCGCGGAGGTCGCCGATCATCGCGTTCAAGCGCTCGCGATCGAGCACCGGGAGTCCTGCCAGGTCGTGGAGCTTGCGGAGCACGCTGCGCTCGTCGCTCGCGGCGGTGCCGTCCACCGTGCCCGCCACCAGGTCGAGATCCCATGCCTTTCCGGCCAGCGTGGTGCTGACCAGCTCAGCTCGGTCGTCCTCGGTGCGTGCCAGGAGTGCGCGGAGGGCAGGCAGCGCGTCGCGAGCAGCCTTGACGGTCTGCTCCCGGTCGAGGCGCGCATCACGCAGCACCCGCTGCGCGGCCGCGAGATCACCCAGACCCAGGATGCCCGCGAGTGCATCGTAGAGCTTCGACTGCTCACGGTCGAGCGCGTGCTCGAGCTCGTTGTGCGAGAGCAGCGGCGGGTACCCGGCGAGCTGCTGCGCCCACCCGAGGGTCTCGGAGGACGCGGCCTTACCGTCGATCCTGAGCGTCGAAGCGTCGAGGCCATCGCCATCGTTCCAGACGCGAGCCACTTCGAGCGGCTGTCGCCGCCCGTCGACGGCGAACCTCGCCGCCACCCGGGTATGGCGGTGATGCAGGTTCTGCCATCCGTCACGCCACACCTTGATGCGCTGCTCCCAGCGCTGATTGGTGCCGAGCATCACCATCTCCAGCGCCTCCGAGAAGGACGACTTCCCGGATCCGTTGCGGCCGACCACCAGCGTCAGGCCCGGCCCCGGATCGATCGCCAGGGTGGTCGGCGGTCCGATGCCCCGGAACCCCTCCACCTCGATGCCGGTGAGGTACGCCGCCGCCGCCGAGCCCGGCACCCTGACCGTGGTCTGGAACCCGCGCCCGCGGCTCGCCGTCGCCGCGCAGGGTCGCGTCCACCGCTTCGGAGCCCTCGAATGCCGCGAGGATCAGGTCACCGGACCCGTCGCGGGGCGGGTTGGTTCTGATCCGCTCGACGACGAGGCCGAGCAGCGCGGCGTCAGGCACGTGTGCTGGTCACGCGCTTGAGCACGATCTCGTCGGGGGTTCGGCCGTGATCGACGAAATACGTGGCGCGGGTCCCATCCCTCTCGAGGTGGACCAGCGAGCCGACCCTGAAGGTGTCGGCCGGCATGGTCAGCGGCGGCGTCACCTGCCTTGCCCGAGGCGGCGACGGAGCGGGCGTGGTCAGCCGCCTGCAGTGTGGTGGGCGCCGGCGGCGACGCCGAAAGCCGGGACCGCTGCGCATGCCTCCGGTGCACGGTCACCCCGACCGCGATCGCCGTCAGCACCAGCACCGGGACGCTGATGTACCAGTAGGCAATGCCGAGTGCCACGACCACGACCAGGGCGATGAAGCCGGCGCAGCCGACCCCTCCGGTCGCGTGAGCGGCTTGGCGGGCTGCGCGGTGGGGTCGCCGTGCGTAGGTCGAGACGCCTCCCCAGAAGCCTCCTGGGAGACGATGGCCGAGGTAGAAGCGCACGCGCCATTCTGGCTCCCGCGGTCCGGCTCGTTCGCGCCGCGCCCGTCGCCACCCACAATGACCGGGTGCCGGAATCGACAGCCGCTCCTCCGCTGACGGCACGCTTCGCCGGTGCGCTGACCTTCGCCTGGCAGGTGCACGGCCGTCAGTCCCGGAAGAAGACCGGGATCCCGTACATGGCCCATGTCATGGCGGTGTGCGCCATCGCCCTCGAGCACGGCGCCGACGAGGATGTCGCCATCGCCGCACTCCTCCATGACGCGGTGGAGGACTCGGAGGACGGTGCCGCGACCCGCGAGCGGATCGAGGCACAGTTCGGACCTCGAGTGGCCGGTATCGTCATGGCGTGCACCGACGCGATCGCGGTGCCCGGCCAGCCGAAACCGGACTGGCGCCTGCGCAAGGAGGCGTACCTGCGCCACCTCGCCGACGCCGACGAGGACGCGCTCCTCGTGTCCGCCTGCGACAAGATCCACAACGCAGGCTCGATCGTCGCCGATCTGCGCGCCGAGGGCGATTCCGTCTGGCAGCGATTCACGGTCAAGGACCCGCGCATGCAGCTCTGGTACTACGCGAGCGTCAAGGAGATACTCATGCGCAGGCTGCCGGGGCCATTGACCGCGAGGCTCGGGCGGATCGTCGACGAGCTCTACGCGCTGGTCGGCTTACAGATCGCGGGATCGGAGGGGCGCTCAGCGCCGGCCGGCGCGCGGCAGCCGTGACGCCCGGGTCGACCGTGGCGCCTATGATCCGCGCCGATGAGCACCCAGGGTCCCCTCAAGGGCCGGGTTGCCGTGGTCACCGGCTCGAGCCGCGGCATCGGCCGTGCGATGGCGCTTCGCCTCGCTCGCGAGGGCGCCTCGGTGGTGATCACCGGCAAATCCGAGACCGGGACCGAGAAGCTTCCGGGCAGCATCCACACCGTCGCGGCCGAGGTCGAGGCTGCCGGAGGGTCCGCCCTCGCCGTACGCGTGGACGTGCGCCACGACGACGAGGTCAAAGCCATGGTCGATGCGACCGTCGAGCGCTTCGGCCGGCTCGACATCCTCATCAACAACGCCGGCGCGCTCTGGTGGCAGCCGATCCTGCAGACGCCGCCCAAACGCTACGACCTCATGTGGGAGGTCAACGTTCGCGCCGCCTACCTCTGTGCCTACCACTCGCTTCCCCACATGGTGAGGAACCACTGGGGCCACGTCATCAACTGCTCGCCGCCGATCAGCACGCTGCCGAGCCCCGGCCACGTCGCCTACATGACCACCAAGATGGGCATGACCCGTCTGGCGATCGGCATCGCCGCCGAGCATGAGGCTGATGGCATCTCCAGCAACTCCCTCTGGCCGGTGACCATCATCGAGAGCCTGGCGAGCATCAACTGGGGCCTCGGGGATCGGAGTCAGTGGCGTTCGCCGGAGATCCTGTGCGACGCGATGATGGAGATCGTCGGCACCGAACCGCCGGCGCTCACCGGGCGGCAGATCCTCGACGAGCCATTCCTCCGTGAGCGGGGCTGGACCGACGAGCGGCTCGACGCCTACTGGCTGGAGGGCAAGCCTCCTGATCACCCCGTCTACATCGACGGGCGGTCGGGCTCGTCGATGTAGATTCCGATTGGGCGGCGGTCCACCCGTATGATCGAATCATGAGTCCTGCCACCCGAGGAGACGTGGTCCGGCGCACGCTCACGGTCGGAGCGATCGGCGCCGGTGCCGTGCTGTCCGCCCGAGCCCTCCTCCGCCCCCAGCTTCAGGCGCCGCGCCGCCTGGTGGACTGGGAGGATGTCCGCCGCATCGCCATGGCGCGGACGGGCGACGCCGGAGGTGGTGTCGGGTTGAACGTGGAGGCGCTCGAGGCGGCCTACACGGAGATGGCGGCGCGGGTCGCACCGCTGATGACCGAGGTCTGCCAGGTCCCGCTCACCGCCTACCCGCGATTCGTGGCGCTCGATCGGCGGGGCTTCATCGACACCAACCTCGCCATGGTGGAGCGCCTGCTCGCTCCGGTCGAGCGCATCCGCGCGACCGTCCCCGAGTCGCTCGCGACCGGCATGAGCCGCCGGGTGCTCGACAGGTATGTCGGAGAGCTGTTCGGGCTGATGTCGCGGCGCGTGCTCGGCCAGTACGACCCCGTCCTCACGCTCGAGGATGCCCCCGGCGCCAGGCGCCAGGCGAGCGCGCTCTACCTCGTCGAGCCGAACATCGCCGGGATCGAGCGCGACCTCCACCTCGCCGGCACCGACCTGCGTCCCTGGCTGATCCTTCACGAGCTCACCCACGCCTGGCAGTTCGAGGTCCACCCGTGGCTCGGTGCGCACCTCGAGACCGTGATGCGCGGGTTGATGCTCGATGCCCTTTCCTCCGATGGGGAGACGCTCCTCCCGTCGCGGCAGCTGGCCCGCAGGCTCCCGGATACCGTGCGTCATCAGGTCCAGGCGATCCGCCACGTGCAGGCGGTGATGAGTGTGCTCGAGGGGTACAGCAATTTCGTGATGCATCGCGCAGGGCGAACGGCGATTCGCGGATCGGCGCGCCTCGAAGCGGCGATGCAACAGCGCAGGCGCCAGCGCGGCCCGGTCGAGCGACTCATCCTTGCGATCACCGGCCTCGAATTGAAGATGCGCCAGTACGAGGTCGGCGAGCAGTTCGCCGCCGGCGTCGTCGATCGCGCCGGGCTCAGCGCCTTGAACCGGGTCTGGGAGTCGGAGGACATGATGCCGACGCTCGACGAGCTCCGCCACCCCGAACGCTGGTTGCGGCGGGCGGCCTGAGCAATGCCGGCTGCCGCGCCGCCGACCGTCAAGGACCGCCTCACCGCCCACGGGCACCGGCTGACCCTCCAGCGGATGATCGTCGCGAACGCGCTCGCTCGCACTCCGCACACGGTCAGCGCCCAGGAGCTGTACGACTCACTTCGAGTGGAGCACCCGCTCCTGGGTCGCGCCACGGTGTTCCGGACCCTGGACTTCCTGGTCGAGAACGGACTCGCTCAGCGATTCGAGGCCGAGGGCCACGTCCACGTCTACACCTCGTGCGCGGACAACCATCACCACCACCTTGTGTGCCGCGTCTGTGCCTCGACAACGGAGATCGACGACACCGCGGTCAACCAGCTCATCGACGCGGTGCGCGGCGGGTACGGCTTCGTCCTCGACCACGACGCCCTGGACTTCTACGGCACCTGCGCCAGCTGCGCGGCCGCGCTCACCGGCTCTCCAGCCGCCCCAGGCTGACAGGGGGCTCCCGGAGGATTCCCCGTGACTTCATGAAGACAGGGGGGACACGGGGGATTCCCCCGTGTGGCTAATAGATCGGGGTGAGCCAGGCCGCGTATTTCGGATCGCGCCCGGTCACGACGTTGTGGTACGTGTCCTGGACGCGATTGGTGAGCGGACCCGGTTCGCCGTCGCCGATACGCCGGCGATCGATCTCGATCACCGGTGCGACCTGCGCGCCCGTCCCGACCAGGAACACCTCGTCGGCGATGTAGAGCTCCGAGCGATCGATCGACCGCTCGCGCACGTCGAGCCCCAGCTCCTCGCGGACCAGGTGCATCACCGTCGCCCGGGTGATCCCCTCGAGGATGTTGTCCGAAGGCGGCGGCGTGATGATCTCGCCCTTGCGCACGATGAAGATGTTCTCGGCACTGCCCTCGCAGACGTGGCCGTCGCCGGAGAGCATGATCGCTTCGTCGAATCCGCTTTGGAGGGCTTCGCTTTTCGCGAGGGCGGAGTTCACGTACAACCCGGTGCACTTGGTCCGCACCGGCGCCATCGCATCGTCGATGCGGCGCCATGACGACACCATGCACCGGATGCCGCCGTTGCCGACGTACAGGCCCATCGGCGCGGTCACGATCGCGAAGCTGTCGGGGACGTCGTGCAGCTTCACGCCGATGATCTCCGCCGACTTGAACGAGAGTGGCCGGATGTAGGTGTCCTCGCGGTAGTCGTTGCGGCGGAGCAGATCCACGGTGGTGGCGACCAGCTCCTCGACACTCCACGGAATGGTCATCTGCAGCGCGCGCGTGTTCTGATGCATGCGCTCGAAATGCTCGGGAAGGCTCACTGCGAAAAGCTGCTCGCGCTCTGGGTTCCAGTACGCGCGTATGCCCTCGAACACTCCGGTTCCGTAGTTGAGCCCGTGGGTGAGCAGGCCGACCTTGGCGTCCGCGTAATGAACGATCTCGCCATTGAAGAACACCCAGGACTTCTCGCGCAGCGACGTGGCCTCGGCGATGGGAACGGGAGCAGTCTGAGTCATCACCACAGCCTACAACCACGGAGGTGGGAAACCGTTGCCCTGGCCCACCTCGAGGAACCCTTTGCTATGCTCGCGAGGTCCGGAAAGCCGCCTGGAACAACGATCGAGGTCGAGCGGGGGATCGCAGCCCAGGGATATTGCCAGGGATACCTGTGCCAGGGATATTGGAGGAGTCATGGCCGACGTCGTCAGGTCCCACGCGAGCGCCCTTCCGGCTGCTCGCAACATCCGCTGGAACCCGTCACCGGCGGAGCTGCGCGAATTGACGTCGCGGATGCCCAATGCCCGGCACACCGAGTTCGACAACTACAACGTGCAGACCAAGGTCGTCTCCCGGAGCAAGGCGAGCACCTACGTGGTCACCGACCGGCCCGAGGAGCACTCCGATCAGACCCTGAGCCGCGCCGACGGCGCCAGGATCGCCGAGCGGCAGGATGCGTACATCCGCGAGCAGGACATGCTGGTCGTCGACGGATACATCGGCAACGATCCTGCGCAGCGCGTCGCG
Source organism: Candidatus Dormiibacterota bacterium (assembly GCA_963799005.1). GTDB lineage: Bacteria > Chloroflexota > Dormibacteria > Aeolococcales > Aeolococcaceae > Palsa-851. The sequence continues at coordinate 1,108,662 of CAWCVK010000001.1, read as the reverse complement.
GCGCGCCTCTACATCGAAGCGGCCAATGCCAACATCGCCGGCATGCAGCACTGGCTGTACTTCGACGCCGAGAATCCAGGCCCCGATTTCGAACCGGTGCTGACCGTGATCTACACACCCAATCTGGACGCACCCGGATACCCGGCTGACCGCGTGATCGCGGTGGACCTGGAGGCGGGGGTCACGCGGGTGCTCAACAGCGACTACTTCGGCGAGTCGAAAAAGGGCGGCCTGCGCATGTGGAACAAGCTCACCTACGACCAGGGCGGTCTCTCCCTGCACGCCGGTTGCAAGGTTGTCCCGACCGCGCGCGGGGAGCAGGCGCTGCTGATCATCGGTCTCTCGGGCACAGGCAAGACGACGACCACGTTCACCCGTCAGAACGACAGCAAACCGGTGCAGGATGACTTCGTCGCGCTCTACCCGGGTGGCCGCATCGTGGCCACCGAGAACGGATGCTTTGCAAAGACATTCGCGCTGGATCCGGAATTCGAGCCGACGATCTACGGCGCGGTCTGCAAACCCGAGGCGTACCTCGAGAACGTTTCGCAGAACGGCGCCGGCGTCGTCGACTTCTTCGACACCGCGTACACCCCCAACGGGCGTGCCGTCTTCCGCATGGACGCGCTCGGCTGGCACAAGGACGCACGTGAGGTGCAGTCGGTCGACCACTTCCTGATCCTGAATCGCAATGACAACCTCATCCCCGGCGTGGCCCGGCTCAATCGAGAGCAGGCGGCCCTCTATTTCATGCTCGGCGAGACACGCGGCACGTCGGCCGGTGGCAAGGAGGAGGCCGGCAAGTTCCTGCGAGTCCCCGGCACCAATCCCTTCTTCCCGCTCCGGCACGAGCAGCAGGGCAACCGATTTCTCGAGCTCATGGACAGCAGCAACTTCCAGGTCTACCTGCTCAACACCGGCCGCGTCGGCGGAACCGACGACGACGATCGCGGCAAGAAGGTCTCCATCCCGTACTCGAGCGCCATCGTCAAGGCGATCTCGGAGGGCACCATCGAGTGGGAGCAGGATCCCGATTTCGGCTACGAGGTCGCGTCGGTGCTACCCGGTCTCGACGACCCGGAGATTCTTCAGCCCCGCAAGTTGTATGAGCGTCAAGGCCGCCTCGAGGAGTATCGAGCCTTGGTGGCGCAACTCAAAGCTGAGCGGCGCGCGTATCTCGCGACCTTCCCCGGTCTGCGCGCGGAGATCGTCGACGCCGTCGCGTGATCACCTGACCACGGAGCCGGTCACCGCCGCCGATGTCGTCGCGACCCGTGACCTCGTGCTCGGGTTCCTCCGGCCGCTCCGCGGTCGCGACTGGGGAGCGCGCGTGCCCGACCTGGAGTGGAGTTGCGAGGAGACGTTGCGCCACGCGATCCACACCCAACTCTTCTATGCGGCGCACCTCGCGAGCCGGGCGACCCGGCGGCTTGCCGTCTGGTGGGAAGTCGAGCCCGGCGGCGACGTTGACGGCCTGCTCGACAACCTCGAGGCCCAGACCTCGATCCTCGCAGCGGTGATTCGCGATGCGCCTGCGGAGGCGCGCTCCTGGCACAACTCGGGCATGACCGACCCGGGCGGTTACAGCGCTATGGCGTGCAGTGAGTTGCTCATCCACACCTGGGATATCGGGCGCGGTCTCGACGTCCAGTTCGTGCTCCCCGGCGAACTCTGCGGCCGTGTGGTGGCGCGTCTGTTCCCGATGTGGCTGCCGATCGACGCCTCCCCCCAGGACGCGCTGCTGTGGTGCAACGGGCGGATTGCGCTTCCCGACCGGCCACGGCTCGGTCCCGATTGGGGATGGTGGTCCCAACCCCTCGACGAGTGGGACGGGGCCGACCCCGACGCGTGAACCGGGTCGCCGCCGTCAGCCGTCGTGGCAGAAGTGCACTCTGTCGGGCTTCAGTGCCTTGAGGCCGGCGAGCGAGTCACGCCAGGCGTCGGCATCGGCAGCCTGCCCGTCCGGCAGGTTCGGCATATCCGGGTGATTCCAGATCGCGCGGGTGTACGCCGCGTCGCCGATGAACAGCTCGGTGCCCGACTCCGTGGTCGCGATCACCGACTGGTGCCCCGAGGTGTGCCCAGGGGTGGTCGTGATGCGGAGGTCGGCCGCCAGGGCGACATCGCCCTCGACGAGCTCGAACTTCATGCCCGACGCTTCGATCCACTCGGTGACCTCGTCGCGCTCGCGCAGGATCCGTTCGTGCTCCGATCGCTGCACCATCAGCGGCGCGTGCGCGAATGCCGGGTTCTGCCCGCAATGGTCGAAGTGCAGATGCGTGTTGACGACCATGGTCACGTCGATGGGTGCGAGGCCATGGTCGGCGAGCGCGTCGGCGACGGTTCGGTTGACCACCTTGAAGTAGCGGAGCACCTCGTCAGGACCGCCGCAGCCGGTGTCCACGAGGACGACGCCGAGACTGTCGTGCAGGATGACGTATCCGTGCACCGGCCACTGATGGGTCGTGACCACGAGGTTGCCGAGGTCGAGTCGCCTGATCTTCATGCCGCGCTCCGTCCCCACAACAGGATCCGTTTGAACGGGTAGAAATAGGGTCGCTGATCGCCGAGCGCGGCGTTCAGCCGCCCCTGATACCGTGCGACGAACTCCGTGTACATGGCCTCGGGCATGCGCGACTTGTAATCGGTGAGGAGCGTGCCTCGAACCCACTCCACGACGCTGTCGGGCGACTCGAGCACGTGGCCGTACACCTGCATGCGCACCGATTGGCTGACGAACCCCAGCTGGTGGAAGAGCACCGCGTACTCCTCAGGCCGCAGCACCGGAAACAGACGAACATATCCCCGCATCGCACTCGCGAACGGCTCCTCTCGAGCGATCTCGACGGCGAGGGTGTGCGAGACGTGATCGAAGTTGGCCGGCACCTGCACGGCGAGCTCCCCGCCCGGTGCGAGCATGGCCTTCAGGCGCGCGAACAGCGCCGGATGATCGTCAACCCATTGAAGTGCCGCGTTGGAGAAGACGACATCGAACGGCGCGGGCGGCCGCCATTCGCTGATGTCACCGCGCACGAACTCCAGGCCCTCGACCTCGAGCGCGCGCGCGCGTGCGAGCATCGCATCCGACGAGTCGACCCCGATCGTCTGCTCCGCGGCGAGCTCGCCGTGGAGCGCAGCGGTGAGAACGCCGGTCCCGCATCCGAGGTCGACGACACGTCCACCCGGACGCCTGCCGACGAGCGCCACGAGGTCGTGAAAAGGTTGCTCGCGTTCGGCGCGAAAACGTTCGTACTGCGCGGGGTTCCAGGTGTCGCGCGCGCTCATGCGACGAGTTGCGAGACAGGCATGGAAGTCGTGAGCATCGGCTGACAGGATAGCGTTGCCCTGGTGCGATTCAGAGTGTGGGCCCGGCTCGCCGTCGGAGTGGCGCTGGGTGCCGCCACCGGGTGCACCGCAGCTCCCACCGAAACTCCCACGGCACCGACCACCGCCCTGCCCACTCCGGTGCAGAGCGCCACGACACTCCCTGCTCCGGCACCTCCACCAGTAGAGCTCCCGCCGGTGCAGCCGCTTGTCTTCAGATCCTGCGCGGGCCCGAGCAGGATGCAGTGCTCGACCATGACGGTGCCGGTCGACTACGCGCAGCCGAGCGGGCCGGCGGTTGCGATTGCGATCGCGCGGTTGCCTGCCTTCGCCACGCACTCGAGCGGCTCGATCGTGGTGAATCCCGGCGGGCCGGGGGAGTCGGGCATCGACTACCTGGCGGCGGCGGCGAGCCAGTTCTCGACCCTGCGCGCGTCCTATGACATCGTCTCGTTCGACCCGCGCGGCACCGGTCGCAGCGCGCCGGCGCGCTGCCTGGATCCATCCACCCTCGACGCGTATTTCGCTTTCGACCCGATCGACACAGCAGCCACGAATCAGCGGGCCATCGAGGCGCTCTCGCAGCGATTCGCGGCCGGATGCCTGGCCCGCAACGGCCGGCGGCTGCTGTTCCTCGGGACCCAGTACGTCGCCCGCGACCTCGAGGAGCTGCGCCGCGGGCTCGGCGAGCCGAAGCTGACCTATCTCGGCCTGAGCTACGGCACGTACCTCGGCGAAGTCTACGCATCGCTCTACCCGGAGAACGTGCGCGCGATGGTGCTCGACGGCGTCGTCAACCCGACGCTCCCGCTGCTCACCGAGGGCGAGCAGCAGGCCACGGCTTTCGAACGCGACCTTGCCGACTTCGAGTCGGGCTGCACGCGAGGCTGCGGCTTCACGAGGTCGCCCGCCTCGACGATTGCCCAGGTGCTGGCGACAGCCGCGGCCGATCCCCTCCGGGTGAACGGGCGCGCGCTCACCCGCGGCGAGGCGCTCACCGGCATCCTCATCTACCTGTACGCGCCTGCCGAGGACCGAAACCCCGAACACGCTCTCGCGAACGCGTTGACACAGGCCGCGGGTGGCAACCCGGACACGCTCCTCCGCGCCGCCGACGCCTACGTGGGCCGCCTCGGCAACGGCACGTACACGCCGGTCGCCGAGGCAAATGCCTCGATCGCCTGCGCCGACAAGCCCGCTCCGACGACGTTTGCGACCTATGTGACCGAGGCGGCACGCATGAACGCCATCGACCCGCACTTCGGGGGCGACGTGGTGTGGGGCCTCCTGGTCTGTGCGTACTGGCCCTTCCATCCACCGTCTCCGGCGTTCCCAACCGTCGACACCGCGCCGCTGCTGCTGGTCGGCGCCACCGGCGACCCGGCGACGCCGTACCCGTGGGCGCAGGGCACGCTGCCGTATTTCCCGGGGTCGCTGCTCCTGACCCGCGACGGTGACGGGCACGTCTCCTTCGGCAAGAGTTGATGCGCCGGCGCGTACGAGGCGGCGTACCTCACGCGGCTCGTGCTGCCGCCACCGGACACGACGTGCCCGACGGACTGACGCCCGATCCCGAGGAGACCGATCCGGGGTCGACCTCAGAGCGCGGCGTGACCGCGGCGAGGACGCCCCGGCCGATCGCGAGCCGTGCCTTTCGCTCGCTCGCCGTGGACGCGCGGTCGCTGCGCGAATCGCAGCCGTTCCGCCGGCTCTGGGTCGGCCAGCTGATCTCGCTGGTGGGACGCCAGATCACCCTGGTCGCGGTGCCGTTCCAGGTGTACTCGCTGACCCGCTCGGCGCTCGACGTCGGACTGCTCGGCATCGTCCAGGCGGTGCCACTCATCTGCGGCTCGCTGGGCGGGGGAGCGATTGCCGACCGGTTCGACCGCCGCCGGGTGCTGATCGTGACCCAGGTCTGCCTTGCCTCGTGCTCCGGGTTGCTCGCGCTCGGAGCGTTCATTGGCAACCCGCCGCTGCTCGAGATCTACGCGGTCGTCGCGCTGGCGGCGCTGGTCGGCGGGGTCGACGCTCCCACGCGCACCGCGATCATTCCGAATCTGGTCGCCGTCGACCGGCTCGCTGGAGCGCTCTCGCTGAACATCGTGCTGTTTCAGACCACGCTGGTGGCGGGCCCCGCGATCGGCGGGCTGGTGATCGCTCACCTCGGCCTGCCGGCGGCGTACGCGGTCGACGTGATCACGTTCGGCGCGGCGCTCACCGCGGTGGCGCTGCTGCCGCCACAGGGCCGCTCATCGTCGGAACGCGAGCGTCCGCTCGCCGCCATCGCGCGCGGCTTGAGCTTCGTCCGCCGTCAGCCGGTGATCCTCGGCGGATTCGCGATGGACCTCGCGGCGATGATCTTCGGCCTCCCCCGCGCGGTGTTCCCGGTGCTCGCCGCCACCACGTTCCACGCCGGCCCTCAGGGTCTCGGTCTCCTCTACGCGGCGCCGGCGTTCGGCGCCGTGATCGCCGCGCTGGCCAGTGGGGCGGTGGCCCGCTCGAAGCGACTCGGGCGCATCATCGTGGTCGCGATCGCGGCCTGGGGCGTGGTCATCATCGCCTTCGGATTCGCGCCGGCGCTCTGGGTTGCGCTCCTGTTGCTGGCCGTCGCCGGCGGCGCGGACAGCCTGAGCGCGGTCTGCCGGACGACGATCCTGCAGCGGATCGCGCCCGACGAGCTCCGCGGGCGGCTGAGCTCCCTGTACTTCATGGTTGTCGCCGGCGGTCCCTACCTCGGCGACGTCGAGACCGGGATCGTCGCCAATGCCCTCGGTGCCGAGGTTGCCATCGTCACCGGCGGTGCGCTGTGCCTGGTCGGGCTCGGGGCAGCGGCGGTCGCGTTCCCGTCGGTGTGGCGCTACAAGACCGACGCATGAGGGTTCACCGTCCAGCCGGTCGGCAGCCTCCTTCGGAGCTCGCGAGCCGTCAAGTCGGAGCGGACCGCCCGTGTATCGTCCGAGGACCATGCCCGCTCAGGAACTGACCGACGTCGGCTCGATGCCGCGCCTTGGCGACGTCCCGGCGCGCATGCACGCCCAGCTCATCCGACCCGAGCGCTACGGCGATCCGCTGACAGCGTTCGCCGTCGAGACGGTGTCGACGCCGCGGCCTGGGCCAGGACAGGTGCTCGTCTACGTCATGGCCGCCGGCGTCAACTACAACAACGTCTGGGCGGCTCTGGGGAAACCGGTCGACGTGGTCGCGACCCGCCGCAAGGCGGGAGAGACCGAGGATTTCCATATCGGCGGCAGCGATGCCTCGGGCATCGTGTGGGCGGTCGGCGAGGGGGTCGACGGCGTCCGCATCGGCGACCACGTGGTGGCCCATTGCGGCGCCTGGGACCCCGCGGACCCGTGGATCACGGGCGGCGGCGATCCGATCATCGCCCCGAGCGCGCGGATCTGGGGGTACGAGACCAACTGGGGGAGCTTCGCGCAGTACACGCTCGTCCAGGCACACCAGCTGCTCCCCAAAGCACCCGGCCTGAGCTGGGCCGCCGCGGCGGCGTGCACGCTGGTCGGCGCGACCGCGTACCGAATGCTCTGCTCGTGGCGGCCGCACACGGTCGCCGAAAACGATGTCGTCCTCATCTGGGGTGGCTCGGGCGGCCTCGGCTCGCAGGCGATCCAGATCGCCAGGGCCAAGGGCGCGATCCCGATCGCCGTGACATCGGGTCCCGAACGCGGGCAGTACTGCATCGGCCTCGGCGCGCGCGGCTTCATCGACAGGCGCGACTTCTCCCATTGGGGCGTGATCCCCGACTGGCGGGACGACAAGGCGTTCGCCGCGTGGACCGCGGGCGCGCGCGCTTTCGGGTCGGCCGTGTGGGACGTGCTCGGCGAGCGCCGCAACCCGCGAATCGTCTTCGAGCATCCGGGTGAGGACACCATCCCAACGTCGATCTTCGTCTGCGACAACGGCGGCATGGTGGTCATCTGCGCAGGCACGACCGGGTACCACGCGGCGGTGGACCTGCGCTACCTCTGGATGCGCCAGAAGCGGCTCCAGGGCTCGCATTTCGCCAACGACGACGAGGCCGCGGCCTTCAACGCAATGGTGACCAGGGGCGAGGTCGATCCCTGCCTTTCGCAAACGTTCGCGTTCACCGACGTGGGGCTCGCGCATCAGCTGATGCGCGAGAACCGGCACCCGACGGGCAACATGTCGGTACTGGTCGGCGCGCACGATGCCGCGCAGCGCGACTGACCTAGCGCTGCGACGAGAGGTACACGAGCGCGGCCTTGACGCGACGGTGCACGTCCGGCTCCTCCGAGAGCTCGAGCTTGGAGAAGATGGCATTGATGTGCTTTTCCACGGCGCGTTCGGTGAGGAACAGCGCCGCTCCGATGCCGGCGTTGTTCTTTCCCATCGCGACCTGCTGGAGCACGTCGCGTTCGCGAGGTGTGAGCTGCGCGATCGGCGAGTTGCGCACCGCGCCGCGGGCGGCAACGAGCACCTCGACGACACGCGGGTCGATCACCGATCCACCGCGCGACACCTCGCGGACCGCCCCGACGAGCTGATCGATGTCGGAGACGCGCTCCTTGAGCAGGTAGGCGCGACCGCCTGCCCCTTTCTCGAGCAGCGCGAGCGCGTACTCCGGTTCCGCGTACTGACTGAGCACCACGACGCCGACCTCAGGCCGCTCAGCGCGGAGCCGTTCGGCGGCGCGGAGGCCCTCGTCGGTCCCCGTCGGTGGCATGCGGATGTCGGTGATCACGACCGCCGGGTCGTGCTCTTCGATCGCCTGCTCGAGCCCGGGGAGGTCGACGCAACTCGCCACCAGCTCGATCTCGTCCGACGTCTCCAGGAGTTGACGGATACCCTCCCGGAGCAGGTAGTTGTCCTCGGCGAGGACCACGCGGATCGGCACGTGCTGAGGATAGGGGGGAATTGCTGCCGGGTGCCTGCACTCCCGGAAAAGTGAGGCAAGTACGCTTGCGAGTTCACCACCATCGGGATACCGTTCGCGATATCCCATGAGTGTGCGAGTGTTGATCGTCGACGACCAGGCGCCGTTTCGCGACGTCGCGCGGACCGTGGTCGAGCTCACCGACGGCTTCGAGGTGGTCGGTGAGGTCGAGACCGGCGAGGATTCGGTCCGCTCGGCGCGCGATCTCCGTCCCGACCTCGTGCTTATGGACGTGAATCTGCCAGGCATCAGCGGGCTCGATGCCACCCGGCAGATCCTGGCCGGCGTCGAGACAGCCCGGCCGGTCGTGGTGCTCGTCCTGTCGACCTACGAGGCAGACGAGTACGCGCCTCGCGCCGCCGAGGCGGGGGCGGCGGGGTTCATCTCCAAATCCGACTTCAGCCCCGACCGGCTCGCCGAGGCGTGGGCCTCAGCCACCGCGTCGGCATAGCAGGCGTCACCCGAGGACGTCCTCGCTGATCAAGGCCCGCTCAGCTCCGACGCCGCCACGCCGATCGACCCGCTGATGGTTGTGCCACCGCCGGGTTTCGACGACACCACGAGCGCACCGCCGAGCGCATCGAGGCGGTCGGCCATGTTCGTCAATCCCGTGCCCGTCTGAGCGGCGGTGGTGTCGAAACCGGCGCCGTCGTCGCGGACCTCGAAGCGCAGCGTGCCGTTTCCGCCGCGCAGACGTATCAGCACGTGCGAGGCGCCTGCGTACTTCTGGACATTCTGCAGCGCTTCGAGCACGCAGAAGTACACCGTCGCCTCCACGTCCTGCGCGTAGCGGCCGACGTCCTCGGCCTCAATGTCAGCCGCGAGGGTCGCCTTGCGCGCCTGCGATTCCAGCGCCACCACGAGTCCTCTGTCGGCTAGGAGCGGCGGGTAGATCCCGCGCGCCAGGTCACGCAACGTCTCCAACGCCTCGTCGGCGTCACCCTTGAGCTGCTCCAGGGTGGTCCTCGCCTTCGCCGGGTCGCGGTTCAGAAGCATCTCCGCGAGCCCCAGCTTCACCTTCAATGCGACGAGGTGCTGCTGAGCCCCGTCGTGCAGGTTGCGCTCCAGGCGGCGGCGCTCAAGGTCCTGAGCGCTCACCAGCCGCTGCCGCGACGCGCGCAGCTCCTCGAGCCGCGCCTGCAGGTCTGCGCTCAGCCCGACGTTCTTCAGCACGAGCCCCGCCTGGTGGGCGAGGTCGTCGATCAAATTCTGCTCGATCGGCGTGAGCGCTTCGCCGCGACGCTTGCTCACGCTCAGCGCGCCCAGGAGCTCGCCCTGGTGGCGCACCTCCACCGCGCGGGTTGCGCCAGGGAATGCCGGCAGCGAACCGTTCTGCATCGGCAGCGATTGCGGCGCGTCGATGCCACCCGGGAACGTGGCCGCCGGTCGCAGCTCCGCGCTGCCGCGCAGCCACACCGTCGCGGAGTCCGCGCCGGTTCCCTCCTGAAGTACCCGGGCCATCCGCGGCAACACGTCGTCGGCCGCATAGGTTTCGGCCACCCGACCGGAGAACTCGCTGAGCACCTCGTACGGAGTCGCGCGTCGACCGTAGACGAGACGGTTGGCGACTCGCTGCATGCGCTCGCGCACCGGCTGGAATCCGATCGCCACGATCGCGGTGGCGAGGATCGACAGCACAAGGTTGGGTTTGCCTCCGCCCCCCACCAAGGCGCCGACTCCGACGGCGATGCCCACGTACACCGCGGTGATGAAGACCGCGAGCGCGCCGTAGACGATGGTCCGGCTGATGATGAGGTCGATGTCGTACAGGCGATACTTCAGGACGGCAACACCGATTGCGGTGGGTACCCCCAGCACGGCAACTGACACCAGCAATGCGACACCGGTGCCGACGAGTGGACCGGGGTTGGTAAAGACCGTGCTGGGAAGGAGGTTGGTGAGAAGGATCGTCGCCACCAGGAACAGGGCCGCCGAGGCGACCCACTTGATCTGGTGGCGCGTGTCGGAATCGGCGCCACGAAGGCGCAGGAAGACGGCCACGATGACGGCTGCGCTGAACAGGTTCGAGAGCACGTTCCAAAGAGTGCTCAGCGTGTTCACCAGCGGTGCTGAACCGGGAATGGCCAGGACACTCGATGGGGCGCCGACCCCCGGTTGGGAACTCGACACGATGCCCAGCTCTCCGGGAGTCGGATTGATGACAGACAGGACAAGCCCCGACAGTCCCACTCCCAAAATCGCGTACATCAGCCAGCGCAACTTCGGCGAAAGCAGATGGCCGTTGGGAAAGACGAGCAGCATGATGCTGAACAACACCCCCACATTCCCGCCAGGGGCATTCCAGAGGGCTGAGAGCAGCAGGATGTAGCTGCCGAAGCCGTGGTGCGCCTCCGACAGGACCGAGCCCACAAGCGAAGAGAGCGACCCGAGAGCGAGGACGCCAGATCCGCAGATGCACAGCCAGCCCACGGGATTGTTGGGTCTGCGCAGTGCGATGACGGCGCCGACGACCGTAAACGAACAAAAGGGGAATACAAAAGCAGCGCTCAGGGCACCCGTCGCTTGAAACAATGCCGGCGGGGTGAGCGGAGAGTAGAAGACCACTCCGAAAGCCACGAACATCGCAACGATGACGCCGAGGAGCACCCATGCGGTTGCCGGCCTCCCGAGCCGCCGCAGGGCCGAAGGCTCCATGTGCGGCGTCGCGATGGCAGACATCAGACGGCCGCCGGAGACGCGAGGTCGACGGATAACGTCCCGCTGATGGTGGTTCCACGGTTCGGGTTTGACGTCAAGTTGAGCGAGCCGCCGAGCGCGTCAAGACGGTCTGCCATATTGACGGGTCCAGCACCCTTCCTCGCGATCGCGGTGTCGAATCCCACGCCGCGCGAGCCGGCGACGCTCATGCTGACGCCGAGCCGATGCGATATGCGCCGACCGGCGTCTCGCGACCCTTGACCAGCGCAGGTTCGATCCGTTCAGCTGCAGGCTTCTCCGTGAGCGCGTCGTACGTCGGCTCGCTCAACACAGTCTGCCCGCCCTCGCCCCACTGCTGCAGCCGCTGCGCAAGGTTCACCGCATCGCCGACCAGCGAATACTCAAGGCGCTCCTCCGAGCCGAGCAGGGCAGCGGCGACATCACCGGTCGAGAGACCGATGCCGAGGTGAAACGGTGGGAGACCTGCAGCCGCCCAGCCCGCATTCACGCGGCTCTGCGCATCGTGCATCGCGAGGGCCGCAACCAGTGAGCGCTCCGCGTGATCGGCCTGCGGGAACGGCGCACCGAACACTGCCATTACCGCGTCACCCACAAACTGCATCACCGTTCCGCCCTCGGCGAGCACCGCGTGATTCATCGCCGCGCGATGCTCGTTGAGCTGGCCGGCCAGCACCGAAGGATCTGACTTCTCGGCGATCGTGGAGTAGGCGCGGATGTCGGACATCAACACGGTCACCGTCAGGCGCTCCGTCCTGCCCGGCTCGACGCCGTTCTCGCGCATCTGTTGCGCAACGCCGCCCGGCAGCATCCGGCTCAGGCTCTCACCCTGTTCCTCGCGGTCGACGATCACCTTGTGCAGGAGACGCAGCCGCTCGAGCGCGCCCTGGGTGCCGGCACTCGCCTGCTGCGCGAGCTTGAGGAAGAGCTGCTCCACGTCGTCGGCAACTGACGCCGGCGTCGAATGCAGCGACGCGGCGATCGCCTTGATCGGCCTTCCCTCGGCAACCATGCGCAGCAGCCGCTCCTCCACGTCGCTCAACCCACCCGCGTCGCTCACCGGCCGGGTGAGCGCGTCGACGATTCGGGGGTCGAGCATCGATCCGCCGGTGCTGACCTCGCGGACCGCTCGAGCAAGCTGATCGCCCTCGGCGACACGATCCTTGAGCAGGTACGCGTACCCGGCGGCTCCTTCGCTGAGCAGCGAGATCGCGTATTCGGGTTCGTCGTACTGGGAAAGGATCACGATCCCGGTCCCCGGATGCTGCTTGCGAACGATGCGGGCGGCGCGAATCCCCTCGTCGGTGAAGTCGGGTGGCATACGGATGTCGGTCACGACGACCTGAGGCAGGTGTTCGGCGGCTCCGGCCAGGAGCTCGTCGTAGTCACCGGCCACCCCGACGACCTCGACGTCTCCCGAGATGGCGAGCAGGGCACGGACCCCCTCGCGAACGATCAGGTTGTCGTCCGCGAGCACGACGCGAATCGACTGCTCCAGGGCCACCGTTCAACTGTAGTCAGCGCTGCGCGCTTCGAAATGGGGCTGCCACCACGGTCTTCGGGGGTGACCATCACCACCGACTGTGGTCCGGACACCCTCGACCGCCCTCGCCGGGAGCGCCATGATCCGCGCCACGGAGGTACACCAATGCGCATCGAATCGTCGGTCACATCAATCTCGTGGATTCCATCCGAAGCCGTTGAGGGGGTCACCAAGGTCCCGTTCGAGATGGGCTTGGCGCACTACGATCAACCGCCGCCCGATCACATCGATTCGCTCGAGGCGCTCCGGGAGGCGGATCGCTTTCGCTTTGCCAATCAGCTGAGCGCCTGGATCGAGGTCGACAACGGCAGGATCGTCGACCGCGGTCAGGCGGGCGGCGGCCATATCGGCTCGACGACTATCAGCCTCGGCGGTCGCGGCATGACCTTTGCGGCGGTGGCGTTCCCCGACAAGCGCCCGGCACCGGTCACCGGCGACGGCTGGGTTCGATTCACTCAGACCGCCGGAGGTCGCACCGGGGTCCCCGCACCGCGCAAGGTCAATCGACCGCCGTTCATCCAGCTCGCCGCACCGCTCGCCTGGACGACCCTGGCGCTGACCCTGTTCGCGGACGGAACGTCAACCCACGAGCTCACCGGCGCCAGCCCGTTCCCGCGCCACTGGATCTACGACCACGCCCGGAACCTCGCGCACAAATCGGGACTGGTGGACTTCAAGCGCTGGTCCCAGCACGCGTTCGGAGCGCGCACACCCTGGGGGGACGAGGATTCGCCGGCGCTGGTCACCGAGGTCGAGACGGCGCTGGAGCGCGAGCTCTCGCAGCGCATCATGCGCGGGGGCGTCAGGCCCCGCATCCAGAGATAAGGCGGGCGCCACCCTCATGGAGCAGGGCGACGTGGGGCGCGACATGTATCTGCTGCTCGACGGCGTGCTCTCGGTCGAGGTCGACGGCACGCCGGTGGCACAGGTCGGACCGGGCGCGGTGGTCGGCGAGCGCGCGTTGCTCGAGGGCGGCCGGCGAACCGCCACCCTCCGCGCCCTCACGCCGTCCAAGGTCGCCGCCGCGTCAGGCGACGACCTGTCGCCCGAGACGCTCAGCGAGCTGGCTGCGGGGCATCGCCGTGAAGCGGGCTCAGCCTGGCTGATCGCGGCACGCACCCGGTCCATGGCGACCTCGGGACGCAGCGTGGCGAACTCCACCCGCCGGCCGCTGAGCAGCCAGTCGATCTCGTCGCGGTCGAGCAGCATGCCGAGATCGCGAGGCAGGCGTGCCGGGGCACCCTCGATGACCTGATGGGTCGGCCCGTCGACGTCTCGGGGGCGCAGTCCGCCGTCCACGACGTCGAGACCCGCAGTCGCGGAGATCCTGGACAAGCGCAATCCCGCGCGGGGATGCATCGTGGAGCACGACGACGCGCGTGCCCGGTGAGGGCATGTCGTCCTCGGCCGGACACGACGAGCTGGACGGCACCGAGTTCCGCGTGCTCGGCGTTGGCGGCGATCATCGCCGCGGTGTCGGGCGTGTCGGTGACGATCGTCAGCGGCGCAGTACCGGCGTCGCGCGCCGGCCGCGGTACCGGCTATCGGGCGGGATCAAGCCGTCCAGCTCGAGCGATCCGAAACGACTGCTGGAACTCGTCGAACGAGAGCGCGAGCAGACGCCCGGTCAGCCTCGGACGGCGCATCCGACCGAGGATCCCGGCGAGCATCAGCGCCACGCCGAGGGTCACGAACAGGGCGAAGACGACCTTGATGCCGATGAAGATCAACCCGACGAGGATCATCAGCACGCCGAGACCGATCTCGCCGTTGGATGCCGCGTCCGAGGGCGTCGGTCTCCGCGCGAGCGCAGGTCGCGTAGTACAGCTGGCGCTGGGTGTATCGCCAGCCACCGGCGTGCAAGCCCGGCGGCGGAGTCCTCGACGAGCGACGTGGTCACCGGAAGCGCCATCGCGGTGAGTGTCGCACAGGTTCCGGACGGGGGCCGGCGAGTTCGCGCGCTCGTGACACAGCGATATGCTGCGGCCATGGCCACCGAGCGGGATGCTTCGTCGTCCGTCACGGTGGAGGAAGGAGAACCGGACTTCATCGAGGCACTCCTCGACTGGCAGGACAGCGTTCTCGAGCCGGCTCGGGCGCGCGGTGAGCGAAAGGATCCCTTCGAGACCGGGCAGCGGCATCCCGGTGGCTCCGCTGTACACGCCGGCCGACCTGACGAGCCACGACCCGCTTCGCGACGAGGGCTTTCCGGGGGTGCCGCCGTTCACCCGCGGCATCCAGCCGACGATGTACCGGGGTCGCCTCTGGAGCATCCGCCAGTACGCGGGGTACGGCACCGCCGGACGACGCCAACGCACGCTTCCGCTACCTGCTCGCCCAGGGCCAACCCGGACTGTCGGTGGCGTTCGACCTGCCGACCCAGATGGGGCTGGACAGCGACGATCCGCGCAGCCTTGGCGAGGTGGGGCAGGTCGGCGTCGCCATCGACTCGGTGCGCGACATGGAGGATCTCTTCGAGGGCATTCCGCTCAGCGCGGTGAGCACCTCGATGACCATCAACGCACCGGCGCCGGTGCTGGTCGCGATGTACGTCGTCGCCGCCGAACGTCAGGGTCTCGACGCGGCCGTCGGTCATGGGGACGGTCCAGAACGACGTGCTCAAGGAGTACATCGCCCGGGGCACCTTCATCTATCCGCCGCGGCCGTCGCTGCGGCTCGCGGCGGACCTGATCGCCTGGTGCACCCGTCAACGCGCCGAAGTTCAACCCGATCTCGCTCTCCGGATACCACATCCGCGAAGCGGGGAGCACCGCGGCGCAGGAGATGGCGTTCGCCCTCGCGAATGCGTGCGCCTACGTGCAGGCGTCGATCGATCGCGGTGCCGGCGTTGACGACTTCGCGCCCAAGCTCTCCTGGATCTTCAACACGCACATCGATTTCTTCGAGGAGATCGCAAAGTATCGAGCGCTGCGGCGGATGTGGTCGCGGATCATGGCCGAGGCGCTTCGGCGCGTGCGATCCGCGCTCCCTGATGCTGCGGACGCACACGCAGACGGGTGGTTCGACGCTGACCGCGCAGCAGCCGGAGAACAACATCGTGCGCGCCGCCATCGAGGCCCTGGCCGCGGTGCTCGGCGGCGTCCAGTCCCTGGCGCTGTCGTGCTACGACGAGGCGCTCTCCATCCCGACCGAGAAGGCGCAGCGCATCGCGGTGCGGACCCAGCAGATCATCGCCGAGGAGACCGGGCGTGACCAACACGGTCGACCCGTTGGGCGGCTCGTACTACGTCGAATGGCTGACCGACGAGCTCGAGCGCGAGGCGCTGCGGCTCCTCGACGAGGTCGACGGCCTCGGCGGCGCGGTGGCGTGCATCGAGACCGGGTGGATGCAGCAGCACATCCAGGATGAGGCGTACCGCACCGAGCGGGCGATCGCCGCCGGGCGACAAGGTGATCGTCGGCGTCAACCGCTACACCGAGACCGAGGAGGGCGGCGCGCCACTGCTCTTCCGGCCGGATGAGCGCGCGATGGCCGAACAGGCTGGAGCGCCTGGCCCGGCATCGTGCCCGGCGCGATCCGGCAGCTGTGCGAGGCGTCGCTCGGCGCCGTCAAACGCGCGGCGCTCCGACGATGACGCTGATGCCGCGCATCCTCGATGCGGTGCGAGCGGAGGCGACTCTCGGGGAGATCTGCGGCGCGCTCAGATCGCGTGTTCGGCGAGTATCAGCCGCCGGCCACGATCTGACCCAGGGCGTGCTCGCTTCGATCAGACGCTGGTTCAACGCCAACCCACGAACCGTGTTCCTGATCGTCGTGGGCGTGGTGATCCTCGGCCTCTTCCTCGGAGTCGATCACCCCGCTGTTCGCGACGTCCGGACGCGCCACGGCGGACCTCAGCGGCGCCCTGCCGAGCACGGCGACCGCCGGCGAAACGCCTGGAGGTCGACGTCTCCGTCGACAACACCGGCGACTCGGTCATCGGACAGGTCTGCGTCGGTGCGCTCGTGCAGGGGCCGCTGACGCCGGTCGATGCCGTCTTCCAGAACATCGACAAGGAGCCCTTCATCGACGACCTCGGGACGTGGAAGGCGTGCGGCGGTGAGCTGACCAGCCAGTCGAGCGCCCCGGTGCAGCTGTTCTTCGATGCCGGATCGCCCGGTCCCGCACAGCTGGTGCTGTCGCCGATGAACGGGACGCAGGTGATCGGCCAGGCGCTCACCGGGTCGCTGTCGGTGCGCAACCCCTGACCTCTGAGGAACCGGACACAAGGCTGTCACGCCCATTTCTCGCGGCACGGCTGCATCTACGCTCTGCATCGAGAGGGTTATGCAAAACGAGAGCGCCGCGCGGCGCTGGCTGCCGATCTTCGCGACCGCCGTGCTGCTCGGTATCACCAGCTGGCAGCTGATCGACTCCTCGCTGCCGCCGCGGATGATCCTCGTCGAGATCGAGGTCGTGGTCGTCGGGGCCGTGATGCTCGAGATCACGATTCGGTTGCGAAGCGCGGCCCGGGTCGAGCCCGTCGATCGCGACCCTGGTTCAGGGGCTCACCAGCGTCGGGCTGTGCACGCTGGTGCTCGGCTCTCCGTCCGCTGACCCACCCCCTGCCACTCATCGTGCTCGGCTTCGTCGCGGTGCTCCTCACCGTCGATCCGTCGGCGCGCCAGCCGGCGCTCTGGACCATCCTCCTGGCTTCGTGCGCAGGGCTCGCCGGGGTCTGGTGGTGGGCGGGGCTGTTCCCGATCTACGGGGTCAACCAGCTGCTCCAGGTCGATGCGCTGATCGTCGGTGTGGTGGTGCTCGCGTACTCCAACTGGTCGCTGACCGATCGCCATTACCAGGCGCAGACGCGGCGACTGCGGGCCGTCGCGGACGTGGCCCGCAGGCTGGGGCTCACCACCAACTCGAGCGAGGTCGCGGCCGCGGTGCTCGGCGGCTGCCACGAGACCTACCCGGACGCGACCTGGGGACGCGTCCTGCTCTTCGACGCAGGGCTCGGCGGCCTCTCCACGCTCCCGCTGATCCTCGGCCCTGCGGGTGTCTCTCCGGCGGCGGGACCGATGGTGGTCATGGCGCCGGGCGAAGGGGTCATCGGCCGCGTGTACTCGACTGGCGAGCCATGCCTGCTCCGGACACCCCGCGAGATCAAGCAGGCATACGAGTCGATGCCGGATTCGCGCCTCGACGAGCTTGAGAGCCTCGGAGGTGGACGGCGCTCGAGAAGCGTCGTCGCCGCGCCGCTTCGCGCCGCCGGCGGGCGCGTGATCGGCGTGCTCGTGCTCATCTCCCACGCCCGCCGCGGCGCGTGGGACGCCCACGATCTGACCGTGGTCCAGGCGATCGCCGACGAGGCCGCGGTGGCCGTCGCCCGCGCCGGGCTGTTCGAGGAGCGCGCGCTGCACGCCACCACCGATCCGCTGACCAAGGTCGGCAACCGGCGCGCGTTCGAGGAGCGCCTCGGGGAGATGACCGGCGCGACCGCGGTGATCGCCATCGACGTCGACCACCTCAAGCCGATCAATGACGAGTTCGGCCACGAGGCAGGCGACACGCTGCTCATCGAGGTGGCGCGCACCCTGCGGGCGCAGCTGCGCGCCGGCGACCAGCTGCTTCGCATCGGCGGCGACGAGTTTGTGTCAATCATGGATGCAACAACCGAGGCGGAGGCGGTCGCGATCGCCGAGCGGATGCGGGTCTCGCTGCATGGGGTCGCGCTGCCCCACGGCAAGGCTCGGATCAGCGCCGGTGTCGCAGCCGGCGCCGGTGGTGTGCACGCGCTCTGGCTGGCTGCCGACGAGGCCCTGTCGACGGCGAAGAAGGACGGCCGCGACCGGGTCGTCGTCGCCGGTGATCGGTCGCTGCCGAGCCTGGTGCGCGGCGGCGGCGACGCGGGCGCGATGCTGGACGCGATCCTGAGCAAGCGGCGGGTGATCCAGGCGGTGTTCCAGCCGATCGTGCTGCTGAGCGACCATCGAGCTATCGGGTGGGAGGCGCTCGCACGCGTCCCCGGCCTCCGCGATCCCGTCGACGGCGTCGAGGACGTGTTCGCGCTGGCCCACCGCCGTGGCGTCACCAAGGAGATCGACTGGATCTGCCGGCGGATCGCCATGGCCGCGGCGTCGGGATTGCCTCCGTCGGATCCGCTCTTCCTCAACGTCTCGGCGGCGATGCTCCTCGACCCGCTCCATCCCGTCGATCACATGCTGCTGCTCGCGCGATGGGCGGAGCGCGACCCCGAGACCATCGTTCTCGAGATCACCGAGCGCGAGTTGATCGCCGACCAGCAGCGGCTCCGGCTGGTGCTCGCCAGCTACCGCGAGCACGGCTTCCAGTTCGCGCTCGACGACATCGGCGAGGGCCACTCGACGCTCGAGCTGCTCGCCGCGGCCGTCCCGGAGTTCGTCAAAGTCGCCAAGAGCATCACGCAAGCCTGCGTCGAGCGCGGTGCCCGCGCGGTCATCGAGGCAACCGTCGCCTACGCGCGCAGCTCGGGATCCACGGTCATCGCCGAGGGCATCGAGGACGAGGCGACCGCTGACCGTCTCGCCGGCCTCGGGGTCACCGCCGGCCAGGGGTACTGGCTCGGGCGCCCTCGCGAGATGGAGCTCGATCCCGAGGCGCGCGGCGAGGCAACCGCCTGAGCCCGACGCGCGATCACTCGGTCGGGGCTGAAGCGAGGTCCCAGGTCGAACCGGACGGTGTGTCATGCACCTCGACGCCCGCCTCGACCAGCGCGTCGCGCAGCTTGTCGGCGAGCGCGTACTCTCCCGCGCTCCGCATCTGCACCCGGAGGTCGAGCACGCGGTCGACCACCGGACCGATCAGATCGCGCGGGTCGGCCGCGCCGTTGCGGGCGAGGTCGCCGAGGCGCACCACGTAGCGGCGCAGGGTTTCGCGTGCCCTGTCCGGCTCATCGGAGTCCAGCGTGTCTGCAGCCCACTCCTGGATCTGCGCGTCGATCGCGAGCACCGCGCTGACGGCGCCGTCGACATCGCGTGACGCCAGCGCGCTGTCGGCGGCATCTGACTGCCGTGCCACCTCCTCGAGAAACAGAGACACACCTCCGGTCGGGATCTGAATCGCCAGAGCCCCGCCGCTGTCGGCGTCGCCGTTCGCCGAGGGAGGACCATCTACCGGCACCGGCTCCGCGGCAAGCGCGCCGACCGGAATCGTCGTGCCGTTCTCAAATCGCTGCGAGACACCCTTGCGCCGCCAGGTCAGACCGCCGCGCCCGCGGATCTCGACGGTGCGCGCGTCGATGTCGAATATCGCCGCGGTGTGCTCGTCGACACCGAGGATGTCGACGCCATCGGGCAAGAGGTCCTCGAGGATGCGCAGCCGGCGCTCGCCCATGTAGCAGTAGCGGGTGTCGTGGGTCCCGCCTTCCGCGTTGTTGTAATGCGGGATGACCGCGGCGCGCAGCCCGGTTATTCCCAGCAGGTCGAGGCCGTCCAGCCATCGCGGCTCCTCGCCGACCTTGTAGACCTCGTACACCGGGAGCGAGCACACGCCGAGACCGACGGCAGCGGCGCTCGCCAGGGTCACGCAGCCGCCGGTGCGAAGCTTGCCGGCGAGCAGGTCGGGAACCGCGGTGCCGCGCCACTGGCGGAGCGCATAGCTCGGGCTCCCGGGGCCGGCGAACACATACCGCGCCTCGGCGACCCGGGCGAGCATCGTCTCGTACTCGAGCGCCGTGGCCTGTTCGCGATTTCGAAATGAGGCCACGGTGATCGGGAACCCGACCCGATCGCGAAAGTACGCGACCGTGCGCTCGCTGATGTCGGTGGCGTTCTCCTGGAACCCGAACGGCGTGTCGAGCAGCACCGCGGGCACCGGCCGCGGGCCGAGCCGCGAGAGCAGGTCCGCGTGCACCGACACCATGGTCGGCGTGGTCTCGCCGGAGCCCATGATGCAGAGCAGCCGCGGCATTCGGGGATCACCGGCGGTGGCGTTCATGCCCCGATCCTACGGTGTGCGGACCGTGCAACCATGCGGCGCAGGTGACCATGGACCTGTCGGCACTCAAGGCTGCTCTCCGCGATGAGGCGCGGCGGCTCGGATTCGCCGCCTGCGGGGTGACCTCGGTGCGTCCCTTCACCGAAGCGCGCACCCGGGCGCTCGCCGCCATCGACGCCGGACGCATGGACGGGATGCCCTGGTACACGCGAGACCGCGTCGAGGCGTCTGCGGACATCGGCGGCCGCTACCCGTGGGCGCGTTCGATCGTCGCGCTTGCCTGGCCGTACCGGCCGGCACCAGCGCCGAGCCCGCGCGAGGACCCCGCCGGGGTCGTGCGGGGTCGTTTTTCGGCGTACGCGTGCACCGAGCACGGCGGCCGCGCGGTCGACTATCACGACCTGCTGGCCCAGCGCTGCGACGCCCTGGTGGACTGGCTCAGAGGACGGAGCGACGGTGTCCGCGCCAAGCGGTTCGTCGATCACGGGTGGGCACTCGACCGGGCCATCGCCGAGCGCGCCGGGATCGGGTTCGCCGGCAAGCACGCGTCGGTGATCACGCTCGAAGCCGGCTCGTACGTCCTCCTCGCGAGCGTCGCGGTGTCGATTCCGCTGCCGGTCGACTCAGCGTCGCAGCGCGGCTGCGGCCGCTGCACGGCGTGCATACCGGCGTGCCCCACCGGGGCGATCGTCGCGCCGGGTGTCATCGACGCCCGGCGCTGTATCTCCTATCTCACCATTGAACACCGCGGTCCGATACCGCTCGAGCTGCGCCCGCTGATGGGAACGTGGGCGTTCGGGTGCGACCTGTGCCAGGAGGCCTGCCCCATCAATCACCGGCTCGCCCCCGAACCGCTCGACGTCGAGGCCGCGACCACGGTGCGGGGCCCAGTGCCCGAGCCCGACCTTGTCGAGTGCCTCGAGCTCAGCGACGCCGAGTTCAGCGCGCGCTTCCAGGGCACCGCGGTCTCGCGGACCGGGCGCGCGGGGCTGGCTCGCAACTGCGCGATCGCGCTGGGGAATGCCGGGGATCGCACGGCGCTGCCGGCGCTGCGCAGGTCGGCGCGAACACGACCCCGACGCGGTCGTTCGCGATGCTGCTCGCTGGGGGATCGCCCGGCTCAGCGCACACGGAGGAAGCCCTCGTGAGCCCTCTGTTTGAAGTCTCGGCTAACGGAAGAGCAGGACAGCCGCTCCCGCGCCGATGACCAGTGGCGCGCCGACGCACGCCGCCAGCAGCGAGACGGATTCGGGTTCGCGGGGCCACCACGCTGGAGGCAGCGCCCGGTTGATCGGCACTCGGGCGCCGCGCAGGCGGGTGTTCCCGTCGAAGAGCGCGAAAGCCGCGACGCACGCCAGGGCGATGAGCAGCGCGGCTTCGGCGAGCAGCGCCGCGGCGCTCGTGGCACCCGCGGCGTGCAGCCAGGCACAGAGGACGAACGTGACGATGCCGAGACCCGCGCCCGAGGTCGCGGCCAGGAAAGTGGTCGGCAGCGAGGTGCGCGGCAGGCTCGGGAGTCGCATGGCTTTCGATGGCAGCGTAGCACTCAGGCCGGATCGACGACAGTTCACCTGGAGGCGACTCGGTTGTGACGAAACCGTTACGGCGACCGGCGACGGTTGACGCCCGGGATCTACTGTGCCTACGCTGCAGCGGTCGTCTTCGGGGCGACCGGTTCCCACTCCCTCCCAACGTCCCACCACACGAGGAACCCGATGCCGACAAGATCTCGTCTTGCTGCCGCCGCGCTCGGCGCCACCGCCGTCGCCACCATCCCGTCCGCGGTTTTTGCGACCTCGTACGTGGTGCGCCCGGGTGACACCGCGTCGGACATCGCCGTCCGTCACGGCACCACCGTCGCCGCACTGCTCGACGCCAACCGGATGGCCGCGCCCGAGCTCATTCGCGTCGGCCAGATGCTTCAGATCCCCGACGCGTCACTCGCGCTGCCCGCTTACACTCGCGGCGCCGACGACTCCGAGACGTACCGGGTCGGCCACGGTGAAGCCGTTTTCGAGACGGCCAGGCGTTTCGGCGTCGACCCCACGGCACTCGCGCGCACCAACGGCATCGGCGTCAACGCACCGCTCGCGGAGGGCGACGAGCTGGTCGTGCCCGGCCGCCTCACCCGGATGAATGCGCTGGTGAGCTTCGTCGCCGCCGACGTGGGCGTCGACGCGCGGCTGCTCCGCGGGGTCGCCTGGGCGGAATCCCGCTGGCGGCAGGAGCGTGTCTCTCCGACCGGTGCGGTGGGCGTCATGCAGATCGAGCCCTTCACCGGTGAGTGGGTCTCGCGCCACATCGCCGGGTCGCACCTCGACATCTGGCGCGCCCAGGACAACGTGGCCGCGGGCGCGATGCTGCTCCGCCACCTGATGACCAAGCACGAGGCGGACGTCCCCGCCACGCTCGCCGGCTACTACCAGGGCGATGCCAGCGTCGCCCTCCACGGCGTCTACGACGACACCCGCCGCTATCAGCGCGAGGTCCAGGACCTGATCGCTCAGGACGTCTGACCCGCGGGTGCTGGCCACCCGCCCACCCGGGTCATCGCGCCGGTACGGTCGACCAGGCGCGCGGGAAGCCCGGCGCGGTCGAGCCATGCCGCTGCCGTGGCGCCCCGAACGATCGCCGCGGTCGCGGCGATGTTGGCGTCGACGCAACTTCCGGCAACCACGCTGACCGTGCGCCACGGCCCCGCCGCGGGCAGCCCCGTCGCCGGGTCGATGATGTGGTGCAGCTCGACCCCGCCGCGCCTCCAGCGCCTGACGGTCGTGCTCGAGGTGGCGACGCCGCCGGCGCGGATCGAGATCGTCTCGCCGTCCGGGGTGATCGCGGCACGGCTGTCCTCGGCGATCTGGATGTTCCATCCCTCATCTGGAGGATCGCCCGCGACCGAAACGTCGCCACCCAGGCTGACGAGCACCCCACCGCCGCGCATTGCATCCAGCGCCGCGACAGCGGCGAGGTCGGCGGCGAGCGCCTTGGCGGTTGCGCCGAGATCGATCTCGACGCCGGCGTCGATCTCCACCCGTCGGGTCGCGGGAAAGAGACGGAACCGCCGCCACCCCGGCACCGGGGACACGGTGAGCGTCAGCGGCGCGCCGTCGGCGGGCACCGCGTCGAAGTCGAGGCTGTACCCGGCGGTTCGAACCGCTTCCCCGACGGTCGGATCGACTGCGCCGTCGGTCAGCTCCGCGGCGCGAATGGCGGTGGCCAGCGCCTGCGCAAGCAGCGGCGACACCGTGCCCTCGCGCCGCCCGTCGCCGGCCTGGAGCCGGCTCAGCTCGCTGTCCCCTCGGAAGCGGCTGCACGCCAGGTCGATCGCGCCCACCACCGCCTCGACCGCCGCGGTCGCGGCTTCGAGGGTGTCCGGGTCGGTGACGACCACGTCCATCGATGTGCCGAGAGCGCTCCCCCGGTACGCGGCAAGGGTCATGAGCCGCCGCTGACGGTACTCGCTGAGGATGAGCTTCCGGTGCTCGCGGATCCGGTGGAAAGTGACGACGACCCGGTGCTCGACGATGACGATGAAGAGGATGGCGTTGTCGTGGCCGTTCCCGAGGAAGAGGTCACCGTCGAGCTTGACCCGCTGCTCGTCGTCGAGGTTCCCGCATGCGTGTGCGCCGCCGCGAGGGCGAGGGCCGCAACGGCGGCGGTTCCAACCACCCCGAACGACGTCGTGAGCCTGCCGCGCAGACGGAGCGCCCGGTCGCGCTCGGCCAGGGTGATACGTCGCTTCGGGCGCACCGGCAGGTGGTCGTTCATGACATCCAGCGTGCAACCGGCTCCTTGTCCCGAGCCGAGCGGAAGCTGGGAGGTGGCTGTGAAACCCGGGATCCCTGAGCAGGCAACTCAGCTCATGCGACGGCGAATCCAGACGATCGCGACCGTGAGACACAGCGCCGACAACGCCATGTAGATGCCCGCCTCCATGAGCTGGAAGGGCCAGAAGCGATCCGCCGGCTGATAGACGAGGCTCGAGTGGATGCCGTACCGCGCGAGGCAGCTTCCGGCCAGCTTCGGGCCCTGGACGAGGCTCGGGCCGCACAGTTGAAATGCCTGCGAACTCGAACACCTGATTACCGTGGCGATCCACGAGGCCGGCGTCGAGGACCCACGCACCGGCCGGCGCGGCATTTCCGGTGTTGAGCACGGTCATCGGCACCATGAAATGCGGCCGCACGAGGAACTCGACAGGCAGACGGACAGCGAGGAATCCCGCGAGGGTGACCACCATCGCGGGGATCGTGCGGCGGACGAGCGTTCCGGCAGCGACTCCGAGGGAAACGGCGAAGAGGCTAAAGGCAATGGGCATCAACCCTTCGAAGTCGTACCCCGATAGATCGAACGACGACTGGATGAGGTCCCAAGGTTGCCGCCACCACGCCATGAGCACCGCGATGATCCCGCCGAGCAGTGCCGCGAGCGCGACGACCCCGGTGATCTTCACGGCGATCCATCGCCGTCGCGTCACCGACTGAGTCCAGGCGAGCCGGTGGGTGCCACGTTCGATCTCGCGCGCCACGAGCGGCGCGCCGATGAAGACGCCGAGCAGGAGCGGGATGACGTTCAGCCAGCCGCTCAGGTCGAAAAGAGTCCCGAAGGCCCGCGCGAAATCTCCCTGGCCACCGCAGCTCGAAGAGGCGTTGACACTCAAACAGGCGAGCCCACCTTCGAAGCCGCGCATCGCGATGCCGGTGCCCACCAGGGCGGTGGCGAGCACCACGACCACGGCCGCCAGACCGACGAGTTCGGCGCGCATCTGGCGCCAGCTGAGCCAGATCACTTTGCTGCGCCCGACGCGGCGACACAGAGGTCGACAGCAGCTTCGCGCGGCCTGCGCAAATACGCGAGCACGAGCTCTTCAAGCGTGACTCCGCGAACCTCAACGCGCGGATCCGGAACCACGCCGTTGCTGCGCACCATCGCGGTGAGCTGCCGACCGGTCGCCCGCTCCTCGATCACGTCGCGGCGGCCGAGCATCCTGCCCAATTGGTCGCGCGGCCCACTGACCACCTGGTGTTCTGCCAGCAGCGTCTCGGTTGCGCCGGCGATGACAACGTGACCGTTCGAAACGAGGATGAGGTGGTCGCTCACCCGCTCGAGGTCGGAAATCAGATGTGACGACAAGACCACGGTCACACCGCCGTCAGCGACGGTCTCCATCAGCGCCTCGAGGAATTCACGCCGTGCGAGCGGATCGAGCCGGGCGACGGGTTCGTCCAGTAGCAGCAACTCCGGGCGCTTCGCAGCCGCAACAGCGAGCGCAACCTGCGCCTGCTGGCCTCCCGAGAGCTGCCCGCAGCGGCGCTCGAGCGGGATGTCGAGGCGCTCCAGCCGTCGGCGGGCGATGCGGCCGTCCCATCGCGGGTTGAGATGTGCGCCGAAACGCAGCATGTCGAGAACGGAGAAGTTGCGATACAGCGGGGCGTCCTGCGCCACGAACCCCACACGGGCGAGCATGTTCGCCGGCTGGCCGCGCATCGAGTCTCCGAGAACGCGCACCTGGCCTGCCGTGGCGTCGAGCAGTCCGATGGCGAGTTCGAGAAACGTGGTCTTGCCGGCCCCGTTGGGTCCGACCAGCGCCGCAACGCATCCCTCGGGGACGGTGAGCGTGAAATCACGGAGCGCCCAAATCCTGCCGTAGCGACGGCCGAGCTCGGTGGCTTCGATGGCGGCGCTCAAGCGATGTTCTCCATGCCAATCTCGCGACGCGACGCCGCGATCAGCGCGTCGACGGCCTCGTCGTCGAGACCGGAGCCGGCGGCCTCCTCGAGCCACTTCTGGAGCCGCCGGCGCAGCGACTGGAGATCCTCGACGCGGGGACCTGGGAGGTCGCGCGTCACGAACGTTCCCTGCCCCGGCCTGGTTGCAACCAGGCCAGCGTGCTCCAGCTCGCGATACGCCTTCAGTACGGTGTTTGGGTTGATTGCGAGCAGCCCGACGACCTCCTTGGCGGTTGGCAACTGGTCGCCCGGCTTGAGGAGCCCGATACGGAGCGCCTGGCGAACCTGCTGCACCAACTGCATGTACGTCGACACTCCTGACCGGGGATCGAGCCGGAATGCGATCATTTCATTGCCCCTACGTAACTATAACTCTATCTCCATAGTACTTTGACGTTTGCTGCAGCGTCAAGGGCCTCCGACTTGCGCCAGATGATCGAGCGATCAGCGCGGCGTGCCGAGAGCCTGCAACCGCAGCGCGAGCGTGGGGCAGCCCGAGACCGCTCGCTTTGCATGCGGCACCACCGACTTGGGAATCGCCCCGGGACCGATGATCGGGTAGCCCCAGTCGTCGAGCTCGATGAGCTCCGGCACCAGGTCGGCACATACGCCGTGGCCATCGCACTTGATGCGGTCGATGCCGAGAGTGACCCGATCGCTCATGACGCCGCCGCCACCGCGCGGGCGACGCTGCACCGGCGGTCGAACGCGTGATGTTCGAATTCGCTTGCGAACACGCGCAGCGCCGACGCGAGCAGCCCCGCAGCACCGTCCGGGTGCCGGCACGCCCCGCGTCCGGCGAGCAAGCCCGCCCAGCGCTGGATGTGCTCGAGGTCGCCTTGCGCCGACGCCAGGCCGGCGACGCGTCCCGCCGACGCGGAGATCGCGCGCAGGCCGAAGGTGCACGGCCCGCACTGGCGGGCGCTCTCGTGGGCGAGATACCCGAGGATCCTTGCGGTCTCGACGACCCCGCATCGTTCCGATGGAAGCACGGCGATCACGCCGCAGCCGAGCGAATAGCCCGCCGCGCGGAGCGGCTCGGTGTCCAGTGGCAGTCCCCAG
Organism: Candidatus Dormiibacterota bacterium; assembly: GCA_963799005.1. Classification (GTDB taxonomy): domain Bacteria; phylum Chloroflexota; class Dormibacteria; order Aeolococcales; family Aeolococcaceae; genus Palsa-851. Next base: position 1,081,498 of record CAWCVK010000001.1, on the reverse strand, counting down.
GCGGTGCTGGATTCGACCCATCCTCCGAAATATCCGCCGAGCAGCACCGCGTCGCTGTCCGAGGTGATGCCGCCCGCGGCGTTGACCGCATCGGCGAGCGCCATGCCCATGGGGACCTCGATCAAGACGGTCTGCGGCACCGCTCCACCCACGGTGACGAGCGTGGTCCCGGAAGCGTCTCCGATGCCGAGCGAGCGGAACCACTCATCGCCGAATCGCGCGATCAGCGCGACGTGCGCGAGCGTCTCGACGTTCTGCACCAGGGTGGGACGGCCGTCGATCCCGCGCTCGAAGGGACGCGGTGGAATCGAGGTGGGGAGCGCGATCCCGGCGTTGATGAAGTGCACGGCCGCGGTCTCCTCTCCGGAGATGTAGCGAACCGGTGAGCTCACCAGACGTATTCGCTTTCGCTCGGCTGCGGAACGTTCGCTCACGGCGCGCAGCATCGACTGGATGGCGCCGGTGTGGTCGGCGCCGACGTAGAAGACGATCTCATCCGCGCCGACGGCGGCTGCGGCGAGCAGCGCTCCGTCGATGACCAGGTGGGGACGCTGCTCCATGAGCATGCGGTCCTTGCGGCTCAGGGGTTCGCCCTCACCTCCGTTGGCGAGCACGACGGGACGTCCCGCCCTCTGCGCCGCAACCGATCGCCATTTGATGGCTACGGGAAACCCGGCTCCGCCCTTGCCGCGCAGGTCGCATCGCTCGAGCGCTTCGACAAGTCCGCGCGACGCCGCCGGCAGCGCTCCGAGCCGACGCTGATGCTCGGCAAACGGCTCCATGCCCAGGGTGGCGGGCGGCCCGGCGAGCAGCGCGATGCTCATTGTCCCGACCCGAACGACGCACGTTCCGCAGCCACCCGGCGTTCGTCCGCGAGCGGGTCGGGCGGCGCCGCGACCATGCGCCAGACGAGCGCCACAGCGACGGCGCCGACGCACACGACATCGATCACGATCATCCAGCGGGCGCTGCTGTCCGTGCCGGTGCCGATGCCGTGGAGCACCGCCACGGGCCAGCTCGCGTACGCGAGCCAGTGGACGCCGCGCCACGCGCGAGCGCCGATGTAGCGGCGGAGCAGGCTGGTGGCGATGATCGCGAGCAGCAGCTCGAACGCGACCGCCCCGAGGCCAAGCCACAACGTCCTATAGGTCGAACCGAAGGGAACCAGGGCGGCGAGTCCGAGATGGGTGAACGGGTCGACCACGGCGGTGACGATATGGAGCACCAGGAAGACGAGCGTCATCAGGGCGAGGTCGCCGTGCACGGCCGCGCTGAGGAATCGCGGCCAGCCGTGCGTCTCGAAGCGCACGCGCGCGAGCAGTCCGAGGACGACGACCGCGCTGAGGAGCACGAGGCTCACAGCGCCCGCGCCGCGGGTGGTGTACCAGAGCAGCTGGTCGGATATCACGCCGGCAACTCGATCCGGAAGGTCGCGCCGCCGCCCGGCGTGTCGGTGACGCTGATCCTGCCGCCGTGCGCGGTCACGACCGCGGTGGCGATGCTCAGGCCCAGGCCGCTTCCGCCCTGGTCGCGACTGCGCGTCGGGTCGGCGCGGTGGAATCGCTCGAAGATCCGCTCGCGCTGCGCCGCCGGGACGCCGGGCCCATGGTCGATGACGTCGATGTCGACGTGTCCGCTCTGCGCCTGCAACGCCACCTCCACCGGGCTCCGGGCAGGGGTGTGCACCAGCGCGTTGCGCACCAGGTTGGCAAGCGCTTGACGCAGGCGAAGGTCGTCGCCGGTCACCACGATCGGCGCTTCGATGCGCGCCGTCACCGGCCGTTCCGGGTCGGCGGCACGCGCGTCACTGACGGCGTCGTTGACCATCGACGTGAGGTCGACGGGCGCGCGATCCAGCGGGCGGCCCTGGTCGAGTTGCGCGAGCAGCAGCAGGTCGTCGACGAGCATGCCCATGCGCCGGGTCTCGTCCTCGATGCGCCGGATCGCGAGCACGACATCGTCCCGGCTCATGTCCGGATTGCGTTGCAGCAGCTCGGCGTAGCCGCGCATCGAGGTGAGCGGCGTGCGCAGCTCGTGCGAGGCATCCGAGACGAAATGACGGAGCTTCTGCTCGGTGACGTCGCGCTCCGCGAAGGCTCGCTCGATCTGGCCGAGCATGGTGTTGAGCGCGAGCCCGAGCCGTCCGACCTCGGTTCGTTCATCAGAAGGCACGACTCGGTCCCCGAGCCCACCCGCGGCGATCGACCGAGCGGTCGCGCCCATGCGCTCCAGCGGGCGCATGCCCCGGCGCACGAGCAACCACGTGACCACCAGGACGATGATCGTGATCCCGCTGCTGATCGCGATCTCGAAGAGCAGAAGGGTGCGGAGCGTGCTCTCCACGCCGTCGAGTGGCACTGCGACGACCAGCTGTGTGCCGGCGGGCAGCCCTGCTTGGTTCGACGGAAGCGGGGTGACATACACGCGGTACGACTCCCACGTGCCTGTTCCCGGCGTGGTCAGTATCTGGTTCGTGTCCTTGTAGATCCCCGCGGGGAACAGCGGGCGCGAAGCGGTCGTGGCAACGTAGCCGCCGTACAGCGCGCCCCCGGTCACCGGGCCGGATGCGTCGACGATCTCGCCGTACGTCCCCGCAGGAAAGGCGAACTCCTGGGCGATTCCTCCGTCGCCGCCCGGCGGGCCCTGGCCCTGGCCTCCGGGATGCTGGAGCACGCTCATCACGCCGTTATTGATCGCGACCAGCTGTTTGTCGACACCCTGCAGCAGCGACGTCTGCAGCGCGACGTACGTGCCGGCGTCGGCCGCGGCGAGCCCGAGAATGAAGAGCGGGGCCAGCGTGAGCAGCAGCCGGAGTCGAAGGGGCATCTACGGTCCTGAGCACATGGTCGGCACGCCGCTCACGCGTGCGCCGACGTGGTGCGCGGAACGCGGATGACGTAACCGACGCCGCGAACCGTGTGGATGAGCGGCGGCGCGACGTTGTCGACCTTGCGACGCAGGTAGCTGATGTACGTCTCGAGCACGCTCGCGTCGCCGCCGAAGTCGTAGTCCCAGACGTGATCGAGGATCTGCGAGCGCGACAGGACGCGACCGGTGTTCATCATCAGATAGCGCAGCAGCCGGAACTCGGTCCGCGTCAGCTCGACCGGCGTGCCGGCGCGGAAGACCTCGTGTGTCTCGTCATCGAGCTCGAGGTCGTGGAGCACGAGCTTTCCGGTCGCGGCGGCGCCGTCGGGATTGTGTCGCCGGAGCACGACCCGGATCCTCGCCACCAGCTCCTCGATGCTGAAGGGCTTGGTCACGTAGTCGTCGCCGCCGATGGTCAGACCGTGGACCTTCTCCTCGGTGGCGTCGCGGGCGGTGAGGAAGATCACCGGGACCTTGATGCCGTCGGTGATCAGCCGTTGCACCAGCGTGAAGCCGTCGTCGTCGGGCAGCCCGACGTCGAGGATCATCAGCTCGGGCCGGAAGTCCATCACCGCATGGCGGGCCTGCTTCGCGGTGCCCGCGGTCTGCACCGAGAAGCCCTCGTACTTCAGCGCCATCGCAACGAGATCGGTGATGGCGCGCTCATCGTCAACGACGAGGATTCGGCTCGGCTCGGTGGTCACCGCACCATATTCGCGCGGGAGTCTGGGAAAAGGCTCAGAGGGTGCTGGAACTACCCTGGGCGCTGAGCCGCGTCGCGCCCCCGCCCGCGCTCCCCGTCGCCGAGCGGGAGTGAGAGGCAGCGCACCCCGCCACCGGCCTTGAGGAACTCGCCCATCGGCAGCGGGATCGGCGCGTATCCGGCGGCCCGCAGCGGTGCCTCGATCTGGGAGATGGTCAGCGACGAGAGCACGTGCCCGCCGAGCGGCATCGCGTTGCAGGCAAAGCCCGCGGCCACCTCGACGGGCACCTCGATCAGGTTCGGCACCAGGTCCCGGATCAGCTGCATCGACGCCGGGCGCGAACGCGTCCGGCGCGGCCAGCACGTTGGTGGCGTCGAGCGGACAGAAGCAGGTGTCGAGGTGATAGAAGCGCGGGTCGGTCAACTCGAGGGACACCACGTCGACCTCGAGGATCCGGGCCACCGGGTGGTGCGATGCACGGTCGGTCCGGAACCCATAGCCGCAGAAGAGCCGGTCGCCGACGAACAGCGCATCCCCGGCGCCTTCGAACGACAGCGACCGCGGCAGCTCGTGGACGTCGAAGCCCAGCCGCTCCAGTTCCTGCCGCCAGTGCACCTCCTCCCCCTGCCGCTCGGCGTGATGGAAGTTGCTCAGGACGGCGCGGCCGTCCCAGAGCACGGCCGCGTTGGCGGTGAAGACCATGTCGGGCAACCCGGCGACGGGTGCGGCGAGTTCGATGTCGACCCCGAGGTCGACGTAGGTGCGATACAGCGCGTCCCACTGCGCCGCCGCGAGCGCATGGTCGACCTTGACCGCGACGTGCATCCAGGGGTTGATCTCGTATTCGATCCCGAAGTGGTCGGGGCGGCACATCAGGACCGTGGCTGTCATCGAATCGTCCGGGGCAACCCTGCCGCGTCGCCAAGGGGCAGCGGCATCAGGAGCGTCGGGGAGAATCGGGTGTCGTGCCGCTCGGTCGGACCCGAGACCGCGGGTCGCTGCACGCACCAGCGAGGATCGACGTCGTCGCGGACCGCAAGGAGCGCGGGGCGAAGCAGCAACCCGGCGGGGCTTCGTCCCTGATGCCGAACCGTGGCGGTGAGCATGGGGCGCAGCCAGGTCGCGTTGGCCGGCTGGACGCCATCCAGCGGGGCGCCACTCACGCTGTGGGCGGTGGCGCGCTGCTCAAGCCAGCCGGCGACGAGCCGATCGCGAGGCCCGTCAACGTGTCCGGCGAACGTGAGGCGTCCGGCCACGTGCTCGCCGAGGATCAGCCGGGTGCCGCCCCCGCGACGCGAGACGAGCCCCGCCACGACGCAGGTGGTCTGGTTGGTCAGCGCGATGCGCAGGCGGTCCGGCGATGCGACCCCGGGGCGGTACGGCGCGCTCGCCCTTCGCGCGAGCAGGGCTGCCAGGCCCCTCGCGGTGGCCGCGGCGGCGAGTGCCTCTCCGCGTCCGCGAACGTGGTCCGGCACCTGGAGGACATCACTGTCGCCGGTCAGCTCGCTGAGCGCATCGAGGCGGCGATCCAGTGGCCAGGCGAGCGTCGAACGCCCGTCAAGGTGGAGCAGGTCGTAGCCGAGGTACACGGCAGGGAGCTCGTGGGCTCCGGCCGGGCCGGCGGCCAGACGCCGCCCGAAGCCCGAAAGGTCGGGGCGCCCCTCGCGATCGAGGACGGTGATGACACCGTCGAGCACCGCCCCCCGGCCACCGCGCACCGCCGCCGGCCCGGCAACGTCGGGGAAGCGTCGCGCGAGATCGCCGGGCATCTCGCCCTGGATCCGAACCGCCCCGCCCGGGTCGAGGAAAAGCAGCGCCCGGGATCCATCCCAGTCGACGCTGAACAGCCACTCGCGGTCATCGAAGGGCTCCACGCAGGGGACCGACGCTTCGATGGCCACGTGGCCGGGGAGTTGGGGCTGCGTGGGGGACCGAAAGGGCAGTGGATCGCCGGACGCTTCGAGGGCGGCACGAGACAGTCCCGCTCTCCCGGTCACGCGGTGCTCGTGAAGCCTCAGGAGGCCCGGCGCCGGCGGGCCGGTTCAACCGCGGAGGCGTCGTCGGCCGCGGATTCCTCGTCGCCGGCGATCTCCGCGCGTCGCGACTTGGCAGCCTCGACCGATGCCTTGAGGGCGGCCATGAGATCGGTGACCTTGCCGGGTTCCTGCACCTCCGGACGCTGGATCGGCTGGTTGGTGAGCTTGGACTCCACGACCTGGATCACCGCCTCGCGGTAGTCGTCGTGATAGCGCGCCGGGTCGAAGTGCGCGCTCATGTTCTCGACGAGCATCACCGCCATGTCGAGTTCCTTCTTCGGGACGTCAGGGCTCTGCTCGGGAATCGCGAGCTCACCCGCGGGGCGAATCTCGTCCGGCCAGTGCAGCGTGTTGAGCAGAAGGCCCTGGTCGTGGAGGGCCAGACGGCAGAGATGCTCGCGGTCGCGCAGTGCGATCTTCCCGATGGCGACGGTGCCGGTCTTCTCGAGCGCCTGACGGAGCAGCGCGTACGGCTTCACGCCCACCGCCTCGGGCTCGAGGTAGTAGGCGCTCTTGAGGTAGACGCCGGCCTCGATCTCCGAGTCCGGGCAGAACTCGACGATGTCGATGGTGTGCGTCGTGGTCAGCGGGAGGTTGTCGAGATCCGAGTCGGTGACGATCACGTACTCGTCCTTGCCGACCTCATAGCCGCGCAGCGCTTCGCTCCAGCCGATCTCGCGATCCTCCTCGGGGCACCAGCGCTTGTTGCGCACCGGAGTCTGGTCGTTCGGACACAGCAACCGAAACGAAACGCTTTTCGACTCGGTCGCCAGGTACAGCCGCACGGGGATCGCCACCATGCCGAAGCTGATGGCGCCGCGCCACATGGATCGAGGCATCGCGCCTCGAGTATAGAGGCGCGGGATCGCTGTGGATGCGCCTCCGAGGACCGACGGGCCGGGGTGGGTCGGGTGGGTCAGGCGGCGGCGAGCAGCCGGTCGTAGGCGGCTTTCAGCTCCGGGTAGCGCAGGAAGATGATGTGTGCGTACTCCTGCGTCAGCGGTACCGGCTTGCGCCGCAGCGAGAGCCCGACCTCCTCGGGGCGGTGGTTCGCCTTGCGCCAGTTGCACTTCCGGCAGGCGATCACCACGTTCTCCCAGCGATCCGGCGCGCCACCGCGGGAGACCGGCACGACGTGGTCGACGGTGAGCTCGGCGGCGCTGCCGAGACGCCCGCAGTACTGGCAGGTGTGATCGTCGCGAAGCAGGAGGTTGCGACGGTTGGGTCGGAGCAGGCGACGCGGGACGTGGATGGTGCGCAGCAGGCGGACGATGACGACCCCTTCGGGCAGGCGGCGACCGGCGAGCGCCTCCGCCGCCGCACGCTCGGCGGCCTCGTCAACGAACGCGACCCGCTCCTTGGTGAGGAGCACCACCAGCCGGCGGTGACTGATCACGTTGAGAGGCTGCATCGAGGCGTTGAGCAGCAGCACTGCCATGGCCCGAATTCTATTGGGAAGCGAGGTTCCTGGCGTGAATCAGGGGTATGGGGCAGGCCTGATCGGGCCGACCTTGATCGCACCACCGCACACCATGCTGGACTGGACGTCGGTGACGTCGGTCTGGAAGCGCGAGGTGGGCAGCGTCACCCGCCAGAACCTGGGCATTTCGGCCTGCACCGCGGAACACGTGGCGTCCGTCCAGGAGACGAGGAAATAACCGTGCCCGGTCGCACCGACGGCGCCGAGCGGCTCGGTGCCGGGCGGCAGGTTGACCGGGCCGGGAGACGCCAGCGAGTTGTCGTTCCTCCAGGAGGTGTTGAGCAGACCGCCGCCCGATGTCAGCATCTGCACCCTGGCGTAGCCGTTCTCGGTGCAGTCGCTGGTCGACGTGTTGCGAACCTCGAAGGTCGCGTAGATGGTGCCGGCGGCGCCCTGCGTGTTCAGGATGTCGATCTCGAACTGCCCGGGCATGCAGGGAATCGGCAGTGCCGCGGTGGGGGTCGGCGTGGGTGCGGGCGTCGGTGTCGCGACCGGCGTCAGGCTGACCGTCGGTGCCTGGGTCACCGGGGTCGCCGTCGGCGGGTTGCCCGTGCCCGACGGAGACGAAGAACCGCAGGCGGCGAGGAGGATCCCGGCCACGAGCAGCGCAGGCCGGACGAACACCTGTCGCATCGCGACGCAGGGTACCCGCAATCCGCGCTCGACGCGTGTCAGCGGTGGCTCGGAAGATCCTGGTCGGCCTGCAGCACCGACGCGAAGATGTCGCCGGTTTCGGCGACGCGCTGCGCGATGGTTGCGATGGTCCAGCGATCGGGGCGCAGGTCCGGATCGTCGAGCTCCCCCCACGCGATCGGGGTGGACACCGGAGCGCCCGGAGCCGGCCGGAGCGAGTACGGCGCGGCCAGTGTCTTGTTGATGATGTTCTGCGTGTAGTCGATGCGGATCCGTCCGGTGCGCTTGGCCACGGCCCATTCCCAGCTCACCCGTCCGGGTGCCGCCTGGTCGATGGCTCTGCCGACCTCCTCCACCCAGTGGCGAACGGCCGAGTAATCCGGGCCGCGACGAACCGGCACGTAGATCTGCAGCCCGGTCTGGCCGCTGGTCTTGATCACACCGTGCATGCCGTAGTGATCCAGGGCCGCCTTGACGAGCCTGGCGATGTCCACCACGTCACCGAAGGTCGCGGGCTCGAATGGATCGAGGTCGAAGACCGCCCAGTCCGGATCGTTCGGCGCGTCGATGCGCGAATGCCACGGATGCAGGTCGATGACCCCCGCGTTTGCCACCCACGCCAGCGTCGCGACCTCGTTGACGACAATGTATGTCTTGGTCTTCTCGCCGTGGTAGGTCCAGGACTCGATCCATGCCGGGGCATGGGCGGGTTTATCCTTGCGCCAGAACGATTTCCCGTCGATGCCGTCGGGGAACACCTGCATCGACAATGGTCGGTCGCGCAGGTACGGCAACATGTACGGTGCCATCCGCACGTAGTACTCGATCATGTCACGCTTGGTGATGCCGTCGGCGGGCCAGAGGACCTTGTCTAAGTTCGTGAGCGGGAGTCTGCGGCCCGCTACTTCCCAGTGCGCGTTGCCGTGCAGCGTTCTCAGCTGCGCCAGTGCTTGGTTCTGTGCCGCGCTCTCGTCCGGGTCCTGTCGTGGTGGGGTCCCCTCGCCGCCTGCGGGTCGGGTCTCCTGGAGCGAGTCGGCTTTGCTGGTGGGCGACGCATCCTCGGAGCCCGACCCTCCGGCGGCGCTGCCCCCCACCACGCCACCCGGACGGCTCCTGCCCGTAGTGAGCGCGAAAACGCTCGTTGTCTTGCGCGGCTGGCGGGGCGGAGTCGCAGCCTCGTCGCTTGGTGGCTCGGGGCGTTTTGGCCGGCCGGTCTGCGGGCTCGCTCTTCGGCAAGACTTCGCGCACGCAATCTTCGGGGCGCTGGTCGGGGCGGAGGGTGAGGAAGGCGGGGTGGCGGAGGATGCCGTCGCGCGTCCAGCCGGCGAAGCGCACTTCGCAGACCAGCTCCGGTTTCACCCAGGTCGCGGGTTCTGAGGTCTTCGGGATGACGTCGAGGGGGCACGCCTTCACCTCCAGAGGACGGAGGCGGTCTCTGAGGTCGCGCAGGGTCTTCTCGTCGAAGCCGGTGCCAACCTGCCCGCAGTGGACGAGGCGGCCGCCGTCGAACACAGCGAGGATAAGCGCTCCAAGCTGGGTTGTCCGGCGACCGCGTCCCGCCGTGTAGCCGGCGATCACGCACGACTGGCTGCGCCAGGACTTGATCTTCACCCAGTCGGGGGTACGCAGCCCGGGGCGGTACAGGGAATCGGCTCGCTTGCCGACGATGCCCTCCACGCCCGAACTCGCGGGCGATCTCGAAGAGCGACGTGCCGTCACGCTCGACGTGCTCCGCGAAGAGGATGTATGGCGAATCGACGATGGTTTCGCGAAGCGTCTTCTTGCGAATTCGCAGCTCGGTGCTGAGCAGGTCGCGGCCCTCGAGCTCGAGCAGGTCGAATGCGATGAAGGTCACCGGGTTCTGGGCGGCGGCGCGGCGCACATCGGGATCGCGCACAACGTTGATTCGCTGCTGCATGCGCTCGAACGACGGCCGGCCGTCGGCGCCGAGGACGACGAGCTCGCCGTCGACGAGCGCCTGACGAGCGCGGATCCCCGCCCGGATCGCCTTGGCCTCCGGGTAGCGAGCGGTCTCGTCACCACCCCGCCTGCCCGTGATGCGCACCCGATCTCCGGCCACGCTCACCATCGCTCGGATGCCGTCGTACTTGAGCTCGAACAGCCAGCCGTCCCGGGAAAACGCGTGATCCACGGGTGTGGCGAGCATCGGCGGCGGCGCCTCAACGAGCGCCGGGGACGCAGCCGTCTGCTCCGCGGCGGCGGACGTGGTGGCCGAGGACGTGGCGGCGGCCGGAGCGGTTCGAGGGCGGGCGGCGCGGCGCATCTCGCGGGGGTCGCCACCGCTGTCGCCAGCGATCTGCGCCAGGCTTCTGCCGGTTTTGACCGAAACGTCGAGCTCGATTGCCTCGAAGCCCTCCACCACCGAAACGTCGCGCTTCTTGATCATCAGCCAGTTCTTGTCGCCATCGCTGCTGCCGCCGTACTGCCGGCCGCGCTCACCGATGTGGATGAGCGCGAACTCGCCGGAGAGCTTGGTGCCCTGGAGGCGGAATTTGATGTCCCCCCTCAGGCGCGAGCGCTCGAAGTCATCGGCGGACTCCTTCACCCACTCGAACGTGCCGATGTCCCACAGCATCACCGTGCCAGCGCCGTATCCCGACGGGATGACGCCCTCGAACTCGCCGTAATCGATCGGGTGGTCCTCGGTCTGGACGGCGAGTCGCTTCTTGGAGGGATCGAGGCTCGGGCCCCGTGGAATCGCCCACGAGAGCAGGACCCCGTCGTGCTCCAGCCGGAAGTCGAAATGCATTCGTGTGGCGCGATGTTTCTGGACGCAGAACCGGCTCCCGTGGGGTAGCTGCTCCCACGCCGAGCGCTCCTCCTCGGCGCGCGGAATCGGGTCGCCGCTGGGCTCGGGGGTCTGATTGAAATCGCGCTTGCGGCGGTACTCTTCAAGTGTGGGAATTGGCATGGATATCAGGCCTCGCGACGAGGACGCGGGGGAGCAGCACGGACATCGTCGTTCACATTCCAGATGCTAGTGCAGCGCACCCCTTGAAAAGAGCGAAAACAGGCGGCGGGCTGGTAGAATAGAGACACGTGGAACGGCCGATTTGAGCGGTCCCGGCTGGAACATTCGAGCGGTTTCACCATTGGCCCCATCTCCAACACTCACGTCACAACCGGAGCAACACAGATAACCGACACCGCACGCCCCGAACGCCACGATGAGGTGGCGGCCGAGCCAGAGACGAGCCCAAGCACGAGCCCAAGTACGAGCGACGGAAACGGCAATCCGGATCCGCGTCCCGCAGGCGCCGGACGGGTTGGCAAGGACACGTACTCCGCCGACCAGATCCAGATCCTCGAGGGCCTCGAGCCCGTCCGCAGACGCCCGGGGATGTACATCGGATCCACGGACCTTCGTGGTCTGCATCACCTCGTGGTCGAGCTCGTCGACAACAGCATCGACGAGGCGCTCGCCGGTTGGTGCGACACGATCAAGGTCGTGCTCCATGCGGACAGGTCTGTGTCCGTGCTCGACAACGGGCGCGGCATCCCGGTGGGGATGCATCCGACCGCGAGGAAGTCGGCCCTCGAGGTGGTGCTGACCACGCTCCATGCGGGTGGGAAGTTCGGTGGCGGAGGCTACAAGGTTTCCGGAGGCCTCCACGGGGTCGGTCTCTCGGTCGTCAACGCGCTGAGTGAGCGTCTGCTGGTCGAGGTGTACCGCGACGGCGAGACGCATCGCCAGGAGTACACCCGAGGCGTGCCCGACGGCCCGGTGGCGGTGGTCGGAACCACCGATCGGCGCGGTACGTTGGTGCGCTTCTGGCCGGACCCCGAGATCTTCCCCGAGATCGAGTTCTCGTGGGAGACGGTCTGCAACTCGCTGCGCAGCTATGCCTTCCTCAACAAGGGCATCACCATCCAGCTCGGCGACGAGCGCGATGACCATGCGTACACCTTCCATTTCGAGGGCGGCATCCAGTCGTTCGTCCGCTATCTCAACGCCAACCGGAACGTCATCAACCAGAAGCCCATGTACGTGGAGCGGGAGATCGACGGCAACGTCGTCGAGATCGCTCTTCAGTACCAGAACACGGTGTTCACCGAGCACGTGCTCGCGTTCGCCAACAACGTCCACACCGAGGAAGGTGGCGCGCACGTCACCGGGTTCCGGACCGCGCTGACCGCGACGCTCAACAAGTACGCGCGCAAGGCGGCAATCCTCAAGGAGCAGGACCCGAACCTCAGCGGCGACGACGTGCGCGACGGATTGACGGCGGTGATCAGCGTCAAGTTGCGCGAGCCGCAGTTCGAGGGTCAGACCAAGACCAAGCTGGGAAACAGCGAGGTCGCCGGTCAGGTCTCGACCGTGCTGAGCGAAGCGCTCATGCAGTACCTCGAGGAGAATCCGACCGACGGTCGCAAGATCATCGACCAGTCGCTGACCGCGGCGCGAGCGCGGCAGGCGGCCGCGAAGGCGCGCGACCTGGTCCAGCGCAAGTCACTGCTCGAGTCAGCCACGCTTCCGGGGAAGCTCGTGGACTGCAGCGAGCGCGACCCGGCGCACTGCGAGATCTTCATCGTCGAGGGGCTGTCGGCCGGTGGCACCGCCAAAGAGGCGCGTGAGCGCCGCAACCAGGCGATCCTTCCGCTGCGCGGCAAGATCCTCAATGTCGAGAAGGCGCGAGCGGACAAGATTCTCGGCAACGAGCAGATCAAGGACTTGATCATGGCCCTCGGCGGGGGTTTCGGTGAGACCTTCAGCGTGGACAAGCTCCGCTACCACCGCATCGTGCTCATGGCCGACGCCGATGTCGACGGCTCGCACATTCGCACCCTGCTGCTGACGTTCTTCTGGCGGCATCTGCGCCCGCTCGTCGACGGTGGGTACCTCTATCTCGCCCAGCCGCCGCTGTACAAGCTCGAGAAGGGCAAGGGGCGGAACCGCCAGACCGAGTACGCGTTCAGCGACGAGCAGCGTGACGACAAGGTCAAATCCATGGGACGGGACACCGAGGTGTCGCGATACAAGGGACTCGGCGAGATGATGTCCGAGGAGTTGTGGGCGACCACGATGGATCCGGATCGCAGGGTGCTGCTCCAGGTCGGCGTTGCCGACGCGATCAAGGCGGACGACATCTTCGACCGCCTGATGGGATCCGACGTCGAGCCTCGCAAGCGGTTCATCCAGACCCACGCGACCAGCGTGCGCAACCTGGATATCTGATGTCGCTTCCGATCGCGGTCGACGCGATGGGCGGCGACCGCGCCCCAACCGAGATCGTCCGCGGCGCGCTCCGCGCCGTCAACGAGCATGGCATCGCGGTCACCCTGGTCGGGCGGCGCGAAGCCGTCGAGCATGAGCTTCGCGCTGCGGGGGCGTCGATCCCGGACGGGATCAACGTCGTTGACGCCCGCGAGGTGATCGAGATGAACGAGCACCCCGCAAACGCGGTTCGTGCCAAGCGCAACTCGTCGCTGGTGAGCAGTTGCGCCCTGGTCGCCGGCGGCCAGGCGCGCGCGGTCGTCAGTGCGGGCAACAGCGGCGCGATGCTCGCCGCCGCGCTCTTCACCATCAAGCGGATCGCCGGGATCTCCCGGCCGGCGATCGGCGCATCGTTCCCCAGCGATGCGGGGCAGACCTTCATCCTGGATGTTGGGGCCAACACCGACTGCAAGCCGGAGTGGCTCGCCCAATTCGCGGTGATGGGTGACGTCTACGCGCAGACCATGCTCGGGATCATGCGCCCCCGCGTCGCGCTGCTCAGCAACGGCGAAGAGCCGGAGAAGGGTTCGGAGCTGGTGCAGGCCGCCCACCCGATGATCGCGGCGCTGCCGATAGATTTCGTCGGCAACGTCGAAGGCAAGGACATCTTCCGCGGCGCCTGCGACGTGGTCGTCACCGATGGATTCACCGGTAACGTCGTGCTCAAGGCCGCCGAGGGCATCGGTGAGTTCCTGTTCGCGAGCATCGCCCGCGAGGCGCGGAGGTCGTTCACCGGCAAGGTGGGCGGCGCGCTTCTCAGACCGAGGTTGCGTCCGCTGCGGGATCGCATCGACTACCGGAAGACCGGCGGCGCGCTCCTGCTCGGCATCGCCGGCGAGGTCGTGATCGCCCACGGGCGCTCCGACGCGGAGGCGGCGATGAACGCGATCCGGGTCGCTGCACGCGCGGCCGAGCAGGGTGTCAGCGCGCTCATCGCGGCCGCGGTGAAGAGTCCAGCGGAGGTGCCTGCGTAATGGCGGTGTTCGAGCCCGGACAGATCCATCCGATCGAACTCGAGGCGGAGATGCGCGCGTCCTACATGGACTACGCGATGAGCGTGATCATCAGCCGCGCCCTTCCGGACATCCGCGACGGGCTGAAGCCGGCGCAGCGCCGCATCCTCTGGGCGATGCTCGACACCGGGATGACCGCCGGGGCGCGCTACCAGAAGTGTGCGGCGGTCGTCGGCGAGGTTCTGGGCAAGTACCACCCCCACGGCGATTCGGCGGTGTACGACACACTCGTCCGCCTCGCCCAGCCCTGGGTGATGCGCTATCCGCTCATCGACGGGCAGGGCAACTTCGGCTCCGTCGACGGCGATCCGCCCGCCGCCTACCGGTACACCGAATCGCGTATGACCGCCGTGGCGATGAGCCTCGTCGACGACATCGAGAAGGATACTGTCGATTTCGGCCCGAACTTCGCGAACGTCCCGGGTGTGCGCGAGCCGTCGGTGATGCCGTCGCTGCTCCCGAACCTCCTGGTCAACGGCGCGAGCGGGATCGCGGTCGGCATGGCCACCAACATCCCTCCGCACAACCTGGGTGAGATCTGCGACGCGGTGGTCCGCCTGATCGACGACCCGGAGACGACCACCGAGGATCTGATCCGGATCGTCAAGGGGCCGGACTTCCCGACCGGCGGGATCATCTACACCCGTGACATCGCCAACGTGTACGGCACCGGCCGGGGGCGGATCGTGATGCGCGCCCAGGTCGATTTCGAGGAATCGAAGTCGGGTCGCGAGCAGATCATCGTCCGCGAGCTCCCCTACCAGGTGAACAAGTCCCGGTTGATGCAGACCATCGCGGAGCTCGTCAACGATCGCAAGATCGACGGCATCGCCGACCTACACGACGAGTCCGGTCGCGAAGAGAAGGTGCGCATCGTCATCGAGCTGAAGGCGAACGCGCGGCCGCACACGGTGCTCAACAACCTCTACAAGCACACCCAGCTGCAGATGACCTTTGGCGCGTTGATGCTCGCCATCGTCGACGGCCGCCCCCAGGTGCTGAGCCTCAAAGCGATGCTCCAGCACTACATCAGCCACCGGCGCAACGTGGTCACGCGGCGCACGAGGCACGAGCTGACGACCGCGCGGGAACGCGCGCACATCCTCGAAGGGCTGACCAAGGTCCTTGACAATCTCGACGAGACGATCGCGATCATCCGCGGCGCGCAGGACGAGAAGTCCGCGCAGACCTCCCTGGAGGAGCGCTTCAGCCTCACCGAGCGGCAGTCGAAGGCGATCGTCGATCTCCGTCTCGGGCGGCTGACCCGGCTCGAGAGCGGCAAGCTCCGCGAGGAATACGAGGAGCTGATCAAGAAGATCGCTCAGCTCGAGGACCTGCTCGCCAACCCGCGGCTCATCGACGGCGTCATCAAGGACGAGGTCACCAACCTGCGCAGGCGTTTCGCCGACCCGAGGCGCAGTGAGATTCGCCACGACGAGCTCGAGATGAACGAGGAAGACCTCATCCCCCAGGAGCAGGTCTTCGTCACCCTGACGCATCGCGGCTACATCAAGCGCATGTCGCTCGACAACTATCGCGCCCAGCACCGCGGTGGCAAGGGGGTCGTCGGCGCGCGTCGCTCCACCGACGAGGACTACATCGAGCACTCGACAACGGCCAACACGCACAGCGACATGCTGTTCTTCACCAATCGCGGCCGCGTGTTCCGGCTGCGCACCCATGAGATTCCGGACGTCAAGCGCCAGGCCAAGGGCATTCCGATCATCAACCTCATCGAGGTCGACCAGGGAGAGAAGGTCACCGCGCTCATCGACATGGAGGTCTTCAGCGACGAGCAGTACCTGGTGATGGTGACCAAGCTCGGCCAGATCAAGAAGACCCCCGCCGCCGCGTACGCGGCGGTGCGTCGCAACGGCCTGATCGCCATCAACCTGCAGGACGACGACGAGCTCAACTGGGTGCGCCGTTCCTCGGGCGGCAACGAGGTGCTCGTGGTCACCCGCCGGGGCAAGGGCTCGCGATTCACCGAGAAGGAGGTGCGCCCCATGGGCCGCGACACCATGGGCGTCGGCGCCATCCGGCTCCGCAAGGGAGACGAGGTCGCCGGCTTCGACATCGTGAATCCAGAAGGGCACGTGCTTGTGATCACCGAGAACGGCTTCGGCAAGCTGACCCCGATGAGCGACTACCCGGTCAAGAGCCGGAACATCCAGGGCGTCTACACGGTCGACCAGACGGCCATCCCGAAGATCGGTGAGATCGTGGGCATGCGCGTCGTCGAGGATCTGTCCGAGGAGTTGATGGTCATCTCGACGTCGGGGCAGGTCATCCGCATCCCGCTCGAGCAGGTGCGTGTCTCCGGGCGCCAGACCCGGGGTGTGATCATCATGCGGCTCGACGACGGTGACCGCGTCGCATCGATCGCCGGGGTGGGAGCTGTGGTCGCGCTCGAGGCGTGACCGAGATCTTCCGTATCGCCAACTCGTTCGTGGACAGGCTCTGCGTCCTCGACCCGTTCACGGCGACCGACCTGGGGATCCCGGGACACGACGACGAGGTGACCGATTACTCCCCGGACGGCGTCGAGGCACGCGCGGACCTCGCCCGCCAGCACGTCGCCGCCGTCGACCAGGCGGCCGTCGAGAACGACGCAGATCGCATCGCGGCCGCCGTGATGCGCGACCGGCTCCAGGCCGAACTCGAGGCATATCGGGTCGGAGCTCCGTGGCGGCAGCTGTCCAACTTCGACTGTCCGCTCATGTTCGTCAGGCTCGCGTTCGACCTCTGCCCCCGGGACACGCCCGAGGACTGGGAGCGTATCGCGACCCGCATGAGCCGGATTCCCGAGACGCTCGATGGGTTCACGGCATCGCTCCGGCATGGGCTGGCGGCGGGTCTGATAGCGCCGCAACGCCAGGCGCTGGTCTGTGCCGGTCAGGCGGCGACCCTGGGCGGCCTTGACTCCGACGATCCGCCGTATTTCGCCGCCATCGCCGAGGACGGAGCCCGCGATGACGCTCTCGCTCGCCGGCTCCGGGAGAGCGCCCAGGCGGCAACCGCGGCATACGCGGCGATGTCGACGTTCCTTCGCGAGGAGTACGCGCCACGAGCCCCGGAAACCGACGCCGTAGGCCGCGATCTCTACGCAGTCGGCATGCGACGGTGGCTCGGGGCGACCGGCGACCCGGAAGGGATCTACGCCTGGGGCTGGGACGAGCTGCACCGCATCGAAGCCGAGATGGCCGTGACCGCCGAGCAGATCGCTCCGGGTGCGGGCGTCGCCGGCGCCATGGCGCTGCTCCGCGAGGACCCGGCACGCAGCATCGAGGGCATCGACCGGCTGCTCGCCCACCTGCAGGGGCTGACCGATCGGACGATCGCGGATCTCGACGGCACGCATTTCGACATCCCGGAGCCTTTGCGCCGCGTCGAATGCCGCGAGGCTCCCCCGGGGACAGCGGCGGCGATGTACTACACGGCGCCCTCCGCGGACTTCAGCCGTCCGGGGCGCACGTGGTACCCGGCCAAGGGCCAGACGCGGTTCCCGCTGTGGACCGAGGTGACCACCGCCTACCACGAGGGCGTTCCCGGACATCATCTGCAGATCGGCCTGTGCATGACGTTCCAGGAGCGCCTGACCTCGTTTCAGCGCCAGCTGGGAACGTACTCGGGCCACGGCGAGGGTTGGGCGCTCTACGCAGAGCGCCTGATGCAGGAGCTCGGCTACCTCGAGAACCCCGACTACCTCCTCGGCATGCTCGCCTCCCAGGCATTCCGAGCCATGCGCGTCGTCGTCGACATCGGGCTGCACCTCCAGCTCCCCATCCCGAAAGACGAGGCCTACGAGCCCGGGCGCGTCTGGGACTGGGACACCGCGCTGCCCTTCGTCACCCGGTACTGCGGGTTCGCCGGGCCCGGCATCGCGCGCAGCGAGCTCGAGCGGTACTGCGGCATGCCCGCGCAGGCGATCAGCTACAAGGTTGGGGAGCGGGTCTGGCTCGACGTCCGCTCCCAGGTCCGAGCCCGGCTCGGCTCGGCGTTCGACCTGAAGCGATTCCACATGGAAGCGCTCAACCTCGGATCGCTGCCACTCGATCTGCTCGGGCAGGAGTTGCTCCGGACCGGCTGACCCGCGCCTCGATCCCGGCGGCGAATTCAGGGAGTTGGTGTTGGGGGCGCGGCCGCACCCCGTCACCAGTCGGTGTGACCGGGCCGGACCGTGTGTCCGAAGCCCGGCGGACGATCGCTAGGCGGCCTTGCCGATCTTGAAGATCTTGGTGCCGCAGACGGGGCAGGTTCCGGTGGTCGCCGGTTTGCCGTTCTTCATCGTGATCGCCTCAGCGCCCTTGATCTCGCGCTGTTCCTTGCATTTGAGGCAATAGCCAGTGGCCATGTGCTCCTCCGGGGTGTGGGGGTGGTTCTGCGACTGCTCGGAGGCAGGTTGCGGGCATTCTAAGCACATCGGGCCCGAATTGGAGCCGAACTCAAGCCCCAGCCCTGCCGGGGCCATCAGATAAGCCTCTGCGACTGCGGTCAGACAGGGGCGACGGTGGTGGCGAGATGGGTGCGGAAAAACGCCCGTGTCCGGTCCCACGACAGCCGCGCCGCGTCCGCGTCGTACACCTCCGGGCGGGTGTCGTTGAAGAACGCGTGGTCGGCGCCCGCGTACCAGAAAAACTCCACGTCGATGCCGGCGCCGCGAAGCTGGGCTTCGAGCGCGTCCACCTGGTCACGCGTGTACGCCTCGTCCTTCTCCGCGAAGTGGCCGAGCACCGCGCCCTTGATCCGGGTGACGTCCGGGCTCGCCGCCGCGGTCACGCCCATGTAGGGATAGAAGGGGACGACCGCGGCGAAGACGTCGCTCAGGGTTGCCGCGTAGATGGCGAGCGCCCCGCCCATGCAGAACCCGACGATGCCGACTCGGTCCCCGGCGGTGCGCTCGCTCGCCGCCAGCCACCTGCCCGCTCCGGTCATGTCGCGAGCAGCCTCGGCGAGATCGAGGGCCATGAGCAGCTTGCCCGCCTCGTCCGGCTCCTTGGTCTCCGTGCCGTGGTACAGGTCGGGCGCGAGGGCCACGAACCCCTCGGCCGCGAAGCGGTCGCACAGATCGCGGATGTGCGCGTTCACGCCCCACCACTCCTGGATGACCACCACACCGGGCCCTCGGCCGCTCGGCGGCGTCGCGAGATATCCGCCACACGTGTGGCCGTTGCTCGGGAACTCGACCGTCTCACCCACTGCTCACTCCTTCATCGCATCTGTGTGGCGCACCCCGGCCAAAGCGAGCGCGAGCGCCGGCTCATGCTGCCGAATGCTCGTTGGTGTGTGTCTCGATGAGCTTTTGCGCGACGTGCGCCGGCACCTCCTCGTAGCTCGCGAATGCCATGGAATACCTGCCACGCCCCTGGGTCATCGCGCGCAGTTCGACCGGGAACGTGTACATCTCCGCCTGGGGGACATGCGCGTTGACCTCGGCGCGGCCGTCTCCGAGCGGATTCACGCCGCCGACCCGTCCCCGCTTCGAGTTGAGCAGGCCCATGATGTCGCCGGTGAAGCGCTCGGGGACGGTGACGTTGACGTCCATGATCGGTTCGAGGATGACCGGGGAAGCCTTCTGCACCGCTTCGCGCATGGCCATCGCCCCGGCGATCTGAAACGCGATGTCCTTGCCGTCGACGCTGTGCGTCGAGCCGTCGACCAGGCGCACCTTCACGTCGACGATCGGGTTCCCGGTCACAGCGCCCTGCTCCATGGTCTGGCGGACACCCTTCTCGACCGAGGGCCGGAACTGGTGGGGAATCGATCCGCCGAAGATCTTGTCCTCCCACTCGTAGCCACCGCCGCGCGGCAGCGGCTCGATCTCGATGGTGGCGTCGCCGTAGAGGCCGGCGCCGCCCGACTGCTTCTTGTACTTGTGGCCCACGCGGGCTGTGCCCGTGATGGTTTCGCGATACGGAATCTTCGGAGGGTGCAGTTCGGCGTCGACGCCGAACTTTCGCTTCATGCGCTCGAGTGCCACATCGAGGTGGACGTCGCCCAGCCCGTGGACGAGGACCTCGTTGGTCACCGGGTCACGGTCGGTGGAGAAGGTCGCGTCCTCCTCGGTGAGGCGGGCGAGCGCGCTCATGATCTTGTCCTCGTCGCCTTTGGAGCGCGCGACGATCGCCGCCGATGCGGTCGACGCCGGCCACGGGAGCGGCGGCATCAGCACCGGCGCGTCCTTCGCGCAGAGGGTGTCGCCGGTCTGCGTATGGGTCAGCTTGGTGACCACGCCGATGTCGCCGGCGACCACCTCGGCGGTCGTGACGATCGCCTTGCCGTTCGGCTGTCCGAGCTGCGCGTAGCGCTCCTCCTGCCCCAGGCGCGCGGTGATCGGATGGCTGTCGCCGCGCATGGTGCCGCGCAGCACCTTGAAGAATGAGACCTTGCCAAAGGTGTCGACGGTCGTCTTGAAGACGAACGCGCACAGCTTGCCGTCCGGCTCGCATGCGATGGCCACCTCATTGCCCTTGGGATCGAGACCGACACGGGTGCGTTCGGTCGGCGCCGGCAGATAGCGCACGATGCTGTCGAGCACCATGGCGGCGCCCTTCTCCGTCGCCGCGGACGCGCAGACGATCGGCACGAGGGTGCCGCGCGCGGTTGCGGCGTGGAGCGCGCTGCGCACCTCGTCGTCGGTGAGCTCGGTGCCCTCGAGGTACTTCTCGAGAAGCGCGTCGTCGCTCTCGGCGGCGGCGTCGACGAGGGCGGCGTGAGCGCGTTCGATCTCGTCGCTCATCTCGTCCGGGACTGCAGTATCGGTGGCACGGCCTCGGTCGTCGAACGCGTGCGCCCTGTCGTCGACGAGGTCGATGTACCCCTGGAACTCGTCGGCCGCGCCGATCGGCACGACCACCGCGATCGGCTTGCGCGAGAACGCTTCGCGGAGCGCGTCCACGGTCGCCTCGTACGCGGCGTTCTCCTTGTCCATGCGGTTCACCACGATGAGCGCGGGGACGCCGGCCGCCTGGATCATCTCCCACGCCATCTCGGCGCCGACCGGCACGGTCCCGGTTGCGGCGACGACGAGCACGGCTGCGTCGGCGACGGCCAGTCCCTCGACCACCTCACCGGCGAAGTCCTGGAAGCCCGGAGCGTCGATGAGGTTCACGCGACTGCCGTCCCAGTCGCAGTGCGCAACCGATAAACCGATGCTCATCGAGTGGCGTTGCTCCTCGGGCTCGTGGTCGAAGAGCGATGTGGCCTGCTCTGTGGACCCCATGCGCTGGGTTGCTCCGGCGGTGTGGAGCAATGCCTCGCAGAGGGTGGTCTTACCGTCGTGGCTGTGACCAACGACGGCGACCGTGCGGATGCGATCAGGTGTGGGCGTCGGCATGGTGAATCAACTCCAGACAGGACTCCCGGACCGAAGCAACGAATGGTAGCCGCTCGCACCGCCCGGTCGAGAGGCGCGTCAGTGGGCCGGCCGACGGGCCACGACCAGGACCGTTTCGGAGAGCGGGTGGGCAGCTTCGCCGCCCCAGCCGTCGAACATCGTGACGTCGGAAAGCCCGGCGCGGGCGAAGAGGCGGGGGATGGTTCCGAAGGGGCAAAGCCAGCCGCTCGTCTGCCGCGCCGTCGCCGAGCCGTCGTCGAAGATCGCGACCTCCCGGAGCACGTACGTGTGCCGGCGCCGGTCATACACCGCGTCGCCGAGGAGCAGGTGGCGGCGGTCGGAAAGCAGCGAATTGGGCACGACGTCCCACCAGTCGATGCGGCCGGGCGGCTGCTCCGGCCGGAGCCGCAGCTCGGCGATCAGGGTCCCGTGCGGTGCCAGGGATGCGGCGATGCGCGCGAGCACCAGGGGCTGCTCGGAACGCGAGAACGACTCGAGCACGAAGTACACCAAGAGCGCCGCGTCGAAGCGCCCGGCGGGCAGCGGCGCATCGCGCACGTCGCCCCTGACGAAGCGGGCTCTGCCCTGAGGGTGCGCATCGCGAGCGAGACCGCGCGCGTGGCGGAGCGCGGCTGCGCTGACGTCGATGCCGGTGACGTCGTGGCCGGCGGCGGCGAGCGGCACCGCGTAGAGGCCCGGTCCACACCCGGCGTCGAGAATCCGCCCCGGCGGGGGAGGGAGGAGCCCGCGCAGGCGGCGCACCTGCGCGGCGATCACCGACCGCCTTCTGCTGGCTCCGTCGTGGGATTGATCGAGATGCTCACGGAGCAGGCGCCGCGCGTATTCGGGGCTCCCCCAGTCGAGCTCAGCGGCCGGGTCGAACGGGACCGGCCACGGCGGGATCGAGGTCGGTCGGAGCCTTCGGCGCATGTCCGCGGCAGCGTAGGCCACAATCCCGGGCGATGGGCGGCGTCATCGGCCAGTGGGTGACCAGCGGGGGCCTCTTCATCGTGCTCGTGCTGATGCTCATCAACAGCTGCGGCGTGCCTGTCCCGAGCGAGGTGATCATGCCCGTGGCGGGCGTGCTCGCCGCCGCCGGCCATTTCAGCATCGTGGTGGTGATCATCGCCGGCATCGCCGGCAACTGGCTTGGGGCGATCCTCGCGTACACGCTGGCGCGCCGCTTCGGCCGCCCGCTGCTCCTCGGCCCGGGCAGGCGTATCGGCATCTCGCCGCGACATCTCGACCTCGCCGACCACTGGATCGACCACTACGGGATGGCAGCCGTCTTCTTCGGCAGGATGCTCCCGGTGATCCACACCTACATCTCGTTCCCTGCGGGCCTCGCCAAGATGCAGCCGGTGTGGTTCGCCGGGCTCTCGCTCCTGGGGTCGACGGTCTGGGTCACCTTCCTCGCGGTTCTCGGGTACGAGGTCGGAGCGAACTACACCAAGGTGTCCGGGCCGATCGGGACGGCGGCGATCGTGATCGGCGTGATCGTCGTCATCGTGGTGGTCGTCTGGTACGTCCGCGGTCGCGGCCGAGACGCACCCCCGTCACGCGCCGGTGGTTAGCGCCGGGTCAGGACATGTCAGGCCAGGGGCTCGCGGAGTCTGCTTCTCCGTCGTCGCCCTCGGCCCGCTG
Organism: Candidatus Dormiibacterota bacterium; assembly: GCA_963799005.1. Classification (GTDB taxonomy): domain Bacteria; phylum Chloroflexota; class Dormibacteria; order Aeolococcales; family Aeolococcaceae; genus Palsa-851. The sequence goes on along the minus strand of CAWCVK010000001.1, from coordinate 1,058,548 downwards.
CCGATAGCGGTCGGCCACCATCTTGTACGCGACCGTCTTGGGAAGGCCCAGCTTCACCAGGCTCTTGACCTCATCGGCCATGACCTTGTCGCGGGCGGTCTCGATCGACGCGACAAGATCCTCGATGGAAACGGTGGACGCGCGCTTGGACATCACAAGCAGTCTACCAACGGTTCGGCGGAACAAACCTCCCCCGGTGGTCCGTGTGGAGGCCGCGCCGCTCCCGGGCGCCTCCCGCGGCCCGGCATACTTTGAGCATGGCGTATCTCCCCAACTCAGATGCCGAACGTCGCGAGATGCTCGATGCGGTCGGGGCGGCGTCGGACGCGGACCTGTTCACCACGGTTCCGGACGCCCTGCGCAACCCTCGCATCGACCTCCCGCCGCCGCTGTCAGAACAGGACCTGGTCGCCGAGCTCGAGCGGCTCGCCTCACGGAACCGATCGCTGAGCGCCTACGACAGCTTTCTGGGTGCCGGGGTCTATCGCCGGTTCAGCCCGGCGATCGTGCGCGGCACGATTTCGCGCCCCGAGTTCTACACCGCCTACACGCCCTACCAGGCCGAGGCGTCCCAGGGGACCCTCCAGACCATCTTCGAGTTCCAGTCGATGATCTGCGCGCTGACCGGGCTCGACGTCGCCAACGCCTCGCTCTACGACGGGGCGACCGCGGCCGCCGAGGCGATGGTCATCGCGGTCCAGGCGACCGGGCGCACCCGCATCGCCGTCGCCGACACCGTTCACCCCGAGACCATCGCCGTGCTGCGGACCTTCGGCGAAGGACGGCGTATCGCCATCGATGTGGTCGCAACCGGCGACGGGGTCCTTGCGGTCGACACCGCTCGCGCGGCGCTGACGGCCGAGCACGCCGCGCTGCTCGTGCAGTTCCCGAGCTTCGCGGGGACGATCCAGGACCTCGCGCCGCTCGCCGAGGTCGCGCACGACGCGGGCGCGCTCGCCATCTGCGCCACCGACCTGCACGCCTGCGCGCTGCTGACGCCTCCCGGCGAGAGCGGTTTCGATGTCGCGGTCGGTGACGGGCAGCCGCTCGGCATCCCGGCGTCGTTCGGCGGACCGCACGTCGGATTCATGGCGGTCGCCGAGGCCCAGATGCGCCGTATCCCGGGTCGCCTCGTCGGCATGACCCTGGACCACGATGAGCGGCGCGCCTACACGCTGACCCTGCAGGCGCGCGAGCAGCACATCCGCCGCGAGCACGCGACCTCCAACATCTGCACCAACCACGCGCTGATCGCGCTCGCCGCCACCGTGTACATGGCACACATGGGCGCCGGAGGAATGCGGTCGGTCGCCGACGTCAGCGCGCAGCGCGCTCACCACCTTGCGAAGCTGCTCACGGCCGTCGATGGGCTCTCGCTCGCGCATCCGTCGACGCCGTTCCTCTGGGAGTTCGTGCTGCGCACGCCCCGCAGCGCTGCGTCATTCGCGACGGCGTTGCGCCAGCGCGGCATCGTGGCGGGATTGCCGCTCGGGCGCATCGACGCCAGGCGCGATGACGAGCTGCTCGTGTGCTGCACCGAGCTCACCACTCCGGCGGCCATCGACCGGTATGCCGCCGCGGCTGCCGACGTGGTCGCGGCGGAGCGAACCGTCGCGATGGCGCACGCATGAACGGCACGATTCCCGACGTGACGCGCGAGGCCGGATGGGCGGTCGACGAGCCGCTGGTTTTCGAGCTGAGCACCAACTACGCGAGCGGTCCGGCGGTGACCGCAGCGGGCGTGCCACCGTCCAACGGTGCAACGTCGGTTCCCGAGTCGCTGCTGCGCACCACGCCGCCGACCGTGCCCGCGGTTCCGGAGGCGGTGCTGGCTCGACACTTCGGACGCCTCGCGCGCCGCAACCACAACCTGCACGAGGGAATGTACCCGCTCGGCTCGTGCACGATGAAGTACAACCCCGTGGTCGACGAACAGCTCGCGTGGCTCGACGGCTTCGCGCAGCTGCATCCCTACCAGGACGAGGAGGACACCCAGGGCGCGCTCCAGCTGATGTGGGAGCTCGACCGCCTGCTCGCGTCGATCACCGGGATGGCCCGCATGTCACTCCAGCCGGCTGCGGGCGCGCACGGCGAGTGGACGGGTCTGCGAATGATCCAGGCGTACCACGCAAACCGCGGGGACACCGCCCGCACGCGCGTGCTCATCCCCGACTCGGCGCACGGCACCAACCCCGCGTCAGCCGCCGCGTGCGGCCTCGAGGTGGTGACCGTGAAGAGCAATCACGACGGCACCGTGGATGTCGAGGACTTCTCGAGCCATCTCGACGCCACCGTGGCGGCGGTGATGCTGACCAACCCCAACACGCTCGGGGTCTTCGAGAAGGACATCGTGCAGATCGCGAAGCTCGCGCACGACGCCGGCGCGCTCGTGTACTACGACGGCGCGAACCTCAACGCGCTGGTCGGCGTGGCTCGCCCCGGCGACATGGGCTTCGACGTCGTCCATCTCAACCTGCACAAGACGTTCTCGACCCCGCACGGTGGCGGCGGCCCCGGCGCCGGTCCGGTGGGTGTCGGCGAGCGACTCGTCGACTTCCTGCCGACGCCGACCGTCGAACGTGACGGCGACCGCTACTTCCTTGACTACGAGCGTCCGAAGAGCGTCGGCAAGGTGCGGTCGTACTACGGCAACTTCGGGATGCTCGTCCGCGCCTACGCGTACATCCGCGCGTATGGCGACCATCTTCCCTGGGTCGCGCGCGACGCGGTGCTCAACGCACGCTACCTGCAGTCACAGCTGGCCGGCCTCTTCGCGATGGCGGTCGAGACCCCGTGCATGCACGAGTTCGTCGCCACCACCAAGGGAGGCCGCGTCGAGGGACTGCGCGCCATGGACGTCGCCAAGCGGCTGCTCGACTACGGCGTGTACGCGCCGACGGTGTACTTCCCGCTCACCGTTCCCGAGGCGTTGATGTTCGAGCCGACGGAGACGGAATCGAAGCAGAGCCTCGACGCGTTCGCCGGCATCTGCGCGGCGATCGTCGATGAGGCGGAACGCGACCTCGCGTTCGTGCAGCACGCCCCTCACGAGACCCCGGTGAGCCGCGTGGACGAGGTGCGCGCTGCTCGTCATCCCGTCCTGCGCTGGACGCCGTGACGACCGCGACCGATACCGACCTGCGTGAGGAGCTCCGCGACCTCGTGGCCGTGCGGGCGTTCACGTACGGCACCTTCACGCTCACGAGCGGACGTACCAGCGACTACTACGTCGACGGCAAGCAGGTGACCCTCGACGGTCGTGGTCTGTACCTGGTCGCGCGATTCACGCTGGAGCACTGCCGCGCCCACGCCATCGACGCGGTCGGAGGGCTGACGCTCGGTGCGGATCCGATCGCCGCCGCGACCGCTGCCCTGAGTGGCGAGCACCGATCACCCGATCACCGCGTTCATCGTTCGCAAGGACGTCAAGGCGCACGGTACGGGTCGCGTCATCGAGGGTCCGGATCTGCAGCCGGGTGAGCGCGTGCTGCTGGTCGACGACACCATGACCACGGGCGGCACCTTCCTCCAGGCGCGCGAAGCGGTCATGGCCACCGGAGCGACCATCGCCGGAGCCCTCTGCGTCGTCGATCGCGAAGAGGGAGGACGCGAGGCACTCGAGGCGGCCGGCATCACTCTGCATGCGCTGTTCCAGCGCAGCGAGTTCAGCCCCCGAAGATCCCCCGCATGACGCTTCCGGTGACGGCACCGGCAGCCCCGGCCTCAACGGCCTGACCGGGCGAGAACTCACCGAGCGATTGCGCGAGCTTCTGGAGCGGTAGCGACTGGAGCCACACGCGGCCGGGTCCGGTGAGCAGCGCCAGGAAGATGCCGTCGCCCCCGAAGATCTTGTTCTTGATGCCCTTGATGGTCGTGATGCTGAACTGCACCGTGTCCTGGAACAGGCCGACGTGCGCTGGGTGCACGCGCAGGCTCTCGCCCGGTTTGAGGTCGTAGGTCAGGACCTCGCCGCTGAGCTCGCACCATGCACGCCCCTGACCACTGATCTTCTCGAGGCGGAAGCCGTCGCCACCGAACAATCCAGCGCCGAGGGACTGCTGGAATCCGACCGAGAGCTGGACCCCGTGAACCCCGCACACGAATGAATGCCGGTGGCCGAGGAAGCCCATCCCGGGTTGGGGCGCGACGTCGAGCGGAAAGATCATGCCGGGGAGACGGGCCGCGAAGGCGACCATCCCGGGTTGACCCTGCGCCGAGTATTCGGTCATGAAGATCGAGCTGCCGCCGAGGGCGCGCTTGAATACGCCGCCGACCCCGCCACCCCCACCCATCTGGGTCGACGTCTGCATGACGATCGACTGGGTCATCCACGAGAGCTCTCCGGACTCGGAGAAGATCGCCTCGCCCGGGTCGAGCATGAGCTCGAGGACGGGCATGGTTGTGCCGATGATCCGGTCCTGCATCAGATAGTCCCTCCGAGCTGACGGTGTCGTGCGGAGTCTATCCGGGCGCAGTGCCGTCGGAAGCGACGAGGAACACCCGAGGTTCGTGAAACCGCAGGCGAAGTCACCGGACGCATGGCCACGAAGCCCAACGGCGCCGATGACGAGTGTGCCGTGGCGGGCGTGCTCTGTATACCCGCTGCTAGCCGGCGCCGATCCCGTCGGGGGCGCGCGTCCACGAGCGACAGCGATGCGCCGGCGGGATCGCCAGCACCCGCTGCCCCTCGCCCCGGATCAGCTGCCGGCCACCCTCGTGCACCGACCAGTGGTGGCGGTGGCAGAGCAGCACCAGGTTCGCCAGGGTGGTGGTAAATGTTTGGATCGCCGCGGCGCGCCCGACATAGTCGCCCGTCACAGCCCCACCGGCTGGAACCAAACGCTGACCCCGTGCGTCTGGACTGCATGGAAACCGCGTCGCCGTTACGGCCGACCGTTATCACGGCGGTGCTGGTGATCGCCATCGCGATCGCCGGGTGCGGACGGCAGCCGAGCACGACCCCGGATCCACAGACTGGCGGACGTCACTGCGGGACGATCCACGTTCGCGGAGCGTCGGCGTGGCCGGCGCCCGGAACCGCGATCGACGCAGAGACTTGCCTCGCAACCGGTTTCCGTTTGTGCAAACCGGGCACGGACCTGGTGGTGTTCGACATGGGCGTCGACACCAGCGACACCACCACCTACACAGTCGACGCCGCACCATGCCGTCTCGCGGTCGGCGACGTGTTCTTTTCGGCCAATTTCGGCGGCAACCAGACCACCACCGCCTTCACCTGCAGATCGGCATCGGTCAGCGCAGGAGGACTGCTCATCGCGGGGTGCACCTCGATGAACGGCGCGTCGACAATGATTCCGAAACTCGTTCCAGCTCCGACACCGGCACCAACACCGATGCCATGACACGACGGCGGCGTCCGCGCCGCCAATTCAAGTAACCGTGCGCAACCACCCGCCGTTACTCTGCCACCTGACGGCTGCGCAACAAGACCATCAAGACGCAAGTGATGAAACCGGCCTCGGAGGCACACCACACCGGCAGCGCATCGGCCGCCGCCGTCCTGCTCCTCGGCGTCATGACCGCCTGTGCCACCACAACCACAATCCCGCCCACCCCAACGGGTCACTCGACACCGGCCACCTCATCTGCGTCGCCCGCCGTTTCTGCTTCGGCTGTGGCGTCGCCGACGCCGGATGCCCCCGCTGGATGGGTGAGCTACCCCAGCACAGCCAACCACCTGACGTTTCGGCACCCTGCGAATTGGACTGCCTGTGAAGCAAATGGATTTGTCGGCGTCGTCCCATCCCGATCATCCGGGTGCAGCGGTCCATTCTGGGTCACGCTCACCACCACATCAAGCCAGCCGCCTGCGCGAGACTGGACAGGAGCCCAGGGTCTCGAACAGTCCAGCGCGGTCGTGAACGGAGTGACCGGGACCAGATCGTCGGCCACCCTTCAGGGACAGAGTGGCGAGGGATACAACGGCCCGATCGTGGAGTATCGGTTCAACTCCGGAAAATATTGGTATCGCCTGGAAGACCTGGAACTGGGCGGCGGAATTTCCGCGGCGCTGTTCGACACCATGGTCCAGACCGTGACCTTCACGAGCTAAAGCCTCAGCGCAGCCTTGGCGATGATCTCCTTCATCGCCTCGTCGGTGCCACCGCCGATGCGAATCGGGCGCGAGTCGCGGAAGTACCGGGAGATACGGAACTCGGCCGGGCGTTTGAGTTGGATGTCAATTCTGTCACGCGCCGATTGACGCCGAGGGTGCCCCTAGGATGGTGACAATGCGTCGCTCCCGGCCCACCATCCTTGCGCTCGTCGGCGCCACCGCCATGCTGCTGGCGGCCTGCGCAGGTGCGCCCACGCCCACGGCATCGCCCGCGCGCGCGACGCCGACGCCGACGCCTGTGCCCACCCCGTCACCCACGCCGCTCCCACCCGACACCATGTCCGTCGGGGTGGTCGGGCTCGGCATCGGAACGTTCGACCTGGCCGCGATCCCGGTCGCCAGCCTCAAGAACGAGGCCAGGTTCCACGGCGCCGCTTCGGTCGTCGTCCACTTCGTGACCCGTCGCGCCGGCCGGACGCTCGGGTCACTCAACTCCGTGGCGGTCAACCTGGGGCCGGGGGAGACGCTTGCGGTGACGGCCGACTGCACCGACGCCTGCAGCGGCGCCACGAGCGTGCGGGCGACCGTGACCGTGGGGTCGTGGCCGACCAGCATCGGGCCGGTCTTTGCCACCGCCTCCGCCGCCTACGCGTGCCAGCCGTGCCGCTCGGGCCATGGCTACGGCAACGTCAGGGCGATGCTCACGCCGTCCTCGGCCGTATCCGCCGGCGTGGCGGTGGTCGGATTCGCGGTCTGCGAGAACCGCGCCGGGGTGATCCTGGGAGGAGGTTCCGAGCAGTTCGTCTGGGAGGCGGGCGGCAGCCTGGCCGCCGAGATCCCGGTGGTGCTCAACGCGGCGCCGTCGTCCTGCTCGCTCGGTGCAGCCACCGGCTGGTAAGACGCGAACGCTCCGTTTGGGAGAGTTGCCGCCACAAGTACCCGTTGTGGTAGGGTCCCCCGAGGTTCGGGTCGCCTCGGTGTCGTCGAGACGAGAGTCTCCAGAGGGGCATCAGGGGGCCGAGCCGACGACAAGCCCGGTCAGGGGAGAGATGACCGGCGCCAGACCAGACAGGAGTGATCCGCCTTGCATATACCCAAGCGGGCACGTGGACTCGTTCTCGGCTGCCTCATGCTGGTGGCTGGACCGGCGACCGCGGTGCTCATCACCACGCCCACCCTTGGGGCGACCGCGTCGGCCCCGTTGGTTCGCTCGTCAGTCGGAGAGTTCGACCGCTTCACCAACGTGACCGTGCGTCCGATGATGCTTCGGGTTCGGTGGACGATGCTCATCCGGGTCGCGCCGCCGGCGACCAAGCCGGTCCTGGTGGTGCACCACCGCATCCGCGTCCGCGCCCGTCCGGGTTTCGTGATTCCGGCCGGCCTCTCGGTCAGCCAGGCTCAGGTGGTCGCCGACATCACCGCCGCCGCCACCCACTGGGGGGTGAGCGTCTCCTGGATGCTCAAGACCGCCAACTGCGAATCGCACTTCCACTGGAACTCGGTCAATCCGAGCGGCCCGTACATCGGCGTCTTCCAGTTCCTGATGTCGACGTTCATCGCCAACGGCGGGACGGCGGCGACGATCTGGAACCCGGCGGTCCAGGCAAACATCGCCGCGAAGATGTTCGCCCACGGCCAGTCTCACGAGTGGTCCTGCGCCTGAATCCCGCCTAGGGGCGTCAAACTCAGCGGGTGATCACAGATCCTGGGGCGACGGAGCATCTCCGTGAGACCCGGATATCGCGGCGCGTCATCCACAGCGGGCACCTGCTGACCCTCTACGAAGACGAGGTACGCCTCGCCGACGGGACCCGCGCGCAGCGCGAGGTCGTCGCTCACCCGGGCGCGGTCGCGATCGTCGCAGTCGACGACGACGACCGCGTGGTCCTGGTGCGGCAGTGGCGCCACGCCGTCGGCCGGACGCTCTGGGAGCTGCCGGCCGGCACGCGCGACCGCGATGAAACGCCGGCGCGAACGGCGGAACGCGAGCTCGCCGAGGAGACCGGATTCAGCGCCGAGCACATCAGGCCGCTGGCCGTGGCGCCGCTGACCCCGGGGTACTCGACCGAGGTGATGCACTTCTTCCTGGCCACCGGCCTCACCGAGGGGCCGACCGATCGTGACGCCGACGAGCGAATGGACGTCCAGCGCTTCTCCCGCCACGAGATCTCCGCGCTGGTCCGCGACGGTGAGGTTGACGTCAAGACGATCGGCGGCCTCGGGCTGGCCGGGTGGAGCACCGCCGGCGATGGCTGATCGACCTCTGCGCGACCCCATCGAGGCGGACCGTCTCATCGCGCGGGCGATCGAATCCGTCCTCGACGCGGTGCCGGAGATCCCGGGCGCCGACATGATGGCCGTCGAGGCGAGCCCCAAGGCTCAGCCGTGGGCGGAGACGGCCGCTCCCCCGGCGAGCGACAAGCGGCCGCTCGAGGCCGTCCTCGCCGAATACGAGGCGCGCGTCGCCTCGGCGCCGGGCGCTCGCGCGGGGCATCCCAGCGGGCCGCATCCAGGGGAGGCCTACCTCGAGAAGCTGTCACCCGCGCCGCGGAACCCCGGCAAACGCCCGAAGCGGCGCTGGCAGGGCGGCCGCAAGCGTCGCGGTGGCAGAGGCGGTCGCGGTGGGGGTGGCGCGCCCGCGTGACCGGCGCCACGGGTGCGCATCGACGTCGAATCGGCGGCGTCCTCTTCGACTACGGCGAGACCATCGTCGAATTCTCCCGGCCGGATGCGGCGCTCGCCGAGGCCGAGCACCGGATCCTTGCCGTTCTCACCGCGTCCGGCCGGGCGAACGTGACGGTCGCGGCCGTTCGCGCGGTGTTCGATCGCGTCGACCGCGAGGTCGCCGAGCACCAGCGCAGCGGCAACCTCGAGGAGATGGACCTTGTGGCTGCCTCGCTCCGAGCCTACGGCGACGCCGGCATCGGCCTGGACGATGCCCTGCTCGACGAGGTGCTGCGCATCGAACAGGAGGCGTGGTGGCGGGGCGCGCATGTGGACCCCGAGGCGATCCCTCTCCTTGAGTCCCTCCGGGGTCGGGGCGTCCGCGTCGGGCTGTGCTCGAACGCGCCGTATCGCGTCCGATCGCTGCACGCGCAGCTTGCCTTTCTCGGGCTCGACAGCCACCTCGACTCGGCGACGTTCTCGGCGGAGGTGGGGTGGCGCAAACCGTCCCCACGAATCTTCGAGGCGGCGATGCAGGCGCTCGGGACCGTTGCCGGTCGGACTGTCATGGTGGGAGACAGTGAGGCCGCCGACGTCGTGGGCGCGCACGGATCGGGCATGCGCGCCGTGCTCCTGCACAGGTGCGGCGACGTCGCCGCCAGCGAGGCTGATGCCGTGATTGCCGCACTTCGGGAACTGCCCGGTGCGCTGCGGAACATGGGCATATACTTGGAATAGGCGTGGAGTTCAAGGAGTACATCAAAGAACGGTGCGCGGAGAGGGGGATTTCCCTGCACCGTCTCGCCCTTCTGTGCGATCTGAATCAGATCTATTTCTATCAGAGCGTCAACAAGAACAAGGACAATCCGCCGCCATGGGTGCTGCGTCGCGCCGCACCCCACCTGGCCGTTCCGTACATGGAGCTGATGATTCGCGCAGGCTACGTGCGTGAGGCGGACATCGATGAGTGGAGGCAGCACACCGGTAGCTGAGGCGGCACCGTGTCGGACGCGGGCGTGACGCACCGCGCGATCATCCACCTCGACCTCGACGCGTTCTATGCATCCGTCGAGCAGTTGCGCCGGCCGGAGCTGCGCGGACTCCCGGTCATCGTCGGCGGCGCCCCATCCGGTGACGGCACCGCGCAGCTGAACCGCGGGGTGGTCAGCGCCGCGTCGTACGAGGCGCGCGCCTTCGGAGTCCACTCCGCCATGCCGCTGCGCACGGCGCTGCGGATGTGTCCGCAGGCAGTCGTGGTGCCGGTCGACTTCCGCGCCTACCGCGACGCGTCCAGGACCGTGTTCGACATCGCTCGCGACTACACGCCGGTGATCGAGCAACTCTCGCTCGACGAGGCGTTTCTCGACACCACCGGCTCCACCCGGCGGTTCGGGACCGCGCCACACATCGCCGGGGAGATTCGCGCACGGATCCTCGCCAGCGCAGGGCTCCACGCCTCATTCGGGGTCGCAACCTGCAAGACGGTGGCAAAGGTCGCCTCCGACCTGCGCAAGCCGCGCGGTTTCGTGGTCGTGCGGCCCGGGGACGAGGCCGCGTTTCTCGCCCCGCTCCCGCTGCGCCGGCTGCCCGGGCTCGGACCGGCGACCGAGCGGGCGTTGAGCGGCTTGGGAATATCGACGCTCGGTCAGCTTGCAGCTCTCCCCCTCGACACCGTGCAGCGGCGGGTCGGGCACGCCGCCGGAACGTCGTTGTGGGAGCGCGCACAGGGCATCGACACCGCGGCGGTGACCGTGCCCGGAGCCCCGCGATCGGTCTCGCGAGAGGAGACCTTCGCGCGTGACGTCGCCCAGCGCGAGGCTCTGCACGCGCGCATCGGCGAGCTCGCGAGCGACGTCGGCGCCCGTCTTCGCACCGGCGGATGGACGGCGCGCACGGTCACCTTGAAACTCCGCTACTCGGACTTCACCACGATCACCCGCCAGGAGACGCTGGCTTCCTCCACGGCGACGGACACCACGGTCCGCGACGCCGCGCTGGCGCTGCTCGACACCGCGTGGTCGGGTGAGGCGATCCGCCTGCTCGGTGTGGGCGTGAGCGGGCTCGCCGACGCACCGCAGCTCGATCTCTTCGACCGACCCGCCAACGATCGGATCGACCACACGCTCGACCGCCTGCGCGAGCGCTTCGGGCACGATGCCATCCGGCGTGGCACCGGCGACGGTCTCCACGACCTCGACTGGCGCGGCGACGACCTTCGCCGTTGAGTCAGGGTTGCTGCGCCTACTCCTCGTCGATGTCGTCGAGGTATTCGACGATCTCGCTGTCGTAGCGCGCCCTCGCCTCGCTGAGCATCCCGCCGACGAGCGCCACGCGCTCCTCGGGCCAGCCCAGCTCAGCGGCGAGCTCGAGAACGGTCGGCTCGCGGCCGAACTCATGACGGGCCCGGACCTCCGCGGCCTCGTAGATCGCGGTGTCGCGCACGAACGCCTCGTCGCTCGCTCGCTCGATGGCCGCGAGCTCGATGGTGTCGTCCATGTGCGCAGCCACGAGCCGCCCGACGAACCGATCCAGGCCGGAGGCCGGGCCACCCTGTCCCGCGTACTCCATGACCGCGACCATGCCGGCGATCGTCCCCTCCTGGGTCAGGTCGCCCACCTCGACGCCCTTGCCACGCCGCGCCTCCGCGAGCTCGAGGATGGCGGCGATCTGATGCTCGACCAGGACGTCGAGCGCCGCGCCCCTGCCCTGGATCCGCACCTCGCCGAGCAGATCGGCGGTGGCCGGCCCGCTCAACGGCGGGAGCGACCGCACCTTGGCGTCGAGGATCTCGCGGTCGGTCAGCTCACTTCTGGGCACCCGGTCACCCTGCGGCACGCTGCACCGGGCCGCTCTTGCGTCCGAAACGCGCGGCGAGCTGCTCGCAGGCGCGGGCAGTCTCGCGGCGCGCGGGCCCCTGCGAGGCGAGCTCCACGGCACCCGCGAAGGGACGGCCGCTCAGCGAGTACCGAGCCGACATCACCACGGTGCATCCACCCACGACCTTGCGAATGGTGACCTCGACGGTCAGATCCAAACCCTCCTCGAGCGTCAGGACCATGCGTTTCGGCGGTGTGAGCTCGGTGCACACCAGCACGCCGCGCAGATGGCGACCGACGAGCCCCGCCTCGACCTCATAGCGCGCACCCACGCCGCCGGATGGTCCGCTGATATGGCGCAGCCGCCGGATGGCCGGGAGCCAGTCGGCGTGCTCGATGTCGGCCACCACCGCGAAGGCTTCTTCGGGCGGGACGGGCAGGGTGACGTCGGCGCGGGTCTCGATCATGGTCGTCCGACCTAGTACATCACTGTCGCGAATGTGTCCGCCGGTTTGAACCCGAGGCGCGCGTAGACGCGCTGTGCGATCACGTTGTACTGGTTGACGTAGAGGCTGCAGCGCGGCACGTCGTTGAAGACGAAGCCGCAGACCGCGGCGAGCCCCGCGCGCGCGATCCCCTGACCCCGGTACCTGGGTGCGGTGAACACGCCCTGGATCTGCACGACGTCCGGGGTCCACGCCGAAAGCTCGGCCTTGAACAACACCTCGCGGTCGCGCATCCAGATCCAGCTCCAGCGTCGCTCGATGAGGCTGAGCATGCGCATCCGCCACGCCGGTGCGTCGACCGCGAGGGGATCCACGCCCATCTCTTCGCGGTGCATCCGCGCTGCCGCGACGATCAGCGCTTCGAGGTCGGCCCGTGTCGAGAGGCGCACATCACCCGACGGTGTGCCGCGAAGGTCGCCGCGGTCGAGCACCATCAGCGGCTGCGGGTCGCGCACCTCGCGCGCCGGGCGAGGCGGTCGAAACGCGTTGTGCAGCGCCATCACCGACGCTCTGTGGCCGACGACCATGCGCGGCTGCGCGCCGGCGCTGAGGGCTTGCGCAAGCGGCGCCGCCGCTTCGAGATCGGGAATGTAGGGAACCACCAGCGACCAGCCGAGCACCACCGAGGTCAGCTCGTCGTCTTCGAACGCGCCCCACCAGTCCCCGGCCTCGAACCCCAGGCGAAGCTCGCTGCGCAGATAGACGTTGGTGATCGGCTCGCGATCGATGAGCGCGCCGAGCTGTCCTGCGTGCGCAGGTCCCAAACGCGAGACGCGGAGAGCGGAGCGCGTCGCCATATCTGCGATTGTCCTCGCATCGATGGCCGCCGAGGCGGGAGCGCTCGGCTATCCTCGGTACGGTGACCTTGGCTTCCCCCTGTACGCACGCCCTCGGTGCGGGCGCATGCGTCGCGACCCTGTTGGTCACCGCGTGCGCCGCGACCGCGGTCACCGTGACCCCGAGCAGCATCGGCGCGGCACCCTCGAACCGCACCGCGTCGCCGCAGCCCTTCGCCGGAACCGGTTTCCGCACCGACATCCCCAGGGGGTGGCGGGATCAGACGGCGAACCAGCGCGCCGCGGCCACGCTGGGTGGGAGCGGCACCATCCTCATGCTCCTTGCCGCGCCCGACGGCGCCCTCATCGTCGCGAGGACGACGTCGCAGCCTGTGGCCGATGATCAGCTCGCCCAGTACCTGACCACCGCTGTCCCTCCGGGCGCGGTCGATGCTGGACAGGCCGAGCCCATCGACGTCGGCGGGATGTCGGGCGTGGTCATCACGTTCGTGGTCACCCCATCGGGCGGGGCGGCACAGGAGGACGAGGAGATGGTGGTGAACCAGGCGGGCAACACCTATGAGATCGCGCTGGGTGCCGGTCAGGCCACCTTCGCCCATGACACAGCGGCCCTGCAGCAGGTCCTGAACAGCTGGAGGTGGGCGTGACCCCCGCTTCTCGTAGGATCAGTCAATGCTGGTGGTCATGAACGTGCAGGCGACACCTGAGGAGGTCGCCAACGTCGTGAGGCACGTGCGTGAGCGCGGCTTCGAGCCGATCGAGCTGCCCGGCGCCGACCGCCTGGCGATCGGAGTGCTCGGCAGCAACCCGGGGTCGATACGCGATGCGATCTGCGATCTCCCCGGCGTCGTCGACGCGATTCCGGTGAGCAAGCCGTACAAGCAGGTGACCCGGGAGTGGCATCCTGAGCCCACCGTGGTCGATGTCTCCGGCGTCCGTTTCGGCGACGGATCGTTCGTGGTCATCGCCGGGCCGTGCGCCGTCGAGAGCCGCGACCAGGTGCTCGCGACCGCACGGGCCGTGGCCGGCGCGGGCGCGACCATGTTCCGCGGCGGCGCGTTCAAGCCGCGCTCTTCCCCGTACTCGTTTCGGGGGCTCGGGCTCGACGGGCTGCGTCACCTCGCCGAGGCCCGCGACGTGACCGGGCTTCCGGTGGTGACCGAGGTACTGACGCCGGCGGACGTCGAGTTGGTGTCGGAGCACGCCGACATGCTCCAGGTCGGCACCCGCAATGCCCAGAACTTCGCGCTGCTCGAGGCGGTCGGCGGGGCGCGCCGGCCGGTGCTCCTGAAGCGCGGGCTCAGCAACACCATCGAGGAATGGCTGCTCGCCGCCGAGTACGTCGTGGCCCACGGCAACCCCAACGTTGTGCTCTGCGAGCGTGGCATCCGAACGTTCGAGGCGGCGACCCGCAACACACTCGACCTCAGCGCCGTGCCCGTGATCAAGTCGCTGTCGCATCTGCCGGTGATCGTCGATCCGTCGCATGCCACCGGCCACCGTCCGCTGGTGCCCCCGATGGCCCGCGCCGCATTCGCCGCGGGCGCCGACGGCCTCATGATCGAGGTGCATCCCGATCCCGAGAACGCCTTGAGCGATGGCGCGCAGTCCCTGACCCCGGCGGCGTTCGCCGAGCTGATGGGAACCATCCAACGCCTCGCCGTCGCCCTCGATCGGCAGGTCGCAACAGCTCCGTCACCGGTCAGGGCTGCAACCTCGGGGTAGGATCGTCGGCGTGCAGGTTCGCCGATGACCACCGTGTTCCAGCCCACCCCGCAGGACACGGGCAACGGCCTCGTCGCGTCCCCGCGGGTTCCGTGCTCCTTGCGCGGCTGCGCCAACACCAACGCTCAGGTCTGCGCCTACCGCGACCGTCGCGGCCGCCGGTGCCCGACCGCATTCTGCCCCGCCCACAGCGTGTCCTTCTCGGGCATCAGCTACTGCCGCCGCCACGCCAGCACCGTGCAGGCGATCGGCGAGCTCGCCAAGGACCCGAACGGATTCCCCGACCTCAACGACCGCGCACCGTCGCTCGTCGACTGGATCGCTCGCGAACTCGATCAGAGCATCCGGCGCCTGCTGGGTCGCGCTGCTCGCACCGGCGAGAGCGTGATCGTCGATGAGTCCGTCCGTCTGGCCCATGACCCGGCGCGCAAGGCTCGATGGGAACGGAGCTGGCGGATCGTCGAGCACACCGGTCTGGTGCTCAAGGTCACCGTGCACGTGAGCGAGGACAACGCGTCGCTGGTGCACGTCCGGGTGGGCACCGAGATGGTCGCCGACGGCGTCCCTCCGTGGATCGCGCGGCGTCGCGAAGGACAGGAGGTCGAAGCCGCGATCGACGTGTCGCAGCGACAGCTTTTCTCCCGCTACCTCGAGGAGAACATCTCCACCGCCGTGCTCCGATTCCGTTCGCGCGGCGACCGCGCGCCCTGGGGCGACTAAGGCCTTACGCTCGGACGGTCTCGGCCTCCGCGCCGAGCGCCCCCAGCAGCCGCCCGAGCAGCTGCTGACCCTCGGTGCCGGGTTCCGTGCCGGCGGTGCTGCTGGAAAGCTCCCGCGCGATGGCGTCGAGCTCGTCGAGCGCCCCGGGCGTGTCGAGGTCATCGTCGAGCCGCTCGAAGAATCGTCGCTCGTGACGCTCGGCCGCCTCGTGACTGAGCCTGCCTCCACCCTGCATCGCCGCGAGATACCGCCGGTAACGGGCCCCGGCGATGTCGACCTCGACGTCGTCATACGTCCATGACTGCCGGTAGTGGTGGGACGCCAGCAGGAGGCGGACCGCAGCGGCCGGCACGCGGGCGACCAGGTCGCGCACGAAGATGAGGTTGCCGAGGGATTTGCTCATCTTCCGGCCCTCGTGCTCGACCATCGCAACGTGCGTCCAGTGCCTGACGTAGGGCGCGACCCCGGCGGCCTCCGCCTGGGCGATCTCGGACTCGTGGTGCGGGAAGATCAGGTCGTCGCCGCCGCCGTGGATGTCGATGGGATGCCCCAGCGCGCCGGTCGACATCACCGTGCACTCGATGTGCCAGCCTGGGCGTCCCGGTCCCCACGGGCTCGGCCAGCTGGGCTCACCAGGGGCTGACGACTGCCAGAGCACGAAATCGAGCGGATGCCGCTTGCGCGGATCGTCGGGGTCGGCGCCGCGCTCGCGGCTGAGCTCGATTGAGAGTCGCGTGGTCGAGGCGGCTCAGCCGGCCGTAGTCCGGGTACGCGCCGGAATCGAAGAATGCCCAGCCGTCCACGGCGTATGCATACCCCCCGTCCACGAGCCTCTTGATCCACTCGACCATCTCGCCGACGTGCTCGGTGGCCCGAGGCGCCACGTCGACGGCGAGGAGCCCGATCTCCGCCATGTCGGCGTCGAAGATGCGCGCCTGGTCGGTGGCGAGCTCCCGGAAGTCGACTCCGCGCTGGCGGGCGACGCGCAGGATGTCGTCATCGACGTCGGTGAGGTTGCGCACGCTTCGCACCGAGATGCCGAGGTCGCGTAAGCGACGATGGAGCACGTCGAACACGTGGTAGACGAACGCGTGGCCGAGGTGTGCCGAGTCGTACGGGGTGATGCCGCAGACGTACATGCCGACCCGCCCGCCCCGCGGTTCGAAGGGCACCACCTCCTGGCGGGCGGTGTCGAACAATTGCATGCCACCCGATTCTACGGCGCGGTCGGCGGCGCCCCCGACGGCGGCGCGGGCTCGAGCAGCCGACGCGCCGCGTCCAGGACGACGACGCTGTTCCTGAAGCTCAGCCGGGCCTTCGCCTCGTCGAACGTGAGCCACACGGCCTCGGCGATCTCGGCCGGATCCGGGTGCAGCTCGGTGTCCGCCGGCGCCTCGACGATGAAGTGATGGACGCGCTTGAAAACCAACGCGCCATGGTTGGGCCGGCGGTAGACGTACTCCGACACTGGCAGAGGGTCCCGGAGCACGAGCGATCCGAGCGCGATGCCGGTCTCCTCGGAGATCTCGCGCATCGCAGCCGCCTCGGGGGTCTCGCCGGGCTCGACGTGGCCCTTCGGGAAACCCCAGTGCCGGCCATCGCTGACCAGGCAGACCTGATAACCATCCCGGGATCGCCGCACCACGACCCCTCCTGACGAGATCTCGTTGGGACGCATCGGTCGGCGGGACATCGCCGAAACGTACTCCGGTTCGGTGCGACCCCGGTTGCTATCATCGGGTGCTTCCCGGCCCCGTGGTGTAGCCTGGCCTAACACGCCACCCTGTCAAGGTGGAGATCGTCGGTTCGAATCCGATCGGGGTCGCCACGCATGGGGGAATCCCCCGTGTCCCCTGTTTTTAGATTTCTCGACGGGGTTCGCCGTGTATCAGGTGATCTTGATGCCGGCGAGATCGGGTGGCTCGGGATATTTCGGGTCCATCTCGGTGAGTGTCTCGATGAGCAGCCGGCTCACCGCCCAGTTGCGGAACCACTTGTGGTCGGATGGGATCACGTACCAGGGCGCGTCCTTCGTCGAGGTGCGCGTGATCGCCTCCGAGTATGCGGCCTGATATTCCTTCCAGAGCGCGCGATCCTCGAGGTCACCGCGCTGGAACTTCCAGCGTTTCTGGGGATCTCGGAGGCGTTCTTCGAGGCGGCTGCGCTGCTCGTCCTTGGAGATGAGCAGGCAGCATTTGACGATGGTCGTGCCACCTTGGGTGAGTAGCGACTCGAAGGCGGTGATGTCGTCGTAGCGCTGCTTCCACACCTGTCTGGGCACGAGCTTGCGCACGCGTGCCACCAGGACGTCCTCGTAGTGCGATCGGTTGAAGATGCCGATCTCCCCGGCACGTGGCACCGCCTGGTGCACGCGCCAGAGAAAGTCGTGCGCGAGCTCTTCGGCGGTCGGTGGCTTGAACGATGTGACTTGCGTTCCCTGAGGGTTCACGCCGCTGAAGACGTGCGCAACCGTGCCGTCCTTCCCCGACGCATCGGTGCCCTGCAGGATCAGCAGCAGCGATCGGCGGCTCTCCGCCCACAGACGCGTCTGCAACTCGATGAGCGCTGCCTGATCATCATGCAGTGCGGCAGCCGCCGCCCTGTGGCCGCCCTTGAGGGCTCGCGTATCGCGCGGATCGATGCGGGCGACATTGACTTTCGACCCGGGTTTGACGAACCACGCTTCGCGCATCGTTGATGAACTCTAGTGCACCGCGGGTCGGCCGAGGTGAGAACGCAGCCAGCCGGTGAGGTCACCCAGGACGTGGTCGCGCTCCGGCTCGTTGAAGATCTCGTGCCAGAGTCCGTCATACATCTTCAGTGTCTTGTCGGCGGAGCCGGCGCGCGCGTAGACGTGCGGCCCGCAGCCCGGATCGACGAGACCGTCGGCCGTCCCCTGCATCACCAGCAGCGGCACACGCAGCGATGGCAGTTTCGCGTCGACACGATCCATCGCGACGAGCATCTGCGCACCGAGCCGTGCGCGTATCGGCGTGCGGAACACCAGCGGATCGTTGTTGTACGCGTCGACGACCGCGGGGTCGCGGCTGATCCGGTTGAGCGGTAGGCGCAGGACGCCGGTATCCGGCGCCACGCGCGACAGCGCGCGGCCGACCATGAGTGTGAATTTCGACATCTCGCGGGGACACGCCGCGGGTGCGGAGAGCACGAGGCCGTCGAGCCGCGCAGCGCCGCGCACGGCGAGGTCGAGTGCGATCAGACCGCCCATGCTGTGTCCGAGCAGCACGACGCGCAGCGAGGGCCAGCGCGCGCGTGCCCGGGTGATCACCGTGGTGAGGTCGTCGACGTAGTCGTCAAAACGGACCACGCTGGTCCGCTTGCCCTCGCTGAGCCCATGGCCTCGATGGTCGGCGGCGGTCACCGCGAGGCCGTCGGTGATCAGCCGCTCGGCGACCGCCGAATATCGGCCCCCGTGCTCGGCGAACCCGTGCGCGACGACGACCACACCAGACGGCGCGCCCGCAGGAAGCCATGTCCTGACATGGATCTGGAGGCCGCGGACCCCGACGAAGCCGTCCTCCTCAGCCCGGACGCCGGCGTTGCTCTCGACTCGCCTGCACAGCGCGAGCCTAGCAACCCGGACCGCTCGCAACAAGCCACAAAGCGGCGTGGTGGCGCTGATACACTGCCGGTGAGGAGGATCGCCACATTCCCGTGGACAGCGCGACCAACGTACTCGAAATCGACGGTCTGAAGACCTATATCCGGCTCACCCGAACGACGGTCCACGCGGTCGACGGCATCTCCCTGCACATCGCCCCCGGAGAGACATTGGGGCTGGTGGGCGAATCCGGCTGCGGCAAGAGCATCACCGGCATGTCGATCATGAAGCTTCTCCCCTCCGGCGGCAACATCGTGGCCGGGAGCATCAAGCTCAATGGGCGCAACATCGTGCCGCTCGACGAGAAGGCGATGCGCGACATCCGCGGCAATGAGGTCGCCGTGATCTTCCAGGACCCGATGACGTCGCTCAACCCGACGATGACGATCGGCGACCAGATCGGCGAGGTGCTCCACATTCACCGGGACACCAACGATGCCGAGACCCGCGAGCGGAGCGCGGAAGTCCTCGGCCTGGTCGGGATGCCGCGCCCCAGAGAGCGGCTCAGCGACTACCCGCACCAGCTGTCCGGGGGGCTGCGCCAGCGCGTGATGATCGCGATGGCGTTGGTCTGCGACCCCAAGCTCCTGATCGCCGACGAGCCCACCACAGCGCTCGACGTCACCATCCAGGCGCAGATCCTCGATCTCCTCGACGACCTACGCCGGCGATTGCACATGGCGGTGCTGCTGATCACCCACGACATGGGCGTGATCGCCGGTCGCGCCGACCGGGTCGCGGTCATGTACGCGGGCAAGATCGTCGAGACGTCGGAGACACGCCGCCTCTTCAAGGGGATGCGGCATCGGTACACCGAGGCGCTCGTCGAGGCGATACCGAGGCTCGACCAGGACGCCGCCACCGGCCTCTACAGCATCCCCGGCCTGCCGCCGGACCTCACCGCCCCACCACCTGCGTGCCGCTTCGCCGCTCGCTGCAGGTACGACACGGCGATATGCCACGCCGAGGAACCGCCGCTCGTCGAGCACGAGCCGGGGCATTACTACGCCTGTCACCACCCCGCCGGCGTCGACAGCCCCGTCGCCCCCGAGACCGTCCCGGTCGGATGACGGTCACGCCGGCGACCCCGACCGCGACATCCGTCGCGTCCAACGGCGCCAAGCCATTCCTCGTGGTGAAGAACCTCGTCAAGGAGTTTCCCGTCACCCGTGGAGCGGTGCTGCAACGGCGGGTCGGCGCGGTGCACGCGGTCTCGGACGTCTCGTTCGAGGTGCTCCCCGGCGAGACGTTCGGGCTCGTCGGAGAGTTCGGGATGTGGCAAGACGACGACCGGGCGAATGATCGTGGCGCTCGAGCCGCCGACATCGGGCTCGATCGTCATCAACGGCGAGGACATCGCCAGGATGGGGAAGGGAAAGCTGCGCACCAAGCGCCGCGACATGCAGATGATGTTCCAGGACCCGTATGCGTCACTGGACCCGCGCATGCGCGTGGTCACCATCCTGCGCGAACCCCTCGCGATCCAGGGCATCGGCAGGAAGTCGCAGCAGATCGAGCGCTGCGCCGAGCTGCTCAACGACGTCGGACTCGCGCGCGGCGCGCTCGACCGTTATCCGCACGAGTTCAGCGGCGGTCAGCGGCAGCGCATCGGGCTTGCCCGAGCGCTGGCCCTCAACCCCAGCCTCATCGTCGCGGACGAACCGGTGTCGGCGCTCGACGTCTCCATCCGCTCGCAGATTCTCAACATGATGAACAGCCTGCAGGAGAAGTACGGGCTGACCTACGTGATCATCTCCCACGATCTGTCGATCGTGAAGTACATGTCCGATCGCATCGGCGTGATGTACCTCGGCAAGATGGTCGAGATCGGCAGTGGCGCCGAGCTGTACGCCGAGCCCGCGCATCCGTACACCAAAGGCCTGGTGAGCGCGATCCCCATCCCGGACCCCGACGTCGAGCGCGGCAAGGACATGGACGCACCGAAGGGTGAGATCCCATCGGCGATCAACCCGCCATCAGGCTGCCGGTTCCGCACCCGATGCCCCTACGCGCAGCCGCTCTGCGCCGAGCAGGAACCCCCCCTCCGCGCCTTCGGCGAGCACCACCAAGCCGCCTGCCACTTCCCGTTGAGACCGCCGCTGGAGACCGCCGCGTAGTAAGTCAGGGCAGCGCCACCGGAGGGTCGGGCGCCGAAAACCGCCGTCAGCGCTTCTGGAGCCGCACCTCGAGCGCATCCCGCAGCGCATCGCCGATGAAGTTGAAGGCGACCACCGTGAGCACGATCGCGATCCCGGCGGGATAGATCAGCCACCACCACCCGTTGGCGATGTATGTCGTCCCGTCGGAGAGCATGGCACCCCAGTTGGTAGCCGGCGGGGCGATCCCCAGACCCAGGAAGTTGACTGCGGCGACGAGCAGGATCGCGTCGGCCACCTGGAACGTGGCGTTGACCATGATCGTCCCCACCGAGTTGGGAATGATGTGGCGGAGCACGATCCGGAACCCGCCCCCTCCCATCATGGTCACGGCCTGGACGTACTCACGAGTTCGCAGCGTGAGTGCCTCGGCACGCACCAGACGTGCGGGGATGAGCCACGCCGTGATCGAGACCACGAGGATCAGCGTCAGCACGTTGCGCGGGAAGGCGACGGCGAGAAAGAGGAGGAGGAACAGCGCCGGGATGGCGAGCATGATGTCGACGAAGCGCATCAGGATGTTGTCGATCCAGCCGCCGAAGAACCCCGCGACGGCGCCCCAGAGGACACCGAACACGGTGGCGATCAGCGCAGCGGCGATGCCGATCTCGAGCGACGTCTGACCGCCGATCATCAGCCGGCCGATGATGTCGAAGCCGTCCTGGTCGGTACCGAGCGGATGCGCTCGCGACGGAGCCAGGAATTCGTTCGCGAGGTTCGTGTCCGCCTGGTTCGTGTGGTAGAGAAGCGGTCCCACAAAACAGAACAGGACCATGAACACCACGATCCCGACGCCGACCACGGCGAGCCGGTTCTGCACGAAAACGTTGAACGCGAGCCGCCAGACGCCCTGGGCCTCAAAGGCCGGGACGACGTCCTGCACTTCCGCCGGCCTCTCCTGGGTGGCTCCCGCAGGGACCGGAAAGGCGATGGATTGCGATTGATCCAACGTGCTCATGCTCGGCGGTACCTCACGCGTGGGTCGGCGATCGCATACATGACATCGGCCATGAGCGAACCGAGGACGGTTGCGAAGCCGGTCACGACGATCACGCCGAGGATGATCGGATAGTCGGTCGTCAGTGTCGCGTTCCAGAAGATGTAGCCGATCCCGGGGTAGTTGAAGAGCGCTTCGGTGATGAGCGCACCGCTGAAGACATAACCCACCGACAGCCCGATCAGCGTGAGGATGGGGATCATCGCGTTGCGCAGCACATGTACGAACAGCACCCTGGAGTTCGAGGCGCCCTTGGCGCGCGCGGTCCGCGTGTAGTCCTGGACCATGTTCTCCAGGGTTGACGAGCGCATGTACCGGCTGAAGGAGGCGATCGTCACCAGGGAGAGCGTCGCGACCGGCAGGATCAACGAGCTCAGCTGGCTGAAGTCATCGGTGACGTACGCGCCCTGGGGTCCCTCGGCGGGGAACCAGTGGAGGATGAAGCTGAAGAGCACGACGAGGATGATGCCCAGCCAGAACACCGGCATCGAGTAGAGGACGAACGACGCACCGGTGAAGATGTAGTCGTCCACCTTGTTGCGCCGGACCGCCTGGTAGATCCCGAGAGGGATCGCGATGACGATCGCGACGATGTAGGACAGGCCGAGCAGCAGCAGCGTCTTGGGGAGGTACTGGACCAGGATCGACCCGACACCCTGGTTGAGCTTGTACGAGAAGCCGAAATTCCCGTGCGCCAGCTGCCAGAGGTAGGTCAGGTACTGCAGCGGCAGTGGCTGGTCGAGTTCGTTGTCATGGTTGAACTGGGCGATCTGGGCGGCGTTGGCCCGGGGGCCGAGGATGTTCCTGGCCACGCTGCCCCCAGGGATGAGGTGCAGCATGATGAAAACGATCAGCGTCACCCCGATCGTGATCAGGATCGCCTGCAGTACCCGCCGGATGATGTAGCCGAGCATGTGCTCCTACCTCGCCCTGACGCCCATTGCATGAAAGAGTAGCGGAACGGACGGGGGGATGCCGGCCGCTGCCGGCATCCCCCGTCGAGGTCGTGAAGGGTTGGTCAGACGGCCTGGCTCAGGACCAGCGCCAGTTCTCGGGATAGATCTGGAGGAGCGGATCCAGCGGCTGGGTGCCCTTCAGATTCTTGTTGATCATGTTGAGCTGAGCGTAGGCGGTCGGCATCCAGATGACCGGCAGCTGCTTCGCGAGGTAGTCCTCGTAGGTGTACATGGCCTGCACGTTGCTGCTCGTCTCGGTGGCGAGGATGTCGGACTGGGCCTGCGGGTCGCAGTAGCCGCCGGAGTCCGATCCCGCGTACTGCACGTTGGCGCCGGTGCCGGTGCACGACCAGAGCTCATCGCCGGTCGGCTCGTAGTCCGGAGCGTAGATCCAGCCACCACCCCAGAACAGCATGTCCCAGGTGCACGCCTGACCGGCCTTGCACGGCGCCGCGTTGCCGATCACCGTGTTGAAGGGCGCGGTGGTCAGGTTGATCGCGATGCCGGCGAGCGCGTAGTCCGTCTTGAACTGTGCCATCTCCTGGTCCAGGGAGGATGACCCGCTCTCGTACTGGAGGTTGAAGGACGCCTTGGCGCCCTGTGGGATCCCGGCGCCGCACTGGCCGGTGCCGGTGCCCGGGCTGGTGCACGTGCTCACCCCGCCGGCGTTGACCGTCCACCCGTTGGCCTGGAGCAGGGACGTGGCCTTGCTCGGGCTGTACGGGTAGGGATTGCTCCGCTCGAACGGGTCGACGAAGTTCGAGGACGGCTTGGTCGGAACCGGGCCATAGGTCGGGTAGCCGTATCCGAAGAACGCCTTGCTGATGAAGGTGTTCTGGTCGACCAGGTACTGCATCGCCTGCCGGAAGTACAGCTGCTTGAAGATCGGTCCGCTCGTCGGGTTGGTGAAGTTCTCCGGGAAGTAGGTGATCTGCCAGCCCGCCCACGTCGAAAAGTTGTAGATGTTGGCCAGCGAGGCCCTCTGGAGCACATCCGCATCCGGGATATAGCCCCAGTCGATGGTGGCGTTGTTGACCGAGGTCGCCGACTTGAGCTGGTTGAACTCGGCGGTGTCCTTGGTGAACGGAACCTCGTTGAACTGGGTCAGGGTGGGCTTGATGGGTCCGCCGTAACCGGGGTTGGGCACCATCGAGATGTTGCCCGCGGTGTCCATCGACTTGAGCTTCCACGGACCGGAAACCACCTGCCACAGCGGGTCGGTGTCGTAGGTCGCGATCGACTTCGACTGCGCATCCAGGTACTTGTAGACGGCCTGCGCGCCCGCCGGGGTCTGGTCATAGTTGCCGACCGCGCCGCTCGCCGACTCCTTGTCCCAGACGTGCTGGGGGAGCGGGGTGATCTGGCTCAGCTCGTTGTAGGTGAAGAAGTACGAGCCGTACTGCTGGCTGAGGTTGAAGGTGATCTGCAGCGGATTGGTCGGGCTGATCGTCGTGCTGGTGACGTTGTCGGGATACTCGCCCGGCGAGTAGCCGGCCCAGTTGGTCTTGTTGGCCGTGACCATGTTCTGCCAGAACTGGATGTCACGCGCGGTGATCTGGGTTCCGTCCGACCACTTCCAGCCCTTGAGGGTCATGGTCACCGATCTGCCGTCGGAGGAATAGACGGGAGGATCGGCGAGGCTGAGGCTGCTGTTCAGCTGGACCTGGCCGTTGGTACCGAACCAGTAGAGGGGCCGGTACATGAGGAACTGGAACTGGCTGAGGTTCGCGACGCTGAAGTACGCGAGCGAGGCGAGCGGGAAGATGTAGTTCGGCTGGGCGCCCTGGCCCTCGGCGAAGGTCGCCGTGGTCTTGGTCACCGCGGGGCCGGTTGCGGCCGGGCTGCTGCTCCCGCACGCGGCGAGCACGATCGCTCCCAGGCCGATGACGGCGGGCACCGACTTGGCCCGCCAACTCCGAAAGGTCATGTAACGCCTCCTTGTGACGACGTATGTCCGCCGGCGTACCCTTTGCCCCAGGACGCAGTCGTAGGGTAGCGATTCGACACCGGCTCGATCACCATTCGGGCCGAAATTCACCCTGCTGAGTGAGCGCCGGCCGCTCAGGCGGCCTTGGTATCCGGCCAGCGCCCCTCGGCTCGCGCCAATGCGAGGTCGTGGACGGGCGAGATGCGCAGCCGCCGCGGCATCGCCGGGGCCGTCAGGCGCAGTGACCGGGTAAGTGCCGCGAAGGAGGCGGCGTGAGCGGGGGTCCACACGAGCCCGTATCCCCGGCGCAGCTCGGGGGGCAGCAGACCGGTCGAGATGAAGGCAAGCGTGTCCATGCCCGGGCGGAGCAATGGTGATCTCACCGGAGGGTGCAGGACCGTGTCCGCGACCTCCCGCGAGCCCGCGCCAGGAAGCGCCTGTCCTCGACGGACCTCACGATCGACGTACCTGCGCAGTGCCGCCGCATCCGGCCAGCACCGGCTCCGGCGGAGTCCCATGAGCCGGGCCACCGCGTCCCACTCGCGCACGAACGCGTCGCGCTCACTCTCGGTGAGACTGCCGACCAGGGCGTCGTGGGCGACCAGCATGGTGTCGACGAAGGACGCGTGAACCCAGCGCAGGAGCCTGGGATCGCCTGCGGAATATGGTGTTCCGGGCGGCACCCTCGAGGTCGCGTTCGCCGCCGGCAGCGTCCCCGAGACCGGCCGGTGCAGGCCGCTCACCCGCCCGGAGACGCGCTCCGCCTCCTCGGTCGTCCCGAAGCAGACGATGGTGACCCACCGTACCGTCCGATCGAGCCGCCCGTAGGGATCCGACCTGTAGGTGCTGTGCTCGATGGCGCCCTGGGCGACCAGCGGATTCGCCGCCTGGAGGAGCAGCGCCCGGCCGGCGGCGAGCAGGAGACGCGGCTCGCGCATGACCAGCCAGGTGACCGAGCCCGGCCCGAAGAGCCCCGGGTCGGGGGTCGGATCGCGCAGCGGGAGCGATCGCGGCGAGGACGTCTTCGGGCGGGCGAGGAGACGGTCCACCGGGTTTGGAAAGGGGATGCCGAGCACGCGTCAGGACTCCTCGGCACCGGCGCCCGCGCGGACCCGGCGCAACCGGGCGGACAGGTGCGGCCGGGGCTCGCCGCCGTCGGTGGCCATGCGCAGGCGGTAGAGGAGGACGTCGCCGTCGAGCTCGAAATCGCGCTGCAGGCCGGTGACCGTCTTGGCGGTGGGCGTGCACTCCACGGCCGCGCTGCGCAGGGTCAGGCGATTGTCCTCCCAGCGGCCGGTCTCGATCTCGACGACGCCGATCGGATGGGTCAGCGCCACCTCCACGACGCCGCTCCCGAGCGCTCGCCAGTAGCCGGTCTCGGCGTGCAGCGGGCGCCCGTCGTCCGCCGCCGCCGTTCGCTGCGCATATGAGATGAATGGCTTGCCGTTGTGCCCGAAGCTGACCCATTCGAGGTAGCGGAACGGCTCGCCCCCAGCCCATTGCCCCTCGCCCTCGCCACGCCAGTCACCGAGCAGCTCGGCGAGCCGTCCGAGGTCCGGGTGGGTGGGCTTTTCAGGAGGCATGCACCGAGTGTCGCACGGGTCGGAGGGGCTCCGGCGTCCGCTTTGGCTACCATCCGTGACGTGTCGGAGATCGACGGAATCGAACGCGTCCTGGTGGTGGTGGCCCATCCCGACGACTGCGACTTCGGCAACGCTGGGACCACCGCGAAGTGGACCGACGCCGGCGTGGCCGTCTCGTACTGCATCGTGACCGACGGTGATGCCGGGGGATCAGATCGAAGCATCACCCGCGAGCAGATGGCCGGCATACGGCGGATCGAGCAGACCGCCGCCGCCGCCGAGGTCGGCGTCACCGACCTCACCTTCCTCGGATACCCGGACGGACGGCTCACCGCGAGCATCGAGCTGCGCCGCGACATCACCCGGGTGATCCGGGTGAAGCAGCCCCAGCGGGTGATCACGCAGTCGCCGGTGCGCAACTTCACGCGCATCTTCGCCAGCCACCCCGATCACCTCGCGGCCGGCGAGGCGGCGCTGTGCGCGGTCTACCCCGACGCTCGAAACCCATTCGCGCATCGAGAGCTGCTGGAGGTCGAAGGCCTCGAACCGTACACCGTGGCCGAGGTCTGGATGAGCGCCGCGATGGGCGCGGGCCACGAGGTCCAGGTCGTCGACGTCACCGACACGGCGGATCGCAAGCTGGCAGCGCTGCGCTGCCATCGCAGCCAGTACAGCGACTGGGACGCCCTCGAGCAGCGGGTGCGAGGCTGGCTCGAGGCCACTGCGAAGATGAACGGACTGGAGCCCGGGCGTCTCGCGGAGCAGTTCGTCGTCGTTCCAACCGCGTGACCCTGCGCCAGGGAGCGAGGGGTGCGCCGTCCTCGGTATGGCGGTCGCCGATCACGGCCCAGCTGGCCGCCGCCGGAAGGCTCCGGCTCGGCGATGTGCAGCTCAGCGGCGGCGATGCGTACTGGATCGAGGGCCGCCCGGCCGAGCACGGCCGCTGCGTCATCGTCCGCGAGCACGACGGCGTCATCGCCGACCTGATCGAGGCACCGTACTCGGCTCGCACCCGGGTGCACGAGTATGGCGGCGCCGCGCTGCTCGCCCACGACGGGACGGTGTTCTTCTCCAACGCGGACGACGGAAGGATCCACAGGCTCCTACCGGGCGCCGCGCCAATGCCACTCACGCCGGTCGACCCCGGTCTGCGCTACGCCGACTTCGAGATCGACGCCACCCGGGACCGGCTCATCTGCGTGGTCGAGGAACACCGCGGCGCCACGGTCGTGAACGATGTCCGCGCGATCCCGCTGGGCGGTGGCCCGCCCGTCTCGCTGTTGTCCGGCAACGACTTCTATTCGACTCCTCGGGTGAGCCCGGATGGCGGCAGCATGCTGTGGCTCACCTGGAATTTCCCGAACATGCCCTGGGACGGATGCGAGCTCTGGGTCGCCGGCATCGATGCATCCGGGACCCCTCGTGACCCACGGCTGGTCGCCGGCGGACGCGCCGAGTTGATCTTTCAGCCGTCCTGGTCCCCGGAGTCGGTGGCGCACTTCACCTCGGACCGTACGGGGTGGTGGAACCTGTATCGATGTGACGGCGCGAAGGTCGATGCGCTCGCGCCGATGGAGGCTGAATGCGGTGCGCCGCAATGGGTGTTCGGCCTTTCGACATACGCGTTCTGCGGTGACGGGCGGATCGTGCTGTGGGCGTGTCGCAACGGGGCATGGGAGTTCCTCGTCCTCGACGACTCGGGTCAGCCGGCTCGCCTCGACGTTCCCTTCACCGAGTTCGGCCTGCACGTCAGCGCGCGGGGAGACGATGTGCTCTTTCACGCCGGAGGTCCCGACCGGCCGCAGGGTGTGGTGCGTTGCAACCTCACGACCGGCGCGTACCGCACGGTGCGCTCCGACAGCGACGCGGCGGCGATCGACGAATCAATCCTCTCGAGACCGCGCCACGTGACCTTCCCCGGGCATGGCGGTGAGACCACGCACGCCTGGTTCTACGCGCCGCGCAACGATGACGTCGAGACGGAGCCGGGTCGCAAACCGCCATTGCTCCTGCACGCGCACGGTGGGCCCACATCGGCGACGAGCTCTGCGCTCGACCCCGGCGTGCAGTTCTGGACCAGCCGCGGCTTCGCCTACCTCGACGTGGACTACGGTGGCAGCAGCGGGTACGGCCGCGCGTACCGCGATCGCCTCAACCAGCAATGGGGAGTGGTCGACGTCGGCGATTGCGTGGCGGGCGCGCGACATCTCGTCGACATCGGTGAAGTGGATCCCGACCGTCTCTTCATCAACGGCGGGAGCGCCGGCGGGTACGTGGTGCTCTGCGCGATGACCTTCAACGACGTCTTTCAGGCGGGCGCGAGCCTCTTCGGGATCGCCGACCTCGAAGCGCTGTTCGCGCAATCAGGGCACAAGTTCGAGTCGCGTTACGACGCGCCGCTGCCCACCGGCCGCGGGATGTATGACCGCTCACCCGTGCATTTCATCGACCGGGTGCGCGGCGCGGTGTTGCTCCTGCAGGGTCTCGACGACCCCGTCGTCCCGGCGAACCAGGCGGAGATGATGTTCGCGGCGCTGCGCGATGCCGGCGTCCCGTGCGCATACATCGGATACCCGGGCGAGCAGCACGGGTTCCGCCAGGCGGCCAACATCGCGCGGACGCTCGAGGCGCAGCTGTACTTCTTCGCCACCGTGACGGGTATGACCCTCGCCGAGAGCATCGAGCCGGTCGAGATCCTCAACCTCTGACACGCGGCCGGAGCTGCCAGACCGACACCGGGATCACCACGATAATGGTGCCGACGATCAGCAGCATCGGAAAGACCAGGTCGGACGGGTCGGGGGGCACCGGAACCGCGGCGGTCGCGACGGGACTGGCGGCTGACGAACCGAACGCCGTGAGCCGAATGACGTTGTCGGCTCCCACGCCGAGGTCGTAGTTGACCTGCGCTCCGGGCGCGTTCAGCCGCAGGTAGGTGACGTATCCGCGCGCCGGTACCCAGGACATGTTCCGGTCGATGGAGAGGTCGTGGTGCAGGATCGTGCTCATCGCTTCGGCACCCGCGACGGTGAATCCCGGAGCGCTGTCCAGCGTGGTCCCGTCGGCGAGGCTCGACGTCACGGCCACGCCGTTTCCGGTGCGCAGCGGGTCGTCGGTCAGCAGGAAGAGGTCTGCGTTAACCGGGACCCCGTCACTGGCGAGAATCTCGAGCGGAACCCACAGGCGGGGCGTGCGCATGGTGATCAGCAGGGGCACGCCGTCACCCGCCTGCTGGTGACGCTGCAGCGCCAGCGACGTGTTGTATTTCGCGGCCATGAAGATCGGGGTCGACGACGCGTAGCGGAGCAGGTGGTTCTTGATCTCCGCGGAGACGAGGAACCCGTTGTGGGTGCACCAGTCGATGACCGCCTGACCGCTCCCCTTGAGGACGGTGACGTCGAGCGCCTCGACCTGCACCTGCTCGATCACGATCGCCGGAGCGTAGGCTGCCGGTGCGCCAGCATCGAGCTGGAGCAGCTCCGGAGGGGCGAACTCGCGTTCCAGCCGCTGCAGCGTCCACGCGCCCGCCTCCTTGATCGATGTCGGGATCGCCGGCAGCGGCACGATCCATCCCACGTCGGTGACCGCGCCGGTGAAGGCGAAGCTGGTGACGTAGTGCTCGACGCCTGCGGACCAGGCGACGAACGTCGTCGCCTTGGCAAGCCGAACGTCGCCGTCGGGCGCGACCAGCCCGCCGCACGCCAGGGCCGATCCCGCCTGGAGCACCACCGCGGCGGCGACGCCCGTACCGGCGAACAGCAACTTGCGCATCTCAGGGTCCTCCAGGCGGGTTCACATCGTGCGGAGACGGAGACGCGCCGAGCCGCCGTCGGGTTCCCGGGCCGCCCAAAACGGGGCTTGCGAGAAAATTAGTTAGGCTATATAATCAATTCAGATGTCCACCGCCACGAGCACACCCGTCGATGTCGCCAACCGGCTGCGCCCGGTGCTGCTCCACCTCAACCGCCACCTCCGCCGTGAGGTGCACATCGCCGGCGTCTCGCCCGGACAGCTCTCGCTGCTCGGCCTCATCGAGGGCAACCCCGGTATCGGGGTCGCCGAGTTGGCCACCCGCGAAGGGACGTCGATGCCGTCGGTGTGCAGCCACATCGACCGTCTCGAGGCGTCCGGGTTGGTCACGCGCCGGCAGGCGGAACGCGACCGGCGCCGAGTTGATCTCGAGGTCACCCCGGAAGGCCAGCGCGTGCTCAAATCGATCCGGTCGAAGCGAACCGCCTGGCTGGCGGCCCGTCTCAGCAAGCTCGCCGAGACGGACCTCGCCGCGGTCGCCGGGGCGATCGCGCCACTCGAGGCGCTCCTGGCTCAAGCAGGGTGAGCCTCGGCATCGGCAACGCCACGGCGCGCACCTTCATGAGCCTGCGCCGCCATTACAACTACCGCCTGTATTTCTTCGGGCAGGTCGTCTCGATCAGCGGCACCTGGATGCAGAGCGTCGCCCAGGCGTGGTTCGTCGTGCAGAACACGCACTCGCCGCTCGCGGTCGGCATCCTCGCCGTCTGCCAGTTCGGACCCTACGGGCTGCTCGGCTTGTTCGGCGGCGCCATCGCGGACCGGATCGATCAGCGCAAGGTCCTGCTCGGCACCCAGGGCGCGTTCATGGTGACCGCTGGGCTGCTCGCCGGCCTGACGCTCACCGGGCACGCGACCGTGTGGGAGGTCTACGTGATCGCGGGGATCACCGGCCTGATCACCGTGCTCGACACCCCGGTCCGCCAGGCGTTCACCATTCAGATGGTCGGGCGCGATGAGCTCCCCAACGCCGTGGCGCTGAACTCCAGCCTCTTCAACGCATCGCGCATCGTCGGCCCCGCGATCGCCGGGGGGCTGATCGCCGTCGCCGGTGTCGGCGTCTGCTTCCTGATCAACGCGCTCAGCTACCTGGCGGTCCTCGCCGCGCTCTGGTTCATGCGCGTGCACGACCTCTTCCCGGTTCGCAAGGATCAGCGCAACCAGAACCTCCTGCGCGGATCGCTCGAGGGTCTGAAGTTCGCATGGCGCAAGCCGGTGATCCGCTCGGTGCTGGTGATGATGCTGATCATCGCGACCGTCAGCATCAACTTCAACGTGCTGCTGCCCGTCCTCGCGTCGCGCACGCTCGACAGCGGGCCCGAGATCTTCGGGATCCTCTCCGCGCTGTTCGGCTTCGGCGCGCTGGTCGGCGCGCTGTTCTCCGCGTCGCTCGGCCGGGCGAGCCGCCACACCATGGTGGTCGGCGCCGCGCTGTTCTCCGTGTCGGAGATCGCCCTTGCCCCGCTCCACGTCGCCTGGGCGGCAGGCCTCGCGCTGGTCGTGACCGGCATCGCGTTCACGCTCTATTCGTCGCAGGCCAACGCGACGCTGCAGCTGGCGGTCACTGACCAGATGCGCGGACGCGTGCTCGGCATCTACGGGTACGTGTTCTTCGGCACCGCTCCGCTGGGCGGCCTTCTCGCCGGCTGGCTCGCCCAGGCGGGCGGAACCGGTCTCGCCTTTCTCGTCGCGGGGCTCATCGGCGCCGCGGCCACGATCTACGGGTGGGCCGACACCCGGCGCGCGGCCCGCGGCGCGGTGCCACCGATCGTTCAGGTGGCATAGCCAAACCCGGTTCGCGCATCCTTTCGGGCACGGGGAAGGCAGGCACGGAGGTAAGGGACGTGGAGCAGCGCACGCTGGGGACGCAGGGGTTGGAGGTCTCCGCGCTGGGACTCGGCTGCATGGGCATGTCGGACTTCTACGGCACGGCAGAGGAACGCGACGAACGCGAGGCGCTGGCCACCATCGACCGCGCCGCAGAGCTGGGCGTGACCATGCTCGATACCGCCGACATGTACGGGCCGTTCACCAACGAGGAGCTGGTCGGCAGAGCCCTGACCGGGCGTCGCGATCAGTACGTGCTGGCCACCAAGTTCGGGTTCGAGCGTCAGGCCGACGGTTCGCAGACCATCAACGGCCATCCCGAGTACGTGCATCGGGCATGCGACGCGTCGCTGCAACGGCTCGACGTCGACGTCATCGACCTGTACTACCAGCACCGTGTCGATCGTTCGGTGCCGATCGAGGAGACGGTCGGAGCGATGGCCGAGCTGGTCCAGGCCGGGAAGGTTCGCTTTCTCGGGTTGAGCGAGGCCGGCCCGGCCACGATCCGCCGTGCGCACGCGGTCCATCCGATCTCGGCAGTGCAGTCCGAGTACTCCCTCTTCTCGCGCGACGTCGAGGAATCGGTGCTCCCGGCCATGCGCGAGCTCGGCATCGGTTTCGTCGCCTACAGCCCGCTCGGTCGCGGCATCCTCACCGGCGCGCTGAACTCCGACACGCTGGCGGCCTCCGACACGCGCCGCAGCCGGTTCCCGCGCTTCGCCGAGGAAAACTTCGGCGCCAACGTGGCGATCGCCGCGCGTATCGGCGAGATCGCGGCCGAGAAAGGGGTCACGGCTGCCCAGCTCGCGCTCGCGTGGCTGCTCCACCAGGGCCCCGACATCGTCCCCATCCCGGGGACCAAGCGCCGTTCCCGGCTCGAGGAGAATGCCGCGGCGGCCGGCATCTCCCTCGACGACGATGACGTCGCCCGGCTCGAAGTGGCGGTGAGCCCGGAGAGCGTGCGTGGTGATCGCCACTGGGACATGGCGTCGATCGACCGTTGACCGCGCGCTATGGTCAGGCCGAGATGACCAGCGGCTCGCGATTCGCGTGGACTCCCACGGCCGAGCAGGCCGGCGGGTCGCGGCTCAGGCACTTCATCGACGGCCTCGGCGTGGGCGATCTCGACGGTGTCGCCCGGCTCGCCCGTCAGGATCCGCAGCGATTCTGGACGGCGATGGTCGATGACATCGGCGTCGAGTGGACGCGGCGGTTCGACCTCGCGATGGACACGTCTCCCGGGCTGCCCTGGACGCGATTCTGGCGTGGTGGCAGGCTCAACCTCGCGCACAACGCGGTGACCCGCTGGGCACGTCGTGCGCCGGACCGGATCGCAGTCGTGTGGGAGGGCGACGCCGGCGGCACCGGGGAGTGGACCTATGCCCGTCTCGAACGCCAGACCGCTCACGCCGCGGCCACGCTTCGGAGACTCGGCGTCGGTGCGGGCGACAGCGTCGGGCTGTGTCTGCCGATGATTCCCGAGACGGTCACGTTCTTTCTCGCCTGCGCCTGGCTCGGAGCCATCGTGGTACCGCTCTTCAGCGGCTACGGGGCGGGCGCGATCGTCTCCCGTCTGGGCGACTGCGACGCCAAGGTTCTGGTCGTTGTTGACGGATTCACACGACGCGGCCGGCCGGTCGCCATGAAGGCGGTTGCCGACGAGGCCGCCGCGCAGCTGCCCTCGCTCGAGCACATCCTGGTGGTACCCCAGCTCGGCGACCCCGACGTGCCGATGCGCTCGGACCGCGACGTGCTGTTCGAATCGATGCCGGAAGGCTTCGACGCGGCGCCACCGGTGGCCGACACCGATGCCGAACTCGACCTTCATGATCATCTACACGAGCGGAACGACCGGACGGCCCAAGGGCACCGTGCACGTGCACGGCGGCTTTCCCGTCAAGGCGATGCAGGACATGGCCCACTGCTTCGACGTCGGCGAGCACGACCGCCTGCTCTGGTTCACGGACATCGGCTGGATGATGGGGCCGTGGGCGATCTGCGCAGCGTTGAGCATCGGCGCGACGCTGGTGCTCTTCGACGGCGTCCCTGATCATCCCGGTCCTGACCGCCTGTGGTCGGTCGTGGAGCGTCATCGCGTCTCGGTGCTCGGCATCGCGCCGACCGTGATTCGAGCGTTGATGCGCCATGGCGACGGCCCGGTCGCGGCGCACGATCTCTCCTCGCTGCGCGTGCTCGGGTCCACCGGGGAGCCGTGGAACACCGATCCGTGGCTGTGGTACCAGCAGAAGATCGGCGGCGGTCGCCTGCCGGTGATCAACTACTCGGGCGGCACCGAGATCTCCGGAGGCATCCTCGCTGGCAACATGCTCACGCCATTGCAGCCGTGCGCGTTCGCGGGACCGTGTCCGGGGATGGCCGCCGATGTCGTCGACGAGAACGGTGGCAGCGTTCGCGGCCAGGTGGGCGAGCTGGTGATTCGCGCGCCGTGGCCGGGCATGACCCGCGGTTTCTGGCACGACCGAGAGCGCTACCTCGAGACCTACTGGTCTCGCTGGCCCGACGTGTGGGTGCACGGCGACTGGGTGGAGGTGGACGGCGACGGCCTCTGGTACGTCCGCGGCCGCAGCGACGACACCATCAAAGTTGCCGGCAAGCGCCTCGGCCCCGCGGAAGTGGAGTCCGCGCTGGTGGCGCACACGGCGGTCGCCGAAGCCGCCGCGATCGGTGTCCCGGACCCGCTCAAGGGTGAGGCGCTGGTCGTGTTCGTCGTGCTCAAGCCCGGAGCCACCGATTCCCCCGAGCTGCGCGCGGCGCTCGCGCAGAGGGTCGCCGAGGACCTCGGCAAGGCGCTCGCCCCACACGCCGTCGAGATCGTGTCGGAACTGCCCAAAACACGCAACGCCAAGGTGCTCCGCCGCGTGGTCCGCTCGGTCTACCTGGGCACCGATCCCGGCGACCTCTCGTCACTTGAGAACCTCGGCGCCATCGACGCCATCGGCCGGACGCGCACCCCGGCCTGACCCGCCGGCGCCGCGTCGTGGATGTCCCGGAGATGTCCGAAGCCTCCGTCGATGATGGGCGGCTTCGCGTCGGGACGCAGCGCCGTCGCCACGGCGGCGCCCGCCCGGCGTCCTCGAGAGGGGGGCGATCATGCCCGACTCGGTCCCGCTGCGTGGCAGCGCCTACCATCCCGCCGGGGGCACGCGCCCCGGGCATCGAAGCCTCCGCAAGCTCGACGACGCGGAGCTGCACGCAGACGCCGGCGTCACGCTCATGCTCCGCGAGCGCACCAGCGGACCGACGACCGCGCAGAGCCTCGCCTGGCTGCAATCGCTCCCCGACCCGTGCGCGCACCACCTCGACGCCTCCCAGCTGACCGCCCGTCACGGATTCGACCCCGCCGACAGGGATCGGGTGCTGCGCTGGGCGACCGCCGCCGGGCTGCAGGTCACCGCGGAGGACTCACCGACGCGGCGCGTGATGCTCCGGGGAAGCGTGGAGCAGCTCTCGCGCGCCTTCGAGGTCTACCTCGAGCGGTTCGGCTGGCAGCGCTCGGACGGTCGCAGCGTCGAGTATCGGGGCCATCGCGGCCCGGTACGGCTTCCAGCCCACCTCGATCGCGTCGTCGAGGGCGTCTACGGGCTCGACGACCGGCCACTTGCGCGCTCGCACGTGCGCGGCCTCGACGACGGCCGATCGGCGGTATTCGCCTACGACCCGCCGCAGCTGGCGTCGCTCTATGACTTCCCGCGTCTGGCCAACGGCGGCGAGGGCGTCGAGCTGGTCGCGGCGATGGTCGAGCTGGGCGGCGTCGTTCACCCCTTCGACCTCGCGGCATCGTTTGCTCGCCTGGGCCTGCCCGCGCCGGACATCACCAACGTGTGGCTCGACGGCGCCACCCCGAACCCCGACCCGAACGGCGCCGACGTCGAGGTGGCGCTCGATTACCAGGTCATCGGCGGCATGGTCGCGGCGATGGCGCCGAAGGCGCACCTCACCATCGTCACGTACAACGCGCCCAACTCCGAGCGTGGCTTCATCGACGCCGCGGCCACCGCCGCGAGCGACGCCATGCGCCGCCCCGCGGCGGTGTCGATCAGTTGGGGCGCGCCCGAGGACCACTGGTCGGCGCAGGGCATGCGAGGGCTCGATGCCGCCTTCGCCGTCGGCGCGCTCCACGGCGTGACCTTCAGCGCGGCGGCCGGCGACGCCGGGTCGACCAACGACGAGGTCGACGGGTACCAGCACCCGGAGTTCCCCGCGTCGAGCCCGCACGCCTGGGCCTGCGGCGGCACCACGCTGCTTGCCGCTCGCGGCCGGATCCGGACCGAGACGGTGTGGAACGAGCTCGCCCGCGGCGCCGGCGCGGCGGGGAGCGGGGTCAGCACGGTGTTCCCGGTGCCCGCGTACCAGTCGGCCCTCGGGATCCGTCCGCGGTCCGCCGACGGGGGCGGGCTCGGCCGGGGACTTCCTGACGCCTCCGGCAACGCAGACCCGCTGACCGGTTGGAACGTGGTGGCGCTCCGGCGGCTGCGGACCACCGGCGGGACCAGCGCGGTCGCGCCCATGTACACGGCGCTGTGGACGCTGGTGTCCGCTCAGCTCGGCCACCGGATCGGGCTCCCCCACCCGGTGCTGTACGCCCGCCGCGGGCGGGGATTCAACGATGTCGTCGCCGGCGACACCGGCGGGCCGTATCGTGCCGGGCGCGGCTGGGACCTGGCGAGCGGCTGGGGCAGTCCCGACGGCCGCCAGATCGCACGCGACCTCGGAGTCCGCGTGCAGGGTCCGGACGCCCGCCGTCCGGCCATCCGCGGTGGCGAACGCGAGATCGCCTGAGCTCAGGTTCCGAACAGAGCGGCTGAGCCCGTGGCCAACGCCACGGGCCGGCCGTCGGCACCGAGCACCTCGGCGGTGCCGACGGTCAGGCTGCGACCCCGGTGCACAACCTTGGCGCGCGCTTCGAGGGTGCTGCCGTCGCCGGCCACGGGGCGAAGGAAGTTCACCTTGATGTCCACCGAAGCCATCCCCTCGCCCTTGGCAAGGGTCGTCTGCGTGGCGAGGGCAAGCGCGAGGTCGGCGAGGACCACGATAAAGCCGCCCTGCGGCCATCCGAAAGGTGTGGCGAGCCAGCCGCTCAAGGGCATCGCGCATGACGCCGCCCCCAGGGTGGCATCGGTGGGGACGACGCCGAGGAGGTGGTGCATGGGTGGCAGCGGCAGCTCGCCACGGATCTGCGCGCTGGATGATCTCGACGCCGCTGCGCGACCGGAACTCCTCGTCGTCGATGCGCTCTCCCGACACCGGCCGGAGGTACGGGTCGGGGCCGTTGTCCGCGGCCGCCGGCCGGCCCGAAGGCGTCGGCGGCGCCGCGGTGCCACCTCGGGCAGGAGCGCCACCCGCGGCCTCGCGGAAGATGCGCATCCGCGACGTCGAGTAGGCGACGAGCCTGCCCTCGCCGTCGACGATCTCGGCCGCCGACAGTCCTAAGGTGCGTCCGGCGTACAGCTCGCGGCCCCGTGCGGTGATCACCGACCCGACCCGAGCCGGGCGCACGTACGTCATCGACATCTCCGCGGTGGTGTACTGGGTGTGGGCCGGGAGCACCGACTGCAGCGCGCACCCCAGGGCCGCGTCTGCCGCCAGCGCGAGCACGCCGCCGGGGACGCCGCCGTGCGACCACGTGAACCATGCCGACACCGGCAGGCTGAACACGGCGGTGCCCTCCGCCGCACCGTCGAATGTGAGCCCGGTGAGCCGGCCCATCGGTGGCTGGGCGCGGACCAGACGCAGCGCTTCGAGTCCGCTCAGCTCGCGCGCCGACGAGTCGAGCGTCTCGCCGCGCACCGGGATGTCGCGCCACAGGGCGGGCTCGCGGATCAGCATCGCCCGAGCTTACCGACGTGCCGGTGCCCGGGCGCTCAGCCTGGTGGGGGCGCCGGAACCCACGCCGTTCCGGTGCACGTCGACGCCGCCACGCTGGTGCCGACCACCGGCGCCGCGTCTCCGCGGCCGCGCACCGTGATGGCGCTGGGGAATCCCGGGAGCGGGATCGGCAGCTGCACGACCCGCGCGACCGACGCGGACACATGGCATCCATCGCTGACGCAGGACGTGCCGTCGGGGACCTGGGGGTCGCTCGCGGTTTTGAGCACGATCGCACCGGCGCCATCGCGGGGAATCTGTGCCGACTGGTCGGCTGCTTCGATGCACGCGCGCTCGAATGCGTACAGGCCACCCACGCTGTCACGCGGGCTGATGTCGACGATCTGCACCGCGCACGCCGCGCCGGCAGCGCACGGACCCGTCACGCCGTAGAGGTATCGAGGATCGACCGCATCCGCCCCCGACTGCGCGCCGAGCTGCGCGGCGGTCTGCACGCGGCCCGACCACACGTAGAGATATGCCGCGTCTGCGACCAGGCACGTCAGGCTGAAGAGGAACAGCGCGAAACCGAGCGCGAAGATGATGAGTGTCTGACCGCGCTGGCGCACGTGCGCGAGGCTCACTGACGGAACGGAGGCGGAAGCGCCTCTGCCTGCGCATGCAGCACCGGCGTCCAGAACACCCCCCATGCCAGCGGCGTGTTCGCGAAGTCGACCGAGGCCGATGCGCTGCAGATGACCACGTCGAGGCCGGCCGGTGGGTTGAGCGCGCGATCCACGTAACCGGGGATGACGATGCCGCTGGGTTTGACGGCGCCGATGTCGCACGACACGTCCGCGTTCGACGGCGAGCCCGGATACGCAATCGGTTGAACCGGTGCATTGCCAGCGTTGCCGCTGTCGCCGCCGAAGGTGCAGAGGATCGCCGGCCGCCAGTGGAGCAGGCCGGTGTAGGTGGTCATGGTTCCGTAGAAGCTCTCGGCCGCGTAGCGACAGCCGGTCGGCAGCCCGGCCGTCACCAGCGTGTCTCCGTGCGCGCCGCAGCACCGTGTGCCCGACGGATCGATTGCAACCTCGGATGCCTGGAAACGTGACTGCGCCGCGAGCGAGGTCGCGGCGTTGAGCTGTTCCTGCACCGTGACCTGCACCATGACGGCGACGAAGTTGCAGATGAGGAACAGCAGGATCGGGATGACGAGCGCCGTCTCGAGGACCGCTTGAGCGTCGTCGCCGCGCCGCCCCCTGCGCCTCACGGGGCGAAGCGAAGCGTGTGGGTCGTTGCCGAGATGTTCGTCGGGAGCTCGAAGGCACCCGCGCCGGGACCGAAGCCCGGCGGGACGAAGGACGCGACGAAGCCGATGACCCGCACCGTGATCGTCGGTGAGTCGCCGCACCCCGGATTCAGCGCCGCAGACTGGGTGCATGCGGGTGGATCGGCCTCGCTGACGCATACCACGACCACGCGCGGGCCGTCCGCCGCCTGCACCTGGGCCGGGGTCGACGGGCACCGCTGGGTGGTGTCCGGTGCGCATCCGCCGCTCGGAGCCTGCGCGCACCAGCTTTCGACCGCGGTGCCGAACAGCGCGCTGCGCAGCCTTGCGGAGACCGCTGCCGTCACCGCGCGCGCGTCAGGGGCCGTCTCCGACACCGGGCTGGTGCCCGCCGACGATGCGATCATCGCGGCCTGCTCGACGGCGGACACCTCCGCCGATGTCTGCACCGCCCAGAGTCCGGCATCGACGGCGGCGACGAGGCAGAACAGGAAGAGCGGCAGGATCACCGCGAACTCGACGAGCGCCTGGCCGGCTCGCTTTCCTGGCGTGCGCCGAGGGCGCACCACTCCCTCGAATTCCCCTCCCATCGCCTGGCTATCGTAGCCGGGCGCGGGGTGCTTACGAGGGAAGCACCACGAAGGTGAGGTTGACCGGCACGAGCGGGGTCACCATGACCGGGTCCGCCGGCAGATTGGTGCCCGGGTTGATCAGCGTGCTCCAGTTGCCGCCGGAGAACACCTCGAGCACGTACTTGGCGATCCGCCGACCGGCACTGGCACGCCGCTG
Source organism: Candidatus Dormiibacterota bacterium (assembly GCA_963799005.1). GTDB lineage: Bacteria > Chloroflexota > Dormibacteria > Aeolococcales > Aeolococcaceae > Palsa-851. Next base: position 1,018,460 of record CAWCVK010000001.1, on the reverse strand, counting down.
AAGGTGAAGTCCCCGGCGGAGTCCGCAGTCGTGTAGAAGAACGGCGCGCTGGTCTGGTAGCGGCCGCCGGGTTCGGGCTTGTAGTTGGAGCTGAGCCGTACCCGGCCGGAGATCGGCGCCCCGATGTGGGTCACAAGCGTGCCCGAAACCGTCCCGGGCGCCGAGAGCATCGTCCTCGCCTGCGATGCCTCAACGCTGGTCGGAAAGGTGATCACCAGCATCTCGAGGTCGTTGAGCGCCTCTTTGTAGGACTCGTCGTCGACGGCCTCCTCCGCGGCGGTGAGCAGCGCCGAGGGAAACAGGCTGAGGGCGGCTTGGTCGCCGAGGGCGAATCCTCGCGGAGCACGGTTTCGAGCATCGCCACGGCGTCCGCGGCGCGCCCGTCGGTGACCAGCAACCCCGCCTCGCCCACCTGATCGATCGGAAGTTGGTGAGCCGCCTGAACGCCGCCCGGCGTGGCCGGGGCGAGCGAGGCGATCTCGAGCAGTCGCAGGATCGCGTTGGGGTACTGGGCGGCCGCGGCCTCGCTGGTGGCGGTCTTGAGAAGGAGCGCCGCCAGGGCGACGAGCGCCGCCCTTCGCAGCGACGGGGCGGTGACCGAGCGGTAGAGAGCGACTGCCGCATCCACCTCGCCCTTTCGACCGAGCGCCGCCGCCCAGGCCATGACCGTCTGCTGTGCGGCGGTGCCGGCGGTGCCGGCGGCGCCGGCGTCGATGAGAAACAGTGGGCCCGTCCGCGCCGCGATCGCTTCATCGACGGCCACCGCGTTGGCGTAGTGGCCCTGCGCCGCCAGCAGCGAGGCGGTGGACGACGAATCCTCGGTGCCGGTCGCCGATCCCAGTCCCACACCTGCGGCGGCGGCAATGATGGCGCCGGCGACGAGCAGCGCGACCGGCCAGCGCCGAGCCCTTGAAACGCCGGTTTCCGGCGGTGCGGGCTCCGAACGTGCCGGCTCCAGCGGGGGGGCTGGTGGCGGCCACGCCTGCGAAACGGATGGCGGAGGGAGAGCCGGGATCGGATCCACGTCCCCATACCGTACGTGCGCGCCGCCCCTGTTCGTGGTCCCGGGTTGCTCAGCACCTCGGGAAAGGACGCGACGCGACGAGTGGACCGGCCCGGCGACGAGTAGGCTGCTCGCCGCATGATCACTGTGGACGGCGGCGCGCTGACCATCGACGCCGTGGTGCGCGCCGCTCGCGAGCTCGAGACCGTGGCCCTCGGTCGCGGGGTGCGCGCGCGGATGCGACCGGCGCGCGAGGTCGTCGATCGCCTCGACCGCGAGGGCGCGGTCGTCTACGGCGTCACCACCGGATTCGGTGCGCTCGCTGACCGGGCGGTCGACCCGGCGGATCGTGCGCTGCTGCAGCGTTCGGTCGTGCTCAGCCACGCCGCCGGATCCGGTCCCCGCCTGGACGAGGAGGTGGTGCGCGGCATGATGCTGCTCCGCGCGCGCACGCTGGCGGCCGGGATGTCCGGCGTCCGCGTCGAATTGGTCGACGGCCTGCTCGGCCTGCTCAATGCGGGCGTCGTGCCCTGGGTTCCGGAGCACGGCTCCCTGGGCGCCTCGGGAGACCTGGCCCCCCTCGCCGCGATCGCCACCGTGCTGCTCGGTCAGGGATGGACGCTCGGCGACAGCGGTGAGCGCATCGATGGAGAGTCCGCGCTGCGTGCCCACGGACTGACCCCACTGGACGTCGAGCCCAAGGAGGGACTCGCGCTCATCAACGGCACCGACGCGATGACCAGCGTGCTCGCCCTGGCGGTGCACGACATCGAGGACCTCCTCCGCCTCGCCGACATCGCCTGCGCACTCAGCGTCGAGGCGCTGCTGGGGACGACGGTGGCGTACGACGCTCGCGTGGTGGCGCTGCGCCCCGCCCAGGGGCAGGCCGACTCGGCGGCGAACCTTCGAGCACTGCTCGAGGGGAGCCCGATCGTCGCGTCCCACCGTCCCTCGCGCCACGCCGTCCAGGACGCGTACTCACTTCGCTGCGCGCCGCAGGTGCACGGCGCCGCGCGCGACGTGGTGGCCTTCTGCCGCCAGACCGTCGAGGCTGAATTGGCCAGTGTTGTCGACAACCCGGTGGTCATCGGCGACGAGGTGGTCAGCGCCGGCAACTTCCACGGGCAGGCGCTCGCCTACGCCGCCGACATGCTCGCGTCGGCGTGCGCCGACGTGGCCGCCATCAGCGAGCGTCGCCTCGACAGGCTGCTCGACCCCGCGCGCTCCCGGGGCCTGCCGGCGTTCCTGAGCCCCGAGCCGGGACTCAACAGCGGCCTGATGATCACCCAGTACACCGCGGCGGCCATGGTTGCCTCGCTGCGCCACGCGGCGACACCGTTTGCGGTGCAGAGCTCGGCCACCAGTGCCGGGCAGGAGGACCATGTATCGATGGGGTACGAGGCGGCGCTGCGCACCCGCCGTTCGGTCGGGTCGCTTCGCGCGGTGCTGGCGATCGAGGTGCTCGGTGCAGCGCAGGCGATCGAGATGCGCCATCCACTCCGGCCGGCAGAGGCCACCGGGGCGGTGATCGGCACGCTGCGCGCCCGCTCGCCGTCGCTCGCCGCCGACCGCGTCCTCAGCGGCGATCTCGAAGCCGCCGAGCAATGGGCGCGTGGCCGCGAGTGGCAGGACGCGCTGGGGGCCGCCGGGGTGGTCCTGCGATGACCGCCGGGGCCCGCCCGGTGCGCGCGCCGCACGGGAACGCGCTGAGCTGCCGCAGCTGGCAGACGGAGGCGCCGCTCCGCTGCCTCATGAACAACCTCGACCCGGAGGTCGCCGAGGACCCGGACTCGCTGGTGGTATATGGCGGCACCGGCCGGGCGGCGCGCTCCTGGGAGTGCTTCGACGCGATCGTCGCGACGCTCCGCTCGCTGCGCGACGACGAGACGCTGCTCGTCCAGTCGGGCAAGCCGGTGGGTGTCGCCAAGACACACGAGCTCGCGCCCCGGGTGCTGATCGCGAACTCGCTGCTGGTGCCTCGCTGGGCGACATGGGAGGAGTTCTGGCGGCTGGAGGCCATGGGGCTGACTATGTACGGGCAGATGACCGCGGGTTCGTGGATCTACATCGGCACCCAGGGCATCCTCCAGGGGACGTTCGAGACCTTCGAGGCGGTGGCGCGGAAGCGGTTCGGTGGAAGCCTGAGCGGCCGGCTCGTGGTCACCTCGGGGCTCGGCGGCATGGGCGGCGCCCAGCCACTCGCGATCACCATGGGCGGCGGGGTCGCGCTCTGCATCGACGTCGATCCCGCTCGCATCCGCCGGCGCGTCGACACGGGTTATGTCGACGAGATCGCTGACTCGCTCGACGCCGCGGTCAGAACCTGCGACATCGCCCGCGAGGAGGGACGCGCCCTCTCGGTGGCGGTCTGCGCCAACGCCGCTGAAGCGCTGCCGGAGCTGCTCGAGTCCTCGCTGGCGATCGACGTCGTCACCGACCAGACCAGCGCCCACGACCCGCTGCACGGCTACATCCCCGCCGGCCTCAGCCTCGAGGCGGCGGCAACGCTGCGCGACACCGACCCCGATGCGTACGTGCGCCGTGCGCGCGAGTTGATGGCCCGGCACTGCGCGGCGATGGTCGAGTACCAACGCCGCGGTGCGGAGGTGTTCGACTATGGCAACTCGTTGCGCGACCAGGCGCGGATCGCCGGCTTTGCGGACGCCTTCGCGTATCCCGGATTCGTTCCGGCGTACATCCGCGACCAGTTCTGCGAGGGCCGCGGACCGTTCCGTTGGGTGGCATTGAGCGGTGACCCGGAGGACATCGCGCGCACCGACCAGGCGATGCTCGAGCTCTTCCCGGATCACGAGGGGCTGCACCGCTGGCTTGGCCTGGCGAAGGAGCGCGTGCACTTCCAGGGGCTTCCCGCCCGGATCTGCTGGCTCGGCGCCGGCGAGCGCCACCGCGCCGGGCTCCGCTTCAACGACATGGTGCGCAGCGGCGAGCTCTCCGCACCGGTGGTGATCGGGCGCGACCACCTCGACAGTGGCTCGGTCGCGTCGCCATTGCGCGAGACCGAGGCCATGCGCGACGGCAGCGACGCGATCGCCGACTGGCCGGTGCTCAACGCGTTGCTCAACACCGCGAGCGGCGCGACCTGGGTCGCCGTCCATCACGGTGGCGGCGTCGGCATGGGACTGTCGATTCACGCCGGCGCCCAGGTGTGCGCCGACGGCAGCGAGCTCTCCGCGCGCCGCTGCGAGCTGGTGCTCACCAACGACCCGTCGACCGGGGTGATGCGCCACGCGGACGCCGGCTACGCGGAAGCGCGCGACGCGGCTCGTGCCCGAGACGTGCGCATCCCCATGCTCGGCGACGACCCGGGCACCCCGATACCAGGCGCGACCACGGGGTGAGCGCGCTCGTCGTTCACGGCATCGGTGCGCTGTGCACCTGTGATCCGCTGCTCGGGGAGGCTCCCGGCGTGGTCCACGATGCGGCGCTGGTCGCGCGCGACGGAGTCATCGTGTACGCGGGTCCTGAGTTGGCGCTCGACCGTTCCAGGGTGCCGCACGGAGCGCTCGAGGTCCAGGCGCGCGGGGCCGCCGTCATTCCCGGGTTCGTCGACGCGCATACGCACATCGTGTGGCTCGGTGACCGGGGCGAGGAGTACGCGCAGCGCGCGGCGGGGAAGACGTACGAGGAGATCGCCGCTGCCGGTGGTGGGATCAGTGCGACGGTCCGCGCCACCGCGGCGGGATCCGTCGACGACCTGGCGACCGCGGGTCGCGAGCGAGCGCGACGCATGCTCGCCAACGGCACGACGACCATCGAGGTGAAGAGCGGGTACGGGTTGGAACACGAGGCCGAGATGCGTCAGCTCGACGCGGCCGAGCGCCTTCGCGAGTGGTACGACCTCCCCGACGTCGTGGCCACGTATCTCGCGCTGCACGCGGTTCCGGACGGCGCGCGCGACGCATATGTCGACGACGTGTGCACGCGCGGCGTGGCTGCCGCGGCAAAGCGGGCGACATTCGTCGACGCATTCTGCGATACCGGCGCGTACACCGTCGCCGAATGTGAGCGGCTCTTCGCCGCCGCTCGCGCTCATGGGATGCGCCCGAAGATCCACGCCGAACAACGCTCGAACAGCGGCGGAGCGCTGCTCGCGGCTCGGGCCGGCGCTGTGAGCGCGGACCATCTCGAGCACGCGACCAACACCGACCTCGAGGCGCTGAGCAGCGCCGGCGTCGTCGGCGTGATCCTGCCCGGAGCCTCGGTCGTCCTGGGCGGCCCCCCACCGCCTGGCCGGCGTCTCCTCGAGGCCGGCTGCACGGTGGCGGTCGCCACCGACTGCAACCCCGGCACCTGCTACAGCGAGTTGATGCCGCTGATGGTCTCGCTGGCAGTGGCCCTGGGGGGCCTCACCCCCGCGCAGGCGCTGGTGGCGGCCACCTCCGGCGGCGCGGCCGCACTAGGCCTGGCGGATCGGGGCATGCTGCGCGCGGGACTGCGCTGCGACGCGGTGATCCTCACCACCCCGAGCTGGATCGACGTCGCCTACCACCTCGGCGGCGACATCGTGGGCAGTGTGATCCACGGAGGCCGCTTGGAAGTACCCTCGAAAGCCTGATGCTCACCGAATCGTCCCGCGGGAGCCGGCCGGGCCGGCGCACGGCGGGCGCCGTCCTCCCCCGCCTGGTGGGCCAGGACCTCGAGGTGCAGCTCGCCGACGGCGAGACGCGCAGCTACGTGAACCTCGACATGGCGGCGAGCACGCCGGCCATGGAGGCGGTCGCGGATGCCGTGATCGAGTTCCTGCCCTGGTACTCCAGCGTGCACCGCGGCGCCGGGTTCGCGTCGCAGGTGTCGACCCGGGCGTACGAGGCGGCGCGGGTGGCGGTGGCCGGCTTCGCGGGCGCCCGCTCGACGGATGCAGTCATCTTTGTCCGAAACACGACCGAGGCCATCAACGTGCTGGCGCACTGCCTGGTGCTGCGCCCCGGTCATGGGGTGCTCAGCACGATCGTCGAGCACCACGCCAACATGCTGCCCTGGCGTCGTCTCGCGCGCGTGGACCTCCTCGACGCGCCCGAGTTGCCGGAGCAGCTGCTCGCCGATCTGCGACGCGCGCTCGAGGATCGCCACCGTCCCATCGGGATCGTCGCGATCACGGGCGCGAGCAACGTCACCGGCGAGGTCTTCCCGGTCGCCGACATCGGGCGGCTGGCCCACGAGCACGGCGCGCTGCTCGCCGTCGACGCCGCCCAGCTGGCGCCGCATCGAAGCATCGACATGGTCGCGATGGGCATCGACTTCCTCGCGCTCTCGGGCCACAAGATGTATGCGCCCTTCGGCGGTGGCGCGCTGATCGGGCCGTCCGCGGTGCTCGCCGACGCCGAGCCGATGCTCGCCGGTGGCGGTGCGGTCACCTACGTCACCACCGACGACGTGCAGTGGGCGTCGCTGCCCGACCGTCACGAGGCGGGGAGCCCGAACGTGGTCGGCGCGATCGCGCTGGGGGCGGCGTGCACGGTCCTCGGCCGCACCGGGATGGCGCACATCGGCGCCCACGAGAAGCGGCTGCTCGCCTATCTCGACGCCCAGATCGACGAGCTCCCGAGGCTGCACCGTCTCCGGCTGTGGGACGGCCCCGACGTCGACCGCCTGGGGGTGAGCACGTTCACCGTCGACGGCATGCACCACGCCCTGGTGGCGTCGGTGCTGAGCGCCGAGCACGCCATCGGCGTGCGCCACGGCTGCTTCTGCGCCCATCCGTACATCACGCACCTGCTCGGCGTGGGGATCTCGGAGGCTCACACGATTCGCGAGCGGCTCCGTCGCGGCGAGCACCACGAGATCCCGGGAGCGATCCGCGCCTCGTTCGGCATCGGAACGACCGTCGAGCACATCGACCGCCTGGTCGCGGCGCTGCGCGAGATCATCACCGACGGGCCTCACCTCGACTACGTCGACGACCCAGGCACCGGCGACTACCTCCCGGTCGACGACCAGAGACGCCTGCCCATGTTCGACTTCCTGCCGCCGCTCGAGGCGATGGCGACCCCCTCGGGCTGCGGCCAGTTCTGATCCGTCAGCCGCGGATGGCGAGCTCGGCTTCCAGCTCGGCCGCGTTGGTCACCGGCGCCCGACAGACGAAGCCGCGGCAGACGTAGGCGGCGGGGACGCCGTCGACAACCGTCCGGCCGTCGAGGAGCGGCACGTTGCCGGGGGTTCCCCATGCGAGGACGGTGAGCGGGTCGAATCGGCGCTGCGCCACCTCGAGCAGCGCGCGGGTACGCGTGTCCTCCGGATCCCCGGCGATCGCGATCTCGCGCATCGGCCCGACCGCGAGCTCCATCGCTGCGGCCAATCCCGCGACCGCAAGCGGCGCGCGAGCGACCACGGTCGCGAGTGGGGCGATGACCTCCATGGCGTACAGGTACCAGCGCTCCGCACCGGTGAATGCATGCATCCGGCAGAAGAGGGTGGCCGCCACCGACTGCCCGGCGCTCACCGGGTTGTCGTCGATGGTGCGCGGCCGGACGATCAGCGGTTCGGAGTTGGCGGCGGTGTCGAAGTAGTTGCCGTCGGGGTCCCGATGCTGCTCGACGATGCGCTCGCAGAGCCCCAGCGCGGCGGTGAAGTACCGCGGCTCGCCGGTCGCCTCGTAGAGCGTGAGCAGCGCATCACCGAGGTTTGCCGCGTCATCGAGAAAGCCGGTGATCCTTCCCTCGCCGCCGTTCCAGATGCGATACACGACCCGGTCCCGGACCAGGTGCTCGAGGAGGAAGTCGGCGCACGCCCGCGCGACCGCAACATAGTCGGGCCGCTCCAGCGCAGCGCCCGTCTCGGCAAATGCGCGGATCGCAAGCGCGTTCCACGCCGTGATCACCTTGCCGTCGCGCTCCGGAGCCGGGCGGGAGGCGCGTGCGGCGCGCAGCCGGGTGCGAATGTCCTCCAGGCGAACGCGCAGCGCCGGCTCGTCGATCCCCATCGAGCGCGCAACCTGCGCCAGCGGGTACGGCATCGAGAGCACCGTCGTCCCGTGCTCGAAGTTCCCCCCGTCGACCACGCCGAACACACGAGCAGCCAGAGCACCGTCCTCGGTGCCCAGGGTGTCCCGCAATTGCGACGGCGTCCAGACGAAGAACGCACCCTCACCGCCGGGACTGTCGGCATCCTGCGACGCGGCGAACGCGCCGCCTTCGAGTTGCAGCTCGCGCACCACGTAGTCGAGGGTGCGGAGGCAGACCTCGAGCATTTCGTCACGCCCGCTCAGCTGGTACGCGTGCAGGTACACCGGAGCCAGCAGCGCGTTGTCGTACAGCATCTTCTCGAAATGCGGGACCGACCATCGCGCGTCGACGCTGTATCGATGGAAGCCGCCACCCACCTGGTCGTGAATGCCACCGCGCGACATCGCATCGAGACTGAGCAGCGCGGCGTCGCGGACCACCACGTCAGCGCCGGCCTGTGAGCGGCGCAGCATCAGGTCGAGCGCCTGCGGGTGCGGGAACTTCGGCGCTGCGCCGAACCCGCCGTGGGCCCGATCGGTTTCCGCCGCGAGCTTTCGTACCGCCTCATCGAGCAGCGCCGCGCTCGGCTCGCCGGCCACAGGAAGCTGGCGCGGCGCTACCGCGTCGCGCACCTTCGACCCCATGACGCTGATCTCGTCGCGCTGCGCGTGATAGGCGGCGGCGGCCGCCCGCAGCACGGCCGGAAAGCCATGCATGCCCTGGCGATCCTCGGGCGGAAAGTACGTCCCGCCGAAGAAGGGCAGCCCGGCGGGTGTCAGGAACACCGTCAGCGGCCACCCGCCGGGGACGCCCATCGCCTGGGCGGCGCTCATGTACACCGAGTTGACGTCGGGGCGTTCCTCGCGATCGACCTTGATGCTCACGAAGAGGTCGTTCATGACGGCGGCGATTTCGGCGTTCTCGAACGACTCGTGAGCCATCACGTGGCACCAGTGGCAGGCGCTGTAGCCGATCGACAGCAGCACCGGGCGGTCGTCGCTGCGCGCCCGTTCGAACGCCGCATCTCCCCACGGGTACCAGTCCACCGGGTTGCCGGCGTGCTGCAAAAGGTACGGGCTCGAACTCGGCGGCCAGGCGATTGACCATGCGGCCACGCTAGCCGAAGCGGTCCGACGCGCGTCTCAGGCGGACAGGCGGCGAGGCACCAGCCGGGTCATACCGAGCAGCGCTGCCACCGAGGCGATCAAGGTGACCGCGCCGATCCCGACCCACCGCCAGATGAGCCCCGCATCGTGATATGCCGGGGGCGCCGGAAACCCCTGGAGCCTGTGCTCCCACAGGCCGTTCGATGTGCCCGCGTACACGTAGCCGAGCAAGGGGCGGACCGAGATGGGATCGGCCGAGAGCGAGTAGACGGAGTCCGGGAGCCCGGGGCCGGCACGGATCCAGTCATCGCCGCCGTCGGTGCTGATCAGGACCGCATAGCCGTCGGTCCCGAGATAGATCGCGTCGCTGAGCGGTGGGTTGGTCGCGGTGAACGCGGTGAGCGACGTGACCCGGGGCACGCCCTGAAGGGCGCTCGCGGGCAGCAGCAGCAATGCCTGCTTCCAGTCGCCGTCCTGGCCGCGGCGCCAGACGGTGCCGTCGGTGCTCGTGGCGACGACCACGCCGGGCAGCGCCGCGGGCGCCGCGATCAGGTCGGCGCCGGCGCCGAGGTCCGGCGAGCCAGGGTCGAGGACGGCGGCGCTCGCCTGCGAGGCGTTGGCGACATGCACCACCCGCCCCGCTGAGTTGATCTCCCACCGTTGCGACCCGATTGCCGCGACCCCGGCGGGCGGGAACGTCGTGCCGGCGGGTGCGGCTGCGAACGTCCTCCCGGCGTCGGTCGACCTCAGCGTCGCGCCGGAGCCCGTGCGCACTGTGATGGTGTCACCAATGGCCGAAACACGCGTAACGGCCATGCCCTGAAGTCCGACCGGGATCCACCATGCATCCGCAGCCCGAGCGGGCGCGCCCCCGGTCAGAAACGCGGTCACCAGCGCGCAGAATGCCGCGATCGGCACGATCGCGCGCCGGCGATGCTCAGAACCCATACAACCCCGGGACGATGCCGAACTGCAGGGCGATGTCCGCCACGGCGTGGATCATCACCGCGGGCCATAGCGAGTTGGTCCGTTGCACCAGCCAGCCGAAGGCGAGGCCGACGAGGAAGGTGATGGGCACGAAGGGCGCCTCCGGGCCGCCGTAGCTGATCGCCAGGTGCGCGAGCGCGAACACCGCCGCCTGGGCGACGTTGGCCCAGCGCGGGCTCAAGGTGCGCTCGAGCCCGCCGAGCAGCAGCCCACGGAACTGCACTTCCTGCGAGAAGGCCTGCAGGGCGTTGGCCGGTCCGAGGAACGGAAAGTCGCGACCAAACGCGACCGGCTGCAGCGCCACACGGCCGAGGAGGTTGGCGGGCAATGCCAGGCCAAGGCCGATGAGCACCACCGAGCCGATCACACCGGTGGCGAGGCCGGCGAAGCTGAGATGCCGCATTCGAAGCGCCGGGCGCCAGTCCGGGGCGACGAGCTTCCAGGCGACGAGCGCAATCAGGAGTGTGCCGATCGCCTGCGCGACCGAAGCCCAGAAGATCTGCGCATCGAAACTGCCGGAGTTGGGTCCGAGCAGGTCGAACAGGATCTGCGGGCCGGCCGAGAGCAGCGTGTACGTGGTCGCGACCGCCGCGAGCGCCAGGAGAATCGGGCGCGCCGGCTCGAGCCGTCGCACCAGCAGCGAGGGGATGGCGATGAGCACCGACGCGACGCTCAGACGAGCCACATAGGGGTCGACGCCATTCGGGTCGCTGAAGGTGATCGGCACCAGCAGCGCCGCGCCCAGGCCCAGCTCGGCGACGACGAGTGTCGCCGCGGTCGGCCACCACGGGGCGGCGCGATAGCGGCGGAGGCGAGCGACGGCCGCGTCAGCTCCCACTGGGTTCGGCCCCGTCCCTGTGCAGGATCTGCGTCCGGATCTGATCGGCTACAGCCCTGAGCTGCGCCCGGCCGGGCTCCTTGCCGTAGCCAGGCGGAAAGCGAAACCCGAACCCGTCGTCAGAGTGGCGCGGGATGAGGTGGATGTGCAGATGCGCCACCTCCTGGCCGGCAGCCGCTCCATCCGCGATGTAGACGCTCACCGCCTCGACGGGGAGGGAACTCGCTCGTAACGCACGGTTGAGACTGGTCGCCACTGACCACAGGCTCTCGAGGCTCTGGTCGTCCAGGTCCTGTATGAGCTCTGCGTGTGCCCGGGGCACCACGAGGAGATGGCCGGGCTGGACCGGCCGGATGTCCATGAACGCCACGATCATCTCGTCCCGGTGCACGAAGGTCGCCGGGGCGTCGTCGCGGATGATCGCGCAGAAAATGCAGTCGGCCGACTGCGGTCGCGGCGTTGGCATTGCCAGGCATCGTACCGGCGCCGCCCGCGTTCGCTCGATGGCGTGCTCGGAGAGCCACCCGGGGAACCAGACCGCGCTCGTGCTACCAACACACCGCCAGACCGAGTGCTCGCGCTGCTTAGCAACGCACGGCCGGACCGGATATTCGCGCTGCTTAGCAACGCACGGCCAGACCGGATACTCGCCCTACTCGGCAACGCACGCCCAAGCCGAGTACTTGCCTATACGGTCGCGACCCCGTCAGGTGCGCGCGTCCACGATCGGTATCGATGCGAGGGTGGGATGGCGAGCACGCGCCGACCGTCGGTCTTGACCAGCTGCCAGCCGCCCTCGTGCACCGAGCAGTGATGGCGATGGCAGAGCTGAACCATGTTGTCGAGGTTGGTCTGGCCACCGTGGCCCCAGTGCAGGACGTGGTGCGCATTGGTCCACGACGAGGGCCGATCGCAGCCCGGCCAGACGCATCCCTGGTCGCGCACTCGCAGCGCGGCCCTGGCGGGCGCGGAGGGCACTCGCAGCGCCCGGCCGACGTCGAACACCGCCGACGGGCCGAGCAGAACCCGGCGGATGCTCGCGTCACAGGCGATGCGCTGCACGGTGGCTGCCGGCACCGCCCCGGCGAATTCGAGATCGCCGCCGGGAGCTCCGCGCAGTCCCATCACGGTCTCGACCGACGCGGTGAGCTGAAGATGGGGTCGGGTCGTGCCCCGCTCGGTGACGAACCCGCGATCCAGCGCGTGATGCGCGAGCTCGACGAGTGCGTCGGCATACCGGCGGTCGCGGGAGCGGTCGTCGCCGGCGCCCTTCGGTGCGGTCAGCGGCGCGAGTGCGACCCGGAGTGTCGCCCCGCCCACGGGGTCGAGTAGCCCCCGAACGACGATCCGACCGTCCTCGCACCGAGTTCAGCTCGAGGCGCCGGGACTCGACCAGGCCGATGTGCTCGGCGAGCACCGCGGTGGCATCAGCGACGTGGCGGGCGTGGGTGCACTCGTTGGCGAAGCGGCTCACCGAGTGCTCGAGGGCGAGCTCCAACAGTGGGCGCTCGTCGAAGCCACGGCCGCCGGTCACCGCCCGTTCGGTGCCGGCGATCAGGCCGAGGTGGGCGAAGCCGATCCGCCCAGCCCCGAGGGCAGCGACACTCGCCGGCAGCCGCTCGGCTGCCTCGCCGGTGGCGACCGCGCGCGCCGCTGCGCTGATGGACATGGAGCACTTGTGGCGCACCCAGTCGATCGGCGAGGTCGACCCCTGGATCTCGTACTCGTCCGTGGACGCGAAGGCTGCCGCCTCGCGCGCGAAGCGCAGCTCGAGGAGATCGATCCCATGGCGGAGCTGGATCAGACGCTCGCCGAGCTCGGCCGACGAGCCCGCAGCCGGCTGGGCCACGAACTGTTCGATCGCATCCATGAGGCTACGCAGCGATTTCATGTTGCCCGAGCCATCACACATCGCAGTATTATAGAACAGACGTTCGTGCGCGCGACGCTCGGATGCGTGGGGCCGCAGTACACGGCGGGCGTGCTGCCCATCAAGCGTCCCTACAGACGCGCGCAGCCCGACAGGCTCACCCAGACGCCGAAAGGCTCACAAAGCGCCAACAGCGCCGCGCCTTGACCCCCCGGCCCCGCCCTCGATCGGCGCGAGGGCGGAGAACGATCAGGCGGCCTTGTCGGCCCGCTGACCCCACCAGCGCAGCAGGGAAAGCTCTTCCTCGTGCGCCGCCGCACCCAGCCACGCGCGCCACTCGCGCTCGAAACCCTCGGGCGCGTGGAACAGCGCAGCCCACTTCCACTCCGGGGGAAGCTGCTCGGTCAACTCCGTCAACGGGCTCTTGTCTGCCATGTGCTCTCTCGTTCCTGCCAGGTCCAAAATCCCGGCACTGAACAGGTTTTCCCTTAGCGGCCCGGGCTAAACAAGCCACTCGATCCGGCGCCGTCAAGTACGCTTCGCGCCGCTATGAGCGTCACAGTTCTGGTCGGTGGCCAATGGGGCGATGAAGGCAAGGGCAAGGTCATCGATCTGCTCGCCGACACCGTCGACGTGGTCATCCGCTCCCAGGGCGGAAACAACGCGGGCCACACGGTGGTCACCGGCGGCAAGGAGCATCGCTTTCACCTGATCCCGAGCGGCATCCTCTATCCGCAGACGACCTGCGTCATCGGCCATGGAGTGGTCGTGGATCCGAAGGCGTTTCTCCAGGAGCTCGACGAGCTCCAGGCGGGCGGCGTCCCGGCGCAGAACCTGGTCATCAGCGAACGGGCGCACATGGTGATGCCGTATCACCCGGTCCTCGACAAGCTCGGCGAGGAGCTGCGCGGCGATGACCGCCTCGGTACCACCTGGCGCGGCATCGGTCCCGCCTACGAGGACAAGGTGCGACGAATCGGGTTTCGCATCGGCGATCTGCAAAAGCCCGCATTCCTCGAGAAGAAGCTGCGCTTCGTGCTGCGTCTGAAGAACGAGACCCTCACGCGCCTGTACGGCGCGGAACCGTTCAACGAGCGCGAGATTCTCGACGAGTACCTCGGCTACGCGGAGCGCATCGATCCGTACATTCGCGACATCTATCCGCTCATCCAGGAGGCGCTCACCGCGGACAGGCGAATCCTTCTCGAAGGCGCTCAGGGGGTGATGCTCGACATCGACCTCGGCACCTACCCGTATGTGACATCATCGTCACCAACTGCGGGCGGCGCCTGCACCGGGAGCGGCATTCCGCCGTCGCGGATCACGCGGACGGTGGGCGTGTTCAAGGCCTACACCACCAGAGTCGGCTACGGACCGTTCCCCACCGAGCTGACCAATCTGCTCGGCGATCAACTTCGAGAGGTCGGCGCCGAGTACGGCACCACAACCGGGCGCGCCCGCCGGGTCGGCTGGTTCGACGCCGCGGTCTCGCGCTACGCCGTCGCCACCAACGGTATCGACGCGATGGTGCTGACCAAGGTCGACGTCCTCGACGAGTTCGAGACGCTGAGGATCTGCACCGGGTACACGAGCAAGGGCGAGTACTGGGATCATCCGATGGCGAACATCTCGCACCTCAAGCACGTCGAGCCGATCTACGAGGAGTTCCCCGGGTGGATGTCGCCGACCCGCGAATGCCGGTCCTACGAGGACCTCCCGGCCGCCTGTCGCGCGTACATCGATCGCGTCGGTGAGCTGTGCGGCGCAAGCGTCAACGTGGTATCGGTCGGCCCCGATCGCGAGCACACCCTGGTGCGCACGTCCCTGCTCGACTGACGAGCGCCGCTGTCGAGGAAAGTGGCAGGGGGCGGAGGGCCACCCCCTGCCGGTCAGGAAGGGATAGGGAGAGTTTCAAAAGAATGTGAACGGCCCGTCAGCGCCACGCATCGCCGTTGGCCGGTGAACCAACCTACCTCTGCCGTCAGTATATCAAGCGTCCTCGGGTGCCCGTCCCCGTGCAACGCGGCGTACGGTCGCGGCGCGGCATCATGAGCACGCATGACAACCACGCTCGGACGTGTTCGCGGGCCGGAGCTGCGCGGCGCCGGCGGATGGATCAATACCGATCATCCGCTTGCGTTGCGCGACCTTCGCGGACGCGTGGTGCTGCTCGACTTCTGGACGTTTTGCTGCATCAACTGCCTGCGCGTCATCGAGGAGCTGCGACCGCTCGAGGCGCGTTTCGGGGATCGGCTCGTGGTGATCGGCGTGCACTCCCCGAAGTTCCCCCACGAGGCCGATCACGCCGCGGTCGCGCGAGCAGTGGCCCGCCACCGCGTCGCGCATCCGGTGCTCGACGACCCAGAGCTGGAGACGTGGCAGCAGTACGGCGTCCGGGCCTGGCCGACGCTGGTCGTGATCGACCCCGACGGGTACGTCGTGGCCATGGCATCCGGCGAGGGAAACGGCGCCGCGCTCGAGGGTGTCGTCGCGCAGCTCCTGGATGGCCGCAGCGACCTCGCAACGGGCCCGGCCTTCACGCCCGTGCCGGCCCGAGGTGAGCGCACCCTGGCGTTTCCGGGCAAGGTCGCCTCGGACGGCGGCGAGCGCATCGCGATCGCGGACACCGGCAATGACCGCGTCCTGATCTGCGACCTCGACGGGAGCGTCCGCCACGAGCTCGGGGGATTCCACCAGCCGCAGGGAGTGCGCTTCGACGCGGAACGGCTGCTGGTCTGCGACACCGTCGCAGGCGATCTGGTGGCGGTCGATCTGCCCGCGGGCGAGCGGCGCGTGCTCGCGTCCGGCCTGCGGTCACCCTGGGACGCGCTCGTGCTCCCCGACGGCAGGATCGCGGTCGCCGAGGCCGGCCTGCACCAGATCGTCGCCGTGCCGGCCGGGGGCGGACCGGTCGAGGTGCTGGCCGGGAGCCGCGCCGAGGGGCTGCGCGACGGACCGGCGCGGGATGCCCACCTGGCCCAACCCAGCGGGCTGACCGCGGTGGCGGGTGGGGCCATCGTCTTCGCGGACTCCGAGGTGTCGGCCCTCCGTGTCCTCTCCGACGGCAGGGTCGAGACCCTGGTCGGCAGCGGCCTCTTCGAGTGGGGGACCGACGACGGCGACCGGGGCACCGCGAAGCTCCAGCACCCACTCGGGGTGGCGGCGTTCCCGGACGGGTCGATCGCGGTCGCAGACACGTTCAACTCGCTGCTTCGGGTCTGGGAGCACGGATCGCTGCGGACCGTGCTGCTTGCCGAGGCGATGGACGAACCCGGCGGCCTCGATGTCCTCCCCGACGGACGGCTGATCGTCGCGGACACGAACCATCACCGTGTGGTCACGGTCGACGCGAAGACCGGCGTGGTCGCCGAGATCCGGATCCGCGACGCTCGCGAGGCCGCGCAGCGGGAGGGTCCGGCATTCGCCGGGGTCGCCGGCGCCGGGCTCGCCGTGAGCGCGGACGTCGACCTCGACGGTTTGCGCCTCGACCTTCGCCAGGGGCCCCCGGTACACGTCAGCGTGAGCGCCGATCCTCAGACGCTGCTCGCAGCCGGGCCGCGATCATGGGCTCTGGACGCCCTGCCGGCAACGCTCGAGCTCCGCCTCGGCGACCCGGGTAGCGGCTTGCTCACCGTGGACGTGATCGCATCCACATGCGAGGGCGACGTGTGCACCATCAAGCGGAGCACGCGCGAGCACGCGCTGAGGGTTTTCTAGACCGCTTCGGGCGCGGGCGTCTGCTGCGACCGGGCCCAGTCGCGCAGCTCTTCGGGGGGCGGGTGCGGCAGGCGCACGTCGACGGTGGCGAGGAGGTCGCCGGCGCCGCTGCCCTTGAGGTGCGGCATCCCCAGCCCACGGAGCCGCAGGCGGGCGCCGTTCTGCGTTCCCGCTGGGATCGACAGCTGCGCGGTGGTGCCCCGGAGCGTCGGCACCCCCACGGTGCCGCCGGCGATCGCGGTGGCGAGGGGCGTCGCCACCCGCACGCTGAGATCGTCGCCGGAGCGGGTGAAGACGGCGTGCGGACGGACGTGAACGCGAATGAAGAGGTCGCCTCGTGGGCCTCCTCCCCGGCCCGCGCCACCCTGTCCGGAAGCACGCACCCGGGCGCCCTCGTGGATCCCGGCCGGGATCCTCACCTCCACCCGGCGCGGACCATCCGTGGAGCTGAGGTCGACCGTGAGCGCCGAACCCGCGAACGCATCCTCGAGGCGGATCTCGGCATCGCCCTCGACGTCCTGGCCGCGGCGCGCGACCCGGCGGCGGGCGCGACCCGAGCCGAAGCCCTCCGGAGCCTCACCTCCGCCGAAGAACTGCTGGAAGAAGTCGCTGAAGGGGGCTCGGTCACCGAACATGCCCTCGAGCTCGTCGGGCGAGACCGTCCGGTATCCGAAGCGCTCGTTGCCCTCGAAGGGATTGGGCCCCGGCCGCCCGGCGCGCTCCCACTGCTCGTACTCCTGCCAGCGTGGGCCGAGCTCGTCGTACTTCTTGCGCTTCTCCGGGTCGCCGAGCACCTCGTTGGCCTCGTTGATCTCCTTGAATCGATCCTCGGCGGCCTTGTCGCCCTGGTTCACGTCGGGATGGTGCTTGCGCGCAAGCTTGCGAAAGGCGGTGCGGATCTCCTTCTCGGTGGCCGTCCGCGGAACGCCCAGGATCGCGTAATAGTCCTTGAAAGCAGTTGGCATCTGGATCGCAGATACCGCGACAGGGCGGCCGCGAAACCCGGAACGCGCGCTATTCTTGGGCGGTCTCCCCGATTGCGGCGCGAGACCTCGCGGCGCCGTCACCCCCATCCCGACCCACTCCAGCGCCCAGCACTGAGAACTCACCACCCGACACGCTCATGTCCGCCCGCCATGCCGCCGGCTCGCCGGTGGCGGCGGTCCGCGGGCGTCGCCATGCTCGCCGTGTCCCTGTTGGTGGGATGGGGTGCATTCAGCGCCCCGGCATCGGCAGCCCCGGTCGGATTCGCCAAAACGGGCCTGCTCCCCGACCTCGGGTCAGGGAAGATCTGGAGCGTCTCGGTCCAACCGTCACTGCCGAGCACCCTGCTCGCCGGCACCGACAAGGGCGTGTACGTCTCCCGCGACAGCGGCGCCACCTGGACCCGGACGCTGGCCGGAATTCGGGTCTGGGCCGTCGGCTTCGACGCGCGCAACCCGTCAGACGCGTTCGCCGGGACCGACGGCATGGGCGTCTACGCCAGCGCCGATTCGGGCGCGACCTGGGTGACAGCCTCGAACGGGCTCGGCAGCCTCGACGTCCGGTCCCTCGCATTCGGGCTCGACGGCATCGCCGCCGGAACCGACGCAGGGGTGGCGCTGAGCCCGAACGGCCGCATCTGGCACGACGGAGGCCTCGACAGGTACTCGATCGCGGCGGTCGCCGTGGCGGCGAACTATCCGCAGTTCACGGTGATCGCAGGTGCCGACGGGGCGGTCAGCGGCACCCTCGCCCAGGGGTATCTCTTCAGCAGCAGCGGTGGCGGCGCCTGGGAGGTCCTGCAGTCGGAGCTGCCTGCCGGCGCGCTGGTCTCGTCGATCACGTCCGGCGAGATCGACAAGGCGGTCCCGAAGCGGCCGCTGATCGTGGCGACCTCCCAGGGGATCTTCCGGAGCGGCGACGGCGGCGCGACGTGGACCGCCGGAACGGGAGCGCCCCAGGCGTTGACGCTCAGCGTCGCCCTGTTCGGACCGCTCGACCCCAACCTCGCCTACGCCGGGGCGGACGCCGGAGGCAGCACCGGCGGCGACCTCTATCGATCCACCGACGGTGGTCTCACCTACCACAAGGCCGACCAGGGGCTCCCGAGCGGGAGCAAGAACGTCGACGCCATCGCCGTCGCCAAGACCACGCCCCCCGAGGTCGTGGTGGCGCTCAACCCCCCGACCGGCGGCAGCCGGATCTATCTCGAGAGCGACATCAGCGCGCCCGCGCCCCCGCCGCTCGTCGCCGAGGCGTCGGGCGCACCCGTGCCCTCCTCGGTGCCCACCCCGCTGCCGACCGCGACGCCGGTGCCGCAAGCGGTCAAACCCGCATCGACCTCACCGTCCGCCAGCGGCATCCAGCGGTTTGCCCAGGCGGCGTTCCACTGGCCGACCCCGCTCGTCTACGAGGTCTTCTTCGTGCTGCTCGCGCTGTATGTCTACGTTCGGTGGCGGCAGCGCTACTACGTGGAAGGACCCCCCTAGCGTCCGCCGACCTACCCTAGCGGGGTGATCGGGGTGGCAGCGGGACCGACGATCCCGCTCGCGTTCCTGGCGGGCCTTGTGTCCTTCCTGTCGCCGTGCGTGTTCCCGCTCATGCCCGCCTACGCCGCCTATCTGAGCGGACGCGCGGGCCAGCCGGCTCTCGCGGGGGCGTCCGGCGGAACCATGACGACCTCCGCGCGGAGCTCGGCGATGACCACCGGGGTCGCTTTCGTGATCGGGTTCAGCGTGGTGTTCATCGCCGAGTACTACCTCCTCGAGGGGGTGCTCGCCATCACCGTCTTCCAGCGCAATCTGGTACTCGTCAACCGGATCGCCGGCGCGATCATCATGGTGCTCGCACTCCAGACGATGGGGGTCCTGCGATTGGGGTGGCTGGAGCGTGAGCGGCGGTTCCACCTTGGCGTCTCGAACGGCGCCGCCGGCGGTCTGCTCCTCGGGCTGACGTTCGCGGCCGGATGGCTGCCATGCCTCGGGCCACAGCTCGGCGCCATCCTCACCCTCGCCCAGAACCGCGAGTATGGCGGCCTCCCGTTCATGGTCCTCTACTGCCTTGGGCTGGCGGTCCCCTTCCTGCTCGTCGCGCTGCTTGCCGACCGGCTGCAGGGGGTGCTCCGCAGCATCAACCGGCACCTCCGGGTGATCAGCATCGTCGCCGGCGCAATCCTCTTCGGGTTCGGCCTGCTGATGGCGACCGGGCAGCTGACCGTGCTGAGCGGGCTCTCCTTTCAGTCGCCCTTCAATCTGTAGGAGGCGGCGGCGGCAGCGGCGCGAGCGGAAGCCAGACGCTCACGGTCGTGCCCGTGCCCTCGGTGCTCCGGATCGCCACATCGCCACCCTGGGCCCGCGCCAGTCCCTGCACGATGCTGAGCCCGAGCCCGCTCCCGCCCTCCTCTCGCGCGCGGGTCTTCTCGCCCCGGTAGAAGCGCTCGAACACGTGGGGCAGGTCGGCAGCCTGGATTCCGGGCCCCTCGTCGCGCAGCTCGAGCTTCGCCCAGCCTCCTTCGATCGCCGTGCTCCAGTGCTGCGCGGCGCCCGGGGCGTACTTGCAGGCGTTGACGAGGAGGTTGCGCACGATGGTGCCGACCGCTGCGCGATCGGCGTGAACGAGCAGCGGCCGAGAACCGAGGTTGCGCACCACCGTCGAGGGCATCCCCGGCACGCCTTCGGCGAGCAAGCCCTCGACCGTGGCGTTGAGGTCGAAGTCCTCCGCCTGCGACTCGCGGTGCGCATCCAGGCGCGCGAGTGTCAGCAGATCGAGCACCAGCACGCGCATGCGCTCGGACTCGTTGCTCATCGCCTCGAGCGCGGCGTCGAGCGCCGCGGGTTCACGACCGGCGCCTCGACGCAGGACGTCGATGTACCCCTTGAGCGCGGTCAGCGGTGTGCGCAGCTCGTGCGACGCGTCGGCGATGAAGCGCCGCACCTGCGCTTCGGACTCCTGCTGGGCCGTAAAGGCTTCCTGGATGCGGTCGGCCATGTGGTCGAAGCTGCTCGCAAGCTGTCCGACCTCGTCGCGGCTCGGGGACAGCCGGCTCCGCGCACCCAGGTCTCCACCCGCGAGCTGCTCAGCGGTGGCGGTGAGACGGCGCATCGGGCGGAGCGTCCGGCCGGCGAGCAGCACGCCGAGAACGAGCGCCAGCAGCAGGATCACGATGCCCCCGGCCGTGGTCAGCAGGATCTCGTCGTGGAGCACGTTGGTGATCGGCGTCATCGAGACCGACAGCTGCGCGACGCCGCACGCGGCCACCCCGGCAACGACCGGGAAGCCCACGACGAGCTGGTCGCCGCTGCCACTGGCAATCTGCTCGGCGCCGGAGCGTGTGCCCCGGTTCACCACGCCCTGGAGCACCGCGGCGTCGAGGACCGGCGGATTGGCGCCGGCAGGCGCGATCGCTTCCTCGACGAGGTCGCTGTTGTACACGACCACCTGGACGGTCTGGCCGGTCACCGTCGAAACCGCGCTCGCGACCGCGGTGCCGACCAGAGCCGGGTGGGTCGCGCACAAGCGGCGGGCCACGGTGGTGGTGGCGCCCAACGCCCGCTCATTGCTGGCGATCAGCCGTTTCGCCGACGCGAAGTCGGCCTGCATCTCGCCGACCCGGTTGCTGATGAGGCTCGCCCGCAGCGTCAGGTACTGGTAACCCGCGAGCAGCACGAGCAGCGGCACCAACAGGGCGATGAAGGTGAGGGTCAAACGCCATCGCAACGACGCGAGAGCGTGTCCGATTCGGCGCACGTCCTACCGCGCTGCGGCGTCGCTCCCCGCGGCAGTGCTGCGCAGCCGGTAGCCGACACCGCGCACCGTCTGAATCCGCTCGTGGGCCGTGTCGCCGAGCTTGGTGCGCAGGTAGCGGATGTAGACCTCGATGTTGTTCTCGTCGCCGAAGAAGTTGTAGCCCCAGACCTCGTCGAGGATGCGCTGGCGGGGCAGGACCTGGTCGGCGTTGCTGGCCAGGAACAGGAGGAGATCGTATTCGCGCACGGAAAGGTCGACGGTGCGTTTGCCGGCGCGGACCTCGCGTGTCGCGGTGTCGATGCTGAGGTCGCCGACGCGGAGAACGCGGGTGAGATCCGGGTTGCGACGGCGCAGGACCGCGCGGATCCTGGCGAGCAACTCGGCGAAATCGAAGGGTTTGACCAGGTAGTCATCGGCACCGAGCTCGAGGCCCTGGATGCGATCACTGGTCTCGTCGCGCGCGCTGAGGATGATGATCCCGCGCGAGCGGTCGCCCGACAGGGCGCGGCACAGCTGCCAGCCGTCGACGCGCGGCATCATCAGGTCGAGCACGACGATGTGCGGCTTGAACTCGTCGACCGCCCGGAGGGCCACGTGTCCGTCCGGCGCCGTGCGCACGTCGAAGCCCTCGTGCCGCAACCCGAGCGCGATGAAGTCGGTGATGCTCTGCTCGTCGTCCACGACGAGCACGCGGGTCGGCCCACTCATTGCCTCGAGTATATGAGTTGGTTCCCCACGGCTCGGCCACGAGATGATCGCAAATGCCTTTCTCAGCAGCCTCTCAGCCGCTCACTACACTGGATCGGTGACCCGCACTTTTGCTGCTCGCCCGCGCACGGCGGAAGGCCTCGGGATCGCCGAGGTCCACGCGCACACCCGTGCCAGCGACGGAATGGTCAGCGCCGTCGAGCTGGTACGGGCAGCGGCGGCGATCGGGTTGAACGTGGTGTGCATCACCGATCACGACACGCTTGCCGAGCTCGGAGCGGCGGTGGAGACCGGCGCGGCGCTCGGCGTTGACGTGGTTCGCGGTGAGGAGGTCACGGCATCGTTTCCTCCCGGGATCCACATCGTCGGGCTGTTCCTGGACCGGCAGATTCGCATGCACATGTCGGTTGAGGACACGGTTGACGCGATCCATGACGCGGGCGGTCTGGCCGTGATCGCCCATCCGTTCATGCCCACGTGGTTCGCGTCGATGACCCCGGGGAAAGCCCGGCAGCTGCTCGAGCGCCGCCGGGTCGACGCCATAGAGGTGCGTCACACCGCACCGGTTCTCCCCAGGACCTGGGGCCTGCTCGACTCGTTCTACGCAGAGCACCGCGAGCGGCTCGGGGCGGCCCTCGGGGCGGGGGACAGCCATTTCGGCGCGCACGACCTGGGCCGGGTGCTGACCGTGTTCCCGGGAAGCAGCGCGGCGGACCTGCGCCGGGCGATCGCCGCGCGGACGACGTCACCCATCTCTGGATCGTTTTCGCCCTCACCGCCGCCCTTGCGCATGCGCCTGGCGCAGCAGTACCGATCGATGGTGTGGCTCAGCGGAGAGCGTCGAGCCGGGCGGGTCGGTTCCGGCGCCGGTCCGACGCGGCCGTGACCCCCGGGTAGAATCGAGCGCTCCCGCCCGTTTAGCTCAGTTGGTAGAGCAGGGAACTCTTAATCCCAAGGTCCAGGGTTCGAATCCCTGAGCGGGCACAACGTGATTTGTACGAGTTCGGCTGATGCGTCTCAAAAGGGCGTCGGCTGATGTGTCCCACACCTTCGGGTGATCTGTCTCTCCTACTTCGGCTGATTCGTCACAGTCGCGCGCATGAAGGAACTGAGCGTGGCTGAGCAGCGATATCAGGCGGTGCTGGCAGTGATTGGCGAGGGGCGGACGGTGTGCGACGTGGCTGCCCAATGGCGCGTGGACCGGCGGACGGTGCACCGCTGGCTGGCGCGGTACGAGGCCGGCGGGTTGGAGTCGCTCGGCGACGGCTCGCACCGGCCGGCCAGCTGCCCGCATCAGTTGCCTGCGGAGGTCGAGGCGAAGGTGCTCGAACTGCGTCGCTGGCGGCCGTACTGGGGCGCCCGGCGGCTGGTGCTCGAGTTGGCTCGCGCGAAGGTGGAGCCGCTGCCATCGAAGTCGGCGGTGTATCGCTGCCTGGTGCGCGCCGGGTCATCGATCCGGTGCAGCGGCATCGCAAGCTCGAGCACTGGAAGCGCTGGGAGCGCGGCGAGCCCATGGAGCTGTGGCAGATGGACGTGGTGGGCGGTCTGCTGCTGGCGGACGGCACCACCGCGAAGGTGCTGACCGGCGTTGACGATCACTCGAGGTTCTGCGTCTCGGTGCGCGTCATGCCGCGCGAGCGCACCCAGCTGGTCTGCGACGGCTTCGAGGCGGCGCTGCGCGCCTACGGCGTGCCGCAGCAGGTGTTGACGGACAACGGCAAGGTCTTCACCGGCAAGTTCTGTCAGCCGCCCGTGGAGGTGCTGTTCGATCGCATCTGTCGCGAGAACGGCGTGGAGCATCTGCTCACGCAGCCGCGATCTCCCACCACCACCGGGAAGATCGAGTTTTTGGCTCAGGCCACGAACTCTATATTTTCGCGGGACGGACGAATCGCATGACCGACGTGAGCGAATGGGTGTTGTGGCACGAGGGATACAGGGACGGCTCGCAGCTGGCTCGCCGGCTGGCCGTCGTTCGCGATCTCATCCGCGCGGCCCTCGAACTCGTGCCCGGCGAGCGCCATCCGGGTGATCAGCGTGTGCGCGGGTGACGGGCGCGATCTTCTCGGCGTGCTCGGCGACCATTCACGCCGCTCTGACGTTCGCGCGCGGCTGGTCGAGCTCGATCCGGAGCTGTCCTCGCGGGCTCGCGCCCGTGCCGCTGAGGTTTCCGGAACCGTCGAGGTGGTCACCGTGGACGCGTCGACCACAAATGCGTACCAGGGAGCCGTCCCCGCCGACCTCGTGCTGATGTGCGGCGTCTTCGGCAACATCGCCGACGACGATATTCACCACACCATCGACCAGCTGCCGGCACTGTGCGCACCCGGCGCCACGGTGATCTGGACGCGCGGCACGTTCCCGCCAGATCTGACCCCAGCCATCCGCGTGTGGTTCATGGAAGCCGGCTTCACCGAGGTGGACTTCGTGGCGATACCCGGCACGACAGCGGGTGTGGGCGCCAACCGCCTCACCGCCTCGCCGCGACCGTTCGAGCCGGATGTGCGGCTGTTCACCTTCCTTCCGCGCGCCGACCGACCGTCGGCACGAAGTCTTGCCCGCTCAGGCTCAGAGGTGCGCGAGCTCGCGGAAGAGGCTCCGGAAGAACGGACCCCCCCATAGACCGATCGAAAGCACGCCGCCGAAGAGCACCACCGCATCGACACTCGCGCGTCCCTGCTTCGTCCAGTACACGTCCTCGAGGTCGAGCCAGAGCGCGAACTCGTCGAGGGTGAGCGCCGCGGCGCCGCCATACAGCACCGACGTCAATTTCGCCATCGCGTCGTCGGTGCCCCTGGTCTTCCCGGCGGTGTCGACCTCGACCAGCCAGAGATAGCCAGTGCCGAGCAGGCCGGCGATGCCGAGCACGAGGTGGTGGAAGTGGCGGCCGCCCACGATCAGGTTGCGGAACGGCCCCACCCCGTCCCGGATCGCGTGAGTTATCGCCCGGGTTGTCGCGAACGTCGTGAAAAATGACACCGACGACAGAAACAGCCGTTCCCTCCGGGTGTCGCTGAACTCCTGGCGATAGATCTCGGCGGCGCGGTCAGGGGTCAAGAGCCGGCCGGGGTCAGGCCTTGATGGACTTCGGGCGCGCGAAGTTTGCGGCGATCACGGCGAGCAGGGTGAGCGCCAGGAACACGAGCGCGTGCTTCCAGTGCATCGCCGGCCGGCCGGAGGCCAGGAAGTTGGTCTTCTGGGTGAAGTAGAAGACCGTCGCGATCGCGAAGATCACGGCGAGAGCGAGCAGCGCAAGCGCGAGTGGACGGCTACCACGCATGACAGATCCCCCGGTGAGTGCGGTCGTGCGCCCGATGCGAATGGATTCCTGGGTTCGGCAATGGGTTCACGCCCTTCAGTGGATGAAGACGAGGCCGGCTGCCCCGAGAGCGGCACAGTAATACGCGAAGGGGTCGAGACGTCCGAGTCGAAGGTAACGAAGCAGGAAGCGGGCGCTGGCGTAGGCCACCACGCCGGCGAGGGCGGCCGCCCCGATGGCGACGAGCAGCGTCGGGGTGTCGGAGCCGAGGGTCGGCAGCTCGAGCAGACCGGCGGCGAGGATGATCGGGGTCGCGAGCAGGAACGAGAACCGGGCCGCCTCCTCATGGCGGAGGCCGGCGACGAGCCCGGCGGCCATGGTGATGCCGGAGCGGGAGATCCCCGGGAGCAGCGCGCCCGCCTGGAAGACGCCAACGATCACGGTGGTGCGCAGGCTGAGCCCTTCCACGCGCTCGTAGGCGGGATCGTCCTCCTCGTGCGCCAGAACCGGTGCGGCAGCCACGGCCCGGCGTCGCTCGTCCCGGCGCCGGAACATCTCCGCGGCGAAGAGGATTCCCCCGTTGACGATCAGGAACACCGAGGCGGCCCGCGGATCGCCGAACAGCGACTTGAGCGGGTCCTGCAGGAGGAACCCGATGATCCCGGTCGGCACGGTGCCGACGACCAGCATGATCGCCAGACGCTGGTCGGGATCGTCGATCCGACCCCGCGCCGCGGCGCGCACGAACCCGCTGATGATCCGCGCCCAGTCGCGCCGGTAGAGGAACAGCAGGGCGGCGGCGGTCCCGAGGTGCAGGATCGCGAGGACCGGGACGAACGCCGGGCTCGTCTCACGGAAATTGAGCCCGATCAGCGGAGGAACGACCACGGCGTGACCGAGCGACGACACCGGAAAGAGTTCGGTGACTCCCTGGAGCGCGGCAAGAAACAGGATCAGTCCGGCGCTCAGCACTGGGCAGAGCCTACCAGCCCCTCACGCGTACGCTGATGCGATGACCTCCACTCCCACGTTCACCGGCGCCTCCGTGAACCGTCAGTGGCGGCTTGCGGCGCGCCCCAGCGGGCTCCCCGTGTCGACCGACTGGGCGTTCTCCACCGTCCCGGTTTCCGAGCCGCTGGACGGGGAGGTTCTGGTCCGGGTCCTCTACATCTCGGTCGACCCGGCGATGCGCGGATGGATGAACGACGGCCGTTCGTACGTGCCGCCGGTCGGCATCGGCGAGGTGATGCGGGCGGTCGGCGTCGGGCAGGTGGTCGTATCGCGGCATCCCGGCTTCAGGGCCGGCGAGCACGTCACCGGAACCTTCGGCGTACAGAACTACGCGGTCAGTGATGGCAGGGGGATCGCGCGGGTTGCCGCCGAAGCCGCGCCGCTCCCGCACTACCTGAGCGTGCTCGGGGTGCCGGGCATGACCGCGTACTTCGGCCTGCTCGAGATCGGCCGGCCGGTTGCGGGCGAGACCGTGGTGGTCTCCGCGGCGGCGGGGGCGGTCGGCCAGCTGGTCGGTCAGATCGCGAAGATCAAGGGCTGCCGAGTTGTGGGGATCGCGGGCGGTGCGGAGAAGTGCCGGTTCATCACCGACGAGCTCGGTTTCCACGCGGCGGTCGACTACAAGCTCGAAGACGTCCGCGCGGCACTGCGAGAGCGCTGTCCGGACCGGGTGGACGTCTACTTCGACAACGTCGGCGGTGAGATTCTCGACACCGTCCTCACCAGGCTGGCGCGCCACGCACGCGTCGTGATCTGCGGCTCGATCTCCCAGTACAACAACCAGGGACGACCGCGCGGCCCATCGAACTACATGTCCCTGCTCGTCGACCGCGCCCGGATGGAGGGGTTCGTGGTCTTCGACTACGCGAAGCGCTACGCCGAGGCGACCGTGGAGCTTGCCGGTTGGCTCGCCGACGGGCGGCTCAAGTCACTCGAGCACGTGGTCACCGGGATCGAGCATTTCCCCGAGACGTTGCTCAAGCTCTACAGCGGCGCGAATTTCGGGAAACTGATCCTCAGCGTCGGCGACGAGGCCGGTTAGGCGGCGACCCGCGCCGCGGTCCTGCCCGGGCCGGTCTGGAAGAGGCGCGCGATGTCGCTCGGCGAGACGATCCCGACGAGCGTTCCGCTGTCGTACACCATCGCCCGGCCGTCCGAGGCCGTGCCGATGCGCTTGAGGAGATCGGTGATGTGCTCGTCCCGGCCGGCGATCGGCACCCGATCGACGGGAATGGCGATGTCGATGGCGCGAAGCTTGGCACGCTGCTGCGCGGGAACCTGCTTGATGCCGCGCATCGTGACCAGGCCGTCGATGCGGCCGTCGATGCTGTGGGTTGGGAACGAGGTGAAGTCGTGACCCATGACGTACTGGTCGACCAGCAGCTCCACCGTGATCCACGACGGCACGATCACCGGGTGCTTCGACATGACGTCGCCGACCAGCACGCCGGCGAGCGCGTGGCGCGCCTGCTCCCCGTGGGCTTCGCTGCGGGCCGCAGTGTCCAGGAACCAGCCGATGAGCATCAGCCACACCCCGCCGACAGGATCGACGAAGAAGAGGTCGAGCACCCCGAGCCCGATCAGGATGGCGGCGAAGACGCGTCCGGCCCGGGAGGCCGCGACCGTGGCCCGCATCCGGTTGTCGGTGCGGGTCCAGAGGAAACCGCGAAGGATCCGTCCACCGTCGAGGGGGAAGGCGGGGATGAGATTGAAGACGAGGAGCAGCGCGTTCACCGCCGCGAGCCATACGGTGACCACGACGACCAACGGCGGCGCCCCGATCTGCACGAGGACCCATGAGGACCCGACGAAAACTCCCGCGAGCACGAGGGTGATCGCCGGGCCGACCGCGGCGACGAGCATCTCGGTCCTGCCGGTCACCCAGTCGCCGTTCATCTGCGCGATGCCGCCGAACAGCCAGAGCCTGATGCCCTCGACGGCGACGCCGCGCCTGCGGGCCACGATCGCGTGGCCCAGCTCGTGCGCGGTGAGCGACGCGATCAGCAGCAGCGCCGCGATGGCGCCGACGATCCATGCCAGCCAGACGGGTGTCCCGGGTACCGCTCGCGGCACCGCGCCGCCGGCCACCCCCCACGCGAGCAGGGCGCCGATCAGCAGGACGCTCCAGTCCGCCGAGACCCTGATCCCGGCGATACGGGCGATCGGGACGCCGCCTCTGTTCATGATGCCGTGCTCATGGTGCGCCCCGGGCCTTTCATCTGTGTGAACGTACCCATCACCGGGGGCGGCTACGCGACGGCCGAGCGTGCCCGCGGGTGCGGGCCCGCAGGCGCCGGGCGTCGGGGCCGAGCAGCGGCGGCCACCAGCGCGCACCAGACGGCCGCCGTGAGCAGCAGCACCCAGGGCGTCGCTCTTCCCGGAAACCCGACCGTGTTCTGTGCCAGGTCGCCGGCGCTGGCGACCGACAGCAGGACCCACCCGGCGAGCACGCCGACAGTGGCCTGGCCGGGCCACACGCGTTCCCCTGGTCGGCCAGCCAGCCAAGCCGCGCCGGCGACAAGGACTGGCGCCAGAAGGGTCAGGTCGTGACCCAGCAGGTGGGGTGATGCGAAGAGGGAGAGAGCGACCGCACCGCAGAGTGCCGGTTCGAAGAGGTCTCCGCGCCGGCGGGTGATGGATCCCAGCCACCCCGCGACCAGGGTCGCGGCGATTCCGGCGGCAACGGCCAGCAGGAACACCCCGGGCGCGCGACCGAGAAGCGACCCGAACAGGCCGCTGGTTCCCTGCATCTGCGCGGTCGGTGAATTGCTCGGCGTGGCGATCGCCGTGAAGAAGGCGGCAAGGGCGTGCGGTCCAGCGCCGATCAACCCGACGCCGACGCTGACCCCCGCTCCCACGAGCGCCCCGCCGACGGCGCGCCAGTCGCGGCGCCCGATCATGTACCCGGCGACGCCGATCGCCAGTTGCGGTTTGGCCACCGCCGCCGTGAACCCGAGGGCGAACCCGGCGGCTCCGGGTCGATCGCGCCGCCAGAGCGCGTAGGCGGCGCCGAGGCCGAAGGCGGAGACGCCGTCCCACTGACCCTCAAGGAAGAGCAGGCCGGTGCCGAAGCCGGCGAGCGCGACCAGGACGACGGCGACCCGGGGCAGCCTGGCGAACGCCACCGGCCATGGCGCGGAACGGGCCACGAGGAGGAGTGCGGTCACCAGCAGCGCGAGCTGGAACAGCGACCAGGCGCGCCAGGCGGCGCCGGCCGCGAGCAGGGTGAAAGGCAGGGCGACCACCGCCGCGGCCGGTGGGTTCTCGAACGGGATGTTGTCGTGGCCCGCGGGGGCGCCGCTCTGGATCAGCACCAGGCGCTCGGTCGCCGGGTCGTAGATCTGCGCGGCGTGGCCGGAGCCGATCAGCGTCGCCGCGACGTAGGTCCCGGCAAAATCGCTCGTCGGAGCGAGCGACCCGGGTACAACCGCCCAGACCTGAACGTAGTGAGCAAGGACGATCGAGGCGACCGCGATGAGAGGGGCGGCGAACCAGCGGGGGCGTTCGGACAAGACGTTGCCCACTCTATGGCCACGCCGCCCACGCCACGGTCAAGCCGGCGTCACAGGGCCCTCGCGAATACCTCCAGATCGGCGCCGGAAAACAGGGCGAACGTGATCTCGCGCAGCGTTGTGCCCGGCACCTCGAGCGCGATCGCCGCCTCCCGGATCGCGATCGGCGCGGCCCGCTCGACGGGGAATCCGTAGATCCCGGTGCTGATCGACGGTGCCGCCACCGTGACGCAGGAGTGCTCCGACGCCAGGCGAAAGGCCGTGCGATAGGCGGAGGCGAGCAGCTCGGGTTCGTCGTGACTGCCGTCGCGCCACCGCGGGCCCACCGCGTGGATGACGTGGCGCGCCTGGAGGCGACCGGCGCCGGTGATCACGGCCGATCCGGTCGCACAGCCGTCGTAGCGCTCGCCAAGCTCACGCATCAGCTCCGGCCCCGCGGCCCGATGCACGGCCCCGTCGACCCCGCCGCCGCCGGCAAGGGACGCGTTCGCGGCGTTGACCAGCGCATCCACCGTCAGCGTCGTGATATCGGCGCGGCAGAGCCGGATCCGCCCGCCGCCGGCCTCGCGAACGAGCCGGTCAGGCTCCATCCGGACGCGCCAGCGCCAGGCACACGTTGTGCCCGCCGAAGCCGTAGGACGTGCTCAGCGCGAAGTCGATCCGCGCGTCGCGGCCGTGGTTGGGCACGTAGTCGAGATCGCATTCGGGGTCGGGCTCGTCCAGGTTGATCGTCGGCGGCACGAATTGGTCACGAATGGCCAGAACAGTGATGACCGCCTCGACCGCGCCCGCCGCGCCGAGCAGATGCCCATGCATGGACTTGGTCGACGACATCGGGATGGTGCTCGCCTGGGGCCCGAAGGCGGCCTTGACCGCACGGGTCTCGGCGGCATCGTTCATCTGCGTCGAGGTGCCGTGCGCGTTGATGTAGTCGACCTCCTCGGGCTCGCGCCCGGCGCGCCTGAGCGAGCGCAGGATGCAGCGTCGCGCGCCGTCGCCCTCCTCGTCCGGCTGGGTGATGTGATACGCATCGGCGGTGGCGCCGTAGCCGGCGACCTCGCCGTAGATGCGCGCGCCGCGCGCGACAGCGTGGTCCCAGTCCTCGATCACGAACATGCCGGCCCCTTCGCCCATCACGAAGCCGTCGCGGTCCTTGTCGAACGGGCGCGATGCGCGCTCCGGTTCGTCGTTCCGCGTCGACAGCGCCTGCATGGCGTCGAACGCGGCGACGCTGATGTTGGTGATCGACGCCTCGGTGCCACCGGTGATGATCGCCGTCGCCTCACCGCGCCTGATCCACTCCGCCGCCTCGCCGATGGCATGTCCGGATGACGAGCATGCGCTGACGATCGCGTAGTTCACGCCTTTGGCCCCGCAGTCGATGGCGATCGCCCCTGCGGGCATGTCGATGATCATCGACGGCACGGTGAAGGGGGATACCCGGCGTGGGCCCTGGTTGTAGAGCGCGAGGACGTTGCGCTCGATGACCTCGATGCCGCCGACCCCCGAGGCGACGAGGACGCCGACATCCTCCGCCATCGGCCGAATGTCCAGCCCGGAGTCCTCGATGGCCTGCCGGGCGGCGAACAGCGCGAGCTGGGTGCATCGGCTGGTCCGGCGCGCCTCCTTCTTGCCGAGCACCGCCTCGGGGTCGAACCCCCTCACCTCACCGGCGATCTGGGTGGTGAGATGCGACGAGTCGAAGGCGGTGATCGGCCCGATCCCTCCCTGACCCCGGCGGCACGACTGCCAGGTCGACTCGGCGTCGAGCCCCAGGGGGGTGACCGCGCCGATGCCGGTGATCGCCACGCGCGGACTGCCGTTGCGGCCGCTCATACCTTCGCCTCCGCGGTCTCGATCGCCGGCGCACCCTGTGAGTGGTAGCCACCGTCGACGTGAATCATCTCGCCGGTGATGCCGCGGGACAGGTCGCTGAGCAGAAACGCGGTCACGTCGGCCACCGGCCCGCTGTCGGCGCTGTCCCATCCGAGCGGCGCATGCCGCCCCCACGACGATTTGAGCACCTCGAATCCCGGGATGCTGCGCGCCGCGATGGTCTCCAGCGGACCGGCCGAGATTGTGTTC
Organism: Candidatus Dormiibacterota bacterium; assembly: GCA_963799005.1. Classification (GTDB taxonomy): domain Bacteria; phylum Chloroflexota; class Dormibacteria; order Aeolococcales; family Aeolococcaceae; genus Palsa-851. Next base: position 986,674 of record CAWCVK010000001.1, on the reverse strand, counting down.
ACCCGGATCCTCCGGGGACCGAGCTCGCGGGCAAGATAGCGGACGATCGCTTCGAGCGCCGCTTTGGCGGGGCCCATCCAGTCGTACACCGGCCAGGCGACCCGCGCGTCGAAGGTGAGGGTGACGATCGATCCTCCGGACTCGGGCATCAGCGGTGCGAAGGCCGCGGCGAGCGTCTGCAATGAATAGCTGCTGACCTGAAACGCGGTGCTCACCGAGCTCCACGGGGCCTCGAGGAAGCCGCCGCCGAGGCAGTCCGCGGGGGCGAAGCCGATGGCGTGGACCGCGCCGTCGACGCCGCCCCACGTGCTCCGCGCATGCTCCGCCACCGCCCGCACCTGGGCGACGTCGGTGACGTCCATCTCGAGCACCTCGGGAACCGGGCTGAGGCGCTGGGCGCTCTTCCGGGTCAGGCTCATCGCCCTCCCGAAGGAGGTGAGCATGACCTCGGCGCCTGCCGCCTGCGCGGCGGCTGCGATCGAGAAGGCGATGCTCCTCGGCGTCAGCACGCCGGTGACGACGATGCGCTTACCGCCGAGGATGCCGTGTGCAGGGGTCGACGAAATCCGGGTACTCACAGGCGACTTACCTTATAAGGCCGGGACGGGGCTGCGCAGTTACGGGGCAGTGATCTCGAGCATTGCCGCATGCCACGCCGGGGTGCCGGCCAGGATGTCGCCTCCGACGAAGACCGCGTCGGGGTCGCCCGCCCAGTCGGTCACCACCCCGCCCGCCTCGCGAACCAGCAGCGCACCGGCCGCGATGTCCCAGATCCCGAGGCCGAGCTCGAAGAACCCGTCGAACACGCCCGCCCCCACATAGGCGAGGTCGAGGCTCGCGGCGCCGGCACGGCGGAGGTCCTCGAAGCGCTCCAGGGCGGCGGTCATGACCGGGAGATATCGAGGCAGCCGATCCTTCCGGCGAAACGGGAACCCGGTGGCGACGACGCCGGCCCCGGGGTGGGTGGAGACCGAGAGCCGGCGTCCCCGGCGATCCACCGCGCCCTGCCCCTCGGCCGCGCTCCAGGTCTCGCCGAGCAGCGGGGCGCTGACCACGCCAACGACCGGCCGCCCCTCCTCCACCAGCGCGACGCTGACGCCGACGACGGGGAAGCCGCGCAGGAAATTGGTGGTTCCGTCCACTGGATCGATCACCCACATGCGCTCGTTGCGCGACCCTCCGGATTCCTCGGCGAGGATCGCGATGTCCGGCGCACCCTCGCGGAGCACACGGATCGCCGCCTGTTCGGCGGCGCGGTCGACTGCGGTGACGTAATCGCCCGGGCTCTTGACCTCGGCGGTCAGCGTCCCGGGACGGGCGTGAGCCTGGACCACCAGCTCGCCCGCTGCCGAGACGGCCGCGACCGCGAGCTCACGCAGAGTTTGGCGCGGCTGCACCCGACGAGGGTATACGCCGCGGGTGCGATGCCTTGGACGTGGCCGGCATCCGTGGCCCCGGCGACACGCGGCCGAACAGCGCCGGATCGAGGCCGCCCTTGCTGAGCAGCGTTTCCATCGCCTCCACCCCGCACGGGCGAGCGAGATGGAATCCCTGGGCCATCCGGCATCCGAGCAGGTTGAGACGCTTCACCTGAAGGGGCAGCTCGACCCCTTCGGCGACCAGTGCGAGACGCAGCGCGTCGCCATGGCGGACGACGGTTCGTGCCATCTCCCCACTCGCGTTCGGGTCTCCGAGCTCGGCCACCAGCGGCCGGGCGATCTTCAGGATGTCGATCGGCAGGCGCCGGAGGTACGCGAGCGACGTGTACCCGGTGCCGACGTCGTCGATGGCCACATGCACTCCCGCCCGCTGGAGGGCGTCGAACGTGGTGATCGCGCCGTGAAGATCCTCGAGCACCGCGTTCTCGGTGAACTCGAGAATCAGGCAGCCGGGATGGACGTCCACGCCGGCGAGGCATCGGGTCACGCGATCCACCAGGGCTCCCTGATTGAGCTGACCACCGGCGACGTTGACCGACATCGCCAGCTCCGGGCTGGCCGGGTACGCGACCTGCCAGCGCCGGAGCTGCTCGCAAGCGGTGCGCAGGACGAAGTCCTCGATCCGCTCGATCAGTCCGCACTCCACCGCCACCGGGAGGAAATGCAGCGGTGCGATCAGACCGCGGAGCGGGTGCTGCCAGCGGACCAGCGCCTCGGCCCCGAGGATCTTGCCGGTGCGCAGCTCCACGATCGGCTGGTAGTGGAGGACGAGCTCGCCCTGGTCGAGCGCGGCCTCGAGCTCCCCGGCGAGGCCCTGATCCGCCGAGCCGGGAATGGATCCGCCATGGATGCGATAGGTGCCGGAGCCGGCTGCACGCGCCTCCTGAGCGGCGGCGGTTGCCTGGCGGAGCAGGATGGCCGCGGAGGCGTCCTCCGCGCTCGCCATCGCCAGTCCCACCGACGCCTGGACCCGCACCGTGATCCCCTCGACGACCACCGGATCGCCGAGCACCTCCACCACCCGTTGGGCGATGAGCTCGGCTTCACGAGGATGGAGGATCTCGGGGAGGAGCAGAGCGAACTCGTCGCCGCCGAGTCGAGCCGCGGTGTCGGTCCGGCGGAGGCACTCGTGGAGGCGTCGCGCGACCTCGATCAGCACGGCATCGCCGGTCGCGTGTCCGTGCGCGCTGTTGATCCGCCGGAAGTCCTCGAGATCGACCGACACCACGCTCACCAGGTGCCGCTCGGGGTCTCGTTCGAGGAGGGCGCGCTCGATGCGATCGATGAGGAGCACGCGGTTGGCGAGCTGCGTCAGCGGATCGTGGAACGCGCGGTCGGCCAGCTCGCCCTGGAGCGCGCTGACCCCGAGCAGCAGGTCATGGAGCCGGCTGCGCTCGATGGTCAGCGCGAGCAGGTTCGACAGGTCCCCGAGGTCATGGTCGTGGGCGCGCGATTCACGACGCCGGGACGGGCGCAGCCCGAACGCCAGGTATCCAACGGTGCGCGACCGATGGCGAAGGGTGACCGCGAGGCCTCGCGAGATCCCGAGGCGGCCGCAGAGCCGTGAGACCCACGGGTCGGCCGAGGCGTCCGAGACGTGGACGACGCCGAAGATGGGCGGTGACAGGGTGCCGTCCTCGCCGTCCTCGAGGTCGGTCGACCGCATCACGTCGATGGGCTCGCCGCCACGCACCGTCGTCCGGAACGCCGTGACAGTGCCGGTCTCGGGGATCAGGGTCAGCTCGGCGCACTCGGCCCCGAAGCGACGGCTCGCGCGCCGGAGCACGTCGACGGACGCGGCGTCGAGGTCACGCGCCTCGAGGAGCGCGATCGCGCTGGTGTGGAGGAATCCGAGCCGCTGCTTCTCACGGCGAACGGCGGCCCACGAAACGCCCGCACTCGCGAGTGCGACGATCGAGAGCACCAGCACCACGAGCCAGGACGACATGCGGCTATCCGAGCAACCGCAGGGCCACGAGGTTCTTGGATGAATCCGATGTGGGCTCGAGCCGGGTCCGATCGATCCCGCCATGTCGCAACAGCTGCTCCACCTCGGAGGCAGGAAGCGGGTGGCAGAGGTGATATCCCTGACCGGCCAGGCATCCGAGGCTGAGCAGCCGGGTGACCTGCGAAGCGGCCTCGATGCCCTCGGCGATGACGTGGAGTTGGAGTGCGTCCGCGATGGTGACGATGGCCCGGGTGAAATCCTCGTCGGCACCACCGGCCAGGTCGTCGACGAACGGTTTGGCGATCTTCAGGATGTCGACCGGGAGGCGGCGAAGGTAGCTCAACGATGAGTACCCGGTGCCGAAGTCGTCGATGGCGACGCGGATCCCGGCGTTGCGCAGCGCCTCGAGCTTCGCGGTCACGATCGCGGTGTCCTCGACGAACATCGACTCGGTCAATTCGAGGATCAGGGTGTCGGGCGCGAGCCCGGTCTCGTGCACGATCGCGAGCACGTCCTCGACGAATGTCGGGGCATTCAGCTGGACGACCGAGACGTTGACGCACACGGCGAGCGGCGTCGACTGCAATCGCTGCAACTCGCGCGTGGTGGCGCACGCCGTGCGCAGCACGAATTCTCCGAGCTGCATGATCAGGCCGCTCTCCTCCGCGACGGCGATGAACTCGCCCGGAGCGACGATCCCGCGCAGCGGATGATGCCAGCGCACCAGGGCTTCGACGGCGGTGATCTCACCGGTGATCAGGTTGACGACCGGCTGGTAATGCAGGATGAACTCGTTCAACTCCATCGCGCGCTCGAGCTCCCCACGGAGCTTGCGGCGATGCACCACGTCGCTCTCCATCCCGGGTGCGAAGAGCACGTAGCGATTCCGCCCCGCGCCCTTGGCGACATACATGGCCACGTCCGCCTGGCGCATCAGACTCGCTGCGTTTGCGTCGGGGTTGTCTGCAACCGCGATACCGAGGGATGCGCGCACGATCACCGAGGTGCCCGAAACCGTGAACGGTTCGCGCAGGACGTCGAGCACACGGCGCGCGACGTGCTCTGCCTCGACCGCGCTGTCAACTCCTTCGATCAGCAGCGCGAACTCGTCTCCCCCCAGCCGGGCGGCCGTGTCCGGGCGGCGAAGGCAGGCGCGAATCCGCGCCGCGACCTCGACGAGCAGGGCGTCGCCGGCGGCATGACCGAGGGTGTCGTTGACGCCTTTGAAGTCGTCGATGTCGAGAAAGATCACCGCGACGCTCGCGGCGCCTTCTGCTCTGCGCCGCAACGCCTGGTCGATGTGCTGGCCGAAGAGTGATCGGTTGGCGAGATCGGTCAGCGAGTCGTGGTACGCCTGGTGGGTCAGCTGCTCCTGAAGCTCGGTCAGGCGCGCGATCGATCGCTCCATCCGGCTGTTCTCAAGGATGGCGGTCGTCCTGGTGGCGAGTGTGCGGAACAGGCGAAGGTCACGCGTGTCGTAGGTGCGCGCGTCGAGATGTCCGCCGACCATCAGGCTGCCGATCATTCGCGACTCACCGCGCAGCAACGCGACCATGGCCTCGTTGACTCCGCGGCGACCGAGCATCTCCGAGCTGGGATCATCGGCCACGCCGGCGCGCACGATCACACCTGCAGTCTCGGCCTCGAGCACGTCGTCGAGCTCGCTGAGCGAGAGGGGCACCATCACCTCGTCGATCCGGCCGTGGCGCACCGTGCTGCGGAACGCTTTTTCGGAAGGCTGCGACGGGAAGACGGTCAGCTGCGCGATCTCCGCGTGGAAGATCGCCCGTGCGCGGTTGAGGAGCAGCAGGATCGAGGGCTCGAGCTCCCGGCCCGCGAGCGCGTCGACCGCCCCGATGAGAAACTCCGCGGCCTCGTGGTCGTAACGCTCGCGAACCCAGGCGCGGTGGGTGAGCAGCACTGTCAGGGTGATCACCGTGAGCGGCACCAGAGCGAGACGGTCGACGGGAATGAGTCGCACCGCGATCAGGCCGATGCACATCGACGCGCCCGCGGCCACAAAGGCGGCGCGCAGGTGGTTGGCGACGTCGACCCAGGATCCTCGCTCGCGTGGCCGGAGCACGACACCCTCCGAGACAGCGCGTCTCAGGACGACGACCGCCGTCGCCGCGATCGCCGCCACCGCGCTGTGCCACGGCGGAGGGCCGTCGCTTCCGGCGATGGTGCGGAAGACCCAGATTCCGATGGCTGCGAAGACCGCGAAGCGGACGATGTCGAGCGCGGTCTGCCAGACGGCGACTGGACGCCGGGTGGCGGCGGCGAGCGCGGTGCCCGACGCGTATGCGATGAGCATGGCGAGCGGCGTGGCGTGGAAGAGGCCGACCACGAAGGGCGCCGCGGCCAGGGTGATCGCCTGGGTGCCGCGCCGCGGACTGTCGATCGACGCGACGCGTGATGCGGCGAAGAATGCGATCGCGTATCCCCACCAGGGCAGGTTCGGCGAAGCGAACACGGGGAGGGCCGCGGCGTATCCGATCCACAGCGCGACGGCGATGACGAGCAGGACGGCGCCGACCATCCACAGTCGCAGGTCGATGCGCGACCGCCGGCTCCAGCCGGCGCTGAAATGGCGCTGCAAGGGCGCCATCACTTCTCGGAATACTCCGCCTTTCTCTCCACCGCCGCGATCGTATGGCCCGGGGCGCCGTCAGTCTCGCCAGCTTTGGTGACGGCTTCGTTACTGTTTGCTCATATATGGCAGCGCCAATTGCGGTCGGGACCTGCAATTGGGCCGACCACACCGACTTCTATCCCCCCGAGCTGGAGCACGGCCGCCGCCAGCGGGACAAGCTCTCCTACTACGCCGCGTATTTCCCGGTCGTGGAGATCGACACGACCTTCTACGGGATCCCCCGCCCGCAGGTCGTGGACGGGTGGGTCGAGCGAACGCCCGGCGACTTCCGCTTCAACATCAAGGCGTATCGGAGTCTCACCGGCCACGAGCGCGAGGATCGGATCCCGCGCAAGCCCACCGCGGAGGAGGAGCGCGACTTCATGGCCGCGCTGGAGCCGCTGCGTTCGAGCGGCAAGCTGATCGCCGTCCACTATCAGTTCCCGCCGTGGCTCACCAACAGCCCGGATTCGCGGGAGTGGATCCTCGCCGCCCGGGACCGCCATCCCGAAGATCTGCTGGCGATCGAGTTCCGGCACCGCTCGTGGTTCGATCGCGATGCCTGGCCGGCCACCGAGGATCTGCTCCGCGAGCTCGAGTGCGTCTACGTCGGCGTCGACGCACCGCAGATCGGGTCGGCGACGGCGCCGCCGCTGCTCGCGGTCACGTCGCCGCGGCTGTGCATCGCGCGCTTCCACGGCCGCAACCGTGACACCTGGTACACGAGTGGGCCCACCAGCGGAGACCGGTTCAACTACCTCTACACGCCGGATGAGCTGGCTGAATGGATTCCGGCGATGCGGGCCGCGAGTGAGTCGGGGGTCCCCCTGCATGTGCTCCTCAACAACAACCGGAGCAATTACGCGGTGGTCAACGCCTTCGATTTCGGGGCGATGCTCGGGCTCGGGCTCCCCCGCCCGCCCGAGCCGGTCATCGAGACCCTTCGCGAGCGCGATGGGCGGGTACCGGACTGGGTCGAGACGTCAGCGCCGCTCGAGGCCCGGAGGCACGAGGCGGACCACCATCAGGGCGGACGGGAGAGCGGGAGCCAGTTGACCCTCTCGCTCTGAGGCACCCATTTGGGGGACAATGGTTTGGGCGGCGAGGCGTATGCCTGCCGGGATCGTACTGGAGGTCTTTGCGATGGCTATGGCGTCCTCTCGACGCAACGACCGCGGGCGCCGTCCGGCGGCCAGCGGTGTCGTCATGCGCAACGAATCCGCGACCCACGAGGTCGAGGTCTCGCGGGCCCTCAACCAGTGGGCGGTCACCGTGACATCGCTTGCGGACAATCGGATGATCACCCAGGATTTCTTCTCGCGGCGGTGGGAGGCGGTCGCACGCGCTGAGGATTTCGTCCGGCTGCTCAACCGCTCCGAGCCCCCTCCCGGCTGGTAGTCGCTCAGCCCGCCTCGAGGTCAAGCAGCCAGCGCTTGCGCGCCAGCCCACCTCCGTAGCCGCCCATGGCGCCGCCGGTGCGGACGACCCGGTGGCACGGCACCACCACCGGGATCGGATTGGAGCCGACCGCGTTGCCGACCGCCCTGGCCCCGCGGGGTGTGCCGACGTCGACGGCGACGTCCCTGTAGCTCGCCACCGACCCGTAGGGAATCCTCACCGTCCGCTGGAGCACCCGGCGAGCGAACTGCCCGGCCAGCGACCAGTCGATGGGCAGGTCGAAATCGCTGAGCCTGCCCGCGAAATACCTGTCCAGCTCGCGCCGGACGGGATCGAGGCGGCGCGGTGCCTCGAGGATGCGCGGGGAGATGCGCTCGGCGACCTCACCGAAGACGTCATCGCGGTTCTCGGTCTCGAAGGCGATCCGGACGAGCCCCTTCGGTGTACCCATGAGCAGCAGCGTGCCGATCGGGCTGTCCATGGTCGTCACCGCCACGTCGATGAGCCCCTTCGACTCGGCGCGCTCCAGAAATCGGTCGGTCACGGCACGGTCGAGGGTCATCTGAGTTCCCTTCTGAGCTTTTTCAATCCCTCGTGCACGCTCTGGCGCGCCGAGTCCTGGGTGGTCGACATCGCCGCCGCGATCTCCGGGTAGGTTCGGTCGCCGGCGAAGCGGAGCACCACCGCCCGGCGCTGCTTGGCGGGGAGGCTTCGAACCTGGTCCCAGAGCCCTTCATCGGTCTCCGGGTGGGCGTCGAACGTGGGCCCCGGGTCGGGATCGGCGACCGGAGCCGGCCGGCGGGCCCGCGCCCGATGCGCGTCGATCGCCTTGCGGCGCGCGATGGTGAACAGCCAACCGCGCAGGTTGGATGCGTCCGCGAGGCGTGGGTATGCCCGCAGCGCGCTGAGCATGGTCTCCTGGAAGCAGTCCTCGGCCTCAGCCGAGCCGACCGCACCGGTCAGAAACGTGAGCACGGCCTGGGCGTGGTTGTCGAAGACCAGTTGGAACGGGGGCAGCGCCGGCGATCTCACAGTCACTGCATACCAAACGACGCCATCGCAGCGCCTGTGAGCCGGGCCGCGGTCAGGCCGGCGGCGCTTCCTCGGCCGCGACCTCCGCGGGTTTCTCCGCGGGAAACGCGACCGCCACCTCGGAGATGTCGCCCTCCCGCCAGATGGTCAGGAGCATCGTGTCACCGGGCTGGCGCAGCGCCACCGCGCGGCGAAACTGGTCGGCGCCGCCATTGACGGTGTACGGGCCGATGCCGGTGATGACGTCGCCCGGCAGTATCCCGGCGGCCTCCGCCGGTGAGCCGGGCTTCACCTGGCCGACCTCGACGCCGTAGGTGGCGGGCAGGTGCTTGGCGGCGGCGATCTCGCCGGTGACCGTGCGCACCGAGGCTCCGAACGAGACGTGCTGCTCCTCGCCGTCCTGGCGGGGAAGGAAGCGCGCCAGCTGCACCGGGTCGTGGCCGACCAGGAGCCGCTCGCCCACCTGGACGACCGGGACCACGACCCGGCCGAGCCGGCCGAAAAGGATGGCCGTCGCCGATGGGTCGCTGAGGACGTCCCGCTTCGTGTACGCCACGCCGCGCTGCTCCAGGTATCGCAGCGTCGCCTCCGAGGCCGGATCCCCGGCACGAACGAAGACCGTGACCGCGTCGCTCACGCGTCAGGCCTCGGGCGCTTCCCCGGCCGCTGCCGGCGCGACGGTGGGCTGCTCACCCGGGGGGCCACCGGCGCCCTCGGCCGGCTGGCCCGCGCCCGCTCCGCGTCCCCGACCACGGCGGCGGCGTCTGCGCCGGCGCCGCTGCGCACCTTCCTGGGGCTGGCCATCGACCCCCGGCGGTGCTGCGGCGGCAGTCCCGCCGCCCTGCTCGGTCGAGGCGGTCGCCGAGACGGCGGCGCCGCGCCTGCCGCGCCGGCGGCGACGGCGGCGCTTTCCGGAACGCTCGGGATCGGCCTCGTCGCCGGTCTCGCCGCCGGCGGCCTGACCGGGCTGACGCTGATCACCGCGATGCGGTTTGGGCTGCGACACCAGTTCGAGAGCGCTGAGCCATCCGCCGGTCGAGCGCGACGCCTCGACCAGCATTCCGTACATCGACTCGTCGCCGCTGCGCAGGGTGGCGCTGTCGCCGATGCACGCCACCAGTCGCTTGGCCCGCGAGATCGCGACGTTGAGACGGTTGGGGACTCGCAGGAAGCCGATCCGTCCACGCTCGTTGGAGCGCACCAGCGAGATGACCACGATGTCCTCCTCGCGTCCCTCGAACGAGTTGACGGTGTCGATCTTCACGGTGCGCTTGAATCGCCGCCGCCCCAGCGCCTGACGGAGGCGTTCCACCTGCTCGGCGTACATGGCGATCACCGCCATGCTGAGCTCGCGCGGAGCGCGCTCGTCGAGGAGGCGGACCACCTGGGCGGCAACACGGACCTCGGCCTCGTTGCGCAGCGCACCCCCGGGGCCGCGTCGCTCACGCCCGCCGCGCATGCCCTCGGTGTCGACGAAGTGCAGCGCGACCGGGAACGGCTTGCGGGTGATGTACTGGTACGCCTCGACCTCGGGCGCGTTCTCGAGCTGGCTGTCGTAGGACGCGGCCGACACGTACGCCGCGATGTCGGGGTGCATGCGGTGCTGGATGGTGAGCAGGCACTGTGCCTCGGCGGGAAGACCTCCGTCCCAGCACTGCTCGAACAGGCTCCGGTTGACGAGATCCTCGAGGGCCGGGTCGGTCTCGACGATGCCGTAGAGGGCGTCGTCCTCGACCGGCGGCAGCTGCTTGTGGTCACCGACCAGCGCGAGGCTGCGGCCGAGACGCAGTGCCGGGAGCGCCTCGTCGGCGCGCGCCTTGTTGGCCTCGTCGAGGATGACGATGTCGAAGTTCATGTCGGTGATGCCCGACGTCGCCGCGGTGGCACAGGTCGCGAAGTAGCAGTTGGCCTCGAGCAGGCGCGGGTCGTCCTCGTCGTCGCACCGGAACTTGTCCACGGCTGGATGCACGCGCTCGGCGCGCGCGACCCGGACGGCGCGCATCCCCGGAGTCCCGGCGAGCCGCTCGAGCGCGTTGTCCACCGCGAGGTTGCTGTGCGACGTGACCAGGATCCGCTCGTCGGGGTTGGCGGCCAGCCGGCGCTTGACGGCCTCGACGATCACCGTCGTCTTGCCCGTGCCCGGCGGTCCCTGGATGAACACCGCCTGGCCGGCGCTCAGCCGGCTGAGCAACCCGACCGCGCGGTTCTGCGGCTTGTTGGGCCGCATCCCGGTGGTCAACCAGGAGGATTCGGCGTCCGACTTGTCCCTGGGCGCGACGATCGTTTCCGGGCTGACCAGCAGCTGGGCGAGCAGGCCCACGCCGAAGTCCTTGGTGGCGATGGCCGCGAGCACCGAGCGCTTCGCCTGGTACAGCGCCTTGTTGAAGGACGGCGCGATGTATCCCTCGGTACCCGAGTGCTCGAACGTGCGGGTGACGATCTCGACGACATGGCGCTGGTGGTCGATGCGGGCAACCCGGCCGACGAAGTTGGTCTCGTCGTCGGGCTCGATCAGCACTGCGGCGTCGGGCGTCAGGTTGATCGGCTCCCCGGCCGGGATCTGGAATTCGACCTTGCCGATCTCGGGTGACTTGCGGTCGGCGTCGGTGAACTCGCGACCGCAGGACGGACAGCGCTCCTGGCTCTCAGGCCGCCACAGCGCCCGGCAGGTGCGACAGCGCCAGAACTCCCGTGCGCCGTTGAACCGGGTGCGCTGGGACTGCGCCCGCTGCTTCTCTGCGCGTTCGAGGCTGTCGACCAGCTTCAACGTCGCGTAGAGCTGCTCCGATCTCGCGGCGTGCTGCGTGGAGATCCGCCAGTCGAGAAGGCGGAAGGTGTCGCTCACCACGCCGTTCGCCTCGGTGACGATCGGCTCGCGGGTGGTGATGGTCAGGAGCTTCGCGCCCTCGGGTTGGCCACCGGTGGGTCGGATGGAGAGCACGCGCAGACCGAGGTGCTCCCGGGTGCCGTCCGGACCTGCCTGGGCGACGCATTGCAGCACGAGGTCGGGAAGGTCGAGGCGCAGCTGGATCGGATCCTCGTCGCCGAAGGAGACGGAGACGTGGCCGACCTCGCCGATGCGCTCGGCAAAAACGGTGCGTGGATCGGCGCCGGGGTGCGAGCCGTTCGCCCATGCTTCCAGGACGACCATGGCATCGCTGCCGTCGGGCACGATGAGGTGCAGACGATCGAGCGCGAGGTCTGGGGCTATCAGCGGACTGTCAACCTCGGATGCGCGGTGGCCCTGTCCACCGGCGCAATGACTGGACTTCGGGACGGCCTCGGGCTGTGCTCTTTGACGCGGGGCGACGATCCAATCGACGTCAACCGCGGGGATGCGCGAGGCCTCCCGTCTGCGAATGACTATACCCGATCCCGGCGGGTATGCAACGTGAGCGGTGCGAACCCACGCGTCCACTAGGATCAACTGCATGGGTGACGCCTCTCCATCCGGGGTTGACCTGAGTGGGATCCACTCGGAGCTCGACAAGCTCAAATCCCGGCTGTGCCGCTGCCAGCACCAGGGCACCTGCATGGCCTGCAAGGGCTTCGAGGTGATCCGCCAGCAGGTGCAGGTCGTCGTCGCCGCCGCCTCGCAGCCGGTGCTGATGCAGGTGGCGCAGGAGGTGCAGATGGAGCAGCTCATGAGCCAGCTCGGCGGCCTCCAGGAGAAGCTCTCCGAGGACCCGCAGCTCCAGGAGCTGATGGCGCGCATGTTCGAGCGTGTCCAGGACGACCTCGGCGGTCCCGAGCAGTTCCAGCAGATGCTCGGCGGCCTGTTCGGCGGGATGGGAGGCATCCCCGGGATGACCCCGGAAGGCACCGATATCCCCCCCGACGACCGGCCGATTCCCCCCGACGACCGCCAGACGCGCCCACCCGACAAGCCGACCCCGCCCGACGACCGGCCCACCCCCTCGACGGAGTAGCCGAGGAGTGCCCACGGCCCGGCTCCGCCGCTCGGTTCTTGCCGTTCCTGGCAGCAACCCGCGGATGATGGAGAAGGCTGCGAGCAGCGCGGCCGACGAGGTGTTCCTCGACCTCGAGGATGCGTGCGCCCCGCTGGAGAAGCCCGCGGCGCGGGGCAAGGTGGTCGAGGCGCTGCGGACTCACGACTGGCACGGCAAGACGCGTGTGGTCCGGATCAACCAGGTCACGAGCCAGTTCGCCTTCGACGATCTGCGCGACGTCGTCACCGGTGCGGGCGATGTCCTCGACTGCATCATGGTCCCCAAGGTGCGCAACGCCGGTGACGTCGCCTTCGTCGATCGAGCGCTGCTGCAGCTCGAGCAGGCACTCGGATACACGGTCGGGCGCATCGGCATCGAGGCGCAGATCGAGGACGCCGAGGGCCTGATGCGCGCCGACGAGATCGCGTTTTCGAGCGAACGCCTGGAGACGCTCACCTATGGCCCGGCAGATTTTTCGGCGTCGATGCAGCTGCCGTCACTGTCCGTGCGCAACGATTACAACTACCCCGGCGACATCTTCCACTACGTGCTGTTCAAGCTCGCGGTGGCGGCACGTGCCGCGGGCATCCAGGTCATCGATGGTCCGTACCTCGCGATCCACGACGTGGAGGGCTACCGGGCAGCGGCGTCGCGCGCCGCGGCGCTCGGCTACGACGGCAAATGGGTGCTGCACCCGGTGCAGATCGAGCCGGCGAACGAGACGTTCACGCCCGCGCAGGCGGACTTCGACAAGGCCGCGCGCATCCTCGAGGCATACCGTCAGGCCACCGAGGTCGATCGCAAGGGCGCGGTCATGCTCGGCGACGAGATGATCGACGAGGCGTCGCGGAAGATCGCGGCGCAGTTCTACGCGCGCGGGGTCGCCGCAGGGCTGACGCCGTCGCCGGTGCGGCGCGAGGAATCCGCGGCGAGCTGACGTGGGCGCCCTCAACGATGGTCGGCTCATCGCCTTCGTACCGACGACGGACCTTCCGCGCGCTCGCGTCTTTTACGCGGAGACGCTCGGACTGCGCGTGGTCGACGAGAGTCCGTTTGCGTGCGTCTTCGACGCCAACGGGACGATGCTGCGGCTGACCCCGGTGCGCAGGCTTTCGCGGGTTCGGTACACCGTCGTGGGGTGGGGTGTCGACGACATCGCCTCGACTGCGGCATCGCTCGCCGCCGTGGGCGTCTCGTTTCTGCGCTATCGCGGCATGGAAGTCGACGATGCGGGGATCTGGACGGCGCCGGCGGGCGATCGGGTCGCCTGGTTCGAGGATGCTGACGGCAACCTCCTGTCCCTGACCCAGTTCGCCACCTGACGCGCCCGGCTGTAGCTGCTCGAGTTCGTGAGGTGCTGCGGCGCCCGGGGCCGGCGGACCGAGATGATAGAGTGACTATCACCTTTAGCCTGCCGAGGGGTGCCTCATGTCCAGCCTCGTGCCGTCGCCGCCGGCTCCGCCGTGGAGTCCGGCAAGCCCTCCGCCCTCTCCGTCCGGGGCGGCGGCCGACCACGACGATCTCTCCACGGTTCCATGGCCATGGAGGGTGTACGCCGGCCTGGTGGCCCATCTCGGGTTGCCGATCATCGCCCTCTGGATCGCCGTGACCGTTGCGGCGACGGCTTTCCTCCCCGATTTCGGCTCCGACTCCGGATTCGGCCTGCTGCAGCTTGTCCCGAGCAACACGCAGGCTTCGCGCGCGCAGGCGGCTGAACAGCGACTGTTCGGGTCGTCGCTCGCCGACAGCCCGGCGCTGGTCGTCGAGCACGCTTCGAGCACGCTTCCGGCGAGCACCCTGGTCAAGATCGGCCAGCAGACGCAGTCTGTCGATGGCCGGCCAGCGGCGGCGGTATCGCCACGCAGGCCCGACTTCGCGCTGCCATTGGTCAACGTCCCGGGCCTGGTCTCGGCCACCCCCCGGCCGGACACGACGGTGGTGACGTTCCTCTTCTTCCCACCGACGGCGGAGTCCGGTGACATCAGTGCCGGCGCGCAGCGCTATGCGGACGCTGCTCCGCGTCCACCCGGAGCAACGGTCGGGGTCACCGGACCGGTGCCGGCCCAGATCAGCGAGGGCAACCTCATCGAGAACGCGCTGCTCCTGCTGGAATTGGTGACGGTGGTGGTGATCGCCGCCCTGGTCGGCGTGATCTTCCGCTCGCCGGTCGCGCCGGTGGTGCCGCTCGCCGGCGCCGCGATCGCGTACCTGGTGACCAGGCACGTCCTCGGCTGGGGCGCCCACGCGCTGGGGCTGCAGATCCCGTCGCAGCTCTCGCCGATCATGATCGCCCTGATCCTCGGGGTGGTGACCGACTACACCGTCTTCACGTTGACGGGGGTGCGCGCCCGCCTCGCGGAGGGCGAGCGGCGGACCAGAGCGTCGCGCAACACCGCGTCCCGGGTCGTCCCACTGGTCATCGCCGCCGCGCTCACGGTTGCGGCCGGGACGGTCGCCCTGATCGGAGCCAATCTGGACTTCTTCCATGCTGTCGGTCCGGGGATGGCGGTTGCGGTGCTCATCTCCGGCCTCGTGTCGATCTCCTTCGTCCCGGCGCTCGTGGGAGTGCTCGGACGGGTCGCCTTCTGGCCGAGCCTGCCGCGGCGGTCCGCCGGCCCCTCGAGCCGGACGGTGGATGCGGGCCGAGGGCGCCGGGTTGTCGCGCGGTTGATCGGCCGGCGTTGGGCGGCCGGGGTGGCGGTGATCCTCTGTGCAGCCGGACTTGTCCTCGCCGCGACCGGGCTGGTGCATGCCCGGCTCGGCACCAACGTGGTGAGCGGCCTGCCCGCCGGAAGCGATGCCCGCTCCGCCGCAGATGCTGCGGCGGCCGGCTTCGGCCCCGGGATCGTGGGCCCCACGACGCTGATTCTCCAGGGCCCGGCCATTGCGCGCAACTCGGGATCGCTGGGTCGGGTCGAGCAGCTGATCACGCGGAGCCCGGGCGTGGAGGCGGTGATCGGCCCGAACCGGCTCCCGATGAACCTGGGGGCTTCGGTCTTCGCGACCTCGGACCAGGACGCGGTCCGCCTCTTCATCGTCTTTCGCGACGATCCCTACGATGCCGGCGCCATCGCTGCGTTCACCGCGCTGGAGCACCGGGTGGCCGCGGCCCTGCCCGGGTTGGGACTGGCCGGTGCAAACGCCTCGTGGTCCGGAGCCACCCCCACATCGGCGGACGCGGTCGCCGCGACCGACACCGACATCTGGCGCGTCGCGACCCTCGCCGCGCTGCTCATGAGCCTTGTCCTGATGCTGTACTTCCGCGCGGTGCTGGCCCCGCTCCTGCTCGTCGCGTCGAGCGTCCTGGGTCTCGCCGCATCCCTGGGGGTCTTCGTCTATGTCTTCCAGGGCCCGTTCGGCTACCCGGACGTGACGTTTTTCGTTCCCGTCACCGCCGGCGTGCTGCTGGTCTCATTGGGCGCCGACTACAGCGTTTTCGTGATGGGCCGCATCTGGGAGGAGGCCCGCGGTCGAGACCTGGCCGGCGCCGTCGAGATCGCGCTCCCCCGGGCGTCGAGAGCGGTATCGATCGCCGCCCTGACCCTGGCCGCGAGCTTCGCAGTACTGGCACTGGTTCCGGTCCAGCCGTTTCGCGAGTTCGCCTTCATCATGGGCGTGGGTGTCGTGATCGACGCCTTTGTGGTGCGCTCGTTCCTGCTCCCCGCCCTGCTCGTGCTCACCGGTCGGCGGGCGTTCTGGCCGCATCGCATTTGGCGTGGTCCGATCTCCGGAGGCGCGGTGGCTGCTGGATGGCCGGCTCGAGCGGGTCCCGGCCCGTAGCCAGGAACCGGCTCAGGCGATCCTCGGCGATGTCGACCGCACGGGCGTCGATGTCCGCGCCGATGAAGTCGCAGCCTCCGAGCAGAGCGGCGATCCCCGACGACCCGCTCCCGCAGAACGGATCGCATACCAGGAATCCGGGCTCGGCGCTGGCTTGCACCATGAAGTCGAAGAGCTTCACGGGTTTCTGCGTGGGATACGTCGCACGGTGGATGCGTTGGACGGCCCACACATCGGGCACATCGCGGCGCGAAAGCTTTCTCCGTCCCTTGCTCGCGAACACGACCTGCTCGTGGCGGCGCCGGAAGTAGTGGCCCATCCCCAGGTGCACCTTGTCCCAGACGATGACGCCCTTGACGTCGAAGAACTCGCGCACCAGCGCCCCCAGCGAGAGCATGGAAAAGCTGTCGAACATGATGTAGATGTGACGGTCCTCGCGGAGCACGCGCCGGCACTCGCCGAGGAACACCGCGTACGAGTTCGGGGTCATCCGAGAACTCGTGAAACCAGCGCGCATTGCCGGGCTTCCCGTAGTGCCCGACGATCCTTCCGTGGCCGAATTTCATGTGCTGGTTCATCCCCGAGTACGCCGGGTCGGTGACGATCAGATCCACCGACGCGTCGGGTAGTCCCCGAAGGAAATCGATGCAGTCCTGCCGGTGGATGGCAAATCCGCCCGGCGCAGGAACAGATGGCGCCCTCGCTTCCGTGGAATCGTCGCCGGGCGCGTGGGCGATCATCGCGCGAACGGCCGTTCGCTCATCGCCGCAACTGTAGCAGCGCGAGCGCCGATTACACTGCCGCCGGCATGGCACACGGCTTCGAGCGGCAGGTGCGCGTCCGCGCGGAGTACCAGCGGCGCAACCCATCGTGGGTGGACAGTGTCACCCGGTACCGGGCCCTGATCGGGACCGCGTCCCGACCAGGCGCGCGAATCCTCGACCTCGGGTGCGGACGCAACGGTCTGCATGGCGACGATCTCTCCTGCGCGCCCGGCGCGACGGTGTTCGGCGTCGATCCGGACATGGCCGCGCTCGCCGGCAACCGGGTCATCTCGCATCGCGTGGTCGGCTCCGGCGAGGGACTGCCCTTCGCAACCGGGGCGTTCGACGTGGTCGCCTCGGCGTGGGTCCTGGAGCATCTGGACCATCCCGGTCTCGTCTTCTCCGAAGTGCGCAGGGTGCTGGCGATCGGCGGCAGCTTCGTCTTCCTGACGCCGAATGCGTGGAACTACAACGCCTGGATGATCAGGGCGATCCCGCATCGATGGCACGCGGGACTCACGCGACGGCTCTATGGACGCGGCGACGGCGACGCCTACCCGGTCCGATACCGAGCCAACAGCAGCGCCGTCCTGCACCGCCTGCTCAACGCAGCCGGCTTCGAACGCACCGAGCTCGCCCACAACGGCGACCCGTCATACATCGCGTTCAACCGGCCGATGCTCGAGGCGGCCTTCGGGATCGAGCGCGTCCTCGCTGCAGCGCCTCTGCACGGCGCGCAGGTGCACATCCTCGGCGTCGCTCGAGCCTGAGGCGTGGCCGCGACGGATAGACTCGATCTCGTGTCCATCGACATGACCACGGAGCAGCGCGAGATCGTCGGCATGGTCCGCGACTTCGTGGACCGAGAGATCATCCCGGTTGCGCACGACCTCGACCACGACGACACATACCCGGAAGAGATCGTGGCCCACATGAAGCAACTCGGATTCTTCGGCTTTGCCATCCCGGAGCAGTTCGGCGGCGCCGGCCTCGACTACGCAACCTACGCGATGGTGTGCGAGGAAATCGCCCGGGGGTGGATGTCGATCACCGGCATCATCAACACGCATTTCATCGTCAGCTTCCTGATCGACAAGTTCGGGACGGACGAGCAGCAGCAGCGCTTTCTGCCCCGCATGGCGACCGGTGAGTTCCACGGCGGATTCTCGATGAGCGAGCCGAACTGCGGCTCGGACGTCCAGGCGATTCAGACCCGAGCGATTCGCGATGACGGCGAGTACGTCATCAACGGGACCAAGATGTGGGCGACCAACGGCGAGCACTCGACGGTTGTGGCCACCCTTGTCAAGACCGATCCCGACGCCACTCCCGCTCACCGCGGCATGTCGTGCATCCTGGCCGAGAAACAGTACCCCGGGTTCACGTCATCGCGACGCATCGAGAAGCTCGGCTACAAAGGCGTCGAGACGACTGAGCTGGTCTTCGAGAACAACCGTCAACCCGCCGCCAACCTGCTCGGCGAAGTCGAGGGCCAGGGGTTCAAGCAGATGATGGCCGCGATAGAGGTGGGTCGGGTCAACGTCGCCGCGCGCGGCGTCGGCGTCGCGCAGCGGGCGTTCGAGCTCTCCATCGCCTACGCGCAGCAGCGGCACGCCTTCGGGGTGGCGATTGCGGAGCACGAGGCAATTCAGTTCAAGCTCGCCGACATGGCGACGAAGATCCAGGCGGCGCGGCTGCTGACCAACTTCGCCGCGCGCAAGAAGGACGCCGGCGAGCGCGCCGATGTCGAGTGCGGCATGGCCAAGCTGTTCGCCAGCGAGACCTGCTTCGAGGTCGTCAGCGAGGCCCTCCGCGTCCATGGTGGGTACGGTTTCTCCAAGGAGTACGAGGTCGAGCGCCTCTACCGCGACGCGCCGCTCCTGATCATCGGCGAGGGGACCAACGAGATTCAGCGGTTGATCATTGCCAAGGGGTTGCTGGAGCGCCACCGAGTCAGCGAGTGATCACCTGCAGGTGCGCGACGTCAGCGAGCCGGCGGCGCATCACCTCGATCGCCGCGGGCTGATCGTCGACGAGCAGAAAACGCCGGCCCAGCTCGGCGGCGGCGGCCCCGGTGGTCCCGCTCCCGGCGCACCAGTCCACCACCAGGTCGCCCGGGCGCGACGACGCGGCGACGATCCGGCGCACGACCCCGAGCGGCTTCTGCGTCGGGTAGCCGGTGCGTTCGCGCGATGTCGTGGGGACGATCGTGTGCCACCACACGTCGGTCGGCAGCTTGCCGCGCGCAGCGCGCTCGGGAGTCTGCAGGCGCGGTGCCATGTACGGCTCGCGCGCGACCTCCGAGGCGTCGAAGTGATACCCGCGCGGATCCTTCACGTACACCAGGATGACGTCATGTTTGGCCGGCCATCTGCGTGCCGTTCGCGCGCCGTAGTCGTATGCCCAGATCACCTCGTTGAGAAAGGACTTGCGTCCGAAGATCTCATCGAGGAGCACCTTGCAGTAGTGCGACTCGCGCGGGTCGATGTGAAAATAGAGGCTCCCCTGCGACGCGAGGATGCGCCTCGTCTCCTCGAGCCGGGGGCGAAGCCATCCGAGGTAATCGTCGAAACTGTCGGCGTACCGCGCCCCGGTGTGACGCGCGACCAGGTAGTGGCGTCCGGCGAACCCGCGCCGCGTCGCGGTCGCATCCGCGGTCACGCTGGTTCGCAAGCCGGTGCGCGCACCCCCCGTGTTGAAGGGCGGATCCACGTAGACGAGCCCCGCGCATCCGTCCGGCAACGAGCGGAGCACGTCGAGCGCCTCGCCGAGGACGATCGTGGCCGCGGCGCTCGACGTACCGGGGCGGAGTCTCCTGGCGGCCACGTACAGTAGGTTGCACCATGGACACACCCGTGACACCGCTCGGGGCCTGACCAGATGCAGTTCGGCCGCTACTACGAGGAATTCGACGTCGGAGCCACGTACAGGCACTGGCCGGGCAAGACCATCACCGAGGCGGACGACCACCTCTTCTGCATGCTCACCATGAACCACCATCCACTGCACACGGACGCGCACTACGCAGCGACGAAGACCGAGTTCAAGCGCAACGTGGTGGTCGGGAACCTCGTGTACAGCCTCGCGCTGGGGATGAGCGTCGCCGACATCAGCGGCAAGGCGATCGCCAACCTGGAAGTCGAATCGCTCAAGCACGAGAACCCGACCTTCCACGGCGACACCATCTACGCGGAGACCACCGTGCTCGACAAGCGCGAGTCGTCGACCAAGCCGGACCGCGGGATCATCACCGTCGAGACCCGGGCGTTCAACCAACGCGGTGAGCGCGTCTGCATCTTCAAGCGCCGCGTGATGGTTCCCAAGCGCGAAGCCGGCGAGCTGCAGCCGGCGGACATCCCTGCCGGCGGGAGTTGAGGTGAGCGCGGGGAGCGCTGAGCTCGCCGCTCGGTACAGCGTGCGGCCCCTGCTGCCCGGGCCGGCAGACGCGTTGCGCGACGCCGTGTTGCGGCTCGGCCTGCCCGCGGACAGGCTCATGGTGCTCGCGGAGCGCGGCGCGGTGGAGGCGCTCGCGCTTCGTGGTCTGAGCACCGACCAGATCCGCGTCCTCGAGCGCATCGTGGTCGAGGGAGGCGGCGAGGTCCTGAGCAATGCCAACGGCGATCGAGCCGTGCTGCTCATGCCACTCGTCACCGCGGGTTCCCTGCCGATGCGACTCGCCGCCTGGAGTGAGAAGGCCGGCGAGGTCGGCGCGGCGATCGGTTCGGTGCTGATGGCGCGCGGAGCACCCCCGCCGCCGCTCGAGGTGCCTGGACATCGCCTCGAGTTCGGCAAGCGCACCCTCGTGATGGGGATCCTCAACGTCACTCCCGACTCGTTTTCCGGCGACGGGGTCGGTGACGACCTGGGCGCCGCCGTGACGCGAGCCCATGCGCTCGCGGCTGCGGGGGCCGACATCGTCGACATCGGCGGCGAGAGCACGAGACCGTCGAGGGATCGCGCGGAGGTCACGGCGGAGGTGGAGACGGCGCGCGTGCTGCCGGTGATTCGCGAGCTGGCCGGCCGGCTCCCAGTCCCGATCAGCATCGACACGCGCAAGGCGGCGGTCGCCGCGGCCGCCCTGGATGCCGGGGCGGTCATGGTCAACGATGTCTGGGGCCTGCGCGGCGATCCTGACATGGCCGCGGTCGTCGCCGCCCGTCCGGGAACCGGGGTGGTCGCCATGCACAATCAGCGCGGGACCGATTACGGCGACCTTCTCGAGGATGTGTGTCTCGGTTTGCGCGAAAGCCTGGCTGTCGCCGAGCGGGCGGGTATCGCTGAGTCCCAGGTGATCATCGACCCCGGCTTCGGCTTCGCCAAAACGCCCGCCGACAACCTCGAGCTGGTCCGACGTCTCGGGGAGCTCCTGGGGATGGGGCGTGCGGTGCTGGTCGGCCCTTCGCGAAAGTCGACCACAGGGCTGCTCATCGGGGAGACCGACCAGGCGCACCAACTCGAGCCGAGCCTCGCCCTCGCCGTCCTCTCGGTGCAGGCCGGAGCCCACGTGGTGCGCGTCCACGACGTCGCCGAAACGGTGCGCGCGCTTCGCGCCGCCGACGCCGTGGTCCGAGGAACCCCTGAATGGCTGCGCGGCCTGCCCATCCCCGCCCCCACCGGGTGAGCGCCGGCCCGGTGGCCACCGACACGGCCTGGGTGGGATTGGGAAGCAACCTCGGCCACCGCGGACGGAACCTCGGTCGGCTGCGAGATGCGCTGACGCGCAACGACGTGCGCATCGTTTCCCAGTCGCCGGAGATCCTCACGCGGCCGGTCGGCGTCACTGCCCAGGGGGACTTCCACAACCAGGTCGTGCGGCTGCAGAGCCCGGTTCCATGGGAACCGCGTCGATGGCTGGACCACTGCAAGGCCGCGGAGCTCGCCGCGGGCCGGCGGACGACGTATCACTGGGGGCCGCGCATCGCCGACGCCGACATACTCCTGCTCGGGGAGCGCGGCGAGATCGCCGTCGAGGAACCCGGCCTCACCGTCCCCCACCCTGAACTTGCGAGCCGTCCGTTCGAGCCTGAGCTGCTCGCGGCCGCCGGGCTCAGATGGGAAGGCGATCGGCCAGCTGGGGGACGAGCTTGAGCGCGGCGTCGATCTGCTTCGCGACCGTCGCCAGGTCAGGTTGCTTCTCGAAGTCGAGGAACCAGGAGTGTTCCGCGGTGAATTTCTCCACCAGCGTGGTCGTTCCGAGCACCGCGATCCCCACGTGCACGCTCGGCTTGTCGTCCTCCGAGAACGCCTTGCCCAGCAGGGTCTGCACGGTCTCGACCCAGCCTCCCACCTCACCGAGATCGTGCAGTTCGTAGCCGCCGTCGCCGAGCACGAACTCCGCCTCGACATCGACGAACGCCTGTGGGGTGATCTGCTGGTGCGGGCAGTCCTGCGCCTCGTCGTCATCGTGATAGAGCTCGCAGTCCGCGCCCGGGCCGTATGCCGATATGAACGTGAGCAGCGCGTCCCACGTGTAGCTCACGTGGACGTGATAGCGCGGCGGGGGATCACCGGTGAGCCGGACGGTGCACTCAAACCGGCGCTCACCGAGTCCCGGCTCGAGGTGATGGCGAACGTCTTCGATGCTGAGTCCCGCCCCGTCCACCGCCTCGAGCAGGTCCGAGGCGAACTCCTCGTAGGACGGAAACGTGGGCCGGTCGGCTCCCGCCGGCTCCGACCCCGCCTGGCCGGCGCCGGGATGCTCGGTCATCGCTCAGCGCCCCAGGCGCAGGTGGCGCACCGCAAGCCGGACGAGGTTGGCGCCGACGATCACGACGAAGAACAGGGCGATGGCGATCACCAGCGGGAGTTCGACATTGGGGGTCGAGTACGTGTACGTGGCCAGGACCGCGGCGGCGAACAGCGCCACGGCGATGACCGAGAGCCCGCCGATGGTGATCGCGGCGACCGGGTCGGGCTGCCCAGGCCGGAGGGCGGGCTCGCGGGGGTCGAGCATCGGAGGGGTGCGCACCGTCCGAGTGTACTTTGCGGCCACCCGACATCCGCGAGGATGGTCAGCGCCTGACCCCCGCGAAGCGGTAGCCGATGCCTGGGACGGCCAGGATGTGGCGTGGCTGGCCCGGGTCGGGCTCGATCTTGCGCCTGAGGTTGCGCACGTGCACGTCGATCACCCTCGTCTCGATCGGATGCTCGTAGCCCCACACCGCGCTGAGGATCCGCTCGCGGGAGAGCACCTTGCCCGCGTTCGACGCCAGGTACGAGAGCAGGTCGAACTCGGTGTGCGTGAGGACGATGTCCTGGTCCGAACGGGTCACGCGCCGTTCCGCGGTGTCGATGACGAGATCCCGGAAGACCAGGCGACCGTCGGCCGGCTTGTCCTCACCACGCACCTCCCTGGCCCGGCGCAGCAGGGCGCCGATCCGGGCGAGGAGCTCGCGGGCCCGGAACGGCTTGGCGATGTAGTCGTCGGCGCCGATCTCGAGTCCGAGGACGACGTCGATCTCGTCGTGCTTGGCGCTGAGGATGATCACCGGTATCCGGTGTCCAGCACGGCGGATCTCTCGACAGACGTCGAACCCCGACTGATCCGGGAGAACGACATCGAGCACAACTACATCCGGATGGAACACCTCGAGGCGGGCGAGCGCCTCCACGGCGCGCTCAGCCTCCTGGACCGTGTAGCCCTCGCTCTCGCAGGTGAGACGTACAGCCCTGCGGACCAGCGCGTCGTCATCGACCACGAGCACCCGCACCTGCTGTCCATCCACACCAATCCCTCGAAGTGAGCTCGCGTCATTCTGGAGTATCCAACCTCGGTCGGAACGGTGAAGGGTTGCTACTATACGGGCCGACTCCAATTCGGACCGCCTCCTTCGGGACGGTCTTCCTACACCAAACCGGAGACCCGCACCCGTGCAGACCCAGGGTTCCCTTCGTGACGGCGGGCTCGCGACGCTGCTCCAATCGATGCAGGCAGAGCGGGCAACCGGCACCCTGACCATCGACAACGGTGGCGACAGCTGCTCGCTGTACTTCCTGTTCGGACATCTGTTCCACGCCAACGGCCCGGGTGGGCAGGGCGAGGAGGTCGTCATCGACGCGCTCGGCTGGGCCGACGGCTCGTATCAGTTCGATCCGCGCGCCAAGCTTCCCGCCGAGGAGACGATCAAGGCATCCCCGGCCGAGCTGATCGCTGCCGCCGACAGCCGCCAGGCACCGGCGGCGGCCGCCTCGACAGGCGCCACGTGGCCCGAGCCCGCTCCGGTGTACTCGCCGCTCGATGCATACAGCGCCGCTCCGGCCGCTCCGATCGAGGAGCCGGCGTACGCGGTCGCCGCAGCCACCCCCGCGGCGGAGCCGGCCGCCGACTCGTACGCCCCCGCCCCAGCCGAGCCGGAGCCTGCCCCGATGTCCGAATTTCAACCGATTCCTTCACCCGAGCCGGTTGCGTACCCGACCGCCTCAGACGCCGCCACCTACCAGTCCGCGCCGCCGGCTCCCATCGCGCCCGCGGCGTCGCCGGATCGACCGGCCCCTGCCGGGTCGTCCTCGGGCACGCCGCCGGTTCGTGTCTACCCGCTCCCATCCGGCCGGGCGCATTACGAGGGGCTGAAGAGCGCGTTCGTCGACTTTCCCCGCCTGCTCCGAACGCTCAGATCGGATCGCCATACCGGGTACGTGAATCTCAGCGGCAGCGGCTACAGCGGCGTGATCCTGCTCAACGACGGCCAGGCGCTCCAGGCGCTCTCCACCAATGGCACCGCGGTCCAGGGAGAGGATGCATTCCTGCAGATCCGCCGGCACATGGACGCCGGCGACGGGGTCATCGACGTGATCGAGCTCGATGGCGAGACGGTGACGGCGCTCGCTCAGCTGTTCACGTCGCCATACCTCTACAGCGGCCTCCTGGGTCGATTCGTGAACCTCGAAGCGCTGCTGGAGTACCTCGCCGAGGAGCACGTCAGCGGGTCGGTGGTGGTCCAGACCCCGACCGAGGCCGGGATCATCCTGCTCCGCGATGGCGACATCCTCGGCACGTACACAGAATCCCAGCGCTCCCTCGACAAGGCGACGACGGCCGTGGCCGCGCTTGCGACCGATCGGCAGTCGGTCATCGAGGTCAAGGGTGGTGACGGCGCCATCGCTGCCATCGACGTGGACGCCGCGCTCAACCGCGCGTACTAAGCCGCCCCCACGCCCTCGGATCGCTGCCGGCGCGGGCCGGATGGCACTCTGGGTGATGGCCGGGCTGATCTGCGCTTCCCTGTCGGGGTGTTTCAGCAGCCCGCCTCAGATCATCCAGCTGGCGCCCGGTCGCGGAGCGGCCGGCGTCACCGCCGATACACCCGTCACCGTTGAATTCGACCGACCGGTGGTCACGGCTTCGGTCAAGGGGCGGTTCTCGGTGAACCGGCCGATCCGGTCGTGCGATCTCGAGGCGGCTTTCAGCGCGGGAGTGCTCGACCCCTGCTGGATCGTGTGGCTCTCCGGGAACACCGGCTTCACGCTGTTCCACCCGGGGGCGATCTTTGCTCCGAGCACCTCCTACACGTTCACCCTCGCCGGCGGCATCAGCGATCCGAATGGCGTGGTGAACTCGGTCGACCACAGCTGGACGATCACCACCGGCCCCGCTCCGGTGATTCGCGCGCTCCAGCCTCAGGACGGCGCGAGGAACGTGGCCGTCGATGCCCCGATCGCGGTGACCTTCTCGACAGCGATGGCGGCGGACACGACCCAGGCGGCCATCACGATGAATCCGGCAGTGCCGGGGACACGGGTGGTGCGCAATCGCCGCGACCCGAGCCGATTCGTGGTGCTGCCTGGATCCACGCTCCAGGCCGGGGTCACCTACCGGCTCACCGTGGCCAGGACCGCAACCGACGTCGATCGTCAACCACTCGTGGCCGGGGCAACCTCGTCCTTCACGACCGCCGGGATGTCGCCCGGGGCCCACGTGGTCGTGCTCGCCGCCAAGCCGGGGGAGGGCGCGAGCAGCGTGCTCGTGTCGCCGCTGGGACCGGCGGAGACCGGCGAGCCGATCGCGACCGAGGCGCTGCTGGTCGCGCCGCGGTGCCTGCGCCAGGCAGGGTGCGGCATCGCCGCGGCGGGCGATCCCCTCTACACCTACGCGGCCGCGGCGCTGTCGCCCGGGGGAGGATGGCTGGCGGTGGTCGAACTCGACGCGACCGCCGCTGCCCCACGCCCGGTGCTCCTGGTGCTCGATCCGGCCACCGGGACCGTGGTCACCAGCTTCGCGAACTCCTCGCTGCCATCCTGGTCGCCCGACGGATCGACGCTCGCCTTCTCGAGAGCAGGGAGGGTGTCGTTCTTCAACCCGGCAACCGGGGCGCTCTCCAGCCTGCCCGCCGGCGATCCGCTGGTGACGCCCGCGGTCTGGAGTCCACTCGGAGAGCAGCTCGTCCTCGATGTCGCCGGCACGTCGGACGTCGAGCACCTCGAACTGGCGGACTCGGTTGTCCTGGCTCGGTTCCCCATCCCCGGAGTGAGTGGCGCCTCGAGCGATCCTGCAATCTCTCCGGACGGTTCGCAGCTGGCCTGCCTTCGCTCCGCCCCCGGCGCTGAGGGAACCTGGATCGCGGGCCTCGGTGCGTCGTCCGCCTCTCCGCGATTGCTCGACCCCTCCCTCCAGCCCCTGGGGTTCACGGCGACCGGGACACTCCTCGGGATCAACCGGCCGCAGGGTGGCACCCCGGCGCTCGTCCTCGTCAGTGTTGCGGGTGATGAACAGATCCCGATCGCCTCGGGGCCCGGGTCCGGCTCGCTCGGCACCGTGGTGGTCGCTCCCAGCGGCCGGCAGCTCGTGTACCTGAACGCCGACGCCAGCGGCATCGTCCAGGCGTACGTCGAGAACGCCGACGGCACCAACGTGCTGGGCATCACCGCCTTTGCCCCGCAGACGCTGGTGGCGGCATCGGTGGCCGTGAGCGGATGAGGAGGCTGCTCTTTCTCATCGCCGACACCGGTGGCGGCCACCGCGCCGCCGCGACGGCGGTCGAGCGCCAGATGGCCGTGACAGCCCCGGGCGAGTTCGAGATCATCATCCTCGACCCGTTCACCAGCGCCAAGCCCCGGGTGATCGGGGGAACCGCCGGGCTATACGGTCCCATCACCCGCCACGCACGCTGGCTCTGGGGCGGCCTCTACCACTCCACCAACAGCCGCGCGGCCGTCGCACTGCTCGGGAGGACGGTGCTGCGTTCCGTCACGGTCGCGGTCGCCGAGGCGATCGGGCGCGTCGATCCCGACTGCGTCGTCTCGTTCCACCCGCTGCTGAACCATGTGAGCGTGCGCGCGGTGCATGGCCACGCGCGGAGGATCCCGATGGTGACGGTGATCACCGACCTCGTCGACATCCACGTCGCGTGGGCATGCCCGGACGTCGACGCGGTGGTGGTTCCTTCTCCGGGCGGGCTCGACCACTGCCGCCGTGCCGGCATCCCGGCGTCGCGCTGCCACGACTTCGGGCTCGCCGTCGACCGACGGTTCACCGAGCTTCCCGGCGACCCGGAGGGCATCGCCGCCATCCGGCGGCGGCTGGGTCTGCGGACCGATGGCTTCGTGCTGCTCGTCTGCGGCGGTGCCGACGGCTCCGGAGGGCTCGTCAAGCATGCGCGGGCGATCGCCGCCGCATCGCTTGACGTGGATCTGGTGGTGATCTGCGGACGCAACGACCGTGCACGCTCTGCGCTGGCGGGGCTGCACACCGGAAGCGGACGCGCGGTGCGCGTCCTCGGATATGTCGACAACATGCCCGAATGGATGCGGGCGAGCGATGTTGTGGTCTCCAAGGCGGGCCCCGGGACGATCGCCGAAGCGCTCTGCTGTGGGCTGCCCTTGCTGCTGGTCTGGTATCTCCCCGGTCAGGAGCGGGGTAACGTGGAATGGGTGGTGGACATCGGCGCGGGGCGCTACGTCCCGCGCGACGCACAACTCGTCGACGCCGTGGCGGAGCTTGCCGTGCCGGGATCCGAGGCGCTGGCGACCATGCGCGCCGCGGTCAAGGCGGCAGCTCGCCCCGATGCCACGCGCCGGATCGCCGGGTTGATCGCCACCATGGCCGGCCGCGCCGCATGAGCATTGACGCACCGACCGTCGACACACCCCCGGAGGACGCCGGCACGGCGGCCCCGCGCTGCTCGATCGCGCGCCTGCGGCTGCACTGCTTTCGAAACTACGCCGAGATCACCGTGCGCTTCGGTCCGGGGCTCAATGTCATACATGGCCAAAACGCCCAGGGGAAGACCAACCTCCTCGAGGCGATCGCCACCCTGGCGCTCACCCGGTCGCCGCGAACCACGAGCAGCGCGGACCTGCTGCTCTGGAACGAGGATGCGGCGCTCGCCGAGGCTGACGTCATCCGCCCTCCGGCGGACGTCACGCTCTCGGTCCGGTTCCAGCGCGACGGGTCGACCGGACGGGTGTCGCGTGTCACCGCCGTCGACGGCAAGCCGCGCCTGGCGCGGGCCATCCTCGGCGTCTGTCCGGTGGTGCTCTTCTGGCCCGAGGACCTGGCGCTGGTCCGCGGCGGCCCGGATGGTCGGCGCCGGTTTCTCGACGTCATCCTGGCGCAGACCGACGCCCAGGCGGTCGCGCACATGTCGCGGTACCGCCGCGTGCTCGAGCAGCGCAACGCGTTGCTGCATCAACTGCGCCTCGGCGGCGGCGCACGCGACTCGTTGAACAGCTTCACGAGCGAGCTCGCACACCACGGCGCATGGCTCGGCGTGGCGCGCGCCAGGCTCGTCGATGCTCTGGCACCGTTGGCGGCGCGTGCACTCCACGATCTGAGCGGTCAGCGTGAGCGCATCTCGCTGCGGTACGCGCCGGCGCATGCGGCGGCGATCCCCGATGGCATCGAGGCGGCTGAGCAGTCGCTGCTCGAGGTGCTGCGCAGCCGCGCGGGCGAGGAGGTCACTCGAGGCATCACGCTCGCCGGTCCTCACCGCGATGACGTCGCGTTCGAGCTCGACGGCCGCGCTGCGCGCGGGTCAGCCTCGCAGGGTCAGCAGCGAAGCATCGTGCTCGCCTGCAAGCTCGCCGAGGTGAGGTACCTGCAGGACACCGCGGGCGTCGCCCCGGTCATCCTTCTCGACGACGTGTTGAGCGAGCTCGACCCCGAGCGCCGCCGGAGCCTCCTGGCGCTGCTCGCATCGGAAAGCCGCCACCAGGTGCTGGTGACGACGACGGAGCCGCTCGGCGACGTCGCCGATTTCGTCGACGTGCTCCATTTCACGGTGCGCGGTGGTGTCGTGACCCCGGATGATCATCGATGACGGAGCAGCGCCTGTCCGACCTCATCGACCCTGCGCTGCGCGGCCTGGGCGTCCGCGTCCAGGTGCGCGAGGAGCGCCTCCGGCTGGCGCTCGCGGACGTGGTCGGTGAGGGGCTGGCCGCTCTGTGCCGCGCAGAGCGGCTCGATCGTGGTGTCCTCGTCGTCGCCACCGCCAACAGCGCGCTGGCGCATCAGCTGCAGATGGACGCTCCGCGCGTCATCGCTGCCCTGAATCAGCGTGTCGGTTCAGACCTGGTGCGCCGCATCCGCTTCAAGGCGATGTGAATCAGGCGACGCGCACCGGCATGATGATGCAGAGATAGTCATCCTTTCCGACCGGGCGGATGACCCCGGGCTGCAGCGATCCGTTGAAGGAGAGTTGGACCTCGTCGGAGTTGAGCGCCGACAGCGCATCGAGCATGTAGCGCGCGTTGAACGCGATCTGGACGTCGTCACCCTGCACCGTCGCGCTCAGCGGCGCCTCGTCGTCCCCGACCTCAGCCGTCTGCGCAAGCAGCGTGAGCGTGCCGTCTCCGATGCGCAGACGCACCGGGTTGGCGGCGTCGCGCGCGAGCACCGCGGCGGTCTTCGCTTCACGCAGCAGAGACGCCGTCGACAGGCTCACAGTGGTCGTCGACTCACCGGGAATCACCTGCGTGTAGTTGGGATATGTCCCCTCGATCAGACGCGACGAGATCTCGACATCCTTGAGCGTGAAGAACACCTGGTTGCGCGCGTGCGCGAAGGCGATGCCGACCGTCGGCCGGTTCGGGTTGACCGCGCGAGCGACCTCGGCGAGATGACGCGAGGGGACGATCACCGAGGTCACCGGTGGCGTTCCGTTCACGGTGACGTCGATCGTCTTCACCGCGAGCCGGTGGCGATCGGTTGCCGCCAGGGTGAGCCGGCTGCCCTCGATCTGGAGCAGCACGCCGGTGAGCACCGGCGACGCCTCGTCCGAGCTCGCCGCCATGACCGTCTGGGTGATCGCGTTCTGCAGGGTGAGCGAATCGACCTCGATCGATGTCTCGCTGTCGCGAGTTCGGCAGTGGCGGGAACTCCACCGCGTCGATGCCGTGCACGTTGGCGCGGTGAACGCCACCGGTCAGCTTGAGCACCTGGGTGGTCGGCTCCAGCTCCATCGTACAGGGAGCGTCGCCGAGCGACGAGACGAATTCGGCGAGAAGACGCGCCGGCACCGTGATCCGGCCTTCCTCGAGCACGGTTGCGGGCACGACGACGGTGATCGTGAGATCGAGATTCGTGGCGGTCACGCGCAGGCCGTCGGGGCCGGTCTCGAGGAGCACGTTGCTCAGCACCGGCAGGGTCGATCTTGGTGACACCGCGCGGGAGACGAGCCCGAGTGCACCACTGAGTGTCGAGGACGAGACGGTCGCTTTCATGGACGGTTCCTCTCTGGAGGCGGCGTTATCACCAGACTCGATGAGTATGACCTGCAGAGTCTAGAGATCAGTAGACGATGTAGTGGTGGGGACACGGGGGACAACTCGCGAAACGATCTCATCGCGGGACCCGGGGCGTTGCCAGGCTGTGCGCAACCACCTGTGCTTGTCCACCGCTTGTCCACCGCCGGCGGGGTTGCGCACTTTGTCCACATGCCGTCCTTGGCGTGAGCAACAGGGTTGTCAACGATTGTGCAGCTGCTCGCGGATCGCTCGCACCTCACCCTGGAGGCGAACGTCTTCGCGCATGAGCTCGGTGATCTTCTCGATCGCGTGCAGCGCGGTGGTGTGATCCCGTCCGCCGAACGCGCTGCCGATGACCGGGAGCGATGACTCGGTCTCCTCACGGATGAGATACATCGCAACCTGGCGAGGGAACACGATGTTCTTGTCGCGGCGCTTGCCCTTCATCTCCTCGACCGATATCACATAATGCGCGGCGACCGCGAGCTGGATGGTCTCGATGCTCACCGGGGTCGAGTCCTGGACGGGGATCACGTCGCGCAGGATCTGCTGAGCGGTCTCGAGGGTGATCTGCTGTCCGTTGATCGAGGCATGCGCGAGCACCCGGATGAGCGCGCCCTCGAGCTCACGGATGTTCTTCTGGATTCGATGGGCGATGAACGAGCACACCTCGTCGGGGACGAGCTTGCTGTAGGGCCCGAGCTTGGTGGTGAGAATCGCCAGCCGGGTCTCGAAATCCGGGGGCTGGATGTCGGCCATCAGCCCACCCTCGAAGCGGCTGCGCAGACGGTCCTCGAGCGTGGGGATGTCCTTCGGTGGCCGGTCGCTGCTCACCACGATCTGCTTCTGGAACTCCTGCAGCGCGTTGAACGTGTGGAAGAACTCCTCCCTGGTGTGGTCCTTCCCGGCCAGGAACTGGATATCGTCGATGAGCAGGACGTCGACGCCGCGATAGCGCATCCGGAACTCGGCGGGCCGGTTCTCGACGATGGAGGCGACCATCTCGTTCATGAATTTCTCGGAGGTGACATACGCCACCTTTGCGTTGCGATGCGTCTCGCGCACCGCATGGCCGATCGCGTGCATGAGGTGGGTCTTGCCGAGACCGACGCCTCCGTAGAGGAACAGCGGGTTGTACGCCTTGCCGGGGGCCTCGGCGACGGCGCGGCAGGCGGCGTGAGCGAAACGACTCGAATTGCCGACGACGAACGTGCTGAAGGTGAACGCCGGGTTGAGCCGAGAGTCGTTGGCGCCGTCCTCGGGCTCGCTCACATACGCGTACGTCGGATCCGGGACGATTGGCGGCGACTCGGGCGGCGGCGACGCCTCCGGGTCGACCGTGATGATCACCTCGCAGTCGCGGCCGAGCACACCGGAGAGGGTTTCGCGGATCAGCGGCACGTAGCGCTCGCTCACCCAGTCGCGGGCGAACATGGTCGGCACGCCGACAGTGAAGGTGTGCCCGTCGGATCCGACCAGGACCGCGTTGGCGAGCCACGCCTCGTATCCCGGGCGAACCACCTGGAAGCGAAGTTCCTCCTGGGCGACCTGCCACAGCTGCTGTGGGTCCATGCTCGCGGTCGAGTTCCCACTCTCCAGGATGGGTTCGACGCGCGGCGTCTGGTCATCGACGGCGCCGACACCGACTGTTCGATCCACTCGTTCCTCGCCTTGGCCTGCCGATAACAGCGCAGTTATCCACAACTTGTGCACATAAGTGGATAAATGCATGGCCGCTGGTGGCCGGGGGGCTTGGTTGGACGAAGTGGAGGGCTTCCCGCTCCCGCTGCAGCCTGCGGAGTTCTAGCAATGCGCGGGCCCGGTCACAAGCGGAGCGAGCGCACCACCGCACGGTGATCTCGCGACCACAAGTTTCTGGCCGGAGGGGTGGTCGACCGCCGCCTTGGTATACTCGCGACGCAACCCCGTCGGGCTCAGCGGCGCCCAGAGCGCCCCCGACGCGATCCATGTCTCGGGGAGACGGCCATCAAGCGGACGTACCAACCCAAGAAGCGCTACCGGCGCAAGACGCACGGCTTTCGCATACGTATGGCGACGCCAGGCGGGCGCCAGGTGCTCAAGGCACGCCGTCGCAAGGGCCGCAAGCGCCTGAACTCCGGCTCCTTCGCGATGAACCGGCGGCATCGCCTTCCCGGGCGACGCCGGATTGCGGCGGTGCGGGAAACCGGGAGCGAGGCACGCTCGGGTGTGGTACGGGTACGCGCGCTTCCCGGTGAGTTGGCGATGTCGAGGGTCGCCTTCGCGGTGCCCGGCAGCGACGGCGCGGTGAGCCGGAACCGTGCCCGCCGCCGGCTGCGCGCCGCCATCGCCCCGGTCCTGATGGAGCATCCCGGGCTCGACGTGATGGTGAGCCTGCCGGGACGCGCTACGGAGATGCCGTTCCTGAGCCTGCGAACCGCCCTGGCCACGGCGCTCACCTCGGTCTCGCGATCGATCCAGCCGAGGCCGGCGAGGTGAGACGCGTCAGCCTGGTCCTCATCCGCGTCTACCAGGTGACCATCGGTCCGCTGTTCGGCATGATGAGCTCGTGCCGGTACGAGCCCACGTGCTCGCACTACGGCTACGAGGCGATCCAGCGCTTCGGCGCGCGCCGCGGCTGGTGGCTCGCCGTTCGCCGGATCGCGCGCTGCCACCCCTTCCATGAGGGCGGGATCGACCCGGTGCCCGACACGTACATCAGCTGGCGGGAAGCGCGTCGCGTGCACCGAGACGCCGCTCAGCCGGGGAGCGTCGCATGATCGCCGCCGCCACCACGACCAGCTCGGGATTCAACCCGCTGTCGATCTTCTCGATCCTCCAGTACCCGTTCGCCTGGGTGCTGCAGGAGTTGGTGGACGTCTTCAAGCAGGTCGGACCGCTCAAGGCCATCGGCGCATTCGGGCTCGCCGTCATCGTGCTCACGATTGGCATCCGAGCGCTGCTCTTCCCGATATTCGGCTGGCAGCTGCGAACCTCGCGCCGCATCCAGGCGGAGCAACGTCTGGTCGCCCCCCAGCTGCAGGAGCTGCGCAAGAAGTACAAGAAAGAGCCACAGCGATTGAGCCAGGAGATGAACGCGCTCTACAAGGAGCACGGCATCAGCCCCTTCTCCAGCCTCACCGGGTGCATCCCCGCGTTGGTGCAGATGCCCGTGCTGATCGGTCTCTATCAATCGATCAGAAGCGTGACCGCGCACCTGCTGCCGGGCGAGAAGGGGTTCCTGTGGATCCCCGACCTGACCCAGTCGGCACAGCAGGCGTGCTGCACCGGATCCACGGGCCTCGCGGGTCTGCTCACCCATCCGGCGCTGCTCATCCTGCCCCTGCTTGCCGGCGCCTTCACGTTCGCGCAGTCGCGGATGATGATGCCGCCGTCGCGTCCGGACATGACCGACCAGGAACGCTCCATGCAGGGCGTCACCAAGCAGATGTCGTTCATCTTCCCGGTCATGATCTTTGTGTTCAGCTTCCTGTTCCCCCAGGGGCTCGCCATCTACTGGGTGACCGGGACCATGTTCATGGTGGCGCAGCAGTATCACCTGCTCGGCTGGAACGGCCTGGTGGTTCCGTCATGGTTTCCGGGTGCGAATCGGGTGACCGCGCTCACCATCCCGCGCAACGCACCGGTGAAGACCGGA
This sequence comes from Candidatus Dormiibacterota bacterium, assembly GCA_963799005.1. Classification (GTDB taxonomy): domain Bacteria; phylum Chloroflexota; class Dormibacteria; order Aeolococcales; family Aeolococcaceae; genus Palsa-851. The sequence goes on along the minus strand of CAWCVK010000001.1, from coordinate 952,414 downwards.
GCGGGGAAGGCGGCGGCGGCCAAGGGTACCACCGTTACCGTCAATACTGGCAAGAACGGGACCCGCGGGCGCCCCGCCACGGCGGGAGCCAATGGCGCGACCCCGGGCGCGGGCGACCAGGAACCGCCGGTGCGATCACAGAGCGCGACCGCGCGCTCACTGGCGCGACCCAACCGGCCGAACAGGCGGAGGCGGCGCCGCTGATCGCGGCGCGCTGGGAGAAGAGGTGAGCGAGAGCAGGGCGACGGTCGACGTGGAGACCGAGGATGGGGTCGAGGCACGGGGCGCGACCATCGAGGAGGCGGTGATCAACGCGCTCACCCAGCTCGGTGCGAACCGCGACCAGGTCGAGGTTCAGGTGCTGTCACCGGAGAGCCGGCCCCTGCCAGGTGAGCGTCTGTCCTCCGGTGAGCGGCGGGTTCGGGTGTACCGGATCGACGAGCACGCATCGAACGCCCGGGCGCTGCTCGAGGAGCTGCTGACCCGCATGGAGGTGCCCTGCCGGGTGAGCGTCCGCAGGGGAACGGGAACCGCCGGCGCCTCGACCGGTCCGGTCATCCTCGACATCGCGGGCGACGACCTCGGGCTGCTCATCGGGTGGCGTGGCGAGACGCTGCGTTCGCTGCAGACGGCGGTCAATCTCATGCTCGGCGAGGAAGGTGTCGAGACCCGCAGGGTGATCCTCGACGTCGAGCGCTACCGTGCCCGTCGCGAGGACCAGGTTCGTGAGCTCGCCCAGCGTCTCGCGCTCCGCGTCAAGCGCACCGGTGAGCCGTACACGCTCGACCCCATGCACGCCTACGAGCGACGCGTCATCCACATCACCCTCGCCGACGATCCCGACGTGACCACCGAGAGCACCGGGAGAGAGCCGGCGCGGCGCGTGGTCATCAACCCGACGGGTCCAGCGCAGGGCGGTCCACCGGAGCGCCTGGAAGGAGCCCGCCCGGGCCGGTCGGCCGGGCGGTCGTACTGACCGAATTCGGCGTCGAATCCCTGTCCGGTGGGACGAGGCTCACGGCCGTCCCCCTGCCCGGTCGCGCCTCGGTGGCGATCGCATTCATGGTCGCGGTCGGTTCGCGCTACGAGGCCGAATCCGAGAGCGGCATCAGCCACTTCGTCGAGCACATGGTCTTCAAGGGTGGCAAGCGGTATCCGACCGCGCGTGACGTCAGCGAGGCGATCGAGGGCGTCGGCGGCGTCCTCAACGCCGCCACCGATCGTGAGGCGACGGTCTTCTGGACGCGCGTCCCCACGGAGAAGCTGGGGCTGGCGGTCTCGGTGCTCGCCGACATGCTCCTCAGCCCGGCGCTCGACGAGGCGGAGGTCGTCAAGGAGCGTCAGGTGGTCATCGAAGAGCTGCGCATGTACCAGGACAACCCGCAGGACTACGTGCAGATCGCATTCGACGCGCTGATGTGGCCGGATCATCCGCTGGGCTGGGACGTTGCCGGGCGCGAGGATACCGTCCTGTCGTTCACGGAAGGCGACTGTCGCAGGCACCTCGAGCGGCGCATGCTGCCGTCGACCCTGGTGGTGAGTGTCGCCGGCGGCTTCGAGTCAGCGGACGCTGTCGCGATGATCGACGAGGCGATCGCGCCCTGGGCAGCCGGACACCACGCCGCGCCCGCGCCCCCGCTACCGGCGACGTCGCCGTCGGGTTCGCCGCTTCGGGTGATCCGGCGCAGCGCCGAACAGGCGAACATCCTTGTCGGCGCTCGCGCACCGTCGTACAACGACCCGGATCGCTACGTGGCCGACATTCTCAACGTGATCCTCGGCGAAGGCATGTCGAGCCGGCTTTTCCTCGAGCTGCGCGAGCGCCGCGCCCTCGTCTACGACGTGCACTCGTTCATGAGCCGCATGTCCGACACCGGCGTGCTCGGGATCGGCCTCGCGTGCGAGCCGCGTCACGCTGCGACGGCGCTCGAAGCCGCCGTCGTCGAGCTGGCAAAGCTCGCCCAGGAGCCGGTCGGAGACGCCGAGCTCACCAAGGCGCGCGAGTACGCCAAAGGGCGGCTGCTGCTCCAGCTGGAGGGCACCTCGGCCCTCTGTGAGTACGCCGGTCAGCAGCTCCTGCTCCAGGGCAGGATCCTTGAACCCGAGGAGCTGGTCGCCCGGCTGGAGGCCGTCGAGTCCGTCCAGGTCAGCGAGCTCGCCGCGCGGCTGCTCAGCACCGGCCTCCGTGCCGCCGTGGTCGGCCCGTTTCGCAGCGAGACCCGGTTCGAGAAGGCGATCGCGGTCTGATGCGTGCGTGTCAGACTTGCGCCCCGTGAGGGTCGAACGGACACTCGTCCTCGTCAAGCCCGATGGCGTGCAGCGTCGCCTCATCGGCGAGGTGATCACCCGTTTCGAGCGCCGTGGGCTGCACCTCGTCGCGCTCAAGCTGATGCTGATGGATCGCGACCTCGCCGAACGGCACTACGCCGAGCATCGCGGCAAGCCCTTCTTCGCGGGCCTCGTCGATTTCATCACCTCGGCACCGGTGGTTGCGATGGTGTGGGAAGGCGATGATGCGGTGGCGCAGGTGCGCGCGATGATGGGCGCCACCAACCCGTCCGCGGCCGTTCCGGGGAGCGTCCGCGGCGACCTTGCGGTCAGCATTGGCAATAACGTGGTGCACGGCAGCGACTCCGCGGGGCGCGGCACCGAGGAGGTCGGGTTGTTCTTTCAGCCCTCGGAGCTCATCGACTGGCGTGGCGCCGACGCCTCGTGGGTGAACGGCTGATCCCTCAGGGTCGCTGACCGCCGGGGTCGGCATCGGGGTCGAGGATCGGATGGTCAGGGTGCGCGGCGGCCGGGCGGCGCATTCGCCGGCGCTTCCATCGCCAGACCTGGAGCGCCGCGATCCCGAGCGCGGGAATCGCGAGCGCGGTGCTCGTCACCGGCTCGAGCGTGGGTCCGGTGCCGAGCCCGCCGAATTGATCGAGCGGCCAGATGCGCAGGATTGCCTTGGCAAGAATGTTGCGCCGCGGTACGAGTTCGAAGACCCGCGAGTTGCTGGAGAAGTTGCGGTTGTCGCCCATCACGAAGTACTCGCCGGTGGGAATGGTGAGCGGTTGCGGCGCCGATGAAGCCATCCCAGTCGAGGTGCAGCAGAACTTGAGCGTGTTCCACGCCTCGGGGAGATACGGCTCCTTCAACATCTCGAACGGGCCTTTGCCGTCCGGCTTGATGAGCACCTCGGTGGCAGGCGTGCTCCCGTCGATCTCGATGGTGTCACCGGGCAGTCCGATGACTCGCTTGATGAAGTCCTGCGAGGGATCCGTCGGCGGGATGAGGATCACGATGTCGCCGCGCTGCGGACTGCCCCCGAAGTCGTACGAGATCTTGCTGGCGAGGAGCAGGTCCTGGTTCTGCAGCGTGTTCTTCATGCTCTCGCCGTCAACCCGGACCGTCTGCAGCGCGAACGCAATCGCCACATACAGGATCACCGCGATCAGCAGCACCTCGATGGTGTCGCGGACCCACGATCCTCGCCACCAGGGACTGCGCGCGCTGGTCACTTCCGGGGGCGGGAGTACCTGAGCCACTCGGCCCGATTATGAGGCGAAGGTCCACCGCCACCACGCCGGTGCGCCCGCTGCACTGCTCCATGATGGACCGCGTGACGACGGGGACGCGCCGCTTCGCCGCGCTGCTCATCGCCGCATGTGCGGCGCTGGTCATTCCCATTACCGGCTCGGCCCACGCGCTGCTCAGCGCCTCGTCGCCTCCGGCCGGCGCGCACCTCGGCACCGCTCCCGGGGTCGTGACCCTTGACTTCGACCAGCCGCTCAACCCCACGCTCTCACACGCCACCGTGGCCGACCCCACCGGGCGCGTGTGGACCGGAAGGGTCGACAGCGCGTACGAGATCCGCATCCCGATGGGCACCAACGTCTCGGGGGTCTACACGGTCGACTGGACTTCGGTGAGCACCTTCGACGGGCACCGCCTCAGCAGCAGCTTCACGTTCGACGTCGGGGTCGCCGGAACCGCGTCGTCGGTGGTCGCCGCCAACGCCGTGCCCGGCCCTCAGGCATCGGACTTGGCGATCGGTGCCGTCAAGTGGATCGAGGCGCTCGCGCTCCTGTTCCTGGCGGGTCAGGTGCTTGTCCGCCGGCTCGCGGCGCGTCCGCCCGCGCTCCGCTGGGTCGAGCCCGGCTTCCGCGCCTCCAGCATCGCCCTGTCGGCCGGGCTCGTGGCCGTCTGGGCAGAAGCGACGGTCGGGTCTGGAGGGCACAGCCTCGCCGACTACCTGGCGTTCTTCAACGGCCTCTCCGGGGCGGCGCTGATCGCCCGGCTCATCTTTGAAACCCTCACCCTCGTCTCGGTGGTTCGAGGCTGGCGAACCCTTCCCGTCTGGCTGGCGGGGGCGCTCGTGATGCTCGCCGCCGGAGGACACGCCGCCGGCGTGCAGCCGGCTTGGTACGGCATCGGACTCGACGCACTCCACCTGATCGCGGCCGGTCTGTGGGCGGGCGGCATCGCGGCGCTGGCATCGCTCCGCCCCCCGGGCGGCTGGCGGTCGAACGATGCACGCCTGCTGCTCGCCAGGTTCACCCCGGTCGCGCTCGCGGCCTTTGCCGCCACGGTCGCCGCGGGCGGCCTGGAGGCGATCACGCAACTCGGATCCGTCCAGGCGCTGTTCGGGACGGCGTACGGGCAGGTCCTGCTCGTGAAGATGGCTCTGGTCGCGGTGATGCTCCCGCTCTCGGCGATGGCATGGCGTCTCAGGCAGCCGCACGTCCGGGTCGAGGCGGCGCTGGCCGCCGGCGTGATCGCGGCGGCCGCGTTGCTCGCCTCGTTCCCAACGCCCCCAACGGCGGCCGCCCGGCATGCGGCCGAAGACGCGGCTGCAACCCCGACGGCGGGGCTTCCCAGCGGCGACGAGCTCACCATGGCGGGAGCCGCCGGCAGCGACCTGGTCGGCCTCAGCCTGTCACCGGGGATGCCCGGCGCGAACCGCGCCACCGTCTACCTGCTCCCCGTCTACGGCACCGCGGCGGCCCAGGGCCTCGTCGCGAACATAGCAGTCAACGGAGTCTTCAAGGCGCTGCGGCCGTGCGGGGACACCTGCCGCACCGCCACGATCGACGTCCAGCCGGGGGACACGGTCTGGGTCGACGTGCAAAACAACACCGACGGCGGCGAGGCGACCTTCACCATCCCGGCGCTTCCCGCTCCTTCAGGGAATGATCTCCTGGCGAAGCTCGAGACCGCGATGAACCGGCTGTCCGCCTACCAGTACAACGAGGTCCTCAGCACCGGCAGGGCGACCATCAGCGGCGCCTATGCGTCGGTGGCGCCGGACCGGACGACGTGGACGATCACCGACGCCGGCACGACGGTCTGGATCGGCACCACGCTCTACACGCAGGAAGCGCCAGGGGAGCCGTGGCACCGGCAGACGTCGCCCATCGCCACCGTCCCCTCGTTCGTGTGGGACTTCTTCAGGCCGCTCACCAACGCCCACGTCATCGGGCACGAGGTGCTCGATGGCGTTCCCACCACGAAGGTGGCCAGCTTCGGGAATTCCCAGTCCACGCCCATCTGGTTCACGTTCTGGATCGATGCCGCCGGTCGGGTTCGACAGGTGGCCATGGACGCACCCGGCCACTTCATGACCGACACCTACACGAGCTACGACAAACCGGTGGATATCGTCGCGCCGACCGGGTGAATCGCGCTGCGGGATGACGTACCGCGCTGCCAGAATGGTCAGCCACCCACTCCCGCGGACCCGCTTCACACACGAGGCACAAGATGGCGCTCCTGACCCAGACCCCTTACAAGGCGAGAACGTTCGACCTGTCCGGGCTCACCGGCATCTCCGACAACACGCTCGAAGTCCATTTCGGACTTTATGCCGGTTATGTCAAAAACACGAATCTCCTGAACGAGCAACTGGTTTCGATGCAGCAGGCCGGCCAGGGCCTGGCGTCGAATCCCTCGTACGCCGAGATCACGCGCAGGCTCGGCTTCGAGTACAACGGGATGGTGCTTCACGAGTGGTACTTCGGCAACCTCACCAAGGCGAGTGGTGGCGGGATCTCGTCGTCGTCCGCGCTGGGACGCGCGCTCGGCGAATCATTCGGCGACATCGACACGTGGCGCAAGGATTTCACCGCGATCGGCGGGATGCGCGGCGTGGGCTGGGCGGTGACCTACCTGGACACCGCCACCGGCCGGTTGAGCAACCACTGGATCACGCTGCACGAGGACGGCAACATCGCGGGCTTCAAGCCCATCGTGGTGATGGACGTCTGGGAGCACGCCTTCCTGCTCGACTACAAGCCCGCCGACCGTCCCAAGTACATCGAGGCCTTCCTCGCGAACTTCGACGCCGACGCGGCCGAGGCGCGCTTCACCGGAGCAGCCGACCGCCCCGTCGGCTGAGCTCGGAGGGGGCGGTTAGAGCGGCGGACCGCCGAGCTTTCGATAGAGCGCGTCCAGGTCGGACTCCTCGGCCCAGTCGAGGACGATCCTGCCGCCGCCACCCTTTCGGCGTTGGAGGCGGACGGGGATCCCGAGCGCCTGCTCGAGGCCGCGCCGAAGCGCGACATCGTCCGCGGCGGGCTGGGGCGATGAGGTAACCGGCCGGCGGGCGCGAGCGGCCACAATCGCCCTGGTGAGCCGCTCCTGAACCGCTCGCTCGGTCTCGCGGACATTCAGTCCGCCGGAGATCGCCAGGGCGGCCACGGCTTCCTGATCGGCCGAAAGCGTGAGCACCAGCAACGCGCGGGCGTGGCTCGCGGTCAGGCGCGAGTCGGCGACCGCTTCCTGGACCGGCGCGGGGAGATCGAGGAGGCGGATCGCGTTCGAGATGCCGGACCGGCTGCGCCCCAGCCGGAGCGCGATCGCCTCGTGGGTGAGGCCGAACGCGTCGGAGAGGCGCGCGTACGCTGCAGCTTCCTCCATCGGGTTGAGATCGGTTCGCAGCAGGTTCTCGGTGAGCGCCATCTCGAGCTGGTGGCGGCCGGATTCGGCGGCCGGCCGGACGATCGCAGGGATGCTCGAGATCCCCGCCAGCTGGGCGGCCCGCAGGCGCCGCTCGCCCGCCACGAGACTGTACGAATCGCCTTCGCGCTGGACCACGATCGGGTGGAGCAGCCCGTGCAGGCGGATCGACTCGCCGAGAGCCGTCAGCGCGTCGGGCTCGAACGCCCGGCGCGGTTGCTCCGGGTTGGGTGCAACCGACCGTGGATCGAGGCTGATCAGCGGCGATCCCTCCTCGGCTTCGGCCTCATTGGTCAGCAGCGCGTCCAGGCCTCGGCCGAGCCCGCGGCGGCGAAAGGCACGAGGCGGCGTTGCATCGCTCATGCGGGACTTGGCATGCCGGCGGCGGAGAGGGCCGTACCGGCTCGGATGCGTGCATCGAGATTGGCGCTGAGCTCGCGGTAGGCGATCGCACCGCGACAGGTGGGGTCGTAGAGGGTGATCGGCATCCCGTGGCTGGGCGCCTCGCTGAGGCGAACGTTACGGGGGATGAGTGGGGTGAGCAGCTGATCCCCGAAGCGAGCCCTGACCTCGTCGACGACCTGATGCGCGAGCGCAAGCCGGGCGTCGAAGAGGGTCATGACGATGCCCGCGATCGCCAGCGTCGGGTTGAGCTCCCGGCGGAGCAGCGTCAGCGTGTGCATGAGCAGTCCGAGGCCCTCCAGCGCGTAGAACTCGCACTGGATCGGGATGAGCAGGGCGTCGGCCGCGACCACGGCGTTGATCGCCAGCAGGCCGAGGCTGGGGGGCGAATCGATGAGCACGTAGTCGTCGTCGGATTCGTGGGCCTCGAGGGCGTACTGCAGACGGCGTTCCCGTCGGGCAAGGTCGACCAATTCGATCTCCGACCCGGCGAGCGCGATGTCCGATGGCACGACGTCCAGACCGGGGACCGCGGTGTGCATGCGCGCCTCCGCGAGCGCCCGTCCCATGACCACGACGTCGTAGATGCTGGTCTCGATGCGGCTCCGATCAACGCCAAGCCCCGAGGTGGCGTTGGCCTGGGGGTCGATGTCGATCAGGAGCACCCTTCGGCCCATCTCGGCCAGCGCGGCGCCCACGCTCACAGCGGTGGTGGTCTTTCCGACGCCGCCCTTCTGGTTGGCGACCGCGAGAATGCTAGGTGGCACGGTTAGCGGCTGATTATGGCCGGATCGCCGCGCCCGTCAGCGGGACACAGAGTTATCCCGAGTTTCCCCAGCCCTGGCAAGCGCCCCTCGGGCCGGCTCGAATTGGAGATCCCGTACCGCCGCTCGATCCTGTGGAAAACTCGATCGGCGTCGATTGGCGCCGCCAGGGACTGTTCGGCACACAACTTGACGGTGAAACAGCGAGAATCGCTATGCTTCGGCCTGTGGCACCCGAGATGACGCCGGGATCGGCCGGTTCCCTCAGCGCCGTCGATGCCACACCCACGGCCACGTCGACCGAGGACCCCCCGGCGACGGCCCCGCCTGAAGACGATCTCTCGGTGGGGTTTCTGCTCGGTCTCCTGGTCGGTGAAGGCCACTTCGGCGGCGACGGCCGGCAGCCGCAGGTGACGCTGCGCATGCACGTCCGGCACGAGGAGACGTTCGAATGGCTGCGGCGTACGTACCCGGGCAGCGCCCTGTACGGGCCCTACCATCACGGCGGCCGTTCCTACTACCAGTGGTCGGCTCGGGGAAGGTATCTCCGGAACCACATCGTTCCGCTGGTGCAACGCCACCGATCGCTGCTCGACGCGTACACGGCCGCACGCTTCGACACGATGTGCGACCGCTACACCATCGCCCGCCAACCCGGGGGCGCCCCGCCGGACGCCTGAGCACGCCCGGCTACAATCCGAAGCGATGCTGGCCCCCTCCGCTCAGACGTGGCGCCTCCTCTCCGCGGCTCCCCCACGAGAGGTCTTCGCGGTCATGGAGCAGATGATCGGAACCACGCCCTATCGGTACGAGGTGGTCGGCGAGAGCGAGGCTCGGATCGTCGAGCATCGCCGCCGTGGGTTGTTCGGGCAATGGGGTCGCCCCAGGATCCGCATCCGCTGGGTTCGCTGCCGGGCCGTGGCGGTCACCGGCGGAACCATGGTCGAGGTTGAAGCCAGCTCCGGCGGCGGCCTCATCTCCAAGGCGATGGGCAAGGCCGACCGCGGGCCGACCACGCGCGCGCTCCAGGTGATCCGGCTGCTCACCGCAGGGGCTTCGGATCCACGAACCGTCTATCGCGACCGGCGCATCCCGCCGGGTCCGGTGACGCTCGTCGCCTCATGGGCCGGGACGCCCTATCGCCTTTTCACGGAACCTCGACGCGACGCTGCTCGGGGCCGTGAGATCCTCACCGCCACGGCGGTCGAGGCGCTCGCGGAGCACAGCGGGCAGTTCGTCAAGGTGCGCGTCGCCGGCACGGACGAGGGATGGGTCGAGAGCGACCAGATCGTCCCGTCGCCGGCCGTCTCGACCCGCGCGGCACAGGTCGAGACGGCGCGTTTCACCTGATCCAGCCGGTGACTGGCTCGAACCGCGGCGGGGCCGCGGTTAGCGCAAATGCGTGGAGAGACCGCCGAGTGCGACGGTTTGCGCCTCTCTCCGAGTGGTGACCTGGCTCCCTGCGGTCAGCTCTCCACCACTGCGCTGGTCGGGAAGGAGGTGGTACTCGAAGAATCTGTCATGGGCTAGGTTCCTCCTTTTGCCGTAGTGCCACGGCACCGCGTCCGCATGCGTCGTGTTGGAGGCGGGGCGGGTCCGGGCCGAGAGACGCCCCCAAAGTGTATCCCGGTTCGGGCGCGCGGCGGGGCCGGATCGAGCTCAGAGCGGCAGACGACCCATGAACCCGGTGTCTCGGGCATGCCAGTAGCCGATCCGCTCTTCCCCAAGACGCCAGCAGAGGTAGATCGGCTCTCCCTCCCGGGCCGACGCGAAGTCGACGAGCCCGGTGTCCGGATCACGCAGGATCACCCCGAGCTGGTCGATGTCCGCGCTGAGCTGCTGGGCTTCGTGGAACGGGCGCGAGGCCTTGATCGCAGCGGCAGCGGAGCCGTTGGAGGAGACCGGGTGATATTCGCTCTCGGCGGACTGGTCCAGGGCGGCACGGTGCGCCGCTTGCAGCGCTGTCAGCAACTCGGTGAGGCGCGGCAGGAGTGCCGTCGCCTCGGCGTGCGTGAAGACGCGCTCCATGCGACGAACCATGCCAGACCGGCCCCGCCGGCGTCGAGATCAGTAGATGCCGAGCTCGAGCTGCGCCTCGTCGGAGGCCATTGTTCGCGGGTCCCACGGTGGCGCCCACACCAGGTTGATGTGCACATCACGCACCCCGGGAAGCGGCGCGCACACCGCGTGCGCCTGGGTCTCGATCATCGGCCCCATCGGGCAGTAGGGGGTGGTGAGGGTCATGTCGATGGTGAGCAGCCCGTCGTCGTCGATGCTGGTTCCGTAGATCAGGCCGAGCGACACGATGTCGATACCGATCTCGGGATCGTAGACCTCGCTCAGCGCGGCCCGGATCAGCTCGTCAGACGCCTTGGCCTCCTTCGGCGCCGCGGGCTCGATGCTCGAAGGGGTTTCCGCAGCGGTCATCTCTCGATCCTCAGTGGTGCCGCGCTCGCCGCAGGAGTTGCCGAGAGGCCCTCCAGGAGCGCGTTCCAGACAAGCGTGGCGCATTTCACCCGAACGGGGTAGGCACGCACGCCGCGGAGCGCCTCAAGGTCGCCGATCTCGTCACCACCTGGCGCACCGCCGTCACCGGTCAGCATCGCCCGAAAGCGCTCCGCCAGTTGCGCAGCGCCCTCGACGCTCATCCCGGTCACGGCCTCGCAGAGCATGCTGGCCGAGGCCTGGCTGATCGAGCAACCCCGGCCCACGAAGCCGATCGCGGCGACCGTCCCGTTGTCGAGCCGGTAGCTCAGATCGATCTCGTCACCACAGAGGGGGTTGTTGGCCTCGATCACGCGGTCCGCGGGATCGACGGTCTGATGGTGGCGAGGGTTGCGATAGTGGTCGAGGATGATCTCGCGATAGAGGTCGTCATCGACGGGCGTATAGCCGACAGCCATACCACCATCGTAGTCCAACGGTTCGGGCCCAAAACCTGAAAATGGGGGCATGGCTCGCACCGACGTCCTTGCGCGCACCGGAAAGCGCAGAGCCGACCCCGTTTTCCGGCTACTGATCGGGCAGCTGATCATGTTCACCGGCGTTGCCGCGGTGTTCCCGATAGCCCCGCTGTACGTCACCCATCGCGGCGGCAACTCGGTCGCGGTGGCCATCTTCATCGCCGGTCCACTCGTCGCCACCACGCTGGTCCAGGTCCCCGCCGGACGCCTGTCCGACCGCTGGGGCCGGAAGCCGTTCCTGATCGGATCTCGGCTCGCCTACGCGGTGCTCTCCATGTTCCTGTTCCTGAACATCGGCACGCTCCCCGTGCTCACCGCGATCCGGATCGCGACCGGAGCCTGCGCCGGCGCCTACGCACCGGCGCTGCGTGCGGCGCTCACCGATCTCAGCGCTCCCGACCAGCGAGCGCAGCGGTTCTCGCAGCTGCAGGCGTACGAGATGGTCGGGCTCCTCGTCGGACCGCTGCTCGGCGGCGCCGCGGCGCTCTGGCGTGATTCGGCGGTGTTCGGGATCACCGGGCTGTCGATGTTCATCGGCCTCGGGTCCATGCTTCGCGTCCCCGAAACCCGCGCCGCGCCGGCGGCCGTGGTGGTCAGGAAGGAGCGATTCCGCTGGTGGCGCATCCGCGGCATCGTCGTGCCGATCGTCGCCCTCTTCGCGGTGGGCACCATCTGGTCCATGTACGACGTGGTCTGGCCCCAGTACCTGGCGGCCCGCGGCTACGGCCCGCTGGTCATCGGGTTGTCGGTGAGCCTGTTTGCGCTCCCGATCCTGGTGCTGGCCCGCGCGGGAGGCCGCCTGGCCGACCGAGCCGACCGGCGCAAGCTGGTGACCGCCGGGCTGGTCGTGGTCGCCGCCTGCGCCGCGACCTACCCCTTCCTCCAGATCCTGGCGGTGATCATGACCGTCGGGGCCCTGGAAGCGGTGGCGACCGTGATCCTGGAGCCGAGCCTCTTCGCCGTCATCGGGGACAGCACCCCGGAGGCCGTGCGCGGACGGGCGATGGGCATCGGCGGCCTGTACCAGTTCAGTGGCATGGCCTTCGGCGCGGCCGCGCTCGGCTCGCTCTACGGCGTCAATGCGGGTCTTCCCTTCTGGTGTGGCAGCGCCATCCTGCTCGGCGGGGCCCTGGTGTGCGCCGCGTGGCTCCCGGCAAGGCCGCCCGCGTCGTCGCACACTCCTCAACCGACGCCGTTCCAGATCCTCGAACGTGAGCAGGCGTAAGCCGCCCGAGACCCCGAGCCCGCGTCTGCTCCTCGGCCACGGCGCGTCGGGGACGGCGGCCTCGATGCGTCCCTGGGTGACCGAGCTGGCTGCGCACGGCGTGCAGGCGACGGCGCTCGACCTTCCCAAGTCGAACGGTGACCGCGCAGTCGATGTGTTTCGCAGGGCGCTCGAGCATGGGCCGGGCGCGGCGATCGGCGGGCACTCGTACGGCGGGCGCATGGCGAGCATGCTTGCCGCGGACCAGCCGGTCAGCGCGCTCGTGCTGCTGAGCTACCCGCTGCACCGGCCCGGGCATCCCGACGAGCTGCGCACCGCCCACTGGTCGCGCATCGGCTGTCCGGTGCTGCTCCTCTCCGGGGACCGCGACCCGTTCGCGAAGGTGGACCTGCTGCGCCGCGAGGTGAGCCTGCTCGGCAACGCGGAGCTGGTCATCTACCCGGGGCTCGGCCACGGACTGCTCACGGTGCGCGAGGACGCCGCCCTGCGCATCGCGGCGTTCCTCTTCAGCGCAACCTAGACGCGGAAGACCCGGCGCACCTCGCCGAGCCCCTCACCGAGCGCGTCGATCTCCTCGTGGGTCGTGTAGAGGTACACGGACGCCCGGGCCATCGACGGCACGTCGTAGCGGGCCATGAGTGGCTGTGCGCAGTGGTGCCCGGCGCGGACCGCGATGCCGCGGCGGTCGAGGATCGTGCCCACGTCGTGGGCGTGCACGTCGGCAAGGTTGAAGCTCACCACGCCGCCGCGAGCCCCGAGATCCCGTGGACCGAATATCGTGATATCGCCAACTTCGTCCAGAACATCCAGCATGTGACGGGTCAACGACATCTCGTGGGCGTGGATGCGGTCGCGACCGACGGCGTCGACGTAGTCACAGGCGGCGGCGAGGCCGACCGCGCCGGCGACGTCGGGTGTGCCCGCCTCGAACTTGTGTGGCACCGTGTTCCAGGTGGTGCGCTCGAGGGTGACCCTGCTGATCATGCTGCCGCCGCCCAGGAAGGGAGGCATGCGCTCGAGCAGCTCGGGGCGAGCCCAGAGCACGCCGATGCCCATGGGGCCGCACATCTTGTGCCCACTGAACGCGATGAAGTCGGCGTCGAGATCTCGGGCCGACACGCTCATGTGCGGCACCGACTGGGCGGCGTCGACGCACACCAGCGCGCCCGCCGCATGCGCTCGCGCGGTGATGGCGCGGATGTCGTTGACGGTCCCGAGCACATTGGACTGGTGTCCGATCGCGACCAGCCGGGTCGGGGCGGCGAGCAGCTCGTCGAGATTGCCCAGGTCGAGCCTTCCATCCGCGTCGACGTCGATCGCGGCCATCTGCAGGCCGCGGCGTTCGGCGGCGAGCTGCCACGGAACCAGGTTGCTGTGATGCTCCATCACCGTGACGACGATGCGATCACCCGGCTCCAGGAGCTGGGTCGCGTAGGACGACGCCACCAGGTTGATCGCCTCGGTGGTGTTGCGAACGAAGATCAGGCCCTCGGGGGGCGCGTCGAGAAAGGCCGCGACCCGCACCCGCGCCCGCTCGAAGGCGTCGGTCGCCTCGTTGCCGAGGGTGTGGACTCCGCGGTGGACGTTCGCGTTGCTGGTGGCGTAGTACGCGTCCACGGCCTCCACCACCATTCGCGGTTTCTGCGACGTCGCCGCCGAGTCGAGGTAGACGAGCGGATGGGTGCCGATCTGGCGCGCGAGGATTGGAAAGTCGGAGCGGATCCTGGCGACGTCGAGGCCGTGGTCGGTGGCCACGGGCGCGCTCACTGCGCGGCGACCTCGTCCGCGAGCGCGACCCTGAGCAGGCCGTCCTCCGTCGTCTCGATCCGATGCACGCGCACCGGTTCGACCGCGGGAAGTGACAGCGGGTCGCCGGTGCGGAGATCGAAGCTCGATCCATGCAGCGGGCATTCGATGACGCAGCGGTCGATGTCGAGGTCGCCCTCGCTCAGCGATGCCTCGGCGTGGCTGCACGTGTCGTCGAGCGCGTAGAACGTCCCGCCGACGTTGAAGATGGCCACCGGGGTTTCGTCGATCTCGACGCGCGCGGCGCAACCCGGAGGGATGTCGCCGGTTCGGGCAACATCGACCCAGCCGTCGCTCATCGGCCCTCCGACGCGACCCCGGCCACCGACCCGCCGGCGATCTCGGCGTCGAGCAGGGCTCCGGCGAGCTCGGCAAAGCCGCGATGCGGGACGCGGTCGAGGACATCGTCCATGAAGCCGCGAACGATCAGCGAGCTCGCCTCCTCGGGGGGCACACCGCGGGCCATGAGATAGAAGCGCTGGTCGGAGTCGATGTGCCCGGCGGTGGCGCCGTGTCCGCACTTCACGTCGTTCGCGCGGATCTCGAGACGCGGGATCGAGTCCGCCTTCGCGCCCTGGCTGAGCAGCAGGTTGCGATTGGCCACGTAGCCGTCGGCGTGCACGGCGGTCGGCGCGACGTCGATCATGCCCCCGTACACCGACCGGGCGCGGTCTCGGACCGCGACCTTGAGCAGCAGGTTGCTGCGGGTCTCGGCGCCGCGATGTGCCTGCAGCGACTGATGATCGAAATGCTGCGTGCCGTCACCGAAGCAGATCCCGAGCACGTCGGCCTCGCTGCCGATGCCGTCGAGCATCACCTCCCACCACACCTTCTGGAGCCTGGAGCCGAGGGTGACGCCCATGAAGCGGAGCTTCGCGTTGGCGTCGAGCACGGCGCGCTGCAGCGCGACGTGCCACACGCCCTCACCCCACTGCTGCACGGTGTTGTAGTCGAGCCGCGCGTCGCGCCCCGCCGACAGCACGACCATCGCGTCGCTGAGGAGCGCCGCCGGTCCTGAAGGCGACGCATACGTGTCGATGACCGTGAGCGAAGCGCCCTCGTCGAGGAGGACCACGGTGGACGGAAACGTGGCGCTGTCGCTGCCGCTCGCGGGGTGGGCGATCCAGATCGGCACCAGCGCGTCGACGCCCCTGGGGACGTACACGAAGACCCCGCCGCGCCACAGGGCATTCCAGAGCGCCACGAACTTCAACTCGTCGGCACGAACCGCGGAGAACGCACGCTGCACGAGCTCGGCGTGCACCAGTGCTGCCTCCTCGAGGGTGGTGATGATCACGCCCTGCGCGAGCAGCGGGTCGGCCCCCTCGCTCGGGCCCGCCACAGGAGCGTCGATCACGAACGCGGCCTTGGGCGCGGCGGCGTCGCGCTGCGCGCGCATCGCGTCGACGACAGCGACGTCGACGCGTGTGACCGGGGTGAAACGCTCGAGGTGCAGCGCGGAGATGTCGGTGCGCCGCCAGTCCTCATCGCGTTGCGACGAGGGCATGGGGATCGCCTCGTACGCGTCCCACGCGATGCGGCGGCGCGCCGCCAGCCACGCCGGGGATGCCTCAGCTCGCGCCGCCGCGACCTCCTGCCCGAGCGCCGCTGCGGGCGAATCGGTCAGCGGGGTGGTCACCCGATCGCGCCCTCCATGGACAGCGCGAGGAGACGGTTGAGCTCGACGGCGTACTCCATCGGCAGCTCCTTGACGAAGGGCTCGAAGAATCCGTTGACGATCAGGGCGGTCGCGTCCTGCTCGGGGATGCCGCGCGACGTCAGGTAGAAGATCTGATCCTCTCCGACCTTGCTGACGCTCGCCTCGTGCCCGATGGTCACGTCGGGGTTGTCGATGTCCATGTACGGGTAGGTGTCGCTGCGCAACTCCTCATCCAGGAGCAGCGCGTCGCAGCGGACGCTCACCTTGACGTTGTGCGCCTTGGGAAGCACCTTGATGTGACCGCGGTACGACGTCCGCCCGCTGCCCTTGCTGATCGAGCGCGACACGATGTTGCTGGTGGTGTTCGGGGCGACGTGGATCGCCTTGCTGCCCGCGTCCTGGTGCTGGCCGCTGCCGGCGAACGCCGCGCTCATGACCTCGGCGTGCGCGCCCTCACCCATCAGGTACACCGACGGGTACTTCATGGTGACCTTCGAGCCAAGGTTCCCGTCGATCCACTCGACGGTCGCGTTCTCGTTGGCGATGGCCCGCTTGGTGACCAGGTTGTAGACGTTGTCCGACCAGTTCTGAATCGTCGTGTAGCGGATCTTCGCGCCCTTGTGCGCGATCAGCTCGACCACCGCGCTGTGCAGCGAATCGCTCGAGTAGTTGGGCGCCGTGCAGCCCTCGATGTAATGGACCGACGACCCTTCGTCGGCGATGATCAGGGTCCGCTCGAACTGACCCATGTTGTCGCTGTTGATCCGGAAGTACGCCTGGAGCGGGATGTCCACCTTGACGCCCTTGGGGACGTACACGAACGATCCGCCCGACCACACCGCGCTGTTGAGCGCGGCAAATTTGTTGTCGTTCGGGGGGATCACCGTGCCGAAGTACTTGCGGAAGAGGTCCTCGTGCTCGCGCAGCCCGGTGTCGCAGTCGCTGAAGAGCACGCCCTGCTTCTCGAGGTCCTCGCGGATGCTGTGGTAGACGACCTCGGAGTCGTACTGGGCGCTCACCCCGGCGAGGAACTGGCGCTCCGCCTGGGGGATGCCGAGGCGGTCGAAAGTCTGCTTGATGGAATCGGGGACGTCATCCCACGAGCGGCTCATCTCCTCGACGGGCTTGACGTAGTAGTAGATGTTCTCGAAGTCGAGGCCGGAGAGGTCCGCGCCCCAGGTCGGCATCGGCCGCTTGCGGAAGTGGTCGAGTGCCTTGAGGCGGAACTTCAGCATCCACTCCGGCTCGTCCTTGTGCTGCGAGATCGACGCGACGACCTCGGGCGACAGACCCTTCTGGGTGCGAAACACCGAGACGTCGATGTCAGAGAAGCCGTACTGATAGTCCTTGGTCAGCTCTTTTGCCTGGATCGCCATCACCGATCTCCTACACGGTGGCGGCCACGGCCGTCCCGAGAATTGGTTCGTAGCCCTCGCGCTCGATCTGGCGCGCAAGGTCCGCCCCGCCGGAGGTGACCACGCGTCCGTCATGCAGGACGTGCACGCGATCCGGGTGAAGATGTTCGAGGATGCGCGGGTAATGGGTGATGACGAGGACACCCATGTCGGGTCCGCAGAGGCGCATCACCCCGTCGGCGACGGTGCGAAGCGCGTCGACGTCGAGGCCCGAGTCGGTCTCGTCGAGGATCGCGAGCTTGGGGCGCAGCATCGCCAGCTGGAGGATCTCCGATCGCTTCTTCTCGCCACCCGAGAAACCGTCGTTGATGTAGCGGGACCGGAAGCTCTCGTCGATCTTCAGCTCACGCATCTCGGCGGTGAGCCGGTTCAGGAACTCGCGAGCAGGCATCTCCTTGCCCTGAGCCCGGAGCGCCGCGCGCAGGAAGTTAACCGTGCTCACGCCGGGGATCGCGGTCGGGTACTGGAAGCAGAGGAACAGGCCGAGACGGGCGCGGGCGTCCGCGGTGAGCGGGAGCAGGTCCGCGCCGCCGAACGTGGCGGAGCCACCGGTGACGACGTACTTGGGATGACCCATGAGGGTGTACGCGAGGGTGCTCTTGCCGGAGCCGTTCGGGCCCATCAGCGCATGGATCTCTCCCTGGGCAACCTCGAGGTCGACGCCCTTGAGGATCTCCTTGCCCTCGACCGTCGCGCGCAGCCCGGAGATCGAAAGCACGGCCTGGGTCATCGGCCCGGCTCCGCGGGGGCGGGAGCCATCGCGTCGATGAGCGACTGATCGGCGACCAGCTCGGCGAGCGTGGTCTGACTGAGCACGGCGTCGATGCTCTTCTTGAGGCGCATCCAGAGCCCGCGCGACGCGCACTCGCCTTCACGCAGGCAGGTGCCGGTCACGTAGCCGTGGGCCACGCACTCCACCGGCGAGACCTCGCCTTCGATCACGGTGACGACGTCGAGCACGCTGATCTGATCCGCGGGACGGGTGAGCGCGTATCCACCGTGCACCCCGCGCGTGCTCTCGACGAGGCCGCCCCGGCGCAGCTGGGACGCAAGCTGCTCCAGGTAGGCGAGCGGGAGATGCTCGACACGAGCGACCTCCGCGATGCTGAGAGGGCCGGCGCCGTACGCCTTGGCGAACTCGGTCATCATCCGGAGTCCGTAGTGGGCTTTGGAGCTCACCCGCATCGAGAACGACGCGGCGGGCGGTGCGGTCGGGTCAGATGTGTGCCGGTGAGCGGCGCCCCGCGCCGAGTTCGAGAGAATCCCGACTGTCATGGTCAGAATTATACCCGACCTGCCCGATCGCCCGAGAAGGGGACCGACCGCCGCTGAGATATTCTCGGCGGGCCCCGATGCCATCTCCCCAAGCCCGCTTGACGATTCTCGCCGGGGTGACGGCCGCCCTGCTGGTGGCCTGTGGCGGATCGACGAGCCCGTCCTCCACCACCCCGACTCCGCTGACCACCGCGCAGATCCAGGCCCGATACGCGGCGGACGCCCTCCACTACAACCAGACCGAGGCCCAGGTCGCCGCCACGGAGAACGCGGTCTGCGACGCCAGCAGCGCGACGGTCGCACTCAGCGCCTGCCAGAGTGCGCTCAGCCAGCAGCGCCAGCTGACCATCGCCTACGACAACGCGCTCCGAGCGATCCCGTTCAGCGGCAGCGCCGCCACCGATGCCGCCCATCTGCTCGGCGACGACGCGGCGATCGAGAAGCTCCTCGAGCAGGCCGCGACCGCGCCGGCGATCACGGTGATCGCCACCGTCCAGCAACAGGTCGTCCCGCTCCTGGCCACCGCCGCCGGCGACGCCGCCGCGCTCCGGGCGGCCATCGGGCTGCCCGCCCCGGCCTGATCCGGGCTCAGCCTCCCCCGGCAGTCGCGCCGGCGCCGACCCGCTTCCCGATGCTCGCGACCGCGCCGGCGATCACCGCGGCGGCCGCATCGACGTCCGTCGGCGGTGGTCGCGCGGCCGGTGGTGCAGCGCAACGCGCCGGCGGCCAGGTCGTCGGGGTACCCCATCGCTCGGAGCACGTGCGAGGGGAGCGGCGCGCCGCTCCCGCAGGCGGATCCTGCTGAAGCCTCCACCCCGCCCATGTCGAGCGCGGCGAGCAGTACGTCGCTCCGAACACCAGGAACCGCAAACGTCGCGAACCCGGCCGCCTTGGCAGCGCCTGCTGCGGTCACGATCACGCCCGGGACCTGCGCTTCGACAGCCGCGACCAGTCGGCTCACAGAGCGCTCGCTGACGATCGGTCTCCCGGACGCGGACCTGTTCGGCCAGATCGGCGGCGGCGGCGAGGCCGACGATCCCCGCCACGTTCTCGGTTGCACTTCTCCGGGCGCGCTCCTGGCCGCCCCCGGTGCTCTGGGCAGCGAGCGCGACCCCGTGGCGGATCCAGAGCGCCCCGACCCCCTTCGGCCCGTAGATCTTGTGCGCGGAGAGTGAGAGCAGGTCGACGCCGAGCGCGTCGGGGTGGACCGGGATCCTGCCCAACGCCTGCACCGCGTCGGTGTGGACCAGCGTCCTCGGATTGCGCCGATGCACGGCCTCCGCGATCGCGGCGACATCCTGGATCGCACCCGTTTCGTTGTTGACGAACATGACCGAAACCAGCACGGTGTCGTCGCCGACCGCCGCCGCCACCGATTCGGGGCTGACCCGGCAGTCGTGGTCGCAGCCGGCGACGGTGAGCGTGGCGGCGCCCGCCGCCTCGAGGTGGCGCGCGGTCTCGAGGATCGCGTCGTGCTCGATCGCACTCACGACCATGTGCCGGCCCACCTCGGCGCCCCGGCGCTCGAGGACGCCCCGCAGCGCCAGGTTGTCGGCCTCGGTGCCCGACCCGGTGAAGACGATCTCGCGTTGGGCGCATCCCAGCAGCGAGGCGACCCGGTCGCGCGCGCCGTCCACCGCCGAGCGGGCGGCGCGACCGGACGCGTGCACCGATGACGGGTTCCCCTGAGTTGTGGTCAGATACGGCAGCATCTCCTCGAGCACCGCGGCTGCAAGGGGCGTGGTGGCGGCGTGGTCGAGGTGGATGCGGGTCACGCCCGAATCGGCGACGCGCTCGCGATCGCCGCCCGTGCACGCTCGATCACCGAGTCGGTGAAGCCGGTGGTCGAGGCCTGGCCGCCGAGGTCGGAGGTGGAGATGCCGGCCCGGAGGGCATCGAAGATCGCGTCGCGGATCACGTCCGACGCCAGCCGGCAGCGCGGGTCGGGCGCGAACCCGAGCACCGCCGCGGCCGCGAGGATCATCGCCATCGGGTTGGCCACGTTCTTCCCCTCCAGGCTCGGGGCGGTGCCGTGGGGCGCCTCGGCCATCACCACCGAGGGCACCAGCGGGTCGTCGGCGAAGCCGAGGAGCAGCGACTCGGCGCCGGCGATGCTGCCGAAGAGGGGAAGCACGAGGTCGCTGAGGCAGTCGCCGTCGCGGTTCAGCGCGGGGATGACCAGCGCATCGCCGGCGCGGCTGAAGAGCAATGCGTAGGTCGCGTCGATCAGCTGGGGTTCGTAGTCGACGTCGGGATGGCGCGCGGCGGCGGCGTCGAGCTCCTCCTTGAACATGCCCTCGTAGATCCTCGACACGGTGAACTTCGGGCCGCCGAAGACCCGCGCGCGCGTTCGAGAGGCGTGGACGAAGGCGAACTCGGCGACGGCACGGCAGGTTGAGCGTGAGATGTGCTCGGTGCGGTATGCGATCTCGTCCCCGTCGCTGAGGTCGCGCCACTCGCGGGCGTTGTAGGCGTCGTCGACCGCCATCCGCACGATGCTGATCGGCGCGCTCACCCCGGCGATCCCCGCGACGCCCGGGATGCGCCTGCCGGTGCGCAGGATCACGCGTCCGCCGACGCGCTCACGAAGCAGCGCATTGGGACTGCCGACATCGGTGCGATCGGTCGGGG
Organism: Candidatus Dormiibacterota bacterium; assembly: GCA_963799005.1. Classification (GTDB taxonomy): domain Bacteria; phylum Chloroflexota; class Dormibacteria; order Aeolococcales; family Aeolococcaceae; genus Palsa-851. The sequence continues at coordinate 931,331 of CAWCVK010000001.1, read as the reverse complement.
TGACCGTCGCCGCCTTCAGCCCGAACCCGGCGGCACGCATCGCGTCGGCGGCTTCGCTGACCACCGCATTGGCGGTCTCGCGGCGGTGTTGCAGTGAGAGGTCGAATGTCCGCAGCTCGAGCTCGACGCCGATCACCTCCGGGCGGATCACCCGGAGCGCCTCGTCGAGCAACTCCTGGCCGGTCTGGTCGCCACGCAGGACGACGATGGTGGTCACCGTCACAGCGTACGTCCCCACCCGGAGGCGGCGACAGGCAGGCGCGATGGCATCATCGCCGCGTGCCGAACTCGGTGACGTCACGAGACGACGAGCAGGAACGGCGTCCGGGCGCTCTGCTGTTCGTGTACACGTGGGACCTTGCGCTGGCCATCCTGGCGCTCTTCGGAGCACTGGCACCGTTTGCGGGTGGGCTGGCCACGGGCGCGGGTCGCATCGCCAGCCTGCCCCTGGCGGCGCAGGTGGTCGCGGCCGTCTCGTCCGCGTCCTATTCGGCGACGCTGATCATCCTGGCGGTGCTGCTGACCAGAAAGCGCTCGTGGGTGCGCCAGACGCAGATCGGCACGCTCGCAACCGCGATTGCGCTTGCCGCTGTTTCGGTGGCTGTCGGGGCGATCGTCGGCAACGGCGTCGATGCGACCGGGCTCATCGTCACCCTGATCTTCGTGCTCCTCGACGCGCTCGCGATCGTGATCATGACCGAGCGGCGCGTCGTCGGCTGGTACGACCAGGCCGCGGCCATCCCGGTCTACGTGCGGGCGACACTGGCACTCTGGATCGGCGGCAGCGTCATGATCATCGTCCTCGCCGCCGTGGCTCGCTGACGCGCCGCCGCTCAGATATAGGTGAGCAGGTCTTCGACGATCTCCACGAGCTCGTCGTTGCGTACGGGTTTCATCATCACGGCCGCGGCGCCGAGCTGTTGGGCACGCTCCCGTGCGCCGACGTCGCCCGCGGCGGTGAGAATCACCACCCCGGCGCGCGGATGCTCAGGCGCGAAACGGATCGCCTGGAACAGCTCGAGCCCGTCGGTGTCGAGCGTGGCGTCGAGGACGAGCACGTCCGGTTCGAACGCGGAGAGGTCGGCGCGGACCTCGCGAACCGCCTTCGCCCAGCGGACATCATGGCCCCGCAAGGTGAATCGATTGATGACCTGCTGAGCGACGGCGGCCTCATCCTCGGCGATCAGGATGCGAGCGGGGGCTGGCGGCATCACGGCGCATCGTAGGCAAACGGCATGCCGGCGTGTCCGTCTTCAGTGCCGCGCTCCGGCCGCGTACACTTGACGCCGGCGATGCCGCTGCCACCCCACGTCCTGATCGGCACCGAGCGTCCCCGGCGCGGGCGTTTCGACGGCAGCCGCTTCACCCGCTGGCTGCACCGTCCGGCTCGCCGCCCCGTCACCGCGCCAGCGCCGGCGGAGACGCAGGCACCGGCGCCGAGGATCACGCAGGTCGACGAGGGAACCAGGGCGTTCTGGGCCGGGAGTGAGACCGCGAATGTCACCTCGCGGCGCGCCGCCGCGCTGGTCGACGCGCACGAGCGCGGCCGCCCTCCACTCGGCGCCCGCCCACCGGGCAACCCCGCCTTCAGCGAGGCGCTCTTTGTGGAGCTGATGCGCGCGAACCAGTATCGCCGGGCCTTTTCGCTGCTGAGCGAGGACTGCCAGATCAGCTGGGGCTCACCCGAGGCCTTCGCCGAGGCGCAGGGGGCGTCGGCGATGCGCCGTCTCCGCGGGGTGAGCGTCAAAGAGGTGCGATACCTGCCGGAATGGACCGAAACGTCGCGAGGCAAGACCTATCGCGACGTCGCCGAGCTCGACGTCGAATACGAGGTCGGCGACCCCGACCCGGTGGCGAGGATCCGGCGGGTGGTGCACCTCGTCCCCGGCGGCGGCCGGTGGCGGTCGATCTGCTATCCCGTGTAACAGCAGTCAACCGTTCTTCGCAGCCCCATCCGGGCGTGGGACAATCCGCTGATGCACGCTGCCGCCACCCGCTCGCAGCCGGGTCCGATGGAACGGACGTGCCTGGAAATCGCTCGGGTCGAACGTGAGGCCGCCTTCCGCCGTGAACGGATCTCGCGCACCCGGCTCCGCGTTCGCGAGGCCGACGTGCTCATCGACCTCATCGAGGAATGCCGGCTGCGGTCCTTCCGTCTGATTCCCGCTGCGCTCTGGAGCGCCGTGGTCCGCGCGGTCGGCGCCGTGGATCCCGGGTTGCGCGACCGGCTCGGCATCGACCGCGACCCCGATCACGTCGCCGACATCCTGTTCGAGGCGCAGGAGGTTCTCCTCATGCGTGCCCTGGAGTTGCGTCGTCCGCGGCTGGCCCCGATCATTCCGCTCTTCGGCGAGCGGAAGCGAACCGCGGCCGCGGGCTGACGCTCGTCCCGGCGTGACCTGGGAGGTCGCGGTCGCAGGCACGCTCCACAGCGACGATCTGACCACGCCCTCCGGCAGGCGCGACACCCTGGGTGGGTCCGCGGTGTACTTCGCGCTCGCGGCGGTGCGCTACGCACCTGTTCATGTCAACGGGATCGTCGGCACCGACACCGCCGCCGAGTTTCGTCGCATCCTCGCCCACCCGGACATCGACCTCGAGGGCCTGGTGGAAAGCGCTTCGCCGACGTTTCGCTGGCACGCCGTCCACGACTTCGGACTCTGGGCCACATCCCACGAGTCCTCTGAGCCCGGATGCGATCCGGAGTGGCAGCCGCTGCTCCCCGAGAGCTCGCGCCGGGCGGAGGTGCTCTTCGTCGGGAGCATGGATCCGCGCATCCAGCGGGCGGTGATCGACCAGTCCGCGGCGGGCGTCATCGGCATCGATTCCATGACCGTGTTCATCGACACCCGGAGCGACGAGATCCGATCCCTGATCGAGCAGGTGGACGTCCTCTTTCTCACCGTCGCCGAGCTGGCCGCGCTCAGCGGGAGCGATGACTGGCGCACGTCGGCAGCCCGCCTCTGTGGCACCGGCCGGTTGCGCGCGGTCGTGGTCAAACAAGGGCCGCTCGGCGCCGCGTGCGTCACCGCGCGGAGCATCGTCGAGGCGCCGGCCGAAGCGGTGGAGCGTGTGGTCGATCCCACCGGCGCCGGTGACGCCATGGCCGGGGGCTTTCTCGGCCACGTCGCCCGCGTGGAGTGCAGCGATGACGCCGCCTTCGAGGCGGCGCTCTCCGCGGGCGTCGGCTGCGCCGCCGCCGCGATCGTCGAGTTCGGAACCGCTGGGCTGCGCTCGACGCGCGCCGTATGATCGCGGGCTAATGGGAACGCGGCCGCGCGACCTGGGGACACCCATCGACCGCAACCTCGCGCTCGAGCTGGTCCGCGTCACCGAGGGTGCGGCGATGGCCGCCGCCCGCCACATGGGGCGCAACCAGAAGGAGCAGGCCGACCAGGCGGCCGTCGACTCGATGCGCCGCAGCCTGGGTTTCGTCGACATGGACGGCGTGGTGGTGATCGGCGAGGGTGAGAAGGACGAGGCGCCGATGCTCTACATCGGCGAGCAGGTCGGCAACGGCAACCCTCCCGCCGTCGACGTTGCCGTGGATCCGATCGACGGCACGCGCCTGGTCGCGCGCGGCATTCCCGGCGGCATCGCGACCGTGGCGCTGGCCGAACGGGGCTCGATGTTCCACACCCACCTGCACTACATGGAGAAGTTGATCGTCGGCCCGGCGGCCGCCAGGGTGATCGACATCACGGTGCCGGTCGCGCAGAACCTCAAGCGGATCGCGAGGGCGGAGGATCGCCGGGTCGAGGACCTGACCGTGGTGGTGCTCGATCGCGAACGCCACGAGGCGCTGCTCGACGAGATCCGCTCAGCCGGCGCCAGGGTGAAGCTGATCATGGACGGGGACGTCGCGGCGGGCCTGATGGCCGCCATGGAGCACCGCACCGGTATCGACGTGCTGATGGGGATCGGAGGCGCCCCCGAGGCCGTGCTCGCCGCCTGTGGCATCAAGTGCATCGGTGGAGGCATGCAGGCTCGAATCTGGGTCGGCGAGGGCGAGCGCAGCGTCGAGGAGCGCGAGGGCAAGCACGCCGGCGAGGTGCTCGAGCTTGACGATCTCGTCTCCGGCGACAACGTGTTCTTCGCCGCCACCGGGATCACCAGCGGCGAGCTCCTCGAAGGGGTGCGCTTCCTCGGCGAGGACCGCTGCCACACCCAGAGCCTGGTGATGCGCTCGTACTCGGGAACCTCCCGCTACATCGACGCCGAGCACAATCTCGCGAAATTGCGCCGCCGCCGCGACCCGGTCGAGCTGGCTTCGAAAGGCGAGGCCCGCCCATCTCCGGGAGGCTGATCTCCAGGCGAATCGCTGGCACGTTGGATCCGAAGTGCCAGAATCGAGCAGCGGTATGAAGGTCCGAATCCGCCCGAGCGCGAACCTGATGCGCTGGTTCACGCCGGGGCTCCACGTCAAACGCTGGCTGCTGCTCCTGTTCCTCGCGATCGTGATGATCAGCCTCGCGGCCGGCTACATCCTGCGAGACCTCTACAGCGCGTCCATCACCTTTCCCTCCTGGGTTGGCGACGTCACCCTGCAGTTCCTGCCCCGCCTGGTGCGCGCGTTGCTGTTCGCGCTGGTCGGCGTGGGGCTCATCATCCTGTGTTTCTACAAGCTCGGCCGCTCGATCCTCGGGCCCTTTCTCCCCGGCCGCGGCAGCACCGACCGCGGGCTTGCCGAGCAGCTCTACAAATTCCGCTCGCTCGCCAAGGGCCCCCGCCTGGTCGCGATCGGCGGCGGCACCGGCCTGTCATCGCTCCTCCGGGGCGTGAAGAAGTACACCGGCAACATCGTCGCCATCGTCACCGTCGCCGACGACGGCGGATCGAGCGGGCGCCTCCGCGAGGAGTACCGCGTGCTGCCGCCGGGAGACATCCGCCAGTGCCTCACCGCGCTTGCCGAGACCGAGCCCCTGATGACCGAGCTTTTCCAGTATCGATTCGGTGGTGAGGGAGCGCTCGCCGGCCACTCCTTCGGCAACCTCTTCATCACCGCCATGGCCGAGATCACCGGCGACTTCGAACACGCCATCCGCGAGTCCGGTCGGGTCCTCGCGGTGCGCGGCCAGATCGTCCCGGCGACGCTGCGCGACGTGGTGCTGTGCGCGACCGCGGGCACCGAGGTGAGGGTCGGCGAGTTGCAGGTGCCCAACGGCGTCGAGCAGATCGATCGCGTGTTCCTCGAGCCGCCCGACGCGGAGATCAACCCCGAAGCCGAGAACGCGATCCTCGCCGCCGAACTCATCATCGTCGGGCCGGGGTCGCTGTACACGTCGATCCTGCCCAACCTGCTGATCGAGGGCATGGTCGAGGCGCTGCGCGCGAGCCCGGCGGTGAAGGTCTACGTGTGCAACATCGCCGGCCAGCCCGGCGAGACGATCGGATACTCGGTGAGCGGGCATCTGAAGACCATCGAGGACCACGTGGGCGTCAATCTCTTCGACTACGTGATCGTCAACAGCAACGTGGGGCTGCCGCTGCCGCCGTCAGCGGTGGAGGCGGGCGTGACCCGGGTCGGATTCGACCGCGACCAGGCCATCCGCCAGCCGGTCAACTACATCCTCGCCGACGTCGCGTCCTCGCACATCTCCACGCACCACGACCCGGAAAAGCTGTCCAAGGTGATCATGAAGAGGATCTGGCGCTAGTACAGGAGGTCGTGGCGCACGCGGTACGCCCACTGGTGAGCGGCCCGTTCCGCGAGAGCGTTCCACGCCGCGTAACGACTCCGGCGGATCGGCAGATCCCACGTGCCGACGTACTCGGTGATGTGCTCGCTGAACCCCGACTTGAAGCGGTAAAGCCCGTACAGCGGATGCGTGGGCTTGAGCTCCGCGCGCGGAGGTACCGCGACCAGGTCGTAGGCTTCGACCCCGCGGGTCTTGAGCCAGCGCATCACCTCCCACTGGAGCAGGTGGGGCGCCATCACCGCAGCGTGCTCCTTGGTCGACCCGCCGTCCTTGTACCAGCCCTTGGTGCCGATGTAGGTCGCGAACACCCCGGCGAGCACCTGACCGTCGAGCGATGCAAAGAAGAGCTGACCCTGACCGGCCGCGGCGTGGAGGTGCCAGTACTGCGAGAAATACTCGCGGCTGCGCAGCGTGAAGCCGGCTCGGTCGCGTGTCGAGGCCATGAGCCAGTACATGGTGTCGATGGTTTCGTCGTCGAGCGACACCGGCGCGACGGTCACGCCATGACGCTGCGCCAGCCTGATGTTGTAGCGGCATTTCGGCTTGAACGAGGCGAGCAGGGCGTCGTCGTCCGGCCGCAGGTCCACGATGATCGTCGCCCGGCTGATCTGCACGTCGTGGCGAGACTTCTCCAGCCCCATGTCGCGCAACGCCGCCGCAGCCGCCTCGCTCTGTTCGATCTCCGGCTCGACCTTGATCGCGAACGCCCCGCCGGCGGTCGCGCGGAGCCCGTCGATGAGCGCGGGCAGCTGCGCGACGTCGGCCACACCGGGCCCTTTCGGCGCATACCCGAGCGCGCCGAGCCCGGGCACGGGATGACGCAGCACCAGCACCGCGACCGGCGGTCCGTCCTCGGACAGGAGGTACCGCGGCGCCCACCGATGCGCACGTTTGAATTCGCCCCACGCGCGTGTCTGCAGGATCTGACCCCCATCGGGGTTGTTCGCCACGAGCTCGTCCCAGCGTCTCAGCTCCTGCGCCCCGGCCGGCCTCATCGCCGCAGCCGGACGGCGGCGCGATACAGGGTGTGGCGCAGGGAACGAACGCCCAGGTCCCACGTTCCGGCGCGCTCGACCGCCTCGCCGCCGAACGATCGCTTGAACTGTGAAAACCCATCCCAGGGATGGGGCGCTGCTCCAGGCGCCGCCTGAGCACCGGGGCGGACTCCCCAGAAGTCGAATCTCCGCGCGCCGGCCGCGCGTGCGTCGAGGATCATCCGCCACGCCAGGGGCGCGGCAGCCTGCAGCCTGCGACCCGACTCCGGGTCCGAAACCGCGTGCGCATAGTAGCGGGTCCCCGAGAAATCGAAGGCGAGCGCGGCGGCGACAGGCGCTCCCGACGCCTCCGCGATGTAGAGCGTGGCAGCCTGCACGGGCATCAGCGTGCGTGCGACCGCGCGGTGATACGCCTGCTCCTGCCCGCGAAACCGGCCGGCCGCGGCGGTTCGCTGCTGGAGGCGGAGGAAGATCTCGATGTCTTCCGGATCGCCGCTCGCACGGAAGGTCAACCCGCGGCGTTCGGCCGCGTTGATCGCCCCTCGGTGCCCCCCGCTCAGGCCGCGACGGAGCGCAGCCTCGTCAGGGGTGAGATCGAGGATCCACGTCCAGCGCGGCTGAATCGATCTGCTCGGATGAGCGCCCGACGCGGTCAGTGCGGGTTTCGCCGCTCCGGCCGGTTCGGCGCGGACGAAATCGAGCGAACGCACGCGCGCCGCGGCAACGGCGTCCCTCAGCGCGGCGGTCATCGCGTCCGACGAGGTCGCCGTCGGCCCGTGCGGCAGGTAGACGTAGCGAGGAAAGTGGCCGGCGCGGATCGCGCCCGCCCACATCCACTGCTCGCTGCGAGCCCAGATCACGTCATGCCCGAGCGAGGTCTGGACGCGCTGCCACAGGGAGCTCTGCAGGAAATGGCCGCCCATGCGCTGCAGCGCAACGTCCCAGTCCGCATCTGCCACGCCGAAGTGCGCCGACGACACTCGGTGCGACGCTAGCACAGCGACTGACACGATCGATGTTGAGAAAGCACGTTGGTTTTCCTTACAATCGCGCCCGTTTCCCCGTCAAACTCCTGGAGAGAACGCATGGCCACAGTCGTGACACGCGACGTGCTCGCAAAGCAACTCGCAGATCGTGCAGAAATCACCGTCACCGCGGCACGCGATGAGGTGCGCTGGTTCTTCGACACCATCGCGCAATCGCTGGAAAAAGGTGACGAGGTTCGCATCCACGGTTTCGGCAACTTCAAGACGGCACAGCGCGCGGCTCGGCTCGGCCGCAACCCGCGGACCGGCGAGGCGGTCAAGGTGCCGGCGCGCCGTGTGGTGCGCTTCTCGGCGAGCACCTCGCTGTCGAGCGCGGTGAAGGGCGCGCGGGGCACACGCCGGGCCAAGGCCTGATCCGTCAAGCGGCGTGACATGACGCCGCCACCCGCGCGATGTCGTCGTCGATAGGCACGTACGCATGCTACGGGTCGACGCGCGCCAGCAAGCCTGATGGCTCGGGCGCGGCGCACGTCGTGGGTGTGGATCGCGTTCGTGTCGGTGGCCGGCGTGGTGCTGATCACGGCGGCCAGCGTGGTCGCCGCGCGTCTGACGGCGCCGCTGCCGGACCCGACCGTCAGCATCGTCGCGCCCTCCACGCTTCTCGTGGATGGAAGCACGCCGCCCCCGATTCCCATTCCCACCGGTGGGAGCTTCGCCCTCGCGAGCAGCCTGAACGGGACGCTGGCGAGCCGCGACGCCACCGCCGTCCGCCCGATCGGCTCCGTCGCCAAAGCGCTGACCGCGCTCGTGGTTCTGGCGGCGCGCCCGATCGCGGCCGGTGCCGCCGGCCCATCGCTCACCATGACCGGCGCCGACGTGACCCTGTATCAGCAGGCGGTTGCCGCGGGCGGATCGAACCTTCGAGTGCGGAGCGGCGAGGTGCTCACGGAGCGAGATCTGCTGCTGGCGTTGCTGCTGCCGTCAGCCGACAACATCGCCGAGACGCTGGCGGTCTGGGTGTCCGGCGATCGCTCGGCATTCATCGCGCGGCTCAACGCGACCGCGGCGGCGATGGGTATGACCCACACGCACCTCGCCGATCCGAGCGGTCTGAGCCGGGCGACCGTCTCCACCGCCGATGACCTGGTCGTGCTCGCGCGCGCGGTGACCGCCAACCCGGCGCTTGCTGAGCTGGTGCAGGTGCGGCAGTCCACCCTCCCCGACCGGACCGTGCTGCGCAACCTCGACATCCTGCTCGGCGTGCAGGCCGGCTGGCTGGGGATCAAGACCGGGTGGACCGGAGCGGCCGGAGGGTGTCTTGTATTCGCCGCCACCAGGTCCTATGCGCCGGGTCGTGCCGTCACCGTCTGGGGCGCGGTGCTCGGACAGCCGTCATCGCGCGCCGGTGACCCGGGACATCCCGAGCTTGGCGGAGCCTTCGCATCAGCGCGAACCGCTGCTGCGGCAGCGCTTGCGGGCTACGCGGCAATTGATCTCGCCGCGCGGTCCCCGGCTGTGGCTGGGTCGATCTCGACGCGGTGGGGGAGCCGCTCGTCGGTGGCGATCGCCGATCACGCACCAGATGTGGCACTGCTCCGTGCCGGCGCCATGCTTCGCCTCGACATCACCGTCCTGTCCCCTCGTGCGCCGATTCCATCGGGTGCGACCGTCGGCGAGGTCGCCGGCGTGCTGGACGCGGGGACATCGATCACCTGGAACGTGGTTAGCACCGCCCCCATCGCCGGTCCATCCCTGTGGTGGAAGCTGATCTCAGGCTGAGGGCCGCGGCTCACCAGGCCGAGTCGGTTCGCTCGGCGGCGGACTGCAGGGCGGCGAGCACCTCGGCGTCGTGGCCGGCGAGGTCGGGCGCGATGCGCAGGCTCTCGACTCGCTCTTTGGCGGTCACCATCTCCAGCTCGTGGAGTCCCAGGTTGGCCTTGGTGGCGAGGTGACCCTTGTACGCGCCGAGCGGTGTGCGCCACTTCTGGCGCAGCGCGTGCGGCGACAGCTCGCCGGCCTTGACCGTGAACCCGGTGCCCCCACGCCCCGGAAAGAGCCGGAAACGGAAGGCGTTGCGACCCGCCTTGACGCACTGCTCGCAGCGGCCGTAGCGCTCGTCGGGGATCTCCGGTCGCTTCATGCAGACGCGACACATGCTCCGAGGATAGCGTTGTCCGCGCGGCCGGCGGCGCTGGTTTGACAGCGCGGCATGCAGCGCCTACCATGACGGCTCGTTCGTTATTTCGCGCAGAGGAGCGCCTTTTTGTGATGGTGACGCAGGGCATCGGCATCGGGCTCACCCCGTTAGAGGGACGAGTCCGCACGTCGGGGGTCGCTCCTTGAGTCTCTGAGCATCGAACAGCTCTGCTCACAGGATCGTGCGGCCCGGCCGGCACGGTCCTTTTGTTTGTCCAGAAGAGAGCATCAAAGTGAGCAGGAGAAATCGGTGTCCAGGGTAGGTGACGGCGGCATCGCCGTCGAGGTGACCAAGCTCGTGAAGTCGTTCCGGCGCGAGCGACGCGGACGCCCATGGCGTCGCCGCGCGCCGGCACAGGCGTTCAAACGTGCGGTCGATGCCGTGGACCTGCGCGTCCGCGACGGGGAGATGGTCGCGATCGTCGGGCTCAACGGCAGCGGTAAATCAACGCTGCTGCGCGTGCTCGCAACCCTGACGATCCCGGACGAGGGCAGTGCGAGCGTCTTCGGCCACGACGTGGTCGACGACGGCCATGAGGTGCGCCGCCACGTGAATCGAGTCTCGGTCGAGGCGAGCTTCTTCAAGGAGATGAGCCCATGGGAGAACCTGTCCTACGCCACGCGTCTCTACGGACGTGGTGGACGGGGCACCCGCGAGGCCGCGATCGCCGCGCTGATCAGGCTCGGACTCCCGCGTGACACGGTCGACCGACCCATGAAGCAGCTGTCACGCGGACAGCAGCAGAAGGTCGCCATCGCCCGGAGCCTGCTGACCAGCCCCTCGCTGCTGCTCATGGACGAGCCGACGACCGGTCTCGATCCGCGCTCGAAGCGTGAGGTGCAGGGATTCGTGCGCGACATCCGCTCGCAATCGGGCGTGACCGTGCTGCTCAGCACCCACGACCTGGAGGAGGCGGAGCGCCTCTGTGATCGCGTGGTCATCCTCGACCGCGGCCGGATCCTGGCCGAGGGCACAGCCGAGGCGCTGCGTGCCGAGCACGGGGCGTCGGGCGATGGATCATCGCTGGAGGATGTGTTCCTCCGGCTGACCGGGAAGAGCTTCGACGACGACAGCGAAGTCGACGACGACGAGGAGGAATCGTGATGAGTGCCGGTATCCAGGAGGTCGATCTGCGCTCGCGCGGGATGCGCCTCGAGGCCAACGCGTTTCTGGGATTCTTCGAGCGCCAGCGCAACCTCTATCGCCGTTACTGGGTCTGGGAGGTCGTCTGGCTGGTCTACAGCATCGTCAGCACGCTGAGCATCGGCTACCTCGCTTCGGGGCTGGGCTCGTTCAGCGGCGCCAACGCCCGGGTCGACATCGCGCAGGCCCAGCTGTACCTGCTGGTCGGGTCGCTGCTGTGGAGCTATCTGTCGTTGATGTTCTTCGACGTGTCCTTCGCGATCGCGTGGGAGCGGTGGGAAGGGACGATCGAGTACACGTTCATGGCGCCGGTCCATCGCGTCACCCACCTGCTCGGCGTCTGCTCGTTCGCAATCGTGTATGCGATGCTGCGCAGTGTCCTCATCCTGGTCGCGATCGCGCTGGCGTTCCACCTCGACCTCTCCCACGCCGACATCGGGTCGGCGCTCCTGGTCCTGGCCGCCGCGACCTTCCCCGTGCTCGGCCTCGGCATCTTCACGTCGGTCCTGCCGCTGCTGTCGCCCGAGAAGGGCGAGCAGATGACCGTCGCCGTGCAGGGAGTGCTCCTGCTGGTGTCGGGGGTGTACTACCCGCTGACCGTGCTTCCGGCGGTGTTCCGGATCATGGGAGACGCTTCGCCCCTGACGTACACGCTCACCGGCATCCGTTCGGCATTGCTCGATCACGCCGGCGCGGGCGCGCTGCTCGGAACCATCCTGCTCCTGCTCGGCATGGGCGCCGTGCTGATCCCGTGCGGGGTCCTGGTGTTCGCAAAGGCGGAACGCCGCGCCAAGCGGCTGGGGCTGCTCAAGCGCAATGGCTGAAATATCTAAAGGTCGAGGTGGTGCCGGTAGGCGGGGAACACGGCGACGCTTCCTCCGGTCATGCCGCCGTCGAGCTCACCATCGCGCGTGAAGCCGAGCCGCTCCGCGACGGCGAGGCTGCGCCGGTTCTCCATGCCGGCGTGGAGCACGATGCGGCGCGCCCCGAGCGCATCTCGAGCCCAGGTGAGCAGAGCCTGGGCGGCCTCGGTGACGTAGCCCCGTCCGGTGCACTCGGTGGCGAGCCAGTAGTGGATCTCATAGTCGGACTCGGTTGCGCGTGTCAGCCCGATCACGCCGATGGCCACGCCGTGCTCGGTGATAGCGAAGGCGGGCGACCCTGCCTCCCATTCCGGCAGCGCTCGATCGGTGTACGCCGACTGCGTGTCCATGGAGAGGTCGACCGCCCATGGCATCCAGGGCAGGAGCTCGGCACGCGAGGCGAGCGCGGCCTGGAGCAGGTCGTTGTCGTGGGCGTGGGAGACCGGTTCCAGGACGAGCCGGGCGGTGGGGAGCGGCAGGCGAGCGAGGCTGCTCACAGGTGACGGTCTACCAGACGGCGAGGCCGGCGAGTTGGGTTGCGTTGACGAACACACTCACAGGTGGGTATATTTGTCCGTGTGAATGTCGAAGTGAGGGCGGTCGGTCTGCGGGCGATGCGTGACAAGCATCACCTGACCCAGCGCGAGCTGGCGCGCCGGCTCGGGGTCACCCAGAACTACATCCCCGCCCTGGAGGCAGGAACCCGCAACCCGGGGCCGAAGCTGCGCCAGTCCCTCATGCAGCTGTTCGCGTGCGATTTTGAGGATCTCTTTCAGGTGGTGATGGTCAACCCGGTCGACCATCACGAGCAGGTGTTGCGACCCGAGGGCGGCGTTCGCGGAGTCTGAGGCGCAGCCGCGCACGCCGCAGCGGCGCGGGCGTCCCGCCGGCGACAGCGCGCCTCCGTACAATCGCGCCGTGGATGGCTCGCCGGATCTGCTCGTCCTCGAGGGAATGTCGTTCTACGGCTATCACGGCGACACGGAAGCCGAGCGCACCCTCGGCAACCGTTTCCACGTCGACGCGGAGATCCGCATGGACCTGTCGGCCGCCGGCCGCAGCGACGACATTGCCGACACGCTCGACTATTCGCGTGCTTTCGCCATGGTTCGCACCATCGTCGAGGATCAGCAGTACAGCCTGATCGAGGCGATCGCCGCGCGCGTCGCGGAGCGCCTGCTCGCCGAGCCCGGAGTGCTCAGCGTCAGGATCCGGGTGGGCAAGCAGCCACCGATCGCGGGAGCGATCGACCGCTGCTCGGTGATCATCGAGCGATTCGCGCCGACGGGAGCCCGGCGATGAGCGCGGTCATCGTCGACGGCAGGGCGATCGCCGCCGAGCTGCGCGAGGAGATCGCGGCGGAGATCGTCGCCATGACCGCGGACGGCAGCCGTCCGCCGTCACTCGCCGTGGTTCTGTGCGGTGACGACCCGGCGTCGGCGATCTACGTGCGCAACAAGGGTCGCGCCGCCGAGCGCGCCGGCGTCCGGTTCGCGCTCCACAGGCCCCCGGCGGAGAGCACCACCGCCGAGCTCGCCGACCTGGTGACGCGGCTCGACGGCGATGACAGCGTCGACGCGATCCTCGTGCAGCTGCCGCTGCCCGCGCACATCGACGCGCAGGCCGTGACCGAGTGCGTGTCCCAGGGCAAGGATGCCGACGGCTTCCATCCCTACAACTTCGGCCGGCTCGCCGCCGGCCATCCGGCCGTGGTCGCTCCGGGCACACCGCTCGGGTGCATGGAACTGCTCCGCCGTAGCGACGTGCCGGTGCGCGGCAGCCGGGCGGTCGTGATCGGGCGCAGCGCCATCGTCGGACGCCCGCTGGCGCTGATGCTCACCAATGCCGATGCCACGGTGACCGTCTGCCACTCCAGAACCCATGACCTCGCGTCCATCTGCCGCGAGGCCGATATCCTCGTGGCCGCGATCGGCCGTCCGCGCATGGTCGACGCGGCCTACGTCAAACCCGGCGCCTTCGTCATCGACGTGGGAACGACCCCGCAGGACGGTGTCGTGGCCGGCGACGTCGACCGTTTGTCGGTGGAGCCGGTGGCGGGCTGGCTGACCCCGGTGCCGGGCGGCGTCGGCCCGATGACCATCGCCATGCTGCTCCGCAACACGCTGGCACTTGCGCGGGCGCGTCGTGGGCTCGTGCCGGTCTGAGACCGATGCCGTCGATACGCATTCGCTGGAGCGAGTCCGAGGCGCGCAAGCCGTACGCGCGCCCCTTCATGGTCACGTTCACGGGCGACGACGGCACCGACGTCGGCAGCGTCGCGCTGAACGGCGCCGATCTCCTGTACTACACGCAGTTCCAGACCGCGGTGCTCGCCCTGGCCGGTGAGCTCTTCGTCGACGCCGCGGCCGAGGGCTCTTCCGACCCGCAGCGCGCCTGGCTGGATCGCGTCGCCGGCCTCCTTCCCGCGATCGCCGCGATCACGATCATGCCGCGATCGACCTTCGACGATGCACAGGGGCGTGTCTTCCGGCTGGTGATCAGCGCCGAGGGCGGTCGCGCGGCGATCGTGGATGCCTCGGGGCTCCTCGAGTACCAGGAGTTGCAGGCGGTGCTCGCTCATCAGACCGGTGGCCTCTACCGCAACCTCGCGATCGAGTCGATCGTCGATGCCTCCGACCGGCGCCGAGCCTGGATCGGGGCGCTGCGCCTCCTCGTCAGCCGGCCCGACCCCGGTGAGGCGATGAACGAGGTCTGGCACTGGGCGTGACCGCGACAACCTATGCCCGAGCGGTGGCCGCCCTCGAACTCGGTCGCGTGGCGCGGCATCATGCCCGGGCTCGAACGCACCCGCGCCCTGCTCGCGGCGCTGGGCAATCCGCACCTCGGCCTTCGCGGGGCCCTGGTCGCGGGCACCAACGGCAAGGGATCGGTGTGCGCGACCGTCGATTCGATCTGCCGCGCGGCGGGGTATCGATCTGTCCTCCTCACCAGCCCGCACCTCATCTCGTACTGCGAGCGCATCGTTCGCGACGGCTCCCCGATCACCGAGACCGAGTTCGGAGCGCTGGTCGCTCGCGTCTGGGAGGCGGCCGAGGCGCTCCCGGAGGAGCTTCAGCCCACCGGGTTCGAGGTGCTCACCGCCGCGGGCATCCTGGTCGCGCGAGAGGCCGGTGCCGAGGTGCTCGTGTGCGAGGTCGGCCTCGGCGGCCGGCTCGACAGCACCAATGTGCTCGACCTCGGCGTCGCCGCGGTGACCAACGTCGCCCTCGACCACCAGGACCTGCTCGGTGAGACGATCCCCGAGATCGCCCGCGAGAAGGCGGCGATCATCAAGCCGGGCAACCGTGTGGTGACCGGGGCATCCGAGCCCGGGCTCGGCCCGGTGCGGGCGCGCGCCGCCGAGGTCGGCGCGATCCTGACCGTTGTCGGCAGCGACGTGGAATTCCTGGGGCACTCCGAGGGGATGCGCGGTGTGGCGGTCGAGACGGTCTTCGACGGTCGTCCGGTCTCGGTGCGCGCGCCGCTGCGCGGAGCCTTCCAGGTCGCGAACATTGCCACCGCGGTCGCGATCTGCGACGCGCTCAGGGCGACGGGCACCGCCGCCGGCATCGACGCGAAGGCTGTCGTCCTCGGCTGCGCGACCGTGCGCTGGCCGGGGCGCATGGACTGGATCGACGGCGCGCCCCCGATCCTGATCGACGGCGCCCACAACCCCGCCGGAATGGCAGCCATGGTCGCCGCGGCGCGTGAGCTGGTCGGCGGACGCCGGTGTGTCGCCGTCTTCGCCGCGATGCGCAACAAGGACGTCCAGTCAATGGCCGCCGGGTTGCGCGAGCTCACCCGCGAGATCATCGTGACCGCGCCGGCGGTGGAGCGGGCCACCCCGCCCGCCGACCTGTCACGACTGTTCGACCCCCGTGCCGAAGCCGACGCCGACGTCAGGACCGCGCTCGATCGCGCCCGCGACCGTGCCGGGTGCGACGGCGTGGTCGTGGTGTGTGGGTCCCTCTACCTCGCGGGTGAGGTGCTCGAGCTACTTCGCGTCTGAGCGGTTCAGGCGGCGAGAACGGCGAGGAGCTTCGCCTCGAGCGACTGCTTCGGCTGGTAGCCGACGATGCGCTCTTCGGCCTTGCCACCGCGGAAGATCATCAGCGTGGGGATGCTCATGATTCCGAACATCCCGGGCGTGATCGGGTTGGCGTCGACGTCCACCTTGGCGACCTTGACTTGGCCGTCGTACTGGGTGGCGAACTCCTCGACGATCGGGGCGATCATCTTGCACGGGGTGCACCACGAGGCCCAGAAGTCAACGAGAACGGGCAGCTGCGAGTCCAGCACCTCTTCCTTGAAGGTGGTGTCTGTAACGGTGACGGGGTGGGACATGTGGGTCTCCTGGTTGTGGGGCAGCCGCTGATTCATCGTACTCAACTGGCGGCGTCAGTCGAAACGGGTTTTGGGGTCTTGGTCGATGACGTCTCGGGTGCGGGAGCCTTGGTGTCCGACTTTGCGCTGTCGGACTTTGCCCCGTCAGCCTTGGTGCCGTTGGTGGCGCTCTTCGCGTCGCCGCCGTCCGCGGTGATAGAGGAGGAGGCGGATCCGCGACTGTCGGTCTTGTAGAAGCCGGAGCCTTTGAAGACGATGCCCGCGGGAAAGAACTGACGCACCGCGCTCGCGCCGCACGTCGGGCAGGCAGCGCCGGGGTCGTCTTTCATCGACTGCCAGATCTCGAACTCGGTCGAGCACGTTGGGCAGCGATATCCGTAGGTGGGCAATCAATGGTTCCCTGTTCGCGGTTGAACGCTTCAATGCTACCCGCTGACGGCCTCGAGCCAAACACGCCGAGGTCACAGCAACCCGATCACACCTCGAACAGCGCCAGCCCGGTCGGCACCTTCGGGTAGAAGTACGTGGACTTCTGCGGCATCGTCTCGCCGGCGTCAGCCACGGCGATGACCTCCTCGGCGGTCACCGGCGACACGCCGAAGGCGAGGATCGCCGCGCCGCTGCCGACCGCGGCCTCGAGGCCGTCCGGGTCGCGGGTATAGGTGAGCGCGCCCCCGCTGATCATGTCGCGAGACACGCCGGCGGGCCCGAGCACCTCGGTTTCGAGCACCGCGACGTCGAGCCGGTCGCGCGGCGACCCGGCGACCAGGCGCGGGCGGCGCAGCACCGCGGCGCCGTCATGGGCGACGACGGCGAACGCGTGGTGGGTCGCGTGCATCGAAGCAGCGGCGGCGAGTGCCGCGCGTCCACCCGCCGCGGGCACTGTCTCGTAGGCGTCGTCGAGCCGTGCCCACAGGTCGTCGAGGCTGAACGCGATGCCCGGACCTGGGCGGACAAGGCGGTGCGTCGGCAGGATGACAATCCCGGGGTCGTCGGCCGCGGCGAGGTGGACGAGGCAGCGCTCGAAGGAAGCACCGGGCGGCGCGATCGTGTCCAGCGCACGGCGCTCCGCCGCGTACGCGGCGGCGGTCTCGTAGCGGTGATGGCCGTCGGCGACGTACAGCGTTGCACGCCGCAGTGCGCGCTCGATCGCGGCCACCCGGCCGGGGTCGGCGACACGCCAGAGCAGCAGCTTCTCCGAACCGATCTCGCCGTCGATGCGCCCGCCCAGCAAAGCGTCGCCGACCGCTATGCCGCCGAGCGTCTCGGCGATGCCATCGGCGCCGGACCACACCGCGAAGACCGGGCTCGTCTGTGCCCGGGTGGCGCGAAGCAGCGCGAGGCGGTCCTCCTTGGGACCTCGAAGGGTGCGCTCGTGCGGGCGCAATTCGGAGGTTTCCCACGGTGACGCCGTCACGGTCGCCAGCAGGCCCCGCCGCATTCTCCGGGTCCCATCCGGGTGCTGAAAGTGGTGGTCGACGACGTAGAAGCTCGGCGGAGCGTCGCGGACCAGGACCTCGAGATCCCGCCACGAGCTCAGGAACGACGCGGCGCGCGTGTAGCGGTCGTCGATGCCCTCGACATCGTCCGGGTAGGAGATGCCCGAGTCGATGCGCACGATGTTGCGCATATCACGGCCGTACAGCTCGTCGCGCTGCGCATCGGTGATGACGTCGTACGGCGGCGCGAGCACGCCACCGAGCTTCACGTGCTCGGGGTTGTAGCGAGTGCCTTCGAACGGCAGCACCGTGGCCATGGCGTTCTGGTCCTGCCGCGGACGGCAGGTCAGGCCTTCAGAGCCGCACCTGGCGGAGCTGATCGAGCATGGCGGTTTCGCGAACTTCCTCGAGGAGCTCGGCACCCACCGGGTCGTCGATCTCCATCAGCATCACCGCGTGGCCGCGCGGCCGGTCGCGTCCCAGCTCGATCCCGGCGATGTTGACGTCGTTGCGCGCGAGCAGTGTCGAGATGGCGGCGATCACACCGGGACGGTCCTGGTGGGTGACCACGAGGAATGTGCCGGCGGGCTGCATGTCGACCCGGAAGTCGTTGATGCGGGTGATCCGAGCCCCGTCATCGAACTGTGTTCCGGCGATGCGAAGTGTCTGCTCGCCGACCACCTCGACGAGCAGCGATCCCTCGGGATCGACGCTGCGCGTGGTGTGGCGCTCGTCGACACCCACGCCCATCGACGTGGCGACGACCTTCGCGTTGACCGGGTTGACGCGCGTCTCGGTGAAGTGCGCGAAGAGCCCGCGCAGGACGTGCGCGGTGATGATCGAGGTGTCGATCCCCGCGAGCTCACCGGAGTAGCTGCACACGACATTGCGCAGCTTGCGACCGTCCAGCTGCGCCGCAAGCGAGCCGATCTTCTCGGCGAGGACGAGATAGGGCTGGAGCCTCGCGAGCTCCTCGGGCAACACCGTCGGCGCGTTGACCGCGTAGCGCGGGTTGCCTCCCGCGAGGTACTCCACGATCTGGTCGGCCACGTCGAAGGCGACGTTCACCTGCGCCTCGCGCGTGCTGGCACCGAGGTGTGGCGTGACCACCACCTTCTCGAGCTGGAGCAACGGATTTGCTGGATCCGGCGGTTCGCTGGTGAAGACGTCGACGGCGGCCCCGGCGATGTGCCCGTCACGGATCGCATCGGCGAGCGCGTGTTCGTCGATGATGCCGCCGCGCGCCACATTGATCAGGCGGGCACCGGTGCGCATCCGTCTCAGCTCCGCCGCGCCGATCACGCCACGGGTGGCGTCGGTCAGGGGGACGTGGACGGTGAGGAAGTCGCTTTCGGTCAGCAATGTCTCAAAGTCACACAGTTCGACGCCCGCCTGGAGAGCGCGCTCGGCCGTGACCAGCGGGTCGTGGGCGAGCACCCGCATGCGCAACCCTTCGCGGGCGATACGAGCCACCTCGGATCCGATCTTTCCAAGCCCGAGGACTCCGAGCGTCTTCTCGTGCAACTCGATCCCGATGAACTTCGAGCGCTCCCAGAGACCGGCGTGGAGCGAGCGGTCGGCGGCGGGAAGGTTGCGCGCGAGCGCGAGCATCATGGCGATGGCGTGCTCGGTCGCGGCGATCGTGTTGCCGGTGGGTGCATTGAGCACCAGGACGCCATGCCGCGTCGCCGCCTCGAGGTCGATGTTGTCGACGCCGACCCCGGCGCGTCCGACCACGCGCAGGCGCGGCGCGGCGGCGAACACCTCGGCGGTGACCTTGGTCTCGCTGCGAACCACGAGCGCGTCGTAGTCACCGATTCGCTCGCGCAGCGCGCTCGGCTCGAGCCCGGTCATGACGTCGACCTCGCCCGCGGCGCGCAGGCGCGCGACGCCGTCCTCGGCGATCGGGTCCGCCACCAGGATGCGGGTGACGGTGCCGGCGGCGATGCGCGGCTCCGCGGTGACGGTCACCCGACGGTGACGGGCTCTGCCTGCGCGACCGTCCCGCGTGCTTCCCTCTGCGCCGCCGCGATCGCGAGGCCCCCTCGCGTGCGCAACCCCGTGTCGATGAGGCCGGCTTCGAGCAAGGCGAGGATCGTATAGGCGTCGGCATCGTCGATGAAGCCGAGGTGGCCGATACGGAAGATCTTGCCCTGGAGCGATTCCTGGCCACCCGCGAGCACGAGGCCGTGCGCCGTTCGCAGCGTGGTGAGGAGGTTCTTCAGCGCCTCAGGTGTGTCAGCGGGGCTGTGCACGGCCGTGACCGTGTTGCTGCGGTGCCCCTCGGCGGCGAGCAGCCTCAGGCCCATTGCCTCGACACCGGCGCGGATCATCCTGCCGACGCGATCGTGGCGCGCCCAGACGTTGTCAAGCCCCTCCTCGCGCAGCATCGCCAGACCTTCCTGGAGCGCGAACATCACCGAGACCGGTGGGGTGGTCGCGGTTTGCTTCTTCTCCTGCGACTTCCTTTCGCGAACGAAGTCGAGGTAGAAGCGGGGGTTCGTCGCGGTCTCCGAACGCGCGAATGCCGCCGCGCTGACTGCGATCATCGCGATGCCGGGAGGGGCCATCCACCCCTTCTGAGATCCGGTCACCAGCACGTCGACGCCGAGTGCGTCGGTCTCGAGCGGCAGGCAGCCGGCACCGCTCACGCTGTCGACCGCGAGCATCTTGCCGCGGCTCTTGACGACACCGGCAATCGCGGCGAGGTCGTTGGTGACTCCTGTCGACGTCTCGTTGTGCGTGACGAACACAGTGGTGATGTCGGGGTGCGCTGCAAGCGTGCGTTCGACGTCCTCGGGATCGATCGGCTCTCCCTGCGGCACCGTCAGGCGGACGACCTCGGCGCCGTAGGCGTCGCCGATCTTCGCCCAGCGTTCACCGAACGACCCCATCACGCAGAACAGCGCCTGTTCACCGGGGCTGAGCAGATTAACGACCGTGGCCTCTAGGCCCCCGGTGCCGCTGCAGGGGTACAGCAGGATGTCGTCGTCGGTGCGCAGCGCCCAGCGCAGCCCGCCGATCACCTCATCCAGCACCTCGGCGAACTCCGGGCCGCGGTGGTTGATCATGGGACGGCTCGCGGAGCGGACCACGCGAGCGGGGAGCGGGGTCGGACCGGGAATGCGGAGCTGTGGTTCACCCATGGGCCGAAGTCTAGCGAAGGCCGCCTTCCGCCCCGCCACGACGCAGCCGGGAAGCCGAGCCGGCTTACTTCCTGGACGGCCTGGCTTTGAAGTCCAGGGTGACACCGCTGATCTGGTCGGGGTGCTCCTTCAGCCACCCGCGTGCATAGGGGCACCAGGGCACGATCGTCAGGTGGTCTGCCCGGGCCTTGGCAAGCGCCGCCTCGACCAGCCGGCTGCCGACGCCCTGACCGCGAAACGCTTCGGGGACTTCAGTGTGCAGGAGGTGCAACCGATCCCCGTGCAGCCGGTACTCCATCGTTGCCGTGGCCCCGTCCAGGGACACGGCGAATCGTTCCCCGGCGGGGTCGTCGATGACGGATTGACTCATGGCGCCGGAGGCGTTCCGTGCTGGACGCGGACGGTTTCGATGTTCGATATCACAGCGGGATGTCGTCATAGACCGAACCGCTCCGCGGCACCGGTTGCTCGGGCTGTGAGTCCGTGGGAAATTGCCGCCGCCTTCGTCGACGTCGCATGCCCGCCCTGCCCACCCACACCACGCCGCCGAATAGACGCAGGGCCAAGGCGATGAGTACCACCAGGACGCGGGCCACCGCATCGCGAAACAAGAGCACCAGTCCGACGATGGCGACGCCGGCAAGCCACGCGATGACCGGGCCGAACTGGAACCCCTTGGTCCCCGGGATGGCTGCCGACGCCGGAGCCAGCGAGCCGGGGTGGCCGTTCCGCCACGCTCGGATCGCATCGCGCCGGGCGATGATCGCGGGCATGTACGCCTCGACCCCGTCGCGCAGACCGACAGCCACGTCCTGACGGAAGGGCGCCGAGGCCATCAGGGATGCATCGAGCCGATTGCTCAGATACCCGATCTCCACCGTCGCGGTCGGCACCGGGTTCCGAGCCCAGGCCGGGTCACCGAGCGCCACGCCGCCGTCAACCAGGCCGTCGTCCGTGGTCTGGGCGGTGAGCGCGTCGCTCAGCGTCTGCGCGAGCGCGGCGCTCGCCACGGTCGGATAGAGCACCAGCGACCCGCCGGTCCTCGGGTCGGTGGACTTGGCCGCGTGGATGCTCACCACGAGCGCGGCGTGATGCGCGATCGAGACCCGCTGACGCCGAGCAGCGGACACGTACACGTCGGAGCTCCGGGTGAGCACCACGTCGACAAGGTCGGCGCGCAGCAGGGTGGCGAGCCGCGTACCCACGTCGAGGTCGACGACCTTTTCGACGAGGCCGTTGATCCCGACCACTCCTGGGTCGGATGGCGCGCCCGGGCGTGCCGCGGTGGGCCGGCCGCCATGGCCGGGGTCGACGGCGACCACGATGGCGGCAGGCGGCTGGGACGAGGCCGTGAGGGCGTGGGTCGCCGGGCCGAGGACTCCCGCGACGATCGCGGCGACCGGGGCTGCGGCGAGGATGTGAAGAGAAGGTGCCCGGTGGCGCATGCGCCTGGGGGCCAGTATATGAGGCGCGCGTCAGCAAAACCGCCACCGGAAGCGTTGGGATGGATGTGATTGCAGCGGCGGGGATCGTGCCGGCGGGCGAGGCGTTGCCCGAGCGAACCTTCGAGGCAATCGCCGTACCGGACGCCAGGCGGCTCTACCTGCTCGCACTCTCGATTCTCCGAGACGAGGGCGAGGCTGAGGATGCGGTTCAGGAAACGCTGCTCAAGGCCTGGCGGTCCTGGGAGTCGGTGGCGGAGATGGATCGACCGGCTGCATGGCTCACGCGGGTATGCGTCAACCACTGCATCAGCCGGCGCCGCCACCTGCGCTCGCGAGGCTGGCCGCCGCTGGCACTCGTCGCAGATGCCGTGTCGCGCGGCGACCCGGTCGCTGCCGCCACCCACCTTGATGTCGACCGGGCCTATCGGAGGCTGTCACTCAGGCAGCGGGCCGCGATCACCCTCAATTACCGGCACGGCTACTCGGTCGAGGAGTGCGCGGTGTTCATGGGGTGCCGGCCCGGAACCGTGCGAGCCCACCTCGCGCGCGGTCTGGTCACGTTGCGAAAGGAGCTCGGCGATGCTTGACATCGATCCCGGACTGGACGCGAAGTTGCGCGCCTTCTTCGACCACATCGAGGCATCCCCTCCGCCGCCCGCTCTGACGGACGTCGCGACGCCGGCGCCCAGCCGCAGACGCCGGACAGTCAACCTGGTGGCGGGTCTTGCTGCAGTCGCCGCGGTGGCCGCGAGCGTCACGTTGTTCGCCGTTGAGCTGTCGAACCATCACGCCCCGGCGAAGTCCGCATTGCCGCCTTCGGCTGCGCAGCTGAAGCGGATGCCACTCTTCGGCAATGGTGGGATTCCCAAGTCCGCCCGCATGCTGATCCCTCTGACGCGCGGCCACGGATCCGTGCGCCTCAAGACGTTCGTCCCCACGGGGACGCTGCTCCTCCAGTTCGATTGTGTCGGACCGGGATCGTTCAGAGTCATATCGACCAACCGAGTGATCGGCAGCACTCTCGAACAGTGCTCGACCTCGCTCGGCGTCACCACGCTGACAGTTGATGACGCGACCGCAGCCGGCAACCTGCACTGCTCGCCCGGTGGTCAGAACCCGTGCTCGCGCGGGTACGACGGCAAGCCGATGACCATTGACATCACCGCCGCCCCGTCGATGTCGTGGGAGATTCTCGTTGCCGAAACCACCGTGTGGTTTCCCGAGCTGCGGCCCCCACAGGCCGATGCGCAGCTTCTGGTGGGCGACACTTTTGGCACGGGCTCGAGCACACTGCAAACGTTCACCGTCGCACCGGACGAGTCAATCCTGGGCCAGGTCTTGTGCAGCTCACCGATTGCAGGCCGCACCCTCGAGATTGCGCCCAATGCCCTGTGGCCCAACGGAGAGCAGGTCCAGTGTTTCGTGTTCAACCCTCATGGTGGGTTCTCCATCTCCTTCGGGGGGAATGCCGTTTCCGACTCAGGAAGCGGCGGTCTTGGACCGGTCAGCGTGCAATTCACAGCCGATCCCTCGGTCAGCTGGGAGGTCCAGATCAGCGAGGGTCCGGAGGGGATCATCCTGCCCGAGTTGGGCAATCAGGGGCCGGTGACTTAAGACGTCAGCGTCGCCCCCGCTGACTACGGTGTCGGTTCGACTGTCCTGCTGTCATTCACCACCGACCAGCAGTACACCATGGCCTTCTCATGTTCTGGCGCCGGATCCTTGACGATCGTCATCGGTGGCGTGGCTCACACCGCAACGACCCTGTGTGGCGGTCATACGGGCTGGTTCACGCCGCCGAACCAGGTCCCAGGACAGCCGCTTTCTCTGGCAGTCGAGGCCCCACCCGGGGTCGGGTGGGAGATACAGCCCGAGCAGGGGTACGGCTCCTCCTGGGGTGCCGGCGGGGCAAACATGTCGAACCGGCCCTAGTTACGCAGCGACGCCACCCGCGGCTCACACCGACGCTGCGTGCTCAGCGGATCTCCGCGAACGGCAGCAAGGCGATGTGCCGCGCCCGCTTCAGAGCGACCGTCAAGGAGCGCTGATGCCGCGCGCACGTCCCGGTCATCCGCCGCGGCAGGATCTTGCCCCGCTCGGAGAGGTAGCGGCGCAGCCTGGTGACCTCCTTGTAGTCGATGAAATCGATGTGCTCCAGGCAGAAGCTGCAGACCTTGCGCCGCCGCCGGTCGAAATCAGGCATTGCTTTCCACCTCAGAAGGGAATGTCATCCGGGTCGACGTCACCGCCGGCCGGCACGCTGACCGGCACCGCGCCACCGCCATCGCCGGCGGGCGCGCCACCGTCCTGACGGGCTGCGCTGTCGAGGAACTGCACGTCGTTGGCGTTGACCTCGGTCTTGTAGCGCTTCTGCCCGCTCTGGGCGTCGTCCCACGAACGTGTCTGCAACCGGCCCTCGACGTAGATCAGCCGGCCCTTCTGCAGGTACTGCGCGGTGGTCTCGGCGAGCTTGCGGGTGCCCTGGTTCCAGACGACCACGTCGTGGTAATCGGTGAACTCCTTGCGCTCTCCGGTCGCCGGGTCGCTCCCGTAGCGGTTGGTCGCCAGGGCGAGGTTGCACACCGCGGTGCCGCTGGGCGTGTATCGGAGCTCGGGGTCGCGGGTCAGCCGGCCGATCAGCATCACGCGATTGAGGGAACCCGCCATCACAAACCTCCTTCGTCGTCATCGATTGCCGAGGGGACGTCGTCCGCTTCCAGATCCTCGTCCCCAGCCACGGACCCTGCATCGACAGTATCCGCGTCTGCGCTATCGATTTCAGGCTGCGGCTCGATCGGTCCCTGGACCTCCTCGATCTCCGCCTCCGGCTCGGGCATCGGACCCTCGTGGACGACGATGAGATGCCGGAAGACGGTGTCGTGGATCCGGAGCGCGCGCTCGATCTCGGCGACCTTGCCGCCGTCGAGGTGGAACACGACCAGCACGTAGTGCCCCTCGCGGAGCCGCTGGACCTCGTAGGCGAGGCGCCGCTTGCCCCAGAGGGTGGTCTTGACCACCTCGCCGCCCTGTGACTCGATCAGGGAGCGCACCGACTTCACCGCGACGCGCACCGCGTCATCCTCCAGCTCCGGCCGGACGATGTACATCAGCTCGTAGTCACGCACCATGCGTGGCACCTCCTTTCCTCTGGGCTTGCGACGCCCGGGGTGCTGCGGCTGCCGAGGTGGTCAGGCAGTCGCAATCCGGGCGCAGGAAAGCGTTATCTGGAAAACGCCTCTCGATGAGAAGCGTCCGCAGTGTAGCAGGAGCCGCGCTCAGGCCAGCCGGAAGGTCTTCGGCAGGGTGGTGAGGTTGCGGTACCCGGTCTCGGTGACCACGACGAGGTCCTCGATGCGGACGCCCCCCAGGCGCGGGTCGTACAGCCCGGGCTCGACGGTGATCACGTCCCCGACCTCGAGGACGACATCCGATTCATTGACGCGCGGGAACTCGTGGATTTCGAGCCCGAGCCCGTGCCCCGTTCCATGGATGAAGCGCGCGTCGCTCTGGATATCGCGATACGGCCTGGCCAGCGACCCGTATCCGTGCTTCTTGAACACCTCGCAGCACGCGTAATGGACGTCGCGTCCGTTGGCTCCCGGCTTGACGGTGTCCAGCCCCGCCTGCTGCGCCTCGAGCACGGCCTCCCACATGCGCTCCACTTCGCGCGGTGGACTCCCGCGCACCACGGTGCGGGTCATGTCGCCCCAGTACCGCGTGGTCTTGTCGAACGGGTAGATGTCGAGGACGATCGGCAGGCCCTCGCGAATGACGTCGCTCATCGCCCGGTGGGGGTCGGCCGACTCGGGGCCGCCGCAGGCGATCGAGTCCTCGGTGCTGCACCCGTTCTCGAGGAGATCGCTCTCGACGGCGAAGACCAGGTCCCTGCTGCTGAGGTTGCGACCCTCGTGCGTGAGCAGACCATCGCGAACGCCGGCCGCGGCGATGATGTCGATGGCCTTCTGGAGCGCGGCCATGCCGGCGTTCTCGGTGGAGGTGATCCACTCCAGCTCCTGCGCGGTCTTGATCCGGCGCCGCTGCTGGTAGATGTCGGTGCGCGGCCGCACGTCGACATCGCTGTGGCGGAGATGGTCGGCGAACACGGTTGGAAAGTCGGCGTCGACGTCGACGGCGCTGAGCCCGTGCTCGCGGCAAACTGCCACCAGCAGCGCCGCCCAACCGTCGTGCTCGTTGCCACCCGCGCGCGTCGCGGGGATGTCCAGTTCGACGATGCTGCGCACCTCGCCGACCGAAGCCTGCTTGCGAGCGCGGCCCTCCTCGAGGGCGCTGGTCCAGAGGACGGTGTCGGGCCCGCCGCGGTCGACGACGACCACCGGGTCGGGGACGAGGAATCCGGTGCGATACAGGATGTCCGGATGGTGGTACGTCTCACCGAAGAGCAGCACGGGCCGGTCGTCACTCATACGGCGGAGCGTACCAGCCGGGTGTCACGCTCTCGCTGTGAGCGATCTGCCCGAGCAACCGTCCCGCGGCGGAGTCGCCTGGTTCGTGGCCGGCTATCTCGGCGTCGCCGGGTTCTTTGTCCTCGAGGCGTCAACCCGCGGGCGCGGCGCGGCGTCGAGCCTCAAGGCATCACGCGATGACCGAGGAACGACGCGAATGATCGTCGCCGCGTACGCGACGGCGGCAGTGGTGGCGCCACTGATACGCCTGAAGCGCAGGCCCAAACTGCCGCGGGGTGCCGCCCCGCTCGGCGTGGGACTCGAGGTGGCCGGTCTCGGCCTGCGCGCATGGTCGATGCGCACGCTCGGCAGCTCCTACTCGCGCACGCTGCGCGTCGAACGTTCGCAGCGTGTGATCGACGGCGGCCCGTATCGATTCGTCCGCCACCCTGGGTATGCGGGATCGCTCTTGATCTGGACAGGATTTGCACTAACGTCGCGCAGCTTCGTGGTGGTGGAGGTTGTCGGTGGACTGCTCGGTCTCGCGTATCACCGACGGGTCGAGGCCGAGGAAGCACTGCTGGGCCGGAAGCTTCCGGGATACGAGGCCTACACCAAGAGGACGAAGCGGCTGATCCCGTTCGTGTGGTAGTTGACCGGAATTGGGCCTAACGGCGCGTAGCGCCGCCGGTCACCGCTCGCAGCTCGTCGAATGCCTCCCGGATGTGCAGCGGAAACTCCCGATGCTCTGTGTCGTTGATCCATGCCGCAAATGCGGCGCTGAAGATCGCGATTCCTGTATCCGCTGTCAGCGACGCGGCAGTTTCTGACACGCCGCGCCGGCGCAATGCGCCGGCAACAGCTGCAGCGAGCAGCGCGAGCTTGATCACCTCGCGCTCACGCAACTCGGTATTTGCGGCGATAACCAACTGACGCTGCACGGCGAATTCGCGTCGCTCCTGGAGCACGGCGGCCGCCGCCTCGAAAGCGGTGACGACAACATCGAGGGGGTCTGCATGCTCAGGCGCGCCAACGACGGTGCTGACAAGGAGTTCCTGCAGCGCGCCGGCACCTCCGAACAGGACCTCGCGTTTGTCGGCGAAGTACCGGAAGAACGTTCGCTCGGTCAACCCCGCCCGGGCCGCGATCTCGGCGACGGTGGTGTTGTCGAAGCCGCGCTCGCCAAAGAGAGCAAGCGCCGCCTTCTCGAGCCTGCCCCGGCTATCCGGCTCCCAACGTCCCATTCGACCATTCTACGGATAGGTGATGACAGTGACTGACATGCCGTGCTACAGTGATGACAGTAACTGACATCAACCATCCTCCAACCGAGAGTGGTCCGCAAGTGGAGGTGTTCTCGTGCATGTCTTCATCACCGGCGCATCCGGCTGGATCGGCTCCGCCGTCGTTGCTGAACTCCTGGAAACAGGTCATCAGGTCACTGGCCTCGCTCGCTCGGACGGCTCGGCCGCCGCGCTCACCGCGGCTGGAGCCGAGGTGGCTCGTGGCGGTCTCGACGACCTCGAAATCCTGAGGTCGGCGGCTGCGGCGTCAGACGGTGTGATTCATCTCGCGTTCAAGCACGACATCGCCTTCTCCGGCGGCTTCGAGGCCGCCGCCGATGCCGACCGTCGCGCCGTGGAGGCCTTCGGCGAGGTTCTCGCCGGATCCGATCGACCATTGGTCATCGCGTCCGGGACCCTCGGGCTCGCCCCTGGGCGCGTGGCTACCGAACAAGATGGGCACGACTCCAGCGAGCCGATCACGGCACGGAACCGCGGTCCGGGGACCCGCCGCGCTACCGCCGAGTTCGTGCTCTCGCTCGCGTCGCGCGGTGTCCGCTCGTCCATCGTGCGGCTGTCTCCGACCAATCACGGCGACGGCGACAACGGCTTCATGGCAACCATCGTTCGCATCGCTCGCGAAAAGGGGGTTTCCGGCCATGTCGGTGACGGGAGCAACCGCTGGCCCGCTGTTCACCGGCTCGATTCAGCCCACCTGTTCTGTCTGGCGGTCGAGAGCGCGCCGGCAGGATCGACGCTCCACGCGGTTGCGGACGAGGGTGTGGCCTTCCGCGACATCGCCGGCGTGATCGGGCGCCATCTCGAGGTGCCTGTGGTTGCCATCGATCCCGCCGACGCCATGACGCACTTCGCGCCACTGGGTGCTTTCATCGGAATGGATAGCCCGGCCTCGAGCGCGCGCACCCGCGAACTCATGGGGTGGGAGCCGGCTCAGCCGGGGCTCATCGACGATCTCGACCAGGGTCACTATTTCAAGAAAACATCCACGTGATCCGGGGCGATCACGGTCTGCTGATTCCCTGTCAAGGAGCCGGCCTCCCGTCATGACCGTTGTCCAGGATTGATCCGGCTTGGTGGTCAGCGGGGGACTCGAACCCTCGACCTCGCGGATGTGAACCGCGCGCTCTAACCAGCTGAGCTAGCTGACCCCGTCGAGAAAAGTCTAGGTCAGGCGCCGACCAGCTTCGTGTAGCCGGCCTCGTCGAGCAGGTCACCGCCGTCGTCACCCGTGCTCTCGAGGCGGAGCATCCAGCCCTCCCCGTAGGGGTCGGAGTTCACCAGCTCGGGGCGGTCGGTCAGGGCGGCGTTCACCTCCGCCACGGTGCCGCCCACCGGGGCGTACAGGTCGGACGCGGCCTTCACCGACTCGATGGCGCCGAACTTCGAGCCCGCCTTCACCTCGGTACCCACCGAGGGGAGCTCGAGAAAGATCACGTCACCCAGCTGCGACTGGGCGTGATCGGTGATCCCCACCGTCGCCTTCGAGCCCTCGACGCGGACCCACTCGTGGCTGGGGGTGAACCGGTAGTTGGAGAGGTCGGCCACGTTCAGGCTCCCTTGGGGCGGCGGTAGAAGGGCAGCGGCACCACCGTTGCCGCGGCGACGGTGCCCCTGATGTCGACGGAGAGCTCGGCGTCCGCCGGGATGCCGCCGTCCAATGATGCGGTGGCGATCGAGTGGTCGAGCGTGAAGCTGTAGGTCCCGCTGGTGACCTCGCCGGCAGCCTCGTCGCCGGCGAGCACCTTCTGACCGTGCCGGGCGATCGCCCTGCCCTGCAACTCGATGCCCACAAAACGCCGCGGAGGGTGCGCGGGGTCGAGCCTGGCCAGTGCCGGGCGCCCGATGAACTCGCCCTTCTGGAGCTTGACCGTCCATCCCAGGGCGCAGCTGTACGGATCGACGCTGTCGTCCATGTCCTGCCCGTACAGACGAAGGCCCGCCTCAAGGCGCAGGGTGTCGCGCGCGCCGAGACCGCATGGGATCATGCCGTCCGCGGCACCGGCGTAGAGGAGCGCGTCCCAGAGACCGGGGGCGTCAGGCGCGTCGACGTAGAGCTCGAATCCGTCCTCACCCGTGTAGCCGGTCCGCGAGACCGAGGCGTGCACCCCGGCAACCCGGGTGTCCCTGAAGTGGAACGGGCGCACGTCGGTGACGTCGTCGGCACAGAGTCGCGCCACCACGCCCACCGCCCGAGGACCCTGCACGGCCAGGAGCGCGAGCGCGTCGCTGAGATCCTCGAAGGATGCATCTCCCCCGTGGGCGCGCATCCAGGCGGTGTCCTTCGCCCTGCAGGCCGCGTTGATCACCACCATGTAGCCGCCGGGGTCTCGATAGACGACCACGTCGTCGACGATCCCGCCGCTCTCGTTGCACATCACGCCGTAGAGGGCACCGCCGACCTCGAGACGGCCCACGTCGTTGGTCACCAGGCGCTGGACCACGTCGAGCGCGCCCTCGCCGCTGAACCGGACCTCGCCCATGTGCGAGAGGTCGAACAGGCCGCACCGAGTCCGCACCGCGATGTGCTCCTCGCGGATGGTCGTGTACTGGAGCGGCATGTCGAAGCCGCCGAACTCGACCATTCGGGCGCCCGCAGCCACATGCCTGTCGTGGAGCGGAGTTCGCAAGGCCATGGGCTCGCGAGTGTAGTACGTTCCCAGACCGCTTCAAATGATCATTGCACTCATCGCCGTGGCGGCCCTGGTGGTCGTCGTCTGCGCCGCTCTGCTGGTCGCGCGCCATCGCACCTTCGGCGTGTCCCTGCCCCGGGTGAGGGGCAGGCTCGGGCTCGCCGGCCTGCTGGCGGATGTCACCGTCGGCAGGGATCGCTGGGGGGTGCCCCACATCAACGCCACCTCGATGGAGGACGCGGCATTCGCCGTCGGGGTCGTCCACGCGCAGGACAGGCTGTGGCAGATGGAGGTGACCCGGCGGGTGGCGACCGGGCGGATCAGCGAGGTGATCGGCGGCGACGGCGTGAACATCGATCGCTTCATCCGTCGTGTCGGCTTGCATCGGGTCGCGCGCGAGGAGGAGCTGCGTCTCGCTCCCGACGCGCGCCGCATGCTCAAGGCGTACGCCGCCGGCGTGAACGCGATAGCGCAGTCCGGCCGGGCACTCCCTCTCGAGTACCGGCTGCTGGGCGTGACCCCGGAACCGTGGGAGCCGATGCACAGCCTTGCCGCGCTCAAGCTGCTCGCGCTTGGGCTGAGCATGAACTGGGATGCCGAGGTGCAGCGTCTGGAGCTGCTCCGGGCGATCGGTCCCGAGCACGCGGCCAGGCTCGACATCGTCTACCCCGAGGCGAACCCGACGATCCTCGCGGGCACGGTCCGCGCGGCCGGAGGCAGCGAGACGCGGACGCAGTTGCTGACGATGTTTCGCGAAGCCGCTCGCTGGATCCCCACCGCGGGCGGGATGAGCAACTCCTGGGTCGTCTCCGGTGAGCGGACGGCGTCGGGCCGGCCGATCCTGTGCAACGACCCGCACCTGGTGCCGGGGATGCCTTCGATCTGGTACGCGGCCCACGTCCGCGCCGGAGAGGACTTCGAGTCGACCGGCGTGACCATGCCCGGCATGCCGTTCACGGTGATCGGCCACAACAAGCGCGTCGCCTGGGGATTCACCAATTCCTTCGCCGACTGCCAGGACCTGGTGATCGAGGAGTTCGACTCCCCGGCCGCCGATCGGTTCCGCACCGAGCGCGGATTCGAGCCGGTCCGGCGGCTGCGCGAGATCATCCACGTCAAGGGTTCTTCCGACGTGCTCGAGGAGGTGGTGGTGACCCGCCACGGTCCCGTGGTCGAGCGGATCGAGGATTCCGACCGATCCATCTGGCGCGGGCTCGCGCTGCAGTGGACTGCGCTGCAGCCGGGGGGCGCCGCCGAGGGCCTCCTCCGCCTCCAGCGCGCCGGCGACTGGACGAGCTTCAAGGATGCCTTCGCCTCGTTCGACGCTCCCTCGCAGAATGTCGTCTACGCGGACGTCGACGGCCACATCGGCTATCTGCTGTGCGGGCGGATTCCGGTCCGCAAGGCGCGGCCGAGCGGGCTCCCGCTGCAGGGCTGGTCGGGCAATGCGACGTGGACGAGGTATCTGACCCCGGATGAGGTCCCGCAGCTCTTCGACCCCCCCGAGCAGCAGATCATCACCGCCAACAACCGCATCACCGGCGAGAGCTTCCCGTTCTACATCGGCACCGACTACCTGTCGGGATACCGCGCGGCCCGGATCGGTGAGCTGCTCACGGCGCCGGTGGTCGACCTCGCGTTCATGGCTCGAGCGCAGATGGACATCGTCTGCCCGCCTGCACGCCAGGTGATCCGGTTGCTGGCGTCGATGCGCTGCGCGCATCCCGGTGCCGAGGCCGCGCGCAACCGGCTGGCGCAGTGGGACGCGGTCATGGATCCGCACCGCGTCGAGCCCACCATCTACGAGGCCTTCATGGCCCGGCTCGCCGAGCATTCGCTCAGCCCGGTCTGCGGCAACGCGTGGCGAATCCTCGCCGGCGTCGACCTGGCCCACCCGGTCTTCCAGTACCCGGGAAACCTGGTCGGCCGGCTGACCCCCTCGCTGATCGAGCGCTGGGAATTCGGAGACGACGGCCTGTTCGAGGGCCTGACGACCTGGGCGGAGGTGGTGGCGAGGTCGCTGGATGACGCCATGAGCGACCTCCGGGCGCGCTACGGACGCAACTCGCGTCGCTGGACGTGGGGCCGGGTCCACCGGCTCGAGCTCATCCACGCGTTCGGACGCCGGCGCGGCCTGGCCTGGTTCTTCAACGCACCCTCGATCAGCGTCGGCGGCAACACCGACACCGTGCTGGCCACGTCGCATGTGCCCGGCGAACCCTTCGAGACCCGGCTCTCGGCCCCGTCGTGGCGCCAGGTCATCGACGTCGGGGACTGGGACGCCAGCGGCGGGATCCACCTGCCCGGACAGTCCGGGCAGCCTGGGTCCCGTCACTACCGGGACCTGTCTCGCCGCTGGCGCAGCAACCGGCAGTTCCCCCTCTACTGGAGCGCGCAGCAGGTGCGCCGCCACGCTCGGACCAGGCTGATCCTCCATCCGACTCCATCGACGCACGCAATCGAGTCCGGCGGGCGAACATAGGAGGCGTGACCACACAGCGAGGGATGGTGCGCGGGTGCTGCCTCGGGCTGACCCTGCTCCTCATCGCGGTGGCCGGGTCGGTGTTTCTCGCCGATCGAGCCCTGGCCGCACCGACGCTCGGGGCGCCACCCGCGGGGCCGGCGCACGGAGCAACCGAGCAGACGATCGCGGCGGTGCTCGGCGAGCAGATGGTGGGACAGCTGCTCCAGGCTCCCCACGGCGTGGTGGTGCTGAGCGAGCAGGACCTCACGGTGCTTGCCATCGCCAACAACCCCCATCCCGACGAGTTCAGGAATCTCCAGGTCCGGGTCCGAGCCGGCTTGGTGGTCGTCTCCGCAACCATCTCCGCGGGACCGTTCACGCCGACGGCGGTCGCGCACGTCAGCCTCTCCCTGCGGCCGGGGGCGTCCGGGCCCGTGATCGCGGCTCAGGTTCCCGAGGTCGACGTCGGGCTGCTGGGGCTACCGGGATTCGCCGGCTCAAGCCTTGTCTCGCAGATCGACGCCGGTCTGTCGCTCGACCGCCTCTTCGCGATCGTCCCCCAGCTTCGCGCCCTGCGCAAGGACATCGAGTGTGTCGCGGTGGTGCCGGGGGGAGTGGCGGTCGGGGTGCACGGCCCCGGGATCGCGCCCCTCGCCTCGGCGTGCGACTAACCGGGATGGCGCCCCTCCCGCCGGTGTGCGATCGACTTTACGAATGAGCCTTCCGACCGGTCACGGCGAGCACGAACGCGGCGTGGCTCTGCACCTGCGGGTAGTTGCCGAGCGGGGAGTGGCCCGCCGGGTCCGCGACCTCGCCGAAGAGACCGAGCAAGCCCCGAGTGGCCAGCGCCGCCTCGAGCCACGGCGAACCGTCGCGTCCCCGCGCCTCCATCGCCGCGGCGAGCCAGAAGGTCGGAAAAACGAAGGGCGCGCTGGGGTCCGCGAGCGTGTCCGACTGTCCCTCGTAGCGATCGACCAGTCCCTCGCGACCGAGCCGCGCGGCGATGAGGTCGAGGGTGGTGTCGACGCGGCTCTCGTATGCTTCGAGCCCGTCGAGGAGCGCCGTCTGGGCGAGCGCGGCGTCGGCGCCGCCGCCGTCGAGGCGGAGCTCCAGCGCGCCGCCGGTCGAACCGAGGTTGGCCGCGATCGCCGCCGCGGCCCGCCGCCAGCCGATCGCGTCGCCCGAGACGGCACGCTGATCGGCGAGCGCGGCCGCGCCCTCGAGCCCGCTCGCCGCGGTGACCAGGGAATGGGTGTATCGCGCCGGCCGGCCGCGGATCTCCCAGATGCCGTGGTCGGGCTCGCGCCAGTGCTCGACCAGCCATTCGGCGAGGATCGGCACCGCCGCCCGGAGCTCGTCCGGCAGCGCCTGTTCCCGATCGAGCAACGTGGCGAGCTCGATCACCTCGCCGGGTACGTCGAGCTGCGCCTGGCCGGCGGCGGCGTTGCCGATCCGGACCGGACGGCCCCCGCCGTACCCGGTGAGCTCGGAGATCTCGGTCTCCTCGGGCGGTGCTGACCCGTCGACGCGGACCAGCGGCACCGGTCCGCTCTCGGTCACCACGGATCCGACGAAGGCTCCGAGCGACCGGGCCGCGTCGACCAGGCCGAGCCGGAGCATCGCGAGCGCCGCCAGCGACGAGTTGCGAAGCCAGCAGTACCGGTAATCCCAGGTCCGTGCCGACCCGGGCCACTGCGGCAGCGACGTCGTCGGGGCGGCGACGATCCCTCCGCCTCGGCGGCGAAGGCCGACGAGCACCGCCGCGGTGGTCACGAGGAGATGCGCGGTTTCGGGGCGGCCGATGTCGATGGAGGCGGTGGTGTCTGGGATCTCTCGCCGCCAGCCGGCGAGCGTCGACTCGATGGAGGCCGCAGTGTGCTCCATGTCCGGAGCGCCGAGCGTGACCGCCTCCGCGCCTCCGGGGCGAACGGTCATCTCGCATGTCGCGCTGCCTGCCCTCGTCTCCCAACGCGAGGGTGCATGGACGGCCACGCGGCTCACGCCGGCAAGCTCGACCGCGTTGCCGAAGGTGCGCAACGACGCCGGCGTTCCTGGCCACGCGGGAGCAGTGACGTGCACCAGGACTTCCACGGCATCGCCGTCTGCGCGAAGGCCGCGAATCAGCAGCGGTCCTGCGCCGAGGCCGAGCGCATCCTCCACGATCAGCCGCGCGCCACCAACCTCCCAGACCGTCTCGAGCACCAGCGAGCGCGGGTGGTAGCGGCGCGACACAGCCCGAGCATCGGGACGCGCCGGTCGGACGGAGAAGCCGCCGCCGCGGCCGGCGTCGAGGATCGAGAAGAGCAACGGGGTGGAATCGATCCAGGGCCAGCAGAGCCATGCGACATTGCCATCGGGATCGATGAGCGCAGCCGTCCTCGAATCGGCGAGCAGCGCATGGTCGCCGATTGGATGCTGCACCCGGCCAGCGTAGCCGCAGGCGCTGACGACACAACACGTTCCGCCAACATGTCTGCCCATTCGGACTCGGTGACGCCCGTGCGTCAGTGATCGGGACCATCGGATCGGCGGCTGAACCCGGAGGCAGAGATGCAGTTCATCAAGATCATCAGCAATCGGCAGGCGACCGTGTGGGTGAACACCGACGCCATCGCGGCGATCGAGGACGGCCCTGACATGCGCACCTCGCGGGTGTATCTCGCCGGTGGTATCCAGTACGACGTCATGGATACCGCCGACGCCGCAAGGCTCGCGGTCGTCACGGCGACGGAGGGAAAACCGTCACACCTGATTCGCTACGAGCGGGGCTGACCCCGATGCCTGCGAGCGCTGCGGGTCAGGGCACCGCGAGCGGCGGGATGGTGTCGGCGATGCTGGCGATCTTCTCCGCCCAGTTGGGGTCGCTCGCATAGTCGACGTTCATCCCGCGCAGCGTCGGGCCGTGATAGAAAGGGCCGCCGACGGTCAGGTAGTGCGTCTCGATGAACTGTGCGACGAACTGGATGCACGCGTCGAAGCTGGTGAAGGTCATCGCGTCGCCGTAGGGGTTGGCGTCGTCGGCGCCGAAGCCGAACAGGTTGTGCTTGTAGACTGCGATCGCGCTCGTGCCCCAGGCGGACTCGAGGATCGCGTGCGCGACGAAGTAGCGCGCGCTGACGTGGTACGCCGTCTCCGCCTTCATGAAGCTGGCGCCGAGTCCGGCGAGTGCCGACCCGTTGAGGAATTGATTGAGGCTGGCGGCAGTCTCGCCGCTCGGCAGCGTCAGGTTGGTGTCGACGGTGAACAGAGGACCCGGCACCGGCGGGTAGATCGCGTCGCGTGCGCGGGCGGCCGCGAGAGCGGCAACAGCCGCGGCGAGCGCCTTCTGCGCCTGGGACACGTGCGCGTGCGCGCTGATGTCCGCCGCAAGCAGGGTCTGGGTCTGCACCTTGATGATCGCCTGCTCGGTCCGGGCCTGTTCCTCCTCGGCCGCAAGCTTGGCGAGGTCGGCGGTGTGCCGGGCAAGCGTGGTGCTCGCCTTCTGCTGCTCAACCCCGATCCGGGCGACCAGTTGCCGGCTCGCGGAGGAGATCTCGTTGACCTGCACATCGCGCTGGATCGCCGCAGCGATGGTGTTGGCGGAGATGATGTAGGCGAGCATCGCCTGGGAGCCGCCGTTCTCGTACGACTGACGAAGGTAGGCCGAGAGATGCCCGCGATCGGCGGCGAGCTGCGCGTCGACGGTGCGCAGAGTTGCCGCGTCGGCGGCGATGGTGCCCTTGAGCGCGCTGATCTGAGTGTTGATCAGCGCGAGGTGCGCGTTCGCCGCCGCCAGCGCGGTGCGCGCCAGCGCCAGCGCGGAGTTAGCGTTGCTGGCCGCAGCCTTGGCGTTCTGAGCGTCCTTCTTGGCGGCAGCCGCCGCCTGCTGCGCCGCGGTCACCCCCGGCGTAGGGCCTGCAGCGGCGGGCGCGGCGATCAGCGTCAGCGCGAGCGCGAACGGAAGCGCGAGCACGAGACGGCGATGGGCGAACGAAAAACGGGGGCGACGCATCGCGGCCAGTCTCCCATCGGCTGGACAGGTCCCTTCTCCATGTCATCGCGCCGTCACCGGCTGTCACCGCCGCGTAACAGGGCCGCCGGTGAAATATTCGAGCCGGCGCCGGGTTCGCCCCGGCGCGTCCGCGACTAGGAGGCCTTGCGCTCCAGGAGGCGACGGCGGAGCTCGTCGGGCGCCACCAGCTCGACGGCTGTCCGAGGTCCGCAGCCGGGACAGATCCGGTGCCCGCCCACCGACAAACCGTCGGCACCGTAGTACAACACGGAGAGCATCTCGCCCTTGCACACCGGGCACCGGTCGGACGTTTCCGGGGTCATGTCCATCGCTCCATTGCATGATCGCACGGAGCAGCCAGGTCGGGGAGCCAATCCAGCCACCGTCACCGTCCCGCCACGCCCGACCGCGCGCGCTAGGCTCGCCGCCATGGGGCCGCTGCCGACCGGCGACATGAACGCGACTCTCGACGCATATCTCGACGAGCTCGACCGCTGGTCCACGCGCCTCAACCTGACGTCGATCCCGCGCGCGCACATGTGGACACGCAACGTCGTCGAAGCCCGGGAGTTGCTCGAGGTCGCCGCTCCGCCGCCTCGCTCCAGGGTCGTCGACATCGGCTCGGGCGGCGGCGTGCCGGGGATCGTGATCGCGATCCTCCGGCCGGATCTCGCGGTGACCCTGCTGGACTCCGACCGGCGCAAGACCGGGTTTCTCATCCACGTGGCCGGGTTGCTCAGGCTCCGCGGAGTGGTTGTGGAGGCGCTCCGCGCCGAGGACGCGGGATGGCGGGACGGTCTGCGCGAGGCCTTCGACCTGGCGACGTCCCGAGCCACCGCGCCCCCGCCGGTACTCTGCGAGCTCGCGCTCCCGCTGCTGCGTGTCGGCGGAAGTCTCTGCGCGCTGGTCGCCGGCGCCGGCAACGCGCTCGCCGGATGTACTGCCGCCGCGTCAGCGTGCGGCGGTAGTGCTCCGGACGCGCCGGCCGAAGGCGTGCTTCGGGTGCGAAAGATCGCGGCCACGACCGGCCGTTACCCGCGCCGCCCCGGGGTGCCGAACCGCCACCCTATCAGTTGAACCGCCGCCGGATCGCGGCGATCGCGACTTCGCGCTCATTCCACGGGATCTCGCCGCCGGCAGTCTCGATGGTCTTCTCGTGACCCTTCCCGGCGCAGAGCACTGTATCGGCGGCCGCCGCGTTGGCCACCGCAAACCCGATCGCCTCCTCGCGATCGGGGATGACGAACACGCTCTCCCCGCGCACGCCCCCGGCGGCGACAGCCCCAGCCGCGATCTGCTCGAGGATCACTTGCCGGTCCTCGCCGCGCGGATCCTCATCGGTGATGACGCTGACGTCGGCGAGTCGCGCCGCCACCGATCCCATCGCCGGGCGTTTCTCCAGGTCGCGTTCTCCCGCCGAGCCGAACACCGCCCAGAGCCGCCCCGAGGTCGTCTGGCGCAGCTGGTGGAGCACCGTCTCGAGCGCGTCGGTGGTATGCGCGTAGTCCACCACGACCTCGAACGGCTGCCCGAGGTCGATGCGCTCCATGCGGCCGGTGACCGCCTCGGCCGCCTCGATGCCGTCAACGGCGCCGCCGAGGCCGGCGCCGGTGGCACAGGCGGCCGCGAGGGCGGCGAGGGCGTTGCGCACGTTGAACGTTCCTGCCAGACGGAGGCGCACAGCCGCGTCGCCCCAGGGCGTGCGCGCGGTGAAGCGGACCGTCGAGGCGTCCGCGACGATGGCGTCGGCACGCAGGTCCGCGGTGACGTCAGGCAGGTCTGTGTAGGTCAGCCTGGTGGCCACCGGTATCGCCGCGAGGTGGGGAAAACCGAACGGATCACCGGCATCGAGGACGGCGATGCCGTCGGGTCGCGTCGACACGGATTCGAGCAGGCGCGCCTTGGCAGCGAGGTACCGGCTGCGGGTGCCGTGCAACTCGAGATGCTCGGTGGTGATCCGCGTGAACACCGCCGCGCGGAATTCCACGCTGTCGACACGATGCATCTCGAGCGCGTGTGACGACGTCTCGAGGGCGACGTGGGTGACTCCCGCGTCGCGGATCCTGGCGAGCTCAGCCTGCAGCTCGGGCGCCTCCGGGGTCGTCTGCCGCGACGGGTTGGCGGACACCACGTCCAGGGTTCGGCGATCGACGGTGGTGATCGACCCGGCGGCGATGCCGGCGGCGCGCCAGGCGTGCCAGAGCAGCGTCGCCGTGGTGGTCTTGCCGTCGGTCCCGGTGATCCCGGCGATGCAGAGCGCCCGGCTCGGGTGATCGTTGAACGCCGCCGCCAGGGAGCCGAGCGCGAGCCTCGAGTCGCCGACGATGACCACCGGTATCGCAGGGTCGATCGGGGCGTCCGAGAGTCGCTCGGCGACAACCGCGGTCGCGCCACGCGCCACCGCAGCCTCGATGAACCGATGACCGTCGGACTTGAGTCCCGAGATGGCCACGAAGAGACTCCCCGGGGTCACCGCGCGTGAGTCGGAGTCG
This sequence comes from Candidatus Dormiibacterota bacterium, assembly GCA_963799005.1. Taxonomy (GTDB): domain Bacteria; phylum Chloroflexota; class Dormibacteria; order Aeolococcales; family Aeolococcaceae; genus Palsa-851. Next base: position 891,790 of record CAWCVK010000001.1, on the reverse strand, counting down.
ACGGCGGTGACCTCGACGCCTGCCACCGACGGCCGCAGCGTGACATCGATCCCCGCCGCGCCCAGCAGGGCCGCGAGTGGACGCGCCGCAGGCGTCGGATGCACCGTCGCAGTCTATGGTAGGGTCGCTGCGATCATGGCTGGGAAGAAGCAGAAGCGCGGCGCGACCGTCTCGCTGGCCGACGCTCTCAGCGCGACTCGGGCGGCGCGACGCCGCGTCCTGGCGCTCGCGGAGCGACTCGAGGAGACGGAGCAGACGATCCTCGCTGCGATGGCGTCTGCTCCCACGCCCGCCGCACCGCCGACCGCGCCCGCGAAGCGCTCCGCCGCCCGGCCGACGAAGCCGGCCGGCGTGGCACCCGCCAAGCGCTCGGTCGGACGGCCGAGCACACGGCCCGCCGCCGGCCGGCGCACGAAGGCCTGATCCGAATCCAGACCATCCAGGTCGGGTTTCGACGGTTTTTGGGTAGACTGGCTCCATGGCCAAGTCGTCCCGCGACCTCCTCGACGACGCGCGCAGCACCGTCCCGGAGGTTTCCCCGCAACAGGTTCGGGCTGCGGGAGGATCGCGCACCCTTATCGACGTTCGTGAACGCAACGAGTTCGACGAGGGGTACATCCCGGGTGCGCTGCACCTGAGCAAGGGGTTCATCGAGACCCGCATCGAGGACACCGTCCCCAGGCACGACACGCCGATCACGCTCTACTGCGCCGGCGGGGTTCGCTCCCTGCTCGCCGCGCGGGCGCTCCAGGAACTGGGATACACCGACGTCCAGTCGATGGCGGGTGGCTACGGCGCCTGGAAGCAGGCCGGTTTCGACTTCATCGTGCCCCGCGTCCTGACCGCACAGCAGCAGCAGCGGTACAGCCGCCATCTGCTCATCCCGGAGATCGGCGTCGAGGGTCAGGCGAGACTGCTCGACGCACGCGTGCTGCTCATCGGCGCCGGCGGGCTCGGCAGCCCTGCCGCGCTCTACCTCGCCGCCGCGGGCGTGGGCACGATCGGATTCGTGGACTTCGACACCGTTGACCGCAGCAACCTGCAGCGCCAGATCCTGCATACCGAGGATCGCATCGGGATGCTCAAGACGGCGTCGGCACGAATCGCGCTCACCGCGCTCAACAGTGACGTCAGGGTCGTCGAGCACAACGTCGTGCTCAGCGGCGAGAACGCACGCGAGATCTTCGACCAGTACGACATCGTGGTCAACGGCTGCGACAACTTCCCGACCCGGTACCTCGCCAACGATGTGGCCATCTTTGCCAAGAAGCCGATGGTCGACGGCGGCATCTTCCGCTTCGAGGGGCAGGTCACGACCGTGGTGCCTTTCCAGTCGCCCTGCTACCGCTGCCGGTATCCCTCGCCACCGCCGCCGGAGGAGGCTCCGTCGTGCGCCGAGGCCGGCGTGCTCGGTGTGCTCCCCGGGATCGTCGGGGTGCTGCAGGCGACCGAGGTGATCAAGCTCATCACCGGCGCCGGCGACCTGCTCACCGGCCGGCTCCTGCACATCGACGCGCTGGCGATGAAGTTCCGCGAGTTCCGGGTGCCGCGTGACCCGCAGTGCCCGGTGTGTGGCGAGAATCCCACCATCACCGAGCCCATCGACTACGAGGGTTTCTGCGCCGCCCCCGCCTCGGTCGCGACCGAGGCGGTCGGCGTTCCCGCCTGACCCGGCTCAGCTGACGGCCGGCGCGTCGGCGTCGGGGCCGAAGTGCTCGGCTTCGTCGATCAGCATCACCGGGATGCCGTTGTCGACGCGGTAGCGCAGCATGCAGGCATCGCAGCGCAGCGCCTCCGGCTCGACCGCGAGCGGTCCACGGCAACGCGGGCAGGCGAGGATGTCGAGCAGGGTTTTCGGGAGCTGGCTCATGACGCCATTCTCGCCGGTACGAGGAACTCCGCGAGCCGGCGGTTGAACGCGCGGGGGAGCTCGAGGTTGCTGAGGTGCCCGCAGTCGAGCTCGGCGTAGCGCGCCCCCGGGATGCCGCCGCTCATGGCACGAACTTCCGGGGTGGCGACGATGGCGTCCTGGGTTCCGGCGATGACCAGGGCGGGCACGCTGATGGATGCAAGCAGCCCGGTGCTGTCCGGTCGAGCCGCCATCGCGCGCTGCGCGAATGCGATCCCTGCAGGTGTGCATCGCCGGATCCGACCGCGGACGGGCTCGACGATGTGTGCCTCGGCCCTGGCGCCGGGACTCAGCATGCGGGCGACCATAGGCTCGACGACCGACTCGACAGTTTGCTCACGCTCCACACGCTCGGCCATCACCAGGCGGTCCTCACGCGGCCCGTCGGCGTCGGCGGTCGCCCGCGTGTTGCAGAGCACGAGCGCGCGGATCCTCTCCGGCGCGAGCCGCCACATGGCGAACGCAAGGTAGCCTCCCATCGAGAGTCCGACCAGGGCAACGCGATCGATGTCGCGGGAATCAAGCGCGGCGATCACCGCCGTGGCGAAGCCCTCGAGGGTCGGCTCACCCGTGGGTGGTGGTGGCGATGTGCCGCAGCCCCACAGGTCGACGCGGACGCAGCGCATGTCGCCGGAGAGCGCGGCGACCTGGTGATCCCACTGGGACGCGTCCAGGGTGAACGCATGGAGGAACAGCACCGCGTCGCCGGTCCCCGTGTCGTGGATGGCCGGCAGCATGCCTGTCCGAGCGGCCTCAGGCCTCGGCGCCGACCACGACCGCGGGGAAATCCTCGTCAAGGGTCGCCGGCTCGATGTGCGTGCGCGCGTGCTTTTCGACGTCGCGGAGCTTGAGGATCTCGCTCGGCGTGATCAGCGTGACCGCGACGCCAGCACGCCCGGCGCGGCCCGTCCTGCCGACGCGATGCAGGTACTCGTCGGGGGTGAGCGGCACGTCGTAGTTGATGACGTGCGAGATGTCGTCGATGTCGAGTCCGCGCGCGGCGACGTTGGTCGCGATCAGGTACTTGATGTGCGTGGCGCGGAACTGCTGCATGGCACGATCCCGCTCGCGCTGGGTGAGATCGCCGTGGAGCAGCCCGACCTGGTAGCCGCGTCCGCCGAGCTGCGCCTGGAGAACATCGGCGGTCCGTTTGGTCTCGACGAAGATCAGCGCCATGACCACGTCCGGTTGATCGAGGATCTGCGCCAGCGCGTCCGTCTTGTCGGCCCACGTGGTCTGCACGTACAGCTGCCGGACCTCGGCCGGGATCTCCGGTCTCGTGCTGATCTCAACGGTCTCGGGGTCGTGCATGTGCCGCAGCGCGAGACGGCGCACCCACTCCGGCATGGTGGCGCTGAAGAGCAGCGTCTGACGCTGCGGCGGGCACTGACGAAGGATGCGTTCGACGTCCGGTGCGAAGCCCATGTCGAGCATGCGGTCGGCCTCATCGAGCACGCAGACACGGACGTTCGCGAGCGTGAGCGACCGGCGCTGGATGTGATCGCCGAGCCGGCCGGGGGTCGCCACGACGATGTGCGCACCCTGGCGCAGCTCCTCCATCTGGCGCCCGATCGAGTCGCCGCCGTAGATCGCCACGCTGCGCAGCTCGTGGCGTTTTCCCAGCCGCGTCAGCTCGTCGTGCACCTGGACCGCCAGCTCTCGCGTCGGGCAGAGCACCAGCGCCTGCACGGGTCCGTCGCGCGGATCGAGGCGCTCGATGATCGGAATGCCGAAGGCGGCGGTCTTCCCGCTCCCGGTCTGGGCCTGGCCGATGACGTCGCGACCCGCCATCGCGAATGGCAGCGAGCCCGCCTGGATCGGCGTGGCCATGGTGTAGCCGAGCTCAGCCACGGTGTGCTGCATGGCGACGCTCAGGGCAAGCTCGTTGAAGCTCACCGGTTCGGGGATGACAGCACTCAAGGCCTCATCGACCGCCGTCGGAGCGGCGGGACGGGGCCTTGCGGCGAGCGGTCTACCAAACCGCGCGCGAGAAGACGAACGCAAGACACTCTCAGCATACCCCCAATTGGCGCGTTCACGCCTTGATAACGCGCGTGCACGCCCTGCGTAAGATCGGCGTGATGCCGATGAATCGCGTCAGCACGCTCGAGGTCAGGTGCGTCTGCCCACCGGCATCGGCGAATCGGTGCCCGTGACCGCGGCGTTCATCCCGCGAGTCGTGGTCCTCGATCTCGACGGAACCACCATCGACTACGCCCAGCGGCTGCATCCGCGAATCCGCGCCGCGGTGCGGGCCGTCGCGGCGCGCATCCCGGTGATCATCGCCACCGGGCGCATGTACCGTTCGGCTCTGCCGTGGGCCGGCGAGCTCGGCGTGTCCGAGCCGCTGGTCTGCTATCAGGGCGCCATGGTCCGCGAGACTCCTCGGCAGGATGGCTCGCCGGGACAGACACTCTTCGAGCAGCCGCTCCGTCCCGCGCCGGCGCGACGCGCGCTGCACACCGCTCGCCGGCAGAACTGGCACTTTCAGGCGTACCAGGACGATGAGCTGCTCTGCGAGCAGGATCGCCCTGAGGCGCACCTCTACTCGCAGATCAGCGGCGTCCAGTTCCGGCTAGTCCCCGACCTGGAGCCGCTGCTCGCGCGGGGCACGACCAAGGCTGCGTGCGTCATCGAAGATCCCGTCGAGGTGGACCGCGCATCCGGGATGTTGACCCGCGAGCTCGCCGGCAGCGCACGGGTCACGCGCTCGAATCCGGAGTTCGTCGAGATCATCGACCCGGCGGTCAGCAAGGCGGCGGCATGCGAGATCGTCTGCGCGCGGCTCGGCTCCTCGCTCGCGGAGTCGGTGGCGATCGGCGACGCGCCGAATGACATCGAGCTCCTCATCGCCGCGGGATACGCGGTCGCGGTCGCGACGTCACGCCCGGAGGTGATCGCGGCGGCGGACGCGACGTGCGCGCCGCCGCAGGATGGTGGCGTCGCCGACGTGCTCGAGTTCCTCCTGCTGGTCTGAGCCGCGCCCCCGCCGGAGCCGCGCGATCGCCCGCGTATTCACTCGGCCGCGCTGCTCAGGAAGCCTCCGCCCGTCTTGTTGCCGAGGGCTCCGCGAGCGACCAGGTCGCGGAGCAGCCCGACCGGTTCCCAGCGCGGATCGCCGGTCTGGCGCAGGCCCTCGTCGAGGATGGCCTCGACCACGTCGAGCCCGATGAGATCGGAAAGCTGGAACGGACCCATCGGCCAGCCCAATGCGTTGCGCACCGCGACATCGCAGTCCTCCACGGTGATGTAGCCGCCCTCGACGAGGCGCATCGCCTCCTGCATGGCAATGAAGAGAATCCGGTTGGCGATGAAGCCGTACTCCGCGCGTGCGAGCCGCACCGGCGTCTTGCCGATGGCGCGGGCGAAGTCCATCGCGCGGACCACCGTTGCCTCCGAGGTCCGTGGCCCGGGCACCACCTCGACCAGCGCCATCAGCAGCGCCGGGTTGAAGAAGTGGATGTTGAGGAAGCGTTCCGGGTGGGTCAACGCGGTCTCGAGCAGCGAGCAGGCGAGGGTCGAGGAGTTTGTGCCGATGATGGCAGTATCAGAAGCATGCTCGCAGATCCGCGCGAACACCTCGCATTTGATGTCGCGGTCCTCAGCCACCGACTCGATGATCGTCTCGGCACCGGCGACCGCGTCGAATCCCGTGCCCGGGCTCACCCGGGCGAGTGCCGCCTCGCAGGCGCCGGCGTCGAGCGTTCCCTTCTCGACCCGCCGGCGCAGCAGCGCCGCCGACGCCGAGCGCTGCTGCGCGGAGCCGGTCCTCGCTGCGGCTGATCAGGCGAACCTCATAGCCGTGCAGGGCCGCCTGGTAGGCGATCTGTGCGCCCATCGCGCCCGCGCCCACCACGGCGAGGGTCAGCCCGGCCGGCATTTCAGCCTCCGACCGGCCCGCCGTCGCGTCCGGGGCGGGTCATCGCCTCGGCGTCGAGCAGCCGGTTCAACTCGGCCTCGTCGAGGCCGCTGCGTTCGCGGGCGACCTCGCGCACCGTCCGTCCGGTGCGGTACGCCTCCTTGGCGATCGCCGCGGCCGCGTCATATCCGATCCTGGGGGCGAGCGCGGTGCCGAGCATGAGCCCTCGCTCGACCATGGCGGGGCCGTTCTCGGTTGCGGTGATGCCGTCGACGCACTGCGTCGCCAGGTTGCGCGCGGACGCGGCCAGCAGCGACGCCGACTGCAGGAGGTCGTAGGCGGCGACCGGCATCATCACGTTGAGCTCGAGCAGCGATCCGGCGGCTCCGCAGAACGCGATCGTGGCGTCGTTGCCGATCACCTGGGCGGCGACCATGGTCACCGACTCGCAGATGACCGGATTCACCTTGCCCGGCATGATCGAGGACCCGGGCTGCACCTCCGGTATGGCGATCTCCGCGATGCCGGCGCGCGGTCCGCAGCCGAGCAGCCGGATGTCGCCGGCGATCTTGTACATCGCGACGGCAACGGCGCGAAGCGCGCCGCTGGCGGCGACGACGGCGTCGAGCGTCGACTGCCCGCTGAAGTGATTGTCGGTTTCCCGAAAGGGGATTCCCAGGTCGGCGGCCAGCAGCGCGATCACCTTGGGCGGGAAGTCCGGGTGGGTTCCCACCCCGGTCCCGACCGCGGTCCCGCCCAGGGGCAGCTCGGCGAGCGCCGCGATCGCCTCCTCACAGCGGAGCCGGGTGCGCTCGGCCTGACCCGCGTAGCCGAGGAACTCCTGACCGAGCCTGATCGGGGTCGCGTCCTGCAGGTGGGTGCGACCGGTCTTGATGACCGGCCACAGCTCTTCCGATTTGCGTCGCAGCGACGCCTCGAGGACCTGCAGGCCGGGGACGGTGTCCTCGCGGATCGAGACCGCGGCCGCAACCTGGATCGCGGTCGGGATCACGTCGTTGCTCGACTGGCCGAGGTTGACGTGGTCGTTGGGATGCACCGGGGCGCGAGACCCGCGCACTCCGCCGAGGAGCTCGATCGCCCGGTTGGCGATGACCTCGTTGGCGTTCATGTTGGTCGAGGTGCCGCTGCCGGTCTGGAAGACGTCGACGATGAACTCGGCGTCCAGCGCGCCGTCGACGACGTCCTGGGCGGCTCGGACGATTGCTCCGGCGCGATCCTCGTCGAGCAGCCCGAGCTCGCGGTTGACGATCGCGGCCTGCTGCTTGATCAGTCCGAGGGCGCGGATGAAGCCGCGGGGCAGGCGGAGGTCGCTGATCGGGAAGTTGACCTTCGCGCGCATCGTGCTGGCGCCGTAGTAGGCGTCGGCCGGCACCTCGAATTCGCCCATCGAGTTCTTTCGGTTCTGGTCGCCGGGCCGGTCATCCGGTCGTCTCCTCTCGGTGCAGCGGGACGGTCATGTCGAACTCGGCGCCGCTCCCGGGAACGCTCCGGGCGGCGACCGTTCCCCCGTGCCGCTCGGCGACGGTGCGCACGATGTACAGGCCGAGGCCGCTCCCCGGTACCTTGCGCTGCCGCTCGGCGACCGACCGGAAGTACTTGTCGAACAGGTGGCCCGTGTCCGCGATCGGGAACCCGGCCCCGTGATCGCGGACCGTGAAGCGCACCGAATCGCCGTCGCGCGCGGCCAGCACCTCGATCGGCGATCCCATCGGCCCGTGCTTGACGGCGTTGCCGAGGAGGTTGGTCAGCGCCAGGATGAGGCGGCGCCGATCGCCAATCATCCTCAGCCCCTGCTCGGTCTCGCTGGTGATCGTCGATTCGCGCAGCCTCGCTTCCATGGCGACGTGCTCGATGGCCTCGTTGACCACCTCCTCCGCATCGATCACCTCGAGCGCCAGGTGGTCGTCGGGATCCTCGAGGCGGGCCAGCTCGGCGAGCGCGTTCACCATCCGGACCATCATCTCGGTGCTCGCGGTGATGCCCTCGATGGCCACCATCGCGGTCTCGGGGAGCGTCCCGAGCATCCCGGCGCTGAGCAGCTGCCCGTAGCTGTTGAGGATCGTGAGCGGCCGGCGGAGCTCGTGCATGGTGATCGAGAGCGACGTCCCGCGCGCCGACGACTCGGACGTGGCGCTGGAGAGGCGGTGCTCGAGCGTCGCGACACACGAGGCGGCCAGGCGCTGGCCCACGGCCTCGATGTCGTCCGCGGTGGTCGCCGCGAGCGCTAGGGTCTCGTCGGCCTCGAGCCGCTCCTCGCGGACCGCTTCCGCGGTCGCCTGGCGGAGCGCGGTGAGATTGGCGAGCGCCGTCTCGAGCCGGCGTTCGACTCCGCTGTCCGCGTCCAGGTGGTGGTAGGCGATCAGGGGGCGGAAGTCGTCGGCGCTGAGCGCCACCAGCACGGCGTTGACGAACTGGCGCGGGCCTCGAACCGGGTCGGGTGGGGCGCCGGCGTCAGCCGGCGATCTCTGCCTCGCCCACAAGTCGGCGATCCGCGCCGCGTGGGCCGCCAGGAAGTCGCTGAACTGCCGGGTCACGCCGCTGAAGTCTATGCGCACCAGGCGTCAATCCCGCGAGCACGGTGTCATCGATCGCGGCGATCTCGACCGCGAGCTCGACGGGAGAGCGAGAGCTCCGCCGGTGGCGCGACCAGAGCACGGCCCCGAGCACGGCGAACGGGATCATCTGGAGATCGATGAGGACCGAGATCGCACCTGCGTGTGCGATCGACACGCCGCTGTGCGAGAGCAAGGCGACCAGGACTCCTTCGCGCAGGCCCAGTCCGTTGATGCTGAACGGCGCGAGCGCGACCAGCAAAGTGATCGGGATGCAGACCGCCAGCACCGTCCAGCTCAGGTCCACGCCGATCGCGCGGGCGGCGACGCTCAGCGCCAGGAGGTTGAATCCCCAGCCGGCGGCGCCCACAAGGAGCGACTGCACGACCGCGTGCGGATGGTTCCGGTACCCGGCGAACGCCTCACCGAAGGAGCGTGCGCCGCGGCTCATCGCGCCGGAGACGCGGGCGAGCAGCCGGTGCGGCATCAGCCGGTCGGCGCTGAGGGCCAGCAGCCAGATGACCACGACCGCCATCGCGAGCCCGGCGATCACGATCACCATGCCGGTCCCGAGCAGGGCGCGAAGCAGGATCGCCGCCGCGATGCCCCAGCAGGTCATGCCGAGCATGCCGGCGAGCCTGCTGCCGGCGAGCGATGCGAGCACGCGCCCGTGGCCGATCTGCCGGCCCATCTCGACGGTGCGCATCGCGTCACCGCCGACTCCGGCGGGAAGCATCTGGGTGAAGAAGACGCCCTGAAGGTAGGTGGAGCTCAGCCGTGGCCAGCTGAGCAGGCCGCCGGCGCCGGCGCCAGCGGGGGCGCTCGCGGTGCGCAGGAGGACCCCCCACTCGACGACGCTGGCGGCGACCGCGAGCACGGTGAGGCCGAGCGCAGCCGCGATCCAGAGCGGATCGGCGTGTGCCAGGCTCCCCACTGCCTGTGGCACGTTGATCGAGTGGGCGAGGATGGCGAGCCCGACCACCGTACCGCTGACCCGGGTCCACGGCGACCCGATCACGGCGCGGGCGGTTTGAACGGCTCGTTTCATCTGCACCATTGAATCAGGGTTGTACCGCCCCCATGTGCCATCGGCCGTACCGTGACACGGCGACTCTTCCTTGCAACGCGATGCGCAGACGGCGCGTTACTCAGCCGCCAGATAGGGTTCCCGAAAGGCGGTCTGCTCGGCGATGAAGACCAGGGGCAGGTCGTCGACCGGCCCGTTGCGGTTCTTGGCGACGATGAGTTCGGTCTTGCCCTTGTCGATCTCGCGGTTGTGCATCCCCTCGCGATAGAGGAAGAGCACGACGTCCGCGTCCTGCTCGATCGAGCCGCTGTCGCGGAGGTCGCTGAGCTGCGGGCGCTTGTTCTCGCGCTGCTCGGCGGCTCGGGACAGCTGCGACAGCGCCAGCACGGGAACGTTGAGCTCCTTGGCGATCGCCTTCAGCCCGGACGAGATGTCGGACACCTCCTGGACCCGGGAATCGCGCCTGCCGCCCTGCATCAGCTGCAGGTAGTCGATGACGATCAGCTCGACCTTGTGCTGCGCCTTCATGCGCCGGGCACGGGCTCGAAGCGTGTTGATGGCGAGGCCCGGCGAGTTGTCGATCCAGAGGTCGGCGTGGGTGAGCGTGTCCATCGCCTTGGCGATCTTCTGGAACGCCATCGAGTTCGGCCTGCCCGGTGCGGAGCATGTAGGAGTTGACGTGGGCCTCGCTGCAGATCAGCCGCTGCACCAGCGACTGCCGCGACATCTCGAGCGAGAAGACCACCACCGGCCGGCCCGCGAGCACCGCCGCGTTGCGAGCGATGTTGAGCGCGAACGACGTCTTGCCGACGGCGGGGCGCGCCGCCAGGATGATGAGCTCACCCGGCTGCAGCCCCTGGGTGAGCATGTCGAGCTTCGAGAAGTTGGTCGGCACCCCGGTGACCAGCTGCTTGTGCTCGATGCGCTTTTCGAGCACGTCCCACCACTCGCGCACCACCGGCGCGATGTTGCGCATCTCGGAGCCGCGACTCTCCTGACCGATCTTGAAGACTTCCTGCTCCGCCTGGTCGATCGCCTCGCTCACCGGGGTGGTGTTGTCGAACCCGAGCCGGCTCACCATGCCACCCGCCTCGATGAGGCGGCGGCGCAGCGCGTGTCCGATGATGATGTCGGCGTAGTGCTTGACGCTCGCCGAGCTCGGGACCACCAGCGTGAGCTCGGCGATGTAGTCCATGCCGCCGGCGCGTCCGATTCCGGGACCGCGCTCGAGCTGGTCGCGCAGCGTCACCGTGTCGATCGCCTCGCCACGATCGTCGAGGGCGAGCGCGGCCCGGTAGAGCACCGCGTGGCGCTCCGCGTAGAAGTCCTCGGGGACCAGGACGTCGCGCACGATCGACAGCGCCTCGCGATCGATGAGGATGCCGCCGAGCACCGCCTGCTCGGCCTCGTTGTCGTGCGGCGGGACGCGCATCGAACCTGTCCCCGCAGTGACCCCGCGTCCCACCAGCTCGGCCTGCGGGAGAGAGGTCATTGGGCCGCGACGACGACCTTGAGTGTCTCCGTGACCTCGGGGTGGAGCTCGATGGTGGCCTCGTGGGGACCGAGGGAGCGGATCGGCGGATCGATCTCGATCTTCCGCTTGTCGATGTCGATCCCCGCCTCGCGCTTGAGCTGCTTGGCGACGTCCGCGGTCGTGACGGTGCCGAAGAGACGGCCCGCCTCGCCGGCCTTGGCGTAGACGGTGACGGTCAGCTTGCGCAGCCGCTGCGCGGTCTCCCTGGCGTCGATGAGCGCCTTCTCGACCCGCCGGCGGGTCGCCTCCTCACGCCGCCGGATCTGGTCGACCGTGTTCTGGTCCGCGATCACCGCGAGGTGCTGCGGGAACAGGAAGTTGCGCGCATACCCCGGTGAGACCTCGCGCACGTCGCCGGGCTTGGCTGTTCCTGCCACTTCCTTCAGAAACAGAACCTTCACGAGACCGGCTCGCGCTCTTCAGGGCGGAGGCGACGGTAGATCATCAGGGCGATGCGCTCCCCGTTGCGGACGTCGTCGTCGAAGCGGCTGCGCCGCTGGGTGATCAGCTCCTCCTGCTCCGCGACGATGTGACGTGGGCACGCCGCGATGAAGGCGCGGGTGGCGAGCAGGCTGAGTGCGAGAACGTCGAGCTCACCGATCACCGGCAGCGACTCGGGGAGATCGACCACCGGCAGCGCGATCAGCGCGAGTCCCCCGCCGAACGCGAGCTTCATGTACCCGGGCACGCGCGCATCGAACATCAGGCAGTACGCGAGCCGCAGCATGCGCGGCAGGTCGACGAAAAGGCGTTTGGCGCTGCGAAGCTTGCTCAACATCTCGAACCGCGCATTCTACTTTGTTGCGCTCGCGCCCGATCCGGACGGACGCGTCAGCGACGCCGCACGGGTGTGCGCCTTTGTTGCGCTCGCGCCCGATCCGGACGGACGCGTCAGCGACGCCGCACGGGTGTGCGCCTTGGTTGCGCGCGCGCCCGATCCGGACCGAACGCGCCAGCGACGCCGGACGGCTGTGCGCTCAGTCGGCGTCCAGGACCTCACGATGCGACTCGATCCACGCGCGTGCGAGCGCGGCGTCGCCCGGCGGTATCGTTCCCTCAATCACGGCTTCGCGGATCGCGGCCTTCGCCCGTCCCACCCACGGACCGGGCCCGCGCCCCGCCATCGCCATGAGCTCCTCCCCGCTCAGCGGGTCGGCCATCGCGGACACCGCGCCCCCGGCGTCGAGCCTGGCCATCCGCTCGCCGAGCTCGTCGAGCTCCGCCAGAGTCGGGTAGGCGGAGGCCGTGGTGTCGGCGCGGGCGAGGTCGAGCATCCGGTCGCGCAGCGGCCCGGCGTCGCGGATCAGCCGGCGCACCGCCGCGTCGCCGAAGGACTCGCGCTCGTACTGGATCGGGCGAAGGTGGAGGCGGACCAGCCGGCTCACGTCGTTGATCTCGTCGTTGCTGAATCGCCAGCGGGTGAGGATCGCCCGGGCGATGTCCGCGCCGATCTGGGGGTGGTCGTAGAAGGTGTGGCGTCCGTCTGCGGCGATCGCATGGGTTGGCGGCTTGGCGATGTCGTGGAGGAGCGCCGCGGTGCGCGTCACCAGGTCGGGCGGTGCGGCGTCGATGGTCTCGAGGGTGTGACCGTAGACGTCGTGGGTGTGGTAGCCGCCCTGTTCGACACCGATCGCTGCGACCAGCTCGGGCAGGACCAGCTCGAGGAGCCCTCCGTCGTGGAGCACCGCGATCCCGGCGCCCGGATGCGGAGCGACCAGCAGGCGGCGAAGCTCGTCGCTGACCCGCTCGACGGAGAGGATCGAGGTCCTCGCCGCCTGGGCGCGCATCGCCTCGATCGTCCCGGGAGCGAGCGAGAACCCCAGCCGGGCCACGAAGCGAGCCGCTCGGTACATCCGCAGCGGGTCCTCCGCGAATGTCTCCTCGGGATCGAGCGGCGTCCTCAGCACCCCGGCGAGCAGGTCGGCGATCCCCAGGCCGGTGATGTCGATCACCTCGCCGTCGAGGGTCTGGCACAACGCGTTCACCGTGAAGTCGCGGCGCTGGATATCCTCTGCGAGTGTTCCCGGGCGGACCTCGGGGTTACGCGATTCGGGGTCGTAGCGCTCGGCGCGGGCGCGGACACCCTCGACGATCCACGCGCCCCCACGGATCTGCGCGGTACCGAAGCGCTCGAACCGCTCCGGAGGATGCCACCCGAAGCCGGACGCGACCGCCGCCAGCAAGGGCATGGGATCGCTCCCGACCGTGACCAGGTCGATGTCCTTTCCCTGCGCTCCGCCGAGCAGGCGGTCGCGAACGAATCCGCCCACGAGGTACACCTCGACCTGCAGCGTGCGCGCCGCGGTCGCGATCGCCTCGAGGAGGTCCTCGAGCTCGGGAGATTCCGGCGTGATCTCTCGGACGGACGCGGTCACGGGACTGCGGACACCAGTCGTGCGCGACGGCCGCGCAGCAGCGACGCCGCGAGGATCGCCGCCAGCCCGGCGCAGATCGCGGCGCCGAGAAACACGGCGTGCAGCTCGGTCACGATCGCGCCGGTGACGTCGCGCTCATACGCCGGGCAGCTGAGCGGCGACGCAGGACAGAGCGCCGCGGGTGACGGGAACGCCGAGGCCGTCGAATAGAAGATGTGCAGGCTCACGGCGGTGAGGATGGAGATGCCCACGAGCATGCCGATCATGCGCGCCACGACCACCAGCGCCGACGCCAGCCCGTGCATCCGCGGTTGCACCGACGCCAGCATGGAAGCGTTGACCGGGGCGATCGCGAGCCCGAAGCCGACGCCGCCTGCGAACAGCACGGGGTCGCTCGGATGCAGCCACCCCGGACCGAACGGGTCGGCGAGCGTGGTCGCGGTCCAGCGCGTCATCGCCAGGAACGCCGCGGCGGTGATCGCCATCCCAGCGGCGGCGACGAGCCGGTTGCCGATGCGCTGGGACAGCCACCCGCCCGCGACGGCTCCGATCGGCACGCCCACCAGGAGCCGAAGGAGTACCAGCGCGGCCCCGAGCTGGGAGTTCGGATCCACGGTCGCCCGGGCGAGCACGGGGATGTCGAGGAGCGCCGCCATCAGCGCGGCCCCCACAGCGAGGTTGGTGAGCAGCGCCCCGTAGGCGCCTCGGGCCCGGAGGTCGCCGGCGACGATGAGCGGGTGGCGCGCGCGCCGCTCCCTGACCACGAAGCCAGCGGCGGCCACAACGCCGAGCGGGAGCAGCCAGAGCGCAGCCGGCGAGATCGCGCCGGTGGAGGGGTCCTCGGCGGAGAAGCTGACGATGATGGTCGCGAGCGCGGCCCCGAGCAGGAGGGCTCCCGCCCAGTCGACGCTCGCCGCCAGGCTGGGAAGGCGGCTGACGGCGAGCAGGCCTCGGGTGGAGCGCCGTCCGCGCAGCTCCCAGAGGATGAGCGCCGCCGCCGCGCCCGCGGCCACGAGCGCGATGGGCGAGAGCCACACCAGCCCGCCGAGCGCGCTGTACGCCACCCCGAAGGTGACGCTGTCACGGAGCGGCCCGGGTGCGGCGATCGCCAGGCACCCGGCCCCCAGCGCGACGCAGGCGAGCAAGATCGAGGCGCGGTCGAGCCGCGCACGGCCGGCCGGGGGGGCGGCGGTCGGCTCACCATGGCGACCGGCGACGACCAATCCGAGCGCGAGGGCGCCGGCGATGGGGAGGTTGAGCCAGAAGATGAGCTGCCACGACGCGACACTGAGGATGAGCCCGCCGTAGAGCGGGCCGAGGACGCTCCCGAGCTCCTGCACGCCCCCGACGATGCCGAGCGGCACCCCGCGGCGGTCGGGCGGCCAGAGGTCCGCGACCAGGGCGAGGGTCACGGGCACGAGCCCGCCGCCGCCGAGGCCCTGGAGCGCTCGGCCCGCCACCACCGACCCGAGGTCGGTTGCGGAAGCGGTGACCAGCGAACCCGCGGCGAAGACCGCCAGGCAGAGGAGCAGCAGCGGTCGGCGGCCGTGGATGTCGGAGAGCCGGCCGAGCAGGGGCATCACCACGATGTAGCCGAGCAGGAATCCGCTGACGATCGGCGTCGCCGCCTGGAGCTGGTCGATGCCGACGCCGACGTCGGCCATGATCGCCGGGAGGGCGAGCACGATCACGTAGGTGTCCATCGCGGCGACGAGCACCGACACCGCCGCGATCGCGAGGATCCAGCGCCGGCGCGGGTTCACCCGCTGGCGGGCGGCGGCGTCACTGACACGTTCTCGCCATAGTTGGTAAGAACGAGCGTATAGGTGCTGTCCGTGCTCTTGCTGATGAACGGTCCGGTGAGCACGACGCGGCGGAGCTGGTCGGTGGCGGTATCGATGCCGAAGGTGGCGGCGACATTCTTCGAAGCGTCGGCGCTGGTGAGCAACGCGGCGACGGTTTTCCCGGGGAGCGAGCAACCGATCTCGTGCAGCGCCTCACCGTTGTAGCGATCGTCGCTCTCGACCTGGGGGGATCCGCATTGCAGCAGGAGGGAAGAAAGGCCGCTTCTCGGGTCGATCAGCCTGGCGGGGTCCGCGAAGCCGTACGCGGACGGATCCGCTCCGGTGAACCCCGAGCCGGTCGGCAGTCTCACCGAGAACCTGCCCCCCACCGACACGGCGGGCACGCTGAGCGACAGCCCGAAGATCGACACCTCGAGGACCCCGGACATGCTGTCCGGCCGCTTCATGTCCCCGTGTCCGCCGGTGAGCGCCGCGCCCGAGCCGGTGACGTTGGAACTGGTGAGCACGAAGTGGAAGGACGGCGTCCTGTCGACAACGCTCTTGGTCGTCTTCAGCAACGACGTCGCGTTGATCGACGGTCCGCCGCACGCGCCGACCAGGAGGACCACGGCGGGCGTGATCACGGCGAAGCGGCGCAAGCCCCGGATGACATTCCCTCCGAACCACGCGAAGTATCCGCGGGCGAGTATAGGTGTGCCGATACACTGCCCCGCGTGAGCGGAGAGGGCGCAGCGCCGGCGCAGATCGATCCGGCGCAGTTCTTCGCCGTGGACATCCGCGCGGGAACGGTGGTGAGCTGCGAGCGGTTCGCCGAGGCGCGACGACCCGCGTACCGCATGGTCATCGACTTCGGTCCGCTGGGCACACGGCGATCCTCGGGCCGGCTCACCGATCTGTACACCCCCGAGGAGCTCACCGGGAGCACGGTGATCGCGGTCGTGAACCTCCCCGCGCGGCAGATCGGCCCGCTCCGCAGCGAGGTGCTCGTGCTCGGCGTGTACCAGGAGGGCTCGGAGCGAGTCGTCCTGGTCCGTCCCGACCACCCCTGCGCGCCCGGCGATCGGGTCGGCTGAGAATGTCCGGTCCTGCGGCCGCGTGAGCCCTGCCGCGCTGGCCGGAGAGCCCGGTGCCCGCCGGGTGAGCCCGGTCCTTCTCCTTCTGGTCATCCTCGCGTTCTTCATGACCTTCGCGGGGGTGTCGTGCAATACGGCCGCGATCCGGTCCACGATCGGATCGATCGAGGCGTCACAGGGGCTGAGCACGGCGGAGTCGTCCCAGGCGAGCGCATGCGTCGACGCGCTCGGCGGGGTGAGCGTCCTTGCTTACAGCGGCTGGCAACTCGCGTTCGGGGGGAATCCAGGGACCGGGTCAGTGCCGTCGGTGTGCAGGCAGAGTGGGGGTCTGCCCACCATCGACACCTCATCGGAAAACATCGGTCCGCAGCTCCTGGTGATCCTCGCGCTGGCCGGCGTTGTCCTCGCGCTCGGCGCGGCGATCGCCGGCGTGCTCGGTCTCCTGGCGGCAAGGACCAGGGCGCTGATCGTCGCGGTGCTTTCCACCGCCGCCGCTGGAGGCCTGATCCTCGATCAGTTCCATGTCCGCGACGTGCTGCTCGCGAAGATCGCCTCGAGCGAGGGACCGAACGCCCCCGGGATCGACGTCGCGTCGCTCTTCAACGTCAATCCGGGTATTGGGCTGCTTGTGGCGCTCGCGATCCTCGCGGTGGCGGTGGTCTACAACCTCGCGGCGATCATGGTGACGCCGGTGCGCGAAGCCGTCGTTGCCCCCGAACCGCCGCACCCACCGCCCGCGCTCTCGCCGCCTCCGTAGCGCTCAGCTCAGACGGAGCCGCTGAGGAACGGGATGCCATAGGTCTCGAGCTCCGAGCCGACCGACGTCGACCAGACGTCGGCGATGGCGTCGGCCGTCCAGCCGCCGTCGCGGAATGCGACCGATATCTCTCTCGGGTGTGCCCAGAGCGACAGCTTGTCGCCGCCGAGACCGATGCACTGACCGGTGACCCCAGCCGCGGCGTCGGAGCTGAGGAACACCAGCAGCGGAGCCACATCGTCGGGAGTCCCCATGCCCATCTGCTTGCGCACCGTCGACGGAAGTGGCTCGCCCCTCTCGGCCGCCTCGACCAGTGAGGCCATACCCGGAATCGTCGAGATCATCCGGGTGATCGCGTTGGGGACGATGGCGTTGACGGTGATGTTGTGCTTGGCGCACTCCATCGCCCAGGTGCGGGCAAATGCCGCAATCCCCGCCTTTGCAGCCGCGTAGTTGGTCTGCCCGAAGTTCCCGCGCTGACCGGCGATCGACGAGACCACCACGATCCGTCCGCCCGAGCCCTGTTCGCGCATCTGACGCACGGCAGCCCGCGCGCACACGAACGTGCCGCGGAGGTGGGTCGCGATCACGGCGTCGAAGTCGTCGTCGCTCATGTTCCAGAGCACGCGGTCGCGAAGGATGCCGGCGTTGGTGCACATGATGTCGAGGTGACCGAACGCCTTGACGGCGCCGGAGACGAGCTGGTCCGCGGTCTCCGCGGATCCGACCGCGCACACCTCCGCGACCACCCGGCCGCCGGCGCCGGCGATCGCGTCCGCGGTCGCTTCGGCGACGTCAGCGTCGACGTCGTTGACAACCACCGCGCAGCCCGCCTGGGCCAGCGCGAGCGCGTAGGCGCGGCCGATGCCACGTCCACTTCCGGTGACCACGGCCACCTTGCCGTCGAGATTCATCGCGACGCTCCTCTGTCAAGCAGCCACCCTCGCGCCTGGCGCGGTGCGCGGTGGATGACTTTAGTGCTCGGGTGAAGCGTTGCGCTTCGCGAACTCGATCTCGACGTGTTCGCCGCGGGGCTGGTATCCAGCCTGGCGGTAGATCGAGTTCGAGACAGGGTTGGCTGCATCTGTGAAGAGCATGGCGTGATCGACGCCCGGTCGCTCGAGCGCGAGCGCGGTGACCTCATAGGTGAGCCACCTGGCGTAGCCGTGGTTGCGATGCTCGGGAGGTGTGTACACGGGTCCGACCCGAAGGACACCGGCCGCGTCGCGATGGCCGACCATGCACGCGATCTGTCCGTCGACCTCCCAGAGGTCGATGTGTCCCGACTGCACCATGTGCTCGGCGATCGCACGCGGGTTCACCGGGGCGACGTGCCCGATCTCGGCGCTGAAATCGTCGAGCCAGACCGCGATCAGCGGGACGTCGCCGGCGACGCCAGGGCGGCGCGTCCCCGGCGGCCGGGCCACCTCGGTGAGCGCGTCGAGCTCGTTGAGCAGAATCGACCGGTCGACCTCGACGGTGTCGCCGGTGATGGCCGTCCACGCCGAGGCCAGCGCGCGCGCCGATGACGCAGGACCGACGACGCCGCCCGGACGGATGCCGAGCGTGGTCGCACGTTCGAGCGCCGCGTCCGCGAGACCGGCTGCGGCGTCCGGCGGGATCGACGACACCAGCAGGCCGTGCGGCGGCGTCCAGCTGGCGGCGCCGACCACCGACCCCGCGTCGGTGATCCACCAGAAGCTTGCCGGAGCACTGTACGTCGAGGGCGCGGTGCGCACGATGTCCATGATCGAGAGCATCACGTTGCGCGCGCAGGGATCGGCCCTCAGGAACGGTCCCGCGGCGGCGGCATACTCCTCGACGTCGCCGGACGCATGAACCCGGATCACGCGGCCGATTGTGCCGGTCTCAGACCGCCAGGCGTCCCCCGGTCGCGACCTCCGCCACCACGTACGCGACCCAGGGAACCGCGGCGAGCATGAGCAGCGTGCCCCGTGCCTGACCACGCCACAGCAACGCCAGCAGGAACGCCGCCGTCACCAGGGTGAGGGTGGCGCTGATCACTCCCGCGGAGCCCGGATGCCAGGTCGTGAAGATGACCCCGATGGCGGCGAGGACGCACGATTGAAACGTGGCCGACCCGGCGACGTTGCCGAAGGCGAGCATGTCGTCGTGCGTGCGCACCCAGAGCACGCTGTTGAGCGTCTCAGGTAGCTCGGTCGCCACCGGCACGATCACCAGCGCGAGCACGAGCGCGGGTATCTGCAGCGCCGTCGCGGTCCGGTCGAGCGCGGTCACGAACAATTGCGAGCCGACGATGAGGAGGGCGACGGCGATGACGAGTTGCACCGTCACCAGCGCGGGGTGCGGCTTTCCGGGCCGCCAGCGGACGATGTGCAGCGGCTCCGGGCTCTCCTCCGCGCTTCCACTGCCACGCAGAGTTGCGATCACGTACACGGCGTAGGTGATGAGCAGCAGCGCGCCGACGGCGATCCGGGCGCCGCGCGGCAGAATGCTCGAGAGCATGGCGACGGCGAAGGCCGCCAGGAAGACACCCAGGTCGCGCCTCGCCTGCCGCCGGTCGATCACGAGCCGGCGAGCCCCGCCCCGCAGGACCACCGCGACCCCGGTCGCCCCGGCTCCGAGGGTGAGCAGCAGGAAGGGCGAACCGAGCACCGCCCCGGTGGCGACCGAGTTCGGCCGCCGGGGAATGAGTTGCGAGCGCGACGATGGGGACGACGGTCTCGGGCAGCGACGTCCCGAGCGCCGCGAGCAGGCTGCCGGTCGCACCACTCCCAAGGTTGAGCAGGTACCCCGCCCATTCGATCGCGTTGGTGAACAGTTCGGATGCGACCACGACCAGGAGCAGGCTCGCCGCGAACAGCAGCGCGGTGATCATCGGCGGCGCAACACGCGGTCGACCGGGGTGTGCAGCCACGCGGTCGCAAAACCGAGCACGTGGCGGATCGTCACCGGTTGCTCCCGGTGCGCCGGGGCAGCACCGCCGGCCACGTCGACCGCGTCGCGCACGCGCTGCCGGATCCATGGGAACACCGTTCGCGGAAGCATGTCAGGGCTCGCCATCCGCATCGACCAGGCTTCGAGGCTGCGCCGCGGCGCACCCCCGATGACCTGGGCAAGGAAGACCACGTCGCCGGCCGACCGCAGTCCCCGCCACGAGTACACGCCGACGATGCCGTCGATGCGCACCCGGTAGCCTGTCTCCTCCTCGGTCTCGCGCGCGGCGGTGACGGCGGGGTCCTCATCAGGCTCGCAGTGACCGCCGGGAAGCTCCCAGCCGGGCGGCCATGGCCGGAACTGGAGGAGCACACGCCCGCGTTGCACGATCGCCACCTGCGCGCCCTCGACGGGCCACTCCACGCCGTCGATCATCACGGCGCTCACGCGTGGATCACCACGGCGCTCACGCGTCGATCACCACGGCGCTCACGCGTCGATCACCACGGAGCTCACGAGATCAGGTGAAACGCGTTCGGGAGGCCGATGAACAGCGGCTCCACGCCGGGCACGATCAGATGATCGAAGGTGAGCGACGCGGTCCCCACCGTCATCGCGGCAGCCGGGTCGACGGCGCCGTGGGTCAGCGGCGGGAGCAGCAGCGCCACCACGGCGGCGAGCGCGTAGACCACGTAGCGGTACTGCTCCACGTACAGGAACAAACGCGGTGCGGTGCCGAAGAGGAGGCTGCGCAGCACGGCGTAGCCGTCGAGGCCCGGGAGCGGCAGGGCATTGAAGACGAAGAGCGCCATGTTGACCAGAAACCCCTGCAGCAGCACCCCGTAGATCACGCCCTGGGCCGTCAGCTGGGCGAGCGTGTCGAAGCCGCTCGCGTCGATACCCGAACCGAGCAACTCCACGCGCAGCGCTCCGGCGAAGACGGCGGCGACCACGAGATGGGCGAGCGGCCCCGCCGCCGCGACCGCCGCACGCTGCCGACCGGCACGGAGATACAACGGATCCAGCGGTACCGGCCGGCCCCAGCCGATCCCGGCCAGGAGCAGCGCCAGGCACCCGAGGGGGTCGATGTTGCGGCGTGGGTCGAGGGTCATGCGGCCGGCGCGGCGCGGGGTCGGGTCGCCGCAGCGCAGCGCGATGGCCGCGTGGCTGAGCTCGTGAATCACCGATCCGAACAGGAAACCCGGCAGGGTGTAGAGAACGATCGCCAGGTAGGTACCGGGACTGGTCACCCGGCGACGGCTACTCGAGCTCGACCCGCGACGGCCGCCGCGAGCGCTCCGTTCCGCCTGCGGATCGCTTGCGGCCGCGCGACCGCGACGCGGCGGGTTCCGGCTGACGTGTGTGGTATTCGATCACCGCCGCAACTGCGAGCAGAAGCTCGCGCTGGGCGATCAGCAGGTGCCGCTGCGCCTCGGGTGGCACGAGTTCGCCAAAGGACGTGCCGAGCAGGCGCGACGCCTCATCGATGAGACGCGTGGGGCAGATGCGACACGATTCGGTCATGGCTTGCGATCCGAGAACGTCACCAGGAGCATGCCTTCGTCGAGCCGCCCCTTGGTCACGCGTTTGCCGTTGAGCACCCGCGGCAGTGATATCTCGCGCTTGTACGGACCGACACTGACGAAGAGCTCGCCCTCGCGATGCTTGATGTCGACGTCCTCCTTGCCGACGAACGGGAGATGAAGCTGCAGCTCGTAGTTGTTGCCAACCTTGCGGATGCGCTGGGGCACGGCGTGGTAGAAGATCTGCGAAGGATCGCGGTCGCCGTAGATCGACTCCCCCATCTCGGCGAGGTGGTCGAGTCCGACGATCTCGTGGTCGAACAGCTTGGTCTGCAGCGTCGGGATCGGTGAGAAGGCGGTCTCCACCATCAGCGCGTAGCGCTGCTGCGCCTCGCGCCACGAGTCGAAGTAGCTGTCCGTGACCTCGGGGGGCAGGACGCGGTTCACCACCACGAGGTCGGTGAGGTAGTCGTAGAGGCTCAGATACGTGAACGCTCGCTGCGCCTCCTTGACAACCATCTTTTCGAGGTTGAGCACGATCCGGGTGGTGCACACCTTGGGATCGCCGAGGATCTTCTTCATACCCTCGAGGTCGAGAAGCAGGTCCTTGACATTGCTGAAGATCTCGTCGCTCGGCAGGGGAATGCTGATGAATGGCTGCATCACCGGGCGCGCCACCTTGTTCATCATCCGGTGAATCGGGAAGATGCGGTCGAGGTACCACTTGGCGACATCCGGGAACGCGAGCAGCTGCAGGGTCTCGCCCGTCGGTGCGCAATCCACGATGAGGACGTCGAACTTGCCCTCGCGCTTGTGCTTCTTGATCCACATGAGACTCGCGACCTCCTCCATCCCCGGAGGCGATGCCATCTCCTCGGCCACGATGTCGTCGACGCCCTGCGACGCGAACAGCGATGTCAGATAGATGTGGATTCGGTCCCAGTGCTCCTCGAGTTCGTGGAGCGCGTTGACCTCCTGGCCCCAGAGATTCGGAGCCAGCTCGGTCGGCTGATCGCCGATCTCCTGATCGACGCTGTCCCCCAGGCTGTGGGCCGCGTCGGTGCTGATGACCAGCGTCTTGTAGCCGAGGCTCGCGCACCTGACCGCGGTCGCGGCCGCAACGGTCGTCTTGCCAACCCCGCCCTTCCCTGTATAGAGAATCACTCGCACGCGCGTGTCTCGAGGCTCACAGATTGATGCGCGTCACCACGAACGCCGCGATGAGAATGAGCACCACCATGAGCGATGCCATGATCGCAACCCGGCGAAGATCGCGAGGCACGTAGGGGACGCGGTCGAACGGGATGGCCGCCTCCTCGCTGTCCAGCGGCTGGAATAGTGCGGCGGCGCTCACCTGACCGCGGATCGCGCGCGGCTGGGCGGCCGGGTTGACACGCTGGACGCGCCGGCGCGAATAGCCGTCCGTGGTTGCGGCGAGCCCTTCCTCGGTATCGTCGGCCGTCTCCGACTCGATCTGCAGCTGCGTGCTCGGCAGCGGGAGGACGGTCTCCGGCAGCACCTGCCCCGTCACGGGACGCACGGTGACGGGCGCTGCCTCCGGCGCCTCGCGCGCGGTGGCGGCCTGGGGTGCTGCGGGGGTCCGGGGTACTGTGGCGGCCCCGGGTGTTGCGGCGGCCTGTGTTCCCGGACGCCGCGTCGCCGCGCGCTGTTTCTGCTTTCGAGTCTTCTTGGCCATGAACTCATCGAAGCGTATCAGGGGGTGCCGACCCGAACCGGCGTCGCAATCGCACACGGCGCGCCGAGTGTGGAAACGGGGCAGGCAGCGGGCCTCCGGATGGGAGAGGCCATTTGGCCTGGCGATGAGAGAGCCCGGCGCCCGCTGCCCGACGAGCCTTGGATATAAGGGGTGCAGCCCTACATCTTGTGGCCTGCGCGGAAGGCTAGCACATCATGCAGGGGTATTCAATCGGGTGTGTTGATGGGGTAGGCAACTGTCTTGACGCTTGGGCGCCAACTCGGGCACGCCTTCGGACGCGACCCGAAGCATCGACCCGCAGCATCGACCTGCCAGGGTTGGGTGCCCTTACCCGCCGACGGCGGTATCGGGGGCGCGCGTCCAGGATCGATGATTCTGCGATGGCGGGATCGCCAGCAGCCGCCCCTGCTCGACCACCGCTAACTGCCAGCCTCCCTCATGGATCATCCAGTGGTGGCGGTAGCACAGCAGGATCAGGTTTTCCACGTCGGTCCCGCCCCCGTGGCCCCAGTGCACCAGGTGATGTGCGTTGGTGAACGCCACGGGGCGGTCGCAGCGCGGCCATTGGCAGCCGCCAGCCCGAACCCGAAGCGCCGCTCGGGCTGCCGGACTCGGCAACCGGAGTGTCCGGCCGACGTCGATAACCGCGGAGTTGGGTCCGAGGAGGATGCGGCGGACCCGGGCATCACAGGCGAGACGCTGCACCGTTGCGGCGGGAACCGCGCCGGCGAATTCAAGGTCCCCGCCGGGTGCTCCTTCCAGCCCCATCACGGTCTCGACCGACGCGGTGAGCTGGAGGTGGGTGGTCGCCCCGCCCGTCGTCGGGATCGCTCCGAGGTCAAGGGCGTGGCCAGCGACCTCGACCAGTGCATCGGCGAGCCGGCGGGGAAGCGGCCGGTCGTCGCCCGCGCCGGTCGCCCTGCTCAGAGGGAGCACCGCGGTCTTGATGGTGGCCGCGGCGATGGGGTCGAAGAAACCACGCATCGCCATGAAGCCGCCTTCGCAAGGCATGAACTCGCAGCGATTGCGCTCCGCGGCCGTCACATGGTCCTCGAGAGCTGCGGCTGCGTCGTGGACGTGGCGAGCATGGTCGCAATCCCGAGCGAAGCGGCCGACCGAGTGATCGCGCGCCAGTTCCAGGAGGGACGTCTCGTCGAAGCTGGCGACACCCGTGTCGCTGTCAGAGCGGCCGGCCCTGGTCCCAGCGCCCACCGCACGCGCAACCCCGGCGAGCAGCGTGAAATGGGCGAAGCCGATCTGCCCTGCGTCGAGCGCTGAGACACTCGCAGGGAGGCGGCTCACCTGCTCTCCGGCCGCGACGGCCCTGGCAGCGGCGTTGCCGGACATCTTGCAGTGGTGGCGGATCCAGTCGATCGGGGTGACAGAGCCCTGCGCGTCGTACTCGTCGGTCGACGCAAACGTGGCCGCGCGGGTCGCGAAGCAGAGCTCGAGGACATCAACGCCCTTTCTGAGCCGGACGAGGTGTTCCCCGAGCTCGGTCGGGGTCAGCTCCAGCGTCGGCACCCGGACGAAGCGCTCGATGGCGGCGATGAGCGTCTCGAGCGGGTTGTTATCCGGACCTGATCTACACACTTCTGTAGTATAGAACATATGTTCGGAGCGTGCGGAGTTCGCTCGGGCGACCTCGGTTTCCGGACAGCGGAGTCCTGGATCAGTCAGCGAACGAAATCACACGTCGCCTACGACGGCATCGGCAAGCACCGCTGGAACGCCGAAGCGAGGGCCTCGACGAGCTCCTCACGGCTCACGTGACGGCCGAGCAACTCGCGCACTCCAACGCCGCGGGGCGTCACGGACTCCACACCGCGCAGATACGACGCCGCGCGCGGCGGCTCCAGAAGCACAGAGCCGTGCTGCAGCAGCGCCCCGGCGCGTCTCGCCTGGGCGCTGCCCACCAGCTTGCGCCCCCACTCGTCCAGCAACTCGTGGGCTGCGGGCCGTGCGAAACAATCAGCGACAGCCGCGCCGTCGCGCGCGTCCCGGCGCACGTCAGCGGCCATCGCGCGGGAAATCGTGCGCACGCCGAGCGAATCCAGCCCGGCAGCCACCGCCCGGTGGATCCGGGAACAGGACTCGAGCACCCGCCCACCGAACACCGGATCGTCCGACCGGCACACCACCGAGTACGTGACCTCCTGGTCGTGGAGCACCGCCCGACCGCCACTCGGGCGCCGCACCACGTCGACGCCGTCTCGCGCGCACGCCTCGATATCCACGTCGTCAAGGGGCTGCATACGGCCAAGACTCAGACACGCAGGGGAGAACCCATACAGGCGCACCGCCCGCGTGATCTCTCCCCGGGCGCAGGCCTCGAGCAGCGACACATCGCGGCGCATGTTCTCCACACCCGGCGCGGGCGCGTCGATGAACAACTCGAGCCGACCAACGTCCGAGGAGGGGGGCACACGGCGGGGCACCGCCCGTATGTCAGACATTGAAGCGCACGTGAATGACGTCACCATCGCGCATCACGTAGTCGCGACCCTCGAGCCGCTGCTTGCCGCGCTCGCGCAGAACCGCGTAGGACCCGGCGTCGAGCAGCTCCTCGGCGCCGGTCACCTCGGCGCGGATGAAACCACGCGCGATGTCGGTGTGGATGCTCGCCGCGGCGTCGAGGGCCGTCTCGCCCTCGCGGAGATTCCAGGCGCGCACCTCGGTGTCGCCCGCGGTGAAGAACGTGATCAGCCGGAGCAACCGATACGCGCTGCGGGCAACGCGGTACAGGCCGGGTTCCTCGAGACCGAGGTCGTGCAGGAATGCCGCCCGGTCCGCGGCATCGAGCTCGGCGATATCGTTCTCGATCCGAGCGGAAACCGCGATGGCCTCCCCGCCCGCCAGCGACGCGCGCTCGGCGACCTCGGTCGGGACCGGTGCACGCGCAGCCAACTCGGCAACGTTGACGACAACCATCAATGGTTTCCCGGTGAGCAACCAGAACTCGCGCAACATCAACTGCTCATCGGGGGTGAGTGGCATCGTCCGCACCGGCTTCCCCTGGTCGAGATGCGCCTGGACGCGCCGAAGGAGCGCGATCATCTCGACGTCCTTCTCCTTCTGCAGGCGTGACGTCTTCTCGGTGCGCTCCAGTCGCTTGGTGATGGTCTCGAGATCCGCGAGCTGCAGCTCGAGCTCGAGCACGTCGATATCGCGAACCGGGTCGACACCGCCCTCGACGTGGGTCACGTCGGGATCCTCGAACGCGCGAACCACCAGCGCCGTCGCGTCGGCTTCGCGGATGTGGCCGAGAAAGCGATTGCCGAGGCCCTCGCCGCGGCTCGCACCACGAACCAGCCCCGCGATATCGGTGAAGGTGACCGTCGCGGGGATCACCTTCGGCGGCCGGAACAGCTCGGCGAGGCGGTCGAGACGCGCATCCGGAACCGGCACCACGCCCGTGTTCGGTTCGATGGTCGTGAACGGATAGTTGCCCACCGCCGCGCCGGCCTGGGTCATCGCGTTGAAAAGCGTCGACTTCCCGGCGTTAGGCAGTCCGACGATGCCGACACTGAGGCTCAAATCCTTTCCAGCTCGAAGGCGGTGTGCAGAGCACGCACGGCGTCGCGCACGCGCGGACGATCGATGATGCAGGTCACGTGGATCTCGCTGGTGGCGATCATCTGGATGTTGATGCCCGCATCTGCGAGCGCGCGGAAGATCTTGGCGTACAGCCCCGGTGTCCCCTTGAGCCCGCTGCCGATGACGGTGACCTTCGCGATCGCGGCCGTCGCCGTGTATCCCTGCGCCTCGACGCTCCTGGCCACCGACGGGAGCATCCTGCGCGCCTTGCCCAGGTGCGACTCGGCGATGGTGAAGCTCACGTCCGTGGTGCCGTCGTGACCGACGTTCTGGAGCACGATGTCGATGTCGATCCCGGCATCGCCGAATGGGCCGAAGATCGATGCCGCAACCCCCGGCTTGTCGGGCACGCGCAGGATCGTCACCTTCGCGACGTCGGTCTCGTGCGCGATGGCGCGCACCTTCTGACGAATTTCCATCGTGCTCTGCTTCGCGATGATTGTCCCCGCTTCGTTGTCGAACGTGGATCGGACGCGAATCTCCATCGAATACGCCTCGCCGATCTCGACGGCGCGGGGATGCATCACCCGAGCGCCCGCGGAGGCGAGCTCGAGCATCTCGTCGTAGTCGATCGACGCGATCACCCTCGCGTTGGGAACGATTCGAGGGTCGGCGGTGTGCACACCGGGCACGTCGGTGAAGATCTCGCAGTGGTCGGCGCGGATCGCCACCGCGAGCGCGACCGCGGTCGTGTCCGACCCGCCTCGCCCGAGGGTGGTGACGTCCATGTCCTCGGTCGCCCCCTGGAACCCGGCGACCACCACTACCTTGCCGCGTTCGAGCTCGTCGAGCACGCGCTGCGGAACGATGTCGACGATGCGCGCGGTGCGATGCGCGCCGCTGGTGCGGATGCCCGCCTGCGCGCCGGTCAGCGAGATTGCCGGCGTGCCCCCGGCGTGCAGCGCCATGGCGAGCAGCGGCGCGGTGATCGTCTCCCCGCTGCTCAGGAGCATGTCCATCTCACGCGACGGCGGGTCGCCGGTGACGCGGTGCGCAAGCGCGATCAGCTCGTCGGTGGTGTCACCCATCGCGCTCACCACGACGACCACCTCGGTCCCCGCCACCAGTGACTCGCGGATCCGGCGCGCGACCCGGCGCAGCTTCATCGGTGTCGCGACGCTCGATCCGCCGTACTTCTGGACGACACGGGTCACGCTGACACGTCCACCCTGGTGCCGTAGTTGCGCGGCGGCAGCACCATGGTCGCTCCGCTCACGCCCACGCGGGCTGCGGCCGCAGCCATGGCGGCGACGATCGGACCCGGGTCGAGCGGCGTCAGCGCGATGACCGACGGCCCCGCACCGGCAAGCGCAGCGCCGGACGCCCCCGCACCGTCCGCCGCGGCGATGACCTCGCGCGGCCCGTCCATCAGCGCGAAGCGGGCGTCCTGGTGCCAGCGATCCTGCATCGCCACGCGTAGCCCGGCGTGATCGCCGAGCGCGAGCGCCCGGACCAGCAGCGCGCAGCAACTCGCGTTGAAGATCGCGTCCGCCCTGCTGAACGTGTTCGGGACCACGCGTCGCGATTCCGTCGTCGTGAACGGCAGGTCGGGAATGAAGAGCACCGCGCGCAGGTCGTCGGAGACCGCCATCTGGACCGCCGGGGCACCCGGAGCGCAGATCGCGAGACCACCGAGCAGCGCGGCCGCGGCGTTGTCGCGATGGCCCTCGAGCGCCGCGACGCGCTCGAGCACGACGTCCTCGTCCCACGGTGCCTGGTGCAGCGCGACGGCCACGAGGACGCCCGAGAGCGACGCGGCCGCGCTCGACCCCATCCCCCGCCCGATCGGGATGCGGTTCACGCAGGTGAAGTGCACACCGGTGGCGGGAACGCCGAGAGCCGCGCACGACTGCGCGTAGGCGGCGGTGACCAGGTTACGGTCGGGATCGTTGAGCTCCATGGGGGCATCAGGACCGGCGTCGATGGAGAGTGCTCCAGGTCGCTGCTCCGCCCGGACGTCGTTCTGCAGCTGGAGCGCCATGGCGAGGATGTCGAAGCCTGGCCCGAGGTTGGCGACGCTGGCGGGGACGGCGACACGGACGCGCACGGGCGCCGCTCAGAGCTCGAGCGCGCGCGCCAGGGCGCTCGCGTCTGTCGCGGTCTCGAGAATGGGCGGGAGCGCGCCCTCGACCGCGCCCGGATCCTTCAGGCCGTTGCCGGTGAGCACGCACACCGCATGACTCCCCGGCGCCACCGCCCCTTCGGCGACCGCGCGCTCGAGGACCGCGAGCGCCGCAGCCGACGCCGGCTCGCAGAAGATCCCCTCGAGCCGTGCCAGCCGGCGCTGGGCGTCGAGGATGGCCTCGTCTTCGACCGCGGCGATCATCCCCTCCGACTGGTCGCGCGCCTCGATCGCACCCTGCCACGACGCCGGGTTGCCGATCCGGATCGCGGTCGCGACCGTCTGCGGGTCGTCGACCGGGCGTCCGAGGACAAGCGGTGCCGCCCCCGACGCCTGGCCGCCGAACATCCGGGGCAGCCGGCTCGACCGACCGTCGCGCTGATCCTCGCGAAAGCCGCGCCAGTACGCGGTGATGTTGCCCGCGTTGCCGACCGGGAGGGCGAGCACGTCGGGGGCGTCGCCCAGCTCGTCGACGATCTCGAACGCCGCCGTCTTCTGACCCTCGATGCGATTCGGGTTCACGCTGTTCACCAGCGTGACCGGGTGGTGTTCGCAGAGCTCGCGAACCGTCCGCAGCGCGTCGTCGAAACCGCCGCTGATGCTCGCAACCGTGGCGCCGTGGACGCGCGCCTGGAGCAGCTTGCCCGAGGCGATGTATCCCCGCGGCACGACCACGACCGTGCGCAGGCCGAAGCGCCCGCCGTACGCGGCCGCCGATGCGCTGGTGTTCCCGGTCGACGCGCAGACGATCGCCCGGCTGCCCTCGTGGAGCGCCGCCGCCACCGCGACCACCATGCCCCGGTCCTTGAACGAGCCGGTCGGATTCAGGCCCTCCAGCTTGAAATGCAGGGAGGCGAGGCCCAGCGAGGGACCGATGGTCAAGAACTCCACGCACGGCGTGCCACCTTCGCCGAGGGTGATCCGCGGTGTTCCGGGAGCGAGCGCGAGCCGATCGCCCCAGCGGGCGATGACGCCCTGCGCGCGGCTGGTCACGCGGCGCCGCCTACGCCTCGACCCGGTCGAGGGCGCCGAGGATCTGGTCGACGGAGGTCAGGGTGTCGAGGGTCTCGAGCGCACGGTCGTGGACGGCGCGAGGCGCGACACCGGTGAGCACGATCAACTCGGAGCCGGCCACGTCGACCGCGGCGTCGACCGCGAGACCACGATCCTCGAGCGCCTGGAGCACGAGGGCGCGAGCATCCGCCTCTCCGGAGAGCCGGACGCGAACATAGCCGGCGACCTCCACGTCCTCGTCGCCGAGCAGCGCGACGCCGGCGTGCGCAGCGGGTGCCGGTTCCCGCGGCGCGCCGCGTTCGCGTACCGCCGTGATCACATCGCTCACCACGGCGCTCGCGGTCGAGGCGCCGCCGGCGCCCAATCCGCGGAGCATCACCACGGCCGCGAGGTCGCTCGAGATGATGACAGCATTGTCAGCATCATCCACATCGTGGAGCAGATGACCGGCGCCGGCCGCGGTCGGCCGGACCCGGAGATGGACGGCACCACCGGTTGCGCGGTGGGCGTGTGCGAGCAGGCGCACCCGATAGCCGAGTTGAGCGAGTGCGGCGACATCGTCCCCGGCGACGTCGCGGATACCGACTCGGTCCACCGCCTCGGGGGTCACGTACGCGCCGAGAGCGAGCCAGGTGAGGATCACGAGCTTGTGGGTGGCGTCCCAGCCGTCGACGTCGAGCGATGGATCGGCTTCGGCGAAGCCCCGGCGCTGCGCGCCGGCGAGCGCGTTGGTGAAGCTCACGCCCGGCGTTCGCATCGCGGTGAGGATGACGTTGGTGGTGCCGTTGATGACGCAGTCGAGGGCGGAGATGCGATCGCCGAGCAGGCTTCCAGTTAGGAGGGCGACGATCGGCAATCCCGCCCCCACGCTCGCCTCGAAATGCAACCGGGCGCCGTGCCCGGCGGCGAGCGCGCTCAGGCGGGGCCCAGACGCGGCGATCACCGCCTTGTTGGCGGTCACCACAGTCTTGCCGGCGCGCAGCGACAACTCGATCAACCCTGTTGCCGGATCGGTGCCGCCGATCACCTCGACGACGATCGCGACCTCGGGATCGGCAATCACCGCCTCCGGTTCGGCGACCAGCCGGACGTTCTTGAGGTCCACGTCCCGCGGTCGCGTGAGGTCTCGCACCGCGACGCAGCGGAGCACCGGAGTGGCACCGGCGCGCTCGCCGAGCAGTTCCCACTCGTCGATGAGACGCCTGGCGACTTCGGTTCCCACCGTGCCGAGTCCGAGCAACCCGATGCCCACGGATTCCATTGCCGGGACAGTCTATGGGTGCCTAGATGATGTGGCGTCTCCAGGCCAGGAGCACCGCCGCGGCGCGATCCTTGCAGCCGAGCTTCTCGAGGATGTTGCTGACGTGGGTTTTCACCGTGTTCTCGCTGAGGAAGAGCAGCACCGCGATCTCGGCGTTGTTCTTGCCGTCGGCCATCAGTCGCAGCACGTCGCGTTCGCGCCGGGTGATGGAGGGCATGTGCTCCGCCGCGGCGCTGACCAGTTGCGGATCGAGCAGCAACTCCCCGGCGGCGACCGCGCGGATGGCGCCGGCGAGCTCCTCGCGGGTCGCATCCTTGAGCAGGTAGCCGAGCGCGCCGGCCTTGAGCGAGGGGAAGATGTAGTCCTCGTTGCGATAGGTGGTGAGCACGATCACGCGCGCCTCCGGGTCGCGAGCGCGGATCTTGCGGAGCGCTTCGATCCCGTCCATCACCGGCATCTGAACGTCGAGGAGGATCACGTCGGGGTGGGTGCGGCGCGCCTGCTCGACAGCCTCAACTCCATCCGACGCCCTGCCGACCACCTTGATGTCCGGCTCGAGCTCGAGCATGGTGCAGAGGCCATCCCGAACCACCGGGTGGTCATCGGCCACGAGCACGCTGATCACGCGCTGACCGCTTCTGCCACAGCCTCGGTGAACGGAAGCCTGGTGGTGACCGTGGTCCCCTGGCCGGGGGTGCTCACCACCGTGAGTGTGCCGCCGGCGTTGCGGGCTCGCTCGGCCATGCCGTCGAGACCGAAGCAGTCCTCGCGCGGCGCGGTGGCCGCGGGGTCGAACCCGACTCCGTCGTCCCGGATCGAGAGCACCAGCTCCTGGGCGTGGGCGCGCAGCTCGACGTCGACATGCTCCGGCTTGCCGTGCCGCGCCGCGTTGGACAGCGCCTCCTGGCCGATGCGCAGCAGCGCGACCTCCGCCGTCGGCGAGAGCGCGGGGTGGGCCGGCACCGCGCGGGCCTTGAACCGCGCGGGGATGCCGGTGCGCTCCTCCCAGGCCTCGACCTCGTGGCCGATTGCAGCGACCAGGCCGCTCGCCGAAAGCGGGGCCGGCCGGAGGTTCCAGACCGACCGCCTGGCTTCCTGGAGCGCTCCGCGGGCGAGCTCGCGGGCCTTCTCGACCGAGGACTTGGCGCGCCGCTCCGATCCGCGGTTCAGGAGCGTGTCGGCGGCCTCGAGCTCGAGCACGATGCCGGTCAGCTGCTGAGCGAGCGTGTCGTGGATCTCCCGGGCGAGCCGGGTGCGCTCCTCGAGCACTGCATGGTCGGTGAGGGCCTGCACCGGGAGGTACATCCGGCGCGAGAGCAGCGTCGTCGCGATGAAGGCGAGACCGACCAGGAGGATGAGCACCGGCAGCACCGTCACCGGGAAGAGACGGTGGACGCTGTCGTTGACGCCGAGGGTGAGCGCGCCGAGATTTGGCTCGAGGGAGCTCACCGGCACCGGGTTGACGATGATCCAGTGGCCGCTGTACACCGGGGACGTGAAGAGGTCGGTGCGGGCCTTGTCAAAGGTCCCCACCAGCGGCGAGTCGGGTGTCGCGCCGGTCGTCTCCATGTGGCGGAGGGAGCTGAGCAACCCTGCCTGGGGGACGGTGAAGACGGAGTTGAACGACGCGTCCGGGAAATCCGCCTGCGCCTGCGGGGCGCTGTACAGCAGGGTCCCGGTGGCACTGATCAGGAGCGGGTCGACACTCAAGGGCAAGGCGTTGATCAGCGAGGTCGCGATGAGCTGCCTGATCGACACGTCGACGCCGACATAGATGGATGACGGGTCCTGGTACCAGGCGCTCACGCCCAGGGTGCCGTCCTCGAGGAGTGGATACGGATCCGTCCAGAACGGCCCGTCGGTGCTGCGTCCGGGCGTGCCCGGCTGGATCCACGCGCTCGGCGCACTGGCGGCGACGATCCCTCCCTCCGAGTTCAAGAGAGAGCTGGAGCGGGCCGCCGGGTCGTACTGGTGGCTCGCGAAGGCAACTCTCGGGTCGAAAGCCGGATAGGCGCGCATCGCCCCTGTCTTGGCATCTTGAAACCACACGGCGGTGATGATGTTCGGGTAGTTCTTGACGATCGCCGCAACCTGCTGTTCGACCGTGACGGCCTCGCTGGCCTTGGCGAACCGACCGTCGGTTGTCGCACCGGCAGGAAGGATCAACGTGCTCCCTCCCGCTGCGGCGTAGCGAAGGGTACCGAATGGAACGAGCGCAGCCGGCAGTGCGGCAGTCGCCGGCGTCGCCGCCATCGCTCTGGCGAAAGCGCCGCCCAGCCCTTCCTGAACCGCCGTATTGATCTGGGCCATCACCGCGTCGAGGGACGAGGCGCGACTGTCGAGCGCCGAATCCGCAAGCGTCTGCTGGTGTTCCAGGATGGCCGTCTCGGTCGCATTCGCGGTGCTCTTGGCCACCGTGTCGAGCTCGAACACCGCGAGCACCGCGAAGGCGACGAGCGGCAGCAGCGCGACACCCACCATGCCGACGAGCAGGCGATTGCGAAACCGCCGCCTCGGATCACGTCTGCGCGGCAGTCTCCCGCGGCCGATCCTCATGGCACGTCTCCAGATCCCGCCCTGGCTGCGAACATCCCCATTAGCCCATCGACCACTCCGGCTCCACTATACGGGCGGGGCACAATGCACGCTCGTGCTTGCAACCGCCTCCCCCAGGCGCTCGACACCGCGGCGGTGGCGTCGCGCGCTGCCAGCCGCGGCGGTGCTTCCGGTCCTCCTCTCGGGATGCACGCCGTCACCCGCGGCGAAGACGCCGACCAGCGTGCCGGGAGGCACCGCCACCCAGGGCGGGACGCTGACCGTCGGCGTCTGGCAGGCGCCCACGACCCTCCTCGACGACGGCATCACCGGCTCGCTGCCATTTGCCGACGTCATCGCGGCACCCGTCGAGGAAGGACTGCTCTGGTACCGCTCGACGGCGGCCACATCGAACGCAACCTCCGAGGCGGACTACTGGTCCCCCGACCTAGCCACCGCGGTCCCCACCGTGTCCGACGGTGGAGTCCAGACGCGTGGCTGCGCCGACGCCTCGGCCGCCATGTGCGTCACCTGGCACATCCGGCAGGGAGTGCGCTGGGATGACGGCAGCGTCCTGTCGTCCCACGACGTGTGCGACACATTCGAGCTCCACTGGCTGGCATACGGCGCGCTCGGCAAGCCGAGCCCCACGCCGCTGGCCTCCACGGCGGGATGGAACCAGGTGATCAAGTGCACCGAGCTGGACGCCGCCACCGCGATCGTCGACTTCAAGTCGCAGTACGGCCCGTACCTCGCGCTCGGCAGCGGTGTCGACGGGATCCTGCCGGCCGCGGTGCTCGATCCCGTCCTCGCCTCCGGCGGCAACCTCGAGTCGAGCGCGGCCGGTCTCGACCTGACCAAGGGCACTGGAAACCCCGCAGCGTTCAAGGGCACCGCGTCGCTCGGCACCGCGCTCGACGGCACCGGGCCCTTCGTCATGGCGCAGGACAGCCCGGGTTCCCAGGTCGTGCTCGTGCGCAATCCCGACTACTGGAACCAGACCGGTCTCGCGCGTCTCGACAAGATCATCTTCAGGATCGAGCCCGACCTCGCGACCGAGCAGAAGGACGTGCGCTCCGGCGCCGTCCAGGTGGGGTTGAACCTAGGGCTGGCGGCGCTGCCGTCGCTCGAGGCGGCGGTGCGCGCGCGCACCGCTCCGCTGACCGTCGACCCGGTGCTCGGGCTCCGGCGCCGAGGTCCTGATGTTCAACCTCTGCGCCGCGGACGGAGGCCAGTGTGACAACCCCAAGGCCGATGAGAACGAGGACACCTCGGATCCGGCGATCCGCAAGGCGATCCTGCTCGGCATCGACCGCCAGGCGATCGTCAGGGCCGTCGCGCCCGGGGTCACCGATGATGCCACCCAACTCGTGGATGAGCCTCGGAGCGAGCTACATCAGCGGTGCCGGCGTCACCACCACGGGCTTCGATCCAGCGGGCGCCAATTCGATGCTCGACGCGGCCGGCGACACGCGCGCGGCCAAGTGCGGCACCGCTCCCGACGGCCAGGACTTTCGCGCCGCCAGGGACGGCACATGCATCGTCATCAACCTCGGAACCACCAGTGATCAACCGGTGCGCCTGACCGTCGAATCGATGATCCGCGCTGATCTGGCCAGGATCGGCATCAACGTCCCGGCTGCCTTCACGCCGAACGTCCCCGCGGCGACATTCTTCGGCACCTTCGCCGATGGGGGACCGCTTGCGACCCACGCGTTCGACATGGCGATCTACTCGGTGGGGCTCGGCCTGCCCGGCGAGCCCGACACCTACTCGTCGAGCTGGCACGGTGACTGCGGCGGCGCCTGTCCGGCTGCGGACTCGATTCCCTCAACCGCGAACCGTGGAGCCGGCATGAACTTCGGGGGTCTCAACGACGCCCAGCTCGATGCCGACATGGATCATGCTCGCCTCAGCGCAGACCTGGTCGCGCGCGCGCGCGACTACGCGCTCGCCGATCAACGCCTGGCCACCCTGCTCCCGGCCATCCCCCTCTACCAACAGGTGATCGTCAACACCTACTCGTCGAGCCTGCGCGGCGTCGTGCAGAACGACTTCCTTGCTGATTTCAACGCCGCCGCGTGGTACTGCATCGCGGGAAACTGCGCCGGGTAGGCCGGGGCGTTCGCCGGCCTGACGGACCGTATACTCCGCCCTCGTGCGCCATCTCAGTGAAAGAGCACTCGACGCGGCGTCTGCTGCCGGTGCCTCGTATGCAGACTGCAGGGTCATCAATCGCACCGTGCAGCGCCTCGCCGTCAAGAATGGCGTGGTCGCCTCGGTGGAGCTGTTCGAGGATGAGGGCATCGGCATCCGCGCGATTGCCGGTGGAGCCTGGGGGTTCGCGGGCGTCGACGACCTCAGCGCGGCGAGCGTCGAGGAGGCCGCCCGCCACGCCGTTCTGATCGCCAAGGCTTCGTCGCGGGTCAACCGCACGCCGGTGCGCCTGGCTCCTGCCCCGGCGCTGGTCGGCGAGTTCCTGACGCCGGTGCTCCGCGACCCCTTCACCGTGTCTCTCGACGACAAGGTGGATCTGCTACTGCGCACCGACGAGGCAATGTCGCACCTTGCGCAGATCCGCATCCGGGAGTGCTCGCTGGAATTCGTTCGCGAGGTGCGCCACTTCGCCAGCAGCGACGGGGCGCAGCTCGACCAGACCATCATCGAGTCCGGTGGAGGTCTCGACGCCACCGCCACCAGCGACGACGAGGTGCAGACGCGGAGCTTCCCCAACAGCTTCGGGCGCCATCAGATCTGCGCCGGCTGGGAGGCCGTCGAGGCGTTCGACCTCCCCGGGAACGCCGGGCGGATCGCCGAGGAGGCGGTCGCTTTGCTGACCGCTGCCGACTGTCCGGCCGGGAGGATGACCGTCATCCTCGATGCGACCCAGGCCGCGCTCCAGGTCCATCGAGTCGTGCGGCCACCCCACCGAGCTCGATCGCGTGCTCGGACACGAGGCCGCATACGCGGGTACGTCGTTTCTCACCCCGGATCTGCTCGGGACCTTTCGCTACGGCAGCGAGCACGTGACCATGACCGCCGATTCGACGCGCGCGCCCGGCCTCGGCACCTTCGGCTGGGACGATGAGGGGGTGGCCGCGCAACGCTCCGTGCTGGTGGACCAGGGGATCTTCACCGGCTATCTCTCGTCGCGCGAGACCGCGGCGGCGATCGGCCAGGTGAGCAACGGCGCCATGCGCGCCGACGGATGGGCGCGCCTGCCCATCATCCGCATGACCAACATCAACCTCGAGCCTGGAAGCTCCAGCCTCGAGGAGATGATCGCCACCACCGAGCACGGGGTGTACCTCGAGACCAACCGCTCCTGGAGCATCGACGATCGCCGCCTCAATTTCCAGTTCGGCACCCAGAACGGATGGGAGATCGTCGATGGCGAGCGGACGCGCCTGGTCCGCAACTCGATCTACAGCGGTCAGACGCCCGAGTTCTGGGGATCGTGCGATGCGGTCGCGGGGCCGTCGGAGTGGCAGATGTTCGGCGTGGTGAACTGCGGCAAGGGCCAGCCGTCGCAGTTGATGCACGTCGGACACGGCGCCGCCCCCTGTCGTTTCCGCGATGTTCGCGTCGAGCCGTCGCGATGAGCACGGATGACGAGCTGCTCGCCGTCGGCGACCGCGCGCTTGGCTCCCTCGCTCGCGGGGAGGCGGAGGTGGTCATCGCCGATACGCGGAGCGAGTTGACCCGGTTTGCAGGTAACGAGATCCATCAGAGTGTCGGCGAGCGATTCCGTCACATCCGGGTGCGGCTGATCGACTCCGGACGCATCGGCGTCGGGGAGGTTCGTGGTCATGGCGAGCGCGCAGTCGCGCTCGCTTTTGCCGCGGCCGAGGAGAGCCGTCGGGTCACCACCGCGTCCGATGTCTCGCCGCTCCCGAGAGCCACGCCTCCCGACGGCGAAGACGCGGTGGCGTTTGCGGAGGCCACCGCCGCCGCGACGCCGCAGGAACGCGTGGAGCTGGTCTCGATCATCACCGGCGCGGCCGGCGCGCACGGCGTCAACGCGTACGGGGCGTTGAGCACGACCACGACCACCACCGCGATCGTGACCAGCTCGGGGCTGCGCAAGGCCGCGACCGCCACGCAGGCAAGCCTGGTGGCCGTGGCACGCGGCGACGACGGCGGCGGTTACGCATCGCGCCATTCGGCCGACATCGGTGCGCTCGATGTCGGCGGCCTGGCGGCCGAGGTCGTGGACACGTGCGAACGCAACCAGGGGGCGACGGCGATCGAC
This sequence comes from Candidatus Dormiibacterota bacterium, assembly GCA_963799005.1. Classification (GTDB taxonomy): domain Bacteria; phylum Chloroflexota; class Dormibacteria; order Aeolococcales; family Aeolococcaceae; genus Palsa-851. The sequence continues at coordinate 853,938 of CAWCVK010000001.1, read as the reverse complement.
CCCGGCGACTACGAGGTGGTCCTCTCGCCCTACGCGGTGACCGACCTGCTCGACCACCTCGCCTGGGTCGGCTTCAGCGCACTCGCGGTGCAGGAGCACAGGAGTTTCATGCGCATCGGTGAGGACCTCATGAGCGATCAGGTCACGATTCGCGACGACGCGCGCACGCCCGACATCTTTCCGTTCCCATTCGACGACGAGGGAGTCGCGACACAACCGGTGACGCTGATCGATCGCGGCGTCTGCGCGGGGGTCGTCTATGACACCCCGACTGCCCTTCGCGACGGCGTCGCGTCGACCGGCCATTCGCTCCCGCAGCCGAACATTTGGGGACCGCTACCGCGCCACGTCGCCATGGACGCCGGCGAGACTCCGTGGCGGGAGATGGTGGCATCGGTGTCGCGCGGCCTGTACATCACCAGATTCTGGTACGTGCGCGACGTGCATCCGCTGCGCACCGTGATCACCGGGATGACCCGAGAGGGGACGTTCCTCATCGAGAACGGGAGCATCACCCGGCCGGTTAAGGATCTGCGCTTCACGCAGAGCATCGTCGAAGCGCTCGCCAACGTGGTGCACGTGAGTCCCGAGCGCCGGCTCGAGCTCGGCGAGGGCGAGTCCGGGGTGCTGTCACCCTGGCTGCACATCGGGCGTTTCAGCTTCACGTCCTGAGAGTTGGCATGACACGGTCCCCGGTGATCGGCATCACCCTGCGCGTGCTGCACGAGAAAGGTCTGCCCGCGGATCTCGCGCGCAACCGCGCCTACTTCGATGCGCTCGAGGGAGCCGGCGGGACCCCCCTCGGAATCAGCGCATCGCTCTCCGAGACCCGGCTTCGCGAGCTCTTCGATCTGTGCGACGGGCTGTGCCTCCCGGGCGGACCCGATGTCGAGCCGGCGTTGTACGGCGAGGAAACGCGTGCCGACTGCGCGGTCGACGTGGACGCGGAACTCGACCGTGCGGAGATGCTGCTCGCTCGGTGGGCGCTTGAGGTTGACAAGCCGGTGCTCGCCATCTGCCGGGGCGCGCAGGTGCTCAACGTCGCGCTTGGGGGCTCGCTCTGGCAGGACGTCGGGATGCAGGGCGCCACCGAGCACAATCATTCCCAGGACGGTTCGCGTCAGGACCTCACGCACAACATCGACGTGGTCCCCGAGTTGCGGTTGCGCGCGATCGCCGGTGCACAGATCGTCGACGTCAACAGCATGCATCACCAGGCGCTGCGCGATATCGGGCGCGAGCTTGTGGTGACCGCACGTGCCCACGACGGGCTCGTCGAGGCGGTGGAACACCCGGGGCGGCGATTCGTGGTTGGATTGCAGTGCCACCCCGAGGAGCTGTATCTCGAGCGCGACTGGGCGCGCCGCCTCTTCGCAGACTTTGTCGCCTCGGCGGCCGGCGCGGCTCCCGCTGCTAAGGTTGGCGACGGTGCAACATGACTGACGTCGTGATCGTCGAAGCCGTGCGAACCCCGATGGGCCGCGGCAACCAGCGCAATGGTGATCTTCGCGATGTGCATCCGGTGATCCTCGCCGCTCACGTGCTCCGCGAGGTGACCGGCCGGGCGGCGATCGATCCCGCGATGGTGGACGACGTCGTCTTCGGTTGTGTCATGCAGACCGGCGAGCAGGCGGTCAATATCGCCCGTCAGGCGGTGCTTGCCGCGGGCTTTCCGGTCGAGGTGCCGGCGACCACCGTCGACCGCCAGTGCGGCTCGTCGCAGCAGGCGATCCACTTTGCCGCCAACCTGATCCAGTCCGGCGTGTGCGACATCACCATCGCCGCCGGCGTGGAGAGCATGAGCCGCGTGCCCATGGGCACCACGGTGTTCCAGGGTCCGGGAACGCCATTCCCGCCCGAGCTGCTCGAGGTGTACGACCTTGTCCCACAGGGTCTCTCCGCCGAGATGATCGCGGAGATGTGGCACATCACCCGTGAGCAGGCGGATGAGTTCGCGGCGCGGTCGCAGCGTCGCGCCGGCGAAGCACAGGCGAACGGGTGGTTCGACCGCGAGATCGCTCCGGTCGTGGTCGGCGCCAACGGCGACGGCCGGGTGATCAGCCAGGACCAGGGCATCCGTCCGGACAGCACCGTCGAGTTGCTGGCCTCGCTTCAGCCTGCGTTCAAACCGGACGGGATCCTCCACGCCGGCAACAGCTCCCAGATCACCGACGGAGCAGCGGCCGTGCTGCTGATGTCGTTGGATCGGGCCATGGCGCTCGGGGTGACGCCGCGCGCCCGCATTGCCGCCCAGGCCGTCGTCGGCGTCGACCCGGTGACGATGCTGACCGGACCGATCCCGGCGACGACGAAGCTCCTGGAGCGATCCGGATTGAAGATCGACGACATCGACCTGTTCGAGATCAACGAGGCCTTCGCCCCGGTGGTGCTGGCGTGGGAGCACGAGCACCATCCCGACATGGATCGAGTGAACGTCAACGGGGGAGCGATCGCGCTCGGCCACCCACTCGGCGCCAGCGGAGCCCGGCTCATGACCACGATGCTGCACGAGCTCGAGCGGCGCGACGGCCGCTACGCCATCCAGGCGATGTGCTGCGGCGGCGGGCTCGGCACCGGGACGCTGGTCGACCGCTCTATCTGAGCGTCACGGCGTGGATGGGGCCGTTGTGCGGGGATTGCGCCGCCCGGTGACGGGTTGGTCACACCCCCCAGGAGCGGCCAAAATGCCCGTGCTATATTCGGCCGGATTCCCACATGAGCCCAGCGACGAGTACCGCAATGAAGAAAGTCCTGATCATCGAGGACTACTACGCGCTCGCCGACATCGAATCTCTGCTCTGCACGATGGAGGGCTATGAGGTGAAGGTGGCGAAGAGCGGTGACGAGGGCCTCGCGGCGTTCGTCGAGTTCCAGCCGGACCTCGTGCTGCTCGATCTGATGCTGCCCGGAGACCTGTCGGGAACGCAGGTGCTCGAACGAATCCGCTCCGATCACGGCAGCGATCCCAAGGTGCTCGTGGTCAGCGCGCTGGTGAATTCCTCGACGGCGCCGAAGCTCGAGGCCTACGGCAACGTGCAGACGCTCGCCAAGCCCTTCAAGATCAAGGAGCTCGCCTCCCGCATCCAGTCGATGCTCGCCCCGTAAGGAGTTCTACACTCGAGGGGAGAGATGCGAGCAGAACCACCGCCGCCCTCGCGCGGCCGGCCAGAGCCACGGCGCCAGTCGGCGCCGGCGCGCCCGCGTGGTCGCCGCTGCCCCTACCTCGAGCAGATCATCAAGGAGAGCGCCGGTCCGTTCGGTCTGCTGACCCGGTTCAAAGCCGACTGCCACGTCGACCGGCGGACCCACAAGTTCACCGGTCGCCATCCCGTGCCGCCGTGCGTGTCGGAGCCGGAGTCGTGCGTGCTCTACCAGAGTGAGCACGGGGAGGAGGACGACCGCATCCGGCGCTACGTGGAGTAGCGGACGCCAGGGTCCTGACGTCGATCATCGCCACGACGAATCGCATGTGCACGCTGGATAAGCCCAGCTCCGGGCAGCGCGACATCGTCCGCTGACCTCTCGAACATCACTCCCCGACCGGCCAGTGCGAACACGAGCAGCCAGACAGGGATGAAGTAGTAGTTCAGGAACGCCCACTTGGCCAGCAGGAAGACCGCGGTCGACAGAAGGGCCGCGGAGCAGAGCACGTCGGCGACGTCCGTCGGGCGTCGCCGCAGCGCGAAGACGGCCACCGCCGCGCCGACAATGAGTCCGACCCACACCGGCAGCGTCTGCCCACTCAAGGCGTACCACGCGGAATTCAGAGTCAGGCCGTCGGCGCGAAAATTCTGTGAGGCCTGGATGCCCACGACGTCCTGATAGAGGTTCCCGATGCCGGTCGCCACAGCGAACGGCAGGATCAACACCGTCGCGATCGCACCCGCGATCAAGGCCTCGAACCGTGCTCGCCGGGACCAGAGCAGCGCCGGTATCAACGCGATCAGGATCACCGGCTTGACCGTCAAAGTGATCACCAGGAAAGCGATCGACCAGCGCCGATGGTTGCCCCGGAGGACGATCCATCCAGCGAACCCGACCAGCGAGTACACGTCGACCCACGACAGATAGATGACTGCCACCGTCATCGGCAACGCGAGGCAGAGCGCGCCGACGCGAACCACCCGTTCGCGCGGCTCTGGCGACTGCCATGCAAGGAGCACGGCAAACGCGATCAGGGCGAAGAGCGCGACCACGCCCATGTAGCGAACATCACCGAGCAGGCGCCCGGGCGCTGTGACGATCGCCGCAGCGGGCAGGTAGTCGAAGTGCGCAGGCACGATCGTATACGTGAGCGGACCGACAGCCGCCTCCACCGGGAACAGTGGCTGGTAGGGGTTGTGGCCATGGAGCAATGCGCTGCTCGCTCCCTGAAGGGATTGGAAGACGTCGATGCCCGGCTGTTTCGCCTGCAGTGCCACGACCAACATCCCGATGAGGGCGCACGATGCGGCCGCTGCCGTGATCCACTGCAGGGCAGGAGATCGCACGAGCAGCATCGCGACGATCGCGACGACGATGACTCCGCCGAGCCACGTGACCCGCGGCACCCCAAGTGGATTCGCGGCGATCAGCACGACCGCTGCGGTGCCGCCGCCGAGGAGCGCCCACGGCAGCCTCCCGATTGGGGCATCACGTCTGCCCAGCGCAGCGCCGGCCATGAGCAACGCCGCGAGCACGACCAACTCCAGCGCCGATGCGCTGTAGGTGCCGAGCCGGATGGTCGCGCCCAGGCTCAGAACGAACAGCGATGCGAGCAGCAGAAACTCCCGCGACGAGGCGAGGCTCCCGAGAGTCGGCCGCGAACCGGTCACGCTCTGAGCGTGGATGGCGTCGTCGCGCTGCTGCCGGAGCAAGCCCCGGCCACAGGTGTCCGACGCAGGCTTATGCGCTCACCGTGGTGAGCTGCGGCTCGGGCGCCCCGGGGGCGTCGTCCTCGACCGCGGCGCCGCCGTAGACCGCGAAATAGCGAGCCTCGGGGTGGTGCATCACGATCGCGCCGGTGGACTGCTCCGGCACGAACTGGTACCCCTCGGTGAGCACCACCCCGATCTCCGCCGCGGGGACGATGCGCATCAGGATCTCGTGGTCCGCGAGGTCCGGGCATGACGGGTACCCCCACGAATAGCGGCGGCCCTGGTCCTCGCCGAGGCGCAGCTCACGGCGGATGCGGTGATGGAGATACTCCGCTGTGGCCTCCGCCATCTGGGTGGCGAAGCCGTGGATCCGGAGCATGTCGTCGTAGGAGCCGTCGACCTGCAGGCGGTTGGACAGCTCGGATGCCCCCGGACCGGTGGTCACCACCTGGAGCGCGATGACGTCGCGCTCACCGTCGGCCGCATCCTCGGCGGGACGGATGTAATCCGCGAGGCAGAGACGATGCTGCTCCGATTGCCGCGGGAACGTGAAGCGGCCCAGCTCGGCGTCGATGTCACCGGGGTCGTACACCACCACCGTGTCGCCGTCGGCGAGCGCGGGCCAGTACCCGTAGACCGCCTCGAGCTTGAGCCAGCCGTCGCGCGCGGCCTCCTCCATCGAGCGCTGGAGACGCGGCTCGAGCTCGCTTCGCAGCAGCTCGTTCCATTTGTCAGGATCGCGAACGCCGCGGAACTGCCAGCTCATCTTGTACAGGGAGTTGCGGTCGATGAACGGGTAGACATCCCAGATGGGAATATCGCGGAGGACGCGCGAGCCCCAGAACGGTACCGTCGGTATCGGCGCGTTTCGGCGCACCGTGCTTCGCGCAGGGGTGATCGCGGCGCCGGCCGCCGCGGCATTGCGGCGCTCGAGCTTCTCGTGCTCGCGGACGCGGTGAGCGCGTGCCTCCTCGAGAACGCGCGTCAGCAGCGCGTCGTGCCTGTCGGGATCGAGGAGCTGGTCAACGGTTTCGAGCCCCTCGAATGCGTCCTTGCAGTAGAAGACCCCGGGCTCGTAGGCACGCTCCTGGTCGAGGTACAGAATCCGCCGGCCGAACCCGCGATTGATCGCCGCGCCGCCGATGATCAGCGGGTAGCGCAGACCGCGCTCATCGAGCTCCTTGACGCACGCGGGCATCTGCTTGCTGGTGCTGACCAGCAGCGCCGAGAGCCCGATGGCATCGGCGTCGACCTCGAGCGCCTTGTCGATGATGGTGTTGAGCGGCACCTGCTTGCCGAGGTCGAAGACCGTGTAGCCGTTGTTGCTGAGGATCGTGTTCACGAGGTTCTTGCCGATGTCGTGGACGTCGCCGTACACGGTGGCGAGCACCACCTTGCCCTTGGTGTAGCCCTCGCGCTTCTCGAGGTACTGCTCGAGGTGCGCGACGGCGCGCTTCATCACCTCCGCGCTCTGCAGCACGAAGGGCAGGATGAGCTCGCCGGAGCCGAAGCGGTCGCCGACGTCCTTCATCGCGGGCAGGAGCACCGTGTTGAGAACGGTCACCGCGTCCAGGTCCCGCAGGGCGAGGTCGATCTGCTCCTCGATGCCGTCCTTGCGCCGGTGGAGGATCTGGGCGTGGATCCGCTCGACGGTTGACATCCCCTCATACGGATCGGCGGTTTCGGGGAGACCGGCGCCCCCCGTCGAGGCACCGTCGTCGAAATGCGCGATGAACCGGGTCAGCGCGTCGGGGCTGCTGTTGAACACCAGCTCTTCGGCGAGGCGCCGAGCCTGCGGCTCGATCTCGCCATAGGGGACCACGTGGGTGGGATTGATGATCGCCGCGTCCAGCCCGGCTTCGACGCAGTGGTGGAGGAAGACGCTGTTGAGCACCGGGCGCGTGTGCGGGGCAAGCCCGAACGACACGTTGGACACGCCGAGGACGGTGAGCACGCCGGGCAGCTCGCGTTTGATGGCCCGGATACCCTCGATGGTCTCGCGCGCCGAGTCGATCCACTCCGCCTCGCCGGTGGCGAGCGTGAAGGTGAGCGCATCGAAGATCAGCTGGTCGGGCGTGAGGTCGAACTCGTCGCGAGCGAGGTCGTGGATGCGCCGCGCGATCTCGAGCTTGCGTTCCGCGGTGCGCGCCATGCCCTGCTCGTCGATGGTGAGCGCGATCACGCAGGCGCCGTGGTCGCGCACCGACGGCAGCACCGCGTCGCAGCGCACGCGTCCGTTCTCGAGGTTGACGCTGTTCACGATGCCGCGGCCCGGGTAGACCTCGAGGGCCGCTTTGATCACATCGGCGTCGGTGCTGTCGATGACCAGCGGTGCGTCGATGCTCATCTGCAGGGTCTTGACGACCGTCCGCATCTGCTCCGCCTCGTCGCTGCGCTCGGTGACCGCGACGCACAGATCGAGGGCGTGGGCGCCGCCTTCCACCTGTGTCCTGGCGATGCCGAGGATGCCGTCGTAGTCGTCGGCGAGAAGCAGACGCTTGATCGCGCGCGAACCCTGGGCGTTGACGCGTTCGCCGATGAGCAGCGGAGCCGGCTGCTGGCGCAGCTCGATGGCGCGCATGCTGCTCGCCAGCCGCGGCTCGACGTCCGGCGTCAGGTGCGCTCGCGACGCGGCACCGACGCGCGCCACCAGCTCGCGGATGTGCTCGGGGGTGGAGCCACAGCACCCGCCTACGACGCTCACCCCGTACTCGCTGACGAAGCTCGCCAGCTCGGTCGCCATGGGGACGGCTTCGAGGGGATAGTGGGCGCGACCGTCGACGTTGATCGGCAGACCCGCGTTGGGGATGCACGCAACCGGCAGCGCGGTGTGCGCGGTGATGTACCGGATGGGTTCGCGCATGTGCTCCGGGCCGGTCGAGCAGTTGAACCCGATGACATCGACGTGCAGGGATTCGAGCACGGCGAGCACCGCTGCCGCGTCGGTTCCGAGCAGCATCCGGCCGGTGACGTCGAGCGTCACGCTCGTCATGATCGGCACCGGCCGGCCGGCCGCGGCGGCTGCAGCACGCGCGCCGAAGATGGCGGCTTTCGTCTCGAGGATGTCCTGCTGCGTCTCGATGATGAGCAGATCCGCTCCGCCCTCGATGAGGGCTGCGGCCTGCTCCTGGTACACCGGTACCAGCTCTGCGAACCCGAGGCGGCTCATCGCCGGATCACTCGACGCAGGCAGGAACCCGGTCGGACCCATGCTCCCGGCGACGAAGCGTGGGCGGCCGTCGGCAGCATATTCGTCCGCGATCGACCGGGCAAGGCGCGCGGCGGACGCATTCAGATCCCTGGTGACGTCAGCCTGTCCCCACTCCTCGAGGCGCGGGCGCGTTGCTTGAAAGGTGCAGGTCTCGATGACGTCGCATCCGGCGTCGAGGAAACTTCGATGCACGCGTTCCACCATCTGCGGCGCATGGATGACGAGGCCGTCCCTCCAGCCCTCCAGCCGGGCACCGCCGAAATCGTCGATACCCGGGTTTTCAGAGTCCAGGCTGGTGCCCATCGCGCCGTCGAAAACGAGCACGCGCTTGCCCAGCGCGTCAAGGAATGGAGATCGATCCTGGGCCGCCATCGATAAGACGTTACCAGGGAACGGCTCCGTGATACGCTCGCCAACCGCCCGATCAGCTTCGAGGAGACCCCGTTTGGCACGTCGCCCGCCCCGTCCCGGTGGTACCCGCCGGCGCGGCCCCGTCCGCAGACGGGACGTCACCGACGGCACCGCCCAGGTCGACGTCAAGGAAGAGACCATCGAGATGGACGCGACGGTGGTCGAGCCGCTGCCCAACGCGATGTTCAAGGTGCGCTTGCAGACAGGTCAGGATGTGCTCGCCTACACGTCGGGCAAGATGCGCAAGTTCTACATCCGCATCCTCATCGGGGACCGGGTGCGTGTCGAGCTGAGCCCCTACGACCTCTCGCGCGGGCGCATCACCTTCCGGTACAAGTAACCGGCAGCGACCGGCTGTGACGGCGATCTACGTCATCGCCGCGCTGGCGGTGGTGCTGTTCCTGCTCGGCGCCTATCGCATGATGGGAGCGGGCGCCACCGCCGAGGTGAACCCGCACGCCATCCTGGTGGCGGTGGTTGCCACCGCGACCGAGGCGGCTCAGGCGCTCGACGGAACCACGGGCTCGGGTGACGACAGCGGTGCGATCCATGCGGTTCGACGCCGGCTGGAAGGGTGCGCGCAGGCGCTCGAGAGAATCGCCGGGATACCCGTCGCCTCGAACCTCGATGAGGCGCGGACGGCGCTCGGGCTTGCGGTCGACGAGCTGAGCTGGTCGGCGCGCCTGGCGGAGGCACCCGGGTACGCCACCGACGATGCGCTCCGTGACGCCGGCACGACCTTGCGCAGTCGCGGCTCCGCCAACCTGGAGCGCGCCCGGTCGCAGCTCGACGGCTAAGCGCCGCTCCGGAAATACTCGAGCGTCGACCGCACGCCTTCGTCGAAGCCGATCGTCGCGCGCCACCCGAGGCGTTCGCGCGTGCCGGTGATGTCGAGGCACGAACGTCGCTGCTCACCCGGCTTGGCGGGGCCATGCTGGGCACTTGCACTGACCCCTGAAGCGGCGGCGAGCATCCGGTACAGCGTGTTGACGTCGGTCTCGACGCCGGTGCCGATGTTGTACACGCCGGCGGGGCCGTCGACGGCCGCGAGGTTGGCGCGCACCACGTCGTGCACGTGGACGTAGTCTCGAGTCTGGGTTCCATCGCCGTTGATCACCACCTGCTCTCCGTTGACGAGCCGGGTCGCGAAGATGGCGACGACCCCTGCTTCGCCATGTGGATCCTGCCGGGGTCCGTACACGTTGGCGTAGCGGAGCGCGACGAACTCGAGCCCTGCCTGGCGGCTGAACGTACCGCCATATTCCTCGGCGCACAGCTTCGCCGTTCCGTACGGTGACTCGGGGCGGCGCGGATGATCCTCGGGTGTCGGGATCACCTCGGTGTCGCCGTAGATCGCCCCGCCGCTCGACGCGAAAACGACACGTCGCGCCCCCGCGTCGATCGCCGCGCGGAGGACGTTGACGGTGCCGACGACGTTGACGTCGGCGTCGTGCAGCGGGTCGCGCACCGATTCGCGGACGTCGATCTGAGCAGCCTCGTGAAAGACCACGTCGGGGCTCGCGCCGGCAAACGCGACCGCCAGTTCAGGTTTTGTGATGTCGACCTCGACGAACGTCGCGCGAGCATTGACCTGCGCACGCCTGCCGCGGGACAGGTCGTCGATCACGGTCACGTCGTGGCCGGCGTCGATGAGCGCATCGGTGATGTGAGAGCCGATGAATCCGGCGCCGCCGGTGACGAGCGCTCTCACCCCTGGGGCGCGACCCGGTGGGCCCTGGGAACGTGCACGTGGGTCACGATGAAGATCACGAAGCCGACCACGATCAGGCTTCCGTAGCTGATGCTCCGGTCGAGCAGGGTGATCGACACCGCCGCCGAGTTGGTCACGCCGCCCACGGTGATGAGCACGCCGATCATCCCCGCCTCGACGAGGCCGAGGCCACCCGGAAGAAATGGAACCGTGGTGAGCAATGCCGCCACCAACGCGATGAGCAGGAACTGCGATGGACCGAGGTGGACACCGACCAGGTGCAGCGAGAAGACCACGAGGCCGAGACGTGCCCCTTCGGCGGCCCAGACCAGCACCGTGAGCCCGAGCAGGGTGGGAAGCCGCGCAAACGAGTCGACGGCGCCAACGCGGAGGCTCTCGTATCGCTGGAACACGGCTTCGGGGAGCAGGCGCAGGATCCGTTGACCCCGGCCGGCGCGCATCACCAGGAGCACTGCGACCCCGGCGAGACAGACGAACACGCCGATCACCACGTATGGGATGAGGATCCCGGGCGCCTTGGTCCGGAACACGACGGCGCCCGCGGCGAGCAGCAGGCCCATGAGCACGATGAGGTCGATGAGGCGCTCGGCGATGATCGTGCCCAGCGCCTTGCTGACCGGGATCTCGAGCTTCTGCCGGGCGAGGTACCCGCGGTAGATATCGCCCATCTTCGCGGGCACCACGCAGTTGACGAAGAACGAGGTGATCACGATGCCGATCAGGGATCGGGCTGGGCGGTCCTCTCCGGCGTTCTCGAGGAGCACGTGCCAGCGGATGGATCGCACCACGAACGACGCGTAGTAGACGGCCAAAGCACCGAGATAGAGCAACGGGTTGGCGTGGCGGATGTTGTCCCAGGCAGCGCCCCAATCGATCTGCGCGCGCCACACCGCAACACCGACGATGACGACGGCGATGCCGAGGGAGGCGATCGTCTTGAAGGTGAGGAGGCGGCTCGTCAGCGAGGGGGGTGCGCCGCTGACGTCGGGCTCGCCACGCACCAGCGTGGTGGTCACAGCGGCGACGGTAGCATGCGGTTCGAGACGCTTCTCGGCTGTCGACAGACGCGCGACAGGTCCGAGATCATGCTGAACCCGGGGGGCGTCGCAGCCGCGACAGAAGCGGCCGCCGGGTTGGCACGGCGCCGCCTCCCGCGATCGTCCGCTCGCGCTCGGCGAGAACGCGGGCGAGCTGGTCGAGCTCCGCGTGCTCGTCGCGTTCACTGGCCGGACGGCTGTCCCACTGACGGATCTGATACACGCCTTTCAGCGCCGCATAGGGGACGGCGATGGTGCGGAGCTCCGCCGATCCGGGCTCGACAATCCGCCACACCCCACCGTACCGACCGAGGTGCGCGTCGGAACGGATCGAGGCGCGCAGCACGGGACCGTCGATGAAATGGAAAGCCGCCCGGTCCCACGTGGCCACCTCGGCTTCGGGAGGAGCCGGCTCCGGATCGCCGACCAGGATCTGGCGAATCGCGCTCACCGGAAAGAGGGCGCGCTCGCTGTTCGGGTTGATCGAGCGAATCTCCGCGTCGAGGATCGCGAGATCAAAGGTGATCTCGGGCGCGTCGGCGAGAACCACCTCTCCGTCGATGAAATTGATGACGACGACGGTCACCCGAAAAGTGTCACATTTCGATCACAAGTCCCACCTGAGGCGGCCGTAGGATCTGCGCGGAGTGACTTGCTGACCGGACGCGCGCTCTTGCTGCTGCTCGCCGGCGCGTCGCTGGTCTCGATCCTGTGCGGAGTTGGAAGCGTCTCGGCCGCCGCGGCAGACACGACGCCGCATCACGCCGGGGCCGGGCCGACGTCGCGCTTTGAAGAGCCGCGCGACCGTGATCGCGATCGCCGCGACCGCGACCGTGACCACGACCACCACCGCGACCGCGACCGCGACCGATCGAGGAGACCCGACCGGACGGCGAACGCCGCACCCGCTTCGAAGCCGCTCGCCCCTCCGACGCACGCGTCAGCGCCGGTGCCTCGATCAGGTCCTCGCGATGCCGCGGTCACTGCGCTCAGTCGCGGGGACTCGTCCCTCCGGCCCTCATCGTTCTCGCCGGGCGCGCCTACGCAGCCTCGTCCCGGCGTGCGCCCACCGGTGCTGGCGCCGCCGTCGCTGACGATTCCCGCGAACCGCCCGCCGAGCGCACGCGGTCGAGACGCCGGGGCGGGATACGTCGTCGCACTCTCGACGGTCCTGGTTGTCGCCACGATCGCGATGGTGTCCCTCGTCCTGATTCGACGATCGGGCTGAGTCGCCTCGATGCGAGGGGTCCGATGGTTGAGCGGCATCTGGCGAGGTGCATCGTTCTCGCTGAAGTTCGCGGCGGTGATTCTGGTCGCGGGTCTCACCATCGCGGTCGTGCCGCTGATGCTCGCGGCGGCCAGCACTCGAAGCCAGGCTGAGAGCAGCGCCGCCGAGCGGGTGTCGGTCGCCTCCAACCTCATCGACGGCCAGCGCGCATCGCTGGCGACATTCATCGCCGGGGTGGGACGCCAGCTGGTCGCCGACCGTGTCACCACTCCCACCGAGGTCCAGACGACGCTGGTCGAGGATGCATCGGTGATCGGCACCGGCGACATTCTCGGCGTCGCGCAGCCCGGCGGCGGCATCGTCGCCGTGCAGGGAGCAGCGGTCGTGCCGAGCGCTTCGACGCGCGGCATCGCGCAAGCGGCGTCGCCCGGCACGACCGCGATCGCAACGTCCCAGGGTCGGGCGTGGCTTGTGGCCGCGTCACACATCTCCGGAACCGCCGGGATCGCCTTTGTCGCTCGGCCCGTGAACACGGCGTTCATCGATGCGGTCGATCACAACCTCGCAACGTCTGCCGACCCGGTCGGCCTGCTCCTGGTCGACGGCGGCCGGACGCTTGCCGCGGCCGGCACCGTTGCGTCGGTGTCCCCCGCGCTCGCCGGGGCCATCGCCACGACGACGCCGACGGTCGTCTCGTTGGACTCCCATCAGTTCGCGGTCGCGTCGACGTCGGTCGGCCACGGGATCATGCTCGTGGTGATCACGCCGTTCTCGGGTCCGCCGATCGGCTGGCAGTCGATCCTGCTGCTGTTCGCGGTGATCCTGGTCGCGATGCTTTTCATCGTGATCGTCGTGCAGATCGACCTGCGGCTGCCGCTGCAGCGTCTCGACACCGCGGTCGCCGCACTGGGGCGCGGCGATTTCGAGCGGCCCGTGCTCGCCGGATCCGTCGACGAGGTCGCCAGACTGGGTGCCAGCTTCGAGGCGATGCGCGTGCAGGTCCGGTCGACCATGCGGATCACCGCGAGCCGAGCCGCGATCGCTATGGAGCTCAGCCTTGCGCAGCCGCTCGAGGCTGCGCTCGTCAACGTCTGCGCCGAGCTGCGTCGATCGATCGAGGTGGATCTCGCGATGATCGTGGTGAGCGGTTCAGAGATGAGTGATCCGTTCGCGGTCGCTGACGGCCGGGCGCGCGTCAGCTTCGACGGTTTCCTCGAGGGACGCGGACCCCTCGGCGAGGGATATCGCCACGGAGGGGTTGGGGCGATCATCCTCGGCGCAACCGCGGCAGCGCCCGAGGCCGGACTCGATGTTCGCGAGTTCTGCGTCGCGCCGCTCCGTCTCGGCACGCACGTGCACGGTGTCCTCGCGGTGGCCGGTCAGAGCACCGCATTCAGCGCCAGTGACGCCGACCTCGTCGCATCGACAGCGGAGCAGATCTCGCTGGCGCTCGAGCGCTACCGCTTCCTCGCGGTGGTGCAGCGTCAGGCCACCGTCGATGACCTCACCGGCCTGTACAACCATCGCTTCCTGATCGACTCGCTCGGGCAGCAGGCGGCACTCGCCGAGCGGCTGGGAGCGCCGCTCGCGATCCTTATGCTCGACATCGACCACTTCAAGGCGCTGAACGACTCGCGGGGGCATCACGCCGGCGACCTCGCGCTCTCGACCTTCGCGAAGATCGTCGCCGGCAACGTCCGGCGCGCGGACCTGACCGCGCGCTACGGGGGCGAGGAGTTCGTGGTGCTGATGCCGAACACCTCGGCTCGGGAGGCGTTCATGGTCGCCGAGAAGATTCGACTTGCGGTCGCCACGACCGACGTCGAACTCGCCGATCAAGTCACGATGCGTCTGACCGTCAGCATCGGCGTCGCGGCGTACCCCGAGGACACCGACAGCGCCGGCGAGCTGTTCAGCCTCGCCGATGAGGCGCTCTACCGGGCCAAGCGGATGGGACGTGACCGGACGTGCATGGCGGGCGCGGTCGAGGATGCATCCTCGACGCGGGCGACGCCGCCGATGGTTCAGGATGCACAGGTCATGCAGAGCGAGACCAATGTCGGCGCCAGGCACCGTCGATCTCCGGAGTGACACGCTGACCGTTCCCGACGAGGGAATGCGTGCGGCGATGGCACACGCCGAGGTCGGTGACGACGTCTGGGGCGAGGACCCGACAGTCCGGCGGCTCGAGGACGAGATGGCGCGCCGCCTCGGCAAGCAAGCGGCTGTGTTCGTCCCCAGCGGGACCATGGGCAATCTCGCGTGCGTCGCGGCGCAGACGCGACCAGGCGACGAGGTCCTCGCCGACGCGCAGGCGCACCTGGTCGTCTACGAGGTCGGCGGCACCGCGATCGTCGCCGGCATCCAGCTGCGCGTTCTCGAGAGCGCCGAGGGTGTCCCCGATGGCGGGGCCGTCGCCGCCGCGATTCGAGAGCCGGACATCCATCAGCCTGTGTCGACGCTGCTCTGCATCGAGAACACGCACAACCGCAGAGGAGGCGCAGCCATCGACACTGCTCAGGTGCACGGTGCCGCGCGTGCGGCACATGCCCACGGCCTCCGCGTGCACTGCGATGGGGCGCGGCTGTTCAACGCCGCGGTTGCTCTCGGCGTGAGCCCGGCCGAGCTCGTCGACGAGTGCGACACCGTGACCGTCTGCGTCAGCAAGGGGCTCGGTGCCCCGGTCGGGTCGGTCGTGTCCGGCGATGCGCCGACGATCGACGCGGTGCGGCGTTGGCGGAAGCGACTCGGCGGCGGTATGCGCCAGGCGGGCATCATCGCGGCTGCGGGTCTGTACGCCCTCGAACACAACGTCGAGCGGCTTGCGGAGGACCACGCCAATGCGAAGGTCATCGCCGAAGCCATCGCCGCATGTCCCGGCGCAACGCTTCGCCGTCCCGCGGTGGCCACCAACATCGTCATGTTCGACACCGCGGGGCCGGCGGCGGAGCTTGCCGATCGCATGCGCAACGACGGCGTGCTGGTCAGCACCATGGGTCCGCACACGCTGCGCTGCGTGACCCACCTGGACGTGGACGCCGCCGGCACGCAGCGCGCGGCGAGCGTGATCGCTCGCGCCCTCACCAGCGACCCGGCGTCCCACGCGGCGCTCGAGGCTGTCGTCGCCACATGACGAGAAGAAGGCCCCCGGCACCGGCCGGAGGCCTTCTGAACTACGAACGGTCGGGTTGCTGAGGTAGTCGGCTCAGCTCGGCATCGTGGTCGCCGGCGCCGCCACGGGCGGTGCTGCGACCGGCTTGCGCACCGCGCGGCGCCGCGTCACCGGCTTGCGCGCCGTGGTCTTGCGAGCAGCGGCGGGCTTGCGCGCCGTGGTCTTGCGAGCCGTGGTCTTGCGGGCAGTGGTCTTGCGAGCGGCGGCCGGCTTACGCGCGGTGGTCTTGCGAGCCGTGGTCTTGCGGGCCGTGGTCTTGCGCGCTGTGGTCTTCCGAGCCGTGGTCTTCCGAGCAGCCGGCTTGCGGGCCGTGCTCTTGCGAGCGGTGCTCTTGCGGGCCGTGGTCTTGCGCGCGGTGGTCTTGCGAGCGCGGTCTTGCGCGCGGTGGTCTTGCGAGCCCCGGTCTTGCGCGCGGTGGTCTTCCTGGCGCCGGCGCGCTTCGCGGTCGCCCGCTTGGCGGTCGAACGCTTGGCGGTGGAGCGCTTCGCAGTCGAGCGCTTCGCGTCCCTTCGCGGTTGCCCGCTTGGCGGTCGCCCGCTTGGCTGTGCCGCGTTTTGCGGTCGCGCGTTTGGCAGTGCTGCGCTTGCTTCCGCGAACCGCGGTGGTTGCGCGCTTGGCTGCACCACGCAGGCTCACCTCGAGCCGCGCGACGGTCTTCTCAAGGCCCGCGAGTCGCTTCTCCAACTCGCCGACGGGCAACGCCTTCACGAGGTTCTGCACCGCCTTCACGAGATCGCCACCAGCGGCGGGTGCGCGACGGCGAGCTGTCGTCCCTACGCGCCTCACGGTGCGTTTGACGGCCTTCTCGACGCCGCCTCTCCTACGTCTGGTCCTGGCCATATCCTATGGGCCTCCTTGTTGTTTGTGACAGTAGGCGTCCAAAACCTCCTGTCGTTCGCGCATAGCATGCTGGTTGTGATCGTGAATGTCAATGATTGTGCATCGGGGTTGCTGCCAGGGCAGGCAACTACACGATGCGTCGGAGTCCTAATCCGGGTGTCCCGACCGACCTAAACGGCGGGCCTGTTGCGTATAGTGCGGCCTGCGCATGTCCGGGACCAATGAGCACTCCGCCCTGAGCATTGCTCAGCGCCAGTTCGACGCCACCGCCGACGCCATCGGGCTGGACGATTCCCTGCGCGCGGTGCTGCGCGAGGTCAAGCGCGAGCTGGTGGTGCATTTCCCGGTGGAGATGGACGACGGTTCCTTCCGAGTCTTCACGGGCTTTCGCGTTCAGCACAACATCGCCCGCGGACCCGCAAAGGGGGGACTGCGCTACCACCCCTCGATGACCCTGGACGACGCGCGAGCGCTGGCGATGTACATGACCTGGAAGACGGCGGTCGCCGACGTCCCATTCGGCGGTGCGAAAGGGGGAGTGATCTGCGATCCGCACGCCCTCACGCTCACTGAGCTGGAGCGGCTGACCAGACGATTCACCACCGAGATCTCGCTGATCGTCGGACCGGACCGCGACATTCCCGCTCCCGACCTCGGCACCGGGCCGCAGGTGATGGCGTGGATCATGGACACGCTGTCGATGCATGCGGGATTCTCGGTACCGGCGTCGGTCACCGGGAAACCACAGGCGATCGGTGGGTCCGAAGGTCGGTTCACCGGACCCGGACGCGGTCTGACCATGGTCACCGTGCTCGCCATGCGTGACGCGGGACTGGATCCGTCGGGCGCGCGCGTGGCGATCCAGGGATTCGGCAAGGTCGGAGGCGTGAGCGCCGAGCTGCTCTCGGCCGAAGGCATGACCGTTGTCGCCGTCTCCGACAGTACGTGTGGCCTGTACCGCGCCGAGGGACTCGATTTGACCGCGCTGCGCCACCTCAAAGAGGAGGGCGGTCACTTCACCGACTACGGGGGAGCGGAACAGATCGACCGCGACGACGTGCTGACGCTCGATGTCGCGGTGCTCGTCCCCGCCGCTCTCGAGGCACAGATCAGCGCGCGCAATGCCGATCGTGTCCGCGCCAGGGTGATCGCCGAGGGTGCGAACGCTCCACTCACGACCGAGGCGGACGCGGAGCTCAATGCGCGCGGCGTCCTGATCCTCCCGGACATCCTCGCCAATGCCGGCGGTGTGGTCGTGTCGTACTTCGAGTGGGTGCAGGACATTCAGGCGTATTTCTGGGGCTCGGGGGAGGTGAACTCCCGCCTCCGCGAGGTCATGACGCGCAGCTATCAGCAGGTCCGCGGAGAGGCGCAGTCGAAAGGAATCACGCTCCGCGACTCCGCATTCCGCATCGCCGTGACCAAGGTTGCCGAGGCCACCCGGGTCCGCGGCATCTACCCGTAGATCGCGCGCCGGCCGTCGATCACCACCACCAGATGTGGTGGGTGGCCGCGTGTGGGTCCACAAGATGGAGCGATCCCAGGGCCGGAGTCCCCGGGCGCTCCTGTAGAATCTCCAGATGGAGTTCGAATTGGGCAGGGGCAAACGGGCCCGGCGAGCGTATGGGTTCGACGAGGTTGCGCTGGTCCCCGGGCGGGTCACCGTCAACCCGGCGGAAATCGACGTCTCGTTCGCGGTCAACGGCACCACCCTCGAGATCCCCTTCCTCGCCGCGGCCATGGACGGAGTCGTGGACACCCGCTTCGCGGCGGAGATGGGTCACCTCGGCGGGCTCGCGGTGCTCAACCTCGACGGCGTGCAGACCCGCTACGAGGATCCGGCCGAGGTCCTCGCCGCAATTGCGGAGTTGCCCGTCGACCAGATCAACACGCTGCTGCAGAAGATCTACACGGCGCCGGTGCAGGACGGGCTCATCGGCCAGCGAATCGAGGAGATCACCCGCGCCGGCGTGGCCTGTGCGGTCTCGACGGTCCCGGCGCATGCTGAGCGCCGAGCCCCGATCGTCCAGGAAGCCGGAGCGCACATGCTGGTGGTGCAGGGGACCGTGCTCACGGCTCGCCACGTCAGCAAGTCGTACAAGCACCTCTCCTTCTCCGAGCTGACCCAGTCGGTCGACATCCCGGTGGTCGCCGGCAACTGCGTCGACTACGCGACCGCGCTCGAGCTGATGGACACGGGCATCAGGGGATTGCTCGTCGGTGTCGGTCCGGGGGCCGCGTGCACGACCCGCGCGGTGCTCGGCGTCGGGGTGCCCCAGGTCACCGCCACCAGCGACTGCGCCGCCGCGCGCGACGACCACTTTCGTCGGAGCGGCGAGCGGGTCGCGATCATCACCGACGGTGGGATGCGCCTCGGTGGCGACGTCGCCAAGGCATTCGCCAGCGGCGCGGACGCGGTCATGATCGGCTCGATCTTCGCGTCGGCGGCGGAGGCCGCCGGACACGGTAACCACTGGGGCATGGCGACACCGGACCCCAACCTTCCCCGCGGCACGCGCATCCGCACCGGTATCAAGGGCACGCTGCGCGAGATCCTCTTCGGACCGGCGCACGTCGACGACGGCAGCATGAACCTGGTCGGAGCCCTCAAGACGGCGATGGGGGTCTGCGGCGCGCGGACCATCGCCGAGTTCCAGGAGACCGAGATGGTGATCGCTCCGTCGATCAAGACCGAAGGCAAGCTGCAACAGCGCGAGCAGCGCGTGGGCATGGGGGTCTGAGGGAGCGGTGAGAGGACGGTGATGACTGTCGCGACTGACGCAGGCGCGATGGCGCGCACGCCTGCGCGGGTCGCCCAGGACACGATCCTGGTCCTCGATTTCGGCAGCCAGTACAGTCAGCTCATCGCGCGTCGGGTGCGCGAGGCCAAGGTGTACTGCGAGCTCGTCCCCGGGACGATCAGCGCCGAGGAGATCCGCCGGCGTGAGCCGCGCGGCCTCATCTTCAGTGGTGGTCCGGCGTCGGTGTTCGAGCCGGGCGCCCCGCATCCGGACCCGGCACTGTACGAGCTCGACATCCCGATACTCGGCATCTGCTATGGGATGCAGCTGCTCGCGGTGAACCTCGGCGGTGCGGTGGCCCCCGCCGAACGGCGGGAGTACGGCCACGCGTCGGTGACCGTGGACGACAATGCCGTGCTCTTTGCGAAGCTTCCCTCCGAGCTCGCGGTCTGGATGTCGCACGGTGACGTCGTCACCGAGCTCCCGACCGGCTTCCGCGCGATCGCGCACTCGCTCAACTCGACGTGCGCGGCGTTCGTCGGACCCGGCCGTCGTTACGGCATCCAGTTCCATCCCGAGGTGGCGCACACGCCGCTGGGGCGCGACGTGCTGCGCAATTTCCTCATCGACGTGTGCGGCTGCGCCGGGACTTGGCAGCCGGCTTCGTTCATCGACATGACCGTCAACGCCCTCCGCCGTCAGATCGGCGACGGCCAGGTCATCTGCGCGCTCAGCGGCGGCGTGGACTCGGCGGTCGCGGCCACGCTCGTGCATCGAGCAGTCGGCGACCAGCTGACCTGCGTCTTCGTCGACAACGGGCTGCTCCGCCGCGGTGAGGGCGACCGCGTGATCGACGTGATGCGCACGCAGCGGCACATTCGCCTGGTGCACGTCGACGCCACCGATCAGTTTCTCGACGCCCTCGCCGGAGTTGCCGACCCAGAGGAGAAACGCCGGCGCATCGGAGCCACCTTCATCCGCGTCTTCGAGGAGCAGGCGGCGCGTCTCGGCGAGATCGATTTTCTCGCCCAGGGGACGCTCTACCCAGACGTCATCGAGTCGACATCACACGACACCCACAACGCGACCAAGATCAAGACCCATCACAACGTCGGCGGCCTCCCCGAGAACCTCCGGTTCGAGCTGGTCGAGCCGCTCCGATACCTGTTCAAGGACGAGGTTCGCAACGTCGGGCTCGCCCTCGGGCTTCCGGAGGACATGGTGTTCCGGCAGCCATTCCCGGGTCCCGGCCTCGCCATCCGGATCATCGGCGCGGTGACTCGCGAGCGTCTCGAGACCCTTCGCGCCGCTGACTGGGTCGTGATCGACGAGATCAAACGCAGCGGGCTGTACCGGAAGGTCTGGCAGTCGTTCGCGATCCTGACCCCGATCTCGTCGGTCGGCGTCATGGGTGACTACCGCACCTACGGGAACGTCGTCGCCGTCCGCATCGTCGAAAGCGAGGACGGCATGACCGCCGACTGGGCGAGGGTTCCGTACGACGTGCTCGGGCTGATCAGCCGGCGGATCGTCAACGAGGTGGCGGGCGTGAACCGCGTGGTCTACGACATCTCGAGCAAACCGCCGTCGACGATCGAATGGGAATAGCGCGAGTACTCATCGTCGGATCCGGCGGACGCGAGCACGCGCTGGCCTGGGCATGCCGGCGCGACGCGCCCGGGGTCGCGATCATCGTCGCGCCCGGCAACGGCGGCACCGCTGACATCGCCGAGAACGTCGCCGTCGACGTGACCGACGCGCCCGCGGTCGCACGGCTCGCGTCGGAGCGAGCGGTCGACCTCGTCATCATCGGCCCCGACGCGGCGGCCGCGGCCGGCGTGGGCGACGCGTGCACCGCGCGCGGCATCCCCGTCTTCGGACCCACCGCAGCCGCGGCGCGCATCGAGTTGTCGAAGACGTTCGCGAAGCAGGTGATGGATGCGGCCGGGATTCCCACCGCGCGATGGCTCGCAGGCGAGGCCGCGGATCGCGCGCGGCTCAGCGCGTTCGTCGCCGAGCTCGATGGTTTGTGCGTGGTCAAGGCCGACGGGCTCGCGCTCGGCAAAGGCGTGGTGGTCTGCGGCAGCGTCGACGAGGCGGAGCGAGCGCTCGACGGCTGCCTCGCCGAGCTGCGTTACGCCGACGCGGGACGGCGGGTCGTCGTCGAGGAGTTGCTCAGCGGCCCGGAGGTGAGCGTGTTCGGGCTCAGCGATGGCAGCAACGTGCGCACGCTGGCGCCCGCACGCGACCACAAGCGCATCTTCGACGGCGACCGCGGCGCCAACACCGGCGGTATGGGCGCGATCGCACCGCCGCCCGACGCCGGGTCGAGCGCCTTCGTCGAGGAGGTGACACGCACCGTGCTCGACCCCTGCATCCAGGCGCTTCGCGAGCGGGGCACCCCATTTGTCGGGTGCCTGTACGCCGGCCTGATGCTGACCCCCGACGGCCTGCGCGTGCTCGAGTTCAATGCCCGCTTCGGCGATCCGGAGACCCAGGTGGTGCTCCCGATCCTCGACGAGTCATTGCTCGACGTGCTCACCGCGTGCGCCCGAGGCGAGGTCGATGCCGGCATCGCGCCCGCATCCCGGGCTGCCGTGGGCGTGGTCGCGGCGGCGGCGGGCTACCCGGGCGATGTGCGCCGCGGCGACCCGATCACCGGGATCGAGGCGCTCGATGCCGACGTGATCTGCTTTCACGCCGGGACCGCGCGGGACCGTGACGGCACGCTGCGGACCGCGGGCGGCCGGGTGCTCTGCGTCACCGCCGTCGCTCCCGACATCGAGGCGGCGCGGGCGCGTGCATATGGCAATCTTGCGCGCGTGCATTTCGACGGCATGCAGGCCCGCACCGACATCGGGCGGTCGATGACCGCCGGCGTACCGTCGTGAGCGAGGGCGCGCGCGTCGGCATCGTCGTGGGCAGCGAGTCGGATCTGCCCGTGATGAACACCTGCGGTGAGGTGCTCGACACCTACGGCATCGGGTGGGAGATCGGCGTCATGTCGGCGCACCGGGCCGGCGATGTGGTGCGCGCGTATGCGCTGGCAGCGCCCGAACGCGGGCTGCAGGTGCTCATCGCCGGTGCCGGAGCCGCCGCGCACCTTCCCGGCGTGCTCGCCTCGCTGACCACACTCCCGGTCATCGGAGTGCCGCTCGCGGCCACGCCACTCGCGGGCTTCGACTCGCTGCTGTCCATCGTGCAGATGCCCCCCGGTATCCCGGTCGCGACGGTCGCGGTGGGACCGATGGGTGCTCGAAATGCCGGTCACCTCGCCGCCGAGATCATCGGTCTCTTCGACCCCGAGGTAGCTGCCCGCATCAGGGAGGAACGGGCGCGGATGCGCACCAAGGTGCAGCTCCCGGAGGGATTCACCTTCGAGTAGGCGCGGACTGTCGGTGCACCGCCGCCCCCCGACTGCCCCCGGTCCACCGCTGGCTAGAATGCCCGAAAATGCCCCGCCTTGAATTGGTGGAGACGTCGCTCCGCCATGGGCAGCAGTCGCTCATGGTCAGCAGGCTGCGCCTCCGTCACGCTCTGCCGGTCGCCGAGATCCTCGACCATTGCGGTTTTGCCGCACTCGACGTCTTTGGCGGTACGACGTTCGAGGCCTCGCTGCGTTTTCTCGCTGAGGACCCCTTCGAGCGGCTGCGCGCGATTCGTGTCGCCGCCCCGATCACGCCCTTCCTGGCACTGATCGCCGGACAGTCGCTGGTCGGACACCGTCAGGCGCCTGACGACCTCGTCGACGCTTTCATCGAGACGTCCGCCGCTGCGGGGGTCGACGTCTTTCGCTGCTACGACCCGCTGAACGACGTTCGCAATCTCGAGCGCTGCGCGATCGCGATCGCCGCCACCGGGAAACAGGCCGAAGGCGTCATCGTCTACAACGAGGTGCCGGGACGCGGCCTCGACGGCCTCGCCGAGGTGGCCCGGAGGCTCGTCGACGCCGGGTATCCGACCATCTGCCTGCACGATCCCCTCGGCGTCCTCGGCGCGGCTGCAGTCGCCAACGCGGTGAAGGTGGTTCGCGAGGCAGCCGGAGTGCCGGTCGCGGTCTCGATCTCGGCACAGACAGGGATGGCCGCCCTGGCCTGCCACTCGGCGGCGATGGCCGGCGCGTACCGCGCCGACTGCGCCCTCTCTCCACTGGCCGGCGGCGCCTCGATGCCGGGCGCCGAGGCCCTGGTGGCAGGCTTCGCGGGAACCGAGGTGGACCCCGGTCTCGATCTCGAGCGCATCGCCGCAGCGGCGCTGGTGCTCGAGCAGGAGCTGGTGCAGTACGCCGATGTCTTCGACCCCCTCGCGGCCCGCCTCGACACCTCGGCGCTGCGTGGGCTGCTCCCCCCGTCGGCGATGGGCCACGCCATGGCCGAGCTCCGTGAGCGCAACGCGCTCGGGAGGCTTGCCGAGGTGGAGGCGGACGTGGTCCAGGTCCGCGCCGAGCTGGGATACCCGCCCCTGATCACGCCGCTCACCGAGATCATGGCCACCCAGGCCGTCTACAACGTGGTGGAGGGTGACCGCTACGCCACCATCAGCCAGGAGATCAAGGACTACTGTCTCGGTCTCTACGGCGACCCTCCGGAGCCGATCGATCGCGACGTCCGGCGTCTCGTCAACGGCCGCGAAGAGCCGATCACCTGCCGCCCGGCAGACCTGCTCGAGCCCGCGATGGAGACCACCCGCCGCGAGCTCATCCGCGAGGGACATGCCAAGCCGGATCTGTCCGCGATGGTCACGTATGCGTTATTTCCCAACGCCTACCTCAACCTGGTTCGCGGCGACGCCGTCGCCGAGCGGCTCGGGGACGAGCCGGAGCCCGCGCCGGCACCTCGATCGTCCGAACCACCGGCGGTCGCCGATGTCCCCGCCGGTGAGCCTGGCGTCGAAACCGCACCGGTGCTCGGAGTTCGCGAGCTCACCGTGGAGGTCGACGGGCAGAGCTATGCGGTGCGTGTCATCGGTGGCGTCGAGGCCGGCGCCGCGGCGGCTGCGGCACCCACCACCAACGCCGCTCCGTCGGTTCGCGAAGGGACGGTGGTGTCGCCGATGCAGGGTCTGCTGCTCAAGGTCAACGTCAAGGTGGGCGATCATGTCGCGCTCGGCGACGTGGTGTGCGTGCTCGAGGCGATGAAGATGCAGAACGACATCACCGCGACCCGCGCGGGCACCGTCACCGAGGTGTACGTCAAGCAGGGCGTCGTGGTCGGGCCGCGGGCGCCGCTCATTCAGATCGGCGAGTGAGCGCGGGCTGAGGCGACGCGTCATGTTCGACAAGGTGCTGATCGCCAATCGCGGTGAGATCGCGCTGCGCATCATTCGCGGCTGCCGCGACCTGGGGGTGCGAACCGTCGCGGTGCACAGCGAGGTCGACCGCAACGCCGCCTTCGTCCTCCTCGCCGACGAGGCGGTGGAGATCGGCCCCGCTCCGGCGGCGCAGTCCTACCTCGTGATCGACCGGATCATCGCCGCCGCTCGCTCGACCGGCGCGCAGGC
Organism: Candidatus Dormiibacterota bacterium; assembly: GCA_963799005.1. Classification (GTDB taxonomy): domain Bacteria; phylum Chloroflexota; class Dormibacteria; order Aeolococcales; family Aeolococcaceae; genus Palsa-851. The sequence goes on along the minus strand of CAWCVK010000001.1, from coordinate 829,211 downwards.
GATCCATCCCGGGTATGGCTTTCTCAGCGAGAACCAGCAGCTCGCGCGTGCATGTGAGGAGAACGGCATCGTCTTCGTCGGCCCGCCGCCCGACGCCATGGCGGCGATGGGCGAGAAGGTGCCCGCTCGCGAGCGCATGCGCAGCTCGGGCGTCCCGGTGGTCCCCGGCTCGGGTGCGCTCGGCGACATCGACGAAACCGTGGGCGAGGCAGCGCGCATCGGGTATCCCGTGCTCATCAAGGCGAGTGCGGGCGGCGGTGGCATCGGCATGCGGGTCGCGCGCGACGAGGAGGAGTTGCGCGCCTCGTTCGACACCGCGAAGAGCACCGCCCAGCGCGCCTTCGGCAACGACACGATCTTCCTCGAGCGCTATCTCGAGGAACCGCGCCACATCGAGATCCAGGTGCTCGCCGACACGCACGGCAGCGTGATCCACCTCGGAGAGCGCGAATGCTCGATCCAGCGGCGCCACCAGAAGATCGTCGAGGAGGCGCCGTCGCCGGTGATCGACGCCGCAACGCGGGCGCGCATGGGAGATGCGGCGGTGACCGCCGCGAAGGCCGTCGGATACGTCAACGCGGGAACCGTCGAGTTCATCTATCGCGAAGGTGAGTTCTATTTTCTTGAGATGAACACCCGCCTGCAGGTCGAGCACCCCGTGACCGAGCTCGTCTACGGCATCGACCTCGTGGGCGAACAACTGCGCATCGCAGCCGGCGAGCGCCTGTCGCTGACCCAGGAGCAGGTCGTTCCCCGCGGGCACGCCGTCGAGTGCCGGATCAACGCCGAGAACTACGCGCGCGGGTTCCTTCCGTCGCCCGGTCAGGTCACCGGGTACCACGAACCGGCCGGTCCGGGTGTGCGCGTCGACAGCTCGCTGGTGAGCCCGGGGCTCGTCTCCCCCAACTACGACCCGATGATCGCCAAGCTGATCACCTACGCGCCGACCCGCGACATGGCGCTCGACCGGATGCGCCGCGCACTCCTCGAGTACGTCATCACCGGAATCCACACCAACATCGCGTACCACCTCGCGGTGATCGACGACCCGGACTTCCGCGCCGGGACGTACAGCACCGCGTTCATCGAGCAGCACCCGGACCTGGTCGCGACCGCCGACGAATGGGCGAAGCGTCAGGATCCGCTGCGGCGCGTGGTGCGCGACCCCGCGCGCGTTGCGGCGATCGCCGCCGCCATCGCCGTCACCGGGTAGCACGCATGAAGCCGCGGTTCGGGCGGCTGTACGCGAACGCGGTGCTGCGGCCGCTTGCCGAGCAGGTGGTGGATGCGATCGAGGTGCGGCCGGGAGCAACCGTGTGTGACCTGATGTGCGACGGGGGGACGCTCGGCGTCGCGCTGGGCAGGGCGGTCGGGAGTGCTGGAGCCGTCGTGCTCGTCGACAACGATGCCGTGCTGCTCCGGGACGCGCTTGGCGATGTGTCCGATACCGGATGCGACGCCTCGACGCTGCTGGCGACCGGCGGCGCATGCGCGCTGGGGGATTCGTCGTGCGACCGAGTGGGTTCCCTCTGCACGCTCGGATTCTGGGAGGGCAGGTCGATGCTCGACATCGCAGCGCGCGTCACCCGTCCCGACGGACGCGCCGCCGTGCTCGCGTGGGATCCGGCACATCCTCCGGCGCACGAGGTCGCGCTGGTCGATGCGCTGCACGACGCCGGTATCCACTCGCGCTTCCTCGAACGTTGCCTGGCGAGCCCCAACCCCGCGCACAGGTCGCGATGGAAGGCCGTGACGCTTCACGATGTGGCGCGCTTCGACGGCATCGCGCACTACTGGGCCGCGATGGTTGACGAGCGTCCCATCGCCGCCGACCTCATGCGCGAATCCGACGCAGCTCGGGGCGCGATCCGCGTTGCGTGCCGGCGCGGTTTGGAGGCGTACACGGCGGCGGACGAGACCATGCGGATCCCGATTCGCGCGACTCTGTGGTGCTTCGGGGAAACAGCGCGCGGTTAGGAGTTGGGCTCGACGTTCGTCGAGAAGCTCTGCACGAGGTTCTGACCCTTGAAGTCCGCGAGCGTGGTCGCGATGTCCAGGGTCAATGTCCCCGCCGGAGCGTTGTCGACGGTCACGGTGGCGGTCCGTGTGTCGGGGTTGTAGACCGCGGTCGAAGGCAGCGTCGTTCCGGACGCGAGCACCGAGATCGCACTCGCGACGCTCCCCGGGTTGAGGTCACTGTCGAAGCTCACCTGGAGGGTGGTGACGCCGTTTGCGGTGTTGGAGCTCACCTGGACCACGTGCGGCCCTGCAGACTGGTCGCGGAGCTGGGAGGTGAACGCCGAGGTGACCACATAGCCACCGCTCGGTCCGGGTGAGATGAGGACTGTCTCGGCGGCGAATTGCGCGGTGGGATGTGCGGAGTTCGGATCCACGATCAGCTCGATGCTTGCGCCGACCACACCGTGGTCGAGGTAGGTGCTGATCACGTACGCTCGGCTGAGGTCCTGCGGCGTGCTCGACGCGAAGTTCGTTCCCGGCTCGCTCAGCTCGGCGAGTGCGGCGTAATTGGGCTGGCCGTCCTGGCCGACCTGCGCCTGAACGAACCGCTGCAGGGTGCGGTTGGCCGCGGCTGGAATCTGTGGGCCGCGTGGCTTCGTGGTGGCGCCCGGGACCGTCGCCTGCTCGATCGACGCGCCGCCACCGGTGTTCGAGACGAACGCGACCTGGTCGCCGGCGGGGGAGAGTGTGATCTGCGACGCATTCGAGGGTGACTCGACCGCAAGCGGCGTGCCGCTCGACAGTTGGGCAACCACCAGTTCGGCGACACCGGTCGAACTGGTGCTGAGATACGCGATCTCGTCGCCGGTCAGGTCGAGCGCGAGGTCGCTTGGAGTGGCCGTCGCGTCGGGCGTCGACACGACGATCGGCGTGTGTTGTGTCGACGCGCCATGAGTGAGATTCTCGGTGAGGATGCGGGCCGGGTGCGCCGATTCGTCGACCCACGCCACGATCGTGCCGTCACCGCTGAACGCGACATCGGTCACGGCACCGGTGAGCACCTGAACGGTCCCCGTGTTGATGTTCAGCAGCGCGCCGCCGGTGCCGGCGGACGGCGAGACGTAGGCATATCCGCCGCCGAGCGCGAGCGCCGTGATCGTGCCCGAACCGGCGTGGGTGTACAGCACCGCTTTGGCCTTCGAAAGGTCGACCGAGTCGATGGTGGTGCCGTCCGAGTAGATGATTCGATCGTTCGTCGCCCACGTCAACTCGGTCACCTGCGTCGTGGAGGTGGCGAGCTTCTCCATCTGGGTTCCGTCGCTCCTGGTGACCACGATCCTCGAACCGCCGTTGCCGTCATCGACCGCCATCGCCAGGTATCTGCCGCCGTTGGGCGAGAATGCCGCGGCGCTCGGCGGCGAGGCACTGAGCTGTGCTGGGGTTCCGGACCGGGGGAATTCCACGAGCGACCCGGGCACCTCGGGGGTCTGCGTGATCGCACCCTCGGGCGTCACCGTCGGGCTCGCCGACGGCGATGCCGGTGTGGCGCTCGCGGCCGGGGTCGATGCGGTGGTTCCGGACGCGGGGAGGAGGCCCACGGTGCTGACGAGCGCTCCGTCCGGCGCGTAGAGCAGCGACCCACCGGTCCCGTTCGACCCGAGCACCACGGGATTGAGCGACGGCGGGGCGACCGGCGCCGGAGTTGGCGTCGGAGCGGTCCCGAACGTGATGTTGATCGGGGCTGCCGCCAATGCGCCCGAGGTGGAGCGGATCGCGGTCTGGGCGATGGTCACGGTGTACGGCGTGTTTGCGGAGAGGTGATAGGCGGGCGAGATCACGAGGTCGTTGTTCTTCCAGGAGTACGACACCTTGATCGCCGGCTGGATGTGGACGCCCGCCTCCACGGCCTGCTCGTCCATCGGCTGGTTGAACGCGACCGTGATCACCTGGTTGGGGCTCACCGAATGCTGCGCGGTGAGCTGCGAGACGGCCGTGACCGTCTGGTCCGCCGGGCGGTTCGAGACGAAGGTGAGGACGGTCGCGGTGATCAGCGCCGCCCCGACCAGGCCGCCCCCCCACGCGAAGTGGGTGGGACCGAGATGCCACCACCGGCGCGCGGCGCGAACGCTGCGGCCGCGCGAAGCCTCGGCGACGATCTGGGCACGCAGCCGGTTCTGGAAGCGGGGGTCGGGCTCTGAGCGGGGACGCGCGGCGCGCAGTTGCCGTGCCGTCTCCAGCAGCTCGGGCTCGTCGTGGAACAGGTCCTCGAGCTCGGGGTCGAACCATCCACCCATCCAGGACATCAGGTCTGCTCCTCGACGGCGACCACGACCCCGAGGCGCATGCGCACGCCGATCATCCCGCGGTGGATGAGGAGCTTCACCGCCCCCTCGCTCTTCCCCAGGATCTCGCCGATCTGGGCGAGCTTGAGATCCTCGCCGAGCTTCAGGGTCATGGCCGCCCTCTGCTGTGGCGGGAGGTCGTCGATTGCCGCCCAGACGCGCGCGGCTTCGGCGCTGTCCACGACCCGATCGTCGACAGGGCGTGCCGGATCGGCGACAGCGATGGCGTTGTCGAGGCTCGAGGTCGGTTTACGGCTGCGGTAATGATCATTGATGGCGTTGACGCTGATCTGATAGAGCCAGGCGCTGAAGGGGTGGCCTGATGGTTTGTATCTGCCGATTGCACGGAGTGCCTTGAAGAAGACCTCTGAGGTGACGTCCTCGGCGGCCTCCTGGTCCCGGAGGCGACTGAAGACGAACCGGTAGATCTGCCCGAAGTAGTGGTCGTAGAGTTCCCCAAATGCGTCGGCGTCCTGTTTGGCACGCTCGACAAGCTGGTCTTCATACGCCCGAGGTAGCGTCATCTCGGGATCACCGGGCGCACTCGATCAGTCAACGGGGGCCGAGTTGGTCCGGTTACGTGGGCTGGCATGAAATCGTCCTGCTCCCCGGCCGCCGGACCCCGGCGCGTGCTCGCCCCTTCCCCCTTGGCCCCGGATGACAGCTCACGGCGGGTCTCGACCGCGAGGCCGGGCAGGTCAGTGATTATCCCCGCCACCCGGCCGTCCGCAAGGTAGGCGCGCAGGCGCTGCGGCCCGTCGACCGTCCAGACCATCATCGGGAACCCGCGGGCCTGCGCCTCCGCCAGGAGGCCCCTGCCGGGAACCCGCCGGCTCCTTCCGCGAAGGGGGGCAAGCCACTGATGGACGGCGAGGAGGTCGGCGCCGCACCGTTCGGCAAGATCGAACGGCAGCCCCTCGTACCGCTGCGTCCGGCTTCGCAGCCGGCCGGGTCCGAGCAGCAGGCCGCACCGCGCGGTCGGATCCAGGCGCTTGACGGTGGTGATCACCGTCTCCTCGAAGGACGTGTAGAAGAGCCGCTCACGAGGGAAACGCGTCGACGCCGCCTCCACCACCTCGGCCTCGTAGCCGGGCTCCTTGACCTCGATGTCGACCGCGATCCTGCCGGCGCAGAGGTCGAGGACGGTGTCCAGCCGGGGTGGCTCGGTGCGGCTGAGGCGCACCAGGGCCGAGTAGGTCAGCAGCGCCAGCGGCACACCGCGGCGGGATGCGTTGTGATGCACGACGAGCACGCCGTCAGCCGTCCGGCGCACGTCGAGCTCCACCGCGTCCGCGCCCAGCGAGATCGCCGCCTCGAAGGCGGCGGGCGTGTTCGCGGGCGCGTCGCGCGAGGCGCCGCGGTGCGCGATCACCAGGGGGAAGGAGGAGCCGCCGGTCACCCCGATAGAATGACTGCAGGTGATCCCCCGGTACGCCCCGCAGCAGATCGCAAAGATCTTCAGTGACTCATCGCGACTGCAACGCTGGCTCGATGTCGAGTTGCTCGCGTGTGAGGGTTGGGCGGAAATCGGCCGGATCCCGGTCGAAGCGCTGACCACGCTCCGGGGAGCGTCGATCGATGCCGACCGCATCGCCGAGCTCGAGGCCGAACAGGGACACGACATGGCCGCGTTCGTTGCCGCCGTGCAGGAGACGGTCGGCGACGCGGGACGGTACTTTCACCTCGGGTTGACGTCGTCCGACGTCGTCGACACGGCCCTGGCGACCCAACTCCGCGATGCCGCGGGGGTGATCGATGCCGACCTCGAGTTGCTCGTCGGTGCGCTGGTGGAGCAGGCGGAACGCCACCGGCTGACGGTGATGATGGGCCGTACCCACGGCGTCCATGCGGAGCCGCTGACCCTCGGCATCAAGCTCGCCAACTTCGTGGACGAGGTGCGTCGTTCCCGTTCGCGTCTGTCTGCAGCGACGGCCGAGATCGCCGTCGGGCAGATCACCGGAGCGGTCGGCACGCACGCGAGCGTTCCCCCCGAGGTCGAGGAGCACGTCTGCGAGGGCCTCGGGCTGGCCACCGCCCCGGTTGCGACGCAGGTGCTCGCGCGCGACCGTCACGCAGCGTTCATCAGCGCGCTCGCGCTTCTCGGCGCCGTGCTCGAGCGGCTCGCGACGACCATACGGCTGCTCCAGATCACCGAGGTCGACGAGGTCGAGGAGCCGTTCGGACAGCGGCAGAAGGGGTCATCGTCAATGCCGCACAAGCGGAACCCGGTGCTGTGCGAGCGGATCTGCGGGCTCGCGCGCGTCCTTCGCGGTTACGCGCTGACGGCGATGGAGGACGTCGCGCTCTGGCACGAGCGAGACATCTCGCACTCCTCGGCGGAGCGCGTCATCCTGCCCGATGCCTGCGCGCTCAGCGCCTACATCGTGCGTCTGTCGACGCGAATCGTGGAAGGCCTGCGCGTCAAGCCCGAGAACATGGCGGCCAACATCGAACTGCACGGCGGCATCGTCTTCTCCCAGCAGGTGCTCACCGCGCTCATCGTCGAGGCGGAGTGGCCACGTGAGCGTGCCTATAGGGTCGTGCAGGCGCTTGCCACCCGGGCGCGCGACGACGAGGGCTCGTTTCGTGACCTGGTGAACGTCGACGCCGACATCGCCGGCGCGCTCTCGGAGGCGGCGATCGCGCATTGCTTCGACCTCGAACCGTATCTCGCGCATATCGATGAGACATACCGGCGTCTCGGTCTGTCGACCACAACACCAGAGCGTTCAGCAGCGGACGTGTCCGCGCCCGCGTTCGCGATCGAGGCCGGCCTTGCCGGCGGGAGGATGAGTTGATGCAAGTGATGAGCACCGCCGACGTCGGCGACCTGAACCTGTTCCGGCGCGGCAAGGTGCGCGACACCTTTCAGCTCGCCGACGGCACCCTGCTCATGATCGCCACGGACCGGCTGAGCGTCTTCGACGTCGTCCTGCCGACCGCCATTCCCGGCAAGGGCACGGTGCTCACCCAGATGTCACGGTGGTGGTTCGCCCAGACCGCCGGGATCATGCCGAATCATCTCCTCCCCGACGCCGAGGAGGCGATCCCCGAGGCGGTGCGCAGCGACTGGCTGCCTCGATCCATGCACGTCGCACGCGCGCAGCGCATCGACGTCGAGTGCGTGGTACGCGGATTCATCAGTGGCTCGGGATGGAAGGAATACCGGGACAAGGGAACGCTCGCTGGCGAGCAGCTCCATGAGGGGCTGCGCGATTCGTCGAGGCTGCCATCGCCGAGGTTCACGCCGGCGATCAAGAAGGACGACGGCCACGACGTCAACATCTCCCAACTCGAGCTCCGCGGGCTGCTCGGCCCCTCGCTCGCCGAGGAGCTCGAGTCGGCGTCGCTGCGGCTCTTCGATTACGCAACCGCGCGATGCGAAAGCGTGGGCATCTACCTGGCCGACACCAAGTTCGAGTTCGGCTACATCAACGGGAATCTGACGCTGATCGACGAGATCTTCACGCCCGACTCCTCGCGCTTCTGGGAGATCTCCGAGTGGCGCGAGGGCGAACCCGCGGTCTCGTTCGACAAGCAGTTCGTGCGCGATTACGTCGAGACCCTGGGCTGGGACAAGACCGATCCCGGTCCCGCGCTTCCCGACGACGTCGTGCGCGGCACCACACAGCGCTACCTGGAGGCCGCCCGGCGCATCTGCGGCATCGAGATCGAGGGAGTCACCGCCGAATGACCTTCGCGGTCGAGGTCATCGTCGCGCTCAAGCCCGTGGTCAACGATCCGCAGGGCCTGGTGGTGCGCGACGGGTTGCACCGTCTCGGGTTCGCCGGGGTGCGCGCGGTGCGCGTGGGCAAGTACCTGGAGCTCGAGGTTGAGGGCGATGACGAGGACTCCGTTCGCGCGCAGGTCGAGGAGATGTGCGCGCAGCTGCTGCGGAATCCGGTGATCGAGGACTCGCGAATCTCCTCGATGCGAGCGTTGACCGAGCAAGCGTCGTGAGGGATGGGGAGGGGATGGACTGCGGCGGGCACGGGGTCGGAACGCCTTCGCCGTTCCGCCCCTCACTCTCGCCCGGGGGGGTAGCCCGGGCTGCGAGATGGCCCGCCTCCGTTCATCCCCTCCCCACAGCGCGCGGGGTGGGAAGGCCATGAGCTGCGGGGGGCACGGGGTCGGAACGCCTTCGCCGTTCCGCCCCTCACTCTCGCCCGGGGGGGTAGCCCGGGCTGCGAGATGGCCCTCCTCCGCTCATGCCCTTCCCACCTTGCGACGCGTGGTGCGGTAGTGCGTTTCGGCATCGCGGTGTTTCCGGGGACGTGGTCGGATCGCGATTGCCGGCATGCGGTTGAGCTGGCTGGGCATGAGGCGGTGATGCTCTGGCACAAGGAGCGGGATCTGCGGGGCGCGGATTGCGTGATTCTGCCCGGCGGGTTCGCGTATGGCGACTACTTGCGTGCGGGGGCGGTCGCTCGTTTCGCGCCCTTGATGGAGTCCGTTGCCGAGTTTGCGAGTGGTGGTGGACTCGTCTGGGGGATCTGCAACGGGTTTCAGATTCTTTGCGAGGCGCACCTGTTGCCCGGGGCCCTGACGCGCAATGGCTCGCTGGAGTTTCGGTGCGCACCGAGCTGGTTGCGCGTGGAAACCGTTGACAGTGCTTTCACTGCGGAATGTGAGCGTGGTGCGGTGTTGCAGATTCCCGTTTCCCATGGGGAGGGGCGGTTCGTCGCGGACAACGAGACGCTCGACATGCTGGAGCGGGAGCAGCGCGTGGCGTTTCGATATGTGCGCCGCGACGGATCCGGTGTCGGCGATGAGTCGCCGAACGGGTCGATGCGCGACATCGCGGGCATCGTCAACGAATCCCGCAACGTGCTCGGGATGATGCCGCACCCGGAACGCGCGTGCGAAGACCTCCTGGGGTCGTCGGACGGGATGCAGCTGTTCCGCAGCGTGGTGAAGATGGTCGCCGGTGACGGCGCATTGCCGGTGGCTGCCGGCTCGTGACCAGCATGTCGGTTGTGGCGGCGAGCGACGCGGACCTCGCGGAGGTGGCGCTCACGCGCGCCGAGTACGTACACCTGGTCGAATCGCTCGGGCGCGACCCGAACCAACTCGAGCTCGGCATCGTCGGTGCGCTGTGGAGCGAGCACTGCAGTTACAAGACCAGTAAACCGCTCCTCGGCAAGCTGCCCACCCGAGGCTCGGGTGTGCTCCAGGGGCCGGGCGAAAACGCCGGCGCGGTGGATATCGGCCACGGCCTTGCCTGCGTCTTCAAGATCGAGTCGCACAATCACCCGAGCGCGATCGAGCCGTACCAGGGCGCCGCGACCGGGGTCGGCGGCATCCTGCGCGACATCTTCACGATGGGCGCGCGGCCGGTCGCACTGCTCGATTCACTGCGTTTCGGTCCCCTCGACGAGCCCCATCAGCGCCACCTCTTCGACGGCGTCGTGGCGGGAATCGGCGGGTACGGCAACTGCATCGGCGTGCCGACCGTCGGTGGCGAACTGTACTTCGACAAGTCGTACCGGACCAACTGTCTTGTCAATGCGATGTGCGTCGGTATCGTCGAGCAGCACAAGTTGACGCGCGCCGTCGCGAGCGGCCCCGGCAATCTCGTGCTCCTCGTCGGCGCCGACACCGGCCGCGACGGGATCCACGGTGCCAGCTTCGCGTCGGTCGTGCTCGACGCGGACAGCGCCGCGCGCCGGCCGGCCGTGCAGGTCGGCAATCCGTTTCTCGAGAAGTGCCTGATGGAGGCCTGCCTGGAGCTCGCCGGCGATCCGCGCGTGATCGCCATGCAGGATCTCGGTGCGGCCGGGCTGTGCGGCAGCACCGCCGAGCTCGCCCATCGAGGCGGTTGCGGTATCGAGGTCGACGTTGCGCGCACCTCGCGTCGTGAACGGGGCATGACCCCGTATGAGGTCATGCTCAGCGAGTCGCAGGAGCGGATGCTGATCGTGTGCAAGCCGGACGACGTCCGTTCCCTGCAGCAGGTCTTCGAGCGCTGGGATCTGCACAGCGACGTGGTTGCGGTGATCCTGCACGAGCAGCGGTTCGTGGTTCGCGACGGCAGCGATCAGGTCTGCGACCTGCCCCTCGGCCTTCTTGTCGACGGAGCTCCGCCACGTGGCGCACCGGGGCCGCGCCCGAGTCGCACGGCAACCCCCGGGGCACCTCCCGGCGGGGCGCGGTCGTGGACGCACGACGAGGCGCTGCTCCAACTTCTCGGCAGCGCGAACCTCGGAAGCCGCGCATCCGTCTACCGGCGATACGACCATCAGGTCGGTGACGCGACCGTGATCCTTCCCGGTGGCGATGCTGCGCTGGTGCGCGTCGACGGCACGGCGCTGGGGCTCGCGCTGGCCACCGACGGCAACTCGCGGTACACGGCGCTTGACGCCCGTCAGGGAGCGATGATTGCGGTGTGTGAGGCGGCGCGCAATGTCGTCGCCACCGGTGCGAAACCCGCCGCTGTCACCAACTGCCTCAATTTCGCCAATCCCGAGCATGCCGGCGTGTGGTGGGACCTGCATGACGCGATCGATGGCATCGGGGCCGCCTGCACAGCGCTCGAGATCCCGGTGGTGAGCGGCAACGTGAGCCTGTACAACGACACCGGCGGAACCGGGATCGACCCGACCGTGGTCATCGGAATGGTTGGGGTCATCGACGACGTGTCGCGACGGTGCACCGCGGGATTCCGCGACGAGGGTGACGTCATCGCGCTGGCTGGGCCGATCGGCGCCGAACTCGATGGCAGTGAGTACCAGCGGATCGCCGACGGGATCAACGCGGGCTCACCGCCGCAGCTCGACCTCGACCTCGAACGACGAGTGCAGAGCTTCGTCCTGGAGGCGATCGGCGCGGGGCTGCTCCACTCCGCACATGACTGCGCGGAGGGTGGGGTTGCGATCGCGATTGCCGAGTCATGTCTGCTGGGCGACATAGGCGCCCGGGTGGGGATCGACGAGATTGGAACCGGCGAAGGGTTGAATACCGGAGCGGCCGGTATACTCTTCGGTGAGAGTCAATCTCGATTCGTCATCAGCTTCGCCAGGGAGGCACTTGTGCGATTGCACGAGCTGGCAGGGCGGCATTCGGTCCCCTTCCGTGGTCTCGGCTCCGTCGGAGGCGAGAGGGTCTGCGTGACCGGGTGCGTCGACGTGTCACTCGCCGACGTGCGACGCGTCCACGAGGGGGCGTTGATCGAGCGTGAGTGACCAGGCCGAAGTGGACGCCTTCGACGACGATCACCTTCACGAGGAATGTGGTGTCTTCGGGGTGTTCCACCCGGGCGAGGACGTCGCCAATCTGACGTACTTCGGCCTCTACTCGTTGCAGCATCGCGGACAGGAGTCCGCCGGTATCGCGGTCAGCGATGGTCGCGAGATTCGCATCCGCAAGGAGATGGGCCTCGTTTCGCAGGTGTTCGACCAGGAGACCATCGACGGTCTCAAGGGCAACATCGCCATCGGGCACACGCGCTACAGCACCACCGGCAGCGCTCGGCTGCTCAACGCGCAGCCGATAGCCGTCGAGCATCCGACGATCGGTCCGGTGGTGATCGCTCACAACGGCAACCTCGTCAACGCCGCCAAGCTGCGCGACGAGCTGATCACCAAGGGCTTCGACTTCGAGACCACCAGCGACACCGAGGTGCTCGGTGCGTTGCTCTCGCAGACCAAGGCCGACACCCTGGAGCAGGCGCTTGCCGAGGCCTTGCCCCGCGTCGAGGGCGCCTACTGCCTCGTGTTCCTCACCAAGGACTCGCTGGTCGCGGCGCGTGACCCGCTCGGCATCCGCCCCCTGTGCCTCGGCCGCTTCGGCGACATCGACGCGCCCGGCGGCACCGGGTACGTGATGGCCAGCGAAACGTGCGCACTCGACGTCGTCGGCGCAACGTTCATCTGCGAGATCGAGCCTGGTGAGATCGTCACCGTCGATGCATCGGGGATGCGCAGCACCAAGATCCAGCGGACCGCCGCGCACCGCGCCATGTGCTCGTTCGAGTTCATCTATTTCGCCCGGCCGGACAGCGTGATGATGGGCAAGTCGCTGTACGACTCGCGGCGCCACATGGGCCGCGAGCTGGCGCGCGAGGCACCCGCGGACGGCGACATCGTGATCACCCTGCCCGACAGCGGCACCCCGGCCGCGATCGGATATGCGGAGCAGGCGGGGCTGCCCTTCGCGGAAGGCATGATCAAGTCCCGCTACATCACGCGCACGTTCATTCAGCCGACCCAGCGGTTGCGTGAAGCCGGCATTCGACTGAAGTTCAATCCGATGCGCCATGTGCTCGAGGGCCGGCGCGTGATCCTCGTGGACAACTCGATCGTGCGCGGGACCACGTCGCGCCGCATCATCGACGAGCTGCGCCGCGCCGGCGCCAGCGAGGTACACATGCGCATCGCATCGCCGCCGATCGCATGGCCGTGCTTCATGGGCATCGACATCGCGTCGCGGCGTGAGCTCATCGCCGCCGGCCACACCGAGCGTGAGATCGGCGCGATGCTCGGAGCCGATTCACTCCGTTACCTCAGCCTTGCCGGTCTACGGCGCGCGATGGGGCAGCCCGACGGCAACGGTTTCTGCTTCGCATGTTTCACGGGCTCCTACCCGGTCGACGTTCCCGCGCAACTCGAGATGGACAAGCTGGCGCTGGAGATCCCCGTAGCGCTCTCGTCCTGACCCGGGTGCTACAGGACTCGCACTCGGCGGAGCACCTCGAAGAGATCCACCGAGCGGCGGCCCGTATCGCCGGCCATGTTCGCAGAACACCACTGCTGCAAACCGATCTTTCGCCGGGGTTGATGGTCAAGCCGGAGTCGCTGCAGCTCACTGGTTCATTCAAGGCCCGTGGCGCCTTCAACGCGGTGCTGTGCCTTGTCGAACGCGAACCTGACGTTGCCGGCGTGGTCACGCACAGCTCGGGGAATCACGGACAGGCCCTGGCGTGCGCAGCCCGGGCGGCCGGCCTGAAGGCGACGATCGTGGTTCCCGACGGCGTCACACCCGCCGAAGATCGCGGGCATCCGATCCTTCGGAGCCACGCTCGTGTCCGACGGTGTCACCTACGACAACCGCGAGGAGATCGCCGAGGGGATCGCCGCCTCCGAGGGGCTGCGGCTCATCCATCCGTACGACGACTGGGACGTCATTCACGGCGCGGGCACCGCCGGTCTCGAGATTCTCGAGGACGTTCCGGCGCCCGGAGCGATCGTCGTCCCCGTCGGGGGTGGCGGCCAGATCTCCGGGATCGCTCTGGCGGTGTCGGCGCTGTCGCCGGAGACGGCGATCATCGGCGTCGAGCCTGAACTCGCGGATGACGCGGCCCGGAGCCTGCGCGCGGGAACGCTGCAGTCGCTGGCAGTACGATCCCCCGACCCTCGCCGAGGGGGTCAAGTCCAAGTCCATCGGCCGGCGCAATTTCGAGGTGATCGTCGCCGACGGGCTGGTGCGCGCGATCGTGACAGTTTCCGAAGCAGAGCTGAAAGAAGCGCTGCGCATCGCGTGGACGCGGCTGAAACTCGCGATCGAGCCGACCGCCTCGCTGACGCTCGCCGCCTATCTCACCGGGCGAGTGCCCCTGGGGAGCGCCGAGCACCCGACCGTGATCGTCCTCAGCGGCGGCAACTTCGACCCCATAACGGTGGCGGGACTGCTCGCCTCGTAGCCCTATGGCCGGCGAGCGCCCGGGGTCTATGCTCTGCGTCCTCGACAGGGCTCGCGAGTGCGGAGGGTTTCGATGCCGGCCACTGACCCGGCCGTGGGCGAACGGTTTGCGCGGTCACTCCTGGCCAAGGATTGGGCGAGCGTCGCGGGCGTGCTCGGCGCCGATATCGATTTCATGGGATTGACGCCTGGACGCCAGTGGGAGGCGCACACGCGCGACCATGTTATCGACGGAGTCTTCCAAAAGTGGTTCGAATCGAGCGACGACATCTATGAGGTGCTCGTCATCGAGACCGATCGAGTCGTCGATCGCGGTCGCGTCGTGTACCGGGCTCGCATCCGAAATCCTGACGGCGATTTCGTCTGCGAGCAGACCGCCTATTACGATACCGAGGGTGACCGGATCACCAGGCTGCGCATCCTGTGCTCCGGGTTCCTGCCTTCAGCAGGGAGAAGCACGTCCTAGCAGCTTCCGGTCGGGCTGACGACGGCGGCCGCTCGCTACGCTAGCCCTCACTCGCGGGCGCGGGATGGTAGGTGTTGACGAGGACTCCGCCTGGGAAGCTCGCCGACTCGATGAGCGTGAGCGTTCGCCGCGGCACCGAACTGAACAGCCGCTTGGTGCCGTCGCCGAGCAAGATCGGGTAGACCATCATTCGGTACTCGTCGATGAGATCGTGCCCGGTCAGGAAGTCGACGAGCTGGCCGCTGCCGGCGATCAACAGGTCACCACCGTCCTCCTGCTTGAGCTCGCGAACCTTTTCGGCGACGTCTCCTTTGATGATGGTCGCGTTCCAGGACGCCGTGTCCAGGGTGCGCGACGCGACATATTTCGGCATGCTGTTCATCTTCTCCCCGAACTCGCCGGTGCCTTCCATGGTCGGCCAGGCGGCGGCGAACCCCTCGTATGTGATGCGTCCGAGCAGCTGGGCGTCGCTTGCGAACAGCTCGCGAGCCTTGAACTGTGAGAGGCCCTCGGACCAGAAGGGGAAGGACCATTTGCCGGGCTCGTCGATGTAGCCGTCGAGGGTGATGTAGGTGCTGGCGACGACCTTTCTCGGCATTGCGATTACTCCATCTGACTTGCGAGTGCGCCCGCTATCAATACACCTCGCGTACCCGGCCCCGCTCTGCCCGTCGCCTCGGGAAGCTGGTTCGGCGTCAGCGAACCCGCGGTGCCGCCAGGGAGCTCGGCAGCGGGCCCGGACGCCCGAAGTAGTAGCCCTGGACCCACTCGACTCCGAGTTCACGCAGCACGCGGAGCTCATCGGCCGTCTCCACGCCCTCGGCGATCACCTTGCCACCTATCTGGGTCGCCACCCCGAGCATGCCCGCGACCACCGCGCGCTTCACGGGGTCCTCGTGAATATTGCGGATCAGGAAGAGGTCCAGCTTGATGAACTCGGGAAGCAGGTGGACGATATGTTTGAGACTGGCGAAGCCGGCGCCGGCATCATCGATGGCCAGGCGCACGCCGTGACCTCGCAGGCGATTGATGGCGCGCTGCAATGGCTCATAGTCCTCAACCGCGGCGTGCTCGGTGACCTCCACGAGCAGACATTCCCCATGCAAGCCTTCGACCATGCGCGTGAAGTCTTCGCGCAACAGGGTCTCAGGGGACGCGTTGAGCGAAAGGAAGGCTGCAGCGGGCAGCTGGTACGCATGAGCGACCGCTTTGCGGATTGCGTGAATCTCGAGCTGGGACCGGAGTCCTGCCTCTTCGGCTGCCGCGAACCACTGCTCGGGTGACCCACCCGCGCCGGACGCGAGGTCAAAGCGGGACAGTGCTTCGTAGCCGCCGACTTCGAGCGTGGCGATGTTGACGATCGGCTGAAAGACAGGCCGGATGGCGTTCTCGGACATCACGCTGAGCACGCGCGTCCTCTGCGCGTCGCAGTGTTCCTGACCGCTCACCTCGGCTACCACCTCGTCGGTCACATCGCGCGCGACCGCGTAGATCGAGCCGTCGCTCAACGCTGCCGACGCCGACCACGACAGCCACCTGTAGGTGCCGTCCTTGCATCGATAACGGTTTCGGAAGTGCACGAGCTTGGAGCCGCTGGCCACCTGGGACGCCGCGTTCGTGGTCGCTCGCCGGTCGTCGGGGTGAACGAACTCCACAAACGGCCGCTGGAGCAGCTCGCCGTCCTCGTACCCCAGGGTCTCGCTCCAGGCGTGGTTCACGACCTTGAAGTACCCGTCGACCCCGGCGATGCAGAGCAGGTCCGCCGCCAAGTCGAAGAATTGGTCGGTCGACGCCGCAACCGGACCGAGCGGAGACTGGCCGGGCGGGGTCGTGAACCACCTGGGGGCGACCCTTGTGCTCATGTGCCAGTCTGTGCATCCCATCCGCCATCGGTCGCGATGGTCTGCGAATTGTCACCTCGGCGTCAGAGCCGCAGGCGGGGGTTCAGACGATCGGGCAGGGGTGACGCCGGCCCGTTTCCGGCGGGGGCGGGCAGGTGCCGGTCCCGGGGCCTCCTGCAATACTAGGGTCAGGAAACGCGAGGCCGGGCCTGATCGTGGCAAGCAGAGTGTCACGACGAGCCGCCCGCGATGAGGCGCTGACCGGAGGTTGCTCATGGGCGTGTGGCAATTGGATCCGATGCATACGCAGGTCGAGTTCGCCGTCAAGCATCTGGGCATGATGACCGTGCGTGGCCACTTCGCGGACGTGCGGTCGTCCGGCGACATCAACGTCGAACATCCCGAGGGGTCGTCGGTCGAGGTGGTCATCCAGACCGCGAGCATTCGGACGCACAACGAACGCCGAGACAACGACCTGCGCACGTCGAACATTCTCGACGTGGAAAACTTTCCGATCATCACCTTCAAGAGCACGAAGATCGAGAGTGCGGGGTCTGATCGATACACCATGACCGGCGATCTGACCATCAAGGGCAACACCCGACCGGTGACCCTCGCGGTCGTGAAGTACGGAGAGTTCAACGACCCGAACATGGGTCACCGTATCGGCTACGGCGCGGAAGCACAGATCCTGCGGAAGGACTTTGGTATCAACGTCGACATGCTGATGGACGGCAGGCTCGTGATCGGCAGCGAAATTCAGATCACCGTCCAGGGTGAGCTGGTCGAGGCGAACGTGCCGGCCGCGGCGACCAGCTAGCGCGGGACAGCGCCACCGCGTATCGGGTGCAGAAGACCGCGGTGCCATCGATGACCTCGCAAACGGTGGACTTCCAGATGCGGAGGCGCACCGGCCACCCGGACTTCCTTGATCTACCCTGGCACCTTCCCCTCGCCACCTGGCGGCATGAGCGTCTGGTCGATGTCCCGCGCGGCATCTCCCGGCATGTGGTCCGGTTCGTCAGCTACGGCGACGCCATCTACGCGCTCAAGGAGCTGCCGGGGCACCTGGCCGAGCGTGAGTACCGGCTGCTCGCCGAGCTGGACCGGCTCTTCATCCCGGTGGTCGAGGTCGCGGGGCTCGTCACCGACCGCCGACCCGGCCGCGACGGCGGCTCCGGCCTCGATTCGTCGGACGACGGTCTCGACGCCATTCTGATCACGCGCCATCTCGACTTCTCGCTCCCATATCGCCGGGTCCTGGGCGCCACGGGTGCTGACGACGCGCTGAGTGACCGCCTCCTCGACAGCCTCGTGAACCTCCTGATCCGGCTCCACGTCGCCGGGTTCTTCTGGGGAGACTGCTCACTTTCCAACACGCTGTTCCGTCGCGATGCCGGCGCGCTCGGCGCGTACGTGGTCGACACCGAGACGGGCGAGCTCCACCCGCAGCTGAGCGACGGCCAGCGCATCCACGACGTCATGGTGGCCGAGGAGAACATCGCGGGCGAGCTCTTCGACATCACCGCGGAGGGGCTGGTCCATCGAATGGATCCGGTTGGAGCCGCCGAGGAGTTGCGCCGGCGCTACGAAGGTCTCTGGTCGGAGCTGACCCAGGAGGTCGCGTTCGCCCCCGATCAGCGCTATCTGATCGAGGAGCGGCTGCAGCGGCTCAACGCACTCGGATTCGACGTCGACGAGGTGGAGGTGCTTGCGCAGGGAGGCGAGTACCGCCTCCGCCTTCAGCCTCGAGTGGTCGAGCCCGGCCATCACATCCGCACCCTCCGAGCCCTGACCGGCCTCGAGGTCCAGGAGAATCAGGCTCGGCGACTGCTGGGTGACCTCGCCCGCTACCGCACCGAGCTTGAGGCTGCGGCCGGAGCGCCCGTTTCGGAGACGGTCGCCGCTCGCCGCTGGCTGAGTGAGGTCTTCGAACCCACGGTGGCCGCGGTCCCCGCCGAGCTGCGCGGCCGCCTCGAGCCCGCCGAGATCTTCCACCAGGTGCTCGACCACCGCTGGTATCTCTCCGAGGCTGCGGGGCGCGACGTCGGCCTCACCGAGGCCGTCAGGTCGTATGTCAATACGGTGCTGCCCAACGCCGTGACGCCCGCTTTGGCCGATACGTTGACGGAGGACGCGTGACCTTAGCCGCACGCCAAGCCTGAAGGTCCACGGCGTGGAGCCGCCCCAAAAGGGACGGAAGCCCAACGCCTCAGGCATACTCTCAGGCCGATATCAACCCCGGAGGAGGCGCCGCCCCATGCACGCTCTGGTTACCAAGGTGCACGTCGAACGAGACGACCCAGAGGATCGACGGAATCTCACCGAGAACGTGGCCCCGATGGTGGCGAAATCGCCCGGATTCGTCGCCGGATACTGGCTCGAAGCGGGGGACGACGGTGAGTCCATATCCGTGGTGGTCTTCGACAGCGAAGCATCTGCACAGGCTGGCGCGGAGATGGCGAAGGGATTCTTCGCAAGCGATCAGGCCCCTCGCGCCGTGCGTCTGAAGTCCGCCGAGGTTCGCGGGGTGGCGGCCAACTCCTAGCGCTATGAGCCGTGTCAACGACGTCGGCGGGATGGAGGGCTTTCCTCCCATCGCGCACGAGGTCGACGAGCCGCCGTTTCACGCTGACTGGGAGGCGCACGTCTTTGCGATGAATCGCGCCCTGATCGGGCGTGGTATCTACAACCTCGACGAGTTTCGCGACGCCGTGGAGCGCATGCCCCCGGCGGAGTATCTGGCAGCCTCGTATTACGAGCGCTGGCTCGACGCCATCACCACGCTCCTCGCGGAAAAAGGCGTTCTCACCGTCGCTGAGATGGGCGATGATTGAACGATTCACATCCGGCGATCGTGTGCGGACGAGTTCGCGTGGATCCACCGCACCATACCCGTCTTCCCCGGTACGCCCGGAGCGCAGCCGGCGTGGTGATCGAATGTGAGGGTGTATATCCTCGGCCGGACGAACGCGCTCGCGGCCTCAATGCAGAGCCGGAACCGGTGTACGCCGTGCGGTTCGCAGCGCGGGATCTCTTCGGAGAAGGCGATCACACGGTCACGATCGCGCTCTGGCAGAGCTACTTGAACGCCGTCGACGAGGACACGCGATGAGCGGCCATCACGACCACACGAGTGGTGCCCTTGCCGAGCGGGTCCGTAGGATCGAGGCATTGCTCGAGCAGCGCGGACTCGTTGATGCCCGCGAGCTCGACGCGGCGCTGGAGGCGTTTCTGGCTCGGTCGTCGCCGGCCAACGGTGCGCGTGTGGTCGCTCAGGCGTGGGTCGACGATTCGTTTCGGCAGCGGCTGCTCGCGGACGCGAACAGCGCGATCGAGGAGTTGGGACTGTCGATGGGTGGCGGCCTCCAGGAGCAGCGGCTCAAGGTGGTTGCCAACACGGATGACGTCCACAACGTCGTCGTCTGCACACTCTGTTCCTGCTACCCGATCGCGCTGCTCGGGCCGTCGCCGACGTGGTACAAGAGTGAAGCGTATCGCTCACGTGTCGTTCGCGACCCGCGCTCCGTACTCTCCGAGTTCGGATTCGTCCTGGACAGCGCCGTCGATGTGAGCGTGTGGGATTCGAGCGCTGAATCGCGATACATGGTGCTACCGCGGCGGCCAGAAGGAAGCGGCGACCTCGATCTCCCCGCGCTTGCCTCCCTCGTCACCCGCAACGGTTTGATCGGCGTCGCCCCGGTCTGACGGTTCTCCAGTCAGGCTTGTTCTTCGAGCACCTTGAGGGCCAGGCGGCGGCTGTGCCCGTGCTTCATCACCATCGTGAACCAGAGCCGGAGCAACCCGTCGACGATCTCGACCTCCTCGGGGCCACCGACCCAGACAGGACGGAATCCGACGTCGGCGATCAATTGTTCCATGGTGGCGCGCGAGGGTCCGTCGGGCCCGCAGTAGAAGGCGTCGGCGACGGTGCCGTCGACGATGGGTTGTTCCAGCTGCTCCCAACCGTACGAGTTGAAGGCTCTGTAGTACGCGGCACCTGGCGCCGTCTCGGCGGCGGCGATCGCGCTGTTCGCGTGTTCGGCGCCCACGTTGTTGGCCGCATCGATCATCACCTTGCCGTCGAGCAGAGGACCCAGGTGTGTCAGTGTCCCGGCCATCTCCTTGCCGGGGATCGCAAACGCCACGACATCGCTGCGCCGCACGGCATCTTCGACCTCTGCCCGGTCGGTCCCGATTTGCTTTGCCAACTCCACGAGCTCGACCTTGGTCGGCGACCGTGATCCGAAGGTCACCGCGTGACCTTTTGCCACCCACTTCCCTGCCAGTGCGGCGCCGATGCGCCCCGATCCGATGACCGCGATGCTTGTCATGTCGACCTCCGTGCCGTGATTACGTTACCCCGAGCGCGATTTGCGCCGCGGGACCACGATCGTTCGGCGTTTCTTCAGCGTCGACGCGTGAACCGGGCGGCCGCTCGAATGCTCGCCATCGCTTTGCGCTTTGCCTCGATGAGAGCCCTCTCCCTGTCCGATAGCATCACGTGGGACAGCGACGACCGCTCCGAGCCGACACCATTTCCTGGCTGCCTGGACGTGGTGGTGGGACGGATCGGGACACTCGCCAGACAGCGCGCTCGACGCTGTTCCGGCGAGAGCTCGTCGTCGGCTCGCTCGAGCGTGACAAAGAACTCAAAGTCCCCAGGCTGAGTGGGTCGAAACGCGACGAAAGGCATGTCGATAAGCCCCATCTGCATGAGCGTGGCGATCAGGTCCACGAATGTCGCGTCTGAGAATACCCAGCAATGCGTATCGAGATAGACGTCCGTCGTTGCAGCCTGGGAAGCGAAGGCGATTGCGGCGTCGGCGTTCGGCGGCGGGTCGTTGTGGCCGGGCAGGCCGGCCCAGATGGCACCTGGATCGACCACGACGAATCGGTAGAAATGATCGAACGTGGCACGCACCGCCGGACGGCGGAGGTGCAGCAAGTACGCTTCGACGACCTCGGAGACGTCGGTGTCGCGCCGGCGGACGTCGAAGGTATACCGGCGATCGGGCATGGCCAGGCTCAGACGTCCTCCGGGTCGAAGGACGGTCGCCACCTCTTTGAGCCAGCCCACCAGGTCGGGCACGTGCTCGAGGACGTGCGACGCCACCACGTAATCGAACGGTGCCGCCGAGCCGACGGCTTCGGTAAGCGTGTTCGAGCCCCACACGAAGTCGGTCGACACGATCCTCCGCTCATCGACGTTGGGATCACTGGTGTATTTGGCAATGAGATCGTCCGTCGCGAGGTGATCGACGTAGTAGACATCGCCAAGCTCCCGAGGCACCACCGGCGATGCGAGCGGGCCGATCTCGAGTCCCCGCCCGTTCGCGACGTCGATGTGCTCTCGCAGTCGGTCAAATCGGTCCAAATCAGGCCCTGCTCGGCATCGGCGCGACGCGCGCGATCGCTAAGGTGATCACGGCCCGCAGTGTAGTCGCGGTTGCCCGCGAGACGCCGCGAGGCAACGGCAAAGCCGAGATCAACCGCCTGTGGCTGCGAAACCCGCGATGAGCACGCCAAGCGCCACGGTGGCTCCCACCAGCGCCCCGGGCCAGGCGATACGGTGCTGATGGTTCTGCGCTACGCCCAAGACGGCCACGGCCAGCAGCGCGGCGGTGACGAGAAGTGCCAGGCCGATACTGAAGATGGCGAGGAAACCAAGCGCTGCACTGCCAGTCATCGCGGCCACCAAGAAAGCCATCGCTGCGGTCCTCTTGCCCCAGAGAAGAAGTGCTGCGCCACACAAGGCAAGAGCTGCCACGCCGGCAATGTAGGCGCCGACAAACGGGACGACTCCAGGGCCCGGTGGCGGCGGAGATACATTCTGCTCTCGGATGACCGTGAGGTAGCCCAAGTCGGTCAAGGCCGCGATCGCCGCGGCAGCGAAAGCCAACGTCGCCTGCCTTCTCAGCACCGTGCTATTACCCTAACCGGTGAAGGTGTCGCCTGTGAGACTGAAAACAACCTTGTCGGCGCCATTCTTCAGGTAGACGTGTGACCCGCTGACCTTGGTGATCTGAAAGGTGCCCTTGGCGCCGCGATCAGTGAACTGTCCGACCGTGCGAGTGGTTGTGCTGCACAAATCCGGGCCGAGGCTTGTGATGTCGACCCACACAGCTGCAACCCCCGGCGTGGTCGCAGCGTCGCCGGTCGTTCCGGCCCAGACGCCATACCAACGCACCGTCGAATCAGCCACCGGTCCGAGCCACTGATTCGAGGTCACGAAGACGTCCCACGAGTCGGGTCCGACCTGAACCGGCGAGCTGTCCAGCCCCTGCCTCGGCGTCGGGATCGGGGCGCACGGCGAAAACGACGGCGAGGGTCCGCCCTTGGGCGCCGGAGTCGTTGAGGGCTGCCCGGCGATCGTCGCCGTGCTGCCCGCCTGCTCAGCCGGCCGGATCGAGGCGGTCGCCCCACAGGCGGCGAGCGACAGCGCAAGTCCTGTCGCGGTGATGAGCACACTTCGCTGCACGCAGGCCCTAACCGCTGAGTCCCTTGAACAGTTACTGCGTCGAGCCCGGCGTGTGATCGCTTAGGTCTCGATGCTGACGGATCCCCGCTACGGAGTCTTCTCCATGAAGATCACAGTCTGCATACGAGGAGTACTCCCGAGCCACCTCGGCTTGTCTACCATCGAGGAATGCCGGTCTCGGTCAACTTACAGACTGTTCACCCCCGCAAGTTGGCCGCGGTGCGGCGCGAGGTTGCGCCGGGCGCGGTTGGCGCGGCGTGGGGACCTGCGCTGGACCAGGTCTGGGACTTCATTCGCAGCCGGCCGGGGCTGTGGACTGACGGCCACAACATCTTCCTCTACCACCACTCGAAGCAGCCGGGCGCGCCAATACTGTGCGACTTCGGCGTCGAAGTCACGCGCACATTTGAAACCGCGGGCGATGTGTACGCGACCGAAACACCAGGGGGCGAAGCTGCCGTAGCCGTCCACCGCGGACCGTACAATCGCATGAACGAGGCGTACAACGCGATCGATGAATGGATCGCGGCGAAGCGGAGGGAGTCCGCCGGGCACTCGTGGGAGATCTACGGAGATCCTACGCCGGACCCGCTCGACACTGAGACGACGGTCGTGCGCCTCTTGAAGTAGCGGAACCATTTCGAGGCACGGGCTACTGCATAAGCCGGCGCCGGGTGCTTCGATCGCGTGGATGGCCGTTGCCTGGACTCAGCGATCGCGCGGGACCATCGCCCGGTGGGACATCCGATGCTGAGCGCATCGACATGGATCGTGCCTACCGGCGGCTATCTACGAGGCAGCGCGCGGCGATCACGCTCAACTACAAGGCGAGGGTCCGCCAATGTGGCCAGAGGCCAAAGCTGCAGCTCAACCGGCCTCCCTCAGCAGAGGGGCAGTCGGTACCGGAGGTCGGCGGGCGGATGAGTTTGGCGGGTTCCATCGGGTCTCCAGCCCAGTCGTTCATAGAAGGCCCTGGCGCCCTGATCTGTCTCGAGCACCCACAGGGTCGCTGTGTGTGCGCCGCCTTGGCGAAGGTGGCCCACCGACGCGGTGAGTAATGATCGCCCGATCCCAATTCTCTGTCGTGCTGGGTGCACGTAAAGGCGGTGGATCTGTCCTACTTCCTCGGTGTTGTGATCATGGTCTTCACTCGGACCGTACTGGCAGAGGCCGACAATCCGCCCACCGGATCTGGCGGTCAGTACCCCGCCACCCCGGTCAGTCTGGGAGCGCACAATCTCGCCCCAATCGCGGACAGAGTGCGCGACGAGCCGCTCGCAGTACCACGCCTCGGGCGCATGAGGCCGATACGTCACCTCCCAGGTAAGGAGATGCAGGTCTCGTAGCGCCTCCGCGTCGGTCGGGTCTGCGTGCACGAGCTCCACGGCTTTAGGTTGACAGAAGGCGGTTGAAGAACGTGATGGTGGCGCAGGCGAGCATCCGGGAATACCTCGGCCGGTGCGGTGTGCGTCGGCAGTGCGTTGACAGGCGGGGTGCGATGATCTCCGGATGGAGCAGGTGCATGTTCGTCTGGTGAATGAGGGCGTCGACGTCATGCGACCCGCGCAGGGTGTGTGCGAAGGCGTTGACGCTTTTAGGATCGTGGGGCCTTCGCCGCAACCCGAGTCCGAGGAATGGGAGTTTCCTTTGGGCGTCAGGGAGTCGCGGTATGGCTTTAGGGCTGTCGCCAACCGCCGCTACGCTTGGGCGAACTAGGTCCAGACGGGATTCGCAGCCGCATCACCCACCGCCACTTCGCTATCTTCCGGTCTCGCTCGAAGCCGAACTCCTCGAACAGGTCGGCTGGCCCCGTATGGAAATAGGCACCGCGCTGAGGGGGGCGCCCGTCGACTTGCTCGGGGTAGGCCTCGACGAGCCCACCTCCAGCGTCCTGGATGGCGGCCAGTGCGGCGCCGATGGCCGCCCGCGCAACCCCACTGCGCCGGTGACCGCTTCCAGTGAAGATGCAACCGATCCGCCAGTCGGGCATCTCACCCAGGCCCTTGGCATAGGCCTTGGGGTTGTTGATGTTCGGAAGGTCCACCGGCGGCCCGTACTGGCACCAGCCCACGCATTTATCGCCGTCGTAAACGAGAATCTGGTGCACCGTTCCGTTGCGAACGTGGGCTTGCTTTGCCAGACGGTTCCCAGAAACGGTATGGCCCTTGCCGACGCCCTCTGTGTGGAAACCCATGCACCAGCAGCCGCCCCAGACCCCATTGTTAGCCACCACCAGATGGGCAAAGTCGTCCCAGGTTTCGGGACTGAGCGGCCGCGTCACATAGGAGCTCACCCGCGCCATCCATTCATGCTAACCAGCAGAACCCTCACAAGGAGTGACGTCCCGTACTGGTGTAAATCAAGGGCGGTCCCGAGGGCTGCCAATAGTACCCCGACACCTCACGCCAGGCGCGATTGAGGCCATCGCCGAAATCAGCGTGATCTGAACCACCTCGATCGATTCAACCTTTCAGTCCCTGCCACGACCATCGCGGAATACTCGGGCCTTCCGGGACCTCGTCGGCTAACTCGTGGTGGCGCGACATGGTCGTCGTGGTGGCCCAGGCGAAGCGCTCGAGCAGAACCCGCCGGAGTGCTCGGTCGCTGCTAGGCCAACGTCTGCTCGGCTTCGATCCATTTGGATCGCGTTGGGTTCTGCCGAAAGTAGCGGTCTGCGAATTCCTATCTTCACCGCGACACCCGTCGCGCGATGCCCGGATAGTCGATGACAATCCCGTCGGAGTCGAGTGTCATGTCGGCGGCGAACGTGCCATCGATCGCCTCGTAGCGAACCATGTGGACGTCCGACGCGGCGCGAACCGGTAGGTAGCGTTGGCCGTCCGCGCGCACGCTGAGATCCGGCACGGACACCCATGCCATCAGGAGCTCAACGGGCTTGCCTTCGGAAAGGAGCCCATGACGACGAATGGGCATGAGGTTCGTCATCGGCGAAAGGCCCAGGTCGCAGTCGAGCGCACCGGCGAGCGCCGCAAGATCGCCACCAGCTGGTTGTAAATCCGGCTGTCCCTCCTCCTCGGTTGTGGCGGTCCAGACCCCGGACGCATCGCGCCGGAGGTCGAGCGCACGACGCCACCCTTCACCGCGACTAGCAACCCGCAGCCGCGACGTGACGTAATTCGGTGCAGTTTCGAGGACGTAGTCGAGGCGGTATGGAATCGGGCCACCACCGATTGACACACCCTCTGCCTTGACCTGCTGCTCCGCCAGAGTAATGTCAGCAAACTCGACGCCGAAGGGATCCGTTTTCGTCCAAATGACCGCACGTCTCGTGTCATCCACGGCACGAGATTACGCCGGGTTGGTGTCCTGGCACACGCGAGCATCCGCAAATGTACCTAGGGATATGGCGAGCCCTACGCTGACGGAGGACGGACGAACGGGCGCTTGGGAACTTGCGCGTCACGCCCGGCGTTCTGAGTACGTGAACCACCATCTCTGGTCGATCATCGGGGCTCTTGGTTGTGCGCTCGCGCTCGCTGCCTGCGGAGTCGCCGCCTCCGCACCCGTGGCTTCGGCGATCCCGGCTGTCCGAGTAGGAGCCGACAGCGGGGTCCCGGTCAACGGTCCGAATTGCGTAGCGCGCTTCGCAAGCACGCCCAATTTGGTGGAGCTCCACGCGCAACATCCCGAGTCCGACCACGCGACGGGGACCCTCCCGCTGGACAGCCCTGAAGTGCAACGCGTCCTGGCGGATTGGCCCGATCCCCGATCCTTCGTCGCTCAGGCAACCCCTCGGGAGTTGGCAACGTATGGGTTCGCAGGGGAGCCTGCGTACTCGACGGGACCCGGAAAAGTCACGGGGCCGAGTTCGCCAGACGCCCCGGAGGACATCGCGGTCTTCCACGGCAACTGGTCCGCTGGCCAGGTCAATATGCACGGCTTTGGCCACGGCGCCCACGTCCGGTGGGTGTTCGTCGACGCGCGCACTGGGGTCCCGTTCGGCGGGGGATATGGAGATTGCACTAACGAGTAGGGTCCGTGGATCGTCGCCGCTCGGCTGTAGTGGTTCACGTGTGCTGAACGCCACTTGCGCGAGGCCAACTCCGAGGCACTGCGCCCAGGCGAGCGTCCTGTCACTCGACCGCGCCAGCTCCCTCCGAATGGCCACGGGGTCGTCCGTCGACGTCTAGCGGAAACCGACCCCGGCGAGAGCCGCCGACCCTGGGCAGAGCTGCTCGTAGGGCACCTGCGTGAGGGGTAGTGCGGTGGTGTTGCCGAGCTCATGCAGATCGGACGACTGCTCGTCGATGTAGAGGAGGCCGGTCACGATCTCGCCGCGCCCACGAGCCGACATCAGGTGCTCCATCACCGCCATGCGGTCTGTCGGGTCGTAGCCGTCGGGCACACTTCGGAAGCGAAGCATCGCGCCGTCGTGCATCGGGATGCTCACCACGCCCTGGTCGGGGATGGTCGCGGAGATCTCCTCCGCGGGGGGCACGAAGTCGGTCACGGTCATCTGCACGTCGTGCTGGCGTGTGAACAGGTAGCTCTTGGTCGAACCCTCGTGGTCGTTGAACGTGACGCACGGGGAGATGACGTCGATGATCGACAGACCGCGATGCGCCATCGCGGCGCGGAAGATCGGCACCAACTGGCGCTTGTCGCCCGAGAAGCCACGCGCGAGGAAGGTCGCACCCACCGACAGTCCGAGAAAGATGGGATCGATCGGCTGCAGGTGGTTTGCCTCACCGCGTTTGGTAGTTGAACCGACATCCGCCGACGCCGAGAATTGCCCCTTGGTGAGCCCGTACACGCCGTTGTTCTCGATGACGTAGACCATGCGCACGTTGCGCCGCACCAGGTGCGCGAGGTGACCAAGACCGATCGACAGTGAATCACCGTCACCGGAGATGCCGATGCAGAGCAGGTCACGGTTGGCGGCGCTGGCACCGGTCGCGATCGGTGGCATACGTCCGTGACAGCCGTTGAACCCGTGCGCGCCGCGCGCGAAGTATGCGGCCGTCTTCGCCGAGCAGCCGATGCCGCTCAGCTTGGCGATCATGTGCGGCGGCGTGTCGCTCTCCCACAATGCGTGGGTGATCGCGGCGGTGACCGAGTCGTGTCCGCAGCCGGCGCACAGTGTGGACATTCCGCCCTCGTAGTCGCGGATGGTCAGCCCGAGTGCGTTGCGTTCGAGGCCGGGATGAGTCACCTGCGGCTTGACGATCGATGGCACCGGTCAGGCCTCCAGGATCTTGATCACGCCGTCCACGACGTCCTCGGCACTCAACGGATACCCGCCATACGCGAGCACGGAGCGCAGCTTCTCCTTCGATACCGGCGTCTCGAGCGTGAGCAGGGTGCGCAGCTGGCCGTCGCGATTCTGTTCGACGACCACGATCGTGTCGTGGGCTTCGAGGAAGGCACGCACCGCGGCGCCGAAGGGGAAACCACGGACGCGCATGTAGTCGGCGGTGATCTCGCGTTTCGCGAGCAGTTCGATCGCCTCGAGCACCGCGAGCTCACAGCTGCCGAGGGTCACGATGCCCAGCGGCGCACCTGCGCGGTCGTCGACGAGCGGCGCGGGAATGTGCTCCGCGACCGCGGTGTGCTTGCGCGCGAGACGGTCGAGGACGGCCTGGTACTCCTCGGGATACTCGGTATAGGCGCCCTCGATGGTGTGGCCCGAGCCGCGCGTGAAGAACGCACCCAGCTCGCTCACCCCGGGGAGCGTGCGCGCCGCAACCAACTCGGCGTCGGCCGGCTCGTAGCGGTGATACACCTCGAGCTCGCGCAGCTCGCCGGCACCGAGCACGCGCCCGCGGTCGGGCACGTACGAGTCGTCCCACTCCAAAGCAGGACTGACCCAGTCGTTCATCCCGATGTCGAGATCGGAGAGCACGAACACCGGGGTCTGAAAGCGCTCGGCGAGG
Organism: Candidatus Dormiibacterota bacterium; assembly: GCA_963799005.1. Classification (GTDB taxonomy): domain Bacteria; phylum Chloroflexota; class Dormibacteria; order Aeolococcales; family Aeolococcaceae; genus Palsa-851. The sequence goes on along the minus strand of CAWCVK010000001.1, from coordinate 800,592 downwards.
TCAAAGGCTTTCGCCGCCATCGCGAAGCACTCGGCGGGATGCGCTGGGAACAGCAACACGTGTTTGGTGTCGCCGTGGGACGCGTACGCGCAGGCGAGGATGTCGGACTGCTGCACGCGGGTCGGCATCCCGGTCGATGGACCGACCCGTTGCACGTCGAACACCACCGCCGGTATCTCCGCGTAGTACCCCATGCCGAGCAGCTCCTGCATCAACGAGATGCCCGGGCCCGACGTCGACGTGAACGCGCGCGCGCCGGCCCACGACGCGCCGAGCACCATGCCGATCGCGGCCAGCTCGTCCTCGGCCTGCAGCACCAGGTAGTTGTTGCGCCCGGTCTCAGGGTCGCGCCGGAACTTGGCGCAGTACTTGGCGAATGCATCCATCAGCGACGTCGACGGCGTGATCGGGTACCAGGCCGCAACCGTGGCGCCCGCGTAGACGCACCCGAGCGCCGCGGCGGTGTTCCCGTCGATGAGGATCGAGCCCTTGGTCGCGTCCATCGCCTCGATGTGGCACGGCAGCGGATGATCGAAGTGCGCGGTCGCGAAATCGTGGCCCAGCCGGAGCGCACGCTGGTTCAACTCACGCAGCCGTTCCTTGCCGGCGAACTGCTCGGTGAGCAGCTGCGCGATCACCTCCATGTCGATCCCGAGCATGGCCACGAGCGCCCCTGCGCAGGCGATGTTCTTCATCAGGATGCGCTCGCGCGGGCCGCGGAACTCGTCGTTGCACATCTCCGCGAGCGGCACACCGAGGTAGGTCACGTCCTCGCGGATGAGATCACGGTCGAGTGGCCACGACGAGTCGTACATGGTGAAGCCGCCGCCCGCAACCTCGGCGATGTCGCGCGCGTAGGTCTGGCCGTTCATCGCGACCATGAGGTCGTACTCGCGGGCGCGGGCGACGTGACCGTCCTTGTTGACGCGGATCTCGTACCAGGTCGGCAGGCCCTGGATGTTCGACGGGAACAGGTTCTTGCCCGAGACCGGCACCCCCATCCGGAAGATCGCTCGCATCAACAGGTTGTTCGCGCTCGAGGATCCGGTGCCGTTGACGTTGGCGAGCTTCAGGGCGAAGTCGTTCACCTTGGAGCGCGGCGACGCGAAATGCTCCGCAGCCATGTCAGGTGGCCACCGGCACGGGTGTCGACACCGCGAGCGGGATGAGCAGCTCGAATTTCTGCATGTCCCACGCCGCGGTGGGGCAGCGCTCGGCGCAGAGGCCGCAGTGGACGCAGAGATCCTCGTCCTTGACCATCACCCGCCCGGTCTGGGGCAGCGCCGCCGACACATAGAGCGCCTGGTCGAGGTTCCTCGCGGGAGCCATCAATCGCGTGCGGAGATCGGCCTCCTCACCGTTCTCGGTGATGGTCAGGCATTGCACCGGGCAGATGTCGATGCAGGCGTCGCACTCGATGCAGAGCGGTGCGGCGAAGACGGTCTGGATGTCGCAGTTGAGGCAGCGCTGCACCTCGCGCGCCGTCTGCTCGGCGGAGAACCCGACCTCCACCTCGGTACCGATGCTCTGAAACCGGCGTGTGAGCTCGACGTGCTGCATTCGCTGGCGCGCGGAGGGGTTGTAGTCGTTGTGATAGCTCCATTCGGTGAGCCCCATCTTCTGGCTGACCAGGTTCAGTCCCTGGGGCGGGCGCGCGCTGACCGCGATGCCCTCGCAGTGGTTGTGCATGGAGATCGCGGCCTGGTGCCCGTGCTCGACGGCCCAGATGATGTTCTTCGGACCCATCGCCGAGTCGCCGCCGAAGAACACTCCCGGCAACGACGACTCGAAGGTCACCGGGTCGACCACCGGCATGTCCCAATCGCCGACCTCGAGACCGAGGTCGCGCTCGATCCATGGGAAGGCGTTCTCCTGACCGATCGCCAGGATGACGTCGTCGCATGGGATCACCACCGTGTCGATCACCGTGGAGTGACGCGCCTGCTCGTCCCATTCGAGGCGCTGGAACTCCATGCCGACCAGCCGTCCGCCATCGATGACGAATCGCGTCGGCGCATGGTTGACGAGGATCTCCACGCCCTCCTCCTCGGCGTCCTCGAGCTCCCACGACGACGCCTTGAAGAACGAGCGCGGGCGCCGTGCCATCACCTTGATGTCGGTGCCGCCGAGGCGCAGCGACGAGCGGCAGCAGTCCATGGCGGTGTTGCCGACGCCGATGATCAGCACGCGCTCGCCGATCTTCTCGGTGTGCCCGAACGCCACCGATTCCAGCCAGTCGATGCCGATGTGGATGCGGTCGCTCTCCCGCCGTCCGGGCACGTCGAGGTCCTTGCCGCGCGGGGCGCCGGTGCCGATGAAGACGGCGTCGAAGTCCTGTTCGAGCAGTGAGCGAAGGCTCGAGACCGGGGTGTTCAGCCGGAGGTCGACGCCCATGTCGACGATGGTCGCGATCTCCTCGTCGAGGATCTCCGCCGGGAGCCGGAACGCCGGGATGTTGGTGCGCATCAGCCCGCCGGCCTGGGGTTGCTGCTCGAGGATGACCACCTCGTAGCCGAGCGGCATCAGGTCGTTGGCCACCGTGAGCGATGCCGGCCCCGCCCCGACGCAAACGACCCGCCGCCCGGTCTTCGTGGCCGGGATCACCGGCAGACGGTCGACGATGTCGCCGCGCAGGTCGGAGGCGACGCGTTTGAGGCGGCAGATGGCGACCGGCGACCCGTCGATCCGCGTGCGCCGGCACGCCGGCTCGCAGGGTCGATCGCACGTACGTCCGAGGATCCCGGGGAACACGTTCGAACTCGCGGTTGGACATGTACGCATCCGTGTACCGTCCCTGGGCGATCAGCCTGATGTACTCGGGGACGTTGGTGTGGGCTGGGCATGCCCACTGGCAGTCCACGACCCGATGAAAGTAATTCGGGTCCGACGTGTCGGTTGGGTTCACGAGATGGTCTGGATTCCTGGACTTGGCCGTGTTCCCCTACATGGTGACACCGCTGTAGCGAACCGCGATGCTCGTCTCCATTCCGCGTCCCCGGTGAGACCGCCGATACACTCTCAGCAGATGGGTGACCTTCGCTACGCGGACGCCGGCGTGGACATCGATGAGGGCAACCGCGCCGTCAGCATGATCCGGCGCACGATCGCGTCAACCCACAGCGCCCAGGTCCTTGGCGGGATCGGTGCGTTCAGCGGCCTGTTCGCCCTCGAACCGGGAGCCCCCAACGGACGCGTGCTCGCCTCGAGCACCGACTCGGTCGGCACCAAGGTGAAGATCGCGATCGCGACCGGGCGGCACCGCGGCATCGGCACCGACCTCGTCAACCACTGCGTCAACGACATCCTGTGCTGCGGCGCCGAGCCGCTCTTCTTTCTCGACTACTACGCCACTGGCAAGCTCGTGCCTGAGCACCTGGCGGAGCTCATCGAGGGGATCGCCGAGGCCTGCCGGGCCGCCGGCTGCGCGCTCATCGGCGGCGAGACCGCCGAGATGCCGGGGGTCTACGCGCTCGGTGACTACGACATCGCAGGGTTCATCGTCGGCTCGGTCGAGGCCTCGGCGATCATCGACGGGAGGCGCGTCCAGGCCGGCGACGTGCTCCTCGCGCTCCCTAGCAGCGGGCTGCACACCAACGGCTACTCGCTGGTGCGTCACATCGTCGCCGAGCACGAGCTCCATTGGTCCGAGGTGCTGCCCGGTACGGACCGACCGCTCGTCGACCTGCTCCTCGAGCCACACCGCAGCTACCTCCAGGCGGTTCGCGAGCTGCGCACGCTCACCGACGTGCGCGCCATGGCGCACATCACCGGTGGTGGCGTGATCGACAACGTGCCGCGTGTCCTTCCCGACGGTCTCGCGGCCACCATCGAACGTTCCGCGTGGAACATTCCGGCGATCTTCGGCGCCATTCAGCAGGCCGGCGGCGTCCACCTCGAGGAGATGTGGCGCACCTTCAACATGGGAATCGGGATGGTGGTGATCGTTCCTCCCGACGCTCCCGCGATCGCCGCCGCCGCCGGCATCCCGGTCTGGCGCATCGGCGAGGTGGTCCCGCAGTCGGGCACACGGCGGGTCAACCTCCGGTGAGCGACCGTACCCCGATCGGGGTGCTGGTGTCGGGCAGGGGAACCAACCTCGACGCTCTCCTCCAGGCGTGCAAGAACCCCGAATTCCCCGCCCGAGTGGCGCTGGTGGTCTCGAACCGGCGCAGCGCGCACGCGATCGACGTCGCCTTCGGGTGGGGAGTTCCCGGCGGTGGCATTGCCCCAGTCGGACTTCGGTGGAGACGCGAACGCACGGGACAGGGAGATTCTCGAGCGTTTCCACGCGGCCGGGGTGCGTCTGGTGGTCTGCGCCGGCTACGACCGCATCCTCAGCGACGACTTCCTCGACGCGTACCCCGACGCCATCCTCAACGTGCACCCGTCGCTGCTGCCCGCCTTCGCCGGCGGCATGGACGCCGTCGAGCGGGCCCTCGCCCGGGGCGTCCGCGTGACTGGAGCAACCGTGCAGTTCCTGGAGCGCGGCGAGCCCGACGGGGGGCCGATCGTCCTCCAGGCGGCAGTACCGGTCGAGATGGACGACGACGTGGCCACGCTGCGCCGCCGGATCCACGAGCGCGAGTGGGAGCTGCTCCCCCGCGCCGTCGCGCTCTGGTGCAGCGACCGGCTCCGGCGCGACGGCAATCGCGTTCGAGTGCTTCCCGCGCCCGCGCCGGCGTCGGTCTGAGCATGCGAGCGCTGCTCTCCGTGAGCGACAAGACCGGATTGGTCGAGTTCGCCCGCGGCCTGATCGAGCACGGGTATGACCTGATCGCAACCAGCAGCACCAGCCAGGCGCTTGCCGACGCGGGCGTCGAGGCACAGGCGGTTGCCGACGTCACCGGATTCCCGGAGATGATGGACGGGCGGGTTCGCACGCTGCACCCGGCGATCCACGCGGGCATCCTCGCCCGCCGTGACGATCCCGAGCACATGCGCCAGCTCGCCGAGAGCCGGTACGACCCGATCGACATGGTCGTCGTGTCCCTGTATCCATTTGCCGAGACGCTGGCACGCGGTGCGGATGACGACACGATTGTCGAGAACATCGACATCGGCGGCCCCACCATGATCCGCGCGGCCGCAAAGAATCGTGATTCGGTCGCGGTCGTCGTGTCGCCGGCGCAGTACGGTGCGGTGCTCGGCGAGCTGCGCGAGCACCGGTCGGTGTCGCGGGCGACGCGCCACCGCCTGGCCACCGAGGCGTTCGCCCACGTGGCCGCGTACGACACCCAGGTCGCGGCGTGGCTGCGCGGCGGCGCCGTCGATGAGGGGTTGCCCGCGGAGTTGACCGTCGGCGGGTCGCGGTTGCACACGCTCCGCTACGGCGAGAACCCCCACCAGCGAGGCGCGCTGTACGCGCTCCCGGGACCACCCGGGGGGGTCGCACACGCGCGCCAGGTCCAGGGCGCGGCGCTGTCCTTCACCAACTGGCTCGACGTCGACGCGGCACGTGCGCTGGTGGCCGAGTTCGACGAGCCCGCGGCCTGCATCATCAAGCACACCAACCCGTGCGGCTTCGCCACCGGCGAGATCGCTGTCGACGCGTACCGCCGGGCGTACGAGTGCGATCCGAGATCCGCGTTCGGAGGCATCGTCGGGATCAACCGGCCGATCGACCTGGCGACCGCGATGGCGCTCACCGAGACGTTCCTCGAGGCCGCAGTGTGCCCCGGTCTCGATGACGATGCGACGGCGCATCTCGCCACCAAGCCCCGGATCCGCGTCCTGATCGTGGAGCGGCCCTCGCGGGCCGAGCCGCTGGACGTCCGCAGCATCGACGGCGGACTGCTCGTCCAGACCCGGGATCGGGTGATCACCGACCGATCGACGATGGCCGTTGCCAGCCAGCGTCAACCCGACGACGCGGAATGGCGCGAACTGCTGATCGCCTGGCGGGTCTGCCGGCATGTCAAGTCCAATGCCGTGGTGATCGTCCGGGACGGCATGGCCGTCGGAGTCGGTGCGGGACAGATGTCGCGCGTGGAGTCGTCGGAGCTGGCGGTCGCGCGGGCGGGCGACCGGTCGGCCGGGGCCGTCGCAGCCTCGGACGCGTTCTTCCCCATGCCGGACGGGCTCGAGACCCTGGGCCACGCCGGGGTGCGCTCGGTCATCCACCCGGGCGGCAGCAAGCAGGACTCGAAGGTCACCGAAGCCGCCGATGCGCTGGGCATGGCGGTCGTGCTCACCGGGGAGCGCCACTTCCGCCACTGACCAGACGGCCCCCCGGGCCGAACGGCCGCGACGGTCAATACCGAGGACGTCGACTTGGGCGGCTAGCGCCCGTTGCGCCGCCCGTTGCGATCGTGCTTCGCCTGATCCTCGATGCAGTATCGGGCGGTTGGAATCGCCTCCAGGCGGGCCTCGCTGATCGGATTGCCGCAGGCCTCGCAGTTCCCGTACGAACCGGAGTCGACCCGCTTCACCGCCGCCTCGAGCTCGGCGAGCTCCAGCTCGGCGTGCTGGAGGACGCTGTGGTCGATCTCCAGCCCGATCGTCTCGCTGGCAAGCTCGGCGGGATGCTGCTCGGCAGACGAGAGCTCACGCTCGGTCGCCTCCTGGGCGTCGGCGGTCAGCCGACCGGCCGCGCTTCGCAGGGCTTCGATCCGGGCTCGTTCGGTCAGCAGCCGAGTGCGGGCCTCGTCGGTGTTCATGGTCGTGGGTCAACCCCCGTGTCTGCTCAGAGCGGTCTCGCCCGGGCGCGACGCGCCCGCGATGGTTCACATTCCTCATCCATCGCGGCTCGTCCACTCTCGGCCCGCAGGTTCCCACCCATTCTCACGAATGCGACCGGGTTAAGCAATGGGTGACGACCCGGCGGGGGGAGCGAACCAGACCACCGCGAGTGGTGGCAGGGTCACCTGGGCCGAGTACGAGTAGGCGTGCATCGGCTCGGCGCCCGCCTCAACGGCCCCCAGGTTGCCGACGCCGCTCCCCCCGTAGTGATCGGAATCGGTGTTGAGCACCTCGGTCCAGTGGCCGGGCAGTGGCAGGCCCACCCTGAAGTCGTAGCGGACGACCGGCGCGAAATTGGCGATGCATGCGATGCCCGGATGCCCGTGGGCGTCTCGGCGGACGAAGCTGAGGATGTTCTGATCAGCGTTGCCGGCGTCGATCCACTCGAACCCCTTCGGGCTCTCGTCGAGCTCCCAGAGTGCGGGGGACGCCGCGTAGAGCGCACCGAGATCGACCATCAGACGGTGCACCCCCGCGTGGGCGGGGTCTTCGAGGAGCCTCCAGTCGAGCTCCGAGTCGTGCGCCCACTCGCGCTCGTCGGCCAGCTCGCCGCCCATGAAGAGCAGCTTCTTGCCCGGGTGCGCCCACATCCAGCCGAAGAGCGCGCGCAGGTTCGCGAAGCGCCGCCAGGGATCGCCCGACATCTTGCCGAGCAGCGACCCCTTGAGGTGCACGACCTCGTCGTGCGACAGCGGCAGGATGAATCGCTCGGACCACGCGTACATGAGCCCGAAGGTCATCTGATGGTGCGCGTAGCGGCGATATACCGGGTCCTTGTGCAGATAGTCGAGGGTGTCGTGCATCCAGCCCATGTTCCATTTGAAGTCGAAACCCAGGCCGCCACTGGCGGTCGACCGGGTCACCCCCGGCCAGGTCGTCGACTCCTCGGCAATCGTGAGGATCCCCGACTTGCGCGCGTGCAGCGAATCGTTGACCTCGCGGAGCAGTGCGATGGCTTCGAGATTCTCCTTGCCGCCGTAGATGTTCGGCACCCACGCGCCGGGCTGCCGCGAGTAGTCGAGGTACAGCATCGAGGCGACGGCGTCGACGCGCAGCCCGTCGACGTGGAACTCCTCGGCCCAGTAGTGGGCGTTGGCCACGAGGAAGTTGCGCACCTCGTTGCGCCCGTAGTTGAAGACGTACGTTCCCCAGTCGGGTTGCTCGCCACGGCGCGGGTCGGCGTGCTCGTAGAGCGGCGTCCCGTCGAACCTCGCGAGCGCCCAGCCGTCGCGCGGAAAGTGCGCCGGCACCCAGTCGAGGATCACCCCGATGCCGTTGCGGTGCATGACGTCCACGAACTGGCGGAAGTCGTCGGGCGACCCGTGCCGCGCCGTCGGGGAGTAGTACCCGGTGACCTGGTATCCCCACGAACCGCCGAAGGGGTGCTCCATGATCGGGAGCAGCTCCACGTGCGTGAACCCCATCGCGAGGCAGTGGGCGGCGAGCGGATCGGCGATCTCGCGGTAGTTGAGGGTCCGGCCGTCCTGACCGCGACGCCATGAGGCGAGGTGGACCTCGTAGGCGGCGAAGGGAGCTCGCTCCACCCCCGATCGGGCTCGCTTGCGCATCCATGCGCCGTCCCGCCAGCGGTGCCCGCTCTGATCGACGATGCTGGCGGTCCCAGGGGGATGGTCCGATGCTCGGGCGAGCGGATCGGCCTTGAAGATGCGCATCCCGTCACCGCGGGTGACCAGGAACTTGTAGCGGACCCCCGGGCCGACGCCCGGGCAGAACAGCTCCCACACGCCCGAGCTGCCGAGTGCGCGCATCGGCCAGGTGCGCGCGTCCCAGAAGTTGGCATCGCTCACCACGCTGACGCCGAGCGCGTTCGGCGCCCATACGCTGAAGGCGGCACCGAAGACGCCCTCGTGCTCGAGCACACGAGCGCCGAGCACGCGCCAGAGCTGGGCGTGCGTCCCCTCGCCGATCAGGTGGAGGTCCAGCTCGCCGAGGGTCGGAGTGAACCGGTACGGGTCCTCCTGCTCCCACTCGCGCTCCTGGTTGCGGAAGCGGATCCGATAACCCGGCTCGCCCGCTGGAACGCTGACCTCGAAGAGCCCGGCGGCGTTCACCCGGCGCATCGGCGTGACCCCGTCCGGCCGCGCGACGCTGGCCGAGGTCGCTTCCGGATGAAAGGCCCGGATCCGGGTCGTGGTGCCGTTGCTGCGGGGCCCGAGCAGGTCGTGCGGATCGCGGAGGCGTCCGGCGAGCATCTGCTCCACCGCCGCTTCGAGCTCGGACGTGCCGGGATCGCCGACGGTCACTGTCCGGCGCCGCGGAGCAGGAAGCGGAGTGGAATCGGAACCCAGCTGGGCCGGTGACCGAGCTCATAGCCGATCTCGTAGACGGCCTTCTGGACCTCGAAGGCGCGGCGAAGCACCAACGACGGGCCGGGGGAGGGCAGCACCGGCCGGGAGCCGATGGTCTCGAGGTACGCGCCCCAGAATGCGTCGCGGTTGGCGTCGGCCCAGGCCTCGCCGTAGCCTCGGAGCAGCTCGGCCTCGGCGCCCTCCGGCGCGGTTCGCTCGACGATCGCGGCGGCGGCAGCGTAGTCGAACGAGCGAAGCATCGCCGCGACATCGCGCAGCGGTGAGGTGAGCTCGCGGCGTTCCGCCGGGGCCCGATCGGGCTCGCCCTCGAAGTCCAGGATCACCCACCCGGTGTCGATGCGCAGGAGCTGGCCGAGGTGGAGGTCGCCGTGGATGCGGGTCAGCAATCCGCCTGGAGACAGCCCCCGGATCTGATCGAACCGAGCGACGACCGCCTCCCTCACGTCGCGAAGGGGGTCGAGCGTTGGCTCGTCCCGGGCGAGGAGACGGTCGAGCTCACGGGTCAAGGTGTTCGCCCAGGTGTTGAGCGACGCTTCGGTCAGGGGTGCCGGCGCCATGTTCGTACCGGGCGCGCCCGAAGCGAGCGCGAGGTGCATCTCCGCGACCACCCTGCCGAGCCGCATCGACTCGGCGAGGAAGGCGGCGTCCTGGTCGTCCACGGCGGCGCGGCGCTCCGCCGGATCGGCGTGCCCGAGCGACTCGGCCGTCGCGTACAGGTCGCGCAACGACGTGAGCGCGAGCGCCCAGCCCTCGGTGCTGTTGTGGAGGAAGCGCTGCACCAGCACCAGCGCTGATGAGGGTTCGCCACCCGACTCCCACACCACGCGTCCGAGCATCGGCACGACGTGCGTGAAGCCCGCGGCCGCGAGCGCATCGGACATCTCGAGCTCCTGCGACGGTCCTGGCTCGACGCGGCGAAGATGCTTGAGGAAGATGGCGTCGCCCACCTGGACCGACGTGTTGCTCTGCTCGACCCGGAGATGGCGCACCGACGACAGGCTGCCGGTGTCCAGCGCGCCGGGATCCGGGCACGAGCACCGCAGCGTCCCGCTCGATGTCGGCAGCACCCGCTGGCTGCGAACCGCGTCGAGCAGCCACTCGATGTAGGTCGGATCACCGACCGCGTCGTAGAGCACGATCGGGTCGGGTGCCTCAGCCCACGGGATCATGAACTCCGGCGCCCGCTCGGTGATCGGATCGCCGGCCGGCCGGGCGCCGAGCGGGAGCGCGTAGCGCGTGGTCCCGCCGTCGGTGAACGTGACCGCGGTCAGGGTGTGCAGCAGCAGCGGCGAGCGCTCGCTGATCACCGCCACGTCGACGATCGCGGTGGTGCGGATGCTGCGACCCTGCGCCCCCGCCCAGCGCTGCTGCGCGACATACGCGCCGAGTGCGGGCTCGCAGCCCGCGAGGCCATGGTCGCGGAGCACGGCGGTCACGCCGTCGTCCCGCGCGCTCATGAAGCGGGCGCGTCCAGGGTGAACCAGTAGAAGCCGTGTGGCCCCATGGTCAGGAGGTACGGCAGCTCGCCGATGTTGGGAAAGTGGACCCGTCCGAGCATCTCGACCGGCGTCATCCCCGCGTACTTGCGCAGGTCGAGCTGGACTGGTTGCGCGAATCGCGAAAGGTTGTTGACGCAAAGCACCGTCTGTCCGTTCATGCTGCGCAGAAAGGCGAACACCGAGGGGTTGGCGGCGTCGAGGGCTTCGAAGCTCCCTTCGCCGAACACCGGGAAGCGCTTCCGTACCGCGATGAAACGGCGAAGCCAGTGCAGCATCGACGACTCATTGCGCCGCTGCGCGCTCACGTTGCATGCCTGGTACCCGTAGACCGGATCCATGAGCGGGGGCAGATACAGCTGCGCGAAGTCGGCCTGGCTGAAGCCGCCGTTGCTGTCGGCGGTCCACTGCATCGGGGTGCGAACGCCGTCGCGATCGCCGAGGTAGACGTTGTCCCCCATGCCGATCTCGTCGCCGTAGTAGAGGATCGGGCTGCCCGGGAGGGAGAGGATCAGCCCGTGAAACAGCTCCATCTGCCGCCGTCCGTTGTTCAGCAGCGGGGCGAGCCGGCGCCGGATGCCGAGGTTGAGCTTGGCACGCGGGTCCTTGGCGTACTCACCCCACATGTAGTCGCGCTCCTCGTCGGTCACCATCTCGAGGGTGAGCTCATCGTGGTTGCGCAGGAAGATCCCCCACTGGCAGTTGGGTGGCAGTGCCGGAGTGCGATCGAGGATCTCGGTGATCGGGTAGCGTTGCTCGCGGCGCAATCCCATGAACATCCGCGGCATCAGCGGGAAGTTGAAGCACATGTGGCACTCGGGTCGCCTCGGCGACCCGAAATAGTCGACCACGTCCTCGGGCCACTGGTTTGCCTCGGCGAGGAGCACCTTGTCCGGGTACTCGGCGTCGAGTGCGGCGCGCAGCTCCGCGAGAAACGCGTGCGTCTCAGGCAGGTTCTCGGAGTTGGTCCCCTCGCGTTTGAAGAGATAGGGGACCGCGTCGAGGCGGAAGCCGTCCATGCCGAGATCGAGCCAGAACCTGCACACATCGATGATCTCCGCGCGTACCCGCGGGTTGTCGTAGTTGAGGTCCGGCTGGTGGCTGAAGAAACGGTGAAAGTAGTAGGCACCCGCGTCGTCATCCCACGTCCAGTTCGACGTCTCGGTGTCGAGGAAGATGATCCGGGCATCGGTGAAGCGATTCTTGGTGCTCGACCACATGTACCAGTCGCGGAACTCGCTGTCCGGTGACGAGCGTGCGCTCTTGAACCAGGGATGCTGGTCGCTCGTGTGGTTGATGACCAGGTCCATGATCACGCGTATGCCGCGCCGGTGCGCCTCCTCCACCAGCAGGGCCACGTCCTCGACGCTGCCGTAATCGGGCAGCACCACTCGGTAGTCGGAGATGTCATAGCCGCCGTCCCGGAGCGGGCTCTGCTGGAACGGAAGCAGCCAGATGCAGTCGACCCCGAGCCATTCGAGATATTCGAGCTTGCCGATCAGGCCTGCGAAGTCGCCGATACCGTCGTTGTTGCCGTCGTGAAATGCGCGGACCGACAGCTCGTAGAACACCGCTTTCTGGAACCAGAGCGCGTCGTCAGCGAGCGCCGCCTGCGCCTGCATCACCGCTGGCGCACGTGCAGGACGTGGGCGGGTTGCCATGCCGGGTCGAGTTGTACGTAGTTCACCGCGCCGTGCCACGTGTAGGTCTCACCTCCGAGCTCATCTTGCACTTCGAATGGCCGATCCCCGGTGACGCCGAGCACGCCGAGATCCAACCACGTGTTGGCCTCCCGCGGGTGGTGGGGATCGAGGTTGACGACCAGGATGATCACGTCGTCCTTCTCGGGTGTCGATCGCGAGACGCAGAGCATGGATTCGTCGGTCATGTGGTGGAGCCGCAATGTGCTCAGTTGCGCGATCGCGTCCCGGTGGGCGTTGCGGATCTCGTTCAGCCGGGTGATGAACGGAGCGATCGACCCGGGCTGCGTCCACGTGCGCGGGCGCAGCTGATACTTCTCGGAGTCGAGGTATTCCTCGCTGCCCTCGCGCACCGCCACGCTTTCGCAGAGTTCATAGCCGCTGTACATCCCCCAGGACGGACAGGTGATCGCCGCGATCGCCGCGCGCATCCTGAAGGCGGCGGGACCGCCGTGCTGGAGAGTGGCGTGCAGGATGTCCGGCGTGTTCACCCAGAAATTCGGCCGGAACCAGTCGACCAGTTCGGTCTGTGACAACTCTGTCAGATACTGGCTCAGCTCCCAGGCGCTGTTGCGCCACGTGAAGTACGTGTACGACTGCGAGAAACCGATCTTGGCGAGGCGCTGCATCACCGCCGGTCGGACGAACGCCTCGGCGAGCATGACCACGTCCGGGTACTCGCGGCGGATCTCGGCGATCAACCACTCCCAGAAGGGGAATGCCTTGGTGTGCGGATTGTCGACTCGGAAGATGCGCACGCCGTGGCCGATCCAGAATCGCATCACGTCGCGCAACGCGATCCAGAGTCGCGTGGCGTCGTCGCTGTCGAAATCGATCGGGTAGATGTCCTGGTACTGCTTGGGCGGATTCTCCGCGTAGCGGATCGATCCGTCCGAGCGGTGCCGAAACCATTCGGGGTGCTCGGTGACCCACGGATGATCGGGGCTGCACTGCAGCGCGTAGTCGAGCGCCACCTCGAGGCCGGCGGCCTGGGCGGCGGCGACGAACTCGTCGAAGTCGTCGAGGGTGCCGAGGTCGGGGTGCACCGCCGTGTGACCCCCGGACGCCGCCCCGATCGCCCAGGGGCTCCCCGGGTCGCCGGGCGAGGATTCGGTCACGTTGTTCGGTCCCTTGCGATGGGTGAACCCGATCGGGTGTATCGGCGGGAGATACAGCACCGAGAAGCCCATCGCCGCGATTGCCGGGAGGCGCTTCCGGGCGAGCTTGAAGCTGCCGCTTCGCGGCGGTACCGCGCCCTCGGACCGGGGGAACATCTCGTACCAGGCGGAGTAGCCGGCCACCTCGCGCTCAACCCAGAGCGGATACGGCCCGACGATGGTGGCATGGCTCAGATCAGCGGTCCGCCGCATCAGTCCCATCGTCGCCTCGCGAGTTGCCAGCTGGACCCTCGTCTCGGGGGCGGTGCCGGCGCCGAGCTTGGCCGCGAGCGCGGTCAGCGCCCGGCGGTCCGACTTGGAGATCACCGGCAGATCGGCGCGTCCGGCGGCGAGCGCGGCGCCGTCGGCAAGATCGAGCTCGACGTCGACGCCTGCCTGGAACCGGATCGCAAGGTCGCGAGCAAAGCCTCCCCAGAGGTCGCGGATCCCGACCACCGCGAAGCTCCAGGCCCCGAGCCGGCGGGGTTTGATCCACGCGCCGTACCAGTCCTGGGGCTCGGCTTCCATCGGCACCTCGAGCATCCCCGGTGGCGGGGCGTCGGACGCGAGCGGCCGGGCGCCGGGCCAGTGCCACACCCAGGCGAGGAGCGGGTCGTGACCATCCGCGAAGACGCGCGCGGACACCCGCAGTGGCAGCCCGCGCGTGCCCTTGGCAGGGAACTCGCCGCAGTCGACGGCGGGCCGGACGTGTTCGACGACCACCCGCCTCCGATCGCCGAGCAGCCGGTCGGGAACTGGGTTGCTCATCGGGTTCATGTGCGACCGGAGGTCGCGACACAACCTAGCAGAAGGGACGGGATTCGTAATGGTTCCTCAACACAGAGCCCGTAGAGTGCGGTTGACGCCACGTGACCCGATACCGTCTTGCGCTCGCCACCGTCGCCGTGCTGATCGTCGCCGCGGTGCTCTTCACCGTGGCGCGCAACCCGCCCCCGGCGGCCACGGCGTCGAGCACCGGCGGGCAGGTGCTCCCGGTTACTCAGCGTCACGGGGCGCCGGCCTTCACCGGCATCGACGGCTGGCTCAATACCGCGCCGCTGACCCTGGCGGACCTGCGCGGCAAGGTCGTGCTGATCGACTTCTGGACGTTCTCCTGTGTCAACTGCGTGCGCACCATCCCGCACCTGCAGGCGCTCTACAACGACTACAAGGGCGACGGCTTCGTGATCGTCGGGGTGCACTCACCCGAGTTCGACTTCGAGAAGGTGCAGGCGAACATCGCCGCCGCGGTCACGCGCCTCGGGGTCACGTGGCCGGTCGCCATCGACAGCCAGATGGCCACGTGGAACGCCTACCAGAACCAGTTCTGGCCGGCTGAATACCTGCTCGACCAGCAGGGAAGGGTTGCGTACACCAGCTTCGGCGAGGGCGACTACGCGCAGACGGACGCGGCAGTGGCGGAGCTGCTCAAGGTGCGCACCGCCGCGCTCCCGGCGTCGACCCCCGTCCCCGGCAACACCACACCCGAGCTGTACGCGGGCAGCGAGCGCGGGCAGCTTGCCGATAACGAGGTCTATGGAACGCTCGGCGCGCCGCTGGCCTACCCGGATCACGGTCCGCCGCAGACGCAGAATGCGGTCCAGGTGACCGGCACCTGGACCGACCAGGGCCAGTATCTGCAGGCGGACACCAGCGGCCACGTCCGGCTCGACTTCACGGCCAACTCGGTGTACATCGTCGCCGGCACGCCCGGGGCGGCGCTCTCGGTTTCAGTCAAAGTTGACGGCAAGGTGGTCAGCGCCGGGGAAAGCGGGGCCGCGCTGACCGGCTCCGGGTTTACAGTCGCCCGTCAGGACTTGTTCCAGCTGCTCGCCGGCGTCTCGCCCGGCTACCATCTCATCGACCTGACCGTGCCCGCGGGTTTCCGGATCTACACCTTCACGTTCGGCTGATGCTCTCGATTGCCACGGTGCTCGCGACCTTCGTCGCGGGGCTCGGATCCTTTCTCGCACCGTGCACGGTTCCGCTGCTCCCCGCCTATCTCGCGTGCGTCTCCGGGGTCAGCGCCGCCGAGTTGAGCAATCCCGACCGGCACAGCTTCCGGCTCCGGCTCCTGGCGGGGTCGCTGCTCTACGTCGCCGGATTCACGCTCGTCTTCGTCCTGCTCGGGCTCACTGCCGGGGGCATCGCGCGCGTGGCCAACGGTGCGGTGAGCGGCCGCGTCGTCGAGATCGCCGGAGGCGTCGCCGTGATCCTGTTCGGGCTCGCCATCATCGGCGTGGTCAGGATCGGCCTCCTCGAGCGAACCCAGGGCTTCCAGCTCCCCGAGCGGTTGCGCCGTCGCGGGGTGCTCGGGGCGTTCCTGGTCGGCGTCGTCTTCGGCCTCGGCTGGACACCGTGTGTCGGCCCCTACCTGGCAGCAGCCCTGACCCTCGCCGCCCTGAGCTCGCACGCGCTGAGCGGCGCGCTGCTGCTGGTCGTCTACTCGCTCGGGTTGGGGCTGCCTTTCATCGCCGTTGCCCTGCTCTGGGCGTCACTCCCCGAACTCCCAAGCCGTCTCAACCAACTCGTCAGGCCGCTTACCCTCGCAGGTGGCGTCATCACCGTCGTGCTCGGCGTCCTGCTTGCGACCGGCGCGTACACGCACCTCACGTCATACCTGGCGCAGCTCTCGACGCCGACCGGATCCTGAGCGCAAGACGCTGCGTTCGGGAGACTCTCAGCGCTGCAAGGTGGGAAGGGGATGGGCGGCGGGGGGCCGTCTCGGAGCCGAGGCTACCCCCCTCGGCGAGAGCGAGGGGCGGGACGCCAACGGCGTTCCGACCCCGTGCCCCCCGCAGCCCATCCCCTTCCCACCACCACCCAGAGCGTCGAAGGCTCAGTCGAAGCGCCGGCACACCACGACGTCGAGGGTCACGTTGCGCTGGATGTGCCGGGCCAGGCGGAGGTACACGCGGAAATCGCGGTAGTGCTGGTCTCCCACCATCTCCTTGAGCCGGTCGGCGTGCTTGTGCATGTTGGCCAGCCAGTGGTCGATGGTCACCTCGTAGTGCCGGCGGTCGATGTGGTGCACGCGCTCGATGTCAAATCCCGCGTCATTGGCGAGCCGGGTCTCCTCGGCGAGGGTGCGGTAGTTGCCGGTGTCGCCGTAGATCTGGCTCACGAACTCGCCACCGCGTTCGAGGGTGGCGTGACGCGGATGCTTGAGGTGAAGCTCCTTGTTGATCATCACCCCGCCGGGCTTGAGCCAGTCGTGGCACTTGGTGAAGAACCCGGCGAGGTTGAAGAAGTGGACGATCACCTCGTCGGTGTAGATCGCGTCGACCTGCTCCTCGGGCGTGTAGTCCTCCCAGTGGCTGAGCACGATCTTCGCGTCGGTGCCGCGGCGGGCGATGCGCTGCTCGGCGTAGCCCTTCTGGGTCGGCGAAAGCGTCAGCCCCGTCCCGGTGAGCCCATAGGTATCGCACAGGTAGGTGAGCGGGCCAGCCCAGCCGCATCCGACGTCGATGAGGCGCATCCCCCGCTCGAGTCCCGCGAGCCGCGCGATCAGATCGAGCTTCGCCTGCTGCGAGGCGGTGTCGTCCTCGGTCCCAGGGTCCCACAGGTTCGCCGAGTAGACGTTCCATTCACCGCCCGTGATGAGCAGGAAGAATTCCGGAGGCTGCTCGTAGTGCACGTTGGTCCGAGCCTGGTCGACGTCGGTCGAGTACTCGTGGTAGAGCTGGTGCTCCGGGCGGACGTCGGTTTTCTGGCTGCTGGCCACCATGAATCCCCTGCAATGCCTCGTGAGGGTGAGAAGGATAGCCGCGCTGCACCGGGTGTTGTGGTCAATCCGACCATTTCGTCCATGCGATGCATGCTGCCGATGTGACCGGCGCCCGGCGCCACCACCGGGTGCGAAGATGGATCGATCATGGCCGGGACTGATCCCTTCGGCACCACGGCGGAGCTGCTGCCGGGGGTTTCCTATCACCGACTCGACGCGCTCGCCGAGCGCGGGATCGGTGACGTCTCCCGGCTGCCGGTGACCTTGAAGATCCTGCTCGAGAACAGCGTGCGCAATGCCGCCGCGCCGTCGGTCCGCGAGGGCGACGTGGAGGCGATCGCTAGCTGGGACGGGACCCGCTCGAGCGCGGACCGCGAGCGCGCCTTCATGCCGGCACGCGTCCTGCTCCAGGACTTCACCGGCGTCCCGGCGGTCGTCGACCTCGCCGCGATGCGCTCGGCGGTCGCCCGTGCCGGCGGCGACGCCATGCGCATCGACCCGCTGGTCCCCGTCGACCTGGTCATCGACCACTCGGTGCAGGTGGATGCCTTCGGCAATCGCGAGGCGTACGAACGCAACATCGCGCGAGAGTACGAGCGCAACCGCGAGCGCTACGCGCTGCTGCGCTGGGCGCAGCAGGCATTCCGAGGCTTTCGAGTGGTCCCGCCGGGCATGGGGATCGTCCACCAGATCAACCTCGAGTACCTCGCCCAGGTGGTCCAGGTGCGCGAGGTCGGCGGCATTCGCATGGCCCTGCCGGACACGCTGGTCGGCACCGACTCGCACACGCCGATGGTCAACGGCATCGGTGTGCTCGGCTGGGGCGTCGGTGGCATCGAGGCCGAGGCCTGCATGCTCGGCCAGCCGCTCTTCCTGCTCGCGCCGGTCGTCGTCGGGGTGCGGTTTCACAACGCGCTGCCCGCGGGAACCACCGCCACCGACCTCGTGCTCACCCTCACCGAGCTGCTCCGCACCCACGGAGTCGTCAACAAGTTCGTCGAGTTCTGCGGCAACGGCCTGAGCTCGATGTCGGTGCCGGACCGAGCCACGCTCTCCAACATGTCGCCGGAGTTCGGCGCCACGGCATCGCTGTTTCCGGTCGACGCGCGAACCCTCGAGTATCTCCGCGCTTCGGGTCGCGATGCCGAGCACATCGACCTGGTCGAACGCTACGCGAAAGCGCAGGGCATGTTCCGCACCGACGACTCGGCGATCCCGACCTTCAGCGAGATGGTCGAGCTCGACCTCGCGACCGTGGTGCCGAGTGTCGCCGGTCCCAAGCGACCCCAGGACCGGGTTCCGCTGCCGAGAGTGTGGGAGTCGTTCACCGACGTCTGGGAGCAGCCCGCGGAGCGGGCCTCGAGCGACGTGACCGCGGAGGGCGAGGAGTCGCGGCTCGAGGAGGAGGGAGGCATCGACCCGGAGGGCGTCAACGCCGCGCCGGTGCCTAACGGCCCCCCCGACACCGACCTGGTCCGCGACGGCTCGGTTGTCATCGCCGCCATCACGTCGTGCACGAACACCTCGAACCCGGCGGTGATGGTTGCGGCCGGCCTGCTCGCGCGCAACGCGGTCGCGCGCGGGCTCATGCCTCCCGATTACGTCAAGACCTCGCTGGCACCGGGATCGCGGGTGGTCACCGATTACCTCGAACGGGCGGGGTTGCTCGGCTCGCTCGAGCAGCTGCGCTTCAACCTGGTCGGCTACGGCTGCACGACGTGCATCGGCAACAGCGGGCCGCTCCCCGAGTCGGTCGCCGACCGCATCGACGCCGAAGACCTCACGGTCGCGGCGGTGCTCAGCGGCAACCGCAACTTCGAGGGCCGGATTCACCCGCAGGTGCGCGCCGCGTACCTCGCGTCTCCTCCGCTGGTGGTTGCGTACGCGCTCGCAGGACGCCTGGACATCGACCTCACCACCGACTCGATAGGGACCGGACACGACGGAAACCCGGTGTTCCTCAACGACATCTGGCCGAGCGCCGACGAGGTGACCGAGACCGTCCGCGCGGCGATCGGGAGCGACCTCTACACCCGGGAGTACGCGCGGATCTTCGACGGCGACGAGCACTGGCAGCAGCTACCGTCACCGTCGGGCGGATTGTTCGACTGGGACCCGGAGTTCGACGTACGTACGCGAGCCACCGTACTTCGTCGGTATGTCGCCCGAGCCGCAGGCGCCGGTGGATGTTATCGACGCGCGCGTGCTCGCGCTGCTCGGCGACTTCGATCACCACCGACCACATCTCGCCGGCGGGGAGCATCTCCGGTGTCAGCCCCGCGGCGGCGTACCTGCGCGAGCGCGGGGTCGAGGCTCGTGACTTCAACACCTACGGCGCGCGGCGCGGCAACCACGACGTGATGGTGCGCGGCACCTTCGCGAACATCCGCCTCCACAACCAGCTCGCCGACGGCAAGGAGGGCGGATGGACGGCGCATCTTCCCGACGGCGCGGTCATGACCATCTTCGATGCATCTGCCCTATACCAGGAGGAGGGCGTCCCGCTGATCGTGATCGCGGGCCGCGAGTACGGTTCCGGGTCGTCGCGGGACTGGGCCGCGAAAGGCCCGCTGCTCCAGGGTGTTCGCGCCGTGATCGCCCAGTCCTACGAGCGCATCCACCGCAGCAACCTGGTCGGCATGGGCATTCTGCCGCTGCAGTTCCGCGACGGCGAGAGCGCCGAGGCGCTCCACCTCGACGGCACCGAGCTGTACACGATCCGGGGTGTTGCGGGCGCGTCGCCCGGTTCGGCGGTGCACGTGAGCGCGCGTCGCGAAGGACAGGCCGACATCGAGTTCGACACCATCTGCCGCCTCGACAGCGAGACCGACGTGGAGTACCTGCGCAACGGCGGGATCCTTCCGCTCGTGCTGCGTCAGCTCATGAACGGCTGAGCGCTCGCCCGGACGCCTGATCGCCGCCGTGGCGTTTGGCCGTCACTCAGAGCGCGGTACCCTTAGGGCCGACACTCGGTCGCCCGCTCCCAAGGAGACGTTCGTGATAGTCCTCATCGTGGTCCTGGTCATCATCGTGGTTATCGCGCTCGCCGCGGTGGCCTCGTACAACCGCTTCGTCTCCCAACGCAACGCGGTGCAGAACGCCTGGGCGGACATCGACACCGAGCTCAAGCGCCGCTACGACCTCATCCCCAACCTGGTCTCGACCGTGCAGGGCTACGCGGCTCATGAGCGAGGCGTCTTCGAGGAGGTCGCGCAGGCGCGCTCGGTCGGGCTGCAGGCTCAGGGGCCGGCCGCCGCGGCAGCTGCCGAGGGTCCGTTCCAGATGGCCCTCGGTCACCTCTTCGCGGTGGCGGAGAACTACCCCGAGCTGAAGGCCAATCAGAATTTCCTGCAACTCCAGGCGACGCTGTCCGACACCGAGGACCGCATCCAGGCCTCGCGGCAGATCTACAACGCCAACGTCCAGCAGTTCAACCGCCGCGTCCAGTCCTTCCCGTCGAACGTGATCGCCAACATGTTCCACTTCCAGAACGCCGAGTTCTTCCAGATCGACGCGGCGCAGCGCGCGGTGGTCGGTGAGCCGCCGAAGGTCGACTTCAGCGCGATCACCAACGCGACGTACGGACAGACCCCCGGCGCCGCTCCCTCGGCCGCGCCCGGCACCCCGCCGGCGCCTCCCATGTCGGGCGCCTGAGGCTCGTCGATGCAGCCGGCGCCGCGTCGCTGGCGGTTGAGCGACGCCGAGCCCCTGCCCGGTCTGCATCCGGTCGTCGGGCAGGTCCTGGCGGCCCGGGGCTTCGACGCCGCCGCAGCAGCCGCCTTTCTCGACGTCGTCGGCGGGTATCACGATCCCTTCGGACTGCCCGCGATGGAGCAGGCGGTCGCCGCGATCCGGGCGACGATCGACGAGGGCGGCGCGATCGCCATCTACGGTGACTACGACGCCGACGGTGTGACAGCGTGCGCGATGCTCACGCGCTGCCTGCGCGCAGCCGGCGCGACGGTCATCCCCTACATCCCCAACCGCATGACCGAGGGCTACGGACTTCACTCGGCGGCGCTCGCCGAGCTGGCGGAGCGCGGCGCTCGGTGCGTCGTCACGGTGGACTGCGGCACCAGCAGCGTCGATGTTGCGCTCGGCCGGCCCGCGACCATGCGCCTGGTGGTCACCGATCATCACCTGGCGCTCGCTCCCGGCGGCTCGCCTCCCCAGCTCGCGGCGGCCGACGCGCTCGTCAACCCCAAGCTCCCGGGGTCGACGTATGCGTTCGACGGCCTCGCCGGCGCCGGGGTCGCCTTCAAGCTGGTCCAGGCGCTGGAGGCCAGCGGAGTTGTGCCCGGCGGCAGCGCGGATACCTCGCTGGGGCTCGCGGCCCTGGGGACAATCGCCGACATGATGCCGCTGCGGGGCGAGAACCGCGTGATCGTTCGCGACGGCCTGCCGCACATCGCCGATCTCCCCGGGCTGCGCGCGCTCTGCGAGATCGCAGGGATCGCGCCGCCTCCGCGGGGGACCGACATCGCCTTCGCGGTGGGACCGCGCATCAACGCCGCCGGCCGCATGGAGGACGCTCGCCTGGCGCTCGAGCTCTGCCTCTGCGACGACCCCGACGAGTTCACCCGTCTCGCCGCCGATCTCGACACGCAGAACCGGCTGCGCCAGCAGGCGGTCGCTGTCGCGCTCGCGGAGGCCGAGGAGCGCGTGGCCGAGATCGACGACGACGCGGCGGCGATCGTGCTCGGCGACCCGGGGTGGCCGATGGGCATCGTCGGGCTGGTGGCCGGGCGGCTCGCCGAACGCTACGCACGCCCCGCGTTCATCGCGTGCCTCGACCCCGCGGAGGCAAAGGGCTCGGCGCGCTCCGCCGGCGGGGTCCACATCGTCAAGGCCCTCGACGGCGCGGCCAGGTCGCTGCTGCGCTACGGCGGACACGCGGCGGCCGCGGGTTTCAGCCTCGAGGCCTCGCGGTTCGAGGAGTTCCGCGACCTCATCGAGGCATCGGTTGGGGAGCAGAACGCCGGAATCGAGCGCAGGCGTGACTTCGCCATCGACTGTGAGATCTCGGGGATCGACGTGACCCCCGAGCTGTGCCGTGCGCTGGATCAACTCGAACCGAGCGGGCAGGGCAACCCCGCCCCGCTGCTCGCCGTCCGCGGCGCGAGGGTCCTCGGCACATCGACCTTCGGGTCGGAGGGCCAGCACGTCAGGGTCGCGCTCGCCACCGGGTCCGGCATCGTCGAGGCGATCGCGTTCCACAAGCCGAATCTCGCCGATCACCTGCCCAGGGGGAGGCTCGTCGACGCCTGCTTCGGGCTCGAGGTCGACAGCTTCCAGGGCCTGCAGCGGGTCCGCGCTCGTCTGCGCGACCTTCGACCCGCGTCGGCGGTGTCGCTCAGCGGCCAGCCCGTCGCCGCGGCGGCGGTAGGTGCCTCCGGAGGCTAGATTCGCCCGGTCAGGGTCGCGAGCCCGTCGCCGCTCAGGTCGGCGAGGGCCGCCCTGCGTCCGGTGAGCGCCAGGATGATCGAGCCAAGGGGGCCATTCACCTCGGGCCCGGCACCCCGGGTCCAGTCGACGTCGCTGGCCGAGAGCGTGAGCCCGGTCGCGCGGCGCTTGCCGCCCAGCAGGAGGTTGCCGCGAATCACGAAGTCGCCGACCAGGGTCAGCGCTTCGGGCGGGAAGGTGTGGGCGATGCCGAGCGGGCGGCGGATGTCCTGACTGTGAATCACAGCCTCGGCGACCATTGCATCGAGGGGACCCGGCGGTGACGTGGTGCGATCGACCACCGCCTTGAACGCTCCGAGCGTGTCCGCGGGAGTCGCTCCCAGCTCGTCCCGGACGCCCTGCTCGTTCATCGCGTTGAAGCGAAAGCCGGCACCGGCCATCTTGCCGAAGAACCGCCCGGGGGTCATCTTGGCCGTGGTGGTCATGTGCGCAAGGACGTCACGGACGGTCCACGCGGAGCACAGAGATTGGGTCGACCACTGCGCATCGGTCGCGTTCTCGAGATCGGCGATCAGCGCCACCCGCTCCGCGCGTATGAGCGGCCATTGATTTCCAGCCACGTCGTTCCTCCACAAGTCCCGCAATCGGTTGCCGTCGCCCGGTCGACGGTGGTTGCGACTGTACTGCGGTCCATGGGTGTCCCGGCCATATCCGACCGCGCTTGGGATACGGCGCGTCGTTACAACTTTGAACTTGCCCCGGCAGTCCTCCGGTGCTAGCGTCGAGGCCGCGAGCCGGGCGGTCGACGCCGTGCTCGCCGGCGAGAAAACAAGCGTCTGACGTGCCCGCGTCGACGGGTGCGCGGGGCGCATTCCGGAGGCACCTCATGCTCGAGGAGGTCGGGATTCCTCGGCTCGTGGTCGGCGGCCTGGGTTCGGGTTCCGGGAAGACCTCGATCAGCCTGGGTCTCACCGCCGCGCTCCGTGATCGTGGCCGCACCGTGCAGACCTTCAAGGTGGGCGCGGACTTCATCGACACCGCGTACCTGGCACACGCGAGCCGCAGACCATGTCGGAACCTCGATTCGTGGCTGCTCGGACCCGAGGGAGTCCAACGCTCGCTGGCGCACGGAGCACTCGGCGCGGACTGCGTGATCGTCGAGGGCGCGATGGGGGTGCTCGACGGCCACGGCATGGCGGCGGAGACTCCCGCGTCGAGCATGCGCGGTTTCCCGGGGAGCACGCTCGAGCTCGCGCGCATCATCGGGGCGCCGCTGGTTCTGGTGGTGGACGCCTGGGCGATGGGCGAGACCGCGGCGGCGGCGGCACTGGGGATCAAGCAGCTGGACCGGGCCGGCAGCGTGATCGGCGTGATCCTGACCAACGTGCCCAACGACTACCGACGCCGGGTCATCGAGGACGCGGTCTGGTCGCTCGCACGAATGCCGGTGCTGGGCGCACTCCCCCACATCCCGGCGGTGCGCATCCCGGACCTCCGTACGGGGCTGCTGCCGCTGCTGCAGAACGCCAACGTCGACGAAGCGATCACCGCGCTCGGGGAAGCCATCACCCGGCACTGCGATCTCGACCTCATCGAGCGGCTCATGGAGGGAGCCCAGCCGGTGCATCCGCCGGCGCGCCGGCGAACGACTGCGGGCGCCGAGGAGCCCGTGCGCATCGGCGTCGCGTTCGACGACGCCTTCTGCTTCTACTACGCGGAAAACCTGGAGATGCTCGAGGACGCAGGCGCGGAGATCATCACCTTCTCCCCCCTCGAGGACCACGCCCTGCCGCGCGACCTCGGCCTCATGTACCTGGGCGGCGGCATCTCCGAGGCGTACGTGCCGAGGCTCGCGAGCAACCAGCCGTTCATCGAGTTGTTCCGGCGTGCGCACGCGCACGGTGTGCCTGTATACGCGGAGGGCTGCGGACTCCAGTATTCCGCCCGCTCGCTGCGCACCAGCGACGGCGTCACCCATCAGATGGCCGGCCTCATCCCCATCGATATCGCCCTGGAGGCGGGCACGCTGCACAGCGGATATCGCGACCTCAGCATTGCGACCGCATCGATGCTCGGTCCCGCAGGCACCCGTCTGCGCGGTCACGAGTTCCACTTCAGCCGGCTGCTGTCGGGCGGTGACTGCCTCAACCCCGCATACACCATGCACGACTGTGACGGCGAGCCGCTGGGCTGCGAGGGCTGGACCGACCCGCTCGTGCTCGCGTCGTTCATCCACCTCCACTTCGGCCAGGAGCAGGAGCTGGCCGGCCGCCTCGTCGCCGCCGCTCGCGAGTTGCTCGACCGCCGAGGGCAGGCGACGCTGGCGGGGCGCGGCAGTCGATTCCCCGCCCCGGTGTAGGCTTGGGACGCGATGTCCCAGGCCCCGTCCACCATTGGTGAGTTGCGCCGCGCGGAGTACCGCGTCCTGCCGGTCAGGACTGAGCTTCGCCGCAACCTGATCCGCAAGCTCAGCAACAACGAGGAGCTCTTCGGCGGGATCCGCGGGTACGACGATTCGGTGATCCCGCAGATCGAGAACGCGATCCTTGCGGGCCAGGACATGGTCCTGCTCGGCGAGCGCGGCCAGGCGAAGTCACGGCTGATCCGAGCCCTGGTCACGCTCCTCGACGACGGCGTCCCGGCGATCGCGGGGTGCGAGATCAACGACGACCCGTACCAGCCCATCTGCCGTCGGTGTCGCGACCTCGTCGCCGAGCACGGGGATGCGACCAGGCTGGCGTGGCTCACTCCGGAGGAGCGATATTCCGAGAAGCTGGCCACCCCCGACACCTCGATCGCCGACCTCATCGGCGAGGTCGATCCCATCAGGGTCGCCGAGGGACGCTATCTGAGCGACGAGCTCACCATCCACTACGGGCTCATCCCGCGGACCAACCGGGGGATCTTCGCGATCAACGAGCTGCCCGACCTTGCCGAGCGCATCCAGGTCGGCCTGCTCAACATCATCGAAGAGCGCGACGTGCAGATCCGGGGTTACCGGCTGCGCCTGCCGCTCGATGTGTACGTGGTGGCGACCGCGAACCCCGAGGACTACACGAATCGTGGGCGGATCATCACG
The DNA here is from genome assembly GCA_963799005.1 of Candidatus Dormiibacterota bacterium. Classification (GTDB taxonomy): domain Bacteria; phylum Chloroflexota; class Dormibacteria; order Aeolococcales; family Aeolococcaceae; genus Palsa-851. The sequence continues at coordinate 774,962 of CAWCVK010000001.1, read as the reverse complement.
CCCCTGAAGGACCGCTTCGGTGCGCAGGTCCGCACCCACTACCCGCGCACCATCGACGACGAGATCGCCATCGCCGAGCAGGAGCGAACCACGTTCGACGACATGCCCGTCCCGGTCACGGTGCCCGCATTCATGCAGGAGATCGTTGCCGAGCTCTCGCATGTCGCCCGACGTCATCCGCAGGTGAATCAACGCAGCGGCGTGTCGGTCCGGCTCACCACCGCGAACTACGAGAACCTCGCTGCATGCGCCCTGCGTCGCGCGCTGCGCACCGGGGAGCGCGAGGCGGTGGCGCGGATCAGCGACCTCCCGGCCTTGACCTCCTCCACCGCGGGCAAGATCGAGCTCGAGACCTGGGAGGATGGCGATGACGGCGCGGTCCTCGAGAAGCTGATGCGCACCGCGTGCAACAACGTGTTCCGGCGCCATTTCACGGTCCAGGAATTCAGCGACCTGGTGCAGCGTTTCGATCGCGGTGGCTTCACCGTCGAGGTCGGCGACCAGCACACCGTCGCCCATTACGCGCAGGCGCTCAGCGAGCTGGGTGGCGTCGAACGCGCACGCCAGCGCCTCGGCGAGCCGGACACCGATGCGATGCGCGTCGCGGTGCTCGAATTCGTGCTCGAGGGCCTCCACCTCGGCAAGCGCCTCAACAAGACCGCACTCGAGGGAAGCGCGGTCTATGGAGGATGAACCGCTCGCGGAGCCGAGGGGACGCCCACGTCATCATCGATTCAGCGTCTGGGATGGAACCCAGGACCCACTCGGCGATGATGCCGACGCGCTCTTCGACCGGCTGAGCGAAGACGTCTTCCACGGCTGGGATTTCGAGACGGCGCTGCGCCGCCTGCTGAGTTCAGGGATGGCGTGATCGCGACGGGCGCAAGTTCGCCGGGCTCGAGGAGTTGATGGAGCGACTCCGCAAGCAGCGTCAGAAGCAGCTCGAACGCTACAGCCTCGACAACGTCTTCAAGGACATCGAGGAGAAGCTCGACAACGTGCTCCGCCTCGAGCGTCAGGGGATCGACGAGCGGCTCAAGAACGCCACCGACGGGAGCGCGCAGCGGATCCTCGAGCGGGTCGCGAAGAAGCGCCGCGAACACCTCGACAACCTGCCCCAGGAACCGGGCGGCGTGATCCGCGAGCTGCAGGGTTACGAGTTCATGGACCAGCGTGCCGAGCAGGCGTTTCAGAAGCTGCTCGAGGAGATCAAGCAGAACGTCGTCAACACCTACTTCAAGCAGATGGCCGAACAGATGGGTCAGATGTCGAAGCAGGACGTCAGCGCGCTGCGCGAGATGGCCCGGGACCTCAACTCGCTGGTCCGGCAGAAGCTCGAAGGCGTCCCGGAGACGCAGCTGCAGCACAACTACGAGGACTTCCTGAAGAAATGGGGCTCGATGTTCCCCGACGCACCGGCGACATTCGACGAGTTCCTCGCTCAGCTCGCGGCGCAGATGGCACGCATGGACTCACTCATGCAGTCGCTGTCACCCGAGATGCGCCACCAGCTCGAGGAGATGATCTCCGCGACCTTCGGCGACCCGGAGCTCCAGGCGCAGCTCGCGGAGCTGATGGGCGGTCTCGAGCTGCTCTCCGATCGCCGTCACCTCGGTCAGCGCTACTCGTTCTTCGGCAGCGAACAGCTCCCCTTCGACGAGGCGATGGGCGTCATGGACCGCCTCCAGTCCATCGAGGAGCTGGAACGCGGGCTGCGTGGGATGTACCGCGGTGAGCCGCTCGACAACGCGACCGAGGAGGCACTGCGCGACGTCCTCGGCGACAACGCCGCGCGGGACCTGTCGCGTCTCCAGCGCATGACCGATCAGCTCGAGCAGCGCGGGCTCGTGGAGCGCGACGAGGAGGGCATGCGTCTGACCGCACGCGGACTCCGGCGCATCGGACAGAAGGCGCTCGGTGACCTGTTCGCCCGTCTGCGACGCGATCGCTTCGGGGACCACCCGGTGTCGCGGCACGGACAGGGGGGAGAACGCGAGGAGGACACCAAGGCATACGAGTTCGGGGACGTGTTCGACCTCGACATCCGCGAGACGCTCATGAACGCGGTACGACGCGACGCTGACTCGGGCGCGAGTGACTTGCGGCCGGCGGGGACCCCCGCTCCGGGGCGGTCGGTGGGGACCCCGGCTCCGGGGCGGCCGGGGGAGACCCCTGCTACGGCGACTCTGACGTTCGATATGCCGCCTCCGCAGGGGTCTCCCCCGTCCTGGGCTCAGCGTAGTGGGCGGCGCGCCGTGCCTCGGCTTTCGCCTGAAGATTTCGTGGTGCATCGGTCCGATACGTTGACGCGGTCGGCTACTGTTTTGATGCTCGATATGAGTTGGTCGATGCCGTTGCGCGGATACTTCTACGCGGCGAAGAAAGTGGCTTTGGCTTTGGACTCACTGATTCGCAGTGCTTATCCTCGGGACACGCTGCACATCATCGGGTTCAGTGATCTGGCGCGGGAGATCAAGCCGGCGGCGCTGCCCCATCTGTCGGTGAATGAGTATGTGTATGGCACCAACATGCAGCATGGGTTGATGCTGGCGCGGCGGTTGCTTGCAAGGGATCCCGGGGAGAACAAGCAGATCATCATCGTCAGTGATGGAGAGCCGACGGCGCACATCGAGAATGGGAGGCCGGTGTTCTTCTATCCGCCGCTGCCGGAGACGTTCCACAAGACGTTGCTCGAGGTGAAGCGATGCACGCGGGAGAACATCGTCATCAACACATTCATGCTCGAGTCGAATCACCACCTCGTGCAGTTCGTGAACCAGATGACGCGGCTCAACCGCGGTCGCGCGTTCTTCATCAGCCCCGATCGGCTTGGGGACTACGTGCTGGTCGACTACGTGAGCTCGAAGCGGGGAGCGGCATAGGCGGGTGGACTTCAGGGGGTATCTCGATCACATTCGCAACGATGGCGATCTGATCGCCGCGGTTGCGCCGCGCGGGCTCGATCGACCGGTCCCGCTGTGTCCTCCCTGGGATGTTCGCGAGGTCGTCGCTCACCTCGCGACGGTGTACGACCACAAGGTCATGGCCATGCGCCTCGGGCGACAGCCCGAACAGGGCGAGTGGACCACCGATGAACCCTTCGGGAAGGGCACCGTCGAGTGGTTCTCCGACGAGCACGCGAAATTGCTCGCGGAGCTCACCGCGCACGCGCCCAGGGACTTTGCGTGGTCGTGGTGGGAGCCCGACCAGACCGTCGGATTCTGGTACCGGCGCATGGCCCTGGAAACGGTCGTGCATCGCGTCGACGTCGAGACCCAGTTCGGTCCGCCGAGCGCGATCGACGCCGCGCTCGCGGTGGACGGCATCGACGAGGTGCTCACCATCATGCTGGCCGGAGACGAGGAGGCCGCGGCGGCGGCCCCGGGTACCGGGACCGTGGAGCTGCTCGCCGACGACCACGCCTGGTCGGTGGTGCTCGAGGACTCACGCTCCTTGGTCGCGCCCGGTCGGAGGACATCGCCCAATGCGGTCCTCTCCGGGGATCCGGCTGAGCTGTTCCTGTGCCTGTGGGGGCGGGTGCCGATCGACACGCTCACGCGTCGCGGCGACGAATCACGGATCGCGTTGCTGCGCTCGCGCCTCGCCGCCGCCACCCAGTAATCGCATGGATCGGGCGGCGTTCGCGGAGCGGATCCGGCTGCAATTGATCTCGCGCTACCGCAGCGCGACTGTCGAGGTGGACGCGGCGCGGTTCGCGTTGCACGTGACCGGATCCGGTCTCGACCTGATGCTGCCACTGGCGCCCCTGCACCACGCGTGCGAACGCAGCCCGGACAGGGTGGCGGCGCTGATCAGTGAGTACGTCGCGTCGGTCGACCATCGGCTCACGCCGCAGCCCGCGGTTGCGCTTGTCGACGTCGCGGTTGCTCTGGTGCGTGCGCAATGAGCGCTTCCTTGCCGGCCACGGACGTGCCGGAGACCTGCTGCGCGTGCCGGTCGCCGCCGACATGGCGGCCTTCGTCGCCGAGGAGCTGCCGGGGTCGATCATGCGCGGCGTGCCCCGCGACGAATGGACAGCGCTGCAGCTGAGCGACGACGACGTGCAGTGCGCCGCGACGGCAAACACCGCGGAGCGCTTCGAGCCGCTGGTCGGGCGCATCGCCCGCACCGACCGCATCCCCGCCGATGGATGGCGGGTCGCATCGGATCCGCTCTTCCAGGGCAGCCTCCTGCTGGCGCCGCGCGTGCTCGGCGCACTCGCGGAGCGCGCCGGTGGCGACGTGCTGCTGGGCGTGCCGGATCGCGCTGCCGTGCTGGCCCTGCCGGCGTCGCTGCCCTCGTCAGACAGGTTCCAGCGGCGCGTGCTCAAGGAGTGGCGCGAGGCGATGAACCCCTGCTCACGTGAGGTGCTGATCACCGACGGGCACCGGCTTCGGGCGGTCTCCCGCCGGTCGCGGACCTCAGGGCCGGTGGTGCTGCCCTGGCTCGCGGAGTAGGAGCCGGGACCCGCTGCCGAGCCGAGCCGCCTCCTGGCGCTGCACAAATGCGCTCGCCGCGCCGATCGCGACCGCAGCGGCGACGCCGGCCAGGGTCCGCACCGCCACCTTGGTGGCCCGACCGCGAACCGAGATTCCCGAGAGCCCCGGGCCTTCCCCGAACCACATGGTCAGCGCTGTCTGGTCGGCGACCACCCCGCTGTCGCCGTGCACCCGGCTTCGCTCGATGCGAACCGCGGCTGGTCGCGGCCCGCGCCAACGGCGCTGGTCGAGGAGTCCGGGAGCCGCGCGGAGCACGCCACTGCTGGCGATCGCACGGACGGCGGCCACTGCACGTTCCGACGTCGGCATCGTTCGACAGGATAGCGTTCTGCTGATGACGCTGATCGACGACCTTCCGGACCGGATCGAGGCCAGCTTCATCGGGGCCCTTGCGGGTGAGCACGCCGCGGGCACGGCGGCGGGCACGGCCGACCTGGTCGGCGTCGCCGAGTTGGCGGCGGCGTGCGGTTGCTTCAACGACGCGGATCTCCGTCAGCGCGGGCTCGAGCGCCCCTCGCGCGCCGGCGCCGCGGGCCTGCTGCTCCGGGCACTCCCCTTCGGATTGCTCAGTCCCCTGGACCGGCCGAGGCTGCGCCGCGACGCGTATCGATGTGTCGCGATGGCCGGCGCCGACGAGGGCACCGCGGTCACCGCCGTGGCGGCGGCGCTTCTCATCGCCGACCTGCTCCGGTTCGACCTGGAGACCGCGCTGGTGCGGGTGCGCCAATCCCTGCTCGAGGACGCGCCCATGGCGCTGCTGGAACGCCTTCGCGTTGTCGACGCCGGTCCCGCGATGGACGTTTCCGACCCCGACCCGGGCCTCACCCTGCAGCGCGCGATCTGCGCCCTCGCCACCGCGAATCCATTCGACGACGTGCTCGCCGCCGCCGCGAGTGGCACCGCGGTCGCGGCGAGCCTTGCCGGCGCGCTGGTCGGGGCTCGTGACGGGGGGAGCGCGGTCGCCGGGGTCGACCGCGACCACCTCCCCCACGCCGACCGCGCGCTCAGCGTGGCGCGACGCCTTGCCGAGGCCGCGGTCGGCGCCCTGCCCGGCTAACATCAAGAGGCCATGGATGCCACCGCATCAGCCACGACGGGGCGCAAGATCAGGATCCTGACCGCCAAGGTCGGCCTCGACGGGCACGACCGCGGGGTCAAGGTGATCTCCCGGGCGCTGCGTGATGCGGGCGTCGAGGTGATCTACACCGGGCTGCACCAGACGCCGGCGATGGTCGTCGAGGCCGCGATCCAGGAGGACGTCGACGGCATCGGCATCAGCCTGCTGAGCGGCGCCCACATGACCCTGTTCCCCGAGATCATCCGCCTGCTCAAGGAGCGGGATGCCTCGGACATCGTGGTCTTCGGCGGCGGGATCATCCCCGACTCGGACGTCACCGCCCTCGAGAAGCTCGGCGTCGACAAGGTCTTCACCCCGGGCACCTCGCTCGACGAGGCCGTCTCCTACGTCAAGGAGCGGTTCGGCGCGAGGGCGACAGCCTGACTCCGGCACTGCTCTGCCTCGCCACGGCGGCCGCGCATGCGGGGCGTTTCGTCGCCGACCCTGGGAACTCGAGAGCCGGCATCGCTCCGCGGCATCCCGCGTTCGCGACCTTTCGCAAGATGTCCTACGTCTGGGTCGACGGGCAGGCCTTCGAGCCGATCGGCGACAGCCTCGACCTGTGGCTGGCCTTCCTGCGTGGCAACGGTGCCCGGCAGGCATGGATGGACGTCAGCGGCGGCGACGAGGTCTGCCGGGTCATCCGTGGCGACGGCGCCGAAACCTGGCGGACCGTCTGGAACGGCGGCATCTTCATGCTCCACGGCGCCGAGGAGACGGGGCCGCCCCGGCACCGCGAGACCGACGTGCCGGGCACGGGGCAGCGGCTGCAGGATGCCGTGCACGCGGAGATGGATGCGGGTGCCGTCGATGCCCGTCGCGCCGCGCTCCAGCGAGCGCTCGAGATCCTCGCCTCGGCGGGCGACGGGGAGGAGGTCTCCGACGTTGCATGGCCGTATTTCGTGCTCCCCGACGGAAGCCCGACGGCCACCAGACGGCTGATCGCGGCCGCGTCGGCAGCGTGGCCGGAGAGCCCGGCCGCGGCTGATCCAGATGCGAGACCGGCCCGGGGCGACGCCTGCGTCGCCGCCGCGCTGGACGCGATCGCGGCGGCGGTGAACTCGGCGGCGAGCGCCGAGCCGGTAGAGTAACCGGGCAGATGGCAACCCCCCTCGAGCTCAGCGCGTCCCGCCGGTCGGAGACCGGGCGTCACGTCCACGCCGTCAGGCGCCGCGGCGAGGTGCCCGCGGTCCTCTATGGGCACAACGTCGAACCCCAGGCGCTGTCGATCGAGGCCAGAAGCCTTCGCCGCGTCTGGCACAACGCCGGCCACAGCCACCTGGTCGATCTCGCCCTCGACGGCGGACGGGCACGCAAGGTGCTGATCCGCGAGTTGCAGGTGAACCCGCGCACCACCCAGCTGATGCACGTCGACCTCTTCGCGGTCAACCTCCGCGAGAAGCTGACCGTCGAGATCCCGCTCATCCCGGTTGGGGAGTCGCCCGCGGTGACCGAGCTCAAGCTCGGCGTGCTCCAGCAGATCATCACCGCGGTCAAGGTCGAGTGCATGCCGGGGGACATCCCCGCCCAGCTCGACGTCGACATCTCGGGGTTGATCGAGATCGACCAGGGCATCCGTCTGAGCGAGGTGCCCCTCCCCGAGCGCGTGGCGCTGGCGACCGGTGTCGATCCCGACGAGCTCGTCCTCAAGGTCGCCCAGGTGCGCGTCGCCGTCGAACCCGAAGAGGTCGAGGCCGCGCCCGAGGAGGGTGAGGTCGAGGAAGCCGAGAGCACCGACGACGACGCCGGGTCGTCCTAGCGGCTTCGACCCCGATCCCGACCGCGCTGCCGTCCGCCACGTGTACGGCGCGACCATGATCTCGACGGTTGCGGGGGTATCGGCCACGCGGAGGCGGAGCGCGGGATGCTGACCGCCGTGTCGACGTGCGACCAGACCAACTGGTTCGCCTTCGTCTGCAATGCCATCCAGACGCGCGACCAGAGCGGGCTTGCGGGTCCGCTCGTCGAGCACCTGATCAGCGCGATCGCGATCTTCCTCGTCCTCTATCTCGTCGGCCGCTTGATCCGCGCGCTCGCGCTGTGGGCGATGCGCAGGGGCAAGGCCGACCGTCAGGTCTGCACGCTCGTCCGCAACCTGATCACGGTCACGACGTACGTCGTCGCGGTGATCAGCGCGCTGGTCGTCTACGGTGTCAACGTCGCGGTGATCCTCACCGCCGCCGGCGTCGGCACGGTCGCGATCGGTCTGGCGTTTCAGGATCTGCTGCGCAACGTGCTCGCCGGGATCTGGCTGCTCCTCGAACAGCCCTTCCGGCTCGGCGACACCATCACCGTCATGGACCAGACCGGTGTCGTGCTGAACATCACGCTGCGCACCACCACGCTTCGCACCGGCATCGGCGAGCTGGCGATCCTGCCGAACCTCACGGTGTTCACGGGAATCGTGATCAACACCACGCATTTCGACACCCGCCGCCTCACCGTCGGGGTGCGCATCCCGGCGGACACCGACCTGGCAGAGCTGATGCGGCGCGCGCGTGACGCGGTGGAGAAAATCCCCGGCATCGAGGCCAAGCCGGCTATCGTCTTCGAGCCGACACTCGACCGGGACGTGCCCCTGCTCCACTGCCACTTCTGGGTGGATCAGCGCGAGCAGGACCCGGACGCGGTGACCGCCGCGGTCGCGGAACGCCTGTGGGATGTCGTCGGAGAGAAGCCGGAGACCGAGCCCAGCGCCGCGCAGGCCACGGGGTAGAGTCGCGCACCATGGAGATTCGCCGTCCGCAGACGTCGCAGCGGATAGTGGTTGTCCGGCATGGCGAAACCGAGTGGAGCCGGGACAAACGGCACACCGGGCGGACGGACATCCCGCTGACCGAGGAAGGTCGTGAGCAGGCGCGAACACTGTTCGAACCGCTCGCGCACCTCACGTTCTCGGCGGTGTTCGTGAGCCCGCTGCAGCGCGCGCGAGAGACGTGCGAACTTGCGGGCTTCGCGGATCGCGCCGTCGTCGACCCAGACCTCGTCGAGTGGGACTACGGCGAGTACGACGGATTGACCGGCGCCCAGATTCAGGAGCGCCGGCCCGGATGGACCTTGTTCGGTGACGGTGTCGTCGGTGGCGAGACGATCGAGGAGGTCGCGGCTCGCGCGCGGCGCGTGATCGCGCGCGTTCGGCCCATCGACGGCGATGTCCTGCTGTTCGGGCACGGCCACCAGTTGCGCATCCTCGCCGCTCTGTGGCTCGGGTTCGCGCCGGCCGCTGCTCAGCACCTCCAGCTCGCGACCGCGGCCCCGTCGACGCTCGGATACGAGCACGACTGGACGGCGCTGCTCAGCTGGAACGGCCTGCAGAAGGGATAGGCCGTAGCGTGAGGTCAGCCGGCGCCGCGGGGCTCCTGCAGCGCGGTGATCCGCTGGCGCCAGTAGACAAGGCGCCGTTCAAAGCGGAGCGCTTCCGCATGGAGCGCCTTGAGATCGGTCTTCTGCACCTCGGCGCTGGCATCCGGGTCCATGTTGCCGACGTGCTCTTCGGTGGTCGCGAGCACTGAGCGCTTGAACTCGAGCAATTCTTTGTAGACCTTCACCCAGTGGACGGCGTCGTCGAGATGCTGGGTTCCCTCATCCTCACCGGCGAGCAACCGATCGGGCTCCACCTCCTCGATCGCCGCCTGCTCGTCCGCCTTGACGTTGTCGGACTCTTGCTCGGACGGGGGCACGGTCATTGCTCAGGTGCGCCGGCATTCATCCACTGCGCCAGCCTGCTCCTGAAGACCTCGATCTCCTGCTCGAGGATGGCGACGTTCTCGTGGCTGAGGTAGTCCTGCATGGCCTGCGGGGTCCTGCTCGCGAAGGCCCGGGTCTCCTCCAACTGGCGCTCCATCATGGCGACGAGGCTCTCGTACACCTCGATCCAGGTGGCGGCGTCGGATGGCGCGGGGTCACTGGGCTCGGACCGGATGAGCTCCTGGAACGAATCGGGATCAGGTCCTGCCATGTGTGTGTTGCTCCCTCCGGCGTGGGCGCACTGCGAAAGAGGCCATGATACTACTAGTGGTATCACAATCACTGCGTGCCTGGGTATCACCCCGATCCCAGTGATGCCCGCCTGGCGTCGGTCAGAGGCGCACGTGTTCGAGATCGATGGCCGCGAGCTCCGGTGGCCGTGGAATGCCGTGGGCGTCGAGCAGCTGCAAGCACTTGATGACGTAGCGCGCACCGGCGATGTTGAGCCCGTGCTGCCTGGTCAGGCGCTGAATCGCGCTCAGCGTCAGGATGTCACGCTGCGTATACCGGCGCCGGTTGGTCGCCGTTCGGGCCGGCACGCCGAGACCCATGGTCTCGTACATCATCAGGGTGCGTGGGTGCGACGCCAGGATCTCGGCCGCGACGCTGATCGTGTACAGCGGCTTGTCGAGGTCCAGCATGCGTTCCGACATCGGCGCGGGAGCTTCAACCGACATGAAGGGTGCGCCGTCTGAATCGCAGAATCATCATGAAATCGATTCTAGTCGGGTGCACCCCAAATGGGGCATGAACCCGAACGGTTGCGCCGGAGGCTCGCACTGGCGATTACTGCTTGACTCCGGTGGTCGAGACTTATAGTATCTCTATCACATTTACCGACAGCCAACGAGGGGACTTTTCCAATGAGCATCGCCAGCGCCGTCTACGAGGGCAGCCTCGCCCGGGCCACCTCCCGCACCCTCGAGCAGGAGCGCCTCGACCGAGAGCGCCAGCTCCAGGACTTCGAGGATCTCCTCGAGGCGGTTGAGGCACAGAACCTCGGGACCCAGAGCGGCCCCCCGGCGCGGGTGCTCGAGGCGATCGCCGAGCTGGAGCGCGTCACCGCGGTTCCGGCACCCGCCGCGGTCCGGAGCGCCAGGACCGGGGCCAGGCTGCACGAGGCCTTGCTGAGCTGGCAGGGCGCCCTGCTCGATGCGCTGCGCCCGCATCGCCTCGGCTTCGGCGACCGCTTCGACTGACTCGCGGTGGCCCAGCGCGTCTGGATCGGCACGTGCGGGTGGCAGTACGCGGACTGGCGTGGGGTGCTCTACCCGCGCGGGCTCCCGCAGCGAGCCTGGCTCCAGCGCTACGCCGAGGTGTTCCAAACCGTCGAGGTGAACAACACCTTCTACCGGCTGCCGGCCGCGGTCACCTTCGACCGGTGGAGGGAATCGCTGCCGTCTCGGTTCGTGGTCGCTGCAAAGCTCAGCCGCTACCTCACCCACATCCGCGGGCTGCGTGATCCCGAGGGGCCGGTGCGTCTCTTCATGGAACGCGCCGCCCATCTCGGATCGCTGCTCGGGCCCGTGGTCATGCAGCTGCCGCCGACACTCCCCAAGGACGAGGATCGACTCGACCACGCGCTGGCGGCATTTCCGAATTCGGTCAGGGTCGCCGTCGAATTCCGGCATCGATCGTGGTTCACCGACGGCATCCGGTCCATCCTCCACCGCCACCGCGCCGCGCTGGTCTGGGCCGACCGCAATGGCCGCTTGCAGAACCCGGATTGGGTCACCGCGGAGTGGCAGTATCTGCGCCTCCACGGCGGCAGAGGGCACGCCGGCAATTACGGCCACACGGTGATCGACGCGTACGCGGACCGGCTCGCGCGGCTCGACCGCGACGCGTACGTCTACTTCAACAACGACGTCACCGGCAACGCGGTTCGCAACGCGCTCCAACTCGCCGCCAGGCTGCGGTCGGGGTGACCCGGCCGCGTGGCCGACCAGCCGGCGAGTCGAAATCTGGTACAGCGGGTATAACCTTTTCCGAGAGTTATCCACCGTATCCACACGAGGAGACTGGCCATGCGAATTGCCTGCCTGCTCGACAGCGGTTTTGAGGACTCCGAGTTCCGCAAGCCGTACGACGCACTCCAAGCGGCCGGACACGATGTGGTCGTGATCGGCCTGCAACGCGACTCCAAGCTGACCGGGAAACAAGGCAGGGAGGTGACCCGCTCGGATCGCGGCATTGACGAGGTGTCGCCGGACGAGTTCGACGCGCTGCTCATCCCCGGCGGCTACTCACCCGATCACCTGCGCGCCGATAGCCGGATGGTCGATTTCACGAAGGCCTTCTTCGACCGCGAGCGACCGGTCTTCGCGGTCTGCCACGGTCCGCAGCTGCTGATCACCGCAGGCGTGGTGAAGGGACGGACCATGACCGCGTGGAAGACGATCCAGGTGGACTTGAAAGCGGCTGGAGCCGATGTGATTGACGAGGAGGTCGTCGTCGACCGAAACCTGGTGACGTCACGGCAGCCGTCCGACCTCGACGCGTTCTCGAAGAAGGCGATCGAGATGCTCAGCCGCGTCGGCGCCAGCGCCGGCGCGCGGTAAGTCGAGGGCAGTGCGATGGCCACGCAACGCCAGAAGACAGCGGCGCGGAGCAACATCAAAACGGCGCAGCGCGCCAGCCACAAGGCGGCGCCCAAACGGGGCAACGAGCTCCGCGAGCGGGACCGCAACAAGTTGAGCGCAGAGCGTTTCGCGTTCCCGGCGGAGCGCAAGGAACCGCTCACCGACGCCTCGCACGTGCGCAACGCGATCGCCAGGTTCGACCAGGTCGAGGGCGTGACTGACGCCGAGCGAGACCGGGCCTGGCGGAGGATCCGCGCGGCGGCGAAGCGCCACGGCGTGGAGATCGAGGTCAGAGGCTGGCGTCAGCTCATGGCCGGCAGGCGTAAATCCTGATCCGCGCTATCCTGCGGCGTCGCGGCCGGATCTGACCCGGCGCCTACCGTGCGCTCCGCACGCCGTCCTACCAGGAGCGCGACCGCGACGCCGTAGACGAGGTGACCCGCGAACATCACGGCCTGTCGATCGCGTCGATCACGATCCGCAGGCGGCATGAGGCTCAAGGCCGGCACCCACCCCATGTAGCTGATCCCCCAGATCGCCGCTCCATAGGTCATGCCCATGGGCACGCGCACGACCACGCCCCTCGGGGCGACGACACCAAACGCGGCGCCGGCAGTGGCTCCAAAGCCGAAGTGGAACAGGGTCGCCAGCGCGTCCTGCTGCGCGGCGCTGGGGTGAATGCCGCTTCGACGGAGCATCTTCGCGGTGATCTTCTCGGGTGGCATCTCGCCCATGAGGCCGAGGCGGCGCGCGCCCATCATGACCGTGCTCATCAGCGCCGTGGCTGCTGTCCCGGCGGCGGCCCCACGCAGGATTCGCTTCATGGCGAGCCCTGTGAACTCGCGTCAGCGGCCACGCCAGAAGTAACCGCCACCGCCGATCAGAAGCACGACGATAACAATGATCAGGATCAACACCAACACGGCCAAGCCCTCCTAGTACGAATTCAACTATCGCATTATATGATAGCGGTACTGTAGCGTACGCCGGTACGGTGCACGGCCCTCGGCCGCCGGTGGACGTGCGTCATCGGAGACAATCCGACGATCGTGCACACCGCCGCTGACAAGGCGCCGTGACAGCCATCCAGCAGGTCGTCGCGGTGGTGTCGGGTGGCCTCGATTCCACGACCATGGCCTACTCGCTGCGAGCCCAGGGACACTCGCTGATGGCGATCTCCTTCGACTACGGCCAGCGTCACCGCAATGAGCTGGCGTTCGCGGAGCAGGTGGCCGCCGATCTCGATGCACCCTGGACGCTGATCGACCTTCGTGCGGCGGGCATCACCGACTTCCTCACTGGATCGGCACTCACGGACGAGACAGTGGCCGTGCCCGACGGTCATTACGCCGACGAGAGCATGAAGATCACGGTGGTGCCGAACCGCAACGCGATCATGCTCAGCATCGCGTGCGCGCTCGCGGTGACGCGCGAAGCCGGCGTCGTCGCATTCGGCGCGCACACCGGCGACCACTTCATCTACCCGGATTGCCGGCCGGAGTTCGTGCGTGCATTCGAGGCGATGACCAATGTGGCCGTGGAGGGGCTCGCGACCATCGAGATTCTTGCGCCGTTTCTGTCGATGACCAAGACCGACATCGTCAGGTTCGGTGCGGAGTTGCGAGTCCCGTTCGAGCGAACCTGGTCCTGCTACAAAGGTGGGGCGTTGCACTGCGGGACGTGCGGGACATGTGTCGAACGCCGCGAGGCATTCGCCCAGGCGTCGGTGGCGGATCCGACGGTGTACGCGAGCGAATCACCGATCGCTCGCTGACCGCGCGCGACACTGAGAGAAATCCCAGCAACCTCCAAGACGCACTGGAGCGCGCGCCGTCAGTGTGGTGAGTGTCAACCGCCAACCGCCAACAAGGAGCACTGACATGACCGCCTCGGACATCCTTCTCAACATCGACCTCGCCTCCGGCGCCACCGCGCTGGTCGCACTCGCAATGATTGCGGTGCCGAATCTCGATCGCATCCGCGCTTTCCGGCGAGTGCTGACGCGCCGCAGAGTGTGGCGTGCGCATGAACAACGTCTCGTGGCGGGCGGACTGATCAGGTCCTGAAGCGCCCCGCCGGCCAGTGGGCCAACTAAATGAAGGGCCGCCTCCAAGCGTTTGGAGGCGGCCCGGGCGAGAGGGGAGGAGGTGCTGGGGAATCAGCTGCAGCCGCTCGTTGCTCCGCAGTTGTGGCACTTGTAGCAGGCGCCGTTGCGCACCATCAGGCTGCCGCAGTCGCTGCATGTGGGTGCGTCTTCCTGGTTGATGAATGCGCCCGCGCTGGTCACCGGAATCGCGGCAACCGGCTTGCGCGCGGCCGTGACCGGGGCGATCGCGACCGGTGCCATCGCCTCGATCTCGGCGTCGGCGGCTGACACCGGCTCGGTCACGCTGCCGTCGGGCTCGCGGCGAATGATGCCGAGGCGATCACGCTCCTCCTGGGGCAGGAAGCGCGACGCCAGCCAGCGGAAGATGTAGTCCATCACCGACTTGGCGATGGGGATCTCCGGGTTGCGAGTGAAGCCCTGCGGGTCGAATCGTGTGTGCGAGAACTTGTCGACAAGTGCCGGCAGCGGGACGCCGTACTGCAGGGCGAGCGACACGGCGGTGGCGAACGAGTCCATCAGCCCGCTGACCGTGGAGCCCTCCTTGGCCATGCGCAGGAAGATCTCTCCGGGCGTGCCGTCCTCATAGAGACCGACGGTGATGTAGCCCTCGTGGCCACCGACCTCGAACTTGTGGGTGATCGCGGTGCGTTCGGCGGGCAGGCGCTTGCGGAGCGGACGCTCGACGATCTGGACGCGATGCCCGGTCGTCTTGTCGATGCTCGTCGCCAGCGGCTGGCTGCGCTTGCTGCCGTCGCGGTAGATCGCGACCGCCTTGAGCCCGAGCTTCCATCCGTCGGTGTACGCCCGCTCGATGTCCTCGACGGTCGCCTCGTTGGGCATGTTCACCGTCTTGGAGATCGCGCCGCTGATGAACGGCTGCACCGCGGCCATCATCCGAAGATGGCCCTGCCAGGTGATCGAGCGCTTGCCGTTCTGGGGTGTGAACGCGCAGTCGAAGACCGCGACGTCCTCGTCGCGCAGCGTCGGTGCGCCCTCGATGGTGTCGTTGGCGTCGATGTAGGCGATGATGTCGCCGATCGCGGTCTCGCCATACCCGAGCCGGCGCAGCGCGGCGGGGACGGTGCCGTTGACCATCTTCAACATCCCGCCGCCGACCAGCTTCTTGTACTTGACGAGCGCGATGTCCGGCTCGACGCCGGTGGTGTCGCAATCGAGCATGAAGCTGATCGTCCCCGTGGGAGCGAGCACCGAAGCCTGCGCGTTGCGATAGCCGTGACGCGCGCCAAGTTCGTGCGCCTCGTCCCACGCGTGCCGGGCGGCGCCGACCAGTTCGGGCTCGATGTTATCAGTCGGGATGTTGTACGCGGCCTCGCGGTGCTTGCCGACCACGCGGAGCATCGGCTGGCGGTTGGCGGCGTAGCCCTTGAAGGGGCCGATCTCGCGGGCGATGCGTGAGGACTGCGCGTACCCCTCACCGGTGAGAATCGAGGTGAGGCATGCGGCCAGGTCGCGGCCCTGCGGCGAGTCGTAGGGAACGCCACGGGCCATCAGCAGAGCGCCGAGGTTGGCATAGCCGAGCCCGAGCGGCCGGAACTCCTCGCTGTTCCTGGCGATCTTCTCGGTGGGGTACGACGCGTTGCTGACCAGGATCTCCTGCGCGGTGATCGTGATGTGGATCGCGTGCTTGTATGCCTCGATGTCGATGGAGCCGTCGTCGTTGAGGAACCGGGTGAGGTTGATCGAGGCCAGGTTGCAGCTGGTGTCGTCGAGGAACATGTACTCGCTGCACGGGTTGCTGGCGTTGATGCGCCCGGTCGCGGCCGACGTGTGCCAGTCGTTGATGGTGGTGTCGTACTGCATGCCGGGGTCACCGCACTGCCAGGCGGACTCGGCGATGAGGCGCATCAGCTCGCGCGCCTTCACGGTCTTGAGGATCCGGTTGGAGTCGGTCACCGCGCGCAGGTGCCAGTCGCGATCGTCCTGCACGGCGCGCATGAACTCGTCGGTGACACGCACCGAGTTGTTGCTGTTCTGGAAGAAGACCGACGCGTATGCCTCGCCGGTGAAGGAACTGTCGTAACCCCCCTCGATGAGCGCCCACGCCTTGCGCTCCTCGCTCACCTTGCAGGTGATGAACTCCTCGACATCGGGATGATCGGCGTTGAGGATGACCATCTTGGCGGCGCGACGGGTGGTCCCACCGCTCTTGATGACACCGGCGAAGGCGTCGAAGCCCTTCATGAACGACACCGGTCCACTCGCGGTGCCGCCGCCGGCGAGGGACTCGGTCGACGAGCGGATCGTGGAGAGGTTGGTTCCCGTACCGCTGCCGTACTTGAAGAGCATGCCCTCGGTCTTGGCGAGCGTGAGGATCGACTCCATCGTGTCCTCGACGCTGTTGATGAAGCACGCCGAGATTTGCGGGCGGCTCGTGGAAACGCCCAGGTTGAACCACACCGGGCTGTTGAAGCTCATCTTCTGATGCAGCAACAGGTGGGTGAGCTCATCCTGGAACGCCTGGGCGTCGGTCTCGGTGGCAAAGTAGCCGCCTTCCCTGCCCCACTTCCCGATCGTGTCCGCGACCCGGGAGATCATCTGCTTGACGCTGTGCTCGCGACCCGGGGTGCCGAGCTTGCCGCGGAAGTACTTGCTGACCACGACGTTTGTGGCCATCTGTGACCAGAACGTCGGGATCTCGCAGTCCTTCTGCTCGAAAACCGTCTCACCCTTCTCGTTGCCGATCGCCGCGGTCCGGGTTTCCCAGGTCACCTCGTCGAAGGGATGCACGCCCTCGTGGGTGAAGCGCCGCTCGACGTGAATGCCGCCGCCCTCAACCTCCACCTTGGCGCTGACGCGCGCCTGCGCCGTCTCATTTCTGCGACCCGATCGACGGCCCGACCGCGGTTCCATCGAGATGCTGTGCGAGTTGTCTGGGACGGGTTTGGAGGCGGATCGATCCACGGTCTTTCCTCTTCTGACTGTTGGGCGCTTCATTGTGCGAAGACGTGTGCAGGACCGCGCCCTGGCGGGTTGCTGTCCCAATCTCCGCGTGCTGAGATCACCCTAATGATCCCATATCTTGGGGCTCGGCCGTCCGGGAGCCCCCATATCTTGCGAGTCGAGAGGCCCGCCGTCAAGGGGGTATGAGGCCTCAGTTTCGTCGGTGAGTATGGACCGATGCAGCTCCGGAACCTCGATCCGCATCGCAACGCGTCGATCGCCCGCGATCAGCAGGAACTCGCCACGAGATGCGGTCTCGAGGAACCCGCGCTGCGCGCTCCGTGAGCCCGAACGCATGCTCCATTCGCGCGGTTTCCGCCGCTCGATGACCGCCGAGCAGGACCACCGCGCAGTTGGTCGCGATCACGCTGCCCTCGTCGGTTCCGAGCAGGTCCTGCGCGTTCTGTGTGGCCACCACGAGCGACGCGCTGTACTTGCGGCATCGCCGCGCCAGCTGGACGAGCAGATCACGAAGCGGCCGGTGGACGCAGAGCGCACCAACTTCGTCGAAGACGATGTGCCGGCGCCGCCGGTCGCGCCGTACCAGCTCCCACAACCAGCGCGCAACGATCAGGGTCGCCGCGGCAACGTGCTCGGGTGGCATGTCGCGCAGCGAGATCGCACACACGCCGGAATCGACCGCAAGCGAGGTGGGCCGGTTGAACAGCGCACCGAGAGCGCCGGTGCAGAAGCGCCGCACCACCGCCGCGACCGGTCGGGCTTCGACGTCGAGCGTTACGAGGCAGTCCTCGAGCAGCGGTACGCGGTGTTCGCGTGCCGCACGCTGCACCGCGCCACGCGCCGCAGCGTCGACCACGGCGCGATCGACCTCGCCGAGTTGATCGCCGCACAGCACGGTGACCAGATCGACCACGGCGGCGATCGCCTCCTCGGGATCGTCGCTCGCGCCCTCGAACACGTTGACCGCCGCGTCGGTTCCCGGGGCCAGTTCGAGGTAGCGGCCACCCAGGGCGCCGACGAGGCTGCGGTACTCACCCTCGGGATCGATGATCACCGAGTTCACGCCGGCGACCGCGGCCTCGAGCACCAGCGTGCCGATCGCGAAGCTCTTGCCGTGCCCCGAGGCCGCGAACACGGCGATGTTGGGGTTCGGATGCCGCGCGGTGTCGAACGGAGCGACCCGCACCGGAAGGCCGGACCGGATCGCGGCCCCGAGGCGGTAGCCATCGGGATCGGCGCAGCCTGCCTCGACCCAGGGGATGCACGACGCCGCGGAAGTCGAGTCGACGAGCTTGCCGGCCCCAAGCGCGTCGATGCCGAGCGGGAGCGTGCTCGCCAGCGCGGCCATATGACGGAAGTGGGTGACCTCGACGCCGATGAGCGCAGAGGCGAATCCAAGGCGGAGTGCCTGGCTTCGCGCCTCGACGGCATCGTGGGAACCGCCGCGCACGGTCGCGATCACCGAGAGATGCAGGGCGCGGCCCTGGTGGCGGGCGAGCCGTTCGCGGAGCGCCGTTGCGGAATCAACGCCGATATCCACGTGCACGTCGCCGAGCGCACCGCGCTCCTCCTCGATCATGCGGTGCGCCGAGAAATCGCGGAGCCGCCTGCCGAGGCGTCCCAGCGCCTCGCCGAGCGGCGCCGGCGACAGATGTACCGCGATGTCGCACTCGGTCTGCACGCTGAGCAGCGGTGCCAGCCACCCGGGACCCACGGGATGCCCGGGAAGGCGACGCAGCGCGTGCCCGCGCACGATGACGTCACCGACGGACGCGTACTTCGCGTGCTCGTACCACCACGCGTTTATGTCGAACCCGTCGATAACTGCGGCGAGCAGCGCGTCACCGCCGCAGGCGCACAGCGACGACACCGAGCGCGGCCAGGCGATCGCCGACCTGCGCGCAGGCGGTGTCCAGCGCCGCCGGTGTCGGTGCGCTCAGCGCGACGAGGACCTGGCGGGTGTGGCGATTGCCCTCCTGGATCTGTTCGGTCCAGTGACGGTGCATCGCGGCGTCGAGGTTTGGGTGGGGGCCGTCGCCGGACGGTGGGTCCGGGGCGCCGAGGAGCCGCACGCGGACGAGCAGCTGCATTGGGCTCAGCAGCGTGTGACACATGCGGGCGAACGCCGCCGCGGCCGCGGTCTTGCGCGCCGGATCGAGCGCGTCGATGTCCAGCTCGCCGGTGGCGAGCACCGCCGACACCCGGCCACCCTGCTCGCAGCGGTCGCCGACGACGGATATCGATGAGGCGAACGCCGGCCCGGCCGCGGGCAGGCGCAGTGCTCGGAGGTTCAGCCCGGCCACGGCGCGCGCAGCTCGCTCCCAACTCGGCGCGCGAGGCGACGCAGGGCGATCGCCGCGGGTGCGGAGCCGTCGAGGCAGACCAGGCGGTGCGCGTTCTCCGCGGTGACCACCGCCTCGTCCTCCGGGATGTCGCCGATCAGCTGACCGCCGAGGTCGGCCATCGGCTCGGTCAGGTCCGTCTCCGGACGGGATCGATTGACGATGTAGCGGAGCTGATGGCGGAGACCGAGGCGACGCAGCGCCTCGGTGCTGCGGTACGCGTCCTGGACACCTCCGGCGGTGGGCACGACCACCACGAACACGTCGTCGCAGGCGCAGAGGGCGGTGGTGTTGAGCGGGGACAGCTCCGGCGAGACGTCGAGGACGACGAGGTCGAAGCCCTCCATGTCCAGCTCGCGCAGCACCTCGCGGAGCAGCGCCGGGGTCACCGGCCACTCCGGGTTCACCGCGCGCTGGGGGCCGAGCAGCACACGCGCGCCCGACGCGTGGCAGACCATGAAGTCGATGACGCTGCGCTCGTCGGGCGGGGCAAGCGCGTAGTCGAGCAGCGTCCGCTCCGGGGTGCCGAGGCGGACAGCGACGCTCGGACTGCGCAGGTCGAGGTCGACCAGGGCGACCTGGGGCGCGGGCTGCTGCTCGCTCCGGGCCGCCGCGAGCAGGCACGCGAGCTCGGTGGCCAGCGTGCTGCGACCGGTGCCGCCGCGCAGCGAGAAGAAGGTCACGCGCCGGGCGCCGTCGGGGCGGCTCGTGTGACGCACGGTCATCGGGCCCCTCGGATCGTTTGGCGCTCCAGGCGCCGCTGGTCTCCTCGGTGGCACTCCCGGCGATGCCCTGCGCTCGCCAAAGAGCTCGAGGATCGGCGCCCGAGGTGCGTCACCGCCCTCGGCGGCCGAGCTGTCTTCCTGGCTTGTTGCCGTCGCAGAGCCGTCCGCGTCGCCAGCCGTGGTCACCGCCGCCAGCCCCCACCGGACCGTCCCGTGCCGCGGCCGCATCCAGAACCGCGCCGCGAACACCGCCCAGTCCAGCGCCGGCCGCCCCGCGATCCGCAGCCAGCCGAGTCCCGCCGCGCCCGCCGCGAGCACCAGCGCAACTGGGGTAGCGACCGCGGCCGGCAGCGGCGATCGCACCAGCGAGTACGCGGCAAGCGCGCCCGCCATCACCACCGCGAGCTGTCCGGCGCCGAGCCCGAAGGCGACGGTGTCCGGCGTGTCGAAGCCGTCGGCGAACTCGATCTGATCCATGCCGCCACTCCACTGTATGCGTTCGCAGAATGACAGTATCGTAGGGGTCGGCCAGATCCTCGATGCGGACAAATCGGCGATCCGGTGCCGTTCCGGCGTCACCGCATAATCGACATCGATGTCAAGACCGGCCGGCGGCGGTGGAGGTTCTGAGTGACAGCGATCGTCGAACCCGACGTGGCGACGTATCAGCAGTACATCGACGGCGAGTGGACCGCCGCCGAAGAAGGGCGCACCTACAGGGTGATCAACCCGTCCACCGAAGAGGTGATGGCTCTGGCGCCGGCGAGCACCCGCGCGGACGCGCGTCGAGCCGTCGCCGCGGCGCGCCGCTCCTTCGAGGCGGGCGACTGGCGTCTCAAGTCGCAGCTGCAGCGCACCCAGATCATGTTCCAGATCGTCGAGCACCTCCAGGAAGTCTCCGACAGCTGGGGCCTGCTCGAGTCCCAGAACGCCGGCGCCGCGCTGCGCAAGACGTCGGTGGTCGACGTGCCCCTCGCCATCGAGTGGTTCCGGAGCATGGCCGAGCAGGCACTTGCCATCCCCTGGTACGAGCCGCTGCCCTGGATCGATTCGCCATATGTGTCCTGGAACTTCGTGCAGCGCGAGCCGGTCGGGGTCTGCGCCGGGATCATCCCGTGGAACTACCCGCTCATCTTCGCGATGTGGAAGATCGCGCCGGCGCTCGCCATGGGCAACTCGATCGTGCTCAAGCCGGCCGCGCAGACGCCGCTGACCGCGCTCGCGGTGGCACGCGCGATCGACGAGACCGGCCTGCTGCCCAGGGGTGTGCTCAACGTGGTCACCGGGGACAGCGTCGATGCGGGGATCGAGCTGGTGGAGAACCCCGACGTGGACAAAGTCGCCTTCACCGGGTCGACCGCGACCGGTCGCAAAATCCTCGCCGCCGCCGCGCCCACCATCAAGAAGGTCACCCTCGAGCTCGGCGGCAAGTCGGCGAACATCGTATGCCCCGACGCCGACCTCGACATCGCGGTGGACGGCGCGCTGTTCGGCACCTTCTTCCACCAGGGACAGATGTGCGAGTCGGGCACGCGCCTCTTCGTCCACGACGACATCTACGAGACGTTCGTCGACCGCCTCATCGACGGTGCGGCGTCGCTGCGAGTTGGTGACGCGGCCGACCTCGACACCCAGGTCGGCCCGGTGATCAGCCGGGAGCAGTACGACATGATCCTGTCGGCCGTCGAGCGCGCCAGGCAGGAAGGCGCGACGGTCGCGTGCGGCGGCGGGCGCGCACCCAACACTGGCGATCGCGGCTACTTCGTGCAGCCGACGGTGCTCACCGATGTCTCGCCCGATTCCCACGCCGGCACCGAGGAGATCTTCGGGCCCGTCCTCGCGGTGCAGCGCTGGAGCGATCTCGGCGAGGTGATCCAGCGGGCCAATCGCACGATCTACGGCCTCGCCGGCGGGGTGTGGTCGCGGGACACGCGCGCCGCGATCGAGATCGCCAAGCAGCTGCGCACCGGGACGGTATGGATCAACGACTGGCACCTGCTCAATCCGCTGGCGCCCTTTGGCGGCTACAAGCAGAGCGGCATCGGTCGCGAGCACGGCCGCGCGGGGCTGCTCGAGTACACCGAGATCAAGCACATCCACGTCGACCAGGGCGTGCCCCGCAGCGAGCGCTACTTCTGGGACGTGCTGCTCGGCTGAGCCGCCAGGTCGTCGACGAACGGGGCGATCGCCTCCGCGACCTCAAATGGACGCTGCACGGGAAGGTCGTGGACCCCGTCGATCCACACGAAGCGAGCGCGATCGCCGACCACGTCCCTTGCCCGGGCGACCGAGCGCACCTTCGGCGAGTCCTCGCGCGAGGGGTGGCCCGCGGGGATGAAGAGCATCGGGCAGCGCACCCTGGCCATCAGCTCGTACCCGTTGGCGTCGAAGAGGTGGTGGGCGATCTCCATGTGGTGCTCGAGCGACAGCCGCGGCCGGAGCGTGCCCGCGCCGGTGCCGTCGTCCTCGAAGTTGCCACCCAGGATGGCCGCGGCGGTGTCGGGATCCGACCCGTCGCGCAGCGGCGACGAGTCCATCCAGGCGCGGAGCATCGCCGGAGTGATCCCCGAGAGCGCCGGGGGGCGCATGGTCTGCTCGGCCATCGCCCAGTTCGGCCCGAAGTACGCCTTGAGGTCGCCGGCACCACCGTCGACGCAGACGACTCCGAGGGCAAGGTCCGGGCACATGGCCGCGAACGAGAGCGCGACCGTTGCCCCCCAGCTGTGCCCGACCACAACCACCGGATCCGGATGGTGGAGCGCCGCGAGCAGCCCCTCGAGATCGCGGGAGACGGTATCGAAGTCGTAGCCACCGTCGGGGCGGTCGCTCCGTCCGTGACCCGGGAGATCGACCGCGATCACCCGGTGGGCGGGAACGAGGTGGTCCGCCACCAGGTCCCACCAGCGCGCATTGCTCGCCAGCCCGTGGAGGGCGAGCAGGGCCGGCTCACCGCCGGCGTGATCTCGCACCGAGAGCGTCAATCGGGGCGTTTCGACGCGGTATTCGTCGATCGAATGGGTCATGCGAGACCCGATTGTCGCCGCTGGCGACGTCCGAAGGACGGTCCGGTAGCATGCTCTGGCGGGCAGGCCCCGCTCGGGCGGAGATGGAGTCGAGCCTTTGTCGGCGATCGAGCCGTACACGCGCAGGATGCTCGGGAGCGTCCAGCCGATCATCGTCGCCAACCGGGCGCCGCTGGTCCTGCACCCCGCCGACCCCTACCGGGGGACCTCCGAGCGGCTGGTCAAGGGCGCCGGAGGGCTGGTCACGGCGATGACCTCGCTGGCGTCGGCGACCGGCGCGGTGTGGGTCGCGCTCGCGCGCGACAGCTCGGATCGAAAGCTCGCCGAGCGGGGTGACCCCGCCGAGCTCACCACCGACGACGGCACCACGCTGAAGGTCGCCTTCGTGGAGCCGACCGGCGAGTCATACGACCTCTACTACAACGTGATCTCGAACCCGCTGCTCTGGTTCATCCAGCACTACCTGTGGGATCTGGCGCGCGAGCCGGTCGTCGACGAGACGATCCACCGGGCGTGGGTGGACGGGTACATGAAGGTGAACCAGCTGGTCGCCACCCGGGTGATCGCCGAGGTCGACCGCTCCGACAAGCCGGCGGTCGTGTTCGTGCAGGACTATCAGATGTACTGCGTCCCGGGGCTGATCCGCGAACGCCGGCCCGACGTGCGCATCCAGCACTTCGTGCACATCCCCTGGCCGACGCCGCAGTACTGGACGGTGCTGCCGAGGCACATCCGCGATGCGATCGTGCACGGCCTGCTCGGCTCGGACATCATCGGGTTCCAGACGTCGCGCGACGTGCGCAACTTCCTGATGACCTGCGAGCAGAACCTCGGGCTGACCGTCGACCATCGCGAGCGCACCGTGTTCTCCGAGGGCCGCGCGGTGTGGGTGCGCAACTACCCGATCAGCGTCGACCCGAAAACGTTCATCCAACACTCGGAGCAGCCGGCGGTGCTCGCCGAGATGGAGCGCATCGAGCAGTGGCGGCCGAAGCACCTCATCCTCCGCGTCGACCGCACCGACCTGAGCAAGAACATCGTGCGCGGTTTCCTCGCCTACGAGCGGATGCTCGAGGCGCACCCGGAGCTCACCGGCGATGTGATGTTCTGGGCGTTCCTGCAGCCGAGCCGGCAGGACATCGACGACTATCGCGCCTACCTCGGCAACGTGCTGAGTGTCGCGGCGCGAATCAATCGGGAATACAGTCGCGGCGGCTGGACGCCGATTCGCGTCGAGATCGAGGACAACATGGAGCGGGCCATTGCGGGATATCGCATCTTCGACGTGCTCCTCGTCAATCCGATCTACGACGGGATGAACCTGGTGGCCAAGGAGGGCCCGCTGGTCAATCAGCGCGACGGCGTCCTGGTGCTCAGCGAGAATGCCGGCTCGCACGAGGAGCTCGGTGAATGGGCGATCACGGTCAACCCGTTCGACATCGACGAGACCGCGGAGGCGCTCTACCTCGGGTTGATGATGGACGAGGGCCAGAAGAAGGCCCGCCAGGCGAAGATTCGCGACGTGGTCCGGACCAATGACATCACGCGCTGGATCTCACTCCAGCTCCAGGACCTCCGCGAGCTGATCGTCTAGCGCTCGCGGGTGTGGCCCCCCTCCGGGGCTCAGTGGTTGAAGCCGGCGAATCCCGCGATGAACAGCCAGCCGACGACGGCGAAGGCGGTCACCCAGACGGTGATCCACATGCGGCTGGTCTCGAAGCGGCGGCTCCGGCGCAGGTAGCGGAGCCGGACCGCGAGGTCGGCAGAGCCGTCGGGCCCGCCGCGGGGGAGTCGTTGAAGTGGAGAGAATTCCGCCATCTGGTGGGTCCAACGGGGTGGCTCCGGGTCGGGTTACGCCCCCCGCGGTACGCGCAAGTATCATGCAACCTTGCGAGTTTGGGTGAGCTTGCGGGCGACGCGCCGCACTGGAGTGTCGCGTTGAGCTCCCGATCGAATGCCTGGAGGTACCGTGGCCGGCGACGCGCCTGAGAGCACCGACCCCATCTCGCTGGCGCGTCAGGTGGTCGAGGACGCCGTCAAGCTGGCGCGGGCGGAGTTCGACGTCGTCAGCGCGGAGCTCAGGCGCGCGTTGGTGCAGCTCGCGATCGCGATCGCGCTGATCATGGTCGCCGCCGTGTTCCTGCTGATCGGCGTGGTCGAGGCGCTGGGTGCGCTGCCGTCGGGGCTCACCATCCTGGGGAGCGAGTGGGCGCGCTGGGCAGCGCTTGGTGGGATATTCCTGATCCTCGCCTGCGTGCTCATCTTCTTCGGGCAATCTCGGGCGAGAAAGGCGATCAAGCGGGGGCGGAAGAACGTGCAGGAAACCTTGAAGGAGGATGCCGAGTGGCTCCGGGAACTGACCAAGCGCAGCGTCAGCGGGAGCTGAGCAAGGCGGCGCTGGCGCAGAGCGCCGGCCTGCTGGAGCAGAAGGTGCGTGCCGAGCTCGACTGGAAGGCGCGCCTGCGCCGCGATGGCCCGCGCTACGCCGCCATCGCCGGGGCGGCGATCGTGCTGGTCGGGGCGATCGTGTTCGTCCGTTCGCGCTTGCGCGGCGATGCGGTCGAGGAGGAGGAGACGGGGCCGGTGACGCTGGACGACCTGGTCGCCGAGCTGCACGAGCTGCGCAAGGAGCTCAAGAAAGGGGGCGACAAGACCCCGATCTGGCAGAAGGTCGTGCTCCGCGGGGTGTCGGCGGCCGGGTCAGCAGGCGGCGCCGCTGCCGCCAAGCGGCTGGTCGATCGTCAGAACGCTAAGGCCGGGGCCGAACCGCGATCGTGATCCGCCCGATGGCGCAGAGCGCGCCGTCGTCGTTGGTGATCTCCACGTCCCAGATCCAGGTGGTGCGCCCGCGGTGGCGCGGCCTGGCGTCGGCGTGGATCGTGCCCTTGGTGATGGGGCGCAGGAAGCTCATGTTGTTGGACATCCCGACCGAGATGTTGCCGGCGTCCTTGACGCCCAGGTAGGTGCCGACTGAGGTGATGGTCTCGCCGATCGCGCAGAAGACGCCGCCGTGGACGATGCCGAAGGGCTGGAGGACCTTGGGGGTGACCGGGCACGAGGCGGTCATGCGCTCCGGGGTGGTCTCGCCGAACTCGAGCCCGTAGAGGGCGTCGAAGACCATGCTCTGGCCGGGATCGAGGCTCGCCATCTGGCGGGCAAGTGTCGCACGACCCCCGGCGGGGATCGCCGTCAGCGCTTGACGAGCAGCTCGGTCAGGGCGCCTTCGTGCGAGGAGAGCAGGGAGTGGAGCTCCAGCATCTCGTCACCGGTGATCGGGTCGGCGACGTCCGGGAAGCCCTCATCGATGGCCGGGACCTTGTTCTCGTCGGCCTCGGTCTGGAAGATGATCTGGAGGAGGTTCTCGTCGTTGCAGGACGCGCAGGTGACGCGGACCAGTGCTCGATTGCCCTGCTGCGCGAGAACGTTGATGCCGCAGTCGGCCATGTTCTCGCCACAGGCGGAGCAGCGATAGCGCCGGGCCTGGAAGCGGAGCAACTCGAGCAAGTCCATCTCTGTCCAGTATATGCCGCGTGTCGGGGCGGCAAACAGGGGCGCCGGGAGGCGTCCGGTACACTCGACGGCCTCCGCTGGGGAGTGGCCAAGTGGTAAGGCAGCTGATTCTGGATCAGCCAATCGGAGGTTCGAATCCTCCCTCCCCAGCCACCCGACCCTGAGCACGATTTCAATTCATTTCGAGCGATTTCACGATCGGTGACGGGTCGTCAGGGCACACATCGAGTCACCCGCTTAGTCGATGCTGTAGCTGGGTTTTGCGGGTTAGTCGTTGAACACTTTGGTGCACAGCGCTGCACGTTCTGTGAGGAATTTCCCCGTGACCATCCGCATCGTCAAGGGCACCCCGCCCTCGAGCATCCGTCATCTCGCCGTCGACTATCTGGCCAGCTGCCGCGCGCGCGGGCTCGTGCCCCGCAGCGCTCAAGCAGTACGCCTACGCCCTGGACGCGGTCTTCCTCCCCTGGTGCGAGCGGTGAGGGCATCACCGATCTCGGTCAGCTCGATCGCCGTGCGGTCGACCGGTTCACCTCGGAGCTGCTCTCGCGCACGACCGAGGCTGGCCAGCCACTCTCCAAGCACAGCGTCGCCACCTACATCCGGCCGATCCGCTGCTCCTTAGCTGGGCGAGCCGGGAAGGGGAAGAGGTCAAAGCCAAGCCACAGCTGCCGCGCCGGGAGCGACCCGTCCGCGACGTCCTCAGCCGAGCCGAGATCGACCAGCTCGAGCACGCGATGACCCACGAGCGGGACCGGCTGATCATCAGGGTCTTCGCCGACTGCGGCCTCCGACTCGACGAGCTCACCCGCCTGACCGCAGGCGACCTCATCCAGGCAGGCCGGAAGGCGCACCTCCGGGTGCACGGCAAGCGCGATCGGATCCGCGATGTCCCGGTGCCCCCGACGCTGCTCCGTCGCCTCGAACGGCTGATCGCCCGCCGGCCCGAGGAGCGCAGCTCAGACGCCATCTTCCTGACGCATCGACGCGGACGTCTCGGCGAGTACGACGCACTGAGCAAGGAAGGCGTGTACCAAGTGGTTGTCATGTCTCAGGACATCGTTGACACATGTCTCACGACATCGTTGACAACTTTAGGCTTCGGGCCGCTCTTGGTACCGAGCGGCTGGTAGTCGCGAGTTGGGTCGAGAACGAGTTCGCGAATGAGTGATCCATCCTCACGGATCACCCGGACGTTCTTGTTGGCGACCAGGAGGTGGACGCGCACGCCGCGGTAGTCGGCGCCGAGGCCGATGTGGTGGAGCCGGCTGAGATAGCGGAGGGTGACGACGCCGGCCTTGTCGACGCGGTCGTGGCGGACGCGATAGTGAGCCAATGGCTCGGCTGATGTTGGGTCTGGCCTTGATGCGTGCGTGGAAGGCGTGCAGGGGCGTGTCGCCGTGGAGTGCGCGATGGGGGCGATGCTGGTTGTAGTAGGCGCGGAAGGTGTCGAGCTGGGCCTGGAGCACGGCCAGCGTCGATGCCGGCGCCTGCTTGGCGAGGTATTGCTTCTGGGTCTGGTGGAAGCGCTCGACCTTGCCGCAGGTCTGGGGGTGGTACGGCGTGGAGTGTTTGCCGACGATGCCGAGGCGCTCGAGCTCGGACTTAAGGACCACCTTGCCCTTGCGTGACTTGCCGCTGAAGACGGCGCCGTTGTCGCTCAGGAAGGCGGCGGGGAAGCCGTAGATCTCCCAGGCGGTGGCAAGGCTTTGGACCACGTCCGCGGCCTTGACGGTGACGTAGGCATCGGCGACGACCAGGAGGCGGGAATGGTCGTCGAGGCAGTTGAGGATCTCCACGCCGCTGCCGTCGGCGAGCTGCCAGTGGGTGCTGTCAGCTTGCCAGAGCTCGTTGGGGAGCGAGGCCTCGAAGCGGATGAACGACGAGCGCGGGCGCTTGTGGGGCTGCGGGGTGATCAGGCCGTGGCGAGCGAGGATGCGCCAGATGGTTGCCACCGAGGGCGCGGTGCCGAGCTCGAGGCGGAGGTGGTGGGCGATCGTGTGCGGGCCACAGTCATGGCCGGCGTCGGCGAGCTCACCGCGCAGGCGAACGACCGCGGCCTGGATCTCCGGGGCGACGGCGTGGGCGCAGGAGCGCGGTCGTCGTGAGCGTGGTTCCAAGGCGGCATAGCCGCCCTCGCGGAACCTCGCGATCAGCTGGTAGAGCCAGTAGCGCGAGATCCCATGCGCCTTGGCGATCTCCGTGGGGCTGCGCCCCTCGAGCAGCACTGCGTCGACCACATAGCGCCCCAGAGCCATAGCCAACACCCCCGCCGAACGTGGGTGTCAACTATGTCTTGAGACATCCGTCAACAATGTGGTGAAACCCCACACTCCCTCCCCAGCAACCCGAATTTTGAATTCAATCCGGGTATTTTCGGGTGGTTTTGGGCTGTGGATAAGGAGCGGCTGGAGCCATCGCCGTCCGCCTTGTGCCGCGCTTGACGTGTTTAGTGCGATACTTTGAGGGGCGTCCGCCTCGGTTCGTGTGGACGAACGATCAGGAAGGGGAGCATCCCATCTACCGCGTCCCCGGCCGAGCTCCCTACGTCGCTCGCGGAGGGCCGAAGATGACACTGAAGGCGGCGTTGGCATTCACGATCAAGTACGGCATGTGCGCACGCTGCGGGCGCTGGCTCAAGGCAGCGGAGAACGTCGAGCGCGGGATCGGCCGGTCTGCATCCTGTACTTCAGGGGTGGGGCATGAACCGCTTCGACGTGGGCCTCGGCGCCGGCTTCGGGGCCATCGTCGTGGTCGGGATCGTGGCCCTGAGCTCGATGCATCCCGCCCCGCCGACCCCACTCGGTCGGTACCCGCCGACCGTGCTGGTCACGCTCCCGGCCTCGACCACGGCAGCGACGGCGGCACCGACCGCGAGGCCAGCGCCCACCGCGGCACCGACACCGGCACCGACGCCGTTCGCCGGGCTCGTCTCCACCGGCGGCTCAATCTATCCGAAGGCACAGGTGCTGATCACGAGCTGTGTCAACCATCCGAGCACGGTCGCGGTGGCGGCCGACAGCCTGCCGACGGGCACGGTCGGAACGCTGGTGACGATGCGCGGGACGATCCGCAACACCGACGCCCAGGCCGATGACTACATCGTCAGCATCGGGACCGACGTGAACCAGGGGTTTGGGGTCGGGATCGGTGGACCGTTCTCGGTCAACCCGCTGAAGCCGGGTGCGACCAGGGCTTGGAGTGTCAACGGCTACGTCACCAACGCGCCCACCCAGCAACCGGTGTGCGACGTGCTGAGCGTGCTCGCGGAGCCGGCATGAGGTGGTTGGTTGAGTGGGCCAAGTGGCTGGAGCGGCCGCGGCCGCGTCGATACCCGCGCAGCGGTGTGGGTTGGGGACTGTGGGGTGTTGCCGGGTTCTACGAGTTCGGAATCCTGATCGGGCTGACCCTCCACGCTCGCACTGGCGGCCGTGGCCGGAGGCGCGATCCTGCTCGGGGTGGCAATGCTGCTGTTCCGGCGATCCGAGCGGCGATCCGCCGTGGGGCTGGCGCCGGATCGCGATCATCTCGGTCATCTCGAACCCGATCGGCTGGCTCGTGGCACGATTCTCGCGGCGCTGGCGTTCTGGCCGTTCGTGGGCTGGGCGATGTACCGGCTCACACGTTGGGCCAGCTCGGTGCGGGCATGACCGATACCTACTTCCGCACCACGAGCTGCATCGAGTGCGGCGCCATGCTCCTGGTGAGCAACGCCGCGGTGGATGCTCACTACCCGAACCGGCCGTTCTTCGAGGTGTGCGCCCGAGCTGCGCCGGCCCGCGGATCCGCGTCTTCGGCGGCTCGGGTCCGGGCGGCCGTCCGGCCGAGGCCCACTACGCCGGGCACGGGTCACCGAACGCTGGCTCCGACTGGCGCGGGACCGCTTCCGGAGGACGTCGCGATGAGGTCCCATCGCGTGCAGGGCAGGTGCGGTCACCTGATCCCTCACATGACACTCGGCATGATCTCGGGCCCTCGGTGGAATCAGTTGTAGCCGGGGCTCCGACCATCAACTGTCTGGATCAGTCGATGAACAAGAGCGGCGTCGTCGGGTCAGCGCCGACTCGCAGGAATCCACGTCGCGCGTGGCGTGGGGACGAAGGTAGATGAGTCATCGCTCAGCCAATCCGAGCCTAGGTTCACGCGACAACCCACTAGGTTGGCAAGCTGATGATCGCGAGCCGAGCGATGACCGCGCGTCTGCCGCCGGCCCCGTTGCCCCCGCTGCCCGAGCCACCCTTTTACGCGACCCCGGCCGCCCTTTGGCGAAACGGATAGGCAGACGCTCAGACGCACTAAGACGGCTGCTCAATGTAGCGAACGAAAGTTCGTCGGACAATCCGGTAACGGGATAGGAGGCAAGGGCCTGCGAAATGTCCGTCGTGGGTGGGTCCAGAGCTTGGGGTCGGTGCAACGCTGGTTTCGGGGGCTGGTGATTGGTCTAATCCGCTCAGGCAGCGCGCTCCCGACCTACAACCCCTCTTTTTCGAGGGACAGGCGAGCGAGGCGTCGTCGCGTCTGGGCGAGCGTCCTGTAGACGGCGACGGAGCGCTGACTCGCGAGACCCAACGTCTCGGCAGTGAGGATGGAATCTCCCGCCGGGCCTGGAGCAGCGTGCCGTCGTGTGCCGGAGCTGACGTGGCCCGAACGGTGGCGTCTGCAGCCTGCGGGCGACAGCAGCGCAGATGTATCGAGCGCCGGTGGGAGTGAGCCGTCCGGTTCTTGCGCCGCGACGGGCCGGCTGGAACCCGATGAAAAGCGCCGGACAATGATCCTTTCGACCCGCGACGTAACTTCGAGCGCGCCCCTAGCCCGCTTGGTGAGTACGGCGGTGCGTTGAGGGCGACCTGGAGCGCCAAGGAGCAACTCGTTGTGCTTCAAGTCGGACTTGTCGAGACGGAGTGCATCCGAAAGGCGCGCGCCAGTTGACAGCAGCATCAGGATGAAGCTCCGGTCCGCTTCTCCTCCAGCGTCGACGCGCCGATCGAGCCAATCAAGTGCTCGAGTTGCGCTTTGTCCAGCACGGTAGGTGTGGAGGCGCTAGGTCGCGGGAGGACCAGCGTCGATGCCAGGTTTTCGCGGAGCCAGTCCTGGTCCCACGCGAACCGGAGAAATCGACGCACCACCACAAGGCGCCGCGCCACTGTCGGGCGAGCCAGTGGGCGGGCGTCATGGGATGACCGCGTGCGCCGCCCATATCGACCTGAAAACCTCTGACAACTCGAAATCGACAGCATTGATGGGCGGATCACCCCGCCCCGAGCGGCGCACGTAGTCTTGAAATCGACCAAGCTCAGCGCGATAGCTTGCGACCGTCGTCACGGCATAGCCAACCCGGTCGATCCAGCGGCATTGTACGCATCGACTGCGTTGGAGAGGCTGCGGGGCTTCCGACGGGCCACACTCGATCTTAGCAAATCGAAACTACCCTCCTAATACCGTTTTCCGGCAGTTATCCCATGCGAATCGATCCCGGAGTAGAGGAAACCCATTTTGATGGTTCTGCGCGCCTGTCGACTGACGTTACAAGCGTTATCGGCGCTTTCACGGACCAGAATGCTCTGTCGGATCGGTCTACGGTTACCTCGTATGGCACACGAACGAATTCGCATCACCGTGGACGCCGCCGGCGAATACCAGGCTGTTATCGCCGAGACGGTCATCGCAAGCGGTCTCCGTCACGAGTGCACAGAGTCCTGGCGCTCCGACGAGCCGCTGACGGCCATCGGTTCGGCGGGTTCCGGCTGGCGCATTGAGTCGAGCACCGTGTCCGACCGCAACAGCTACGGCTCATCCGATCACGTGATCGCAAGGACGCGTCCGAGAACATCCTCATCGCGAGCAGGCACCACGACGAGGTGCGTTGTCGCGTCGTCGCGCACACCGCGGACGAGGCAGCGTCGCTCATCGCCTCTCTGCGCGAGGTGCTGCGTCCCGCCGCCGATCCCCCGGACGACGCCGTACGCGTGACGTTTTGGAACCTCGCGGATGATAAGGTCCGCTACGTCGTGCGACGGATCACCGTCCCGGAGGTGGCACGCGGTGCAGGGCAACTTCACTGGCGCACGCGCGATCATCTCGAGGCGCTGGTGAGCGACCCCCGATGCTCGCCGCGGGAAAACTCATCCTGTGGCATGGTCCGCCGGGGACGGGCAAGACCTGGGCGCTTCGCGCGATCCTGCGTGAGTGGCGGGGTTGGGCTGAGGCGCACTACATCCTCGACCCGGAGAACTTCTTCAGCAATCCGCGAACTACATGATGTCCGTGATCATGGACGACGACGGCTACGGCGAGATCGATGACTAGGAGGTCGACGCCATGTGGCGGCTGCTCATCATCGAAGACGCGAGCGAGCTCCTCGGGAAGGATGCACGGGTCCAGGCGGGGCAAGGACTTGCGCGACTGCTGAACCTCTGCGATGGACTGGTGGGACAAGGACTTCGCGTGCTGATCCTGATCACCACAAACGAGGACGTGGGGACCATGCATCCCGCCGTCATCCGGCGCGGCCGTTGCATCGCCAATATTCGCTTCGATCTCCTCTCTCCCGAGGAGCGCAGGGATTGGTCGGCCGCACACGGCGTGTCCCCGGATGACGAATTACTCGCGCTGCTCGCCGATCTTTTCGCGGCCGACCAGATCGCTCAGCCCCGAGAACGTGACCCTTGCCGGTTTTCGCCCCCGGAGCCACACCGCATGAAGTCTGCCTCGTTCTCTCGCGCTGATCGGAGCCGTCTGCGCGGGGGGTGCCGTCGTGTACCTCAACCCGTCACTAGTACCCCCGAGCCGAGCAGGCTGCGCAGCAAGGTGCTGCGTGGGCGTCCAGCGAAGTTGTTCACGCCACGCCCGCACCGGCACCGGCCGCCACCCCAAACACGGCACCGATCACCTTGATTACGCCGTCCCCAACGCCACTCACGGACTGGACCTCCGCGGACTGCGCGTGGGCCGAGAACACAATGATCCTCGACCACTCGCTCGACGCCGCCGAAGCGCAGAAGATCGCCACCGGGCAGGACACGCGATACGGCACCAGTGAGCAGGCATCCAGGAATACATCACGTTCGCGACAGACTGGCAGACGGCCCTCGATCAGATCACCGAGGTCTGCGATGGCACCGGCATGCCGACCGCGGCAGAACAGGCCGCCACCGTTCAGGCGTTCACCATCGCGATCGCCGCACATCGGGCGGACGAGGCGAAGTCGAGCCGGGCAGCACGCTCCGGCGTCTCGGGACGACGTCGAGGGTTTCCTGGAGTTCGGCAACGGCTGGGCCATCGAGTGGGACAACCAGTGGATCGGCTACTACCAACGGCTCAGGACAATGTTCGCGGAGCTACCATCATCGTGATCAACTCGTGCCGGTGGGACTTAAGCGCCGAGGGGGCACGAGTTAGAAATACTTGACAAGGGCGTAAATCACGAAAACTCGAGCCGGGCGCCCCGACCGCTTGGGAGATGCATGAACACTCGGAAGGCCCTGGATCAGGCATCTTGGAGCGATATTGCTGTTGAGGGAGCGATCCGGGATGTACTCGCCGTCGGTGAGGCTTGACATAGCCTACCCAACAATAGTTCGATTCCCTCGCCGGTACCGGGCCGCGGACACGCTTGGACGCGAGACCGGCTTGGGGAAGCAGACCTGCGAAGAAGATCCACGCCGCCATACGACGCCTCCAACGGCGTGGCGAGTTGGTGATTCGGATTCCACGTTGGTACGAGAGAGTAGCCTTGGTCTCGAGAGCTGGAGAGCCTGAGAGGCCGCGCAAGTCTCGAATTCCGACCTACAGCGCCCCTGTGCCTGACCAGATCTTGACACCGCTCCTCGTGGAGCGACTTCTGGACGTCATGCTTCGTGATGGAGGTGCTCAAGGCAAACCTCGATCCGATCCGGGCGTCCCTCCGGACGGCGGACGATGCCGAGCTGTCGTAATGGACGATCTTGGGCGCGTGATTCGCCGTCGCTATTGGGACCAGGGTCGCTGGCGGGTTAGTGGTAGCAAATGAGGTCATCTCCCATCCGCACCATCCACGGTCGAAATCGGTTCGCGACCAAGGCCCGTCGCGCCGCCGGGCACCAGGCTAAGCACTTCTCAGGGGCGACCGCTGCGGCGCTTCTCAGTCCATGCGCTCAGCGGACGCGGCAACACGTCCCCGGGGCGAACTTCTAGTGCGGCAGCGAGCGACTTGACCGTATTCATGTGGGGAGCCACCCTCCCACCCTCGACTTAATGACGAGGCAGAGGCAGTCACTACATCGATCCGCGCCTCGATCCGTGGTCGATTGTGGTCTTACCGATACTCCGTTCGCTGAGCGTCCAAGATATGGCGCTCACCGCAAAGTTGAGCGAACGCCAGGTCCGCCGGTTGGTTCGAGGTGAGTGTTATCCACGCCACGCAAACCGTGCGGCCTTGACGAGCATCGCCGCCGATCATGCGCGCGCAATGCTGCGCGCTGCCGGACATCGGACGCCACGTGACGATCTCGCCTGCTGCGCCGGGTGCCTGATGCTTGAGTTCGCGTGTCAACGGGGTAACTGACTGCGATCATCAGCCTGCCCGTTGACGTCGATCCATTTAGCCCACGAGCAAGCCAGGATCGCCGAGCGGGTCGTGCCGGTGTCGAAGAACCTTACCGTCGCTTCCGGAAACAAATCCGATACGTATCTCGTTGTCGGTCAACCTCACGCTCTGTGGTCGCGTGGACGCCGAAGGCGATGTGTCGATCAGGCGCTCTCCGTATGGCCTGAATGAGGTGGTGGTCCTGTGAACCAAGCCGTTGGCCGAACACAACAAGAGCGTCCTTCATTTCCGAGAAGGTATTGAAGACGTAGTCGAGTCAGAGCTACGGATCGCGCGGCGTTTCTCCTCCGAGCTGCCCTCGCTGACGAATAGCGGGATCAGTCCCTCCGAGGTGATCCTCGTTAATAGATTGGCCTCGGTGGCGATCCGCTTTTGGGTCTCTCCACGCTGGTTACGAAAGAGATGGAGGCCGCCGTGGAGCCAATATACGAGCGTCTTACCCCCAAAAAGATTCGTGTTCAACGAGTCGAACACGTGGTCATCTGTCCAAAACAAGTCGCCGAAGCCCTCGCCGGGCGGCGAGCCAGCACTCATAATTGCCCAGTAGAGCAACAGATCGTAACTGGTCGTGAAGAGCAGCCTTCGTGGGCCCGTAGGGCACGGCGAATTTTGAGAAGCCGGTCTTCAGTATTAACCTCCGGCCATGTGACGTGATGCCCGTTGACGGCGGTGATGAGGGCCTCGCGGATGCTCGAATGGCGCTCCCGCACGTCGCGAGCGTCATGGCCAACTTGCTCGCAGATAAGTTGGGCGGTGCGGAGGCGATTGAGGACTTCCTCGAAATTGCGGGTGCTAAGCGCGTCGAAAAGTTCTCTGTCGTCCGACGTGAGTGGCCCGACTTCGTACAGCGAATCGTAGGCGAATTTTTTCGAGACCGCGCATGCTCCGTTGCCTAGCATGAGGACTGGCCAGGCCGCGCTTCCCAGCGATCTCATTCCAATCGTCCAAGCCAAATGCGCCCATCACTGGTACTCCAAATCGATGGCGGATCCGCGCGGCGTCAGTTCGCGAAACTACATTCGCGGGTGATCCTGGTCCAGAGATACTCGTCAACGAGCTTCGCCGCAGACAATCTGATCTCCCCAGCCAAGCCGGCAGCTCCGGGATAGATACCCTCGAACGCTGAGCCAATGAGGTCAAGTGCCACCGCGGAGCGGCGCACCAGATCCACGTATGCCGCCCCGCCACCCGGGCGCCAGTCAAAGGCGAGTCGTATATGTTATCCCACGGCGGAAAGGCTTTTGGGCGGACGGCGAACAGGGTCTTTGCTGTAGCTGTGCTCCGAATGTGACCTCGACCTCGGCCGTCGATCCCGGGACCGCCCTTCCCGCAGCCTGCTGGGTTGCCAAGGAATCATAGGCATTCTCGATGTCGAGAAGTGTTGTACTGGCTAGGGACGTGATCTCCACTTCAGGGCTCGGTAGCCTCGCGGCCCATTCATCCCACCAGTGTCGAAGGACCTCCGAGGTTCTCTCCTCATCGGCCCGGCGAAGATGCCTGCATCCCCACGCCCGGAGCCAGCCCGATACCGCTGTCCGGTGGGCCTGTTCAGTCAAGTCCGCAGCGCCCCCGGTTACGCGCAACAGCTCGTGCAGTGATGCGTCGTAGTTGGTTACGACCGCATAATGGTGGAGAGTGCCCTAGGTGCTGCGATTTAGCTTCGCCGCGCACTGGCTTCGAGCATTCTGTCCAAGCGTTGCAACGTGGGTGTGGACCGCGTGGCCTGAAGGCTTGTTTGGACCGTGCGGGACGTAGTCGCCCATTAGCCAGCGGACAAAGGTCTGCGACCGGCCGACGTAGGTTTGGACGGTGTTCTCGCTCAGCTCCGCCTGGCGAAGAGCAGCCTCGAACTCTCCAGCGGGCTTCAAGCTCTGGGCCACTCCCACCGCTGGGCAGGCCACCGACGGTCATTTGACTCGAGGGTCTCGGCAGAAGGCCCGGGCTTCCACCCACGCGCGGATGTTGACTGTTGGCGGCCTGGCGGCGATTCAGTAGCCATAAAGGATCCGCATCCACGCAAGCCGTTGGCATTGAGCATGGAGAAGCGCGAGTCTCTTCGGGTCGTTCATGACTCCACCCGTACTGGTGCCGTCCGTCCACGTACCACCCATTGAGGAGCGTGGCGAGATCAGCCGGTGCGGCAGCGCGGCGGCCAGCGCTGTCAAGGCGGTGGTTGGGTGCGGATGTAGTGCCCGGGCAGGAACGCCCACATGCAGCTTGATGCGGGTGACCATTGGTCTCGGCAGGTGTAGACCTCGTCGCGCTCACGAAAGCCCTGGCGGTGGTGGAGCAGTGGCCTGAGTTCCAGGTAGGTGATGTCCTCGTTGATGATCATCTCGATCATCTCCGCCTCGGGCGTACGCTCGCTCACGGCGTCAGCGTCCAGGTGCAATCGGTCACCGTGAATCCGGACGACGCTCCGAACGCGGGATTGGGCGACACCGCGCAATGCGAGACCGCCTGCCAACGCGGTCTCGGGGTCAGCGTACTGCGCCGCCGCGGCGCAGACCGCGAGGGTCGCGAGGATCGCGCAGATCGTCATGAGCGCTCTCACTTCGACCGCTTCCAGCGCCGGTCACCCAGCGGCCCACCGTCAATCGGACTATCGGGACGGGCGGGGACCGGGAACCAGCGGACTGAGGGTCCAGATCAGCCTTATGCTGGCTGAGGAGATCCCGGGCCTGGCGTGGGGTCAGTTGGGCATGAGTTGGCATGATGGATTCCTCTCGTGTGTCGAAGCGCTGCTTTTGATGTTGGCGCAAAAACCGGAGATTGAATGGCACTGGGCCGCTTCGAGGCGCCGAATGGCAACGTTTCCGCTTCCCCGAAATCGGGCCTGGCTTCTGGCTGCGCCATGTCTACGCTAGTTGGGAAGTCCCCCACCCAGACCCGGCGTAACGCATGGTCCGGGCGAGGGGCATTCTCGGTCGACGGTCAGGCGGCCGCCTTCCCCGGTGGGATCCCGGTGGAGGCCCATTGAGTGATGCGATCCGACAACTTGCGAATGTCACCACCGCGAGCCTTTGGGGCGTAGGCACCATCTGAAAAGACCTCGGTGCTCAACCACGGGCCAGCCGTTGTGACGGGCGCGTCCATGTATTGGTTCAGCAAGCCGAAGTAGTCGATCACGTCCTCGTCGGAGAACCCTTTCTCACCCCGGAGCGTGTGGTACGAAGCCGCCAAGACGCGGAGCATGGTTGTCGAGCCGAGGAGGCTTGTCTTGCGAAGATCCCTTGTCGTCACAGCGTCATCAGCCACTTTTTCGAGCACAGGGAAGGCTTGGAGGAGGACATCGAGAAAATCATTTGTCTTCTCTGCCAGAGCCGCCTCGCGAAGCTCGTCTTCCTGCCTTCGGCTGATGCGCCCCCCAGCGCCAACGGCGACAGTACGGACGATGTCGGCGACGTGCTTCGCACCGAGCAGGTTGGGGCTGTCCCCGCCTACTCGGTCTTGGTACTCGTCGACACGCCCGCGCAGTAGAGCGTGCTTCATGACCGCGTCGAGCGTGCGGTTCACCACCTTGCGGTTGTCGAACCGTACGCGAATTGCGCTGGTGATTCCGAGTGCGTTGTCGGCGATGTCCACAAACATCTGCTCGAACTTCTCGGGATCCTCCTCGATAACGATCTCGCATGCGAGGCGTTCGCGGGACAGGCGCTCTCGCTGGCTGTTGAGCTTGGCGATATGCCCCTCGATGATGGCGATCACGGCGCCGTCCTGGCCAGATCGCTTTGCCGCGGCAAGCTCCTGACGCTTCACCTCGAGTTCGCGAGCGATCTGATCGACGGCGATATACACCCCAAGGATCCGGTGCTGTCCGTCGAGGATCCGCAGATCGTTCCGGGCAAGCCGTGGAAGTGAAAGGATTCCGAACTGGGTGCCGTGGGACGTTCTCCTTCAGCTCGAACTCGAACACGTCGGGGGCGCGGAGGATCAGTGAGGGTGAACCTGACTTTTTCTTTTCTTTTCTTGATGGAGCGCGTTGCCTTCGGCGTGTGGGCACGCCTTGCGGTCGCGTGCAGCCGCTTTCGCAGTACTTGGTTTGGGAGGGGCGAGGAGGATGTTGAGCGGGGCCTCCACCGAGTAGGTTTGCCGTTCTTTCTTTCCAGAAGCGAGGCGAGATGCGTGGCGGTCGGGACCCGGTGATGGGTTCTGTGATGACATCTTCTTGTGGGCTCGGCCGTCTGTTGGGCCAGTTAAGTTATTACTGGACTGAATACTACACTAATTATCCAGTCAGGTGGTTAACGAATGACATCCTCCAGTTCTGGCGTCCGGCCGCACGCGATCTCCAGCTCGGACATTTCACAGGCGCTTGCCTCCTATCCCGACAATCCGGTAACGGGATAGGAGGCAAGAGCCCGCGAAATGTCCGAGCGCCCCGGCAGCTCTGGATACCGAGCCATGCTTCAGATGTTTGACGCATAGCTTAGAGTTGGTATAGAAGAAGTAGAACCTACTGAGGCCAATCAGGCTCTTCTCAAGCCAGCTTCAGCAGGACGGAGAACCAACATGGGACACGGTTCGGACCTCATCACCGTCGCTGTCACGATCCCACGCGACCAGCTGAGCGACCTCTACTCCTACGCAAGCCGCCTGGCTCCAATTGAGCTCCGGCTTCGTGGATGAGCCCGCCAACGAACGGAGCTGGAGGGAGAAGCCGACGCCCAGCTCGCCCAGCAAGTTGTCGGCGCCGGCAACGATCACGCTCGGGCAGCATGGCACGCTTTGGCTTCAAGTTCTCCTGAAATGCGACTGAACGGTGACCAGTTGGATCTGGCCGTTCAGATGCCACGCCGCGAGCGTAATGGCCTCCTCAGCAAGATGTCACGGTCCTGCACGACACGGGGTCGAGACGGCGCCTGGCGATACGATCAGGCGACTGACACCTACTGGATGGACCCGCTACCCGCCGAACTATTTCGACAGGCCCTACGGCTCCCCTCGCGCAACACAGCCATGAGTGGAGCCAAGGACACCTACGCGCGGGACGACGGCTCATAGGAAGGAGAAACGTGGACACTGCCACCAAGTTGCGCAGCCGACGGACCTTGCAGAGGATCGCAGAAGCCCGGAGGGCGTGGCTGCTCGGCCTGTTTGAATTCCCGTGGTCGATCGGAGCGACCCGAGACGAAGTCCGGGCGCTCTGCCGGCGGACCGGATACCCACATTGGGGCGGGATGCTCAACGGCAACGGGCTCGTAGAGCCGGTTCCGGGAGGCGACAACGTCCGCCTTTCGCCGTGCGGCGTCTGGTGGATCGGGACCTGGGAGAGCCGAGCGGAGCTACGGCGCTGGGTGGGTCCGGGCGGCCGTAAAGGGTTGGGAACGCCCCGGCATCGGGGCCGCCCGGCCGGTAGCACCCTGCAGTCGGCCTGCGCGCGCCCCCGAGGTTCGCCAGAGCGCCGAGCGCAGATTCTTGACGGTCCTCCGCTCGGTCGTGGGCCCCTCCCCTAGCTTGGCTGGACCGATCCTCACCTGAGGCTCAGTCGTAGCAGCAGCATCCTCGTGGATATAACCATCTGTGAAGTAGTCTGGTAACGACTCTCAGAAATCGCAGTAATTATCACGACTTGTGATACGGTGCGAGAGTGCCCACCTGAAAAAGGGAGTGAGATGTCAGATAGCAACGATATTGCGGTGAGGATGCGTGCAGCGCTCGCCGCCAGCCAAAAGAGCCAAGCCGATCTCGCGGCGGCCCTCGGGGTCGGCCAGCCCGCGGTGTCCCAGTGGTTGAAGGGGCTGCGCGCCCCGGACACCAAGTCGCTTCAGCGATTCGCCAGCGTGGTGGGGGTTGATCCTGAATTCTCATGCTTTTCGCGCGGGGCCGTGGACCTGAACCAGATTTGGCTGCCGAACGCATTGACTACAAGGCAAAACTTCGTTGGGGCTTCGCACCCGAGCCCGAGGATGGCAGGCGAACGTTTGGGAATCCGAGCCAGTTTGCGTTCAAAGCCGAACCCCGACTATTTCGTTCGAGAGGTTGGGCAGAACGTGCTCGATGCTGCTGTGGAGCCCACCGTGTCCCTACGGTTCACCATCGTGCGTCTGACGGGTTCTCGCCTGGAGCGCTGGCTGAACGCATTCCGGTGGGATGAGCTGAGAGCTCACGTAGAAGCGTCAGCCGCGTCGGGAACACAGGTCGGGGTAGCTCTTCGGACCGGTCTGGCCATGGTCGACAGCGGGGAGTTGATCCTCCTTCAGATCAGTGATGAAGGAACCTGCGGCCTCAATGGTCCAGAGACGGGTGGCGGCAACTTTGCCGCGCTTTGCCGGAACATGCTGGATTCGAACAAGACCTCTGGGACGTCGGGCGGTTCCCACGGACTGGGCAAGGCCGTACTGTGGCGGATGTCGGCGTTGAACACCGTCTTGTTCTGCTCAAATCTCACAGAGCCTTTGGATGGTGAGACCCAGCTGCGTTTCATCGGCCGTTCGGACCTTGCATGGCACGAGCTTGGCGAGAAAGCCTTCGAGGGTCCGGGATGGATCGGAGCGATCGAACCCGCACGGCCTGGCCGGATTGTCTCGATCTGGGACAATCGGGCGCTCGCCAAGGATCTGCTGATCGATCGGGGGAGGCGCCGGGCACGACGGTCAACGTGGTCGCATTCCACGATCCCAGCGCCGATGAAGTCCCCATGTTGGCCA
Source organism: Candidatus Dormiibacterota bacterium (assembly GCA_963799005.1). Taxonomy (GTDB): domain Bacteria; phylum Chloroflexota; class Dormibacteria; order Aeolococcales; family Aeolococcaceae; genus Palsa-851. The sequence goes on along the minus strand of CAWCVK010000001.1, from coordinate 733,154 downwards.
AGCTGCGGAGAGCCTTGAGACCGCGCTGGCGCGCCACTTTTGGCCAGCCTTGTCGAGCGAGCGGTTCAAGGCCACGTTGACGTCGCTGACGGCCAGACAATTGTCCGGAGCGCGAAGGTCGATGTGTCAACGCTTCAGCCGGCTTACGCCGATCTCATGGAGAAGAACAGACGGGACGACCTCGCGGAGACACTCACCACGGCCGAGGATGTGGTGCGCGTGCGTGTCGAGCTGCATGTGCCACCGCGGCGCGCGGAGCCCGACAGCCATCCAGCCTTCGACCACAGGGCGGTGCTACTCGTCCGGCGCGCTGAGGTAGACGATGCATCCCCATCTGTCGGGTACTGCCCCATGTTTCGAGGAGCCGGGATGGTTGTGAAGACGCTCGACCTGCGCCATGTTGCGGTCGGCGTCAATCCATTCCATGCAGCAGTGCTGTGCGGCGCGGCAGCCAGCTCAGACCAAGACGGCCAACGCGCCGAAGTCTTTCTCCGGGCCGCCGAGCCACCCGCACACAACACCTGGGAGGTCACCGAGAAGCTCAACCAGGAATATGGCCGCGGGGGTGGGGTTGCGCTGAGACAGTTCGAGGCCGCGATTCACCAGGCTGTGCGCGACGTGCTGCTGCCGTCTGTAGAGGATCGTCCAGACGGACCTCGCGACCTCGCTGAACTTTTCCGGATCACGGATCCGCCTCCGCCGCCGCCCCGCGCTCCGCGCCTCATGGTTGAGGGCTCCGAGGTGGTCGACGGCGCTTGGCAGATCGAGGCGACCATCCGTCGGAAGGACGTCGATCGTGAGCTCATCGGGCGCCCTCAGCTCGTTTTCAACGGAGAGACCGGTCGTGGATCACCGGTTCGCTGGGCGAAAGTGACGCCGCTGAAGTACTGCACCCTCGATGCCGCTGGTCATCTCGTGATCTCAGCCGGGGTTCGAACCGCTCGCTTCAAAGCGGTGACCGACCCGACATCGCATCCCATATCTGCAAAGCACTCGAGTGTTTCAGTGGACTTTCTACTCCATCGCGGCCGGTGGTAAGGGCTGATGGAAGTGCTTTACCCGTACCCGGTGTTGGGAGGACCGATCAGCTTCTTCATCGACCAAGTGCTGGTGGACGGCCAACGTTCAGACAAAGACCTTCTCGCAATGCGCGGGATGGTCGACCTCACGCAGCTCGCCGACTGGCGTCGGGTAGTCTTCGACGTCAGGGCTGAGGCGCCCCCCGCCGAGCTCCGAAGGATCGGCGCGGCCGACGCCCGCATGACGGTGGGTATCCGATGCCAGTCCACCAACACACGGATCTCGACCACCCTGAACAGAGGCACACGCGCCGGCACCTGGCGAGGCGAGGTCGCTCTCGACAACGGCGTCTTCACAGACCGTGTGGCGATGCATGCGTTGTTGGTCGGAACCGTGGATGGTGTCGCGTGTCGTTATCTCGGTACGAGCGAGGATGCCTCCGTCTGGGTCGATCCACGCCGTTTGCCGCCAACCGATGGAACCCTTCCTGTGCGGTGGGCCGACTTCGAAGCCGCGGACTTGGTGGTTCTAGACCCCACGTTTAGGCAGGAACCGTTTTATGTGGAGCTCGATCGGGATCCACCGACCATATGGCTGAACTCCAAATTCCCTGCGCTCCGACGGCTCCTGGACGACGTACCCGGCCGGAGGAAGGTTGATGAATCGATGCGCGCGATCCAATTCGCGGCTATCGGCCTCTCGGGTTGGATGGGTCTCTTCAACGCTGCGGTCGGAGCCGTCGTGGCATCGAAGGGCGAGGGGCGCGCGACCTGGCCGCGCACGGAGTGGCAAAAGCAGGTGTTGCGCCTGTTGCTCCCCAAAATCTACCCGGACCTCACCGACGAGGCGGCTCTGGAGAAACTAGTCGAGGATGATTCCTCCGAAGATGGTGCAAGGACGCTGCAGAGCCGCGCGCAGTCTGCTATCGCCCAACACATTAAGGTAGGGAAGACGATGCACCACGCGATCCTGGCACTCGAGGAAGCGAAGTGAAAACGATCAAGGAGCTGAAGCTACTGAATCCCGGTGCCAGGGCCTTCCTGTCACCAGACTTCCTGTCAGGTCGAGCGCAACCTGAGCTGAGTGACTACGTGCAGCCCACCGGTTTCGATCGAGCGATCGACGTCACGCTGGCAGAGGCTGTCGTCGAACATGCTATGGGAGATCCAAGTTTCCAGTCAAAGCCTGAACTCTCCGACGCATGGCTGGCACCGCGACTTCATGCGGTGCTCCGTCTTCGACGACGGGAGGCGGCGGACCGTCGCTTGTGGATGTGGCTTGCCGTCGTCGCTCTTCCCAAATACGTGCGGTGGCGCTTTGCCGGCGACGAAAACGGTACGACGCTCAAGCGGTTCGTTGGGCAGGACCGGGATAATGCCTTGTCGAGACTGTGGTGGGGCGCCGAGCTCACGCGTAATGGAGGTGATTATCGACCGACCGGCGCGCGTTCGCGATGCAGGACATCGCAAACACTTGGTTCTCAATTGATGCCTTTCACCACCCTGCCGCAGTACAGGCGGCACTGATGTGGCTTCCTACGATGTCCTCAGATGATATCAACGCGCTTTCGAAGGCGTTCAACCATTACTTGACGACGGTGATGTTGGATGCCGTGGCAGAGGCAACGGCGCCCGATGAGGGGGCCGTTGAAGACTGGATCAAAAAGGTGAGCCCAACGAAGCGTACTTGATGGAGCGAATTCCAGACGGTCCAGATGAAGACGCAGTGCAGGCAGCATCCGTCGAGGCGATCGCGAGGCTATTGGAGGCCGTCGCGGGGGACCGTGGCCTGGTCCTTCCCGACAGAGCTGCGTGAGCCAACGCATGAATCGGAGTCTAGGCGGGCCGGATACAACCTCTCGGACCCCTGGAGCTACTGGTCGATGTGCGCTGTCGATGATTCTAAGCGACGCTCCACTCGACCCTGATATGGTGACAGACCAGTGCGGGTGATTGGCCGGAAGGGGACTCGCGCTCCTTCGAGGTAGGCGCCGTCAAGGCGTCAGGGTAGGCCTTCAGAGATGTCGCGGCTGGGTCGATCCCAGGAAGCTTACGACCGCTTTTCTGCCGCGGTTGCGCTGCCACTAACCGTCCTGGCTTTGGTATGGCTTCCGATACTCGTCATTCCAATCGTGGCCCACCTCCCAGCGGGTGTCGCCGCGGTTTTCGATGCTGTCGACTACATCGTATGGGCGGCGTTCGCGCTTGAGTATGGCGTCAAGTTGTACCTCACGCCCAAGCGACGACACTACGTCACGCACCATGTCGTTGAGCTAGCGGTGGTCGCACTTCCCTTACTTCGACCACTGCGCGCGCTTCGCCTGTTGCGCGTCTTGAATATCGTCAGAGCGGGACTGATTCTGACGAATGCTCTCCGCCGCCTCCGTGGGATGCTCACGCACCACGGATCTCATTACGTACTCGTGGTCGTGCTGGGAGTTGTAGTCGTGTGCGCGGCCGTGGAACTAGGGTTCGAAGAGGGCATTCATGGATTCGACCATCCAGAACTTCGGTGATGCCCTCTGGTGGGCGATCGTGACAGTTACGACGGTCGGCTATGGTGACAAGAATTGCGTGTCCGCCGGAGGCCGCGGAGTTGCAGTGGTACTGATGGTTGTCGGGATTGGGCTGATCGGGGTGCTGACTGCAACTGTCGCAAGCTACTTCATAGGGGAGGGTGCCGAGAAAGAGAATGCTGCTCTGCAGGAGCGTCTTGACCGAATTGAAGGAATGCTGGTGCAGTCACTGGCCCAGGGTGCCGATTTACGACAGGCGGCTCTAAGAAAGGAGCCATCCTCGCAGCCAACGACACAGGATTGAACGATCGCCTGGTTAGCTCCGATGGGACGGAGGTGATGTTTGACGCAGGGCGATCAAGATCGGGGCACTCGACGCGACCTCGAGTTTGGAGGGTCGCAATCACCTTGGTAACGATCTCAGTAGTGTCGTCATGCTCCCAGAATCGCAGCACCAGCCATCCGGCCTTGGCAAGCAACGAATCATTCATGCGGTCTCGCGCCAAGTTACCTTCGAGCTTCTTTGTCCACCACGGCCCATTGAGCGCGGGCGTGGTGGCGTGTACCGGGCAGGAGTGCCAGAAGCACCCGTCGAGCATCACTGCGATTCGCCACCGTGTGAACGCGACATCAACCTCGCAGCGGACGCTCTTCAGTGGGCGATGATGCTTCCGGAAACGTAACCCCGCGTGATACAAGGCGGACCTGAGCGCAATCTCAGGCGTTGTGTCCTTGGATCTGTTGGAACTCATAGACTTCCGGACGCCTTCAGACGACGCCCAGGAGTCCCGTGTCTTGACTGACCGGTGTTTCGCTCGATCGGAGACAGATCGCGCCGCCGAAGCTCCCATCGGGATCGTGGTCATAGCTCGTGTCGACGAGACTGGCGGAAAGACTGTCGCTTGAAGTTACGAACATGGGTTCCAGGTCGCCAAGCGGTCGGTATCGCCTGCCCGGTCCATTGGTGGAGGTCACACAGCGGCCAGAGCAAGCTGACCGTAGTCCGCAGCCACGGTCTCACCATCGCCGCCGGAGGAGGCGATCAGCTGCGCTCGAACGGTCCGAGCAAGCGCGGCCGCGAGGACCGGAGGCACCGCGTTCCCGATTTGCTTGGCTACGCTGCTCATGCGTTGCTGCGCCGGGAATACGAAGTCATCAGGAAACGTCTGTAGGCGTGCTGCCTCGCGAACGGTGATCGGTCTATGCGCCTCGGGGTGAAGGTATCGACCCTTCTCCGGTTTGTAAAACTCGGTCCGTATGGTGGGCGACGGACGATCCCACCACATGCGGCCGAAAACGTCGGTCGTCCCAGTCCGCTTCTCGCGCCAGCATCGTGGGACGAGGTCAGCCAACCCAGCGGCGTCTAGAGTTCTTCTGCATCTGAAACCGGTTGCCGCCCGACGGAGGGACGGCGCGATACCTTTGGAGTGACGAGTTGCGCAGTTGGCACGTCCTACATGCCAATTGCGTCCGTCAGGTTCCTGCGACAACGCGGTTGGATTCTCAAAGGCGGTTCGCACATCTGCGTAAGGCCAACCGTCCTCAGCGCGAGGCCCATGCGTCTTATGAGGTGGATATGGTTGTGCTCCACGGGAGCCGATCACAATCGCGCGCCGGCGCGTCTGGGGTACTCCGTATTCAGCCGCATTCAGCACGTCCTTGAACACCTTGAATCCACGGGCTTGGATCTCGGAGAGGAATAGCAGGAATTGCGGCGCACGGAGTAGCTGTGGGACGTTCTCCATCAAGAACAAGTCGGCGGTGAGTTCCCATCGAGCACGCGCACATACTCGCGCCACAAGTGATTGCGGGGATCGTCCGGATCGCGTGTTCCCCAGCTGACTGAAGCCCTGGCATGGCGGTCCCCCGATCACCAGCCGTGCCCGGGGCCACGAGGTCACCGCCGCAATGTCGGCGACGTGGATCTGGTTGTCGATGTTCGCGCGGTACGTCTCGGCAGCGTCGATGTCAATCTCCACAGCCCCCACGGGCTGGAACCCTTCCCGAACGAATCCATATGCGAGGCCGCCGCAGCCGGCGAAAAGATCCACAAATGTCAGATCTGTATCCCCCGTCGGGTTGAATTCATCTGTCATCCGCTTGCTTCACTGCTTCAGTGAAGCAGTGTTGGTGGCCGATGTCAAGGCTTCGCCCCTCGCATCCTTTTTGCGCGCGCCAGACGTCTGCGAGCGCTCCCAAAGGCGCGCCAGGTATCCGCCCATACTCAGTCCCTGCTTGGCGGCTGTAACCCTGAGCCGGCGGGCCGAGGCTGGGGAGAGACGCACGCTGACTGTCGACTTTTCGGAAGACCCACGGGACCCTCCCCCCATCTCCAGAGTTCAACCGATCATATGTTCGGCGGGCCGGGGCGTCTAGAGGCTCTAGGTGTGCGGGTTGGCCCCCTGGCGGGGGCCGTATCATCGATCTCCTAGATGAGTTGTTCGCAGTTGCGTCGGCCGGCGGCCGTGACGCAAGAAAGTCACAACCCGCCTCACGAACCAATTCATCGAACGTGACCGCCCCCGCGTTTGTTCGAGACATCCTGGGTTTCCGCAAGGGGGTCCCGAACAATGCGGACATCGCTAGCAAGACGAGTTGTGCCATCGCCGCAGAGATGCTCCGCATCCTCGGTGTCGGACGTGTCGCCCTTTCGAAGGAGGACGCTGGTACAGCGCTGGAGGTGGAGGTCACGCGTTATCTGGCCAAGGCCCTTCCATCCCGTTCCTCGGAGCGGCGCTGGCAGGTCGGCCGACGGAAGGTGGTCGCCGACTTCATGCAGTATCAGCACCTGAATCGGCTCGACGCGATTGTCCGTGGCCATCCCACGCTCCGCTCAGAAATCGGGCTCGACTACCTGATAAAGCCAGACGTGACAGTCGGCATAGCCGTTGCGACCGAAGGACTGCCACTGCTCCATGCTGCGATCTCATGCAAGTGGACCATCCGCTCCGATCGCGTGCAGAACATCCGTCACGAAGGTGTGATTCTCACCCGGACGCGTCGTGGACGTCAGCCGCACATCGTCACCGTCACGGCCGAGCCCCTACCGACACGCCTCGCCGCGATTGCGCGCGGTACTGGGGAGGTGGACGCTGTCTACCACGTGGCTCTCGACGAGCTGACCGTCGCCACGTCGAACGCAGGCAACCCCCAGCAGCTCACGGTGCTCAATGAACTCTTCGATCAGAAACGGCTTGCCGACTTCGAGACACTCGTCGACGTCTTGCTCGTCTAAACGGCTGAGCGCGCGCCGCTGCGGTAGTCGGACCGTCTAACCGTGTCGGGTCGGTGCGTGGGCCCCCGTACAAGCGGCCCGTGTGTAGATGATCTCGAGCGCAGCCCATTGGCGGGCATGCGGAACGACGAGTCCACGTCGAATGCTCGAACAGTACGCGAGCGAAAGTCCGGTCTTTCGCGATAGCTGACGTACTGGGACTTCCTTGATGATCGCAACGACTTTTCGGCTACGCGGTCGTTGTCTCGCGTCGGCCTCAGGGTAGCACCCGCAGTCGATGATAGAAGCACCTGGTGGCCATCCTCGAACAACTGAACCAGCCCGTATCCGCTTTTCTTGTCCTCGCGCGGCAGTGACCCAATCTGAACGCCCTCCTCTTGGTGAGGCCACGGACAATGGCGCAGGCGAATGCACCTAAAGTTCACTGAACACGGCATCGCGGTAGTTGCCGCCTACCCGCCGACCGGTCGATGCCAACTTGAGTGTCGCCACATGATGACGATGAAGCCATCCCGTCCGATGGTGTAGCGGAGCGTCGGATCGGCTTGCTCATACCAACCGGCGGCTACTAGACGAAGGCTATCGTCGCGATATGCCGCCTGGGACGTGTAGCTTCTGAACTGAATGTGAGCGTCGTCAATCACCATGCCGGGGCGTTGATTCTTGTATCGCTGAAGCGCTTCAATAGCGGCGTCCGCTGAAAGCTGCTCGACCTCTTCACCGCGACGCAGCTTGTCTGCTGAGCGATCTTCCTGGATCTGATCAATTCTCGTCCCGACGGTCGACGCGGCTCCTTTGCCAGCGCGAAGCATCTGGCTCACTGTTCCAACTATCTTCGCCAAGGCACCCAGCCGAGCGTCCGCGCGCGCCACAATTCGTCGCGAACCTCGGCTTCTGACGGCCGATGCCCAACGCGGCGTCGCAAACGCCATCGTGTTCTCCCGCGCTTTACATCTCCAATGAAGAGCGCAAGCAGCTCTGCCACGGTAGCTATCCCGATGCCGAACAATGCGAGGCCAAAGCTCAGCGCCCCATCGGCAAGGCTGACAACGTAGACGAGAAACCCAAAGAGCCAGAAGACAATCCACGCCCATAAGAGGAAGCTCAGGAGCCAGTGTCGCCCAGGGGAATGGCGCCGATCCTGAGAATCGAGAGGCGCGGCTTTCGACGGAGATGACTGCGTAGGATCCGATCTCACGAGGCACACCTCCTTCCCAAAACACTTTAAGCCCAGCTCACGCTCGAATCCGGGCGAAGACTGAATTAGACGGCTTTCCCGCATGTCGAGCAGAACTGGGCTCCGGCAACCAGTGGTGCAGCACATCCCGTACATACGCCGCTTCCGGCGATTGGGAGGGTTGCTCCGCAGCTGGCGCAGAATTTCGCCCCCGATGGGTTCGCAGCCTTGCAGGTGGCGCACTCGACCTGAACCTCAGATGCCGGCGGAGGTGGCTGAGGCTGGAAGGAACCGCCGCCAGCAAATCCCGGCGCAGGAGGAGGGGTGGGCCCGATGCTTGGTTGCTGGCTGATCTGGTTCCCGACGCCGAGGCCCGCTGCTAGAAAGGCGCCGCTTAGGCTTTCGCCACCTTTTGACATGCCCGTCCCGGCACCGAGCTGCATCTTGCCCGCCGCATATTGCTGGTAGGAGCCGGCAAGGCGGGAGTATGCGGTGTCGCGGGCGAGGGACTTGAGCTGGACTTCGTCCTGCGGGTCCAAGCTGATATTGAAGTTCCCTAACCGGGCGATCGTCATACCGTATGGCGCCAGCTGTTGTGTCGCTAGACCGACGACGTCCTTCTCCACTTCGGGTGCATGAGCAGAGAGTCCCGAGTATTGCCCATCCGTTGTCCACGATCCGCTGCGTGACGTTCGCTCGAAGCACCTTTAGAAGCTGCTGCGTTACCCAGTCGCTAATCGCGCTGTTATCGGTCACGTCGATGGTCCCGGTGAGGTTGGTCAGCAAGGTGGGTGGGTCGACCACTCGCAACGAATACTCGCCTTCAACGTCGAGCGAAACGACTAATCCGGTAACAGGATCCTGGACATCGTCGACTTGGCTTCCGAAGGCGATGCTCGGATACTCGCGACTACCTACGAAGTAGAGTTCAGTCCGATACAGATTGCCCCCCGTCACATGGTCGGCAAACAACCCGAGAAATGGGATCTCCGTGGCGTCAAGCCGATGCCGGCCAGGAGGCAATATCCCTCTGACTTGGCCTTGATACATGAAGACGGCGACTTCATCGGGAGCCACAATCGCATAGCTGTACCGCCGGATATTCAGATCAGGCCACTTGAAAACGATCTGCCGCTTCAGGCCATCGGGGACAGCGATATTCTCGCGGGCGGAGGGAAAGAAATTAGGCATGGGATAGTCCTGACGTAGGCCTGAGGCAGGCCATCAGAGCAGGCGGGGCGCCTTCTCCAGTCACCAGTTTAGGTCTAAGCGGCGCCAAGGTGCTCTGCCTGGGGAACGTGGACGAGCCCTGTCGAACACTGCCGACCGCTCCAGCTTTGGCAGGAGCGTCCAATGGCGGGCGGCAGTAACCGGCACGAGTTCGTGCCGCCAACAGAGCCATCTATCTGCTGGTCGTTGCCTTGCCACTCCTCCATGCGAACGATGTGCCTTGGAGGCGAGGCTTGCTTCCGAGCACCCCATCACCGAGTGGCGCCTCGCAGCGCGCGCTAAGAATCGAATGAGGTGCCGTACTTGGTGGTTGGTCTCGGCGCGACGGCACGAATTGAGTAGACCGCTCAGTCGATGCTTACATACGCGAAGTCGACTTCAGCATGGCGGCATGGATATCGACCCGCCGATCTTGCAATCACATTGGACATCCATCGAGCCGGCGAGGTGGTCTGCAGCGGACGCGCAAGCTACTCGCAGATGCATCGGAGCTCGGCTGAACTAGTCGAGTATCTATTCTGGGCGGCGCAATTTCGCGAGGCGGGGCGTCTCAACGGGTACGGGGATCGTCCCCGAGTTTGATTTCACTCTGGCCGTCGGCGACATGGTAGCTATCACCGTGGGCGATGTCGGCACGCTCGTCAACCACCTGGACGCGTGCAAGGACGCCTTCTCCTGGCTCGCCACGAGGGCGTCCGATCGCTAGGGCGCTGACTGGCAAGCCGGTCTGTTGCGCGCGAAGCAACTCTTTAGAACGCGTTCGGTTCATCAGAGATGTCCGCAAAGTTACCGGCTTAGTCAATGATCACCATGAGAAACGCTGGATCAGATGATGTTGTCGAATTCAGTGCTGCAAGCTCGGGAGGTGCAGCTAGGAACGCATGATCTGGCATTAGCTCGTCCAACGAATCGATCGTCGAAACCCTTCAACATGTGAACCAGAGTCGGCCTGTTGACTTGCTGGTCTGGATTGGAACGTCGTCGGGTGACACACCCGCGCGCCTGGGTCAGGGGCTTGCTTCCTCAGAATGGGTGTCAGACGGCACTCACGCGAGACGTCAGGCGCCGAGACGTGCCCTGAATATCGGAGCGTTGCCGTTGGGGGGGCTTTCACCAGTCATGGCCCCGCCCCGTACAGCGCGTCGTTCTGCAGCCAGGTGAACAAGCTCGTGAGGTACGTGTAGTTCGAGATCCACTGAAGGTCCCACGATGTGTCCTGCGGATTTGTGGTCATGTCCGCCTGATGGCCGTTAGTCGCGGTCTGGAATCCGGTGATGGCCGTGGCAGCCTGATCCGCGGTGGGAGGCGTCCACTCATCGTTGTGGCAGAAGGTGTTCACCTCAGCGAGATCCGCCCGCCACCACGCGGCAGCCTGTCGATAGAAGTCGGCTTGGCCGGGGAAGCGAGTCTCGGTGCCGTTGTCGATGGCAGTCGCCGTGTTTTCGTCCCAGATGGCATCCTCACCAAGCACCTGAATGGACCAAGGGCAGGCCGAGGTTCCCGCAAAGGGATTCGGGCCGAAGTCGGGCGCGGTCCACGGTGTAGGGGTTGGAGCAACCGTTGGTGCGGGTATGTCGGTCGTTGCGGGTGTGGAGGACAGCGCAGGTGGATCGGTCGGAGCCACGGTCGGCTCCGCCGTCTGCACCGGGTCGGTGGCGCACCCGCCTTGTTGGCAGTCGCTCGAAGTAGGGGCGGCGCTCGCCGGAGCTGCGATCGGCTCGTTGATAACCTCCGCTGCGCCACAGCCGGTCAGGGCCAGAAGTACGAAGATCCCACCGGCAGCGGTGAGGCGGCTCACGGCCGCACGATCGCGTTGACCGCGACCGCCGTCCGATGAAGCTCCGTGGTCGTCGTGTTGAGGGCGGCACCACCATGATCGAATTGCATGCCCCGCTCGACGAACAGCATTACTGTTGACGCGTGCGCTGCTCCCGCGATAGTCAGCCGGCTCATTGGAGTGTCCCCTTCTGTGACGTGGAGTTGATCGTTGGTTCGAGCCTCGGCAATCGGAGCGCAGCGCTGGTCGGTCGATGGTGCATCTGCTCTCTGCTAATGAATATGGACCTGCGTCACCCAGAGGCTACGAACATCGTTGGCCTGTGCGACATACGTCACACCACTTAGCTTCGATTTGCGCACTTCGTCACCGAAGAGAGCATCAAGCCCTGAGCTGCCGAGACCATCGGCCCACAACAAACTCGTCGTAGCCTGTGTGGGCGAGACATATGGGCAACTCCGGACGTCGCCGCCGGGTCAGACCCTTTTGAGAGGACACGTCTTTCTGACCATCGCCATGTGTCACGGAGTTGCGACACGCGGACGACGACAAGGCTGGGAAGCCGCTGCATTCCTGAATTTCATGGCCCTACCGCTACAAGCTCACTTACGGCGCCCCCGTCCGCGGCAAATGGCATCGCCCGAGGAGCTGACATTGAAAACAAAAACCATCACCCGCGTCGCTAGAGAAGCCGTTCGGCGTGTCATGCCAAAACCTTACCTGTTGGTCCTCGCACTTGCTGCTGGTGCCGTCGGCCTCTCGGGATGCGACGTGGTCGTCGACCAATCTCCCGTCGGGTCAGCGTCGGCACCCAACTCCACGCTCGCGCCGGCCTCAAGTCCGACCGCAGCGCCCGGCGAGACGTCGGGGACCGCGCTCACGCCTTCATGCCTGCTTGCGCCGACCAATGGAAAGGACACTCGAATCGAGGTCACCGGCTCAGATTCAGATGCGCAGTGCGCCACCATCGCGAACCTCCTCGGAGGTGCAGATTGGGCGAGCGCCGGATCATCGAATGGCGAATTCGCATTCATAATGCCGGCCGCCGACTCAAGCACCATGTGTGTGGGCATCGTCGGGTCGTCAACTTACAAGGTGCTGGATCACCAATATGTCAACGGGACCGGTGACGTTGCTTGCAGCCAGCTGCGAACCGCTTACCCGTGACCCTTACGCGCCTCGTCAACCGGCCACGGCTAGCCGAAGCCCTATGGGCACGGTGGCCACGACGAGCCAGTCTCATAACCTGGTAGCAACCTGGGCGGCAGCCCCGACCATCTCGCGTCGCGAGCGCCATCACAGGATCGGCAGAGTCTGATTCCGCGAGATGGAATGACCTATTTGGAACGAACGCACGGAAGTAGGCGCCGTACGCGATTAATATTCGCGCCTCTTCGGGGCAATCAAATGTGGAGCCGGCGCTCACCAGCCGCCGCATGCAACAACAGATATTTGGCATCAGGTCATGCAAGGCGCGCAATCCTGGCCACGAAAGTCTCGTGGTCCTCCTACGGATTCAGACCGACTGTGACCCTCCGCGGGATTCTACCTTGATAGTCAACTGGTGCGGCTCTGTAAGCCGACACCACTGATAATGAACCAGGGCCGCCCGCCCGATCCGTCGATGGCGTTCCGATGAGAGTTCATCGGGTAACTGCACGCTCGGGTCACCGATGATCCATTCTCGTGGGGTCGGGCTTCACAGCGAGCGCTTCGAGGCACGGCTACGCGATGCATTCATGACTCAGGAATGGTCTGCCAGGGCCCTCATGGAGGCGCCGAACCACAGATCGCGTTCAGCTGCTGACCCTCAGAAAGCTGTGGTTTGCGAGGTCGGTCATGCGCCCGCACGGATCATCGCCAACAGGCGTGAGATGCAGGATATGGCCCAGGATTGTCCACTGATAGAGACCGACCTGACCGCATGGGCCGTCGTAGAAGTAGATCTGGTGCCCGTCCACCGAAATACTGCCGGTCGCCGACCCAAGTACGTAGGTTGTGCCGGCTAGCGTCAGGTACTCGCCGAGACTCACGGGCACAATCATCTCGTGCCATTCGCCGGCCAGCTGCGGGGGCGGCGTTCCACCAGGGGGCGCTGAGGGAGTTGGACTTGGGGTCGGAGTCGGAGGCGAAGTGGTCGGAGCCGTGATCGTTGGGTGCGGCGATGGGCTCGTCATGGTGTTCGCGCCGCACGCCAGCAGAAAACAACATGGCAGGAGCATCAGCAACGTCGAGGATCTGCGGCTACTCGTGCGGTTGGAGTCTTCACGAGTGGAGGTGCTGAATAGTCTGACGATCACTGGTGCAATCGAACGGGAGTGTGTCCGTCTCCGAATGCTGTGCCTTCCATGTCGTGTGCCACTCAGCTCGTTGTCCTTATTGGGCTTCACTGGGTCCTCGTTCATGGTGACCTCCACATCTGACTGCCCAGACGGCGATCGCCGTAGTTCCTCGCAGTTCAACCGCTCTGCTCTGAATAGGTCTGATTAGCGATGCTTTGGCCGCGGATCGAGCACGGGTCATCGGTGAGCGGCGTGAAGTGCAGCACCCGGTCATGGAGCGTCCAGCGGTACCGACCCACGCCCCCCGGCAGTGGGATCCCGCACACGTTGCCGTTGAAGAAGTCGATCTCGTTGCCGTTTACGACGACCGTGCCAAACGAGACCCCGCCGCCATGCGCGAGGCTATTTATCTCGAGTTCGAAGCTGCTGTCGGCGTAGAAGATCAGCATGGGAGGTGGGTTGAGAGTCGGATTCGTCTCTAGCCACCTGCCCTTGAGCGCGGAGGGGACCGGGCCCCCGGGTGGCGGTGTCGCTTTCGCGGGCACCGCTGGCGTCGATAGCGGTGGCGCGACGAACGTGCTTCGCCGGGTCGTCAGCATGTGCCCCACACTCACGATCACGATCGACAAAACCGCAGCGATGGCCAGGAACACAACAGGCCGCGCCACGAACCGGAGCGACCACGGCCGGCGCGGTGGGGGCAGCGAGAACGGAGCGCCACGTTCGAGGCTGTGCGGTGCCGCGCGAGAGGCAAGGCGCGCAAAGTACGTGCGCGCGATGCGGATCAGCTCGTCGCTTTCGTTCAGAGGTTTGTCAGGCATGGCTCAAGTCTTTCCGCAGAGCGGCGACCGCGCGTCCGAGATGGCTGCGGGCCGTTCCGGGTCGACAGCCGAGTAGGTGCGCGCATTCGTCAAGGCTGTACCCGTGATGTACATGGAGGGCGAACACGGCCCGTTGCCTTCCAGAGAGCTTCGCGAACGCTCGATCAAAGTCGAGCAGTTGTCCGTCGAACTGGATCGGAGACGGAGCAGTCACTTGGCTCATATCCCGGGATTGGCTCAGGCGGCTGAGCCGACGTCGGCGATGTAGACACTGATTCACACAGATTCGGGTCAGCCAGGGTCCCGGGTGCGCTGGATCACGAATCTTGGCCCACGATCGCCACGCGGAGAGCAACGTCTCCTGGACGAGGTCCTCTGCATCCTCCGAGCCGCCTGTGATGGTCATAGCCAAGCCGTAGAGACGTGACCGCTCGGGTAGGACGGCCAGTTCAAAGGCACGCAGGGCGTCATCTCGAAGGTCGGCCTCAGCTCCGGAACTTCTGGCGATGGCAAACGTCTCCTCGCGCATCTCTTATATATAGATGCCGACCAGGAGCCCTTTTCTTACACGCACCCATGCCCGAGGGCGCGGAGGGCCGGCTGCTGCGCTGCTGGTTGTCTTTCGCCGCCGCAGCGGCGACGCGGGTTCGTAGCCTTGCCGTGGAAGCCTCAAATCTCGGAGGCTTGGCCCACGGCCGACATGACGATGTCACGTTCGCACCAATCGCCGCAAGATCCGTATCCCATTGAAGCAATCAGGCGTTATAGGTGCGTGCTGACGACGTTTGATCTCACGATCAGCGGCGGTCACGCAGCCGCTCATCTGGACATCCGCAGCTCCTCGCCCGCCCCATCCCACCGGCGTCTCGGCGCGGTGGCGCTGATTCTTACCGCTCCAGCAGTCGCGTTGCTGGTCAGCGCCGCAGTCATCAGCCTTAGCGGTCAGGCTGGTTTAGAAATCAGTGATCTCGTTGCGCCCGTCCTTCCTGTCGTTGGGGTGATTGTGCTCGCGTTGCTGGTGCTCGCGATGGTGCTGCTCGCCGTCGCGCGGCTACGCGTCAACATCGAGCGCCATGACGGAGCGTGGCACGGAGATATCAGCGTTGAGCTGGCAAGAGGCGAACTCGTTGCCGCAGTCTTGGGATTGTCATTGATTGCCGTTTTCGTGGGGCATCTACTAGCGGACGGGTACGCATGCCTAGACGGGATGCGTCGAGCGTGCTGACTCGTCGGCATTCGAGCAACCTGGCCGCCTCCCACATCAGCCGCCCATACGCTCGCTAGGTGGGTTGAGGCCGAGCGTCAGGTTCAGGCTTCATCAGTGGTGATCAACATGGGGTTCGTCGGATCAACTGCGGCAGCCGAGACCGATGTGTTGGAGCCGGCTCAAGTAGCCGACGGTGACGACTCCAGTCTCGCCGACGCGATCGTCGCGGGCCTGCTGGTGAGCGAGTGGTTCGGCGACGTTGGGTCTGGCCTTGATGCCGGCGTGCGGCGTCTTGCCTCGGCCTGACGCAAATGGGGAGGGCCTACTCAGCCGGATCGCGCTGCTCAGGAAACCCATCGGCGCAGATGCTGCTACGCATGCGAAACAGCCGGTGTGATCACCTCAGGCCAGCGTAAGACTGAGGTGATACAGCGAACTCGGATCAGGAAATGGGCCGTGACCGCAACCAGACAGACCCCAAGGCCGCCCAAGAGGAATCGCCATCTCCCCGACCTCGTGGCCGCGCCGCTGCCGGTCAAGAGGATCCCCTCACAGCTTGCCCTCGATCCGCCACGGCCAGACGTTGATCAGCAGCGGCGCATAGATCGCACCAGCGCTGAGACGCTGACCCTGCTCGAGACCCTCATGAGCTGCGCTCCTGTAGGGTTCGGATTTGTTGACCGAGATTTCCGCATGCTGCGTCTCAACGAGCGGCTCGCCGCCGTCAACGGGAGCACCGTTGCAGACCAACTCGGGAGGAAAGTCTGCGACATAACCCCCGAACTCTGGCCGACGATTGAGGCCGCCTATCGTCAGGTGCTTCGCACTGGTGAGGCAATCGTGAACTTCGAGATAAGTGGCACGAGCGCCGAGAGCCCCGGTAGAACTCGTCACTGGCTCGACAGTTGGTACCCCGTCCGAATCGACGATGAGATCGTGGGCATAGGCATCGTCGTAGTGGATGTCACCGAGCGATTCGAGGCCCAGACCGCCCAGACGGAGTTGACGCAGGAGTTTGAGCAGAAGCTGACCCACCAATCCCTTCATGACGCCTTGACGGGCCTTCCCAACCGTGACCTCCTCCGCCACCGGATGGGGCTTGCCGCGGCCAATCCGGCCTACGACAAGCACAGCATCCTGTTCCTCGACTGCGACGACTTCAAGCGAGTCAACGACACGTTCGGACACGCCGCCGGAGATCGATATCTCATCGAAGTCAGTGAACGATTCGTCGCATCCGTCCGGCCCGAGGACACTGTTGCGCGTCTAGGCGGAGACGAGTTTGCCATCCTGCTGGAGGGAGCGGGTATCGAGGGCGCCACCATCGCCGCGCAACGGATCGTCGGCGCACTGAACCCGCCAATGATCATCGAGGGAAGGGCTGTGCACCTTAGCGCCAGTATTGGGCTGGCCTCGGGGAAACTCGACGTCAGCCACCCGGAGACGCTCCTCGCAGACGCGGATCTGGCGATGTACTTCGCTAAGCGTGCCGGGAAGGGACGGTACCGCGTGTTCGCCAAGCAGATGCGGACACAAACGGTGGATCGCTTAGAGCTCGGTGAGGACCTGCGCCAGGCCGTCGAATCCGCCGGCCTCCAGGTGGAGTACCAGCCCATTGTTGACCTGCCGACCGGCAGAATCGTTGGGGTCGAAGCCTTGGCTCGGTGGGATCATGCCACTCGCGGTTGGGTGGGCCCGGACACATTCATACCCATCGCTGAGGAACTCGGTTTGGTCGAGCGCATCGACCAGTGGGTCCTGCGTGAGGCGTGTATGGCTGGACGTTCTTGGATCGAGGACGGGCTGCAAGAAATCAAGGTGGCAGTCAACCTCTCCAGCCGCGACCTTGAGCAGGCGGATCTGGTCGAGTTGATCGCCCGCGTCCTCCACGAGACCGCGTTTCCCGCCGGGCAGTTGGGGTTCGAACTCACGGAAGGGGTGGCGATCAATGAGTTAAGCGGTGCCCAGCAGACCTTGGAGGCGCTCAAGTCCCTCGGGGTGCACCTGGCCATCGACGATTTCGGCACAGGGTATTCAGCGCTGTCTCGACTGCGCAACCTCCCCTTCGACCGGCTCAAGGTCGACAAGGCGTTCGTCGATGACATCGACCGGGTAGAGCCGGGATCGAGGCTCGTCGACACCATCCTTGAGATGGCCAGCGTGCTGGGACTGGAGGTGGTCGCAGAAGGGGTCGAGACCACTACCCAGGTCGACTATCTGAGGGAGCGGGGTTGTCAGTTCGGCCAAGGCTTCCTGTTCGGAAAGCCGATTGGCCGGGGCGCGATGACCACCCTCCTGAAAAGTCAGGAGTTCATGACGCCCGAAACCGGGGATGACACGACGAACGGCTAACGCTGGCGCGATATCGTTCGCAAGATGACTGATATCGACACCGCTGCGATTCGAGCGCTCCTGACCGAGGCATCCGAGACGCACCATCGCGTCTATCGCATCGTGGATGGCAATGATCCGGATTGGGCTTCCTGGTACACCGACTGGCTCATCAACCTATCCGAACTGCCGGCGCTCTTGGGTTCGGCCCCTGTGCGCAGCGAGTTGGTCTACCTTTTGGTGAAACTCGACAAGGAGTTCACCGCCGTGCCGCGCGAGGGAGGCTGGGAGGCGTTCTACGCCGAGGGAATACCCAGGGAGCTCGGTCGGTCGTAGCAAACGCGGCATCGCGCTAACCTCAACCCGATCTCGCGACGTCGAGCGCTGGCGAGCAGGGCTTACGAGGGTCGCCGCCGCCCCGGGAGCGGTGCTGTTCGCCCCACATTTCGTGGCGGTTGGACGACGGCCCGGCTGACGACGCGATCACTCGCGGTCAGTTGCTCGCTGACCGCCCAGAGCTTCGCCGCGACCTCGAGGTCGTGGGTGATCGGCTTGGACTTCCGCTCCTGGCTGTGCATGAAGAATCTGCCGGTGACGCCGGCTACCTCGTGTGACGTCGCCAGGTAGACCGACGTTTGCGCGGCTTGCTGCGGGCTCTTGAACAGTGGTGTGCGCTTCATCATCCGCGAGAAGAACAGCGGAAAGCCGGTCATGTTGTCGCCGAAGTGCGACCTGGTCGGACCCGGGCTGAGCGCGTTCACCGTCACAGGTGTGCGTTCGAGGCGGCGCGCCAACTCATACGCGAAGAGGATATTCGCCAGTTTGGACCGCGTGTAGGCTGCGAAGAAGTTGTAGCGCCGCTCGCCCTGCACGTTGTCGAAGTCGAGTTTGCGGCTGTGTGTCTCCGACGACACCACGATGACGCGGCCTGCACTTGCGCGCGTGAGCAGGTCCACCAACAGCTGGGTCAGCAGAAAGGGCGCCAGGTGGTTTAGCGCAAACGTCCGCTCGATCCCGTCGACGGTCACGTCGCGCGATGAGAACGAGGCGCCCGCGTTGTTGATCAGCACGTCGATGTGGTCGTACCTCTCGTGCAACACCTCGGCCAGGCTGCGGATCTGCTGCTGAGACGTAAGGTCCGCCATGAAGACCCCTGGCGTTGGTCCGGTGGCCACCGCGGCCACGGCGGCGCGCGCTCCTGCAGCGCGCTGGGTGTCGCGACACACCATCGCCACCTCGTACCCAATTGTCGCAAGTTCCTTCGCCGTCTCCAGACCAATACCACTGCTGGCACCGGTCACGACAGCGATCTCTCCGGTGTGCGAATCATGCGGCGACATCGATCATGTCCTCCTCATGGCGCCGCGCCGAACGGGGGAGCGCAAGCACGAGAATGAATGCGACGGCGAACACCGACGCATTGATGAGCAGTGCAGTGCTCTCGGATTGCACGAACGTGGACGCCACCACCTGGGAGCCGACGCGGCCGAGTGGGGCATTGAGGAGCGCTGCGCTCGGCGTGGGGCAGCCGGGGATCGCCGCCGCGGGATCCTTGGCGTCGATGCGCCTGACGAAGCAACTGTCGTACTGCTTGGTGAACGCGGCGAGCTGCGACGTCGGGATGTGCAGCTCCGTAATCGCCGCGGCCTGCACCTGCGGGGTGTAGCTCGCGACGGTCGACGCCGCGTTGGAACCGAGCAGGCTGAAGAGCGCGAGACCGACGACGGTGACGCCCACCGCGCCGCCGAGCTGGTTGATCGTGGTGAGCACACCCGAGCCGGAACCGGCGTGATCCGGATGCACGCGAGCAAGCACGACCTCGAAGAGGCGCGGGCCCACGTTGCCGAAGCCGAGGCCCATGGCGAGCAGCGGCGGAATGAAGTCCCAGCTGGTGACCGATCCACCGCGCGCATGTAGCGTCGCGATGAGCGCAGCGCTACCGAGCGCGCTGAACGCCGTACCGAGCGCGAGCACGCCGCGACCGCCGAGCCGCGATTCGAGCCGCACCCCCATGATCGCGCCGATGAACACGCCGCCCGAGAAGCCGAGCGTAGTCAGGCCGGCATGCAGCGCGGTGAAGCCGAGGCCCGCCTGGAAGACGAGGTTGATAGTGAACAGCGTCGACGGGACGCCCACGAACATCACCAGCGCGAGCAGCGAGCCGGCACTGAAGGCGCGCTCTTTGAACATCGACGTCTGGATGACGCTGGCACGCCCGGCACGATTGCGGGCGCGTTGATATACGAAGAACACGACCATCAACCCGGCACCGCCGGCGAGCAACGCGAAGGTCCACGGAGCCCAGTCCGCATCGCGACCTTCGAGCAGCGGAAAGACAATCGCGGTGAGAGCGACACTGAGCAGGCCGACGCCGGCAAGGTCGAGACCGCGGACGCCCTTCGCCCGTGAACTCGGGCACGAACCGGCGCGCACCTGCCAGCGCGATAACACCGACGGGGACGTTGATCAGGAAGATGTAGCGCCACGCGTTGCCACCGGTGTTGTTGCCGATGATGAGCCCACCGAGCAGCGGTCCCAGCACGATTGCGATGCCGGCGGCGGCACCGAATACGCCAAACGCCTTGGCACGCTCGCGGGCCGGGAAGACCGCGGTCACCATCGACAGCCCCTGCGGAAACAACAGCGCCGCGGTGAGGCCCTGGGCCAGCCGCGAGGCGACCAGCATCAGCGGGCTCTGGGCGAGTCCACTCAGCACAGACGTCGCCGTGAAACCAACGACGCCGATGCTGAAGAGGCGCCGCCGCCCGAAGATGTCGCCAAGACGGCCACCGGTGACGAGCAACACAGCGTAGGCGAGCTGGTAGCCGGCCACGACCCACTGCGTGTCAGCGAAGCTGGCGTTGAGGTTGTTGCGAATCGACGGGACGGCGACGTTCACCACGGTGGTGTCGACCAGCACCATGAACGCCCCGAGCGTCATCACGGCTAGCGCGACCCAGCGGCGCGAGTCGGGTGCCGCCACCGGGTCGGGCTTGGTCACATGGCCGTTCGGTTCCACCGTCTCGGCGACGGCGATTGCGGTTGTCATCGCACTACCTCCGGGTTTCCGGCGCTTGGGTGGCCGGCTGTCTGGTAGTCGATTGCCTGCGGGCTGGACTCGACAGGCGCCCGTGCGATCACAGCGGCGCGATCGTGAGCCGGCTCACTGCGATGAAGACGAGCAGCCCGAGCAAGGCGACGTTGGCGCCTGCGTTTCGCGGCTCGTGCCGCGAGAGGTGGAAGCCGAAAGCGAGCAGCTGGATCGCGGCCAGTGATGCAGCGGCGATCGACGTGAGCCGGGCCGGGGTCCCGGTGATTCCGGGCAGGATGAGGCCGAGCCCGCCAAGAATCTCGGCGACACTGATGAACAGGAGGAGCTGGCGCGGGATGGCTCCCACCCATGCCATCTGCTTCTTGGCGAACTCGTAGCGGGTCGCCCGCACGGTGGCGGCGACGACAAGGATCAACGCGAGAATGGCCTGCAGGGCCCAGAGAACGGCGGTCACGACGGATACCTCCACCTGCCGGCACCTGGAAACGGCCGGTTCATCAAGTGGTCGATCGGCGGAGGCACAGAACTCGACCGCGACCCAGAGGCAAGGCCGTCCCGCGCGGGGGCCGGCGCTGTCGAGAAACGCCGCCGCGATTCGACTACCGACCGAGGGGCCATGAGCGGTCCTAAGCTGGAGTCCGGCATGAAATACCTGTGCCTCGTGTACCCGAAGGATGAGCTGGGGCCAACGCCACAGCAGACGCGCGACTTCCTGGCGTTCCGTTCCTCGGCCCGCGAGGCCGGGGTCTACGTCGACGCCGGCTCACTGAAGCCGTCCGATTCGGCGACGACGCTGCAGCGCGACAACGGCGAGATCGTCCTCACTGACGGCCCCTTCGCCGAGATCAAAGAGCACGTCGGCGGCTACGTGATGCTCGACTGCCCCGACCTCGACTCGGCGCTGGGATGGGCGGCGCGGATCCCGGGTGTGGCGGACGGCGCCGTCGAGATCCGGCCACTGCGGGAGCTGGGCTGACGACCGCCGACCTCGAGGCGCTGTTCCGTGAGCATTGGTGGGCGGCGGTCGCCACGGTCTCGCGCCTCATCGGTGATCTCGACCTGGCAGAGGACGCCGTCCAGGATGCGTGTACGATCGCGCTTCGCGAGTGGCCCGAGTCGGGCGTTCCCGTCAACCCACGAGCGTGGCTCATCGGGACCGCGCGGCACAAGGCTCTCGACCGCCTGCGTCGCGAGTCGCGGCGTCCAGAGCTTGAGGCGGCCACGATGAGGGAGCAGCGCGACGTCGTGTCGGGAATCGATGGACCGTCGCGTGACGACGAGCTGAGCCTCATCTTCACGTGCTGCCATCCCGCGCTCGATATCAACGTGCGCGTGCCGCTCACCCTGCGCGCCGTGTGCGGCTTCAACACCGCTGAGATTGCGGCGGTGTTCCTGGTGTCGGAGCCCACGATGGCACAGCAACTCGTGCGTGCCAAGCGCAAGATCCGCGATGCCAACATCCCGTTCCGCGTGCCGCCGGCAGAAGCACTGCCCACGCGCCTGCGCGATGTGCTACGCGTCATCTATCTCGTATTCACCGAGGGTCACCGCGCCTCGCGTGGGCGAGATCTCATCCGTGGCGATCTCTGCGATGAGGCGATACGGCTCGCCCGTGTGCTGCATGAGCTGATGGCCGACGAGCCGGAGGTGACTGGGCTGCTCGCGCTACTCCTGTTGACCGACGCGCGCCGGCCCGGACGCGTCGACGATCAGGGACAGCTCGTACTGCTCGCCCATCAGGACCGCCGCCTGTGGAACCGCGCTGAGATCGAAGAAGGTACAGTGCTCATCGAGGCCACGCAGCGGGAGGGTCGGCCGGGGTCGTACCAACTGCAGGCGGCGATCGCCGCCGCGCATTCAACCGCTGCAGATGCGGCGGATACCGACTGGCGCGAGATCGCAGGCCTGTACGGCGAGCTCATCAGGTACGAGCCGACGCCGGTTGTGGAGGCGAACCGCGCGGTGGCCGTGGCGATGGCCGAGGGGCCGGCCGCCGGGTTGGTGATTCTCGACACCCTTGCCGGCAACGCGACGATGGACCGCTGGCCGCAGCTGCACATGGCACGCGCAGACCTGCTCGCTCGCCTTGACCGCAAGCATGAAGCCGCCGATGCCTATCGGTTGGCGCTCGAGCTCGAGCCGCCGGAGGCTGAGCGCGCGTTCATCGCTCGGCGACTCCACCAGCTCGCGACGACCTGAGCAGCGCTAGCGCTGGTGACGGCGAAGGACGGCGAGCAACTCCGCCTGCGAGTGCACACCGAACTTGGTGAAGATCGTTGTCAGGTGGTTGCGCACCGTGCTCGGGCTGAGGTACAGCTCCGCAGCAATGCCCGACACACGTTGGGCGTTGAGGAGGCGGATGACGATGTCTCGCTGCCTGCTGCTGAGCTCGTCGAGCTGGTGGTAATCCGTGGCAGCGGGAATGGTGATGATGTCGTCCATCACACCTGCAGCTTTGAGCTCGCCAGCGATGCGCCGAAGGCGCGCTTCGAGCTCCGCAACCCTGTCGCTCGGAAGCTGCGTGATCTGCTCGTGGTCGGAGCCTGTCCGCGAGGAGCGATAGGCCGCGTATCCAAACTCCTGGAAGGGTCGGCGATCGACACGCCCTTCCGCCCGCAAGGGCTCCAGATCCAAGCCTTCCCGAAGACGCTCCACGGCCACCTGTTGGATTATTAGGGGCGAAGGCTGCCGCTGTCAACTGACACGCGCATATGACATACTGGCGGGGTCGGCGAGTTTGGCGGGACAGATGCGCCTAGGAGGCTTGATGATGCGCCTGTGACTTCGTCTCGAATCGGCGAAACCCTGCGAGCGGCTCGGGTGCGCCTGGGCTGGAGCCGCGAAGCACTTGCATACCACGCGGGTATGAGCTGGGCGGCCATTGCGCAGATCGAATCGGGCAGGCGCCAGGACGTACGGCTCAGCAGCCTCACGGCCCTCGCGACCGCCTTGTCCGTCAGCGTCGACTATCTGATCGGGGCCGGCCCGATCTCGCCGCCGCTGCTTGAGCATCTTGTGCTCGTGTACGGGTCGGGGGACGAGTTCCTGGCCACGGCCGTCCCGCACCTTACCCAAGGAATCGAACGCTCCGAACCTGCGCTTGCGGTGACGTCAGCGGCGCACATCGAGCTGCTGCGGGTCTCACTCGGGGCGTACGCTGGTCATGTCGTCTTCGCGGACTCGGAGGGTTGGCTGACCTCGCCGAACGCCGCCCTCGATCGCTATCGCGCGTGGATCAAGCAGGAGATCGATGCCGGGGCATCGTGGATCCGAATCCTGGGGGAGCCCATCTGGGGAGGTCGGTCCGACGCGGAGATCATCGCGTGGACTCGCTTCGAGTCGTTGTTCAACCTCGCGTTCGCCTCGACGCCAATCTCAGTCGTGTGTCCCTACGACGCCAGAGCATTGAGCGCAGACGTCGTCGCCAACGCATTTCGGACCCATCCCGTAATCGCCCACGGTACCGACGTCGCCGAGAATCCCGAGTATCGAGACGCGGAACAGTTCCTGCTCAGCGGATAGCGGTAGGCCTCGCCAGCCCCGGAGGGCCGACAACGACCAATGCGCCGGAGAGCAGGCGGATACCTTCCCGCGGTGCCCCTAGCTGTTCTCGTACCAGGAGACGATGCGCGCGCGGCCCAGCGTGTGGGTGAACAGGTTGAAGCCGAGAAACGCAGGCGTGGAGTCGGGGCCGATGCCGAGCGACGGGACGTCGACTGCGTGCACCACGAAGTGGTACTGGTGCGGGCCGTGCCCCGGCGGCGGCGCCGCGCCAATGTAACCGGCGAGGCCTCCGTCGTTGCGAAGATGGAAGGCTCCCGATGGCAGGCCTTGACCTGCCTGGTCGCCGGCGCCGGCCGGTAGACTGGTGACGCTGCTGGGAATGTCGACGACGGCCCAGTGCCAGAACCCGCTTGCCGTCGGCGCGTCGGGGTCGTACACAGTCACGGCAAAGCTCTTCGTGCCCTCGGGGAAGCCGCTCCACGACAGGGCGGGAGACACGTCCTCTCCGCCGGCCCCGAAGATCCCGCTTCGCTGCGCCGACGGCAACTGCTCGCCGTCCTTGATGTCATCGCTCGACAGGCTGAACCACGGCACCTGAGGAAGATCGGCGTACGGATCACGACTCATTCACGCACCTCCGGCGCGCCAGCGTACAAGAAGGACCCTCTCATCGGTGATGGTGCGGCCGGCGATCCAGCCCAGGCTCCTGGTCACCTCACCAGGGGCCATCGAGCTGAGTCCGCCTTTCTAATGCTTCCACGCGGAACAGATCCCACTCTCCGGGAACGCCCTTCAACGAGTGAGCGCCGAGATCGCTGAAGCGAATGCCGGATCCGGCCACGAGATCCTTCACCGTTCTCGAGACACGCACGTCGCTCGGCCCCGCTCCCGCCGCGACGCGAGCCGCGATGTGCACCGCAATCCCGGCCAGGCCGGCTTCCGTCACCTCGCACTCGCCAGTGTGCAAGCCCGCGCGAATCTCGATCCCCAGCGACTGCACCGCCTCAGCGACGGCTTGCGCGCAACGAATCGCCCGCGCGGGGCCATCGAATCTGGCCATGAAGCCATCGCCGGCCGTGTCGACCTCGATGCCGCGATGGATCGCCAGCTCACGTCGGACCAGCGCGTGATGCGCCTCCAGCAGGTCTCTCCAGGCCCGATCGCCGAGCGTGGACGCAAGCTCTGTGGATCCCACGATATCGGTGAACAGCACCGTCGCCAGGACACGGTCGGTGTCGGGTGCCTCGTGCGTGCCGGTAAGAAACTCCTCGATCTCGTTCGTAATCGCGGCGTAGTCACCGAGGAAAGGGATGTGATCATCGCCGGGGAGCTCAACAAACCTCGCTCCCGGGATCCGCTCGGCGACGGCGCGACCCTGGTTGACATCTGTGACACGGTCGCCGGTGCGATGGATGACCAGCGCCGGAGCTTGGATGCGAGGCAGGACCTG
Organism: Candidatus Dormiibacterota bacterium; assembly: GCA_963799005.1. Classification (GTDB taxonomy): domain Bacteria; phylum Chloroflexota; class Dormibacteria; order Aeolococcales; family Aeolococcaceae; genus Palsa-851. Next base: position 707,553 of record CAWCVK010000001.1, on the reverse strand, counting down.
TCGCACATCGACAGAGCTGAGGATTTCAGCCAGCTCGCGCCACGCACCCGGCGACGCGCCAAGGCGCTCGAAGCGCGCCCACCACTGTTTGAACCGCTCGTCGTGGCTCGGTCCCTGGAGCTCGAGGTTCTCTCCCGTACCCATCTCTCGCGTGAACCGCTCGAAGAACAGGCGCTGTTCATCCTCGCTGCGCCCGAACGGCCAGTCAGGCGCGCGTAGGGTCCTTACCAAAGGCGCATACAAGATGAGCGCTCGGGCGCGCTCGGGATAGGTTGCCGCAAAGAGCAGCGCCATCGAGCCGCCGCGCGCGCCGCCGAAGATCGCCGCGGTATCCGAGTCGGCGGCGTCCATGACGGCCCGGACATCGTCCATCTGCAGCTCGAGGACTGGCGGTTCGGGGCCCCGATCGGAGAGCCCGACCCCGCGCATATCGAACAGGATGAGCCTCGAGAATGACGCCAGCCGGTTGAGGTAGCGGGCCCATGCGGGCCACTCCCACATGATCTCGAGATTGGACCAGATCCCTGGCGTGTACACCAAATCGATCGGCCCGTCGCCGATAACCTGGTATGCGATGTGCACGCCCTCGTGGACGGCGTAGTGGATCGGCTTGTCCATCGCTGAAGGGTACCGGCTGGGACGAACGCCCGCTGTTTGGGTCGGCGAGCGCGCCGTCAGCACGGAGCGACGGGTTGGAGCGACCAGCCTGAGCGGCCGCTGGCCGCCGCTTGCAGGGATCATTCGATGAACAGTCGACCCAACGTTTGCGCATGTGCGGACGCTCAGCGAGGATCGATGAGCTTTCTAACGAACGTCTACAATCGAGCAATCATGCTTGCAATCCTGGGAGCAAATGGACAAGTCGGTGGCGCAGCCGCGCGCTATGCGGCGAGCGCTGCTATACCGTTTCGTGCTCTGATCCGGCGCGCCAACACCGATTTCGCAGATGCCCTCGTCCTAGCCGATGCGCGCGATAGCGACGCTGTCGCCTCCAGCTTGGCCGGCATCGACGCGCTTGTCGTATCACTGTCGGGTGAGGCCATTCCTGCGAGCGCAACTGCGATTGTTGCTGCGGCAGAGCGAGTTGGCGTGCAGCGCATTGTGGTCGTCGCCTCCGCCGGCGTTCTGCCATTACCCACTGGGGGATTCCGCTGCGATGGTCCGGATTACCCGGAGCGTTTTCGCGCCATCGGTCAGTGGCACAAAGCAGCGTACCTGAGCTACTCCGCTTCTTCAGCGGACTGGCTGGTCGTCTGTCCACCAAACGTCCGTCCCGATGTACCGGGTGAATGCGTCGTCGAAGAGGAAGCGCTCCCGGACGGTGCAGGTCAGGTTGACGTCATGCAGTTGGGCCAGACATTGGTTGACCAAGCCGTGGATCCAAGCCACCACCGTTGTCGCCTGGGCATCGTCACACGTCCTCCAGCGAACGCCACGGTTTGACAGTCGAGGAGGTCAGAAGGTTCACGGGGTGTCACCTACGACCGTTCTCTTGATGCCGGAGTCGGCATACGGACCGACCAACAACTGCATTGGTATCGGCGACCTACTGCGCCGGCGCGGGCACCGTGTGATCTTCGCAGCTGAGGCCTCATGGAAGGGCAAACTTGCCGCGCTTGGTTTCGAGGAAGCACTCGTTGACCTCGCCCCGCCAGCCGGAGCGGGAGGAATCCAGGATGCCGGCCAGTTCTGGAAAGAGTTCATTCGCGACACTGCCCAAGAGTTCCGACGGCCCACGATTGAGCAGCTCGAGACCTTCATGGCGCCGACCTGGCAGGCTCTCATCGACGGTGCGAGATTCTGCGAGCCTCAGCTTCGCCAAATCATTGCCGATGTCAAGCCGGATGTGGTCGTCGAAGACAACGTGGTGTGCTTTCCTGCACTGCTGTCGTCAGGAGTGCCTTTCGTGCGGATTGTCTCGTGTAACCCACTCGAGATCCGGGGGCCCGACGTTCCCCCACCCTACTCCGGCCTCGGCAGTGACGACCACATCGCGTGGAAGGAGTTCCGCAGCGAGTATGAGCGGACACATCGTCCCGTCTGGGAGCCGTTCAACGAATGGGTGCGGGATCAAGGCGCGCCGCCCCTTCCAGATCTCGAGTTCATACACACGTCCGACCTCCTCAACCTGTATCTATACCCGGAGGTGATCGACTACACCGACGCACGTCAGTTGGATGCCACCTGGCATCGTCTCGAACTCGAGCGTACGAGAGACGGACGACAAGTTCGAGTTGCCCATCGAGATGCGCGACCGCCCCCGCGGGTCAGCGCTCATCTACCTCTCGCTCGGATCGCTGGGGAGCGCCGATGTGGACCTGATGAGACGCCTTGTCGATGTGCTTGGGCGCACCCCGCATCGCTATATCGTCTCGAAGGGTCCCCGTCATGAGGAATACGAGCTCGCGCCAAATATGTGGGGTGCGGAGCTCGTACCCCAGACGCGCATCATTCCCCTGGTCGATCTGGTCATCACGCACGGCGGCAACAACACTGTCACGGAGACTTTCCATTTCGGGAAGCCCATGCTGCTGCTCCCGTTATTCTGGGATCAGCACGACAACGCGCAGCGCGTGCACGAATCCGGGTTCGGTGTCCGCCTCGATACCTACGCGTTTACCGAAGCCCAGATGCGTGAGGCACTGGACCAGCTACTGCGCGACACACCTCGGCGAATCCGCCTCGACGAGATCGGCAAGACAATCCGCCGCCGTAATGGTGTCGCTGCAGCGGCTCTGCACATTGAAGCTGCGGCCGCCTCCCACGTCAGCCGCCCATACGCTCGCTAGGTCGGTATAAGCCGCGAAGGCGGGGTTCCCACATACTGCACCGCGTGCCTCCCGCGAACGATCTCGAGCACACCCGCTACGCGCGAATGCGCTGGAACACACCACTGTCCGAGGAACACGCGAGGCTACTATTGAGCCGCCTCGACATCCGGCCGGGAGCATCGCTCCTCGACCTCGGCTGCGGGTGGGGCGAGCTGTTACTCCGTGCGATCGAGAGCGCGGGCGTGACCTCGGGCATCGGCGTGGACACCGACCCCGAGGCCCTCGCACGAGGACGCTCCCTGGCCTCCGATCGCGGCCTCGACGGGCGGGTGACCTTCGTCGTGGGCTCAGCCGACGCGTGGCAGCATCCCGCCGACCGAGTTCATCTGCGTCGGTGCGGCGCAGGCCTGGGGCGGTGCTGAGGCGGCATTGACCGCAGCAGTCAAGATGGTCCAGCCTGGTGGTCGAACTCCTTTTCGGCGACGGATGCTGGGAGCGCTCCCCAAACGAGAAAGCGGCCAAACTGTTCGGTGACGCCGTCCTCACGCTGAGCGAGCTCGTCGAATGCGTGCATACGGCAAAGTGGCGGATCCTGCATCTGAGCACCGCCGATCAGCGCGAATGGGATGACTTCGAGTCAACCTGGCGCGCGGGACGTCAGGAGTGGCTGCTTGCCAATCCGGAGGATGAGCGAGCGCCGATGACGCGAAGCGAACTGGATCTCCAGCTCGGGCAGTACGTCGAGACATATCGAGGCGTGCTCGGCTTCTGCTACCTCGTCCTCGGCCGGTAGCCGATTTCGAGCCCTCGCGGAGCAGCACCGTATGGCTGCTTACCGGCCACTCGAGCCGGCGGCGTTCGAGGCCCTGCTGGCCTTGGAGGAGCCACCGTTGAGTGCGCCGACGGCGACGTTCTCAGCCTGACCGGTTGTCCTGGCGAGCAGCGTGGGCTAGCTTCGCTCCAGGACCATCGCGATCCCCTGCCCGCCACCGATGCAGAGCGCGGCGACACCAAGGTTGACGTCGCGCTTGGCCATCTCGAAGAGCAGCGTGACGAGGAGGCGAGTTCCGCTGGCGCCGATGGGGTGACCGATCGCGATCGCACCGCCGTTGACGTTGAGGCGGTCCTCGGGGACGGCGAGCTCGCGACCGACGGCGACCGCCTGGGAGGCGAAAGCTTCGTTGAGCTCGAAGAGGTCGATATCGCGGAGTTCGACCCCAGCCTTCTGCAGTGCGGAGCGCACCGCAGGAACGGGACCCATCCCCATAATGCGCGGTGCGACGCCGGCGCTCGCGTAGCCGCGAATCCGAGCCAGGGGAACGCGGTTCTCGGCCTTCGCCCGTGAGGCGCTCATGACCACGACCGCCGCCGCGCCGTCGTTGATGCCTGACGCATTACCCGCGGTCACCGTCCCGTCCTTGGCGAAGGCGGCACGCAACGCGGCGAGCGTTTCGATCGTCGTACCGAAACGGGGATGCTCGTCGGTGTCGACGACGACTGTCTCCTTCTTTCGCTGTATCGGGACCGGGACGATCTCGTCCTTGAAGCGCCCACTCTGGATCGCCGCCTCGGCCTTCTGCTGCGATCCTGCGGCGAACGCATCCTGATCTTCGCGGCTGACCTCGAACTCGCGCGCGATGTTCTCGGCGGTGCTGCCCATGTGGCAGTCGTCAAACGCGCACCAGAGCCCGTCGCGGATCAACTCGTCCACCAGCTGTCCATTGCCAAGCCGGTAGCCGTACCGCCCGTTGTCCATCAGATACGGCGCCCGCGACATGTTCTCCATACCGCCTGCGACCAGGCATTCGGCGTCGCCGGCGCGGATCGCCTGGGCAGCGAGGGCGACAGTCTTGAGGCCGCTGCCGCAGACCTTGTTGATGGTGGTCGAGGGAACGCTCTCGGCGAGCCCGGCACCGATGGCCGACTGTCGCGCGGTGTTCTGGCCGAGGCCGGCCTGGAGCACGTTGCCCATGAGCACCTCGTCAACGGAATCGATGCCCGCGCGGCGCAGCGCCTCCGCCACCGCTATCGATCCCAGTCTGGTTGCGGGCACATCGGTGAAGACGCCGCCGAACGTGCCGACGGGAGTCCGCACGGCGCTGACGATGACGGCATCTTCCACGCCGATCACTCTACGCCGCTTCTCCACTTCGCGTTCTGCCATGCGATACGGGTCGAGTTGCCTCGACCCGTATCGAGAGATTACGCGGCTTGCTTCGCAGGCTTGGTCTTGGTCGGCGTCCCACCAGCGGCGTTGATGAGGCGAAGGGTCATGTCGCGCTGGGTGTCGAGCACCTGGGTCGCGAATTCGAACGACCTCTCCACCAATTCGGCGGGAGTCAGCTGGCCACTCTCGAGAGTAGTCGGCACGTCGCGAACGGCCTCGACGAGCTTTGCCTGAACCTCGCCAACCTTCTGGATCGCGGCCAGAAACTGCTTCTGCAAGTCGGTCACATAAGTCTGATACTCGGCCATGGGTGGTCTCCTTTGAATCGCGGTGTGGTGATCGGTGCTTAGTATACCAAGCAGGCGCTGCTTATGTCAACCCTCCATCGGGTTGGCTCCCCAAGCGCTAGGATTGGCTGATGCCCGAACCCACACCACCGTTCAAGTCAGTCGGAGACTTCATCCGCACCCAGCGCGAGCTGATGTCACTCTCGATGCGCCAGCTCGCCGGTCTGGCCAACGTGTCGAACCCTTATCTCAGCCAGATCGAACGCGGTGTCTACAAGCCATCAGCCCATGTGCTCAAGGGCATCGCGGATGCGCTGGATATGTCCGCGGAGACCCTGTACCGGGAGGCTGGCCTTCTGGATGACTCGCTGGAACGCCCCATCTTGACTGTCGAGGACGCCATCCGAGTGGACGGTCGGCTCACCCAGGAAGCCAAGCAGGCGTTGATCCAGGTCTACCGAGGCTTGCTCGCCGGCCAGCAGCCGTCGGGCGAGCGTTCGACGCCGTCGCGCCCGCCGCGCAAGACGACCGCCAAGGCCGTGCCGTTCACAAAGGCGAAGCCGGCGAAGGCGAAGCCGAAGTCCCGCTGACGACCGTCGGTCAGGAGCGCTTCGCCGCTGCGCGAGTTCGCGCATGCTGGGGCCGGCGCGCCGAGGATCTGGCTTTGAACGGTCGAGCATCCTCGCCCTTGGCGTAGCTCCCGGGCGCCGCATCGCCGGGCGGAACGCGTGGCGGCGCAACGAGTTCCCCCGACCGTTGCGCGGCCCACGCAACCCAGTCGTCCCACCAACTCCCGCTCACACGTTCTGCACCCGCGCGCCACGCCTCGGCATCGACACCGCGACCCGCACGCGGGCGAGTCCAGAACGCCGCTTTGGGGTTGCCGGGCGGATTGACGATGCCGGCAACATGCCCGCTGGACGTCAGCGTGTAGCGGACCTCGCCGCCGACGTGTTGGGTCGTCAGATACGATCCCTTCCAGGGGGCGATGTGGTCGTTCTCGGCGCCCAGCACGTACATGGGCTGCTTGATTTTCCCGAGATCGATCGGGGTTCCGGCGATCCGAAACGCACCGGGGCGAATCAGCTTGTTGTCGACATAGCAGGCTCGCAGATATTGCGTGTGCATCGCCGCCGGCATGTTCGTGCTGTCCCCATTCCAGGCAAGGAGATCGAACGCTGGTGGCGTCTTGCCCATGTACCAGTTGTTGATGACGTAATTCCAGACCAGGTCGTTGCCGCGCAGCCAGTCGAACGTCTGCGCCATCGCGGACGCCTCCAGATAGCCACGCTGCTTCATGTTCTGTTCGAGGCGCGTCACGCTCTTGCGGTCGGCGAAGACGCCGAGATTGCCGGGGATGCTGAAGTCGACCAGCGTGTTGGTGACGGTCATCCAGCCCACTCGATCGGCCTCGCCCTTCGCCGCAAGGTGAGCCAGGCCGATCGTCGACATCGTCCCTCCGAGGCACAGACCGACAATGTTCACCACCGGTGAGCCGGTGAGCTTGCTGACCTGGTCGAGTGCCGCCATCAGCCCGAGCTGCAGATAGTCGTCCCAACTCACATCCCGCATCGACGCATCGGGGTTGCGATAGCTGATACAGAACACGGTGAAGCCGTGCAGCACCGCGTACTCGATGAAAGATCGGCCGGGCGCCAGATCCATGATGTAGTACTTGTTGATCCATGGTGGGCTGCACAGGATCGGTTGCGCGTGGACCAGATCGGTTTGCGGTTCGTACATCAGCAGCTCCATCAGCGAGTTGCGCATGACCACGCGCCCAGGTGTCGCCGCGAGGTTCTTCCCGAGGCTGAACGATGTCGCGTCGACCTGACGTGGCCGCCCCCTGTTGTGGAGCAGGTCGTCGACGAAGTTGCTCGCGCCCGCTATGAGGCTCAGACCACCCGTTTCGAATATCTCCTTCAAGACCGCGGGGTTCATCCACGGCACATTGGTCGGAGCCAGCGCATCGAGCATGAGATTGAGTGCGAACCGCGCCTTCTCGCGTTGGACAGCGGGAGCGTGTGACGTATCGACGAGCTGCTGCGCCCACTGCACCGTGCTCAGATAACTTTCGGCCAGCGTCCGGAAGGCGGGGTTCGCTTGCCATGTCCGGTCCGCAAAGCGGCTGTCGCCCGGACCAACCGGGTCACCCGTACCCCGGCCAAAGGCCCGCTGGGCCACGCGTGCGGCTACCGCCGCCTGCCCGGCCGAGAGATCCAGACCGGCCTTCGCGAAGTGCAGAGGGTGACGTATCGCGTCATCGAGGAACACGCTGCGGAATGCCCCTCCGAAATCGCTCTGGTCTACCTTGGCGAGCAGCGCCTCATAGGCGGTGTCCTCGCGAGCATCGTTGCTCACGAGCCGATCACATGAACAGGCCGCCGTTCACGGCGTACATCGCACCGGTGATATACGACAACTCATCCTCGAGAAGGAAGCGGACCACGCGAGCCACCTCGTCGGGCCGACCGAGCCGCCGGATCGGTACCTTCTCGATGATGCCGTCGAGGATGGGCTGAGGGATCTTGCCCACCATCTCGGTTGCAATGAATCCCGGGGCCACGCAATTGACCGTGATCCCTTTGCGAGCCGTTTCCAGCGCGAGGCTTTGGGTGAGTCCGTATAGCGCCGCCTTTGAGGCAGCGTAGTTGGCCTGCCCGATGTTTCCGGTCTGGCCGATGACCGAGCTCACGTTGACGATCCGCCCGCTGCCTCGTTCGAGCATGTGGTCCAGAACGGCCTTCACCATGTAGAACGCGCCCGAAAGGTTGATCCGCATCACCGCATGCCAGTCCTCGATGCTCATCTTCCGGACTGTCTTGTCAACGGTGATGCCGGCATTGTTGACCAGGAAGTCGACCTGACCGTACGCGGTCAAGACCTCGTCGACGACGCGGGTACAGTCCGCAGGGACACCAACGTTGCCCTGATGCACCGAGATCGAGCCACCGAGAGCGGAGAGCTCGTCGCGCAAGGCCGCAGCGGACTCGGCGTCGCGGTTGAACCCGGCAGCCACGTGCGCGCCATGGCGTATGAGCTCTCGGGTGATCGCAGCTCCGATACCGCGGGAACCCCCGGTGACGATGGCCACCTTTCCGGAGAAGAGGTGCGGCGTCACTGCCTCGCTGGCAGCCGGCTCAACGACAGCCATAGTCCGACCATCGTAGTCCAGGGTTGGGCCCTCCCGCCAGGGCCCAGGCGATGGTCTGTCGACTACCGCAGAACGATCAGACACTTCGTGCATGCGCCGCCTCCAACTGTGAACCGTGTTTCCTCGCCTCAGGATGAGGTCCGTCGGAGGTCGCCGACGCGCCCCGAAGGCCGCCCAGCAGGTGGGTGACAACATCGGCGGCGGAGTAATCGTCATCGTCAATCAACATCGTCCGTATGGCGGCGAGGCCGTCACCGCTCGTGATCACGCCAGGTTCAAGACCGGCGACCCGCACCTGGCCGAGCCCGACTGTGGCCGCGAGGCCGTTGCACAGGCACAGGCGGCCAACGGTGGCGGAGGCATCGCCACCCTTGGCGACGTAATCGTCAACCGGCTCCCCGGGGCACCGGTAGCCAACGCCGGCCCGTGGCTTTACATATGCCTCGCGCAGGTAGCCCAGGTCGCAGACGCGCGTCCGGGCTTTGTAGACCCCATGCTCAGACAGGGTCCCGGGGACCGAGGCCACCTTGAACGGATACCCGGTCGACGACGCGCGTGACGACGTGAGCACGAATTCGCGCTCGCTCTCCACGGTGTCGAGAACGGCGCGACGCAACGCGGGCGCGATTCCCGATTCACGGCAGAATGCGAAGAGCGTGCCCACCTGGACGCCGGTGGCACCGTCTGCGAGCGCGTCTCGAACGCGTTCCGGTGTGTCCCTGCCGCCTGCCAGCCAGAAGGGCAGGCCCAGGGCGCGCATGGCTGCGAGATCGACGTGGTCGCGCTCGCCGTAGCGTGGCTGTCCGATCGCGTCGTAGGTGGGCGTGCCCCGCGGCGGCGCGTTGTGCCCACCGGCGGTCGGTGCCTCGACGATGAAGCCCTCGACCGAGCCGTTCGCCTTGCGGGCCAGGACGGTCGCCAGGGTATGCGACGACACGATTGGCAGGAACGCCGGACGGCACGGTGCAGTGCCGACATCCAAGCGATTGGGATCGAAGCGGAGATGGGGAATGATGTCGGTGGCAGCGGCGCCGGTGACGTCGAGCCGTGTCTCCACCGCCTGCATCGCAGCGAGACGATCGAGAATGCCCGGCACTTCGCGGGGGATTCCCGCTCCCATGAGCACGTAGTCGACAGACGCGAGCATGGCGCCGAACAGCGTCGGCACTGTAGGGATCTGCACCTTGGTCAGCAGGTTGATGCCGATTTGTCCATGGTGCCCGCGCTTGGCAAGCATCACCTCGACGAAAGCGGCGAGCACGAGCAGGTCTTGAGACGCGTGCTTGTCGCGATGTGAGTGCATCGAGATGCTGCGATATGGACGCTGGCGGCGCCCGTCGGGAAGGAAGTAGCGCTCCATAACCTGCTCGGCGATGGCGGACACTGGAAACTGCGCCATCGCGTTTCGCATCTCGCCATCGGGATCACCGTCCTGGAGCCGCCGCACGAGCACAAGGTCAATGGCCGTCCCGGAGACGACGCCGAGATGACCCGTCATGGCCACGGCGCGGGCGAGGCGATGGTTGGAGACTGCCACACCCATGCCGCCCTGGATCAACAGCGGCAGGGTCGCATCGGCGCCGAGGGTGCGTGTCGCGCTCCTCACAGTTCTCCTTCGGTGTCTGCCGGTTTCCTGACAGCATGGACGCGCTTGTGTCTGCACCACCAGAGGCGAGTGACATACGCCACGGGACCGAATGTCACATCTCCACCCATATGCGTCGCCCGATGACAATGCGCGGTTCGCACCGGTTGCGTTTTGTATGACAGCACGCGCACGGTGGTTCGTGGGCCAGCTGAGCTACTCGGCGCCCGACAGAGGAGGCCAGTTATGTACGCGTATGACTTCACCATCGTCGTCCCGCACACCAAGGGCAGTGTTGCGACTCTCGCGGAGGAGCTGCGTCGCGAGAAGATCAATATCGAGGGCCTGTGTGCGGTCGAGGAGAACGGGAGCGTTATCTTCCACCTACTGACCACAAACAGAGCCGCGGCCGGTGGCGCCATCACCAGGGTCGGCTACAAGGTCACCCGCGAGGCGGAAGTGATCGTTGAGCGCGTTGAGAATCACCCCGGCATGCTGGGTAATGTCACGCGTCGCCTCGCCGACGCCGGCATCAACCTGACCGTGGCGTACCTGGCGAGTGACACGCGTCTCGTGCTCGGTTGCGAGAATCCTTCGGCGCTCGAGACCGCCTGGAAGGAACTGGCGGCTGTCGCGTCCCACTAACCGGCGCGAGTCGGTCGCCGCCGGGTTGGGGGGAACCCGACGGCGACGTCGCGGAGGAAAACGAGAGGACTACAGCTGGACGATCACCGACTTGGTCTCGAGGTAGCTGGAGAGGACTTCCTCGCCCATCTCGCGGCCCCAGCCGCTTTGCTTGAATCCACCGAACGGCAGCTCGGCGCTGAACACGTTGTAGGTGTTGACCCATACCGTGCCTGCCTTGATGCGCCTGGCGAGCTTATGAGCCTTCGAGATGTCCTTGGTCCACACTCCCGCGGCCAGTCCGTAGACGGTGTCGTTGGCTTGACGGGCGAGGTCGTCGACGTCGCTGAACGGCAACGCAACGATCACCGGTCCAAAGATCTCTTCACGTAACACCACGTCGTTGGGTTCGACGTCCACCAGCACTGTCGGCTCCACGAAGTAGCCGGGGCGGTCGAGTGCGTGGCCGCCGGCCAGCGCACGGTTGCCCGCCTGCTCACCCTTCGCGAGGTACCCGGTGACCCGATCGAACTGCTCGCGAGAGACGAGCGGCCCCATATCCGTGTCCGGATCCATGCCGGGTCCGACCTTGATGTTCTTGGCCGCCTTGGCGACGCCCTCCACCACTTCATCGAAGCGGTCCTGCTGCACGAAGAGCCGGCTTCCCGCGCAGCACACTTCGCCCTGGTTGAAGAAGATCCCCTGCGCCGCGCCGGCGATGGCCGCGTCGATGTCCGCGTCGGAGAAGATGATGTTCGGCGACTTGCCGCCGAGCTCCAGCGAGACCTTCTTCAGGTTGCCGGTGGCAGCCGTGGCGATCAGCCTGCCCACCTCGGTGGAGCCGGTGAACGCAATCTTGTCGACACCGGGATGCCCGGCGAGTGCGGCGCCGGCGGTCTCACCGAATCCGGTGACGATATTGACCACCCCGTCGGGGAGGCCGGCCTCGAGCATGAGCTCACCCAAGCGCAGGGCCGAAAGCGGTGTCTGCTCGGCGGGCTTGAGGATCACCGTGCAACCTGTGGCCAACGCCGGACCCAGCTTCCACGCGGCCATCAACAGCGGGAAGTTCCATGGAATGATCTGGCCGACGACGCCGACCGGCTCGCGCAGTGTGTATGCGTGGAACTCGGCGCCGGGGAGGTAGGGCACCGACGGGTTGATGGTGCCGCCGTTGAGCTTGGTGGCCCAACCTGCCATGTACCAGAATAGGTCGGCGGCGAGCGGAACATCAGCCGCGCGGGCCACCCCGAGCGACTTGCCATTGTCCAGGCAATCGAGCTCTGCAAGTTCGTCGGCGTGTTCCATGATCAGGTCGCCGATTCGGTGCAAGATCCGGCCGCGTTCTGAGGGGGTCATGCGACTCCACGGGCCGTTCTCGAACGCTCGGCGAGCAGCTCGCACTGCGCGATCAATGTCGTGCGCGTCGCCTTCGGCGACGCTCGCGAGCACCGTGTCAGTGGCCGGGTTGAGCGTGTCGAAGGTCTTACCGCTCTCGGCCTGCTCGAATTTGCCATTGATGAGCAGCGCGCGGGGCGAGGCCGTGAAATACCGAGTTTTCTCGGTGGGGCGGGTTGCAACAGCCATGTGGGGTGCTCCTCCAACGGAGTGCGCGTTAGGAGGGCCAAGAAGAAACGCGGAGGAACTGGCTGACAACCCCTGAGAAAGGTCGCCCTGACCGGCGCCTTGACGGCTCTCGCCTCGGTCCTGGGACGCTCACAACATAGCAGGTCGCACCGATAAATTGTTGCGTCGCCGTGCTAGTATCATGAGCCATCTTAGGGTCCCACGCCCGAACTGCGGTCCAGGAGGGCGCCGGGGGGCAGCGCTGCCGGCGTGGAGATTAAGAGCGGCCCTGGGTTGACAACCTAGCATCCGCTTGGTACACTTAGCACCAGCCTCTCCAGTAGGGCCCCAATGGGACCCGGAGGTCACGAGGAAACAGTCATGACCGACTACGCCGACTACATCCGCACCGCCAACGCTGCAGTAGCGGAAGGCCTCCAGCAGACGACGGAGATCAAGCTTGCAGCCACTGAGGTCCTCAAGAGCATCACCTCTGTGTTGGTTCCGCTCAGCGTGTTCGCGCTTCCCAACTCTGAGCAGCTGATTCCGGCCATCGACACCGTGGTGAATCGCAACTTCGACGTCGTGACCAAGTTTGTCGAGTGGCAGTACGAGTTCGGGATCGCCACTCTGAAGCAGTTGGAGTCCGTCGCCTCCAACTGACTCCGGCAGGAGCGCCAGCGCGACGCTGCGCGCTCCTGACCAGCGCCGCAGACAGCGGGACCTTCGGCGGCTGGTCACGTGACCAACGGCACTGGTCCGGTCCAGGGCCGGAAGCGTTTACTGGGACCCGTCCAAGTCTGGCCGATGCCAACCGATTCGCGAGGAGTCACCCTATGAAAGCTGCGGTCGTGCACTGCTTCAAGCCGGCAGTCATCGTCGACGAACGACGGCTGAATCTGCTGCTCCTCGGGGCGCCGGCCAGTGGTAAGGGCACGCAGGCGAACCTTTTAGCCTCGCGGCTCGACCTTCCCGCGATCGCGACGGGGAACATCCTGCGCGCCGAGCTGGCCGAGCGGACCGAGCTGGGGCTGCGCGTCCAAGCCTACATGCAGCGCGGCGACTTGGTTCCGGACGCGCTGATGATCGACATCATCAGGGAGCGCCTAAGGGGGAGCGACCGCCGGGACGGCTTCCTTTTCGACGGCTTCCCCCGCACCGTGCCGCAAGCCCGAGCGCTCGACGCGCTGGCGGCATCGATGGCGATTGGCTTCGACCGCGTCCTGTACCTGAACGTGGCCGAGGCTGAGCTGATCCGGCGTGTCACGACCAGGTTGACCTGCCCGGGCTGCGGACGAAGCTACGGGTTCGAGCCGGACCAACCCCGACCGTTGACCTGCGAGGCGGACGGCAGGGACCTCATCGTGCGCGAGGACGACCGGCCGGAGACCGCCCAACGCCGTATTGCGGTCTACCTGGAGCAGACGTTGCCGGTGCTCGACCACTACCGCAAGCAAGGGCTGGTCGCGGAGATTGAAGGCATCGGCTCGGTCGAGGAGGTCTCCCGGCGCATCCTGGGCGCGCTTCCCGCTCGGCCGGTGGCACAGCGTGAGCTGGATTTGGTTGGACATCCTCGAGGGCTGACCTCAGGTGCGTCTATACCGATGCCGACCTCGGCCGCAGTTCCCTGGTGAACAGCAGCCCGAGGCCGACTAACGGAATAACAGCTAGAACTGCCCAGCCGATCTGGAAGGGGCTGCCTGCCACCGGCACGATGATCGATACCACGGCCGCGCACTGGCTACCCACCGCCAACCACCACGCCGGCCGGTGTCTCCGCCGGATCGTTGCGGCGCCGATCACCGTGGCCAGTCCTAGAACCACCATGATCGCAGCGAATCCCATGAGTAGCGGTAGGGCATTCGTGGCATCGAACTGGCAGTCGCTGTAGCTGGGGCATGGCGGATTGCTGCGCAGGTTCCACGCAAACGCAGCAACGATCGTCCCTACCGCGACCTGGAGCAGGCCCTCGACGACAAGAAAGCCGCGAGCGAAGGGTGCCGAGAAGCGATCGACGGTGGACCGGTGCTCCATCACTCTCTTTTACAACCGCCTACTCGTCCGCTCGGTATTGCCCTTGTCAGTATTGCCATCGCCGCCGACCATCGCCATCAGCGGGGGGCCAGAAATCCGGAAGATCGGGCACGTGGATCGGGGGTCACTGGACGAGCGTCGGGCTGTCATGTGAGCCCAGCGCCATCGTGGCTGAGGCTCATTCGAGTTAGTTTCTCCTCATGGTGAGCGTCCACCGATACCACGAAATATCCGAGTCCTCGCACCGGATCATGAATCCGCTGTCGCTCGAGAAACTGCTCCTGGTGGCCGACATCTGTCACATCGACAGCGGCATGCGAGTGCTGGATCTTGCGTCGGGCAAGGGTGAAATGCTCTGTCAACTCGCGGCCAGGTTCGGTGCGACCGGGATCGGGATCGATATCTACCCGCCCGTCGTTGCCGACGCCCGGGCGCGCGCCGAGGAACTTGGAGTAGCGGGCGCCGTGGACTTCATCGAAGGCGATGCTGCGGAAGCGAACGATTTGGGTGCGACCTTCGATGTCGTGAGTTGCATTGGCGCCACCTGGATTGGCAACGGACTCAGTGGCACGTTGGCGTTGATGAAGCGATTGGTGAACCCTGGGGGCTGGATCCTGGTCGGGGAGGTGTACTGGGCCGAGCCGCCCTCGGAAGAACTGGCAAAGCGACACGGGCAGGAGTTCGCCGATCTCGCCGGGACCCTTGGCATCTTCCAGGCCGCCGGCGTGGACCTTGTCGAGATGGTCCTCGCCTCGCCCGACGATTGGGATCGCTACACCGCAAGCCAATGGCTCAACGTTTCGGACTGGCTGATCGCCAACCCCGACGATCCAGATGCGGCGGAGATCCGGGAAACGCGTGATCGGTCTCGACGGCAGTATCTGACCGAAGAGCGTCGCTGCCTTGGGTGGGGGGTATTCGTAGGCAAGCATCGCTGAGTCGCGGGACCAGCTTCAGCAGGCGCGGGCGGATGAGGGGCTCCGTCCTCGGTAACGACCCCGGACTACTAAGTGATACGATATAAAGGATGGCGATACAACCGCCGCGTGCCAACGACCTCGCCGACCTTGGCCGCTTCTCCGAGCCGGCACTGCTCGTGCTCGCCAGCCTGGCCGAGGGCCCCAAGCATGGCTACGCGATCATGCAGGACATCCTGGAGTTCCACGGCGCCCGGATGGAGCCGGGCACCCTGTACGGGGTGCTCGCGCGACTGGAGCCACGAGGCTGGATATCGGCCCTCCCGATCACGGGTCGTCGACGCCCTTACCGACTGACGACGGCCGGTGCGGCGGTGCTCCAGGCCCATTTAACCGTCATGCAGCGCGTAGTCTCTACCGGGCGAAACAGACTGGAGCCACACGGTTCGAGAGCCGCGTCGTGAGGCTGCTGCGCATGTATCCGCGCGCTTGGCGCGCTCGCTACGGGGAGGAGATGCTCGCCCTGCTGGAGCAGCACCACCCCTCCATGCGGACCCGTATCAACCTGCTGCGCGGAGCTCTCGACGCGCAGCTCCACATGAGGAGTCCCATCGTGAGCGGGAACCGCCGTCCGTCGGTGCGCTGGACCCTGATTGTGGCTCTGCTCCCCAGCACCTTCGTGGCACTCCACTGGCTGTGCCAGCTGTATCCCTTC
This sequence comes from Candidatus Dormiibacterota bacterium, assembly GCA_963799005.1. GTDB lineage: Bacteria > Chloroflexota > Dormibacteria > Aeolococcales > Aeolococcaceae > Palsa-851. The sequence goes on along the minus strand of CAWCVK010000001.1, from coordinate 691,733 downwards.
CCGGGAGCCAGCACCTTGTGGAACGCTCTCGTGATCCTGGGGATGATGGTCGTGGCTCTTGCGGCCACCTGGGCGGGTACGAGTGCGCAAGCGATGGGCGGAAGGCTGCGTGACAGCGCGGTCGCGGGAGGGCTCGTGGGGATGGCGGCGCTCCTCATCGCCTGGTTTGTCTCGTGGGGTCTGACCATCGCCGGCTTGGCGGGGGTCGTCGCATGGGCGGCCGACCTCCAGGGAGGAAACGGCTATATCGCCTTCTCCTTCGGACCGTATGTCGCTCACGTATGGAAGGACGTTCTCCTCGGCGCCGCGGAGTTCGCCGTCGTCGGCTGGCTCGCCGGCACTGCCCTGGGCCTCGCGGGAGGCTGGCTCTGCAGGAGTGGCGGGGGCGGATGGCTCTACACGGATCGTCGGCCGTCCGGGCGCGCAGCGCTCGACCTGATCCGACCAGCACGGGTAGCTCGTCGCGAGCCCAGCCCGACAACTCATCATCGTGCGGCCGGGCCGGGTGAGACGGTGACGTCTATCGGCGGAGCATTGAGCAGCGTCTGATACACGACGCAGTACCGCTGCGTGAGCTCGATCAATCGTTCCAACTTCTCCGGCGGCGCAATCGCTTCGAGGTCAAACCTCAGGCGGATGGCCGTGAAACCAACCGGCGCCTCTCGGCTCACTCCCATTGTCCCGCGAAAGTCCAGGTCTCCTTCCGCATGAACGGTGCCGTGCTGGATCGGAATCTCCATGGACGTGGCCACCGAGTTGAGGGTAACGCCGGCGCAAGCGACGAGGGCCTGCAGCAACATATCCCCCGAGCAAACGGACATGCCGCTTCCTCCGCTCGCGGGATGGAGGCCGGCCTCCGCCAGGGCCCGTCCTGTCTGGACTGAGCAGGTCACGCCCTCCCCAAGGGCACCTTCAGCGCGCAAGGTTACGAGTGCGGCGTCAGGTTCGCTGCGATAGCGGTCCTTGAGGGGCTGCTGGACCCTGCGCAGGGTCTCTCGATCCATTGCGATCCTCCTGTCTGCTCTGACCTCTTAGGCACGCGCGGCCAGGACGTCCCACCCGAACGCGGCTCCGGGCGCTGAGCCGGTGAACGGAGTCAGCTAGGGCGACCCATTGCAAGGCATCCTCGGACGTCGCTTACCCAGGTCCGAAATGCCCGGGCACCCGAGGGCATGACGTCGACAGCACTAGCTGCCTCCCAACGGCTTGCCCACATAGTCGGCGTAATTGACGTCGATCCATTCCGGCTTCCCATCCAGGTACTCGAGCTGCCGCTGGTAGTCCGTGTCGGTCTCGGTCCGGCTCGCATTCGCCATATAGCTCTCACGATCCTTGAAGTGGACGATCAGTACGATCCGATCTGGATCAAAGTCTTCCCAGGCGACCTCGTAGGAATGCATGCCCTGACCGTATGCCTCGGCGCTGGGCACCATCTCACGCATCACCCTCTCGTACTCCGCGCGCCGGCCAGACTTGACCTTGGCCCGCATGATGGTTCCATACATCCGTTCCACCTCCAAATATGCCCGCGAGGGCCGAACCTGCAGGGAAGTATGCGTTGAGTTGCGCCTTCGTGTCCGCGACGGGCTGAGGACACGCCGACGGCCCCAACGACCCCATCGGCCGTTGCTAACATCGCTTTTTTGGTGCTGGAGCGACATGGGATGAGCCAGGAGACAACCGCACCGGAGTACGCGCTCCGCCTGAGCGACGATGAGCGACAGCGCTATCGGCTGATGGCCGAAAGGGCCCGCGTACAAGAGGCGGACCGGTGGGTGGCGGCAGGTGTCATTGCCGGCGCGCGGATCGCGGATGTGGGGTGCGGACCGGGCGCAGTGCTGGTCGAACTGGCCCGACTGGTCGGCGCCGGCGGCGAGGCTGTCGGGGTGGAGCCCGACCCAGTTGCGCGCGGGGCCGCCGAGCAGGAACTGGCCGGCGCCGGCGTCCCGTGGGCGCGCGTGATCGAGGGGACAGGTTCGATGACGGGGCTACCCGAGTCGGACTACGACGCGGTGATGATCCGCCATGTCCTCTTCCACCTCGGCGCGGGCGCGCCCGCTGTGGTCAGGCACTGCGCAGCGCTTCTTCGTCCCGGGGGACATCTGTACCTGGTCGACACCGACGCCGAGGCGATGGCGCTTGGCATGGCCGACCCCGACCCCGACGCCCTCGATCTGCGCAACCGCTATCGCGAATTCCAGCGCAATCGCGGCTGCGACGTCAGCATCGGGCCGCGGCTGGGCCCGCTGCTGCTCGATGTCGGCCTGGAGATCACCGAGCGCTCCGCCTGGTACAACGTCATCCCTGCCGCCTTCATTTCGACGGGCGGGCCCTTGGCTGCCGCGATACCCGCCATGCTCGACGCCGGCGTTGCGTCACCGCGCGACGTCGAGCGCTGGCGAGCAGGGCTTCAGAGGGTCGCCGCCGCCCCCGGAGCGGTGCTGTTCGCGCCACATTTCGTGGCGGTTGGACGACGGCCGAGCTGACGCAGCGTCACGCCGCCGAGCGCACGAACCTCCCGCTTCAGCTGACGAGCTTCATCGGTCGGTCGGTGGAGATCGACGCGGTGAAGGGTCTGCTGATGGAATCGCGACTGGTCACGCTCACGGGAGCCGGCGGCATCGGCAAGACCCGGCTCGCCCTCGAAGTTGCGCGCGACTTGTTGGGAGGCTACGAGGATGGCGTCTGGCTCGTCGAGCTCGCGGGTCTGACGGATCCACAGCTCGTGCCAGAGGCCGTGATGAGTGCCCTCGGGTACATCACCCAGCCGGGCCTCACCCCCACGGAAACGTTGCTCAGCGCGCTCGGTTCGAGGGAGCTTCTCTGCGTCATCGACAACTGCGAGCACCTCATCGAGGCGGCGGCTCAACTGGCGGACATCTTGTTACGGCGTTGCTCTGGCCTGCACATCCTTGCCACCAGTCGGGACGTGCTCGGCGTCGATGGCGAAGTGACCTGGCGGGTTCCGTCGATGGCAACGCTGGATGCGCGTCGCACCTACGGCCTGGAGGAGCTCCGCAGTTGCGAGACGGTGCAGCTGCTCATCCAACGCGCGCGGGCGGCCCGACCGGGGTTCGACCTCACCGACGACAACGCGGCCGCGGTCCTGCGGATCTGCGGTCTCGTGGACGGAATCCCGCTCGCGGTCGAGCTTGTCGCGGCGAGCACGCGAGCCATGTCGGTCACCGCCATCGAGGAGCGCATCGCCGAACAGTTCAATTTGATCACCGGTGGCCGCCGCACAACGATGCCGAGGCAGCGAACGCTGCAGGCGACCTTCGATTGGAGCCATCAGCTGCTCAGCGATGATGAGCAGGCCCTCTTTCGGCGCCTCTCAGTGTTTGCCGGTGGCTTCACCCTGGACGCGGTCGAAGCAGTCTGCCGCGTGGACGGCGACGACACCACCAACCAATCGTGGCTTCGAACGCTCAGCGACCTGGTCGACAAATCTTTGGTGATTTCGCTCGAAGGGGCACACGAGCCGGGACGTTACCGACTCCTCGAGCCGATACGCCAGTACGCAGCGGAACGACTCGCGCAGGCCAACGAAGCCGACGCGATTCGCAATCTCCATGCTCATTTCTTTCTCGGTCTCGGGGACGACGCGTTCACTGAGCTACGAGGACCGCGACAGGCTGCATGGATGAGGCGGGTGGCCGATGAACTCGACAACTTCAGGGCATGTTTTGGGTGGGCTCTCGACCGCGACCCACGCGATGCACTCAGGTTGGCGGTCGCTCTGGAGCGCTACTGGATCAGAAACAACCCTGCCGAGGGCCGCGAATGGCTGAAGAAGGCACTCGAGCGCTACAAGCCTCGTGACGACCTGCGCCTGCAGGCGCTGTATGACGCAGCGTACTGGGCCTGGTACCGCGGCTTGGTGGTCGAAGCCCGTCAGCTCGGGAACGACTGTCTCGCCCTTGCCCGCGAGCTGGGGAGCGACCTCTATATCGGTCAGGCCCTCGGCGCCCTTGGTGCCGTGGCGAGCACCGAACGCGCCGAAGGGTGGATCACATCCTGCCTCTCTGCCTATGAAGCGGCGGAGCAGCACATCAGGAGGGCGAACGACCCCGAGGCACTGGGCCGCCTGCTCAATAACTACGGCTGCACACTTCAGGTCGGAGGCGATCTCGGTGGGGCGCGAGCGAAGGTCGAGGAGGCGCTCGCGTTGGCGAACAGCCGGGAAGACCCCTGGCAGATCTCCGGCTTCCTCGAGAGCCTTGCGGAGATCGCGTTGGAGCGCGGCGACGTCGCCGAAGCGGAGCAACACTCCAGGCAGGTGCTCACGATCGAGCGAGAGCTTGGGAGCAGAACCAGCGTCGCATATGCGTTGTTCGTGCTTGCGAAAGTGGTGATGGACACACAACCCGAGCGGTCGCTGCGACTTCTTGGTGCGGCGAGCACGCTGCTCAGCGCCGCGGGCATCGTCAGTGATACGAAGGACGTTGCGGAGGCGCAGCGTCAGCCTCGAGCGTTGCTGGGCGATGCAGCCAGTGATGTCCTGTGGAACGAGGGCGTCCGAATGTCGCTTCAGGAAGCGGTGCGATTTGGTCTTGGGGAGGTGCAACCGCTGGAGCGCAACGTCGTGGCGACGCCATCACGACGAGCCGCGGCCGGCGAAGCGCACGCCCCGCCCGAGGCCGAATTCGTGCGTGCGGGGGAGTACTGGTCGCTGACGTTCATGGGGAAGACGGTCCGGCTGCGGGACAGCAAGGGCCTCCGCGACATTGCACGGCTGATGGCCACTCCTGGTAGGGAGGTGGCCGCCGTGGATCTCGCGAGCGGTCGAGGAAAGCCCGTGGCAGTGCGTGAGCTCGCCGAGCTCGGCATGAGTGCGGAGGCGGACGCCGGCGAGATGCTCGACAGCGAGGCGAGGGCGCAGTACAGGGAGCGGTTGACCGACCTCGAGCAGGAGATCGACGACGCCGACGCCGCCAACGACCCGGAGCGGGCGGGACGTGCGCGGGAGGAGCGCGAGTTCCTGCTTGCCGAGCTGACCGCCGCAGTGGGGCTGAGCGGCCGGCCGCGTCGCGCACTCGATCCCGCCGAGCGCGCCCGCAAGGCGGTGACCTGGCGGATTCGGGACGCGCTCAACCACGTCGAGGCGGCCCATGCCGAGCTCGGCCGCCACTTACGCCGCTCGGTGCGGACCGGGGGATTCTGCGTCTACGAGCCGGCTGAGCCGACGGCCTGGCGCCTCTGAATCCGACCGCGACGGCGAAGCAGCGTCGTATCGCGAGGCGGCACCTAGCGTTCGGGCGCGTTTCCTCGCGCAGTCTCTGATGAGGGACGAAGCGCCCAAATGGGGCGGGCCCTCGGAGGTGAACACATGAAGCGACACACGACCGCCATCCTTTTTGCCATGGCACCGCTGATGTTCTCGGCGGTCCAGGCACGCGCGTCCGGCGACGGCCGGTTCGTCACCATCGATGTCCCGACCGCCGGCACGGCGGCCGGGCAGGGAACGTTCCCATCGGGGATCAACAAACATGGTGCGGTGGTCGGCAACTACTACGACAGCACCAACCAGGGTTTCGGCTTTCTCTACGATGACGGCCGGTTCATTGCCGTCAACGATCCCCACGCCGGCACCGGGGCCTTCCAGGGGACCGATCCCCTGAGCATCAACTCGGGCGGCGCCATGGTCGGGTACTACGTCGACAGCGTCGGCGTGCTGCACGGGTTTCTCTTCCGGGATGGCAGGTTCACGACGCTGAACGACCCGAAAGCGGGCACGTCGGCGGGACAGGGAACGATCCCGCAGGGCATCAACGATGATGGCGACATCACCGGTGGTTACATCAACGCCGCCGGCGTTGTTCACGGCTTCACGCTGATCGAAGGAAGATACAGGACGGTCGACGATCCACGCGCGGGGACCGCCGCCGGGCAGGGAATCGCGCTCTGCTCCATCAACAACCACGGTGTCGCAGTGGCAGCGCTCAGCGACGCTCACGGCGACCACCATGGAGTCCTCGATCGGAACGGCCGCTTGAGTGCGCTCATCGATGATCCCAGCGCGGCCAACGGCAGCGGCCTGGGAACCGAGACCTTTGGCATCAACGACACCGGAGAGATTGCAGGGCAGTATTTCGACGCCGGCGGAGTGCTCCACGGGTTCACGCTGATCCGAGGGCATTTCACAACGATCGACGACCCCAAGGGCGTCACCGGCAGCTCGGTCCAGTCCCTGGCCGATACCGGGGAGCTCGTCGGGTACTACACCGACGCAAGCAGCGCGGCACACGGTTTCGTCTTCTTCCCAGACCAGGGCTGACCGCCGCGGTCGGCTCGCGTTGACGCGGGCCAGCGGATGGCGGGTGGCGCAATGCGCGCTGCCCGCTCCCGTGCCGAAGGTTGCCGGGGCCGGCCGATCGGCGCTAGAGTGCCGCCAGCATCGGAAACCTGGGGAGATGAGGACGTGCGTTGGAGCAGGTAGGCGGAGCCGCCGTAAGCACTCCGGACCAAACCGGGCTGCGCCGCCAGGCCATCGGTCTTCGCGAGGTGCTCTTTCAGAGCATTACCGCGATGGCGCCGGGGGCCGCGATCGCCGCATCGATTCCCGCGGGCGCAGCCTATGCCGGCGGATCGCTGCCGCTGGCGGTCGTGCTGGCGCTGGTGGCGTGTCTGTTCACCGCCATTGCCATTGGCGAGCTGGCCCGTCACATCCCCTCGGCCGGGAGTGTCGCCACGTACACGGCGCAGGGCCTGCATCCAGGCGTCGGCTTTCTGGTTGGCTGGGGATACCTCTTTGTCGAGCTCCTCGTCCCGCCGCTGCTGTTCCTGCAGCTCGGGTTCACCGTTGCCGCGACGCTGAACTCGCAGTGGCCGTCGGTGCCGGCCGACCTCTGGTGGCCGTGGGTCATCGTCGGTTCGCTGATCGTGCTGTTTGCCGGCTACCGAGGCATCAGATTCTCGGCGAGGCTGGGCACGGTCCTGGGGAGCTTCGAGATCGCTGTGTTCGTGATTCTTGCGATCCTCTTCATCGTCAACGCCGGTTCGAGCAACGACCTCAGCGTATTCAGCACCGCGCACACGCCGAGCTCCTACCAGGGACTCACCGGCATCATCGCCGGGTCCATCTATACGGTCCTCGCATTCGCGGGTTTCGAAGCCGCCGCCCCGCTCGCCGAGGAGACCAGGAATCCCAAGCGAAACATCCGCCTTGCCGTCGTCGGCGCAACCATCGGCATCGGCATCATCTACATCGTCACCACGTACGCCGTCGACATCAGGTTCGGTCCGGCCAAGTTCTCAAGCTTCACCGGCGCGGGAGCGGCTTCCTGGCAGGGCGTTGCCAAGGCCTCCTACGGAATCTTCTGGGTCCTCGTCTTCCTCGCCGTTGTGAATTCCACGATCGCCAACGCCAACGCCGGCTCGAACGTGTCCACCCGCATGGCATTCGCGCTCGGACGCGTGCGCATGCTGCCGCGGCTGCTGAGCACGGTGCATCCCCGATATCGCTCCCCGTACATCGCGGTGATTGTGCAGTGGGTCATCGGCCTTGCGGTCCCGCTCGTCCTCGGCTTCGAATACGGTCCGATCACCGGCTTCGTGTTCGACGCAACCGTGATCGTCCTGATCATCGTCGGCGTGTACATCGCGTGCGACCTCGCCTGCATCGGATACTACCTCCGGCATCGTCGCGAGGACTTCAACCCGTTGCTCCACGTGGTCGTGCCGATTCTCGGCATCGCCGCCTTCGCGCCGGCACTCCTTGCGGCGGCCGGCATTCAGGTGTTCAGCTTCATCGCGCCTCTGACATCGCCATCCTCATACTCCGGCATCGTCGTCGGGGTGTGGCTGGTGATCGGCTTGATCCTGCTCGCGTACTTCGCCTCCACGCATCCGGAGCGGGTTGCGGAGATGTCGCGCGTGCATCTCGATGAGATCCCGACCGACAGCGGGCCGGCGGGGTCGTGACCTCCAGCCGGTGATCGCCGAGGATCTATCCGCTTTTCGCCGGTAGAGCGGCGATGGCCTGGATCTCCTCGAGCCCGTAGAGGAAGTGAGCCCTGCGCACGCGATCGAGCGCCGCGTCGTCGACGCTGTTCTTCGATGCTGACGCCGTGACGGTTTCGTCCCCGCCGACCGGCCGCGCCGTGAGCAGCGCATCGGCATCGTCGATGCCGCCGCCGACCGGGATGTAGCCGAGGTCCTTGCTGGCAGCCGCCTGCATCATCCAGCGGGCCACAGCGGCGCTGATGGGCGCGAGCACCTCCTGGTCGAGCCAGTGCATGTCGGCTGCTGTCGGGGTGCTGAGCTCACGATTGAATGGCGGCGGCACCACGTTCACGTCGTGTCCGTTCACCTTGATGTGAATCTCTGTGGGGCGGGCTTCGTCGGAGCTGATGGACACCCGGATGGTGACGCTCGTGGCTGAGAGCGTCTTCCACTGCTTCTCCCAGACGCGACTGTGGTCGATCGGGTTGAACCTCCGCCGCACCGGCTCCGCGACGAGCATCTCGCCATTCAGGGCGCAGAAGACGTTGAGGGTTGCGATGACCTCGTCAGCAGCCGCTGACGAGATCCATTGCAGGATTGGCACGGTGCGGCTGTCGATGTCCGGGTGCGATGCGGCGCCGAACTCCCATTCGAGTGCCCGCATCGCATGGGCGTGCAGGGCGCAATAGATCTTTCCTTCCACCACCGTGCGGTCGGCTGGGCACCATGCCGTCTTGCAACGCCGTCCACGCCGGTCGACGTAGCTACAGGGCATGCCCGCCAACGACGAGCAGCGAAGCGCAGAACAGGATTGATTCCCCAGCGCGGTCTCCGGGCGCGGGGAGTTGTCGCCGGCCGTGCTGGCGCCGTCCCGGCCGGCAGTGGGGTGCTGCTCGGCCGTTCCCGTTCGCCACCTCATTCTCGTGACCTACGTGATCGAGCGGACCTCGCTGTCGAACCATGCTAAGTGCCGCCTTGTGTCGCTTGTGGCGAGCGTGTAACGAGAGTTGTCCTGGCGCCATGCCATCCGGCCGTTCGCGCGCGACGCGCATCAGGGCGCCGGCAGCGCCGCGGCTATGTGCTGGCCATCGAAGATTCCACGCACCTCGGCTAGAGCCACCGGTTACGCGAGCGTTCCACGTGATGGACACTTGACCAATGCCCCCCTCCGAGCCGACCATCGTGAGTGTGGCCGCGACGGCGCCGCTCTGGGGGGCCCACCGCACGACCCCATCGACCGCCAGGTCGTCCACCCACTTCACTCCGACGAGCGTGAGAAGCGCGGTTCCGCCGGCTGAGGCTGCGATGGTGAAGGTGCCTCCCCGAAGACCTGTACCGGTGGGGACGCCCAAGTAGTTGGTGCGGTAGATCGCATCGCCGGCGGACTCGACGGCCGCTGTGGCGGCCTGGAGGCCGGCCATACCCGCGCGATTACCGGGGAGCGGTTGCGCTGCCGGCTCGCCAGAGACGTGTTCGGAGTAAACCCCGACCGACCGCACTGCCGGGATCTGACTGGCACAGGACGCATCGAGACTGAAAAGCCGTTCGGGATTGGCGACGAACGCCCGGACCAGCTTGGATGCGCAGCCGAAGGGGTCGACCTCAGCAGTGACGTGGGTCGTGTTGACGACGCGGATGAGGCGAGCCGATGCTCCCATTTGCCGCGTTACCACGGTGCCCCCGTCCAGAAGGGGTGTCAACGAGTCCAATGTGCCGCCGAGGACAAGAACGGGAACGCTGGCGGGAGCGAGCGGTGGTCTGATGACGATCGGAGGGTCATGGTGTATTGGTGCTGGCCAGTCGAGGCACGCGGTGTAGGCCTCGGTGTAGGCGTCGACGCGGAGCCATTCGGTGGTGGTGAACGGCGCAAAGGTGTCGGCAGGCAACTCGGCGATCGCGTTGGCGAGTTGTCTGCTTCGCTGGGCTGGAGGAGAGCTCAGTTGAAAGAGTTGCGGGTAATCCGTGCACGCCACGGCGAAGTAGAGTCCATCCGAATACTGCTGAGCAGTGCCGAACGAGAAATTGTCGAACCCGTAACTCTGCGCGGTCAGTCGCAACAGCGGCGCGCCGTCGCGGTACTCCAACCAGGCGCGGGCAGCAGCATCGAGCTCGCGATAGACGCCGGCATCCATCCCGGTCGGACTGGCGTCGAACCCTGCGTCATTGACAAGGTTGACGAGCGCTCGAATGTCGACGCGGATAGTGACCCGGTTGCCGCCCGTGTCCACCGTCTGGCCGACGATTGGTGCACCCCGAAGGTCGCGGGCGAGGGCGCCAATCCGCGCCCACGAGGGTCCCGACGCCGCCGTCGAGCACGCCTCGCTAAGGGCGCACACAGCGTTAAAAGCGGTGTGCGCCACGGTCGCCGTTGTCGCGTACCAGGGTGAGAGCCCAAGGACCTGATAGGAGGCGTCGAGAGTCACCGAATACAACAGGGACGGATATCGTGAGGCGAAGGTTTGGGAGAACCACGTCCCGTATGAATCGCCATAGAGGTCAACCCGCCCGACTTGCAGGGCGCGGAGGACGCCCGCCAGATCCCGCGCCGAGTTGGCAGTGTTGAACAGATCGGACGCGTGCACCCAGGTCCCGTTCGTTCGGCGCCAATGGTGATCGAGTGCATCCCCGCACTGTTGAACTGCCAGCAGGAAAGCTGAGTTCGGCTCGATCCCCGGAAACTGCTCGAGCGACGGACAGTAGATGAGGGTGGAACGCCCGGTTCCCCGGTTGTCCGCCAGGAGCAGATTACGGTGCACGAGCAGTGGCGCGAACAGCGGGACGTACAGGCCGCGGCTGCCGGTCGAGGGGAAGCCGGGTCCTCCCTCCTCGGCGACGATGGTGGGCAGAGGCGCGGGCTGGGACGCCGGGAACCACATGAACCCGATGTCGATCATCGGCGTCAAGGGATCGCTGTAGTCGAGTGGAACCGGCAGCGAGCCGCACCAGGCAGGGTGGGCTCGGAAGCCCGACGGACATGGGTGGAGCGTCATGGCGCCGACTCGGAGAACCTGTCCCGGCGGCGCGCCCGAGGCCAACACTGATGGGCCGCTGGAGATCGCAGTGGATAGAGCAAGGATGGTGGCGACGACACCGCATCGGGCTCGCGAGGTGATGGTCATTCGGACTTGGTCATCGGCATGCGGCCCTCCAATCCCCACCCACTGTCTCCTGGCTTCGATCCCGGAGGCGACTATGCACCGCGGAGGCGGCGCAGTACAACTGGACCGGCCCTGGCAGTGATCCTCGCCCGCGGGTGCGGGCCGCTGCTTCTGCGATGGCACCTCTGTAGTTCTCAGCATCGCCGGGGTCCGCTAGAGTGGGCCGCTGCGCTCGAGCGAGCGACGTCATTGCTGAGGAGAAAGGTGTCTTCCGCGGATTCGGCGTGGTACCGGCGCGTGAGTTTGTGGCTTGACTCGGTCGATGACGACCTGTCGCCGCGACCGAGCCTCGGTGGCGATCGCGAGGTGGACGTCGCGATCGTGGGCGCCGGCTACACGGGGCTCTGGACGGCATATGCGCTCCTGGGACACGACCCTGGTCTCCGTGTGGCGCTGTTGGAGCGCGAGATCGCCGGCTTTGGCGCGAGTGGGCGCAACGGAGGCTGGTGCAGCGATCTCTTTCCGGTGTCGTGGGAGCGAGTGGTTCGCGAGAAGGGCGCCGACGCGCAGCGCCGGATGCACCGCGCGCTCGTCGACGGCATCGATGATGTTGCGGCTACGGCCGCGCGAGAGCACATCGAGGCTGACATCGTCAAGGGCGGATGCCTCGCCGTCGCGCTGACCGCGCTTCAGGAGTCGGAGTTGCGTGCTGAGGTCACCGCCTCACAGGAGCGCGAGGACGCCGATCTCGCGCTTCGCTGGTTGGACCGTGACGAGGCCGACGCCCGCATACGGATCGCCGGCTCACGGGGAGCGCACTACACCCCCAACTGCGCGCGGTTGCATCCCGGGAAACTGGTGCGAGGCTTGGCACGAGCCGTGGAGCGCGCGGGAGCTGAGATCTTCGAGCGAACCGAGGTCATCGAGTTGCAGCCGCATGCTGCGGTCACGTCGCGTGGCACGGTGCGAGCGCAGACGGTCGTCAGGGCAACCGAAGGCTATACACCGCGTTTTCGCGCGGACCATCGCGCCATCCTCCCGCTCTACTCGCTGATGGTCGCCACCGCACCACTCTCGGATGGGGCGTGGGCAGAGATTGGATGGTCCCGTGGAGAAACGCTCCACGACGGCCGCCATCTCATCATCTACGGGCAGCGCACTGCGGACAACAGAATCGCATTCGGCGGCCGCGGCGCGCCATACCATTTCGGCTCGCGGGTCAGTGACAGCTTCGACCGCCGTCCCGCCGTCTTCAGCGCGCTGGAACAGACGCTGCACGACCTTCTTCCCCAGACCCGCGGCGTTCCGATCACACACCGGTGGGGAGGGCCAATTGGGATCGCCCGCGACTGGTATCCGTCGGTGACCATCGACCGCGCACGTGGGATCGCCACCGCCGGCGGCTACGTCGGTGACGGGGTGACCGCGAGCAACGTAGCCGGGCGGACGCTCGCTGATCTCATCCTCTCACGCGATACGGAGCTGACCCGTCTTCCCTGGGTGCGGCATCGCTCGCGGCGCTGGGAACCCGAGCCGCTCCGATGGTTGGCTGTGAATCTGAGCGTGCAGGCGATGCGCAGCGCTGACGCGGTGGAGCGTCGCACCGGCCGGCGATCCCTGCAGTCTCGGTTGGTGTCGCGGCTCCAGGGGCGCTGACGCCGTTACTCAGCGCCGCGCCCGCTACCCTCGGCGGGGGCGAACAGGACGACGACCACCAGGTCCTCGACGATGTTGACGAAGTGATGGGGTTCGCCGGCCGGAACGAAGATGGCGCTCCCGGTTGCGACATCGACTGTCGCAGCGGGAGTCTCCAGTGAGCCACGACCGCGCAGCACGACGTACATCTCGTCCTCCGTGTGCGGCTCCTGAGTGTCGATTCCTCCAGCCGGAATCGAATACGTACCGACACTCAGGTCGGGCACGCTCAGGTGCTCGACCCAGTGAGGCTCTCCTCCGGTCTCAGCACCGAAGCGATCGGCATCGACAAGTACTCGCATCGGCAGTCAGCCGGTCGCGGGAGGACCGCTCCCGGCGGCGACGTCGAGCAGCGACGTCAGACCACGCTTGGCGATCTCTCCGGCGATGATGATGCGCTGGATTTCCGAGGTGCCCTCCCAGATCCGGTCCACGCGTATGTCGCGATACAGGCGCTCAACGGGACTGTCTCGCATGTAGCCGCGGCCGCCGAGGACCTGGAGACATCCGGTCAACCACCCGGCCTGCCATCTCGGACGCCGACAGCTTCACCATGGCGGCCTTCGCGTGCAGAAGTTTCCGGTCCAGGCGGCCATCGGCCTCCCAGGCCACCTGCTGCACCAGCGCCTGCATGAGAGCGGTTTCGACAGCGCTGTCCGCCAGCATGGCGCCGATGAGCTGGTGCTCGACGATCGGCCTGTCGAATTGCACCCGCGTCCTGGCGAAGTCGGTGGCGACGCCGAGTGCGCGCCGCGCTGCGCCAACGCATCGTGCCCCGATCATGAGCCGCTCCTCCACGAACCACTCCTTGGTGATGTCATATCCGCGTCCCACATCGCCGAGGACGCAGTCCGCACCAACCACCACGTCCTCGAGGGTGAACTCCGGATGCTCGAAGACGAAGGTGTGCATGTAGCGCGGCGTTCGCTTGACGCTGACCCCCGGCTGATCCTTGTCGACGAGGAAGAGGGTCGGGGCGCCATCCGGCAGCACCAGAGCGAGGACGATGAGGAAGTCGGCGACGTCACCGGCCGTGACGAACCACTTCTCACCGTTCAGACGGTAGCCACTGTCCTCGCGAGTGGCGGTGCTCGTGATCCGCGACGGATCGGACCCGGCATCCGGCTCGGTGACCGCAAAGCAGTCGCGGCGCTGTCCCGCGATGGCGGGAAAGAGGAAGCGTTCGCGTTGCGCGGCCGTGCAGTACCGCAGTGCGTTGGCCGGCCGCCACACCAGGTCCCAGAGAGCGTTGGTGAGACCGCCGAGCACCGACTGAACGATCACCTGGTCGAAGGTGTTCAGCCCCTGGCCACCCCACTCAGCGGGCATGTTGATCGCGTTCAGACGGTGGTGGCGAATGCGCTCTGCGGCCCAGGCGAGTGCCTGCGCGTCGAGAAACCCTGCGGCCTCGCAGCGGTCCTCGAGCGTCATGAGCTCGGCGGTGAGCGCAACTGCGCGATCGCGCAATTCGAGCTGGCCGGGTTCGAGCGAGAAGTCCACGATCAGAGCTGCGCTGCGAACTGGTCGAGCGCTCCCATGCCCTTGACGTTGTCGTCGCGCGTCATTCGCCGGTAGACGAGGAACCCCACGGTGACGGCGATGATCGAGATCACGAGCATGATCGTTGCCAGGGCATTGAGCGCGGGCGTCGCTGTCGAGCGGGCGCTGTTGTAGATCTTCACAGACATCGTCTCCGACGACAGCTCCGAGGAGAGCGCGCGAACGATGACGAAATCGTCGATGACGTCGGCGAAGACGAGCGCGGCGCTCGCGAAGATCGCGGGCCACAGCATGGGAAGCAGCACGCGCCGCACCGCTTGAATCGGCGAGGCGCCGAGATCCATCGCCGCCTCCTCGTACTGACTTCCGATGGACAAAAGGCGAGCCCGCACGATCACCACCGGGAACGAGAGTTGAAATGTGATCAGGCCGATGATCTGCGCCGGGGTTCCGAGCGGGATGAACGACGTGAGCTGCGTGAAGACGAACAGCAGCGACACACCGATGATGATCTCGGGGATGACGAACGAGACGAGCATCTGGAAGGTGAACACCGCGGGCAGGCGTCCCCGCCAGCGGTCGACCCCAATGGCGAACACCACGCCGATCGGGACCGCAATCAGCGTCGTGATCACCGCCAGCTTGAGGGTCTGGATCAGCGCGTCGCGCAGCGTCGGATCGGTCCAGACCGATCTCGCAGGGTCCAGGAAGTACCAGCGCAGCGAGAAGCCCTGCCATGCGGTCCGGCTGCGACCGGCGTTGAAGGAGAAGAGCACCGCGAGCCCCACGGGCAGGATCGACCACAGCAGATAGAGCCAGGTGATCGTCTCGAGCACGACCGGCCGTCGCCACGGATTCGATCGCGATGGCAAGAACCGATACAGCGGCGATCGCCGTTCGCGGGCTTGCGCAACCGGGAGGCGGGTCCGCTCGACGCTGACCTCGCTCATGCCTCAACCGTGGCGCGCCGAGACGTGCTCCTCGCGTAGTACACCATCGGTGGAATCAGGAATACGAACAGCAGGAGCACGAGTGCGGCGGCCTCGGCGGCTTCGCCGGGGGTACTGACCGCCGTGTTGATCAGGTTGCCCAGCATCGACGTGAGTGGCGAGCCCGAGAGCAGGTCGTTGGTGAAATAGTCGCCGAACATCGGCAGGCTCACGATCAGGAGGCCGGTCAGAATCGCCGGGCCGGCTCATGGGCAGCGTGACCCTTCGAAATGTCGAGAAGCGTCCCGCGCCGAGGTCGCGCGCCGCCTCGATCAGGCTGGTGTCGATGCGGTCGAGGCCGGCGTAGAGCGGCAGGATCATGTAGGGGATGTATCCATAGACGAGCCCGAGAACCACGGTGATCGGATTGCCCGACAGCCACGCCACGGGCGTGACCCCGAAGATGCCGAGGGTGTGGTTGACGAGTCCGTCCACCTCGAGAAGATTGACCCACGCCAGCATGCGCATCATGTAGCTGACACAGAACGGCGCGAGCAGCAGGACGAGGAAGAGCACGCGGCGACGACCCGAGAAACGCGCGACGAAATACGCCACCGGATACCCCACCACGAGCGCGACCAGCGAGGCGGCGGCGACGTAGACAAAGGTGCGCACGATCGGCGGTCCGAAGAACCCGGCGTCGCCGACGATATGGCCGAAGATGAACTGGAATTGCGACGGATCCCAGTTCAGCGGATTCCATACCGGGATCGGGCTGCGAAAGACGGGATCGAGCGTTCCGAAGGCGATGGCCAGGACCACGTATAACGGGAGCAGGAAGAACAGCGCGAGCCAGACCATCCCCGGTGCCGCGAACGCCGGCCAGAGCCAGCGTGGATACAGCACGCCCCGGCCGTGACCTCGGGGTCCGCGCCCGCCCCGTCGTAGATGGCGTCGCGGACCACTGGAGACGGCCCCGGCCGCCTCCGTTTCAGGCACCAGCCTTGAACGCCTGCCACACGTTGTGCCAGGCAATGTCGGTGGCCGGGCTCAGCTCGAGTTCGCGATAGCCCTCGTTGAAGTACTGCGGGAGGACGACAACGCTGGCGAGGTTGGCCGGGATCGTGCCGTCGCTCACCATCGTGTTCGGGTCGATGCCGTTGTGCGGCGTCTGGTAGCCGGTGAAGCCGGCGTTGGACTTGGCGTTCTTGAGGTCGAGCATGTAGTTGAGCCAGAGGTGGGAGAGCACCGGGTTCTTGCCCGAGCGCAGGATCACGAAGATGTCCTGGTTGACGGCGCCCTTGCCGTTCTTGGGATACCAGTAGCGAAGCACGCTCGGGCTCTGCCCGGCGGGCATGTTGTACTGCGCGTTGACCATGTCCCCGGACCATGCCTGGCTGATGTCGGTGGTGCCGTCGGGAATGTCCTGGTAGTCGGTGATGTTCACCTTCGGATTCGTCTTGCTGATCATGTCGGTCAGCTGTGTCGAGACCATGCTGAGAATCTTCGCGTTCCCGGTGAGGATGTCGGTGATCCCGTTGCGCAGCATCACCATCGTGATCGCCTCGCGATAGTCGTCGAGGATCGGCGATCCGTGAGCGGTACTGGGGATCCCAGAAGACGTCGTACGGGTTCGCGCGCAGACTGATGTCCTCGGGCACCTTGTCGGAGCGCCAGCCGATGCCGGTCGTGTAGATGGTGTAGGGGACCGTGTAGCGCCACTTCTGATCGTAGAAGGGATTGAGGAACTGCGGCCACACCTGGGAGATGTTGGGAATGTAGCTGTGGTTCAGTGGACGGAGGAAGTTGCCGTACACGAGCTTGCCGATGCTGTCGTACGAGGGAACGAAGAGATCGAAATCCACCTCACCGGTTCGCAGCTTTGCCAGCGCCTCGTTGATGTCGTTGAACGTCGAAATCTCGACGGTCACCTTGTACTGCGCGTACTGCTTCTCGAAGTTGGTGACCGCCGTGGTCACATCCAGGTAGTCCGGATAGTTGTAGATCTTGAGCGTCGTGTTGCTCTCCGGAGACAATCCCGAGGCGATCGGCTGGTTGTCCTTCTGGATCGGCCACAGCACCGGGTGCTGCGGGCTGCCGAGCGGAAACGGATTCGCGACCGCGACCGACGCTTTCGCGCACGCCTCGAGGAACGGGCCGAGTCCGGCGAGCGCGACCCCCGCGCCCATGGACCGGCCGAGGAAACGGCGGCGACTCCACTCCGCCGCCAACAGGTGATCGATCCGCCCTTCAGTCGTCATGGCGACACCCCTGCTGTGCTGCACCTTGCGGCTCGGGCGGAGTGTGGCATAGACTGAATGCTTAGTCAACCTCCCGTTTCTCTGAGGGGCGCGATGCAGGAGATGTACGGCCTCACCGCCGAGGACCTCGAGATCCAGGGACGCGCCGCGTCGGTCGTGGAGGAGCTCATCCCCCACGAGACTGCGGCCGAGCTCAACAACGGTGTCCCACCCGACGGGGTCCTGCAGCGCGCCGGCCGAGCGGGTTCGCGAACTCGGTCTGCAGGCGATCAACATGCCCCGCGACCTTGGCGGCGGCGGGTTCACCATGCTCCAGCAGGTTCTAGTGCAGGAACAGACCGGCCGCGTGACCAACGCCTTGGGCTGGGTGATCCCGGCTCCCGCCGCATGGTTCCCTCGCGTCGCCACCGACGTCCAGATGGAGCGGTGGGTGCTGCCAACGATCAGAGGCGAGCTCCACGAGTGCTACGCAATCACCGAGGAGGGGTCCGGGTCCGACGTCGACGCCCTGACGGCGACGGCGACACGGGACGGCGACGGGTACGTGCTCAACGGCGTCAAGTGGCATGTCACCTCGTTCAACGAGGCGCAGTACGTGTTCTTTCAGGCGCGGCTGGACAGCGGCGACCGCGCCGGGACACATGCGATGTTCATCGTGCCATTGCCGTGGGAGGGGATCCGCGTGGTCCGAACCCCGGCGTACATGCACACATTCGCGCACCAGCATCCGATCGTTGCGTTCGAGGACGTCCGGGTTCCGGTCGAGCACCGCATCGGCGCCGAGGGTGACGGCATGACGTTCGCCCATGAGTGGTTCCGCTATGAGCGATTGATGATCGCCGCGCGATGCCTGGGCGCCGCCGCGCGCCTCATCGACGAGGCGACGCATTTCGCGGGGGACCGATCGAGTCAGGGGCGGCCGATCATCGCGCATCAGGCGGTCCAGGTCCTGCTCGCGGACTCGATCACCGAGCTGTTCGCCACCAAGGCGATGACCTACGCGGTCGCTCGCGCGATCGACGCTGGGTGCGACACGCGCGTCCAGCACGCGCAGTGTTCGATGGTCAAGCTCTACGCCTCCGAGATGGCGGGGCGCGTCGCCGACCGCTGCCTTCAGGTCTTCGGTGGTCGCGGGTACATGCGCGAGAACGTCGCCGAGCGCTTCTACCGCGAGCTGCGCGTGGAGCGCATCTGGGAAGGGACGTCGGAAATCCAGCGCGTGATCATCGCCGGACAGCTCGCCAAGCGCGGCGTCGCCGGTCTGATCTGAGATGCAAGCTCGTCAGACTGTCGAGGCGGCCGCGATCGACAAGCGCCTTGATGAGTTGATCAAGGAGCAGGAGGCCCTGCTGATTGCCCGCCAGCCACGCTCGCGAGAACTGTCAACCCGGGCGCGCGCATCGCTGGCCGGCGGGGTCACATCGAGCTGGCAGATCACCCGGCCGCAGGCGATGTGGATCAGTCATGGGTCGGGCTCGAAGATCGTCGACGCGGACGGCATCGAGTATGTCGACCTCCACGGTGGCTATGGAGTCGGGGCCGTCGGACATGCGCATCCGGCGATCGTCGAGGCTGTGTCTCGGCGGGTGCGCGAAGGAACGCATTTTGCGCAGCCGACCGAGGATGCGCTGATCGTCAGCGAGGAGCTCGCGCGACGCTGGGGCCTGCCCCTCTGGCGGTTCGCGAACTCGGGCACCGAAGCGACCATGGACGCGGTGCACCTCATGCGGGCGATCACCGGGCGTTCGCTGATCGTCAAGGTCGAAGGCTGCTACCACGGGCACCACAACTCGGTGCAGGTGTCGGTCTATCCGGCCGATGACGAGATCGGGCCCGCGTCGCGACCGAACAGCGTGCCGTCCAGCTCCGGCGTTCCCGGTGCGATCACGGAGCTGACCCGTGTCGTGCAGTACAACGACCTCGACGGTCTGGAGCGAATCTTCGCGGAGCATCCGGATGCGATCGCGGGCATGATCCTCGAGCCGGTGATGATGAATGCGGGGATCGTCACGCCGGACGAGGGCTACCTCGCGGCGGTGAGCGACATCGTGCACGCGAACGGCGCCCTGGTCGCTTTCGATGAGGTCAAAACGGGTTTCACCGTCGCCGCCGGCGGTGCCACCGAGTTCTACGGCGTCAGCCCCGACATCGTCTGCCTTGCCAAGGCGCTCGGGGGCGGGTTGCCGGTGGCGGCGATCGGGGGCACCGCGGAGGTGATGGAGCGCATCGCCGACGGCACGTACGAGCAG
Organism: Candidatus Dormiibacterota bacterium; assembly: GCA_963799005.1. Classification (GTDB taxonomy): domain Bacteria; phylum Chloroflexota; class Dormibacteria; order Aeolococcales; family Aeolococcaceae; genus Palsa-851. The sequence goes on along the minus strand of CAWCVK010000001.1, from coordinate 672,057 downwards.
GTCGGCACGTTCAACGGCAACCCGCTGGGCATGGCTGCCGCGCGGGCAGCGCTCACCGAGGTGCTGACGCCGGCGGCGTACCGGCACTTCGACACCCTGAGAGAGTTCATCGTCGAGGGCTGCGAGACCGCCCTCGCCGATGCCGGTCTTCCCGCCCACGTCGTGGCGATCGGCGCCAAGGGATGCGTTACATTCAGCGCAGACCCGGTGCGCAACTTCAGAGACTTCCTGACGCTCGATGAACGCTACAGTCACTGTCACTGGCTGTTCCAGCACAACGGCGGCGTCTTCCTGCCTCCATGGGGAAAGGCGGAACAGTGGCTGCTCTCAACCCAGCACGGGGCAACGGACGCCGCGCTCTTCGTCGACAATTTCTCCCGATTCGTCGCGTCAGTGACGGCCTGACCGTGGGCAAAGGCGCAATCGAGCTGGTCGGACTCCGCAAGGAGTTCGGCAATGTCGTCGCGGTGGCCGGCATCGACGTGGAGATCGCCGGCGGCGAATTCTTCTCGCTGCTGGGCCCGTCAGGATGCGGCAAGACGACGACCCTGCGCATGATCGCCGGCTTCGAGCAACCGACCAGCGGGTCGATCTACATCGACGGCGTCGACGTCGCGCGCACGCCACCGCACAAGCGTCCGGTCAACACGGTCTTCCAGAGCTACGCGCTGTTCCCCCTGATGACCGTCTACGAGAACGTCGCCTTCGGCCTCGCCTATGTGCGCGCGACCAAGGGGGAGATCGAGCAGCGGGTGCGAGCCGCGCTCGCGATGGTGCGGCTCGCGTCCTACGAGAAGCGCCGCCCGGCGCAGCTGTCCGGCGGCCAGCAGCAGCGCGTCGCGCTTGCCCGAGCGCTCGTCCTCAACCCCGCCGTCCTGCTGCTCGACGAGCCCCTCGGCGCGCTCGACGCAAAGCTGCGCAAAACGCTGCAGATCGAGCTCAAGTCCCTGCAGGAGCAGGTCGGGATCACGTTCGTCTACGTCACCCACGACCAGGAGGAGGCGCTCACCATGTCCGACCGCCTCGCGGTCATGGCCGACGGTCGTGTCGAGCAGGTGGGAACCCCGGGTGAGGTGTACGAGGAGCCTGCGACCGCCTACGTCGCCGACTTCCTCGGGCTCTCCAACCTGATGGAGGGGCAGGTCTCGGCGGCGAACGGCAACGGAACGTGCCGCGTGCGCGTCGGGGAGACGGACCTCACCGCACGGACGACGGACACGCCTAGCGGCGGTGTGAAGCTCGTGATCAGGCCGGAACGCGTGCGCCTGCTCTCCGGCGCCGGTGACCGTGCCAACTGTGTGCACGGAACCGTCGATCGTGTGATCTACCTGGGGGCCACCCGCCAGGTCGTGGTACGGCTCGGCAGCGGTGAGACGATTCAGGCGATGCTGCCGAACACCAGCGACAGCGTCGCCTACGTCCAGGGCGCAAAGGTGGTCGCCGAGCTTCCGCAGGAACTCGCTTCGCGTGCTTCCAGACCGCAGCGCAGGCGCGGAGCCGGCGTAGACGCTCAGTAGCCGACCGCAGCGTCCTGGAGGCGCGCGCCGTCGAGCCCGCCGGCGCGATATCCCCTGCGCACCATCTCGATGAAGTGCGCGACCGAGGTCTCCTGGTAGCCGAGCGGCCCAGGTCGGTACGCCGGCGACGACACACCGCGTTGCACGGATTCGCACGCCTTCCAGTCCTGCAGGTTGGTGATGTCCCAGAATTCCACCGCCGGAGTCAGGCTGTGTTCCATGCTCGTCTGCGGCAGCGAGAGCCATTCGCATTCGACGAATGTGCGGTCGGGCGCGAGCGGCTCGAGACGGTGGGTCATGACGTAGTCGGGATGGAGGCTGAGCAGCAGGTTCGGGAACAGGCTCACGTACACGACGTCGCGCAATCCCGATTCCGGGATCCCGGGAAGTGGGCGGCCGCCCTTTCCCGTCATTGACATGGTCTCCACACCATCGCGCAACTCCATGGTGCCTCCGGCCCACATGCCTCGGGGCTCACACGTCGTCCCGCTGTCGGCTCGCGCTCAGCTTGACGAGCTGTGGATGGATGCTGGGACAGTGCAGGCACTCGTGGTAGTTCTCGACGATGACCTTCCAGTTGGCGCGCACCTCGTACGAGTGCTTGTCGATCGGCACCAGCTCTTCCGGCGCGTACGGGCGGACCAGGTCGTCGAGGTCGTCGACGAACGACACCACATCCACCGCGTCTGAGCTGGGGTTGACGAAGATCCAGCCGTGCCAGTCGGCCACGGCGAGAGGTATCAGCCCGCTGCGCACCGGATCGTCGTCGGGAAGATCGTCGAAGTTCGGTGTGGCGCGCAGGCTTCCGTCGAGCCGGTACGCCCACGCGTGATACGGGCAGCGGATGAAACGGTGGTGGTCCGAGCCGCCCACGGGCAGGAGCTCGTGCGCGCGATGCCGGCAGACGTTGTAGAAGCAGCGGAGAATTCCGCTCACCGTCGCGCACCATCAGCAGGCTCTGGCCACCGGCGACCAACGCGCGCTGATCGCCGGCCTCCGCCAGCTCCGACGCGCGGCCGACGCAGATCCAGCCGGAATGGAAGAAGTGGTCCAGCTCCCACTGCAGAACGCCGGTGCTCGTGTACGCAGGCGCGGGGAGGGTGCGGACGAGTTCGCTCACGGCGTCACGCGACCGCCGTCGTTCCGCGTCGCCGTTCCGGCGCGCGTGACGACCTGCCCGGCGCGCCGGCGCGGCCGCGCAAACCCCAACTCCGACGCGGCATATCCCAGGCAGAGCCGCAGCATCCGATCGGCGTCGACCTCCGAGTCCTCGAGTGCGACCTGCAGGGCGAGGCCGTCGACCAGCGCGGCGAGGCGGATGGTGAAGTCGTCGACGTTCACGGACTGGAACTCGCCGCTCGCCACGCCCTGACTGACGACCGTGCTGATGGTCTCACGCCAGTGCTGGTCGAGCTTGCGCCGGTGTTCCGCGACCTCGGGATTCCGCGCGGCGACCGCCCAGAGGTCGAGCCAGAGCACCCACGCCGGCTCGTCGGGATCGTCCAGGCTGCCGGTGGTGCAGCTCAACTCCAGCAGGCGCACGAGCTTGCGGGTCGCGGTCGCCGTCTTGGCCATCTCGGCCGCGGCGCGCTCGTAGAAGCGAGCGTCCGAGTACGCCAGCGCCTGCGCGAGCAGGCTCTCGCGCGTGCCGAAGTAGTACACGACGAGCGCCTGGCTGACGCCGGCACGCTCGGCCACGTGCGAGAGGCGCGTGTCAGCATGACCGCGGCGGCTGATGACCATCACCGCGGAGCGGAGAATCTCCTCCCGGCGATCGACCCCCACCTGCGACGACCTGGTCACCTCATCCTCCACGAGAGTTGCGGCTGTGCCGCTGGGCTTGCGGAAGCTACGGGCTGCATTCTACACTGCGCTCATCTACTGAATGCTCAGTCAATAGGGGCCGACGATGCCTGAACAGATCGATGCACTTGTCGTCGGCGGCGGCCACAACGGCTTGGTGGCGGCCGCGTACCTCGCCCAGAGCGGTCTGAACACGGTGGTGCTCGAGGCGCGCCACAAGACCGGTGGCGCTGCCACCACCGAGAGTCCCTGGCCGGACGCGCCCGAGTTCAAGGTGACCCGATTGTCGTACGTCGCCAGCCTCATGCCGTCGTCGATCATCAAGGACCTCAACCTGGAGCGTCACGGCTACAAGGTGTATCCGATGGGTCCGTACTACCAGGCGTTTCCGGATGGTCGCTCGATCAAGATCTTCGCGGACGATGCGCGCCGGAATCACGACGAGATAGCCAAGTTCTCGAAGGCCGATGCCGCCGCGATGCCGAGGTGGGACGCGTGGATGGCGGGGCTCGCCGACGTGCTCGGCCCGATGCTGATGGAGGTTCCACCCAACATCGGCTCGCGACGCCCGCGCGATGTCCGTCAGTTGCTGCGCCTCGCCTGGCGGAACCGCGGACTCTCGGTCCGCACCGTCGCGGACGTGACCCGCCTGATGACCATGAGCATCGCGGATCTGCTGGACGACTGGTTCGAGTCGTCACAGGTGAAGGCGGCGATGGCCATCAACGGCGTCATCGGGACCTGGGCGGGGCCGCACGAGCCGGGCACCGCGTATGTCATGGCGCATCACTCGATCGGCGACGTCGGCGATGGCAAGCTGGGAAGCTGGGGATACCCGGAGGGCGGCATGGGCGCGGTTGCGGACCAGATACGCGCCAGCGCCGTCGAGTCGGGCGCAACCGTGCGCACCGATGCTCGCGTCGAACGTCTTTTGATCGAACGCGGAACCGTCAAGGGTGCTGTGCTCGCCGGCGGCGAGGAGGTGCGCGCGCCCATCGTTGTCAGCGCGACGCATCCGCAGACGACGTTCCTCCAGCACATCGACAGCAGAGAGCTGCCACCGGACTTCGTCGCCGACATCAAGCGGTGGCGCTCGCGCAGCGGTGTCGTCAAGATCAACCTCGCGCTCGCGGAGCTGCCGAACTTCACCGCCGACCCGGGGAGCAACCAGCAGGAGCACCACACCGGCTCGGTCGAGATGGCGCCGTCGGTGGAATGGATCGAGGAGGCCTTTCAAGAAGCGCGGCAGGGACGCCCGGCAACGCGACCGTTCTCCGACAGCGTGATCCCCACCACCTTCGATCGCACCCTCTGCCCCGAGGGCACGCACATCATGTCGCTGTTCACGCAGTGGGTGCCGCACGAGTGGGCGGACGCGCCCCACGCTGACGAGTTGGAGGCGTACGCCGACCGGATGATCGACTGCTACGCCGAATTCGCTCCCAATATCAAGGGCGCGATCCTCCACCGCGACATCATCGGGCCGCACCAGATGGAGCAGGAGTACGGCCTCATCGGGGGCAACATCTTTCACGGTGAGCTTTCGGCCGAGCAGCTCTTCCACATGCGCCCCGCGCCCGGGTACGCGGACTATCGAACCCCGATTCGAGGCCTGTACCAGGCGAGCTCGGCGACCCACGGCGGCGGCGGCGTGTGCGGGATCCCTGGACGACAGGCTGCGCGTGCCGTCCTGCGCGACTCTCCGCAACGCTCGGTGGTCTCGCCGCACGCGGTGACCGCCGGGCACAGCGCTACGGCACCGGCGCTGAAGGCGATGCTCGAAGCCCGGACCGTCGCTGTCGTCGGCGCGAGCGCGCAGCCGGAGACGTTCGGATACGAGCTGCTGCGCCAGCTGCGAGTCGGCGGATTCGATGGAACCGTGTATCCGGTGAACCCGCGCTATGTGGAGATCGAAGGGTTACGCTGCGCAGCGTCGATCAGGGAGCTGCCCGAACCTGTCGACCTGGCGATTCTCGGCGTGGGCAATGCCTCACTCGAAGAGAGTCCTGCGCGCGGCCGGGGAAGCGGGCGCGAGCTCGGCGGTGATCTGCGCCAGCGGCCACGCGACCGACGGCGACGGGCACCCGCCGCTTCCCGAGCGGCTGCAGGCGATCGCCCGCAGAATTCGGACTGGCGGTGTGCGGCGGTAACGGCATGGGGTTCATCAACCTCGAGCGCCGGCTGCGGGCCACCGGGTACAGCCAGGCCCCGGATCTGTTGCCGGGTCCGGTGACGTTCCTGACCCAATCGGGATCGTCGTTCTCCGCACTGCTGCGCAACCGCCGGGGCATCCGTTTCAATCTCGTCGTCTCGGGCGGTGATGAGCTGGTCACGACGATGGACGAGTATCTCGCCTATTCCCTCGACCTGGAGAGCACCCGAGTTGTGGCCATCTTCATGGAGGCGGTTCGCGCTCCAGAGCGATTCCGCGCAGCTCTCGAGCTTGCAGCGGAACGCGACATTCCCGATCGTGGTGCTCAAGGTGGGACGCGGAGACTTTGCCCGGCGAATGGTGACGGCACATTCGGGGGCGATCGCCGGCGAGGACGCGGCCTTCGAAGCGCTGTTCGACCACTACGGCATCCTGCGCGTCCACGGACTCGACGAACTGGCGGACACCGTCGAGCTGCTGTGTGCGGGTCGCACCGCGGCCGCCGGAGGTCTTGCATCAGTGCACGACTCGGGTGGGGAGCGAACCCACCTCATCGACCTCGCCGGAGCCTGCGGTGTGCCGCTGGCGATGATCAGCGAGAAAACGACGGCGCGGCTCGCCGACGTTCTCGGGCCGGATCTGCCGCCGATGAATCCTCTCGACGCATGGGATGTATCGGGAACTGCGCTCGACGTTTTCACGACCAGCCTGATAGCGCTGCACGACGACCCGGGCACCGCAGCGGTCGCGCTTGCGGTCGACCTGGTTGCCGACGAACGCGATGACGTCTACCCGGCGATCGCACTGCAGACGGCCGCGTCGACCACCAAGCCATTCGCGGTTCTCTGCAACCTTCGCTCGGCCATCGACCAGGACAAGGCGCGCGAGCTGCGCGACGCGGGCATTCCGGTCCTCGAGGGGACGGAGACGGGGATTCGCGCGATCGGGCACCTGCTCGCGCGTCGCGATTTCAGTATCCGTCGCCTCACCGAGGCGCCGCCGCCGCTCGTGGACTCGCGGCGATCGGATCACTGGCGCGCTCGCCTCCGCCGTGGACCGATCGGAGAGGCCGAGGCGATGGAACTGCTGGCTGCATATGGCATCTCCACCGTCGAGTGCGTCGAGGTGGGCGATCTCGAGGGCGCGCTGGCGGCGGCCGCCGCGATCGGTTGGCCGGTGGCGCTCAAGACGGCGGCGCCCGGGGTTGCGCACAAGACCGACCGCGACGGCGTGCGACTTGAGGTTGCTGACGAGGCGTCGCTGCACCACGCCTATCGCGACATCGAATCCCGACTCGGGCCGCGCATGACGGTCGCGGCCATGATCCCGCACCGGGACAACGTCGTCGAGCTGCATATCGGCGTGGTTGTCGATCCCCAATTCGGTCCATTGGTCGTGGTCGCCGCCGGCGGGGTGCTCGTCGAGATGTTCGATGATCGACGCGTCGTGGTGCCACCGATCAGCGTGGATCGAGCGCGCACCGTTCTCGACCGGTTGCGGGTCGCCCGACTGTTCGACGGCACTCGCGGCCGCCCGTCTGTCGACAGAGGCGCGGTGGCAACAGCACTCTCCGCGCTGTCGCGGCTCGCGATCGAACTCGGCGATGTATTGGAGGCCGTCGACGTCAACCCACTCATCGCGGGACCGCATGGCTGCGTCGCCGCTGACGCGCTGGTAATCCCCTCCCAGGTCGCGCCACCAGCGGACCGGATGACATCCTCGGACAGCACCGCTGCTCGTGCACGTCCGGCACGGTGGACCGGGAATCGATAATCTCGGCGTGGAGGGCATCCATGAGGGACGACCAGGCTGACCTCGTTATCGTCGGTGCGGGCACCGTCGGCGGCTGGGCGGCATATTTCGCACGCTCGAGCGGCGCCGGCAGGGTGATCGTGCTCGAGAGGGGGCGCGCCGGTGACGGCGCCAGCAGCCGGGCGGCCGGGATCGTGCGTGCGCAGGGTGGGACGCCGTCCACGGTTCAGCTCGGCCGCTGGAGCATCGAGTTCTACCGTGGCCAGCACGAGCGTTTGGGCACCAACTCGGGCTTTCGCGAGCTCGGTTACCTGCTGCTTGCGTTCGATGCCGCCGAGGTCACCGCGGGACGCGCGCGTGTCGCGATGCAGAACGGCCTGGGTGTCGCGTCGTGCTGGGTGGAGCCGGATGAGGCGGTGGGGCTGAACCCATGCCTCGATCGCTCGACGTTTGTGGGTGCGAGCTATCTGGCCACCGACGGTTGCATCGACCCTCCTCGCAACGTGCGAGCGTACTCACTCGCGATGCAGCAGGTGGGCGTCGACCTGCGCGAGCGTGTCGCGTTCAGAGGCTTGCGTCTGGACGGCGGGCGGGTGGCCGGGGTCGAGACATCGGAGGGTTTGATCAGGACCTCGCGCGTGATCCTCACTGGTGGCCCGACGCTCCGCGAGGTGGGGGAGCTCGCGGATATCCGGATCCCTGTGGGTGGGGTGCGGCACCAGGTCGCCGTGACCGAGCCGCACCTGGCGTTCGACGTCGAGCGCCAGGCAATGTGCTTCGACGTCACGGCCGGTCTCTACTGGCGGCTCGAGGAAGGCGGCCTGCTGTTCGGCATGAGCAACCCCGATGAGCCGCAGGGCATCGCGAGGCAGATCGACTGGCAATACATGACCGCGATGTGGAAACGCGTGCAGCGACTGCTTCCGGTGACCGCGGGCCTCGAGCTGCGCAAGGCGTGGGCGGCGACGATCGACTACACGCCAGACCACCAGCCCATCCTCGGTCCTGCGCTGGCCCGTGACGGCAGCGCGATTGAAGGAGTCATCGTGGCGTCCGCCGGTGGGCACGGGATGATGTGGGGACCCGCGGTGGCGCGAATCGCGGCCGATCTCGCGCTCGAAGGGCGGACATTTGTAACCGACGTGCGCGATCTCGGACTCGACCGCTTCGACGCCGAGGGCAGGAGCCGCCTCGCTCCCGATCCGATCGCGCTTCCGTTTCCGACGACGGCTGCCGTGGAGCGACGAGCATGAGCACGACCAATCCCATGTGCGTCTAGGTTCAGGTCGTGGAGGCGCGGGCGATCCAGGCAGCGCTGCGCGGCGCGCTGCATGCGCCGTCCGCTCACAACGCGCAGCCCTGGCGCCTGATCGATCGCGGTGGCGATGCGTTTGTACTCCGCTATGCCTTCGCGGACCGGCTGCTCGCTGACCCGGACGATCGCGATGGCCTGATGGCGATGGGGGGCTTCTACGAGACGCTCAGCCTCTCAGCGGAGCACGCCGGGCTGCGCACACGCTTCGAGCCGATCATGGCCGCACAGGCCGACGGCATCGATGTCGGTGTCGTCCACTTCGAACAACGCGATGAGCCGGAGAGCGAGCTCGCATCCTCCGTCTCCCGACGCCAGTGCAACCGGAATGCGTACTCGCCGCTTCCCCTGCCGGCTGCGCTCTGCCGCGCCCTCGAGGACCTCGGCAACCTGCTGCTGCGACCGTCGCGCATCGCCGGGCTCGTGGCGCACGCCAGCGTGATGGCATGGAAGGACCGGCGCTTCGTCACCGACCTGCGCCAGTGGACCCGGTTCGACGACCGCTCGCCGGATGGGATGACCGCCGACTGCCTGCGGCTCAGCGCGATCGATCAGCTGGCGCTCAAGGTGGCACTGCGCCTTGGATCGCTTCCAGCTGGGATGGCTCGCGTCTACGCGCAGCGCGATGTCCGGCTCACCCGCGCCAGCGGCGCCATGGCGGTGCTCACCACTGAAAGCCGCGAACCGCTGGCGCTGTTCGACTGCGGACGCAGGCTGGTCCGCAGCTGGACGCTCATCAACCATCTGGGCTACTCGTGGCACCCCATGAGTATCGTGATCGATCAGGCAACCGTCGGCGAGCTTTCGGAGCTGATCGACGGGCACGATCCGGTGGCGATCTATCGCGTCGGACACACGGCCTTGCCGGCCGCATGGTCAAAGCGGCGCGATCTCAGTGCAGTCCTTGTGGCCCAGGCTGATCATCAGCTGCTCGACACGATGTAGCGTCGCTTGATGCGCTGGCTGTTTTCGGCGAACGGTCCTTCACCCGGACGGTGCAGCTCGACGAGGATCTCCGCCGCGGTTGGATTCTCGGTCACCGCGTCCCTGAAGTCGCGACTGTTGAGCTCCAGGCGGCGTACCACGGACTCGCGTAAGACGGCGCGCAGCGCGTCCGCATCGATGGTGGCGTCCTTCAGTTCGACGTGGACGCACGGCCGCGACGCGCCCTGCCCGATGTCGCGCAGCTCCAGGCAGAAGGCGCCCAGCTGATCACTCCTCGCCGCATCCGCGAAGAGCGCCTGTTCGACGTCCTCCGGATAGATGTTGGCACCCATGTAGCTGATGGTGGCGTCGCTGCGCCCGTGCACGAAGAGCACCGGTAGGCGAAACGCGGGGCGGTCGTAGGGGCTCTCGACCGACGATGGATCGAGTCCGAAGTCGCGGCACACGTTGACCACATCGGTATAGCTGTGGCCGCCTCCGGAGTCGTGGATGTTGTAGCGGACCCGAGGCGAGAGCATGCACAGGCGGGAAACGGTGATGACCAGCTCGCCGTCCACGCGCTCGACCATGTAGTCGAGCGGGTTGTACTGAAACACCATGGGGAGGCGCGGATCGTCACCGAAGAGCTGACGCCGCAACTCCGGGTTCGCGGCGGCTTGGCGGCGCAGCCACACCGTCATCGGCGTCTCAGCGGCCACGCCGATGTCGAGATCGCTCGCACCGTACGCCGACCACACCGCGACAAACGTGGTCAGGAGGCGGTCGCGCAGCGACTCGCTCATGCCCTCGCCACCGACGATGCCGTACAGCCGGAAGGCACGCCAGTCGAGGCCCTGCGCCGCGCCGTGCTCGATGACCTCGCGGAGAAATGGCGGATAGCCGGTGATCACGTAGGGGTAATCGGGGCCGAGCAGGCGCAGCGTCTCGGTGATGCGGTCGAGGTCGGGGCCCGGCGACTTCACGAGCCCGTTGCGCTGCAGCGCCTTCGCGGTGTTGACCCCCGTGGACCAGGCCCCCATCGAGAACGCGTTGATGGTCACGACAGGCTCACGGAACTGGTACTTCGCGAACTGACTCAGCTGCCGGTGCACCTCGTCCAGCTCCATGCGACCGCGCACCCAGTTGAAGGGCCTGCCCGACGAACCTGAGGACTCGTCCATCTCGACTCCGACCAGGGGGAGCTTGCCGTCGAGGCAGCGCGCCGCGGTGGGATACCTCTCGATGTACCGCTTCTTGTCGGTGATCGGGAATCGCATGAGGCGCTCCGTTCCGCTGAGCGAGCGGTCGTCGACCCAGCCTTCGGCGTCGCAGAAGTCGCGATACGCGGGCACCCGCCGGTAGGCGTGGAGCGCCGCGCGCAGGCCGCCGCGCGCTCCCAGCGGTTCCGCCCAACGAGGAATTGGGGCGGTCGCGCTGAGCTGGAACAGCGGATACGACCTCAGGGCAGCCCACTTCGCAGCGTCAGCGAGGCGCAGCGCGACGGCACTGCCTGCGATCCGCGCGGATACGGGCAGGAAGCCAAGTGTGTGGCCGTCCATCGCCGGCAGGGTAGCGGACCTACACTCGCGATAGCATCGTGCGGTGGCACCCTCGCCGTTGGGCCCTGAAGACGCCGCCTCGCTTGGCGTGCCCCTGACCAACCTCGACGAACCGCTGTTTGAAGGGGCGGGGGCAACCAAGCGAGACCTCATCACCTACCTGGAGAGCGTGGCGGACCGGATCCTTGCGGAGCTTGCGGATCGAACGCTCTCGGTGATCCGCGTGCACCGCGGTCAGGAAGCCTTCATGCAGAAGAATTTGCCCTCGTACACGCCTCCGTGGGTCCAGCGGGTGACGATGTGGGCGGAGTCGTCGAAGCGCGAGGTGACGTACGCGCTCTGCAACGATCGCCGGACACTGCTGTGGTTCGGGAACCAGCGCGCCGTCGAATATCATCCGTCGTTGGTCCGCGTCGACAACCCCGAGCACATGACCCACCTGGTGCTCGACATCGATCCCCCAAGTGGAGACGCCTTTCCCGACGCCGTGCGAGCCGCGCGGGCTGTCCGGCAGGTACTCACCGAGGAAGGCGTTGGCGCTGCCATCAAAACGAGTGGCGCGAAGGGCCTGCACATCTTCGTGCCCATCGACAGCAGCGTGTCCATGGAGGCGGCCGCAGCGGCCACGCGGGCGATCGCCGCACGCGCCGAGCGGCTCGATCCCGGCACGGTCACCACCGCCTTCATGAAGGATGATCGCGCCGGCAAGGTGTTCGTCGACTCGACTCGCGTCGGCGGGGCAACGGTCGTCGCCGCGTACAGCCCGCGCGTGCGACCCGGCGCTCCCGTTTCGTTTCCGGTGGACTGGGATCAGCTGGATGACGTTTCGCCGGCTGACTTCACTGTGCTGACGGCGGTTCGTCGCCTCGGCGATGGCGACCGATGGGCAGCCCGGATGCCACCACCACAACGGCTGAGTACAGAGCTGCTGGAAGAGGGGAGATCCATCCCCGTCGCTCGCGTGCAGGCAATGCATGAGGGCAAGCGTCGCGCGCGCGGGAGCAGGTAGGAACAGTCAGAGATCATCGCGGGTCGAGCCCGATGCGCCTGCTACGTGCCAACGGCGCGTCCGCGCTCTTCATCTGATGTGTGGCCATCACTTCGTACAGTTCTGTTACCGATGGACCACCGAGTGTTGGCACGAGATGGCGACGCGCGCGCCTAACCTGCTGTGGTGTCTGCCGCGCATCCTCGACTTCGAGCCGCAACCGCCGCCGCCAACGCCGAGCGCGCGCCAAGCTGGGTGCGCGGGGTCTACGCGGCCTTGGGCATCCTCCTCTTTTCGTACTTCATCTCACTGATCCTGCGCGGACCCGGTGAATCCACGGCACTCCTCGATAGCTGGGGCGTTGCCGCGTTCGAACTCGCCACCAGTGGACTGTGTCTTTGGGGGGCGCTCCGCTCCCGGCGCCGAACAGTCCCGCTCATGTTGGGCCTGGGGATCCTTTCCTGGAGCATCGGAGACACGGTCCTCGCTGCTGAGTTGGCGGGTGGAGGGACGCCTGCGGTTCCGTCACTTGCCGACCTGTTCTGGCTTGGCTTCTATCCGATCGTCTACGTGGCGCTCGTACTGCTGACGCGCAAGCACCTGAACCGGATGGGAGCGGCAGCCTGGCTCGATGGCGCCGTGGCAGGACTGGGCGCCGCCGCATTGTGCGCGTGCTTCGCCTTCAACACGGTCCTGCATTCCGTCGGCGGTAACGCCACCACGGTGGCGACCGACCTCGCATATCCGATCGGGGACACCCTGCTGCTGATCCTCGCCGTCGGGGGAACGGCCATCATGGCCGGGCGGAAGAGTCCGCAATGGCTGCTCCTCGCAGGTGCGATTGCGATTACGGCAATCGGCGATACCTTCAACCTCTTCGCCAGCTCGGGCTCGACGTCTCACCTTGGGACCATCCTCAACGGCATCGCGTGGCCGTGCGCGATCCTGCTCATCTCCATTGCCGTCTGGGTGCGTCCTCTCCGGACCACCCCATTGGCGCCCGCCGTGTCGGCGGGGTTCCTGCTCCCCGGCCTCGGCGCGTGCGCCGGCCTCTCGATCCTGCTAGTCGACACCCTGCATCAGGTCACGCCGGTTGCCATCGCCCTTGCCACGGCGACCCTGATGACCGTCGGTGTTCGCCTCGCGCTCTCGGTGCGTGGCCTGCGATTCCTTACCGAGAAGCGCCACCGTCAGGCGATCACCGACGAGCTGACCGGTCTGGGGAATCGCCGCCAGCTCTTCAACCTGCTCGACGCGTTTTTCGCGGATTATGCCGACCCCGAAACGGTCGACCGCAGGCTCTCACTCCTCTACGTTGACCTGGATCACTTCAAGGAGATCAACGACTCCTTCGGCCACGCCGCCGGCGACGAGGTGCTCAGACAGTTGGGTCCGCGCTTGACAAGTCGTCTGCGCGAAACCGATGTGCTTGTCCGGGTTGGTGGCGATGAGCTGGCGGTGCTCATCATGGATGCCGGCTCCGACTATGCCGTGTCGGTCGCCCAGCGTCTCATCGCCGAACTCGAGCAGCCGTTTGTGCTCGACACGCTCAGTGTCCGTGTCGGCGCGAGCATCGGCATCGCAAGCGCGCCCGTGGACGCGTCCGACAGCGTTGCGCTGCTGCGCTGCGCCGATCTCGCCATGTATCGCGCCAAGACGGGCCCGGCGCCCTACGAGCTCTACCGGCGCGACGTTGACGACGACCACAATCGGCTTCGCCTCGTCGATGAGTTGCGCGAGGCCATCGTGCGCGGCGATCTCGACGTGGACTATCAACCCCAGGTTGATCTCGTCACCGGCAAGCTCTCGGCCATGGAGGCCCTGGTGCGCTGGCCTCATCCGCGTCTCGGACTGATCCAGCCGCTCGACTTCATCCCGCTGGCCGAGGAGGCCGGGCTCATGCAATCCCTGACTGCGCTCGTCCTCGAGCGAGCAGTGAGACAGTGCGCCGCGTGGCGCGCCGCAGGTCAAATGTTCACTGTCTCCGTCAATGTGTCGGCTACCAATCTGCTCGATTCCGGGTTCAGCGCGTCGGTCATGGCAGCGCTCGCGCGCCATGACGTTGCTCCCTCGTCGCTCATCCTCGAGATCACCGAGACCACAATCATCAGGGACTTCGACCTGTGCAAGATGGTCATCGAGCAGTTGCGGAGCCTTGGGCTGGGCGTCTCGATCGACGACTTCGGCGCCGGGGTCACATCGCTCGCCTACCTCGGCAGCCTCGCTGTCAGCGAGTTGAAGCTCGACCGCAGTTTCCTGACGCGACTGGCGACAGGGGATACGGAACGCAACCTGGCCCTGGTTCGCGCGACCATCGCTCTGGGGCACAAGTTGAACATGCGCGTGGTTGCGGAGGGAATCGAGGATGTCGAGGCGCTCAACCTCCTGGCCGCGGTTGGATGCGATCTGGCCCAGGGCTATTTCATCGGCAAGCCGATGCCGGCTCGAGATCTGGACATCCCAGGTGCTCGGTTCGAACCGGATACGCAGTCCGACACCGAGGTGGCCTGACCTCCGGGCGCGACTCTCGCGGCATCCTCCTCGTGGGCGGCAATCGCAGTGGTGAACGCTTGCAACGTCGCGGCCTGCTCGTCGGCCGTCGGCATAGCAGTCCCGTCGCAGACCTCGGTGATCTGACCGAGGGCCGTCTGCCAGTCCACGGCGAACATCCGATTTGCGCGGCCGAAATCGGATCACCGCGTCGCAGAACGATGGAGGACCGCTGCGGCCAAAAAGGACCCACGTAGGCTGCACCCAAGGCGAAGTCGGTGGCGGGATCGACAGCGCCGCAAGCAGGGACGAGTTGGGGGGATAGCCAGGGATGGATCCGGTACAGGGAATCAGCTGGGACGATCGCAAGCGCCGCACGGCCGGAGCGATCGCGACCGCGACCGCCCTCCTGCTCAGCGCCGGCGCGTTCACCACGAGCGCGCACGCGAGCGCTCCGACCTCCACTGCTCGCGCGAACGCGCACCTCGTCTCCGTGATCGTGCGGGCCCAACCTGCGCCAGGGCGCCGCAGCCGATCAGCAGATCGCGTCCCTCGGCGGCCATGTTCAGCAGCACATCGGTCTGATCAACGCAGTGGTCGCCGAGGTCCCCGCAGGCGCCGTCGCGCAGCTCGAGACATCGTCCGCCGTGGCTCAGGTCACCCTCAATGCCCCAGTCCAACTCCTCGGCTCGTCATACGGCCTGCCCAGCGTCCCCTACAATCCGGCGTCCGACGTCAACTCCATGTACAACATCGAGCAGATGGACGGAGCCCACGCGTACTGGAACGCGGGCTACACCGGGCAGGGGGTGGGCGTTGCGGTGATCGACTCCGGCGTGACCCCGGTCGACGGCCTGACCACTCCGGGCAAGGTGGTCAACGGTCCCGACCTCTCCTTCGAATCACAGGTTCCGTCGCTGCGCAATCTCGACACGTTCGGTCACGGCACGCACATGGCCGGGATCATCGCCGGGCGCGATAGCGCGGTGACGTCGGTCAGCTCGAGCGACACCACGCACTTCCTCGGCATGGCTCCAGATGCGCAGATCGTCAACGTGAAGGTCGCTGACGCGTTGGGGCAGACCGATGTCTCGCAGGTGCTCGCCGCCATCGACTGGGTGGTGCAACACCAGAACGACAACGGCATGAATATCGGCGTCATCAACCTCTCCTACGGCACCGACAGCTCGCAGAGCTACGTCCTCGATCCGCTGGCGTACGCCGCCGAGCAGGCGTGGCTGCACGGGATCGTGGTTGTGGTGGCCGCCGGCAACGAGGGCAACTGGTCGAACGGCCTGGACGACCCGGCGATCGATCCGTATGTCATCGCCGTCGGTGCGGCGAACACCAACAACACGACCATGGTGCGCTACCACTCGCCCGCGGGATTCACCAGCGAGGGTGACGGCACCCGCAACCCCGACCTCTCCGCACCGGGCACGCACGTCGTCTCGTTGCGCGATCCCGGGTCGTTCGTCGACGACCAGTTCGGTTCCACCGCAGGTGTGGCCAACCGCTTCTTCCTCGGCAGCGGCTCGTCGCAGGCGGCCGCCATTGTCTCCGGCGCGGCAGCCCTGCTCCTCAGCCAGCGCCCGAACCTTACGCCTGACCAGGTCAAGGCATTGCTCGACACCCACACGCATTACATGTCCGGCCGGACGTCGCTCAAGGGCAGCGGGGAGCTGGACCTCGCGGCCGTGCTCAACGCTGCAACGCCGACGGTCACGCAGACGTGGCCCACCGCGAACGGCACCGGCAGTCTCGACGCGTCGCGTGGGTCGGCACATGTCGTCGGCACCGACGGCAGCGCTCTCACCGGCGAACAGGACATCTTCGGCAACGCAGTGAACACATCGGCATTGGCTGCGTCCGAAGCCACTGCCTCGGCCTGGAACGGCGGGACGTTCAACGGCGCGTCGTGGTCCGGCTCCTCCTGGTCCGGCGCCTCCTGGTCGGGGGCCTCCTGGTCCGGAGCTTCATGGTCCGGAGCTTCATGGTCCGGAGCCTCGTGGTCGGGCGCCTCCTGGTCCGGGGCCTCATGGTCTGGATCCTCGTGGTCGGGCGCCTCCTGGTCGGGGGCCTCATGGTCCGGTTCGAGCTGGTCCGAATACGACTGGAGTTAGGTCCGCGACCTTCGCCATACCCCGGGGCGGCATCGCCGTGCCATGTCCATTGCCGCGCCGCCGATAGCCCTGCTACCGCTTGGCAACAGGGCTGGCACGACGAGTTCGATGCACCCTGCCGGCGCCGACGATTCGACCATGACCGGCAAGGTCGAGGACCCCGCATCTGCACGTGATCCCGGACGCGCCACATCGGGTCGGAGGGGACACCGAGTGCACCTTCTCACCCTGGTGCTGGTGGCGACCGCCGTGTTGCTTCTGGCTGAGGTGGTTGCCCGGCTCAACGCGCTTCCGGCGCCACGCCAGGTGTCCTGGTGGATGCTGATCCCGCTCTTCTGCGCCGCAGAGGCGGTTGTGGTCCACATCCAGTTCCGCCGCGACGCTCATTCCTTCTCGCTCAGCGAGCTGCCGCTGGTCGTCGGCTTCTTCTTTGCGCCGCCGCTGGTCGTCATGCTTTCGATGGTCGCCGGGAGCGCGTTCGCCCTGCTGATCCATCGCCGCCAGTCCCCGTTGAAGCTGGCCTTCAACCTGGCAAATTTCACCGTGGCCAACAGCGTGGTCGCGGTGCTCTTCATGCAGTTCGTCGATCACCAGAACCCGCTGAGCGCGATCAGCTTCGCCGGCGTGCTGCTGGCGATCCTTGCCGGAGGTGTGCTGCAGTCGCTGGTGATCCTCGTCGCCATCTCCTTCTCTGAAGGACGCATGGATCTCGCCGGCATCGTGTCGACGTTCGGTTTCGCGCAGGCGGCGACCGTCGTCAACACGTGTCTCGCCCTGATCGGGGTGCGCATCGTCTGGGAGAACCCCGCCGAGATCTGGCTGCTGGCGATCCCCACGGTCGGCGTCTTCATCGCCTATCGCTTCTACGTGGCCGAGCGCGAGAAGCGCGATCAGGTCGACTTCCTCTACGAATCGAGCAAGGATCTGCAACGCACCCCGGCCGTTGACGACGCTGTCGCGGCGCTGCTGCGCAAATCGTGTGAGGTCTTCCGTGCGGAGCGCGCGGAGATCACGTTCCTACCGACGCGCGAGCGCGACGCGGTGGTGCGGACGGCCTTCGACAAGGAGCGGACGACGCAGTTCATGACGCCGGTGACCCTCGACGATGCGGAGCTGCAGTTCATGAGCAGGCTGCTCATCGACTCACCGCTGCTGCTGAGCGCCCACGGCAAGACCGATGGCGATCCCGGGGGCTTCCTGGAACAGCGCGGACTGCGCGACGCCATGGCCGTGGTGCTACGGGGCGAGAACAACATGGTGGGAACCATGCTCATCGCCAATCGCCTCGGTGAGGTCGGGGGATTCGACGACGAGGATCTGCGCCTGCTCGAGATGCTCGCCAACCAGACGGGCGTCATTCTCGAGCGCGGGAGGCTGCAGCACTCGCTGTCGCAGCTCACCGTGCTCCAGGAACAACTGCAGCATGAGGCGTCGCACGATCCGCTCACCGGGATGGCGAACCGGCTCCTCTTCAGCTCGCGCGTCGAGCAGGCACTGACGCAGACCGGGCAGCACGTCGGCGTGCTCTTCATCGATATCGATGACTTCAAGACGGTCAACGACAGCCTCGGCCACGCCGCCGGCGACGAACTCCTCCGAGCCATCGCCGACCGTATCGGGCAATGCCTGCGGCCCGGCGATATCGCGGCACGGCTAGGAGGTGACGAGTTCGCCGTCCTGCTGATCGGCATCGACGAACCCGCGACGGCCGTCCGCATCTCGGAGCGGGTGATCGAGGCGCTGCGAGAGCCCTTCACCATCGCCGCCGAGGAGGTGTTGACGCACGCGAGCATCGGGATCGCCACGGCCTTCGACACGGGATGCGACGGCCAGGAGCTGCTGCAGAACGCCGACCTCGCGCTCTACACCGCGAAGAGCTCAGGCAAGTCGCGCTGGGAGCTGTTCGTGCCTGCGATGTATGCGGCCGTGCAGCACCGGCACCGCCTCAAGGCGGATCTGTACCACGCCGTCGAGTCCATCGAATTCGAGCTCGTGTATCAACCGATCGTGCGCGTCTCGACGTGCTCCATCGTCGCGGCGGAAGCGCTGCTCCGCTGGCGGCATCCCGTTCGCGGGATGGTGCTTCCGGACGACTTCATCAGCCTGGTGGAGGAGACAGGACTGATCACACAGCTCGGAGCCTGGGTGTTGCGCAGCGCGTGCGAGGAGGCGCAGGGCTGGCCTGAGATCGAGGGCGCTGATCAGGTCGCGGTGAGCGTCAATGTGGCCGTGCGCCAGCTGCGCGAACCGGACTACGTCGAGAGCGTCCGCGCCGTCCTTCGGGACACCGGGCTCGACGCGCGCCGCTTGATCCTCGAGGTGACCGAGGCGGACATCATCTATGACACCGAGCCGATCATCGGCTGCCTCAGTGCGCTCCGCGAATTGGGCGTACGCATCGCACTCGACGACTTCGGGACCGGCCATTCATCGCTGAGCCGGCTTCGCGATTTCCCGGTCGACGTGCTGAAGATCGACAGGTCGTTCACGGCATCACTCTGCGGGCCGACCACGTCGATCGGCTTTGCGCATTCGGTGTTCAACTTCGGCGTCGGCCTCGGCCTCAGCGTGATCGCCGAGGGCGTCGAGACCGAGGAGTGTCTCCGCGAGCTCGACGATCTCGGCTGCCAGCTGGCTCAGGGATATCTCTTCGGGCAACCCCTCTCGCCGCTGGCGATGCGCAGGCTGCTCGAGCACAACGTCGCTGCGCCGATCGCGCCGATGGCGTTCGCGGCAGCGCTTCCCGCTGGTCGTCGTTAGTCCCAACCGGTATCCTGAGGTCGAGGCGCGACCATGCGAATCGAACACTTCTCCTTTGGCTCGATCGAGATCGACGGCCGAACGTATGACCACGACGTGGTCATCGAAGGGGGCCGGGTGCGCAAGCGTCGCAAGGGTCCTTCGAAGCGTCACCAGGACGCGTTCGGACACACGCCGCTGTCAGCTGAGGAAGAGATTCCCTGGAGCTGCACCCGGCTGGTGATCGGCACCGGCGCCGCGGCCGCCCTGCCCGTGATGGAGACGGTGCAAGCCGAAGCCCGTCGCCGCGACGTCGAGCTGGTGATGGTGCCGACCAAGCGGGCGATCGAGCTGCTCGCCGAGGATGCGGACGACACCAACGCCATCCTGCACGTTACCTGCTGACCCATCGGGAGTCGGGGTAGCGCGCCCGGCTCTGTTCCGGGCGCGCTACCGCAGTCATCAGATCGGCGGTGATCAGGGCCTCGCTTCGTACACGATGTTAAACGGCGTCTCAGCCACCCGGCGGAACCGGGTGAAGCCACCCGCTGTGACCACATCGCGGATTCGCGCCTCGCCGGCCTGGGCGCCGAGCGCCAGACCGACCTCCTGCGAGAGCGACGCGGGGGTGCAGAGGAGGGTCGAGAAGGCGTAATAGGCGCGACCGACCGGATTCAGGTTCTCCTCGACGCGGTCACCCGCCGCCGGCTCGACGATCATCCACGTGCCGTCGGGCGCGATCGCCTCGCGAACGTGGCGTGCCGCACCGACCGGGTCGCCCATGTCGTGAAGACAGTCGAACATGGTGACGAGATCGTAGCCGCGCCCACTGAACGACGTCGCGGTCGCCACCTCGAATCGGGCCCGATCGGACACGCCCGCAGACCCGGCCCGCTCACGGGCGACATCGATCGAACCGTCGTGATAGTCCGAGCCCAGGAACGACGAGTTGGGGAACGCCGTCGCCATCAGCACCGTCGACGCGCCATGGCCGCATCCAACGTCGGCCACGCGTGCGCCGCGCTGGAGCTTTTCGACGGCGCCGTCGAGCGCGGGCAGCCAGCTCGACAACAGGTTGGCGTTGTAGCCCGGCCTGAAGAATCGCTCGCAGCCATCGAGGACGTCGTTTCCGTGCTCATGCCATCCCACGCCGGCACCGGTGCGCGCAGCCTCGGCGATCCGCCCCGAATCGTGCACGGAACCCAGCGCGATCTGGAAGAATCCGGGAAGGTAGGCGGGGCTGTCGGCATCGGTGAGCGCCACCGCCTGCTCGGGCGGGAGCGTGTAGCGGCCGCTCTCGGGGTCGTAGTCGACGAAGCCGCCCGCCGCCTGCGCGTTCAGCCACTCGCGTACGTAGCGCTCGGCCGTGCCGGTGCGCTCCGCAAGCTCGGCCGGGGTGATCGGCCCGGCCCCTGCCATCCCGCGATACAAGCCGAGCCGGTCGCCCATGACGACCAGCGCGGTGTTCAGGGTTGCGCCCACCTCGTCGACACACCGAAAGATGAACTTCTCGAGCTTCGCCGGGTCCAGGGCCGTTGTTTCGATCGTCTGTGTCATGCCGTGTCCTCCGTGATGGAATGCTGTCCGGCAACCTAGCGACAGGCGGCGGAGCATCGCGTCAGGGGGGGCACCTGGAAAAGCGGCGACGGGTCGGTGCCTGTATCCGGATCTCCATACAATCCGGGCATGCTTCTCGGGCGGGAACGAGAGCGACGCGCCCTCGATGACGCGCTGGCGAGCGCACGCGCAGGGCGGAGTGCGGTTCTCGCGCTGGTCGGTGAGGCCGGCATCGGCAAGACGGCACTCCTCGACTACGCGGCGGACACCGCCGCGGGCATGAGAATCCTTCGCGCCCGCGGGGTCGAGTCGGAGATGCACCTTCCGTTTTCGGGACTGTTCGAGTTGCTGCGCCCAGCGCTCCACATGCTGGAGCGAATCCCCAAGCCGCGCGCTGCCGCACTCGAAAGTGCGCTGGCGCTACGGCCTGGCACGTCCGGCGAGCGCTTCGCCGTGGGCGCGGCGACCCTCAGTCTGCTCGCCGCCTTCGCTGAGGAGGCCCCGGTACTCGTGCTCCTCGACGATGCTCATCTCCTCGACGGCTCGACGGCGGAAGCCCTGGGATTCGCGCTCCGACGGCTGCTTGCAGAGCCACTCGCCGCCGTGCTGGCGGTGCGCGAACACGAGGCGTCGCTGCTCGACGACGGGGACCTGCCCACCCTGGATGTCGGGGGGCTCGAGCCGGACGCGGCGGCGCAACTCCTCGGCGAGGTGTCGCCGGCGGTTGCGGCTCGTCTCTATCGAGCTACCGCCGGCAACCCGCTGGCGCTCACCGAGCTCGCCCGGGACACCTCGCGGCTGGGGATGTCGGCCATCGATGCGCCGATCCCTGTCCCGGCGAAGGTCTCACGCGCCTTCGTGCGTCGAGCGGACGCGCTCGACCTCTCCACCCGACGCCTGCTCGTCCTCCTCGCCGCTGACGATGCCGGCCACGTGCCCACACTCGAGCGAGCCGCGCATTCGCTGGACCTTGACCTGAGCGAGATGGGAGCAGCCGAGGAAGCTGGGCTGATCCGGCTCGGCGCGGGCCTGGTGGAGTTCCGCCATCCGCTCGTACGAGCCGCGATCTACTCGACCGCCTTGCCGGAGCACCGGCGCGACGCGCACCGTGCGCTTGCCGGCGCGCTTCCCGACCGCGATGCCGATCGCCGCGCGTGGCACCTCGCAGCAGCTGCGATTGGAATCGATGAGACGGCGTCCTCCGCGCTCGAGCAGGCGGCGACGCGGGCCCGCGCACGAAGCGCATACGCGGTCTCGAGCGCCGCCTTCGAGCGGTCCGCGCGGCTCGCTGCGAACGATGACCGCCGAGGACGGCTGCTGGCCGCGGCGGCGGAGGATGCGTGGCTCGCCGGATTTGCGTCACGAACTGTCGAACTTCTCGAGGAGGCCCGCGCGTTGGCGGCCGACGACAGGCTCCTCGTGCAAATCGACAGCTTGCGCGGGCAGATCGCGATACGACGAGGGCCCGTGATGGAGGGGTACGCCATTCTCGTCGCAGCGGCGGAGCGCGTCTCCACAGCGACGCCTGACATCGCCATCAGCTTGCTGGCAGACGCCGTTGATGCCTGCTTCTATGCCGGCGACGTTGCTGAGATGACACGTACTGCGCGCCGGCTCCCGGCTCTGGTCACGCCTGACATTTCCCCGCGGGCTCGTTTTCTGGCATCCATGGCAACGGGCATCGCACTCGTGTTCACAGCGGATTCACGAGCGGGCATCGACTCGATTCGCGCGGCGAACGCGCTTGCTGAGACCGATGACGCACTGCGCGGGGAGATCCAACTCCTACCGTGGTTGGCTGTCGGTCCTCTCTGGCTGCGTGAGTCCGGTCCCATGCGCGGACTTCGTCAGCGAGGCGATCGACACCGCACGGTCGCGGGCAGCACTCGGGATCCTGCCATGGCTGCTCAACCGGGTGGCACGCGACCATGCAGCCGCGGACGACTGGAGCGCCGCGACGATCGAATACGACGAGGCAGCGCGGCTCGGCCGCGAGACAGGTCAGCACGCCGAACTCGCTTCGGCGCTCGCCGGGCTGGCGTGGTTGGAGGCGCGTCAGGGGCGGGAAGCGGATTGCCGTGCCCACGCGGCGGAGGCGCGGGCGATGTGTGCCGACCTGGGTGTTCACCTGTTTGACACCTGGGCGATCCGTGCTCTCGGTGAGCTCGAGCTCGGCCTCGCCCGGCCGGCCGCCGCGGTCGAGTACCTCGAGGAGTGCACGCGACGGTTGGCCGACCTCGGCATCGAGGATGTCGATCTGTCACCTGCCGCCGAGCTCGTGGACGCATACCTCCGTCTGGGGCGCACGGCCGAGGCCGTCGAGCTGGGTGATCGGCTCGAGGTCGAGGCGCGCCGCAAGGGGCAGCCCTGGCCGCTTGCTCGTGCGGCGCGATGCCGGGGGCTCACAGCCCCGGACGACGAGTTCGAATCGCATTTCACGGACGCGGTAGGGCTGCATACCAGGACCCCTGACCTGTTCGAACTGGGGGTGACGCGATTCTCGTTCGGGGCGCGATTGCGGCGGAGTTGCCGGCGTGCGGACGCTCGACAGGAGCTGCGCGCGGCGTTGGAGATCTTCGACCGACTCGGCGCCGCGCCATGGGTGGAGATGGCTCGCGTGGAGCTGCTCGCCACTGGAGAGACCGCGCGCCGGCGCGGCCCTTCCGCGCTGGACACGCTGACACGACAGGAGCTCCACATCGCGCAACTGCTTGCTTCCGGGAAGACCACCCGTGAGGCCGCAGCCGCGCTCTTCCTCAGCCCGAAGACCATCGAGTACCACCTGCGAAGCGTTTATGGCAAGTTGGGCATCAACTCCCGGATGGATCTGGCAACGGCGCTCGCTGCTGAGCGATCGATGATGGCGCCGGAGCCCCTTAGATCCTGACGAACGGACGGGCCACCCCGTGCGCCGGTCACCCCGGACGCCGGCGGCGGTGCGATCTACCAGCCGATGCCCTGGGCGGGCAGGGCAGCCAGCCGATACCCCGCCGCCTGCAACTGGGGTATCAATGTGGCGACCGCAGCCACAGTCTCACTCCGGTTGCCGCCGCCGTCGTGAAACAGCACGACCGTCCCGTTGTGCAGCCCCGCCATCACCCGCAACACGATGACCTCGGTGCCGGGTAGCTGCCAGTCTCCGGTCGTGTCGCTCCAGAGCTCCATCTTCATCCTCAACCCCGACGCGATGGCAACCACCGACGGGTCGAATGCCTCATATGGGGGCCGCCAGAGCGCTGGCACCGTTCCCGTCAGCTGGGTGATCAAGCTCTTGTCTGTCGCCAACTGCGCGGAGACGGCCGCGGCCGAGAGCTTCGTGAGATCCGGGTGAGTCCAGGTGTGGTCTCCGACCGTGTCGCCATCCGTTGCCTCTCGCTCCACCAGGAGAGGCCACTTCGCGGCGCTCCTGCCGATCACAAAGAAGCTAGCGTGGGCTCCGCTCTTTTCCAACAGCGAGAGGATTTCCGGAGTCCACGTCGGATTGGGGCCGTCGTCAAAGGTCAGGTAGACGGTCTTCGTCAAGCCGGTGGAAGCATTTCGTGTGAGTGTGCTGGACGGGGAGGAGACCGGCGAGGCAGCGACGGTCGGGTTGATCGCAGTTGGACTGTCCGCGGTCGGACTGCTCGCGGTCGGACTGCTGGCCGTCTGGCTGCCCGCCGTCTGACTCGGGTGCACGTTCGCGGACGCGCACGCTGTGAGCAACGTGACGATGAGGGCCGCAAGGATCCTCAATCTCGCGGTTCGGGCCACAGACAACCTCCGCGTCGTTTGGCACGCACATGGCGCTCAGTCGCTGCACCATGGAACGTCGGGTCGGACGTTCAAGATACGGGGCTCGATCGGGCGGCGGTGTGTACGAGCTGTCACAACATGACCGTCGTGCATGCACAGACTTGCGGGTCCACTCACCGAAGTGGCGCGGATCCCTCACGGCAGTTCTTCGCTGCGGGATCGAACAAGGCGTTCTGGATCGCAGTTGTTGCCGGTGGGATGCGTCAGACCCGTCGGTAGCGCATCTCCACGAACGCGTACAGACCGTACGCCACCAGACCGGCGGTGATGACGAGCAGCAACTCCGGACCGAATGGTGCGTGGGCGACGGTGCGCAATGTCTGGTCGAGGCCTTTGGAAGCGCGAGCATTGTCGGCTGCGGCAGCCTGGATCAGGAAAATCCCGATGAGCGCTACCACGATTCCCAGGGCGCCGTTGCCGACGATACCCAGACCCGTCGCCCACGACCGTGTTCGTGGTCCCATCTTCTCGGTGGCCAAGCGCTTCTCGAACTGTCGGGTGACTGCTCTCCACGCGACGATGCCTCCGCCGATGACGATGCCGGTGCCAATGATGAACATCAAAGGCCGCCCCAACGGGAGGGTGAGCAGCCGAGCGGTTGCGCTCTGCTGCTGTTGCGTGCTCGACGACGTCGGTCGGCCAATGACCACAAGAATCGTGCTGACGCAGAGACCCGCGTAGACGAACCCGCTCGCGAGCGCGCCGAGGCGCTGTGCCCATTCCTGCGCCCTCGATTCGGTTGCCACACCCGAACCGCCAACGGCGGCGACGGACCAACGCCAGAGCGCATAGGCAGCGAAACCGACAGCCATCGCGATCAGCAGCAACCGGCCGAAGGGCCGCGATGCGACGTCCTGGAACGCACCGTTCTGGTCGGCGGGCTGACCGCTTCCCGCCAGCGCAATCTGGGCCGCGATCGAAGCGATGATCAGATAGGTGAGGCCACGAGCAGCGAGCCCAGCCCGCGCCATCGCCTCCACAGCGGGGCTGTTGCGCGCGGCAAACACAACGGATGCTCCTGCGGGCGCCAACGATCCGACCGACGGACGCTGAGGAACAAATACGTTCTGTTTCATGAGTTACCCCACGGAACGGTCCCAGGTCACTGACCCGGCGTCGGTTGAAGCGACTAATCTGATATCAAGACTATCACATCATGCAACGTCTTTACTAGACAAGGCGCCCCCGCGGAGGCCGTCGTAGTCTGTCTACCGGGTCAGTGGGTTACTGGAACCAGCCGGCGACGTCGAGCGCCGCATCGATGGTGCCCGCCGCGTTGTAGAGCGAGACACCGCCGTTGCCGGCCCCGCTCGTCGCAATGCCGACGACGGCGAGGTTGGCGATCACCTCACCCGCGCTCGGGTTGAGGTCGGACGCAGTCGGCCTCGCGGCGTCACTCGGATATAGCGTGAAGTATGTGGCTGCCGACCCTGCAATACCGGTGAGGTTCGCGACCACGGCGACCGGCTGGGCCGAACCTCCCTCGGCCGGTACCGCACCGACTCCCGCGACGGCGACCGGCTGGATGGCGCCCGCAGTCAGGGTGTCGCCGTCGCATTGGGTGCCGAAGCCTGTGCGCGTGTCGCAGATCCGCGTGGGCTGGACCGAGTAGAAATGCGCCCCAGCCGGTGCGCCGGAGGTCCCGAACCAGCCGTTGACATCGATGATGAAGTTGATGCTCCCGGCCGCTGAGTAGAGGCAGATGTCCTGGCTCGGCCCCAGGCTCGAGATCACCCGGTTGGGCAGGCTGATCCCCGGGGTCGGGTTCAAGTTCGAGAAGCTGGGTGCCGTGCTCGGGCAGGCATCGCTCCCGTTCGGCACCGCCACGGAAAGGTAGGTGGGCGCTGTTCCCGCGGTCGCGGTGAGGTTGAAGACCGCCGCCGCCGCGGTTCCGTTGGTCGGGATGTCCGGCGTGGTCGGCGGAACGCCGCCCGGAAGGCCTGTGAGCACGACGTGACGCCAGGCGCCGCCGCTGAGCGGGGCGCTGGTCGATCCGGTGGCGGTTGCGCAGACCCACGGGTTGCCGGCGTGTCCGCGGGAGTCACAGATCCGCAGCGGCGGAATGCTGTGGAACGCACCCGCCGAGCCCCCCGCCGGCGCGGCGAAATATCCCTCGACGTCGACGATCACGTCGGCACTCCCCACCGCGTTGAACAGGCTGATCGCTCCGGCGCTGCTCAGCTGTACGAACGCCAGGTTGGCTTCGGCTTTGCCACCTGCGACGTTGATGTTCGACGCAAGCGGCACCGATCCGCCCGCCGGGAATGCGCTCACGTAGGTGGGGCTTCCGCCACGGTTGATCGCCGTGATGTTGGCCACCACCGCCAGCGCTCCGGAGGGAACGTGCGTGCCGGTGATCTGCGCCGTGATGGTTTCATGGCCGGACCCGAGGGTTCCGTTTCCGCTGGTGTCACACTGGTTCGCTGCTATCCCAGCTGCTGGAGGGCGCGTGTCGCAGATGCGCACCGGGCTGATGGCCGTGTACGCACCCGGCGACACGAACGTGTACCTGTCCCCGGTGTTGGCGGCAGAGATCCCGCCCGGCGTCACCACGCTGATATCGACAGTTCCTGCAGCAACGGTCGTGGGCGTGTACACACTGATCTGCGTGGGGCTGGTGACCTTGAAGCACCCGGCGCTCGAACCCAGGCAGGGATACGCGTTGCTCGAGGGGATGTCGGTTTGATTGAACATCACGTCGGATGCGGTGAAGCCGCTCCCCTCGAAGGCGTTGCCGCTTAACGTGATCGGAGCGCTGCTCCCGACGGCTCCATGATTCGGCGTCACTGCGCTGACGACCGGCGGCGGGAATGGACTACTGGATCCAAACGCGTAGAGGTTGCCGTTGCCCCCGTCGCTGATGAAGAATTGGCCGGTCGAGACTGCGGCGGATGCAAAGATCAGGCCGCCGGTCGCGTAGGTGAACTCGGTCGCGCCGGTTTGCAGATTGAACACGTCGACGTTGCCGGCGTAGTCACCGACAAAGATCACCTGGTCACCACTCGGCCCCGAAACCGCAGGCGACGAGATCACTCCCGAGGTCGCTGCCGTCGTGCCTGGGTGTGCTCCACCGGTCCAGTTGGGATTGACCGCGCCGGTAGCGGCGTTCAGTGAGAAGACACCGGTGCCATAGCCGACGTAGATGTAGCCTCCGACGAGGGCTGCGCCGGACTGGGCGGGGTTGCCGGCGCCGCTGCTGAACGACCTGATGTAAAAGTTCCAGATCTGCGCTCCGGTCTTCAGATCGAGCGCGTACGTGTACGCATCCTTGCCCGTGTCGTAGACGACGCCGTCAATGAATGCCGGCGATCCGGCGGTGCCGACAGTTCCGGGCGGGGCGATGGTGGGCGGCGCACCCACGTCCGAGTCGGTGCCGACGACGGTCTGGAACCGCCACAGCACCGTGCCAGTCCTGGCGTCGAACTCGTAGATCGCATCGTCGGGGTCCGTCGAGCCGACGACGACAACGGGCTGGCCGCTTGCGAGCGTCGTGTACGCCGGGCTCGAGTACACCCCGGAGATGTTCCGCTGACTGCCTGGCGGACTTCCGAAGGCGTCGAACATCCACTTGGTGGCGCATGCCGTTCCGGATGTGTTGCCGACGCCATACATGGCCCACAGGTGGCCGCCGTCGCTGAGGCTGCCGCTCGGACCGCTGTCGCCGAAGTACACGACATCGCCGTGGCCATCGGGATTCCCGACCACCGCGGAGGTGGCGATGATGCCACCCACGGAGACGGATTCGCAGATGAGCGCGCCCGTCGTCGCGTTGAGCGCGTACTCGTGGTAGTCGCCATCGCCGAAATACACCGTGTTGTTCGACACCGTCGGCGATGCCTCGATCTCCTTGGAGAGACCGGCGATCTTGACGGTCTGGTACTGCCAGACGAGGGCGCCGGTCGCCGCGTTGAAGGCATCCATGTCGCCCGACTGATTGCCGACGTACACCAGCGATATCCCGAGGGTCGGATTGAACACGACCGACGGCGAGCTGTACGCAATCGTGCCACCCGTGTTGACCGACCAGTGCAGCCGGTACAAGGTCGAGGCGCTCAGCAGCGTCTCGGTTGAGACGCTCGTGTGGTTCGGGTCGTGCATGTGCTCCGGCCAGTCCTGATACCCGGCCGGGATCGCGTGCACGGCCGGCGCCTGAGCCGAAACGGCAGGTGCGGATGCAACCGCGTTGGCGGCCACCATCGCGGCGACAGATAGCAGGGCGCCAGCGATGGGCGCAAAACGTCGCATGGTCCTGGACCTCAACTCCCACTCCTCTCACGGCACCGTCCGGCCGATCGCCCAGCGGTGAGAGTCTAGGATGACACAGTCAGCCGGTTTTCGGACCGATCGCGGTGGGAACCGCAGCCTGGGTGGCCGTCAAACCAATTGCGAAGTAGTCGACGGGCCGGCCGTCATCGACCTGTCGCTCCTGAGCCACGAGGCTCGCCGTCAATCCCGAACTCGGCGGCCAGCTGCCGCAGGTAGTCGGGATCTCCCGGCGGGTAGAGGAGGAGCAGGATCCTGCCCTGGGGAAGGAGGTACGTGCTCGCGCCGGCCAGGAAAGCCTTCATGGCCCGGGCGCTGTCGCTCGATTCGGCGGCGACCAGGTCTCCCCGCTCGCGCGAGCAGAATGGCGGCTCGTAAAGGATGACGTCGAACTGTCCGACGACCTCACTGAAGAGGTCACCCTGGCGAACGTCTATTCGATCGGTCAACTCACTTCGCTGAACGTTCTCCAGGGCGGCGTCGCAGGCGCGGGGGTTGATATCGACGGCGACAACGCGAGCGCCAAGCGACGCCGCCAGGATGGAATTCACCCCGCTGCCGGCCCCGATGTCGAGAACGCGATCATCGGCATGGACCGTCGCGAGAATCGCTTCGCCGAGCAGATGAGAGGCGCCGGTGATCCGCCGCAGCCCCTGCGGAATCACGACGGTCATGCCGAGATATTTCAGAGTCTGGTCGGATCGAGCATCACCGCTCGCCGCCTGAGATGCCGCCTCGTGCCACTCACGGATGCGCTCGGCCGTCTCCGGTGAGACCCTCTGGCGTTGCCTCTCCGGAGAGGAGATCCCTACTTGCGCCTCGTTCATGTCTGCACTGTCTCGTTCCTCAACGGTCAGCGGCGACGTCCCTTGGACAGGCGGACGTATTAGAACACCGAAGTCTCCCGAGCGCACGGACAGCCCGGGCCGTCGCCGGCGAAGACGGCGGCAAGGGCCTCGCTCAGCGCCCAGATGCGTCAAGGGATCGACAGCCGCCCGGGGCCGAGCACTCGGCGGTCGGTCTCCCTAATCAGGGATGAATGCCATGCCGGTGGCCTTGGCGAAGCCGATCATGACCGGGCGAATGAAGCCGGTGGTCAGATCCACGGTGCCGATGAAGCCGACGACCCCCGAATCATCCGGTGCCTGGGTGAACACGGTGCCCGCGGTGCCGTCGACGTGGATCCAGTAGATGGTATTGCTGGACCCGTCGGTCACCAGCAGGCGTCCGTGATCGGAGGTGCTCCAGACGGTGTCGTCCACCTGATTCCCGATGAGCGTGCGGCTCACCTGCTGCTGCGCGGTGCCCGGATTCTTGATGAAGACCAGTTCCGAGTCGGCCTGGCTCACCAGTACCAACTGGCCCTTGTTGTCGACTGTGAGGGAATCCGGGTCGGTCAGGTTCAGGGTGACCTTCTGGCCGCTGATCGTATCGGTGGCTTTGGCGTTGCCCATGAGGACCGGCGTCAGCACCGCGTTGGATCCGCTCAGCGTCACCGTGTCGAGGGCGGGGAAGACATTGTTCCCGTTGGCATCCAGGGTCGGATTGGACGCGGCGATAAACGTCTTCCCATTCATGAAGTACACGTCGTCGTATCCGCCACCGTGCGGCGTGGGAGGGAACGTGTACGGCGTGACCTTGTTGGCGGTGGGGTCGATGATGTTGAGCACGGGGTTGCCGTCCTCGTTGGAGGTCGCCCACAACAGGTGGGTCTGCGGGTCGACGCGAAGCCCGTCGTTGTGACCTGGCACCGTGAACTGGTTGACGACAGTCCCATCCATCTTGTACTGAACGATGGTGCTGGTCTTGTGGTCGGTGCCGTCCTTCGCGGTGACGTTCTGGAAGCCGATGTAGACGGTGGACCCGTCCAGGGCGATCGAGTTCGGATTGATGAACTTCAGGTTTCCCGTCGCGAAGCGGGCGAACACGGAGATCTTGTAGGCCGGCAGACCGGGATGGTAGAGGCCGATCGGGTCCGCGGCCGTCACGGTTCCACTGGCCGTCGGCGAGGTGGTCACCGCGGCGGGACTCGATGAGCAACCGGCGACGAACGCCATCACGGATATTCCGGCGACCAACGCGGCCGGCCTCTGCATCGATGAACGCATCGCGGTCCCCTCCGACCTTTCAGACCATTTGCGACTCGTAGTCAGGTCATAGTGCAGACACACGAATTAAGGTGGCGTGGTGGGTGCATTAAGGTCTGGGAATGGGTATCGCTGCGCGTCAAGAGCGGCCGTCGGGTCAGACGGCGCCGGCGAGCTGTAGTTCAACGCCGCCGGCACCGTTGTCCGCGGTGCTCCGCCGACGAATCTCCACCTGCTCGATGGGAATGGGCCGCCCGAAGTAGTACCCCTGGGCGAACTCGCAACCCGCCTCTCGGAGGGGGGCTATCTGCTCCACGCGGGTGACGCCTTCAGCAATGCACCTGAGACTCAGCGCATCGCACATCCTGATGATGGCGCGAGCCGCCGACCCCTCCGCGTGTCCCTGATCGATCCCCTCGACAAAGAGGCTGGCGATCTTCAACTCCTCCACGGGCAGTCTTTGGAGGTACGCAAGGGATGAATACCCGGTGCCGAAGTCGTCGACTGAAATCCGTATGCCGAGGGCGCGCAGTTCGCGCAGTTGGTCGCCGGCGATGCTCTTCTCGTCGATGAACGCACCCTCGGTGATCTCGAGCACCAAATGATCGCCGGAAACTCCGGCTTTCTCGAGCGCGGTCCCGACCTCGTAGGCGAAGGCGGGCTCGAGCAGCTGGACCGCCGAGACGTTGACATTCATCGTCAGGGCGCTCGCTGGCGTGACGTCGATCCGCGTGAGGTCGTGCAGGGCTGTGCGGAGGACCCAGCGACCGATCGCGAGAATCACGCCCGAGACCTCGGCCACGGGGATGAAACGATTCGGGGGGACCTCACCGAGCCGAGGATGCGTCCACCGTGCGAGGGCCTCGTAACCGACGATCGCCCCGTCCGCCAGCCGCACGATCGGCTGATACTCCAGGCGGATCTCGTTGCGGTCGAGGGCCACCTCCAGCTCGTGCGCGAAGTCCTGCTCATCCACGATGTCCGTGTACATCGAGGGCATGAACGCGACGAGGCGGTTCTTGCCGCGATCCTTGGCGGCATACATCGCGATGTCCGCTTCCTGAGTGAGGAGCTCTGGTTCCATCCCGGCCCTGGCCATGACGAATCCAACGCTTGCCCCGATCGAGAAGGTCCGCCCGCCCACCAGGAACCGAACACCCAGCGCTTCGATCAGACGCTCGCCGAGTCGCGTGGGGTCGGTCTGACCGGTGACCAGCACCGCGAACTCGTCGCCCCCCAAACGCGCCATGACATCCGTCGAACGACCGATGCGCCGCATGCGCCGCGCCACCTCGACGAGCACGGCATCACCTGACGAGTGTCCCGCGAGGTCGTTGACGCGCTTGAAGTCGTCGAGGTCGATCATCAGCATGCCCACGCGCTCGTGGCTCTCTTTCAGCGCAGCGGCGATCTCGTGGTTGAATGCCGAGCGGTTGAGCAGACCGGTGAGCGCGTCGGTCGTCGCCTGTTCCTCGAGCTCTACTCCGAGTGCGGCAAGGCTCCAGTTGAGGCCGGTCATCCGGGCCATCACGAGCAGAAATGAGAGCGCCGACGCTGCCGCGACGATGGCCACGTCCTTGCCGTCGAAGGCAAGGAGCACCGGTCCGACGAGCACGGCCAAGCACAGCGATGCGAGGCGGCTCTTGTTGACCTGGACATGGCTCGTGGATGGCAGCCGCGGAAACGTGCGAGCCGACGGATGGGTCGCGGCAATCCCGATCAGCATGTACGACGCCATCCACAACCCGTCGGTCGGGCCGCCAAATGCGTAGCTGCCGTTGAGGATGCCGACGGCGTACACCAGGTCGGCTGACAGCAGCGCAACGAAGCTCGCCACCAGCAAGCGCGATGCGCCACTCCTGTTCAAACCGGAGAGCGAGAGGCGAACGAGGACGGCGAATACCATCAGATCCATCGTCGGATAGGCCGCGGACACCATGTGCGCGAAGACGGATTCGCCCGGCGCCCGGATGCTGGGGCCGATCACGAACAGCCACATCAGCGTTCCGCCCGCAACGGTCATGATGGCGGCGTCGAGCAGGTCTCCCTGGTGCCCACCGCGGCGCTGCTTGCCGATGGCAAGAAGGGCGACGACGTAGCACGGATACGTCAGCAGCCAGAGAATGTCCACCGGGCCTGGAAACTGGACCGGATGCCCGGTGATCAGCGGGTACAGGTAGTAGGGGCCGTTGGCCAGTGTCGACAGCGCCATCGACGCGGCGAGGGCGATCCAGACGAGTCGATTGAGCCGGCTGGTCAGCAGCGCCGCGCGCAGCGCAGCGACAACCGCGGATCCGTTCGCGGTCGTCAGCAGAATGGCCTGCGCCAACCCGGCCTTGGGCAGGAGGTAATAGATCAGGATCGCCGCGGCGCCGACGGCCGCATACAGCATCCACACGTGGCTGACGGGTTTGACCTGCACCACGCTGGGGTGATCGCCCGAAACGGCCACCTCGGCTGCGCGGGCTGATCTCTGCTTGTCGCAGTGTGCCATGTGAATTCCGACCTTTGGGCCAGCGTTGCGTATTGCTCTTGGACAAAGTACGAATCATCCATGCCCGAGCAAAAACGTCACATCCTCCGCGCATGCCTCCCGATCCCACCGGCGTGCGGGAGGTGGACCGCCGTGCTCGGACTTCAGAGACGAGTCATCGCCGCCAGCCATGCTTCCACCTGGGGCGCGTCATCGAGCTTGGTGGCGAGCTGAGCAGCATCGATGCTGTCCACATGCCAACCGTCGGCGAACGTCTCGCGGAGCTCTCGTTGCGTCACACGCCGCGGGCCCCAGTCCCCGCCCTGACGCTCACTGAAGCACAGCAGGAAGAGGTGTCCACCCGGGTGGAGTACCCCGCGCACGCTGCGCTGATAGCGGGGACGGTCGTCGTCCTCGAACACATGAAACACCCCCGAGTCGGTGGCGGTGTCAAAGCTCTCGCGGTAATCACCGAGGTCGAGGACGTCCGCGAGTTCGAACTCCACCGATAACCCCCGCGTCTGCGCCTTGTCGCGTGCCTGGCGGATTGCCTCCGGAGACCAGTCGACGCCGACGACGTCGAGACCCGACGTTGCAAGGTAGAGCGCGTTCTCCCCGGTGCCGCAGCCGATGTCGATGACCCGCCCGGTGATCCGGGCCGCCTCTGCCAGCCTCACCAGCCCAGGCTGAGGGCGGCCGATGTCCCATGGCGGCGACCCTTCAAGGTATGCCCTGTCGAATGAGTCGGCCATCGAGCGAGTTATACGCTCGAAGGGCCGGTTATCTGAGACGCCCGAGCCTGGCGTAACCATGATCCGTATCGCTTGTTCTCCCTTTCCCGACCGGCAGGGGCGGCTTCCTCCGCCCCTGCCATTGGTTTCGCCGTACCGCGAGGAGGACCTGTGATGTTTGGCCGCGTTCTGGTCGCTCTGGGGCTGCTCCTGACCCTCGGGGTCGTCGCATGCGGCGGGAGCACAAACAGCCCAGCCTCCGGCTCCTCAGCTCCTGCGGCGAGCGTGGGAACCGCAGGCGTCACTCTCGGAACCGCGGCGGTGAAGATCTCGGCCACGGGTCAGCTGACGTTCGACCCGGTGATGCAGACGGCGCACGTCGGCGACATCATCGAGTGGACTAACACAGGCTCGGTGGAGCACACGATCACGTTCGACACCGAGCCCTCGTTGAGTGACCCATCGCTGCAGCCCGGCGCCACATGGCAGGTGAAGTTCACAACCGCCGGCACCTATCACTATCACTGCAGCATTCATTCGGGGATGGTCGGCACGATTGTGATCAGCTGAGGTCACATCGGCGTTGAGTTTGCCATCGGGTTCGCGTCACGGTGGCTCGCGAGGCACGAGGATCGCGCCAAGGGTTTCGACCCGTGTGCGTCGCTGGACGGCAATGCGGGCTTCGCATCGGTTGCATATCGTGTGACACCACGCGCAGGGTGGGTCGTTGGGCCAGCTGAGAGACTCGGCGCCCGACACAGGAGGCCAGTCATGCACGCATATGACTTCACCATCGACGTACCGAACAGCAAGGGCAGCCTTGCAACACTCGCGGAGGAGTTGGGTCGGGAGAAGATCAACATCGAGGGCCTTTGCGCTGTGGAGCGCAACGGGAGCGCCATCTTCCACCTGCTGACCACCGACAAGGCGGCAACCAGCCGCGCCATCAGCAAGGTCGGCTACAAGGTCATCCGCGAGTCGGACGTGATCGTTGAGCGCATCGACAATCATCCCGGCATGCTCGGCCAGGTCACGCGTCGCATCGCCGACGCCGGCATCAACCTGACAACGGTGTACCTTGCGACCGACACGCGTCTGGTGCTCGGTTGCGAGAACATGTCGGCGCTCGAGAGCGCCTGGAAGGAACTGGCGGCTGTCGCTTCGCGCTAAGTCCCGTGTTGGACCGGTCGGCCTTCGGGCCGGCCGGCTCCTTGGGTTAAGGGCCAGCCTCGCGTGCTGGACCTACAGCGGGGCGCAATAAGGTGGATCATTCGAGTCTCATCACGTCGACACGGAGGCCACACCTATGACCGACCAAGCGGGACCGCACGACCAGCACGATTCGGAGCTCCAGCTGGTGCTCACAATCGGCATCGAAGGTTTTCGAGAACGTGTCGCTTGGGTCGCAGAGGGTGCCACCGCTGAAGACCGCAACGCGCGCGGATCGCAGGTTCGGCTCGTCATCGATGACGTGGTGAAGAATGCTGATTCAGCGAAGATCAATCAAGCACTTCTCGAGGAGGCAGAGCGGCTCAGGGAGGAGGCTCGGCAATAACGGGCCACCTTCCATCCCCATATCGAAACCGTTTACAGTCGTCCGAATCATCTCGATCAGCGCGGGCGCGATGTCGCGCAGTCCCATCGGCTTGTGCAGGATCTTAAGGTCGTTGAGGGCACGCAGGGGCAGTAGGCGTGGATCGGCAACCCCAATGCCTGTGAACATCACAATCGGCAGCGCCATATGGGCGCCCAACCCTCGGAGCACACGGCAGAGGCTGAAACCGTCAAGACCCGGCATCTGAAGGTCGGAGACAAGACCGTCAGCGCCGTCGGACAGAATGACCGCCAGGGCCGCCTCGCCGTCCGGCGCCAGAACAACGTCGAAACCGCGCTTGCGGAGCATGATCGCGACGAGTTCGCGGATGCCGACATCGTCATCCGCGACGACGATGCGTGGAGGCGGCGCCTCTCGCCTGCGCGCGATCGTCGGGTTATCGAGGATGGCCGAGTCCCTATGCAAGCGGGTACGGCGACGACGGGGTGACCCGGCACCCGATTCCTTCGAGGACCTTGACGGCGACTTCTGCACTGCCCTTGACCGTGAGGCGGTACATCCCCGTCTCCCCCGTTCGGGGCTCGATCCGGCTCACGCCGAGTCCGGCATCCTCGAGCGCCACCAGCACGCCGGCGACACCCGCATGCCGGTTGGGCATGGCCAGCACGATATCGGAGTCTCTGATGTCGACCCCCAGCATTTGTAGTCCTCCGACCTCACCGGAACATGCGGCGGCGCTTCCCAACGCCGACGACGCGCAGGATCGCGAGCAGGATGACCGCACCCAAAAACGCGATGATGATTTCCGCAACGATCGAGTGGCTGGTGGCCGCCGTTGTCACGCCCAGGTAGCGAGCGAGGAATCCGCCGGCGATTGCACCGACAATCCCCACGACGATGTCCCCCACCAAGCCCAAGCCGTGGCCGGTCATGACCCTGCTCGCGAGGAAACCAGCAACCAGACCGATCAGAGCCCAGACCAGGATGGACTTGGGGTCGAGAGTGATCGAAACCAGTGCAACCATTCTTTGTTCGCCTCCTCGTGTTGGCCTGATTCACCGTGATTTGCGTTGGGTTGAGTGGAAGATGCGTCAGGATCAGAGACGAAGTTCTGTCGGCGGCATCGGATAAGCGTGACTGTCAGGGCGTAACAAGCTCAGCAACAGAATCAGGTGCCAGGCGCCCGCACGCCGATTCCCAAAACCCCAGCCTTGCGCGGAATCGTTCGGCCTGAGCTACGACGACCGGAACGTTGGTCAGCTGGACTTCGCGACGCGCCTGGGGTGATTGATCGGCCATAAGCTGCTCGATGCGCTCGAGGACTGCCTCCTCCATGGCCAGAACCTCGGTGTAGATGTTCCTCCAGAACTCGGCTTGCTGAAGGGAGGCGGTGGCGGGATCGGCCTCGTCTTCCATCCCGAGCGAGTCATCGCCGCCCCTGACCGCGGCAACTATGTCCGGCCTGTCCCAGACACGCTTCTTCGGAGTCATGGTCTTCTGATACACCCAGGTGCGTAAGAAGATCAGCAACAGGTTCCGGCACTTCACGGACATGCGGATCGATTGCCTCAAGCGGTCAACACAGCCGACAATCCCCGCCGATTCCACACCGGACGCGCACGCACTATCGCGCTCATGGACACGGCGAGCCAGGCCGCGTAGCATCTCGAGTGCGAGGCGATGGGCAGCGATGATCGTTACCGTCGCTCGACGTGTTGCGACCGGGGGAAACCCAGGGTGGACAGCAGGAGCGGGGTCTCAGGGGGGACTAACCGCCTGCTCGACACCCTGCCGAACGCTCGACGCAAACGCCTCATGGCAGGCGTCAGCCGTGTGCGGCTTGAACCCGAAACTGTGCTCTTCGAGCCGGGTCAACGCATCGACGTCGTCGACTTCCCTTGCAACTGTGAGGTCTCGCTGATCACGCCGTTCCATGACGGCAATACGGTGGAGGTAGCCTCGGTCGGCAACGAGGGAATCGTCGGGGTCCCAATCGTGCTCGGAGGCTCACTTGCGGTTGAGGCAATCTGCTCCCTCGGCGGGTGGATCGACCGCCTGGAAGCAAGCGCCTTCACTCGCGAGGTTGAGATCGACGTCGATCTGCACGAAGTCGTCAACGACTACCTTCGATCCGTCTTCAACCAGCTTTCCCAGGCCGTGGCGTGCAACCGGCTGC
The DNA here is from genome assembly GCA_963799005.1 of Candidatus Dormiibacterota bacterium. Lineage (GTDB taxonomy): Bacteria > Chloroflexota > Dormibacteria > Aeolococcales > Aeolococcaceae > Palsa-851. The sequence goes on along the minus strand of CAWCVK010000001.1, from coordinate 634,064 downwards.
ACTCGACGACAGAGCGTCTCGCACGCTGGCTGCTGGCCGGAAGCGATCGCCTCGGCACCGACGAACTAGTCGTTACCCACCAGCTCCTGGGTCACTTGCTCGGGTCGGGCGAGGCCACCGTGAGCCGGGTTGTGCAGCACCTTCAGGCGGCCCGGCTCGTCACCTTCCGGCGTGGTCGGATGACCATCATCGATCGCCATGGCCTCGAAGCGGCCGCGTGCGAGTGCTACGCCGCGATCAAGTCGGAGCATGAGGGGGTCATTGGGAGGGCGATGACCCGCTTCCGCGGCGCACGGACGCATGAGGTGCGCGCCTAGACCTTTTGGAAACTCAGCCCGGAATCGAGACCGATCGTGGCTCGCTAGCCTCGAGGATCATCTTGAGGCGGTGCAGATCCTTGTTGTTGGCGCGGTGCATGGCTCGGGACATCATCGGAGCGGCCACTCTGGAGAAGCCCGATGGCTCGCCACGATTCCTGATCGTCATGCGGGTCCCGCCACTCTGGGTGTCCTCCCATTGATACGTTGTCTCCATCGGGAAGGGCCCTTGAGAAGTGGACATCACGAAACGTTGGCCGGACACCAGTTCCCGCACTTCGTACGTGTATGCGAGCCGGCGGCCGAGAAATTGGGCGACGAATGCAAAACGTGAGCCGATGCCGAGCGGTTTTGGCGTTTCCCACGTCACCGACTTGATGTTCTCGTACCAGATCACGGCGTTGTCTGGATCTATCGCGTATGCGGCAACCGTCTCACGCGGAACGTTCATGTCGATCTCGGTTCGGACATCGACGGTCACTGAATCACTCCTCATTCGCTCGGGCGCAGCCCGGACCTGATGTTCCAGTATTGCGCGCGCCATGCGTACGAAAGCCGGCGGGGCGGCTCCGGCACTCCCCTCAGCCCCGTTCGACCACCCGCCGAACTTCGACGCTGCCACCGGCAGGCCAGGTCCGCGCGAGCGCGATCGCCTCATCGAGCGTCCCGACATCGACGACGGCGAATCCCCCAATGTGCTCCTTGGCCTCGATGAACGGACCGTCGACGACGTAGCTATCGCCGCCCTCGTGCCGAACCGTCGTCGCCGTCTTGGGTGGTTCGAGTTGCTCGCCGCCGACGAGAGTCCCGGCGGCTGAGTGCCTGGACCACCAATTCCCGATCTCGGCATACATCGCCTGCGCGTCGGCCGGTTGCATCGCGTTGAAGGCGACCTGGTCCCCGGCGAACAGAAGCAGATACCGCATGCGTTCCTCCTCGGTGACCACCGCGCTCGATTCCGGGTCGTGAGCCGGCCCTGCCATCCTAGGCATACCGCCGGCGAACTCGCGCGGCGACACCTCGCATCGCCAGGGGCTTCCTCGCGCAGTGAAGGGTGAGCACCGGCTGAACCGGTGAGTACCGACGGAGGCAAAGGCGATGATCCCGATCACCTACGACCTGGCGAAGGAGCGCATGGCGGATCGACTTCGGGAAGCCGAACGGCACCGGCTCGTGCAGCAGGCGAAAGCAGCCGCGCGCGACGAGCGCAAAGCGGATTCGGCGCTGATGGGCGTTCGCCGCCCCCTGAGCTCGTGGTTCCGGCCTGGCAGGAAGGTTTCGCAAGTGCCAAACGTCTCGGCGCCTCAATCGGCGCTCTGACACAGGCAAGGGGGGACGCCGCTATCATCGGGGGCCGGAGGAAGAGATATGTCCAACGGCCCCCATGTAGCGGCGGTTGTGCCACCGGACGCAGAGCGCTGTCCCCACTACCACCGGGATGCGAATCCGACGGTCGACAACGCGAATCCGAGCTGCCCCGGGCGGTGCATGTTCTACGCCGGGCATCCCCATCCCCATGGTGGTCGTCGGGATCCGCCGAACTACCAGACGATGCGCGAGTATCAGCAGGGCTTCTGCCTCTGCGACACCTGCCATCTCTGGGTCAAGGATTGGATTCAGATCGGCTGAGGAGAGTCCATCGCGTGGGCTCCGGAGGGTCGTAAACGCACAGGGTCCCGGTGCGCACCGATCGCCGCAGATGATGCCCGAGCGGTGGATGCGCCGCCTCGGCGCGGCTGATCGCGTCGCGGATCCGCCAGGTGACCGCTTTGCGCGCGCGCTCCGACGGATCGATGGCGCGCCGCGTGCGGCCGTGGAGCCCGATGGCCGACCGCAGCTCGGCGAGGAGGAACTCGCGCTCGTCCCGCACTCGCTCCTCGCGCACCGGGTCATGGGCCGCAACCGCGTCCTCCAGCTCGAGCTCGAGCTCGCGCACGCGTGCCCGGTACTGGTCGCGGGCCTCAGGATCGAGCACCCCACCAGCGTCCCCCTCGATGCCGAAGCCCGGATCTGGAACGCCGCTGTGGCTGGTACCCGCCGGCGTGCGAGCTCCGATCAGATCCACCGCGGCCACCTCCTTTCCTCGGGTGGCAAGCAGTCGCGCAATGTCGTGAAATCCCTTGGTGTCCTTGAGGCGCACGGTCCTCCCGGCGTAGCGCACCGACCAGAAGTCGCCCTCGAGAACCAGCTCGTTCACCTCTTCGATGGGCGCGTCGGAGCGCGCCGGCTTTGACACCCCTGCCGCGCGCGACGAACTGACTCCCGAGCGCAGGCGCACCGGGCCGGCGGGTGCCGTCCGGTTGTCGATCAGCTCCCGGGCATCGAGCCATGCTCGTGCTTCGCTCGGCATCTCGCCTCCAACGAGAATGTCGTTCGGCGCCGCTGCAGCGCGTAAGCGGATCGCGTCGGCCGCTGCCGCGGCAACGCCCGCGGTGACGGTCGTCCCGAGCAGGGCTCCCTTGACACGGAGCCCGAGCGCGAAGCGGAGCGCGTTGGTCCATGCGTCCTCCGCCCCGGCGCCGGTGATCGTGGCACTGATCGTCTCGGGTGCCGCCTCGACGACACCGTGCAGGCGCAGCGCTTCGCGGTTTCCCCAGTCCCGCCACTCATCCGCGCGGGCGCCGATTGCGGAGGCGACAACAGTCACCGCCTGACCCGACCCGTCGGGTCCGCGCCCGTGTTCGGCGCCCGCGCCGCGCGTCGCATCGCCGTATGCGTGCTCAGGACCTGGAAGGTTCAGGGTCACGCGGACCTCGGCTGCGATCCGCGAGATCAGCCGGATGCCCGCACGCTCGGCGTGCGCATGCGTGTTCGCGAGCTCTTCGGCAGCACCCTCCGCATCGCCGCCCGCCGCGCGAGCGCCGGCGAGCGGCAGCCGCGTCCACAGCTCCTCCCACGCGGACTCGAAACCCGCAAACGTCGCGGCGGCGTGCTCCAGCAGGGGGACTGCCTCCTCGGGTCGGCCTGCCGCCAGCGCGACCGCCCCGCGGGCACGCTCCAGGTACGGCTCACGTGCGGGCCCCGCAAAGTGGTGCGCGCCGGCCAGCAGCCGCTCGGCTTCGTTGATCCGCCCAGCGGCGACGAATGCGCGGACGGCGGCCTCGGAGATGATCGCGCCCACCTCGGTACCCTCGAGACGAGCGAGTGCAACTCGCGCATCGGTCACAGCCGCTGCGGCATCGTTCTCGACGATATCGAGGGTCACCGCGGTCGGAAGCAGCAACTCCAGCAATGCCGCGCTCGCCGACTCGATCGGCGACAGCAGCGAGCGCGCCGCGCCCAGTTCGTTGCTCGCAAGATGCGCCGCGGCGCGCAGCAGCGTCGCGCCCTCAGCGATGTGCTCCTGCCCGGCGCGACGAGCCAGCTTCTGCGCGTCCTCGACAAGGACGACGCAGCGCGCCACATCGCCCTCGTCGAACGCCACGGTCGCCTCGATGCAGCCGGCGACGGCCGCGTCGGCAGGAGACATGCCGGGCACGGCACGAAGTCTTTCGAGCAGTGCTGGAACCTCGCGGTGGCGCAGGGCGCGGATGAGCACGTCCATCTCGAGGCGGAGTGCCGACGCGGCGATCCAGTACATCTGCCTGGCGATTGCATCGTCGCAGCAGCGCTGCAGCACCTCCAGCCCGGCGTCGGTGTCACCGCGGTCGGCCGTTGCCGCACCCAGGTACGTCCCCGCCCAGATGCGCACCGCGTCGGCGTGCGCCGCCTCGGCGACGTTGATCGCGTCGCCTGCCATCGCGATGGTTCCCGCGTCGTCGCACCGACTCCATCGCAAACGAGAGAGCCTCAGATACACGGTGGCCAGGTCCTCGCTGGCACCGAGCGGTGCGAGCATCGCGATCGCTGCCTGATACTCCGCCTCCTCTTCTTCGGCGCGTCCCTGGTCGTGCAGGCACGCCCCGAGGAGATGTCTGCAGCGCGCAGCCAGCGCAGGGTCGTCGCTGGGAGTGAGGACCGCGATCGCATCGCGCAGACAGCGTTCGGCAGCGGTGGGTTGGCTGCTGCGCCACAACGACTCGCCGAGCCGGCAGAGCACGCGTCCTCGCAGAGCCAGGTCATCGATATGCGGCAGCACGCGCATGTACACCTCGACCGCGGTGCGCGCCGCGAAGTTCGTCATCGCCTCGTCCGCGGCCACGAGCAGGACCGGCACCGCGTCCTCGACGCGCCCGCCACGCAGCAGGTGACTTCCCACCTCAACCGCCGGCGCGTTGGCTTCGCGGAGCACCTGGGCGACGCGGAGGTGCAGCTCATCACGACGCGGCGAGAGGATCTGGTCGTAGACCGCCTCCTGGATCAGCGCGTGGCGAAAGCGGAAGCGTGCGCGCGTTTCGGCGTCGGACTCGAGCATCTGGTCCTTGACCAATTCCTCGAGCGCGGAACGGACCGTCGACTCGACCAGGTTGGTGATGGCAGCCAGTGCGGCGTAGCTGAAGGATCGGCCGAGCACCGCTGCCGCATTGAGCACCGCCGTCGCCTGCTCGTCGAGCCGATCCAGGCGCAGCAGCACGACCTCGGCAAACGCTCGTGGAATCCGCAACTGCGTGAGGGGCTTGCGATCCCATCCCCGTGCGGAGCGGAAGATGTCGCCGCGGTCGATCGCTTCGCGGAGCATCTCCTCGAGGGCAAGTGGGCTGCCCTCGGTGCGCTCGTGGATGTAATCGCGAAACTCCTCGGAGACGTCGTCGTCGAGGATCGCCTGCGCCATCGCGCCCACGTCGTCGCGTTTCAGCGGCGCAAGCTCGACGAATTCGGCGAGTCCACCGCGACGCCATCCGTGCACGTTCGAACGCAGGGGATGGCGGCGGTGCAATTCGTCACTGCGATAGGTCGCGAGCACGACCCACGGCAGGCTGGGTGCCCGGCGAGCGAGGTAGTCGACGAGGTCGCGCGTCGCGGGATCGGACCACTGCAGGTCTTCGATGATGAAGAGCAGCGGACCGCCATCGCCGAGGGCGCTGAGGAGCATGACCGCGGACTCGAAGAGCCGCAGCGTGCCATCGGCTCCCGGGTTGCGCGCCTGCGGCTGCGCATCGCCTTCCAGCTGCGGGAACAACCCGCCAAGCTCGGCCACCGCAGGTCCCACCCAGGTGCGCACCCGCGCAACGTCGGAGTGGGCGAGACCGTTGCCCGCCGCCTCGAGCAGCGGCAGGTAGGGGATCGCGACGTCCATCGGCGCGCAGCCGCCGCGCAGCGTGGTGAAACCGAGCCTGGCCGCGCATCGCTGCGCCTCGCTCGTGAGCCGTGTCTTGCCCATCCCGGCGTCGCCGGCGACGACGACGAAGCGACCGTCGGCGCGAGCCGCGTCGATGAGCGCGTCTTCCAGCGCGGCCAGCTCCGATTCGCGGCCGATCAGAATCGGGCAGAGGGTGCGCTCCTTCACTGCCGTCGCCTCGAATTGGACCTCCTCAGCGCTCGATGACGCGAGGTTACTCGAACCCCGATCCTCCGTCCACAGCGCTCGGCCATGGGGCCGCCCGCTCGAAGGCGGCTGCCAGGGCCAGCACGCTGGCGTCATCGAAGCGCCGTCCCATCACCTGCAGGCCGACCGGGAGTCCGTCGAACTCCGAACCCCATCGGGACCGAGATCGCCGGCTGCCCGGTCAGGTTCGCCGGGAGCACGAGGGTGCACCAGTCATCGAAGAACGGGTCGACCGGCTTGCCGTCGATCGATGCCGGCGAGAGAATGTCGACGTCGAATGCGGTCAGCTGCATGCACGGCGAGACGAGCAGGTCGTAGTCGGTGAAGAACTCCGACCAGGTGCGCGTGTACGCACCGCGTGCGTGCAGCGCGTCCACGTATTCCCAGCCGGCGAGATCGCGCCCGGCGCGGATGATTTCCGCGGTTCCAGGAACTTCATCTGCAACTCCCACTCCCCGAGCAGCGGCCCTTCCGATGCGTAGCCTTCGCAGAGGGCGAAGAGATTCCACATCGCGATCGGGTTGCCGGTCGAGGGATGCGCCTCGGTGAGGTTGCATCCGAGGTCCGAAAGCGTGTCGAGGGCACGGCCGAACGCAGCCCGTACATCCGGGTCGACCGAAGCGAATCCCATGTCGACGCTGCAGGCCACGCGAAGCGAGCCGATGTCGCGCTGCTCGGTGGCGGCGGCGACATAGTCCTGCGCCGGCGCGGGATACGTCATGTCGTCGGCAGCCGCGGGGCCCGCCAGCACGGAGAGGGCGAGGGCGGCGTCACGCACCGAGCGGGTGATCGGGCCGTCGACCGAGAGCGTCTTCCATCCCTTGAATCCCGGCTCCTTCGGCACCAGGCCGAACGTCGGCTTGTGGCCGACGACTCCGCAGAACGACGCGGGGATCCGAACCGAGCCACCGCCGTCGGTTCCGAGCGCGATCGGCGCCATCCCGGCGGCGACCGATGCGCCCGCGCCGCCGCTCGAGCCGCCTGGGGTCCGTGACAGGTTCCACGGGTTGCGGGTCACGCCGAACACGCGGTTGTCGGTGGTCCCGCGGTAGCAGAACTCGGGGTTGTTGGTCTTGCCGACGATGATCGCGCCCGCGGCGCGAAGCCTGGCCACGGCCTCGCAGTCGGCGTCGGGGATGAAGTCGCGATATGCGAGTGACCCGTTGGTCGCGGGGGCGTCGCGCATCCAGATGTGGTCCTTGATCGTGATCGGCACGCCGAGGAGCGGCGCGCTCTCGCCCCGGCTGACAGCGGCGTCGACGGCGCGGGCCCGCATGCGCGCCTCCTCGGCGAGGACGACGGTGAACGCGTTGATGGCGGGGTTGCCTCGGGCGATCGCATCGAGCGACGCCTCGACCAGCTCGGCTGCCGAGACGTCGCCCGCTCGGACGGACGCCGCCGACGCGTAGGCGTCGGCGGCGAGTGGGTCCGAGGTCATGCCGTCTAGATCCGCGAGTGGGTCGCGGCGAGTTGTTCGAGGTTCACGTCGGTCTGGGCTGCGACCGCGCGTTCGTGCTCGGTGTCGAGCGAGCGGGTGAGCACGTAGTAGAGGATGGCGGCCACCGGCAGTCCGATGAAGATGGAGATGTCGGCGCCCCCGAGGTCCTTGGCGACGAAGCCCTCGTACAACCCGGTGCTGAAGAAGGGGGTCATCGCCGCGAATCCGACCAGGTAGCTCACGATCCCACGCCATCCCCAGCGGCCGTAGATGCCGTCGGGCGTGAAGATCTGCTCGATCGCGTAGTGCCCGCGGCGCACGATGTAGTAGTCGACGAGGTTGACCGCCGTCCAGGGGATGAAGAAATACAGGACCAGCAGAAGGAAGTTGGTGAAGTTGTTGAGGAAGGCCTGCGAGCTGGCCAGCGCTCCGATCAGGCCGAGCGCGGCGGTGATGGTGATGGTGATCGCGCGCACGCTGAGCGTTGGACGGATCTTGACGAAGGAGTCGATGGCGCTGATGAGGGTCAGCGATCCGCCGTACATGTTCAGCGCGGTGACCGAGATCAGACCGAGCGCCGAGAAGATGAGGATGATGCCGCCGAAGCCGTTGAAGAGCAGGTTGCCGGCGTCGTGGATCGACGCGATGGGGTCGAAGACCGCTCCGGACTTGAGGGATGCGGCGAGCAGGGTGCCGAGCGCCATGAGCCAGAAGGCGCCGAGCGCGGAGCCACCATACGTCCAGTAGAAGGTGCGGCTGATGGTGACGTCGGGGGGCAGGTAGCGCGAGTAGTCGGACACGTAGATCGCCCAGCTGATCTGGTAGCCGGCCACGACTCCGAACTGCGCCAGGAACGGGGTCGCCTGGAAGTTGCCGAGGTTGAACGAGTTCGCGGGGAGTCCGACTTTGAGGATGACCACGATCGTGAACAGCCCGAAGAGCACGATGAAGGCGTACGTCAGGAACCGCTCGACGCGATGGATGAGGTCGTACCCGACCAGGGCGACGATGAGCGCGAGCACCGTGGCGATGACGATCCAGATCTTCGGATCGCCGCCGACCGTGACGCTCACCCCCTGACCGGCGAGGATGGTGTTGAAGACGTTGAAGCCGGCGTACTGGAGGTAGGCGAAGAGCCACACCAGCAGCGCGCCGATGTAGCCGAACTGCGGGCGCGACTGGATCATCTGGGGCAGTCCGAGCTGCGGACCCTGAGCCGAGTGGAAGGCCATGAAGAAGGTGCCGAAGAGAACCCCGGCGAGGATCGCCAGCAGCGACCAGATCACGTTGCCGCCGGTCGTGATGCTCACCAGCCCGACCGCGAGCGTCGCGATCTGCGCGTTGCTCATGAACCAGAGCGGTCCGAGGTGCCAGAGCTTGCCGTGACGCTCGGCGAGCGGCACGTAGTCGATCGAGCGTACCTCGAGCCCGCGCGGGGGCGCGGCACTGTTTGGGGCGGTTTCGGTTGCCATGGTGTCTACTCTCCTCCGTGGGTTGGTGCCATGACTGACAGCAGCTCGTAGGCGACGTGGGCGGCAGCGATCCCGGTGATCTCCGCGTGGTCGAACGGGGGTGAGACCTCGACGATGTCAGCCGAGACGGGCCCCATGCCGGCGATGCCGCGGATCATGCCGAGCAATTCCCGCGTGGTCATCCCGCCGGCTTCGGGTGTACCCGTGCCCGGCGCGTGTGCCGGATCAAGGACATCGATATCGATCGAGACGTACACCGGTCCCTTGCCGAGGCGCTCGCGCATCCGTGCGACGGTCCCGGCGACCCCCAGCTCCTCGATCTCGACGCAGCTGATCGTGGTGAAGCCGAGGCGCTGTGTGTCGACGAGGTCGCTTCGATCGTAGAGGGGACCGCGGACGCCAACGTGGATCGAGTGCCCGAGGTCGATGAGTCCTTCCTCAGACGCGCGCCGAAACGGCGTGCCGTGTGTGTAGGGCTCCCCGAAGTACGTATCCCAGGTGTCGAGGTGGGCGTCGAAGTGGAGCACTGCCAGCGGGCCGTGCCGTCTGTGCACGGCGCGCAGCAGTGGAAGCGCGATGGTGTGATCGCCCCCGAGTGTCACCAGGCGGGTTCCGCCTTCGAGCAGCGCCGTCGCCGCCGTCTCGATCTGGGTAATGGCCTCGGCGATGTTGAACGGGTTGCAGGCGACGTCGCCGGCGTCGGCAACCTGCTGGCCGTCGAACGGTCCAACGTCGAGCGCCGGGTTGTACGGTCGGAGCAGCCGCGAGGACTGGCGGATGTGGGCGGGACCGAAGCGCGCACCCGGGCGGTAGCTGACCCCTGAATCAAACGGGACGCCGAGGACGGCAACATCGGCGTGTGCGACTTCTTCGATGCGTGGGAGTCGTGCGAACGTGCTCAGCCCCGTGTATCGCGGTACGACGCGTCCGTCGATGGGTCCGACCGGGTTGGGCTGCCCCACCGCCGTCTCAGGGATAGATTCCGCGGTCAAGCGTGGCCTCGGCGACCCGCTTGATCGCCTGGAAATACGCGCCATGACGTAGCGACGCGCTGTGTTCGTGGGCGCTCTCCCATACCTCTTCGAAGGTTCGATGCATGACCTTCTCGAGGCGCGCGTTGATCTCGTCCTCATCCCAGAAGAAGGACTGCAGGTCCTGCACCCACTCGAAATACGAAACCGTGACCCCACCCGCGTTGGCCACGACGTCGGGCACGACCATGATTCCCTTCCGCTCCAGGATCGTGTCGGCGTCGGGCGTCACCGGCCCGTTCGCCGCCTCGAGGATCAGCTTCGCCTGAATGCGGCCGGCGTTCTCGGAGGTGATCTGGTGCTCGAGCGCTGCCGGGATCAGCACGTCGACCGGCAGCTCCAGCAGCTCGGCATCGCGGATCGCGTTGCTCCCCGGGAAATTGGACACGGACCCGGTGCGCGTCTTGTGGGCGATGACAGCCGGGACGTCCAACCCACCGGGCGCATAGATAGCGCCACCGGTGTCAGAAACGGCACAGACGGTGAAGCCGCGCTCGGCCATCAGTCTCGCGGCGACGGAGCCGGCGTTTCCGAATCCCTGGATGGCGACGGTCGCACCTTCAGGGCTGAGCCCGAGCTTGCCGCAGGCTTCGAGGGCAACGAACATCACCCCACGCCCGGTCGCGGCGTTGCGACCCTCGCTGCCGCCCACCGACAGGGGCTTGCCGGTCACCACGGCGGGAACCGAGAAGCCTCGCTCCATCGAGACCGTGTCCATGATCCAGGCCATCACCTTCGGGGTGGTGTTGACGTCGGGCGCGGGGATGTCCGACTCGGGCCCGATGACGATGCTGATCTCGGTCGCGTAGCGGCGGGTCAGTCGTTCCAGCTCGCCGAGGCTCAAAACCTTGGGGTCGACGATCACGCCGCCTTTGGCGCCGCCGAAGGGCAGCCCGGCGATGGCGCATTTCCAGGTCATCCACATGGCGAGCGCCTTGACCTCGTCGAGGGTGACCCCCTGGTGGTATCGAATCCCGCCCTTGGCCGGGCCCCGCGCCATGTTGTGCTGGACGCGATATCCCTCAAACATCCGCACCGAGCCGTCGTCCATCTTCACCGGGAAGCTGACGATCAGCTGGCGTTTGACCTCGCGCAGCACGGCGCGAAGGGCGGGATCGAGACCGATCAACTCCGCCGCCTCGTCGAACTGGCGCTGGGCGTTACGCCATGCGTTCTCGGCTGTTCCAGCCGGTGTGGTACCCGCTGCTATCACCTGGACACCTCCGCGAGGCTGCGGCGCTCGCCGCCGGGTGGGCTCGCGGGTGGCAGCCTACGCCACGAAGTGGGGCGTCGTCGCGCATGGCGCCGGCTCGATTTGTCTAGCCGGGCGGCGGCAGCTCGGTGTGGTGTCGCGCCACGGCGTGCCGGCTCAGACGGTCAGCACCTCGATGTGACCATCGCGAATCCGCGCCTCCAGCAAGGGCAGCGGAGGCAACGCGTCAGGCATGTGCTTGAAGAGCACGCTGCCGTCGAGACCGAAGGCGGCATTGTGGCAGGGGCAATCGAGGCGCCGAGCCGCAGCATTGAGCTGGAGGAGGCATCCGAGGTGCGTGCATACGCCGGACAGTGCGGTGATCCTGCCGCCGCGGTTGACCACGAATCCGCGCACCGATCCGGTGTCGAAGCTGCGCGTCGTCCCCTCGGGCAGGTCGGCGACGAGCGCCACCGCGGTCCACGCGGCCCCGACCGGCAGCAGGTCCCGCTGCTCCGTCGATGGACCACCGAGCCGCTCGCCGACGACCAGCCCGGCGGCGGCGGTGGCGGCCGCAAGCCCGCCGCTGGCCAGGAGCGCGCGCCTGGACAGCCGCGGCGACCGGGGAACCTCGCCCTGGGTCTCGCGTGCGAGCCGCTGCTGGAGCGAATCGACGAACTGCGGATCCGGCAAGCCTGCTCCGGGGCTCGCGCTCCGGAATTCGATGGCCGCGGCCAGCACCTTCGCCTCCTCCTCGTTGGAGCGGAGGCCGCGCGGGCTGCGATCGTGCAGAAGGTCGTCGATCCAGCGGCTGACTCGACGGGTCGCGCGGCTCACGCACCCACCTCCAGGCCGAGCTCGGCGGCGCGCTGCAGCGCTCGGTGCTGTACCACTCGGGCATTGCCCGAGCTGATGCCCATTCTCGCAGCGGTCTCGCCCACCGAGCAGCGCTCCAGGAATCGAAGCTCCAGTACGCGCCGGTAGTTCGGAGGAAGCTTGGCGAGGATTCGACGAATCCGGGGGAGCGGGTCCGCGGGCGGCCCTTGCACCTCGGCCGTGACCAGGTTGTCGTCGATGGTGGTCACCTGGATGCCGAGACGGCGGCGCCAGTGGCCCGCAAGCGTCGTCCGCGCCGTGGTCACCAGATACATGTGGATCTCGCCGGCGGAGGCGCTCGCCCGGAGCCGGGGCAACGCCTCCAGGAACACCTGCGAGGTCAGATCCTCGGCGTCGTGCTGGTTGCCAACCTTGTAATACAGAAGCCGATAGATCGACGCCACGTGATCGCGATAGACGCGCTCCCAGTCCAGGGGCCGGTCCCCGTCGATGACGTGGAAGGCGCCGGCTGCCTCGGGCTGCGATCCGCTCTCCATATCTGACTCTATGAATGTCGTTACACCCCGGCGCTTCGAGCCGAGGGCCTGATCCGGCTGGTGGGTGGCGCCGATCCGTTTGTCGGCGCCACCCGGGCGGAGGGAGGGTCAGGTGATGCGAGCCTTCATCCGAACATATGCGACGTGTTACGCGCGCCCCGGATCAACCGGGAGTCGGCGCGTCGAAACATCACAACGTGCGTGTAACCGCCCCGGTATCAATGAGTGTCAGAACGTTCGCAGTCACCGGACCTGAGGCTGATGGAGCACGGGTCGCACACACGATAGGAGCAGCAATGCGTTCATTCATCACGCGCACCTCGATGCGTCGAGGTCTTCCGTTGCTGGCGTTTCCGGCTGCCGGCGCCGCCCTGCTGGCAGCGGCCTGTGGGAGCGCCGGCACCACCGGATCCCTGTATGGCGGAAGCGGATCAAACACTGGAGGCACCAGCACCGGCACGAGCTCAGGCGGATACGTGTATGGCGCCCCACCTGCGGCCGCGGGTGCCCTCTCAGTGAAGGTCGACATGTCCAGCCTCGGCTTATTGCTCACCGATGGCCAAGGCCGAACGCTGTATCTGTTCACCAGAGACAGCGGTTCGACATCGTCCTGCTCCGGCGGGTGCACCAGCGTCTGGCCTCCGGTCACATCCACAACCGCAGCGCAAGCGGGAACCGGCGCGACCGCATCGCTGCTCGGCACGACGTCAAGCGGCGCCGGCCCGATACAGGTCACGTACAACGGTCATCCGCTCTACTACTACGTCGGTGACGTCCACCCCGGCGACACCAACGGCGAGCAGCTCAACCAGTTCGGCGGACTGTGGTATGCGGTGTCTCCCACCGGAATGCAGGTGAGCCATTGAACAGACGAGGACGAACCACCATGACGAAATTGAATCGCTCGCCCGCGACCGTGCTGCGCGTGGCCTTCGGCCTGGTATGGCTGGTCGACGCTTTCTTCAAGTGGCAGCCTGGATTCCGCCGCAGCTTCGCGGCGATGATCCAGGGCATGGTCACCAGCCAGCCTGGAATCGTGAAGCCGTGGTTTCAGTTCTGGGCATTGATCGCCACCAACACCGGCCACCTGCTTCCCGACCTCACAGCCGTCACCGAAACGGCCATCGGCGTGGCGCTCATCCTGGGAATCGCGCGCCGTTCCGTCTACGTGATGGGCGGGCTGTACGCGCTGTTCGTGTGGGCGGTGGGTGAGGGGTTCGGTGGGCCGTACGCCCTCGGCGTCTCCACCGACGTCGGCGCAGCGCCGATCTATGCCTTTGTCTTCGCGTGCCTGTTCATGCTCGACGCGCGCGAGAACGCGATGACCCTCAGCCTGCAGCGCATCACCATGCGTGCACGCAACAGCTTCGATCCCCGCCTTGCCGACGCCTCCCGCGAAGACCCCGCCGAAGTCGACTACCCGGCCGTGCTCACCCAGCGATAGCGCGGATCGACGTACACCCGCATCGCGCGCTGCTCCCCGGCGAGGATCCACAGGTAGTAGAGGTCGTGGCCGGGAGCAGCCACGAGCGGATGGAAGCCCGACGTGATCGCCGCGGCGTCGCCGTCTCGGACCATCCGCAGGTCCTCACGCCCGGTGTCGGTGTCGTATCGGACCTGCACGGCGAAGCCGTCGGCCGGATGCACCCGGTAGTAGTACACCTCCTCGAGCCGCACCTCGTCAGGCGTGTCGCGGTCGTGCCGGTGCGGTGGGAACGACGACCACGTGCCCGGGCCGGTGTGCACCGTCTCGCCGACGATGAGCCGTGACGCGGGATCGTCGGGACCGAGGATGGTCCGGACGGTCCGGCCCCAGCTGCCACTCCCGACCACCGCCTCGCGCTGCGTCGCGGCTGGGATCACCCGCGCCGCACCCGGCGTTTGCGGGCCGGCAGGTGCAGCGGCGACGGCGACGGTGAGGTCGGCCGCGCCATCAGCGATCGGCGTCAGCACCGCCGACGATGTCGGAGATACGTAGACGGCATCGCCGGGGCCCTCGAACACGCCGGCTCTGCCGCCGACCGCGCCCGAATCCTGGCCGTCGAGCATGAGCCGGGCGCGACCTGAGAGCATGACGACGAGCCGTTCGCTGCCGGGTTCGAGGTCGATGGACTCGCCCGGCTGCGCCGCGATCAGGTCGAGCGAGATGTACCGGGTCTGCTCGCCGGCGCGGATCAACGACGTCGCGTTCACGCGGCCCGCCGTTCGGGGTCAGGGAGCATGACGTCGCGCACGAATTCGTTGAGATCCGCGCATGCCGCGCAGAACTGGCGCAGCGTGCGCCGCGTCGGTCCGAAACCGTCGAAGTCGGCGACGCTCATGCCATCCTCGGAATAGGCGCGACGAAAGTCCTCAAAATGCGCGAGGAGTTCGTCCACCACCTTCGGCTCGACGGGGTTATCGATGCGCGGGATCACGTCGATGTCGCTCGCGTTGAGGCGTTTCTGCCACGCGGAGGTCGGTGAGACCACCGCGTCGGCGCCGATGAGCTCGCTCCAGTGCATGTGGTTGCGAAACGCCGCTGAGAGCAACCGGATTCGGTAGCCGCGCTCGCGAAAGACCTGGTACGCCTTCTTGAACACGGCCACGCCTGCCCACTCGAGGTACCCGGGATCGAGGGTGATCCCCTCGCGCTCCATCACCACCTTGAGCCAGTCGTCGAGCCTGCCCACCATGATCGTGCAGACCGGCCCCATCGATGCGATCTTCTTGCCGTCCTCCTCTCGTCGCCTGAGGCCGCGTTCGACCGCCTCGGCGACCGCGATGCACTGCGGGAGCGTGAAGCAGACCGTTGCGTTGATGCTGATGCCCGCACGCGTCGCCTGCTCGATCGCAGCGATCCCAGCGGCGGTCACCGGGATCTTCACGATCATGTTCGAGGCCAGGCGGTCGAACGCAAGCGCCTGATCGACGATTGCATCGCTGTTCCGGAAGAAGCGGGGATCGGTCTGGATGGAGAGGCGCCCGTTGCGACCGCGATGCGCTTCGAAGATCGGTTCCAGGAGCTTGGCGGCACGCACCGACAGCTCCTCGACGAGCTTCCAGGCGATCGCGTCCTCGGTGGCGGTGGGGAGCTCACGGAGCAGGGCTTCAGCCCGTGGCCGCCACGTCGCAGTATCACCCTTGAGCACGGACAGGGCGATCACCGGGTTGCACGTCGCCCCCACGGCGCCGTTCTCGATCGCGTACGTCAACTCGTCGATTGAGGCGGAGTCGTTCCAGAGGCAGGTCGGAGTTGTCAGCGTCATCTGGTGGAGGGGACTCCTGTAGGCGACGCTGGTGCCGGCTGTGGTCATCTCCGTGCCTCCCGCTCTGCGGATCTGCGAGTGGCGGCTAGCGTACGTCGATGCCAAAGGGATTGTGCGCGGGAGGCAGCACAACACCGGTCCGGACATCGCCTGGTTCACGGACCCGGCTGGGAATGTCCTTTCGGTGTTGCACTGACTCCCGTCACGGTTACTTGACGACGGCATTCCCCGCTGCATCGACGACTTCCCAGCGAGCGCCGAAGGCGTTGATCCCCTCGCCGCCGGCCGATCCCGGACCCGCATCGGCGATGAAGTAGTAAAGGGGATGTCCGTTGTAGGTCACCTGCGTCGTGCCATCTCCGCGTCGGGTGGTGCCGAGCAGGTGTTGTGAGACACCGCCTTCAGCTTGCGGGACTCCCGAGGTGGTGAGCGGCGGCCAGTTCTGCGCGCACGACCCGGTGCATCTCGACATGATGCCGGCGTCGGCCATGAACAGATAGAGCGTCCTGCCGTTTGCGCCCACCAGGATCTGACCGAGGCCCCCGACACTGCGCAGGGCCACCGCGGTGCCCGGCGCGGGGGTTGGCTTCGGCTTGGGCTTGGGCATCGGCGTCATCGGCACCGCCGTCGGGACAGCTGTCGGTACGGGAGTAGCAATCGGTGTCGGTGTTGGTGTCGCGGTCGGTGCAATCGAAGGCACCGATGTCGCGGTCGGCGCAGTGGCGCCATTGGTTGCGGAACCGCACGCGGCGAGGACGATCAGACTGACTGCACCACCGACGATCACAAGTTGTCGTTTCACAGGTTTGTTCTCCGCGGACTCCGCCGCAACATCCGCCGGCTGGTCGGCCGGGTCGCGATATGGATACACGCGTCCGTTACAGCGCATCGAGGGCGTCGGGATCCGTCGGGGCGGCTTCCGGCTCGAGTTCGACCCTCCGGCCCCGGGCCGTGGGTGCCGCGCGCCCGGCACCCACGCGATGCCATCTCAGGCGTTAGCATCTCGACCGACACGCTTCGCGGATCGGTCGGCAGAAGCCCGCCGCGGGCGCGGGGTTTGGGGTGAACAGTGCTGGCTCGAGAGAATCTCACGGAGAGTCGCGAACGGGAGGCGACCGGGATCGCCACCCCGGCCGCGGTCTCACTGCGTGAGCTCACCAAGCGATTCGGGACCAACGTCGCGATCAGCGGGATCACGCTGGATATCCGAGACGGCGAATTCTTCTCGCTCCTCGGTCCGTCCGGTTCGGGCAAGACAACGACCCTTCGCCTCATCGCCGGGTTCGAGCGGCCGACCGGCGGCAGGGTCTGGCTGCACGGACGCGACGTCACTGACGTGCCGCCGTTCGACCGCAACGTCAACACCGTCTTCCAGGACTACGCCCTCTTTCCGCACATGACGGTCGGTGAGAACGTGGGATACAGCCTCCGCGTCCGCCGCGTGCCGCGCCGCGAGCGGGTCGGGAGGGTGGCCGAGGTGCTGGAAACGATGCGGCTCAGCGGATTCGAGTTGCGCAAGCCCTCCGAATTGAGCGGCGGCCAGCGCCAGCGCGTCGCCCTGGCCCGCGCCCTGATCAATCGCCCGCGTGTGCTCCTCCTCGATGAACCACTGGGTGCGCTCGACACCAAGCTCCGCGAGGAGATGCAGGTGGAGCTCAAGGATGTGCAGCGCGGCGCCGGAATCACGTTCATCTTCGTCACCCACGATCAGCACGAGGCGCTCGCGCTCAGTGATCGCATCGCGGTCTTCGGCGCCGGCCGCATCGAGCAGGTCGGCACACCCGCGGAGATCTACGAGCGCCCGGCGACGCCGTTCGTGGCGGGATTTGTGGGCGCGTCCAATCTCATCGATGGTGACCTCGCCGTCCGCATCATCGGTGAGCACGGGCGGTTCATGATCCGGCCCGAGAAGATCCGCATCGCAGAGGTCGACGATCCGGTCGGGACGGATGCGTGCACCGTTGTCGGCACGGTTCGAGACGTCGTCTATCTGGGCGCCGAGACGGCGTACGTGGTTGCGGTCTCACCTGATCGCACCCTGCGCGTTGCGACCCAGAACGTCAGCGCGACCGCGACCGACGCGCAGGCGCAGCGCGGTCGTGAGGTGCGACTTGTATGGCAGCGGGATCAGACCATGACACTCGGATCGGGTTCACTCGCAGGCACGCAATTGGAGGCAGGAGCATGATCACTGGCAGGTCGCGACTATGGGTCGGCGCGGCGTGCGCATCGCTGGGCATCGCCGCCTGCGGCTCGGGAGGCAGCGGCAGCGGTCCCTCCGGACCGACCATGCTCACCAAGATCGGCAAGGGGGAGGGGGCGCTCAACATCATCGTGTGGGCCGGCTACGCGGAGGCCGGACAGGACGACCCGACGGTTGACTGGGTGACACCCTTCCAGCAGCAGACGGGCTGCAAGGTCAATGCCAAGATCGCCAACACGTCGGACGAGATGGTGGCGTTGATGGAGACCGGTCAGTACGACGGCGTCTCGGCGTCCGGTAACGCGACCCTCCGTCTCATGGCCGGCGGGACGGTCGCGCCGATCAACGTCAATCTCCTGACCAACTACCCCGACATCAACCCCAGTCTCAAGGATCAGCCGTACAACACGTATCAGGGTGTGCACTACGGCGTGCCGCACGGCTGGGGCGCGAACCTGCTGATGTGGCGCACCGACATCGTCAAGCCGGCGCCCGAACTCCTGGGGCGTGGTCTTCGACGCGAACTCCCCCTACAAGGGAAAGATCACCGCGTACGACGATCCCATCTACATCGCCGACGCGGCGCTCTACCTCAAGTCGACGCGACCGGATCTGCACATCACCGATCCATACGAGCTGGACAGCGCCCAGTTCAATGCCGCGGTCGCGTTGCTCAAGGTCCAGCACACGGTCATCGGGACGTACTGGTCCGACTACACCAAGGAGCAATCGGCGTTCGCCAACGCCGACTCGGTGGTCGGAACCACGTGGCAGGTGATCGCGAACCTGCTGCTCACCGACAAGACCCCGACGCCCGTCGCGGTGACCGTCCCGAAGGAGGGATCGACCGGGTGGTCCGACACCTGGATGATGTACTCACACGCCGCGCACCCGAACTGCATGTACCTGTGGATGAACTGGATCACCACGCCCAACGTGCAGTCCCAGGTGGCGCAGTGGTTCGGCGAGGCGCCGGCCAACCTGAAGGCGTGCGACATCATCGCCAAGACGGATGCCGACGTTCTGCACGACCTATCACGTCGGCGACGCCATCTACCTGCACGACCTGGCTCTGTGGAAGGTACCGCTCACCAACTGCGGAGACAGCCGGGGCAACGTCTGCATGGGATACGCCGCATGGCTGCACGCCTGGACCGACATCAAGGGATAGACCGCAGCATCCCGTGTTGAGATGAGCGCAGGTCAGCTGTCGGCCCCCGGCCGACTCTGACCCGCCGGATCGCCCGGATCCTCGCCCGCTGGCCGGGGATCCGGGTCGCCGGCCTGCTCGCCGCACCGGTCGGGTGGCTCGTGGTCTTCTACCTCGGCTCGCTCGCGGTGCTGTTTGCGGCTGCCTTCTGGCACTACGACGCCAACATCACCTTCACGATCACCAAGACATTCAGCCTCGAGAATTTCGCTGCGCTGATCTCTGATCCCGTGTATCGAGCCATCGCTGGGCGCACCGTCCTGATCGCCGCGCTGGTCACCGTCACCGACGCCGTGCTCGCATTCCCGATCGCCTTCGTGATGGGCAAGCTCGCCGGACCGAAACTGCGATCCGTCGCTCGGTGTGTTGGTGTTGATGCCGCTCTGGACGAGCTATCTGGTCAAGATCCTCGCCTGGCGACTGATCCTCTCGGACGGCGGCGTGCTCAACTGGCTGCTGAAGCCGCTGCACCTGTCCGGGCCCGGATTCGGCGAGGTCGCCGTTTACCTGGTGCTGGCGTACATCTGGCTCCCGTACATGATCCTTCCGCTCGCGGCCGGGTTCGAGCGCGTGCCCAACTCGCTCCTCGAGGCGTCGACGGATCTCGGCGCGCGTACCTGGCAGACGTTTCGCTCGGTGGTGCTCCCGCTGGTGTTCCCGGCGCTCGTGGCGGGCTCGATCTTCACGTTCTCGCTTGACGCTTGGTGACTACATCGCAGTCAGCCAGGTGTCGAGCACGCAATTCATCGGCAGTGTCATCTACGACAACCTCGGCGTGGTCGGTGACCTGCCGCTGGCGGCGGCGTTCGCGACCGTCCCGGTCATGGTGATGGTGGTCTATCTGTTGCTCGCGCGCAGAGCCGGCGCATTCGAGGCGTTGTAGTGCAACTGTCGCGACGTCTGCGCATCGGCCTGGTGACGTCCTCGGGCTGCCTGCTCGTCCTGATCTACCTGCCCATCCTGCTGATCGTGCTGTACGCGTTCAATCCGTCCAAGAGCCAGAAGTGGCCGGTCACCGGTCTCACGTTGCAGTGGATCCAGGCGGCCATCGGCAACCCCGGCGCCAGAAGCGCGCTGGTGCTCTCCGTCCAGGTCGGTCTCGTCGCCACCGCCATCGCGCTCGTGCTCGGCAGTCTCCTGGCAGCAGCGGTGCACCGGCATCGTTTCTTTGGTCGCAACACGGTGTCGTTTCTGGTGATTCTTCCGGTCGCGCTGCCCGGCATCGTCACCGGGATCGCGCTGAACACGACCTTCCGGACGCTCTTCGGCGGCCTGAGCCTCTTCACCCTGATCGTCGGGCACGCGACCTTCTGCGTGGTGACCGTGTACAACAACGTGATTGCGCGGATGCGTCGCACACCCGGCTCGCTGGTCGAGGCATCCGCCGACCTCGGCGCCGACCCCTGGCAGACGTTTCGCTTCATCACCCTGCCGGTGATCCGCTCGGCGCTCATCGCCGGAGCGCTGCTGGCATTCGCGCTCTCGTTCGACGAGATCATCGTCACCACGTTCACCGCCGGGTTCAACGAAACACTTCCCATCTGGATCTTCGCCAATCTGTCGCGGCCGAACCAGCTGCCCGATCGTCAACGCGGTTGCGCTTCGGCGTGATCATCGCGTCCGCCATCCCGTGTACCTCGCCCAGCGCGTCGCGTCGGATGCGGCGGGTTACGGGTAAGGCCTCACGCGTCGCGGCATCGCGACCGGCGCCGCCGCGTGAACCTCACGCTACGATCGGGTCGTGCTCGCCTGGATGGATCTGGAGATGACCGGCCTCGACCCCGCGCGGCACGTGATCGTCGAGATCGCGACGTGCTGACCGACGATCAGCTCAGACCGATCGCCGAGGGCCCGGATATCGTCGTCCACGTGGCGACCGAAGCGCTCGACGGCATGGACGACGTCGTCCGAGCCATGCACGCTCGATCCGGAGCTCTCGGCTGCTGTCGAAGCCTCGTCGACCTCGCTTGCCGAGGCCGGCCGGCGCACGATGGATTTCTCTGCGAGCTCATATCGAGCGAGCCGCGGACGGTTCCGCTCTGCGGCAACTCGATCGGGACTGATCGGCGGTTTCTCGCGGCACACCTGCCGGAGATCGAGAACTTCCTGCATTACCGGTCGATCGACGTGTCGACCCTCAAGGAGCTCTGCAGGCGCTGGTATCCCGCCATCCTCGCCGGTGCGCCTCCCAAGCGAGAGGCGCACCGAGCGCTCGACGACATTCGCGAGTTCGATCGCCGAGCTCGCCTACTACCGCTCGAACATCTTCATCGGCGGGGTCAATTCTCAATCAGCGCGGTAGGTGTCGCGTCGAGCTCGCGAACCCACGCCGGCACGGTGACCGCGGCGGCGCGGGCGGCTGCACGCCGCCCGCGAACCGCCACCGCCAGCACGACCACCGTCGCGCCCACGAACACGGTCGCGGCGATGAACGCATGGTCGGCGCCAAGCACGAAGGTGCGTTGCGCCGCGACCACCGATTGCACGGCCGCCCCGCGCGCTGCGGTTCCGAACACCGACACGAGCACCGCGAGTCCGAGCGCCCCGCCGAGTTGCTGCATCACGTTGACGAGCCCCGACGCCGCGCCCGCCTCCTCGGGACGCACGCCGCTCAGTGAGGTCGAGGTCAGCGGCACGAACGCCAGCCCGTTGCCGGCACCGAACAGCACCAGCGGCGCGAGCAACGATACGTAGCTGCTCGACGCCGCAAGCTGGGTCAGGAGCAGCATCCCGCTCGTCGACACGGTGAACCCGACGACCATGATGGTCTTAGCGCCGAATCGCTGCACCAGCCGCCGTGCGCTCAGCTGCGACATCGTGAACAGCGCAACGGTGAACGGCAGGAATGCCAGGCCGGTCTTCAGCGGGCTGTAGTGCAGCACCTCCTGGAGGAACTGGGTGAGGAAGAAGAACATCCCGAACATCCCGGCGGTGAGGAAGAGGCGGGCGACCTGCGACGCGCTGCGGCTGCGGTCGGCAAAGAGCCGCAGCGGAGTGATCGGTTCCGGTGCCCGCCGCTCGATCAGCACGAAGCCGGCGAGCAGCACCACACCAACCGCGAATGCGACCACGGTGACCACGTCGCCCCAGCCGGACGTTGCGGCGCGAACGAACCCGTACGCGAGCGCGGTGACGCCGATCGTCGAGGTGAGCGCACCGCGCACGTCGAAGTGCCCGTTTCGACTCGGCGTCTCGGCGAGCAGGCGGCGTGCCAGCAGGATCACGACGATGCCGATCGGCACGTTGACGAAGAACACCCACCTCCAGGACGCCCACTGGGTGAGCAGACCTCCGAGGATCAGACCGACGGCGCCGCCGCCGACAGAGACTGCGGCATACCAGCCGATGGCCCGTACCCGCTCCTGTCCTTCCTCGAACAGGGTCATCAGCAGGGCGAGCGCCGACGGCGCCGCGAGTGCTCCGCCCAGGCCCTGGAGGGCGCGAGCTGCGAGCAGCCAGCCGCTCCACGGCGCCAGGCCACCGAGGAACGATGCCACGGTGAACAGCGCGATTCCGGCGATGAACACCCGCCGCCGGCCGAGCAGGTCGCCCGCCCGGGCGCCGAGGAGCAGGAAGCCCCCGAAGGCGAGCGTGTAGGCGGTGATCACCCATGACAGGTTTTCCGGCGAGAAGTGAAGGGCTCCCGCGATGCCGGGCAGGGCGATGTTCACGATGGTGGCGTCGAGGACGACCATCAGCTGGACGGCCAGGATGATGCCGAGCACCAGGCCCCGGTGGGGCCGGCGGCTCTGGGATGCCCGGCCGGGCGGGGCGACAAGAGTGGCGGTGGATGACATGAGGACCTCCGGTGGCGTAGACTTATGAAACGGACGCTGCCTCCGGAAGTATACGGAGGTTGCCTCCGTTTTGCAAGCTGAGGTTCTGGTGGTCTGGTATGGGACGTGAAAGTGCGGTGGCCGAGGGTCGGGCGATCGAGCCCGCCGATTCGGCATCCTCAGATCGCCGCCCTCGTTCGGACGCGGTCCGCAACCGTGAGCTGCTGATCGCCGCAGCCGCCGAGGCGTTCGCCGCCCGCGGCGCGGAGGTATCGCTCGAGGACATCGCACGCGGTGCCGGCGTCGGCATCGGCACCCTCTATCGACACTTCCCCACGCGGGACTCGCTCGTGGAGGCGGTCTACCGGCACGAGGTCGACGTCCTCTGCGAGCGCGCCGACGAGCTGCTCGAGACCTCGACGCCCGACCAGGCACTGGCAGAGTGGATGCGGCTGTTCGTCCGCCACGTGGCCACGAAGCGCGGCATGCTGTCCGCGCTCAAGCCGATGCTGAGCTCCAACCCGAACTTCTCCGCGCAGACTCGCGGGCGCGCCACCGCGGCGGCGACAAAGCTCCTCGAGGCCGGAGTTGCCGCCGGCACGATCCGGCCCGACGTCGACGGTGGAGACCTGCTCCGCGCGGTCGGCGGCATCTGCATGTCGACCGACCAGGAGCGCTCGGAGGCATCGGAGCGGCTCGTCGGGCTCCTGTTCGACGGCCTCCGCCACGGAACGGTCGACTTACCAGCGTCCGTGCGGACGGGAGACGTCTCCGCCTAAAGCGCGATCACCCGGCCGAGACCCTGGCCCTCTCGAGTCCGTCGAGGATCAGGTCGATCCCGAACTCGAATTCGCGCGCATAGTCGTAGCCTGGCTTGGTCACGTGGTGCAGGACGATCTCGGCGAGGTGAGGGTAAGCATCCACCGGGAAGTCCCGCACCAAATCCTGCGCGACCGTCGCGGCATCTCCGGCTTCGAAGGGCAGGCTCGCCTGCTGCTGCGCGAATCCGTAGATGTAGCTGTCGAGGAGCGAGTACGCGTGGGCGGCCATCTCGACGGAGAAGCCGGCGGCCCGAAGCAATCCGAGGACGGCATCGTGGTGCCGCAGCGATGCGGAGCCCGGGTTGCGTCGTGATTCCATCAACACCGCCGCCCACGGATGGCGAGAGAGCGCCTGGCGCACTGAGAACGCCCGCCGGCGCATGGAATCGATCCAGTCAGCGGCGTCAGCCGGCACCTCGACCTCACTGTGCACGCGGTCGACGATGCCGTCCACCACCTCGTCCTTGTTGGCGAAGTGGTAGTAGAGGGCCATCGCCTCCACGCCGAGCTCCTGTCCCAGGTTGCGCATCGTGAGCGCGTCGATCCCGCCCTGATCGGCGAGCCTCATCGCGGCGTCGAGCACCCGTTGCCGGTTGAGTGGAACTCGATTGCGAGCGCTCGCAGGGGTCGGCTTGGCCATCGGCCTCCTCACGGCCTTCGCTTTTCACGGGCCGGTTGACATCGGTTACTTTACGGCGTACACTTTACAACGTTAGATTTACAGTGTACAGCAAAGGGAGACCGACGATGAAAGCAATGGTTCAGGACAAGTACGGCGCTGCCGAGGTTCTGGAGCTCAGGGAGATCGCCAGGCCCGGGCTCGGCGACCACCAGGTGCTGATTCGGGTCCGGGCAGCCGGGGTCAATCCCGGTGACTGGGCGATCATGAACGGCCTGCCCTACATCGCTCGTCCGTTTCCGCTGTACGGGATGCGCAAGCCGAAGAATGCCGTTCGAGGCACCGACGTTGCCGGTGCGGTCGAGGCTGTCGGCGCGGCGGTCACGCGCTTCCGGCCGGGTGACGAGGTCTTCGGCTGGTGCACCGGCGCGTTTGCCGACTTCGCGGCGGCTTCCGAAGATGCGCTCGCGCTGAAGCCGGCCAACATCTCATTCGAGCAGGCTGCTGCCGTTCCCCTCGCCGGATCCGTTGCGCTGCAGGCGCTTCGCGATCACGGCAAGGTGCAGGCCGGGCAGAAGGTGTTGATCAACGGCGCGTCGGGCGGAATCGGCACCTTCGCGGTGCAGATCGCGAAGACCCTCGGAGCCGAGGTCACCGGGGTATGCCGAACCGGAAACGTCGACCTCGTCCGTTCGATCGGCGCCGATCACGTCATCGATTCGACTCGAGAGGATTTCACGCGCACGGGACAGCGTTACGACTTCATCCTCGACAACGCCACCAACCGATCGCTGTCGGACCTCCGTCGGGCGCTGACCCCTGACCGGAATGCTGGTGCCGAACGGCGGCGGGTTCGGCAATCGCTGGTTTGCCAGCGCAGGTCAACTCATGAAAGCGATGCTGTCGTTTCGATTCTCCAGCCAGAGGCTGGGCCGGTTCCTCGTGGCGCAGAAGCGTGAGGACCTGGTCGTGCTGAAGGACATGATCGAGGCGGGCACGCTCACACCGGTCATCGACCGCACGTACTCGCTGAGCGACAGCGCGGCCGCGATGGATCGCATGGGAGACGGCCACCCGCGCGGCAAGATCGTCATCAGCGTGGCTTCAGCCTGAGGTACGTCGCCAGAACCGGACTGCATGGATCCTGCAATCGGCGGTGCGCAGCATGCGTCGCGAGGCGCCGCTGACGGCGCGAGTTCACAGGAGGCCTGCGATGCAAGCCACATCCACAGCGGAACACAAGACCCTGGGACGCCCCGACGAGGAGACGGTTTTCGAAAAGGGCCGCGTCGATCTCGTCAACATCGGCGGGGGCACGGTCGGGCGCCTGACGCTCGAACCCGGATGGCGGTGGTCGCTGCACGTCAAGCCGATCGCCGGTACCGAGCTGTGCGAGGCACCGCACTTTCAGTACCACGCGTCCGGCGTGCTCCGGATCCAGATGGCAGACGGCACCGAGTTCGAGGCGCGCGCCGGCGACGTCACCGCGCTTCCGTCGGGTCACGATGCCTGGGTGATCGGTGACGAGCCGGTCGTGCTCATCGACTGGAACGGCGCGAGCAACTACGGTAAGTCATGACTCCGCGCCGGTAAGACCTCCTCGCGCGGACCCGCGGCACGTACGTATCCTTGGTGCCGTGGTCCGCGCCGAGGCGCCGCCGTCGGTGCGCCCGGTCGCGCCACCGGACGCGGTGCGCATTCGCGTCATCGACGGGCTCTCGGTCGAGGGGTTTGCTGAGCATCAGCTCGGCAGCCGAAAGGCGCGCCTCGCCCTGCGGATGCTCGGTATCGCGCAGGGGCGCCCGGTGAGCATCGAGCGACTGGCCGACGTGCTGTGGCTCGATGATCAGCCTAGCGATCCGCCGGCGCAGCTGGCGGTGATCATGAGCAGGCTTCGGGGCGTCCTCGGCGGCTCGCGCATCAGCCACGGTGATTCGGGCTATGCCCTTCACGCTGACTGGATCGATCTGACCGCGGCGTCCGAGCTCCAGACTGAGGCGGATCGCCGCCTGCTGGAGAACGAGCCGGCACCCGCGCTTGCGGCAGCCACGGCCGCGCGAGCCTTGCTCGCGCATCCTGCGCTCGACGACGAGGCGTGGCCCGCGGAGGATCGTCGTGCCGTCGAGCGGCTCTGCGCCCGGGCTCAACACCTCGTCGCGCGCGCGGCGCTGGCGGCCGGCGACCTTGCCACCGGCGTGGAGGCCGCGGAGCGGGCGCTCGACGAGGACCCCTACGACGAGGAGGCGTTGCGTCTGGTCATGGCGGCGCTGGCAGCCCAGGGCAGATCGTCGTCGGCACTCGCGGTGCACGAGCGCATGCGGACGCGCCTCGCCGATGAGCTCGGCGCCTCTCCGTCCGAGCAGACGGACGCCGCGCACGTCGCGGTGCTCAAGGGATTGCCGGTGCCCGGCATCATCGTGGCGGCACCGCAGTCACGTCCGCGTACGGAGCGTGGCAACACGCACCTGCCCGGCCGCGATCACGAGTTGCGCGTCCTCGACGACGCACTGCTGCGCGCGCGGGCGGGAGCCCCGGTGGCGGTCGTCATCGAGGGAGAACCGGGAATCGGCAAGACCGCGGTCGCGTCCGCGTGGATCGATCGCCTCGGCACCGAAACCGTCGTTCTCACCGCGCGATGTGACCAGCTGAGCAGAGCGCTGCCGCTCCAGCCGGTCCTGCGCATGCTCCGCAACCATCTCCGCATGGTGGGCGCAGACGTTGGCCGGGACCTGCTCGGCGCCGACGCAACGCTGCTGGAGCCGATGCTCGACTGGACGTCGGCGGACAGCGACGTGGGCGCCGCCGACACCCCGGCCGAGGTGTCGTCGCCGGCAGGGCTGGCCGTCGTGTTCGCCGCATTGCGACGGGTCGTCCGGCGGGCGTGCTCGTCGCCGGCGGTCCTCTTCATCGACGACGTCCAACGGGCCGATCCGCTCTCACGGGCGTGGGTGGCGGAGCTGATCACCAGCCCCGACCTCTCGCTGCTGGTCCTGTTGACCCGCCGCACCGGGGAAGGAGAGGTTCCAGCGGCGGCGTCGCATCTACCCCTTTCCCCGCTGTCGCTCGAGGCAGCGCAACAGATCGTCGGCGAAGAGCAGGCCGCCCGCCTCCACGAGCGCAGCGGCGGCAATCCGCTCTTTCTCACCCAGCTGGCGTTGCGCGACGAAGGCGCAGCCCCTCCGGAATCCATCCACGACGCCGTGCTGGAACGGTGCGCCGAAGCGGGCGCGGCGGCCAGGACCTTGATGAGCGCGGCGGTCCTCGGCGCAACCGTCGATGTCGACGTCCTCGCGGGTGTGCTGAGAACCGATCCCATCCAGCTGCTCGAGGATCTCGATGTCGGTGTGCGCCTTGGTTTGCTCGAGGCGCGCGACGGCGCTTACGGGTTCCGCCACGCCGTCGTCCGCGAGGTCCTCGACGCGTCGACAGCATCGCCGCGGCGCGCGCTCCTCCACCGCGAAGCGGCGCGGCTGCTGTCGGGAACGACCGGGGCCGATCCGCTGCTGGTCGCGCACCATGCGAGGCTCAGCGGCGCGCGAAGCATCGCGTCGGGGGCGTTGACGGCAGCGAGCCGGATCGCCGCCGACCGGTTCGACTACGCGACGGCGCTGGACCTCGCCACCGAAGCGATCGATGCCGACGACACCGCGGACGCCCGTGTCCAGCGAGCGGTCGTGGAATTGCGCCTCACCCGCTTCGAGGACGCGCAATCGGACGCTGAGCGCGCGATCGACAACGGCGGCGATTCCCGAGCGCTCGACGTCGCCGGGTCGGTCGCGTATTACTGCAGGGATTTCGACCGTGCCGCGACGCTCGGCGAGGCGCTCATCCAGCAGGCGAGCGAACCAGGTCAGCAGGTGCAGGGTCAGCTGATCCGCGCTCGGGCGCTGCACGCGCTCGGTGACGTCGGGAGTGCCGACGACCTCATGGAGCAGGCGATGGCAACGTGCGCCGAGCATCGGCTGCGCCGCCCCACGTCGGTGTACGCGTTCCTGAAGGTGCACATGGGCGAAGCGGGGCTTGCCCTCAGTGCGATCGAGGCAAGCCCGTACGCCGCGACCGACGCCGTGTCCACGATCTACACCCCGGTGCACGGCCACCTCGCCCATGGCTACGCGCTTGCGACATGCGGTCGTGCCGGCGAGGCGTTGGCGGTGCTCGAGCGCGCGTCCGCCGAGGGACGCCGTCGCGGCCTGACGCGCTATGCCGCACTGGGTGTGAACCTCGGCGCGTGGGTGCTCCGCAACATCGGGGACATCGCCCGTGCGCGAGCGTGCAACCAGGAAGCACTCGAGGGCGCTCGCGACTCCGCATATCGCGACCTCGAGGTCTATGCGCTGCTCGACCCCTGCGACGATGCGCTGGCCGGGCGCGACAGCGCGACCGCGGAACACGCCATCGAGGAGGCGCGGGCGCTCATGCATGACGTGTACGCGTACCGCTGGCGCCACGAGTTGCGCGTCGACCTGCTCGAGGGAAGGATTGCGCTGCTGAAGAATGACCCCAACGCGGCGCTGGCTCATGCTGAGCGGCTGATCGCCGCCGCGACCGACCTCTACGCGCCGCGCTACACCCAGCTCGGCGAGGTCCTTCGTCTCCAGGCGCAGGCGGCACTGGGGGCTCAGGCGCCGGAGGCGGGCGCGCTCGCGGAGCTGAGCTCGTCGCTGTCGGCGGTTGCGGGCGTCGAAGCCTGGTGGGTCATGGCCGATCTCGGTGCGTCGCTCGCGTCTGACGACTGTTTCGAGCTTGCAATGGCGCACCGTGACCGGGTCGCGGCAACGCTCGACGCACCCGCCCGCGAGGCGTTTCTGGCTTACGCGGGAACGCGACTCGAGAGCACCAGGATGCGCGGTCGCAACGGTTGACCGCGCTCACGCACCGCGGCGACGGCGCGGTTGACGAACTCGGCACGCCGCGGGCCGGGAAGGGACGCGACGAATGGCGCGAGGTGCGCCAGGCCGGTGCGATACGCCGCGACCGCCTCAGGTGAGTCGAGCCCCGAGTCCACCGTCATGTCGGCGACATCGATGTCCTCCAACCCCGCCGTCTCGGCGCAGCCCTGGAGGAGCGTCGGCGTGTTCGACAGCGGCTCGGTGCGCGTCTTGAGCCCGACGTACCAGGCAGGTGGGCGAAACCCGAAGTCCCGAGCAACCTCGTCGACGGCATCTTTCGATGCACTGGCAGGGGCCGCACCGAACACGGTGGCGATGACGTGCCCCCGGGATCGCACCACCCGACGCATCTCCGTCAACGCTCGCTCAGGCGTGTCGATGTGCGAGATCGCAAAGCCGCTCACCGCCGCGTCGAACCGGCAACCGGAGAAGGGCAGCGCACACATGTCGCCGACGACCTGGGCCGCCGCCGCATCGCCGGCGAGACCGAGCATGTCCGCAGACGTGTCGACCGCGATCGGGATCGCCCCGGCCCTGCGAAGTGCACGGCACAGCGCACCGGTCCCGGCGCCGACGTCGAGGACCCTCATGCCCCGCAGCCTGGCGGCGACGTTCGCGATTGCGACTGAAGCCAGCGTGTCGTAGAGCGCGGCAGGACCACGCGACCATGCGTCGGCAGCGCCCTGGTAGGCGTCGCTTGCTTTCGCGGTCAGGGATTCCACGCGGCGAGCCGGGCGCTCCACCAGGCGAACTCTGCGGGGTCGGCGGTCTTGTCCCAGGCAAGCTGCAGAAACGCGCCGGCCAGCGCGGCGGCGAGCTGCTCGTCCCACCACGATCCCGTGGAGACTCCGGCGGATTCGAGGTCGGCCCGGTACGCGTCGATGGTGTCCTCCTTGGCCTCCGGCAGCCGGTCGCAGTTGACGGCCAGGTACCAGGCGAGGTCGATGAGCGGCGGTCCCTCGCCGGTGCGATCCCAGTCGAGCAGGATGGTCCGCTCGCCGTCGCGGCCGAGGTTGCCGAGCTTCCAGTCGCTGTGGATGAAGGTTTGCGGCCCGGCGCAGAGCGCGACGACCAGTGGCCACGGGTCGGCGGCGAGCGCGCGCAGCCTGTGGGCGTCCGCGGGATAGAGCTTGTCGATTCGCCGCCATCCATCCGCGACCGCGGGAGGCACTGGGTCCCCTCGAGGCGTCGCCGCCTCGAGCTCGGCCATCGTCGGAGTCAGGAAAACGTAACGGTGTGACAGCGGACACAGCCCGATGTCGTCCCGGAACCCCCAGTAGGCGGCGTGCATGGCGGCCATGTCCTTCATGAAGCCGCGGTGCTGGCGCATCGTGATTCGCTCGCTGCCCGTTGGAATCAGCGCCGCGGAGACATCTCGCATCAGGAGTGCCACGCCACGATGCCCGCCGGCGTCGGTGAACGGGGCGCAGCCGAGAATCGTGTGATCGAAGCAGGCGGGGAGCGTGTCGAGCAGGCCGGACATCAGCAGGGTCAACTGGCGCGAATTGAGATCGCCGGTCGCGCGCATGATCCAGTCGTTGTCGAGTGAGCTGTACTTCACGATCAGCGGGATTCCGTCGACGACCACGCGCTCGAAGGCGCTGCCCGAGAGGCCGTCCGACGTCTTCCACGCCTCGCGCTGCTGAGCGCCCTCGAGCAGGCTGTCGACCGACCCCACGACCTGAATCGTCCGCTGCGACGCCGTGACTGCGGTCATAGACGCGCAGCCTCGGCCATCTCCGCCTGCAGCGCCGCGCCCCACCTGCCGCCGCACCAGGCGCGATCACGGACGATCAGACCGTCGCGGACCTCGATGTGGTGCGCCTGGTGACACATGTGGGGCTCGCCGCCCTCCTCCCAGGTCAGCACGAATTCCACGAGCTCGCCATCCGGGAGGGCGGTTCGGGTGATCTCCTCGAAATTTCCGGGGTCGGCGTACCAGCGACCGAGCTCGGCCTCGATGTTCGCGGCCCCGTTGACCGTGAAGCGCCAGTGCGGGACGGTCGCGTCGAGCACCGCATCGGGCGCGAAGACGCCGGCTGCGCCGATGGAGGCGGTCTCGACCGCACGGGTGAACCTGTCGATGGGGTTGGTCATGGTGATGCTCCCGATGTTGTACGACGTTTCCGCATGGTGCGTCCGGTCGGTTGCAGTCCGATTGCGGTGGCCTCTGACCGAACACCGGACGGCGGCCCGGTGACCGAAAATGGCGGGCGTGGCTTTTGACGAGGATCTCGCCCTGCGCATCCGCGAGCTTGTGGGCGGCGAGCCGGGCGTGACCGAGAAGCAGATGTTCGGCGGCCTGGCGTTCCTGATCGACGGCAACATGGCGATCAGCGCGAGTGGACAGGGCGGGGTCCTGGTGCGCGTCGACCCTGACAAGACGGTCGCGCTGGCCGGCCGGGCGCACGCGCAGATCGCGGTGATGCGCGGACGCGAGATGCCGGGGTGGTTGCGGGTCGACGCCGATGGCATTCGATCCAGGGCTCAGCTCCAACGCTGGGTCGATGAGGGCGTCGCCTACGCACGATCGCTGCCGAGGAAGCCGTCCAGAGCTCGATGACCCGAGCGGTCGAGGAGTTCGAACCGGCGGCTGCTTCGAGCACGCGATGCGATGGATCTCACCTATGGTCGGCCGCTCGATATTCCTACGCTGGCGAGCATCGCCTGCGTGTCAGAAGCCCACTTCATTCGCGCATTCCGCGCGACATTCGGCGAGACGCCCCATCGCTACCTTCAGCGCCGGCGGGTCGAGCGAGCGCTCTACCTGCTGCGCTGCACCGATCGCAGCATCACCGACATCTGCTTCGACGTCGGTTTCGCCAGCTTGGGCACGTTCAGCAAGACCTTCCATCTCATCGTGGGCGAGTCGCCGACGGAGTATCGGCGCCGCGGTGAGGTGATCGCGGTGCCGACCTGTTTCGCGATGGCATGGACGAGACCGAGCAGTTTTGGAGAAGACGGCCACGCTGCCATCGGATAGCTTGGGCGCACCATTCACCGCGCTACGCCACAAGGGGAACATCGACATGCTCAGCAGTCTCAGGATCTCGCAAATCTACGTGCTGGACCAGGACCAGGCGGTTGACTTCTACGTCGGCAAACTCGGTCTGGAGATCAACACCGATCAGGACCTCGGCTTCATGCGATTCCTCACCGTGAGCCTTCCGGAAGAACCGGACCGCCAGATCATGCTCGAGAAGCCGGGGCCGCCTGCGATGGATCCGGCGACCGCCGACGAGGTGCGCTCGCTGCTGACCAAGGGTCGAACCGGCGGCCACCTGTTCTTCACGACCTCCGACGCCCGCAAGACGTATGAGGAGCTCCGCGCCAAGGGCGTCGAGTTCACCCAGGAGCCGACGGAACAACCCTACGGCATCGACTTCGGATTGCGTGACCCGTTCGGCAATCACATCCGCGTTGCGCAGATGGCGCCCGTCGCGCTCGGAGGACGCGCTCAGTCCCACACCGGCGAGGGTTGATCGGTCACGACGCCATCCTCGGAGACGACGAGAAAGCGGTTGAACCGCCTGGCGAACCAGCGGTCGTGCGTCACCGCGATCACGGTGCCTTCGAACCCGTCAAGACCGCGCTCCAGCGCTTCGGCTGAATGCACGTCCAGGTTGTCCGTCGGCTCGTCGAGGAGCAGCAGTGTCGCGCCACTGATCTCGAGCAGCAGGATCAGAAAGCGTGCCTGCTGACCGCCACTGAGTGTGGCGAAATCCTGCTCGCCATGGCTCACCAGCTCGTACCGGTCGAGCGCTCGCATCGCCGCCGCGCGGTCGAGGCTGTGCTGGTGCAGCGATGCGACGAGTGTGTTCCCGCGCAGCTCGGGGTGCTCGTGCGTCTGCTTGAAGTGCCCGGGCGTGACCCGCGCGCCGAGCACGTAGCGTCCCTGGTGCGCGATCTCCTCGCCGGCGAACAATCGCAGAAGATGGCTCTTGCCGGTCCCGTTGTTGCCGAGCAGCGCGATCCGCTCGCCGAAGGAGACTTCGAGGTCGAACGCCTGCACGAGGCCGGGGATCGCCAGCTGATGGCAGGTCAGCACGCGCACGCCGGTGCGACCGCCAAGGAGCCGGATTCGCACGTTCTGGCGGCGCGGCCGCTCGGCGGGCGGCCCCGCCGCCTCGAACTTGTCGAGCCGGGTGACCGCGGCCCGGTAACGGCTTGCCATGGCGTCGCTCATGGTCGCCTGGACGCGAAGCCGGCGCACCAACTCCTTCAGGTGGAGATGCTCCTCCTCCCACCGCCGGTGCAACTCGTCCAACCTGCCCAGCCGCGCTGCCCTGGCTTCTGAATAGTCCGCGAATCCTCCTCCGTGCACCCAGACCCCGTGTCCCTCCAGGGTCACGATCCGGTTGGCGGTCTCGGCGAGCACCTGACGGTCGTGACTCACATACAGGACGGTCTTGGACGTCGCACGCAGCGCCTGCTCGAGCTGTCGCTTGGCAGCGACGTCGAGGTAGTTGTCGGGCTCGTCGAGGAGCAGGACCTCCTCGTCTCCTCGGAGCAGCACCTCGAGGGCGAGACGTTTCTGTTCGCCGCCGCTCAAGGTCGTGATCGGGCGTTCGCGCACCTCATCGAACGACGCGCCGATGCTGCTCTCGCAGCACATGTTCCAGGTCACCTCGGCCGCGTACCCGCCCGCCGAGGCCCAGTCGGCGACCGCCTGCGCGTAGCCGATCGCCACCTCCTCGTCGTCGGGCTGCTCAGCGAGAAGGTGCTCCGCGGCGGCCAGCCCGGTGCCCGCGACACGGACGGGCTCAGGGGCCAGTTCCAGGAGGAACTCGCGCACCGTGGTCGCGCCGCCGATGCTGCCGATGAACTGGCGCATCACGCCGACGCCGCCGCTGTTGCTGATGGTCCCGGTCTCCGCCCTGATGTCGCCGGCGATGAGCCGCAGCAGCGTCGTCTTGCCGGTGCCGTTGGCACCGACGAGCGCGACCTTGCTTCCCTCGCCCACGCGAAAGCTCACGTCGTGGAAGAGGACGTGGCCGCCGATCGAGTAGCTCAGGTCACTGACGTCGATGAATCCCATGGGGGTGGGACGATGTCACAACGCGTCCAGGGGACCGTACCGTCCAGGCTTGGGCCCGCGGCGCGATGATTGCGGCAACACCACCGGGGAAATCCATGACCACTGCACACCTCGACCAACCCATTCGCGACGCGCTCGACCGCGGTGGTGTCATCGACATCACCACGATCGGCCGCAAAACCGGCCAGCCTCACCGCATCGAGATCGTCTTCCACAACGTTGGCGGCCGCCTGTACGTCAGCGGGATGCCGGGGTTCAAACGAAGTTACATCGCCAACCTCAACGCCGACCCGCATTTCATCTTTCATCTCAAGGGGCGCGTGCGCGCCGATCTCGATGCCACGGCCCGGGTCATCACCGATGATGCGGAGCGGCGTGAGGTGCTGCCCCACATCGCGCGCAACTGGAAGCGCGACGATGTCGAGACCATGATCGAGCAGAGCCCGCTCTTCGAGGTGACCATCGACGGCGTTGCCGGATAAGCGTGGCCCGCTTCCGGGGGGGCAGGTCAGCGCGTGACGTTGACCTCGACGAAGTCCCAGATCGTCGTGAGCAACTGCTCCGGCGTCTCGATCTGAGGCATGTGCCCCGTGGCGGTGAGCAGCGTGAATCTCGCGCGGGGTATCGCTGCCGCGTAGGCGCGACCGTATTCCGCGTCGACGATACCGTCACTCTCGCCCCAGACCACCAACGTCGGCACGGTGATGTTCTGGAGGCGGGCGCGCAGGCTGGGATCGGCCATTGAGGTTCCCGCGTACGTGGCCAGGCTCGAACGGTTGCCGGCGAGAGCTGCGCGCTGCGCTTCGGGCATCGCGGCAGGATCGATGCGAAAACGGTCGGGGTCGTGATAGCTGAGCTGCGCCACCTGGTCCAGGGTCAAGGCGAAGAAGTCGGCGACCGGATGGCCTTCGACCTCGATGCCCACGGCGTCCACGAGGATCAGGCTGCTGATCCTTGACTGGGCCAGCAATGCCAGCTCCGCGGCGATCCAGCCGCCGACGGAGCTGCCGACGACCGTCACGTCCTCGACGCCCAGTTGATCGAGGAGCGCTGCGTAGACCCGGGCCAGTCCCGCGACACTGTCAAGGCTTTCGGGTCGTTCCGTGCCGCCGAAGCCTGGGTGGGTCGGCGTGATCGCGCGAGCGCGCTTGTCGGTGACCAGTAGCGGGACAAACGAGGTTATCGACTGCGGCCCGGCGCCGCCGTGGAGGAGCAGGAAGGGGTATCCGGCACCCTCGTCGGCGACGGTCACCGCGACGGGACCCACGCCTTCG
The DNA here is from genome assembly GCA_963799005.1 of Candidatus Dormiibacterota bacterium. Taxonomy (GTDB): domain Bacteria; phylum Chloroflexota; class Dormibacteria; order Aeolococcales; family Aeolococcaceae; genus Palsa-851. The sequence continues at coordinate 598,735 of CAWCVK010000001.1, read as the reverse complement.
ACCACCAGGCGGTGCTGTGTCTCTGTTGCCATCGATCAACTCCTGTGATGTCCCGGCGCCTGCGGGCGAGACCAGATGATGCGGCGGGTTCGCAGAGAGGGCCGCCTTGGTGGCGCGCTTGCCCCCTGCTCGGCACCGGCTAGGGGCCGTCCCCGCCCGACACGGCCGGCGCGACGAACACCTCCGCGCCGTCGTGCACCGGCGTTTCCATGGGAGCGCCGGTTCTCACGCTCACCCCGTCCACGAACATCAGCACATGGGGTCGGAGGCGGCCCTGCTCATCGCGCAAGCGGCGTTCCAGCTGAGGGAGGCGCACGGCCAGATCATCGAGCGCGGCACCCAGCGTGCCGCTGTGGATCTCGACCTCGGAGTGATCATCGGCGTAGCGACGCAGCGCCGCAGGCAGAAGCAGCCGCGAGGTCACGCGACCTCGGCAACCCGCAGCGAGAGGATGTCGGGAAGGTGGCTGGCGATCATCGACCAGCTGTCCCCACCGTCACGGCTGGCGTACACCTCCCCAAGCCGTGTGCCGAAATAGATCCCCGCAGGGTCCCCGGAGTCGGCGACCATCGCATCGCGAAGCACCGCGGCGTAATACGGATCCTTCGGCAGGCCGGCGGACAGCGGCTCCCAGCTGTCGCCCGCGTTCTCGCTCCGGTAGACGCGCAACTTCGCCTCCGGCGGGAACCTCTCCGCGTCGGCCTGGAGGGGGAAGTTGTAGATGGTGTCCGGCTGATGCGGATGGACGATGAGCGCGAATCCGAAGTTGCTCGGCAAACCTGACTCGATTGGGCTCCAGGATCCGCCGCGATCCTCGCTGCGATAGACGCCGAAGTGATTCTGGGCGAACAGGCGCTGCGGGCGATCCGGATGGTAGGCCACCTTGTGAACGCACTGGCCGAACACCGGAAAACGCTGATCCTCCGGGAGATAGGCTGCCTGGATGCCGCGATTCGCCGGCTCCCAGGTGGCTCCGCCGTCCCGAGTTCGGTAGACCCCGGCAGCGGACATCACGACCATCACGTCGTCGGGATCGGTTGGATGCACGAGCACGGTGTGCAGGCACGCGCCGCCGCCACCCGGCATCCAGCTTGGCCGGTCGGGATGCTGCCAGAGTCCCTCGACCAGCGAAAAGCTCTCTCCGCGATCGTCTGATCTGAAGAGGGCGTGCGGCTCCACCCCGGCATAGACGACGTCCGGCTGGTCGCCTGTTGCGGGCTGAATCTGCCAGACACGGGCGACGGCGGCGTCGCTCCCTTCGGGAAAGCCGATCGGCGGCTCCGCCGGCTCGGTCCAAGAGGAGCCGAGGTCGTCGGAGTAGGTCAGCAACGGGCCCCAGTGCCCGGTCCCGACCCCGGCGAAGATTCGGGGCGGGTCGCGGCGCGTGTCGAGCGCAACCGAGTACACCTCTTGATTGAGGAACTGGAAGTCGTCGGTCGACCACCTGCGGCGATCATCGGTGCTTCGCGCGATCAACATGCCCTTGCGCGTTCCGATCAGCAGGATCGCCAGTCCCATCGACGCCCCTCCAGGAGTTGCCGGATCGGGCGCAGTCTATACCGCCGGCGCCCTGCCCCGGCCACCGGGGAAGGGGGATGGTTCGACGCCGAGGTCGTCCATCGCCCGGCGGTAGTTCAGGTAGTGACGATGGGCCTCGCCGTGACGGCCTGCGTCGGAAAGCGTGCGCACCAGGCCGAGATGGGCCTGCTCGTCGTAACGGTCGGTCTCCAGGATGCGGAGCAGATGGGTCACCGCGGTGTCGGGGTCAACGGCGTGACGGGCGAGGACCCGCAGCGCCGCCACGTATGCCGCGCGCGCCTCCTCGCGAACCGGCACCGTCCAGTCGTCGTACGGGTTCTCCTCGAGGAACTCGCCGGCATAGGCGGCGGCCGCTGCGCTCAGCGTCGGGAGCCCATGTGCGGTATCGGACCGCCGCATACACTCCAGCCCGTCCGCCGTCCCCACCAGAAAGCGCTCCACGTCGATGTCGACGGCGTCGAGATTGAGGGCGACCGCGTCCTTGTCACCGACCACGAAGTGCTCGGGCGGGAAGCTGCGATCGGGGTCGAGCACGCCTCGGATGGTGGTCAGCGCCACCGAGAGACGATTGGCGACACGATCCGGATCCTCCCCGGGCCAGAGCGTCTCCATGAGATAACCGCGCGGCGCCGGCCGACCCCGCCGCGAGATGAGCAGCTTGAGCAGCTCCCGCGCCCGCTTCGACTGCCACTCGGAAAGCCTGACCAGCTCCCCGTCGCGAAGCACCGAGAAACCGCCGAGCGACTGGATCCGCACCGCCACCCGATCAAGAGGGCTCAGGAACGCGAGCGGTCCGGCAGCCACGTTGCCGCCCTGGTACGAGCGCACGCCCAGCGTCTCGAGCTGTTGCTCTGCCTTCCGTCGCAGCGCCGCCGAGCCGCCTCCCCGGTCGATCGAGGCGAGGACGAGATCCATCTTCGCCTCACCGAGCGGGTTTCCGATCTCGCGCCAGATGGCGCCGGCTTCGGCGAGGCGCCGGCTCCTGGTCCGCTGATCGTCCGATGTCATGGCGGCGAGGGCGAGCGCGTCCGCCAGCCCCGCCCGGTCGTGGCGGGCTCGAGCAACCGACTCCGCCTGCTCGGCCAGCGCATGGGCGCGTGCGGAGTCACCGCGGGAGGCGGCGACCCATCCCGCCGCCAGGAGCGCGATGGCATACGCCATGCCGGTGCCGTAGGCCACGGCGCGGTCGGCAAGCGCGCTCGCTCGCTCGGGATCCTCGCCGGCTACCACCGTCGCCAGGCAGGCGAGGGCCGGGACCGCGCCCTGAACATCGCCTGCCGCCTCGGTGATCGCGACCGCTTCCTCGAGCAACGCACGAGCCTGGACGAGGTTCCCGCGCTCGCTGTGGATCTCGCCGATCAACGTCAGCGGATACGCCACCATGTCCGATCCGATCTGGCGGTAGCGAACGCGAGATGCCTCGAGGTCGGCGAGGGCCTCGTCGATGCGCCCCAGTCGCATCTTCGTCTCCCCTCGGTTGCTGAGGCTGAGCGCCAGGAAGCTCGCAAACGACGTCAGCTCCGCGAGCCGCACCGCCAGGTCCAGCTCCTGCAGCGCCTGAGCGTACGACCCTTCCTCCATGAAGTGCGAGCCGCGATTGGTCCGGATGCGCACGAGTTGAAGGACGTCGGGCGCCTCCTCTGCCGCGCGCAGCGCGAGCAGGTAATGGGCGTCATTGCCACGCCGGTCCCCGTCGAGCGCCGCAAGCATCGCCATCACGGTGTGCGCCGCCGCCAGCGCTCGAGGCTCGCCGCAGGAAGTCGCGGCAGCCAGCGCCCTAGTCGCGAGCTCTCGACACGGCTCGACATCGCCACGGATCCAGTAGGCGGTCGCCATCCAGGCGAGGAGGAGGGCCATCTCCACGGGGTCCGCAGCCGGATCGTCGACCCCACGCCGGTAGACGGCCAGTGCCGCCTCGGGGTCGCCGCGCAGGTAATGGATCAGGCCGATGCGCCACGCCAGGTGGGCCGGGAGCGACTGCCGGCCCCCCGCCGCGCGCTGGAAGCACGCCATCGCTTCGCCCCAGTCACCCTGGATCTGCTGCGCCTCCCCCTCCAGCTGCTCGATCTCCGGCGTTCGAAGTGCGGCGGGGACGGCTCGGCACGCGCGCAGCACCGTGGCGATCTGGCCCGCGGCCAGCAGCCGCGATCCTTCGTTGGTGACGATGCCGGCGAGCTGGTCGCCGGCGTCCGCCGAGAGCAGCACCTGAATCGCATCACCGGCCGCGCCTGCGGACGCGAACCAGGCGGCTGCCGCCAGACGCAGCTCCTGGGCGACTGCCTCGGGCACCGGGAGGGACTCGAGGGCATAGTCGCGGATCAACGGGCGGAGTGCCAGCGAACCGTCCTGCCCTTTCTCGACGAAGAGACCCTGGCGGGTCAGCTCGCCGAGAACGGCTCGCGACCCCGCCAGTCCGATCGCCTGGCAGAGCTCAGGGGTGAAGCGCTCGAAGAGGGCGAGCTTGCTCACCAGGTCCCGAACCGCGTCGGGATGACGCGCGAACACCTCCTCAGCCAGGTAGGAGAAGAGCGGCGCGTCCGGTTTGTCGAGGCCCGCGAAGACGGTGCTCCAGGTCTCTCGTGGCGATGACTTGAGCGCCTCCACCGCGAGGGTCACCGCGGCAGGCCACCCGCCAGCGATGCGATGAATCTCGGCGGCGACGTCCTCCGCATTCGGACCGAGCTCGCGCGCCACCAGCTCGTCCACCTCCTCGACGGTGAACGCGAGCTGGCCGCCGTCGATTTCGAGGAGCTGTCCCTGCCCCCTCAGCCGCTCGATCTGGAACGGCGGAGGTCGGCGCCCGCAGATCACGAGATGGAGGCGAGGAGGCGCATGGCGGCACAACGCTTCGACCAGGCGTGCCGACGGGCTCGTCGCCGCCAGCTCGTGGACGTCGTCGATCACGAGGATGAGATCGCTGGAGAGCTGCGCGTGCAGGATCTCGGCGAGCTGCGCCGCCAGCGCGTCGGCGCGGAGGAACTGCTCGAGCTCGGGGCCACCCGCGCCCTCGGCGAGCCAGCTCATATCACTGGGGATGTCGGGGACGCGCAGGCGAAGGGCGTCGCTCAGCTGGCGGCCCAGGGTCGGGAGGTCCAGGTCGCGCTGGTCGGCGGTGTACCACGCACACGGCGCCTTCTCCCACCACGATGCGAGCAGCGTCGACTTGCCGAATCCCGCCTCAGCCACGACCACGGTGAGGCGGCGGTTTCGGGCGGTCGCGACCAGCTGCTCCAGGGCGGGGCGCTCGATCAGGCCGTCGGTGGGGCTCCGAGGCAGGATCTTCGCAATCGGTGTCGCGTCCACGATCTATCAGAGTGTGGGCGCGTGCCCCTTGGCTACGCGCGAGCGGGAGTTGGACGCCGCGAGAACAATTGGAAAATTCCGCCGAGGTGCAGCCGCTTGTTGATCAACGCGTAAGCCCCGAAGCCGAGGATCAGTGAGAGCCCGGTCATGAGCCCGCGCTGGATGATCGCCGCGGCGCCGGCGCTCCCAGCGGCGAACCCGAGAAAGATGAGGAGCGCGGCCACGCTCGCCTCATTGGCGCCGACCCCTCCGGGGATGAGGCTCACGGCGCCGCCGACGGTGGCGAGCGCGAGCACGAACGCTGCCTGCCACCATCCGATCCTCCCGGGCTCCAACCCCTGGAGCACCAGCCAGAAAGTGGTGACCGCGACCACGACCCGCGCGGCATCGAGCACCGACAGCGCAAGCGCGTCGGTGCGATGCAGCAGCATCGAGGTTTCCTGCTGCAGCTCGTCGATGGCCGGGAGCAGCTTGTTGAGAAACGGTATGTGCGCCACCAGGTTGTGGAACCGGCAGAACACCGGTGAGACGGTGAGCACGACGACGATCAGCGCGATGCCGATCGCGACCGGGATCACCGCGGCAAGCCCGTAGCCGAGCGCGAGAATCGCCGGCAACGCCGAGAGGATGAGCCACAGCATGTACGAGAGCTCTTGCACGGTGACCGTGGCGGCGACGGTGCCGAACTCGGTTCCGTCGGCGGTACTCGCAAACGCCGCCCGGGTGAGATCACCCAGGGGCACGATCGCCGTGATGGTCTGTCCGGCGAGGTTGATCAGGATCGTGTCCCGGAGGCGCAGCCTGGTGCCGACGTCGGTCAGCAGGAAGTGCCAGCGGATCCCTTGAAGGATGTAGACGGCAACCGAGAGCAGCACGATCGGCGCGATGAGCAGGAGTTGGAAATGCTCCAGCGCGCTTCCCACCTGAGCCGGGTTGAGGAAGAGGATCACGGCCGCGATCCCGGCAAGGCCGATGACGCCGGTCAGAATCCGTCGGACCGGGGTGGGCAGGGTCCGTCTCCCCGTTTCCGATGCCTCGCGTATCGGGCTAAGCGAGAGTCAGACGACGGCACCGTCGCTCTCGTCGGGCGTCTCCTCGGGGCTGTGGATGCTCGCCTCGGCGCGAGCCAGCTCCGCGAGGACCTCGGTCTCAACGCCCGTGGCACCGAGCAGAAAGCTGTCGTCCGCCGGAGGCGAATCGTCCGCTTCGGCATCAGATGCAGCGGGAGGCGGATCGGTCGGCGACCCCGAGCTCCCTGGATGTTCGTCCGCCATCAGAGAGCACTCTATACGGCGAAACGAGGTTCCGGTCGCCGCCGCTGACGGCGACGACCGGGCTGCCTCACGCAGCGAGGATCAGGCCGCGCGGACCTGACGGGCACGCGGGCCCTTGTCGCTACGCTCGATCTCGAAGCTCACGCGCTCATCGCCCGCGAGATTTTCGAATGTCAGCGAACTGTCAAGTCCACTGCGATGGAAGAAATACTCCTGTCCATCCTCGGCGGTGATGAAGCCGAAGCCGCGTTCGGCGACGATCTTCTTTACGGTACCAGTCACTCTGGTCTCTCCAATTCCTTCTCGTTATGTCGAACAGACGCAGCGCGTCCGTTCGAGAAGGAATGACGACCACGAGCGATACCCCTCGAGAATCGAGGCGATGGCATCACCATACCCTACCGGGACCGGTCTCAACCCTCCTGCTCCGACGGACCTGCTGCCGGGAGCCGCCGGCCGGCCTTGCGGCCGGATCTGGTGCCCCCCACAATTGCCCACGTGGAGGCAGTGGCGTGGGGTTCGTGAGCCGGGCGTTCAAGGGCCGTCCCCGCGACCAGTCTCGCGATGCGCGGTTGCCGCCGGGTCAGTACCTGGTTCGCGACTTTCCGGTGCTCTCCGCCGGCCCGACCCCGCACACGTCATTGGCGGAGTGGTCGTTTTCCATCGAAGGCGAGGTCGATGAGGAGAAGCATTGGACCTGGGAGGAATTCCGCGCCCTGCCGAGCGAGACGGTGACGCGCGACATCCACTGCGTGACCAAGTGGTCGAAGCTCGACACCACCTGGGAGGGGGTCTCGGTCGATACGCTGCTCGCAGGGGTCGAAACCGCGGCGGACTTACGTGATGGCTTTTTGCGACGGCGGGTACACGACGAATCTGCCGCTCGAGGACCTCACCGGCGGCAAAGCCTGGATCGCATACGCATTCGACGGGCAGCCACTCGAGAGCCAGCATGGCGGCCCCGCGCGACTGCTGGTTCCGCACCTGTACTTCTGGAAGAGCGCCAAATGGGTTCGCGGGCTTCGACTGATGAATGACGACGCGCCCGGGTTCTGGGAGACGTACGGCTACCACATGTACGGCGATCCATGGCAGGAACAGCGCTACAGCGGCGACTGATCTGGCGCACCGCCGATGTCCTCGAGCTCGTCGACGAGACCCCTCGCGTACGGACGCTGGTGCTGGCGGTTCCGGGCTGGCCGGGGCATCAGGCGGGCCAGCACGTGGACGTCCGCCTGACCGCGGACGACGGATACCGGACGGAGCGCAGCTACTCGATCGCGTCGCCACCGACCGCCGCGGGACGGCTGTCGCTGACCGTCGAGCGCCTCGAGGACGGCGAGGTCTCGCCGTACCTCGCCGGTGAGCTGCGCCCCGGCGACCGGCTGGAGCTGCGGGGCCCGATCGGCGGGTACTTCGTCTGGGATACCGCCATGGGCGGACCGCTGCTGCTGGTCGCGGGCGGATCCGGCATCTGTCCGCTGATGGCGATGCTCCGCCTTCGCCATGCTGCCGGAAGCGCAGTTCCAACCCGGCTGCTCTACTCGTCGCGGTCACTCGAGGACGTCATCTACAGAGACGAGCTCGACAGGCTTGTCGTCGACGAGTCCCGGGTTGGAGGTGATCCACACCTTGACCCGCACCCAGCCCGAGGGCTGGGCCGGGCTCCGTCGCCGCATCGACGCTGCGATGCTCACCGAGGTGGCCTGGCCGCCGGCCGAGCGGCCGCTGATCTTCGTCTGCGGGCCGACGCCGCTCGTCGAGTTGGTCGCGGAGTCGCTCGTGCACCTCGGTCACGAGCCGAATGCGAATCAAGACCGAGCGCTTCGGCCCAACAGGAGGCTGACATGGCGATGCACGAACGACAGCTGCAGAGCTCGACGGCAACGCCGCGGCAGGGCTGCTCCAGGAGGTCTTCGTTCACGAGCTGACCGCGGCGCGCGGTGCCTGTGCGACCTGCGGCGCGGTCGGTGAGATGGGCGCGCAGCATCTGTACATGACGCCGCGGTCGCCGGGCGCAGTGCTGCGCTGCAGCGTCTGTGAGAGTGTCCTGATGGTGGTGGTGCATGCGGGAGGGCGTTTCCGCCTTGGCCTGCGGGGACTCGCGTGGATCGAGATGCGGGACGCGGCAGCCACGGGCTGAGCCAAAACCGCGCGCTCGCAACGCGCGCCCGCATCCCGGCTCAGTCCTGCCGATCCGTGCTCAGGTTGTGCGCGGATCCGCGCCGATGAGATGCGATGTGCGCGGCGGCGGGTTCGACAACGAGCGCGCATAGTCCAGGTAATCCGCGTCGGCCCCGGTGAGTCGATCGGTGTGCTGGCGAAGGTGCTCGTCCCAAGAGTCGACGACGAACAGCTCGACGAACTCGTGCGGCGTCTCGCCATCGCGGAAGAGACCCCACTGGCTGGCGCCGGTGCGAAGCCTCGAGAGGCGGACGCGGGCCATCGCCTCCAGAAAGGCGGCCTCGCTTTCCGACGACACCGTGTAGGTCATGCTGACGACCACCGGACCCTCGTCGGGTGCGGTGTCGACCGCGAGCTGAGGCTCCGACAGCGCAACGGTTCTCCGATCCATGCCGGCGGTGTCGATCAGTGGCCAGATCCTGACTGTTGCGGCACCGCCGACCATCATCGCCGCGGCAACGACATATGCGGGGACCACGCCTTTCGGCGCCGCGGCCACACCCCAGAGGACCGCACCAACCGCCTGGCTGCCGAACAGGACGGTGAGGTACACCGAGAGACCGCGGGCGCGAACCCACTCCGGAAGGAAGAGCTGCACCGAGGCGTTCATCGTCGAGAGCACGGCGATCCACGCCAGACCCGCCGGGAGCAGCACCACCACCGCCACGATGGCGTTGGGGATGAGCACGATCGCGACCATCACCGCCGCGTACACCAGGGTGGCCGCGACAAGCAGGCGATTGGCGGTGAGCCTGGCCCGGAGCCGGGCCAGCAGGAATGACCCGGCGACTGCGCCGACACCGAGCGCCGCGAGCAGCAGCCCGTAGCCACTCGCGCCCATCTGCAGGCGCTGCGTCGCCACCAGGGGGAGGAGCGCCCACAGCGCACTGCCGGGCACGAGGAACAGCGAGGTGCGCAGGAGCATGCGTCGCATGACCGGCGAGTAGCGCACGTAGCGGCCACCCGCACGGAGCGCCGAAACGAATCGCTCGGGCAGCTGCGTCGACGGCTCGACCATCGGATGCCAGGTGGCAACGACGATGCCATACCCCAGGAAGGTCGCCGCGTTGATGGCGAAGACGGCTCCCACCCCGATGCGGGCGATGAGCACACCCGCAATCGCGGGTCCGATCGCGCGAGCCACGTTGACGCTGATCGAGCCCAGGGTCGATGCGGCGGCAACCTGGTCGCGCGGGACCAGATCCGGAATCAGCGACTGGTATGCCGGCAGTGAGATCACCGATCCCGACCCGAGGACGAAGGTGAACGTCAGCAGCAGTGCGGGCGGCATCTGGCCGGCGAAGGTCAGCACGGTCAGCGCGACGCCGGTGACCGCCATGAAGGCCTGCACGGCGATGAGCAGCCGCCGGCGGTCGAACATGTCGGCGAGCACACCGCCGACCACGCCGAAGATAACGTCGGGGAGCATGTCCGCCGTCTGCACCAGCGCCACGAGGATCGACGCGTGAGGCTGCTGCACGAGCAGCCACTGGGCGCCCACGGTCTGCATCCACAACCCGATGTTGCTGACCAGCACCGCCAGCCATATCGCTCGAAACACACCGATACGCAGCGGCGACCACGTGGAGCCACGAGCGTCGAGGTCGGTGGTCCTGGGAGCGTCGCTCACGCCGCCGACACAGTAGCCTCCCCGCATCGGGGCGACAACCGAGGCCGGCCGCCGCGTCTATGCGCCGTCGGGATCATCATGGGGGGATGGGCGACGCTGCCGGGGAGTGGCCGGCTCTGCCGTTTGACCGAGTGGCGTGCCACTCGAGACACCCTGCACATGTACACGCAGGTCGATCGGAAAGCTTCGCCTGGCACTCAGCCCGTTCGAGCCGGGGTGGGCGAACGTGCCCCTCTACGTCACCGCGCGCGGACTGACCACCTCGCCGGTACCGATCGGCCTGCGCACGTTCGACGCCGAACTCGACCTCCATGACCATGTGCTGGTGCTCCGCAGCAGCGATGGACAGGTCGAACGCACGCCCGCTCGGCGGAGCGGTCGCCGATTTCTACGCGCGACGTCATGGACGCGCTGCGACGCATGGGAATCGACGTCAGCATCTCAGTGACTGCCGTCCGAGGTGCCGGATCCGATTCCCTTTCCCGAGGATCGCACCCATGCCACCTACGACCCGGAGCAGGCGGAGCGCTTTCACCGTGTGCTCTCCATGGTCGACCTGGTCATGAAGGAACATCGCGCGCAGTTCCGCGGGCGCACGTCGCCGGTGCACTTCTTCTGGGGGACGTTCGACCTCGCGATGACGCGATACTCGGGGAGGCTGGTCGAACCGCTGCACGGTCACCAACCCCATCACGCATTTCGGCACGGACGCTGAGCTGATCTGCGCGGGATGGTGGCCCGGTGATCATCGCCTGGCCTCCCCGGCGTTCTTCTCCTACGCGTTCCCGGCGCCACCCGGAATCGACTCGGTGCACGTCCAGCCACCCGAGGCGCGCCTGGAGCCCGAACGCCGGAGAGTTTCTCTTCCCGCTACGACGCGGCGCTTGCGTCTGCCGGATCCACGCGGTGCCATCCGCGAGTTTCTCGCCAGCTCCTATGACGGCGCGGCGGCGCTGATGGGATGGAACACCGACCTGACCACGTTCGAGCATCCCGCTCCCCCGTCCGCCGACCACGCCTGCAAGGAGATTCCACATGATCGACGTCTGCCAGCATCTCGACCAGATCCACGACGTGACACCCTCGGGAGCCGGTTGCGTCGAGTGCGTCGCCGCCGGTCGCCACGATTGGGTCCATCTCCGCGTCTGCCAGGAATGTGGACACGTGGGCTGCTGCGACAACTCGCCCGGCAAACACGCGACCGCGCATTTCAAGACGGTCGGCGATCCGATCATCCGGTCGTACGAGCCGCGCGAGGACTGGTACTACTGCTACCTCGATGACCTCATGTTCGAGCTCGAGGATGCTCCTCCGGCTCCGTCGCACCCGTAGCCCGGGCGTCGAGCACCGGGACCGGCCTCAGGCTTTCTCGTACACGGACACGTGGGAGCGGCTCAGGCTCGTGAACGGTTCGCGCTGCCAGCCGGCCCAACGCTCGCGAAGTCGCATGCCCGCAAGGCGTGCCATCAGGTCGAGCTCCGAAGGCCACGCGTAGCGTCCCTCGACCGGGTAGGAGCTGACCCGGCCGTCGTCGACGACGAAGTGATTGGAGGTCAGGCGCTGGGTGACGACGTCGTAGACGTCGAACGACATCGTGCGTGCGTCGACGTGGTAGACGAAGACGTCCTGGCCGGGTGGAAGTCGCTGCAGGTCGGGCACCCCGAGCTCGATGACGAAGTGTCCTCCGCTGTCGAGATGGGCTGCGGCGTTCTCGAAGCATGCGACCTGCTCGTCCTGCGTCTTGAGGTTGAAGATGGTGTTGAAGATCAGGTACACGAGTGAGAACTTTGCCTCGACGCGCGTCGTCGCAAAGTCGCCGATCGTGACGTCGATCGCGTCGCCGCCCGGCTTGGCGCGCAGCCGTGCGACCATCGCCGCCGAGGCGTCGATTCCGTGGACCCGGACGCCGCGCGCCGCGAGTGGGAGCGCGATCCGGCCAGTGCCGATGCCCATCTCCAGCGCCGCGCCCCCTGCGGCCAGCCCGGCGAGCATCTCCACCACCGGCGCCACGACAGCCGGATCGAACATCTCCGCAAGGTGCTCGTCGTAGACCGCAGCCTCCCGCTCTCCGAAGAAGCGCGCCCCGTAGTGCTCCGACATGCGCCTACTCTCTCAAGTCGCCGACGTGTCTCGCAGCGCTGAGGACCGGCTTCAGACCGCGACGTAATCGGCCCCGATCGTGGTCGCGAGCGTCCGGTGCGCCGGCGCCGGCGCCGATCAGCGTCGAGCGAGACAGGTCGATGCCCTGGGTCCGCGCGAAGGCCAGGATGAGGCCGGGGAGCGGCGGCCGGCACCAGCACACCGGCGGTCCCGCAGCGTGCGGGCAAAGAGCGCTGCTCACCGGCCCACTGACCTCGGCGGACAGCCGAGCGGCATCCAGCCTCCAGGACGTCGACGCGTGCGCGCCGGGTCGCCAGTCGAAGAGCAGGTGCGGCGCGTCAGGGATAGCCCAGGCGACCGCGGATTCCCAGCTGTGCCCTGTTCAGACACAGCTGCTGCGACGAAGACGCCGCCGCGTGCGTCACCCCGAATGGATGGGTTCGGCGTCGCGTGCGAACGGTATCCGCTCCACCGCAACAAAGCCCTCGTCAATCGACGGGGGCTCGAGCTCGCGGAACGCGCGCATCTGATTGGTCGGCGCAAGGATTCCCGGCTCGCGGCGTGCGAGCAGGCGCAGCTCGGCCGGGTCGGGAAGCGACTCCGAAGCGATCGAGGAGTCGCTCGACCACGTTGCGCTGCGCCTGGGCAAGCGCCGTGTCGACCCAGACGCAGCGAGCCCGGGCTCGATGCCTTGCCGCCGCCTCGATCACACGGCTCCGCGCGGCCCGCGTCAGGTACGTGTTGTCGAGGACGATCTGTTGCACTCCCGACGCGAGTGCCTCGTCGAGCACCTGATTGAGCTGACCGAGCGAGCCCCCGCGTTCGTCACGATTGAGGCGAACGTAGCCGCGTGCCGCGTAGCCCTCGGCGTATCGGCTCTTCCCCGCGCCGGGGACGCCCATGACCACGACAACCTCGGCCGCGTGGGCAGGCGCTACTTGCCGATCGATGCGGACCCGGGTGCGGCCACCCGAAGCCCGCGGCAATGCGAGAGCGTTCGCCCGCCTGGAGGATGAGCGTCGCGGCCCGGGCGGCGGAACGCGCCGTTTCCGGGCGTCGCGCCCCCGGGATGGCGACGACCACGGGGGAGAGCGCGAGCACCCACGCGAGCGCCACCTCCTCGGCGCTCGCCCCTCGAGCTCGCGCGATGTCCAGGAGTTCCTCGCGCCGCGCCAGTGATCGCGCTCTGCGCGGGCCGCCAAGCGGGGAGTGGGCGATCACCGCGATGCCTCGGGCCGCGCAGAAGTCGAGGAGCCCGGAGCGTGCGGCGCTGTCGTCGAGTGGGCTCATCGCGAGCTGGACGGCGGTGATCTCGACCAGATCGACGGCCTCCTGGAGTTGTCGTCGAGTGACGTTCGAGAGGCCGACCCGCCGAACCGCACCCTCGTGAAGCAATCGCGCGAGAGCGCGTACCGATGTCCGCCAGGGTGTTCGCGGGTCCGGCGCGTGGATGAGATAGAGGTCGATGGGTACGCCGTCCAGGGCGGCCAGGCTGGCCTCGCAATCGCCGAGGATCGCCTTTGCGCGCCCGTCCGGAACCCACCCGCCGGCTGTCCGGGTCATGCCGCCCTTGGTGATGATCCGCGCGCGAAGGTGGGCACCGCAGCGACGCAGGGCCCGGGCGACGAGCCGCTCGTTGTGTCCAGCCCCCGATTGATCCGGACCATATACGTGCGCGGTGTCGAAGATGGTGATCCCGGCATCCACGGCAGCGGCGACGGTCGCAAAGCTGATCGCATCGTCGCGCTCGCCGTCTGTCGAGAGCCGCATGCAGCCGAGACCGATGCGGAGGTCTGAGCCGTCGGGCCATCCAGGGCTGTTCAGGGTTCAGAGCGTACGGCACCGGGCCGAGCCCCGTGACCAGAATGTCATCGCCATGAGCGGAGAGGCATGACAATGCTCCACGTGCGCCGGCTGATCATCACCGTGGCGATCCTCGCGCCGCTGGTCATCTCCACGCAGGTGTTCGCCGACTGGCCCACGTACCACGGCAACAACAGCCGCCAGGGTGACGACACCTCCGACCAGGCGGTGAGCGGGACCGCGCCCTGGACATCGGTCTCGCTGGACGGACAGGTCTACGGCCAGCCGGTCATCGTCGGCAACCAGCTGGTCGTCGCAACCGAGAACGACACCGTCTACGCACTCAACGCCACGACGGGGATCAAGATGTGGAGCACGCACATCGGCACGCCTCGAACCGACAACTTCCCGTGCGGCAACATCGACCCGCTGGGGATCACCGGGACCCCGGTGATCGACGCGGGCAACGTGTTCGTGGTTGCGGAGGTCGAGACCACGCCGACCACGTTCCAATTCGATCTCGTGACCGTGTCGCTGTCGAGTGGTGCGATCACGCGGGACGTGAACATCAACCCGGGCGACAGGGCAGGCATCAACTTCGACGCCAACTATCAGCAGCAGCGAGGTGCGCTGACGATCGCCGCCGGCGCGGTGTACGCAACGCTCGGTGGTCTTGCCGGCGACTGCACGAACCCAGGCGACAGCGCCGACGGCTACCGGGGTTACGTGATCCGCTATCCGGAGACCGGCGCGGGCACCGTCCAGTGGTGGTCATCGGCCTCGGTCAGTCCGACGGACATGGAGGCAGGTGCGTGGGCCGCCGGCGGGGCGTCCGTGGACTCCAGCGGGAACGTGTTCGTGTCCACCGGGAACAGCAACCAAACCAGCAGTTCGGACCCGTACGACCAGAGCGACGGAGTCATCAAGCTCGCGGCGAGCAACCTGGCGCTCCTGGACTACTTCGCCCCCAGCGGGGTGGTCGACGCGAACCACGACGGTGGTCCAATCTGGTGGCAGGACAACGCGAGCGACGCCGATCTCGGGTCGACGACTCCTTTGCAGCTGCCGGGAAACCGCGTGTTTCAGGTCGGCAAGAGCGGCATGGGCTACCTGCTCGACAGCACCAGCCTGGGGCACGTCAGCGGCGGCATCGCCTCGCACCAGGTCTGCTCGGCCACGAGCGATGCCGCCTTCGGAAGCATGGCGTACAGCCTGGTCGGCGGCGCCGAAACCGTGTTCGTGGGATGCAGCGACGGGTTGCAGGCCGTGCAGATCGCCCCGGGCGGCAACGACTTCTCGCTGGGGTGGCACAACACCAGCCAGGCATCCAGCAAACCTCCGATCGTGGTCGGTGGCGGCGTCTGGTCGGTGAGCAGCAGTGGGGGCACGCTCTACCAGTACGACGCGACCAACGGCACGGAGCTGGCGAGCTTTTCGATCAGCGGCAGCAACCACTTCACGTCACCGTCGGCATCCAACGGGATGATCTACGTCGAGGGTGGCACCCAGGTGGATGCGGTGCCTGACGGGCCGAGCATCAGCGCGCTCTCCCCGGCCGCGGGACCCACCGGCGGCGGCCAGAGCGTGACCGTCGAAGGCGCCGGGTTCCAGCCAGGAATGACCGCAACCATCGGGGGCGTGGTGGTGACGCCGAGCGGGGTGACCCCGACGTCGTTCACATTCTCGACGCCGGCTGCCGCGGCGGGGTACGTCCAGATACAGGTGGCCGATGCTCTCGGGACCAGCGCCCTGACCGCGGGCGCCGGCTACATCTATGCGAACCTCGCCGGCTACGTTCCGGTCGCACCGTTCCGCATCCTGGACACGCGCCCTCGCGGATGCATCCAGTGCGGCGCGGGGGCACTCGGCCCTGGTGTGACCCGCACGCTCCAGATCACCGGGGTAGCTGGTCTGCCGAGCGACACGATTCCGTCCACCGCCACCGCGGTGGTGGTCAACGTGACCGCTGTCAACGACAACAGCTTCAGCCTGTTGACCGTGTATCCGACCGGAACCGGGCGTCCTCGCGCATCCAACCTCAACTTCCCCGCGCACACTGCGACGGCCAATCTGGTGACCGTCACCCTCGGGCAGAGCACTCCGGCGGATGCCAATCGTGAGATCAACATCTACAACGCGCTGGGGACGGTCGACGTCGTCGCCGACGTGGAGGGGTACTTCGAACCCGACAGCGCAAGTGATCCGACCGGCGAGTTTCATCCGATCGCTCCCGTGCGCGTCTGCGACACCAGGACGATCGTCAGGGCGAACCCGTGCCAGGCGCACGGAGCATTGCAGGGAGGGCAACCGATCATCGTCAACGTGACCGGCACAGGCGTCGACGCGATCCCCGGGTCGAACGCCGCGGTGGCGGTGCTGAACATCGCCGGCGTTGTCGGTTCGGCTCCGACCTACCTCAGCGTTTTCCCGACGACGCCGAGCGGGACCTGCGCGTACACCGGGTCGCATGCTCCCCCGTTTTCAACCCTCAACCTCGCGGCCGGGGGGGTGGTGGCCAATCGCGTGATGGTGGGGTTGGGCCCTGCCGCGCCGGGCGGGGCTGACACATCCGTGTGCGTCTACAGCGCGGCAGGAACCATCGATATCTACATGGACGCCAACGGCTGGTACGGAAAGGCGACGGCCGCGACCGGGTACCAGTACCAGGCGGTTGGCCCGACCCGCGTCTGTGACACGCGGCCGACGTCGGGCGTGCGCTGTTCCGGGCCCGAGCTCGGACCCGGCGCGTCCGAGCTGGTCAAGGTGGCCGGCGTCTACGGAATCCCGTCGGGGACCCCTGTTGTCCAGGCGGTCATCGGCAACCTCACCGCCGTGCTGCCGAGCCAGGCGACCTTCCTGACGCTCTACCCGGGGGACGTGAGTCTGCCGCTCGCCTCCGACATCAACGCCGCCGCGGGCGCGGTGCTCGCCAACCTCGTCGTGGTGAAGCTCGACACCAGCGACTCGGCCATCGGCGACGTGTGGTTGTACAGCGGCGCGGGGAACGTCAACGCGATCCTCGACATCGAGGGCTGGTTTCAGTAGGCGGTAGCCGCCGCGACGGGGACGTTGTCCCAGCAACACCCATCAGGTCTGCTAGGGTGCGGACACTCGAGCGTGCTGCGCGAGGGTACGAAGGGAGACGCCGTGACCCACCGTGGCCGGATCCGGTCCGTGACCGCGCTGTTGGGGGCGGCGGCAGTCGTGGTCATCGCGGGAGTGCTCCCCGCGGCAGCGTACCCGGCGGCTGCCTCGACGCCGGTGGCGGCGCAGCCCGATCGGCTGATCACCCTTGTGACCGGAGAGCGGATTCTCGAGCGCTCTGGGTCCGGTGGCGGTCTCTCCTACAGCGCGGTCGCGCCGGCCGACCGGACCCCTCTGCTGCGATTCGAAACCAACGGCGCCTCGTATGTCATCCCGGCCGTGGCGATGCACAGCGTCGGTGCGCCATTGGATGCCTCGCTGTTCAACACCGCCGCGCTGCAGCAGGCGGAATCCGCGAGCCCCGGACAGGTTCCCGTCCGGGTGCAGTGGCACGGCGCCACCGCGCCGGTCATGTCCTGGCTGGTGCATCCCGTCACCGTCGCAGCGGGTGTCACCGACGGCGTCGTGACCAGCTCCTCGGGCGCCGCGCTGCAATCGGCCGTCGCCGCCGGCACGCTCACGGGGATCGACCGGATCAGCCTCGTGGGAGCGGCTCCGAGCCCGCGACCTACGCCCGCCGGCTTCACCCTCTACACCCTGACCGTCAACGGGATCAACGCCGCCGGAGCACCCGACACGGGTGATGCGGCGATCTTCATGAACACGGACGACGCCCGCAAGACCGCCGGCGCTGGGTTTGCGTTCTGGTACCACGGCGTCTTCAAGGTCAGCGTTCCCAATGGTCACTACTCGCTGCTCGGGGACTTTGTGAGCTTCGCGGCACCCGGCGCTGTCAGTGGAGGGGGTCCGCCGCCGAGCGGTGAGGAGCGCATGGCGATCCTGAACTTCACCGTGCACGGGAACACGACGGTGACCGTCGACGCGCGTACCGCCACCGCGCGAATTGCGGTCACAACGCCGCTGCCAACAGACGTCGGATCGGGCGGGGCCACATGGCAGCGGTCCAGTCAGCTGCCGACTGGTGTGACCGCCTTCGCCACCATCTGGCCGATCGGCGGTGGAGCTCCGGTGTTCAAGGTCTATGTCAGTCCCGGACCTGCGCCGTCGATCGGCACCCAGGGGTGGCTGACCTCATTCCACCTCGATTCCCCGTCGACGAGTACCTCGGCGTATTCGTACGACTTGACGTTTGGCGGTCTCGGAGCCATCTCCGCGACCCAGGGTCACGTCGTCACCCTGTCGCAACTCGCAACCGTGGCCACGCGCTACTTCAGCAGCGTCGCCGGCAATCCGGCGCTGGAGCTGCGCCAGTCGTTCTTCGCGTGGCAGTTCATCAGCTTCGGACAGTTCGACAACTTCAACGCCCCGCTCGATCGGACCGAGTATGTGCTGGCGTCGCCGGATCTTCTGTGGATGCAACAGGTGGTCGCCGACGCGAACACCTTCGAGGGGGTGTCGTTCGAACTCGAATCGTGTTTTCGCGCCGGGTGAGATGTCAAGCGCGGATTGGAATCGGGGACCGATCGGTCCTGGCGTCCCCGTCAATACCGGCGCCATATTCCCGATACTCCAGGGCTGCCCCGCTTGCACCGAGGCCGGGACGCTCGAGTTCGCGATCTATCCATTCGGAGACAATCCCCCCGGCCACTTCGGCGTGCCCAACTTCCCGATGCCGGGCATCACCGAGACCGACTCGTACGCGCTGCTGCGCAACGGCACCGCGATTTCGACGGGTTCCGATCCGCTCGGCCTCGTCGTTCCCGTCGCGGGCGGTGCGGCGCACTACCAGCTGCAGTACAGCGTGGCGATGACCGCTCCGTGGCGAACGCTGTCGACCAACCAGACGACGACCTGGCGTTTCTCGAGCCCGGGTTCCACGAGCGCTTCGCCGCCTCCGGGCTGGGTGTGCTTCAGCGGCACCAACTCCGGATGCAACGTCATCGCGCTGATGCTGCCTGACTACCAGCTCCCCGAGGACGACACGGGCAGGGTCGCGTCCGGCCCGGTGACGTTCCAGCTCGGGATCTCGCACATCCTCGGTGTGTCCATCGCGGCAACGTCGGCTCGTGTCTCGCTCTCATTCGACGGCGGCGCAACCTGGGTGAATGCGCACGTGACGTCCAGCGGCGTCAACACATATGCGGTGAGCTACACCGATCCGCCCAACCCCGGCACCGCCGCGATAAGCATCCATGTCACCGATGCTGCCGGCGGCGTTCTCGATCAGACGATCATGAACGCGTACGCGTTCCCATGAGCACGGTCGACGACACCAAGGGAGCACGACCATGAAGGCTCAGTGGATCGCTGTCGGATCGCTGCTGGTCGCCTCATTCGCGGGGGGAGCAACAGTCCAGGCCGCAACCCCGGCCGCTCCGCGCGTGGTGCAGGTGTGCGGCGCCGTCGCACCGCATACGGCACGGTGCCTTGCTGACGTGGTCGCGCATCCGATCGCACACTCGAGCAGCGCGATCGCCGGATACCTGGCAGCCCAACTCGAGGCCGCGTACTACCTGCCGACCAGCAGGGGTGCCGGACAGACCATCGCGGTCGTCGACGCGTACGACGATCCCACCGCCGAGTCAGACCTCGCCACCTACCGAAAGGTCAATGGCCTGCCTCCGTGCACGACCGCGAACACCTGCTTTCGCAAGCTGAATGAGCAGGGCATCGCCGGTTCCTACCCGCCGGCCGATCCCGGCTGGGGCATCGAGATCTCGCTGGACCTCGACATGGTCTCCGCCGCCTGCCCTCACTGCCACATCCTGCTCGTGGAGGGATCGAGCGCGTCGGTGCTGGACCTCGGCATCTCCGAGAACACCGCCGCCTCACTCGGGGTTGCCGCGATCTCCAACAGCTACGGCCTGCAGGAGTTCAACGGCATGCAGCAGTTCGAGAAGTACTACCGGCACCCGGGAACGACGATCCTCGTGTCCTCCGGCGATTTCGGGTTCGGTCCGGCGAGCTTTCCGGCGGTGATGTCCAACGTCATCGCTGTCGGCGGCACGACGCTGTCCACGGCGAGCAATGCCCGAGGCTGGTCCGAGATCGCGTGGTACGCGGCGTCGAGTGGATGCTCCGCCTACATCGCCAAGCCCTCATGGCAGCACGACACGCACTGCTTCATGCGGATGGTCGCCGACGTCTCCGCGGATGCCGACCCCAATCCTGGGCTGGCCGTGTACGACACCAGCTTCCCGCCCGGATTCGACGGACTGAATCCCGGATGGATCGCGGTGGGCGGGACGAGTGCGTCCTCGCCGTTCATCGCCGGTGTCGTCGGCCTCGCGGGCAATGGCAAGACGATGTCGGCGGGATTCCCGTATCGCAATGTTGCTGACTTCTTCGACGTCGTGGGCGGCTCCAACGGCTACTGCGGCAGCCCCTACAACTACCTCTGCAACGGCGTCAAGGGCTACGACGGGCCGACCGGCGTCGGGAGCCCTGACGGCGCGCGAGGTCTGTAGCGTCCGGTCGCCCGACCGCCGGCGTCAGCCGACCCGCCGGTAGCTCCGGACCGCGAGCGGGACGAAGACGATCAGGACCCCCGCCAGCCAGACCAGGCTCTCCCAGAGCGCCGGGTTGAGGGGGAACTGCGGGCCGCCGAGCGCCATGGCGCGCATCGCGTTGATCACCAGGGTCACGGGCTGGTTGTTCGCGAAGACCTGGAGCCAGCCGGGCATGGTCGCGATCGGCACGAACGCGGAGCTCACGAACGTGAGCGGGAAGATCCAGATCAGTCCGAAGGCCTGCACCGATTCCTCGTCCTTGATGGCCAGCCCGACGAACGCGGAAACTGCACACACGGCAATGCCGAATGCCTCGGCGAGCGCGACCATGCCGACGGCGCCGGCGACGCCGTTCTGAAAGCGGAACCCCACCGCGTAGCCGACCCCGACGATCACCAGGATGACGATCAGCATCCGGATCGCGTCGGCGATCAGCCTGCCGGCGAGCACCGCGGAGCGCGCCATCGGCATGGCGCGGAAGCGGTCGATGACTCCCTTGGTCGCCTCCTGTGCGAGCGCGATGGCGGTCGCGAAGGTCGCGAAGGCGGCGGTCTGTCCGATGATCCCGGGCATCAGGTAGTTGACGTACCCGCCCGATCCCGGAGCGTGAATTGCGCCGCCGAAGACGTAGCGGAAGAGCAGGACGAAGATGACCGGCTGCACCACGGTGAAGACGATGTAGGCCGGGACACGCAGCCACACCAAGAGGTTGCGCCGCGTCATGACCAGGGCGTCGCTGATCGCCCAGCGGGCCATCTGGGTGGCGCCCGGCCGGCTCCTGGTGCCAACCGCTTCGGCGATCGCGGTCATGAGGGCACCCCCGCGGAAACTCGCGGCGGTGCCGCGCTCTTGGCAGCTCCATCTGACGACGCCTCCGCGGCGTGCCCGGTGACCGCAAGGAAGACGTCGTCGAGCGACGGCCGGTGCAGCGCGAGGTTCTCGGTCTCGACACCCGCGGAGTCCAGGCGGCGCACCGCCTCGACCAGCGCGGTCGATCCGCGGTTGCCGACCGGCACCTTGACCCGTTTGGCCTCGGTCTCGACGGTTGGAGCGGCGTCGGATAGTCCGACGACCGCGCGCACGGCATCGTCGAGTCGGCCACGGTCCGGAACGGTGAACTCGAGGAGATCGCCGCCGACCTGATCCTTGAGCTGATTCGGCGTCCCCGAGGCGATGATCTCTCCGTGGTCCACCACGACGATGGTGTTGGCCAGCTCGTCGGCCTCGTCGAGGTACTGGGTCGTGAGCAGCAGCGTGGTGCCGCGGCCGACGAGCTCGCGGAGGATCTCCCACATCCCAAGGCGCCCGTACGGGTCGAGGCCGGTGGTCGGCTCGTCGAGGAAGAGCACCGACGGCTCGGCGATCAGGCTCGCCGCCAGGTCGAGACGGCGCTGCATGCCGCCCGAGTACGTCTTGGCCGGACGGTCGGCCGCGTCCGCGATCTCGAAGCGTTCGAGGAGCTCGGCGGCGCGTCCGCGCACGCTCCGCCGTGGCATGTGATTCAGGCGGCCCATGATCTCGAGGTTCTCGCGGCCGGTGAGCTCGAGCTGGATGGCGGTCGCCTGCCCGGCGAGCCCGATGCGGCGGCGCACCGCGGCGGCATCCCGAACCACGTCGTAGCCTTCGACGACGACCCGACCCGAGTTCGGCCGCAGCAGCGTGGTGAGGACGCGCACCGCCGTGGTCTTGCCGGCTCCGTTGGGTCCGAGCATGCCGAGCACGCTGCCCCGAGGCACCGCGAAATCGATGCCGCGGAGCGCGTGGACCTTGCCGAAGGACTTGTGCAGCCCGGCAACCTCGATGGCGTGTTCGGTGTTCTGGACGGCCATGGCCGACGAGAATAGGGCATGCGGGTCTGCGCGCCACCTGCTGGGCGGCCCACCGGGTCGACGACGGTGTGACATTCTCAGCGCGTGACGTATCGCGTCTCCGCGGACGAGTTCGAGAGCATCGCCGCCGCCGCCCTCGAAAGCATCCCGCCGGACCTGCGCGCTCAGATGGACGCTGACAATCTGCTGATCACGATTCAGCCGGACGCCACCGAGGACGATCGCGGACGCGGGATCGATGAGCGTGTGCTCGGCTACTTTCAGGGCGCGACCGAGTTCGACGTTCAGCCCGGCCGGGTATCCCAAGCGGATCGTCCTGCTGCAGCACCACATCGAGCGGTGGTGCAGAACCCGTGCCGAACTGGTCGAGCAGGTGCACGACACCGTGCTGCACGAGGTCGCCCATTACTTCGGCATGAACCACGACGACATCGAGAAGTCGCGGCTTCACCATTGAGCGCCAACCAGGAGCGGCGATGACCACCACACCCGCGCCGGACACGTACGCCGATAGATCCGGCGTGATCACCAAGGTCAGTCCGTTCTCGGTTGCGGACACGGTGTCGCGTCTGGTGAGCCTGGTTGCGTCCAAGGGGATGAAGGTCTTCGCGATGATCGATCACAGCGGCGAGGCGGCCCGCATCGGAATGGCGTTGCGCGATACCAAGCTCGTGATCTTCGGATCCCCGGAGTCGGGAACGCCCGTGATGGAGTCGGCGCCGCTGGCCGCCCTCGACCTGCCGCTGAAGGTGCTGGTGTGGGCCGATGGCGGCGCCACCAAGGTCAGCTATACGTCACCAACCGCGCTCGGGGCACGCTACGGCCTCACGGTGGACCTGGCCGCGAGGCTCGCCGGCATCGACGCGCTCACGGATGCGGTCGTCGAGGACTAGCGTGGCTCACGGCAGGCAAAGGCACCGGCTGAGCGCGGCTCCCGAGACCCTCAGCTCACCGCCACAGGTGTCGCAGCCGGCGCGTTGAGCCCGGTGACCGCGAGGATCTCCGACTCGCCGAGGGTGTCGTGCTCGAGCAGCGCGCGGACGAGTGCGTCGAGCTTGTCGCGGTTGCTGGTGAGCAGGGACACGGCCTGGCGGAGACACTCCTCGCAGATGCGCCGCACCTCTTCGTCGACGAGCGCTGCGGTCTCCTCGCTGTAGGGCCGTGAGAGCGCCAGCGCCTGGCCGGCCCCGGCGCCGTCATCCGACAGGCTGAGCACGCCGACCTTGGGGCTCATGCCCCAGCGCACGACCATCTGTCGGGCGATCCCGGTGACCTGGCGCAGGTCGGCCTCGGCGCCGGTGGTGATGATCCCGTAGACGAGCTGCTCGGCCGCTCTGCCGCCGAGCGCCCCGGTGATCCGCCCGCGGAGGTAGTCCTCGCCATAGCTGAAGCGGTCATCAACCGGGCTCTGCACGGTGGCCCCGAGCGATTGCCCACGCGGGATGATCGAGACCCGGCGCACCGGGTCGGCGCCGGGCTGCAGCAGCCCCAGCAGCGCATGTCCTGACTCGTGATAGGCGATGCGCTCGCGGTCGATCGGCGGTGAGCGAGAGCTTGCGCTCGGACCCCAGCTCCACCTTCTCGAGTGCGTCCGTGAAGTCGACCTGGCTCACGGTCGGCGCCTCCCGACGCGCGGCGGCGAGGGCCGCCTCATTGGCGAGATTGCGCAGGTCGGCGCCGACCATGCCGGCGGTGAGCGATGCGATCAGGCCGAGATCGACATCGGGGCCGAGTGGAATGTGTCTCGTGTGGATGCGAAGGATCTCGAGCCTGCCGCGCCGATCCGGGAAGGGGACGGTGATCCGGCGATCGAACCGTCCGGGGCGGAGCAGCGCGACATCGAGCACGTCGGCGCGGTTGGTCGCCGCCAGGACGATGACGCCCTCGTGTGGATCGAAACCGTCCATCTCGGTGAGGATCTGGTTGAGGGTCTGCTCCTGTTCGTCGTTGCTCCCCAGGCGGGCACCCGTCGATCGCGACCGCCCGACCGCGTCGAGCTCATCGATGAAGACGATCGCCGGCGCCGCGGCGCGCGCCTTCTGGAACAGGTCACGCACCCGGGCTGCGCCGACGCCGACGATTGCCTCGATGAATTCCGAAGCCGAGATGGAGAAGAACGGGACCGCGGCCTCGCCCGCCACCGCGCGTGCCAGCAGCGTCTTGCCGGTGCCGGGCGCGCCGATGAGCAGGACGCCCTTCGGGATGGTGCCGCCCAGGCGCTGGTATTTCTCGGGCTTCTTGAGAAAGTCGACGATCTCGACCAGTTCAGCCTTGACCTCGTCGATCCCGGCGACATCGGCGAAGGTCGTGTCCGGGCGCTCGGGGTTGTACAGGCGCGCGCCGCTCTGGCCGAACCGTCCGAGGATGCCGCCGGCGCCGCCGCCCGCGAGCGCCGCGCTTCTGCGCATCAGGTAGATGAAGCCGAAGACGAACAGCAACGTTGGTCCGAACGAGAAGAGCAGCGTCTCCCACAGGGGCGCCGGCGGATTGGGCGGCTCGGCGAGGATGCTCACCTTGTTCTTGAGCAGCGCGGCCTCGAGGTTGTCACTCGCGAAGGTGGGACGCTGGGTCGAGAAGTCCTTGGCGCTGGGCTGTCCCGCACCCGCGCTGACCGCGGTCTTCGCGGTCCCGGTGATGGCATCGCCGGTCGCGGTGATGTTGACCACGTTGCCTGCGTTGACCTGGTCGACGAAGACGTTGTAGGGAATGGTCACCGACGGCGGCTGCCCCGCGGACTGGATGATGCCGCGTGACCGCGATGTTGACGATGAGCAGGACAAAGATGAGCAGCCAGAACCGGCGCCAGCGCATCGGGTTGTAGCCGAGCACGTTCGGCGCCGGCGCGCCGCCGGAGGGAGTTGCCCTGGTCCGATCAGGTGCCTGAATCGCCATCGATCTCGTGCACGGCCGCCTGTTCGGCCGACTCATCGTCGCGGTCCAGCGAATCGAACTGGTCGGGCTCCGCACGCTGCAGGGCGATGTCGTCGTCGCCCGCTCTCGGGTGCCTGAAGCTCGCCCGTTTCCTGCTCCTGCGCCTCCAGGACGCGGTCAGGTTCCTCCTCGGCGAGTCGCTCGTCGAGGGTGTCGCGGCGGTATTCGTCGACGTCGTGCAGCCGGCCCGCGAGCGAGGCGTCGCGAATCGCCGGATCGTCCTCGTCGCCGCTCACCTCGGCGGGATCGGGCTCCCCGTCGCCAAGCGGCGCGTCGGAGTCGGCGGGGGCATCGTTCCAGGGCAGATCTTCGGGTGATCGGTCATGCCCTCATGATGGAGGAACGCCGAGGGTGGCCGTGTGCGCGCGCGATTGCGCGTGGTACGCGGCCATCACGCACCGCCGTGCCGCTGCGCCGCCTCGGGTCCGGGCTCGTAGAGACGCTCGATCTCGGCCGCGAAACGCTCGGCGACGACCCTCCGCCGGACCTTGAACGTCGGCGTGAGCTCGACCCCGACCTCGAATTCGCTGGGCAGGAGGAGCCAGCGTCGCACCCTCTCGACGTTGGCGAGATCGCGGTTGACCGCATCCACGCGCCGCCGAACTTCGTCGAGCACGACAGGACTGCGGATCAACTCGGCGGCATCGGCGCGGAGACCGTGCCGGGTGGCGAACGCCTCGAGGCCCGACCTGTCGAGGGTGAGCAGGGCGACGATGTACGGTCGCCGGTCGCCGAGCACGACCGGATTCGCTATCAGGTCGCTGCGCAACGCATCCTCGATGTTCGTCGGCGACACGTTCTTGCCTCCGGCGGTGATGATCAGATCCTTCTTGCGATCGGTGATCCGCAGGTAGCCGTCGGCGTCGAGGTCGCCGATGTCCCCGGTGTGCAGCCAGCCGTCGACGACTGCCTCGGCGGTCGCGGCCGGATCCCGGTAGTAGCCGGCGAACACCACGTCGCCGCGCATGCAGATCTCGCCATCGCCGGCAACGCGTATCTCAACTCCGTCGACGGCCTGGCCCACGGTGCCGAGACGAGCCTGGCCGCGCCGGTTGAGGGTGGTCACGGTCATGTTCTCGCTCATCCCGTAGCCCTCGAGGATCTCCAGTCCGAGAGCGTGGAAGAAGCGCAGCACCTGCAACGAGATCGGAGCGGCCCCGGTGATCAGCACGCGCGCCTTGTCGAGACCGGTCTGCTCGCGTATCCGCCGAAGCACGAGGTGATCCGCAACGCGATCGAGTCAGCCGCTGCGCACGCGTCGGACGCGCGCCTCGCTGCCCGCGATCGACCCGCTGCTCGCCCACGCCGATCGCCCATCGAGCCAGGCGGCGGCGTATCGACGGCAGCGCATCGATCTCGTCGGCGATGGTCGTTGCCATCTTCTCCCACACGCGGGGAACGCCCACGAAGCACGTCGGCCGGACCTCGCGCATCCGCGCCGGGATCTCGGCGAGTGACGCCGCAAACCAGATCGCGTTGCCGGCGCAGTACAGGCGCACCTCACTGTTGAGGCGTTCGAGGATGTGGGCGAGCGGCAGGTAACTGATGACCCGGTCGTCCGGTGACAGCTCGACGATCGGCCCCAGGGCGTTGATTGCCGCCACCAGATTCCCGTGTGTCGCCATGACCGCCTTGGGTGGTCCGGTGGTGCCACTCGTGTAGACAAGCGTCGCGACGTCGGTCGGTTGCACGGCGTCGCATCGCCGGTTCAGCTCAGCGTCCACTCGCGGCATCGCCTCCGCGCCCACGCTTCACCGCATCCGACCAGGACACGACAAACCCTCGGTGGGCTGCGGGAGCATCGCCTTCGATGAGCACCACGCACCTCAGTGCCGGCAGCCGGTCGCGCACCGTCGAGCACCTCGTCGAGAAGGTCTCTGGTTCTCCACCACCGCGATCGGTGCGTCCGAATGCCCGAGCACGTACGCTGCTTCGGCTGCGCTCAACGTCTGATAGAGCGGCGCGGTGCACGCCCGCACCAGCATCGTGGCGGTGCTGGCGATGAGGAACTCCGGCCGGTTGTAGCGACCAGATCGCGACGTGGTCTTCCTCCCGCAACCCGGCGGTGATCAAGAACGCTGACAGGTGGCGAGCATCCCGGGCATACGCGCTCCACGAGATGGACTGCCATTGATCGCCGGCACGGTGGTGCATCGCCGGAGTGTCCGCGCGCGACGCTGCCTGGCGCTCGAAACAGCTCGACCAGCGTGCGCTCCTCAACCGGCCCGATGCTCATCGATCCTCGCCTCCCTCCGGCGACCTTTCCCGAGCCGCTGGTACGACCCGAGTATCGACCGGGAGTGGCGATTGGGGAAGTCAGGCGGTGCGGGAGCGTCAATGCATGGTCATGCGACCGCCTGAGGGCGAACGGGAACGGCGTCGAGGCACTCGTCGATGATGGCGTGGACGAGGCGGTCGACTCGCTGCTCGCCGAGCCGCGGGGCTCGGCGGGACAGCCGTTCGACGATCTCGTGCTCGCGGTCGATGTCGCGCTCCGGCAGCAGCGCCGCCAGCTTGCGCTGCTGGACGGCCTCGACCATCGCGGCGCGGTACTCGAGCATCTGGAACACGGCGTCGTCGATGGTGTCGATCATCGCGCGACATCCGGCGACCGAGTTCGGCCACGGCGGGGCGCGTCATCGCGCAGAGTGCCAGCGAGGTCTGCACGATCCTGCTCGAGCATCGAGGGCGTGATCGCCTGGGCGGCGTCACACAGCGACGACGCCGGATCCGGGTGACACTCGATGAGCAGCGCGTCCGCGCCGGCGGCCAGCGCCGCGACCGCGAGCGAGGGCACCCATCTCGCGTTGCCCGCGGCATGGCTCGGGTCGACCGCGATCGGGAGATCGGTCATGTCGCGGAGCACGGCGATCGCGCTCACGTCGAGGGTGTTCCGGGTCGCGGTCTCGAAGGTGCGGATGCCGCGCTCGCAGAGGATGACCTGGCGGTTGCCCTCGGTGGTGATGTAGTCCGCGGCGGCCAGCCATTCGTCGTAGGTCGCGGACATCCCGCGCTTGAGGATGACCGTCATGCCGCTCTGACCGGCGGCGCGCAGCAGCGGGGTGTTGTGCATCGAGCGCGCTCCGATGAGCAGCGCGTCGGCATGGCCGCGCAGCAGCTCGATGTCGTCGGCGGCGAGTGGTTCCGCGATCACCGGTAACCCGGTGAGGCGTCGCGCCTCGTCGAGCAGCGGCAAGCCCGGCAGTCCCCAGTCCCTGGAAGGATCCCGGTCGGGTCCGCGGCTTCAGCACGCAGCCGCGCAGCGCGGACGCGCCGGCACGATGCGCGGCGACCGCATGCTCGACGTACCCCGGCTCGACCGCGCACGGCCCGGCGATGACCGGCACCGTGTCGCCGCCGACCGCGACCGCGCCGATGTTCACCTGGTGTGTGTCCTGCCGTCGGGTCGCGCTGACCAGCAGCGGCTCGATGGTCACTGTATGGCACCTCCGTGTGGTGATGGGCCACCACACGGGATCCCGGGGCTGACCCATCTCTGATGAACCAGCCCTGGTAACGACTGCGCGGTCGGGTTAGAGGACCCCCGGCAGCCTTACGGCTGGCGGGCCAAAGTATCGACGCGCAGTTGCGGCCATTGGCGCAAACCGTAGCACAGCAACCGCACCGCGAATGCGCAACTTGCCTCGATCGCCGGGACCATGTCAGGCTACGCACGTATCGGAGACGCAGTAGGCGAACGGCCCCCGAATCGAGGTCTGTTCGACTCTGCCGTCGAGCACGACGCCTGTGGGGTGGCGTTCGTCGCCCGGATCGCCGGCGGCGCCAGCCCATTCGGTGGTCGAGCAGGGAATTCAGGCGCTCGTCAACCTCGGCCATCGCGGCGCGTCGGGTGCCGAGCCGGACAGCGGTGACGGCGCGGGCATCCTCCTGCAGCTCCCGGATGCCTTCCTCCGCGAGACCTCGGGACTTCCGCTGCCGGCGCCGGGGGCCTACGGCGTCGGCATGGCCATGCTCCCCGAGGATCCGCGACGATCGCGAGCTGTGCGAGGCGATCACGCTGCGGGCCTGCCGGGCTGAAGGGCTGCGCCTGCTCGGCTGGCGCGACGTGCCGGTGGTCGCCGACGCCCTCGGACGTTCGGCTCGCATGGCGCTGCCGGTGCTGCGTCAACTCTTCGTCGCCGCCATCGGCCTCGACGGGGCCGGCGCTCGAGGGCCGTCTCCTGGTGCTTCGGCGGGTCATCGAGCGTGACGCCCTGGCGGCCGGGATCGGTCGCGATCGCTTCCACTGGGCCAGCCTGTCCAGCCGAACCCTCGTCTACAAGGGGATGCTCACCGCGGCCCAGCTCGCGGGCTTCTACCCGGACCTGATCGATCCAGCGGGTCACCTCCACGCTGGCGCTGGTCCACGCGCGCTTTTCCACCAACGTCCTGCCGCGCTGGGACCTCGCCCAGCCGTTCCGGATGTCGGCCCACAACGGCGAGATCAACACGCTCCGAGGGAACGTCAACTGGATGCGCGCGCGCCAGTCGAAGTTCCGCAGCCCGCACTTCGGCGACGACATCGCCAAGCTGATGCCCGTCCTCGATGAATCCGGGTCGGATTCCTCGCAGTTCGACAACGCCCTCGAGCTGCTTGCCATGACCGGCCGGCCGATCGAGCACGCGGTGATGATGATGATCCCCGAGGCGTGGCATCAGAACCCGCTCATGGACGACGAGCGCCGCGCCTTCTACGAGTTCCACAGC
The DNA here is from genome assembly GCA_963799005.1 of Candidatus Dormiibacterota bacterium. Classification (GTDB taxonomy): domain Bacteria; phylum Chloroflexota; class Dormibacteria; order Aeolococcales; family Aeolococcaceae; genus Palsa-851. The sequence continues at coordinate 568,821 of CAWCVK010000001.1, read as the reverse complement.
TCGCTGCTCGAGCCGTGGGACGGGCCGGCGGCGATTGCGTTCACCGACGGACGCGTGATCGGCGCGACCCTCGACCGCAACGGTCTGCGCCCCGCCCGGTACCTCGTGACCGAGGACGGGCTTGTGGTGATGGCGTCCGAGGCGGGCGTGCTCGACCTGCCCGAGGAGCAGATCGCGCGGAAGTGGCGGCTCGAGCCCGGACGCCTCCTCCTCGTCGACACCGCGGCTGGACGAATTCTCGACGACGCGGCCGTCAAGAGCGCGCTCAGCTCGGCGCAGCCGTACAGCGAGTGGATTCGCGCCGGGACCGTTCACCTCGACGAGCTCGATCCGCCCGACCACGTGCCGGCACCGGATCCGGGCACGCTCCTGGTGCGCCAGCAGGCCTTCGGGTACAGCGTCGAGGACCTCGAGATGCTGCTCGAGCCGATGGGCGAGACCGGCGAGGAAGCCGTCGGCTCGATGGGCAACGACACGCCGCTCGCGGTGCTCAGCGAGCGCTCGCTGCCGCTCTTCAACTATTTCAAGCAGCTCTTCGCGCAGGTCACCAATCCGCCGATCGACCCGATTCGGGAGCAGGCGGTGATGTCGCTGGTGACCACCCTCGGCGCCGGAGGCAACCTCTTCGAGCAGGGGCCGGCACAGGCGAAGCGCCTCGAGATGCCCCACCCGGTGCTCACCAACCACGATCTCGAGAAGCTCCGACACCTGACCCAGCGCCAGTTCCCGGCGGAGACGATCTCGATGGTCTTCCACCGTGACGCCGGCGCGGCGGGCCTCGTCGCCGGAATCGAGCGCATCTGCCGGCTGGCGTCGAAGCAGATCGAGGCGGGCGCCACCGTCCTCATCCTCAGCGATCGGCATATCGACGCGTCGCACGTGCCCATCCCATCACTGCTCGCCACAGCCGCAGTGCATCAGCACCTGGTCCGCGAGCAGACCCGGACCGAGCGTCGGCCTGGTCATCGAGACCGGCGAAGCGCGTGAGGTGATGCACCTGGCGCTGCTCATCGGCTACGGAGCCGAGGCTGTCAACCCATATCTGGCGTTCGAGACGATGGCGGACCTCGCGCGCCGTGAGCTGATGCCTCCGACGATCGACGCCGCGCGCGCCGAGGACCTCTACGTCCAGGCGCTCGTCAAGGGCCTGCGCAAGACCATCGCGCGCATGGGCATCTCGACGATCCAGTCGTACTGCAGCGCGCAGATCTTCGAGTGTCTCGGGATCGACCAGACGGTCGTCGATCGCTACTTCCCGAACACGCCGTCGCGCATCGGGGGCATCGGGATGGACGTCATCGCCGCCGAGGCGATCTCGCGCCATCAGCGGGCGTTCCCGGACGTCCGGATCACACCGCCGACCCTGGAGGATCGCGGCGAGTATCGGTGGCGCCGCGAGGGCGAGCATCATCAGTGGAATCCCGAGGTGATCGGCGCGCTGCAGCATGCCGTCAAGTCCGGAGACGAGAGCGCATTCCGCCGCTACGTCGCACTCGCCGACGACGAGTCGCGCCGCTTGAGGAACCTGCGCGGGCTGTTCCTGCTTCGCGAAGCTCCTGCTCCCGTGCCACTCGACGAGGTGGAACCGGCGCTGGACATCGTCCGCCGGTTCTCGACCGGTGGAATGTCGCACGGGTCGCTCAGCAAGGAGGTGCACGAGCTGCTCGCGATCGCGATGAACCGCATCGGCGCGCGATCCAACACCGGCGAGGGAGGGGAGGATCCGGCGCGGTTCGAGCCCGACGCGAACGGCGACTGGCGGCGGAGCGCGATCAAGCAGGTGGCGTCGGCGCGCTTCGGCGTGACCGCCCATTACCTCGTGAATGCGGACGAGTTGCAGATCAAGATCGCCCAGGGAGCCAAACCGGGCGAGGGCGGGCAGCTGCCCGGGTCGAAGGTGGACGACGCGATCGCCCGGCTACGCCATTCCACGCCCGGTGTGGGGCTCATCTCGCCGCCGCCGCACCACGACATCTACTCGATCGAGGATCTCGCACAGCTGATCTGGGACCTGCGCTGCGTCAATCCTCGAGGCGCGGATCAGCGTCAAGCTCGTTGCCGAAGCGGGCGTCGGCACCGTGGCGGCGGGTGTGGCGAAGGCGCGCGCCGATCACATCGTCATCGCCGGCTACGAGGGCGGCACCGGCGCATCGCCGCTGACCGGGATCAAGCACGCCGGCGTGCCCGTGGGAGCTGGGGCTTGCGGAAGCCCAGCAGGTCCTCACCAGGCAGCGGCTCCGGAGCCGGGTCACGCTGCTGGCCGACGGTCAGATGAAGACCGGGCGTGACGTCGTCGTCGGCGCGCTGCTCGGCGCCGACGAGTTCGCGTTTGCCACCGCGCCGCTGATCGCGGCGGGCTGCGTGATGATGCGCGTCTGCCATCTCAACACCTGCCCGGTCGGGATCGCCACCCAGGACCCGGTGCTGCGCGCGCGGTTCGCGGGTCGCCCCGAGCACGTCGTCGCGTTCATGCTCTTCCTCGCCGAGGACGTGCGCCGCTGGATGTCCCGGCTCGGATTCCGCCGATTCGAGGACATGATCGGCCGAGTCGATCTGATCGAAGCGAATCCCGCCGTGGAGCACTGGAAGGCCCGCGGAACTCGACCTCCAGCCGTCTGCTGATGGTGCCCGAGGTCGATTCGCCGGAGAGCCGCCGGCACAGCACGCATCAGACCGCCGATCTCGGTGACATGCTCGACGTCGAGCTGCTGGCGCGCTGTGGCGACTCGCTCGACAGCGGCGTGCCGGTGCGGGTGCGCCTGCCGGTGCGCAACGTGCATCGCTGCGTCGGGGCGATGCTCAGCGGTGAGATCGCGCGCCGGCACGGCGCAGCCGGCCTTCCCGACGGCACCGTCGCCGTCGAGCTTGACGGCGCGGCGGGACAATCGTTCGGGGCGTGGCTGGCGAGCGGGGTCACGCTCACCCTTCGCGGCGAGGCGAACGACTACGTCGGCAAGGGGCTTTCGGGTGGCCGCCTGGTGATCCTGCCGCCGCAGGCCGCGACGCGACGGGCCGAGGACAACATCATCATCGGCAACGTGGCGCTGTACGGCGCGACCGCCGGCGAGGCCTTCATCCGCGGGGTGGCCGGCGAGCGGTTCGCAGTGCGCAACTCGGGGGCCGTCGCAGTGGTCGAAGGAGTCGGGGACCACGGATGCGAGTACATGACCGGGGGGACGGTCATCGTGCTCGGCGCGACCGGGCGTAACTTCGCCGCGGGCATGAGCGGCGGCGTCGCCTACGTGCTCGATGAGGAGCGCACCCTTGCCGCGCGCTGCAACCGCGCGTCGGTGGCGCTCGAGCCGCTCGGTGTCGACGATCTCGAGCTGGTCCATGGTTTGCTCGAACGCCATGCCGCGCTCACCGGCAGCTCGGTGGCGAACCGACTGCTTCGGACATGGCCGCAGGAGCGCGAGCACTTCGTCAAGGTGATGCCCGAGGAATACCGGCGCGCGCTCCGCTCCCAACTCGAGCTGGTGAGCTGATGGGCGCCCGCACCGGCTTCCTCGAGCACACGCGCCACACCGCCCACAAGCGACCGGTGGCCGAACGGATCGGCGACTACCGCGAGGTGTACCTGCCCCTGCCGCTGCAGGTGTTGCGCGACCAGGGATCGCGGTGCATGGACTGCGGGGTCGCCTTCTGCCACCACGGATGTCCGCTCGGCAACCTCATCCCCGAGTGGAACGACCTCGTCGTCCGCGACGACTGGAAGGGCGCGGTGGAGCGGCTGCACGCCACCAACAACTTTCCGGAGTTCACCGGGCGTCTCTGCCCCGCCCCCTGCGAACCGGCCTGCGTGCTCGCTATCAACGACGACCCGGTCGCGATCAAGCAGATCGAACAGTCGATCATCGATCGAGCGTTCGACGAAGGGTGGATCCGTGCCGAGCCGCCGGCGCACCGGACCGGGCGACGCGTCGCGGTCGTCGGGTCCGGGCCGGCCGGCCTCGCCGCCGCGCAGCAGCTCAACCGCGCCGGCCATCGCGTGACCGTGTTCGAGCGCTCCGATCGGGTGGGGGGCCTGCTCCGCTACGGGATCCCGGATTTCAAGATGGAGAAGTGGGTCCTGGACCGGCGTATCGATCTGCTCGAGGCTGAGGGCATCACCTTCGAGACCGGGTACGACATCGGTGCCGACGTGACCACGGAGCAGTTGCGCGCGCGTTTCGACGCGGTCGTGCTCGCGGTCGGCGCCGATCGACCGCGCGATATCGACGTCCCCGGACGCGAGCTGTCAGGGGTGCATTTCGCGATGGATTACCTGGTGCAGCAGAATCGGAGGGTTGCGGGCGACCGCGTCGACGCTCAGACCTGCGATCACCGCGCGAGGCCGGAAGGTGATCATCATCGGCGGAGGCGACACCGGCGCCGACTGCCTCGGCAACGTGATCCGCGAGCGCTGCAGCCGAGGTGCAGCAGCTGTACATCTATGCGCAGCCGCCCGACACCCGCCCCGATGGAAACCCGTGGCCGCAGTGGCCGCTGATCCTGCGCACCTACCCGGCCCACGACGAGGGGGGCTCGCGCGAGTTCGGCCTCATGGTGACGGGATTCGAGGGCGAGAACGGCGCCGTGCGAGGCGTCCGCGCCACCCGGGTTGAGGCGCGCCGGGAGGGCGGAAGCCGAACGTTCGACCCGATTCCCGGGGACGAGGTGCGCATCGACGCCGACCTCGTGCTCATCGCGATCGGCTATGACGGCCCGACCCGATCCAGCGTTGCTCGATCAGCTGTCGGTGACCCTCGATCGAGCCGGCAATGTCAGCGTGGACGAGGCATTCGCCTGCCATCCCCAGCGGCGTGTTCGCCGCCGGGGATGCGGTCCGCGGCGCCTCGCTGATCGTCTGGGCGATCGCCGACGGGCGCGCCGCGGCACGCAGCTGCGACGCGTATCTGACCGGGGCCGTCCGGCTCCCGTAGCCTCAGGCTCGGGGCGGTCCCGGCGCATCGGAGGCGGCGGGAGGCGCGGGAGACGCTCCGGCAACCGGGGTGCTGTAGACGCCGGCAGCCGCGGCAGGTGCCATGACCGGTGGCTGATCCTGGGCTCTACCCGAATCACTGGTCCCGAGCAGCTCGTTGAAGAGCGCCCGGTACTGCGTCATGGCGCGACGGAGATCCTCGGTGGTGGTGCTGCCCTGGGCGGTGCCGAGACAGGTTGCATGGGCGAGGCGGTAGTTCTCGACCACACCCGGGTGGTCGACCGAGATGTCCGATGCGCGCTGGTCGAACTCCGTCATCGGATAGCCGCGATCGCTCATGACACGGGCGACGAGGACGTCCGCAGCCTGGACACTTTGCGCCGGAGCGTCTACGAAGTCCGACTGGATCTGCTGCCACTCCGCCGCGTATTGCTGGCGCGCGGCGTCCGACAGCGGAATGATGTTGAGCTGCCCGCGGCGCGCAACGCGGCCGGCGAGGTCTTTCTCGGCGAGCCCACGGTCCCCGGTGGTCTCGACCGTGCGCTCGTACTCGGGACCGAAGGTGCGGTGCAGGCTAGCCGTCCGCCGCCGGTTCGTCGCGGCGATGACCGCGATGATGATGGCGATCACGACGACCACTGCGATGACGATGTACGCGGTTTCCGCCATGGGAACCTCCCTGCTGATTTACTCCAAGGAGTGTCATTCTACATGACAGTACCAATATCAACCGCGGAGTTCGCGGCTAGGGCGCGGCGGCGGGCGATACGGTCGCGCTCGGCGTGCTCGTCGGCGCCGGGGTCGGAGAGGCGGTCGGCGATGGCGTCGCTGATGCGCTCGGCGAGGGTGAGGGGCTGGGCGAGGCCGATGGCGACGCCGACGGGCTGGGCGTGGCGCTGGCCGACGGTGACGGCGACGGGGTCACATTCGGAAGCGGACCCAGCTTGAGATTCGGAATCACGTTGCCGATGCGCGGCAGGTCGGCCTGGGGACCCGCGAACGGCGCGTTCTGGCTTGGAGAGGTCGCGACCAGTGCCGCGACGGCGGCCACCGCGGCGAGCCCGGTCAGGCCGAGCGGCAGGGCGATCGGACGTCTGCGCTCGGGCCGCTCGCCGGTGTTCTGCGGAGAGCGCGCGTACGCGCGGCGCTCCGGCGTCAGGATGATCCCCTCAGCCGCGAGGCTGGCCCAGGGCGCGTTCGAGTACACGAAGGCCTCGAAGATGAGCAGCAGCGAGAGCACGATGGTCGCGAGGCTCGGTGACCGCACCAGCATCGCCGCCGCGCCGGCAACCCCGGCGAACATGAGCACCGTCTCGGCGCGCGACGCACGCAGCGCGCTCAACAGCGAGCGGCCCTCCTTGCTCTTCGCGGTTCGCAGGAACTCAGCGCGTTTCCGGACCAGTCCGCGGACGCAGGCTAGCGTGACCACCCAGGACAGGGCGAACCACACCCGGAGCGCGCTGAGCGCGTCGCCGGCGGTGGCGTGACAGGCACGGCGCATCGCCCACATGGCGCGCACGACGCCGGTTCCCGCAAACGCCAGGGGGACCACGAGCACCGCGCCGGTCAGCTGCCGGATCGGAAGGCGCTCATGCAGCGAGGTCGCGAGCGCGGTGGCAAGCAGCAGCACCGTGAACGTCGCGGTGAGCAGCTCGGCGAACCACTGGACACTGCCGAGCAGGTAGTGGATGCGCTGCGCGACCGTCAGGCGCATCCTGTGGTGAGCAAACGGCACCAGCTCGCGCCAGTGAAACTTGAGGATCTGGATCCCGCCCAGCGCCCAGCGGAAGCGCTGCTTCTTGAGGCCGTCGAAGTCCAACGGCATCAAGCCCTCGCCGTAGGCGACCGGGTCGTAGACCCCGCGGTAGCCGGCGCCGAGGATGCGCAGGGATGCCTCCGCATCCTCGGTGATGCAGTCCTGATTCCAACCACCGATCTCGTTGAAGGCTGAGCGCCGGATCAGCCCCATGGTCCCGCAGAAGATGATCGCGTTGCGATGGTTGCGGGCGATCATGGTGATGTCGAAGAAGTAGCGGAAGCTGTAGAAGAGCCCGCGCAGATACCGGTTGTCGTGCCACTCGCGGTAGTGCTGTGACGTCTGCATGAAGGCGACCGACGGGTCGTGGAAATGGCCGATCGTGTTGCGCAACCACTGCGGGTGCACCTGATAGTCGGCATCGACGATGCCGATGATCTCCACCTTCTCCGGAAGCCGCGGGGTCGCCTCGTTCAGCGCGCCGGCTTTGAATCCCGGCCAGTCCTCCAGGTGGAGGAACATGAACCGTTCGCCCAGCCTGGTGCAGAGCTCTTCGAGCGGTTTCCACAGCGCGGGGTCGCTCGTGTTGTTGTCGACGACCTGGATGATGAGGTGGGGATAGTCGATCCTCGCCAGCGATTCCAGCGTCGGACCGACCACCTCGACGGGCTCGTTGTAGGTGGGGACCTGGATTGCGACCCATGGTTCGTCCGACAGCGGCGGAGAGAGGCGGGGCTGCTCGCGCCGTGACAGCACGTCGCAGATCTCGAACGTGAACGAGATCGACAACAGCAGGGCGAGGATTTCGAGGATGAGCAACAGCACCGACGCCAGCGTTGCGAACAGCGGCAGACCGCCGAAGAACGTCTGAAGAAATGCGTACGCGAGGTACGCGAGCGCGGCCACGGTCACGGCGACGAAGAGCTGCGCACCGAGGAAGCTCCATCGTGGTTGCAGCACCCGCATGGCAACGATCAGAAGGAGGGCGGCAATGCCGAGCGCGATCATTCCCGGCTCGTCGTGCTCGACCTCCAGAAAGGCGGCGCCGGTCGCGGCGATGGCCACTGCGCAGACCGGTACCCCCAGCCAGGCGTGCGCGCTGATGGTGCGCGGCAACAGCGCGATCGCCATCGTGGCGACCAGGAGCATCGCGAAGAAGATGACGCTCTCGAGGATCATGCTCGGCCTCGATCGAGGTCCACGAGCACACCGGCCGAGAGCGCGAGCCCGAACCAGACCCAGTTCTGTTCGAAGTAGTTGTGCGGATCCCCGAAATACGCGGGCGAGGAATGGAATGTGGCAAGCAGGCGGCGCTGGATCTGCACCGCGCCGGCCGGGTCGGCGACCATGAAGTTGCCGATGTCGCCGCCGTAGATCGTCGGGTCCTCGTAGGCGCCGACCACGCCACCACTGTGCGAGTACACCGCGTCAAGGCGCGAGGCCTGCGCCCACCGCAGACGCAGGAACGCGCTCTTCTCGAGGTACGCGCGAGCGCGAGGTTCATGGTTCCACAGCGCATCGAGGGCAACACGCCACATGACGCGGAACGCGTCGTAGCCGTAGTCATCGGCATTCGCGATGGTGGGGAAGGACACGACCGCGCCGGTCGGTCGTTCGAGCGCGCACCAGTTCGGCGGCAGACCGACCCCGGGTGTGCCGTCGAGCGTGGCGGCCGTGCACGCGTCGAGCACGGCGTAGGAGGTGTCGACGAGCGTCGACCATGGATGCGCCGGGTCCTCGCGCCCGAACGTCCGGTACGCATAGGGTGCGAAGTAGGACGGATTGATCACCGGCCCGGGTGAGACCTGCGCCTTCGCCCAGTTGCCTGCGGTCAGGACGTTCATGGCGTTGATCGACGCGACCTCGCCCTGCCACATCGCGGCCAGCACGCCGAGCGCCTTCTGGTGCAGGGCGGTGCTCCCGAATCGGGCGCCGGCGTAGAGGAGGGCCAGGGCAATGTCGGAGTTGGCGTCGCTGGCCGAATGGTTGTCGGCGACACGTCCTCCGCTCCACAGCGACGCGAAGAGGCCGTCGCCTGCAGAACGCAGGTTGGCGGAGGTCCAGCTCCACACCTTGTCGAACACCTGCCGGTCTCCCATCCAGACGGCGCGCAGCAGCGCGTACCCCTGTCCTTCGGAGGTGGTGATACCTCCTCGGGTCGGGTCGACGACACGTCCGTCGGGCTCGATGAAGGCGGTCGCATAACCGGCCCATGCCTGCTCCAGGACCGCGCGGATCTGGTCGGTCAGCGTCAACCCGGCGGGGTTCTCCGCGGGCGCGGCCGGCCCGGTGCCGCAGCACGCGAGGAGCAGCGAGCTTGCCAGCGTGGTGCAGGCCACCCTCGGCGTCAGGGCTCGGGAACTCACCTGGGCGCGGGCGCGCGCAGCCGGCATACGCACAGATCCCTGGGGGTAATCCGTCCAGTGCAACTATCACCCGAACCGGCTGGACAGCCACCGGTTCGGTGGGATCAACGGTATCGAACGGGACCGCGTTTCCGGCTTCCGCATCTCGGGACCGAGCTGACGGCGCACGGCCCGCTCCGCCGGTACCGCGCCGGCGGCGCACCCTCCCTGTAGCCACCTGGTGGTTATATGTGATAGTATCGGTATCCGGATCACCTACAGGGGTGGTAACAGATAGCTGCGAGAGAACAGCTCGGAAGCATGGAGGTACATTCGATGGGCCTTGGAGTAGGCATCTTCCTGATCGCGGTTGGGGCCGTGCTGGCGTTCGCCATCCACGTGAGCGCCAACGGCGTCGACCTTCACACCATCGGCTACATCCTGATGGGAGTCGGCGCGCTCGGCATCATCCTGTCGCTGATGTTCTGGTCGTCCTGGGGCGGATTCGGCGGTACCCGCAGAACCGACGTGACCACCGTCGACGATCGGCCGATCTGAGCGCCGGATTCTGAACTGAACACATCACAAGCTCATTCATGACAGGAGGCGACACATGATCATTCTGGGCATCGTTTTGCTCATCATCGGGTTGCTGGCCACAGTTCCCATCCTGGTGACCCTGGGGGTCATCCTGATCGTGATCGGGGTTGTCCTCGAACTGCTGGGGATGGCCGGGCATGCCGTCGGCGGCCGGCGCCACTACTACTGAGGGGTAGCTCGCCCCACCAGGAACCTGAGGAGAGACACGTTCCGAGCGTCGGGACGTGTCTCTTCGGTTTAGACTTCGCTCTCATCCCCATGGCCGTAGACTGCTCCGCACTGTATGGCCATTGAGCCGGGTGCCGGCCCCAGCGAGAAGCCGCTGATGGAGAGAGGAGCGGGCGGCGGCGGCGTCTGGTCATGGCCGGAAATTCGCCGGGGACTCCCCTCCGCGTCTTCATCGACCTCGTGCAGTACGGCGTCGCAATCGTCCTGCTCGTGCTCGCGGCCGTGGTGCTGGTCCGAAGCTTCATCACCTTCGTGACGTCGCTCAACGCGGCGGCGCCCGACTACACGCAATCCCTGATCAGTGCGGTCGACGGCGTCCTGGTGGTCATCATCCTCGTCGACATCATGCGCACGGTGCTCACCCACCTCGAGGGCTGGGGATTTCCGTTTCGACCCTTTCTCGTCATCGGAATCATCGCCGCCGTCCGGGACATTCTCGCCGTCTCAACTCGGCTCACGCTGTCCTCCGGAGCGACGACGAGGGGATCGACGACGCCCATCTCGCAGTCACTGCTCGAGCTCGGAACCAATGCAGGCGTAATCCTCGTCCTCGCGGTTGCGCTCTTCCTGACGCGCGGGCAGGACGTCGACGCGGAGGGCGACCCGCGGCCGTGACGCCCGGCTGATCAGCGTGTTCTCGAGCTCTCCCACCGTCCAGTTCTTCCACTCAAGGCGAACCGGGGTCGTGCCTGACCCTATCGAGGGTTGGGCCGGTCGAGATTCCAGTGCCGTCCGACCGTCGCCAGCCACCCGCCGCTGGGAATCGGCGTCAGGGCGAAACGGCTGATCATTCGCTGGCCGCCCTCGTGGTCGCCGTAGAGCAGATCGATGGTGACCGCTCGCGCCGACGTCGCGGCGTCTCGGGCGGTCGCGAACATCGGCTCGTCGGGGTCACGAAACGCCCCCTGCCAGAAGCCGATGTCCCCTGCGGGCACGTAGATGTCGCGGGTGAGCCGGCGAAAATCCTTGGTGTCGGCCGGGTCGGTGCCGGCGATGCGCTCGGGATGGAAGTACCAGCCATGGAGCACGGCGATGCCGGAGCCGGCGTTGCGCAGGCCGATGACCAGGTAGATCGCCTGCGAACTGACCTCGAACGCGGCGTGGCCGCCCTCGATCGTCACCCAGTGCTGGTCGAAGAACGACACCTTCTGCGACGGATCCTGCAGGCGCGACGGCATGAGCACCGGACGCAGGCCGGCGAGCAGCGAGCGTTCCGCGGCGCGAGCTGCCCGGTTGGCCGATCGAACCGATGAGAAGGTGGCGACGGCGAGCACCAGCGTCCCGCCGGCGGTCGCCAGCGCGGAGATCGTTACCCAATCCGCCATGACGCGGGAGCTTAACCGCTCAACAACCGGCGCGCCTCTCGGGCCATCTCCGCGTCCTCGCGGGCGGTGACCACGACAACCGCAGGCTGATGCCCCGCGGGTGCGATGACCGCGTCGCCGTCCGCGGGAAGCAGGGTATGCGGGAGCCCGAGCAGGCTGAGTCGAGCGCACACTCTGCTTCGAATCAACGCCGAGTGCTCACCGACGCCGCCGGTGAACACCAGCGCGTCGATGCGGTCGAGCGAGGTCGCCAGTCCGCCGATGACACGGCTCAGCACGTGGACGTAGACGTCAAGCGCCAGGACGCACGCAGCGTTGCCGAGTGCCGCCTCACGCTCGACGTCGCGAACGTCGGACATGCCGCAGAGGCCGAAGAGCCCGCTGCCGTGCTCGAGCAGGCGGGTCATCGCCCCGACCGTGAGTCCGTGGTGATCCTGGAGCCAGAGGAGTGCGCCCGGGTCGACGGTGCCACTGCGCGACGCCATCACCGCGCCCTCGAGCGGGGTGAAGCCCATGCTGGTGTCCACGCTGCGTCCGTCGCGGATCGCGCATGCGGAGACACCGGAGCCGATGTGCGCGATCACGAGGTGCAAGCCGTCCAGCGCTCGACCCAGCAATTCCGCGCTGCGGCGACTCGACCATGCGTACGAGAGGCCATGGAAACCGTAACGGCGCACTCCCCACGCGCGCCAGTGCTCCGGCACCGCGTAGGTGGTCGCAAAGTCAGGGAGACCCGCGTGAAACGCGGTGTCGACGCACACGATCTGGGGCCGGTCGATGCTCGATCGCGCGGCGTCCAGGAGCGCGAGCGCCTGCGGAACGTGAAGCGGTGCAAGCTCGATCGCGGCGTCGAGCAGGTGCCGGACCTGGTCATCGACGAGCATCGCCTGACGGACCTCCGCCCCACCGTGCACCAGCCTGTGGGCGACGGCGTCGACGTCGCCTGCCCGCGCGGCGAACTCGCGCAGCGCGACGATCGGGTCCGCGTCGCCGTCGGTCTGCTGCTCGTCCTCGACCCGGTCGTTGCCGTCGACCACGCTGAGCTTCAGACTGCTCGATCCCGCGTTCACGGCGAGGACGCGCATCGTCAGCCGGGCGTGGTTGGTGCGCCCGCGCTCAGCCTGGCCACCGCCACTCGCGGATTTCGGGCATGTCCTCGAAGTGCTCACGAACGTACCCGTGGTGCCGTCGCAGCTGAGCGGCGCAGTACCGGTCCAGGTCGGCCGCGCCGGCGGGAGTGCGCCGAGATCGACGGAGGGCCTCCATGGCGAGGTGATAGCGGCTCATCTCGTTGAGCACGACCATGTCGAACGGCGTCGTCGTCGTGCCCCGTTCGTTGTATCCGCGCACGTGGAAGCGTCCGGCATTGGGCCGGCCGTGCACGACCTGGTGGAATGCCCGTGCGTAGCCGTGAAACGCCATCACGACGTCCACCGCCTCGGTGAACAGGTCCGCGAAGGACTCCGGGCTCAAGGCGTGCGGGTGGAACGGCGCCGGGCTCATCGCCAGCAGGTCCACGATGTTGACGAGACGGAAGCGCAGATCCGGTACGTGCTCGCGCAGCAGCGCGGCGGCGGCGAGGGTCTCGAGTGTCGGGATGTCGCCGGCGCAACCGAGCACAACGTCCGGGTCGCCATCAGGATCATGTCGACGCCCACGCCCAGACCGATGCGCCACGAGCGCAGTGCTCGATCGCCGCGTCCATCGAGAGGTACTGGAGCTCCGGCTGCTTGTCGATGACGATCAGGTTCACGTAGTTGCGACTGGTGAGGCAGTGATCCGCGACCGAGAGCAGGCAGTTCGCGTCCGGGGGGAGGTAGACGCGGACCACGTCGCCGCTCATGGCCATCACCGTGTCGATCAGCCCGGGGCCCTGATGGCTGAAACCGTTGTGGTCATTGCGCCAGCACGTGGATGTCAGCAGGACGTTGAGCGCGGCCACCGGCTCACGCCAGCGGAGTCCGCGCGCAGCCTCGAGCCATTTCGCGTGCTGGACGGTCATCGACGCGGAGACCATCGCGAAAGCCTCGTAGGTGGCGAACAACCCATGCCTGCCGGTGAGCAGGTAGCCCTCGAGCCAGCCTTCACAGAGGTGCTCCGAGAGCACCTCCATCACGCGACCGTCGGCGCGCACGTGGTCGTCGATGGGGATGGTCGGTTCCTCGAAGCAGCGGTTCTCGATGTCGAACACGGCCCCGAGCCGGTTGCTGTTGGTCTCGTCCGGGCAGAAGAGGCGAAAGTTGTCGGGATTCTGGCGGTAGATGTCGCGAATCCATTCGCCGAGCCGTCGGGTCGATTCGCCGACGGTGACGCCCGGATCCACGGGCATCGCATATTCGGTGAATTCAGGAAGCCGCAGGGGGCGCAGCAGCCTGCCCCCGTTGGCGTGTGCCGACGCTCCCATGCGCTTGTCGCCGAGCGGTCGGAGTGCGGTCACCGCGTCGACGGGTGCGCCGCCGCCGTCGAAGAGCTCGTCGGGTCGGTAGCTGCGCATCCATTCCTCGAGCTGCGCGAGGTGGTCGGGGTTGCTGCGGACGTTGTCGAGCGGGACCTGATGGGCGCGGAACGTTCCCTCGACCGGCTGTCCGTCGACGAATTTGGGACCGGTCCATCCCTTGGGGGTGCGCAGGACGATCGCCGGCCAGGCGACCCGATCCGCCCGTGCGCCGCTCCGCGCCGCCGACTGGATCTCGCGAATCCGCTCGTAGCAGGCGTCGAGGGTCTGCGCGAACTCCTCGTGCACGGCGCGCGGGTCGTCGCCACCGACGATGCGCACGTCGTACCCATGCGCGCTCAGCAACTCGCGCACATCGTGCTCGCGAGCGCGCCCGAGCACGGTGGGTCCGCTGATCTTGTAGCCGTTGAGCTGGAGTATCGGCAGCACGGCGCCGTCGCGGCGCGGATCGAGGAAGGTCACACCCTTCCACGATCCCTCGAGTGGGCCGGTCTCGGCCTCGCCGTCACCCACGACACACGCCGCGATCAGGTCGGGGTTGTCGAAAACTGCACCGAACCCGTGCGCCAGGGCGTAGCCGAGCTCACCACCTTCGTGGATGGAACCTGGGGTCGGAACGCTCACGTGGCTCGGGATGCCGCCCGGCGTCGAGAACTGGCGAACGAGCCGGAGCAGCCCGGGCTCGTCGAGCGAGACCTCCGGGTAGATCTCCGAATAGGTGCCTTCGAGGTAGACGTTGGCGACGATGGCCGGCCCGCCGTGCCCGGGACCGGCGATGTACAGCACGTCGCAGTCGCGCTGCTGGATCAGACGGTTGAACTGGACATAGATCAGGCTCAGCGCCGGTGACGTTCCCCAGTGACCGAGGAGCCGCGGTTTGATGTGGTCCGCGATGAGCGGCTCCCTGAGGAGCGGGTTCGCCTGGAGATAGATCTGGGCGACGGTCAGGTAGTTGGCCGCACGCCACGAGGTGACCAGCGCGTCCAGGTCGACGCTGCCGGTGGAGGGAGTCAGGGTGCTCACCACGGCCATCGTAGCGGTGGTGGACGGATCTACTGGTTGCGGGGAGGTTATGGAGGCGGGCTACTCGGTGTTGCGGAATGTCAGGGAGTACCCGCGACCGGGCTTGTTCACCAGGTCGCACGGGATGGCGAGACGCGCCAGGATCCTCCTCAGCCGCAGGACGTAGTTGCGGACCTCCTCGGGGAACAGCGCGCCATCCGACCACGCAAGCGCCGTGATCTGTGACGCCGTGTAGTAGCGGTGGGGATGATCCAGCAGGAACCGCAGGAGCTCGAACTCGCGGTTGGTCAGAACCGCTTCCTGCCCCATGTGGCGGACCAGGCGTCCGTTCGGATCGAGCCAGAGACCCTGGAGCTGCCAGACGCGCTGGTACCAGAGATCCAGGCGGGAGTAATACCCCGCCATCTGCGCTTCGATGAACCTGATGTCCTCGTCGGCGGCGGCCTGAGCCACCGGGTGCAGCTTGGGCAGTTCGCGCCGCACGCGCTCGAGCAAACCCAGCTTGAAACGTATCAAGTCGTCGTAGATGCTCATCCAGTGACGTGCGTCTTCCCAGTGCTCGGTCTGGATGTCCTCACCCTCGAGCGGGCGTGTCGCCGGTGCGGCGCGGCCGGTTCCCACCGCTGTGACTATACGGAAGCTGTTGCTGTTCTTCTTACGCCTGTGGGTGTATCAGAAGACCATGACGCACAATGCCGAGCGCGAGCGACCCGACGTCGTCGCGGCGATCAGGGGGGGTGACACGTCACTCGGAATGGAAGGGGAATCCGATCCTGCGACCGCAACGCTGGACGAGGCGTTGTTCTGGCGAAACATCTACACGGAGATACTCGCGATGGAGGAGTTGGTCCTCGAGCGCATTCGAGAGCTGATGGCGGATCAGTCGCCGCAGGCTCGGCAGGAGGTCGAACTCACCAACGTGCCCGTCGTGGTGGCGCAGGCGGAGCGGTTCCGATCGCGCCTCGGCTTCTGGCACTCCGCCTGCATGCGCATCGAGGCCCGTGCCAGGGTCGTTGCCGAGGTTGCGCCGATCCGTCCCGGGTAGCTCGCCGCGGGGGACGTGGCTGTTACGGCAATTGTTGCGCTCTCCAACAGACACTCACCCGACGATGCTTGCACTGGTTTCGGTGACATTCGACCCCGGTTCGATCCTCGTGTGGGCGTTGATCGGGCTGATCGCCGGCTTCCTCGCGAGCAAGGTGGTCACCGGACACGGCAAGGGGATCGTGGGCGACATCGTGATCGGAATCATCGGCGCTCTCGCCGGGGAACTCCTCGCGCGATATCTCGGAGTCACCAGCGCAATCACGAGCCACTCGATCATCGCCGAGGTCGTGATCGCCTTCGCAGGCGCGGTCATCCTGCTCGCGGTCCTGCGCGCCGCCGGCGTTGGGAGGCGGCGGCGCTTTTTCGGTTGAGCCCGGGTAGGCGCACACACAGCTGAGCGCGCTCGTGTGCATGTCAGACGCTCGCGTCGTGTCGCGTGCCAGGGCATCCGGGTCGTCTGCTGAGCAGGCGGGGTCAGAGCCTCGAGAAGGTAGGCTGCCTTTCGATATCGATGAGCGCACCGATCGACGTCCGAGAACGCCTCGAACTCTGCGACCTCTTGCTCGAACTCGGTCCTGACGCGCCCACATTGTGCGAGGGTTGGACCACCGCGGACCTCGCAGCCCACCTGGTGCTCCGCGAGCACTTCCACCGCTGGTCCGACGCTCAGCGCGCGGTGGAGAAAGCGAAGGGGCTCCCCACGATGGTCGGCCGCCTGCGAGCCGGGGCACCGCTGGTGCCCTGGCGTCTGCCACGCGTTCGCGACGTGCTCAACGGCCTGGAATACTTCATCCACCACGAGGACGTCCGCCGCGCCAACGGGCGTGGCCCCCGCCCATCGAGCCCCGACCTCGAGGCGCTGAGCTGGCGGATGGCCGGCTTCAGTGCTCGTCGAGTCGCACGCCGGGTCCGGCCCTACGGGGTCGAGTTGATCGGTCCCGACGGGCAGCGGCGACGGTACGGATCCGGGGACACGGCAACGCTCAGCGGCCGGCCGTCCGAGCTCATCCTCTACCTCGGCGGCAGACGCTCGACGGCGGAGGTGACCCTGGGAGGCGCGGCCGGCGCCGTTGCCGCCGTCGCCGATACCAAACTGGCCATCTGACTGTTGGGGACCGCTACTCACTGGAGGCCGGATGAGTGATTCGGTGACCCGCATGCTCGCCGCTGACGTCGCATCACGGGCACTTGGGATCCAGGTGCGCGACGTCGCCGCTGGAACCGCGACCGCGACTTTGACGATCCGCGCGGACATGGTCAACGGCCACGGCATCACCCACGGTGCATTTGTCTTTGCCGTTGCCGATACGGCGTTCGCCTGCGCGTGCAACAGCCACGGGCCGCTGACAGTCGCGGCCGCGGCAGACATCACCTTCGTCGCACCTTCGTATGCCGGCGATGTGCTCGAGGCGCGGGCCGTCGAGCGCACTCGATTCGGGCGCTCGGGGATCTACGACGTCACGGTTCGCCGCGGCGAGGAGGTCATCGCCGAATTTCGTGGAACCAGCCGCAGCCTCGGCAGGGACTCCGCGTGACCCTTCTCGGCACGGCGCCGCCGGATGAGCTGCTCGATGCGGGCGAACGGCTGAGCCGCGATGCCCTGCTCGACCTGCAACTCCGACGGCTGCGCTGGTCGTTGCATCACGCCTATGCGCACGTGCCCCACTATCGTCGCGCGTTCGCGGCCGCCGGGGTCACACCTGACGACTGCGAAACGCTCGACGACCTCGCCAGATTCCCCTTGACCACCAAGGCAGACCTGCGCGACAACTACCCGTTCGGCATGTTCGCCGTGGCGCAGGCGCAGGTGCGCCGCATCCACGCCTCGAGCGGCACCACCGGGCGCCCGACGGTCGTCGGCTACACCCAGGATGACCTCGACATCTGGGCGGACCTGATGGCTCGATCCATCCGTGCCGCCGGTGGGCGCGCCGGCGATATCGTCCACGTTGCGTACGGCTACGGGCTCTTCACCGGAGGCCTGGGCGCGCACTACGGCGCCGAACGCCTCGGCTGCACCGTCATCCCCGTATCCGGCGGGATGACGCCGCGCCAGGTGCA
This sequence comes from Candidatus Dormiibacterota bacterium, assembly GCA_963799005.1. Taxonomy (GTDB): domain Bacteria; phylum Chloroflexota; class Dormibacteria; order Aeolococcales; family Aeolococcaceae; genus Palsa-851. The sequence goes on along the minus strand of CAWCVK010000001.1, from coordinate 551,060 downwards.
GCTGATCCGAGACTTCGAGCCCGCCATCATCATGGTGACGCCGTCGTACATGCTCGCCCTCATCGACGAGTTCGAACGCCAGGGCGTCGACCCGCGGACCTCCTCGTTGCGGATTGGGATCTTCGGCGCGGAGCCGTGGACCGAGGCGATGCGCGCCGAGATCGAACAACGCCTCGACATGCACGCGGTGGACATCTACGGACTGTCGGAGGTCATGGGGCCGGGGGTTTCGCAGGAGTGCGTCGAAACCAAGGATGGCCTGCACATCTGGGAGGATCACTTCTACCCGGAGGTGATCGACCCGGTCAGTGGCGCGGTGCTCCCCGACGGTGAGTTCGGTGAGCTGGTGTTCACCTCGCTCACCAAGCAGGCACTGCCCATCGTCCGCTATCGCACACGCGATCTCACCCGGCTGCTTCCGGGCACGGCGCGTCCGGCGTTCCGGCGCATGGAGAAGGTGACCGGGCGGAGCGATGACATGATCATCCTGCGCGGGGTCAACGTCTTCCCCACGCAACTCGAGGAGCTCATCCTCGGTACCAACGGTCTCGCGCCCCACTTCCAGCTCATCCTCGATCGCGCCGGCCGGCTCGACACGTTGAGGGTGCGCGTCGAGGCTCGTTCCGATTGTCCTCCCGAGCGCCGCGACGCGGCCGCGCAGGCGCTGGCTCGTGAGGTCAAGGATCGGGTGGGGGTCACCGTCGAGGTGGAGGTTGTTAGTCCCGACACCCTGGAACGGTCGGCCGGGAAGCTCCAGCGGGTGATCGACCGCCGGTCGTAGACTTCCCCAGCCCGCCGGTCGGAGACGCAAACGCGCGGAGCACGGGAGGCATCGCCGGGGTGGATCGTTTTCTTCTGTACCGGACCTACGACGAGCTGGAGGTTGGTCAGACCCAGCGCACCCGGGGACGAACCATCACCGAGACGGACATCGTCAACTGGTGCGCGCTGACCGGCGATTGGTTCTACCCGCACATCGACCGGGTCGCGGCGGAGCGATCCATGTTCGGTCAGCGGGTCGCGCCCGGGATCATGGTGTTCGCGCTGGGGACAGGGCTGGGCGTGCCCAGCGACGCGACGACCATCCTCGCCAACTACGGAACCGACCGCCTGCGCTACACCGCCCCGACCTGGATCAACGACACCATCTATCTCGACATCGAGGTGATCGAGAAGGCGGATCGCGACGCGAAGTCGGGGCTGGTCTCGTACCGCTGGGACGTGCTCAACCAGAACGGCGTGACCGTCTGTGCCAGCCAGTTGAAGATTCTCACCGCCAGGGAGCGCGCGCCCTATGCCGGAATCTGAGGACGGCCGGACGGTTCGTCTGACCATCGACGACGGCTTCGCCGAACTTGTGCTCGACCGTCCCGAAAGGCTGAACGCGATGAACGCGGTGATGGTGCGCGAGCTGCTGGAAAGCCTTGCAGCGGCGGAGACCGGCGGGGCTCGCGCCGTCCTCGTCCGTGGCGAGGGACGCGCCTTCTGCAGCGGACGTGACCTCGTCGATGCCGATCCCGCGCACGAGGACGGCGAGGCGATCCTCCGCGATGAGTTCAACCCGCTCTTGGCGCGTATGGCCGGCCTCGCCGTCCCGACGCTCGCGGCCGTCCACGGTGCGTGCCTCGGAACGGGCCTCGGTCTCGCACTCGCGTGCGACATCGTGTATGCGGCCGACGACGCGCGGATCGGTTCCCCGTTCGCGCGAATCGGTGCCGTGCTCGACAGTGGCGCGCACGCCGCATTCGTTGAGCGCATAGGCTCGCACCGTGCCCTCGAGCTGATCTACACGGGGCGGCTGCTGTCCGGGCGCGAGGCCGCGGAATGGGGGCTCGTGAACCGCAGCGTCGCCGCCGCCGACCTCGTCCGCCGGACACGCGAGATGGCCGGCGCGATCGCCCACGGTCCCACGTCGGCGTTCCTCGAATCCAAGCGCATCGTCCGGCAGATCCGGGACGGGTCGTCGGCGTTCTCGGAGGTGCTCGCCGCCGAGGCCGCGGCGCAGGGCCGCGCGTCACGGACGCACGATTACCAGGATGGCATCGCCGCATTTCAGGAGAAGCGGAAGCCCGCCTTCACCGGCCGGTAGCAGCGCTCCATGACCGCCCTGGCACGCTCATTTCCGAGCCTCGTCTTCGAGCGCCCCGAGGACGGCATCCTGGTCATCACCATGAAGGCGGAAGGGCGTCTCAACGCGGCCGACGCCGCCATGCATCGTGACCTCGCGGCGGTGTGGCCGGCGGTGGACGCCGACGCCGAGACCCGTGCCGTGATCATTCGCGGCGCGGGCGGCACGTTCTCGGCGGGCGGCGACTTCGATCTCATCGAGGAGATGGCGGCGGACTTCGGGGTGCGCGCGCGCGTGCTCCGGGAGGCCCGCGACCTCGTCTACAACGTCATCAACTGCAGCAAACCCGTGGTCTCGGCGATGGACGGTGTCGCGGTCGGCGCCGGGCTGGTCGTCGGCCTGCTCGCGGACATCTCGATTGCCGCCCGATCGGCACGCCTCATCGACGGCCACACCCGGCTCGGCGTCGCGGCCGGCGACCACGCCGCGATCATCTGGCCTCTGCTCTGCGGCATCGCCAAGGCCAAGTACCACCTCCTGCTCAACGAGCCGCTGAGCGGCGAGGAGGCGGAGCGAATCGGATTGGTTTCACTGAGCGTCGCCGATGACCAGCTGCACGGGACTGCCCTCGAGGTCGCCCGAAAGCTCGCCGCCGGATCGCCGACCGCGATCAGCTGGACGAAGTACGCGCTCAACAACTGGCTGCGGGCGGCGGGGCCCATCTTCGACAGCTCGCTCGCCCTCGAATTCCTCGGCTTCACCGGTCCGGATGTCGCCGAGGGCCTGGCAGCGAGGCGGGCCAAACGCGCGCCGGACTTCGGCAGCGGTGGTCCGCAGGGGTAGGATCGATCGAAGTGAGCGTGGAGGTGTCGTCGGCGACCAGCGGACCGTCCTCATTTCCGGGGCCGGCAAAGGCGTTCTGGCAGGACGCCGGCGCCGAGGGGGCTCTCGGCGCTGCGCAACCACACAACGTTGAGCTGAGCAGCGACCAGCTGCGGTCGCTCTACCGCCTGATGGCGCTGAGCCGGCGCGTCGACCGCCAGGCGATCAATCTGACCCGTCAGGGAGCGCTCGGCGTGTTCGCCTCGAGCCACGGCCAGGAGGCGGCGCAGGTGGGCGCGGTCTTCGCGCTCGAGCCGGACGACTGGCTCTTCCCGACCTACCGTGAGACCGTGGGCGCGTTCGCCCGAGGAGTTGACATCGTCGAGTTGCTCGCGCTCTTCTCGGGGACCTGGCACTGCGGCTTCGATCCCTACCGCTACCGGGTCGCTCCGCTGACGACCCCGCTGGCCACCCAGGCGCTGCACGCGGTCGGGCTCGCGATGGCGGCGCAGATGAAGCACGACCCGATCGTCGCGCTGACCTTCTTCGGCGACGGTGCGGCCAGCGAGGGTGACGCCCACGAGGCGCTGAACATCGCGGGGGTGCGTGGCGCCCCGGTCGTGTTCGTCGTCCAGAACAACGGCTACGCGATCAGCGTTCCCTATCACCTCCAGACCAGGGCCTCGTCGATCGCGCTGCGCGCGGCCGGTGTCGGCATGCCGGGCATCCGCGTCGACGGCAATGACGTCGTCTCGGTCTACGGAGCTGTGCAGACGGCGGTCGATCGTGCGCGTCGCGGCGACGGACCCACGCTGGTCGAGGCCGTGACCTACCGGCTCGAGGCGCACACCACCGCCGACGACACCACCCGGTACCGCAGCGATGACGAGGCGACCGAGTGGCGCGAGCGCGATCCTGTGGAAGGATTCCTTCGGGTGCTGCGTGACGGCGGCGTCGTCGACAGCGGGTTCCTGGCGGACGTCGACGCCGAAGGCGAGGCGACCGCCGCGCGCATGCGTGACTTTCTCTTCGACGCTCCCGCCGGCGATCCTCGTGAGATGTTCGACCACGTGTACGCAAGGCGCACCCCACAGCTCGACGCTCAGCGAACGCTGCTCGGCCAGGAGTTGCAGGCGGCCCAGGAGACCTGATGGAGCTGACCATGGCCGCCGCGCTCAACGCGGCGCTTCGCGACTCGATGCGCGCGGACGACTCCGTGGTCGTCTACGGCGAGGACGTCGGCAAGCTGGGCGGTGTCTTCCGCGTCACCGACGGACTTCAGGCGCAGATGGGCTCGGACCGCTGTTTCGACACCCCGGTCGCGGAGTCGGGCATCGCGGGCACGGCGATCGGCATGGCGATCTATGGGCTGCGTCCGGTGGTGGAGATGCAGTTCGACGGCTTCTCCTACCCGGCGCTCAACCAGGTGATCAGCCACGTCGCAAAGTACCGAAACCGGACCCGCGGCAGCGTCGGGTTGCCGATGGTGATCCGCATTCCCTATGGGGGCGGCATCGGGGCCGTCGAGCACCACTCGGAGAGCCCCGAGGCCTACTACGCGCACACCGCCGGGCTCACCGTGGTCTCACCCGGGACGCCCGGAGATGCCTACGCGCTGCTCCGCGCGTCGATCGCGTTCGACGATCCGGTCATCTTCCTTGAGCCGAAGCGCCGCTACTGGCTGAAGGAGGACCTCGACCTGCCGGTGACCGCCCCACCGATCGGCGAGGCGGTCGTGCGCCGCGCCGGGACGACCGCGACGGTCATCGCCTACGGACCGATGGTGACCACCGCGATGGAGGCGGCGACGCGTGGCGCCGAGGAGAGTGGCTGGGAGCTCGAGGTCATCGACGTCCGCACCCTGTCGCCTCTCGACAGCGACACCCTGGTGGCGAGTGCAACCAGGACCGGGCGTGCACTGGTCGTCCACGAAGCGGCGCGCTTCGTCGGATACGGGGCGGAGATCGCCGCCGAGTTGAGCGAGCGCGCCTTCGGCTACCTGGCGGCTCCGGTGTTGCGCGTGACCGGGTTCGACGTTCCGTATCCGTCGGCCAAGATCGAACGCCACTTCCTGCCCGACGCCGATCGCATCCTCGACGCGGTCTCGCGACTGCTCGAGTACTGAACGATGCCGACGATTCGCGACTTCCTCATGCCGGACCTCGGCGAAGGCCTCACCGAGGGCGAGATCAATCGCTGGCTGGTGGCCGAGGGTGACGTGGTCGTGGTCGATCAACCGATCGCCGAGATCACCACCGAGAAAGCCGTTGTCGAGGTGCCGACTCCCTTCGCCGGACGCGTGGCCAGGCTGCATGGCGGAGAGGGAGAGACCGTCGGGGTCGGGAAACCGCTGATCAGCATCGAAGTCGCGGCCGCGCCGGCCGCGTCCGAATCCGGCAACCTCCTGGTCGGGTACGGGACCAGCGAGTCCCCGCCGCGGCCGCGCCGGAGCGCCGCGCCGGCGAGCACGAGCGGATCGGCGCCGCCTGGCGGATCGCCTCCGGCGTCCCCGCTGGTTCGACGGCTCGCCGCCGAGCTCGGCATCGACCTCGCGAGCGTTGCGGGAAGCGGGCCCGGGGGCATGGTGACCCAGGCCGACCTCGAGGGCGCGTCGAGGAACGACGGCGCCGCCCCGTCCAGCCCCCGCGCGGCGACAGTCGCCGGTACCCACCGTATGGCGCTCACCGGCGTCGACCGGGTCTCCGCGGAACGGCTCACGAGGTCCCATCGCGACGCACCCACCGCGACCGCCGTTGCCCGCGCCGACGCAACCCGGCTCATGGAATTGCGTGCGGAGCTGCCGCCCGGAACCACGGATGCCTCGGTCACAGCCTTCGCGATCATCCTTCGGCTCTGCGTGATCGCGCTCCGGCAATTCCCCCGGCTCAATGCGCATTTCGACACCGAGGCGAACCAGATCGTGCAATTCACGCCGATCCACCTCGGGGTCGCCGTCCAAACCGATCGCGGCCTCGTCGTCGCCGTGATTCGCGACGCGCAGAGCAAGTCGTTGCCGGGCATCGCCGATGAGCTCCAGCGGCTTGCGAGCGCTGCACGCGACGGCTCCATTGCCGCGACCGATCTTCGTGGCAGCACCTTCACCGTGTCCAACTTCGGTGCCTTCGGTGTTGACGGGGGCACGGCGATCATCAATCCGCCCGAGGCAGCGATCCTCGGCGTCGGACGGATCGCGACCCGCCCCTGGGTCGTGGACGACTACGTGGTGCCGCGCTCGGTGGTTGAGCTCTCGCTCGTCTTCGATCACCGCGTCGCCGATGGGGGTGTCGCCGGCGGCTTCCTCCGGCATCTCGCGGACCTTGTCGAAGCACCCGACCAGGCAGGTGCGGATGACTGAGAGCCCTACCAAGGCACCCGTCGCGGCGTCTGAGCTTCGCCGCGCGCAGGCCGACACGTGGGTGTACTTCGACGGCGAGCTGTGCAGGTACGGCGATGCGCATCTCGGCCTGCTCACCCACGCGCTCCACTACGGGACCGGCTGCTTCGAGGGGATCAGGGCGTACTGGAGCGAGCACCAGCATCGGATCAACGTCTTCCGGATGGCCGATCACTTCGCACGCATGATCGGCAATGCGCGCATGCTCCACATGGAGCTGCCCCACAGTGTCGACGATTTGTGTGACATCACCGTCGAACTGATGCGCCGCAACAACTTTCGAACCGATGTCTACATTCGCCCACTCGTCTTCAAAGCGAATGAGGAGATCGGCATCCGGTTCCACAACTTACGTGACGGCTTCATGATCGTGCCGGTGCCGTTCGGCGCGTACGTGGACACAACGGGAGGCATTCGCTGCCAGGTGTCGAGCTGGCGGCGCATCGACGACAACGTCGCGCCGGCGCGATCGAAGGCGACCGGCATCTACATCAACAGCGCACTCGCCAAGACCGAGGCATTTCTCAACGGATTCGACGAGGCGATCCTCATGACCCAGGACGGACACGTCTGTGAGGGCAGCGCTGAGAACCTGTTCATCCTCCGGCGCGGGACGCTGATCACGCCGCCGGCCTCGGAGAACATCGTCGAAGGCATCACGCGCTCGGTGCTCATGACCTTTGCCCGCGACGAGCTCGGCGTCAAGGTGGTGGAACGCACCATCGACCGCAGCGAGCTCTACGTGGCCGACGAGGTCCTGCTCTGCGGCACCGGCGCCGAGGTGTCGGCGGTCATCGAGATCGACCAGCGCACGATCGGCTCGGGGTCACCCGGTCCGGTGACCAGGAAGCTCCAGGACCTCTACTTCGGCGTCTGCAAGGGCGAGAACGACGGCTACGCGAGCTGGCTGACCCCGATCATCTGATCGCGTGCCAGTCACTGGTCGAAGTCGAGGACGACCTTCGGTGAGGTGGGGTGCGACTGGCAGGCGAGCACGAAGCCCGAGTCGATCTCGCGCTGTTCCAGCGCGAAGTGCTGATCCATCTCGACGCTGCCGCTGACCAGCCGGGCGCGACAGGTGCCGCAGACACCGCCCTTGCATGCGTAGGGCGCGTCGGAGCGGACTCGCAGTGCGGCGTCGAGGATTCGCTCGCCATCCGGATCCACGGGAAAGGTCGAGCCGCGTCCATCGAGGATGATCGTCACCTCAGCAGCACCTGCGGTGCCTGCCGCGACGTTGTGCTCGGCGGTGCGGAGGCGGACTGAATCCTTGGCGTGGAACAGCTCGGCGTGGACATGGTCGGCGTCAACGCCGCGTTCGAACAGCACCGCTCTCGCGGACTCGATCATGTCCCGCGGCCCGCAGAGGAACCACTCGTCGACGTCCTCCGCCGGGAGCAGCTGATCGAGGAAGAGACGCAGCCGCTCGGCGTCGATGTGACCGTGCAGGAGCTGCACCTCCTGCTCCTCGCGCGACAGCACGTGGTACAGGGAGAATCGTTCTGGGTATCGATTCTTCAGGTCCTCGAGCTCCTCGAGGAACATGATGTCCTTGACCGTGCGATTTCCGTAGATCAGCGTCACCGTGCTGCTCCGTTCGATGGCGAGGATCGTGCTGACGATGGAGAAGATGGGCGTGATCCCGCTCCCGGCTGCGATCATCGCGTACGACCTGGCAGCGCTCGGGTCGAGTGGCGTGTTGAAGTGGCCGATCGGTGTAACGACCTCCACGATGTCGCCGGCGCGCAGATGCTCCATGGCGTATGCCGAGAAGAGTCCCCCGGGGAGGCGTTTCACCGCAACGCGGAGCCGCCCGCTACCGGCGGCGCTGCAGATCGAGTAGCTGCGTCTGAGGTCGTCTCCCGCGGCTTCGAACCGGAGTGAGACGTGCTGCCCGTGGGTGAACGCGTAGTCGCCGGCGAGCTCAGGCGGGATCTCGAACTCGATCACCACCGCGTCGTCGGTCAGCGGCTCCACGTCCTTCACCCGCAGCGGGTGGATGGTTGCGCGCCGATGTCCCGCGGATGCCTCAGCAACCGGCGTGGAGGTCAAACCCTCAGTGCTCCTTGAAATGCGGGAAGGTCTCGCCACACGCGACGCACTGGCGTACCGCCTGGCATTGCGTCGATCCGAAGTGCGCAAGCTCGCGGGTGCGCGGCGACTTGCATCGCGGGCACTCCACCGCGAGCTCCAGCGGCCTGACGTCGAAGTGACCCGGGCGGGGCGGCGCAACACCGTACTCGCGGAGCTTGACCCGGCCGGCATCGGTCATCCATTCTGTGGTCCACGCCGGGGACAGCACCACGTGGACGCTCACGTCGGAGTAGCCGTGGTCTCGAATGCACTGCTCGACGTCCTCGCGGATGGTGTCGAGCGCCGGGCACCCGGAGTACGTCGGCGTGATGTCGACGTCGACGTGGCCGGATCCGTCGACACGGACGTCGCGAAGGATGCCGAGGTCCGCGATGGTCAGCGCGGGCATCTCCGGATCGGGAATCGCCCCGGCCACACGACGGATCTCCGATTCGGTCGCGCTCACCAGGTGACACCGGGAAAAGAGCGATGAAGGTGCTGCATCTCGGCGAGCATGTACCCAAACGGCTCGGTATGGAGTCCCTGCCGACCTCCGATCGGTTTCCAGCTGGTTTCCGGAACCACCAACGTCGCATCCTTCAAGACGCGATGCACGTATGCCTCCCACTCGGGGCGGAGCGCCGCCGGGTCAGGGCCCACGCCCGCGTCGGCCACGTCACGGGTGACCGCATCGCTTTCGAAGAGCTCGTCGGTGAAGGGCCAGAGCGTCGCGAGCGCGGTCTCCATGCGGCGATGGCTCTCGTCGGTCCCATCGCCGAGGCGGAGCGTCCAGTCGGTCGCATGATCGCGGTGATACGTCGACTCCTTCACCGCCCTGGCCGCGACGGCAGCCACCTGCTCGTCCGTCGACGCCGTGAGCGCCCGCCACTGCGCGAGCTGATACGCCGAACAGAGCAGCTGGCGAACCATCGTGGTCGCGAAGTCGCCGTTCTCCTGTTCCACGAGCAGGCAGTTGACATATTCGCGCTCGTCACGCATGAAGGCATAGTCGTCCTCCGACCGGCCGGTTCCGTCGAGCTCCGCCGTGCGCGCGTACATCGCCCGCGCCTGGCCGAGCAGGTCCAGCGCGATGTTGGTCAGAGCGACATCGTCTTCCAGGGTCGGAGCCCAGGAGGACCACTGGGCGAGCCGGTGGGACAGCACCAGGCAATCGTCCGCGACGCGCAGCGTGTACACGGCCGCCGCGCCGGCGACCACCAGGGTCACAGCTGCTGCACTTCCTTCGGGATCGAGTAGAAGGTTGGGTGCCGGTATGGTTTGTCGGATGCGGGGTCGAAGAACGAGTCCTTCTCGTCCGGAGACGAGGCGGTGATCACCGCGGAGGGGACGACCCAGATGCTCACACCCTCCATGCGCCGCGTGTAGACGTCGCGTGCGTTGCGCAGCGCCATCTCCGCATCCGGGGCGTGCAGGCTGCCCACGTGGTTGTGCGAGAGCCCACGCCTGCTGCGGATGAACACCTCCCAGAGCGGCGCAGATGTTTCCTCGCTCATGCCGCGGCGCTGGTGGGTGCGTGCTTGGCCGCGTAGGCGGCCGCCGCGGCCCGCACCCACGCGCCATCCTCGTGCGCTTTCAGATGATGCGCCGCTCGCTGCCGGTTGCACGGTCCGTCGCCGCTGACGACGCGTCGCAACTCCTCGAAGTCCGGCGTGCCGAAGTCGTAGTGCCCGCGTTCCTCGTTCCAGCGAAGGTCCGGATCCGGAGGGGTGAGACCGAGAACCACGGCCTGGGGCGCGACCATGTCGACGAAGCGCTGGCGCAGGTCGTCGTTCGAGAATCGCTTGATACCCCAAGCCATCGATTGCGCGCTGTGCGTCGAACTCCGTGTCGGGGGGACCGAGCATCTCGACCGACGGCCACCACCATCGGTTGACCGCATCCTGGGCCATCTCGTGCTGCTCAGGAGTGCCGTGCGAAAGGGCGTAGAGCAACTCGAACCCCTGGCGCTGGTGGAACGATTCCTCCTTGCAGACTCGCACCATCGCTCGTGCGTACGGGCCGAATGAGCAACGACACAGCGGGATCTGGTTGGTGATCGCGGCGCCGTCGACGAGCCAGCCGATCGCTCCGACGTCGGCAAAGGTCAGCGTCGGGTAGTTGAAGATGCTCGAGTACTTCTGGCGGCCCTGATGCAGGAGATCGATGAGCTCCGCACGATCGACGCCGAGCGTCTCCGCCGCGCAGTACAGGTACAGGCCGTGACCCGCCTCGTCCTGCACCTTGGCCATGAGGATCGCCTTGCGCCGCAGCGACGGGGCACGGGTGATCCAGTTGCCCTCGGGCTGCATGCCGATGATCTCCGAGTGGGCGTGCTGGGCGATCTGGCGTATCAGCGTCTTCCGATAGCCTTCGGGCATCCAGTCGCGCGGTTCGATCCGCTGATCCGCGTCGATGAGCGCCTGGAATTCGTCCTCGCGGGGATCCTCAAGGGCGGTGGGCGCCGATCCGCCTGGCGAAGGGTTTTCCACGGCGCCAGGGCGGTTCTGGCTGCTCGATCTCATGCTCCTACAATAGAACCACATGGTTCAGGTCGCCGAGGTAGCCGTGCCCGTGCTCGAGGGCACCGACCATGTCGAGCTGTGGGTCGGCAACGCGCGCCAGGCCGCGTATCACTACCGCAAGGCCTTCGGGTTCGACGTCGTCGCCTATGCCGGCCCGGAGACCGGGATCCGCGATCGGGCCAGCTACGTTCTCGAGCAGGGCAAGGTGCGCCTCGTGCTGACCGCGCCGCTGCAGCCCGAGGGTGACATCGCCGAGCACCTGCGGCTTCACGGCGAAGGCGTTCGCACCATCGCGCTTCGGGTCGAGGACGCGACCGCGGCATTCGAGGCAGCCACCGCGCGCGGGGCGCGCAGCGTCGCCGAGCCGGCACGCGCGGAGGACGAGCACGGCGTCGTGACCTCGGCCTCGATCGCCACATTCGGTGACACCATCCATACATTCGTCGAGCGCAACGAGTATTCAGGGATCTTCTGGCCCGGGTACCGCGCGGACAATCGCAGCGGGGGTGGCGTCGGGCTGCGGTTCATCGACCACACCGTCGGCAACGTCGACGTCGGCAAGATGGACGACTGGATCTCCTTCTACTCCGAAGTGTTCGGGTTCACCGTCTTCCAGGAATTCGACGAGCAGGACATCGCGACCCAGTACAGCGCGCTGCGCTCGAAGGTTGCGCGCGACCCGCGGACCCAGATCACCATGCCGATCAACGAGCCATACGTCGGGCTCAAGAAGTCGCAGATTCAGGAGTACCTCGACTATTACCGCGGGAGCGGGATCCAGCACATCGCCGTGCACACCGACGACATCGTCGGCACCGTGCAGGAGATGCGCGACCGCGGCGTGGAGTTTCTCACCGCCCCCGGCGCCTACTACGATGCGCTCGGGGAAAGGGCCGCCGGGATCGACGAGGACCTCGACCGGCTGCGCTCGCTCAACATCCTCATCGACCGCGACGACGACGGCTACCTCCTGCAGATCTTCACGCGTCCCGTGGGCGACCGCCCGACGCTGTTCTTCGAGGTCATCCAGCGCAAGGGCTGCAAGGGATTTGGAAAGGGAAACTTCAAAGCCCTGTTCGAGTCCATCGAGCGCGAGCAGGCTGCCCGGGGCAACCTCTAGGTCAGGCCGCGTCGCCCGGCTGAGGGGCTAATCGGCGACGGCCAGCATGACGTCGGAGGCCTTGACGATCACGATGACCTCGCTGCCGACCTTGATGCCGAGCTCCTCGACGGCATCAACCGTTATGGCGGACGTCATCTTCAGGCCCGCGACCGAAACCACGACGTTGGCGGTCGCGGCGCCACGGGTGATCTGCTCGACCCGGCCGGGCAGCTTGTTGCGCGCACTGATCTTCATTGCCTCTCCTGGGGGGTGACCACGCTGGGCCGCTCTAGCCTCGGGCAAGGCCGGGCTGCCGGTATCAGGATCGAACGCTCCAAACGCATCGAAAAGTGTGCGATGATGACGTGGCGTGCCGGCTGGCATAGGCGGAAGGGGAAGGGGACAGATGAACCAAGAAGTAGACGCGTGGACGCGCGTTCTCGGTTTGATGCGTGATCTCGAGGCGCTGCTCTTGGTCATCAAAGAGGCGGCGGTTCCGGTGCTGACCACCGGCGAAACGGACCAGGCGTGGCGGACGCGACGCTTTCTCAGGCTTGCCGACCGGCTCCTGGAGGACATGCACGGCCTCCACTTCGCATCGGGGGATTCCCCCGCGGGGGAGTGATCTGGGGGTCGGAAAGTCAGCGGGGAGTCAAGAAAGGGGGTTCGCGGGGGATTCCCCAGCGTGCGGCCAGGGTTCGGCCGACGGCCGCTGGCGCGGCTTGTCCGCCCAGTCGTCTCGAGGCGGGGAGAAGGTTTCGACGATGGTGCACCCTGCCGCGCCGGTGCGCTCGACCGCGTGTGGGACGCCCGGAGGGATGACCCACATGTCACCGGCCTTGCGCGACCGCGTCTCGCCGCCGACCGTGAAGGTCAGATCTCCTCGCACGACAATCCCGACCTGCTCGTTCGGATGGCGGTGCTCCGGCATGGCGATGCCGGGATCGAGCTCGAAGACGGCGAGCGTGATCCGCTCGCCGTTGATCGCCCTGACACGCAGTCCGTCCATCAGCGCCAGGGGCTCGATGTCCTCGACCGAGGCGAACTCGTGGGCCGATGTCAATTCAGCGTCCTGCATGGTGGCGCAACCATACCCAAATCACGCGAGCGGCCAACCAGGCTCATGGCTGCTCCGACGGCGCGTAGCCCAGTCCCTTGTCGACGACGTTGAGCAGTGGCTCCCCGCGCTGGAACCGGTCGAGATTCCTCGTGAACAGGTCGGCGATGACCTGCTGCCAGCCGGCGTAATCGCCGGACATGTGCGGCGAGATGATCAGGTTCGGCGCATCCCACAGCGGTGAGTCATCCGGCAAGGGTTCCGGGGTCATGACATCGAGTGCAGCCCCGGCGATCCGCCCTTCGAGCAGCGCCGTTCGCAGCGCGCCCTGGTCGAGGGTCGACCCACGCCCGACGTTGACGAGCCGCGCGCTCGGCTTCAGTGCGCCGAGCGCCGCGGGACCGACCATGCCCGCGGTCTGCGGAGTGCTGGGCAGGACCATCACCACGTAGTCCGCATCGCCGAACAACTCGGGCAGGGAGTCGGACGCGGCGATGTCACCGAAGTCGGGGTCGCCCGCGCGTGCGGTTCGCCCGATGCCGCGCACCGACATGCCGAACGCCTTCGCCAGCTGGGCGGTCCGCCGTGCGATCGGACCGACCCCGAGCATCACGAGCCTCTTTCCTGCAAGCGTCTCGGTCTCGCGTTGCGCCCACCGATGCTCGAGTTGGCGCCGGATCGTGGTCGCCAGGTCCTTGCTGAGGGCCAGCATCAGACCGATCGTGTACTCGGCGAGCGCCTGGTCGAAGACATGCCGCGAGTTGGTGAGCACGACCTCGCTGGCCGCGAGCTCTGGAAAGAGCACGCGTTCGACGCCGGCGGTCCCCGCGTGCACCCAGCGCAGGCGGGTGAAGCCACTCCAGTTCTCGCGAAGGTAGCCGCTCCGGACGTTCCAGATCAGCAATGCATCCGCTTCCACCGCCTCTGGCGGCATCGGCAACGAGGGATCGATGAAGACGTATCGGACATCCGGTCGTGAACCCAGCAGGTCGCGGCTCGGTGTATCACCCTCGACGACCCCGACGATGAGGGTCACGTTCGCAACCAGCGCCGCTCCAGCGGCTCCCGGGAACCGATCTGGATGCCGGAATCCGGAGCTGGTGGCACCGTCATACTGTGCCAGGTTGATCTGTCGACAGAGGAGTCCAGGAGACCATGAGCGTTCAGGTCGAGCAACGCCGGATGACCAGCGAGGAGATTGCGCGGCTCTCGAGGCAGCACACGTTCTTCTCGTGGTCGGTGCAGGGCGCCGTCGATCCCATCGCCGTCGATCGCGCCGAGGGCGTCTGGCTGTACACGCCGGAAGGCAAGCGCATTCTCGATTTCAACAGCCAGTTGATGTCGGTGAACATCGGGCACGGGGATCGGCGGGTGGTCGACGCCATCATCGAACAGGCAACCAGGCTGCAATTCGTGCAGCCGGCGTTCGTCACCGAGATTCGAGCACGCCTGGGTCAGAAGCTCACCAGCATCCTTCCCGGCGACCTCGACAAGGTCTTCTTCACGCTCGGCGGCGCGGAGGCGATCGAGAACGCGATCAAGATCGCCCGCCAGTTCACCGGCCGCTACAAGATCCTCGCTCGCTATCGCGCGTATCACGGAGCAACCATGGGGGCGATGACGCTCACCGGCGATCCTCGCCGCTGGGCGACGGAGCCGGGGCTGGTCGGCGTGGTCCGGTATCCGGACACGCATCGCTGGGGCGAGCGCGAGCCGCGACCGGTTGAGGAGAGCCTCCGCGGCCTCGAGGACGTGATCATGTACGAGGGTCCGCATACGATTGCGGCGGTATTCCTCGAGACCATCGTCGGCACCAACGGCATCCTCATTCCGCCGGACGGCTACATCCAGGGCGTCCGCGAGCTGTGCGACCGGCACGGCATCCTGATGGTGGCCGATGAGGTGATGGCGGGGTTCGGGCGCACCGGCAGGTGGTTCGCCGTCGAGCACTGGAACACCGTCCCCGACCTGATGACCATGGCCAAGGGGCTGACGTCCTCGTACCTTCCGCTCGGCGCCGTCGCCATGCGCCGCCACATCGCTGAGCGGTTCGAGTCGACGATGTTCTTCGGGGGCCTCACCTACTCCAGCCATCCTGTGTCCCTCGCGGCCTCGCTCGCGACCCTGAACGTCTACGAGGAGGATCACCTCATCGAGCGTGCTGCCGCCATGGACTCGGTGATGCGCGCCCACCACGAGCGGTTGGCCGCGAAGCATCCGAGCGTCGGCACCCACCGGAACCTCGGACTTTTCGGCATACTCGACCTGGTCAGGAGACAGGAGCCGTACACGCCGATGACCGCGTTCAACGCGACCAGCGAGGAGATGACCGCCGTCGGCCGGTACCTTCGCGAGCACGGCGTCTACACGATGGTGTCGAATAACTCGATCCACACCAATCCGCCGCTGTGCATCAGCGAGGAGGAGCTGGCGCACGGATTCGAGGTCATCGACGGCGCGCTCTCGATCACCGACCGGGCCGTCCAGGACTAGGCTGAGCACCATCCCCGCACGCCGGTCGTGAGCAACCGCGATGCCGAGCGCGCGCGGCTTCGCGACGATCCGGCCGGCTGGCGGCGCTGGGGGCCGTATCTCAGCGAGCGCGCCTGGGGGACGGTGCGCGAGGACTACAGCGCGGACGGCGACGCCTGGAACTACGTTTCACACGACCAGGCGCGGTCGCGCGCCTTCCGCTGGAGCGAGGAGGGTCTCGGTGGGATCTGCGACGAGCACCAGCTGCTGTGTCTCGCGTTCGCGTTCTGGAATGGCGTCGACCCCATCCTGAAGGAGCGGATCTTCGGACTGACCGGGCCACAGGGCAACCACGGTGAGGACGCCAAGGAGTACTGGTGGTATGTCGACTCGACGCCGACGCACTCGTGGATGCGCTGGCGATACCTCTACCCGCAGGTGGCCTTTCCCTACGAAGACCTGCTCGCCGAGAACCAACGTCGAAGTCAGCTCGACCCCGAGTACGAGCTCGCGGACACCGGAGTGCTCGACGGCGGTTTCTGGGACATCATCGTCGACTACGCGAAGGAAACGCCGGACGACCTCGTGATCGAGCTGCGGGCGCGCAACGCCGGGGCGGGCACCCAGACGCTCCACGTCCTCCCGACGCTGTGGTTCCGCAACACATGGGCATGGGGTATCGACGACACCATGCCGTCACTCCACGTGGACCAGGGACGGCTCGTCGCCGACCACACGGTGATCGGCAGGATGTTTCTCTCCGGCGCCGGCGACCACACACAGATGGTCTGCGACAACGAATCCAACGCCGACCGCCTCTGGGGATCGATGTCACGGAGCCGCTTTCCCAAGGACGGCATCAACGACCATGTGATCCACGCTGCGCCGACGGTCAATCCCGCGCAGGCCGGCACCAAAGGGGCGCTGCACTACGTGGTCTCCGTCGACGCCGGCGAGAGCGCAGTGGTCAGGCTCCGATTCGGCCGCCGGGAAACCGACGCTGTCGAGGGCGCAGCCGCGGCGCTCGACCTTCGACACGGCGAAGCCGACGCGTTTTACGCGGGCATGATGCCGGATCGGCTCAGCGCCGACGAGCGATTGGTCGTCCGCCAGGCGCTCAGCGGCATGCTCTGGGGCAAGCAGTTCTATCACTACAACGTGACGCGCTGGCTCGACGGCGATCCCGCCGAACCCGCCCCGCCCGCGGAACGGCTCGCAGGACGAAACGCCGAATGGCGGCACCTCGACACCGCGGACGTCCTGTCAATGCCCGACAAGTGGGAGTACCCGTGGTTCGCCGCATGGGACCTGGGATTTCAGTGCGTCGCGCTGGCGCACGTCGATGCGGCATTCGCCAAGGAGCAGCTGATCCTGCTGTGCCGCGAGTGGTACATGCACGCCAACGGCCAGCTGCCGGCCTACGAGTGGTCCTTCGACGACGTCAACCCGCCGGTGCACGCGTGGGCCGCGCTGCGGGTCTTCGAGATCGACGGCGCCACCGATTACCGATTCCTCGCCCGCGTCTTTCACAAGCTGCTCATCAACTTCACGTGGTGGGTGAACCGCGAGGACGCCGAGGGCAACAACATCTTCGAGGGGGGCTTCCTCGGCCTCGACAACGTCGGTCCGTTCAACCGTTCGGCGGTGCTTCCAGCCGGCGGCCACCTGGAGCAGTCGGACGGTACCGCCTGGATGGCGATGTACTCGCTCAATCTCCTCGAGATTGCCCTGATCCTCGCGACCTTCGATCGCACCTACGAGGACGTGGCGACCAAGTTCTTCGAACATTTCGCGACGATCGCGACCGCGATGAACGAGCAGGGACTCTGGGACGAGAGTGCGGGCTTCTACTACGACAGCTGGCATCTCACCGACGGCACGCGCGTGCCGATCCGGGCGCGCTCCATCGTGGGGCTCATCCCGCTCTGCGCGGCGACGACCCTCGGTCACGAGACCCTTCGACGGCTCCCCGATTTCGCGGCCCGCCTGCGCCTGTTCATCAAGCTCAAACCACGCTACGCGGCCGCGGTGTCGCTCGATGACGAGGACGCTGAGCGCGAGAGCCGGCTGCTGGCGATCGTCGATGCCGATCGCTTGCGCCGCATCCTCGAGTACGTGCTCGACGAATCCGAGTTTCTGAGCGACCACGGTCTGCGCGCGCTCTCACGATTTCACGCCGCCCATCCACTCGACGTCGACCTCGGCGGTGCGGTTGCACGGCTCGATTACGAACCCGCCGAGTCGACGTCGAGGCTCTACGGCGGGAACTCGAACTGGCGCGGACCGGTCTGGTTTCCGGTCAACCACCTGATCATCGAAGCGCTCCGTGTGTACCACCGCTTCCTGGGCGATGAGTGGACGGTCGAGTATCCGCGTGGCTCGGGTCGCCGCGCGCACCTCGGCACGGTCGCGGACGACATCGCTGCGCGTCTAGCGTCGATCTTTCTCGAGGCCGGCGGCGTGCGCCCGGTGGTTGCGGGGATCAGGCTCTACACCCGCCCCGAGCTCGCGGATGCCATCCCATTCCACGAGTACTTTCACGCGGAGACCGGGCAGGGCCTCGGCGCGTCGCATCAGACGGGCTGGACCGGCCTGGTTGCGGACCTGCTGCTGCGCCGAACCCGCGAACGCGACCGCTATGACATCGAATCGCTGTCGGAGCGCCCGGCTACACTCGGCTGAGACATGGAAGCGCACAGGCGGGTTCACGGCACCCTCGCGGCCGCGGTCACCCCGCTCACCGCCGAAGACGGTTCCGTCGATCGTGACGGCATCGCCGCCGTGGTTGACTTCTACGCTCGGGCCGGCCTCGACGGCATCCTCGCGCTGGGCACCACCGGCGAGGGGATCATGTTCTCTGTCGACGAGCGCCGGCTGGCGGCGGATGAGTTCGTCACCTGGGCACATCGGCGGCTCGCTGTCGTGGTGCACTGCGGGGCGCAGACCACGCGTGACACTATGGTTCTCGCCGAACACGCCGCGAGCCACGGCGCGGCTGGAGTTGCGGTGATCCCGCCTCCGTATTTCGCACTCGACGCCGAGGCAATCTGGCGCCACCTCGACGCGGCGGCACGTGCATGCGCGCCACTCCCCTTCTACATCTATGAGTTCGCGGCGCGGAGCGGCTACGCGGTTCCCATCGAGGTTGTGCGGCGACTCCAGTCCACCGCGTCGAACCTGGCCGGCCTCAAGGTCTCGGACTCTCCCTTCGATCGGGTCGAGCCCTATCTCATCTCCGGCCTCGACGTCTTCATCGGCGCCGAAGGCTTGATCTGTCAGGGAATGGCGTCAGGCGCGGCGGGAGCGGTCTCCGGCCTCGCCGCGGCGCTCCCGGAACTGACCATCGAGGCCGTCCGTTCAGGCACACCGGAGGCGAGCGCCGCGGCCGCGCGCGCGCGATCCGCCATCGAACCGTTTCCGTTCCAGGCTGCGTTGAAGTTCATCCTGCGGCGCCGCGGTGTCGCGGTCGCCGAGGCGGTCCGGCCACCGCTCTCGGGGTTGAACCCGGAGCAACGGAAGACGCTGTCCATGTTGATCGAGGACCCGGCGGGAGCGCTCGGCGTGCTTCACGTCGCGGCTTAGAGCACAGCGGTCTCGACGACGGCTCCAGGCTCACCAAAGCGGCTCAATCGAAGCGGATGGAGGTCGAAGGTGGTGCACCGCCCGCCGGCGATCAGCTCGGTCACAGCCTGCCCTGCCGCGAGCGAGTGCATGATGCCGTGGCCGCCGAAGCCGGCACACTGAATGAACCACGGGGTGTCGGGGGCGGAGTTGATGACGGCGTGGTGGTCGGGGGTTTCGGGGTAGAGGCCGGCCCAGCATTTGCGCGGGCTGATCGGCACGTCCTCGAGGAACGCGAAGCGATTGCCGATCCGCGCGGCCACGGCGTCGAGGAATGCGGGGTCGAAGGTGGTGTCCATGCTTGGCGCGTCGGTCGGGTCCGAGAAGCCGATGAGCACCCCCGCGCCCTCGCGACGGATGAGGACTCCGGTGTCGTTGTCGACGCACATCGGAATCGCGTCGGGAATCCCGGCGACAGCCTCGGTGCACGCGAGGTTTCTCCGGCGGGACACGACCGGGAGATCGACACCCGCCATCGCCGCCACCTCACGGGCGAACGGGCCGCCGGCGTTGACGACGACCTCGGTCTCGATGTCGCCCACCGAGGTGCGCACGCGCACCGGTCTGCCTGGTACCACGCCCCGCACCTCGGTGTCGAGCAGGAAGGTTGTGTCGAGACGAAGGCACGCCGCCCATAACGCGCTCGCCACAGCGTGTGGATCGATGATCCCGTCAGTGGCGCAGAACGTCGCAGCCGACAGCCCGTCGACGTTGACGAAAGGCGCGATCTCGAGGACCTCAGCGGCAGAGAGCCAGGCGACGTCGACGCCGAGCGAGCGCTGCAGCTCCCAGCTCCGCCGGAGCGCAATCTCGCCTGTGTCGGTCCCGGTGAGAAAGAGGTAGCCGATCGCACGGAATCCCACCCGTGCGCCCTCGACCGAGTCCAACTCGCGGAGCTGCGCGATGGTGAATTGCGAGAACGCGATGTTGACCGCCGTGGTGAATTGCGCTCGGACCCCGCCGTTGGCGCGGCTCGTCGAGCCCATGCCGGGCGAGGCGTTGCGGTCGATCACGACGACGCCGTCCACACCAGCTCGGCCGAGTTGGAGAGCGACCGCGAGCCCGATCGCGCCCGCTCCCACAACCACGACGCGACACACGGAGGAATCCCCCGTGTCCCCCCTGGTTCCCCATCGGGGAGCGGACAGTTGGCTCACGAGGCTACCCGCGCGACGCGGCCCGCACGCCGGCCGCCGGAAGGCCGCGGATGGATGCGTCGAGCAACTCCACCGGGTGAACCACGGGAAGCGGGTGTCCGGCCCGCCGCAGGGCTGCCTGGATCTGGAGCAGACAGCCACCGTTGCCGGCGGTGAGCAGCACGGCCCCACTGGCGACGACGTTGGCGGCCTTGCGATCGCCGAGATCGTCGGCGGCGCGGGGTGCGACCAGGTTGTAGATCCCGGCGCTCCCGCAGCACACATCGGATTCCTTGAGATCGACGAGTTCGAGACGCGGGATCCGGGCGAGCACCGCACGAGGCTGGAGGCGCACTCCCTGAGCATGGGCGAGGTGGCAGGCGTCGTGATACGCGACCCGAACCGGCAGCGGGTGGAGGCGCGCCGGCAGCTGCAGCTCAAGCTCGGCGATCACCTCCATAACATCCCGAACCGTCGCCGAGAAACGCGCGGCGCGCGCCGACCAGAAGGGATCATCGGCTAGCAGCGCGCCGTACTCCTTCATCGCCGACCCGCAGCCCGCGGTGTTGACGACGACGTGATCAACATGGAGCGCCTCCATGTGCGCGATGAGATCGCGCATCCGTCGCAGCGCGGGCCGCTCCCGACCGGCATGGATCTCGAGCGCGCCGCAACAACCCTGGAGCGGTGGCACGAGCACCTCGCAGCCGTGCGCCGCCAGCACACGGGCGGTCGCACGATTGACGTGGGAGAAAAAAGCGTCCTGCACGCACCCGGTGAGCAACGCGACCCGCATGACCGGCCGTCGTCCTGGCGCGAGGCGCCGGGGCGTGCGCGCCCGCAGATCGGCGAGCCGCAGTGACGGTGCCATATCGTCGAGGCGGCGCACGGTCCCGGGCACGAGGCGCTGCAACGGCCGGAGCCGCAACGCCCTTCTGAGTCCGAGTGCCTGCGTGATCGCCACGGCGGTTGCGACCGTGCGCATCCGCCGGGGAACCGGCAGCACCGCGAACAGCGCGGCCCGCGACGCCCGAACGTGCCAGGCGCGAGCGAAGCGCCGTTCGATCTGCGGCCGCACCTGTTCGACGAGGCGGTTGTACTGCACACCCGACGGGCATGCATCGACGCATGCCATGCAGCCGAGGCACGCATCCCAGTGGCGCACCACCTCTGCGTCCATGCCGACCTCACCGCGTGCCGCCAGGTCCATGAGCAGGATGCGGCCGCGGGGGGAGTCCATCTCCTCGCCCCAGAGCAGATACGTGGGACAGGCGGGCAGGCAGAAACCGCAATGCACGCAGTCCGCGATCAGCGCCGGGTCGGGGGAGTGGTGCGCGTCGAACGCGGCCGTCGCCGTTCCTCCGCGCGGGCGTCCCTGGACCCGAGGCGGACCCGAGCTCGCCACGGCCATGTCAGATGCCACCGACGAGGCGGCCCGGGCTCAGCGTCCGCGCCGGATCCAGCCGGTGCTTCACCGAGCGCATCAGATCGAGTGCCACGCTGTCCTCGGCCCTGTGCGTGGTGCCGGCCGATCCGCGCCTGACCGTGAGCCGGCCGCCGGCGGTGCGCACGGCAGAGGCAACCATCTCCAGCGCGTCCGGCGCGAAGCGCACCTCCCCGGTGCCGAGCAGCGGACGCAGCGCAACGGCGTCGCATGTAGCCGACATTGACGACAGAAACTCGCCGATTCGCGACGGCAGCAGCGCAACCGCAGCGACCAGCCCTTCGCCGGTCCACGGCGACCCCGCAACCTGCGACGCCAGATCGGCTTCCTCATGTCCGGCGAGGATCCGGCCGCCGAGCTCGTGGGTGACGCGCTCGGCCTGCACGGTTGCTCCGAGCTCCGAGCTGTCGAAGCGGACCATCGCGACGCCCTCGGGCCAGTGGAGGTCGACGACGCTGGGGGTCACCTGGAGCCGCGCGACTCCCGCCGCGAACCGGCAGAGATCACCTACCGAGCGCGACCTGAGGACGACGGTTCGCGTTGCGGCGGGTAGCGGGTGGAGACGGAAGGCGACCTCGGTGATGACCGCAAGCGTTCCCAGGGATCCCACCAGCAGCTTGGCGACATCGAAGCCGGCGACGTTCTTCACGACCTTGCCGCCGCTGCGCGCGACGGTTCCGTCCGAGAGGACGAAGCTCGCACCGATGATCAGGTCCCGGGGGGTGCCGAAGCGCGTTCGCAGTGGCCCGCTGGCGGCGGTGGCGACCACGCCGCCCACGGTCGCCGCATCGCCCTGAGGTGGATCGAGCATGAGGCGTTGCCGGAAACCCGGTGCGGAGGCGAGTGTTTTCTGCAGGCTGTCGAGCTCGGTTCCGGCTCGGACGACGCAGACCAGGTCCGCTGGCTCGTGGTCGACGACTCCCTCGATCCGGGAGGTCGAGAGCACGATGTCACAGCGCTCCGGCGGCGAACCCCAGTCGATCTTCGTCCCACCACCGCGTGCCACGACCACAAGTCCACGCGCGGTCGCGGCGGAGAGGACAGACGCGACCTCCAGCTCGTCACCGGGCGACACCACGAGGCTGGGAGCAGTGCCGCCGACCTCGTCGCCGGCGTCAGCCGGCCGGACGTGCGCCGCGCCGACCAGCTCGGTGAAGAGATGCAGGTCCTGCGCTGTGGAGACCATCACAGGCGCTCCGCCATCCCCGCGGTTTCGATGGCGTGGGGACGGTACATGCCGGGCACCTCACCGCAGAGCCGTGGTGTCGGAAGGGCTTTGCCGGGGTTGCAAAGATCGCTCGGGTCGAAGGCGTCGCGGACACGTCCCATCGCCGCGATCGACCCGGCGCTGAACATCTTCGGCATGTAGCAGGCCTTGTCAGACCCGACGCCATGCTCGCCGGTGATCGAGCCGCCGGCGGCGATGC
Source organism: Candidatus Dormiibacterota bacterium (assembly GCA_963799005.1). Taxonomy (GTDB): domain Bacteria; phylum Chloroflexota; class Dormibacteria; order Aeolococcales; family Aeolococcaceae; genus Palsa-851. Next base: position 527,922 of record CAWCVK010000001.1, on the reverse strand, counting down.
AGGACTCGAGGATCAACCCGGCGAGCTCGAGCGCGCGATCTCCGGCGCCGGGCTCGCGGTCGTCGTACAGCACCAGCGGGTGCAGGTTGCCGTCACCGGCATGGAAGACGTTGGCAACGCGCAGCCCGTACGTCGCCGCCAGCGCGCTGATGGATTCGAGCACGTCCCGCAGCCGCGTGCGCGGGATGACGCCATCCTGAACGTAGTAGCTCGGGCTGATCCGTCCCATCGACGCGAATGCTGCCTTGCGTGCCTTCCAGATCAGCGCACGCTCGGCGTCGCTCGCGGCCACCCGCGTCTCGGTCGCTCCACTCGCGGCGCAGATGTCGATGACCTGGCCAAGGAACGCGCCGGACTCGACGGCGGGTCCGTCGAGCTCGACGATCAGCGCCGCGCCGCAATCCGGATATCCGGCGTGGACGATGTCCTCGCACGCCTGGATGGCGAGACGATCCATCATCTCGATCGCGGCCGGCGTGATCCCCGCGGCGATGATTCGTGACACGGCCTCGCCGGCGTCGCCCATGGTCGAGAAGGCCGCGAGCACCGTCTCGGTCGATTCCGGGACGCGCACGATCCGCAGGACCACCTCGGTCACGATCCCGAGCGTTCCCTCGCTGCCGATGACGACCCCCAGCAGGTCGTAACCCGCGGCGTCGCGGACGGGTCCTCCGAGGTGCGCGATCTCCCCGCTCGCGGTGACGAACGTCGCCCCAAGCACGTGGTGCGTCGTGAAGCCGTATTTCAGGCAGTGCGCCCCGCCGGAGTTCTCCGCCACGTTGCCGCCGATGGTGCAGACCTGCTGCGACGAGGGATCCGGGGCGTAGAAATATCCAAGCGGCCGGACCGCCTTGCTCACCTCGAGGTTGGTCACGCCCGGCTGCACGGTGACCTGCTGATTCTCGAGGTCGATCCCGAGGATGGCGCGCATTCGGCTGAGACCGATGACGACGCCGTCGGCGACGGGGAGCGCGCCACCGGACAGCCCGGTACCGGCTCCGCGCGCGACAAACGGCACGTTCGCCTCAGCACACGCGCGCACCGCCGCTGCCACCTGCTCGGTCGTGAGCGGGAGAACGACCGCCGCGGGCGAGACCCGGCGTCCGGTGAGCCCGTCGCACGCGTAGGTCTGGACGGCCGCGGGCGCGGTGATCAGTCCGTCGTCGCCAACCGCGGCGCGCAGGCGTCCGAGCAGCGCGGGGTCAAGCACGCGCGCCCAGCACCACAGCCGCCGAATCGATGATGCGCGCGGCCTCTTCGAGAGCCGCCAGGACGTCGGCCGCCACCGGCGTTGGCCCCGGGATCATGAGCAGCGGCGGCGTCGTCATGAGCGACCCATGCTCCCATACGAACCGGGCGACGGGTGCACCGCCGCGAGGCATCCCATGCCGGCGGGTTCCGGCGACCGACCGACCCCCTAGATGGAGTTGCGTCGGAAGGCGGCGATCACGATTGGCGCGTCCTCCCGCACCGAAACGTCGGTGCCGTCGGTGAAGAAGATGCGCGTCGAACCGACCGAGATCTGCCGGACCTGGGTCACCGCGTCCACGTTGATGTATGTCGAGGCGTCATCGGCATTCAAGTGGAGCACGACCCATTTCGCCACGCATCGCAGTCTACCAACCCGTGCCGATGCGTCCAGATACGCGGATGACACGAAACCCCGTGCGTCGACAGCCGATTCGGAAGTGGTGGGTGGATGGTTGTCACAGTGTTGAACGCGTGTCGATTGCGCTTCAGCTATGTGCGCTGTCGAACGGACGGAGCTCGGGGTGCCCACGTGCGACCATGGGCGCAGTGTCCCGCCAAATTCGGTTTGGGTACAAGGTCTCCGCCGAGCAGTTCAGCCCATCCGACCTCCTCGAGTTCACCACGGTTGCGGAGCAATGCGGCTTCGACACCGCCGCGATCAGTGACCACTTTCAACCCTGGCGCCATACCGGTGGTCACGCCCCGTTCTCGCTCGCGTGGCTGGGCGCCGCGGGTCAGGCAACCGGGCGCATCCGGTTGGGCACGAGCGTGCTCACCCCGACCTTCCGCTATCACCCCGCGATCGTCGCGCAGGCGATGGGCACGCTGGGTTGCCTGTTCCCCGGGCGCATCTGGCTCGGAGTTGGGACCGGCGAATCGATGAACGAAGCCCCACTCGACGTCGAGTGGCCGGACGCCAAGGAACGATTCGCGCGCCTCAAGGAGGCGGTCACGCTCATCCAGACACTGCTGACCACCGACCGGGTCACGTTCGACGGCACCTACTACCGGACCCGGAACGCGACCATCTACGACCGCCCGGCGACGCCCATCCCGATCTACATCGCCGCCGCCGGGGCATCCGCCGCGCGGCTCGCCGGTCGCGTCGCCGACGGGCTCATCTGCACGAGCGGCAAGGGCATGGAGCTGTACGCCGAGACCCTGCTTCCAGCCGTGCTGGAGGGCGCGCGCGCAGCCGGGCGGGACCCGGCGGACGTGGAGCTGACGATCGAGATGAAGGTCTCATTCGACGTTGATCGAGACAGAGCGCTTGAGGACACACGGCACTGGGCCGCGCTGGCGCTGTCATCCGACGAAAAGACGGGCGTCGATGACGCGGTCGAGATGGAGCGCCTTGCTGACGCCCTTTCCACCGAGGAGGCCGCGAGCCGCTGGATCGTCTCCTCGGATCCCGACGAGCACGTGGAACGCATCCGGCCGTACCTGGACCTCGGATTCACGCATCTGATCTTCCACGCGCCCGGACCGGATCAGCGCCGGTTTCTGCAGCTCTACGCCCGCCAGGTGCTGCCCCGCCTGCGCGATCTCCCGGCGCGTGGCGGCGGCGCTTGAGCGGAGCTACCCCTGCCGTGTCGGACCGCTGCGGTCCACGGTGATGCGCAGCAGCACGCGGCGCTCGCGTGCCATCGCCTCGCGGTACTCGTCCCAGTCGGGGTGCTCTCCGCTGACCCGGCGGTAGTAGTCGACGAGCGGCTCCATCGCGTCGGGGAGGCTGAGGACCTCGGCGTCGCCCTCGAGGCCGTGCCACTCGCCGAAGAAGCGTTCGCTGAGCACGCAGAGGCCGGCGCGCGGGTTGCGACGCAGGTTCAGCGTCTTCATCGCCCCCTCACGCGTGCTGATCACCACGCGATCTTCGGCGTCGACGGCCGCGAGCACCGGCGAGAGCTGCGCCTGGCCGTCGCGGCGATAGGTCGCAAGCACACCACGCGGGTTTCTGCGCAGGAAGTCGAGCCCGGCCTCATGTGCCATGGGTCAACTCTAGGCTGCGGAGCAGCGACGCCGCCAGGCGGCGCTCGCCCTGCGAACCTTCCATGACGGTGTCGTCCACGAGCACGCTCATCCCCAGGGCCCGGATCGGCTCGAGGAGTGCCGCGTCCGCCTGGTCGATGACCATGGTTGCGGCGATGCCGGCGTAACGGCGCGCGACACCCAGGGCAGACGCCTCCTCGCCCATCTGCTCGAGCATCGTCACCGTCGGCCCCTTCAACGACCGGCCGCCGACCACGGGCGAGACCACGGCGACTCTGTCCCGGTCGAGGTGCTCACTCAGGACCTGGAGAATTGGGTCGACGCTGAGGAGCGGATTCGACGGCCCGATGATCACCGTCTCGGCGACGGTGAGCGCGGCGACGGCCTCCGGCGAGGGGCGCGCCGACTCGATGCCCGCCAGACGCAGCCCGCGCACCGGGGGCTCGCACCGCGCTCCCACGAACCACTCCTGCATGCTCAGCTCACCGCCATCGGTCAGGATCCTGGTGCGCACCGGGTCGTCGCTCATCGGGATCACGCGCACGCGGATGCCGAAGCGCCGGGCGAGCAGCGCCACAGCCTCCGCCAGGCGCATGCCGCCGCGCAACAGCTGGGCTCTGAGCAGGTGCACGCCGATGTCTTGATCGCCGAGCTGGAACCACGTCTGCTCGCCGAGCCTGCCGAGCATCGCCTGCACGTGAAACGTGTCGTCGCGGACCCCGAACCCGGTCGCGTCATTGAAGACGCCGGCGAGCCTGTAGAGGATCGCGTCGACATCCGGGCTCACAAGGAGCCCCCAGAACTCGTCATCGTCGGCGGTGTTGGCGACGATGGACAGATCGTCTGGCGGCAGCACCGCGGCCAGACCGGTCGCCAGGCGCGCGCCCCCGGTGCCTCCCGAGAGCAGCGCCACCCTCACCGGAACAGGTCCAGGTCGGACGGCCGGACCAGTTCCTGACCGGTGCCGGGCGCCGCGTCGAGATCACCGAGTCCGTGCACGACGACCGCGGGCACACGTCGGGTCTTGCCCATCAGCAACTCGGCGGCGGCCGCCAGCTCGTCGGCGATCGCCACCACGGTCGCCTGCAGCGGCATCCCGAAATCGTCCGGGCGTCCGCGGTAGTCGATCATCGACGGGACCCCGGCGACGCCGAGGGCCACGTTGACGAGGCCCATCCGCCACGCGCGCCCAAAGGTGTCGCTCACGATCACTCCGGCGCGGACGCCGGTCAGTTCGTGGATGCGCTGGTGCAGCGCTCGGGCGCTGGCGTCGCAGTCGACGGGAAGGAGGCAGACATCGTCCGCCCCGTCGAGGTTCGACCGGTCGACGCCCGCATTGGCGCAGACGAATCCCTGGTGGGTCTCGACGATGAGCACGCGGTCATCGCGCACCACGCGGGTGGTCTCGTCGAGGATCACCTGGACCATGCGGGGATCTGCGCTGAGCCTGTGGGCGAGCGCGGTCGCACGCTCGGAGGGCGTCACCTCCGAGAGGGTGCGGATCCGGCCTTCCGCCTTGGACACGACCTTTTGGGCAACCACGACGACGTCGCCGCCGTGGAGCGGTCCGGCATTCTGGACGACGAGCGCCGCCAGGTCGTCGCCCGCGCGGACCTCGGGGAGGCCCTCGACGCTGCGCAGCTCGAGGCTCACCCGATCGGCTCGAGCAGCCGCCAGGCGGAGAGGTCTGATGGCTCGTCGAGATCCAGCGCCAGGATGGGGTCGTCGTGGACGATGAACGCACGACCGCGCAGCCGGGCCTCATCGGCAAATTTGGGCAGCGAGGTCTCCCCGAAGTGGAGGCCGAAGTCGCCCGGCGGGCGCAGGTAGAGGGCGTTGGTCCCCTGGCGGCCGACCGCCGGGGCGGCCACGGCAAGGCGTCCCGGGGCGTCCGTGCGAGCCAGGAGCCGGCGCAGCGCCGCCTCGTCGACCAGCGGTAGATCGGAGCTGAGCAGCAACGCCGCCTCCGCGCCACGTTCGGCGACCTCGGCGAGGCCGCGCATCGCCGCGGCGTTCTGACCGCTCGGCGATGCCTCCACCACCAGGAACGCGCCTCGCCCGCGCGCAAGATCGGCAGCCTCCAGTGATCCGCAGACGGCGAGCGTCGGTGCCAGCGCCAGCGCGGCGTCGAGCGCGCGCGCAGCGGTCATCTCGGCGAGCTCGCGACGCGGCCCAGGTCCGAGCACCGGTGCGAGCCGGCTTTTCGCGGTGGTGAAATCCTTGATCAGCACCACGATCCACAACCCGGCCGGCATCGGCTCCTACCTGCAGCCTTCGGCGGCCAGGGTCACGTCGGTGCGGCGCGGCGTCTCGACGACGTCACGGTCCCTGAGCAGATTCAGCGTCGTGACCACCGCGATGAGCACCAGCGCTCCTGCGATCTCGACCCCGTAGAGGGGGAGGCCGAGGCCGACCGGAGCCGGAAGCGAGAAGACCAGGAACAGGGCGCATGGGTACCCGAGCTCAGCGATCGACGCCATCGAGGCAGGCGTGCTCGCGAGCGCCCGGTAGTACAGCAGCATCGCCAGCAGGCCGGGGACGAGCGCGATCCCGATGAAGCTCGGTATCTGCTGGGCGGAGAACGCACCCAGGTGCCCTCCGCCCACACCGGCGAGCATGAGGATGAGCAGCACCGGGAGCGCAAGCGTGAAACGCATCGCCGCGGTGGTGACGAACGAGACGTTAGAGAGGCTGTAGCGTCCGAACACCGTCCCCGAGGCCCAGAGCACCACGGCGCCGAGGATCAGCACGGCGGCGAGCAGTTGACCATGCTGCACCGAGGAGAACGGGGCCAGCGGATTCTGCGGAAACACGATCAGATACACGCCGACGATCGCGCACGCGGCGAGCGGCCAGAAGTACGGCTTGCGCCGCTCCTTGAGGACGATGCGGGCCATAGCGATACCGAATACCGGCTGCAGCATGTAGAGGAGATAGACCTCGTTCTCAACGTTGAAATCGGGCGAGGCGTGCGCCGGGAAGGCGTAGCTCAGCGCCTGGGTGAAGAGCACCGTCGCGAACGCCTGCGCACCGAGCGCGATGATCCCCATCGCGATCCACTGCCGGCGGGAGAGATGGCGCAACTCTCGGCGGACGCGCCCGGCGACGGGGAGGAAGCACAGCGCGATGAGCAGTGACTCGACGAACACGATCTGGCTCGCGGTCAGCTGTTTGGTCAAGGCGGGGCGGAAGTAGGGGTCGGTCGCCCACATCGCGGCGGCGACGGCCACGGCCAGTGGCCCCATCCGCGCGATGAGACCGCCGGCTCTCGCACCCATGCTCATGCAGCCCGGGTCACGCGGGGTTGCGAGAAGGGCGGATCTTCGAAGTGCATCGGTAAATTACACTCGAAGGCGCGCTTCCCGGCGCCTGGGACAACCGCACCTCGGAGATGCATGGATGCTGTATGGCAAAGAGCACGTCGATCGATACGTCGCAACCGACGGCGAAGAGGGCTTCCAATGGCGCAACGGCGCCGAGATCCTGATCCTCACCACCAGAGGGCGCAAGTCCGGTGCGCTGCACAGCAATGCGCTGATCTTCGGACGTCACGGTGACGATTACCTGGTCGTCGGCTCCAAGGGCGGAGCCCCCGCGCCCCCGGCGTGGTACCTGAACCTGGTGGCGGACCCCGAAGTTCAGGTCCAGGTCAAGGCAGATCGCTTTGCCGCCCACGCCAGGACGGCGACGGCCGAGGAGAAACCGGAGCTGTGGAAGACGATGACCGCGGTCTGGCCCGACTACGATCAGTACCAGAAGCGCACCGAGCGAGAGATACCGGTGGTCGTGCTGACGCGCGACTGATGCGACAACGAGCGGGACCAGGGAGAACACGGTGACCACCACCGTCGCCAGCGTCGCCGAGTTGACCGCACTGACCGGCAAGCACCTGGGGTACTCCGAGTGGCGCGAGATCACCCAGGAGCAGATCAACACGTTCGCGGAAGCGACCGATGATCACCAGTGGATACACGTCGACGCGGAGCGCGCGGCGGCCGGTCCGTTCGGGACCACGATTGCGCATGGATTCCTGACGCTGTCACTGCTGGTGCCGATGTGGGGGGAGATCCTGCGTTTCGAGGGCTTGCGTCTGGGGGTCAACTACGGTTTGAACAGAGTGCGGTTCCCTTCCCCGGTGCCGGTCGGCTCGCTGATCCGAGCCGGCGCGACCCTCGTCTCCGTCGAGACGGTCGCCGACGGCAGCGTCCAGATCGCCGTCGACTTCGTGGTCGAGCGTGAAGGCGCCGACAAACCGTGCTGCGTCGCGCAGGGGCTGTACCGCTTCTACGTCTGACCCCGGCATTCGCTCGACCCGCGCCGGTCAGCCCCTGGGCTCATTCCGCAGATCGGGGAAATCCTCTTCCCAGTACTCGTTTTCGGCGCGCGCGCGCTCTGTCCGCTCGCGCAGCTGCACTTCCCTGGCACGCAGGTCCACGCGGCGGATCTTCCCCGAGATGGTCTTGGGCAACTCCGCGAACTCCAGCCTTCGGATGCGCTTGTAGGGAGCGAGATTGGCCTGCGAGTGCTCGAAGATCGAGCGCGCAACGGTGTCGGATGGAAGATAGCCGCCCCCGACTGTGATGAATGCCTTGGGGACCGCGAGGCGCACCGGGTCCGGCGAAGGCACCACGGCCGCCTCGGCGACCGCCGGGTGCTCGATGAGCACACTCTCGAGCTCGAACGGGGAGATTCGGTAGTCAGACGACTTGAAGACGTCGTCCGACCTGCCCACGTAGGTGATGTACCCGTCGGCGTCGCGAGACGCCACGTCGCCGGTGTGATAGAAGCCGTCGCGCATCACGTGCGCGGTGTGCGCGCTGTCGTCGCGATAGCCGACCATCAGCGCCACCGGTCGCTGGGCGAGATCGATGCAGATTTCACCGGTTTCGCCGTGGGCGCCGGTGGCCGGATCGATGAGATCGATGACATAGCCGGGAAGCGGCCGGCCCATCGACCCCGGCTTCACCGGCTCCCCGGGCGGATTGCCGATCTGCGCGGTGGTTTCGGTCTGCCCATACCCGTCCCGGATGGTCAGTCCCCACGCACGCCGAACCTGCTCGATGACCTCGGGGTTGAGGGGCTCACCGGCGCTGACCACCTCTCGCAAGGGCGGGTGCCACGCGCGCAACTCCTCCTGGATGACCATCCGCCACACCGTCGGTGGTGCGCACAGGCTGGTCACCGAGCACCGCGTCAGGGTGTCGAGCAGGCGTCGCGCCGAGAAGCGGGCGGTGTTGAGGATCAGCACGGTCGCCTCGGCATTCCAGGGTGCGAAGACGTTGCTCCACGCGTGCTTCGCCCAGCCCGGGGACGAGATGTTGAGATGCACATCTCCCGGCTCCAGTCCAAGCCAGTACATCGTTGACAGGTGTCCCACCGGATAGCTCACGTGGGTGTGCTCGACCAGCTTCGGCTTCGCCGTCGTCCCCGACGTGAAGTACAGGAAGAGCGGATCGGTCGCGAGCGTCGCACCGTCGGGTGTGAACGCGCTGTCTCCGCCTCTGAAGTCGTCGTACCGGAGCCATCCGTCGACCGCCTCGCCGACGGCGATGCGTGTGAACGCGCCGGCGATCTCCGCGAAGTGGCCTGTCTGCGCGGACTCGGCGACGACGTGTGCGACGTGCCCGCGCTCGACACGATCGGCGATGTCCGCCGGCGTCAGCAGCGTGGTCGAGGGAATCATCACCGCGCCCAGCTTGGTCAGCGCGAGGATGCACTCCCAGAGCGCGGCGCGGTTGCCGAGCATCAGCAGGGTCCGGTCACCGCGGCGGACGCCTTGCGCGCGCAGCCAGGCTGCGAGCGCGTTGGAGCGGGCGGCCAGGTCGGCGAACGACAGCCGGGTCTCGGTGTCGTCGTCGATGATCCAGAGCGCCGGGCGATCGTTGCCGGCGGCGATGGTGTCGAACCAGTCGAGTGCCCAGTTGAATGTTTCAGGGCGCGGCCATTGAAAGCCGCCATACGCCGCTTGGTAATTTCCTCGCTGCGCGAGCAGGAGGTCGCGGGCGGCTGTGAACTCCATGCTCAGACGCTCCTCATCTCTTGCATCGAACCCTCACGGCCAATCGCCCGCTCAGGAACCCTTCGAGCGGATCGCGCGAGCGGTGTCCATGAGGCGCTCCGCGCGGGCTGGATCGACCCGGCTCCACGTGTCGCCGTCGACCTTGAGGCTCGTGCCCACGATCACCCCGTCGGCGACGCTGAAGATCTCTCCGAGACGTTCCGCGTTGACGCCGGTGTTGGCGAAGACCGGCACGTCGGGCACGGCATCCTTGGCCGTTCTCAGGTCGGTCATCGCGAACGGCATCCCCGCGGAGGGTCCGGAGATGAGGATTGCGTCCACCCCGAGGAACGCAGCGCTCCGGGCACGATCACCGATGCCGCGCGTGCCCAGAGCGCTGCTGAACTCCGGGGAGATGTTGTCGAAGAATGCGACGTCATCGGCGCCGATCGTCGTGCGATACCCGGCGAGGTCTCCGATCGCGGGGGCGATCAACCCGAGGTCACTCTCGTACACCCCGGTCAGCACCTCACGTATGAACGTCGCTCCGGTCGCACGAGCAACCGCGATGCTCGACTTCGCATCCCAGAGGATGTTCACGCCGAAGGGTACGCGTACCGACGCGCGAAGCTCGCCGATGACCGCTGACATCGCCGCGGGAATCTCCGGCCCGACCACGAGCTGATACGGGATGTCGTTCTCGTTGCAGAAGAGCACCCCGTCGACCCCGGCACCCTGGAGGGTCTCGAGATCGCGGCCCACCACGTCGACCAGGTGGCTTCTGCCGAGCTCGCGATTGTGCCGGGGCCGCCCGGGCAGGCCGGGGAAGTGGAGCATGGCGATCACGGGCTTCTCGGTTCCGAATCGCCGGGCCAGGGACAGGTTCATCCCACCTCCTCAGTGCGCCGCTGCGCGGTGCCGATCGATGAATTCAATGACGGCTCGATTCCACGGGTCGGGATTCTCCACGAACGCGGCGTGTCCGCCGGGGACGATGGCCCAGAAACCGCGAGGCAATCCCTCGAACAACCGATGTGACAGTGACATCCGGATGACGATGTCGTCGTCGGCTGCGATCACCAGTGCGGGCGTGCGCAGCGAGCCGAGCCGGTCGGCGCAGTCGTGACTGACGAGCGCCGCGATCTGCGCTGAGAACGATGCGGCCGGCTGGGTGCTCCGTTCCGCCTCCGCGATGATTGCGTTGAGCCGCTCGGGCTGTGCCTCGAAGAAGGCCGGGCTGAAGACCCAGGGCGCCTGCTGGCGCATCATCAAGGGCATTCCGGCGGCGACGGCGATCTGCCCCCACGCGTCGAAGGCCGCGCGCGTGTAGGAGTCAGGCCGGGCGTAGGTGTTCGCGAGCACGACCGAGCTGAGATCGTCGGGGTACGAGAGCGCGTATTCCTGGGCGATGACGCCGCCCAGCGAGACACCGACCAGGTGGAACGGCGCCAGGCCGAGCGTGTCGGCGAGCGCCTTGGTGTCCGCGGCCATCTCCCGGCTCGAGTACGGGCCGGACGGCTGTGAGGTGCGCCCGACACCGCGATTGTCGAAGGTGATCACGCGCAGGCCCGCGGCAACCAACTGGTCGACCTGCATCGACCAGCACTCGAGGTCGTCACCCACGCCGTTGACGAGCAGAACGGTCGCGGAGCCTTCTCCGGTGATCCGGTAGTGGACGTCGAGGCCGTTGGCACGGATGAACGACATGCGCCTACTTCCCGAGGCCGCGGGAGTCGATCGCGCCGCGCCAGAGCTCGACCGAGTACAGCAGATCGGCGATGACCCGATCGTCGGGGTCCTCCCAGCCGGGGATGATCTCGAAGATCAGATCGACGGTGCCCGCGCCGGCGTTCTCCAGGGTGTCGAGCACCCGGGCCGGGTCGATCAGGCCCGCGGCGTTGTGCTCGGCGGTGAAAGCCCAGTGGTGATCGGCGATCCCGTCCGACTGCTGCAACTGGACCTCGACGAGCCGGCTGCCGAAGCGCTGCAGCCAGGCGTAGGGATCGCGCTCGGCGCCTGCGGTGCCGGGGACGCACTGATGGCCGACATCGAGGCAGAGCCGCCATGGCGCATGCGCGGTATCCCCGTCGGTGAGCAGATCCTCCACCTGCGCCATGGTCGACGGCTCGCGCACCGCGACCAGGTTTTCGACCAGGAGGTATTCGAGCCCCACCGCGCTCGCGTGAGCGGCGATCGTGTCGAGGTCGCGCTTCAAACCGTCCCAGCGCTCGGCGCGGCGCTCGGGCACGGCCCAGTCGGGCACGCTCATCGCTCCCACGTGGCCCCCGGTCGCCCGAGCTCCCAGCGCGGCGGTGAGATCGATGATGCCCCGATACCACTGCAGCGCCGCTTCACGCCGTCCCTGGTCGGGGTGCATGAGGAGGTCGAGCGAGTACGCCGACAGACCGGTGAAGGTCGCGTGCGCCGTCAGCCGGTTGGCGTCGAGCGCGCTGCGGTGTCGTTCGACGGCATCACGGCCGCCGGCGAAGGTCTCGATGCCCTCGATGAGGTCGAGCGAAAGCTCGACGAGATCCAGCCCGAGGTCGTTGCGGACGACCGAAGCCCAGTCGGCGGGGCGCGGCCAGCGCTTGAGCGCGAAGCAGGTGTTGATGCCCAGGTTGACCTTCATGACCGCACCCGCGTCCGGCGCCCGGGCGGCTCCTGGTCGTACACCCCCGCGCCGCCGGCGTGCAGCGTGGTCGAGGCGACCACCGCCCGGTAGCGTTCGTAGACCGCCGTGTATCTGTCGTGGTTGGCAAGATCTGGCTCGATCGGCGCATCCGGGCGGCAGGCGGTGGCGATGGCCAACTCGGCGTCTGGGTAGATGCCGATTCCCAGCCCGGCCAGCATCGCCACCCCGGCCGTCGTGGCGTCGCCGCGAACTCGCAGCACCGGGATGCCGAGCACGTCGGCTTTGATCCGATTCCAGGTTTGCAGCGACGCCGGGCGGCCCGAGACGCGCATCTCCGTAGCGGGCGTGCTCGCCATCCCGAGACGCTCCACGTGCGCGCGAATCGCAAAGGCGACTCCCTCCAGCGCAGCACGCGCCAGCGATCGGCGGTCGTGCCGCACCGACAGTCCGATCGCGGCGCCGCGGAGCTCGGGATCGTCGCGCTCGCCGTCCCCGAGGACCGCGATGAAGAGCAGCCCGTCCGAACCGAGGGCGACCTCGGCCGCCTCTCGATCGAGCCGCTCGAAGTCATCGGCTCGCAGCCGGCCGGAGCGCCCGGCATAGGTCAGCGACGCGAGCCAGTCCACCGCCTCGCCGGCGGTGTTGATCCCCACCTCGGTGACGTAGCCATCGGCGCCCACCGCGCTGGGGTAGTGGGTCACCGCAAGGTCGGGCGTGGGCTCGCTCACGACAGTGTTGAGGCAGGTCGAGCTCCCGGCCATCTCGCTCACCGGTCCGGACGTGGTGACCCCGGCGCCGAATGCACAGGCGATGCTGTCACCTGCCCCGGCAACGACCGGAATCGTGGCGGCGAGCCCGAAGCGCCGCACCAGCGACGGGCGCAGCTCGCCGGCGATGCTCCATGAGGGACGCGGCACCGGCAGCTGCGCCGGCTCGAGGCCCACCGCCTCCACGAGCGCAGGCGCCCATCTGCGCTCGCGCAGGTTCAGCAGCGCGCTCGACGCGGCCATGGTCCAGTCGGTGACCGCCTCCCCGGTGAGGGTCAGCGCGAGGAGCTCGGTCGGCTGCAGAAACAGCCGCGCCGCTTTGAAGACGTCCGGCTCGTGGGTGCGAATCCAGAGGACCTTCGCGGCGACGTGAAACGCCGCCGGGAGGTGTCCGGTCAAGGCGTGCAGCGCGTCGGCGCCGAATGTGGCGCGCAGCCACTCCGCCTCCACCACGGCGCGGTTGTCCCGGTAGATGAGCCCCGGCCGGAGCGGCTCCCCACGGCCGTCGATGGGCACCACGGATGGGCACTGACCGGTCAACCCGATCGCGTGGATGACGTGCCCGCTGCCGAGTTGCCTGATGAGCGCGCCCAGCGCCGAGAGCGACGACGAACGCCAGCTGCCGGCGTCCTGCTCCGCCCACCCGTCGCGCGGTGTGCTCGTCGGGTAGGGGCGGCGGACCTCGAGGAGCATCGTCCCGGTGGTGTCGTACGCGGTGGCGCGAGCACCCGACGTGCCCACGTCGACGGACACGAGGGCATCGGTCTGAGCATGGGGTGCCACTGCGGACTACCCGCGAACCAGCTGCTGCGCCTTGACCTTGTCGCCGTCGAGCGTCATCAGCGCGCCGTTCAGCGCCCCCGTCGAATAGTCACTTCCCGGATTGATGACCACGGTGCGTCCGAGCCGCCGGATGCCCGAGGAACTCGTGAATGTGTCCGTGCAATCCGAGCAGCGGCTGATATGCCTGCTCGGCATCGCGAACCGCGGTGCTGCCCACCGCCACCATCCGCACCTGACCGAGGGTCGCCTGCACCTGCAGGTTCGCATCGAGCAGGGGCGCTTCGTCGAGCTGGGTCCCATAGGGCGGCGCGTGCAGGTTGAAGACGGCTCGCTCGGGATGCTGGAGCTCGGGCACCATGGCGTCGATCGTCGCCCGCAGCCGGCCCTCGTCCTGCTCGCGATACGTGTGCCAGGGCGTCACGTTCGAGAAGCCCCAGCTGATCATCTCGTGCTCGTCGTCGAGCCAGACGACCTTGCCCTCGTCATGCGTGCCCCATGGTGCGCTGTCGAGCAACGCACCGAGCTCCGCCGGGTCGTCGTTGCCCAACATGAAGTACAGCGGAATGCCCAGCGGCCGGAGACGCGCATCGGCAAGCTCGAGCCATTCGGTGAGACGCTCGCGCATCAGGCGCAGAAAGATGTCGTCGAGACCGCCGTTCGCCTCCTTCGCCTCGAGCTCGCCGGGGTCGGCACGGTACGGGTAGTAGCCGTGGTCGGCGATCAGCTTCTCGAGCGCGATCAGCTCGGGGCCCTCGACGACGTCGTAGTCGGTGCCGACGAACCGGCAGTGCCAGTGACCGCCGGGCGCCCGGACGATCGACTGGATGGCCTTGCCGGCCACGTCGCCGCCGAGAATCAGGATGTCGGGCTCGTAGATCTTTGCGGCGTTGACGAACTTTCGAAAGCACACGCTGGATCCGTGCAGGTCGCTGACGAAGTAGATCCTCGTCTTCGACATGTCAGGCGGGAACCGCCTCACGCGCGCGCCGTACCGCGCTCATGAAGCGGGCGGCACGCTCGGGATCGACTGAGTTCCAGGTGACGCCGTCACGTTTCAGGCTGGTGCCGACGAACAGACCGTCGGCGATCGCGAGAACGGCGTCGACGGTTTCCTCGCGCACGCCGGTGTTGGCGAGAACCGGCATCTCCGGCACGGCTTCCTTGGCCTCGTGCAGGTCCGAGACATGCGTGTCGGTCCCGGTGATCTGACCGCTGATGAGGATCGCATCGACGCCGAGATATGCGGCACTCCTGGCTCGCATCGCGATCGAGCGATTTCCGAGACTGCTGGCGAACTCCGGCGTGATGTTGCTGAACATGGCGACGGACGCGGCGCCGATGTGGTCGCGGTACGCGGCGATCGCGCCGAAGTCCGGTTGCATCAGGCCGAGGTCGCTCTCGAAGACACCCGTGAACACTTCGCGGACGAAGGTGGCGCCGGTGGCCCGGGCCACCGCGAGGCTGGATAACGGGTCCCAGACGAGGTCGATGCCGAATGGTCGTGTGATCAGATCGCGCACCTGGCCGATCACGGCCGCCATCGCCGCTGCAACCTCGGGGCCCACCCGCATCTGATACGGCAGGTCGGCCTCGTTGCAGAAGAGAAACCCGTCGACGCCGGCGGCCTGGAGCGATTCGAGATCGCGTTCGACGGTCTCCACGAGGTAACCCATCCCGGCTGCGCGGTCGTGCCGGGGCCGGCCGGGCATCGCGGGCAGGTGGAGCATCGCGATCACCGGTTTGTCCACGCCGAAAAGTCGACGCAGAAGGGTCATGCCGGCCTTCTGACGTCGGTGAGGCGTGTCCGCCCGTTCTCCGTCGGGCGGAGCACCGATGTCTCGGGCCCTGCGACCACGACGTCGATGCCTGCCTGTTCGATGCGCCGGATCTCGTCGGCGTCGGCGCTGCTGTCGGTGACGATCGTCGAGACCTGTTCGATCGACGCCACCGTGCTCATCGCAACCGCGCCGAACTTCGAGCCGTCAGCGATCACGATGATCCGCTCCGTGCGCTCGAGGCCGCCGCGTATCACGTCCGCGTCGCGATCGTCGAGCTCGGTGATCCCGCGCCGGGCGGAGAGCCCGGCGGCGCCGATCACCGCGGTGTCGGTGTTGTAGCGGCGAACCGCCTCAACCGCCGATGCTCCGATGCAGGTCAGCTCGTCCTGGCGGACCAGGCCGCCTGCGATGATCACCCGCACGTTGCGAGTGCCGAGCAGGCTCGCCACCGCGAGCGATGGCGTCACCACCATCAGGTCCTCACGGACGGGGAGCAGCCGCGCGAAATGCTCGACGGTCGTGCCGATGCCGAGGAACATGGCGCGCACCCCCACGGTGAGATCGGCCGCGCGCTTGGCGATGATGCGCTTCTCTCTGGCGTGGTGCAGGGTGCGCGCGTTGGCGCCGACCTCGAACGTGCGCACCAGATGGGTGGTCGCGCCGCCGTACGTGCGCCGTACGAAACCATCGCGTTCCAGGCGCCGCAGGTCGCGGCGTATGGTCATCTCGGAAACCTGGAAGTCGCGCGCGAGGGTGCTCACCTCGATGGCCTGGTCTTCCGCGACCCGTTCCAACACCTTCAAGCGCCGCTCGACCGCTAACACCTTGCGCATCTCCTCCTTGAATTACTCGCCTGGATAATCAGTTAGGTTTGTCGGGTCTTGACCGGAAGATGTCTCTCCGTGTCCATGAGCCTCTTGACACTAGTGTTCGATTATGTTCAAACTCTGCCTGTTTTCAGCGCGAGTGTCAAGTTGGGGGCGGTCGGACCGCCGGAGGATCGCCATGGCAACCGCGAGCAGGCTGTTCGTCCGCAACAGCACGGGGCTGGTGCGCTCTGCGTCCGCCGTCGATGCGACCATCTTCAACGCGGTCATCTCGGCGCCGGTCGGCTCCACGATCGCGTATTCGATATTTTTCGCGCTGGTCGCGTTCCCCGGTGCGGACGTTGTCGGCGTGCTCGTGCTCGTCGCGCTCATCAACATCCCGGTGCTCATCATGTTCGCGCTGCTCGGAGCGAGTATGCCGAGGGTCGGCGGCGACTATGTGTGGGTCAGCCGGGTGCTCTCGCCACCGCTGGCGCTGATCTCCAACCTCTGCATGATCATGGGGGGCCTCCTGGGAGCCGCGTTCTTCGCCAAGTTCTTCTCGCTGCTCGCGCTCGGGCCCGTGCTGGTCGCGCTGGGAGCATTTTTCAACAACAGCCACCTGATAGATTGGGGGAACGCGTTCCAGACCAACAACAGCTGGATCCTCGGCGCATCACTCTTCATGGTCGCGCTCCAGACGGTGATCCTCATCAGCGGGACCAAGGCGACATTTCGCTGGCAGAACTATTCGTTCCTCATCGCCATGGCTGGAACGCTCATCGCGTTCATCGTGCTGCTCGTCGGCAGCCAGACCGACTTCTTCTCGCACTTCAATACGCTCAACAAGAGCTTCGGTGGCGGCACCGTCGCCCAGGTCATCGCCAAGGGCGGCGGGCTCGGCGCAGCGCCGAACCTCGGAAACCTGAGCGCGACGCTTCCGACCCTCTTCTCGATCCAGGGTTTCATGATGTGGAACTTCTGGTCGGTCTACATGTCCGGCGAGCTCAAGAGCGCGTCCAATCGCCGCCGCCAGCTGTCGGTGATGTTCGGTGCCCTGGGATGGGACGCGCATACTGCTCGTCATCGGCGTCCTGCTGCTGTTCCGCATCGCGGGCTACAACTTCGTGTACGCGCTGAACAACGCGCACTGGTCGGAGCCGCGCCGCATCCGGTATATGCGATCCCGTCGGGACCCTTCTACCCCTTCCTCGCCTCGCTGGTGTTCAACACGCCCATCCTCACCATCCTGATCATGGGCTCGTTCCTGTTCTGGTCGTTGCCGTCCATGATCGCGAATACCTTCATGCCGATCAGGTCCTTCTTTGCCTGGTCGTTCGACCGTCTCATGCCCGAGAGCCTCGCGAACGTGAATGAGCGGACGCACTCGCCGGTGATCGCGATCCTGGTCACCAACGTGATCATCGCCGGGTTGGTGATCTGGAGCGTGTATGGGAATCAGTTCCAGCTGGTTCTCGGGCTGATCGTGCTCGCCGGAGCGCTGGCGGTGATCATCGTCGGGCTCGCCGCGATCGCGCTGCCGAAACGACGGCCCGACCTGTACCAGGCGTCGCCCGCCAACGTCAACTTCCTGGGAGTGCCGGTGCTCTACATCGTCGGTGCGCTCTCGATCGCCGAATTCATCGGCATCATCGCGATCGCTTTCATCAACCCACTGTCGGTGATGAACGGCAACCGCGCCGACTGGTGGTGGATTCCGGCCTGGCTCGGCGGCCTGATCGTGGGCGGCGCACTCCTGTACTACGTGCCTCGTTTCATCCGCGCCCAGCAGGGCGTCAACATCGGGTTCGTCTACAAGGAGCTCCCGCCGGAGTGACCGACCCTGCCCCTGATCGGAAGGGCGGTCGGTGATCGCACCGGCCGCCCTTACCATGTCCCGATGCTGATCGGATCCTGGTGATGGCAGACCTCGAGTCGCCAATCCTCTCCGATATCCGCGAGGAGGCCGGACGACTCGCGGAAGCCACCGTGAGCCTGGGAATGTCGGCGCGGCTCATTGGCGGGCTGGCGATCTGGCTGCGATGTCCGAGCGTGCGCGACGGACTTTTCGCGCGGACGTACGACGACATGGACTTCGCGATCAGTGCCGCGGCCGCCACCAGGTTCAAGGCCCTGCTCATCACCCAGGGCTACCTCCCGGACCAGTTCTTCAATGGTCTGCACGGCGCCACGCGGTTGTATTACGGGGAGCCGGCCGGGCGATGGTCGATCGACGTGGTCATCGACGAGCTGGCGATGTCGCACAAGCTCGATCTGCGCGGCCGCCTCGAGGGGCCTGCGCCCACGATCACCCTCGCCGATCTGCTGCTCACCAAGCTCCAGGTGTGGGAGATCAACCGCAAGGATCTCGGCGACACGCTCTGCCTGCTCGCCGACCATGCGCTCGCCGAGGACGACGCCGACATCGAGGGGATCAGCCTCCCCCGGGTGCGCTCGGTGCTCGGCAAGGACTGGGGCTTCTGCCACACCGTCCTGCGCAACACCCGCAAGGTCGCCGAGCTCTGGTCACAGGAGCCGCTGCCCGGGGCGTTGCACGATGTCGCGGCTCAGATTGCTTCGCTCGAGCAGGCGATCGAGACCGCACCGAAGTCTCGGGCGTGGCGGCTGCGAAGCCGTGTCGGCGAACGCGTGCGCTGGTACGAGACCCCCGAGGAGGTTAGGCACTGATGGTCGAGCTCAGCGGGAAGGTGGCGATCATCACCGGTGGAGCGAGTGGCATCGGGGCGGCCTCGTGTCGCGCGCTCGCCGCCGCGGGCGCGCGGATCGCGGTCGTCGATCGTGACTGGGAGGGATGCCAGGCCGTCGCCACCGAGGTCGACGGTATCGCGATCCGGACCGACGTCGGCGACGAAGCATCGGTGAACGCGATGGTTGCCGACGTCACCTCCCGGCTCGGCGCGATCGACATCTGCTTCAGCAACGCCGGCGTCGCCACCGGCGGTGACATCCTGACCACCGAGCCCGAGACCTGGAACGACCAGTGGGCGATCAATGTCATGGCGCACGTGTACGCCGTGCGCGCGGTCCTCCCGGGGATGCTGGCGCGAGGAGCCGGGTATCTCGTGCACACGGCGTCGATGGCGGGAATTCTCACCAGCCACGGAAACGTCACGTACGCGACCACCAAGCACGCGGTGGTGGGGCTCGCCGAGTGGCTCGCGATCACGTACCACCACCGCGGCATCCGCGTGTCGCTGCTTGCGCCGCTGGGTGTGATCACGCCGATGCTGGAGCGCGCCGATCCGAGATTCGCCGCGGCCGTCGCCGGTCCGATCAAGAACGCCGCCTACGTCGCCGAGCTGGTCGTCGAAGCCCTTCGCGAGGAGCGTTTCCTCGTGCTCTCCGACCCGATATCCGAGACATGGATGCGTCGCAAGACCGATGACCTCGAGCGCTGGCTTCAGGGGATGCGCAGGGTGCAGCAGCAGTTGGAGGCGGAGGCGCTGCCCCCGGGCTAGCTCTGCGAGGCGGATCTCACGGGTTGGAGCACGACATCGATATCGACGGTGTACCAGCGTCCCTGGATCCCCGCCGGCGGTGCGTCGGTGGACGGGTCGTGGGCGACCATCTGACGCACCAGCGACGGTTTGACGCCGAAGACGACGTCCGACTCGAGATACCGGCTCTCCGAGTCGAAGACGTGCGTCGTCACCGGGATGCACCCGTCAGCGGACACGATGAGGTGGATGTGCGCAGGGCGCCACGGATGGCGGCCGGTTGCATGCAGCATCCGGCCAACCGGACCGTCATCGGGAATCGGGTAATCCACCGGCCGGACGGTGCGGAATGCGAACCCGCCGTCGGCGTCGGTGCGAAACCGGCCACGAAGGTTTTCCGGTGTCTGCGAATCATCCTGCACCGCGTAGAGTTGATTGGTCGCGTTCTGCCAGACGTCCACGGTGGCGCCCTGCAGCGGCCGGCCCGCGGTATCGCGCACGTGGCCGCTGACCAGCAGCGGCTGAGCGCCGAGATCGTCGGTGATCGCGTCGCCATTCGCTCGCCAGGGTGACCCCTCCACGTAGAAGGGCCCGAGCACGGTCGACTCGGTGGCGCTGCCTCCGCTCCCGTGGTTGACGAGGTCGACGAGCATCGAGAGTCCGAGCGTGTCCGAGAGCAGGATGAACTCCTGACGCCGGTCGGTGCACATCAGGCCCACCTCGGTGAGAAATCGAATGCCCGCCATCAATTCCGGTTCGGTGAGCGCCTGTTCCACGGCGAACGCGTGCACATGGCGGATGACGCCGCCGACCAGCTCGCGCAACCTGGGATCGGGACAGCCGTCCAGCCTGTCGATCACCTGCTGAGTCAGCGCGCTTGCCGTGGATCCCGGTGCGGTCAGGTCGTTGTCCATTCGTACCCCATGTCATTCTCCGCGAGGCTCGTCGGAGCCGCGCGGCGAACCCGAGCTCTCTGCATGGACGTAACATAATCCCTGCGCAGCGGGGTAAGCGGCGGAGACGCAAAGGACAAGCTGGCCAAGACTTGGTTGCGAACATGGGCGTGCGCTACGCGAACAAGTTCATCCGTGAGCATGGCTGAGATCGTCTCGCTGCCCGATGGCATCGCCGCGCTCGTGCACGATGGCGACACCCTGGTGATGGAGGGGTTCACCCATCTCATCCCGTTCGCGGCGGGTCACGAGGTCATTCGCCAGCAACGCCGCAATCTCACCCTGGTGCGAATGACGCCGGACCTGATCTATGACCAGTTGATCGGCATGGGGTGCGCGTCGAGGCTCGTCTTCTCGTGGGGCGGCAACCCCGGGGTCGGCTCCCTCCACCGCTTCCGCGACGCCGTTGAGAACGGTTGGCCGCTCCCGCTCGAGCTGGAGGAGCACAGCCACGCGGGTATGGCCAACCGGTACATCGCGGGAGCGAGCGGTCTTCCGTTCGCGGTGCTGCGCGGCTACGTCGGTACCGATCTCGCGGCGCAGACGGACACTATCCGATCGATCACCTGTCCATTCACGGGTGAGGTGCTGACCGCGGTTCCCGCGCTCTCGCCGGACGTCACGATCATTCACGCGCAGCGTGCCGACCGGAAGGGCAACGTGCAGATGTGGGGCATCCTCGGCGTCCAGAAGGAGGCGGTGCTCGCGGCGAAACGTTCGCTGATCACGGTCGAGGAGATCGTCGACAGCCTCGACCCCAGGCCGCAGGAGGTCGTCCTTCCCTCGTTCGCGACCACGTGTGTCGCCGTCGCCCCGGGAGGATCGCACCCATCGTACGCGCAGGGATATTCCTTGCGGGACAACGGGTTCTATACGGAGTGGGACGCCATCAGCAGGGATCGCGACACCTTCCGCCGCTGGATGGACGAGAACGTGATGCGCCGGGCACCTGCCGCGTGACGGTGGCGTACACGTCCGCTGAGATGATGACCGTTGCGGCCGCGCGACAGCTGCACAACGGGACCGTCTGCTTCGTGGGCATCGGGCTGCCGAGCACCGCGGCGAATCTCGCCCGTGCCACGCACGCCCCGGACGTTGTGCTCGTCTACGAGTTGGGCACGCTCGGCGCCAAACCCGACCGGCTGCCCCTGTCGATCGGCGATGGCATCCTCGCCGAGACCGCGGACGCGGTGGTCAGCGTGCCCGAGGTCTTCAACTACTGGTTGCAGCCGGGACGGATCGACGTCGGGTTCCTCAGCGGCGCACAGATCGACCGCCACGCCAACATCAACACCACCGTGATCGGCTCCGACTACCGGCACCCGAGGGTGCGGCTCCCCGGAGCGGGAGGCGCCCCCGAGATCGCAGCGTCGTGTCGCGAGGTCGTCGTGGTGCTCCGCCAGACGCCCCGGACGTTCGTCGATCGGGTCGACTTCATCACCTCGGCCGGGTTCGGGAATGGCCCCGGCGATCGCCGGCGGCAGGGTCTCGTCGGATCCGGACCGCGAGTGGTCATCACCGACTTCGGCGTCCTCGCCCCTGACCCGGAAACCTGCGAGCTCACCCTGGTCAGCGTGCACAGGGGATCGACTGCCGAGGACGCTCGCGGCGCGACCGGCTGGCCGCTCTCCGTCTCCCCCGACCTCGCGACCACCGACCCACCGACAGACGAGGAACTCACGGTGCTGCGCCACCTCGAGGCGACCAAGGGCTCGTGAGCGAGGACGTCTACATCCTGGACGCGGTGCGCACGCCGATCGGCCGCCACGGCGGTGCGCTCGCCGGGGTCCGTCCCGACGACCTCGCCGCCGGCGTCATCGCGGAGCTCGTGCAACGCAGCCCGGCGCTCGATCCCGCGGAGGTCGGCGACGTGGTGTTCGGTGACGGCAACGGCGCGGGCGAGGACAATCGCAACCTCGCGCGGATGGCGCTGCTGCTCGCCGGCGTGCCGCCGAGCGTGCCGGGGACGACCGTCAACCGGCTGTGCGGCTCGGGGCTCGAGGCGGTGATCGCCGCAAGCCGGGCGATCGCGGTCGGCGACCACTCACTCTGCATCGCAGGCGGGGTCGAGTTGATGAGCCGCGCGCCCTGGGTGCTGCTCAAGCCGGAACGCGGGTACGCGCGCACCAACGAGACGCTCTTCTCGACGACGCTGGGCTGGCGCATGGTCAACCCGCGCATGCCCGCGGACTGGACCCTCTCGCTCGGGGAGGGCGCGGAGCTGCTTGCCTCGAAGTATTCGATCAGCCGTGAGGAGCAGGACGGCTTCGCGCTGCGCAGCCATCGCCGGGCGGCTGCGGCGTGGGATGCGGGACGCTACGACCGCGAGGTGATCGCGATGCAGGGGGTGGAGCTTCGCCGCGACGAAAGCATTCGCGCCGGAACGTCCATCGACGCGCTCGCCTCGCTGCGTCCGGCGTTCCGACCCGACGGCACGGTGACCGCGGGCAACGCATCCCCGCTCAACGACGGTGCTGCCGCGATCCTGCTCGCGGATGCTGCCGGTGCTCGCCGCGCGGATCGCGCGCCGCTCGCCCGAATCGTCGCGCGAGGCGTCAGCGCCGTCGAGCCGCCGCTGTACGGGATCGGACCGGTCGCGGCCGCCAACGCCGCGCTCGAGCGTGCCGGAATCGGGTGGAAGGACCTCGCGGTGGTCGAGCTCAATGAGGCCTTTGCCGCGCAGTCGCTCGCCTGCCTGCACGACTGGCCGGAGCTCGATCCCGAGAAGGTGAATCCAAACGGTGGGGCGATCGCCATCGGTCATCCCATCGGCTGTTCCGGGGCACGCATCCTCGTGCTCACTCGCGCACGAGTTGCGGCGCCGTGGCGGAGGCTTCGGGCTTGCCGCGATCTGCATCGGCGTCGGCCAGGGGCTCGCCGTGGTCCTGGAAGGTTGAATGTCCGCACCCGTGAGTGTGGAGCTCGCCCACAGCTTGCTCGGCGATCGCGACAAGCCGATGCTGGTGATGAGCAGCGCACTCGGCACCACACGAGACATGTGGGATGCGCAACATCCGCTCGCGGCGCGCTACTCACTCCTGCTCTACGACCATCGGGGCCTCGGCGCTTCGCCGGCGCCGCCCGGCCCGTACACCATCGAGGACCTCGGCGCCGACGTCATCAGGCTCCTCGACACACTCGGTGTCGAAGCGGCATCGTTCTGCGGTCTCTCGCTGGGTGGGCTGGTCGGACTCTGGCTTGCGGCTCACCACCCCGAGCGCATCAGCGGGCTGGTGGCGATGTCCGTGCTCGCACGCCTGCAGCCGGCGAGCACCTACATCGAGCGCGCAGCCGCGGTCCGAGCGCACGGCATCGGACCGGTAGCGTCCGGGGTGGTCGCGCGGTGGTTCACGGAGCGATTCGCTCGGGAGCATCCCGCGACCGTCCAGCGCTTCGTGGACGCGCTTGCGGGGATGAGCGCGGAGGGCTACGCAAGCTGCTGCGACGCGATCGCGACCTGCGACCTGCGCACCGACATTCACAAGATCGATGCCCGCACCCTGATCATCGCAGCCGCAGAAGATCCGATCGTCCCCGCGTCGAGCGCGGTGATGTTCGGCGCGTCCTTCCCTGAGGCGAGCGTGGCAGTGGTGCCGGATGCTGCCCATCTTGTGAGCGTCGAGCAACCGGATGCCGTCAACCGCCTCGTGCTCGAGCATCTGGCGGATGACGGTTTGAGGGCCTGACCGTGCCGGTCACCCGCGCCGGCGACATCGACATGTACTACGAGCTGCACGGGTCCGGGGATCCGCTGGTGCTCATCGGCGGACTGGCGAGTGACATCTCCCAGTGGGGGTGGCTCACCGACTGGTGCGCGCGGACCCATGGGGTGCTCGCCTTCGACAACCGCGGCGCGGGACGCACCGACAAGCCTGACGCGCCGTACACCATTCCGATGATGGCCGGCGACACGGACGCCCTGATGGAATCGCTCGGCATGTCGCACGCGAGCGTGCTCGGGATCTCCATGGGGGGGCGGATCGCGCTCGAGCTGGCGCTGCGAGCACCCGGATCGTGTCGACCGGCTCATCCTCGTGAGCACCTCAGCGTCGGCGCGACCGGAAACATCCACGTCGCGCACCGAGATGTTGAGCTTGCTTTCCAGCCTGGTGTTTCGAGGCAGATATCCGCAGCCGCGCTTATGCCTTCGCCCGCCAGCGGCACGCGTCGCGCATCTACGACTGCATGGACCGCCTCGGCGAGATCCGGGTGCCCACCACGATCCTCCACGGAAGGCGGGACAGGATCGTCGCGTTGCAGGAGGCGGTGTCGATGCGTCGTGGCATTGCGGGGTCGCAGATGGTCACCTTCGGCGGCGGGCATCTCTTTTTCATCCGGCGCGAGCGCAGGTGGTTCCTGGACAGCGTGGCGACCGCGCTGGCTGACCGATCGTCGCTGCCCGCGTCATGAGCACCACGTGGGTCGCGCTCCTTCGCGGCATCAACGTCGGCCGGGCCAAGCGGGTCACGATGGCGGATCTCCGCGCGGTGCTCGAATCGCTCGGCTACGCCGATGTGCGCACCCATGGGCAGAGCGGCAACGCAATTCTCGTGTCCGACCAGCGCAAGCCCGAGTCCCTCGAGCAGGAGATCTCGATGCGGATCCGCGCTGACCTCGGGATGGATGTCTCGGTGCTGCTGCGCACCGCGACTGAGTTCGCGCGCGTGGTCGAGGCGAATCCGTTCGTTGCTCGCGGAGTCGCGTCGAGCGAGCTGCACGTCGCGTTCCTGAGCGCGGAGCCGGAGAAACAGAGGGTCGCGGCCGTCGACCATCGTGCATTCCTGCCCGACGAGTTCGCGTTCGGAAAGCGGGTGATCTACGTGCGCCTCCCCAAGGGTGTCATGGGCTCGACGCTGCCCGACTGGGAGCGGACGCTCGGGGTTCGCGCGACGCAGCGGAATTGGAACACGACCACAAAGATCCGCGACCTCGTCAGCTGATCGACGACTCCGCGCGCCCGCGGGCGATGACCCGCATCGTCACGGCAGCCAGCGGCTGTGCCGCGTCTGCGCCTCACCCTCTCGGATGAGCTGCAGCCTGGGCTTGGGTCCGTCGCTTCGCCCGGACTGTGGTTTGCGGCTGCCCGCCCGCAACGGATCGGGCCACTCGGCTCCGGGTCCGGCGTAGCCCTGGTCGGCGGCCGCGTGGAGCGTCCACTGCGGGTCGTAGAGATGAGCGCGCGCGAGCGCGCAGAGATCGGCGCGCCCGGCGAGCACCAGTGAGTTGACGTCGTCGTACGACGAGATGACGCCCACCGCGACGGTCGCGATCCCCACCTCGTTGCGGATTCGGTCGGCGAAGGGAGTCTGATACGAGCGGCCGAACGCCGGTTGCTCGTCCTTGGTCACCTGACCGGTGGACACGTCGATGGCGTCGGCGCCGTGCCCGGCAAACGCGCGCGCGATCTCGACGGCGTCGTCGACGTCGATGCCACCGGGGTACCAGTCGGTCGCGGAGATGCGAACGGTCATCGGCTTGCGCGCGGGCCACGCCTCGCGCACCGCGTCAAAGACCTCGAGTGGATAGCGAAGCCGGTTCTGGAGCGATCCGCCGTATTGGTCCGATCGTCGGTTCGAGATCGGCGAGATGAAGCTGGAAAGCAGGTACCCGTGCGCGCAGTGCAGCTCGAGAAGGTCGAATCCCGCACGTTCACCGGCAACCGCCGCGCGTACGAACTGCTCGCGGATCTCCGCCATCTCCTCGGCGGTCAGCTCGCGGGGCGTCTGGTTGGCGCTGGAGTAGGGAATCGGCGACGGCGCCAGCACCTCCCAGTTCGATGCCGGAAGCGGCTCATCCATCCCCTCCCACATCAGCCGCGTCGATCCTTTGCGCCCGGAGTGGCCGAGCTGGAGTCCGATGCGCGCCGTGGTGCGATCGTGCACGAACTCCACGATTCGCCGCCATCCGGATTCGTGCTCGGGCGCGTACATCCCGGTGCAACCCGGCGTGATCCGGCCGGTCGCCGAAACGCAGACCATCTCGGTCATCACCAGCGCCGCACCTCCCAGCGCCTTGCCGCCGATGTGCACGAGGTGAAAGTCGCCGGGCACGCCATCGATCGCCGAGTACATGTCCATCGCGGAGACGAGGACGCGATTCTTCAACTCGAGGTCGCGCATCCGGAACGGCTGGAACATCGGCGGGGTGCCCGCGGGACGCGGCGGTTGTGAGTTCGACCTGTCCTGCGAACCACGCGTCGACGTCGCGCACGAACTCCGGGTCGCGCAGGCGCAGGTTCTCGTAGGTGACCCGGCGGCTGCGGGTGAGGATGTTGAACGCGAACTGCAGCGGCGCCTGATGGACATACTGGCCCAGGTTCTCGAACCATTCGAGGCTCGCCTGCGCAGCCCGCTGCGTCGAGGTCACCACCGGCTTGCGCTCCGCCTCGTACGCATCGAGCGCAGCCGCGACGCTCGCGGTTCTCGTGCAGGCATGCCGCAAGTGCCAGTGCGTCCTCCATGGCCAGCTTGGTGCCCGATCCGATCGAGAAGTGCGCGGTGTGCGCGGCGTCGCCGAGAAGGACGACGTTGCCACGATGCCAGCACTCGTTGCGCACCGTCGTGAAGCTGATCCATTTCGAATTGTTGGCGTGCACAGCGTGACCGTCGAGGATCGGCGCGAACAGCCGGCGGATCTCGACGATACTGCCGACATCGCTCTCGCCAGGCGCGAATTCGCGGCCGGCACGTGCGTCGAACCCAGCGCGCTTCCAGACCACATCATTCATCTCGACGATGAACGTGCTGCCGGTGGCGTCGTACGGATACCCGTGAATCTGCATGATCCCGTGCGGCGTCTCGACGATGTAGAACTTGAACGCGTCGAACACGAGGTCGGTCCCGAGCCACATGAACTTGCAGCGACGCACGTCGAGCGTCGGGCGAAACGCCTCCTTGTGAGCGGCTCGGATCGCCGAGTTCACGCCGTCGGCGCCGACCACGAGATCGTGGGTGGCGGCGAGCTCTTCCACCGCCGGCGCCTCACGGTTGAACCAGAGGGTCACGCCAAGCTCGAGACAGCGCGTCTGCAGGATCTGGAGGAGCCGCTTGCGGCTCATCGCCGCAAAACCGTGTCCGCCGGACGTGATCACCTCGCCTCGGTAATGGACGTCGATGTCATCCCAGCGGGCGAACTCGCGGGACATCGCCGCGTGGATCGATGGGTCGGCGTGCTCGATGCCGCCGAGCGTCTCGTCCGAGAACACCACGCCGAATCCGAAGGTGTCGTCGTCGGCGTTGCGCTCCCACACCGTGATCTCGTGGCTCGGATCGAGCTGCTTGGCGAGCGCCGCGAAGTACAGTCCGCCCGGCCCGCCCCCGACAACCGCAATTCGCATGTGAGTCTGGGCGCAACTGTAAAGTGTGGAACCTCGTGAATGTGGTGGCGAGCGCATGCCTGCATCGATTCATTTCGCCGACCTGACGTCGCCTCGAGCGCGAGCGTTGCTCGACGCCGGCCCGGCGCCGGTGCTGCTCCTGCCGGTCGGCGCCGTCGAGCCGCACGGCCCGCACGCGCCGCTCGGCACCGATTCGATCATCTCGACGGCGATCTGCGAGCGGGCGGCTGCGGCGCTCTCCGACGACCGCGAGGTGCGCGCGCTCGTGCTCCCCGAGATCGCCTTTGGGGTCACCCGCTACGCGGCGGCATTCACCGGCGCGATCACGGTCAGCGAGGGCACCCTGCATGCGATGGTCGTCGAGATCTGCGCCTCGCTGCGCGCCCAGGGATTCGCTCACCAGGTCATCGTCAACAGCCACTTCGAGCCCGCCCACGTCGCGACCCTTCGCCGGGCCGCCGACGACGCCAGAGCGGGGCTTCCTCGATCTCACCCGACGCACTGTCGCGGAGCAGCTGACCCCTGAGTTCCAGAGCGGAGCCGCCCACGCCGGGCGTTACGAGACCTCGCTGCTGCTCGCGACCCGTCCCGAGCTGGTCGAGGCCGAGATCATGCGACGCCTGCCGGCGTACGAGCTGAACATGCCCGCGGCGATGGCGGCGGGTCACACCGACTTCCTCGCCATGGGGATGGACCGGGCATACTGCGGTGCCCCTGCGGAGGCCAGCGCCCAGGAGGGTGAAGCGACGCTGGCGACGCTCACCCGCCTCCTGGTCGACCTGATCCGCGAAGCAGGTCGAGACCACGCCCGGGTCGTGAGCGCCGCCGGCCCGACCGAGCCAGCCTGAACCTTGCCACCGTCTTCCTGGATCGCAACGTCGACAAGGGGCGCGGGGCCGCATCGCGCTGGCCGGGCCCGCGGGCAGCGCCACCTACGCCGAGCTGGCGCGAGCTCACCAACCAGGTCGGCAACGCGCTCCTCGAACTCGGCGTCCGCGCGCACGAGCGGGTGCTCCTCGCGCTTGCCGACTCACCGGCGTTTGTTGCGACCTGGTACGCGGTGCAGAAGATCGGGGCCGTGACCGCCGAGGTGTACACGTTCCTGCAGCCCAAGGACTACGCGTACTACCTCGACTACACGGCGCCGCCGTCGTGGTCGTCGACGGCGTCACCCTCGAGCGCATGCGCGAGGCCGCGGCCGCGAGCCGCGCACGACCGACGCTGCTGGTGGTCGACGCCCGGCAGACGGCGCTCCGTGCGGGCGAGGTGTCGTTCGAGTCGCTGGTCTCGCGCCAGCCGGCGGAGCTCGACGCGGCCCGGCGGCGCGCGGACGACATCGCGATCTGGAAGTTCACCACCGGCAGCACGGGCAGGCCGAAAGCGTGCGTGCACACGGCGCGGAGCCCGCTCGCCAGCTTCGAGGGCTACGCGCGCGGCGTGCTCGATATCCGCGCCGAGGACGTTGTCCTGCCGGTGCCGAAGCTGTTCTTCGGCTACGCACGCGACCTGGCGGCGCTGTTCCCGTTCGGCGTCGGCGCCAGTGGGGTCATCTTCGCGGATCGAACGACACCCGAGCTGATCTACGAGCTGATCGCGCGGTACCGGCCGACCATCCTCGTCAACGTCCCGACGATGATGCAGGCGATGCTCGACCATCCCGGCGCCGCCGACCAGGACCTGAGCTGCATCCGGCTCTGCACGTCCGCCGGTGAGGCGCTCCCCGAACCGCTGCACCATCGCTGGAACGACACCTTCGGGGTCGAGGTCCTCGACGGCATCGGCTCCTCCGAGGCGTACCACATCTACGTCTCCAACCGACCCGGACGCGTGCGCCCCGGGTCGATCGGCGAGGTGGTTCCGGGCTACGCTGCCGAGGTGGTCGACGATGGGGGCAGGCCGGTGCCGGACGGGCAGATCGGGCGGCTCTGGATCCGCGGTGAGAGCGCGTCGCTGATGTACTGGGGCGACGAGCAGGCATCCGCGCGCACCTTCGCCGGCGACCTCGTGATGAGCGGCGATCTGGTGGAGCGCGACCCCGGCGGGTACTTCGTGCTACCGCGGCCGGGCCGACGATCTGCTCAAGGTCGGCGGGATCTGGGTGGCGCCGGCCGAGATCGAACGCTGCCTCGTCACCCATCCCGATGTCGTGGAATGCGCGGTGGTCG
The DNA here is from genome assembly GCA_963799005.1 of Candidatus Dormiibacterota bacterium. Classification (GTDB taxonomy): domain Bacteria; phylum Chloroflexota; class Dormibacteria; order Aeolococcales; family Aeolococcaceae; genus Palsa-851. The sequence continues at coordinate 498,006 of CAWCVK010000001.1, read as the reverse complement.
CCGCCGAGCGCGACGGCCTGACCCGCGGCTGCGCGTGGGTGGTCCTCAGGCCCGGGGCGTCGACCACCCCGGAAGGATTGCAGGACTTCGTGCGTCAGCGGCTCGCGCCGCACAAGGTGCCCGCGTGAGGTGCGCCTCGTCGTCGAGCTGCCGCGGACCGGGTCGGGGAAGATCGATCGGAGCGCGCTGCGCCGGTCTCACCCCGGCAGGCGGCGCAGGAGGCAGGCAGGGTTGACTCGATTCCGGGCGTCTGCCGGGTTCACGGAGCGCTGGCGGCATTTCGATTTCGACGTCTCTGCCGGGGTGGCCACGATCACGCTGGCGCGTCCCGAGAAGCTTGGGCGCGCTGACCTTCGATGTGTACGCGGACCTGCGCGATCTGCTCGCCGAGCTGCCGCAACGTGGCGATGCCCGTGTGCTGGTGATCACCGGCAGGGGGCGCGGCTTCTGCTCGGGGGGTGACGTCGTCGAGATCATCGGCGCGCTGCAGTCGATGTCGGCGGCCGACCGCCTCGAGTTCACGCGCATGACCGGATCCGTCGTCCGGGCGCTGCGCGAGTGCCCGCTTCCGGTGATCGCCGCGGTCAACGGCATCGCAGCGGGGGCCGGCGCGGTGATCGCGCTTGCCGCGGATCTCCGCCTCCTGGCGAGGTCCGCCCGGTTCGCGTTTCTCTTCACCAGGGTCGGCCTGGCCGGCGCCGACATGGGCTCGGCCTACCTGCTGCCGCGCGTGATCGGCTTCGGGCGCGCCACTGAACTGCTGCTGCTCGGTGACACGGTCGAAGCCGAGCGCGCGCTCGAGATCGGTCTCGCGACTGCGGTCGTCGACGACGAGGCACTGTCCGACAGCGGCGCTGACCATGGCCCGCCGGCTGGCGGACGGTCCGGCTCTCGCCTACTCCACGACCAAGGTGCTGCTCACCCGCGAGCTCGACATGGGTCTCGGCAGCCTCGCTCGAGCTGGACGCGATGACCCAGGCGCTGCTCATGGGCAGTCACGATCACGCCGAGTACCACCGCGCCTGGACCGAGGGTCGCGCGCCGGTGTGGGAAGGGTCATGACCCACAGCGAGCACGAGATCGTCACCGCGCGGGAGCTTCCGGCTCCGGTGGGCTACGCGCACGCGGTGATCGCGGCGCCGGGGAGGACCGTGCACCTCGGCGGGCAGACCGCGCAGGCGCCGGACGGGGCGATCTTCGGGACGACGATCGTCGAGCAGTTCGACCTCGCCGCGCGGAACCTGGTCGCCGCGTTGCATGCCGCAGGGGGCCAGCCCGACGACCTCGTCTCGATCCAGATTTACGTGACCGATCTCCCCGCGTATCGATCGTCCCTGGGCGAGCTGGGCAGCGTCTGGCGGACCCACTTCGGGCGCAGGTATCCCGCGATGGCGGTGCTCGGGGTCGCCGGGCTCTTCGACCCGAGTGCGCTGGTCGAGCTCGTCGGCGTGGCGGTCATCCCCTGAGCGCCACCTATGCGCACCTCACCGACGCTCACCGCGACCTGCTGGCGCGGAGCGAGACGCTGGCGCGAGACATCCTCGCACCGATCGCGCACCGGGGCGAACCGGGCAGGGTCAATCGCGAGCTGGTCGCCGCGCTCTCCGTCCACGGCCTGGTGCCCGAGGTGCTCCGAGCCGGGCATGCAGGTCCCGGCGCTCACCCTTTGCCTCATTCGCGAAGGCCTGGCGCGCTACTCGACCGAGGCCGAAACCGCCTTCGCGCTCCAGGGGCTCGGCGCCCATCCCATCCTCGCGGCCGGGCGTGCCGAGGTCGTCGACCGCTGGATCCCCAGGGTCTCCGCTGGCGAGGCGGTGGCTGCCTTCGCGCTCACCGAGCCCGACGCCGGGTCGGATGTCGCCGCGCTCGCGCTCGCCGCCGAAACCGACGGCGAGGGTTCCGGCTCAGCGGCGAGAAGGTCTTCATCTCCAACGCCCCTGACGCCGATATCTACACCGTGTTCGCGCGCACCACGGCGGGCGCCGGCGCCAGAGGCATCACCGCCTTCGCCGTCCCCCGGGAGAGCCCTGGCCTGTCCGGGGAGCCGATCCCGTTTGTCGCCGACCACGCGATCGGCCGGCTGCGATTCGACGGCGTCGCGGTGCCCGCGGAGCAGGTCATCGGGGAGGTCGATCACGGGTTCGGGGTCGCGATGCGCACCCTCGATCTGTTCCGCCCGAGTGTCGGCGCGTGTGCCGTCGGCATGGCTCAGGCGGCGCTCGACGCCGCCGTCGCGCACGCCGCGGAGCGCGAGGCGTTCGGCAGGCCGCTGTCCGCGCTCCAGGGGGTGAGCCACCAGCTCGCCGATGTCGCGACCCGGGTCCAGGCGTCGCGCCTGCTGGTCCATTCGGCCGCCGCGGCGCACGACGCGGGCATCATTCCCAACACCGAGGCGGCGGCAATGGCGAAGCTGTTCGCCACCGAAACGGCGATGCTCGCCATCGACGTGGCAATCCAGGTGCACGGCGCCAGGGCGCTCGAGCGCGGGCATCTTCTGGAACACCTGTACCGCGACGTGCGCGGCACCCGGATCTATGAGGGCGCTTCGGAAGTGCAGCGCGAGATCATCGCCCGTCAGCTCTTCCGCCGGGCCGGTCGCGGATCATGACGATCGACTCGACCCGCTGACCACCGCGCATGTCGGTGTCGAGGAAGGGCGCGCCGGACACGCGCATCCCGGCGTGGACGTACGCGGCCTGCGCGCGGGCGTTGGCCGCCTCGGTGATGAGCGCCACCGCGGTCGCCGCATAGGCGGCGAACAGGTGGTCGGAGAGGAGCCTGACCGCCCGTGAGCCGATCCCCGTGCCGATGAGCCGGCTGTCGCCGATGAAGATGTCCAGGCCCCACGATCCCTCCGGCATGTTGAGGTGCACCTCGTCCAGATAGGCCGCCTCGGCGTCCCACGGGTAGAACTGGATGAAGCCGACCGGCTGCCCGGCGAGCTCGATGATGCACGAGGTCGTCGGAGCGCCGGTGCGAGCCGGCCCGAGCTCGGCGGCCACCGCCGCGGGCGTCACAGGCGGATCGTCCGGGTCCCACCACTCCCGAACGTGCGGGGTGTTCCTCCAGGCCGCGAGCCGTTCGTAGTCGTCGGCGTGATCTCTCAGCCGGCGTATCACGAGGTCGCCGTCGGCAACCACGAGGCCCGGATTCGCAGGCAGGTCTGAGATCGTCCGGAACCGGTTGCCAGATCAGGCGGCGTGCGCGGCTGCGGCTGCGGCGACCGGCCGTGGACGCGCTCGCGGCAGCAGCATCGACAGCACACCGGTGAGTGCCCAGAAGCCGACGTTGAAAAAGAGGATGCGCTCCACCGAGGTGACGAAGTCGACTCCGAGTGCACGCTGCGCAGCGTTGGCGAACGCGGTGCGCACCGGGAGAGGAGCGGTGGCGGTCGATTTGCAGTTGGGAGGTGGCGCCGACGGATCGCTCGACGAGGCCTGTTCCTTGAAGCAGGTCGTGAACTTCGAGATGGCGGCGTCGGCCACCGGCTGCGGCAGCTGCGCGGCCGCGAGCTGCGAGTGGAGTTGCGGGGTGACCGAGGTGATCGCGTCCGTCGCGCGGCTCGAGAGCAGGCCGAAGAACACCACGCCCACGACTGCGACGCCGATCGCACCGCCGAGCTGCTGGAATGTCGTGAGCACGCCCGACGCCGAGCCGGCATCCCTGGGCGGAACGCCCGCCAGGATGATGTTGAGCAGCGGGGCGATCACCGTGCCCAGATCCGAGCCCGCTGACCAGGAACGAGGGGATCAGGTCCCACCCGGTGAGGTTCGTCCCCTGGAGGTTGAGCGTGACGATGACACCGAGGATGCCGATCACGAGCAGCCCGGAGCCGATCGCGATCGTCCACTTGCCGAGGCGTGGAGCGACCCGTGTCGACATCGCCGACGCGAACGCGGAGGCGATGCTCCACGGGACCGTCGTCAGGCCCGCGTTGAGCGCGCTGAATCCGAGCCCCACCTGCACCATCAGGCTGAAGGTGAAGAAGAACGCTGGAATCCCCGCGATGAACACGGCGGAGATCGCCACTCCGACGCTGAACGACCGGATCCGAAACAGCGACAGCTGCACGAGCGGGAAGCTGCTCGACGGCAGTGATCGCTCGTACAGGATGAAGAGCAGCAGCATCACCGGGCTGATCGCCATGCAGATGAACGTCCATGCCGGCCACCCCGCCACCTGCCCCTCGACGAGCGGGTAGACGAGCAGCAGGATGCCGGCGGTGGCGAGCAGGACGCCGCCCACGTCGAGTCGGGTGGCGTTGGGGGCCCGCGACTCGCTCACCAACCGGGTCGCAGCGATGAGCGCTGCGATGCCGATCGGCAGGTTCACCAGGAAGATCCAGCGCCAGGAGCCGCCGGTGATGTCGTTGCGGATGATCAGACCGCCGGCGAGCGGGCCGGTGATGGTGGCGATGCCGATCACCGCGCCGACAAAGCCGAACACGCGGGCGCGCTCGCGGGGTGGAAAGCTCACCTGAATCACCGAGAGCACCTGCGGGTACATCATCGCCGCCATGGCTCCCTGGAGCACGCGTGAGAGGTCGAGCATGATCGCGCTCTGGGCGAGCCCGCAGAGCGCGGAGGCCGCCACGAATCCCGACATCCCGATGATGAACAATCTCTTTCGGCCAAAGATGTCACCAAGTCGGCCGCCAGTGATCAGCAGGACCGCGTAGGCGAGTCCGTAGCCGGCGATGACGAACTGGATGTCGGCGTTGTTCGCGGAAAGATTTGAGCGGATCGCCGGGACGGCCACGTTCACGATGGAGACGTCGAGCAGCACCATGAACAGCGCGGTCATCACGCTCCCCAGGGCGAGCCAGCGACGGGGATCGAGATCGCTCGCAGCCGGATCGGCCGGCGTGGGCCGAGCTGGCGCTCCGGACGGGGACGCAGCCTCAGTCGTCTCGGTCATCAGGCGTGCCTCCCACATTCGCGCATCGTGTCACCGTCACAAGCCCGCATGGGTGCGGACGTCCATCTTGCCAGAGTCCCGCGCGCCAGGCGTCTGTCATCTCCCGGCGAGCGGGCCGTTCAGCGCGGTGTGCACGGCGCCCGCCGCCAGCACCGCGAACATGGTGGCGACGTGATTGCGCCGGATGCGGCGGCGCGCGTCGCGCTTCGCGCCGGAGAGGCCGCTGCCCGCGAACGCCGTGAGCACGAGCAGACCCACCGCGGCGGCGCCGGCCCAGATGCCAACCTCCTCGCCGGCGGGCAACGTCGACCTGGTCACCGACGACAGGCAATGCGCGATGCCGGCGACTGTGGCCGCAGCCCCGAGCCAGTTGTGGGCGCGGAACCAGCCCATCGAGAATGCTCCGCCCCTCGGAGAGCCGCCACCGGTTCACGAGCGACGACGCGATTGCGACCCCGAAGAGCGCGGCGGCGATCCAACCGGTGAGCGCGTCGACCTGACTCACCGCCGGCGAGTCGCGCCGTGACTCCTCCCCGGGCATCTATGCTCGCTCGTCATGGAAATGCAGTATCGACGCCTCGGCCGCTCAGGGCTCAAGGTCAGCGTGCTCTCCTTCGGTTCGTGGGTCAGCTTCGGCCCGCAGCTCGCCGGGGGACAGCGCGCGCGATTGCCTGGCAGCCGCCTACGACGCCGGTGTCAATTTCTTCGACAACGCCGAGGTCTACTCGGGCGGGAGATCGGAGTCGATCATGGGCGAGGCGATCGCCGAGCTCGGCTGGCCGCGCCACACCTACGTCATCTCGAGCAAGTTCTTCTGGGGCATCGAGGATTCGGTCAACACCAGGAACACGCTCAACCGCAAATACCTGCTCCATGCGGTGGACGGGTCACTGCGCCGTCTCGGGTTGGAGTTCCTCGACCTGATCTTCTGCCATCGAGCTGATCCCGACACCCCGATCGAGGAGACGGTGCGAGTGATGCACGAGATCATCACGTCGGGTCGCGCCCTGTACTGGGGAACCTCCGAATGGAGCGCAGAGGCGATCAGCGAAGCCTGGGACATCGCGGACCGCCACCACCTCCACAAGCCGGTCATGGAGCAGCCGCAGTACAACCTGTTCGAGCGTGACAAGGTCGAGAAGGAGTTCGCTCCGCTCTACGACCGCATCGGACTCGGGCTGACCACCTGGAGCCCGCTGGCCTCGGGGCTGCTCACCGGCAAGTACAAGGACGGGATCCCGCCAGGCAGCCGCGCGGCGCTTCCCGGGTATGGATGGCTGCAGGCGGATGTCACCGACGCCGACGCCAACCGGCAGGGTGCGCGAGCTCGGGGTGATCGCCGGCGAGCTCGGGGTCAGCCTCGCGCAGCTTTCGATTGCGTGGTGCGCGTCCAATCCGCACGTCTCGACGGTGATCACCGGCGCGAGTCGCGTGGACCAGGTCCGCGAAAATCTCGGCGCGCTCGACGTCATCGACCGCCTCACACCCGAGATCCTCGCGCGCATCGACGCGATCTAAGCGCTCTGCTCGAGCACCCGGAGCCATGCGCGCCGATCCGGTGGTTCGGCGTCGGCCCACCGCCCTCCGGCGACGCGTATCGCGTGTGAGGTGCGCAGCAGCCGCTGGATCTCGTCGGCGGGCACCGGCCGCGAGAAGTAGAAGCCCTGCGCCAGCCTGCAGCCGAGGCTCTGCAGCCGCTCGGCCTGGGCTGCGGTCTCGACGCCCTCAGCGATCAATCCGAGCCCGAGCGTCTTGCCCATCCGGATGATCGCCTGGGCGAACGCCGTCCGGCGTGGATCCTCGGCGACGTGGTCGATGAACAGCTTGTCGATCTTGAGGATGTCGAGCGGCAGGTCCTGAAGCGATGCCAGCGATGAGTACCCGGTGCCGAAGTCGTCCATCGAGATGCGAACCCCGAGCGCCTTCAACTCACGCAGGCGCGCTCGGGCGCTCTCGGGATCATCGACCATGAAGCTCTCGGTGATCTCGAGGGCGAGATGCGACGGCGAGAGCCCGGTCTTGGTGAGGATGCGCGACACCTCGCTGACGAATGTGGGGTCACGCAACTGCCGGCGCGAGACGTTCACGCTCACGGTGAAGGCGGGCTCGTCGATCTCGGCCAGCCACGCCTGCAGCTGCGTGCACGCCTCCTCGAGCACGTGCAGACCCAGCTCGCGGATCATGCCGGTCTCCTCGGCGATGCCGATGAACTCCGAGGGCACCACCATGCCCCAGCGCGGGTGCCTCCAGCGGACCAGCGCCTCGACGCCGACGGGGGTGCTGTTGGTGATGTCCACGATCGGCTGGTAGAGGACCACGAGCTCGTGGCGATCGATGGCGCGCTCCAGGTCGGTGCGCACCTCGAGACGACGCGCGACCACGTCCTGCATGCCGGGTTCGAAGACCTCGTATGTGTCCTTTCCCTTGAGCTTGCCGCGAGACATCGCGACGTCCGCACGACCCACCAGCTCCTCAGCGCTGATGTCGCGAGACGCGGTGACCGCGACCCCCACCGAGGCGCTGATCGTGACCTCGCGCCCGGCGACAACAAAGCGCGGCGTGAACATGGACATCACGCGCTCGGCGACCCGCATGATGTCCTCGGGGTCGGCCGTCTCCTCGACGAGGATCGCGAACTCGTCGCCGCCGAAGCGAGCCGGCGTGTCGGACGCGCGGAGCACCAACTTCAGGCGGTCCGCCACCCTGGTGAGCAGCTCGTCGCCGGCCATGTGCCCGAGGCTGTCGTTGATCTCCTTGAAGTCGTCGAGGTCGAGGAAGAGCACTCCCAAGGACTCGTCGTGGCGCTCGCGGCGCGTGAGTGCGTGCTCGAGGCGATCCATGAACAGCGCGCGGTTGGCGAGGCCGGTGAGCGTGTCGTGAAATGCCTGCCGGCGAAGGCGGTGGCCGAGGCGCGTGTTCTCGACGGCAACCGTGACGTGCGCAGCGTAGGCATCGAAGTGATGGAGATCGTCGGTGTCGAACGTGCTCCCATCGCTCAGCCGGTTGGCGACGATCAGGGTTCCGAGGAGCATTCCGTCGGCCTGAAGGAGCGTCGCCATCGCGTCTCTGTATCCGTGCTCGCCCAGCCACTCACGAAGCTCGTGGTTCGACGTTGACGGCGTGACGATCAAGCCTCGCTGAGCGACCTGTGTGCTCGCATCAACTGACGCGGGCTTGGTCTCGTCGAGAAGTGGCAACAGCCGCTCCAGGTGCTCGACCTTGGGGGCGGTGTCGATGTTGTCGAGGGTGCCGCGCGATGTGCTGATGGTTCGCCACGACGTGGTGCCGGTCGCGACCGGGAGCAGTGACACCGAGGCGATCTCCGCTCGAAAGACCTTGCACAGATGGTCGAGCAACTGAGGAATTGCCGCGCCGTCGGAGCTCGCGCGCTGCAGCATGTCGCTGAACTCGTAGAGGTTCTCGAGGCGCTGATTCTTCTCGTGCTCGCGCGTGTACAGGACATATGAGGCGCCGATCGCCGCCAGCGGGGTAAGGAGCAGGACGAGCACCGGACGGTCGCTGCCGTACAGCGCGACGACGACGAGAGCGAGGCTGGAGTTGGCGAATCCGCCGATCAGCACGATGACGATCGGCTGGACCCATTGACGGTGCGACTGCGAGCCCGCGGCGAGCGAGATGGCGACGGCTGTCAACCCGAATCCGAGCAGCGACACCACCGACATCGCGAGCAGCACCCACAGCCACGTGCCCGGGTTGGTCGCTGCGCCGGCCCTGGAGATGTGGGGATGGACGAGCACCGTCACCGTCTCGGTCTCCAGCGCGAAGCTCGCCAGGTTGAAGATCAGCTTCATCGGCTCCTGGCGGCGGAGCACACCCAGCGCGACCGCGGCGCCGAGCACGCGCGCGAGCACCAGCGGCCCTGGATTGCCCGCGAGGATGAACAAGCCGACCACCAGGGGGATCTCACTCAGTGAGAACGACTGGGCCTCCTGACGGAAGTGGATGTACACCCGCCACCACTCGCCGGCGGCGAACGCCGCCACGAGCAGGGCGATCGGAAGGATCGCCGCTCCGCCTGCGTGGCCCAGGGGCGCAATCGCCACCACGTAGACAGCGGCCGCCAGCAGGCTCATGCCGGCGTTCAGGATCCAGACGGGCGCGACCCTGCCACCACTCGCCGCGGGCCGGTTCTCCGGGTCGACCCTGGCATCATTCGCGAGCTGCTTGGCGGTCACCACAGGTGGTGTGTCCTGTGCATCGCGATCTCCCGCGCGAGCCTTGCGCCGGCTCGGGGCCGGCCCCCCTCAGGGGCTGCATGAGTTATATCGCTCACGCTTCAAACGCGTCATGACGCGCCGGAATCGCAGGTGTTACGCCCGGGTGCGATCGGGGCGCCCCCGATCGCATATCCGGCGGCGCCGGAGGACCCGGCTCAGTCGGGGAAGGTTGCCTGCCCGAGCGTGACCAGGGCGCTGTGGGTCGCAGCCGAGGCGTCCACCCAGGTGAGGGTCACCGTCTGGCCGACGCTGAAGCTCGCCATCGCGGTGTGGAGGGTCGACGTATTCGTGATGGCGATGCCGCCGATGCTGGTGATGCGCACGCAGGCGGTCACCCCCGCGCTCGCTGCCGGGTTTCCCGTGACCCCGCTCACCCACGCGCCGGTCGGGGCCCGTGAGGCGCTGCAGTCCGTCCCGCTGCCGTCGGGCGCAGGCACGGGCTGCCTGTCTGCGACCGCCACGCCGAGCAGCGCCGCCAGGCCGATGTGGATGTTGTGGCCGCTGCCTGCGCGGATCTCCGAAACGATCTGCATCGCCTTGTTGATCGGGATCGCGTACCCGGTTGTGGAGGCGGCCTGCACGTTGGGATTGCCCGATGTCTGACCCGCGGTCGTGATGCCGATGACCTGACCCGCAGCGTTGACCTCAGGGCCCCCGGAATCTCCGGGTTCGATCGAGGCGTTGACCTGGATCATGCCGGTGAGGGTCTCGTTGTTGCCGCTGGTGTCGCTGGCGGTGATCGTGGTGCTGGTCTGTCCGACCGTGCCCGTGGACACCGCCGGCGTTCCGCCCTTGCCCAGTGCGTTGCCGAGCACGGTGATCGCATCGCCGGTCGAGAGCTGTCGACGAATTGCCGATGGGAACGGTGGGGAGGTTCGAGGCCCCGACCAGCTGGACGAGCGCGACATCGTCATTGAGGTCGTAGCCGATCACCTTCACCTGGTACAGCGGGCCCGTCCCGTCGATCTGCGCGCGGATATTGATGGTGTCGTCGATCACGTGGTTGTTGGTGAGGACCTCACCGTTCGAGGTGATGATCATCCCGGTTCCCGCCACCTGGCCTCCGGGGGATGCCGTGTCAGCGGTGATGTCCACGATCGCCGAGTCGAGCTTGGCGACGGTTGCGTCCGAGAGCGCGCCGCCGCTCGACGCAGGCCCGCCGCCGTTGTTGCTCGCCCCGCCGGTGCCGGTCGACCCTCCCGACGGCGACGTCGTCGAGGGGGCGGAGGCGGATGTGGTGGTCAGCGCCCATGCGGTGCCGCCCCCCGCGCCGACGCAGGCGATCGCGAAGACCGCGAGGGCCGTGCGACGAAACCCGGAGCCGCCCCGGGAGGGCTGCGGCGCCGGCGGCCAGCTCGGCGGACCCCACTGCGGGTACGACGACCAGGGACCGTAGGCGGTGCCGGCCGGCTCAGCGGGGGGCGGGGGCGGCGGCGGATCGGGTGGAAGGAAGTCCTGCATCTCGTTGGTCATCATCCGGCTCCGAGGTTTTCAGTTTGGTGACACTCCCGCAGCATGACGCTCGATCCTCAGTGTGACCTGAGCCGGATCTGTGACATCGCTGAGACCTCAGGCTTCGGGGTTACGACGGGCCTGATGTCCGCTCCTCCAACCTGCCGGCCGCAGCGGCACGCGGCACCGGCGCGAAGATGTAGTAGATCGCGGTGAGGCCGGCGAGCGCGAGTGACAACGGCGCGCTGATGAACGCGACGGCGAACACGATCGCGTACACCAGGGTTCCGATCGACGTGCGGACTCGCGCGGCGCGGCGCTGATCGATCGGCACGCTGACGTGGGTACGACCTTCGCCGAGCGACCACTCGAACATGGCGCTGAAGCTCAGCGCCATACCCTCGAGGACGACCGCGTAGACCGCCATGGCGATGTGCGAGTCCTCGCTGCCGCTGGTGAGGTACGTGGCCATCGTCGCGGTCGCGAAGGGGATGAGGACCACGAACATCAGCAGCACGAGGTTGAGAAACAGGAGCGTCCTGTCGACCACGACGATGAGGTTCACCCGCGCGTGGTGGTTCACCCAGATGATCCCGATGGTGAAGAAGCTCACCGCATAGGCGGCGAATTGCGGCCAGTGATCGCCGAGCTGCGTCAGCAGCGCGACGTTGCCCGGTTCGGGAACGGTGAGGTCGAGCGCGAGGAGCGTGATCGCCACGGCCATGATGCCGTCGCTGAAGGCCTCCAGGCGTGCCTTGCTCATCTCCGCGGAGAGCGTACAGGCGCGAGCCCCGCCCTCGGGGTACCATCTGACGGCCGCGGCGGACGCCGTCGCAGCCCGTCCTTGAACTCGCCGTTCCACTCCACGTCTCACCTGAGGTTCGAGGTTGTCTCGTTCGTACGACCTTTCAGGCCGCCGCGCGGTGCGCCGGCGGCGCGCGTCCCTGCGAGGTCGGGTCGGCAGGCGGATTGCCGGCAGGTCCCTTGTCGCGGCCGGTTTCATCTTCTCGATCGTCGCCGGTGTGGTGCTCTACTTCCTGCCCGCGATCCAGGTCGCGCTCCGCGACACCGGCCAGGTCAACACGTCACTCGGCGGCGCCGCGCAGCTCAAGCCGGTTGCGGCGAGCGAGAACCTCTCGTCGAAGTCGCCGTTCACGCTCCTCCTCCTCGGCTCCGACAGCGATTCGAAGTTTCAAGGGCGACTACCTGACCCAGTCGATGATTCTCACCCGGGTCGACCCGGCGACCAGGCACGTGACCATGCTGTCGATCCCGCGCGATCTGTGGGTACGCCTCTGCACCGGGAGCAGCGGCAAGATCGACCAGGCATTCCTTCACGGGGGTGCGCAGTGCGCCATCCAGACCGTGGAGCGCGACCTGAGGGTCCACGTCGACTACTACGCGTGGATCGGGCTCCAGGGTCTGGTGTCGGTGCTGAACGAGCTCGGCGGGATCAACGTCGTCGCCAACAACCCGGTGATGGACGATTACTACCCGGCTGACCTCTCCGGCGGTAATCCGTTCGACTATCAACGCATCCTCGTGCTCCCGGGCGCGCAGCACATGAGCGGGTCGCTCGCGCTCGAGTACGTGCGCGCACGCCACGACGATGCGTACGGCGACTTCGCGCGGTCGCAGCGTCAGCAGCAGATCCTCATCGCCCTGCGCGTCCAAGACCAAGCACCTCTCGCTCGCGGACGTCCCGAGCCTGGCGACCTCGCTCGGGTCGAACTTCCAGACCGACATGGGCATCGGCCAGGTGAGCGGGCTGCTTCCGATCGCGGGCTCGGTGCCGTTGGCGTCGATCACGCAGGTGGTGCTGCTGCCTCCGTACACCAGCAGCGTGCGCGTGGGTGGGCAGGATGCGCTGATGCCCAACTGGTCATTGATACGTCCCGAGGTCGCGACTTATTTCCCGGCGGCGTCGTGAGATGAGGCGCACCGCCATCCTCATCGCGTTGATGATCGCCAGCGGACTGGCGGCGAATCGCACGCTCGCGGTCGCTGCAAACCCGCGCGACCGTTGCGGCGCTGATCAGCACGACCAGCCCGCAGGTTCGCCTCCCGGGCACGATCTACGTCAGCCAGGAGGGCTCGATCTATGCGATCTCCGGATCGAGCGTGCGCCGCCTGGCGCTCCCCGCGGGTGGCGCCTGGACGCAGCCCCGCGTCCTCGCCGACGGTTCGCTGCTGGTCGTCCGCCGATTCGATGCGTACTCGGACCTGTACCACGTGGCCGCGTCGGGACGCGTCCTGAGCCGGCTGACATCGGACAACCAGTCGACGACCAACTCGACGCTCTCGCTGGATCACTGGATTCTCTGGCCAACGGTCAGCCCGGACGGCGCCGAGCGTGTACTTCGCGACCGACGCGCCCAAACCGGCGCCCAACCAGAGCTACGAGGTGGACTTCTCGCTCTGGTCGGCGCCGCTCGGCGCGGCGTTCAGCATCGGTGACACCGGGGTGAGCGGTGGTACGCGCTGGTCGGTGCCCGACCTGTACACGGGCGGAGACATCGCACCGGTGCCACTGCCGGACGGCAGCCTGCTCTACTCGAGCTACGCGAACACCGGCAAGGGAACCGTGGTGACCGTGCTCGGTCTGCAGACGACCCCGAGAAGCCCGATGCGATCGCTCACCACTCCGCAGCAGGACTGCGGCGCGCCCGCGGTCGCGCCCGATGGCGTCACCGTGGCGATGGTGTGCACCCACACCGGACAGGCCGCGGATCTCGAGGTCGCGACCCTCGAGGGCAGCTCGCTCGGTCCGGCGCGCGTGCTGGCCGCGAACTGCCTCTGCAACTCCCCATCGTGGTCCCCGACCGGCGACAACCTTCTCTATATGAATGCCGTCGGCCCCGGACGGGAACTTCGGGCTCTGGTACATCGCCAACGCGGCCGGCGCTCACCCGGGCGCGACCCGCCGGGTCACCGACGCCAGGGTCGACCTCGACGCGACCTCAGCCGCCGCCTGGTCGAGCCGGTAGCGGGTCAGCCCGCGGGCTGCGTGAGATCGTAGACGGCCACGCCGTCGACCGTCGTCGCCGCGAAGTGCTGCTCGACCCACTGGGCGATCGCACTCGAGGTGTCGCTGCCACCGGCCGATCTGCCGCCCGATCCGAGGAAGTAGTGGATGCGACCCTGGGCGACGTACTGTTCGAACTGAGCGAGGGTGGGCGCGGGATCGGTGCCGTTGAAGCCGCCGATCGCCATGATCGGATCGCCGGTGGCGAGCTGGTAGCCTGCCGCCGAGTTGGCGTCGATCGTGGCACCAACCCAGGTGTAGTGACCGGCGTTGGTTTCGAGCAGCGTCACCAGCGCGGCGCCGGGCGTGCCCGCGTTGAGAAACGAACCCGCCGCCTCCACCGAAGCCCGCTCCGGGGATGCCCGCCGCTCCGGCCGAATCCGCCTGGGGTGACCGAAGCCGCCACCGCCGCCGAAGCCGCCACCGCCGAAGCCGCCGGGAAATCCGCGCCCGCCGCGTCCGGTGAATCCGCCCGGGAAGCCGCCGGGACCGCCACCGGAAGCCGCGGCAGTGATCGCCGGTCCCGCAGACGGGATGGCGCCGGAATGCGTCGTGAGCACGGTGTCGATCGTGTAGGCGGCCGGTCCGGCGAACGAGGCGGCGAGCCCGAGGGCGACCACAACCGCCACCGCCGCGCGATGGAGCAGTGGCAGGCCGGCGATCGCGATCGCCGCGCCGATCCCGAGAGTGGCGACAGCAGCGGCGAGCCCGGTGGCGAACTCAGGGCTGCGTTCGAGCAGGATCGCCGACCAGACGCTGGTGACGCCGACGGCCGCGGCGAGCACGAGACGCGCCCAGGTCTCGCGATCGCTGCCGCCAGAGGAGCACGCTGCCCATGCCGACCAGCGCGCCGATCGCCGGGGCCAGCGCAACGGTGTAGTACGGATGGATGATCCCGGCCGCGAGGCTGAAGACGAGCGCGGTCACCACCAGTGAACCGCCCCAGAGCAGGAAAGCGGCGCGGGTGCGATCGGTCCGCGCGCGTCGCCAGCGTGAGGCCGAGCCCACCCACCAGCAGGATCAGCGCAGCCGGAAGAGCCAGGAGACCTGGCCGCCGAAGCTCGCGTTGAACAGCCGGCCGAGGCCGGTCGAACCCCACATCGAGCCGGTGGTACCGATGCCTCCGACGCTGCCTGTCTCGTTGCCGGTCAGCCGACCGAATCCGTTGTAGCCGAAGATCAGATTGAGGAGGCTGTTGTCCTGCGATCCGCCGATGTAGGGACGGTCGGCGGCAGGCGTGAGCTGCACGATCGCGACCCACCAGCCCGATGCGGCGACCATCACCGCCGCCGCCACGGCCAGCTGGATGATCCGCCGTCGCAGCGACACCGGGGCGACCAGAAGGTACACGAGGCCGAACGCGGGCACGACCAGGAATGCCTGCAGCATCTTGGTCAGGAACGCGAAGCCGACGAGGGTCGCTGCGATGACGAGCCACCTGGTCTTGCCCGCCTCGATCGCGCGCACCACCGCGTAGGTGGCGATGGTCAGCAGCAGGACGAGCAGGGCATCCGGGTTGTCGAAGCGGAACATGAGCGCTGCCACCGGGGTGAGCGCGACGGTCGCGCCCGCGATCAGAGCCGCGGCGGCGGGAAACCATCGCCGGACGATCAGATACGTGAAGCCGACGGTGGCCACACCCTCGAGCGCCTGGGGGACGAGGATGCTCCACGAGTTGACCCCGAAGATGCGCGCCGAGAGGTCCATCACCCACAGCGATGCCGGTGACTTGTCCACCGTGATGAAGTTCGAGGCGTCGAAGGAGCCGAAGAAGAACGCCTTCCAGCTGGTCGACCCGGCCTGGACCGCCGCCGAGTAGAAGGCGTTCGCCCATCCCGACGCACCGAGATCCCAGAGATAGAGGACGGCCGAGACGCCGAGCAGCCCGATCAGCGAGGGTCGGACCCAGGCCGCATCCTCCTGGCGGCCTCGCACCAGGAGCGTGACCCAATGGACCGGTGCCGCACCTGCGATGCCGCCCGCCCGGCGGCCGCGTGGCTGCAGGGGCTGAGCCGGAGGCGATGCGGGCGGGGACTCGTCGAAAAACGGGCGCGAAGCCATGCTCCTGAGGGTGCCCTCGGCGGCTCATGGCGATCTGAGCGGAGGCTCAGAGTTGGCTGTGAGCCCCGAGGCGCTAAATGTGGAGCATCCGTGCATCGGCCGAGCAGGTCGGTCGGCCAACCAGGACGCGCGTTGCGAACCGGATCGAACGCATGCACGCGACGAGAATCCGCAAGTGCTTGCCTAAGCCGCCGCACTAGTGCAATTAATGCGCGGCAACGAATTCCGTCAAACGCCCTCCAGGAGGTCGCGATGAGCGAGCGGGCCAAGACCATCGACACCTTGCTCGACGAGCGCCGGACGTTCGCCCCGAGCGCCGAATTCCTCTCCAAAGCGAGGGTCACCGACCAGAGTCTCTTCGAGGCCGCCGCGGCCGACACCGAAGCCTTCTGGGCGGAGCAGGCGAAGAAGTACGTCAGCTGGTACAAGCCGTACGAGACCGTCCTCGAGTGGGATCTCCCATTCGCGAAGTGGTTCGTCGGCGGCGAGCTGAACGTGTCGTACAACTGCCTTGATCGCCACGTCGAGGCGGGCCGTGGCGAGAAGGTCGCCTACCACTTCGAGGGTGAGAAGGGCGACACGCGCACCATCACCTACGCCGAGCTGCTCGCCGGCGTCTGCCGGCTGGCCAACGCGCTTCGGAAGCTCGGCATCAAGCGCGGGGACCGCGTCGCGATCTACATGCCGATGATTCCCGAGCTGCCCATGGCGATGCTCGCCTGCGCACGGATCGGAGCGGCTCACTCCGTGGTCTTCGGCGGGTTCAGCGCCGAGGCGGTTCGCGACCGCGTGAACGACGCGGCGGCGGTCGCGATCATCACCGCCGATGAAGGCTTGCGGCGTGGAGGCCTCGTGCCCCTGAAGCGCAGTGTCGACGAGGCCTGCGAGGGTGCGCCGACCGTCAAAAACGTGGTGGTCGTCCGCCGCACCGGCAACGAGGTTCCGATGGTCGACGGCCGTGACCACTGGTACCACGACCTCGTCGAGGGCGAGTCCGACACCTGCGAGCCGGAACACATGGAGTCCGAGGACCTGCTCTTCACGCTCTACACCTCGGGCACCACCGCCAAGCCGAAGGGCATCAAGCACACCACGGCGGGCTATCTGCTCTACGCCATGTTCACGCATGACCTGGTCTTCGACATCCAGCCGGACACGGTGTTCTGGTGCGCCGCCGATGTCGGCTGGGTCACCGGGCACTCGTACATCGTCTACGGGCCGCTCGGCAACGGCGTGACCTCGGTGATGTACGAGGGCACCCCCGACTACCCGGCCAAGGACCGCTGGTGGTCGATCATCGAAAAGTACCGGGTGACGGTCCTGTACTGCGCACCGACCGCGATCCGCACGTTCATGAAATGGGGACCCGAGTTCCCGCAGGCACACGACCTGTCGAGCCTTCGGCTGCTCGGCACCGTGGGGGAGCCGATCAACCCCGAGGCCTGGATGTGGTACCGGCAGCACATCGGCGGCGACCGCGTCCCCGTGGTGGACACCTGGTGGCAGACCGAGACGGGCGGCATCATGATCGCGCCGCTTCCCGGGGTCACCACCCTCAAACCGGGCTCGGCGACCAAGCCGCTTCCGGGCATCGGCGCCGCGGTGGTCGACGAGGCAGGGAACCAGGTGGCGCTCGGGGGAGGCGGCTTCGTCACCCTGACCAAGCCCTGGCCGGGGATGCTGCGCGGCATCTGGGGCGACGACGAACGCTACCGCGAGACCTACTGGAACCGCTTCGGCACCCAGTACTTCGCCGGCGACGGCGCCCGCATCGACGAAGACGGCTACTTCTGGTTCATGGGTCGCGTCGACGACGTCATGAACGTCGCCGGTCATCGCATCTCCACCGCCGAGGTGGAATCCGCTCTGGTCGATCACCCGGCGGTGGCCGAAGCCGCGGTGGTGGCCAAGAGCGATCCCGAAACCGGGCAGGCGATCTCGGCGTTCGTGACGCTGCGCGCCGGCTACGAGGAGTCGACCGAGCTGATCGCCGAGCTGCGCGACCACGTCGCAAAGCTGATCGGCCCGATCGCAAAGCCGAAGTGGATCGCGTTCACGCCAGATCTGCCCAAAACTCGAAGCGGAAAGATCATGCGCCGCCTGCTTCGCGACATCGCCGAGAACCGCAAGCTCGGCGATACCACGACGCTCGCAGACTCGAGCATCGTCGCGGATCTCCAGCGCCGCGCCACGGAGGAGGAAGCCAAAGAACAGTAGATCCATCGCGATGGGGGACAGTTCGATTTCGAACACGCGCCGGAGTGCGACTCGCTCCGAACTCATTGGAGGGCTACAAACCTATGGCAACCGCAGCTTCGCCCACCTCGTCGGGGATTTCGCAGGCGGTGGCACCGGCCGCAAACCCAGCGCCGCTGGGGCTCGATCGGATTTGGACTGACGACGCTGCTGCTGTCGGTCATCAACGCGGGCTTCATCAGCGCGGCCCCGGGACCGACCGCCGGCTCGATATCAGTTGTCCTGGCAACGGCGATTGCGTTCGGTGGGGTCGGGCAGATTCTGGCCGGCATGTGGGAGTTCAGAGTCGGTAACACCTTCGGGGCAACCGCATTCACGAGTTACGGGTTGTTCTGGATCAGCTTCGTGCTGATCGAAACGACGTTTGCGCATCAGCTGCCCCAGGACCCGACGCCCATCCTCGGCATGTATGCGCTTGGATGGGGCATCTTCACGGCCTACATGTTCGTCGCGTCGATGGGTGGAGCATCTCGTGGAGTGTCGCTGGTTTTCCTGCTCCTGGCTCTCACCTTCATCACGCTGGCGATCGCGTTCTGGGGGAAGAGCGCTCCGTCCGCGGGCTGGAACCAGATCTCCGGCATCCTCGGCCTCCTCACCGCGATCGCGGCGATGTACTGCTCGTTCGCGTTTGTGACGAACGCCAACTTCAAGAGGACCGTACTGCCCGTCTGACGGCGGTAACCGGTGATGGCGGCGCGCGGCCCGTTGCGGGCCGCGCCGCTGCCTCCTGGTGGGAACGACTAGCGCCCGGCGGATCGTCGTCCCAGGTCTCGCGGCGGGCGACGGAAGAGCCCGTAGCGGTTCTTGAACATCCCCTTGCGGATCCGCGAGGCGGCGCCGAAGCACAGGCTGGCAACGCCGACGCCGACGACTGGGGCAATCAGGTTGAGAAGGCCTGCCTTCGGCAGGAGCAAAGTCACAAGTGCTGTGACTCCGATCGTGATACCCAGGAAGACCGCGAACCCGAGCAGCGAAAAGACGAGAAAGAGCAGGACGAATCCGGCAATCCTGAGCGCGCCGCCCCGCCTGGCGACAAGCACCGGCGGAGGGTCCGGGTTCGCGGCCTCTTCGAGACCCTCGGAGTCGAAGCGGGTCGGCGGCCGGGAACTCATCGCTGGCAATCCATCATCGTAACGAAATTTCAACCAAGTACGCGCGCATATGATGCGTGAGCATCGCTGTGCCAGAATCGACCACCGGTGACCACGGATAGGCAATCGCCGACGTTCCTGATCGGCGCAGCTCGCTCCGGCACGAGCCTTCTCTACAAAGGACTGTGCCTGCATCCTGATGCTGCCTATTTCAACAACTACATGCGCCGTCTGCCGCGACATCCCGCGGTCAGCATCACCAACCGCCTCGCGCGCCTGACGCCCGCGCGCCGCCGCCGTTTCTGGTTCTCGGGCGATTCCAATGCCTACGTGTACGCCGGCGCACCGCGCACGCTTCGCCGCCGCCTGTATCCGATGCCCATCGAAGGCGAGCCGGTGTACGCGGCGTGTGGGATCCCGGACAGCGCCGAAGAGACGGTCAGCCCTAACGCGGAGCGGGACTTGCGGAGCGCGGTGGCCGCCACCATCCGATGGGGTGGCGGGACCCATTTCATCAACAAGCGGATCGCGAACGTCCGGCGCATCTCCCTGCTTGCAAAGGCGTTTCCCGACGCGCGCTTCGTGGACATCACCCGTGACGGCCGCGCCGTGGCCGTTTCGCTGTCGCGCGTCGACTGGTGGGAGAACAGTGTGGTGTGGTGGTACGGCGGCACGCCGAAAGCGTGGCGCGACAACGGCCGTGACCCGTGGGAGCTGTGCGCGAGAAACTGGGTGGAGGAGGTCCGCGCGATCGACTCCGGTCTGGGCGACCTCGAGCCCGGGCGGGTGTTCCGCCTCACCTATGAGGAGTTCGTCGCCGAGCCGGAGGAGACGATGTTCCGCCTGGCCGACTTCGCCGGCCTACGAAGCGACGCACGATGGCGCCGGGAGATCGCGACCATTGACTTCCGAAATCGGAACCACGAATGGCGGCGCGAGCTGCTCCCCGACGTGATAACGCGCATCGAGCAGGTCCAGGCCGAGGAGCTCTGCAGGCGCGGGTACGCGTGAGCCCGACGTCGAGCCGAGGCCTCGCGATCGGTCCGATTCCCCTGCTGGAACCAGAAATCAGTACGAGCCGCGAGCTGTCAGCAGCGCAGGGATCGTCTTGGCGAGGATGTACAGATCCATGGTGAGCGACCAGTTCTCGACATAGAAGAGGTCGTAGCGAACATAGTCCTCGAAGGCGAGGTCGTGGCGTCCATTGACCTGCCAGAGCCCGGTCACACCCGGCTTCACGCGCAGCCGGCCGCGCTGCAGCTCGGCATAGCGTGAGGTCTCCTCGGGCAGAGCCGGCCGTGGGCCCACGAGGCTCATCTCGCCGCGCAGAACATTGAAGAGCTGCGGCAGTTCGTCCAGAGAGGTGCGACGCAGGACTCGTCCCACCCTGGTCACCCGCGGATCGTTGCGCATCTTGAAGAGCAAGCCGTCCGCCTCGTTCAGCGCCGCCAGGCCGTCGCGCTGCGCGTCGGCATTCACGACCATGGTTCGGAACTTGAGCATGGTGAAGCCCCGCGCCTTCTCGCCGACCCGCTGCTGACGGAACAGGATCGGCCCCGGGCTGCTCAGGCGAACCAGCGCGGCGATCCCGAGCATCAACGGGGCGCCCACCACGATCACGATCGAGGTCACGAGCAGATCGAGGCATCGCTTCTGGAACTCGCTGGCGGCGAGAGAACCGGTGCCGGCGAAGCGAGAACAGCGCCATGCCGTCGAGCGGCTCGAGGATGACTCTGGCCGCCCCGAGGTTGGGAAGTCCCGGCGACACGCGAACGCTCACGTCCGCGGAGATGGCCGAATCGATGAGTTGAAGCGTCGAGCCGCCGACCGCGCTGCCCGCGATGATCACGGCGCCAACCTTGTGCGCCTCGGTGATCTCGCTGATGTCCTCGACGGTGCCCAGCACCGGGATCCCATCCATGACGTCGAGGCCCGACCGCGTCACCTCGACGAACCCGCAGACGCGGTAGCCCATCCACGGGCGTCGCTGAAGGGTCCGGGCCAGGGCTCGGGCCTCGTCGTTCGTCCCGGCGATCAGGGTGACCTGGCTTGTGATCGCGTGGCTGTTCAGGCCGTGGGTCAGCCGCCGGATGCACATCCTCCCGGCGATGACGGTAACAAGGCACGTGACCAGGAGGACGGGGATGAATTGGCGTCGAGGATCGACATTGGTCTCAAAGGTGATCAGCACCACCAGAAGGACGGACGTAACGCTCGCGTTGAAGAGTTTCCGAAGCTCCGCGGCAACGTGAGTAGGCCGGCGCAGGTCATAGAGGCCGTAGACGGCGAAAACGACCGGCCAGATCGCGATGGTCGCGAAGACGATCCCACGAAAGAACGGAACCGTCGGTACTTGCGACTTGAAGAAGACGTCGAGAATCGCCTTCGCGAGGTCGTAGCCCGCGATCACCGCCACCACATCCACGGCGAACGTGGAGATGGCGATCACCAGCGGCCAGTTGTTCTGTCGCGGGGCCGATTTGGAGGGAACCGATGAAGCGGCACCCAGGCGTCTGCCCTGCGCCTCCCCGACCAGTTCGACCTCTGACGCCGGCGGAGCCCAGGCAGTATCCTGCGACAGTTGTGAGCCTAGGTGTGCATCCTCAGCTAGTTCCACGACCCGTTTCCCCCTTGTCGATGCCAACGCATGCCGCCAACGGCGACTCGGGTGCACGCCACCGCTCCCGGATCCGTTCCTTCGCCTGAGTGTACGGGTGCGGGGTGCGCTAGTCAAATGATGCTATCCAGGGGGTTGACGTGATTCGCCTGACGCGCGAAGCGCGGCGGCCGGTCGCCGGGAGCGATGGCCCTGCGAAACTCCCCCGGGTGGCGCGGTCAAGCTCGAATTTTTTGACAAATTACGGCCAGTTCAGTCATGATGCGTTCGGACAGATCAATCCCTCGGAAGGGCGACGCACAGCCGTCGAAGCCTCCCGCCGGGAGAACAAGTTGGGGGTGGTTGGGAACATGGGACGAACTGTGGCGAAGCTCACGTCACTGACCGCTGGCGCGACCGCTGTCACCTTCCTCCTGGCCGGCTGCTCGGCCGCCGCCGGCAATGCCGTGGTCGGCATTCCGGCAAGCGCACCCCCCGCATACACGCAGGCCGGTAACACCATCGACACCAACATCGACCAGGCGGTCCAGGCTGAGCTTGCCGCAGCGGGCACGATACAGAGTGACGCCGCGTCTTCAAGTGTTCTTGTCGAGATCAACGCGCTGACCAGCGGCACCGCCTTGATCCGCGCCGAGGCCTTCAGCGCACTGCAAAGGACCGGTGCAAACGAGATCGCGAAGCGCGAAGCGATTGTGAGTTCTTTGATCGGGGATGTCCGAAATGACGCGTATTTGAGCGGGATCACGTTCGCCGGGAGCAGCCTTTCGGCGACGCTGCTCTCGAGGCTCTATGGCGTCGATGCGCAGCTCCAGGGGCTCGCCGGGCAGATTGCGTCGGATTCTCTTCCCTACCAGCTCCAGAGCGACGTGAAAAGCATCGGGCCATCGACCCGCGTTGCCGGCCTGATCTCGCCCATGACCCACCTCGCGATCGCCGGCGGCGATGTGCTCCGTGTGCTCAACGACCTGTCGCGCGAGTACCAGACGCTCCGATCCACGGCCACCGGCGGCGGTAGCCTGAGGCTCGCCGATCTGTCAGCCTCGATCGCGAGCGCTCGGCAGATTGCGGATTCGGCGATCGCGGCGGTCATGAGCCTCAATGTGAGCGGGTATCCGGCCAACAAAGCGACGGTCAAGCAGATTCATGACGCGCTCGTCCAGCTGCGCTCGCCGCTCGGGAAGCTGGGCGAGGCCAGGGCGGACGTGCTTGCTCTTCTTTCGCATTGATGAATAATGTCCAGGCATGAGGTTGAGGAGGCTCCCGGAGAAGGAGCATCACGGAGGGAAGGGGAGGATCATGGGTAGGAAGGGAGTCACGTTAAAACGCGTGGGTGGCCTGTGCGGGCTCGCCGGAACGGTGACGATCGGCGCAGCGCTGTTGGCATCGCAGGCGGTGATCGCGGCTGGGAACCCCGATTTCGAGGGCATTCTGTCCGCAGCTCCGCCGACTGGCTTCATGAGCAGCCCGGCGTCGTACGACATATCCGGCGGACCAGTCACGGTCGACTTCAACGTCGCCGTGAAGAATCTCACCGGTCAGGCACACACGGTTGCGCTCAACTTTTCAGCGCATCACATCCTGACGTACAACGGCACGAACGTCGCGGACGGTCAGCCTGGCCAACCCGGGATCACATTCAATGGCCCCGATGGGACCACGCAGGCCCTGATCCCCGGGACGCAGTCGTTCAGCAAGACTTGGGCTCCGAATGCAAGCCAGACGATCTCGTTGACGTATGCCTTCGACAGCTGTGGCTATTTCCAGCTGGATGTTTGGGCCCCCTGGAAGGGCCAGCCTGGCAGGGATCGCGCCACACTCGCGTCGGGCTTCATCCGCGTCCTCGGTTGCACCTCACCGACGACGCCGACGCCATCACCGACGCCGACCCCGACCGGTGGCGTTGGAGGTGCGACGAGTACGCCCACACCCGTTGGTGACGTTCTGGGGATCACCACATCCACGCCAGCGACGGGCGCCGGCAGCGGATGGCTCACCCTGGGTGTCGTTCTTCTGATCGCCGGTGCCGGTATGCTTGTCCGTGGTGTCCGCGGTCGCGGCGTTGATGTCTGAAGTCTTGAAGGGGGTCTGAACAGGTCATGGAGATTCGCGACTATCTACGGGCGATCCGGCGCATTCTCTGGCTGGTCATCGCCGTGCCAATCGCCGCGGCACTGCTCACCGGGGGCTTCATGGAGTTGCAGCCTTCGATGTACGAGGCGGACGCCAGTGTGGTCGTGCCTGCAATCAGCGCGAACGGATCTTCCGCCAGCGCCGCTAGCCAGTATGTCGCCGGGTTCAAGGACGTCCTTGTCTCCCAGCCGGTCCTCACTGAGGTATCCCAGAAGTTCCAGATCCCTGTCAGCGAGCTCGCAGCCGGGCTCAGCGCCAGCACCATAACTGCCTCGAGCAACATCATCCATGTAGTTCTGCAGGGCAAGCACGGTGACAACCTCGTGGCGGCAGTGCGCGAGGCGACCATGGACGCGATGAACGCGATCGCCCAGCCCCGGCTGGCGGACGCGAACAACTCACTCCAGATCGCACGGGATCTACTCAGTAGTGCGGACGCGGCCATCGTCACCTTTGACGCGGTGAACTCGACCGTGTCGCCCCTTGCCGACTACAACAACGCGCAAACGCAGTTGAACATCCAAGTCGCGAACTACCAGCGAGCCAAGGCGGTTAACGACGTAAAGAACGAAGCCGCCGCTGCGGCGCTCGTAACGTTCTACACGAAGCGAGTGCAGACGCTCGGCATCGCGGTGGAGCAGTACCAGGTGCTATCCAGCAACCGCGGTGCGGCGATCACCGCTCTCGACCACGCCACCCAGCAGCTCGCCGATGCTAACGCACTCATCAAGACCGACAGCGCTACTGGCACGGTCAACGCCTACAACGTCGGTCGGCTGTCGAAGCTTGCGAACACCATCAAGTTCGTCGGGATCGCGTTCGCTCTCGGCCTTCTGATGATGCTGGGCCTCATTCTCGTCCTCGAGTTGATGCGATCCGGCCGGAGCGCCGCCGCCAAGCCCGAGCCTGCACAGGGAGCCTTCGCCTGGGATCCCGAGCGGGGCACCGGCGTCGTCCCAACACCGGCGACCGCTGCCGCACCCGCAGCTGCGGGACAAGTGGCGGCGGCGGCCGCGGCGGCTCCCGTGGCCCCTCGTGACCCATGGCGCCCCAGCCCTAGCCCCGTGGCGACCTTTGCCCGCCCCTCGGCTGCGGCGGCCGTGGTTCCGTCCACGACCTCGTATGGAAACGGCAATGGCCACGCGAACGGCAACGGCAACGGCAACGGCAATGGCAACGGCAACGGCCATCCCAACGGAAACGGGCACACCAACGGGAAAGCCCAAGCGAACGGGAACGCTCATACCGATTCCGATGCTGTGGTCGATCCTGAGGCCGATCCTCAGCAGGCCCTTCCGCGCCGCTAGCGTGATGCCGCCATACGCTGGCGGCGGCGGGACGCGCTAAACCATGTCCACCTCAGTCATCTACATCGCCGGGACTGGCCGGAGCGGTAGCACGCTCCTCGCCAGCCTGCTTGGCGAGGTCGAAGGTTGCTTCGCGGCCGGGGAAGTCCGCTACCTGTGGCAGCGCGGTCTTGCCGAGCGCCGTCTCTGCGGCTGCGGCGTGCCGGTGCGCGAGTGCCCGATCTGGAACCGTGTGCTCGCCGAATCGGGTCATCTCGATGATCCCGACCGCATCGAGGGCGTCCTCTCATTGCTGGCGCGCACCGGAAGGATCCGCAACCTTCCGGCCATTCTGGTCGGCAGCGTGCGCCCCGAACTGGACCCGGCGCGATCCCTCTCGGGCGCCCGCGACCGAGCCGCGCTCGGTGATGTCTACGCGGCGATGGCCCACGTGACCGGGAGTTGGGTCATCATCGATTCGTCGAAGCTTCCGGCTTATGCCAACGTGCTGGCGGCCACCCCGGGCATCGACCTTCACGTCGTCCACCTGATCAGGGATCCCCGGGGTGCGGCCCACTCCTGGTCGAGCCGTAAACCGCTCACCGATGGAGCGTCCCGTTCCCACATGGAGCAGATCGGACCGGCCAAAAGCGCGGTCCTGTGGGATCTCTGGAACCTGGCGGGCGGACTTCTCTTCGGTGGGCCGCCCGATCGCTACGTGAGGGTCCGCTACGAGGACTTCATCGCGCACCCGGAGACCTCGCTCCGCAGGATCCTCTCCATGGTCGGCATGGAGGACGCCAGCCTGCCGTTCGTCGCCGGCGGCGAGGCGGTCACCACCCTCAACCACAGTGTTGCCGGGAATCCGGACCGCCTTCGACACGGCTCGATTCATCTCCGCCAGGACGACCGCTGGCGAACCGCCATGGCGCGGCGCGATCAGCGCCTGGTCGGGGCTCTGACCCTGCCCCTGCTGCTGCATTACGGGTACACGCTGCGTTCGCAGATCACCAGGGCTCCGGCGAGCGAGACCATCTTTGATCGAGCTCCCCGCGGAGAGGGCACGGCGGCACGCACCGCGCGCCGAGTGCGCCGGCACGTGCGCTGGATCCGGACCGAGGGCCTCGCCCGCATCGTGGAGGAGGATCAGCTCAACCCCTTGACGCGGATGCAGGTGGCGTCGGCGAAGTGGCGGTGGCGGAGGTCGCATCCGCAGCTCCCCGGGTCCGCCACCCCGGTGTACCTGGTCGGCCTGCAGCGATCGGGAACCAACATGCTGGCCCGCGGCTTCGACACCGCTCCGGAGTTCGAGATCCACAACGAGAACGACCGTGCCGCGTTCGATCGATACGTGCTCCGGGACGACGAGGCGATACGCCGAATCGTGACGGCGAGCAGGCATCAGTTCGTGCTCTTCAAGCCGCTGATCGATTCTCATCGGGTCACTCACCTCCTCGACTCGATCGCAGCCCCGGGTCGGGGTCGCGCGATCTGGGCTTACCGCGATGTCGACGGCCGGGCTCGCTCCGCAGTGTCGAAGTTCGGCCGCAACAACCTGCTCGTACTCGCTGACATCGCCGGAGGCAGGCAGGCGGGGATGTGGCAGGCGCAGGGGCTCTCCGAACTCGACACTCGACCAGCTGCGCAGCTTCGACTACGGGACGATGACCCCGGAGACGGCTGCCTCGCTGTTCTGGTGGGCGCGCAACGGTCTCTACTTTGAGCTGGGTCTCGATCGCCGCGACGACGTCCTGCTCTCCTCCTATCAGGATCTGCTCGCGTCGCCGGCAAGCGCGATGCAGTCGATCTGCAGGTTCCTCGGCTTCCCCTTTCGACAGGACCTCATCGAGCACATCGCGCCGCGCGCTCCAAGTGGGCAGCGGCACCTCGAGATCGATCCTCGGGCTCGGGCGCTGTGCGATGAGCTTCAGGACCGACTCGATGAGACCTTGCGTCTCCAGGCCGGGGGCCGGGCCGCCTAGCCGGCGCGGTGAACGAACAAGAGAGCGTTCCCGGCTCGGAGCGCCAGTCGAGCCGCAACGTGGTGCGCCAGTCGGGGCTGACCGGAATCGCCGCAGCCGCGGGCGTGATTGCGGGGTTGGCGCTGGATATCACCATCGCGATTCGCTTCGGTGCGGGCGCCAAGACCGACGCGTTTTTCGTCGCGTCGCGGATACCGCTTGGGCTCATCGCGGTGGTGATGGTCGCCGCCAACCAGGCGCTCGTCCCGGCCTTCCGGACGTCGGCCACCCGCCGCGGGGAGCGCCCCACCGACCATCTCATCTCGATGGTCCTCTGCGCCGTCGTCCTGGGCGGCGCCGCCCTGGTGCTCGTGTCCTGGCTGGTCGCAACACCGCTTGTGCATCTCACCGCACCAGGTCTGCCCCAGCGAGCGCCTCACGGATTCGACGAGATCAATGGTGCTGCCTCGATGGTTCCGATCGTCTTCGCGATGGTCCCGTTGGTGGCGGTTGCGGAGGTGCTCCGCGCGTACTTGAACGCCCGATACGCCTTTGTTGCGCCGGCGCTGATGACCGTGGTGCTCAACGGCCTGGCCGCCGTGTTGATCATCGCTGCCCCGCTTCTCTTCGCCGGACTGCAGGGCAACATCCTCCTGGTCGCCTTCGCATTTCTCGCCGGGGCGGTCGCGCAGGCCGCCTTCATGGCGCTGATGGCCGCGCGTCAGGGTCTGAGATTCCGGCCGGCGCTCGACGTTCGCGACGAGCACCTGCGCGGCGTCGCAAAGCTGTGCGTCCGTCCCCTGGGCGCCGCCGGCCTCAACCCGTTTGCCCGCCTCGGCGAGCAGGTGTTGGTGTCGGCCCTGCCGACCGGGTCGATCACCATCCTCAACTACGGCTATCTGCTGGTGTCGGCGGTTGGCGGCACCGTCTTCTTCCGCTCGGTCAGCGTCGCGCTGATCCCGCGGCTCACCGACGCGCACAATCGCGGCGATCAGCATGAGGTGCGCCGTCTCGCCGGGCTCGGCCTGCGCATCATGCTGGCCATCAGCCTGCCCCTGACGGCGTTCATGGCGGTCCTCGCCAAGCCGGCCGTCGTGGCCGTCTTTGATCGGGGCAAATTCACTCCCGACATGGCCGTCCTGCTGGGCACCGTCCTCGCCGTCTACTCGATCAGTCTCGTCGGGTCCGCGGTGCAGCGAGCACTGCTCGCGCCTTTCTTCGCCCGGCTCGACACGCGCATGCCGCTGCGCAACACCATCTACGGTGTCGTGGCCAACCTGGTCCTGCTGCCGCTGCTGATGCTCCCATTCGGATTCGGCACCCGGCAGGCGATCATCGGTGTGGCCCTTGCGTACTCCCTGTCACAGTTCGTCAACGTCGGGCACGCGTGGTACCGGCTCTCGCGTTGCGACGGCATACCTTACCGAGGACTTGTCCCGTTCACGGCGAAGCTCGCGGTCGCGTCGGTGCTCAGCGGAGCAACCATGATCGGGGCGTCCATCGCGCTTGGTCTCGATGGATCGTTCGACCGGACGCAGCTGCTGATCCGGACGCCTCTCGCCGGTCTCGCGGGCCTGGCAGTGCTCGCCGCCGTGATGTACCTGCTCACCGGACACGAGATCGCCGGCTGGGGCCGTGCGCTGCGGCGTCCTCGCCCCTCGGGGCAGGGAGGTGGCGGCACTGCTGAACCCCTGCTGCCACCCGTGTCGCCCGATGTTGTTCCGCCGGTCGAAGATGGTGTGGACGTCGATTCCGCCACCGACATCGAGAGCATCGCAATAACCGCAAACTTGCCATGAGCGACGGGTGCCCGTACACTAGAGAGGCGACCGGCGGCCGAGGGGATCAATTGGGGAAGGCCGGTGCAGCGCAATGGAAGGAGGCTCCCCGCATGACGTGCGGTGCGAGTTGTCTCAGAACGAGGGGAACCACTTGATGTCGACGGTCAGCGTGCGCCGGCCCAGGGATCTCGAGCCGATGACGCGGCGCACCAAGGCCGGTTTCCTGCTGGCGGCGATCGTCATCCTGGTCCTGGCG
The DNA here is from genome assembly GCA_963799005.1 of Candidatus Dormiibacterota bacterium. Classification (GTDB taxonomy): domain Bacteria; phylum Chloroflexota; class Dormibacteria; order Aeolococcales; family Aeolococcaceae; genus Palsa-851. The sequence goes on along the minus strand of CAWCVK010000001.1, from coordinate 468,935 downwards.
GTCGAGACCAGCGTCGAGGCGGCGCTCGGCGGCAACAAGCTTCTGCTCATCGTTCCGATCAGCGCGTTTGCCGGACTGGGCCTGTTCGCGCTCGGTGTCGTCAACTTCGAGAACTTCGTGTTCACGACGATCGCGATTCGCGCCAGCCTGGACATCACCAAGACCGGGGCCGGCAACGGCGGCGCCGCCGGCGTCAACGCCGCGACCTCCTCGGCCGCCGGCCTCGATCCGACCGGAGCCCTGGCAATCCTGTTCATTCTCGCCGCCTTCTTCTGGATGCTCACGCGCATGCGCGCGGGCCGGAAGTCGCCGCCGATGTCGATCCACCGGGTGTGCCTGATCCTCTTCGCACTGGCCGGCTTTCTCAGCGTCATCGACTCGGCGAGCGTGACCGTGAGCCTGCTCGAAGCTCTGCGCGTCACCGCGGTGGTGACCATGCTTGCCGTGCTCGAGGTGATGCTCATTGATCGCGAGATGATCAAGCGGCTGATTGCGTCCATCTACGTCTCGGCGCTGCTTCCCGTCGGCTACACGCTCTTCAACGTGGTCACCCATCACTCCCAGTTCACGAGCGGTGGTTTCTCCCGTTTCGAGGGCACGTTCGCGCAGCCGAACCCGTTCGCGATCTATCTGACCATGCTCATCATCATGGGCGTCGCGCTGCTCCCGCACCTCACCCAGAAGAAGAAGATCGGCATGTCGATACTGCTGGTGGGCTGCGCGATCTGTCTCTACTTCACGTTCACCCGGAGTGCATGGATCGCGGCCGTGGTCGGCGTGTTCGCCGTCGCGATCATGGGCCGGCGCCGGCTCATGCTCGGAGTGATGCTGGTCGCCGTGATGATCTCGCTGGTCGCTGTCCCGACGATCCTGCAGCGTTTTGCCGACCTCGGCAGCTCGACGAGCGCGACCGGCTACGCATCCAATTCGCTCGCGTGGCGGTTCGATTACTGGAACCAGGTCCTTCCGCTTGCGAACAAGGATCCCATCACCGGTATCGGGCTGAACATGAGCTCGCTGGCGACCAGTCAGCAGAAGGAGCCCCACAACGACTTCCTTCGCGCCTACGTGGAGACCGGAATCGTGGGGACCATCGCATATCTTGCCCTGCTCGTCAGCATGGTGATCGTGGCTCGACAGGCGATGAAGTTCACGCGACGGCGAATGTGGAGCTATGAACGATCAATCGCTGTGGGCTTCGCTTCGTGCGTCATCGCCTTCATGCTGATCAGCCTGGTGTCCAATGTGATCACCCAGGTGGTCGTCCTCTGGTACTACGTCGCGTTTGCGGCGGCCGCGTACGCCGTGACCCGATACCGCGAGAACGCCGAGCTGCTCGGCCTGCCGCCTCCGGTCGAGGAGCCCGCCCCCGCCCTGGTTGGTGTGTAGCGGGCCGATTGTCCCGAACCACCCCACAGAACAGGCAGGCAGGCCGCTAGTGCGGATACTCCACGTCAACAAGTTCCTCTACCGTCGCGGTGGCGCCGAAGCGTACATGGAGGACCTGGCCGATCTTCAGATTGCGGCCGGGCACACGGTGTCGTTCTTCGGCATGGCGCATCCGCTCAACACGCATCTCGACTACGCCGCGCACTACCCGGACGACATCGAATTCGAGCCTCCTCCGGCCCGGCTGAGCGAGCGTGTTCGCGGCGTCGCGCGGATGCTGTACTCGACGTCGGCCAGCCGGGGCATGGAAGCCGTGATGGCCGACTTCCGGCCGGACGTGGTGCACATGCACAACATCTATCACCAGCTTTCACCATCGGTGCTCCGCCCGGTCGCGCGCAGGAGCACTCCGGTCGTGATGACGTTGCACGACTACAAGCTCGCGTGCCCGACGTACCGCTTCCTCGACCACGGCAACCTCTGCCAGGCATGCCTGGGCGGTCACTTCCACCAGGCGGTCGTCCGCCGGTGCAAGGATGGCTCGCTGGCATCGAGCGCGGTGATGGCAGGCGAGCTGTTCCTCCACACGGTGACCCGGGCATACGCGCCGGTCGGCATCTTCATCTGCCCCAGCCAGTTCCTGGAAGGCCGGATGCGAGCAGCCGGCGTCTTCCCCAAACGTCTGCGCCATGTGCCGCATTTCATCGAGACCGCCGGCCTGCAGCTGAAATCCGCGCCGGGTGGCGGAGTCATGGTCGCGGGGCGACTGTCCCCGGAGAAGGGCGTCGACGTCGCGATCCGCGCAGTCGGACGCATGGATGGCGTCATGCTCGACATCGCAGGCACGGGGCCCGAGGAGGGGTCGCTGCGCAGCCTCGCGGAGTCGGTCGCACCGGGCAGAGTGCGTTTCCACGGCCTGGTCGACAAGGCAGAGGTGGAGCGCCTGATGCTCACCTCCTCCGTGGTCGCGGTGCCGTCGCGCTGGTACGAAAACCAGCCTATGGTCGTGCTCGAAGCGCTCGCCCGTGGAGTTCCCGTGGTCGGAAGTGCTCTCGGCGGCATGCCGGAGCTGATCGAGCCCGGGGTAACCGGTGACCTGGTGCCCCCCAACGACCCGGATGCCCTGGGGAGGGCGCTCCTTCCCTACGCGACCGATCCGCAGCGGGGGTTCGGCATGCGCGACCGGGCACGAGCAGGCATCGAGATGGAGTTCTCACCGCGGCGGCACCTCGAACGCATCGATGCGATGTACGCCGAGGCCGGCAGAGCGCAAGAACGCCGTTCGGCATGAGACCGGCGAGCATCGCCTTCATCGGGCAGCGCGGCGTGCCGGCGACGATCGGCGGCATCGAGCATCACGTCGAGGAGATCGGCGCGCGACTGGCCGCCCGAGGGCACGACGTGACCGTGTACACACGAGCCAACTACGTGACCGACCACGTCGGCGAGTACCGCGGCATGCGGGTGCGATACATCCCCACCGCCCCGACCAAGCACCTGGAGGCGCTGGTGCACAGCGGTCTTTCCACCGCGGTCGCGATGCTGCCCGGGCCGAGGCACGCCGACATCCTGCATTACCACGCGATCGGGCCTTCGGTGTTCACGCCGCTCCCCCGTGCCCTGACGTCGCGAGGGGTCGTGCTCACGGTGCACGGTCTCGACTACGATCGAGACAAGTGGGGGGTCGGCGCGCGGATGGCGCTGCGGAGCGCGGGGTGGATCAGCGCTCACGTCCCGCACGCGACCATCACGGTCTCGAAGAACCTGGCGGACTTCTACCTTCGTCGCTACGGACGCGCCGCTCACTACATCCCCAACGGCGTGGCGGTCCCCGTCCATCGACCGCCCCGCCTGATCGGTGAGCGCTTCGGGCTGCGCGGTCGCGACTACGCCCTCTTTCTCGGGCGCCTGGTGCCGGAGAAGGCACCTGACCTGCTGCTGCGTGCGTTCCGCCGGGTCGACACGACGTCGCGCCTCGTCATCGCCGGCGGATCCAGCTTCACCGATCGCTATGTGCAGCAACTCGAGGCCCTTGCCGCGCGCGACAGCCGGGTCGTCATGGCCGGAGCGGTCCAGGGTGAGCTGCTGCATGAGCTGTACAGCAATGCCGCCCTGTTCGTGCTCCCCTCGCGGCTCGAGGGTCTGCCGCTCACGCTGCTGGAGGCAGCGTCGTACCGGCTACCGCTGGTGGCAAGCGACATCCCGCCCCATCGCGAGATCCTCGGCGATGACGGGCCGGGTGGGCGCACGTTTCCGAGTGGCGACGAGAGCGCGTTGGCGGCAGCGTTGACCGAAACTCTGGAGGATCTCGACGCCGCCTTCGCCGGCGCCCGGCTGCTGGGAGATCGCGTGGCCGAACACTACGACTGGGACAGCGCAACCGAAGCGACCGAAACGGTGTACGAGTCGGTGTTGCATCGTCGGGCCGGCAGGTGAGCGCCTAAGCGCGGCTGCTTCCCCGCAGCGCCCCAGGCGGAGACGGCGCTGCCTGCGCCGCCGGAGCGGTTCCGCCGGCTGAACCCAATGCGTACCCGTAGGCCTGGAGGGTCGAGCCGATGGTGCGCTCGAGCAGCGCAAGGCTCGCGGCATCGAGGTCTCGGCGAAAGCCCTCCACGCGGCCGGCTTCGAAGGGGTATGCGTCCAGCTCGCGCTCGAAGTCCTCGCTCCGCGGGAGCCCGAGAAAGTCGACGATCGCCCTGAGATGCCGTGATGGATCGGCCACCACATCCTCGTACCGGACCTGCATCCACTGGTCGGCAGGCACCTCGGCACGGGCTCGCTCGAACGCCTCGATGAGCAGCTTCCACCCAAGCCCGGCGAGGACGACGAAGGAACGCCCCGAGTCCTCCCATGCGGCTGTGGCCTCCGGCGAAAGCGGGCCGAGGTGCCACGCCTCCGGACCCTGGTACCCGCGCCACCAGCCCATCTGCAGCCAGGAGTTCGCAACCGCGCGGCCGTCACGGATGACGTGGACGAATCGTGTTTCCGGGAAAGCGGCTCGGATGAATCCCGCCCGCGGCCACCCGGTCAGGTGCTGGACGAAGACGTGGCGATGCTGGGCCGCCATCCGGCTGTCGAAGAAGTTGCGCAGCCGGGCCTTCAGCCACGGCGTGCAATCCTCCGCGCCGAGATCGCGAAATGGTGTCGACATGAGCGGGGCGATCTGCCGGTCGAGGATGCTCCACGCCTCAGCCGGAGCGATCCGGACGCGGCCGAGTTCGATCAGCGTCCGGCGATCACGAAACGGGCGCAGCCTGGGATCGCGCGGTGGGGACAGGCGGTGCAACCGGTTGTTCCACCTGCCCTTGAGATTGAGCAGGCTCAACTTGTCGTCGAGGTTCGAGACAAACCCGACGTCGCGATGCCGGCTGACCGCCTCGACGATCGGGGTCGAGCCGCATCTGCCGGTGCCGAAGAACACGATCAGCACCGGTGACCTCTCCCAGTCATTCAGCCAAGGGTAGCGTCGAGGTCGCGGATGCAGTCGAGGAACGCTGCTTCAAGACGTTGACGATTGAGAAAGAAAAGGCGCCCCGCCGATCGAAACCGCCGGAGCGCCCGAAGGGGGGGCGACCATGGAGCGCCGGAGCGCCGCGATCAGTGGCGCAACCGGGTCCGAGTTCGACGGACGCCGAGCCGGCTGACTGGCACGCTTCGGAGCGGCGAGCTCATCGCGGGCTCACCCGTCGCGCTCTTGAAACCGATCGGCATCGAGGTTGTTCCACTGAAAGGCGGTCGCAAACAGTGCGGGCAGTATCAGGCACGATGGTGCAGAACCGCAACCCCTCGTCGAGATCGGGCCAGAACAGGATCCTGGAACTGCGTTCGCAGCGGCAGGCCGATTCGGCCCGACCGAGCGAGTGGACCCAGGCGGCCCTGGCTCGCAAGGTGGGGGCATCGGTGCGTTCGGTGAAAGCCTGGGAGGCCGGTGACACCACCCCCCGCCTCTTTTTCAGGCGTCGGCTTGCAAAGGCGCTGGGCGTCACCGTCTCGGACTTGGGCCTCTGACGGAGCCGCCCCTCAGAAGGAGCCGATCGGATCGCGGAGTGGATCAGCCGAACCAGGAGCGCAGGTCGCCGTTGGCCGGATTGGCGGCGGCGCCGAGTAGGGGGAGCCGATAGACCTCCTCGATGGACCGCAGCAGCCCGTATTCGTTGCCGCTGGTCGCAATGGCGCCCCGGTGGGTCGCGAGTGAGGAGACGATCACCAGCGGGACCTTGCCGCCCGCGGGGCTCGATTGCGCATCGTTCTCATCCATCGTGACGATGACCGTGCTGTTGAAGTTCGTGAACCAGCTCGAGGCGAGGATCGGGGCGAGGTTCGCTCTCAGCCAGGCGTCACCCTGCTGCACGCTGCCGTCGTGCATGTCGTTGTTCACGTTCGGGGTGATCCACACGAAATCCGGAGCCCGTGCACCGTCGAGCGTGCTCAGGGCCGACGACACCCCGGGGTACGGCAGCATGTGGCACGCACCGGTGTACTCGTCCTTGAAGAAGCCGCCGAACGAGTGCTTGACGACGTACAGGCCGCCCCCCGCGCCGGCGCCGGTGTAGCACGGCGACGGCATCGACTCCATCCAGCTGACCCAGGGAATGCGGTTTGCGGTTAGCTGGCCGCCGAGATCGGTTGCGGATACCGAGCCGGCCGGGCACGACGTGTCGCTGGTGCAGCCCTGGATGCCGCCGGACTCAAACGCGACATAGTTCGGCTCGCTGGGATGCGAGACGCCGAACCACGACGTTTCGCTGGCATATCTCGCCGCAAGCGAGCAGAGGTAGGGGTCCGCGCCGCACGAGCCGAGCGTGGCCTGGTATCCCTTGTTCTCCTCCATGATCACGAGCACGTGGGCGGTGGTGAAGTGCGGCGTGGGCCTGGGTGACGGCGCCGGCCTTTGCGTCGGCGCCGACGTCGGCGTCCGAGGTACCGCCGTCCTGGCGGGAGGGCTAGACGGTAGCGGGACGGCGCGATGGGCGAACTCGGGGTTCCCGAAGAGCAGCGGCAGACGCGTACCGCCGGCAGCCCCGAGAGGCTGCTGCGATGCGGAGTGGAGGATCGACCGGATGGCCGGGCCACCCGTCCCGATCATCACGGCTGCGATCCCGATCCATATCGCTACCGACCCAAGCTTCCGGCGTGCACCGGCACGGGGACGAAAGGATCGTAAGAATTGACGTCGCAATTCGACTCGTTGCTCCAGACCCAAAAGCCTGCATGCGCCTCGCTCCTCTCACCGTTCGAGGCCACGCCGATCAGGCTCGTGCTTCCCACCTTCGAGGCGCCGCTAGCCTAGCAGGGCAACAACGGGTCGCGTGGTCGTAAGATGCGCCCTTCTGCGCAGGCAGACGCAGCGACGCTTTTGGGGAATCGAGCATCGGGCTCGACCGTGACCGCCGCACCTTCTGGTTGAGGTCGATGGTCGCGGCGAAGTCCAGCGGGGGAATCAGTTGGGGATCACAGCGATCGGCGACGGTATCAGCCCGTGGCCGGAAGGTCGCAGGCTTCGCGCATGGCGTCGCCTGGCGCTCGGGCTGGCGATGAGCGCATCGTTGGCGGCGGCCGCGTGCGGCCAGGCGGCGGGCATCCCGCCCACCAATACGCCGACACCCGTGACCCCCGGGGACAACCCGATACGGCACGACAACCCCCGCATCACCCCGGAAACGAGCGCGGCGACGCCCGCAGGCCTGGCAACCCATGAGCCGTCGACCCCGCGGGCCAGCGGGGCGGGGACGCCGGCACCGGTACCGACCCGACCGGCGCCGCCGGGAACGCGCAGCAAGTTCGTGTGGCCGTTCGCCAGCACCAGCATCTGGAACATGCCGATCGGCAGCCACGCCCTCTACCTGCCGGCGCGCATCGCCGTCCCCACCATCAAGTCGCTGACCGCGGACCAGAACATCATCGTCATGACCCCGACCGCGCCGCTGGTCCTGCTCGCCCACAACAGCGCCGGCTGGAGCGGAGGCAATCGCTGCACCCCGGGCGCGGCGCTCACCTCGGTGCCGATCCCCGCCGGCTTCACCGTCCCCAGCGACGGCCACAACGATCCCCTGGCGGTGGTCCTGCGCGATGGGCAGACCGTCCTCCAGGGTCAGCCCTTCGCGCGCTGCGTCGCCGGGGGACCCGCCACCGTGATGGACCTGTCCGCCTCCGCCAACCTGTACGGCAACGGCATGGCGGGCGGCGGCGGCGCCGGGCTCAGCACCCTGGGCGGCACCCTGCGCCTCAACGAGCTGGTTCCCGGCGGGGCGATCCGGCACGCGCTCAAGGTCGACGTCGACGCTGCCCGCGACCTCTTCCCCACCCCCGGGTTCCGCTGGCCGGCGGTGCACCCTGACTCCTGCGCTCCCGGCTGCTACGGCGGCACCCTGCCCGCCGTGACGATGGGCGCGCTGCTCGCCCTCCCCGCCGACCTGAACCTCTCCGGCCTCGGCCTGCAGACCACCCCGGGACGGATGCTCGCCTGGACCCTGCAGAACTACGGCGCCTACATCACCAACGACACCACCCGCAGCGTCTTCTCGATCACCACCGAGGACGGCCCCAGCGGCTCGGCGATCAACCAGTTCCAGCAGGCCTGGGGATTCCCCTTCGAGGCGCCCGCGGGCAACGCCACCCCCTGGTCGCACGACATCAACCTGATCCTCGCCAACCTCGCCGTGGTGGTCAACAACGGCCCCGCCTCCATCGGCGGCGGCGGCACCCCCCGCCAACCCCTCGCACCACGCATCGGCAACTGATGGTTGCCGAGCGTGGTGGAATCGGAGGGGAGGACGGCCTCGGGGCCTAACCGAACCAGGGGCGCAGGTCTCCATTGGCCGCACTGGCGGCGGCGCCGAGCAGCGGGAGACGATAGGCCTCTTCGATGGAGCGCAGCAGCCCGTATTCGTTGCCGCCGGTAGCTACAGAGCCCTTGCGGGTCGCGAGCGAGGAGATGACCACCGTCGGGACCTGGCCGCCGGCGGGGCTCGACTGCGCGTCGTTCTCATCCATGGTGACGATCACGGTCGCGTTGTAGTCGAGGAACCACGGCGACGCGAGGATGGGCGCGAGGTTCGCGGTGAGCCAGGCGTCACCCTGCTGCACGCTGCCGTCGTGCATGTCGTTCGTGAGGTTGGGTGTGATCCAGACGAAGTCGGGCGCACCGGCGCCGTCGAGAGTGCGCAGCGCCGAGACCACGCCGGGATACGGCTGGATGTGGCAGGTGCCGACGTAGTTGTCCTTGAAGAAACCGAAGGGATTGTGCTTGAGCACGTAGCCACCGCCGTTGCGGGTCGAGCATGGCGACGGCATCGACTCCATCCATCCGAACCACGGAACGCCGTTCGCGGTGAGCTGACCACCGAGGTCAGTCTGCGAGAGCGAGTTCACGGCACAAGCGGTATCGCTGGTGCAGCCCTGGATGCCGCCGGAGGCGAACGCGACGTAGTTCGGCTCCGAAGGATGCGAGACGCCGAACCACGACGTGGCGCTCATGTACCTGGCAGCGAGCGAGCACAGGTACGGGTCCGCGCCGCACGAGCCGAGCGTCGCCTTGTAGCCCTTGTTCTCCTCCATGATCACCAGGACGTGGGTCGCGGTGGAGTGCGGCGCCGGCGTTGGTGTCGGCGCCGGGGTTGGCCGCGGTGTCCTCGACGGCGACGGCTTTGACGGCGACACGACGTTGACGTCGATCGCCGGCGCCGGGGTGTGACTTGCCACAGCCGCCGGAGTGCGTGCTGATGCGGTGGGATTTGGCTGACCGGGTCGCGACGTCGGATGCCCAAACACGCTGTGCCCAACACCGAATGGGAGGATCGGGATCTTCGCGGTCGTCACCGTGCCCTGGGCGCACCCGGCGACGACGACCAATATCCCGAGTGAGCACACCGTGGTGCGCAGGCGTTTCGCGATGACGGCACGTGGGCGCGCACGGCGATCATCCTCATTCTGTCTCGATTCGAAATCCATTCGGTTCCTCCATGCCGGGAGTCACCGTCTGCCATAGACATCATCGAGAAGGCATCGGCAACCCGGCCGACTCCGTGTTCCGGAGCCCCGTGGCTTTGCGAACCCGCCTTGCAGCGGGGGTGCGTTTTGCGACAGGGCGAGCCTATGCCCATCCCAAGGTCGGTTTCGCTCGCGCAACCGCGTCGTCACCGGCGCGTTGCCCGAGCGCCAAATCGAGTCGGCCCGAGCTATGCACCCGCATAGCCCGGGCGAGCAGCGACACCGACACAACCAATCAGTTGCCGATGCGTGGTGCGAGGGGTTGGCGGGGGGTGCCACCGCCGCCGATGGAGGCGGGGCCGTTGTTGACCACCACGGCGAGGTTGGCGAGGATCAGGTTGATGTCGTGCGACCACGGGGTGGCGTTGCCGGCGGGCGCCTCGAAGGGAAAGCCCCAGGCCTGCTGGAACTGGTTGATCGCCGAGCCGCTGGGGCCGTCCTCGGTGGTGATCGAGAAGACGCTGCGGGTGGTGTCGTTGGTGATGTAGGCGCCGTAGTTCTGCAGGGTCCAGGCGAGCATCCGTCCCGGGGTGGTCTGCAGGCCGAGGCCGGAGAGGTTCAGGTTGGCGGGGAGGGCGAGCAGCGCGCCCATCGTCACGGCGGGCAGGGTGCCGCCGTAGCAGCCGGGAGCGCAGGAGTTAGGGTGCACCGCCGGCCAGCGGAACCCGGGGGTGGGGAAGAGGTCGCGGGCAGCGTCGACGTCGACCTTGAGCGCGTGCCGGATCGCCCCGCCGGGAACCAGCTCGTTGAGGCGCAGGGTGCCGCCCAGGGTGCTGAGCCCGGCGCCGCCGCCGCCCGCCATGCCGTTGCCGTACAGGTTGGCGGAGGCGGACAGGTCCATCACGGTGGCGGGTCCCCCGGCGACGCAGCGCGCGAAGGGCTGACCCTGGAGGACGGTCTGCCCATCGCGCAGGACCACCGCCAGGGGATCGTTGTGGCCGTCGCTGGGGACGGTGAAGCCGGCGGGGATCGGCACCGAGGTGAGCGCCGCGCCCGGGGTGCAGCGATTGCCTCCGCTCCAGCCGGCGCTGTTGTGGGCGAGCAGGACCAGCGGCGCGGTCGGGGTCATGACGATGATGTTCTGGTCCGCGGTCAGCGACTTGATGGTGGGGACGGCGATGCGCGCCGGCAGGTAGAGGGCGTGGCTGCCGATCGGCATGTTCCAGATGCTGGTGCTGGCGAACGGCCACACGAACTTGCTGCGCGTTCCCGGCGGCGCCGGTCGGGTCGGTACCGGTGCCGGCGTCCCCGCCCCGCTGGCCCGCGGGGTGCTCGCGGACGCTGGAGTTCCTCCTGGCGTCACGCTCGAACCATCGGCATAGAGGGAGGTGGTGTGATTCGACCCACCGGCCCCAGGAAGGGTCGCCAGAAACGGCTTCCCGCCGTGCGGCGCCGCATCTCGGGTGCTACCCGACGGACCCGAAGCGGCTCCGGCCTGGAGCGGGAGTGCGCGCGGCGCCGTTGCCGCCTGCCCGCACGCGGCGACCGCGGTGATGATCCCGATCGACAGCGCCACCATGCGGCCGCGGCGCGCGCCGAGCAGGCTCATTCGTTGCGATACAGCGCCGTGATTCCGTCTCGACGTGGCGTTCATCCGATTCCTCCATGCCGGGAGCACCACATGCCCTGAAGGTCGTCGGAAAGGCATCGGCAACCCGGCCGGCTCCAGCGTGGAGCCCCGTGGTTTTGCGAACCCGCCTCGCGACGGGAGTGCGTTGTACGACGGGCGGAGCCTACGCCGGGCGCTTCATTCGAGACGCGGGGGCAACCGTGCCGTTACCGCGTCGTAGCCGGAGTGCCCGAAGCGCTGCCGCGCTCACTCGCGTGCCAGTGGGCATCACATGCGTTCACATGCGCAACCCCATGCTAACGTTGCTCATGGCCGCAGGATGGTCTACGACCTGAGGGATTGCATGAACGAGAGGGCAGGGAAGCGTACGCGCAGCGGCGCGGCAGCAATCGGCATCGTCGGCTCGATCGCGTTCGTCGGCGTGCCCGCGCATGCGCAGGCGTCGTCGCCCAGCCCTCCGCACATCATGCTCATCGTCGAGGAGAACGCCGCCTACAGCACGGCTCAGGGCAGTCCATTCGTCATCGGCAACAGCAACGCTCCGTACATCAATAACCTCGCCGGCAAGTACGCGTCGGCGACCCACTGGTACGCGGTGCAGCACAACAGCCCTCATGACTATCTCGACCTGCTCGATGGATCGGACCTGGGTGTGCCCAACGGCCAGCCGTACTCGTCACCCACCCTGGTCGACGAGTTGCACGCCGCGGGCATCCCGTGGCAGGCGTATATGGAGAGCATGCCGTCGTCATGCGCCACAGTGAGCTCGACCAGTGACGGCCAATACGACGCGGTTCACAATCCGTTCCACTATTTCTCGAATTACTCGACCGGGCCCGGGGGTTGGTGCAGCACCGCCAACGCAGCCTCCGAGGGAGTCGTGCCCTATCCGGGGTCGACAGGGATCGGCTCAGCGCTCGACGGACCCAACGCGCCGGCCTTCGCCTTCGTGGTCCCCAACGACTGCAACGACATGCACGGCGACGCCGCCGCAACCTCGCCGTGTCTCAACTACACCAACAATCAGCTCGTCACCAACGGCGACAGCTGGTTGCAGACGAATCTTCCTTCGATACTGACTTCGAACTGGTACACGAGCGGCGGCATCGTCATCATCACCTGGGACGAGAGCGCCAACGGCGATACATCGGGCGGGACGTATGGCACCGGCGGTCAGGTCGCCACCCTGGTGATCAGCGCCAATTCGGACCAGCCATTCAACTCACCCGGTGATCACTACGCGACGCTGCGGGGAATCGAGAAGGCGTACGGCGTTGCGCTCCTGAACAACTCAGCTGATCCCGCGTTCGGCGACATCACCCCCGCATTCGGCGTCCCGGTTTCGGCGCCTCCGCCGTCGGTGACGGGGGTGGCTCCGACCGAGGGTGCCCAGGAGGGTGGCGAGCTGGTCACCATCTCCGGAACCCATTTCAACGGAAGCGGCTTCACCACATCCGATGTCCACTTCGGCACGTTCGATGTTCCGGAAAGCAATGTCTATCCATGTCCGGGCTCGCCCACGGGATGCTTTTCTGTTCTGGGTCCGTCGGAGATCACCGCCTACACCCCGCAGGCGGCCGCTCCGGGGACCGTTGACGTCACGGTCACCACCCCGGGAGGGACCACTGCGACCAGTGCAGCCGACCACTACGTGTACGTGCCGCCCGGCGCATACACGGCGATGACCGCCTTTCGAGTCTGCGACACGCGCGCCACCCAGCCGCACAACCAGTGCACCGGGAAGACGCTTGCAGCCAAAGGCACGGTCAACGTGCAGATCACGGGCGAGCGAAACGCGCTGGGACAGACTGTGCCGACCAACGCGGAGGCGGTCGCCGCCAACCTGACCGCGATCGACGGCAGCACCAGCCCGACCTATGTCACCGCGTTTCCCGCCGGTACCGCGGTTCCGCTCGCATCGAACATCAACCTCAACGGGCAGAACGCCCAGGCCAACATGGTCGTGGTGCGGTTGGGCACCGGCGGTGCGATGAGCATCTTCAATGCCGCGGAGCGCGCCGATGTCATCGTCGACATCCAGGGGTACTTCGCCCCACCCGGCGCGGCACCCGTCGCCGGGGCGTTCCACCCTCTGCCGCCGCTCCGCATCTGCGACACGCGGGCCCGGCAGGGCACGGTGTGTGCCGGTGCGATCGACAACCCGATCCCCGCGAACACATGGCGTGACGTGGTCCTCTCCGGCCTTCCCCCGGGGGGTACCGGTCCGTCGATCCCGTCGGATGGCACCGCAGCGGCGGCGGTCTTCAACCTCACCGGAACCCAGGGCACCCTCGCGACGTACATCTCGGTCGAGCCGCCGAACGCGCAGACCGGCCTGTGTCCGACCGCGGCTCCGGCGGTTTCCAACATCAATCTCGCGCCCGGGTCGTCGCTGCCCAATCGCGTGATCGCCGCGCTCGGCCCACATCAGGACGTCTGCATCTACAACGGTGCCGGAAGCGTCAACGTCATCGCCGACGTCGACGGCTGGTTCGGCAACGGCAGCGAGGCGAGCACCGGCGCACTCTTCTACGCGGTTTCACCCACCCGAATCTGCGACACGCGCGCCGGCTCGGGCACCGAGTGCCAGGGACAAACGCTGAACACGGGCGCGACCGATCTCATCCCGGTCGCGGGCGTCATGGTCGTGCCCGGCACCGGCGGGTCGATAGCCCCGGTGGCGATGGTGGCCAACCTCACCGGCGTGGCGGCGGGTGCCGCGACCTATATGACCCTGTACCCCAGCGACGTGACCTCCCGGCCACTCGCCTCCGATCTCAATCCCGCCGCCGGGGTCACGATCGCCAACCTTGCCATCGTGGGGCTCGCGACCAGCGGAAGCTCCAGCGGCGACGTCGACCTCTACAACGCCGTGGGCCAGATCAACGCCATCCTCGACATCGAGGGCTGGTTCCAGTAGCCGGTCCGCGCTCCAGGGCCGGCCGCACGGGCCGCCAGGGCCAATGTGGCCCGAGGAGGAGGAATCGGATATGATCGATAGTGGTGCGGTGAGTGCGTCCTCTCGGGGTTGGGCGGTTCCTCGCATTGGAAATGCTCTCTGAAGGGAATGCGACGAGGGGTGCTCACATTGGAAGGAGTTCTGGGCGTCCGGTTCGGCGGCTTCGGCCGGAGGACCGTACCGATGACTCGCCGTCCCGCGTTGGGGACCACCGCGTCGCAAACGGGGCCGGGCCAGGCTGGCCGGCCCTCGAGTGGGGCGTCACGGACGCGGTGGGGTCGGCCGCTTCGCATGTATCCCGCCCGGTTGATGCTGGGTGTGACGCTCGGGGTTGCCGCGGCGATCGCGGTCGGCTCCTCGGGTTCTTCGTTTGGGTCGGGGCGTCTCGCGATGGCGACTGCGTCGCCGGCGGGGCGCCTTGCGCCGTCCGCCTCCCGTGGAGCGCTCGTGGCTTCTCGCGTCGCGACACACAGCGCCTCCGCGGTGGCGCCGATCTCCAGCCCCCCTCACATCATGATGATCGTCGAGGAGAACGAGGCGAAGAGCAGCATCATCGGCAGCTCCAGCGCGCCCACTTTGAACAGCCTCGCGACCACGTACGCGCAGGCTTCTAAGTGGTACGCGGTGCAGCACAACAGTCCCCACGACTATCTGGATCTGCTCGTCGGCTCGGACCTCGGATTGCCGAATGGCAAGCCGTATTCGAACACGACGCTTGTCGACGAACTGCACACCGCCGGCATCCCGTGGAAGGCGTATGAGGAGAGCATGCCGTCGAGCTGCTTCACGGGCACGACGAGCGACGGCCTCTACGATTCCAATCACAACCCCTTCCACTACTTCACTAAGTACACGACCTCGTCAGGAGGTTGGTGCAGCAGCGGCAACGCGAGCACGGAAGGCATCCTGCCCTACCCGGGCGCGACCAGCCTTGTTTCGACGCTCGACGGGAGCAGCCCGCCCGCCTACGTGTACGTCGTGCCGAACGACTGCAACAACATGCATGGCGACAGCAATACGGGCTCGACGTGCGCCGGGGCATCGAACTCGACCCTCATCAAAAACGGTGACACGTGGATCGACAACAATCTAACGCCGGTGCTCAGTTCGAACTGGTTCAAGCAGAACGGGATCGTGATCATCACCTGGGACGAGGGCGTTGGCGGTGCCGGCTGCTGCGGCCTGTCCTCGCCGGGCGGACAGATCGCCACCATCGTGGTGGCGGCGGGCAACGAGGGCCAGGGCATCTACTCGACAGCCGGCGACCACTACGGCACCCTCCGCGCAACCGAAGAGGCGTTCGGGGTCACGCCACTCCTCGGGGGCTCCGCCAATACCGTCAACGGCGATCTGACGACTGCCTTCGGCTCCCCGCCGGGTGTCATCGCCGGCACAGTCTCCGACACCGAGAACCCGGCGCAGCCGGTTGCCGGTGCCACCGTGAGCTACACGGGCGCCCACGGGAGCGGCAGCACGACAACCGATTCGAGTGGCGCCTACACGCTCGCAGGGATAACGGCCGGAACGTACACGGTGAAGGCCACCGACACCGGCTTCACGACGCCCCCCACCCAGAACGTGACCGTCACCTCCAATGCCACGTCGCCGGCGAACTTCACGATGACCGCCAATAGCGGAATCAGCGGCACCCTCGCCAACTCGGACGGGAGCCCCCTCGCGAGCGTGACGGTGACCTACACCGGTATCAGTGGTTCGACAGGCAGCGGCTCGCAGATCACCAGCTCCAGCCCCTACGCGTTCACCGGCGTGCCGCCCGGGAACTACAAGGTGAGCGCCAGCGAGCCTGGATTCACCTCGCCGCCCTCACAGAACGTGACCGTGACGGCAAACGGGAACGCAACCGCGAACTTCACGATGGCGGCTCTGGGCTCGATCAGCGGCACGGTCACGAACGGCACATCAGGAATTCTCGGGGCGACCGTCAAGTACACCGGCCCGAACGGGAGCGGGCAGGTGAACACCAGCGACTCGAACGGTGACTACCAGTTGACCGGCGTGTCAGACGGGACCTATTCGGTCACCGCGTCCGCCGCCACCTACCAGCCGGAGACGTTCACCGTGACCGTCACCGGTACGGCCACGGCAACGCAATCGTTTGTGCTCACGTCCGGCACGAACGGGTCCATCGCGGGGACCGTCACCGATGCGCAGACGTCGCAGCCGATCAGTGGCGTGGCCGTCAAGGCCGGCACGTTCAGCGCAACCACCGACGCGTCGGGCAACTACGTCATCGAGAACGTGACCCCAGCGTCGTATTCCATGACCTTTACCGCCACCAACTACGTGACCGGCAATGCGTCGTCGGTCACCGTCACGACCAGTGCGAACACCGAGCAGAATGCCGCGCTCACCGAGACAGGGACCATCAGTGGCAACGTTAGTGATGCGTCGACGCATGCGAACATCGTCGGCGCCACGGTCACCTGCGCAACGTGCCCTGTGACATCGGTTCTCACCGACGGCTCGGGCAACTACAGCTTCACGCAGGTCGTGCCCGGCGGCAGCCCATACACCGTTTCGGTCAGCGCGACCGGATACACCGGCCAGAGCAGTGGGCCGCTCATCGTGAATCCTGGGGCGACGACAACCCAGAACTTCCAGCTCGCCAAACCCGTGAGCATCAGCGTCCATGAGACCTTTGGCGGCTTCAACAGCGGCTCCGCCGGCACCACCACCGCAACCGCGGTGCCGACCACCTCGACCGGGAGCGGCGACCTCCTGGTCGCCACGATCAAACTTCGCGCGTCAACCGGGACCGTGAAGGTCGCCAGCGTCACCGATCCGGCCGGGAATGTCTGGAAGCCGGTGACCGCCGTGGCGGAGGCAAATGGCACCAACGACGGGGAAGTCTGGTACGTCAGCGGCTCCAGTAGCGTCAGCAATACACAGACCATCACGGTGACAACCAACGCGGCTGCAGCGATCGCCTTCACCGTGCTCGACGTCGCCGGAGCCTCGACTGTTGACCAGACGGCAAAGAATTTCGGGACGGCAGCGCCCCCGCAGCCGTCGGTTGGCCCCACCGGAACCACCACGCACGCGAGCGAGATCGTGATCGCCGATATCGGCTGGAACAGCACCCCGACGCTCAGCGGCCAGACCACTGGCTACGCGGTCCAGCCCGTTCAGCAATCCACCGTCACCAGCCTGAAGACTGCGGAGCAGGCCGCCTGGCTCATCCTCAGTGCACCAGGCACTCCGAGCTATGGCGCGACGATGAGCGCGACCGCGGCTTGGACCGCCGCTCTTCTGACATTCAGCTGATCGCCAGGCGACCGCGTCGACTGCGACCCCTCCCTTAATTGCATTGAGCGCGCAACACGGAACGTGCCAATCGGGTATATTTTCAGGAAGCTTGTGGGGAGGCGATGACGACAGGGGATGGGGTATGGGTACACGAGGCATGGCTGCCGTGGCAGGCGCTGCTCCTGATTGGCGTCGTCGTCGGCTGGGCTTTGGGGTCGGCCTTCGGACAAGTGGCCAACGCCGCCCGTCCACAGGCGAAAGTGGCCGCCACGATTCCCGCGGGGTTTTTCGACTGGCCGATGTTCCGGCCCGATCCCACGCACGGGGACATCCAGGGAGTGCATTCATGCCGCGGCTCTCACCACCGGCAAGAACCTTTTCAATTACGCGACCGGCGCGCTCATCTTCTCTTCGGCAGCCGTGTCCACCGGGCAGTTCTTCATCACCAGCAGCAATGGGATCCTCTACGCCTTCGGCAAGTGATCAGCCACAGTCACGTACATGATCAAGATCCTGTACATCGGGGGATGCACGCGTAGCGGGAGCACGCTGCTCGACCGCATGCTCGGTCAGCTGACCGGGTACGTCTCAACCGGGGAGCTCGGGCTGATCACCACCCACAGCCTCGCCGACAACCGGCTCTGCGGATGCGGCCGCCGGTTCCTCGACTGCCCGTTCTGGCAAGCGGTAGGCGAGGCGGCCTTTGGCGGGTGGAGCGGTGCCGAGGTTGAGGAGTTGGTGAAACTTCATCCGCTGGTCAGCCGCCACCGCTATCTGCCGCTCCTCGTTCTGCCGTGGCTGTCGCCTCATTTTGCTCGAAGGCTGCGCCGTTACCGGGAGCTGCTCGCCCGTCTCTACGCCGGCGTCAGCGTCGTGTCGGGCTCAGACATCGTGGTCGATTCCACCAAGGCGCCGGCGTATGCCCTCGTGCTTCGAGGCGTTCCCGATGTCGACCTGCGCATCGTGGACCTGGTCCGTGACAGCCGGGGCACCGCGTATTCATCGTCGAAGCATCAGGTCATGAAGGACAGCGTGGACCGGGTGGTCACCAAGCATCGTTACCCCGCGGCGGTCATCACGCTGCGCTGGATCGTCTACCACCTGATCTTCGAGTGCCTGCGCATCGCTGGAGTCTCCGAGATCACGACGCGCTATGAGGACGTCGTGCGCTCGCCGCATCAGGCCCTGCGGCGGATCTCGGCGTTCGCTGGAAGGATCGCCAGCTCAAAGGACCTGGAATTCATCGAGATGCCCACCCTGCACATGAAAGAGGATCACACCGTGGCCGGCAACGATTCCCGGCTCAACCAGTTCACCATCACGCTGCGAGAGGACGACGCATGGCGCACCATGCTGGCGGCCCGAAGCCGGAAGTTGGTGACGCTCATGAGCTGGCCGTTGCTCAAACGCTGGCGCTACCTATGACGTGATCCTGGTGCTCGGCGTGGGCCTCTTCCTGGTCGGTCCCCGCACCGATCGGCGTGATCAGCTTTGTCGTTCCGTTCTCGACGTGAAACTCGACGATGCCGCCGCGGTTCACGGGCACACGCCAACCCTCGCCGTCGATGCCCTCGAGGTGGGCGATCAACAGCCGGATCATGACCGCGTGGGTGACGCCGACAACGGTCTCACCCTGATGGCGGGTGCCGATGAGCTCCAGCGCTTCGAGGATGCGATCGCGTGCGTCCACGAGACGCTCCCCGTTGGGGCATACGCAGCGCATCGGCGCTGACCGGTACGCCTCGAACGCCGCCGAATCGCTGACCGATGCCTCCTTCGAGGTCATCCCGTGCCAGATGCCGTAGTCCACGTTGATGAGGCCCTGGAGGATCCGTATATCCGGAACGCCTGCCTCATCGGCGATGATCTGAGCCGTGGCGATCGTCCTCCGGAGCGGCCCGGAGTACACGGCCGTCAGCCCCGCGTTGGACAGTGCCCTGGCGGCATCGACGGCCTCCTGATACCCCTGCGCGTCCAATGGGACATCCCAGCGACCGCGATAGCGGTTGTCGATGTTCATGCGAGTGGTGCCATGCCGGACGAGCAGCACACGACACGGGCCTTCGACCGCTCTCACGTCAAGCACCATTTCATGATACGCAATCCCCCTTTCGCCCTTCTGAACCACGTCGCACCGACCCCCGGTGCGCCGTTGAGGCCTTAATTGTATCCAACCTCAGCGGGCCGGTCAATACACAGAACGGCTCCCGCCAAAGGAGAACGTTTGACGGCGAGCGCTTTGCCGTGGATGCGTTCAGCGCAGAGACGGCAGCCGGAGCCAGGCTCAGAGCGTTAGGGGATGTTCACGGTGACGGTCTGACAGGGACCCACCACGCCGGTACTCTCGTTGCTCAGGCAGAGACGCGCGGCGACGGTTCCCGTGCTCGAACCGGTCATGGTGTTGATCACGCTTGCTGCCACCTGGCCGGGTTTGACGGTCCCAGGCTCGCAGAAATTCCCATCGGGGTTGATCTCGAACCCGCTCGTCAGTGTGCATCCAATCGACACCACGCTGGCGTGCGACAGCGACTCGAGGACGAGATCCTCTATCTGCGCGGAGGTGCCCACGTTCTTCTCCGTGAAGACAAACGTGAGTGGCTCACTCGTCTGTGACGATGTGACGCCACCCGCGACGCTACCGTGAAGCGCGAACCCATGCGCCGTGATCGGCGGCGCAGCCGAGGTGGCGGCACTGACCATCAGGAACGAGACGACGATTGCGGCACCCGCACCGAGCGCCAGGATGGTGCGACGCATTTCCCTGCCTCCACAAGGGGTCGCTCGACCCCGAGGACGTGCATGATAGGGCCCCTCGGCTCCCCACTGCCGGAGAGCCGTCAGGCGGTCGAAGCTGCAGCCAGCGCGCGAGTGGTGGACGCGAAGCTCGACGGCGTTCCAAGGGTCTCGTATCCGCCGGGCAGCTCGATCGAATTCGCGCCGAGGGCGATCGCATCGCTGAGCGTCGCCGCCAGATTGCCGACGCGCGCCGCGGTCGCGGTCTGAAATGAGATGGGCTGCCCGAGCGCATGCATGTTCGCGTACATCGCCACGTACGCGGGCTGTTCGGGGGAACGGAGCGAGTTGTTCTCGAGGACGCAGGCGGATGCGAGCATCTGACGGCAGTACGCCATCATCGATTCGGTGAAGAGCTCATCCGTGCTGGTCGTCCCACCCGCGAGGATCGCCTCGTAGGGATTGAACGCGAGATCCGAGCGCGTGTGGTGCCACACCGCGCTCGCCTGGATCTCTTCGCGCTGGCAGGTCGCGTCCGCGGCGAGGGTGTAGCCGGCGGCCAGCAGCGCGGTGACGTTGGGCGAGTAACCGGTGTCACGAATGAACGGCTCGTCGTAAAACGTGGAGCACCTGGAGATGGTGACCTCACGGATCTCGGCGACGTTGTCGTACTTTGCCGCGAGCAGGGACTCGAACTGGTCGTAAGCGGCGCCGAACGCCTCCGTCCAGAACGACCCTATTGTGCCCTCGGCGCTGTTCTGCGGATTGATGAGAGTGATCGGATGGCCGCCCAGGGCCTTGGCCCAGCTCGGCGCCCAGATGCCGGCGTAAACGCGAACCTTGAGGCCGAGGTCGACGTGGTACTGCGCGTTGAGGGTGCGGACCGTGGTGATCGCCTGGTCGATGGCATTGCCGGGCACCAGGGGGCCACCGCGTGACGGTTGCAGGTCGCTCCAGTGAACATTGACGACGTAGCCGCCGAGTGAGGTGACGTAAGCGGCTGGGGGTGCGCTGTTGCGATCCAGGAGTCCGCTCAGCACGGGCTTGAGTGTGGAACCGGTCGGCGAAGGTGTCGGCGGCGAGGGCGTCGCGCTCGGCGATGCTGTGACACTGGGAGGCGGCGGGCTCGGGGTCCCGCATCCCGCCAGCAGCACCGCTCCGGCGATGCAGGGATTGATCGCGAGCCGCCAGGCCCGCTTTCCTGAACGGGCACGTCGTGGCATCGCTAGACGGCCGTTCGAACCTTTCCGGGGCGCGTGATCGGCGGTGTGCTCACTCGTTCCATTCTGGCAGCCGTGCTCTGAGACACCGCTGAGAAACCAGGCGATGCGGCGAAACCGCGGTGTCAGTGAGCCCTGGCCATGACCGCGGTGCGCACCGCGGCGACCAGCGAGTCGTGGACATCCGCGCGGCACACGAGCTGGTCCGGCAGCCACGGATTCCGGCGGTTGTACTCCAGCGGTGAACCGTCAACACGGGTGGCCCTGAACCCGGCGGCGATCGCCACGCCGACCGGCGCGGCGGAGTCCCACTCGTACTGTCCGCCGAGATGCAGGTACGCATCCGCATCACCGAGCACCACGGCCATGGTCTTGGCGCCTGCAGAGCCCATGAACATGAGCTCGGCGTCGAGCTTCGCGGCCACCTCGTAGGCCTCTTCCGGCGTGTGGGACCGGCTCACCACGACGCGGAGTCGTCCCGGAGCGCGCACCGCCGCGGCGGGGGCGGGCGACGTCGACATCACGAGGTCGCGGGCCGGCAGTGCGACCGCCGACGCGACCGGTCTTCCGTTCTCGATCAGGGCGACATGCACAGCCCAATCGGTCCGACCCTCTTCGCCGAACTCGCGGGTCCCGTCGAGCGGATCCACGATCCAGACGCGCTGCGCAGTGAGCCGGACCGGGTCGTCGATGCCCTCTTCCGAGAGTACGGCGTCTGCGGGACGCTGCTCTGCCAGAAGCCGCATCAACAGCTGGTGCGACATGCGGTCACCCGCATCACGAAGGCGCTTCGGGTCCTCGAAGCCGAGCTCGGCGCGCAGCGCCATAAGCGCCCGGCCGGCTTCGAGAGCCGCGAGGCGGGCGAGCTCGTGGTCTGACGCGACCACGAGCTCTTCCCCCCCCACGTTCATTCCTTTGTTACTCGCTCAGCTGTAGTAGCCCAGGACGTCGACGATGAGGTTGACGCTGCCCACGGCGTTGAAGAGATTGATGGTTCCATCGGTACCCAGCGTGGCGACCACCAGGTTGGACACCGGCAGGCTCGATGCTACGTTGAGATCCGACGCGTTCGGAGCGGAAAGCACCGTGCCCGGGTAGACCGTGATGAAGGTTCCGGTCGTTGCGTCCACGGCGGTGACGTTGGCCACGATCGCCACCGGCGAGCCCGCCCCGCCAGTGTCGGCCGGAATGCCATCGATGCCGGCGCCCTCAATGTTGAGCACCTGCCCGCTGCCAACCATGGCCTTCGTGCAGCCGGCGTCGCTGGTGTTGCCGAACCGCGTGTCGCAGATACGGGCGGGCGTCGCGAGCGCGGTGAACTGGGTGCCCGAACCGGTGGTGAACCATCCATCGATGTCGACCGCAATATTGACCGAGCCGGCGCCGTTCCAGATCGAGACGGTGCAGTTACCGCCTGAGCAGGTCACCGGGACGATGACGCGGTTCGGCACAGCCTTGTGCGCGTCAACGTTGATGTTGGAGGCGATCGGCCGAGTGGACCCGGTGAAGGCGGTCAGCACTGTCTTCACCGTCGGGCTGATCGCGGTCAGGTTGAAGACCACAGCGCTCACACCGGTTCCCGGCACCGGGCTGCCCGAGCCACTGACGTTGAATGTCAGGGTGCCGCCGGCGCCGATCGGCGAAGCCCCAGCCGTGTTGCAACGGTTCGGGAGCACCGCGCCTCCAGCGGCGCGCGTGTCGCAGATTCGCACCGGTGTGGTTCCCGTGAACAATCCCGCCGACGTTGACGACACGAAGCCCTCGATGTCCAGGGCTATGTTGACCGAGCCGACCGCATTGAAGACGTCGATCTTGCCCGCCGTGCTCACTCCAACCTCCACCAGGTTGGCGATGACCTTCCCAGCCGCTGGGTTGAGGTTCGATGTTCTCGACGGGGAGCCATCAGGAGACACCGCGAGGTACGTTCCCTTGGTCGGAGCGATCGCCGTGAGGTTGACCACCACCGCGGTTACCCCGGACGCGGGAAGGCCGCCGAAGTTGTCGACAGTGATGACTCGCGTGGCGCCCGCCCCGATCGGGCCGATTCCCGCACCCGTGCTGCCCGTATCGCACTGATTGGCAACAATGCCAGGCGCCGCCGGACGGGTGTCGCAGACACGGAACGGAGTTACCGGAGTATACGGCCCCTTTGGTTGCCCCGTTGACGTTGCGTACGTATAGGTTGTCGCGTTGGAGTGAGTCGCGGTTGGATGATTCTGCGCGGTGATCGTGTCCACTCCCGACGCGGGGAGCGGATTGGCGGCCGTGTAGCTGATCGTCACGGTACCGGTTGCATCCGCGCCGAACCTGGTTGGAAGGTTGGTGAGGTGCTTCACGCTCATCGAGATCTGGCTGAATGCCGTGGCGCTCCCGCCCGAGGTACCGGTGCTCGTCAGTGAGAGGTCGAGATACGCACCTGGAACGGCTTTACCCGAAGCATCCTCCGCCACAACCGTGACGGTGACGGGCGCCCCGGCAGCCAATGTTCCCGTCGCCGCAATCGGCGTCGGAGTCATCACGTACTGAGTCACCGGCGAGTACACGTACGTGCCGGTGTCGCAGACTCCCGGTCCGACGCACTTACCGGTGGTGGCGTCGAACGAAACGCCGTCTGAGGTCGCGGCGATGAAGTCGCGGCCTGACGTGGGCACCGGGCTTGGCGGCCCGGTGTAGGTGATGGGAATCGCGTCCGCAAGCGTGCCGCTCGATTCCAGGTTGGCATACGAGCACGAAGCCTGAGTTGGGAACTGCACGGGCGTTGTCGTCAGTGGGGTGCCTTCTGCGGTCGCCGACCCACCAACGCTCCCCGACGGCGCGAAGAGGGCGGGGTCAATGCTCAGGTACACCATGGTGCCCACGGCGACGACGTGGCCCGCCAACAGGGGCTGGACGCACATGGTCACGGTGTTGGTCCCGCTGGGGTTGAGCGTTCCCGGCTGCTCGATGGGCAGCGGCCTCATCGTGATCGAGTTCATACGACGCAGCCGACGCGCCATGCGGCATACCGAGCGGAACTGCCGCTGCGGCAATCAAAGCCAGGACGGCACCAATAGTTCGACGTTTCATCGTTCGGAGACCTCTTTCCTTTCTGTGAGCCAGCAGAGAGCGGCTCGAGACCAGTGCATCAGGATACCTGAACGTACGCGGAGACTTGGATCCGTGAGCCGAGTTCGCCACCCTGCTGCCCTCCGTTGTCGCGCCGGCCGAACCGGCACCCCTCTTTGACAATTTCGCGATCGGCTCGCGCAGCCTGGAAAGCGTCGAACGGAGCATTCCTCCCGAACGCTTCTCTTGGGCTACAGCCTAGCAAAGCGTCCCCGTCGATGCAACTGATTCGCGGAAGTCGAGGGGATCGCAACAATGGCGCCTTCCTTGTGACGATATCGGACCGGAACGCCTCGATCGCTGCGCCTCGATTGCCACGCTTGGCTGTGTAGGGTTTCCGCGTGATTTCCGAGGAGCTCGCTGAAGCGGTCACCTACGCGCGTCGCATCGAGTCGCTCGGGAGTGATGACCAGGGCAGCTGGCCTGGCGGCCTGTGGTTCCGAGCGCGTTCCCTGCCGCACGTCTACGACGTCAACCACGTGATCGTGCTCGAGCACGGGTTCGGGATGTCGATGGAGGAGGTGAGCGCTGCCGCCGACGAGATCCAGGCCGGCCTGCCGAATCGCATCGTCGAGTTCGTCACATGCGCCGAGTCGGAAGCGCTGGCGGCAGCCTTTCGCGTCGCCGGATGGCTCGAGGAGCCTCTCGGCGTGATGGTCCGGCACCGCGAGCCCGACCGCCGCGTCGACACGTCCACGGTGCGGGTCGTCGACGCGATGTCGATGCGCCCCGCGCGCGCGGCCTCTCTGGCCGATGAGCCGTGGGCCACGCCGGATGCCGTTGTCCAGGTTCGCGAAAAGCAGGAACGCGTAGCCCGGGGCGTGCCCACGACGCACCTTGCGGTCATCGACGACGGGATGGTGGTCTCGTATTGCGAGGTCTACAGGATGGATGAGGTCGCCCAGATCGAGAGCGTCGCTACCGTCCCGGATCGGCGCGGGCGCGGATACGCGCGCGCTGTTGTTACGCGAGCCCTCGAGTTGACCGCGGACGGCCGGCTGGTGTTTCTCGGCATGGATCCCAACGACTGGCCACAGCAACTCTATGCGCGGCTCGGGATGGACGACATCGGGCGCGTTGCCCGATTTCGCAAAGCGCTCCCGGGTCCCACGTGACCCAGGAGCGCTCGCTACCCCCCATCCCTCAAGGCCGTCTCCCCGGCGATCGGTTCAAAAGGACCGAACGTCGTAAGACTATCAAACACGTCACCACTGTGCAAGCGTGGGGCGCACGAGTTACCGAGGCGCAACAACCGAGGTGTCGGATGAGATATTGCGCGATCAAGGCGCGGTGGGCAGGAGTTGCTCGTTGAGGGTGCCGCCGCCGGCGATATAGGCAAGGATGGCTTGATCTGTCAGCCACTCCACCGGGGCCCGGTCGTCGGTGAGCGGGTCGGAGGCGGGCGGGGCGACGTACGCGTGGGCGACCACGAGCGGTCCGAGCACCCTCACGTTCTCCGGCAAACTCATGAAGCGCTGGGCCAGTGACCCGGCGGGGATCGTCTGGGACAACCCGACGACGAGGTCATTGAAATGCAGTGCCGGCCACACCCACACCTGCGGGAACTCGGTCGCCACCGTCCCGGCGATCGCCCGAACGAGCTGGTTGTTGCCGGGGACGCGCTCGACGTTGAGCGCGACGCCGCCACCCGGGTTGAGATGCGCAAGGACCAGAGCGAAGAACTCCTGGGTCGCGAGATAGAAGGGGATGTATTCGGTCCTGTACGCGTCGACGACGATCAGGTCATAGCGCTGCGAGGTGGTCGCGAGATACTCGCGGCCGTCCGCTGTGGTCACGCGCAGGTTGGGGATCGCGTCGAGGCCCATGTACTGGCGGGCAAGCTGGGTGACGACCGGGTCGAGCTCCACGCCGTCGATCACCACGCCGGGATACTCCGATGCCAGGGCGCGGGCGGTGGTGCCGCCCGCATTGCCGATCACCAGGACGCGATGCAGCCTCCGGGCAAGCAGTGGTGGCACCACGAGCGGCATGTCCCACTCACCGCCGGTCAGCGCGGTATTCACGCGGTAGACGGACTGGTCGGCGATCCCGTCGTCGAACCGCATGACCGTCCTCCCTCCCGACTCGCGCGCCACCTGGATGAACTGATAGGTCGTCTCGCGCTCGGCGATCGTTCCCACCGTCTCCTTCACCAGGCCCGGTGGGAGGATGAGCAGGACGACGATCAGCGCGCTCGCGACCAGCGCCGGACGAACCAGGAGCGGAATCGACACGAGCGCCACCAGCAGGGCAGCACTGAGCAGCGTGCGCTGCGTGCCCACGCCGGGAATGAGCACGAGCGCCGACCCGAATGTGCCAATGATGGCACCAACTGTGGCGAGCGACGAGAGCCGTCCGCTGGTGCGCCCGGCGCGGTCGATGTCGGTCAACGCCAGACGCAGCGCAAACGGCGAGGCCATGCCGAGCAGGGTCACTGGAACCGAGAAGAGCAGCAGCGTCGCCAGGAATGACCCGACCACCGCCCCGACGCTCACCGCGTTGAATCCCTGCAGCGCCAGGTTGAGGAAGGGGCGCGCCACGAATGGGAGCACCGCCGTGCAGAGCGCGGCGATGACGAGGATCAGCCCGAGCACGCGTCGCGTCGGATGGCGGTCGGCGATGCGCCCGCCGAGCCAGTAGCCGACCGACAGATAGATGAGGATGAGGCCGATGACGTTCGCCCACACCACCGTCGACTGGCCGAAGTACGGGGCGAGCAACCGGGTCGCGCAGATCTCCGTCGCCAGCGAGGACGCCCCGGCTGTGAAGACGACCGCCGGCAGCACGCGTGGGACCACTCGCGGATGGTAGACGCGCCAGATACAGCGACGGCTCGCCCTGGGGGCGAGCCGTCTTGGGAGGGAGGCTGTATGGGGAGATCACCCGCGAGCGCGGCCCGCGGTGAACACGGTTTCAGTTCGCGGTCGTGTGGCCCATGTTGGGACAGGTATGCGACGTGCCCGGCGTGCTCGACGCCAGGGTGGAGATGGGCGAGGAGGCGTTCGCGACCACGAAGCCGCCGATGCCGCCACCGATCAGCAGCCCCGCCGCGAGGAGCAGGGCAGCCGGGCCGCGCCCGAGACCACCGAAGCTGCGTCGATGCCGGTCGTCGGGCGGGAGGGCGTCGGTGAAGTTGTCCTGGTCCATCGCAAACCTCCTAAAGGTTCGTCCAGACGAGGGTAGGAGGGTCAACCTTTCGAGTCGGTGACGCGGCCTGGTTCACCTGCTCACTAGGCGAGCTCGTAGATGTGGCCGAGGTCCGAGTAGTACAGCGCGTGGTTCGGGCCCTCGACGACGTCGAAGCGGCAGCCCGAGGGCCCGAGGCGAACCGTCGCGTGCGGAGCTGCCTGCGGTCGCGATCGCCATGCCCTTGTCGTATGTGCAGAACACGAGGTGGCCGGCGTAGCCGGCCGGCCCGCTCGCGTCGACGAACGTCGCACCGGTCGGGACGTACGTGCTCGCCTCGCTGCTCCAATTCGGCGCGATGCCGCCTCCACAGGTGGAGGTCGCGAGCGGGTGGCTGTAGCCATAGCAGTCAGGCCACTGGTAGTGGGCGCCGCGGGGCACGCTCAGATAGAGCGTGTCGTAACCGGTTCCCGGACTCCCGGCGTCACCTGACGGGCCGTTCATCGTGATCGCGAGCTGTCCGGTGGCCGAGAACGCGATACCGAACGGATTGCGAAGCCCGTACGCCCAGACGGGGTTCCTCGGTCCGAAGGGATTGTTCGACGGGATGGTGCCGTCCGGGTTGTAGCGGAGCACCTTGCCGCGGACGTCATTGACGTTCTGCGCGCTGGGCGCGTCGTGCTCTTCGCCGAGGGTGACGTAGAGCTTGCCGTCAGGTCCGAACGCGATGCGTCCGCCCTTGTGGCAGCAGTCGTTTCCGGCTGGGAAGGTGGCGATGATGGTGGGATTCCTCCCGGTGCCGTCGCAGTCATACCACCGGATCACATGCTGGGTCCGATAGTTCGCGTCCGAGTAGAAGGCGTAGACGAAGCGGTCGGTCGTGAACGTGGGACTGATCGCCAGGCCGAGCAGGCCCCGCTCGCTGTAGCTCCCGTTGGGTTCGGTGGTGACGGTTCGCACTCGTGCGAAGAGCCGGGGCGCCCCGTTCTGCCAGACCCTCACGGCCCCGGAGCGCTCGGCCCAGAAGAGCCGTCCGTCGGGGGCGAAAGCGAGGGCGGTCGCGAAATTGGCCGCGATGGTGCCGCGCGGCGCGGGCTCGGAGGACGGCGCGACGCACGCGTTCGGAGTGGCCGACGGTGTCCCGGTCACCGGCGCCAGGGTCGGCGTCGGGGTGGCCTCGGGGTGTCGCGCTCGGGGACGGTCGCGGCGGCGTCGACCCGCACGCCGCCGCGAGCGCCACCAGGCCGGTGAGCGCGAGCCGCCGTCGGCTCCTCATCGGCCGGTCAGCCGACAGCGACCTTCGGCTCCTCGTCGACGTCGACCTCGGTGACGGCCGCAAGGTGTTCTCGTGCCCAGGCACCGATCGCATCAATCACCCGCTGGAGGTCGACACCCGCAGGTGCGAGCTCGTACGACGTGCGTGGTGGCATCTGCGAGTGCACCGTACGGCGGAGCAGGCCGAGGTCCTCGAGGTGATCGAGGCGGACCTTGAGGGTCGCCGGGTTGCACCCGCCGACCGCGCGGCCGAGCTCGTTGAACCCGAGCGGGCCCTCGAGCAGGGCGCGGACGATGTGCATCGTCCACTTCTCCTGCAGCACCTGTATGGCCTCGTGGACCGGGCAATACTCGCGTTCAGCATCCATGTGATCGGTTCTCCATCCCATGCCAGATCTTATCCCGGGGCGGAGCGAGGGGTGTGACCTTTCTCACTTGACAAACTATAGCACTTTACTTCATGATGTGGCTATCGAACGAATCATGTTCGAGGCTGCCCGGGGCACTCCCGGCCTTCACCAAGGAGTACACGCCATGACGTGGAGTCTTGACCCGCATCACACCTCGGTCGCCTTCAGTGCGAAGCACCTCGGCGTGGCCACCGTTCGCGGGAGCTTCGGCCAGGTCACGGCCGCCCTCGAGCTGGACGATCCCAACGACCCGACCACCGGGAGCGGCACCGTGACCGTCAACGCAGCGAGCATCACAACCGGCTCGGAGCAGCGCGACGGGCATCTCAAGAGCGCCGACTTCCTCGACGTCGAGAACTACCCGGAGATCGTCTTCAAGCTGAAGTCGGTGAAGCCCGACGGTGACCACTTCAAGGTGACCGGCGACCTGACGATCAAGGGCGTGACCAAGGAGATCACCCTCGATTACGAGCACAGCGGATCGGTCGTCGATCCATTCGGCAACACCAAGGTCGGTGGCACGCTCACCGGAACCATCAACCGCACAGACTGGGGCCTCGTGTGGAACGTCCCGCTCGGCGGTGGCGGGTGGCTTGTCGGTGACAAAATCAAGCTCGAGATCGACGGCGAGCTCGGAGAGGACAAGCCTGCTGCAACCGAGCCTGCCGCGGCAGAGGCTGCAGCCGGCGCAACCGCGTAGCATCTACAAAGAGGTGCGTGACGATGGCTGAGAACATTCGCTTCTACTTCGACCCACTCTGCCCGTGGTGCTATCAGACGTCGCGCTGGGCGCGCCGGCTTGATGAACTCGGTGTGGTCGATGTCGAATGGCGCGTGTTCTCACTTGCCATCGTCAACGGTGGCGACGAGGGGCGTGCGGCTGCGGACACCGGGTCCGCGCCGTCGCTCCGTACCGCCATCGCCGTTCGTACTGCGCATGGCAACGATGCGGTGGGCGCCTTCTACAAGGCGCTGAGTGACGCGCGTCATCAACGCGGGCTTCCCCTCGACGATCACGCGGTGATCGAAGCATCACTTCGCGAAGCCGGAGTGGAGGCGGAGCTGCTCGAGCAGGCGCTTGCGGATCCATCCACATGGGACGCCGTCCAGCGCGAGCACGATGAGGCGACCGCGGTGTTCAAGGCATTCGGTGTGCCGACCATCGTGCTCGATGGCGGGGACGGGCCGCACATGTTCGGACCCATCATCAGCGACGTTCCGGACGACGAGGGTGCGGTCGACCTGTGGCGCCACTTCGCCTGGATGGCACGCAATCCCAACGTCGCCGAGATCAAGCGAGACCGCCTGCCGCTCGATCTCGAAAGCATCCGTATGTGGCGGCGCGAACGCGAGCGGGAAAAGCAGGCGCAGTCGGCGGCGTGACCACAACGGGAGCCACCGCCCCCGCCCCCAAGATCTCGCGCAAGCACGGCGAGGTCGGTCCCCACTACAAGTGGGTCGCGCTCTCCAACACGACGATCGGCATGCTCATGGCGACCGTCAACTCGTCGATCGTGCTCATCTCGCTTCCGGCGATCTTCCGCGGCATCAAGCTGAACCCGCTCGTCCCGAGCAACGTCAGCTACCTGCTGTGGATGATCATGGGCTACATGGTCGTCACCGCCGTGCTGGTGGTGAGCCTCGGCCGCATCGGCGACATGTTCGGCCGCGTTCGGTTGTACAACCTGGGATTTCTCGTCTTCACCGTGGGGTCGATCCTGCTCTCGCTGGTGTTCACCACCGGCCCGAGCGCCGCGCTCGAGCTGATCCTGTTCCGGCTGATCCAGGGCGTCGGCGGCGCCATGATTTTCGCCTGTTCGACGGCGATCCTCACCGACGCGTTTCCGCAGCGCGAGCGCGGCATGGCGCTTGGCATCAACGCGGTCGCCGCGGTGTCGGGATCCTTCATTGGGTTGATCGTCGGCGGCCTACTGAGCACGACGGACTGGCATCTCGTGTTCCTGGTGTCGGTGCCGGTCGGGCTATTCGGCACGGCGTGGGCCTACCTCAAGCTGCGCGAGACCGGCATCGTGAAGCGGTCGCGTGTCGACTGGTGGGGCAACGTCCTGTTCGCGGTCGGGCTGATCTCGGTGCTCGTGGGCATCACCTACGGGATCCAGCCGTACGGCACGAACTCGATGGGTTGGACCAATCCGTCGGTGCTGACGGCGATCATCGGCGGCGTCGCGCTGCTGGTGGTGTTCGTGGTCGTCGAGACCCGTGTGGAGGAGCCCATGTTCCGCGTGAACCTCTTCCGCCTCCGCGGCTTCACGTTCGGCACCGTCGCTGCGTTGCTCGGCTCCATCGGGCGCGGCGGCCTGATGTTCATGGTGATCATCTGGTTGCAGGGAATCTGGTTGCCGTTGCACGGGTACAGCTACGAATCGACCCCGTTCTGGGCGGCGATCTTCATGCTGCCGCTGACCGCCGGGTTCCTCATCGGCGGACCGTCTGCCGGATTTCTGTCCGACCGGCTTGGTGCGCGCGGGTTCGCGACCGCGGGGATGATCTGTTCGGCGATCGGTTTTGGCCTGCTCCTGTTCCTGCCGGCCAATTTCTCGTATCTGCCCTTCGCGTTGCTGCTGCTCCTGGTCGGCGTGTCGATGGGGATGTTCGTTGCGCCAAACACCGCCGGCGTGATGAACTCCGTGCCGGCCGATCGCCGTGGGGTCGCGTCGGGGATGCTGGCAACGTTCCAGAACAGCGGCATGACCCTGTCGATCGGGATCTTCTTCTCCTTGATGATCGCGGGACTCAGCTCGACGTTGCCGTCGACGATGTTCGCCGGGCTCACCGCCCACGGAGTGTCGGCGACCGTTGCGCATCATGTGGCGAACCTGCCGCCGGTGGGATCGCTCTTCGCTGCCTTTCTCGGATACAACCCGATAACCACGCTGCTCGGGCCATCGCTGCACACGCTGAGCGCGAGTCAGGCCGCATACCTTTCCGGCCAGGCGTTCTTTCCGAATCTGATCAGCAACCCGTTCATCGCGGGCATGCACATCACGTTCGCCTTCTCCGTGGTCATGATGCTGGTCGGGGCCACCGCCTCCTGGCTGCGGGGGGCGAGTCCGGCCCGACCGGCGGCCGCGCCGCGTGTTGCTGCACGGACGGAGGCGCTGAGCCCGCCGGTCGGTTAGGGGCGGTGGCGGGGGTTCGTTGGTGAGCGTGTACACAGCGATGTGTATACTACAAGAATGTTTGATCGCGCTGACAATGATGGGGATCAGGAAGACGAGATCGGCCGCCTTGTCCGGGCTACGGATTCTCTGCGACGCCGCCCTCGTACCTCTGCCCCGGCAGCGCTGCGCGAGGAGCTGATCCGCCTCCGGAGAGTCATCGATCGCATCGAGGTGGAGTTTGCGACGGTTGCAGGGGTGTTCGCGGCCACCGAGGAAGAGGAGTGGCAGGGGTGCTTGAGCCCTTCCCAGTGGATGCGCCTGGAGTGCGGCATGACGGCCGGCGCTGCGGCAAACGCGATCGCGATTGGGTCTCATGCGACGGCACTTGTCGAGAGCATTGCCGCCGTCGAGGAGGGAAGGCTCGGTTTCGCCCATCTCGCGTTGATGGCGGGAACCGCGCGAGCGTTTCAGTCGTCGCCGACTGCGACCGCCTTCGAGGAACGACCGCTTCTTGATCAGGCGGTCACTCACGATCTCACCCGCTTCCGGACTGACTGCGCTCACGTGCGCCACGCTCACGATGCTCAGGCCTTTCAGGCCGAACAATTGAAGGACGTCGAGTACCGGACGCTTGTAGTGCGCACCGCCGAAGGCGGCGCAGTGTTCATCAAGGGATTTCTTGACCCGGTGGGTGGGGCCACCCTCTGCACAGCGCTCGATTCGCTCGCGCGCCCCAAGGGGCGCGAAGATGACCGGCCGCGCGATCGCCGCTATGCCGACGCGCTTGTCGAGCTCGCCGGGCACGGACTGGATGCTTCGCTCCTACCGAGAGTCGGTGGTCAGCGTCCGCACCTGCAGGTCACCACGAGTCTCGAAACCCTGGTCGGAACTGCCGGTGCTCCCGCCGGGATGGTCGAACGTGCCGGGCCGATCGCTACACCCACGGTGCAGCGCCTTGCATGCGATGCGAGCGTGACTCGCGTGCTCCTCGGCCCGGACTCCGCGGTCGTCGACGTCGGGCGTGCGCGCCGGTTGCCATCGGGGCCGATGCGACGAGCACTCCACGCTCGTCACCGAGGGTGTGAATGGCCAGGATGTGACCGTCCGGCTTCCTGGACGGCCGCGCATCACATCAAGCACTGGGCTCATGGTGGATCAACCGATCTCGAAAATTTGGTGCTCTTGTGCCATCGGCATCACTGGCTGGTGCATGAGGGCGGGTGGGAACTCGTTCGCGGAGAAGACGGGGAGATGAAATCCGTGGCGCCGATTCCCGTGGTGCGGTGGCATTCTCGAGAGCCGGACCCCGGGCCCGACGGCTGACACCCCTCTTCGCGCCGAAGTGTCTGCGTCCGAATTAGGCCGGAGGCTGAGGTGGTGCGGTTTCCGCTATGCCCCAGCGGCGGCGTCGAACGACGGGAAGGATCGGGTCGACTCCGTAAGCGTGGCCGGATCAGGGGCGCTGACTCGGAGCGGCAGTTCGAACCAGACGGTGACGCCGTCGGCGTGGCTTTCCGCGCCGACCTCGCCGCCATGCGCCGCGACGAGCTCCTTGACGATTGCCAGGCCGATGCCGGCACCGCCGCTTCCACGTGTGCGGCTGGGATCAACGCGAAAAAAGCGCTCGAATATGTGCGGGAGCGACTCGTCGTCGATGGTCTCGCCGATGTCGTGGACCGAGACACGCACCATCGGTCCGTTTCGAGCGAGGCTCACTGTGATCGTGGTTCTCGCTCTCGCGCATCGAATGCCGTTATCGACAATGTTGCCGATCACCTGACCCAACCGGCCGGCATCGCCGTCCACGTCGAAACCACCTTCCCGTGCATCGATCTGGCATGCCACGCCGTGCTGCTTCAGGCGGGCGTCAAAGCCAAGGATGACCTCGCGCACCACGGTCTCGATGTGCACCGGTGCTCGCGCCATCCGGTCGCTGGCCAGTTGGGCGTCCGCCAGCCCGCGCAAGTCTTCCACGAGCGCGATGAGCCGCCCCAGCTCCGCATGCGCCTGCTGCAGCCGGGCGGGTGACGCTGGTATGACACCGTCGCGCATTCCCTCGATGAGACCAAGCAGGTTGTGGAGTGGCGTTCGCAGCTCGTGTGCTGCATCGTTGGTAACCTGACGGCGCAACTCCTCGAGGCGCCGCAGTGAATGCGCCAACTCGTTAACGGACTCGGCAACGCCGCCGATTTCGTCGCGTCGACTGGTCTCAACCAAGGCTGGCGCATCTCCGCGGGCCATGCGTCGGGTCGCCTCGCGAACGGCTGCCAGCGGCCGAAGCGCAAGGGTTACCGTCGCGAAGCTAAGCCCGATCGCGACGATGGTCGCAACCGCGATGGTCGGATAAATCTGGGCCTCGACCGCTGCGTCGTAGGCGCGCTGTCCCGCGGCCGGGTCAACCGGCTGCCCGGCAGCGTGCATGATGACCATGAATTGCTGCTGTGCGATGTTGTGCATCAGGACGATGATTGTCAGCGCTGTCACGGCGATGACGATCACGTTGAGGACCACGAGTTGCCATCGAAGCCCCAGCGCGCTCCATCGACGTCGAAGCAAGGACCCGATCCCTTGCGCTGCGGTGCGCATCGCGCTCAGACAGCCTCCGCGGTGATCTTGTACCCCGCCCCGCGAATGGTCACGATGACCGCGGTCGCGTGGGCAGCCTGCAGCTTCTCGCGCAGACGGAAAACGTGCACGTCAACGGTGCGTTCCAACGCGGGCAGGCGATCATCACTGTAGAGGCGGTCAATCAACTGGCCGCGCGTGAGCACCCACCCAGGTCGCTCCAGCATCGCCGCCAGCAGTCCGAACTCCACATGAGTGAGCGCGACGTTCAGCCCGTCAACCGCGGCCTCGTGTCGGGCCGGTGAGAGTTCTAGATTGCCCAACCGGATCACTGACGGTGGTCTTGGGCCGATCTCGGAACGACGAAGGAGTGCCTCGACGCGTGCCACGAGCTCGCGAGGGCTGAACGGCTTCACCAGGTAGTCGTCGGCGCCGGCACGCAGCCCGTCGACCCGGTCCGGCTCGTCGGCCCGAGCACTCAGGAACAGGATGGGGACGATCGATCCGCCCTGCCGTATCTCCTCGCAGATCTCAAAACCGTCCTTGCCGGGCAGCATGACATCCAGGATCAAACATCGAGGCGCGGTTTGCCGTACGTAGTCAAGGGCCTCGCCACCGGTCCGGCAGATAACCACTCGGTGTCCGGCACTCTCGAGGTACGCGCGGACCACGTCGCCCGTGGTCTGGTCGTCTTCGACGACCAGAATCGGAGCGACGAGCAACGCCTGTTGAGGCCTCATGGCTTCGTCACCTCGGACCGGTGGTCCGTTCGACGCCGGCCGCTTTATGGTCACGACTCACCATTCTGCGAAAGTAGCCGCGAGGCCGGGCGGCGTCGTGCCACCCGGCCTCGGGTCCGTTAGTAGTGGCTGACCGCCGGCCGGCTAACCAGAGACCGTGTTCATAGCGAGGCCCGACGTCGCCGAAGGCAATCCACTGGCAGCCGATAGGTCCGCTGCTCCAAGATCGCCTGAGGGCTTGACCGGCGCCGAGGCAATCTCGCTGGTGGTCAAGACGAAAAACCACCCAGCGCCAGTCGCCTCGTCGATGGGATGGGTCCCAACAGAGGCCGCGATGGCGGACCGCAGGGTCAACCGGCCGCCGGCACCGACGTCGTAGGCGGAGACCGTGCCGGATCCGGCGTTCGCGAGGTACGCGCGGTTGCCGGCGCCATTGACGACGAGCCAGCACGCCGCCGCCTGGGATTCACCCACCTCGCTGATGGGATGGAGTGTGCCCGCGGCTCCAACGCGGTAGGAGGTCGCTGCGCTGACCCCACCGGCACCGCCACCGGCGTCGGAGACAATCGCCGCGCCGCCGGCGCTGAACCCGAAGCCGTACGGGGCCGTTCCCGTCGATGCGATGTCGTGCAAACCGGTGAGCCCGCCGTCGGGCGTCACCGCGAACGTGTCGATAGTGCTGCTCACCTTTTCGGTGACGATGATGTGATCTCCGTCGGGTGTGAATCCGACCTGCTCAGGTGTTGCCGCTGCCGACGAGAGGGAAACGGCCGGGTGAAGAGAGGGGACGAGGGCATGGCTGGTCAGCACTAAACCGGCGACCGTCCTGCTCCCCTGGTTGAGGACCTCGACCCTGCGGCCGCTGGCCGTGACGCTCACCGGATCGAGACCACCAGAGGGTGCGGCGTCGACGAGCCTCAGGCTCCCGTTGGAGAGGATCCGGAAGTACGAGACCGTGTTTGATCCTGCGTTGACGACGAGAAGGACCGATCCCTGGTCGGCGAGCGTGACCGCCCCTTGCGATCCAAGTCCGGCGCCGGTACCGTCACCGCCGGTCGCGAAACTGCCGATGGAGGTCAGATTGCCGCCGCGTGCCACCCGAAACGCCAACACCGAGTTGCCGCCGCCAGCCGACGCCTGGTTGCTCTCGGTGTATACGAACGAGCTTGTCGGGCTGTGGGACCGGATGGCGCTCGCGCCAACTCCGGTGGCCGCGCCGACGGAGATCGCTCCGGCAAGTAGCGAACTTGCCAGCGCGACGCCGAGATACTTGATCGAAACGTCTGCCATCTGTGCTTGCCTCCTGGTGCCTGGCTCGGTATGAGCCGTGTTCGGGCACCGTGATCAAGGGTTGGGCACGGACATTTCGGTGGCATTTCGACCTGCGGTCTCCGTCAATGCGGAGAATGACCGGGGGAAAGGGGTTGCTAGACGTCCTCCACGGACGGCACATGCACGATGAGCACCGGGACGCGGCTGCGGCTCAACACGGCATGGCTTACGCTGCCAAGGAAAAGGGAGCCGGCGTCACCTCGTCCCCGAGACCCGACGACGATCAGGTCATGGTGACTTGCGGCAGCCCGGTCGAGCAGTGCCTGGGCCGGCGCCGCATCCACGACGAGTATCTCGGCGCTCACCTCTGGCGGGATCGCTCGCCTTGCCTCGTCGGCGATCGCCTGCGCATCGCTACGAACCCCGAGAACGAATTCGTCGATGGCCTTCTGCGGCAGGGGGGCGACCGGGCCCCAGGCCATCAGCGTGCTGTAGGCAACGAGGACGGTCATTGAGGCGTTCTGCGTTCGCGCAATATCCACCGCTTGGCTGAGCGCGACCTGCGCGTGCTGCGAGCGATCGATGCCGACGAGAATGCTTGTGAACATAGCCAATCTCCGTTGGGACTGCGTGTGCGGTCCGACATATTCTGAGGCTTTACTCGATGAGGCCTGCGATCGGCAGCTACTATTGCGCTGGGCAGCCGGCGCCCGCGGTCGACGGCCGTTGCGGAGACTCGGTCGCTCATGGCCATTGACTGTGACGTTGTCGGCCGAGACACACCGGCGATCGTGTGGTTCGTCCTCCATGTGATACGGGCCGGCGCAGCCGTCGACGTATTTCTCGGCTCCCTAACGGGGTCATCACCGTGACACCGTGCGATCGGGTTTTTGGTTGCGGAACCGGATTGTCCGCAAAGCGTCCGGGGACCACACCTAGAGTTTAGCTTCCGGCCCGGAGCGCCGCAATTTCGAGACCGAGGGTTGAGGAGCGTTCGCATGCTGGTACTCGCCGTCACAGCAACAATTCACTGGCTAGCTCTCGTGAGCCAAGTGTCACCGAACGATCCTCTCTCGCAGCAGGTGCTGGCACGAGTTGCGAACCCGCTCCTGACGTCTGCGCAGTTCCTGATACCTGCCGCGGTAGCGATTTCCGGGATTCACAAGATGATGGAGCACCGGGAAAGCGGAGGCAGCTTCATGGTTGACATGGTTACGAAGGGCGGCGGAGCGATTCTTGTATTGCAGCTCGTCAAGTCGATATCCGGAGTTGGCTGATGAGCATCGAGGTGTACATGCTTTCCATTCCTCTTGCGCGACATCGAAACATCCTTCCCCGAGCACGACGAGACGGTGCGCCGCTCCCCGGGTCTGGAGCGAGACGCGCCGAGCCTCAGATGCACGACACGCCTAACGCGGTCATGGAACCCCCCAGGGATAGCGGCACGATGCAGCGTATCCCCCGCTGATCCGGGCAGGCGGGTGGCGATGATGATCGCATCCAACTGGTGGGATCCAGTCAGCTGGATACAAAACGTGGCCGGCTTCTTTCATGGCGCATACGACGCCGGAGGCGCGGCGCTGAATGTAATGGGCGGGGCGCTGACCATACTCACACAGTTCTTTCGCTTCTTCTTTGATACGGGCCATTTCATCGAGGACGCTGTCAACTGGCTCACAGACACGCTCTTCCCGCCGGAACTGCAGACCTGGTTCCTGGGCACCATAGGCGAACCGGGACAGCAGTGGAACTCCGCACAAATCTACGAATCCCTGTACAGAGCGATGGTTCCCGCCGCGTTGATGATTGCCGGTGTCGCGGCTGCCGGCCGAATCCTGCGGGCGCTTGTTGACCATCGAACCGGCTCGATGGAGACCATCATTTCGGTTCTGCCGAGGTTTGCTCTGGCGATTGCGTTCATCGGTGTGCCAGGTACCCAGGTTAGCGTCGGGTATGCGCTGGTCGTGTGGTCAGTGGACGCTTCGATCTCGGTCTCGGGGGCGGTGGTGGGGCTAATCCTGCACGCGTCCCTGCTCAGCGGATTCGAACCCGGTCAAGGCTGGTTCACTCATGTCTACGGCGTTCTGGCAAGTACGAGCCACAACATGGTCGCGGTCGTCGTCGGGGGTATTCCACTTCTGATACTCGTGCTGTACAGCGCATTTCTAATGATTGCCCGCGCAGTGATGCTCGGCTTTTGCATTGTCGCTGCGCCGTTGTGCCTTGCGACCGCTGTCTTCGACACTAACAACAGGTTCTTTCATTGGTGGCTCGACTTGCTCGGCAGCGTTCTCCTGACGCCGCTGGTGCTCGGCATGTCGATCGCGCTGAGTTTGACGCTGGCGTCCCACGTCGTCAGTGCTTTCGCCGTTGGCCCACTACTCGCGCTGGTTATTCTATGCGGGTAGACGGGACCAAGCGACTGCCTGCGGCCGGCGGTCAGATCCACCAGTTCACTCTTGGTGCTGGTCGCTATGGCGGGGCCATCCCATTCAAGGAGGTTCGGTATCACCAATCCGGCTGTCTTTCCTGACCTCGTGGGTCCGATGACCAGAACACTGGTTTCCGGCTGGGTCACGAGCATACGGCGCCCGTGCTCGCCAAGCAGAAACACGCCGGCGTGACCAGGCCGCCCGCGGAGCATTCGGACGTCCATGGCGCGAGCCCAGCGCGCCGTACGCACGAGTCGGCGATCGGCCGGGACGAACTTCCTGAACCTCCCTCGCGGCATGCCGGCAATCTGGACTTTGACTCCGACACCCGCTGCGGTGATCGCCGCAACCATGATGGCAAGACTGACCCAGAATCGCCATGCGACAACGGTCGACGTGGGCGCGACAAGCACCCACCATCGGAAGGGGCCGATGCCCGACGCAACGTGACGCGCGATGTCACTGGGATTGACGAATGCCACCGGTGACGCGGTCGGATGACCTCCCGCGAGCCAGGTGGCTGCCGTAAGGACGAGCCATGGAACGATCCAGAGTGAGATGAGCGCGCCGCTCGTGCCGATATCGCGCCACGTCTGGGAGCGTTGCCTGGGAGCTGCAACCATCAGTCAGTTGCAGTGTGCGTCCTCAGGCGGGACGGCCTCGGGACATTGGAACCATAGCTGCGGGGTGAGCAGAACGCCAGTCGTTCAGTCCGCCTGGCGAGCCGCCAGCGCAAGCATGTCGTCCGCGAGCTGGTCGAAGGTTGAGTGCAGGAAACCGCGCATGGTCATCGCGCGCACACGGTCGGAAAGCCACTCGACGCTGTGACGGTCGTGTGCGGCACTGTCCACGACCTCCTCAACGGACCCTGCTGACCGCTGCAGGCGATTGCGCACAAGCAACTTCAGCTGAGGCAGTACGGATTCGACCTGGATCGAGCCCTGCTGACCGTGCCCGTCGAATCCGTTCAACTGAGGTTGGTCCGACGCGTCGCGATTCGGGCCGAACAGGGCTGACAGAGTTGCGTTCGCATCGTCCGACTCCACGATCACCGGCCGTGTGACGAGACGCGCTACAACGTCGCGCCGTTGCGCTTCCACGATGGGCGCGGCCATAACGCGCGGCTCAGCATGCGCCGGCGGCCTCACGACCGAGTCGATGAGGATCCGAATTGTCCCGACGCCTCCTGCCACAAGGTCATCGAGGATCTCTGGGTTGCCGAGCGTCGGGTGCGATTCCGCGAAGGTGGCAATCTGTCGCCCGCCCTGGAGGACGGTGACTCCACGACCGGTGGGCGCCACCAACTCAACGGCAAATGTTTCCCCACGAGCACACAGGTCTGTCAGGAGATGTGGCCAGACCACCCACTCGAGGTGGAGGTCGGCGTAGCAGGGTATGCCTCGGATCAACGGCCCGATCAGACCCATCGCGTCCTCGGGCAAGCGGGACGCGGAAACGGTCGCGGAGGCGGCTTCATGCATCAGCGCGTTCGCGTGGTCGCCGGTGCTTCGAACGCCATCCGTGACCCACACCGTTTCGGACAGGCTGCCTGCACGCACGACGAGAATGCCCTCATCTTCGCCATCACGCATCGCGATCACGCCGTTTCCGATCGCAGGCGCGAGCGCCTCGAGGACCAGCGCTCGAATGGGGAGATCGTCGAATATCCTCGCGCCGGCAGGGAGCAGCGGCAGCGACCAATCCCTTCCCAATTCGCCAATCATCGCGATCCAGTATGCCGCTCGAGAGACCGCATCCGCCGGCTCCGAGGCGGACAGACGGCGGACGTCCCCCAACGCGAGGAAGCAAACTGCTAGGGTCCCGGCCATGAATCTGGGGCTTCGCGGACGCGCGGCCTTCGTGGCTGCGTCGAGCAAGGGCATGGGGCGCGCCATCGCCGAACAGTTCGCCGCCGAGGGCGCCGACGTCGGCATGTGCGCGCGCTCGGACGCGACATTGCAGAAAGCCGCCGACGCGGTGCGCACGCACGGCGGTCGCGTCGTGGCCGCCACCGCGGATGTCGCCGATCCCGAGCAGACAAGGGTCGCCGTCGAGCGAACCGTGACCGAATTCGGAAGACTCGACGCGCTGGTGGTCAACGCCGGCGGTCCACCGCGAGCCCACTTCGCGGACCTTGACGACCACGCGTGGGAGGCTGCGCATCGACTCACCTTCATGAGTGCCGTCCACCTGGTCCAGGCTGCTCTGCCGGCACTGAGTCAGTCGGACTCGGCGGCCATCCTCTTCATCACCTCGACCAGCGTCAAACAGCCGATCAGCGGGTTGACCCTGAGCAACAGCATTCGCGGCGCCGTCAGCGGTCTTGCCAAGACGCTTGCGAACGAGCTTGCCCCGCACATCCGCGTCAACTCACTGCTTCCGGGCTCGGTCAGGACGGATCGTCAGATCGAGCTGGCGCGTGCCTCCGGGGTGACCGACCTCGACGCGTTCTTCGCACAGGCGGGTTCGATCAATCCGCTCGGGCGAGTCGGTGAACCTGATGAGATCGCTCGCGTCGCGGTGTTCCTGTGCTCTCCGGCGGCATCCTTTGTGACCGGGGTATCGCTGGCCGTCGACGGCGGTCAGATCCAGTCGGTCACTTAGAGCGCTCGGCCGGCCAGGGTCGGCGCAGACCCGTTCGACTTGTTCTCACTCAGCGGGACGGCCCACCCTGTTTCGATAACCAACGAAGCCGCCAGTGGATTCCTCAACACGTGGTCGTGGTACTCAGGATCGCGATGATGTTGGGCAGGTTGAAGAGCGCATGCGTCAGGATTCCAGGAATGATGCTCCGGGAACCCTGATACAGCGACGCCAGCACCAGGCCGACGAAGAAGAGCGGCAGAAACAACACCAATTGCTGATGCACCGCTGAGAACACCGCGGCGCTGAGCGGTATCGCGACGACGGCCGGTCCCCAGCGATGTAACCATCCGTAGATGAATCCCCGGAAGATGGTCTCCTCGGAGATCGGCGCGATCACGCAGACCACGATGATCGCGAGCCAGTAATAGTGGCTGTAGTCGTGCTGGACCTCATGGCATTGCCCATTGCTCACGCCCGGGAACAGGTTCTGGTTGATGGTCTGGAGATAGCTCGCTCCGACGAGCGCGACGTACGTTGCCACGGGCGCGACGGGAAGCCACCACCATGTGAATCCGCGCCATCCCAGGTCGCGCAGGGTGCCACCGCGGCGCATGAACGCGAGCACGAAGATGTTGAACAGCATGCCGCTGTACTGGCACACCGCGAGCACCGACGACTCGATGGCGGTGCGCACCGTGGGATCCGGGTTGTTGGCGATCAGGTTGGTGATGACCACCGCCACCGATCCGAGTAGTTGGAATGCGCTGAACCATCCCGGCCAGAACATGACGAAGTCGGTCCAGTCCCACGGCACTTTCGGATTCGGATCGGCCGGGTCGCGGACCACGCGCACGTCATGTCGCATCCTGGTGGCGCCGACACCGAGGATCACGACACCGACGATGCAGAGGCCGCCGCCGCCGGCCACGGTCAGCAGGTCACTCCCCTCGGCGCCGCTGAAGAAGCCGTACGCGATGAGCGCGAGGAAGGCCGCTTCCATGTAGAGGATCACCCGGGCGGCGTAATGGCGTCCACTGTCGGTCTTGTGCGGCGGCCAGGCGGCCTGCGCTGGCGTTAGGGACTGGGTCACCGCGGGCAATTCTGCACAATCCATCCTGTGACCACGCTGGACTCGGTGATCGGCAACGGCTCCGTCCTCCAGCGTCTGGTGGCGAGCGGTGTCGATGACGAGCTCACCCACGCGCTGCTGCTGATCGGGCCCGAAGGGGTCGGCAAGACCACCGCCGCGCTCGCGCTCGCCGAAGAGTTGCTCGATGCGGCGGGCTGGCCCGGCGGGCTCGAAGCCCACCCCGACTTCTGGCTCGAGGACTCCGCAGTCGAGAATGTGGGCATCGACCGCATGCGGCCATCGCCGAAGCGCAAACCCGGTGACGAGGAGGCGGGACCGTCGCTCCAGCAGTTCCTCTCGCTCTCCGCGTACGCCGGCGGCCGGCGCGTCGCCGTGATCGCGCGCGCCGACCGTCTCACCGAACAGGCGGCCGACAACGTGCTCAAGACCCTCGAGGAACCGCCTCCACGCGCCCACCTGCTGCTCACATCGGCGCATCCAGAACAGCTTCCCCAGACGGTGCGATCTCGCTGCGAGACGGTCGTTCTCGGCCCCGTGTCCAGAGCCGCGATCGAGGACTGGCTCGAGCGCGTCCATGGCGTGAGCGAGCACGACGCCTCCACCGCCGCGGCGCTCTCGGCGGGACGCCCCGGGCGGGCGCTGCGTCTCGCCACCGAGCCGGGCGCCCTCGAGGGTGAGCTCGACGCACTCGATCGATTCATCGGCGCGGGCGGGGGAGGGGCCGAGGGCGCGCTACGGGCGGCGGCCCTGGTGACGGTGGCCGCGGCCGCGGGGACCGAGCGCACCGCGGAGATCCGTGAACAGGCGCTGATCACGCTGGGTGCCTGGGCGTCATTCGTACGCGACGCCGCCTGCTACGCGTCAGGTGCCCCCGAACTTGCGGCGTGGAACGCGTACCGTCCAGCGCTCGAGGCGTGGGCGCAGGATCTCGACCTCACCCGGATAGTCGAGATCCTCTCGCGCATCCTCGACACCGCCGAGTCAGTCGCCCTCTATGCGCAACCGCGTTTGGCGTTCGAGGCGCTGATGCTCGAGATCTTCGCCGGACCCCACAGCCCGCCGCTCGTGGAAGTCGCTCCGCGAGGAGGCCTGGAGGTCAGTGCCGGCGGCGCAGCACCAGGAAGGCCACGCCGATCCCCATCAGCGCGGCGGGGATGATCCACGGGCGCCTGACCGCGATCGAGGAGAGACGCCGACCGATCCCCGCCTGCGCATCGTCGTCGATCTCGAAGGGATCCTCGGTCATGAGTTCGGACGGTGCCGGCGACCCGGCGCGGGCTTTCCTCCTCATCCTCGACGGTGTCGCCGTGGCGGGCCGGCTCTGGAGTGGACATTCGCGCATTATGGGCTGCTTCGGTACCCCCGCCGGAGGCACGCCGCTCGGCGGCGCCAACGCGCCTATTCTGCTGCCATGATCCGATCGGCCGATTCCCTGCGCGGTGCGGCACCGCTCCGTGACTGAAACCACCACGCTCGACCTCGGCGCCTCCGAGGAGCTGTGCAGCGAGCCAGGCGCGCTCGAGCGGGTTCGCCGGGCCTATGCGCGGCTCGAGCCCGGCGGTCGTCTCGAGGTCCGCTCTCCGATCGCCGAGCACGCGTTCGCGGTGCGCGCGTGGAGCCGTAAGAACGGCGTGAACGTGATCATCGACGAACCATCGGAGGGATTCCGCCGGCTCGTCCTCGAGGCGCCCGCGGCGGACGGGTGACGTCGAGGCATCTGTCCGAAGGATTTCTCCTGGGGTGCGCCACCGCCGCGCATCAGGTTGAGGGCGGGATCGACAACGACTGGTCGCGATGGGTGGCGGATCACCCCGAGGCGATCAACGGGGGCGGGGACGC
Source organism: Candidatus Dormiibacterota bacterium (assembly GCA_963799005.1). Lineage (GTDB taxonomy): Bacteria > Chloroflexota > Dormibacteria > Aeolococcales > Aeolococcaceae > Palsa-851. The sequence continues at coordinate 424,246 of CAWCVK010000001.1, read as the reverse complement.
GGGAACCGCGATCGACCACTATCGACGCTACCGGGCCGACCTTGAGCAGCTCGGAGCGATGCACCACAACGCGCATCGCTTCTCCGTCGAGTGGGCTCGTGTCGAGCCGGAGCCCGGGAAGTTCGACCGTGATGCGCTCGAGCACTACGCGGACGTGGTGCGCACCTGCCGGCGCAACGGCATGGAGCCGGTGGTCACCCTGCACCACTTCACGCTCCCGGTGTGGCTCGCGCAGTCGGGTGGCTTCGCGGCCGCCGAGGCGCCGATCCGTTTCGCTCGGTACGCGGCCGCATGCGTCGAAGCACTTGGCGAGATGGTCACATGGTGGGTCACGGTCAACGAGCCGACGGTGGTCGCGGTCCTCGGGCATCTCGAAGGCCAGTGGCCGCCCGGCGAACGATCGCTGCGCCGAACGATTGCGGCGCTGCGCGGCCTCCTGCGCATGCACGCCGCGGCCGCTCGCTCCATCACCGCCGTCTCGGCGGCTCACGGACGGCCGGCGCACGTCTCGATCGCGCATCACGAGCGTCGCCTGCTTCCGCGCGACCCGTCATCCGCCGTGGATCGAGCGATCGCGAAGGTTCCCGACTTTCTCTTCAATCGATGGTTTCTGCGCTGCTGCGTCGCGGGCCGTGTGCTCGCTCCCGTCGGCCACGGTGAGATCGTGCCGGGGCTCGCGGGCTCGCTCACGTACCTGGGACTGAACCACTACACGAGCGAAGCTGTTTCGCTCGACATGCGCGCACCGGGAATGCTCTTCGCCAGGCACGAAGCGGTGCCCGGCCTGCCACTCTCGAGCACAGGGTGGGCAATCGACGCGGGCGCGCTCCGCCAGGCACTCATCGACCTCGCGCAGGAGTTCGGTCTTCCGATCCTGATCACCGAGAACGGCGTCGCCGACGACCACGACGAGTTGCGCCCCGCGTTTCTCCGCGATCATCTCGATGCCGTGGTCGACGCGATCGATGCGGGCGTGGACGTTCGCGGCTACCTGTACTGGACTGCCTGGGACAACTTCGAGTGGGCCGAGGGATACACGAAGCGGTTTGGGCTGTTCAGCGTCGACCGGGAGACCCAGGAACGTGTCGCCAAACCGAGCGCCGCGATGTTCGCGGAGATCTGCAGGACTCGCGAGCTGCCGGACGCGAGCGGCTCTACGCGATCGGCAACGTGACCGACTCGGGCAGAGTCGGTGTACGAGGAATTTCGCGCCTGCGACGGACCGTCCTGCGGCGGGCGCCGTTGCTCCGCCCGTGAGAGAAGATACAGCGCCGCGATCGCGCCCATCAGCGCAGCGAACACGAGCAGCAGGCGGTAGTCGACCAGCGCGATCAGCCCGGCCCCGGCGGCGATCGACACGGTCTGCGGCACCCCGATGAGCGTGTCGAACGCCGAGTAGACGCGACCCTGCAACTCCATGGGTGTGCGACGTTGCACGAGCGTGTACAGGGCGACGAGGACCCACGGGAGGCACGCTCCGACGACAAGAATGCCGGCGACGACTCCCGGGAGCCATTGCAGCGTGAGCAGGAGTGACGCGCCCGCGAAGAGCAGGCACGCGAACGCAAACAACGCTCCCTCGTTGGTGCGCCGCATGATCGTCGCGGCGGTCAAGCCGCCGACCACGGCGCCGACGCCCTGCACGCTGGCCAGGACGCCCAGAAATGCCGGCGGCCTGTGGAGCCCGGAACCAACCACCGCGAACGCGATGGTCTCGTAGAAGCCAAACGGGACGATGATCAGCAGGCACGCGATCAGGATCTGGCGGAGCACCGCGGTCTTCCACACGTGACGAACCCCCGCGGTCATCTCGTCGAACCAGCGCTGGCCGCTGCGCGCCGGCTGAGCCTCGGTGAGGCGCAGCGAGAGGGTGGCGACGCCGGCGATGAGAAATGTGCCTGCGTCGACGATCGCAACGGCCCCACCGCCCTTCCAGGCGAACAGCCCCGCGCCCGCGATCGGGCCGATCAGTCGCATGCCCTGACGGAATGTCTGCAGGATGCCGTTGGCGTTGCCCAGCAACTCCTCCGGCAACATCTCGCGCAACAGGGCCGATTCGCCCGAGCCGAGCACGCCGTATGCGAGCCCGTAGAGGACCATGACGAGGTAGATCAGCCACACCTGGTCCCGTCCGCGGACGAGCAGCAGCAGAAGCACACTCGCGCCCAGGATCAGGTCGGTGGTGACCAGAAGGGGGCGTTTCTTCACGCGGTCGACGAGCATCCCGGAGGCGGGTGCCAGCACCGACGGCGCGGCAAACGCAAAGAACGTGAGTCCGGCGGCGGCATTGCTGCCGGTGAGGGTCTTCACCCAGATCGCTGCGGCGAGCCACATTGCGGTGTCGCCGAACACCGAGAGCAGCTGCCCGACGAGATACCGGCGGCCGTTGCGATCGGCCAGCAGCGCGCGCAAGGATCAGGGCCGGGCGCGAAGCGGAGGCACGCTCACGCGTGCCTCCGCACGCTGGACGGCCGCATCAGCTGCGGTCACGGCGATCGGACCATGCGTTGAACACGGTCGCGACGCGCTGCAGGACTGTGCGACTCGAGCATCCGTGCTCGGCACAGAAGACGCGCCGGCGCTCGATGGAGCGAGCCAGCTCGATGTTCTGCAGGTTGGTCATGTCGTCTACCTCCTTTTATTCGTGATGCGCGGGGACGTGGGTCCGGTGCGATGGACGGGGATATGCGAAGAAGAGCAACTCGATGGGAAGCGATCCCTTTGGACGCTTCTTGGGGTTGCCGATGCGTTCGACGTACGGCTTGATGAGGTTGGTCACCTGCTCGTCGATGGCGTGCAGCTCATCGACGGTGACGTAGAGCAGGAACTCACTTGCACCGGTCGCCTTCTGGACCCCTGTCGGGCTGTCGCGGCGCAGCTCCAGCCCTTCCTTCAGCCGGGCGAGGTAGAAGTCCTGGAGCACGCGCGACAGTGCCGCTCCCGCCAGCCGGGTCTCGAGGTCCTCGCTGACGTCCGAGAAGCTCATCCCCGTGTGGACGAGGCGCCACGGCCGCTTCCGGCCCGGGACACCGGTGACCTCTTCGATGAACCCGTACTTGGCGAGCTGGCGGAGATGGAATGAGCACGTCGTCGGGCTCTCGCCGATGATCTCCCCCGCCTGGGTGGCAGTCAGCGGCCCCTCGACGGTCAGGACCTCGAGCAGGGCGATGCGGACCGGGTGGGCCACCGCGCGCATCGCCCGGGGGTCGGTGAGCCGGCGGGGCTCGGCGATGGGGAGATGGGCGGCCGGCGCTTCGTCCTGAGGGGTTGAGAGATTTGTTTCGACATCCATGTATCGAATTATATCTCTCGATAGATATCTCTGCAAGCCCGTGTGGCGCTTCGTGACACTCGGCGTACCATGCGGGCAACGGGAGCTCGGCGAGACCGGGCTGAGAGGGCCGCTGCGGGCGGTCGACCGAAGAACCTGATCCGGGTAATGCCGGCGCAGGGAGCGGACCGTCTCGGCTTGGGGCGGCTCTCCGGGCGTCGTCTCACATGGAGGCGGATATGACCGAGGTGATCGATCGCGAGGAGGCGGCAGCGCCTGTTCGCACCGTTGAGAACGCCGGCCGGCGCGTCTACGCGGAGGGCTCGCGGCCCGATATACGCGTGCCCTTCCGTGAGGTGTCACAACGCGCGACCCCTGGAATCCGGGGCGACATCCCGAATGATCCACTGCGCCTCTACGACACCAGCGGAGCCCATGGCGACCCGGAGGTGACCGTGGTGCCCGAGACCGGGCTGCCGGCGCTGCGCACCCCCTGGATCGCCGAGCGCGGCGACGTGGAGGCGGTCCCGGGCGTGGGCCGCGCGGCGCTGCGCGCGCGATCCGGCGCGGCGGTCACCCAGCTGCACTACGCGCGCCGCGGCACGGTGACCCCGGAGATGGAGTTCATTGCCATCCGCGAGGCCCTCCCCGCGGAACTGGTTCGCGAGGAGGTGGCGCGGGGCCGGGCGATCATCCCCGCGAACGTCAACCATCCCGAGGCGGAGCCGATGATCATCGGCACCAGGTTCCTCGTCAAGGTGAACGCCAACATCGGCAACTCGGCGGTGGTGTCGAGCATCGACGCCGAGGTCGAGAAGATGCGCTGGGCGACGCGGTGGGGCGCCGACACCATCATGGACCTCTCGACCGGTAAGGACATCCATGCCACCCGCGAGTGGATCATCCGCAACTCACCAGTTCCTGTCGGGACTGTCCCCATCTACCAGGCGTTGGAAAAGGTTGGCGGCAACGCGGAGCAGCTCTCCTGGGAGGTCTATCGCGAGACCATCATCGAGCAGGCGGAGCAGGGCGTCGACTACTTCACGATCCACGCCGGTGTGCTGCTGCGCTATGTCCCGCTCACCGCGAAGCGCGTGACCGGGATCGTGTCGCGAGGTGGCTCGATCATGGCGGCATGGTGCCTCGCGCACCACCAGGAGAACTTTCTCTACACGCACTTCGAGGACCTGTGCGAGATCCTGCGCGCCTATGACGTGTCGTTCTCGCTCGGTGACGGCCTCCGCCCGGGGTCGATCGCCGACGCCAACGACGAGGCGCAGTTCGGCGAGCTGCGCACGCTCGGGGAGCTGACCGAGATCGCCTGGAAGCACGACGTCCAGGTGATGATCGAAGGCCCGGGCCACGTCCCGATGCACAAGATCAAGGAGAACGTCGACCTGCAGATGGAGGTGTGTCACGAGGCGCCCTTCTACACGCTCGGTCCGCTCACCACCGACATCGCGCCCGGCTACGACCACATCACCTCGGCGATCGGCGCAGCCATGATCGGCTGGTACGGCACGGCGATGCTCTGCTACGTCACGCCCAAGGAGCACCTCGGTCTTCCGGATCGGCAGGACGTCAAGGATGGCGTGATCGCCTACAAGATCGCGGCTCACGCCGCCGATCTCGCCAAGGGACACCCCGGCGCGCAGCGATGGGACGACGCGCTCTCGCAGGCGCGTTTCGATTTCCGCTGGGAGGACCAGTTCAACCTGAGCCTTGATCCCGAGACCGCTCGATCGATGCACGACGAGACCTTGCCCGCTGCCGGAGCGAAAGTCGCGCACTTCTGCTCGATGTGCGGCCCGAAGTTCTGCAGCATGCGCATCACCCAGGACATCCGCGACTACGCGCGCGAGCACGGAGTTGGTGAGGACCAGGCGGTGCGTCTCGGCATGGAGGAGAAGGCGCTCGAGTTTCGTGGGCTCGGCGGCCGCATCAACGTTCCCCAGTAGGGCTTCCCATGTAACCAGGTCACGGGGCGGTGGTTAGAGTGGTATGACCGTGGACTGGAGGCGAATCCGATGATCCGTCTGCGACGGTCGGCGCTCGCCGTGGTCGGCGTGCTGACCTTCGCGGCCGCGATCGCGCTGCCGCTGTGGACCCTTGCGGAGGGAACCGCGTCGAGCGGCTCCGTGCAGGTCCCGGGCGGCTCCACGTTCGGCGCGACAGCGACGGGATCGGGGTCGACGGCGACGCCGGTCGGCACCGCTGCCGGCGGGGTCTATCTGCCCGCCCCGATCATCAAGCAGGACCTCGCACTCGACTGCGAGTTCAGCCGCCCTCGAGGTCGCGCTCGCCGTGCACCACATTCAGGTGCCGCAGGATCGCATCTACGCGAGCCTGCCGCAGGATGCGCGATCACCTGTCCTCGGCGCCGACGGGTACCCGGCTCGATGGGGCGACCCGTACACGGCATTCGTCGGTGACGTCAACGGCTACGAGCCGGACTTCACCGGATACGGCGTGTACTACCCGCCGATCGTCGCGGCTGCCGAGCGCTACGGGGCGGTGGCGGACGGCCACACCGGCTGGACCGTCGCGGCGATCGTCGCCCAGCTGCGCCTCGGCAACCCCGTGGTGATGTGGCTGACCTCGGATTTCAAAGCGCACGTCCCGCGCTACTGGACGGCGTGGGACGGCACCCGTATCCCCTGGGCCATCGGGGAGCACGCCGTGCCGGTGATCGGCTACGACCAGGCGCAGAACACGATCACCTTCGTCGATGTCCTGTACGGGGTACAGCGGACCATGACCGCGCCGGCCTTCGCGGCTGCGTTGACAACCTTCGGTGGCATGGGCATCGCGGTCTCGTCTCGCTGAGGCACGGCGTTCCTCTGCTGTGCGCCGCGCACGACGATACAAGGACTTCTCGACGTCGAATCAATCCCGAGGGTGCGCTACACTCCGCTAAGCCAATCGCGCTTGTGCGCTCCGCCTAGTTGGAGGCCATCAATTGCCACCGTCCACCCAAAGGGAAGCGCCGCCCGACCTCCTCGCCAGGGTGGAGGAGGCGCAGGTCCGCCATATCGACCTCCAGTTCACCGACGTCACCGGCGGGGTGAAGACGGTCACCATCCCCGCCTCCCAACTCCGCGAGGCGATCTCCCACGGCACCTGGTTCGACGGCTCATCGGTCGACTCGTTCGCGCGCACCGCCGAATCCGATATGTACCTGGTGCCCGACCCGTCGACGTTTCAGCTCCTGCCCTGGGGTGACGAGCGGACTGCGCGCCTCATCTGCTGGGCGACAACCCCTGATGGCGAGCCGTACCAGGGCGACCCTCGCGGCGTGCTCCGGCGCGCGGTCGAGGATGCCGAGCGCCTCGGCTTCGAGTACCACGTCGGACCGGAGGTGGAATTCTTCCTCCTCGAGCGCAGCGCCGACGGGTCGCTCGTCCCGACCCGCAACGATCGCAGCTCGTACTTCGACTTCTCGAGCGACGGCAACCGGGACCTGCGCCAGCGGCTGGTCAGCGCGTTGATGAGCATGGGGATCGCGGTCAACACCTCACATCACGAGATCGCGGGGGGCCAGCACGAGATCGACATCGACGCCGCGCCGGCGCTCAAGGCGGCCGATGACCTGATCACGTTCCGCTACGCGACCAAGGCCGTCGCCGAGCAGTCCGGAGTGATCGCGACCTTCATGCCCAAGCCGTTCGACGGCAAACCGGGGAGCGGCATGCACGTCCACCAGAGCCTGCTGCGGCTGCGCGACTCGGCGAACGCCTTCGCCGGCGACGACGCCTACGGTCTCAGCGAGGTCGCCCAGCATTTCATCGCCGGGCAGCTGCACCACGCGGCGGGAATCAGCGCCGTGCTCGCCCCCCTCGTGAACTCCTACAAGCGCCTGGTGCGTGGCTTCGAGGCCCCGATCTTCATCTCCTGGGCGCGAACCAATCGTGGCGCGCTCATTCGCGTCCCGCACGTCGGCCGGGCCGAGGCGACCCGCGTCGAGCTGCGCAGCCCGGACCCGTCGTGCAACCCGTACCTCGCGTTCGCCGTGATGCTCAGGTGCGGGCTCGACGGCATCGAGCGCCGGCTGCCACTGCCGCCACCGGTCGAGGAATCGCTGTATGGGTTCGACGAGATCGAGCTCGAGCGGCGCAACGTCGGCGTGCTCCCCGACAACCTCAAGGACGCCGTCGATGCGCTGGAAGCCGACGAGGTCGTGATCGACGCGTTGGGCGACCATCTCGCGGAGCGGTTCATCGCCGCGAAACGGCTCGAGTGGCAGGCGTACCGCGGGCAGGTCACGCCCTGGGAGCTCGACCAGTACCTCGAGCGCTGCTGATCGGATGCCCGTGAGGTGAGCTCGCCGACGATCACCGTCAAGGACGTGTGGCGGGGTGTTCTGCCGTCCGGCACCGATCTGCTCGGCGGTGGAGGCGGCCTCGAACGAAGGGTTGAATGGGCATGCGCGCTGCGCACCCGTCCGCCGGCCTTCGAGGCGGTGAAAGGCGGGGAGATCGCGTTCGTGCCGGTGAAGAGCATCCGCCTCCTCGACGAGCGACTGGATCTGCCCCAGGTCATGGTGAGCTTCGCGGAGAAGGGCGGGGTCGCGGTGGCTGTGGTCGGCGACGTCTCCGTCGAGAGCATCGCCGCGGCCGATCGCCTGATGATGCCGCTGCTCCGCTTGCCGGACGGGGTGCACGCGACGGACGCGCATCACACCTGCGTCCGCTTCATCCTCGACCAGCGAGCCCTCCTCCACGAACGCGCCCAGGAGCTGCAACTCTCGCTGATGGACCTCGCACTGGGCGGCGCCGGCCCCGACAAGATCATCGAGCGGCTTGCCGAGGTCACCGGCCTCCCGTCGGCATGGCTGGACGACACCGGAGAGGTCCGCCACCTCACGGTCAGCGACGATGCGCTGCTCGCCGACGTCGAGGCCGGCGCCGACGCGCTTCGAAGGTGGGGTGGGACGATCGCCGCGGTCGGAGCCGATCCGCCGGTCCGCGAGTTCACGGTCGGGCGCAACGGCCTCGCTTCCTTGGTGAGCCCGGTTCCGATGCGCATTGGGGTGGGTGGCTTCGTCTGCGTGATCGGGGAGGAGCAGCGCCTGGATCAGATCGCCCGCCTGGCGGTCGCGAGGGCCGCATCCGCGTGCGCCATCGAGTTCGATCGCGAACGCGCCGTGACCGAGACCCGCGACCGGCTCGAAGGAGAGTTCATCGCCTCTCTGCTCACGGGGTCGTACTCGTCGGAGCGGGTCGTGCTCGAGCGGGCGCGCCGGCTCGGTGCCGATCTCTCCCAGCATGTCGTGGTGATCGCGCTTCGCGGGACCGTGCCGTCGCCGTCGTGGGAGCTTCGAGCGCTTCGCGCCGCGCAGAACGTTGTCGCAAGGCGCGAGGTCCGGGCGCTGGTCGCCGCCCACGAGGACGCGGTCTGCCTGGTGGTGATGCCGGAGGCGGACGGAGCCGTCGACGCCCTCTACCGATTCGCGGAGCTGGTGCGCAGCGAGTGTGCCCGCGCCACCGACGACGCGACGACCTCGCTCGGGTTGGGCCGCACCCACGCGGGTGCTTCGGGGGTGCGCCAGTCGTTTCGGGAGGCGGAGCACGCCCTCGAGATGAGCCGCCGGCTCCTCGGCCCGGGCCGGCAGGCGAGCTTTGCCGATCTCGGGCTCCACCGCCTCCTCTTTGCGATGGCGCAGCACCCGGAGCTCAGCGACTACTACCGAGGCACGGTCGGTGAGCTCGTCGCCTACGACGAGCGCTCGAGTGCCGAGTTGATGGCCACGCTCGACGCCTACTTCGACGCCAACGGGTCACCGACCGAGACGGCCCAGCGCCTGAAGCTGCATCGCAACACGGTCCTGTACCGCCTGCGTCGCATCGAGGAGGTTGGGCGGCTCCGCCTCGACGACCCGGCGACCAGGCTCAACCTGCACCTCTGCCTGCGTATCCGCGACGTCATCCAGGCGGGGGCCGCTCGGGGCGCTCAACCAGAGCCGGAGGGAGTCCCGGGTGGTTGAGCGCCTTTGGTCGGCGGCGCCATAAAGCGCCGGCAATGAAGTACGGCGGCCGGTTACGGTCAGCGCGGCAAGGCCCCCTTGCTAGACTCAGCCGAAGCCCATGACCTACATCGTCACCGAGACCTGCGTCGACCTGAAGGACAAATCCTGCATCGAGGTCTGCCCGGTGGACTGCATCCACGAAGCGGCCGAGGACCGGATGGTCTACATCGACCCGGACGAATGCATTGACTGCGGCGCATGCGTGGACCCGTGTCCGGTCGACGCCATCTACGCCGAGGAGGACGTTCCCGAGGCCCAGGTCCTCTTTGTCGACATCAACAAGGTCTATTTCAAGGACAAGGCGCTCGCGAGGTCCCAGGTCGCGGACATCAAACCTCCGGTCGCGACCTGAGCCGAACCTGGTTTGTGCGCCGCGCACAAAGCAGTCGCCGAAACCATCGGTCTGGGAGTCCATAGTCCGCGGCTCCCGAGATGCCTACGCTGCATCTCGTAGTGCCGCGGCGACCGAGGGGTCCACTCGGGGGCGGCGGCGAAGCAGCCACCCGTCGCGGAAGGAGTCCCATGGCAATCGACGAGTTGCTAGCCGTGCGAGTACGAGAGGGGTCACTGACGATGTCTCCGACGACCAAGACCGAAACCAAGCCCAAGGACGTGATCCGCGACGCGCGCGAGAACGGCATCAAGATCGTCGACCTTCGATTCACGGATCTTCTCGGCAGCTGGCAGCACTTCAGCATCCCGGTCGGGGAGTTGACCGAGACCCTGTTCGCGGAGGGCATCGGATTCGACGGATCCAGTATCCGCGGCTTCCAGAAGATCTACGAGAGCGACATGCTGCTGTTTCCGGACCCGGATCGCACCTTCGTCGATGGCACGCTCGAGATCCCGACGCTGGCAATCGTCTGCGACATCAAGGACCCGCTGACGCTTGCCGACTACAGCCGCGATCCACGCTTTGTGGCGCGCAAAGCCGAGGCGTACCTGCTCAGCACCGGCATCGCGGACACGTCGTTCTGGGGCCCCGAGTGCGAGTTCTACATCTTCAACTCGGTGCGGTACGACCAGAACACCCACGAGGGCTACTACCACATCGATTCCGATGAGGGGATCTGGAACACCGGCAAGAACGGCACCGCTAACCTGGGCTTCCGGCCCAAGTTGAAGTCGGGCTACTTCCCAACTCCGCCGGTCGACAAGCTCCAGGATCTGCGCAGCAGGATCGTGCTCGCCCTGATCGATGCGGGCGTCGCGATCGAGGTGCACCACCACGAGGTCGGCACCGCCGGGCAGACCGAGATCGACATGCGCTTCGACTCGCTCGTGAAGATGGCCGACAAGGTGCTGATCTACAAGCACATCGTCAAGAACGTCTGCTACCAGAACGGCTACACCGCGACGTTCATGCCCAAGCCGCTCTTCGGTGACAACGGGAGCGGTATGCACACCCACCAGTCCCTGTGGAAGGACGGCGTGCCCCTCTTCTACGACAAGGACGGCTACGCGCTGCTCAGTGACACGGCGCGCTGGTACATCGGTGGCCTGCTCACGCACGCGCCGGCGATCCTCGCCTTTGCCGCCCCGACCACCAACAGCTATCGGCGGCTCGTGCCGGGGTACGAAGCGCCGATCAAGCTCGCCTACAGCGCGCGCAACCGGAGTGCCTGCGTGCGCATTCCCACCTACAGCCCGGCACCGGCGGCGCGACGTCTCGAGTTCCGTTCGCCCGACCCGATGTGCAATCCGTATCTCTCATTCGCGGCCTGCCTGATGGCAGGTCTCGACGGCATCAAGCGCCGCATCGAGCCCCCGAAGCCCATCGAAGCCGACCTTTACGAGCTCGAGGGCGAGGAGAAGGCGATGGTCAAAGACCTCCCCGGCTCGCTCAGCGAGGTGCTCAACGCGCTCGAGCTCGACAGCGACTTTCTCACCGAGGGTGGGGTGTTCACCCAGGACCTGATCGACATGTACATCTCGTACAAGCGCGAGAACGAAGTGGACCCGGTGGCACTGCGGCCGCACCCCTACGAGTTCGCCCTGTACTACGACGCCTGAGCGGCCGGCTCAGGACCCCTCAGCACACTCCTTCCTGGACAGGGGGGCCGGGTTACCTCGACCCGGCCCCTCCTCTATTTCACAGGTCAGGGCGTCGCGGTTTCCCGCGGACGCAGCACGCAGAACTCATTGGCCTCCGGGTCGGCCATGACCACCCAGCTGACCTCACCCTGGCCGATGTCGATCCGCCGCGCGCCGAGCGAGATGAGCCGCTCCACCTCGGCCTCCTGGTCGTCGGGGCGCAGGTCGAGGTGAATCCGGTCCTTCACCGACTTCCCTTCGGGAACATGAAGGAACAGGATGTCGGGGCTCTCGCCGCCGGGCTCGATCCACCACTCGCCACCCTCCGGTCCATGCAGCTCGAGGCCCAGCGCCTCGCTCCAGAATGAGGCGACCAGGAGCGGGTCGGTGCAGTCGATGACGATGTTCTGCCAGCGGAGCGACATGTGCGCAGTCTACCCGTGGGCCCGCGCGCCGAGCACCGCGTCACGGATCGCTCCGACCTGCGCGGCCGGCGTGTACCAGCGCTGCACGTGCTCGAGGCCGCGCGCCGTGACGCCCGCAAGGTCGAGGTCGCCGCGAACCGCCTGTTCGAGACGGTCCTCCCAGTCGTACGAATCCACGAGGTACCCGTTGACGCCGTCCTGGATCGCGAGTCGAAAGCTGTAGGTCGGGGTCGCCAGCGTCGGCGTCTCGACGATCGCCGCCTCGAAGTATTTCAACTCCGATTTCGAGTTGCTGAACACGTTGGTCTGCAGGGGCACGATGTTGAGACTGGTCGAGCCGATGAGGGTTTGCAGGGTCAGGAAGTCGGTGAGCGGGAGGATGTCGATGCGATCCCGGAAGCCGCGCAGGGCGGATCCGACATCGAGGAATCCCACGATCAGGAGCCGGACATCGACGTGCCGTGTCATGACGTTGGCGAGCGCGGTCGACACCAGCTCGAAGTCGCGGTTGTGGGTTGGCGTGCCACTGAAGTAGCCGATGCTGGTGACGCGGTGCGACCGTCCGGACTCGTGCCGGGCGCGCCGAACCTCCGCGGATCGCCCCAGCTGGAGGTCGTTGAGGAAGTTCGGCACGACCCATGTCGGCAGCTGCGCGAACTCCTCGATCCGCGCCCCGAGAAAGTGGTTGGTCGACACGGCGCCGTCGCAGAGGCGGAGCATGGCGCCGACCCGCGACATGGCGGCGAACCACTCGTCGAGCATCGCCTCTCCCGGATTTCGATCCAGGGTCTCGAGGACGAGGCTCACATACCTGTTGTCGAATATCAGGTCGTCCACGTCGAACAGGACCCGGCATCCGGAGGCCCGAGCCCGGGTGACCAGGCTGTCGAGCCGAGGGGTGTAGCGCGTCCGGCAGATGATCAGGGTGTTGACGTCACCGATCAGTCGCTCGAGTATCGGGAGCTCGGCCCGCGTGAACCAGGTCGCCGAGATGCGCTGATCGTGCGCCTCGAGACCGAGTGCCTCGACCATGTTGAACACGCGGTATCGAAAGGTGCTGGTGTCGGGCACCTCGTAGACGTAGGCGACCGTATGCGCGGCGTCCGACGCGATCCTGCGGACGCGTTCCTCGATACTCGGCGCCCACGGATCGGGGAACTCCTGCGCGGTGACCTTGGTCGGCACTCCTAGTCTTCGGTCACGGATGGAGCGCGTGCGATCTGATCGCAGATCGGCGCGAACGCCGCGCTCCAGTCGGTCAGGAACCGACTGTTCCGGTGGTTGGCTCCCCGCCGCTCGGCGTCGCCGGCGAGGGTGGCTCCCCGACCGATGCCGGCGACCAGGGTGGGCAGGCTCGGATTGGCGCAGATGATGTTTGTCGAGTACTGATCGAGCGACTGCTTGTCGGGACCAAACGTGTTGGTGACCACCACCGCGCCCGCCGCGGCCAGGTCGAGCGGCGGGTAGCTCGAGTGCGGTGATGCCATCAGCGACAGCCCGAGATCCATGCGCCGGAGCAGCCGTTGGTAGTCGTGCCAGCCGAGGTTCTCGATGAGCGCCGGGCGCACACCGCCGGGGAGGACCGCCGGCTCGAGATCCCTGCCGATGAAGTAGAAGTCCCACGTCGCGGCATCGAGGTGACCCGACTCGATGGCACCGGAGATGGCCTCGAGCCCCCGGTAGTACAGGTTGCGGAGGTTCTTCGGTCGAGCGTAGAAGATGAAGTTGCGTTTGCTTGTGACGGACTCCTCGCGCGGGATCAGGAAGGCGGGGAAAGCAGGCTCGAACCATGACGGCGCTCGAGCGTGGGTATCGGTGCCGTGGAAGAGATAATCGAAGAGGGGCTTCGAGTTGACGACGCAGGTGATTCGCGGGTCGTCGAGGATCTCCGCGCAGCGAATCGAATCGTCTCCCTCGGGGTAGAAGCGCCGCTCATCCTCCTGGACGAGGTAGACGATGTTCGCGGGATCGACCGACGCGCGGGTCGCCCAGGTCGTCCACCACGACGTGGTGACGAAGAGGTCGCCGGCGGCGACATCGACGAGCCGTCCGTTCGACGTGTCCCGCGACGAGTAGACAAAATCGACATCCCCATGCCAGGGAACGCCATTGGCCTCGAGCACGGTCCGGCAGTTGGCCGGGGTCGGCGGCTCCGAGCGGGTGATGATCCGCAGCGGACGATCCATGCGCCGGGCCAGCAGTGTGGCGAAGATCAGCGCTGTGCCGACCCCGCCGAAGAGGCTGCCGCTGTTGATGCTGTCGGTCACCATCGAGATCCGCGGCGGCGCCGACGCGCTCGCGTACACGTGGAGCGGGCGGAGGTTCGGCAATCGTTCGTCGAGCGTGACCGTCAGCCACTGCCGCTCCTCCGTCGAAGGCGCGATCTTGCTGCCGCGCGCCCGTCCGTGACGCAGGTAGTGGAGCAGCGCGTTGGTGCCGCGTGACACATCGGGGTTGTGCTCGAGGTAGAAATCGGTGGAGAAGCGGGGCCCCGGGTCCAACCCCTGGGCGGCGCCGATGAGCGCGTAGTGCCGGAGCGGATCCATTCCCGACCGCGCGACCTCAGCGTGGTTGGCCTGGTACCACGCCGCGTCGAACAGTCCCGAGCGCTGCATCTCGCGCAGGTCGCGCGGAAATTGCAGGCGGCCCAGCGCCCTGCGATGGAAGTTGATCCGCCCCGTCCCGGTGACGACGTTCAGTGCCTTGATCGCCGTCTTCGAAACATGCGGGTACTGCCGGATGACCGAGCGAAGCTGCGAGTACGGCGGCTCGAGCAGGGACTGGCGCAGCCGCACGTTCTCGCGCTGCGCCTCGTCGAGTTCGTGCTGGAGCAGCGTGATCTTCAGGCTGGGATCGTCGGATCCGCGCGCGCCGTGGTCACTCATGGTTTCGCGCTGGCCGGGTGGACCGGTCAGCCCGCGAGCACCTCGGTCGCGGGCAGCACCGCGAGCGCGGCGGCGGCGATGCCTTCGGCGTCGAGTTCGAGCTGCCCCAGGAGCGCGGCCTGAGTTCCGTGTTCGATGAACTTGTCGGGAAGCCCCATCCTCACGATCGGCACCGTGACCCCGTCCGAGGTGAGCAGCTCGGTCACCGCCGATCCGAAGCCGCCGCTGGCGACGCCATCCTCCACGGTGATGACCGCTCGGTGGCGCGCTGCGATCGCGCTGAGCTCGGGCGCGATCGGCTTGACGAAGCGCGCGTCGACAACCGTCGTCGAGATGCCGTGGGCGGCAAGCTTCTCCTGCGCCTGGATCGCCACCGCGACCATCTTGCCCACGGCGAGGAGGGCGAGGTCCCGGCCGCGACGGTGGATCACGATGCTCGGCACCGGAACCGCCTCGAGCGGCTCGGTGCTCGCGGACGGAGCGGGACCGCGGGGGAATCGCAGCGAGAACGGCCCCTCGTCGGCCAGGGCCGTCGCGAACATGCGGCGCAACTCGTCAGGTGAACTCGGTGCCGAAACGGTCATGCCGGGGATGCAGCGCAGGTAGGCGAGGTCGAGCATGCCGTGGTGCGAGGGTCCGTCGACGCCGGTGATGCCCGCGCGGTCGATCACGAAGGTCACGGGGAGGTGGTGCAGCGCGACGTCGCACGCGATCTGGTCGAATGCGCGCTGCAGAAAGGTGGAATAGATGCAGACCACCGGGCGCAAGCCTCGCATCGCGAGCCCGGCGGCGAATGTGACAGCGTGCTGCTCGGCGATGCCGACATCGAAGAAGCGGTCCGGGAAACGCTGAGCGAAATCGAGGAGGCCGGTCGACGACGCCATCGCCGCGGTGATCGCGACGATGCGCTCATCGGCCTCGGCCGCCTCGCAGAGCGCCTCACCGAACACGTCGGTCCAGTCGACCCCCTTCTTGAGCGACGTACCGCTGTCCGGGTCAAACGTCGAAACCCCGTGGAATTTGTCAATCTTGTCTGCAACGGCAGGGCCGTAGCCCTGACCCTTGTTGGTGACCACGTGCACCACCACCGGCCCACGAATCCGCGCCGCGTCGCGCAGCGCCTTCTCGACCGCCTGGAGATCGTGCCCGTCGATCGGCCCACCGTATTTGAGCCCGAGCGTCTCGAACAGCGAGATCGGCGCGACCAGTTGCTTGAGAGAGTTCTTCATGCGCCGGGCGGTCTCGTACGCGGAGTGCCCGACCGCCGGAAGCGCGCGCAGCGCGGTCCCGGCCGCATCCTTGGCCGCCTCGTAGCGCGGTGAGAGGCGGAGGTGACCGAGGTTCTCGGCGATCCCGCCCACCGTCGGCGCGTAGCTCCGACCGTTGTCGTTCAGGATGATCACCATCTCGGGTTTCAACTGGCCGATGTTGTTGAGCGCTTCGTACGCCATGCCGCCGGTGAGCGCCCCGTCGCCGACCACGCAGACGACCTTGCCGGTCTCGCCGCGCAGCTCGCGCGCGGTGGCGAAACCGAGCGCGTAGCTGAGGCCCGTGGACGCGTGCGAGTTCTCGACCAGATCGTGCTCCGACTTCGCGCCGCGAGGGATACCCGCTCAGGCCGCCCTGCTGGCGAAGCGTATCGAACCGACCCAGCCTGCCAGTCAGCATCTTGTGGACGTATGCCTGGTGGCCGGTGTCGAAGATGATGGCGTCGCGAGGGCTGTCGAACACCCGATGGATCGCAACCGTGAGCTCGACGACGCCGAGGTTCGGACCGAGATGGCCTCCGGTTCGGGAGACGGCCGCGATCAGTTCCTCGCGAATCTCCGCACAGAGGCGGGTCAGATCCTCGGGGCCGAGCCCGCGCAAGTCCTCCGGGCCGGCGATCTCCTCGAGCAGCACATGGTCAGTCTAGTGGAGGCGGCCCGCCCTGCTCCTGCGCGAAATGCCCATGCGCGTCGGTCGCGGAGCATGATTACCGGCCATGCAGAGACTTGAGCCGCGCGAGGCGGTGCTCGAATGCGCCGCGCGAGACGGCGACATCGCCGAGGGCGCACTCTGGCTGGCCGCCGACGATTGCCCGGGCGTCGAGCCTGAGCGCTGGCTCGAACGCCTCGATGAGCTGGCGAGCGAGCTGCGCTCGCGCTGCGGGCTGTCCGGGTGCGGCCCGTCCGACGCCCCGCTGGTCGGCGCCCTGCTTCGCGACCGGCTTCGCCTTCGGTGTGCGGGAGGCGGCGACCCGCGCGCCCACTACCTCCACACCGTGCTGGAACGTGGGGCGGGCGTCCCGATCGCGTGCTCGGCCATCTGGATCGCCGTCGGCGCCCGGGCCGAGATTCCGGTGGAAGGCGTGAACCTTCCCGGGCACTTCGTGGTCCGGGTCAACGGGCACCTGTTCGACACCGTGGCCAGCGGCGAGCCACTGGATGAAGAGGATGTGAAGCGGTTGGTCACGACGTCCACCGGGCGCGAGATCGAAGGCCTCGAACCGGCGCAGGTGGCGCGGGCAAGCGCACGCGACATGCTCGCGCGCATGTCCCGCAATCTCCGCCGCTGCTACACCAGCCTCGAATGCTGGGACCAGGCGCTGCGTGCGGCCGATCGATGCGTCGACCTGGTGCCGTCGCCTGCCGAACGCCGTGATCGCGGGCTGCTCCTGTGGCGGATGGGCAGGGTCGTGGCGGCCCTCGCCGACATCACGGCGTATCTCGACGAGGCCCCGGACGCATGTCCCGATCGCACCGCGATGACCGAGGTTGCCGGCCGGCTCCGAGCCTTCCTCAACTGACCGCCGCGCGAGGCCGGCGCCCGGGCTCAGTGCACGCCGATCAACAGTGACAGCAGCCAGATCACGCCGATAAGCGCAAGCACCGCGAACGGCATCACCACGAAGACGACGAAGGAGAAGACGAGCCGCTCGTCGGGCATGAGCTCCGGCGTCCGCTTGCGAATCCGAAGGTCGTGCGCGTACCAGTAGATCCCACCCACGAGAAATCCCAGGAGCAGGAAGAAGATTCCGGCGAACGCCGTGACGATCCCGACCGCGTTGGGCGACAGCGTGAACCGCCATGCGGCCCCGCCGGCGAGGGAGAGCAGGCCGCACGAGATGTAGCGGAGCAGCATGGGCACCGGACGGGGTTGAGCAGGGTCGGGCGCCCGCCCCCGCGGCGCGGCCGCCTTGTTCGTCGTTGCCACGCCGGGGCGTGAATTGGATGGCACGCGCCGAGTATAGGGACGCCACGTCGCGTATCCGGGGACGCGCCCGCCTGCGGTGGCGCTCACTACACTTGGCGACCACTGCGGCGGCGAACGGAGGATCCGGAACCATGACCGTCGGGGCGCGACTCCCTGACTTCGACCTCGAGACCAGCGGCGGCGGCCGTGTGAGCAATGCCGACCTCGAAGGCCGGCGGACCGTGCTGTACTTCTATCCCAAGGACGACACGCCCGGCTGCACATTGGAGAGCCAGGAGTTCACCCAGCTCAACGACGCCTTCGCCGCTGCGGGTGTCACCGTCTACGGCGTCTCGCCCGACACCTCGAAGAGCCATCAGCGATTCATCAGCAAGTGCTCGCTGGGCATACCCTTGATCAGCGATCCGGATCGGCGCTTGATCGACTCGCAGGGGCTGTGGGTCGAGAAGAAGTTCATGGGGCGCAGCTACATGGGCGTGGCGCGCACCACGCTCCTGATCGGACCCGAGGGGACGATCGAGCACGAATGGCGGGATGTCAAGCCCAGCGGGCACGCCGCAGAGGTCCTGGAGACCGTCAACGGCGGTTAGGCGCGCGATCGCCGGAGAGCGGATCGACCTCGCGACGCTGCTCGCGCGCCGGGTCGTCTTCGTCGCGGGGAAGGGCGGGACCGGCCGGAGCACCATCACCGCGGCTCTGGCGCTGCTCGGCGCCCGCGCCGGTAAACGCGTCCTCGCAATCGACGTCGACGCCAAGGGTGATCTCGCGGCCGCTCTCGGATCGCCGCCTGCCGGCTTCGCGCCGCGGGTGGTGCAGCACGACCTTTCGGTCCTGGAGCTGCGCACCGACGAGTCGTTCCAGGAATACCTGAACATCTATTTCAAGGTGCCACGCGTCACCCGGCTGACACCGCTCGCGCGCGTGTTCGACTTCATCGCCACCGGCGTCCCCGGTCCCCGGGACATGCTCGTGGTCGGCAAGATCGCCTACGAGGAGCGTCGCAAGGAGCGCGAATCGGCGTCGCCGGTGTGGGATCTCATCCTCGTCGACTGCGCCGCGGGGGGTCAGGCGGAATCCCACCTCGCGGCTCCGAAGGCGATGCTCACACTCGTCCGCGGCGGACTCATCCGCGCCCAGGTCGAGTGGATCGATGCGCTGATCCGGGATCCCGTCCGGACGACGGTCGTGCTCTGCGCCCTTCCCGAGGAGATGCCGGTGATCGAGGCGATCGAGCTGCACGAACGGCTTCGCCACGGATCGGGGGTCACCGTGGACATGTGCGTCCTGAATCGTGCGGTCGACGAGCCGGTGACCGCCGCGCAGCGCCGGCTCATGTCGGCGCTGATTGACCCGGGGCACATCGACGCGGTGGCGGCACGGCTGGGTGGATCACCGGTGCCGCTCCAGGCGGGCATCGACCTCCAGGCGCATCTGTACGACACCTCCGCGCGCTACATCCGCCAACTCCGCAGCCGGCTCCCGATGCCAGTCATCCCAGTGCCGTTCATCGTCGATCGGACCGGGCTCACCACCACCCGGGCAGTCGCGGACGCGCTCAGCAGCAGGCTCGCGTGAGTGCGGGGGCGAGCGGTCCTGTCCCTGAGCGGCGCAGGAGTGTTCGCGGGGACCCCGCGGGGTTGGGGCGGCGCCTTGCGTCCCTGGAGGTGGTGATCTGCTGCGGGAGCGGTGGAGTCGGCAAGACCACGGTGAGCGCCGCACTCGGCATGGCGATCGCTGCGGCCGAGGACAAGCGTGTACTGGTGCTGACCGTCGATCCGGCGCGCCGGCTGGCCACGGCGCTGGGCATCAAGGGCATCGGCGCCGAGCCGGTGCGAATCTCCAAGCCGCGGCTGCGCCGAGCCGGGATCACCATCAACGGCGATCTCGAGGCAGCCATGCTGGACATGAAGCAGGCCTGGGACCGGATGATCGAGCGCTACTCACCGGATCGCGCGACAGCGCGAAGAATCCTGCGCAATCCCCTCTACCAGCGCATCACCGACTCATTCGTCGGATCGCACGAGTACGCGGCGATGGAGGCGCTGTACGAGCTCCACGACGCGGGTGAGTACGACTGCATCGTGGTCGACACGCCCCCGTCTCGCAACGCGCTCGATTTCCTCGAAGCGCCCACCCGCCTCACCGATTACGTCGGTTCGCGCCTGCTGTCGCTGCTCTCGGGAGGGCCGTCGCGACTCGGCTTTCGGGCGATGAACTTCGCAGCCGCACCGTTTCTGCGTCTCGCCGATCGGCTGCTGGGGGCAGAGGTGCTTGCCGAGGTCTCGGACTTCGTCCGGCAGTTGCAGCTCCTCTACGACGGGATCCAGGGGAGGGCTCGATCGGTGTACCGGCTGCTGCGCAGCCCGCACACCGGCTTCGTGGTGGTCACGACACTCGAGCAGGCGCCGTTCAGTGAGGCCGAGTTCTTCTGCACGAAGCTGCGTGAGTTCAAGATGCCGTTGCGTGCCATCGTGATCAACCGCGCGCTCCCGGACGTCTTCCGCGATGCGGGCGGCGTGGCCGCCGCCACGACATTGGTGGAGGATCCCAAAGTCGTCGCATGGTTGAGCAACGAGCTCAACATCCGGGTTCCCGCAGAGCAGGCGCGATTCCTCGGCGCGGTGTTTCTCAATCGCCACACCCTGGCGCAGCGCGAGGCGCGTCAGCTGTCGAAACTGGGCCGTTTCGGCGACGTGCCGGTGGTGCGCATCCCGCTCTTCAGCGAGGAGGTCTCCGAGCTGGAGGGGTTGGTGCGCATCGCCAAAGCGCTCTGACCCGGGCGGCGGGAGGTGAGGTCACGCGCGTTCACCCCTGGCCGGCGAGCAGGCGCATCCGCGCACCGTGGCGCCCAAGGGAGTGCGCGTCTCCGATCACGTCGAGCACGGGCGGACCCTCGAGGTGCACCATCGCGCAGTCGCCCGCGGTGACCCGCGAGACGGCCTCGATCATCGCGGGGTCGGCGCTGCTCAGCAGGACCTGGTGTGTTGCCGACAGGTCGTGCAAGAACTCGATGAACAGGTCGCGGCGGAGCGGGTCGGAGGTCAGCAAAGGTTCGTCGAGCAGGAGCGGCGTGCGTTCACCTCCACCGCCGAGCACCTCGCAGAGCGCCAGCCGGAGGAGCAGCGCGACCTGGTCGCGGGTGCCGTGCGAAACCGCGTCCAGGGGCACCATGTCGGGCCGTTCGCGGCCGAGCAGGCCCAGCGCAAAATGGTCCGTGTCGACGTTGACCTCGACGTATCGCGCCCCGGTCAGCAGGCTGAGGCGGCTCCCCAGCGACTCGGCGAGACGCGGGGCGAGCTCTCGGTGGGTCAGGCGCGACGCCGCCTCGATCAGGTCGGCCGCGCGGCGCAGCGCCTGGAGCTGGCGAAGGCCACGATCGCGTGCGGCTGCGCAGGCGTCGCGTTCGTCCTCGAGGTCCGCGATCACCGGGAGCGTGTCGAGCACGCCGCCGAGCCGGGCACGCAGCTCCCGAGCCTGGTCGCCCGCAGACGTGGCGGCGCGTCGCGCGCGTTCCGCCTCGAGGTCGAGCGCCTGCAGATGCGCGGCGTCCGGCGGTGAGCCCGCCAGCGCCTCACCGGGGTCGCCGCCGCACTGCATCAGCTGATCCGCCAACTCGGTCTCGAGGCTCTCGAGCGTGGCCGCATCACCACCGAGCGCTCGGGCTGAGCGATGCAGGTCGTCGAGGCGGCGCCGGGCCGCATCGTGACGCCGCCTCGCGTCACATGCGTGGCGGAATCCGGCCACGGCGGCGGCCGGGTCACCTTCGGGAAGGCCGATTCCCGCCGCTCGGAGGATCGTCCGCAGCCGGATCTCGAGATTTGCCATGGCGCGGGCGCCGCGGTCGACATCGTCGCTCGACTGGGCGCACGCGGATTCCTCAGCAGCGAGCACGGCGTCCTCGGCGAGCAACTCATCGCGGCGGCGCGCCTGCACGACGATTTCGTCAACACGGTCGAGGATCCGCTGCGCGTCTGCAACGACGGCTTCGGGCGTTGCGCCGGCTCCACGCCGCGGCTCCACGACGCCCGCCTCATCGCCAAGCGCCCGGCAGCGTTCGAGCAGGGAGGCGAGAGCGACCTGCAGCGCCTCCGCGTCGGCGCGACGGCTCGACGTGCGCCGTTGAGCATCGTCGAGTGCCGCATGCAGCGTGCGCAACACCGGCAGGCGATCCTGCAGCCGTGCGAGCTCCAGGGGGTCGATCCCCGCTCCCTCGGCCAGCTCGGTTGCGGCGGCGCGTGCACGCCAGGCCGATGACCATCGCGCCCGGGCGCGCCATGCCAGGAAGGTGGCGCCGAGAACTCCGAGGACCGCGGCGATCAGCGCTGCCGGCGCGAGGTGGGCGTGAGCCAGCTCGGCTCCCGCCGCGGCCGCCATGCCGGCGACGGCAGCGGCTGCGACGCCGAACCCACGGCCACCGCGCCCCGCTGCTTCCAGTTGGGGGAGCAGTTCGTCGATGACGTGTGCGGGCAGGCTGCGAAGCCCGGTTGCGGCGATCTCGCGACGCAGCGCGGCCTCCCGGGCGTCGTCGCTGCCGGTGCGACGCGCCGTGCCTGCGACCGCGATCAGCTCGCCGCGCAAACGCTGCGATCGTCCTCCGACATCGTCGCCGACCTCGCCGGCCGATCCGAACGCCGCAACGCCCGACGCGATCTCGTTGCGTCGCGCACGGATCGGCCGCAGACGTTCGATCGCGGCCTGCCAGCGAGCCTCGGCGCCGTCGGCATTCGATTTCGCCTGGGCCAGCTCGCCGCCCAGCGTGGTCACCTCGGTCTCGACGTCGAGCGGGAATTTTGCGTAGGAGGCGGTTGCCTCGATCTCGCCGGCCTGGACCTTCGCCTCGCGCACCATGTCCGCCAGGCGCACGCGCCGGTCGGCGACATCGGCAACCCGGCCCGAGAGCCGCGCGCGCTCCGCCGCCATCCAGCGATCGGTCTCGGCTACCAGCGTCGCGTCGAGCACCGCGAGCCGCTCCTGGTCGATGGCGACCGCGGCCAGCCTGGTGCGAGCGTCGGCAAGGATGCGGTCGAGGACTCGCAGCCGCGCCGTGGCGACCCCGAGCGGGCTGGCGGTCCGCCGCTCGGAGCCGAACTCGATCCATCGCGTCGCGGATGCGCCCCAGAGCCTGCGCCGCGGTCACGCCCCGGCGGGTGTCCGCGAGCCGCTCGATCGCCTCCTGCAGCTGGCCGGCGCGCTGACGGGCGCTCTCCGGCGCATCGATGCGGAGGCCGTCGTCACCGAGCCATGCGGTGGCGCAGAAGACCGCCTCGTCGATTCCGAGGTGAAACCTTCCGGGGGTCACCGAGCGCCCGCTGCGCAGCTCGTCAGTCAGCTCCGACCCCCCGAGCTCGAGCACCTGCACCGACTGCTCGCGGGTGTCGAGGCGTCGCGCGACTCGGATCCGGCGTCCGTCGTCGAGCTTGTAGGTGAGCGCGAGACCGTAGCCGCCTCGTGTCCAGGGCTCGTAGCGCGCCCAGTCGCTGCGATCGACCGCGCGGCCCTGACCGCCGGCGTCGATGCCGTAGAGCGCACCGCGCACGGCGCGCAGCAGCGTTGACTTGCCGGACTCGTTCGCCCCCGCGATGACTGTGACGCGCGGGTGCAGGTCGAAGGAGAGCTCGTGGAGACAGCCGAACCCGGTGATCTCCAGGCGCTCCAGGATCATCGCAGACCCACCTCCGCGCCGGACAGCGCCATCAGCCCGTAGCGGAGCGCGTCGTCGAGCTCCAGGGCCTCGTCGGGATCCGCGGTCTCCGCCGCCGAGGCGACCGCTCGCACGAAGGCGCCTCGGGTGCTCTCCTCGAGCAGCGCGGCCTCGAGATCGATGAACGTCGACGTGAGATCGCGCATCTTGACCGCCGCGAGGTTGAGTTGCTCGCGGACCGCGATCTCCACGGTGAAGGCGTCGAGGGACACCGACGGGTCGATCGTGCCGACGAGGTCGACCCGCATCATCGTCCGCTCCGGGTCATCGAATCCCGTCGATGCGCAGTGCATGGTGGCCAGGTCGATCACCGCTTCCTCGGAGCCGCACCCCTCGACGTCGCATTCCACGGTGAACGCCGACCAGCGATTGGTGTCGTGCGCGATGAACCGCACGTCGCCTCGCTCGGGGACCTCGACGATGACCGGGCCGCGGCCGCCCTGGTCATCGAAGCCGAGCGGCTCCGGTGTCCCTGGATAGAGCAGTCCCGAAGTCTGGTCAAGTCGTCGCCGGTGGTAGTGGCCGCAGAGGGCCGCGGCAAACCCCGCCTCGCGGATCCGCTCCGCGTGGAACGGACCGTGGATCGACTTTCCCTCGGGCCGCGAACCGAGCTCGGCTCCGTGAAAGAGCGCGAGATGGATACCGGATCCCGTTGTGGCGACAGAAGCGGCCAGAGGATCGCCCTGCCATGCCGGCTCGCGGTGCGCGAGCCCCCAGACCGTGACCCCGTCGGCGAGCTCCACCGGGTCGAGGACGTTAGTGCCGAATACGGTGACGTTGGACGACCATTCGACTCGTCGATACAGCGACCCCGGCAGGAGTGCGTCGTGGTTCCCGGGGGCGATCAGCACCCGCATCGGCTGCCACGAGGCGAAGGTATCGGCGAGGAAGCGGCCGGTGTCGACACCGGCGCGCTCGTGCTCGTAGAGGTCGCCGCCGATCGTGACCGCCACGCAGCCTTGTTCCATTGCAAGGCGTCCCGCGCCGACCAGGGCTTCACGCAACCCGTGGCGGCGCCGCCGAGCGAGCTCTCCCTGGCAACCCATGGCGGCGAACACCCGATCGAGGTGGAGGTCGGCGAGATGGAGGAGACGTATCGTCATGGTGCTGGGAATGAGAACGGCGACCTGGAGGCGAACGTCAGTTCGCACAGCCTAGCACAGGTTTATTGGCCGAACTTCTGCCACAATTGGGCCGGTACCGACGAGGGGTGCCCTGGGCTCTGCCCGGGGTCGAGTTGGATTATCGGGATGGGGGATCAGGTGGACTCTCGATTGCATTTGTCTCGGCGCGGCAGCCAGACAGGGGCGGGGATCGTCGGCGCCGCCGTGGCCATCAGGGTGCTCACGCTTCCTGTCGGTCCTGGCGTCCGCCTCCTCGACGCGCTGATGGCGGCGCTCGCCATCGGCGTCGGGGGCCTGCTGCTTCGCCCGCCCGCAGGATGGGAGCGTTTCCGGCGCCCTGCATCCGTGGTTGCAGCTGTCGTGCTCGCGGGTGCTGCCGCGGTCGGACTGCGCGCCGCCGCAGGTCAACTCCCCGATTTCACGGTGATCGCCGCTCTCGCGTTCACGGCCATCCTGGTCGGGCTCGACACCGATGCGCCCCGCACCGGGGCGGCGCGAACCATTGCGCCACTGTCTCGTGAACCCTGGCCCTTTGCCATCGCCGCCGCCGCGGCCGTCGTGGTGATCTTCGTGGTGCTGTGGCTGACCACAGCTCCCGCCCCATCGCAGATCGCGTCACTGGTGGTGGCAGTGGCCGCGATGGTCGGCGTCAAGCTGATCGCCGTCGGTGGCGCCGAACGTAGCCTCGCCTTGCTTGACGACGAGACGCGGCGCGGCCACGTGTACGCCACCCTCGGTCGCAAGCTCGGTGTCGCTCGCGACGTGACCTCGGTCGCCGCGGCCGTCCTCGAAGCCTGCCGCGAGATCTTCCCCGAGACCTCGACCGGCATGGTGCTGATCACAGACCCGGGAGACGGGCTGCTGAAGTCGCCGGGTGCGTTCCTCTCGTCGGGTGCGGTGGGATCGGGGGGTCCCGCCTATGAGCTCGCCCCCGGCGAGGGGCTCGGCGGTTCGGCGTTCGTCGCCGAGCGGGCGGAGGTGTGGCCGACGACCCTCTCGGCCTCGATGGCGCAGGCGAGCCTGCGGGAAGCCAACCGCATCCGCCTGCGGCAATCGAAGCTCGGATTCATCCGCTCTGCGATCGGTGCGCCGCTGCGGGTCGATGACACCCCGATCGGGTCGATCCTGCTCACATCGGAACGGCACGAGAACGCGTGGGGCGACGCCGACGCGCCGATTATCGAAGCCCTCGCCGACGAGGCCGCGCGCGCCATCGAGCGCGCCCGGCGTCATGAGGAGGAGATGGGGCGCGCCTTGCTCGACGCCGTCACCGGGATGGCCACGCGCCCGCAGTTGCTCGCTGTGCTCGACAAGGAACTCGCCCGCGCCTCGCGACGCGAAGGGACCCTCGCGCTGATCATGGCCGACATCGACGGCTTCGGCGACCTCAACGACCGGTGGGGCCACGACGCCGGCAACCGGGTGCTCGAGACCTTTGGCGACGTGCTCCGATCCATCCTCCGCCGGGAGGACAGCGCAGCCCGTTTCGGCTCCGACGAGTTCGTCTGCGTGCTCCCTGGCGCCGATCGAGACCAGGCCACCGCGGTCGTCGCGCGCATCCAGCAGCGCTTCACCGCGGACACGTCGGGAGATCGCGGCGTGGGCCGGGCGGGAGCGACGGCGTCGGCGGGCATCGCCGTGTACCCGAGCAACTCCGCGGAGATGGGGGGCCTACTCGAGGTGGCGTCGCGCGCACTCGCCGCAGCCAAGGAGACGACCGAGCTGACCGGCCGGTCACGGCTGCGGCGCCGCGTTCGAGACCCCGCCTCGAGTTGACGTCGACTTACGAATAGTTCTAGACTCAAACTATTCGTTGAACGAACGCTCTCACGTTCGCGTTGAGGAATTCGCATGAGTCAGGCGCCGTCTCTGCAGCGGGACCACCCTTCCGCGAAGGGCGCCGCCGGTGCTCGTCGCGATGAGCTCGCCGACCTGCTCTTCGGCTACGTGGGCGGCCTCAAGCGGCGGCTGATGGCGAGCGTCCCCGAGGAGCTGAGGGGCGAGTTCGGCGCCGTCACCTGGCACCAGGTCGGAGCGCTCGAGCAGCTTCGCGCCGCGACCGAGACGTCTCCGGGCGCGACCATGAACGAGATCGCGCGCATGCAGCAGTGCGCGCTCAGCTCGGCGAGCGCCCTGGTCGACCGGATGATCCGCCTCGGGTTCGCCGAGCGGCTCAGCGATCCCGAGGATCGCCGCATCATTCGCATCGTTCCAAGCCGGCTCGGTCTTCAGATGCTCGATCGATTCGATGAGGCGCGCAAGGCGGTTTCGCTCGAGGCTCTGGCGGCGCTGAGCGACGCGGACCTCGAGGAGCTCGTGCGCCTGCTGAGCAAGATGGTCGACTGGCCGGAGCCGGGGCACGTCAGGGAGGGTTCGCGTGACTGAGGTGCTCGATATCCCCGTCGCGCCGGCTGTCGATGTCGCCCCCGCGGGCGTCGCGAACACCCATACGGGACGCTTCGACTACAAGTGGATTGCGCTCGGCGTGGTGCTGCTCGGGACGATCATGACGATCCTCGACGCGACCATCGTCAACATCGCAATACCCACACTGCAGGTCGACCTCAAGGCCGGCTCGTATGCGGACATCGCGTGGGTAATCACCGGTTACATGCTCGCCCAGGGAGCGGTGATCCCCATGGCCGGGTGGGCCAGCGATCGCTTCGGCACCAAGCGCCTGTACCTGATCACCATCGCCCTCTTCACGCTTGCCTCGATGGCGTGCGGGGTCGCTCAGAACCTCCCCGAGCTGGTCGTGTTCCGCGTGCTGCAGGAACTCGGGGGCGGCATGCTGATGCCGATCGGCATGACCATCATCATGCGAGCGGTCGGCCCCCAGAACATGGGGCGGGTCATGGGCATTTTCGGGATCCCGATGCTGCTCGCGCCAGCCGTCGGGCCCGTGCTCGGCGGGTGGTTCGTGCAGGACTTCTCGTGGCAGCTGATCTTCTACGTCAACGTTCCCATCGGCCTGATCGCGTTCCTGTCCGCATGGCGGTTCCTCAGCGAGTCGCCAAAGGCACACGGCCTGCGCCTCGACACGTTCGGCCTTCTCACCGCGCCACCGGCGGCGGTCGCGGTGATGTACGCCGTCGACCAGAGCATCGCGCTCGGCTGGGGGTCGTTGCTGGTCGTCAGCCTGCTTGCGGGTGCGGCGGTGCTGATCGCGGCGTTCGTGCTGTCGCAGCTCGGGCGGCGGCGCGCGGCGACGCTGCTGATGATTCCGCTCGCCGCCGGGGCGCTCCTGGTCGCGCTCCGCAACGGCTTTGCCGACGGCTGGATCGCCGTGGACACGATCGTGATGCTCGCCGGCGCTGCGCTTGCGATCGTGAATCTCGTCATCGGCGATCGCGGCAACCCGGAGCCCTTGCTCCAGCTGCGCCTCTTCCGCGACCCGACCTTCTCGTGGTCGATGGGTCTGAGCTTCATCATCGTGACCGCCCTGTTCGGCGGCATGCTGTTGCTGCCGCTCTACCTCCAGGAGGTGCACGGATATAGCCCGCTCGAGACCGGACTGCTCCTCCTGCCGCAGGCGGTCACGGCGGCGATCGCGATGCCGGTCGGCGGGTATCTCACCGACCGGATCGGTCCACGTCCGGTGGTCGCAACCGGCATGGTCATGCTCGCGGGCGGCGGCTTCCTGCTCGCGCAGATTCACCCGACGTCATCGAACTGGCTCGTTGTGGCTGCGCTGCTGCTCCGCGGATTCGCCATGGGATTCTCGATGATGCCGTCGATGGCCGCGGCGATGGCGCGCGTACCGCGTCATCTCAGCGCGAGTGCGTCGAGCATCTCCAACAGCCTGCAGCGCATCGGCTCGTCGATCGGCATCGCGGTGCTGGTCACCGTGCTCGCGGCGCAGTTCACCACCGCGATCGGACAGGCATCGTGCGCTCCGTCAACGGCGGTGCTCAGCGCTGCCTCGACGCCCGGCCATCAGCTCACGACCGCCGAGTTCTGCGGCGCCCTGCAGGGACAGTACGCGAAGCTGATCCAGAATGGCGGTCAGCCGACCACGACCGCGAAGGTCGCGCCGGTCGTCGCCCACTTCGGCCGCACCTACGCGTCGGACGCGCTCAGCACTTCGTTCGATCGAACCTTCGCATTCATCACGATCCTGACGCTCCTCGGCGTGATCCCGGCGCTGTTCCTGCGCAGGCCCGAGAAGACGGCTCCGGAGCAGATGACGCAGCTCGATGCCGCGTAAGGTCCTGGTTCTCGGCGGTACCGACTTCGTCGGACCGGCGATCGTCGGTGCCGCGCTCGCCCATGGAGACGAGGTCACGATCTTTCACCGCGGCCGGACCGGAGCGGCGCCCGAAGGTGTGCGGGTGATCCATGGCGACCGAGCCAACCCGGCAGACCTGGATAGTGTCACCGGCGAGCAGTGGGACCTGGTCGTGGATGCGTGGTCGCGAGCGCCACGAGTCGTGCTCGACTCCGCGCGAAGGCTCGAGCCGCACGCAGCGGGCTACGTCTACATCTCGACCATCTCGGTGTACGCGGAGACGCACGTTGGTGTGATCACCGAGGCATCGATGACGGTCGAGGCGCGCCCGGAGGCCGACGCCACTGATTACGCCGCCGACAAACGCGGCGCCGAGCTCGCGATCGAAAGCGTGTTCGGCACCGAGCGTTGCCTCCTCGCCCGACCCGGGCTGATTCTCGGCCCGCGAGAGAACATCGGACGGCTGCCGTGGTGGCTTCGCCGGATCGCTGCCGGTGGCAACGTGCTCGCACCAGCCCCGCACGACCTTGCAGTGCAATACATCGATGCGCGAGACCTCGCCGCCTTTGCGATCGGCACGGAGTTGCACGGCGCGGTGAACGTGCTGTGCCGTACCGGTCATACGACGATGGCGGAGGTCCTCGACCTGTGTCGCGAGGTCACGGATTCGACCGCCGCGTTCACATGGGTGGACGCGGAGTTCCTGCTCGCGCACGAGGTCGAGCCATGGACGGAGCTGCCCATCTGGGTGCCACCGGTCGGCGACATGGCGAACTTCTACACGACCGATTCGTCGCTCGCGCTTCGGTCGGGACTCGTCTGCCGCCCCGCCCGCGCGACCGTGGAGGACACGTGGTCTTGGCTTCGCGATAACCCCGGATGGACGCCGGCGGTGAGCACCGATCGCCCGGCGGTCGGCATGGACCCGGAGCGCGAGGCGGCCTTGCTCGCCGCCTGGGCTGATCAGCCGCCCGCAGCCCGGTAGCGGCGCTGCCGCTGCGCGACCAGCTCGTCGATCGGGATCTCACCGAGCTCGTCCAGATGACGTATCACCGCTCCGCGGATGGCGGCGATGACCAGCGGCGCGTGCGCGTGCGCACCCGGTGGCGGTTCGGGGATGAGCTCGTCCACAAGGCCGATCCGATTCGCGGTGTCGACGCCCGGACGCAGCGCCGCGGCGGCGCGGGCGCGCTGCCCGGCGTCGCGATAGAGGATCGCCGCGCAGGTCTCGGGAGGAGCAACCGTGTAGACCGCATTCTCGAGCGCCAGCACACGGTCGGCGAGCGCCAGCGCCAGCGCACCGCCTGAGCCGCCCTCGCTGAGCACCACGCTGACCGTCGGCGTGCGCAGGCCGAGCATGCAGAGCAGCGCCTCGGCGATGGCCCACGCCTGGCCTCGCTCCTCGGCGCCGATGCCGGCGTGCGCCGCGGGTGTGTCGACCAGGCAGACCACCGGCATCGAGAACTTCGCCGCCTGGCGCATGAGCCGGACAGCCTTGCGGTACCCCTCCGGGTGGGGCATCCCGAAGTTGTGGAGCGCGCGGGTCATCGGGTCGGTGCCCTTCTCCTGCCCGATCACCATCACCGATCGGCCGCCGAGCCGAGCGGGGCCGCCGACCACGGCGCGGTCTTCGCCGAAGAGCCGGTCGCCGCGGAGCTCGGTCCAGCCCCCGGTGATGGCCGCGATCACCTGCAGGGCGCGCGGGCGCTCGGGGTGCCGGGCCAGCTCCACGGCGGCAAAGGCGACGCGTTCCCGCTCGGTCGTCTCGATCGAGGTGGTGGTCATGCGCGCCCCGAGTAGATGCGAATCAGCGTCCCGACGGTGTCCCGAAGGCGGCGGCGTTCGACGACCGCGTCGACCATCCCGTGGGCGAGCAGGAACTCGGCGGTCTGGAAGCCGTCGGGGAGCTTGTCGTGGGTCGCCTGCTCGATGACTCGTCCTCCGGCGAACCCGATGCGCGCTCCCGGCTCGGCGATGATCACGTCGGCCTGGACCGCGAACGAGGCGGTGACGCCGCCGAAGCACGGATCACCGAGGATGCTGACGTAGGGGAGGGGCGCGGCGATGATCTCCGCGACAGCAGCCGAACACCGGGCCATCTGCGCCAGCGAGGCGATGCCCTCCTGCATCCTCGCGCCGCCTGACGTGCACACCGCGACCAGCGCGCGCCGTTCCGCGACGGCGACCTCGCAGGCGCGGGCGAAGATCTCCCCGGCGCCGCTGCCGAGAGAGCCGCCGAGGAACTCGAAATCCATGCAGGCGAGCACCACCGGGTTCCCCGCCAGCGACGCGCGGGCGGTGAGGAACGCCTCGTGCAGGCCGGTGCGTTCGCGGGCTCGCGCCACGCGCTGCGGGTACGGGACACCGTCGTCGAACCCGAGGGGATCGCGATCGCCGACTTCAACGACGAGCGTCTCAGCGGTGTCCGGGTCGGCGAGCTGCTCGATGCGCTGGGCGGC
The DNA here is from genome assembly GCA_963799005.1 of Candidatus Dormiibacterota bacterium. GTDB lineage: Bacteria > Chloroflexota > Dormibacteria > Aeolococcales > Aeolococcaceae > Palsa-851. The sequence goes on along the minus strand of CAWCVK010000001.1, from coordinate 392,899 downwards.
GCCGACGACGCCGTGGTGGCCGCACTCGGAACAGACGTTGAGGTCGGCCGCGTAGCGCTCGGCAACGAACCGGCGCTTGCATCGGGGGCAGGCGACGGTCCCGGTGGTCGGCGCCGTCGGCCTGAGCTCGGGTCCCGGCGCCTGGAGCCGGTTGCGCGGCGCCGGTCGCCGCGACGTCACCGTGTCGGCGCGATCCATCGAAGCGCGATGCCACCCCATACGACGCCGGATCCGAACGCGATGCAGACCACCCGGTCACCCTGGCGCATCCGGCCGGTCTCGACTGCCTCGGCGAGGGCGATCGGGATCGAGGCGCCGCTGGTGTTGCCGTACCGATCGATGTTGATCACGACCCGGTCCAGGGGCAGGTTCAAACGCTTCGCGACCGCCTCGATGATGCGCAGATTGGCCTGGTGGGGAACGAGCAATGTCACGTCGTCCAGCGACCAGCCGGCCTCGGCGCAGACGGCCCGGGCGGAGTCCGCCATCCGCTCGACGCCGAGACGGAACGTTCCCTTGCCGTACATCCGCAGGCCGTTCTCTCCGTCCTCGTCGCCGGCCTTCGGGCCGTAGTAGATGAGATCCGCCTCGGCGCCGTCGGCGCCCCACTGGATGCCCTCGATGCCGCCCGCATCCGAGACGCCGAGCACGGCGGCACCGGCGCCATCGCCGAAGAGCACGCAGGTCGACCGGTCCTTGTAGTCGATCAGCGACGTCAGGGCGTCGCCGGCGATGACCAGGACGCGGGTCATCCCGGACGAGACGATCAGGCCGCGGCCGATGGCGACGCCGTAGACGAAGCCGGCGCACGCGGCGGCGATGTCGAATGCCGGGATACCGCCCAGCCCGAGGCGGCGCTGCACGAGGCAGGCGGTGGAGGGGAGCGGCGAGTTGGGAGACACGGTCGCGACGATCAGAGCGTCAACGCTGTCCACGCCGGCGGCGGCCATCGCCCGCCGGCCTGCCTCCGCCGCCATCATCGAGGTGGTCATCCCCGAGGCGATCTTGCGGCGCTCGCGGATACCCGTGCGCTCCAGGATCCAGGCGTCCGACGTCTCCACCATCGCCTCGAGGTCGGCGTTGGTGATGATCTCGTCGGGCACGTAAGACGCGATCCCCAGGATGGCAGCCGTCCGGGTGCTGCCCGGGGGGACGCCGGCGGGTGCGGACGCGGGGGCATGGAGGATCGCCATCTCGACAGAAGCTTAGGCGAGCGCCGGGGGTTACGTCACCGTTGTGCTGATGTACATTTCCCGGTCGAGATGCTCGGGAGCCTGCTCGCGGTCAACAACCCGTTCCCGTTTTCGATCAGCGGGTTCACCGGGCTCACCACCGCCCAGATCATCTCCTTCTTCATCGTGTTCGTGATCTTCAACGCCTACGTGGTCCTCATCGTGATCGCACTGGTCGCGTTCTACTTCACGGCGAAGCCCCGGCATGGGGTGGTCCGCACCGCCGCCATCTGGCACTTCATCGCGGTCGTATGGATGCTCATGGCCTTCATCGGCACGGTGTGGGGTGCGCCGGCCGAGAAGACCTTTCTCGGCGGCACCGGGCTGGCCACGCTCGGCATCGGTCAGCGGGCGATCAACGAGTTCATCAGCATGGGCTTCGCGTTCATCGCCCTTGTGTGCATGGCGATTGGGTTCGCCCGCGGCTCTGCCCAGAACCGCGCAATACGCGAGGAAGCGCTCGCCTCCCTGACCTCGGCGCCTCGGCCCGCTGAGCTCCTATCGAAGTGAGAAGGACAGGATCGACGCGGGGTTGAGCAGCGCGAACGCGCGCTGGACAGCGTGCGTCTCGTTGGTGATCGCGGTGATCCAGAGGGCGGAGAGGTTGGTCACCGGGAGGAAGTCCCCGGGGTGGCGCTCGAGGTGGTCCTGGAGATCGTTGCCCGGGGAGAGATGCACGTCGCCAACAAGGGAGATCGCCGAGGTGTTGATCGAAGCCGCGTAGGGGACCGTCTCGCGCCACATCGCCGAGTTGCCGTCAGGTACCTCCTCGAGCGGTGAGACCAGGATGACGCCGGCCTTGGCGATGGTCACCCGGGGCTCGAGCCGGCTGAGGACCGGGTAGTTGGTCGAGAGCGGCTCCGCGCGCGAGTTCCTGACCTGAAGGAACGCCCCGAACCGGTTGATGCTGTCGCTGAGGCGTTCGGCGCCGATGACCTCGAGCTCGCCCGTCAACCGGATGAAGGTGCCGTAGATCTCGACCTCACGCCATCCGCTCACAGGCTGCCAAGGCTACTCTCCGACGCCCGCCGCGGGCAGGCCGCTCCGAGCGCGCGGCGCGCCCGCTGCGGTGACGTATCCTTTCGGCCGTCTGACGCTCCGAACACGAGATATGGAACGCCTCATCGTCGCTCTCCGCACCGACTTCGGATGCCTCGCGATCATCGTCGCATTCGTGGTGATCATGATTTCGGCGATCGTGTTCGCCAACATCCTCACCCCTCCCGCAAGCAATCCACTCCTGTAGCCGGGATGAGCCGTCACCCGATCCCCCGTCAGGCGGCTTCCATGCGACAACTTCGTAAACTTGTCCCAGGGACGAACCCCGTCGTGAGGACTGTATGGCGCTGAATCCGTACGAATCGCCGCGGGGGAGGATGCGTGCTCGCGCCGAGACGACGAGACGCCAGTTCCTGATGATCATGGGTGGACTTGCCGCGGCCGGGGCGAGCCTGTTCGGGAGCATCCAGGTGCTCAGGTTCATGTTCCCCCAGGCGTCATCCAACGCACCCGCCCTATTCAAGACGTCGTTCACGTTTGAGCAGCTCACCGGCGGGGTCGTCAACGGCAAGGCGCTGACACCCGTCAACGTCCTGTCCGAGACCGCCAAGCGGGTCACGGTCGTGCTCGACGACGCGGGCATCTACGCGGTGTACCTGGTCTGCACCCATCTCGGCTGCACGCCGAACTACGTCACCGATGTGACCACCGGGTCCGGCGTTTCCGCGAGCGTCGCCGAGGGGCGCGGCGTGCGCGCGACCGACCAGCGACTCCCGAACGGCTGGGCGTGCCCGTGCCACGGCAGCCGCTACTTCATCGAACTCGACCAACTTCTACGGCCCGGCGCCGAGACCCATGGACTGGGTCAACATCGAGGTCACCCCGGACGGGTTCTTCGCGGTCGACCGAGCCGCGCTCGTAGCCACCCGTGGACCTGGGAACAACGAGGCGCCACAATGGCGCCTGCTGGTCGACACCAAGAAGAGTAACGGCAAGACTCTCGGGGTCTAATCACCCTCGGGGTCTCATTGAGGAGGCGGGCTTCGCGAATGAGGGGTCTCGGTCGATGAGCGCAACCCCCGGTCAGGCAAATCCGGTGCGCGCGTTTGTCGCACAGCTCTGGGGATCCGTGTTCCGGCACGGTCTGCCGACCAACGACAAGGTCGCAGCCCGCACCGCGCTGACCAACTTCTTCCTGCACATCCATCCGGTGCGCGTCAAGAAGTCCGCGGTTCGTGTCTCGTACACGCTCTGCCTCGGGGGACTCTCCTTCTTCCTGTTCATCCTGCTGACGATCACCGGGCTGTTCCTGATGTTCTATTACATCCCCTCGGTGGATTCCGCGTATCAGAACGTCAAGGATCTGCAGTTCGTCGCCGTCTTCGGCGACATCATCCGCAACATGCACCGCTGGGCGGCCCACGCGATGGTGATCACCGTGTGGCTGCACATGGCCCGCGTGTTCTACCAGGGCGCCTACAAGCCGCCCCGGGAGTTCAACTGGGTGATCGGCACCTTCCTGCTGCTGACCACGCTGCTGCTCTCCTTCTCGGGCTATCTGCTTCCCTGGGACCAGCTCGCCATCTGGGCGATCACGGTCGGCACCAACATGGCCAAGTACGCCCCGATCGTGGGGCCATATACCCGCTATCTCCTGCTCGGTGGCGATCAGGTAGCACAAGGTGCTCTGATTCGCTTCTACGTCTTACACGTGATCGCCCTGCCCCTGATCGGCTTCCTGCTGATGGTCGTACACTTCTGGCGCGTCCGTAAAGACGGGTTCACAGGAGGCCTCTGATGGCGACGGTCGTCGAGGGAGGACGCGACCCCCGCGGGACAGTGACGCCGCGACCGCAGGCGCCCATCTCGGGGCCCGAGCTGGCGAGCACACCGCTCGTCATCCGCCGGCGCGAGGACGAGGAGACCGTGGTCACGTTCCCCTACCTCGTGTGGCGGGAGTTCCTTGCCGGGCTCGCGGCCTTCGTCTTCCTGATGCTGGTGTCGATCCAGGTCAACGCGCCGCTGCTGCAGCGCGCCAACACCTCGATCACCCCGAACCCGGCCAAGGCGCCGTGGTACTTCGTCGGGCTCCAGGAGCTGCTCGAGCGCTTTCCACCGATCATGGCCGGAGTTGCGTTTCCGAGCTTCGTGATCATCTTCATGATCCTCACCCCCTACCTGGACCGTAACCCCAGCCGCCGTCCGCAGGACCGCAAGGTGGCGATCGTGCTCTTCACCATCTACGTCTGTCTCGCCGTGGCGTTCGTGGTCATCGGCGAATTCTTCCGTGGCCAGGCGTTCAACTGGGACTGGACCCTCATCCTCGGCCACCCGGGATTGAGCTCGCCTGTATGACGGGGAGGATCCTCTTCGTCGGGCTGAGCGTCGTCCTCCTCGGTCTGGTCGCGTGGGCGGCGTTCAAGGATTCGGCCACCCGGACCTACATCACCATCCAGCAGCAGTACCTGAAGGACTACCCGAGCTCGGACTTCAACGTCCAGGTTCAGCAGCTCTTTCCAAGCTTTCCGCAGGCGACCATCGGGGGCGACACCTACCGCGTGGAGCGGTGCATCTCGTGCCACGTCCCCGACATCGGCACGATCGGGCCGGTGGAGGCGGCGAAGCGCCTGAGCCAGGACTTCTTCAAGTACGAGCCCAACGCCAGGCAGCTCGCTGCCGAGTACCACCTCACCGGGAGCCATCCCGCGTACATCAGCCCGACCGGGAGCAACTACCCGGCGTCGATGAGCTTCCAGCAGTACGGACCGACCGGGTTCACGCCCTTCAAATACACGCCGTACACGGCGCCCGGCGCGCCGTTGGCCGCCCCGGTGACGGTCGAGCAGCCGGGGCCGCTTCCCGACTTCGTGAATCCGTCCACCAATTACGGCAGCTCGTCGGGGACGCCGACCGGTAACCTGGGCATCGACCAGGTCGGCTGCATCGTCTGCCACAACGGCAACCGCCTCGGCCTCGACCAGACCGACGCGCACCAGAACCTGATCATCAACCCCGAGTACTCATTCACCGAGGGCGCGCAGCTCTATTACGCGAACTGCGCACGATGCCACGGCGGACAGGGAGAGGGCGGTGCGGGTCCGCCACTCAACAACCAGGACCGTCTCGGGTACTTCAACGAGGACTATTACTACCGCTGCATCGAGTACGGCTTCACCGGCTTCGAGCACCTCGGCAGCATCATGCCCAACTGGGGCGGGATCGCCAGCGACTACAATCCGCAGGCCAATCCGCCTGGTCCTGGAGCCGTGGTCAACACGTCGCCGGTGCTGACCCAGACGCAGATCAACATCCTCATTCAGTTCATCCGCCAGTGGGAGAACTACAGCACCGTTCCATGAGGACTTCAGAGTGAAGCGCCGCAGCACCTTCGCGCGAGATTTGATCGGAACGATCGCCGTCTTCATCGGCCTGCTCGTGTTCACGTTCGTGCTGATCTACGGCGAGTTTCTGCTCGAGAACTTCAAGGCGCACTGAGAAGGATGCCCATACCACCGCTCGCGGAGCTATACCCCGGCGAGGCCGGCTGGGGCGACGTGCTCTTCGTCGCCATCTGGGCTTTCGGCACGCTCCTGCTTGCCGCGTACTACCTGTACCGGGCATTCGTCGGGCGATGACCGGGACCTGCCGGCTGGGCGACCGCGCCCGCAGATCGCGTCGACGCGCGGGCGATGGCGTCTGAGGCAGGAGGGGTCAGCCCTCTGCGCCGGCCGAATCCGGGCATCGCCGCCGGGCTGTCGATCGTCCCTGGACTCGGGCAGCTCTACAACCGGCATCCCCGGAAGGGGCTCTTCTACCTGTTCTGGACCGTCTTCACGATCGGTCCGGCCGTCCTGCTGATCATGGCCGGACAGAGCGTCGGCCACACGCTGCTCACCCACGGCTCAGGCGCGCTGTTCCTCCTGATCGCGCTGGTGTCGGTGTTCGCGTTCATCGGACTGTTCCTGGCGGGTCTCTTCATGTGGGCGAGCTCGATCATCGACGCCTACCAGAGCGCCGTCGCCCTCGCCGCGGGCGATCCCGAACGCTCGGCCCAACGCAGGATGTTCCGGCTGTGAGCTCCGATCGTCCGACGTCACTGCTGGGACGGCTTCGGCGCCGTCAGCGGTCGGCGGCGACCGGTGAGGTGCTCCCCGATCCCTCGGTGCCGCCGGGAAACCGTGGCTCGTGGGACCGAGCCGCGCTGATCAACACCGACATCACCGAGTTGGTGAAGCGCCAGATCAACACCAAGACCAAGATATGGCAGCGTTGAAGCAGCCGACGCGAACCGGGGCCTCAGGCAGCTCGGATTGCCCGCCTGAACGCCGCTATGCGATCATCCTGCGTCGCGGATGAACCTGCTCGCACAGTCCACCTGTTGCGTCAACAATACCGGTGCTTTCGGCAATGGCGGCTCGATCAGCGATCGAGCCCTCGGCGTCTACACCGCCGTGTTCTGGGCATCGGTGGTGCTCGGCGTCATCGTCACGGCGCTGCTGCTGTACGCGTTCGTCAAGTTTCGCCGGCGCAGTGACGCCGACGAGCCACCGCAGTTCCACGGCAACACGAGGCTCGAGATCGCCTGGACGCTCGTCCCGCTGGCGACCTTCCTGTCGCTGTTCGGGCTCACCGCGGCGAACATGCCATTCATCAACAACGTCCACGCCGGCACGCAGTACACGGTGACGGTGATCGGCGTGCAGTTCAGCTGGACGTTCGACTATGGCGCGACCTCGAGCGGCGCGCGAATCCGGAGCTTCGGCACGCTGTACCTGCCCGAGGGCACCGACGTGGCACTCAACATCGTGTCGACCGATCCGCCCTGCAACGACAAGCCGTCGATCCCGTCGGGAAGCACCCTTGCGCAGGCGATCGCGAGCGAGGGATGCGGAGTCAACCACAGCTTCTTTGCGCCGGCGCTGGGTCAGCAGATGAACGCCATCCCGGGTGATGTCAACACCGCGCCGATCCAGGCTCGTGCGGGAACCTATTACGGGCAGTGCACCGAACTCTGTGGTGTGGGCCACGCCAACATGACGTTCGTCGTCGTCGGCCTGCCGATGAACCAGTTCCAGTCCTGTGTGTTCGGCGACCCCAGCGGGACGATCGACTCGAAAAGCAAAGCGTGCACTCTCGGAGGTTCTTGATGGCGGTGATGGACGCGACGCTTCCTCGAGCGCGTTTCGCACGCGTCGACAAGTCGAAGGGCATCCTCGGCTGGATGACCACTGTCGACCACAAGAAGATCGCGATCATGTACCTGTTCCTGACATTCTTCTTCTTCCTGGTCGGCGGGATCATGGCGCTGCTCATTCGGATCCAGCTCGCTGAACCGCAGAACACGTTCCTGACGCCCGAGCAGTACAACCAGATCTTCACGATGCACGGGACGACGATGATCTTCCTGTGGATCATCCCGGTGTGGGCCGGCTTCGGCAACTACATGGTCCCGCTGATGATCGGCGCGCGCGACATGGCGTTTCCACGCATCAACGCACTCTCGTTCTGGCTGCTGCCACTCGGTGGCCTGGTGATGTACTCCGGTTTCCTGGTTCCCGCCACCACGCACGCCGGTCTGCTCTGCCCCGGTGGACCCGGCGACGCCGGCTGGACCGGGTACGTCCCGCTCACCGGCAGCCACTACAGCTGCAGCATGGGTCAGGACCTGTGGATCATCGGGCTGCACCTTCTTGGCATCTCATCGATGCTCGGCGGTATCAACTTCCTCGCGACCATTCACAACATGCGTGCCAAGGGGATGACGTGGGGACGGCTCCCGCTGTTCGTGTGGGCGCAGGAGATCACCGCGGCCCTGGTCGTCCTCGCGTCCCCGTTCCTCGCCTCCGGGCTGGCGATGAACCTGCTCGACCGCCAGATCGGCACCAACTTCTTCGATCCGGTCAACGGGGGGAGCGCGCTGCTCTACCAGTTCGTGTTCTGGTTCTACTCGCACCCGGCCGTCTACATCATGATCCTGCCGGCGTTCGGGATCATCAGCGAGGTCATCCCGGTGTTCAGCAGAAAGCCGATCTTCGGCTACAAGGCGATGGCGGCATCCATCGCGGCGATCGCGGTGCTCGGGTTCATCGTGTTCGTGCACCATATGTTCGTCACCGGCCTGCCGCTGGTGGTGCAGACGTTCTTCGCCTTCACGACATTCGTCATCGGCGTGCCGACCGGCGTGAAGATCTTCAGCTGGCTGGCGACCATGTGGGGCGGAAGCATCAAATTCGACACGCCGATGCTCTTTGCCGCCGGGTTTCTGCTGATGTTCCTGATCGGCGGTATCGACGGCGTGTACCTCGGCAGCCTGGCCGTCGACCGTCTGGTGCACGGCACCTACTGGGTGGTCGCCCACATTCACTATGTGCTCTTCGGCGGCAGTGTCTTCGGCGTGTTCGCCGCCTTCTACTACTGGTTCCCGAAGGTCACGGGGCGCTTTCTCAACGAGAAGCTCGGCAAGCTCCATTTCTGGACGATGTTCATCGGCATGAACCTGACCTTCCTGCCGATGCATGCGCTCGGACTCCTCGGCATGCCGAGGCGGATCGCGACCTACCTCGACAATCGCGGCTGGGGCGACCTCAACTCGCTGATCACCTTCGGTGCATTTGTGATCGCCATCTCGATCACCGTGTTCCTGATCAATTTCGTGATCAGCATGCGCGCTCCGAAGACGGCACCCGACGATCCGTGGGAGGGCAACACCCTCGAGTGGGCGACCTCGTCGCCGCCGCCGGCGTGGAACTTCGACGAGGAGCAGGAGGTGCTGAGCCTGCGGCCGGTTCGCGACCGGCGGATCGCTCGCGAGAGGGCCGCGACGGGAGCGCCCGCGTAAGCCTGGTGGCACGGTGATCCCCACGCGGCCGTCGGTAGGGTTTCGCCGCCTCGCGGTGTGGACCGCGGTGCTGACCTACCTCCTGATCGTCTGGGGCGGCATCGTGCGGGTCAGCGGCAGCGGGAACGGCTGCGGGACGACCGACCAGTGGCCGCTGTGCCACGGTTCGCTGCTCCCTGCCTGGCAGATCAACACCCTGATCGAGTTCACGCATCGGTGGATCGCCTCGGTCTGCACGCTCCTGGTGATCGTCCTCACGGTCTCGACGTGGATCTGGCACCGGCGCCAGAGCCGCATCCTCATCGGCACCAGCATCGCGGCGAGCCTCTACGTCGTGCAGATCGCGCTCGGTGCGCTCGCGGTGGAGTTCAACCTTCCGGGGGGTGTGGTGATGATTCACCTGGCCAACGCCCTGCTCCTGTTCGCGGTGCTCATCTATGTCGCGGTGATCGCATGCACGGTCGGAACGCCCGGCAGAGGTCCGAGCCTGTCGGCGGCGCTGGCGCGAACGGTGAAATGGCCGGCGCTTGTCGCGGTGGTGGCGACCTACGTCGTGGCCATGAGTGGCGCATACGTGGTCGAGACCGGGTCGGGATCCGGCTGCACCGGCTGGCCACTGTGTGGGAGTGGGTTCTCGTTGCCGTCCGGGCAGGCGGCGACCGTCAACATCGCCCATCGCCTGGTCGCGCTCGTCGTCGTGCTGCTCCTCGGCGGCCTGATGGCGATCGTCGCCCGCCGCCGTCGCGGCGACCGCGTGGTCCGCACCGGCGTGATGGTGGTCAACCTGCTGCTCGTGCTCCAGGTGGCTGCGGGGGCGCTGGTCGTGCTCCTCGGCCTCCCCGCCTGGGTGCGCGGCCTGCACATCGCGCTCGCCTCACTGCTCTGGGGTTCGGTCGTCGCCGTGGCTGTGCTGAGCACCCTCCCCGTTGATGAGGGAGCGCCGGCGATGGCCGCTCGGCGCGGGGATAGCCTGCGACCGCAGGCGGAGATGGCGCAGTCATGACCGTCGCCGTCAACATCGAGGCGCTCCCGCGCCGCCGCCTGGCCGACATCGGCCGCGATTACGTCGCCCTCACCAAGCCGCGGGTCATCCTCCTGCTCGAGGTCACCGCCGTCGCGGCGATGGTGATCGCGGATCGAGGCTGGCCCGGGTGGCGGCTGGTGCTCCTCACCGTCGCCGGCGGCTGGCTCGCGGCGGCGGGAGCGAACGCCATTAACTGCTGGTTCGACCGCGATATCGACGGGACAATGGGGCGTACCCGGACGCGGCCGCTGCCCTCGGGGCGCATCGAGCCGCCCCAGGCGCTCGGGTTCGGCGTCGTCCTGGGCGCCGCGTCCTTCGCACTCCTGTCCACCACCGTGAACCTGCTGTCCGCGAGCCTGGCGCTGCTCGCCCTGCTCTTCTACGTGTTCGTCTACACGATGTGGCTCAAGCGCTCCTCGATGCAGAACATCGTCATCGGCGGGGCCGCCGGTGCGATCCCGCCGCTGGTCGGGTGGGCGGCCGTGACCGGAAGCTTGAACATCACCGCGGTCTTCCTCTTCGCGGTGGTGTTCTACTGGACGCCGCCGCACTTCTGGGCGCTGTCGCTGCTCATCAAGAACGACTACGCCCGTGCCCGGGTCCCGATGATGCCCGTCGTCCAGGGCGACCGCCAGACCCGCTACCAGATCGTGCTCTACACCGTCGTGCTCTGCCTGGTGACCGTGCTCCCCCTGCTGACCCGGTCGTTCGGTGCCGTCTACCTCGGGGGCGCCGCGCTGCTCGACGGGGTGCTGCTCGCCGACGCCGTGGTCGCCGCCCGGCGGCCGACGGCGCGCTCGGCCCGCCGGCTCTTCTACCATTCGATGATCTACCTGGCTCTGCTCTTCGCGGTCATGGCGATCGACCGGGTGACAGGGCTCTGAGGAGGACGCGCCGATGAACCGAAAGCTCGCCCGCAGGAACATGCGCATGGGCGCCGCCATGTTCATCATGCTGCTGATCCTCATGGGCGCGGCGTTCGTGTGGGCGGCGATCTTCCTCAGCGTGACCAAGTGAGCGTGACGCGGTGAGTGACGACGCGGTGGCGACGGCGACCCACGACGACGAGGGGGAGCACGCGCATGCAACGCCGCACCTGCCCCCGCCAAGCTTCGTGCCGATCAACCTCGCACTGGCGCTGGCGATCACGCTGACCGGCTTCCTCACCGACATCCGCGCGGTGGTGGGGCCGGCGATGTGGGGAATCGGATTGCTGTACCTCATCGTCTCGTGCTTCTTCTGGGCTCGCGGCGCGCGGCGTGAGTATCTGGAGCTCCCTGAGGACGGAGGGCACTGACGGCTCACCTGGGGTTCGGCGACTGGACCTGGGATCCCACCGTCATCTGCGGGCTGATTGCGGTGGCGGCCGGCTATCTGATCGCGATTCGCCGCGCCGCGATCGGGCCTGACGACGACGTCACGCCGTGGTTTCGCGATGCGCGATGGCGACCGGTGCTGTTCGCCGTCGGGCTGCTGATCACGTTCATCGCCCTCGAGTCGCCGATCGACCGGGGCGGCGATGACTACCTGTTCTCGCTCCACATGGTCCAGCACATGCTGCTGATGATGGTTGCGCCGCCCTTGCTGCTGCTCGGGATCGCCGGCGCCCGTCCCGCGTCGCGTGACCGGCACACCACGCTGCGCACCATCTGGTGGGCGGTCACCCGCCCGTGGCCGGCGGTGGTGATCTTCAATGCGGTGCTGCTCCTGTGGCACGTCCCGTCGCTGTACGACACGACGCTCACCACGGTCTCGGTCCACATCGTCGAGCACCTCAGCTTCATCGGAGTCGGCCTCATCCTGTGGTGGCCGGTCATCGACCCGATACGCGACCAGCAGACGGTGACGGTGAGCCCGCTCACCAAGATCGCCGCCCTGAGCGTCGCCGGGATTCCGCCCACGGTCCTCGGCATCGTGTTCGCCCTCGCGCCGGCGCCGCTGTACAGCTTCTACGCTCAGGCGCCGCGGCTCTGGGGACTGTCGGCGCTCACCGACCAGCAGTACGGCGGCGTGATCATGCTCGCGGTGGGAAACATCGTGTATTTCATCGCAATCATCGTCGTCTTCATGCGCCTGTTCTCCGACCCGGGAGTGGACGAGGAACTGGCGGCGGATCGGATCGCCGAGGCGCTCCGATGACGGCAGAGGCGTGCCAGGGAACCCATCCCCTAAGATGCCGCAGGGTATGCACATGAACTCATCTGCGCACGCTCGCGGTCGGTGTCGCGGTGTGTGTTGCGATCGGTTTGTTCGCGTGCGGCAACGGCACACCCGGGGGCGGAGGCAGCGGTGCGCCCACCACCTGCAACGGTTCGGCTGCGGTGAGCTCCCTCGGCACCGCGACGATGACCGTCCAGGCGACCGACAACCTCGTGTTCGTCCCCGAATCGTCGACCGCGGCAACCGGTGACGTCATCGAGTTCAAGAACACCGGCTCGGTGACCCACACGGTGACGTTCCTGGACAGCAACGACGCGTGCCTCACCGACAGCACGCTCCCGGGCGGCGCCACGTGGGAGGTCAAGTTCACCAAGCCCGGGACCTACAACTACATCTGCACCATCCACGCTCCCAACATGAAGGGCGTGATCAAGGTGAGCGGTTCGGCGGCGGCCGCCTCCGCGTCGCCGGGAACATCCCCGTCCGCCTCCGCGACACCCACGCCCGCCGCTTAGCCCGACCGCAGAGGCACGACTCCGCCTATCGGCCGGCGCTGTGCCTGAGGTGGACGTCCGCGGCAAGGAAGCGATGCACCTGACCTGACGCCTCGACGACGAGTGCGCCGTCATCGCCGACGTCGATCGCCACACCGTCGATGATCCCACTGGGACCGGCAACGCTGACCGTCTCTCCGAGTCCGACTGCGCAACCGCGCCAATCGGCGAGGATGGCGCCAATGCCGTCGCGCTCGAGGGTGGCGAGGCGGAGGCCGAGCGCGTCGCCCCAGGCGATGAGCAGTTCCTCGGCGGCCGGCGGTTTCGCGACCAGGGTGTGCAGGCTGACCGCCTCGACATCGTCGGGAAACCGATCCACCCGAAGATTGACGCCGAGCCCGACGGCGATGGCGATGCCGCCGGCGCCCGACGCCAGGGGTTCAACCTCGGTCAGGATGCCGGCGAGTTTGCGACGTTCCACCAGGACGTCATTGGGCCACTTCAGGCCGGCCGCGACACCATAGCCGGAGGCAAGCACGTCGATGAGGGCGAGCCCCGCCGCGAACGGAATCCCGGTCGCCACGCCGGGGGATCGGCGAAACAGCACCGACCCGAGGAGCGCCGTGCCTGGGGGAGCCATCCAGGCGCGACCCTGCCGCCCGCGCCCGGCGGTCTGCTCACCCGCGAGGCAGGCGAAACCTTCATCCGCACCGTCTCGAGCAGCTCGCAGGACGATGTCCTGGGTGCTCCCGGTCCTCGCCACCCGCATGAGGCGCAGCCCCGCGAAACGCGCTTCTTGACCGGTTCGATGCGGCGGCATACGATGGAAGTTATTACAGGGGTAGAGGCGAGGGTGGTGGTTCAATGATTCAGGAGACCTGCGTGGAGATCGGCGAGCTTGAAGCTCGCTGGACTTCGCTGCGCGAAGCTCGCAACGCGCGCCGGCAGAAGATCCGCTACATCGACGAGCTCATCGACCAGTTCGAGAAACTCAACCTGGCAGACGAGGTCGAGGTGCCCTACGAGCTCGTCGGCCGCGCGGTCGCGCTGGTGAGCAATGACACCCACCTGGTGGGACGCTCGCCGCGGGAGTTGATGATCTCGGAATGGATGGATGCCCTCTACGACGCGCAGGACAGCCTGATGTTCACCGCCGAGGACGATTCGGACTGAGCCGTATACTGGCCCCGAGCCGCGACGGGCGCCCGTAGCTCAGTTGGATAGAGCGCCGGCCTCCGGAGCCGGGTGCGGGGGTTCAAGTCCCTCCGGGCGTACGTTCATCAACGTCCGCGCGAACCTCACGATGATCGACGAAGCGCGTTGAACGCCACTACCGACTACCTAGTGGTGGGAGCGGGCGCGTGCGGCCTTGCCTTCGCCGACGCACTGGTGGCCGAGGCGGACGTCGAGGTGACCGTGATCGACCGCCGGCCGCATCCGGGGGGTCACTGGGTCGATGCGTATCCGTTCGTTCGCCTGCACACCCCCTCGGCGTTCTACGGCGTGAACTCGCTGGCGCTCGGCGAGGACCGTATCGACGAGGTCGGCGAGAATGCCGGTTACTACGAGCGGGCCACTGGCAGCGAGGTATCCGAGTACTTCGCCGAGGCAGCCGAGCGGCTGACAGGGTCGGGCCGGGGCCGCGTGCTCACCGGCCACGAGCACCTGGGCGGCGGGAGCAACGGTGAGCAGGTCAAGGACTTGAGCACGGGAGACCTCCACGACGTGGCGGTACGTCGCAGGGTCGTCGACGCTCGATACCTCGAGGCGTCGATCCCCGCGACCCACCGCGTCTCATTCGAGGTTGCATCGGGTGTACGGCTCGTGCCCATCAACGACCTTCCCGCAGCCGCGCGATCAGGCAGCTCCTACGCCGTCCTCGGGTCCGGCAAGACGGCGGCGGACGCTTGCACCTGGCTACTGGACAACGACGTGCAGCCCGATCGGATTCGTTGGATCCGCCCCCGCGACGCCTGGTTCCACGACCGCGGCCACTTTCAGCCGCTCGACCAGGTCGGGGCGATCATGGAGGGGCTTGCTCTGGATGCCGAGGCCGGTGCCCAGGCGGAAAGCGTCGACGACGTGTTCGAGCAACTCGAGGCGTCGGGGCGACTCGCGCGAATCGACCGGGCGTGGCCGGCAACCATGTATCGCGGCACCATGCTGAGCGCCCGCGAGCTGGCCGCCCTGCGGCAGATACGAGATGTCGTGGAGACTCGGCCGAGTGCGGCGGATCGAGGCCGATCGGATCGTGCTCGACCGCGGAGAGACCGGGACCGGTCCCGACGTCGTGCACGTGGACTGCACGGCGCTCGGCCTCCGCAACGCCCCTGCCGTGCCGGTCTTCCAGCCCGGCCGGATCGTGCTTCAGCAGGTGCGACAACTCTCGCCGTGTTTCAACGCCGCCCTGGTGGGCTTCGTCGAGGCCCACTGGGACGGCGACGAGGACAAGAACCGGCTCTGCCCACCCAATCCCTACGCCAGCCGAATCGAGGACTGGCCGCGCATGGTGAGCCGCACCTGGAGAGCGGAGGCGCGGTGGTTGAGGGAGCCGGAACTCTCAGCGTGGGTTGCCCAGAGCCGGCTCAACCTGTTGCGCGCGCTTCCCGATCACGCCGGGGATCCGAATGTGCAAACGGCCATCAAGCGATATCTCACCAATGTCGGTGCGGCGATCGACCGGCTCGAGCGACTCAACGGATCGAGTCCACCAGGGAGCGAAAAGAGCGGACCGCCGGCTCGTTAAGGCCGACGTCAAGGTCTGCTCATCAGAGGGTTAGTGCGTCGTGTGCGCCCCGGCGCCGGCGTCGCGCGCGATCCTGATGATGGCCTCGGCACTCCGATCGATGTCGGCTGCCGTGGTTGCCCACGACGAGACGCTGATGCGCATCGCCATGCGGCCGTGCCAAACGGTTCCGCCGCACCAACACGTGCCGTCTTCCTGGACGGCGGCGATGACCCGACGCGTGCCGTCATCGTCACCGAACGCGACCAGGACCTGGTTCAGTACAACGTCGTTGAGCACCTCGTGGCCGGCTCGGCTGAGATGTCCGGCGATGCGCGATGCCAGCAAGCAGCATCGCTCCACGAGCTCGGCCACGCCGGAGCGACCCAGCGATCGAAGGGCGGCCCAAACCGCGACCCCCCGTGCCCGCCGCGATCCCTCCGGGGACAGGTCGACCGGCGCCCTGGTGGTGTCGGGAAGGTAGGCAGCGCCGAGCGACATCGCCGCCGCCAGCTGGTCCGGGTCGCGTACGAGCACCACGCCGGTGTCGTACGGCGTGTTCAGCCACTTGTGCGCGTCCACCGCCCATGAGTCGGCGAGGTCCGTTCCGGTCGCGAGCTGGGCGCGCGCCGGCGCGGCGCGCGCCCACAGCCCGAATGCACCGTCCACATGAACCCATGCACCCGCCGCGCGAGCGGCCGCGACGAGCGCGTCAGCCGGGTCGAAAGCGCCTGTGGCGACATTGCCCGCCTGGATGCAGAGGATCGTGCGATCGTCGAGAGCCGGCAGCGCGTCGGGTCGCAGCCTGCCCTGGTCGTCGACATCGACGAACTCGATGTTGCCGCGGCCGAGCCCGACATAGGTGACGGCACGGAGCAGGGTCGAATGCGCCTCCTGGCCGGCGACGACGCGGACCCGCGGGGCGCCGGCGAGGCCGCGCTCCTCGACGTTCCAACCAGCCCGAGCAAGGACAGCGTGACGCGCCGCCGCGAGCCCGCAGAAATTGGCCTGCTGCGTTCCGGTCACGAGTGCCCCGTATGCCTCGGGCGGTAGGTGCAGGACGGACGCCGTCCAGAGCAGCGCGATGCGCTCGAGCTCGGACGCAACCGGCGACGCGACCGGGCTGAACGCGTTCTGGTCCCAGGCGCCGGCGAGGATGTTGGCGGCGACCGTGACCGGCAACGAACCGCCGGTAACAAAGCCGAAGTAGCGCCCACCTGCCGAGGCGATCGTCGCCGGCGACCCCACGCGGTCGAGCAGGTCGAGGATCTGTGCGTCGTCGGACGGCGCCTCGGGGAGATCGCCGCCGAGTTCGACGAGGCGCGCGACATCAGCCTCGCTCGGCGAGACGCGCCGCTCACGGACCCTGTCCACGTACACGGTGGCGCGGTCGGCTGCGGATCGGATGAGACTCTCCACGGGACGGCAAGATTAAGCGCTCGCGACCGAGCCGCGCCGATCACCGCGGCGTGCGCTGCACCTGTGCGCCTTTTCCCCGGCCGGGCTTCACCATTGGTTGTGGACCGTTGTCCGCGGCGAGGGCGCGTCGCCGACCGAGACTGCAATGACCGATGGAACCGGCGCCTCAGATTTCGACCCCGCGACGCCGCTGTCATGCCTGACATCAGCGGCCGCCCATGGTCCGGCGTGACTCGGGCCAGCTACCCCACTGCGGCTGCGTACTGCGCCGCGTGCCTCATCGACGAGAACGCTGCAGGCGTTCCGAAGACCAAGTCGCGCTGCAAGCTTCCCGTCTACGAGCCGCCGGACATGGGTGGCCTGCTCAATCGCCATGCGGTCCGCGCCGCCGCCGACCGGCTCGTGATGGAGCGAGGCGGCGTGCAAGCACCCCTGGCTCAGCGTCAGGCGGCCGCCCGGCGCCTCTTGAGCCTCTTCGGGGCGATCGGTGAAGCGCCACCTCGCTCCTTGACGGCACTCGCCGGCCCGGGCGCCCCTCAGCCGCCCGCGACGGGGTCATGGGGAACGGTCGACCCGGAACGCGCCATGTGATCGGCAGGCATGGCCATCATGCGGAGCATCGCGATGCCACCGGTGCGGAGAAAGACAACCGCCAGCAGAGCGATCACCGCGAGCAGCACGATGTCGAGGGCGGTCGTCGGATCCCATGAGACGCCTGTGGAGAACGCGGTCACGTTGCGCTCGCTGGGCACCCACCGCAACGCGTTGAACACCGCGCCCACGCCGAGGCCTGCGACGGCCATGGTCAGGTACGACACGGCGAAGAGGTAGATCGCGACCCGGCCGCCGTAGTACTTCCGATAGATGTTCAGGATCGGAAGGATGAGCAGGTCGCCGAAGATGAAGGCGATCGCACCGCCGAAGCCGATGCCGTTTCGCCACAGCACCGCCGCGAGCGGAACGTTGCCGACCGAGCACACGTAGCTCAGCAGCGCGATCAGCGGACCGATCAGCGCGCTCCAGAGCGCGGACCAGGGCCCGGCGCCGCCGAAGAAAAGATGCGACCAGACCGCGGCGGGCACCCAGGCGCCGATCGCGCCGGCGATGAGAAACCCGAGCAGCAGGTCCCACCAGAGCCCGTAGACGTTCATGAAGAAGTAGTGACTCACCGACGTGAGCGCGCGCGGTGACACGATGCGCTGGAGCAGCGGGCCGTCGGTGACCGACATGTCCATCACCGCGTGGCCCTCCATCTTCCCGGGGATGCCGCGATCCGCCTGGAGCCGCGCCCCGTCGCTGAGGCGATGCGTGAGGGTGAGCCTGAAGACGAGCGCGAGCAGGACCACCATGACCAAGCCTCCCGCGAACTCCGCGGCGACGAACTGCCAGCCGAGCAGGATCAGGAGTGCGAGGCCGAGCTCGAAAACGAGGTTGGTCGACGCGAATTCGAAGATGATCGCGTTGGGGAGCGTCGAGCCCTTGCGAAAGAGCGTTCTCGCGATGGCCACAGCTGCGTACGAGCACGATGACGACGCCGCGCCGAAGACGGTCGCGAGGCTCGCGGAGCGAACGCCATCCCGACCCAGGAGCCTCGCGATCGCCTGCTTCGAGACGAAGGCCTCGACACAGGCCGAGAGCAGAAAGCCGACCGCAAGCGGCCACAGCACGGCCCAGAACATGTCGAAGGCGAGGTGCAGCGCATCGCCGGCATGGCTCAGCAGGAAGCTCATCGATCGGACCTCGCAGATGGCACGCGATCAGGGTAGCCACGAAGCATCGGGTCACCACTCTGAGCGAACTCTCAGGTGAAGCCCACGGCGTTCTCACGGCCGGGCGCGACGCTGGTCAACGTCAAACGTCAGTCCACCACGGAGGTACAACACCATGGACGGCGACCAGTTCATCCCACCGCCACCGCCACCGCCACCGGCTGAGCCGGAGAAGCGACGGACGGGGGCACGCAAGATCGCGGCGACGGCCCTGCTCTCGGTCGGCCTGCTCGCAGGCACCGGCGTCGGCAGCTTCGTGATCGCCCACGCTGCCTCATCCACACCGTCGTCGAGCAGCGCATCCCTGACGGCGAGCACCCCGACGCCGGCAGCGACACCGTCGACGAAGACGCCGTCGACCACAACCATGTGCCCCAACATGGGCGGGTCCACGACCACCGGCTAGGCGTCCCTTCCTCCCCCTCGAGGCGGCTCGCCAACGTGGCGGGCCGCCCTCACCACCACTCGAACGGTCTGCCGTCCCAGTCGTCGAGCACGGGGTAGGTCGGGTCCTCTGCCAGCTCGGTGATGCGATGACCGAAGGCGTCGACCTCGGCGACGCTGAGCAGCCGCAGCAGCCGGGTTCGCAAGGCGGCCATCCGAGTCGCATCGCCGGCCAGGTCCCGCACCCGCTTCGCGAGCCTAGCGGGAAGCGGCGAACCACCCAGCGAGATCAGGGCGGTGCGCTGACGCGGGTACGCGAGAAAGCTCAGGGCGTTGTCGATGGCCTTCACGCTAGGGCCATCCACGACCAGCAGGTGAGTGCGTTTGCGGTCGGCGTTGTTGATGAGCACGTCGAGCACCGCGACGGCGCGAAGCTGTGATTCGAGCTGTTCGGCCCGTTCCGGTGTCAGGGGCTCATCGAGGACGTGCACGAAGCGCTGCACCGACCCAGGCCCGAGCGGACCGTCGCGGAGGACCGTCACCGGCACCCGGCGCAGGCCGAGGGCGGCATCGACGATGTACGCGGCCACCTCACGGAGATACAGGGTCCTGCGGGGGAAATCCCAGAGGGGCCGCTCGCCGCGGACAGGTTTGTACACCGCGCGCAGCGGCTCACCGGGCACCGCGGGATCCGCCGCATCGAGCTCGAGCAGGAAGACCCCGTTGCTGCCGTAGACGACCTCGGCGATCCGCTCGATCGGCGCCTCGGCGAGCGCTCGGGCGACCTCGATGTCCCGCGATGCGGCGCCGTCGGTGGGTCCGGGCGCGATCGCTGCCTCGAAGCGCGCGCGCAGCGATGGCGCCGCCGCGGTCTCGTCTTCGCCGGCGGGCAGCGCCAGCCCGGGTATCGGGTCGAGATGGGGTCGGCGTGGCCGTTGCAAGCGAAGCCTGCGGCGCCGCGCGTCCTCGCTCACCGGCGTGTCGACGATATGAAGGCGCTCAGGCGTTCCGCCTGACGGCGCAGATGGTCACTGCTGCGGCCAGCCCGACCGGGATGCTGATCAGCACGGTCACGATGAAGACCTGCGTGCCGCCGACCACCCATGCAATGGCGAGCACCAGCGCCATCGCGAGGACGGCGAGGACGGTGATGAGCCGGGCCCGATGCGCAGGCGCGGGCTCGGCACGGGCGGCGACGCCGGTTCTCGGAGCCGTGGGCGGCGCGGCGTCCTCATACCAGCGGCGATGCGCCGCCGGGACCACCTCGCTGTCGGGAAGATCTGCTCGGTCGAGCGCCGCCCACCAGGATGGGGCGCCGTCATTTCGTCGCTGGCCATAAGGCCGGGCGGAGCGCGAAAACTCGTCGGACATGGAGCCTCGTAGTACGACGGCTGACCAGACGGCCGCTCAGCGCTGACGCATGGAATGACGAGCGGTGAGGAGATGATATCGCCTGGGGTTCAGCGACGCCACCTCGGCGAGTCAAAGTCGGGTGGCCGTGCCGAGACAAACCGCCGAGGGTCGCTCGCTGAGGTCGCTGCAACGCCGGCAGCGCGCATGCACGCGATGCGCGGATGCCGGCTACATCGCGCATGCGCACCCGGTCTTCAGCGGCCGTTCAGGTCAGCGCATCATGCTCATCGGGCAGGCGCCCGGACCGATCGAACACGACCAGAGCAGGCCGTTTGCGGGGCGCGCCGGTCGCCAGTTGATGCGCTGGTTGATTCGCGCCGGTTTCCGCGACGAGGACGACGTGCGTGACCGCATCTACATGACCGCGATGACCACGTGCTTCCCGGGCCGCCGCCCCGATGGGGCAGGCGACCGCCGCCCGAGTGCGGCGGAGGTCGCGCTCTGCGCACCGTGGCTCGACGCGGTGCTTGACATGCTTGCCCCGCGAGTCCTGATCCCGATCGGTTCGCTTGCGCTCGAGCGATTTCTTCCGGGACGCCGTCTCGACGACGTCATCGGCGCCGCCTATACGAAGTCCGGAAGACCGGTCTCCGGGGCGCCCGAGGTGGCTCCCATCCTGGTGCCGCTGCCGCATCCCTCGGGTCAGAGTCGGTGGCTCAACGACCCCGCGCGTGTCGCGTTACTGGACCGGGCGATCGTGACCCTGCGCGAGATGGTCGCATGGGCGGACCCGGCTGTCTGAGCCCGATCTCCTCCGATCGATTTCGCGAGGGATTTCCGATGCTATCATCGCCTCTCGCACGTTTTGCTGTGACGGGAGAAAGGTTGCGCCAACGTGGTAGGCCGCGTCGTGAGGGCGCACCTCTGATTCGCGACGAGGCCGCGTCGCCCGCTGCGCCTGCCGTCAAGAACGCCGAGGACATCCTCGAGCGAATCTTCGCGCCGACACCCAAGGCGAGCCCCGCGGAGCAGGCTGAGCGTGCGCTTCGGCGCCCCAAGCAGCTGATCTACTGCGCGCTGAGCAACCGCAACTTCTACTGGCGCCAGCACATCACCAAGTTCGTCCTCGACGAGGGTCAGGTGCCGATCGTCCCCTTCATGCTCTTCGACTACTACCTCGTGCACACCGTTCCGAAGGACGTGGTGCGTGAGGCCTTCAACAACCTGATCGTCCGCTGCGATCAGATGTGGGTGTTCGGCAATCCTTCGCTCGGCGTCAAGGTGCAGATCGGCATCGCCAAGCGTCTCAAGAAGCCGATCCGGTACTACGACATCACCGACATGCCGTACCGCGTCGTGAGCGTCCCCGAAGCGATGCTGCGCGAGGAGTGAGACACTGAAGGCATGACCGTGCTCGTGATCGTGCTGATCGTCGTCGTCCTCGTCGTGCTCTACCTCGCCTACAGATTCAACCGCCTGATCCGCCTTCGGACGCGAACCCAGGAGGCGTGGTCGGACATCGACGTCGAGTTGAAGCGCCGGTATGACCTGATCCCGAACCTGGTGAGCACGGTGCAGGGCTACGCCGCCCACGAGCGAGGCGTGTTCGAGGCGGTCACCGCGGCTCGGACCAACGCGGTCGCGGCGTCCAGGACCGGAGACCCCGCGGCGATGGCCGGAGCGGAGGACGCATTGACCGGATCCACGCGCCAGTTGCTCGCGGTCGCCGAGAACTATCCGCAGCTCAAGGCGTCCGAGTTATTCCTGAACCTGCAGGAGCAGCTGACCACAACCGAGGACAAGGTGGAGTTCTCGCGGCGCTTCTACAACGGCAACGTCCGCGATTTCAACACCGCGCTGCAGACGTTCCCAACAAATCTCTACGGTCGGATCCTCCACTTCCGGCCGTTCGCGTTCTTCGCCGTGGCCGACTCGGAGCGCGCCGCGCCGACGGTGTCGTTCCCGCCGCCGGCTCCCATCGCCGCGGCACCTCCGCCACCGACCGCGGCGCCACCCGTCTGACTGACCGCACCCCCCGGGTGACCGAGTCGGCCGACGGCGGCGGGGAACGGCAGCTCGGTCGACTGCTCGTCGCGACGGCGAGCCTCATGCTCGCCGGTGCCCTCGCACTGTGCGCCACCCTGCTCCACCACTCGGATGTCGGCGCGGTGGTCGTCCTGCTCGCGATCGTGGCGACCGTCGCACTCGCCCGCCCGACCCAGGTCATGGTCGGGCTGGTCGCGCTCTCCCTCGCCGTCGAGATGCTGATCCCACTCCAGACCGGTGGCGGCCGAATCGGCGACTGGGATCTGCACTATCAGCTCGGACGCGCCTACGCAGGACTCTCATCCACCATCGGCATCACCGACCTTCGCCAGCGCACACCGCTGTTCGACGCCCTCGCCGGCAGCATGCTGGTGTGGGGGAAATCCTACTGGGAGTTCCAGATCGTCAGCGTGGTGCTCAACTCCCTCTGGCTCTGGCCGGCGCAGCGCCTTCTGCAGATCCTCGGTGCGAGCCCACGACGTCTGTTCATCGTCGGCCTCACGCCGATGATCGTCTTGTACTCGGTGTACACCTGGCCGTGGGGCTTCGTCTCGTTCTTCGTGCTGGCGGCGCTGTGCGCGGCACTCTCCTCGGGTCGGATTGCCGCGATCACGATCGGGGTTGCCCTCGCCGGGGCATTGCTCACGCACATCGGATCGATCGGCCTCGTCGCCGGTCTCGGGTGCTGGGTGCTGCTCCGCCGCGCCGACTGGAAGGTCACGGTTGTCTCAGGGTGCGCCGGAGCTGCGCTGATCGCGCCATGGGCGGCGTTCACCCACACGCTGTCACTGAGCGTGCTGTGGCAAGGCTCCATTCCCGCGCAGTACGCCGGATCACTGGGCCAGTGGCTGCTCAGCCGTCCGGTGCTGCTGGCGTCGACCTTCTGGGGCATTCCGCCGCTGCGACTTGGGACGCCGCTCCTCGACGCGGTGATCTCGTTCTTCTTCTTCTCGACGTCGGCGGCGCTGCTCCCCGTGCTGATCGTCGGACGCCGGTTGCCGCGCCCGCCCGCGCCCGTCCTGTGGGCAATCGTGGGCGGCGTGATCGCCGGCATGCTCCTGCTCCCCACCAACACATCGCGATCCGGTCTGGCAGAGACGGTGTTCACCGCCGACATCGCGCTCATTATCGTCGGCGTCGCGCGGCTCACGCGCGAGCAGGCGCGGACGCTGGCGATCATCACCGCCGGCCTGGCCGCCGTGGCGATCGCGGCGCTGGTGTGGCGCTCGGAGCTGATCGTGCCCGGCGATCGCAACCTGCCGTACAGGGTGTCCCAGGCACTCGAGTTCTTCGTGGCGCGATTCACGGTGGTTCCCGGGATCCTGGTGGGCGCTGTCGGTGTCATCCTGCTTGCGGAATCGTGGCGCCGCGGCGGGCGACAGCTGGGCGTCGGCGACGGTCATGTCGTCGCTCCGCGAGCGCGATCACGCGGCTCCTGACGCGCCGAGAACGTCGGTGTGCGTGGTGGCCGGCGCCGGCGCCTCGGGGCTTCGCATCCACGTCTGGCGCCACAGCACCGCGGCCGCTGCAAGCGTCGCCGCCGTCGCCAGCAACGGCAGCGCGGCGGGCACGGCGGCGGGCTGTGACGCCGACGTGATGTCGATGACCAGGGTCGCGGGTGTCATGGCCAGCGCCAGCAACGCGGCCATGCGGCGGTGGCCCCCGAGGAGCAGGATGGCCATCGGCCACATGAGGTACTGATCGGAGATCGCAGGCAGCAGACCGAGGATGATCAGCATCGCGAGGGCGACGGTGTCGACGACCGCAACCCGGCGGCGCGCGCAGCGCACGATGACCCACAGCACCAGGGCGGCGAGTGCGATCTCGGCCGGCGCGATGAAGGGATCTCCCCACGAGGCCGGGAACAGCAGTGACGTTCCCAGTCCCTGGCGATGCGGCACATAGGCGATCACGCCGACGATCCCCTGCACGATGTGGTCGGGATGGATGACGAAGTACACGGCGAACGCCGCGAGCGAGGGCACCGCCACGCGAACGATGAAGCCGCCCCATTGCGCGCGACGAACGCCGGTGAGCAGCGCGGGGACGAAGTACGCCGGCCAGACTTTCACGGCGGCGCCGACCCCCACCAACCATGCCGCGCGCCGCGGGTGCAGTGTCAGCCATGCCACCGCGAGCAGCAGGCACAGCGCCGGGATGCTGTCGAACTGTCCGTGCAGCGTCGGCACCGCGATCGCGATCGGGTTCACCGCATAGAGCCACGCGCTGCGCCAGCGCCAGCGTCCGTGAACCAGGATCGCGAGCGTCGGGGCGATCGCGGCATCCACGATCCAGAACGGCGCGCGTACCAGCCCGGCGAAGAGGTGCGGACTCCCCGCCGGCACGATGGTTGCGGCCAGCGACCACCACCAGTAGATGACCGGTGGGTAGTTGGCCAGCGAGGGGAGTCTCGCCGCGTACACGTCGCCACCGAGGCGCAGCTCGTTGCCCAGTTTCCGATACGCGAAGAAGATGTCGTACGTGCCGCCGTCGAAGAGCAGCGACACAGCGGCGCGCAGGCAGAGCGCAACGAGCGTTACCGTCACGAGGCGGACTGCAACGCGATGCGCACGTCCATCGGCTGGAGCCGGCGCAAAGGCGATCGCGATCCCGGCGAGGCCGGCTCCGACGAGCAGCAGCCACGCGATCCAGGTTGCCGTCGATGTCGATAGACCGATGCTCATCGTCGAGGCGTCAGCCTAGCGCCGCGGCCGAGGAATCGTCCTCACGCGTGTTGCGCGCGGTCCGCGGTGTCAGCATTGAGTTCCGCCGATGCAGCCGCCCGACCCACCGCTCCCGCCTGCGCCCCCGCCGGGGCCGTTTCCGGCGAGCGGTCAGATCCCGCCGGGATTCTCGCCGCAATACGGGGCCATCGCTCCCGCCAGGTCGAGCCGTCGCCGCTGGTGGCTTTTCGGTTGCGGTGGATGCGGCGCGATCGCGCTGATCGTTGTCATCGTGGTCGTGGTTGTCGCGCTCAACGGATTCAACAGCAGCCCGCTGCGCCATTTCCCCACGGAGGCGGGTGCGTCAACCGTCGGCGACAACTTCAGTCTCTCCAGCGGACAGAACAACGAGACGCTGGTGATCGATGATCCCCATTCGTTGACGGACGTCGAGACGTACTACGCGACCGCGCTCAACACCAACGGGTGGATGGCCCAGACGACCGATCCCTCTCAGGCGGTGAGCGGCGACGGCTGGCTGCTCGGCCGGGCCGGGTCGTCAGCGCCGTCGGGTGGGGTCACCTTCGTGACCAAGGGCGCGATCACCGAGATCACCGTCCAGTATCAGTGGTAGGGGTGACGCCTCACCTACATGGGCGGCAGCAACGGCGCAAGCGGCGTGCCGCCGCCGCCGATTGCGTTGGGACCGTTGTTGTTGACGATGTCGAGGTGGGCGAAGATTGTCGCGATGTCCTGCGACCACCGATCCGTGACTGAAGTGGTCTCGAACGGGAATCCCCAGACGGTCTGGAACTCACCTGGGGCCACCACAGTGCCGCTGCTGTCGACGATGGGGAGGATGCTGCCGCTGGGACTGAACTCGGTGACGATGTTGTTGACCGATCGAGTCCCGTTGGTATTGGCGATATATGCCCCGTAGTCCTGGAGGGCCGTGGCCAAGATCATGGCCGCGGGGCTCAGGTTGAGGGTGCTGAGGTTCAGGGTCGGAGGCAGAGCCAGAAGTGCCCCCATCCGCAGATCGCGATTGGTACCGGTGTAGAGGGTGGAATAGTTTGTGTCGCACTTCGTCGCGGGCCAGAGGGGGCAGGGCGTCGACGCATCCCCGGGATAGAGGTTGGCCGCATCGACGTCGATCTGCAAGGCGTGCGTGATGACGCCACCTGGCACCAGCTCGCCGAGCCGGATGGCACCGCCGAGAGAGGACAGATCGCTGCCACCATCGACGCCGATCCGCCCATCCCCGTAGAGATCACCAAATGCCGGCTCTTCGAAGAGTACTGTGCCTGGGCCGCCGGGTATGCAGCGGGCGAACGGCTCGCCCTCGATCAGGGTTCGTCCATCTGTGTAGACCGCAGCGATCGGGTTGTTGTGACTCGATGAGTACACGGTGAAATCCGCGGGCATGGGAACGGCGGTCCAGACCTTAGGCGCGGCTTGGTTGCAGCGGTTTGAGAACTGGCCTCCGTTCGTCTCGATCTGGGTGAGAGGCGCCGTAGGAGTCATCACGATGATGTGCTGGTCACTCACCAGGGTTTTCGTCTGCGCCGGTATCAGATTGGCCGGCTCGTACTGAGCGCCTGAACCGATCGGCATGTTCCATATCGATGTGCTCGTGAAGGGTTGAAGGAAGGGATCGCGGATCACCATGGCTGCAGACGCGATGTTGCCTGAAGTGACGGTGACCGTCTGCGATGACGGCGCGGTGTAGCCGTAGTCGCTCACGGTGACCACATAGGTGCCCGGCGGCACGTTGTTCAACGCGTATCTCCCAGTTGGTATCAGTGACTGTCGATCCCCCTCCGAGGCTTCCCGCGTAACTCACGATGGCCCCGCTGACTGGTTGCGCAGGAGTGCGGCTGTCCATGACAGTGCCGTCGATACCGCTGGTGTACGTGAGCTGGAACCAGCCCTCGATATCGATGGCCGCGTTGACCGTCCCGGCGGCGTTGAACAGGTCCACGTCACCATTGCCGTTGTCGCCCGTGGTGTCAACTTGCACCACTGCAAGGTTGGGCAGCACTTCACCGGCGCTCAGGTTGAGGTCGGACACCGAATGGGTGGTCTGGCTCGCCGGGTAGAGCGCCAGATACGTCGCCTGGGTCGGCGCGATCGCGGTCAGATTGGCGATCACCGCCTCTGCCGGCGTGCTCGACGTCACAGCTGGCAGTCCTGCCTTTCCGGCCATAACGATCGTGTCGACGCCAAGCGTGTTCAGCGTCTGGCCGGCGCAGGGAAGTCCCGATCCCGCCCTCGTGTCACAGACGCGCGTGGGTGTGATGGCCTGGTACTGATCCCCTTGCGGAGCCGAGGAACTCCCGAACCACCCGTTGGCGTCGAGGACGACGTTGATCGTGCCGGCCGCGTTGAACACACATACCGACGTGTCCGCTCCCCCGGTAACGGCAGGGCCGAGCTTCACCATCACCCGGTTCGCCTCGACCGCCCCGGCCGCCAGGTTGAGCGTCGACGAGGGCGGCGGATGGGTCGCGTCGTACGCACAGGTTCCGTTCGAGGTGGTCGGAAACACGGTCAAGTAGGTCGGTTGCGTCCCGGCAACACCGGTCAGGTTCAGCACTGCCGCCTCGGCCTCGCCCATAGCGATTGGGCCACCCGTGTTTCCGGCCACATCGACGACCAGCGGCGTCGCGCCCACCGCGCCCGCCCTGCATCCGGGCGACGAGGGGTTGCTCCGAGTGTCGCAGACCCGGACCGGGGCGATCGGCTGGAACTCGCCAGACACGTCCGTTGGCGCCGCGGGCGCGAAGTACCCCTCGACGTCCGCGACCACGTTGACCGTTCCGAGCGCGTTGAAGATGTTCACCGCGCCCCCCACACCCACTGTGGCGGTGACCAGATTGGGAATGACCGTCCCCGGCCCGAAGTTCAGGTTGGAGACGTGCGGCATCGCTGCCCCATACGGAAATACGGTCAGCAGGCTTTGCGCAGTCCCCGCAACCTCTATCACGTTCAGGACCACGGCGGTCGCCGTGGTCGGGATCGGATCGACCCCGACCGGCAATCCGGTGACGCCGGTGAGCTGTAGTTTCCGGACCGCCCCAGGGCCGAGCGCGAGACCGCTGCACTGAACGCATGACCTCGCTCTGGTGTCCAGGATCCGGAATGGGTCGAGCGGAAAATAGTTGGCCAGATTCGAGGAGCTGATCGCTGCGGACTCAGTGCGGTAACCAACGCTCCGCGTGGCGGCGCCTGAGGAGGCCAGAGCCGGGGCTGGTGCGACGACCGAGACCACTGATCCGACGCCGACGCCGACGCGATGGCTGCGATCCCCTTCCAGCCCCTCATCCCCGAAGTCTATCTCCCGATACACCTCGATTGGCAACCGTCGCGCCGCTTCCGGATGGGCCTATGTCTCCCTGACCTGCATCATCGCCTGGAGCGCGGCGATGCGTTCCTCGATCGGCGGATGCGTGTCGAAGAGGTGATGCGTGAATCCACCGTGATGCTGCAGCGGATCGTCGATGCACATCGCCGCGGTGGCGTGGGTCATCTTCGCGAAGGGCTTGTCGTTCTGCTGCAGCTTCTGGAGCGCGTGGAGCAGCCCCGCAGGATTGCGCGTGAGCTCGACGCTGCTCGCGTCCGCGAGCGATTCGCGCGAGCGAGACAGCGCGAACTGCATCAGCGGACCGACGACCACCGCAACCACCGAGAGCAGCGCCGCGGCGGCGATGAGGATGATGATCAGGTAGCCGCCGTCGCGATTGTTGCCACCACGGGTGAAGAACAGCGAGCGCCACAGCAGGCTGGCGAGCAGCCCGATGAGTGCGACCGATGTCGCCACGATCAGCACGAGGCGGACATCGTAGTTTCGAATGTGGCTCATCTCGTGGGCCAGCACACCCTCGAGCTCTTCGCGATTCATGATCGCGAGCAGGCCGGTGGTGCAGGTGATCGCCGCTTTCTGCGGGCTGGTGCCGGTGGCGAAGGCGTTCGGCGATGGGTCGTCGATGACGTAGATCTTCGGCATCGGGAGACCGGCGCCAATCGTCAGCGTTGACACGATGTCGTAGAGCACCGGCGCCTGCTGCTGGGTGACCGGTTGCGCACCCGAGACGGCGAGGACCGTTGCCTGGCCGAGCGTGAGTGACCACAGCACCACGAGGAGGGCCACGATCGCCGCGATGATGACGCCCGAGATGCCGCCGCTGACGCCCGACACGATATAGCCGATCACGTAGCCGATCGCCGCCCAGATGATGAAGAACGCGGTGACCACGACCACGCTCTTGCGCTTGTTGCGGGCGATCTGGTGATACATCGCCTTCACTATGCCACGGCAGAACCCGGGGCAAACTGATGTTCAGGCGAGAATCAGATCATGAGATCAGGGCGCCATAGCGCTCGCGAACGGCACGCAGCGAGGCGGCCACGGGCGTGACCGCCTCGGCCCTGGCGGCAACGCACTCGGCGGTCTTCAAGCCGGCGCCGGTGATATAGGCCACCACCGTCTCGTCCCCTGACCACCGCCCGGCGCGCGCGAGCTTGCGCAGCACCGCCACGGTCACCCCACCGGCCGTCTCGGCGAAGATGCCCTCGCTGGCCGCCAGCAACTCGATACCCTCGACCAGTTCCTCCTCGGTGACGCTGGCGACCACCCCGCCGGTCTCGCGCGCGATGCGAAGGACGTCGGCACCGTCTGAGGGGTTGCCGATCGCGATCGATCGGGCGATCGTGGCCGGCCGAACCGGCACGACCGTGGTTTCGCCTCCGGCGAATGCAGTCGCCACCGGCGAGCAGCCGAGCGCCTGGGCGCCGGTGAAGCGCGGTAGCCGCGATCCCCGCTCGACCAAGCCGAGGTCGATCAACTCGCCGGCGGCCTTGCGGTGCTTGACGAACTGGCACCCCGAGGCGACCGGCACGATGATCTCGTCGGGGAGGCGCCAGCCGAGCTGCTCCGCGGTCTCGAAGGTCAGGGTCTTGCTCCCCTCGCTGTAGAAGGCGCGAAGGTTGAGGTTGCAGAAGCCCCAGTCGACGCAGTCGGCCAGCTCGGTGCAGAGGCGGTTGACGTCGTCGTAGCTGCCATCGACCGCGATGATCGTCGGCCGGAAGATCGAGGTCCCGATCATCTTCGCGGGCTCGAGGTCGCTGGGCACGACCACGACGGCGCGCAGGCCGGCGTGCGCCGCGTACGCCGCGACCGAGTTGGCGAGGTTGCCCGTGCTCGCGCATGCGATGGTCGTGAGCCCGTGCTCGCGCGCCCACGTGGCCGCGACGCTGACGACCCGGTCCTTGAACGAGCCGGTCGGGTTCTGCGTGTCGTTCTTGAGATAGAGATTGCGCAGCCCGATCTCGGCGCCGAGGTTGCGTGCGCGGATCAGCGGCGTGAACCCCTCGCCGAGGCTGATCGGCTCGGTCTCGTCGAGGTCGACCGGGAGGAGATCGCGATACCGCCAGATGCTCGGGGGACCGGCCGAGATGCGGTCACGCGAGATCCGCCGGGCCACCTCCTCGTAGTCGTAGCGCACCTCGAGCGGGCCGAAACAACGCTCGCAGATATTGGTCGCCTCGACCGGGGTCTCGTGGCCGCACGCGCGACAGACCAGACAGCTGACGTGCGCGCCCGACGGAGCGCGTCCGTAGCGTTCGAGCAGGCTGATGGTGGACATAAAAAAACCTCCCGGGTTTCTGGTCCGGGAGGCTTCCCAACGTGGGCGCGCGTGCCCCTACGTCCGGAAACCTCCGCGGGGCATGATCATGCTTGCGAGCACGACTCTTGGTGTCAGCACAGTGCGGGCATGCTACCACGGACCCCGCGCTGCGACGCAGTCGTCTGGGACGTCGTGACGTGAGCCGTCAGATGCGGCGGATGAGGTCGCGCTCGACCCGCTCGCGCGTGAGCGCGATCACGGGGTGGAGCGCGTGGCCCCGGAGCGCCTGCTCCATCTGGCGGAGCAGCGAGTAGAGGCTCTTCACCGCCTTGACCACGTCGCCGGTGTCCGCGCCCGGCGGTGGCTCGATGTCGGCCAGCGGTACGCCCGACGCCCATTCATACGCGGGCCGGATCTGCTCGAGTGACAGCGGTGGCATGGTCTCGAGCCCGTGCTCGCGCTCGAGCTCGACGAAACGGCGCATCGCCGTCCGCAGCCGGCGGTGGCGTTCCTCGATTCGCGGTGTCGGAAAGTGCCGTCGGGAGGGTTGGGGACGCTCGCGCCCGCGGTCCTCGGCCACCAGGCTGACCAGGGTCGCGGCGAGCTCTTCGGGCCTCAGCCCGTCGAGAACTCCCGAGACGATCGCGTCGGCGACGAGCAGCGAGCTCTCCCCGTAGAGCGAGCCGGCGAGGCGGCCGAGGTCGGTCGGCTCGTCCCCGTCGAGGAAGCCGGCCGCGCGCAGCACGGCCCGATGCGCCCGGAACTCGCGGCGGAAGCGATGCTGCGAGCGCTCGAGCTCCTCCTCGGCGCCTGCGAGCGTGGTCTCGATGTCGGCGATCCGGTGGTGGTGGGCTCGGTGTTCTCCGAAGTACGGGCAGTTCCGGCAGGGCGACTCGTTGAGCCGCTCCTGGAGCGACCTGGTGGTGCGACGCAGCGCTTCGTATCGCTGGCCGGGATCGGATCCTGCCCTGCCGTAGCGGCCCCGGCGCGCATCGGTCCAGTGTCCGCGCTTCACCCGGCGGAGCGCGAGCTGAGCCTCGCCGAGCTGTGCGGTCGTGGTGAGGTACGAGGTCAGGGTCCGTTCGGTGCACGGGACACGCGGATGCTGGAAGCGTCGCAGGCGCAGGTCGTGCAGCTCGGCCTCGAGGTTGGCCTTGCGGTGCTCCCACCGCGCCGAACGCTCGACGGCCTGGTACTGGCCGAACGAGCTGTCGAGGAGCACCTCGGCGGCCTCCGCGGATCTGGTGCGCAGGAGGTTGAGCACCATCGTGTACGTGGGGGAGAACTTGGAATCGACGGCGAACTCTCCGGAGATCGCGGCGTCGTAGATGTCGCGCAGGTCGACGTCGCTCTCCTTGAGGATGACTCCGTGTCCGACGGTGTCGATTCCCCGGCGCCCGGCGCGGCCCATGAGCTGGGTGAGCTCGCCGCTGGTGAGTGAGGCGAAGCTCACGCCGTCGAATTTCGTGAAGGTCGAGATGACGCAGGAACGGGCCGGCATGTTGAGCCCGAGCGACAACGTCTCGGTGGCGAAGACGACCTTGATCAAGCCCTGCTGAAAGAGCCGCTCGACCGTCTCCTTCGCGTACGGCAGGAGCCCGGCGTGATGCATCGCGAGGCCGCGGCGGAGCAGACGGCGGTCGAGCTCGAGCAGCACGCAGCGGCGCTCGTCCTCGTCGTTCAACGCCTGGATGCGCTCGGTGATCGCGACATCGACGCGCTCCTTCTCTTCGTCGCTGGTGAGGTCGACGCCGTGCACACTGCAACGCTGAAGCGCTTCCCGGCATCCGCGGCGCGAGAAGATGAAGTAGATCGCAGGGAGCATCGCGCGACGGCGCAGCACCTCGATCACCTTGAGCATGTCGTTGTCGGGCGCATGTCGCGCCTCGCGAAAACGCGGCTGCTGGACGGCATCGGCCTGCGCGAGCTCGAGCGTTCCGCGCGCGGCGTTGCCCGCCTTGTCGAAGAGCGGGTGCAACTCGTTGTCGATCGCGAGCCACATCTCGAGCGCCACCGGACGCTCGGTACGGGTGACCGTCTCGATGGTGCCGCGCAGGCCGGACATCCAGGCCGCAACCTCGCCGACGTTGCTGATCGTCGCGGAGAGGCCGATCAGGCGGATGTGACGCGGCGCCTCGATGATCAACTCCTCCCACACCGTGCCCCGCGGGTAGTCGTCGATGTAGTGGACCTCGTCGAGCACAACGTCGCCGACCCGGTCGACGCGCGCCGGCTCGTCGTAGAGCACGTTGCGCAGGATCTCCGTCGTCATCACGAGGACCGGTGCGCCGTCGTTGAGCGTGTGCTCGCCGGTGATCAACCCGATACGGTGCTCGCCGAAACGCGCGCAGAGGTCGTGGTACTTCTGGTTGCTCAACGCTTTCAGCGGGGTCGTGTAGACGACGTCGGCCGCATCGGTGATCGGCCGGCGCAGCGCGGCAGGAGCGTCGAGACGTCGCCAGATCACGTAGTCGGCCACGACGGTCTTCCCGCTCGACGTCGGCGCGCTCACCAGCACACCTCGGGAGCGCTCGAGCTTGATGATCGCCTCGCGCTGAAACCCATCGAGCGCGAACGGCAGCGTCGCCTCGTAGGCCTCGATGAGATCCCGCGTCAGCGGGGCCTGGTCAGACGTGGATCAGCTCGAAATGCGAGCCGAGGACGAGCGCCTCGCCGTGGTCATCGACGAAGCGCAGCACCTTCTGACACATCTCGTCCGCGTGCCGGCTGTCCGAGCTGACGCAGGCGACCCCGATCACCGCCGACTGCCAGAGGTCCTGATCGGCGACCTCGGCCACGGCCACGTTGAACGTGTTGCGCAGCCTGGTGGTGAGCGAACGCACCACCTGGCGCTTGTCCTTGAGGGATCCGCTGTCCGGTACCTGGAGGGTGACGGTCAGCGTGCCGATGACCATAGAAGGCTGCTAGGAGGGGACGGCATCGACGGAGGCGGGCCGTCTCGCAGCCGGGGCTACCCCCCCGGCGAGAGCGAGGGGCGGAACGGCGAAGGCGTTCCGACCCCGTGCCCGCCGCAGTCGATGCCGTTCCCTCCGCCCCTCACAGGGCGTCGAGCAGCTTCTGGCGGAGGACCTCCAGCTTCTCGAAGTCGTCGACCGACGGGCGGGTCGGTGCTTTGCTGGGGAACTTGAGGTGCTGGACCGCCTCCGACAGGATCCGCAGCTCGTCGTCGGTCAGCCGAACGGAGCGCATGTGGGGTGCCGGCGCTGCCGGAACCGGGTGGACCGCATCGTCGTTGACGCCGATCGACAGCGGGGCGTCGAGCTGTTCAGGTTCCGCGGACCGGAAGAGCTCGTCGCTGCCGCGCAGCTGGGCGCGGCGAAATCCGCGCATCACCCTCGTGCCGCGCGCACCCGCTCGCGAGGACGTTCCGCGCTCCCGGAGACCTCGATGGTGCCGTCGTCAGCCCGATCCTGGGCCATGACCGCCTTGGCGAGCGCCCGGTAGGAGCGAGCCCCGGGGGAGTTCGGGGCGTACTCGAGGATCGACTGGCCGGCGAGCGGAGTCTCGGCGAATCGGATCGATGAGTCGACGGTGATCGGGAAGACCAGGTCCGGGTAGGCGCTCTTGACCAGGTCGAGCACCTCCTGGCTGTGCAGGGTTCGCGATTTGTACAGCGTCGGCAGGATGCCGGCCACGCGCAGGTGCCCGTTGAGCTTGGCGCGCACGCGATCGATGGTGCGCTGCAGCTGCTGCATCCCCTTCATGCCGAAGTACTCGCACTGCAGCGGGATGATCACGTCGGTCGACGCGACCAGCGCGTTGATGCAGAGCAGGCCGAGCGACGGTGGGCAATCGATGACCACATAGTCGTAATGACCCTCGATCGGCTCGAGCTTCTCCTTGAGGATCAACTCGCGGCCGAACTCGGTGACCAACTGCAGCTCGGCACCGCTCAGGTCGATGTTGGCCGGGATGAAATCGAGGCGCATCCCCTCGGACTTGAGCAGGACGTCGCCCACGTTGACGCGGTGATCGGTGAGCAGGTCGTAGATCGTCCGCTCGAGCTCGTCGGGTCGGCGGCACCCCATGTTGATGGTCAGATGACCCTGGGGATCGAGATCGACGGCGAGCACCCTCGGGCCCGCTTCCGCGATGGCTGCCGCGAGGTTGACGGCGGTTGTGGTCTTGCCCACCCCGCCCTTCTGGTTCGCGACCGAAATGATCCGCGTCATGGCCGGCGCGGTGTCAAGAGATCGCAAAGGGAACGGACGCGCCTCACTGAGCAGGTATCATAGCGAACCCGATTGCCTCTCTCGGCCGTGGGTCGGGAGCAAGTGCACTTGCAGCGGTCATTGACCCTTGAATCCGGAGTGGTGTTTGGTGTCTGAAGAACGTGTGAAGCCGCGCAGCCTGTTCGTCGACGAGGCGATCGGGCTGGCGCTGGAGAGTCGCTGGGCGGAGGCTCTCGCCGTGAACCAGGCGCTGGTCGAGCGCCATGGTCCCGATGAAGACACGCTCAACCGGATCGGCAAAGCGCTGACCGAGCTCGGCCAGCGTGAGGAGGCACTTGCGTCGTACTCGAGCTCGCTCCAGCTCAACCCGCTCAACCTGATCGCCCAGAAGAACGTGCGCAAGCTCACCGCGATGCTCGAGAGCAAGAGCACCGCCGCCGGGCTCGGCGGCGGCGATCGACGTCGAGCTGTTCACCGAGGAACCGGGCAAGAGCGCGATCACCGTGCTCAGCGCGCCCTCGAAGTCGGCCACGGTATCGATCGCCCCCGGCGACGTGGTCGAGCTTTACCGCGAGGGGTCGACGCTCCGGGCCCAGACGTCGCGGGGGGTCTCGCTCGGCGAGGTGGACACCAAGATCGCACGGCGGCTGGTTCCGCTGATGGAGACCGGCAACCGCTACTCCGCCGCGGTCGCAAGGCTGGAGGACGAGCGCGTCGAGATCATCCTGCGCGAGACCTACCAGGCGGCCGAGAACGCTCGGAAGTCGTCCTTCCCGCTGGCCAAGGGGGGCCGCCGTGAAGAATTCCGCCCCTACGCCAAGGACTCGCTGCTCTCGTCGCGCGAGATCGATCCCGGCCCGCTCGACGACGACGGTGACGAGATCGCGGGCGGATCGGCCGTGGACGACGCCGAGGACGACCTCGGGGAGCTGGGGATGAGCACCTTCCAGTCCGACGCCGAGGAGACGCCGCCGGGGGCGGACACCGAGGATGACGATGATTCCCGCCCCGAGGACGAGTACTAGCCCGTCGGACCCCAGGGGTCGGACCGTCGCGCACGAGCGGATCGACGGGTATCTCCCGATCGGGGGCTACGGCCTCATCGGCGACTGCCGCTCCGCGGCGCTGGTGGGGGTCGACGGCAGCATCGACTGGCTCTGCCTGCCGCGCTTCGACGACGATTCGCTGTTCGGGCGGATCCTCGACGCCGGTCGGGGTGGGAGCTGGCAGCTTCATCCTGACGAGCCCCACCAGGTGCACCAGCGTTACCGCGACCGGACCAATCTGCTCGACACGGTCTTCTCGACGGGCACGGGCGTGGTGGTGGTGACCGACTTCATGCCCGTCGACGAGCGCAGCGTCGTCCAGCACGCGAGACCCCACAACCGCGCCCGGGTGATCCGCCTGGTGGAGTGTCTCGCCGGCGAGATGACCCTGCACCACATCTTCGATCCCGCGCCAGGGTTTGCCCGCATGCCGGTGGCCCTCAGCGTCGAGGACGGTCAGCTCCACGCCGATGCGCAGCAGCTGCATCTGTGTCTCAGCTCGACGGTCGAGCTCGACGGTCCGGACGACACGTTTCTCCTTCGTGCCACCGACGCCGTCGCATTCGCGCTCCACACCGGCGTGGCGGGAGGCTGCCGGGCAAGACCGTGGAGCATCGAGCGTGCGCGCGCAGCGCTGCGCGAGAGCCAGCGTTACTGGTGGCGCTGGGTCGGCCAGGTTGATTACCACGGCCCGTACCAGGTCCACGTCTGGCGATCGGCGCTGGCGTTGAAGCTCATGACCTACGCTCCGACCGGCGCGATCATCGCCGCGCCCACCACCAGCCTGCCCGAGGACATCGGCGGTGAGCGCAACTGGGACTACCGGTTCACGTGGTTGCGCGACGCCGCGTTCACGCTCTACGCCTTCTTCCAACTCGGCCTCACCGCCGAGGCGACGGCGTACTTCGACTGGCTGACCCACCGGCACCTCGCTGACCGCAAGTCCACCGACATCCCCAATCTCTTCGACCTGAGCGGGCATGCGCATGCCACCGAGCACGTCCTCGATCACCTCGAGGGGTACCGCGGATCGCGACCGGTTCGCACCGGCAACGCCGCGGTCAGCCAGCTCCAGCTCGACATCTACGGCGAGGTGCTCGACAGCGCCTACGTCTACGCTCGATTCGGTGGCGTTGTCAGCCAGACGCTGTGGGAGGAGCTCCGCAACATCGTCGAGATGGCGATCAGTCGTTGGGAGGAGCCCGACTCGTCGATCTGGGAGGTGCGCAGCGAACGCAGGCAGTACGTCTACAGCAAGGTGATGTGCTGGGTCGCCGTCGATCGAGGGATTCGGATCGCCGAGCGTTACCACCTCGCCTACGACAAGGACGGGTGGCGCCGGGCTCGTCTGCGCATGCATCGAACCATCACGTCGCGGGGGTACTCGAAGCATCGCCATTCGTTCACCCAGGAGTTCGACAACGACGCGCTCGACGCGTCGATCCTGCGCATCGCCCAGGTGCGCTTTCTCGCGAGCAAGGATCCGCGCCTGATCTCGACGGTGCGCGCGATCGAGCAGCACCTCGGCGAAGGTGTGCTCGTCAACCGGTACCGCACCGACGAGAGCGAGGACGGGCTCCGCGGCGAGGAAGGTGCCTTCTTCCTGACCTCGTTCTGGCTGGTCGACGCGCTCGCGCACTGCGGTGACCTCGAGCGGGCGGAGCGTCGCTTCGAGCGACTGCTCAACTTCAGCTCGCCGCTCGGACTGTTCTCCGAGGAGGTGGACGTACGCAGCGGCGAATTGCTGGGGAATTTCCCCCAGGCGTTCACCCATCTCGCCCTGGTCGGTGCGGCCGTGAACATCGAACGCGCCCGTCAGCGCTCGCTGGGCGTGAAAGGGCTGCGCGCGCGCTGAACCGCCGCGGCCTGACTGCATAACTATGCAGGGGGCACGTATACTCTCCCCGATGCCCCGGGCGACCCCGCTTCGCGCCGCCGTCGTCGGCTCCACCGGCTACATCGGCATGCAGTGCACGGCCCTGCTCGCTGGTCATCCCGGCGTCCAGCTGACCGGGGTCCACGGACGCAGCAGCGCCGGCAAGCGCTATTGCGACGTCGTCCCCGGGAGTCCCGTCGAGCTGATCATCGAGGACGGCTTCGATCCAGGCTCGGCCGACGTGATCATGGCCGCGCTGCCCCACACCCTCGCTGCGTCACTGGCGCCCGCGTGGCTTGCGGGGGGCGCGACGGTCATCGACTGCTCGGCCGACTTCAGGCTCCGCGATGCAGCGGCCTATCAGCGGTGGTACGGCGCCGAGCATCCGGCGCCGGGTCTGCTCGGTGAGGCGGTGTACGCGATGGTGGACTTCGAGCGCGACCGGCTGCGGCGCGCAAATTTGATCTCGGTGCCCGGGTGCTATCCGACCGCCACCCTGCTCGCCTGTGTCCCGGCGCTCCGCGCCGGGCTGATCGAGCCGGACATCATCGTCGATGCAAAGAGTGGGGTCAGCGGCGCC
Source organism: Candidatus Dormiibacterota bacterium (assembly GCA_963799005.1). GTDB lineage: Bacteria > Chloroflexota > Dormibacteria > Aeolococcales > Aeolococcaceae > Palsa-851. The sequence continues at coordinate 354,471 of CAWCVK010000001.1, read as the reverse complement.
GGACGCGAGGCGAAGGTCGCCTATCTCTTCGCGGAGGTCAACGAGTTGGTGCACGCGTACGGCGTTGCCGGGCACCGCCACAAGTCCGAGATGCTCGAGCAGCTGCGTGACGCCGCGAACTGCGACGTCCGGCTCACGTTCGTGCCCCACCTGGTCCCGATGACCCGGGGCATCCTGGTCACCGCGTATCTGCGCCCGCGTCCGGGCGTGACCGAAGCGCATTTCCAGGCCCTGTACTCGAGCTTCTGCGACAGCAGCCCGTTCCTCGACCACGTTCACGTCCCCCCGGAGACCAAGAGCGTGACCGGCAGCAACCGGGCGGCCATTCATGCGGGCTGGCAGGACGGCGTCGCGGTCGTCACCGTGGCGATCGACAACCTCGGCAAGGGTGGCGGGGGCCAGGCGGTGCACGCGATGAACGTTCGATTCGGGTTCGACGAGACCGCCGGGCTGGAGTCCCGCGTGCTGTGGCCATGACCGCGCCGGTCGCCGGGCAAACCAGGGCCGGGGTCTGCGCTCCGCTCGGATTCCGCGCCGGGGTCTCCGCAGCCGCCATCCGAGGCGATGGGGACGAAACCCGCACCGATGTCGCGCTGATCCGCTCGGATACGCCGGCAGCCGCGGCCGGTGTCTTCACACGCAACACGGTCAAGGCGGCACCGGTGGTCATCTCCCAGCTCACGCTGCGTCGCGGAACCCCGATCTCCGCGGTCGTCGTGAACGCCGGCAACGCCAACGCGTGCACCGGCGCGCAGGGATTCCGCGACGCCCTGGTCATGTGCACCGCGGCCGGTGATGCTCTCGATCTCGACCCCGGTGACGTGCTCGTGTGCAGCACCGGGGTCATCGGGCGGCCGATGCCGATGGACCGCGTGGTGCGGGGCATCCGCGCCGCCGCGCTGTCGATGTCGCCGGATGCAGGCGGCGCCGTCGCCCGCGCGATCATGACCACCGACACGGTCGCAAAGGTGGCGACGTCGACCTTCACGGCCGGCGGCGTGACCTACACCGTCGGCGGAACCGCGAAGGGCGCCGGGATGATCCACCCGGACATGGCCACGCTGCTGGCGTTCATCACCACCGACGCACCCGTCGACACGACCGTGCTGCAGGCGGCGCTGTCGCGCGTCACCGACAGCACCTTCAACTGCGTCACGGTCGATGGCGACACCTCGACCAACGACTCATGCATCGTGCTTGCCAACGGCGCCGCGGGCGGTTCGCGCTTCACCGAGGAATCGAGCGCGGCCGGCGCATTCGAGGCGGCGCTGCTCGTGGTCTGCGACTCGCTGGCCGAGCAACTGGTCGCCGATGCCGAGGGTGCGACGCGGCACTTTCGCGTCGCGGTGGACGGCGCGGTCGATGCGGATCAAGCGCGCACCGCCGCGCGCGTCGTGGCTCAGAGCCCGCTGGTCAAGACGGCGATCCACGGCGGCGACCCCAACTGGGGTCGCATCGTCGCGGCGCTGGGGCGAAGCGGGGCGCAGTTCACGCTGGACCGCTGCCGGGTCGCGATCGGGGGCGTGGTCGTGTTCGATCGGGGCGCTCCGGAACCGCTCGACGCCGAGCGGATCCGGAGCGCGCTGTCCCACCCGCGCCTCGACATCGCCATCGACCTCGGCGCGGGCGGAGGCGCCGGTCATGCGTGGGGCTGCGATCTCTCCGCGGAGTACGTGCGCATCAACGCCGACTACACCACCTGATATGGAGCAACCACACAGTCACCATGCCTGAACAGACCATCGACGAGCGGATCCATCGTGCCGAGGTGCTCATCGAGGCGCTGCCGTACATCAAGCGCTTCGCCGGCCACATCCTGGTGATCAAGGTCGGCGGCGCCGCAGGTGCCGCAGCCGACCTCGATGCGATCCTCGAGGACGTCGTGCTGCTGCGATTCGTCGGCATGCGGCCGGTGATCGTGCACGGTGGTGGATCGGAGATCAGCGCCTGGCAGGAGCGCATGGGAATCGAGACGAAGTTCGTCAACGGGCTCCGAGTCACCGACGCGCCGACGATGGAGATCGCGAAGATGGTCCTCACCGGAAAGATCGGGCCCGACATCGTCGCGCGCATCCACACACTCGGTGCAGGGGCGATCGGCCTCTCCGGCGAGGACGGGCCGACGCTGCTGGTGCGTCCGCGATCGGACGCGGGCGGCGCCGACCTCGGCTTCGTCGGCGATGTCGCCCAGGTCAATGGGGAACCGGTCATGGCCATCCTCGACCAGGGGCGCATACCGGTGATGGCGTCGATCGGACTCGGCTATGACGGTCAGGCGTACAACGTCAACGCGGACACCGTCGCCGCCGAGCTCGCGGTCGCGCTGCACGCCAGCAAGCTCATCCTGATGACCGACGTCGAGGGTGTGCGTGACCGAGACGGCACCCTGATCAGCGAGCTCGACGCCGTTCGTGGCCGCGAGCTGCTCGCCGGCGGGGTCATCCGCGACGGGATGATCCCCAAGGTCGAAGCGGCGATCCGAGCAACCGACGGCGGATGCGCGACCCACATCATCGACGCGCGTCTGCCGCACGCCCTGCTGCTCGAGCTGCTCACCGAGCGCGGCATCGGCACCATGCTCACTCAGGCAGAGCCGGCATGACCGCGAACGCTCTGACCACCGCGGCAGGCACAACCGCCGATCGTGCCAGGACGGTGCTCATGGACACGTATCAGCGCCAGCCGATCACCTTGCGCAGCGGCCACGGCGTCTGGGTCACCGCTGAGGACGGGCGTGAGTATCTCGACCTGGTCGCCGGCATCGCGGTGAACATCCTCGGCCACAATCACCCCGCGTTGCGCGAGGCGATCGCCAACCAGGCTTCGACCCTGGTGCACACCAGCAACCTCTACTACACCGAGCCGCAACTCGAGCTCGCCGAGCTGCTGATCGCGTCCGCGTTTCCCTCGCGGGTGTTCTTTTGCAACAGCGGCGCCGAGGCGAACGAGGGTGCCATCAAGCTGGCACGCAAATGGGGCAGGCTGCACCGCGACGGGGCACACGTCATCGTCTGCGCGCAGGGTGCATTTCACGGACGCACAATGGGTGCGCTCGCGGCAACCGCGAACCCGCGTTACCGCAAACCGTTCGAACCGCTGCCGAGGGGGTTCGTGCACGTGCCGTACGACGACCTCGGCGCGCTCGAGCAGGCGATCGACGGTGCCACCTGCGCGGTGATGCTCGAGCCCATCGAGGGCGAGAGCGGCGTCATCCCGCTCGAGTTGGGGCGGCTCGCCGCGATCCGCCGGCTGTGCGACCAACGCAACGTGCTGCTCATCCTCGACGAGGTCCAGACAGGGGTGGGCCGCACCGGCCGCTGGTGGGCACATCAGCACGAAGGGGCGGTGCCGGACGTGATGACCGTCGCCAAGGCGCTCGGTGGCGGCGTCCCCGTCGGCGCGATCCTGGCGGCGCCACGAGCCGACGTCTTCGAACCCGGTGACCACGGCTCGACGTTCGGGGGCGGCCCTCTGGCGTGCGCGGCCGCGATCGCGGTGATGCGCACCGTCGAGAGCGAGGGCCTGGTCGAGCATGCGCGCGAGGTCGGTGACCACCTGTCCGAGTCGTTGAGCACGATGGCCGACCGGGGCGCGCCGATCGCGGGCGTGCGCGGCCGGGGTCTGATGCTCGGGATCTCGCTGCACGTCGACGTCGCCCGGGCTGTCGCCGCCGCCGCGCTGGATGAGGGACTGATCGTCAACGCGATCGGCGATCGGACGATCCGCATGGTGCCGGCGCTGATCATCACCCACGACGAGGTCGACGAGGCGATGCGGCGTTTGAGCAGCGCCTTCGACACGGTCGCGGCATCGGTCGGCGCGATATGAGCGCGAGCTCCGCCCGCCTGATCGGTCCGGCGGCGAAGCCGGCGCGTCACCGAGCCATCCTGGCGTTGGTTCGCGGCGGTGTGATCCGCACCCAGGAGGACCTTGTCGCGGAGTTGCACCGCAGACGGTTCCCGGTCACCCAGGCGACGGTGAGTCGCGACATTCGCGAGCTCGGCCTGCTCCGCGTGCACGATGACGCGGGACCTCGCTACATGGCCCCGGTCGCCGAGCTCGACGTCGAGCAGACCATGCAGCGACTGCGCAACGCCATGCGGGAGCACGTCCAGGCGATCGAGTTCGTCGACCTGTTCGGCATCGTGCACACCGCACCGGGGTGCGCTCCACTTGTGGGCGGCGCACTCGACGGATCCCGATTCGAGGAGGTCGCGGGCACCATCGCCGGGGATGACACGGTGCTGGTGATCGCGCGATCGCGACCGGCGGCTCAGCGCCTCCTGGTCCGGCTCAACTCGATGTCTACGGAGGATGCGTGACCACGCGCGAACGCTGCGTGCTCGCCTACAGCGGCGGCCTCGACACGTCGGTGGCGATCCGATGGCTGCAGGAGGAGCTCGGCTACGACGTGATCACACTCACCGCAGATCTCGGCGAGTCCAAGGACGTCGACGCGGTCGCAGCACGCGCGCTGCGCACCGGCGCGGTCAGTGCGCACGTCGCCGACGCCCGCCGGGTGTTCATCGATGCGTTTTGTTTTCCGACGCTCGCGGCGGGTGCGCTCTACGAGGGGGTCTATCCGCTGGCGACGGCGCTGGCGCGCCCGCTGATAGCCAAGCTGCTCGTCGACGTCGCGCGTGAGGAAGGCGCGAGCGCGGTCGCGCACGGGTGCACCGGCAAGGGCAACGACCAGGTGCGTTTCGACGTCGCCGTCGGTGCGCTTGCGCCCGAGCTTCGCGTGGTCGCGCCGGTCCGCGACTGGGACATGGGGCGCCCGCAGGAGCTCGAGTACGCCGAGCACCACGGCATCGAGGTTCCGGTCACCAGGGCGTCCCCGTACTCGGTCGATGCGAACCTCTGGGGTCGCAGCATCGAGACGGGCATGCTCGAGGACCCGTGGGTCGAACCCCCGGACGACGTCTTCGAATGGACCGCGCGCGAGTACGCGACCGGCGTCGTGGTGGAGATCGCATTCGAGCGCGGTGTCCCGGTGTCGCTCGACGGGCGCCGGCTCGAGGGCGATCGCCTGGTCGCGGAGCTCAACACGACCGCGGGAGCCCGCCGCATCGGTCGCATCGACCACGTCGAGAACCGCCTGGTGGGCATCAAATCCCGCGAGGTGTACGAGGCGCCGGCGGCCGTGACCCTGCATGCGGCGCACCACGCGCTCGAGAGCCTGACGATCACGCGCGATGTCGCGCGCTTTCAGCGCATCGTCGCCGACGAGTGGGCGCGACTCGTCTACGACGGGCTCTGGTTCTCGGCGCTGCGCACGGCGCTCGACGCCTTCGTCCAGGAGACCCAGGTGCATGTGACCGGGGCCGTCAGGATGCGCCTCGAGGGCGGGGTCGCGCAGGTCGTCGGCCGGCAGGCGGATCGATCGCTCTACAGCAGCAATCTCGCGACCTACGACCGGGCGACCGACACCTTCGACCATGCCGCGGCGCGCGGTTTCATCGAATTGTTCGGCCTGCCGCTGCGCACCCAGACGCGCGTGCAGGGCGCGCTCCAGGACACCGCGCCACTCCACGTCGAGCGGCGTACGACCCGACGTGGCGACATCTGATCGGCGGGCGCGCCGTCCGGCGCGGGCACGCAAGGTGTGGGCGGGCCGGCTGAGCGCGCCGACGTCCGAACAGGTGGAGCGGTACACCTCGAGCCTTGGCGTCGATCGTCGCCTCGGCGCCGACGACATCGCGGGGTCGCGCGCGCACGCGCGGATGCTGCGCAGCATCGGCGTGCTCAGCGTCGCGCAGCATCGCGCCATCGACACGGGGCTGCGCGCGATTGCGGCCGAGCTGGCGGGCGATACCTTCGCGGTGGCGCCGGACGACGAGGACATTCACACCGCGGTCGAGCGCCGGCTCTTCGAGCTCGCCGGACCGGTCGCGGGGATGCTCCACACCGGACGCAGCCGCAACGACCAGGTCGCGACGGATCTGCGCATGTGGGCGCGGCGCGCCTGCACCGATCTCTTAGTCGCCCTCGCGGGCTTGCAGGAGGCGCTGGTGACCCGAGCCGCCGAACATCGAACCGCACCGATGCCCGGCTACACCCACCTGCAGCGCGCGCAGGTGGTGTCGCTCGCGCATCACCTGCTCGCCTACGTCGAGATGTTCGCCCGCGACGCGTTGCGTCTCGGCGCGGCCCGTCACGCCTGCGACGAGCTTCCCCTCGGCAGCGGCGCGCTGGCCGGATCGACGCTGCCGCTGGACCGGGATCGCGTGGCCGCCGAGCTGGGCTTCGAGCGCGTCGCCGCTAACAGCATGGACGCGGTCGCGGACCGCGATTTCGCGGTCGACATCACCAGCGCCTGCGCGCTGACCATGGTCCACTGCTCGCGACTCAGCGAGGAACTCGTGCTCTGGTCGAGTGCCGAGTTCCGCTTTGCGAGCCTCCCCGACAGCCACGCCACCGGCTCGTCGTTGATGCCCCAGAAGAAGAACGCCGACGTCGCCGAGCTCGCCCGGGGCAGAAGCGGACGTGTCATCGGGGACGTGGTCGCGCTGCTCACCGTGCTCAAGGGACTGCCGCTCACCTACAACCGCGACCTCCAGGAGGACAAGGAGCCGCTCTTCGACGCAGTGGACACCACCACCGCCACGCTGCGGATGCTCACCGAGGTCATCGCCGTGGTGCGTTTCCACGTCGACGTCATGCGCCGGGCGGCGTCCGACCCCGCACTCCAGGCCACCGATGCCGCGGAGCACCTGGTCGCCCGCGGCGTGCCCTTTCGGGAGGCGCACACCATCGTCGGCGCTTTGGTCGCGAAGACCCTTGAACAGGGCCGTACGCTCGCCGACCTCGACGTCGGCGAGTGGCGGACGGCATCGGATCGCTTCGACGCGAGCGTCGTCGACCTCTTCGATCCCGACGCGGCACTCCGCCGCCGTGACCATCCGGGAGGACCCGGACCGAGGTCGGTGGCCAGGCAGCTCACCCGTGGCCGGGCGCTGGTGGCGCGCGCGCGGAGAGCTGCGGCAGGCGGCTGACCGTATCCTGAGGGCGTGACCCGAGACACCCTGATCGTCGGCGACGTCCAGGGTGACGTCGATCGGCTCAGGGAGGCGCTCGAGCCGTACCCTGAGGACGAGGTCGACACCGTTTTCCTCGGTGACTTCTTCCAGGGAGGCGAGCCCGGTGCCGGCGGCGGGGCGGCGGCCGCGAGGCTCGCCATGGGGCGTCGTAATTCACGTTCCGTGCTCGGCAATCACGACCTCTTCCTGCTGGTCATCCTCGAGCGCTCGCGCGGCGGCGACGACCTCGGAACGTGGCGCACCCGCGACGGGCTCAGCATGGAGGACCTGTGGCTCAGCCGCCGCGGCGACTGGGCCGACCTGAGCGCGGTCGCGTCGGATCTCGAGCTCGAGCAGTGGCTCCGAGGCCTCCCATTCCTGATCGAACTGGAGGACGGCACCCTCGCGCAGCACACCGACGATGACCGGTACGCCGAGATCGGCGACACCATCGCTGCGGTCAATGCCGCCGTGCGAGCCTGGCTCGCGACCAGCGGCGGAGCCTTCCAGTCGCTGCGCTACACGATCGGCCGGCACGGCTTCGACGACCCCGAGCGCTTGCGGCGCTACCTCGAGCACTTCGGCGTCCGGCGCGTGGTCCACGGGCACACCCCGCACTGGGACGAGGTGCCGATCTCCCTGCACGGCGGCCTGGCGGTCGGGTACGACGGGCGGTTCTCCCGCTTCTGGGGTCGTGCCGAGGGCGAGGAGCCCGGCCCGATCGGCGCGACCGTCGCGCTTCTCCCGCCCCTTCCGGTCGGCGCCGGGTGAGCCCGATGCTCAGCGATGCCGGTTGAGCATCTCTCCGAGCCGCGCGATCGGGGGTTGCTCTCCGGCGGTGACATAGGCGGTCACCACCAGTGAGAGCAGCAGCACCTTGAGGGCGCGGAACGGTGCAGCCGGCGGCTGCTGCACCACGAGGACGGAGAGCGCGATCCCGTCGATGGCACTGAGGATCGCGCCGGCGAGATCCCGTGGGGACACCAGCGAGTACGTGGGCAGGCGCCCGAGGACTTGGCGAACCTCGATCTCGATCTCGTCCACCAGGTGGGTGCGCAGGCTGGCGCAGCGAACCCGGAGCGCGGGGCTGCTCAGGCTCACCGTGTACAGATCGAGGAGCAGGCGGAAGAACTCGGGCTGATCCGCGCAACGGGCCTCGGCGTGGTCGAGGCCGGTCACGATCCGTTCGAGGGGGTCGTCGACCGCCTCGACCACCGCCTTCCAGTCGGCGACCATCTGGCGCTCGGTGACCATCACCACCTCCAGAAGCAGCTCCTCCTTCGAGTCGAAGTAATAGTGGAGGAGCCCGGGCGCGACCCCGGCCTCTCGGGCGACGTCCTTGAGCGACGTCTCAGCATAGCCCTGACGCCCGAGCACGGCGGCGGCGGCCCGGACGATCTGGCTTCTCCTGCCGGCATCGTCGACTTCGCTGCCCCGGAGCATCGTCCCCTCGCCTCCGGCGTCGATCGTGGCGATCTGTCTCACGCGTTCAACCTGAGCGGCAATCCTAACCCTGCGTGCCGCGGTTGAGAAAGCTCGCCACCGAGCCGCGGCGGGAGCTCAGACGATCGGTTTGTGGAACCCCACGCCGATGGCTCCCGGCCCGCTGTGGCAGCCCACCACCGGCCCCACGACCGTCAGGGCCGGCTCGCTCGATACCAGGGGACGCATCCTGTCCACGAGCTCGGCGGCGATTCGGGGGCGGTCGGCGTGAGCGATGACGACGTCGGCGCCACCCCAGGCCGCGGCGGCTTGCTTGCACTCCTCGACGACGCGGTCGATCGCGCGCGGGTAGGTCCGAACCCGTCCGACCGGCTCGATGACACCATCGCGGATCTCGAGGATGGGCTTGATGTCGAGCATCGAGCCGAGCAGGGCGCGCGCTCCGCCGATGCGCCCACCGCGCCGCAGGAACTCGAGGGTCTCGACCGTGAAAAGCACCTTCTCGGTGCCGCGCACCGCGGCGACCGCGGCCTCGACCTCGTCGGCGTCACCGCCCGCCTCGATCACCCGCACCGCCTCCTTGACCGCGGCGTAGTGACCGACGGCGACGCTGCGGGTGTCGATCACCCGGATATCGAGGTCGGGCAGCGCCGCTCGGGCCTGGATCGCGGAAGCGTAGGTGCCGCTGAGGTCGGCGGAGATGGTCGTGCAGACGATCGCGCCACCCTCGGCCCCCAACTCGCGGAAGATTTCCTCGAATTCGGCCGGCGTCGGCTGCGACGTTCGCGGGAACGGTCCGGGCGCGGCCAGCCGCTCGTAGAACGCCTCCGCCGAGATGTCCACCCCGTCGAGGAAGCTCTGGTCGCCGAAGATCACCTTGAGCGGGACGACGCGCACCGCATGGGCCGCACGAAACGCCGGATCGAGATCGGCGGTGCTGTCGCACACCAGGTGGACCGTGGGCATCGGCGCCGTAGCCTACCTCGCCGTCGGCAGTCTCGCCGGATCCTCGCCGCCGTCCTCGGCGGTGAGGAGCGCGCCCAGCAGGGATCGATCCTCACCCAGGGTGCCACGCGCGATCTCGGGGTGCGGCTGGAGGTGCAGAGAGCGCTCGACCGTCTCGAACAACGAGGGCGCGAACCGGGTCCAGCTCGAGCAGACGCCGCCGCCGAAGAGCACCACATCGGGATCGTGCAGCGTGGTGGCGTTCACGACCGCAAGCCCGAGCCAGCGTCCGATCTCGACCCAGGCCTCCGGATCCTTCAACTGCTCGGCGGTGATGCCGTACCGCCCGGCGATCGCTCGTCCGCTGGCCAGCGCCTCGAGACACCCCGCGCCACCGCAGTGGCAGGGTGGGCCACCGAGCCACTCCGGCCAGAGGACCATGTGGCCGCCCTCGGTGTCGTGCCTGCCGACGACGATCCGGCCGTCGCGGACGATGCCGCACCCGATGCCGGTCGAGACCGTCCAGTACACCACGGTGCGGTGCCCGGTCCCGGCGCCGAGGCGGGCTTCGGCGAGCGCCGCGCAGTTGGCGTCGTTCTCGACGACCACCGGGCAGTCGAAGCGCTGCCCAAGCAGGCGAGCCATCTCCAGCCCGTGCCAGGACGCGGGCATCCCGGGTGGGTTGCGCAGCGCGCCCGATACGCGGTCGAACGGACCCGGCGCCGAGATCGCGATCGCCTCGGGAAGGAGGCCGCCCATGACCCCCTCGATGAGCCCGCGCAGCGTCGCGAGCGGGGAGTCGATCGGCGTCGGGATCCGGCGGACGGCGCCGATCGCCGCCCCCCGACCGGCGGATGCGGCGATCTTGGTGCCGCCGATATCGAGGAGCGCGATCACCGGGCGATGATGCCTACACTCGCCGCGATGCTGCTCGCGATCGACGTCGGAAACACCAACATCGTCGTCGGGGTCTTCGACGGCGAGCAGCTGGTCGCCGACTTCCGGATCCACACCGACGACCGGTTCACCGGGGACGAGATGGGGCTGGTGCTGGTCGACCTCCTGGGCCGCCGTGCCGTGGTCCCGGAACAGGTCACGTCGGTGGTCGTGAGCAGCGTGGTTCCCACGCTCGCGCGGAGCATCGACGAACTTTCCCACACCTACTTCAACCGGCCGCCGATGGTCGTCGGTCCGGGGACCCGGACCGGCATCCGGATCCACTACGACGACCCGCGCCGGGTGGGCGCCGACCGGATCGCGAACGCGATCGCGGCGCACCATCTCTACCGCGGGCCGGCGATCCTCGTCGACTTCGGCACCGCGACCACGTTCGACGCCATCGATGCCGGGGGCGATTACCTGGGCGGCGCCATCGCCCCGGGCATTCAGCTCAGCCACGACGCGCTGGTGAGCCATGCCGCGATGCTCATCCGGGTCGAGCTCACCGCTCCCGGCGAGGCGATCGGCCATTCGACGACCGGGAGCATGCAGTCGGGGATCGTGTTCGGCTACGTCGGCCTGGTCGAAGGGCTCGTCGCGCGGTTCCGCCAGGAGATGGAAGGCCGGCCCAAGGTCATCGCCACCGGTGGCCTGGCGCCATCCCTCGCCAGGCTGATCCCGGCGATCGACGTCGTCGACGAGCGGCTCACCCTCCACGGGCTCCGCCTCATCCACGATCAGAATCGCTGAGCCGAGCCGATCGGCCCCGTACCATGGGCCGATGGCCGTCGCAGCGACCGCTCTCCGCCCCCTCCGGGTCGGCGGGCTCGAACTCTCGTCGCCGGTGCTGGTCGCGCCGATGGTGGGGATCACCGACGCGCCCTGCCGCTCACTCTGCCGCGGATTCGGCGCCGGCCTCGTGTCGACCGAGATGGTCGCTGCCGAGGCGGTGGTCCGGAGCACCGACGCGGCGATGCACCTGCTCGACTTCCCCGTCGAGGTGGCACCGGTTGCGGCGCAGCTGGTGGGCTGCGATCCCGCCGTGATGGCCGCCGCCGCCCAGGTCTGCGTGGAGCGCGGCGCCGTGCTCGTCGACGTCAATCTGGGCTGCCCGGTGGCTCGGGTCGTGAGCCGTGGCAGCGGTGCCGCCCTTGCCCGCGACATCGACGCCACCGCCCGGGTGGTCGCCGCCATGGTCGCTGCGGTCCGGGTCCCGGTCACCGTGAAGATGCGCCTTGGGTGGGATGCATCCACGATCAACGCTCCCGAGCTCGCCCGTGCCCTGGAGGACTCCGGTGTCGCCGCGGTGACCGTGCACGGACGGACCCGCTGCCAGAAATACGAGGGGACCGCCGACTGGCTGGAGATCGCCCGGGTCAAGGAGGCGGTCGGCGTCCCGGTGTTCGGCAGTGGGGACGTCGAGGACGTGGACACGATCGCGCGGCGCGTCGAGGCGGGGATGGTCGACGGGGTGGTGATCGCCCGCGGCATGCTGGGCAACTTCTGGTTCGTCCGCCAGGCGGTCCACCGCCTGGCGACGGGCGAGGTTCTCCCGGACCTGGACTTCGCCGGACGCATCGCCCTGGCCCGACGCCATCTCGACATGCTCTGCGCATATCACGGCGAGAGCCGCGCGCTGCGCATCGGCCGCAAGTACGTGGCCTGGACGATTCGCGGATGCGCCGGCGCCGCGCGGCTCCGCGCCGAGGTCCAGACGATGGACACGCGTGAACGGCTCGACGCGTTGCTCGATCGCACGCTCGCGGCGGGACCGCGATCCGAGGGATGGTTCCGGCCGGTCTTCGTCAGCGGCGAAGGCTGAGGCAAAAAAGAAGGGCGCCCCTGGAAACCAGAGACGCCCCGAGAGGGGGGGCAGTAATTAAGATCCCCACCGCGACCTCGCGACGGATCATATGAACCATAACGATTTCCGTCAAGGAATGACGACAAGTTGTTACGCCGGGTTTGATGCTGCTCGCCTATACTCCGGGCTCCGCAGCGCGGAGGTGACCGGATACCCCGCCTGGATTTCGTCGAATCAGGGATTTACATGGACAAACCTGTGTTGCTCACGCGAGACGGTCTCGTCAAGCTGGAGCACGAATTGGAAGAGTTGCGCACAGTTCGTCGCTCCGAGGTGGCCGAGCGCATCAAGTACGCCAAGGACTTCGGAGACATCTCGGAGAACGCCGAATACGACGAGGCGAAGAACGAGCAGGGAATGCTCGAGGGTCGCATCCTCGTGATCGAGAACATGCTTCGCAACGCGGTCATCATCGAAGAGGGGAGTGACAGCGGCATCGTGAGCGTCGGCACCACCGTCGATGTCAAAGATGACTTCGGCAAACAAACCCTCACCATCGTCGGTCCCGCCGAGGTCGATGTTGCCGAGGGGCGGATCTCGATGGAATCGCCGGTCGGCAAGGCGTTGCTCGGTCACAGAGTCGGTGACACGATCGAAGTGGTCAGCCCGGGTGGCTCCCGGCAGGTCAAGATCGTCAAGATCAACTAGGGCGCTTCGCCGCTCGCCGCACGCACGCGGCGAGCCCTGCCGGGGAAGATAGGCCGCATGCCATCCGACGACCTCTTCGCGGAGCGCCGCCGCAAAGTCGATGAGCTGGCCGCGCGAGGCATTCCATCCTACGGAGTCGATTTCACGCCGAGCGCGACCATGGACGAAGCGCGCCGCCTGCTCGACGCGTACGAGTCCGAGCACCCGGGCGCCGACGTCGACGCTCCCGATCGCCCGGTGGTTGCGGTCGCCGGCCGGATCATGCAACTGCGCGACCTCGGCGGTGCCGCATTCGCGCATGTCGAGGACGAATCGGGGCGGATGCAGATGTGGTTCCGCGCCGATCGCCAGGGAGCAGCTCACGAGATCGTCGGTCTGCTCGATCTCGGCGACATCGTCGGTATAACCGGACCGATGACGCGAACGCGGCGTGGCGAACCGAGCGTTCTGGTCGACAGCGTGACGCTGCTGGTGAAGGCGCTGCACGCGCCTCCCGAGAAGTTTCACGGCCTCCAGGATCAGGAGACCCGCTACCGGAAGCGATACCTCGACCTGTTGAGCAACGCGGGCCAGCGACGCCACTTCGCCACGCGCACCCGACTTATTCGTGCGCTGCGGGCGACACTCGACCAGCGCGGTTTCCTCGAGGTCGAGACCCCGGTGCTGCAGCCGATTCCCGGCGGCGGCCATGCGCTCCCATTCAAGACGCACTGGAACGCGCTGCACACCGACGTGTACCTGCGCATCGCGATCGAGCTGCATCTCAAGCGCCTCATCGTCGGCGGCTACGCGCGTGTGTACGAGATCGGCCGCGTCTTTCGCAACGAAGGACTGTCGCCGCGACACAACCCGGAGTTCACGATGCTCGAGGCATACCAGGCCTACGCGACGTACGACGACATGCGCGAGCTCACCGAGGCGCTGGTCACCGCCGCCGCGAGCGCGGCCGGCCCGCAGGTGGCGGAACAGGACGAGGGCGGCAGCGCTCCGTGCGAGGACCCGTTGCGGCGCACCGCCTTCGGACGGGCGCTCGACCTGCGGCCGCCGTATCGCGCCGCAACCATGGTCGACCTCGTGCTCGAGCACACCGGCGTCGACGCGCGCGCCGCATGGGACGAGATGCACGCGGCGGCCGCGACTCTCGGCGTCGACGTCGCACCCGACCTGGGCCCGGGCGCGGTGCTGGTCGAGATCTACGAGCAGCGAGTTGAGGGTGAGCTCTGGGATCCGACGTTCGTCCTCGATTACCCCGCCGAGGTCAGCCCGCTGGCGCGGCGGCGGCGCGACGACCCCCGGTTCGTCGAGCGCTTCGAGCTGATCGTCGCCGGGCGTGAGATCGCCAACGCATTCAGCGAGCTCAACGACCCGCTCGACCAGCGGGCGCGCTTCGAGGAACAGGCGCGCATGCGCGCCGCCGGCGATGCGGAGATTCCTCCGATCGACCTGGACTTTCTCGAGGCCATCGAGACCGGGATGCCGCCGTCGGGCGGACTCGGCATCGGCGTCGACCGCCTGGTGATGCTGCTCACCGACTCCGCGACCATCCGCGACGTGCTGCTGTTTCCGACCATGCGTCCCCAGCAACGTGGCGGTGACTCCTGATGCTGTCGATGCAGCGCATTCGCGATGACCCGGACTCGGTCCGGGACGGCGCGCGCCGAAAGGGAGAGACGGCGCCGATCGACGAACTGCTTGCGGTCGACGCCGAGGCACGCGGCCTGCGCACCACGGTCGAACACGAGCGTGCGCAGCAGCGCGCGGCATCGGTGTCGATGCGGGGCACGCCCTCGGACGAGCAGCGCGCATCGTTGACCGCGCTCAAACAGCGCATCCAGGACGGCGAGGCACGCCTCGCGGATCTCGATCAGCGCGTCGAGGCGCTGCTGCTCGAGGTGCCGAACCCCCCGCACGAGAGCGTTCCCGATGGTGGTGGACCCGACGGCAATGTCGTCGCGCGCACGTGGGGCGACGCGCCGACCTTCACGTTCGATCCGCTGCCGCACTACGACATCGGCGAGCGCCTCGGCGTGTTCGACTTCGAGCGTGCCGTTAAGATCAGCGGTTCGAGGTTCGTGGTGCTGCGCGGCGATGGGGCCCGGCTGCAGCGCGCATTGACGTCGTTCATGCTCGACGTCGCCCGCGAGCACGGCTACACGGAGGTGGCGCCACCGTTCCTGGTGCGCCGCGAGGCGATGGTCGGCACCGCACAGCTCCCCAAGTTCGAGGATGAGGCATACCACGCCGACGACGGGCTGTTCCTCATCCCCACCGCCGAGGTGCCGGTCACCAACCTCTACGCGGGCGAGATCCTCGAAGCGTCGGCGCTGCCGATCGCGCATGTAGCGCTCACGCCATGCTGGCGGCGCGAGGCGGGCGCTGCCGGGAAGGACACGCACGGGTACATCCGGCTGCATCAGTTCGAGAAGGTGGAGATGGTGCGCTTCACCACACCCGAGACCTCATTGGACGAGCTCGAGCTCATCACCGCGCACGCCGAGCACGTGCTCCAGCGGCTCGGGCTGCACTATCGCGTGCTGCTCATGTGCAGCGGCGACCTCGGGTTCGCTCAGTGGAAGAAGTACGACATCGAGGTGTGGGCACCGGGGATGCGCCAGTGGCTCGAGGTCTCGTCGTGCTCGGTGTTCGCTGACTTTCAGGCACGGCGAGCCAACATCCGGTACCGCCCGTCGCCGGGGGAGAAACCGCGGCACGTGCACACCCTGAACGGCAGCGCGCTCGGCGTCCCGCGCACGTTCGACGCGCTCCTCGAGACGTTTCAGCAGGGCGACGGCAGCGTGCTCGTGCCTGACCCCCTGCGCGCGTATCTCGGTGGCCTGGACCGTCTGACCGCGCAGTGATCAACCACGACATCGACCCGGAGTGGCTCAACGATCGCAGCGAATTCCAGCAGAACTGGGTGCACGGGCTGCGCAATCCGTCGGGACTGCACCTGCAGTACGAGCTGGACGGCAACCTCGTCTTCACACACTGGACCCCGGGCGACGACCACGCCGGTTTCCCGGGTTTCGCGCATGGCGGCATCATCAGCGCGGTGCTCGACGACGTCATGGGTCGGTGCTCGGCACTGCACCGTCACTGGGTGGTCACCGGCCGCCTCGAGGTGCGCTACCGCCGGGCGGCGCCGCTTGGGGCACGGCTTCGTGTCGAGGGCCGCATCACCCGCCTCCTTCGTCGCGCGCTCCACACTGACGGTCGTGTGCTGCTCCCCGACGGCGGCGTGGTGGCCGAGGCGACGGGAACGTACCTCCCGCTGTCGGGGGACCTGCGCCGCCAGATGGTGGCCGCCTGGCCCGGGTTCGAAGAGTTCCTGTGACCTCTCCCACGGGGAGTGTCAGCCCGGCTGTGACGCGCGATTGCCGCGCCGGCGCGCCCGGAAGCGCGCGTCGGCAGTCGCCCGAGCCACCTCCTCGACGACGGTCGCCTCGGCCGAGTGCCCCCAGAAGCCGTGCGGGGCGAGGGTGTAGTCGATGAGGTGCTGCAGCCGGCTGCCGTAGGGGTCACGGAGCTCCTGGAGCCGTCGCCAGGCCTCGTCTTTGTCGCGGAGCTCGAGCCCCAGCTCCTTGAGCCCCTTCCAGGCGATCTCCACGTTCTCGCGGGTGAGTGCGGACGCCTCGGGCTCCTCGGGGATGTTGAGGGCGGCGGCGATGTCCACGACGGCGCGCCGGCCACGTCGATACAGGAAGTACGGCTCGCGAACCTCGGCGCCCACGACGCAGGAGCAGGCCAGGGTGGCCGCGTCGGTGACGACGCCCAGTGCCGTGATCCATGACTGGCCCGGGTGCTGCGAGCGAAACAGCGCCAGCATCGGATACGAGGTGTGGCTCTCGAGCACCTCGGCGGTCCACATCTCCCAGTCGGCACAGAATCGGTAGAAGAGGTCGAGGCTCCCATCGCTGGAGTGCACCGCGATCACCCGCAGCGGTGTCAGGCGCCCGCCGATCGGGTCGTCGAGGGTCAGCAGGCGGGTCTCACGACGGCTGTACGCGCCGTAGAGAGCGGGCAGGTACGAGATCAGGAGCGCGATCGTCCCGAGGCCGCTCAGCGTCTCCACCAGCGACAGGAAGCGCACCAGCTCGTCGTTCGCGACGCCGAACGCGGGGGTGAGCAGCGAGGCGCCCGAGTAGTAGGCGAGGCTCACCCAGTCGCCCTGGCCAGCCACCCGCTCCGCAAGGCCCCAGTAGACGAGCGCCCAGCCCACCATGAGCCCGACGAGCCAGAGCAGCAGCAGCCCGAGCAGCGACAGCGCGGGATAGAGGTTGAGGACGTAGTCGCCGCCCCGGGCCGGAAGCCGTGCCGCGGCGCTCCTGGCGCCCCGCCACGTGATCGCATACCAGAACCCGGTGGGACGCCAGCGAGCCGTCCGGGCCCGGGTCACGATCAGCGTCCCGATCGCATCAGCGAGCATGAACACGACCAGGGCCGCTCCACCGACGAGCGCAAGAGCTCGAAGCACCTCAGTCATCCCTCGGAGTGTATGGGGCCTGCCCTGAGCGGCTCATTCGCAGGGGCGATGCGCCCATTAAAGTCAGCGGCCATGTCCGAGGAACGCGAGATCAAGATTCCCGTCGGGGCGGAGTTTGTCCTCCCCGACCTCGACGAGGTGGTCGCCGGCACCCATGCTGTCGACCGCGGCACGGTGGAGCTGACGGCGACGTACTGGGATACCGATGCCCTGACGCTGCTGCACGCCAATCTCGGCCTGCGCCATCGCAGCGCCCCTGGCGAGATGGGGAAGTGGACCCTCAAGGCGGGCAATCGCATGGTGGGGCAGGCCGTCTCGCGTGAGGAGACGGACTTCCCGGGACCGCCCGACCACCCGCCGCAGGCGGCCGTCGACGCGATCCGCTCCGAGATCGGTGAGGTGTCACTCCACCCCATCGCCCTGCTGGTGACCGACCGGCACACCGTCGATCTCATGGCCGGCGACACGCGTCGCGCCGAGGTTGCCGACGACCACGTGTCGGTACGCGAAGGCGACCGGAACGTGTCCACCTTTCGCGAGGTCGAGGTGGAGCTCTTCGATGCCGACGAGGCGTTGATCGGCGCCGTCATGACCCGGCTCCGTGGGGTGGGGGTGGGTGAGCCCGACAGCACGCCGAAATACGTCCGCGCGCTGCGAGCTCTCGGACACGACGTGCCCGATCGCGTCTCCGTCTGATCGCGACCCGCTTGCCGCCGCAGCCAGGAGAGGCGTAGCCCGCTGCCGCGGGCTGCGCACCCGTCCGGAGGGACCGGGGTCCCCCGCACCATCCCCTGGCCGGCAACCCCCCTCAGGCGTGGCCCCTGGGCGAGCATCGTGACAACGGCCGTCTGAGGAGCTCAAAGTTCAGCACGCGAGCTTCACGATTTTTTACCCTTTGCACATAAGTATTTGCGGTGCAGCCTCCCACCGGGCCCGGAATCGACCCTCCCCACCCTAGTAAAGTCGGAAGGGTGACTCTAGCGGCGAAAGCTGAGCCCCGAGCCCAGGACACCGACTTCTTCCAGGACGCGACGATCGAGGACCTGCGACTGGCGGCGATCTTCCGGCGGGGTTTCCGGCAGGCGATGATCCAGATCAACCGCTCGCTCGCGCAGCACGATCTGAGCCCGCTGCAGTACCACCTCCTCCTCGAGGCGGGTGCCGCTGGGGTCGAGGGGTGCGTTCAGGGTGATCTCGCCGAGCTCATCCAGGCGCCCGAGGCGCGGGTCTCCCTGATGGTGCACGAGCTGAACGCTCGCGGCCTGGTCCGGACCCTTCGGTGTGCCCCCGATCGACGCATGGTTCGTGTCGGCCTCACCGAGGCCGGCTGCCGGGTCGTCGAGGCGGCGCTCCACGCCCAGCGCGCCGCGCTGCACGAGATGGCGCAGGACTTCAACGCCCCAGGGGTCGCGCAGATGCTGCGCGGGGCGGTGCAGCTATACCTCGGGGTCGATATTGCCGAGGAAGGCCGCCTCTAGGACCGCGCCGACCCGGAGGGAGAACCGCGGCGCGTTGATGCCGAGCCAGATCGCTTCCCCCCAGTTCGAAGGGTGCCGGATCGCCCGCGCCGGGGCGACCCATGCCCCCGACAGCTCTCGTCCCGGCGTGTCGAGGATCACCCGGAGCACCCCGAAGCGACGTGCGGATTCCGCGGCCGCCGCCGAACTCCATGTCCACGGCGACGTGACCGCGGCCCGCCCACTCGCCCCTGGTCGCGCCGGTGACCATGCCTGACGTGGAGACGAGCGATCCGCTCGCCACCGGGAGGCGAAGGTAGAAGGCGGCTCGCTCGAGCGCGGAGACAATACCGGGATCGCAGGCGTGGGTCACCCCGCTTTCGTCAACGACCTGGGTGGGAATGACCACGGTTCCCGGGCTCTGCTCCGGGAGGAGGCCGCCGCAGAGGCCGGCGCTGATCACGATTCCGGGCATCGCCGCGGGTGGCCTGCCTCCGATCCCGACCTGCACGACGTGGACGTCCCGGGCGCGGCGCCGCACCCCCCATGCCTCCACTCCCATCGCGCAGACGGCATGGACGCGCGCCTCAGGCGGCATAGCCGTTGTCGCGATACCAGTGCACGGCGCGTTCGATGGCGTCGGCGGCGTTCGAGGGGCGGTAGCCAAGCTCGGCGACCGCCTTCGCGCTGGACGAATACATCTCCAGCCGGCCCATCCGCACCCCCTCGAGCGGAATCGCGGGGATGGCGCCGGTGACCCGGACCCGAACGGCGTCGAGGCGCGCCGCCGCGGCGGCGATCGCATAGGGGAGTCGAAACGTCCTCTCGGGTCTGCCCGCGGCGAGCGCGATCAGCCGCCACAGCTCCGCGAGCGCGAGGTTGACCCCTCCAGCGATGTAGCGCTCGCCCGGGCGTCCGAGCTCGAGCGCGAGCACGTGCGCCACAGCCGCGTCTTCGACGGCGACGATGTTCATGCCGCCGCCGAGGATCGCGGGCAGACGTCCGTTGAGGAGGTCGACGATGATCCTGCCGGTCGGCGTCGGCCGGCGATCACCGGGTCCGATCGGGGCGGTCGGGAGCACGGTGGTGACCGGGACCGGCGCGCGCAGCGCCGCCCGCTCGGCGGCAAGCTTGGACGCGTGATAGGACCACGCCCCGTGGTCCGCCGTGGCCCAATCGCGCTCGGTTGCCGGGCGCGAGCCCACTGCCGGCGGCAGCGCGGCCGAGCTCGAGGTCACCACGCAGCGCTCGACCCCGGCGATGCGTGCCGCCTCGAGGATGCCCGACGTCCCCTTGACGTTCACCGCCGCGATGGTCGCCCGATCGAGCGGGGAGAACGAGTAGAGCGCGGCGGTGTGAATGACGTACCGGCATCCCCGCATCGCGGGGACCAGCGTCCCTGCCGAGCGCAGATCGCCGGTCACGGTGACCACGTCGGGCGGTGCCTGCCACCGCCCGCGCGCGAGCGCTCGGACGCGATAGCCGCGCGCGAGCAGCGCCCTGAGCACGTGCGATCCGACGAACCCCGACGCACCCGTGAGAAAGACGTCTCCGGCGCCGGGCACTGCCTGCGGCGCATCCACGTCAGTTCAGATGTGACTTGGTGCCGCGGGGACGCAGGCTGTCGCTCGCCGCCCGGATCGATTCGCGCAGCGACGCGGACGTGGCAACCACCGCGGTGGGCTCGTAGCCACAGTGCGCCATGCAGTTCCCGCAGCGCTCGTCGCGGCCACGGCCGTACTTCTCCCACTCGGTGGTCTCGAGCAGCTCGCGGTACGAGGTCGCGTAACCGTCCGACATCAGGTAGCAGGGACGCTGCCAGCCGAGCACGGAGTAGCTCGGGATTCCCCACGCGGTGCAGCTGAAATCGACCTTGCCCTCGAGGAAGTCGAGGAACAGCGGGGAGTGGTTGAGACGCCACTTCCGCCGCCGCCCATCGGCGAAGGCGTCGCGGAAGATCGCATGGGTGCGCTCGACGTTGAGCCAGTGGTCCTGGTCGGGAGCCTTCTCGTACGCGTAGCCGGGCGAGATCTGCATGCTGTCGACCTGCACCTCGTCATTGAGGAAGTCGAGCACCCCGCGGATCGAACGCGCGTCGTCCTGGTCGAAGAACGTCGTGTTGGTGGTGACCCGGAAACCACCGGCCTTGGCAGCCGCGATCGCCGCAATGGCCTTGTCGAACACGCCGGTGCGGCAGACCAACTCGTCGTGGCGCTCGCGGAGCCCGTCAATGTGCACCGAGAACGAGAAGTACGGCGACGGCGTGAAGAGATGCAGCTTCTTCTCCAGCAGGAGCGCGTTGGTGCAGAGATAGACATACCGTTTGCGGGCGACCAGGGCCGCGACGATCTGGTCGATCTCCTTGTGCACCAAGGGCTCCCCGCCGGCGATCGACACCATCGGAGCCTCGCATTCCTCGACCGCGTCGATGCACTGCTGGACCGTGAGCCGTCGTTGCAGGATCGCATCCTCGTGCTGGATCTTCCCGCAGCCCGCGCAGGCGAGGTTGCATTGATACAGCGGCTCGAGCTGGAGGACCAGCGCGAACTTCTCGTTGCGGCGCAGCCTTTGCCGGGCCACGTAGCTGCCAACTCGTATCGCCTGTCGCAGTGGCACCGCCATGGCTGTCTCCTTGTGTCGCTTTCGGATTATCTGGAGGTGACGAGCTCACGCTCGACGGCATGCCGTCCGCTCTGGAGGGGCTCACCGCCGGCGAGGGCCAGGGTCGGAAAGACGTGCCGGTAGAGGTGGTAGTTGATGTAGAAGTCACCGGGGAACCCGGTGCCGGTGTGCTCGGGTTCATCCCACGTGCCGTTCTGCTGGCGTTCCAGAAGGAACGCGCGGCCGCGCGCACATGCCTCGTCGTCGCCCATCCCCGCGAGCTGGAGGGTGAGCATCGCCCACGCGGTCTGCGACGCCGTGCTCGGGCCGACACCGGCGAACAACTCGTCGACGTAGGACTGGCAGGATTCGCCCCACCCGCCGTCGGGGTTCTGCACCCGGCGCATCCACGCCGCTGCCTCCCGCACCATGTCGGCGCCGGTGCGCAGCGCGACCAGCGCGCTCACCACGCACCACGTGCCGTAGATGTGGTTCACGCCCCAGCGGCCGAACCACGATCCCCACGGACGCTGCGCGGCGCGGAGGTAGGCGAGCGCGCGCGGGATGTCGGCGTCGTCGATGCCACACCCGACCGCGGCGAGCATCTCGATGACGTGAGCGGTCACGTCCTCGGACGGTGGATCGAGCATGGCGCCGAAATCCGCGAAGGGCAGCCGGTACACCAGGGCGCGCGTGTTGTCCTTGTCGAACGCCGCCCACGCACCGTTGCGGGAACGCATCGCCCTGCACCACCTGACCGCGTCGGCAACCGGCTGCGACACAAGCGCCGGGTCGCCCAACTCCAGCAGCGCGAGGACGACGATCGCGGTGTCGTCGACGTCGGGGTAGATGTCGTTGTCGAACTCGAACGCCCATCCGCCGCACCCGTCGAGCGGCACCTTGACCTGCCAGTCGCCGCCGCCCGAGATCTGCTCGGCGAGCAGCCAGTCCACGGCGCGGCGCAGCGACGGGTGCTCGCGCGGGATCCCGGCCCTGCGCAGCGCGAGCATCGCCCACGCGGTGTCCCAGACCGGCGACATGCATGCCTGCAGACGCCAGCCGCGATCGTCGTCGATGGCAAATCGACGAAAGCCCTCGAGCCCGCGGCGGATGACCGGGTGCTCGAGCGACATGCCCTCGAGGTTCAGCGCGATCAGCGAGTACACCCACGGAGGCTGGATCCCGCCCCAGCCGCCGTCGGCCTCCTGACGAGCGGTGATCCAGTCGACGAGCCTGGCGCGCGATGCCGCCCGTCCCGGTTGTCGCGGGAGACGGTCGTAGAGCTTCAACGCGTGGTCGAGCCACAGGAACACGCCCGATCCTGCAACGCGGTGCATGCGATGCTCGCTTCCGGGAGCGATCACCTCGTTGACACTCACCCCGAGCTCGCGGACGGGACGGCGCGAGATGACGATGAGGAGCGGCGCGATGGTGCCGCGCGCCCAGCACGCGAAGTCGTACAGGTTGAGCGGTGCCCAGGAGGGGAGGCGCACCAGCTCGGGTGGCATGCTCGGCACCCCATCCCACGGAAAGATGCCGAACAGCGCGAGCCAGATCTTGGTGAACACACGCGCCTCCGCGAGCCCGCCCTGGTCGAGAATCGTGCGCAGCGCCTTGCGTAGCGGCGGTTGGGTCGCGTCGATCCCGAGGACACGGAGCGCGACGTAGGCCTCGATGGTGGTGCTCAGATCACCGGGCCCATCGTGGTACAGCGCCCAGGTTCCGTCCTCACGCTGCGCGCCGAGGATGTGGCGGATCGCTCCGTCGCGAATGTCATCGTGCGATGCGCCGAGAAAGCGGAGGAGGAGCACGTGCTCGGCCGTCATCGTGACATTGGTCTCGAGTTCGCCGCTCCACCACCCGGATGCATCCTGGTGTTCGAGCAACCAGTCGACGGCGGAGCGCAGCGCCTCAGACTGCACGCGCCACCTCCTGTACCGCGCCCGCGTACGCGCTCTGCGTGGCCGGCCAGGCGGCAGCTTTCCTGAAGAGGGTCAGCGCCGCGGTCCGCCCGCTGCGCACCGCCGACTCGATCGTCGCCGGCCAGCCGGTATCGGTCCACGCCCCGGCGATCACGAGGTTGGCGAGCGCGGTCGCGGCGCCGGGGCGTCGCACGCCCGGTGCGGGGATGAACGTGGCATCCGGGTCGCGCGTCGCCGCGCCGCGCAGCAGACGCGCGCGCGCGGCCTGCGGCAGCACCGCGGCGAGCTCGGTGCGGCCCAGTTCGACGAGCTCGCGCTCCGGGCGCTGGACGAGGTCATCGGCCGCGCTCAGGCTGCAGCACACGTATCCCGGCGACTTCTCGAACACCCACTGCACGGGCGAGTCGAGGAGCGCCGCGAAGTCGCATCCGAGGACCGGACGGTCGTACCAGAGATGCACATCGACGATGGGCATGGCCTCAAAGGCGTCGAGCCCGGCGATCCCCAACGCCGGCGCGTCGTCGAGCATGGCGTTGAGTCGCTTCGGCGGCACCGCGATGACGCAGGCGTCGCACGCCGCCCCCGCTCCGCCGCTGAGCTTCACGCCGGTGATGCGGTCACCCTCGCGATGCAGGCCGACCACCGCCTGGCGAGGGTGCACGCCGTCGAGGCGAGCGGCTGCGGCCTCGGCAAGACGTGCGAGCGGGACCTTCAGGTACGCGATGCGGGCCGCATCGCGATCGCCGAGAAACGCTGTGCGGATGACGAAGAGGCCCATCGCCGCGGACACGCGGTGGAGCGGCGCGTTGAGCGCCGGCACCAGAAACGGCTCCCAGAACGCACGCAGGGCGCGGGGGCTCTGGTGATGCTGGCGCAACCACGCGGCCATGTCGCCCTTCGGCGAGACGTCGGTGCGCGCGGCGATCAGCGCGCGTCCCACCCCCACGCGATCGAGCGTGGTCAGGTGCGGATAGCGAGCGAAGCCCGCCATCAGGTGGAGCGGCGCCGGAAGCGCGGCAGCGCGCAGGCGCGCAGGTGGACGCTTGCGCGAGAGGACGGTCACCTCGAACCGGGGCTGGATGTACAGCGAATCGCTGAGCCCGAGCTCCTCGACGAGGTCGAGAGTCGCCGTGCAGCAGGCGAGCACCACATGCTGTCCGCAGTCGACCTCGTGGCCGTCGACCTCGAACGAGGTTGTCTTGCCACCGAGCAGGCGGGAACGCTCGTACAGGTCGACGCGCCAACCGCGCTTGGCGAGCTCGAGCCCGGCGGTGAGCCCCGCGAGCCCAGCTCCGACGACTGCGACGCGCGGCTGTCGGGTCACACCGCCGCCAGCCACGACCGAGCCATCACACTCAGCTTGGCGGCCTTCGACAGGCGCGCGCGGCCGCGAAGCGGCAGCTCGGGTGCCGCCTCGATGCGATCGAGGATCCCGAGATAGATCCCCGCCATGGTGCGCACGCATACCGCCGGTTGCTTGGGGATGAACTCGGTCACGCGGATACCGGATCGGTGCAGCTGTCGCGCACGTGCGATCTGCATCGTCATGAAGGCACGCCAGCCCGGCGCGACCCGGCCGTCGAGGATGTGGCGCTCGGTGATGCCGTACTCGGCGAGCTCGTCCAGGGGCAGGTAGATGCGTCCGCGGGTCGCGTCCTCCTGCACGTCACGCAGGATGTTGATCAGCTGCAGGGCAACGCCGAGCTCATCGGCGCGTTCCAGCGCGACCGGGTCGCGGAACCCGAAGATGCGCACGCACATCCGCCCGACGACCGACGCGACCAGGTTGGCATACGCACGCAATTCCTCCCAGTTCTGGTATCGCGTCGCGGTGAGGTCCATCGCCACCCCGTCGATGAGCATGTCCAGCTCGGCGAGCGGAATCGCGTGGCGCCGCATCGCGATCGCAAGCAGACCCATCACCGGGTCGGTGCTGTCTCCGGGGCGAGTCTCACGAAGGCGGCGTCGGTGGTGCTCGAGGCGGTGATCGCGCGACGCGCGACCATCGAGGTCGGCATCGTCGTCGACCTGGCGCGCGAAGTCGTAGAGCGCATAGATCGACGTGCGCTGCGTGCGTGGCAGTGCGATGAATCCCCAGTAGAAGTTGGCCGCCTCGCGCCGCGCCATGTCCTCGCAGTAGCGCTCCAGGGCGCGAACATCGGGGAGCGTCGGCGTGTCAAGCATGCCGGTCTCCCGCCGTCCTCGCCGGCATCGGTGCGGCGCGCGTCTCACCGCCGCGCACCCCGGCCGCCAGCGCTGCCGCGACGATGCGCACCCTCGCGGCCCGATCGACGCTCGGCCGGCGCGCCGCGGTGCGGTAGCCGGTCGCGGCGATCGCATCGAGAATCGCCTCACCACCGAGGCGATAGAGCGCGAGCTGTACGCGCAGGCGCGACGGCGCCAGCGATTCCAGCGCAACGCCCGACCCGAGCAACGCCCGCGCGCGCTCGCACATCAAGCGCGTCGCCCCGTCGACGCCATGCTCGCGAACGTCGCTCAGCAGCAGGTAGGAGCGGCCGAGCCGCCTGTCGACCGACACATCCTGCGCGAAGTTGGCCAGTTGCAACCCGATGCACACGTCGTCGCTCAGCGCCACGGCGGCGGGGTCACCGATGTCGAACAACCGCAGCACGATGCGCCCGACCGGCGCCGCCGACAGCATGCAGTAGCCGCGGAGCGCAGACCAGTCTTCATAGCTGTCGACGCGCTGGTCCTGGACGTTGGCGTCGATCAAATCGACGAACGGTTGGGGCTCCAGACGGTACCGGTGGACGGTGTCGGTGAGTGCCACCAGGACCGGGTGGGTGCGCTCATCGTGGTCGAAACTCTCGCGGGTCTCGTCCCGCCAGCGTCGCAGACGGCGCATCGCGACCGCGCGGTCACCGCTCTCGTCGCCAAGGTCGTCGGTGAACCTGCAGAACGCATACACCCTGGTCAGGTGGCGACGCAGGGACCGCGGCGAAAGCCGTGAGGCAACCGTGAAATTCTCGTAATGCTTCACGAGCTGACGGCAGTAGGCATCGGCGGCGTCGAGCGACATGGTGGTCGGTGCCATCAGGGCGCCAATCCGTCGCGGCGGACCAGCCGGGCCTCGCGTCTCAAGTCGACGATTCTCGCCGCGCCGACGCAGAACATCGCCAGGCGCAGCTCCTCGAGGATCACCATGACGGTCTCGTCGAGCGCCTCGTCACCGGCCGCGGCGGCTCGCACCAGCGGGCCCGCGATCCCGACCGAATCGGCGCCGAGTGACAGCGCCTTGGCGATATCGATGCCGTTGCGCACGCCGCCGCTCGCGATCAGCACGCCGTTGGGGGCCGCGCCGCGCGCACGGATCAACGCATCTGCGGTCGGGATGCCCCAGGCAGCGAAGGACGTCGCGACCCGCGCGCGAAGCGGGTCGCTCATCCGGTGGCGCTCGACCTCACTCCACGACGTTCCGCCCGCACCCGCGACGTCGACGGCGGCCACCCCGGCATCGAAGAGGCGCGTCACCAGGTCGTCAGCGATGCCCCATCCGACCTCCTTGACGACCACGGGCGCGCCGAGCCCGGCGCACACCGCCGCGATCCGCGCCAGCAGCCCGGCGAACCCCGTGTTCCCCGACGGCTGCAGCGCCTCCTGGAGGGGATTGAGGTGCAGCACCAGCGCGTCGGCGTGCAGGGTCCGCAGGAGGTGACGGCATTCGTCGATCCCGACACCGAGGTTGAGCTGCACCGCACCGAGGTTGGCGAGCAGGGGAACGTCAGGAGCGAGCCGGCGCACGTCGAAGCTGGGCAGGACCTCGGGTTGTTCGAGGAGCACCCGGCAGGAACCAAGACCCATGGCGAGCCCATGGGCCTGCGCGACACGAGCGAGCCGCTCGTTGATCACCCGCGTCTGTTCGGTGCCGCCGGTCATGCACGACACCAGCAGCGGTGCGCCGACGTGGCGGCCGAGGAGATGGGTGTGCAACCCCACATCGTCGAGATCGATCTCGGGGAGCGCGCGATGCACGAAACGCCAGTCGTCGAAACCGGTTTCGATGCCTTTGGCGGCGACGTCCTCCTCCACGTTGATGCGCAGGTGCTCGTCCTTCCGCGAGGCCGTGGGCGATCCTGCGGTCGTGGCGGCGCTCGATTCAGCGGTTGCGTTCAGCAACATGGATCGCCAGATCCGCGAAGTCGGTGAGCGCCTCATCCGGCAGACCTGTGAGCGCGGCGATGGCATCGCGCGCCAGCACCATCGGAACCCCCGCGGTCAGTCCCGGCCCACCCAGCTCATCGAGCAGCGCACGCAGGCGGAACTCGCCGCCCGGTTCCCGTTCCCGAAAGAGGCGCCGCAGCTCGCGACGGCGTCCCGGCGTTGCCACCTCGTACGCCGCGACCACCGGGTAGGTGAGCTTGCGACGGCGAAGGTCCCCGCTCCGGCCCTTGCCGGTGAGCTGAGGATCGCCCCACGTCCCCAGCCAGTCGTCGCGCACCTGGAACGCGAGCCCGAGCAGCCTGCCGGCGGCATCGAACCGCCGCGCAACCGCCCGAGGCGCCCCGGCGAGCACCGCGCCCGCGGCCATCGCGGCGCCGAGGAGCGCTCCGGTTTTCATCGTTACCAGCCGGAGATAGGTTGACTCGGCGGCGCCGGCGCGACCCTCCAGGGAAAGGTCGAGACACTGGCCCTCGACCACCTGCACCACCGCGGCGCTCAGGAGGTGGGCGGCGCGCATCCTTCGGCCGGGTCTCGGTCCCGGCGCCAGCAGCCCGCTCAGGGCGTTGGCGAACATCCCGTCGCCGGCGTTGATGCCCTGCTCGGTGCCCCAGATCGCCCACACCGTGGGGCGATGGCGGCGCAGCTGATCGCCGTCCTGGATGTCGTCGTGGATGAGCGTGAAGTTGTGGATCAGCTCGACCGCCACGGCGGCGGGCAGCGCCCAGGCGGGGTCACCGCCGAGCAACTCGCACGCCCAGAGCGACAGCGCGGGGCGGATCCGCTTTCCGGCCGGCTCGTTCGCCGTGTGCCCGTGCGCGTCGGTCCAGCCGAGGTGGTACGCGGACATCTGGCGGAGCAGGCCCCTGGTTCGAGGCGCCGTCTTTCGGAGGCCCGAGTTCGAGCAGCTCGGTGTGCCGGTCGAGCAGCGCCGGACGCCCCTCGATCGGCGCCGACGCATCGATGTCGAGAACGCGTTCCGCCATGGGCCTCCCCCTGCAGGAAGCTTTCTACGCCGTAACTATCGCCGAATGGTAACCAACGACCTTCCGCGACGGCAAGCCGGTCAATCGCCCCGGGATCGAGCAGCCTCGGCGGCGGGGAGGACGACCTTGAACTCCGTCCCGCGGCGAGGCTCGGAGGTCACCGACACAGTTCCACCGTGGGCTTCGACCACGTGACGGACGATGGCGAGACCGAGCCCCGAACCCTCACCGTCGCGCTGCCGGGAGCTGTCCGCCTTCCAGAAGCGCTCGTAGATCCGGGGCAGGTCTGCGGGGCTGATCCCGACGCCGGTATCGCGACAGCTGAGCACGACATGCCCCGCGCTGGCCGGATCCGCACTGATCGCGATGCGCCCGCCCGAGGGCGTGAACTTGATCGCATTGTGCGCGAGGTTGCGGAGCACCTGTCCGAGGTGCGAGGCGTCGCCGACCAGGTCGGGGGTGTCCGGCGCCACGCTGATGTCGAACGCGACGCCCTTGCTCTCGGCGAGCGGACGGAGACGGTCCAGGCTGCCCATCAGCACCGCGATCGGGACGCGCTCCCTGGCCATCGGCCGCAGCCCCGAACTCGATGGTGCTCAGCTCGAGGAGCTCCTCGACCATCTGGGCCATATGCGAAGCCTCCTGACCGATCCGCCGGACGAAGTCGGCGGCCGCGCCCGGGTCCTCGAGGCCACCATTCGCCAGCGTCTCGGCGATGAGCTGAACCGCGGTGATCGGGGTGCGCAGCTCATGCGAGACGTTACTGACAAAGTCGCGCCGAACTCGCTCGAGATGGTGCACGCGCGTTTCGTCGCGCACCATCAGCACGGTCGCCACCTCGCCGTTGAGCGCGATCGCGCGAGCGTTGAAATCCCGGTCGTGGAGGGTGATGGCGCGCTCCTCGACACGCCCGCTCTGGCGGGCGGCGTCGAGCAGCCGTATGAGCCGGTAGTCGACCTCGCCGGCGACGAAGTCCGAGCCTTCGACAAGCGCAAGCCCGAGCAGGCGGCGAGCGGGTTCATTGGCAAGCAATACCCTGCCCTCGGCATCGAGGCCGACGATGCCGGGGTCGAGCAGCAGTCCCACGGCTCGGAGCACGTCGATGCTCCCCGATCCGGAGAGAAAGTCGACGCCGCTCAACGCCTCCACCGTCGCGAGTATAGGCGCGCCGGCGCGGCGCTCAGCGAGGCGAAGCGTTAAGCTCGTTTCATGGCGCCCACCGTCGCCAAACGTATCCTGGTGGTCGAGGACGAGGACGCCATCCGAGAGACGCTGCGCTACAACCTCGCCCGTGAGGGCTACCACGTCCTCGAGGCGGCAACCGGTCCGGATGCGCTCGACATCGCCAGAAACGAGCGGCCCGACCTGATCCTCCTCGACGTGATGCTTCCGGGGTTGAGCGGCCTGGAGGTGTGCCGAGTGCTGCGCCAGGAGCAGTCGACGCCGATCCTCATGCTCACCGCCAAGGGAACCGAGGTCGACAAGGTCGTCGGCCTGCAGCTCGGCGCCGACGACTACGTGACCAAGCCCTTCTCGTTCAACGAGCTGCTCGCGCGGGTGACCGCGCTGCTGCGCCGCTCGGACATGAGCACCCGGCCGGCCGGCGCACCCGAGATCGAGGAGTTCGAGGGCTTCAGGATCGACCGAGCCGCGCGCACGATTCACGTCGACACGGTGGAGCTGCGCCTCGCCCCGAAGGAGTTCGATCTGCTCTCGTTGCTCCTGCGCAACACCGGACGGGTGCTCTCGCGCCAGGCGATCATCTCCGCGGTGTGGGGCAACCGTTTCTACGGCGATCCCAAGACCGTGGACGTCCACGTCCGGTGGCTGCGCGAGAAGTTCGAGCCCTTCGCACAGATACCCTTCCGGATCACCACTGTCTTCGGAGTCGGGTACCGGCTGGACCGCTTCGGCGCAAGCGAGCCGTCCCCGTAAACTCGACCCCTGTATCGGAAAGGAGACGCGTGGACGCTGCGGTCATCGGCGGGGGTGTCATCGGGCTTTCGATCGCCTGGCGGGCCGCTCGGGCCGGCCTCACCGTGGCCGTCGTCGATCCCGACCCGGGGTCCGGTGCCTCACATTTCGCAGCCGGCATGATCGCCCCGGTAGGGGAGGCCGAGCACGGCGAGGAGGCGGTGGTCGCGATCAACCGCAACTCCGCAGAGCGCTACCCATCGTTCATCGCGGAGCTCGAGCTGGATGCCGGGCGATCGGCAGGCTACCGCCAGACCGGGACGCTGCACGTCGCCGTCGACGCTGACGAGCAGGCCGCGCTGGAGCGCGAGCTTCGCTACCGCCAGGCGCTCGGACTTCCGGTGGAGCGGCTGACGTCTCGCCAGACTCGCGAGCTCGAGCCGGGTCTCTCGCCGTCGATCCATGGCGGCATGCTGGTCGCCACCGACCACCAGGTCGATCCCCGTGCCATGGTCGCCACCCTGATGCAGGCGTGCAGCCGCCTCGGCGTCCAGATCCACCGGCGCCGGGCATCGCTGCTCATCGACGCGGGGCGGGTGACCGGCCTCGATCTCGACGGGGGCGAGCGGCTCGGCGCCTCGCAGGTCGTGCTCGCGGCCGGGTGCTGGTCCGGCGCAGTCCCGGGCATTCCGGACGCGGATCTCCCGCCGGTGCGGCCGGTGAAGGGCCAGATCCTCCGGCTGCGTGGGGCGCCGGGGTTGATCGCCAGGACCATCCGGGGCGGCTCCGTCTACATCCTGCCCCGAGGGGACGGCCGGGTGGTGATCGGCGGGACCGTCGAGGAGCGCGGCTTCGACACGTCGGTGACCGCAGGGGCTGTGTACGACCTGCTCCGCGAATCCCGTGCCCTGGTGCCGGATGTTGCCGAGCTCGAGCTGGTTGAGGCGTCGGCGGGACTGCGGCCCGGCTCGCCGGACAACATGCCGCTGGTCGGCGACTCCACGACCCCCGGGCTCATGGTTGCGACCGGCCATTATCGGAATGGGTACCTGCTCGCGCCGGCGACGGCCGACGCGGTCGCGGGCGTGCTCGCCGGGGGTCGGTGGCCGGAAGCGATCGTTCCGTGGTCGCCGTCGCGCTTCCGCCGGACCGCCGGGGTGGGGGTGTGATCATCGTCGTCAACGGTGAGAGCCGTGAGGTCGCCGACGGCCTGGGTCTGACCGACCTGCTCCGCGAGATGGAGCTTCCGCCGGAGCAGCGCGGCATCGCCGTCGCCCGCAACGGCGACGTGGTGCTGCGCGCCAGCTGGCCGGACACCACGCTGGCAGCCGGCGACCGGCTCGAGATCCTCCATGCCGTCCAGGGGGGCTGACATGGACGACGTCCTGGTCATCGCCGGTGAGCGCTTCAGCTCACGGCTGATCATGGGGACGGGCGGCGCCCCCAGCCTCGACATCCTCGAGCGGGCGCTCGATGCCTCCGGAACCGAGATCGTGACGGTCGCCCTGCGCCGCATGGATCCTGCCGGAGCCCGCTCATTCCTGGACGTCGTCGGCCGGTCCGGGCGCCGGATCCTCCCCAACACGGCTGGTTGCTTCACCGCCCGCGACGCGGTGACGACGGCGCGCCTCGCCCGCGAGGCCTTCGAGACGAACTGGATCAAGCTCGAGGTGATCGCCGACGAGGACACGCTGCTCCCCGACGGCGCCGAGCTTCTCGTCGCTGCCGAGCAGCTCATCGATGACGGGTTCGTGGTGCTCCCCTACGCGAACGACGACCCGGTGCTGTCCCGACGGCTCGAGGACCTGGGGTGCGCGGCGGTCATGCCGCTCGGGGCGCCGATCGGCAGTGGTTCGGGGATTCGCAACCCCTACAACCTCCGGATCATCCGCGAGCGCGCCGGCGTCCCGGTGGTGCTCGACGCCGGCGTCGGCACCGCTTCGGACGCCGCGATCGCCATGGAGCTGGGATGCGATGCAGTGCTGGTCGCGTCGGCGATCACCCGCGCCGCCGAGCCGGTGCTCATGGCACGGGCGATCGGGTCTGCGGTCGTGGCCGGGCGGCTCGCGTTTCGGGCCGGCCGGATCCCCCAGCGCCTGTACGCTGAGGCGTCGACGTCGTGGGAAGGGCTCGCGGACCTGGGCAACCGTCCCAAGGTGGTGACCCCGCTCGGTGATGCCAAGTCCGGGTGACCGCAGGCGGGAGCGCCTGGAGCGAGCCCACCTCTACGTGGTCACCGGATCGCGCGAGGAGCAGCGCGACCTCGGCGCGTTCCTCGCCGCCGTGCTCGAGGCGGGCGCCGACGTCGTTCAGCTCCGCGAGAAGGACGCGGAGGCGGGGGACCTCCTCCGCTGGAGCAAGCGAGTTCCGCGCAGCCGCCGACCGGTACAACGCGCTCTTCGTCATCAATGACCGCCCCGACGTGGCCGTCGCCTCCGGCGCGGATGGCGTCCATCTCGGCCAGAACGATCTGCCGCCCGCCTGGGCTCGGCGCATGGTCGGACCCGATGTGCTCATCGGCCTCTCGACCCATTCCCCCGCGGAGTTCGACGCCGCCCCGCCCGAGGCCGACTACCTCTGCGTCGGTCCGCTCTTCGCCA
This sequence comes from Candidatus Dormiibacterota bacterium, assembly GCA_963799005.1. GTDB lineage: Bacteria > Chloroflexota > Dormibacteria > Aeolococcales > Aeolococcaceae > Palsa-851. Next base: position 321,471 of record CAWCVK010000001.1, on the reverse strand, counting down.
CCCCGACCAAGCCGGGTCGGCCGGCGGCGGGACTCGAGATCGCGACCCATGCGGCGTCCCGCGCGCGAGATGGCATCGAGCAGCGCCCCTGGTTCGCCATCGGCGGCGTCGACGTCGTATCTCTGAACGAGGTCGGCGCGGCCGGAGCCACCCGAGTGGCCGTGGTTCGGGCCGCCGCCGGCGCCGACCCGGGCGCCTCGGTCAGGGCCCTGTTGGATGGCCTGGCACAGTCCTCCGCCTGGTAGCAATCGCCGCCGGCGGCGCGGGAACCGTTAAGCGCTCGTTAACCATCTGGCTGTGTCGCCCTTAACCATGCGATGGGCACGATAGGGCCGTGCAGTCGCCAGGACGGCGGTCGAGAAACGGGGAATTGAGGGCTGAGATGACAGTCGACATGGAACGATCGTTGACTCGCGGGCACGCCGTCTGGCGGAAGGCGGCGAGCGTTCGAGGCGCACTCACCCTGTTGGTCGGAGGCTCGGTCCTCGCGGCCTGCGGGTCGTCGAGCACCGGAGCAACGACACTCGCTCCAACCGCAACGCCGACACAGGTGTGCACAGGTACCACAGCGAACCCGGGCTACAGCAACGGCCTTCCCACGGTTGCCGGCCAGGCGACGACGCTGAGCGGCGCGGGTTCGACATTCGTCGCACCGATGATGTCGGTGTGGACAAAGGCGTATGCCACCTCGAACGGAGTCCAGGTCGCCTACCAGTCGGTCGGCTCGGGCGCCGGTATCGCGCAGCTTCAGGCGAACACCGTCGACTTCGGCGACTCCGACGCGTTCATGAAGGACTCGGACATCGCCAAGGCCAAGGGTCCGGTCGTGCAGATCCCGCTGGTGCAGGCGCCGGTCGTGGTCGCGTACAACCTTCCTGGCATCGCGAGCGGTCTCAAGTTCGATGGCGACACCCTCGGCAAGATCTTCTCGGGCGGGATCACGGTCTGGAATGACCCGGCCATCAAGGCGCTGAACCCGGGGATCACCCTGCCGAGCACTCCCATCGCCATCGCCCACCGTTCTGACGGATCGGGAACGACAGCGATCTTCACCGACTTCCTCACCCAGACAAGCCCTGCCTGGGTCACCGCCCTCGGCGGGTCGACGACCAGCGTTGGCAAGACCGTGGCGTGGCCGGTCGGGATCGGCGGCAAGGGCAACGACGGTGTGTCCGCGATCATCAGCCAGACGCCGGGTGGCGTCGGGTACGTCGAGCTCGACTACGCGATCGCCCAGCACCAGACCTATGCGGACGTCAAGAACAAGGCCGGGAACTTCATCGAGCCGTGCGAGCAGACCGCTGCCAATGCGACGGTCGGCATCACCAGCTATCCGGCGGACCTGCGGGTTGACATCGTCAATCAGTCGTCGAATCCCGAGGCGTATCCGATCACCGGTTTGACCTGGGCGCTCGTGTACCAGAACCAGACCAAGGCGGCCGTCGCCGCCGGTCTGGTCAACTTCTTCTCGTGGGTGCTGACCAAGGGTCAGGATCTGACCGGCTCGGTCAACTACACGCCGCTCGGGCCGACGCTGCAAGCCCTGTGCATCGCGCAGCTCAAGAAGATCACGCTCAACGGTACCCCGGTCTCGCCGTGAGCCCCCGACCGCATTGACATTGGTGGGCTACTGATGCCGCCGCCGGCTGGTTTGGGCGGCGGCATCGCCGCCTCTGGCGTTCGGGTGGCGCCGATCCTGCTGAAGCGTGGCCGGCCGCGCATCGCCGACCGGATCTTCGGTACCGGCGTCTCGATCACCGGCGGCATCGTGCTCGTCGTGATCGCCGCAATGGTGGTCTTCCTGGTGCTGCAGGGCCTGCCCGCCATGCAGCACTACGGCTTCTTCTCGTTCATCACCAGCTCGCGATGGACGCCGTCGACCGCGTTCCCGAACGTGTCGCATCCGAATCCGTACGGGATCCTGCAGTTCATCTACGGGACGATGCTCACGTCGATCATCGGCATGGTCATCGCGGTCCCACTCGCCGTCGGGGCCGCGCTGGTAATCACCGAGGTTGCACCGCAGCGCATCAAGGGTCCGCTGTCCGCGCTCGTCGACCTGCTGGCGGCGGTGCCCAGCGTCGTCTACGGGTTCTGGGGGATCTTCGCGCTCATTCCCACCATCAAGCCGATCGTGGACTTCCTGACCACGACGCTCGGCACCGTGCCGGTGATCGGCATCGCATTCCAGGGGCCATTTTTCGGAGTGTCGTACTTCACCGCGGGATTGGTGCTCGCGATCATGGTGCTGCCGATCATCGCCGCGGTCTGCCGAGAGGTCTTCCGGAGCACGCCACGAAACGAGAAGGAGGCAGCACTGGCTTTGGGGGCGACGCGCTGGGAGATGATCCGCATCGCGGTGCTTCCGCGGGCGCGTTCGGGCATCGTCGGCGCGTCGCTGCTCGGTCTCGGCCGCGCGCTGGGAGAAACCATCGCGGTGACCATGGTGATCGGCAACGCGGTGCTGCACATCAACCCGAGCATCTTCTCGCAGGGGGCGACGATGTCCAGCGTCATCGCCAACGAGTTCACCGAGGCCACCGAGCCCTTTCATCTGTCCGCGCTCTTCGTGGTGGGGTTCTGGCTCCTGATCGTCGCGCTGGTGGTGAACATCATCGCGCGCCTGGTCGTGCGCCGCGGGGTGGCGCTGTGACCGATCTCGCGCTCGGCACGCCGGGTTTCCGGAACCGTCCCGCGTTGCGCCGCCGGCGCGTCAAGAGCGCTGCGCTCGTCGGCCTGCTGGTCGCGGCGGTGGTGGTGGCGGTCGGCGTACTCGCCTGGGTGCTCGTCTACGTCGCCATCCAGGGCTTCGGCGCGGTGAACCTTGGTTTCCTCACCCAGACCCCTCCCGGGAATCCGGCCGCCGCCGGCGGTGGGTTCTACAACGGCATCATCGGCAGTCTCATCGTCGTCGGCATCGCGGCGGCGATCGCGATCCCGCTCGGCATCGGCGCGGCCATCTACCTGGTCGAGTACGGGCGGGGCAGGCTCTCAGCCACGATTCGCTTCTTCAACGACGTGTTGATCGGGATCCCGACCATCGTCACCGGGGCCTTCATCTATGCGATCTGGGTCACGCGGTTCGGTTTCTCCGGCTTCGCGGGCTCCCTGGCGCTCGCGATCGTCATGCTCCCGCTGGTGACCCGGACGACCGAGGAGATGCTGCGCCTGGTGCCGAATGAGCTCCGCGAAGGCAGCCTGGCGCTCGGGGCGACGCGCAGCCAGACGGTGATGCGCGTCTGCATCCCCACCGCACTGCCGGGAATCATCACCGGGGCGATGCTGGCCGTCGCCCGCGCCATGGGGGAGACCGCACCGCTGCTGCTCACGGCTCTCGGCAATGACCTGTTCACCGAGTACAACCCGGCGCGGCGGATGTCGACGCTCTCGCTGCAGATCTTCGACAACGCGGTCACCGGCTTCCAGGAAGGTCAGTCACGGGCATGGGCAGGAGCGCTCACCCTCATTGCCATCGTGCTGATCTTCACCTTCGTCGCCCGGTTCTTCGGCCGCCGGGTCCGCACCTCGAATGCCTGACGTGGCCACCGAACCGGCCCCCGCTCGTGCCAAGGTGGAGCGCACGATGACCACCCCGGAACCGTCCGTTGAGGGTTTGTCGATCGAGAAGCTCAATGCCTGGTTCGGCAAGCATCACGTCGTGGCCGACGTGAGCCTTGCGGCCCCGGCCCATCGAGTCACCGCGCTCATCGGTCCTTCCGGGTGCGGAAAGAGCACGCTGCTGCGCTGCGTCAACCGCATGCACGAGATCGTGCCCGGCGCCCGCGTCGATGGGCGGGTGATGTTCGGTGGGCAGAATGTCTACGATCAGGACATCGACCCGGGCTCGGTGCGCAGCGAGATCGGGATGGTCTTTCAGCGCCCGAACCCATTCCCGACCAAGTCGATCTTCGAGAACACCATCATCGGCGTTCGCCTCGCCAAGACCGCGGGCGATCGAAAGCTGGACGACATCGCGGAGAGCGCCCTGCGCCGCGCGGAGCTGTGGGACGAGGTCAAGGACCGCCTCAACAAGCCGGCCGTCAGCCTCTCCGGCGGTCAGCAGCAGCGCCTCTGTATCGCACGCGCGGTGGCCGTGGATCCGGCCCTGCTCCTCATGGATGAGCCGTGCTCGGCACTGGACCCGATCGCGACCTTCAAGATCGAGGAGCTGATTCGCGAGATCGCCGATCAGTACACGGTGATCATCGTGACCCACAACATGCAGCAGGCGACGCGCGTGTCGCAGTTCACCGGGTTCATGACCATCGAGCACGCCGGAGAGCCGGGGCGGCTGGTGGAATTTGGCACGACCGACCAGATTTTCGGGTCGCCTGCTCAGGCGGCGACCGAGGCATACGTGAGTGGTAGGGTGGGTTGAGATGGCGAGTGAGTTGAGCATCCTGGGGCGGTTGCAGGAGGCCGACCCCGGCCGCGGGCGTCCAGAGCGACCCAGCATCACCCAGGTGGAGAATCCCGCTGTCAGCACGCGCAATATCAACGCACGCTACGGTGCGTTCCTCGCGCTTCGCGACGTCTCGATCTCCGCACCGCACCGTGAGATCACAGCGATCATCGGTCCCTCCGGCTGCGGCAAGTCGACGTTGCTGCGCAGCCTCAACCGGATCAATGACCTGATCCCGTCGTTCACCCTCGAGGGTGAGGTGATGGTCGACGACCAGAACGTCTACGCGCCGGAGGTCGATGTCGCGAGCCTGCGCCGGCGCGTGGGCATGCTGTTCCAGCGCCCGGCACCCTTTCCGATGAGCATCTACGACAACGTCATCTACAGCATGCGCCTCGACGGACGCCAGGCCAGGACGGCGCTGGACGAAGCTGTCGAGCGCTGCCTGCAGCAGACGGGACTCTGGGACGAGGTGAAGGACCGCCTCAAGACGCCGGCCACGGGGCTGTCGGGCGGACAGCAGCAACGCCTCTGTCTGGCGCGCACGCTGGCCGCAGGGAGCGACGTCATCCTCATGGATGAGCCATGCGCTGCGCTCGATCCCATCTCGACGCTGAGGATCGAGGAGCTGATGCGCGAGTTGCGCGAGACGGTGACGATCATCATCGTGACCCACAACCTGCAACAGGCGGCGCGAGTCAGCGACTACACCGCGTTCATGTTGATGGGTGAGGGACGGGCCGGCGAGCTGGTCGAGCTGGGCAGGACCGACGACGTCTTCAAGGACCCGGTGGACAAGCGTACCGAGGACTACATCACCGGGAGATTCGGGTGAGCCAGCCCACCCCGGCGAGCACCCACGTCACCCACCGACCCGTCCTGCAGGCGGAGCTCGACTCGATTCGCGCAGCGATCGTCGAGCTCACCAAGCAGGTGGAGGTCGCGATCGAACGGGCCATCTGGGGACTGCGTGAGCGCAACCCGGACATCTGCACGTCGGTCATCGAGGGAGATGCCGCGATTAACGAGCAGCACCGCAAGATCCGCGACGCCTGCTTTCACGTGATCCTCACGCAGGCGCCGGTGGCACGCGACCTGCGCGACATCCGCGGCTTCGATCACATCGCCTCGGAACTCGAGCGGATGGCCGACCACTGCGTGTCGATCGCTCGCATCGGCAGGTCGATGACCGAGCTGCCTGATGTCCCGTCGTCGGAGCCGCTCGGCGTGCTCGCCGAACAGGCCGAGACCCAGGTGCGCGACATTCTTGCTGCTTTCGAGGCGCACGACACGCTGGCTGCGCGGGACATCGCGCGCCGCGACAGCATGGTCGACATGAAGTATCGCCAGATATTCTCGACGTATGTCGACCAGATGACCGCCGATGGGAGCCTCGCGCCGCGAGCCACCGGCCTGGTCTTTGTCGCGCATTACCTGGAGCGCATCGGCGACCGCGTGACCAACATAGCTGAGGAGCTGATCTTCGCCGAGACGGGTGGGATCGAAGAGCTCGGGTAGGTTCTCCCGCCGGACGCGGATCGCGTTTCGGTCGCCCATGTCCGGATCCTGCGTGGTATTGCGGGGTAGGATGAGGGCGCCGTGGAGTTCCGTCGATGAGCAGCCTCTTCCGGCGCCGGCACTCCGAACCCTCACCGCCGCCGCTGGGGCCCCCGCCCAATACCACAGGCGCTGCCTGCAGTGTGCCCGAGTGCCCGAATGGGAACGCGCTGAGCTGTGCGTACCGCGATCGTCGAGGTCGCATGTGCCCGCTCACCTTCTGCGCCGACCACGGAGTCGTGATCGAGGGCGTCCCGTACTGCCGCCGTCACGCGAGCACCGTGCAGGCGATCGGGGCGCTTGCCAGCGACCCCAACGGCCGACCGGACATCAATGACCGAACCCCATCGCTTGTCAACTGGATCTCGCGCGAACTCGATGGGCACATCCGCGCACAGCTGCAGGCCGCGGCGCGCCCAGGTGAGTCGGTGGTGGCCGATGACGCCGTCCACCTCACCCGTGACAGCCACCGCAGCCTGCGCTGGGAGCGGAGCTGGCGGCTGGTTGAGCACACCGGCCTGGTGCTGAGAATCAGCATCAACGTGTCCGAGGAGAACGATGCGCTGGTGCGGATCAACGTCGGGAGCGATATGGTCGCCGACGGGATTCCGCCCTGGATCGCGCGCCGCCGGATGGGTGAGGACGTGGACGTTGCGGTCGACATCGCGCAGCGGCAGCTCTTCTACCAGTTCCTGCAGGAGCGCATCGCCAAGGCGGTGGCGGAGTTCCGCGGGGGTGATCGTCCCTACGCTCATTGAGAAGCGGACCTCGCCGTCCGGTCGCTACGCTGTCGCCTGCGACGGACGGATCGGGCACGCACAGGAGAGTCGATGAGCGCCGAGACATACCTGGACAACACCGGTCGAGACGACATCCTCGGCGGCGGTGCGAGGAGGATTCCGATCACCACCCCCAAGGGGACGCTTCACGTCTGGACCAAGCGATTCGGGAACAACCCGACCGCGAAGCTGCTCCTCCTCCACGGCGGGCCGGCATGCACCCATGAGTACTTCGAAGCGTGCGACAGCTACCTGCCGGCGGCGGGCATCGAGTACTACTACTACGACCAGCTCGGCTCGACCTACAGCGATCAGCCCGACGCCCCGGAGCTCTGGCAGGTCGATCGCTTCGTCGACGAGGTGGAGCAGGTGCGCCTCGCCCTCGGTCTGGACGCGAGCAACTTCTTCCTGCTGGGGCATTCGTGGGGCGGTCTTCTCGCCATGGAGTACGCGCTGAAATATCAGCAGCACCTGAAGGGTCTCGTGATCTCCAACATGATGATGAGCATTCCCGCGTACAACGAGTACGCGCGCTCAGTGCTCATGCCGGCGATGGACCAGGATGCGCTTGCGGAGATCAAGCGGCTCGAGGCCGCGGGTGACACCGAGACACCTCGATACATGGAGCTGCTCAACGACCACTACATCAAACACGTGCTTCGCCTGCCGATGGAGAAATGGCCGGATCCGGTCAACCGCGCCTTCGCGCATATCAACCGGGCGATCTACGTGCCGATGCAGGGACCCAGCGAGCTCGGCGCGAGTGGGATCCTGGCGAACTGGGACAGAACCGACGCGCTGGAGAGCGTCAACGTACCGGCGCTGGTGATCGGCGCGACCTACGACACCATGGATCCCGCACACATGGAGATGGTGGCGGGGCGAATGCCTCACGGTCGTTTCCTCCTCTGCCGGAACGGCAGTCACATGGCCATGTACGACGACCAGGTGACGTACTTCCGTGGGCTGATCGACTTCATCACCGACATCGATCACTGGAGCACTGCCCAGAACTGGCGATGACGCCCAGCGGGTTCGACAGCCCGCGCTGAACGTCTGCAGCGACCCTCGAGCCCCTATCCTGTGCCGGTGCGGGCTCCCCAGGACCGGCCCGGTGACGTTGCGCCGGGGCAACAGCGCTCGCTGTGGCGGATCTGCGCGGAGGCGTCGCTCCTCGCCGTCGCACCGGCAGCGGCTTTCTTCGTTCTGCGTTTGACATTGATGGCGCCGCCGGACCTGAACGACCCGGCCATGCACACCACCTTCATCATCGACCCGCACGACATCTACCTCCGCTACGCCGCAGTCTTCGAACCCACCGAACGGTTGCGCGAGGGAGCGCGCGTCGGGTTCCTGGTGCCGGGTCGCATCGCCTACCTGCTGTTCGGCGGCGTGCCCGGATTTGTCGTGTTCCGCTACGTCCTCGCGCTGGTCGCGGTGGTGCCGACCTACCACTTGCTGCGCCGGTTGTACAGCCCCGTCGCGGGCGTGATCGGGGTCATCGTCATCCTCAGCTGCCCGGTCATCATCCTGGCCTGGGGCACCGACTTTCCTGATTCGGCCGCGGTCTCGTACCTCATCGGGGGACTGGCGTGTCTCGCGATGCCGTCGGCGCGGCGCCGGGTCGCCTGGCTGATGGGCTCGGCGGTCCTCTTCACCGTTGCGGTGTGGGCATTGGCGGCGTCGGCGCCGCTGATCCTTGCGACCCTCCTGGCCTACTGGCTTGTGCGGCGTAAACGCGACCGGCCGAGGCTGTGGCGAGACCTGTCGATCGTGGCCGGCGTCGTGGTGGCGGTCAGCGGTCTGCTTGCGATCGGTTCAGCCGTGCTGATCGGTCCGTGGGATTACATCCTGACCACGATCCAGTCGCTGATCTATCTCGCCCAGCCGTCGCAGACGATCGCGAACCACTCCCGGAGCCCGCTCTGGGCGCCGTACATCACCTATCTGCTGGTTCCACCCGCGGTCGGCCTCGCGTGCTACGCGGCATTCGGCGGACGGCTCAACGACCTGCTTGCGACGGATCGCCTGACGCGTATCGGCCAGCGCCTCGGGACCATACCGACACCGCAACTTCTGGTGAGCGTGGCGTGCGCCTTTCAGATCGTGATCTACGCGATCCTGCAGTTCGTCGGCAGCACGCAGGTCCTGGAGGTGCACTACTTCTCGTCGCTCCTGTGGGCCTCGGTGCTGCTCACCCTGGCGATCACCATCGCCGAGCTCGGTGCTCCGATCCTCCAGCACGCGCGTTACCGCTGGCTGATCCCGCTGGTGCTCGTCGCGATCCCCCTCGTGTTCGAGCTCCACCCGCGTGTGCCTCAGTTCGGCTGGATGCCCGTCGGGCTCCTGATCGTCGTGGCGATCGTGCTGCTCGCGTGGGTCGCGAAGCGGGAAGCCGCCTCCCATGACGTGGTTCGATCGCGGCTCATGGCCGGCGCTGCGATCACCGCGATCGCTGCCGGACTGCTCGTCCTGACTGTCACGCCGACGCAGCACAAACACGAGCGGGGGACGGTTGTCGACACGTTTCCCGACTACGCCTACACGCTGGGTGGCAATGACCCCGCCTGGGGCGACGATGCCACGTGGGTGAACCTGTATGCCGTCACCACCGAGATGCCCACATTCGTCGGTCACGCGACCTACTCCGGGGAGCAACTCCTGATGTGGTGGAACGACGGTCAGCTAAAGGAGTTGCGCGAGCCCATCGGAATCTTCCACGCGTTCTTCAACTCCATCCCGAGCGCACTCGGCGACCTCACCCCGCTCGATACCTACTTCTTCGGCCAGCGCCACCCCGCCCAGATCCTGCTGATGAGCCTGACCGGCCAGGGATTCGCGGCATCGCTCACCGCGTTGAAGCCGTTCCAGCCGCAGCTAGTTCATGCCGGAGTCCTGCGGTCGGGATCGGTCGCCCTCCATCTGTGGCTCATCGACCTTCACCGGTATTTGCAAACGCCGTAGCCGATCGGGACGCCGATGGCGGAGCTGGAGCCCATTCGGTGACGATCTCGTGGCGACAGGCTCGATCCGCGGTCACCAGTGGGATCGTCACCTATCGTGGCTGACAATGGAAGGGTGAACGCACGCTGTCGAACCTGGATCGCGGCGTTCCCACTTGGGGCGCTCCTGGCCGCCTTGCTCAGCTTTGGCGGGCCGGTCACGACTGCGCAGGCATCAGGGACGCCGGCCTGGACCGCATACGTCGCAAACCTGGCGTGGAACACGGTAACGCCGATCGATACCGCAACCGGTACGACGGGACCGGGGATCGCGGTGGGCAGCGAACCCGGGGCGATCGCCATCACGCCGAACGGGAAGACCGCGTACGTCGTCAATCAGAGTTCGGACAACGTGACACCGATCGATACACAGACCAACGTCCCGGGGACTCCAATACCTGTGGGGTCCTTTCCGCAGGGAATCGCCGTCGCCCCCGACGGCAAGACAGCCTACGTGACCAACGGGTTCTCGAACACCGTCACTCCAATCAATATCGCCACGAATACCACTCAACCCTGGATACCAGTCGGCCAGGATCCCGAGGGCATCGCGATCACCCCCGATGGACGAACCGCATACGTCGCGAACCCGGGCTCGAGCAGCGTGAGCCCGATTGACCTGGCGACCGGGAAGGTGGGCACGACCATCACCGTCGGGGGCTCCCCACAGAACCTCGCGATCACCCCTGACGGTGGCACGTTGTACGTGGCCGACGGACGCGCGGACGCCGTGACGCCTGTCGACACGGCCACAAACGTCGCGCGGACGCCGATCGCTCTCGGCGCGAACGCCAACGCGGGCGATGTCGCCATCTCACCGAACGGCGCGACGGCGTACGTGACCGTCGGGGGTGGCAGCGTCATTCCGATCAACATTGCCACCAACACTGCAGGCGCTTCAATTCCGGTCCCAGATGGAGTGGCGGCTGCGGTCTCGTTGACGCCTGACGGCAAGACGGCGTACGTCACCAGTCTCAACAACATCGTCACCCCGATCGACACGGCCACGAACACAGCCGGGACGCCCATCACGGTGGGGAATGAATCAGCCGGCGTCGCGATCACACCAGACCAGGCGCCGGTGGCGGATCTCTCCGTCCTGGGTTCGGCGCTGGGCACCGCCACGAGCTTCGATGCATCGAGGTCGACGGTGGCGTACGGCAGCATCGCTTCATACGCCTGGAATTTCGGAGACGGCGCCACGGCTACCACGACGACGCCCACGACCACGCACACCTACGCGGCCGTCGGGATCTACACGGCGACGGTCGTGGAAACGAGTACGGCCGGAACGTCGACGACCACCGTCGACACCGGCCAGACGGTGAGTCGGAACGGTGGACCGTCGGCGCGGACGTCACAGATGGTCACGATCATCGCGCCCGGTGCGTACACCGCGCTGAGTCCCTTCCGCGTCTGCGACACGCGGGCGCTCCTGCCGACGAATCAGTGCACGGGGCACATGCTCGGGACTGCGACTTCGATCGACGTACACGTGACGGGCAAGACGGGTCCGCTCGGTCAGACCGTCCCGTCGGACGCGCTGGCGGTGGCGTTGAACGTCACCGCGCTGAGCGAGAGCACGACGAACAGCTTCATCAGCGTCTTCCCGGCCGGCGAAGCCCTCCCGAAGGTCTCGAACGTCAGCTTCGATGCGGGCGCGACCCAGGCGAATCTCGTGGTTGTTCGCCTCGCCTTGGGCGGTGACGTCAGCGTATTCAACGCCGTCGGGCGAGCCGATGTCGTCGTCGATGTCGAGGGTTATTTCGCGCCACCCGGCGCAACGCCGGTGGCGGGTGAGTATCACACCATGCCGCCACTTCGGATCTGCGACACCCGCGCCGGCAAGGGCACGGAGTGTGCGGGCAGCTTCGACAATCCTTTGCCTGCGAACACCTGGCGTGATGTGGTGCTGTCGGGTCTTCCCTCCGGCGCGGCGAACAACACGCCGTCGATCCCCACGCACAGTGCCGCAGCGGCAGTGTTCAACCTCACCGCAGTGAACGCTAGGCAGGCGACCTACCTCACGGTGGCATCGCCGAACATGACGACCGACGCCTGCCCGGTCAAACCGCCCGCGGCCTCCAACCTGAATCCGCAGACTGGCTCAGCCCTGCCCAACCGGGTCATCTCGGCGCTCGGACCTCACCAGGACGTGTGCGTCTACAACGCGGCCGGCAGCGTCGATCTGATCATCGACATCAACGGCTGGTTCGGGGATGGGACGGAGGGAACGACAGTCCCGCGCGGGGCGCTCTTCTACTCGATACCTCCGGCACGCATCTGCGACACGCGTCCTACCAAGAACGGGTCGATCGCGAACTGCCAGAATCAGCTGATTGGACCCAACAGCCTCCTGGGGATCCAGGTGGCGGGCAAGAGCCTCGTCCCCAACTCGGGAGGGCCGAACCCGCCGATCGCAGTTGTGGCCAACCTCACCGCGGTGGCGGGGACCGCAACGACGTTCTTCACGCTCTTTCCAGCAGACGCGACGCTACCACTCGCGTCCGATCTCAACGCTCGCGCCGGCGACGTGGTGGCGAACCTTGCCTTTGTGACGATCTCGACGAGCGATCTGGGCCCCGGTGAGGTGAGCCTCTACAACGCCGCCGGGACGATCAACGCGCTACTCGACGTGGCCGGCTGGTTCCAGTAGCCGGCGAGTAGCGTGCGTGTCTTAGGGGTGGAGCTCCTTCGCGATCGAGACCCTATTGAAGCGGTAGCGCCAACGGTGGCGGCAACGGCGGCGGAGCAGGTGGCGGCGGCGCTGCCGGAGGGAGCGGCAGCGGTGTGTGAGCGTTGACGGGCGCGGGCCGCTGAGGCGCGAAAAACGTCATGGTCAGCACATACGCGAATCCTGCGTCGAACAGCAGGGAAACGAGGCTGGCAGTGACTGCCGTGGCCGGCTCGGTCCCGATTCGAGACACGACACCCAGCGCGCCTAGCACCACGACCGCCAGGACGATCGCCCGCGCAACTCCGTACTTGATGAGCCACACAACCACCGAATAGAAGACGATGGCAACGAACGCGACGATCGCAAGGAACGGGCGAATGTTCAGCGTTTGGTCGACGATCTGGCCGGTGCTGGCATCCTGCACCGGGACGGTGATGGTCGGGACGAGCAGCGCGACGGCAAAGATGCCGAGCACCGAGAGCGCGCCGTAGGCGAGCGCGATCCAGCGTGCGATCGAGATCCAGTCAGTCCCGACCACCAGCGGCGCGAGCGACACCGCAGGCGCATTGATGGCGACCACGGCGGGAGCTGTGCCATCTCGGGCCTGGTCGACTCGACGGCCATCGGGGAGCACGAGCGGCGATCCGCATCGCTTGCAGGCGGTCGAGCGCTTGAGCTCGGACCATCTCCAGCAGGTGGGACAGCAGACTGCAACGGGCGCGGCGGCGGGCACGACTCATTCTCTGCAGCGGCAGACAGAACGCTCGGCGCCGTTCGCGGACGGTTCCACGGACGTGACCGATTCGCGTCAGGTCAGCGGACCCTGACGGACCACCCCACCGGTGCGACGTCCACGGGCGGAGGCTCAGGCGGAGCAACCAGATCGGTGGGTGGCGGTGCAGCCGCGACCTCGTCAGCGCGACGACCGTCGCGGAGGATGAGCGGCGTGCCACAGCGCTTGCATGCCATCACCGTCCCCACTTCCGACCATCTCCAGCACGTCGGGCAACAGACCTGTATATCCACCGCTCATTCTCAGCAGCAACCGGCGTCGAGCCGGGCATCGTCCGTGGACGGTGCCGGGACCGTGACCGGTTCCGCGCATCGCCATCCGTTGTCGTAACTGCCCAGTCCAACGGCGCGTTTCTCGCATTGATGACACGAACGGTGCCGGATGACGCGTCTTCTCGCCGGCAGCGCAGGAAGCGTCCTGCTGCTCGCCGCGTGCTCGTCCGCCGCCGGAACGCCGTCGCGAAGTCCGAGCCCATCGCCGTCTGAGGTGGTCACGACGACGCCGAGCCCGCTCGCCTCTCCATCGCCGAGCGCGTCGCCATCGCCGACCCCGCTGCCGGCGCAGGCGTCCGTCCCTGCCGGATTCGAGCCGAACTCCGTGACCTTCGTCTCGCTCGACATGGGGTGGGTGCTCGGGAGTGCCCCGTGTGGGAGCGGCACCTGCCTCGCGCTGGTTCGAACCTCGAACGCGGGGCGCACGTGGTCTACGGTGCAGGCACCTCCAACCCTCTTCTCACCCGCGAGCGCGCCGGACCAGGGTGTGAGCCAGGTGCGTTTCGCCGACGCGCTCGACGGATGGGCGTTTGGACCGCAGCTCTGGTCGACGCATGACGGCGGCGCCCACTGGCGCGAGAGCAGCCTCACCGGCGTCTGGAGCCTGGAGGCGGCGGCCGGCCACGTGCATGCGGTTGCATTCGACGCCTCAAACAGTGAATACGCCGTTGAGTTCGAGCACGACGACCAGCGATGCGTGGGTCAGGACAGGTTCACTCCAACTCGGGGCGGGGCCGGTGCCCGCATCCGATCTCGTGCTCGAGCGCACCACGGGGTGGGTCATCGAGAACGACCGAGCGGTTGTCGGCGGCGCTCGTCTCGTCGCGGGCCACTGGGTGGCATGGCACGCACCCTGCGACACCACCGGCGGCGCCGCGGTGATCGGGGCGGCGACCGTCTCGTCGCTTGTCGCGGTCTGCGAGCAGGGGATCTGGGGGCCGTCCGGTTACGCAGGGCCGCCCGCGGTGCGCGCCTACTTCTCCGGTAACGGTGGCGCCACCTTTTACGGCGGTGGCACTGTCCCAGGCCAAGCGGATGCGTCCGGCGACGTCGTGGCCAGCCCTGCACCGGGAGTGGCCGTGACCGACATCCTCACAAACACCCATCGCGACCTCGTCGAGACCTTCAACAACGGGGCCTCCTGGCGAGTTGTGGCCAGTGTTTCACCCATGGCCATGTTCACCTACGTCGGTTTCACGAGCTCATCGCAGGGCGTGGCGATCGAGTTGAACGGCACGGCGTCGGCCCTGCTCATGACGTTTGACGCGGGACGAATCTGGTCGCCGGTCAGGTTCTAGCAGGCTCAGCGCGCGCCGTCGGATCCGCGGAACTCGCTGAAATTGCTCGACACGCCGCTCATGCCCGCTCCTCTGCGATGGAGTTGCCCCCATCGACCACGAGACATTGTCCGGTGATGTACGACGCTCCAGGAGTGCAGAGGAACGCTATCGCGGCAGCGACTTCCTCGGCACGTGCGCTGCGCCCGACGGGACTGTGGCTGCCCTGGCGCTCCTCGCGCGGCGTCTGACTCGCGGTGGCAACCCATCCCGGCGCAACGGCGTTGACGGTCACGCCCGCCGCCGCGCTGTCGACAGCGACCGCCCGCGCCAACCCAATCATGGCTGCCTTCGCCGTGGCGTAAGCGGCCTCTGCTCGCATCGCCATGACCACCCCTGTCACTGACGAGACCATCACCACGCGGCCCCAGCCGCCGGCGATCATCGCCGGCAGGACCGCGCGGGTCGTCAGGTATGCAGTGTCGAGATTGCGTTCCAGCGCGCGGTGCCACTGGTCGGGTGACACGTCGAGAAGCGTGCCCGACTCTGCACCGCTTCCCGCTTCCACAGATACAGCTGGGACGGCTGCGCTGGTCATGCCGGCGTTGTTCACCAGCACCGTCGGCGGCCCCAATGCCGCAGTGACCTCGGCGACGACGCGCAGCACCTGCTCCTCGTCGGTCAGGTCGGCGACCACACCCACGGCGGGGACGCCCTCCGCGGCCAGCTCGGCGGCGCGCTCTTGGGCGCGCCCCGTCGTGGCAGTCAACGCCACGGCGGCGCCGAGCTCGGAGAGCAGACAGGCTGTGGCAAAGCCGATGCCCTTCGTCGAGCCGGCTCCGGTCACGAGCGCCACCCGTCCGGCCAGGGAGAACGCCTCAGGCAGCACAGTCAGCGATCCGCCGATCGCGCCGCGCCAGCCGGATGACTCCCCGCACCGACGAGCTCGTCAAGCGCTTCGCCGAAAACGTGGGTGTGGAGCTGCACGTCGTCACGGCTGGTCACCGGGCACATCAGCGCCATGTTGTGAAATGGCGTGATCAGGATGCCGCGGTTTACCAGGTACAGGTGCAGGTATTCGTCGAGCTCCTCGTCGTTGGCGGCTGCCGACGAACTGCCGTCGCGTGGTGCGGGGGACGCGTAGCGGTACTCCGACCGAGCACCCAGCTGGGTGACCGACCACGGCACGCCGGTGCGGTCGATGGTGTCCTGCACCCCACTGGTGAACATGGTCGCGACCTCGACCATATGGGCGAAGGCTTCGTCGGTCAGCACCTGCTCGAGCGTGGCCCGCGTCGCCGCCACGGAGAGGGGATTGCCGGCCAGGGTCCCGCCGACGCCGCCCACATCGATGAGGTCGGCCTCGGGATGAGCCTCGACCGCATGCGCGACCTCGTGGCTGATGCCATAGGCGCCGCTGGGGATACCTCCGGCGATGCTCTTGCCGATCACGACGATGTCCGGCCGCAGGCGCCAGAGCCGCGTCGCGCCGCCCGGCCCGGCGGAGAAGGTGTGGGTCTCATCGATGATGAGCAGCACTCCGTATCGACTCGCCAGTTCGCGGAGGCCGTCCATGAATCCCGGAGCGGGGAGCACGATCCCGATGTTGGTCAGTGCCGGCTCTGTCAGGATCGCGGCGACGTCGCCATGGGCAAGCTGCGCCTCGACGCTGCCCAGATCGTTGAACTCGGCCACTCGGGTGGTTGTGCGCAGGGGAACCGGGGCTCCCGCATTGCCCGGCCTTGACACGGCCTCTCCGTCGGGTCCTTGGACTGCGAACGCCTCGTCAACCGAGCCGTGATAGCAGTACGCGAAGGTGAGGATCTTCGGCCGTCCGGTGGCGAGCCGGGCAAGCCGTATCGCCCATCGGTTGGCGTCGGTTGCGGTGAGGGTGAGTGACCACAGCGGCAGCCCGAAGCGCCGGCTGAGCTCGCGACCGACCCATTCACCGTCGGCGGTCGGCAGCATCGTGGTCGCGCCCCCAAGCTGCTCGAAACGCTTCGCGACCGCGTCGACGACCGGGTTCGGGCTGTGCCCAGCCATCGCGCCCGTGTCCCCCAGCGCGAAGTCGATGTATTCGCACCCGTCGACGTCGATGATGCGGTTGCCGAAAGCGCGCTCGAGGTAGAGCGGAAAGCCGCCGGCCCACTTGGCCATCCACGTCATCGGCACGCGCCCGAAGAGGTGGTCAGCAGCCTGGAACAGCTCGGCCGACCGGGGGTGGGTCGCGGTATACGAGGCCCGCTCCCGCGCAACCAGGGACGCGAGCCGAGCGCGTTCAATCGCAGGCATCCGGCGACTTTGACATTCGGCGAGCATCGCGTGAAACCCCGCACACGGCGTGGCGGCGGTTTTTCTTGAGATCGTGGGTCAGGTCAGTTCGCGCGCTTGATGCGAGCGGATGGAGCACCTGCGGCTTGCCTTCGGAGCGTGACCGCCGGTACCGGGCGCGCTCCCAGCGCCTCGGCGTTTGCGCGGAGCTTCGCAAGCGTCTGGATGAGGTGCTCCCGATCGGCCTCGCTGATCCCTGCCATCACCTCCAACGATGTTGCGTGCACTTGCGCGAGCATGAGGTCGACGAGCCTCCGCGCCTCGTCGGTGATGTCGACGAGAAGCTTTCTCCGGTCGTCCGGGTGCGGTTCGCGGCGCACGAGTCCGCGGCGTTCCAACGTGTCGAGGAGTGAGGTGATGCTCCCGCTCGTCAGCAGCAGACGCTCACCGATCACCTTGGGTGGCAGTGGCTCGCCGGCGCCTTCGATGACTGCGAGCGCCTGCCAGCCGCTCAGGGAGAGATTGCCGATGGCCGACTTGTGGCGCCGATCCAACTCGGCGAGACTGACGGAGGAGGTGCGAGCGAGGTTCAGCAGAACCTCGCTCGCAGACCTGCTCGCACCCGGAAACTCCACCTCGAAATGCGCCGCCTGGCGCAGGGGTTCCGGGCTGGGCTGCGCGTTCCTAGGCCGGTTGCGCGGCGAGGATCTCACCGATGACCACTGTGGGCTCGCTGATCACACCGATATTGTCCATGGTGGTCTTCAGCGAAGGGTCTGCGAGGAAGCCCAGAACAGCCTCGCGAGACGGGGCGTCGAGCACGACCAGGATGTCGTTCGGGTCATCGGCGCCGCGGTACACTCGGCGTTCGTGAGGCCGTGTTGCTGCCTGACGGCCGCATGGCCGTCGAAGCCGGGACGCCAGACGTCGTAGTCGCGAACCTTGTGCGCCACGGAGACTTTGGTTGCCATGGTGGTCCTCCAAGGGTCATGCTCGAGTGAGCATGTAACTTGAAATCAAGCTACTTGATATCAAGTGGCATCGTCAAGCCCCAGCTGCGGAGGGAGAGGGATTCGACCCCCGAGGCCTGGCGGGCCTGCGCTTGTTACTAGAGCGCGATGGCGGCGCTTGAGCGTTACCCCAGGATGAAGCCATGACCCGTTCTCGGCGTCGGCTACTCCCAGCACTGCTTGGAGCGGGAGCCATCGCAATGCTCTCCAGCGGGTGTGCGAGCACGCTCGGCTTAGCGACACCCTGCTCGGTCTGGGTCTCTATGGATAACGCTGACCAGCAGGGCACCATCATCTACATGATTCATCAGAACGGCGGCCCCACTCCCAGCAGTTACGACGTTTCGCAAACGCAGGTCTTGGCCTCTGACTATTGTGCGGATCCGTTCGCGAACGACGACACCATCGGTGGCATGGTCGACAGCCGACCTTCGTAACCAGCGCCCTGTACCGCAAAGGGGATTTGGCGGAGGGAGAGGGATTCGAACCCCCGGGGGCTTGGCGGCCCCTGCGGTTTTCAAGACCGCTCCGTTCAACCGCTCCGGCATCCCTCCGCGTGGCTCAGGCCAGTTTAAGCGGCTGCTCTGTCGCCGAGAGAGCCTTGGAGCGCATGCCTTTCGTTGACGAGCCAGCCAAGGAAGGCGACCATGGCTGTTGTGCTCGGGCTTCTCATCTTCGTCGGATGCATCCTTGTGTTCCTGGCGTTGGTCTTCTGGTACGGCCTGAGAGGCGAATCGAACCGGGGCCCTGCAATTGGAACCAACCGCCCCTATCCGGATGGACTCGGGCCGACCGGCCCGGGCGCCGACGAGGCCCCCTATCTCCCTAGCTTCACTATCTCCGAAGCGGAAGAGTTCCGCAGGGACGCTGACCGCCGGCTGACACGTCTCTTCCGCCAGCGGCGGGTTCAGGCCCGAAGCTGGATGGACGAGCCCGGCGCGCTCGAGGCGGCGGGGCTTGTCGACGCGCCACCCCCGTCAGCCGAGCCGAGCGTCGTTCCGGCAGCCCCGCCTCGGCGGCACCGACGGCACAAGCACCGCTAGGCCCTGGGTGAGTGCATCCCCTCGAGCTGATCGGCATGCTCCTCGAGGTGGCCGACCAGGAACATCTCCACCAACTCGTCGACGGTCATCTCCCCGCGTGTCGGGTGGAGTCCGCGCAGTTCCCACTGGTCGGGCCGCACGGCGCCGAGGAAGCTGCGGAGGCCGGCGATGTCGGCACGGGCGCCCGCCCAGAGCACCGAGACCGGCTCGCGCCGATCGCGCTCGATTGCTCCGATGCGCTCCGGGTCGCCCTTGGTCCGCCCGAAGGGCACCGGCGCACCTGACCCCGCACCGCGGAGCACCGGTCCCGCCTGGACGATCCAGTACGGGATGAACTCGGCCAGATGCGACCAGACCTGGCCGCGGTCCCATCGCTCGCCGCTGTCTGGGTCAGCACCGGTGAGCGCCCCTGTCGGCGGCTCGGTCGCCGCTGCGGCTGCGAGCCGGGCTTCGACGGCGTCGAGGCGCCTCTGGTAGGCGGCGCCGGTGCTCATCGCAGCGGCCGCAACGCCGCACCCGCAACCACCCGATTGCGAAGCTTCCCGAGCCCCTCGACGCTGAGCTCGACGACGTCACCCGGCTGCAACCACGGGTACCGATCGCTCCCGTGCACCAGGGACAGCTCGAGGATACAACCGGTTCCGCAGGTGCCCGAACCGATCACGTCTCCCGGCTCGACGCGCGTGCCGCGCGATGCGTAGGCGATCATCTCGCCGAAGCTCCAGAAGATGTCGGCCAGGGACGCGCGCGAGTACTCGACCCCGTTCACGGCTGCGGTCATCTCGAGGTCATAGCTCTTGTCGCGTCGCTTGTCCTCGAGCTCATCGGGGGTAACGAACACGGGTCCGATCGAGGTCGCGAAGTCCTTGCCTTTCACCGGCCCCATGCTCAGCTTCATCTCGCGTCGCTGGATGTCGCGGGCGCTCCAGTCGTTCATCACGCAGTAGCCGGCGATGCCGCGCTGCGCGTTGTCGGGATCGAGGTCGGCGCCGCCCATCCCCACAACGGCGGCGACCTCCAGCTCGTAGTCCATCTCCGCGCACCCCGGCGGAATCGCGACGTCGACGTCGGGGCCACCCACCGCGTAGGGATTGCTGAAGTAGAAGACCGGCAGTTCGTACCAGTCGGGGTCCATCTCGAGGCCGCGCCGCTGTCGCGCGGTGCGCACGTGCTGTTCGAACGCGTAGAAGTCGCGAACGGTCGGCGGGTTGGGAATCGGCGCGCGTGCCTGCACGGCGTCGAGCTCGAACACGTCGTGCGGATCTCGGTGCAGCGCATCACCTTCGGCGGCGAGCAGCGTGCCGTCGTCACCGATGAGGCTGAGCAAGGTGATCCCAGGACCGCACGCATGGATCCGCCCGTTGACCAGCATGCCGGTGCGCTCGGGAGAGTCCTTCGACTCTGTGAACGTCACCCAGCGCATCGACGCCGTCGACGTGGAATGAAGGCGGCAAGCGGCAGACCGCCCACTTCCAACCCCAGGGCGACGATCCCCGCCGTCCCGCTCTGTGCATCCGCCACGCCATCACTCTACGAGGCGCCGCATTTCAGATGCTCGCGCGATGGACACGACATATACTGACCGCGGCCTGGGGAGGTGGCTGAGAGGCTGAAAGCGCCCGCCTGCTAAGCGGGTGAGGGATCTTAAGTCCCTCCGGGGGTTCGAATCCCCCCCTTCCCGCCAGGCCGGGGATTGCAGACGGACCCGCGTGGCATCGGCGGCTGCAGCAGGATTAATGCGGCCCGCGTTCGGGGATCAGGCGGAGAGCGGCTCCGCGCCGAGGTCGCCGAGCACGGTCATCGCCATCTCCAGCTTCCTCCGCGGTGCGCTGAAGCACAGCCGCAGGTGCGACGGGACGCCGAATGCGATCCCCGGCGTCAGCAGCACCCGACGCTCGGTGAGCGCATCGATGAGCCGGAGCGTATCCGGCCACGGGCTGCGCAGCCAGAGGTAGAGGCCGCCCTGGGGTTCGATCGCCTCGAGATCGTCCGCTCGGACGCGATCCATGACCATGTCGCGACGCTCGCGATACGGGATGGCGTTGATCTCCCATGAGTTGAGGTGGAGGAGCGCACGTTGCGCGGTCGCCGGCGCGTTGACGAAACCGAGTGCGCGCAGCGCCTGCGCGAGCCCGCGGTGGGTTTCGGCGTTGACGAGCGATGGGTGCAACACGAGGTAGCCGATGCGCTCCCCGGCGACGCCGAGGTCCTTCGAGAAGGATCGGGCGAGCACGGTGTGCTCGTAGACCCCGAACGGCTCGACGCGCTGGTGTGGGGGGTAGGTCAGCCGCCGGTACACCTCGTCGATGATCAAGAGCACCTTGCGGTCGTGCCTGTTGTTGTGCGCCTCGAGCACCGCGGCGAGCCCCGAGAGTTCGCCGCCGTCGAGCACGTGGCCGCTCGGGTTGCAGGGCGAGTTCACGAGCACCGCGGCGGTGTGCGCCGAGAGCGCGGCGCTGATGCCGTCGAGATCGAGGCGCAGGTCCGGCCCCGCCGGCACCGGGACGAATCGTGCCGACGCGGTTTCGCAGTACAGGCGGAACTCCGGAAAGTACGGCGCGACGCCGATCACGTCGTCACCGGGATCGACAAACGTGCGAATCGCGATGGCGATCGCGGCGGCCGCTCCTGGGGTCATCGCCACCGACTTGCTGCTGATCCCGGGGAAGTCGACGTCCTCGGCGGCGCGTTCGCGAACGTCCGGATAGCCGAGATTCGGCATGTAGCCGAACCGCCCGACGAAACGCTCGCGACTTCGCGGCGGCGAATGCCTCCACCACCGCCTCCGGCGCTTCCAGAGGTTGACCGATGGAGAGATCGGCGACGGATTCCTCGCCGAATTCGGCGCGTAGCCGCTCTCCCTCCATGAACATGCGCCGGATCCATCCTCCGTCCTGAAGTTGCGCGCGCGACCAGCGCGAAATGTCTCAGGAATGGCGATCGGCTCACGCGATGCTGGTGGTCCCGGACACACCGCCGGTGTGCCAGCTGAACGGGTAGTCGCGGTCGAAGATCTGTCGCGCGATCGCGGTGCGGTGCAGCGGCCGGAATGTGTCGACCATCACCGCGAGCTCGTCGGTCTCGCGGGGGCGGTCGAGCGACGCCTCGAGCGCTCCCGGTTGGGGCCCATGGGGCAGCCCGCCGACGTGATGGGTGAACGAACCCTGGCTGATGCCGCGCCGCGCCGCGTAATTCCCCTCGACGTAATACAGCACCTCGTCCGAGTCGAGGTTGCTGTGGTGATAGGGGAGATGGATCGCCTCGGGGTCCCAGTCGAGCTTGCGGGGCACGAACGAGCAGATCACGAGGTTGTGCGCCTGAAAGGTCTGGTGGATCGGTGGCGGGACGTGAAAGCGGCCGGCACGTGGTTCGAAGTCGTGGATGTTGAAGGTCACCGGGTAGATGGTCCCGTCCCATCCGATGACGTCGAAGGGATGGTGGTCGAGCACGTAGCGGCTCACATGATTGGAACGCTTGAGCCAGATCTCGGCCGGCCCCTCGTTGCCGGTCTCGAGTGAGTCGGGTCGCGTGAAAATCCCGCTCGCTGTAAGGCGCGAACTCGGTGAGCTGGCCGTTGCGCGCGCGGTAGCGATCCGGGACGTCGACCAACCCGGTCACCTCCATGCAGAGGATGCGCACACCGGCAAGGTCGTCGAAGTCGACACGGTAGATCGTGCCGCGCGGAATCACGATGTAGTCGTGGCGTTTGAACGCGAGGTGGCCGAACTGACTGTGCAGTGCGCCGCTGCCGGCGTGCACGAAGAGCACCTCGTCCGCCGAGCCGTTCACGTAGAGCACCTGCTGCGCGCTCACCGGGGCGACCAGCCCGATGTGAATGTCGTCGTTGACGAGCAGCCAGCGTCGCCCGGTGATCACGTCGCCCTGCGAGGGGAGGTCGAACCCCTTGAGGTGCGCGTTCGTGTGCACCTGCTCGTGCTCGGGGGTCATCAGGTCGGCAGGGCCTTCGCTGACGTCCTGCGCACCCTCGGGCATCCCTCGGTGATAGAGGAGCGACGAGGGTCCGCTGAAGCCTTCACGCCCGAAGAGCTCCTCGTACGCCAGCCGCCCGTCATCCCCGAAGCGCATGTGCCGCTTGCGGGGCACGTCGCCGAGTTGCATGTACGGTCGCACGCGCAGAGCCTACCGGTTCGGCCCTACGCCGGTGCGCCGATCACCTCGAAGATCGCCTCGAGCTCGACCGCCGCGCCGAGCGGCAGCTGCGCAACCCCGATGGCGCTCCGGGCGTGGCGGCCACGCTCGGGTCCGAACACCGCGACCAGCAGGTCGGATGCGCCGTTGACGACCGCCGGCTGCTCAGTGAAGGTGGACGCGCTGTGCACGAAGCCGACGAGCTTGACGACGGCAACGTCGTCGAGCGTGCCGAGCGCCGCGCGCGCCGTCCCCAGGAGGTCGATGGCGGCGCGGCGTGCCAGGTCGTACGCGGTGTCGGTGTCGACGTCGTCGCCCACCCGCCCCGTGACCACCGCGCCGTCGCGCTTGCCAAGGTGACCGGAGAGGAAGAGCAGGTTGCCCGTCCGCCGCGCGGTGACGTAATTGGCAACCGGGGCCGAGCCCGCCGGAATGTCGATGCGCGAGCTCGGCGAGGCGGTCGTCGATGCTCATGAATCAGTAGTCCTGGAGGTAGTCGCAGTTGTCGGCGAAGCTCTCGGCGTCGAAGCCGAAGCCGACGCGAACCGAGTTGACCCGCGTGATGTTGTTGCGGCCGAGCATCCGCAACTCGTCCCGGGTGACGGGTGGGTGACGCAGGACTTTTTCCATGATGAACGCGGGCGGCACCATCATCGGCACCGGGACGTGGACGATCTTGCGGTGCATGCCCAGCGCGGTCTTGATGGTGCGGACGATGTCCTCGTAGCTCATCTGATCCGGGCCGCCGATCTCGTAGACCCGCATAGCCGGGCCGCGCTCCAGCGCGAGGACGATGCATCGGATGACGTCGCCCACCGAGATCGGCTGGAAGAGGGTCCTGCCGTCTCCGGCGATCGGGATCACGGGGGTCAGCCGCATCATCCGGGTCAGCAGCGTGAAGAAGCCGTCGCCGGGGCCGAAGATGAGCCCCGGGCGGAGCACAGTGTGAGGGACGCCGCTCGGCGCGGACGGCCTGCTCGCCGGCCCACTTGCTGAGCAGGTAGGGGTACCGCGGATCCGGGTCGGCGCCGAGCGCACGTCTGATGGAGGAGGTGGCCGACCTTGGCCTGTTTCGCAGCCTCGATGACCCGCTCAGTGCCCTCGCGGTTCACCCGGTCGAACGTCTGACGGCCTCGCTCCTGGATGACGGCCACCAGGTGCACCACCGCGTCGCACCCGGCGAAGGCGTCGGCCAGCTTGGGCGCGCTGGTCAGATCTGCCTGAACGAACGTGACCCGCTCGCCCTTGGGGCGGCGCTTGGTTCCGCGAGCCACGATGACCACCTCGTGCCCGGCGTCCTTGAGCGCACGGACGGTGTGGATGCCGACGAAGCCGGTACCACCGGTCACCGCAACGCGCACGCAGTTCCTCCTCGCCGGGCTGAGTCGTTCGCCCGCGAGTTTACGGGCAGGGCCTTCGCACGTGCCCCGGGTCACGAACCGCCGGCGAGTGCCGCGATCACCGCCGGCGAGCCCTGCAGCGCAGTCCGCTGCATGAAGTGCTTGACGGCGCGCATGCCGCCGAGCTCCTCGCCACCGCCGGCGCGGCCGGGACCGCCATGAACCAGTTGCGGCATCGGCGTGCCGTGACCGGTCGATTCGCCAGCGCAGTCGCGGTCGAGGACGAGCAGACGGCCGTGATGCGGGCGCCATGCTCGTCGACCACGTCGCGGACGAAGTCAGCTGTCGTAGGAGACGATCGAGCCGACGAGGCTGCCACCGCCTCGTGCCGTCAGCGCACCGGCTTCGGCTCGGGTGCGCCGTAGGGGATGAGCGTTGTCACCGGACCGAACGCCTCGACCTCGTGCGGTTCGGGGCGGTCTGCCAGTGGCAAGCAGTACCACCGGCGCCATGAACGCGCCGCGCTCCGGGTCAGCGTCGACCGGGTCGACCGACATGGGGTCGCCGTACACGATCTCGGTCGGCGCGCCCAAGCACGGCCACAGCGGCGCGCACCTCGTCGCGCTGCTGCAGGCTGACCAGCGCGCCCATGGTCACCGCCTCGTTGCGCGGATTGCCGACGACCACCTTGCCGAGCCTCGCGCGCATCCCGGCGATCACATCGTCGACCATCGACTCATGAACCATCGCCCGACGGATGCAGGTGCATCGCTGCCCTGCCTTGGTGGTGATCTCGCGCGCGACCTCCTTGATGTAGAGGTCGAATTCCTGCGTTCCCGCCACGGCGTCCGGACCGAGGATCGGAGCCGTTGAGCGAGTTGGTCTCCGCGTTGAATCGCGCCGAGCGACTCGCGGTCACGGCGTCGTTGCCACGCAGCGCGGCGGCGGTGCTCGCACTCCCCGTGAACGCGATCACATCCTCACCGCCGAGATGATCGAGGAGGTCGCCTGCCCTGCCGCACACGAACTGCACAGCGCCTGCAGGAAGCGCGCCCGACGCGATGATGTCGCGCATCACCGCGGCGGTGAGATACGCGGTCTGGGTTGCCGGTTTGACGATGGTCGGCACGCCGGCAAGGACAGCCGGCGCGAGCTTCTCGAGCATGCCCCACACCGGGAAGTTGAATGCATTCACCTGCAGCGCGACGCCGGGCAGCGACGTGTACACGTGGCGTCCGACGAAGGTACCGCCCTTGCCGATCGATTCGACGTCGCCGTCGACGAGGAGATAGCCATCCGGCATCTCGCGCCGGGCACGGCTGGCTGAAGGCGAACATCGTGCCGATCCCGCCGTCGATGTCGCCGGTCGAGTCACGCCGGGTCGCGCCGGTCGCCAGCGACAACTCGTGGTATCCGGCCTTGTTGGCGTCGAGGAACGTCGCCAGCTCCTTCAGCGCGGCCGCACGCTCCTGAAACGTCAGGCGGCGCAGTGCCGGACCACCGACATGTCGTGCGTGATCGACCAGCCGCTCGGGTGTCGAGGCCCGGTGGTCGAGACCCGCGCGACCGGGTCGCCCGTTGCCGCGTCGACCACCACCATGCCGTCGTCAGAGGCCGCGTACCACTCCCCGGCGATGTAGCTGGCAAGCATCTCAGGCATGGATGATTCTCGGAGTATGGCCGTCGCCGGGCAGTTCTCGCCTGCCCTCGCAAGCGGGGCCTCGAGACCGACCCCTGGTGCCCGGGTAGCGGAGATCGCGGGTAAGTCGTAGGCTTCGCGCCCAGAGATACCAAGAGAGGAGCCGCCGGTGAACTGCGCCAGCTGTGGCGGGGAAAACGAGATTGGGCGTCGGTTCTGCGGCGATTGCGGAGCGCCGCTGGCCGTCGCGTGTCCCGCGTGTGGAGCTGCCAACTCGGCGCGGGCGCGGTTCTGCGGCGACTGCGGTGCGCCACTCGCTGTCGCAGCCGGTGCGTGCCGCAGGCACCGGGTCACGACCCGACGGTGTGAGCCTCACCGGCAGCACCGCTGCCCGCAGCCGGCGCTACGCACACCGAGCGCCGCCACGTGTCGGTGCTCTTCGCCGACCTGGTCGGCTTCACCACCCTGTCCGAGGCGCGTGACTCCGAGGATGTGCGCGACCTGCTGACCCGGTATTTCGACGCCTGCCAGACAGTGATCGGACGCTACGGCGGGGTGGTGGAGAAGTTCATCGGCGATGCGGTCATGGCCGTGTGGGGAACGCCCGGTGGCGAAGGAGGATGATGCGGAGCGCGCCGTCCGCGCCGCGCTCGAGGTTGTCGACGCGGTGACCCAGCTCGGCGCCGAGACCGGCGCACCCGAGCTTCGGGCGCGGGCCGGCGTCCTCACCGGCGAGGCGACGGTCAACGTGGGCGCCAGCGGACAGGGGATGGTGGCGGGGGACCTCGTCAACACCGCGTCGCGCATCCAATCCGCGGCCGAACCCGGCAGCGTCTTCGTCGGCGAAGCAACCAAGCGCGCGACCGACGCGGCGATCGCGTATCGAGACGCCGGCGTGCATACGTTGAAGGGCAAAGCCGAACCGGTGCAGCTCTGGGAGGCTTACCGGGTCGTGGCCGGCGTCGGCGGACTGATGAAGCCGGAGGGTCTCGAGCCGCCCTTCGTCGGGCGCGACCGCGAGCTCAAGCTCGTCAAGGATCATCTTCCTCGCCAGCGCCGACGACGGCAAGGCGCATCTCGTGCAGGTGACGGGGATCGCCGGCATCGGCAAGTCCAGGTTGAGCTGGGAGTTCTTCAAGTACATGGACGGCCTCCAGCGCGTCTTTCGCTGGCACCGCGGCCGCTGCCTCTCGTACGGAGAGGGCGTGACCTACTGGGCGCTTGCCGAGATGGTGCGCGGACGCGCGGGCATCATCGAGGGTGAAGAGCGAGCCTCCGCGATGAACAAGCTCCACGAGACCGTCGAGCAACACGGTTCCGGACACGACCGACAGGAAGTTCGTCGAGCCGCGGCTTGCGCACCTGCTCGGCCTCGAGGAGCGGAGCGCATCCGACAAGTCGGACCTGTTCGCCGGATGGCGCTCTCTTCTTCGAGCGGCTTGCCGCCAGCGACCCGGTGGTCATGGTGTTCGAAGACCTGCAGTGGGCCGACCCGTCATTGCTGGAGTTCATCGACTATCTCCTGAATTGGTCGCGCGCGTTTCCGATCTTCGTGATGACGCTGGCCCGCCCCGGACACGACACCGCGCGCAGGCCCGAAGCGCAACGCGACCTCGATCTCCCTCGAGCCGCTGCTCCGCACGGGCGATGCAACTGCTGTTGACCGGCCTCGTGCCCGGATTGCCCGCGGAGCTCATGGCGAAGATCCTCGACAGGGCAGAGGGAGTGCCGCTGTATGCGGTTGAGACCGTTCGCATGCTGCTGGACCGCAAGCTGCTCGTCCAGGAAGGCTCGGTGTACCGCCCGACCGGTCCCATCGAGGATCTCGAAGTCCCTGAGACCCTCCACGCCCTGATCGCGGCTCGGCTCGACGGCTTGACCGCGACCGAGCGGCGGCTGATCCAGGAGGCCTCGGTGCTCGGCAAGACGTGCACGCCGGCAGCGCTGGCGGCGGTGTCCGGCCTTCCGGAGCGCGAGATCGAGCCGGTCCTTGCGGCACTCGTGGCCAAGGAGGTCCTGACCGTGCAGGCCGATCCCCGTTCGCCGGAGCGGGGTCAGTACGCGTTCCTGCAGGACCTGGTGCGAACCGTCGCGTACGAAACGCTCGCCAAGAAGGACCGCAAAGCGATGCACCTCAGCGTTGCCTCCTTCCTTCAGCTGGCATGGGGATCGGAGGAGGGAGAGGTCGTCGAGGTGGTGGCGTCGCACTTCCTCGAGGCCCATCGACTGGCGCCCGATGCCGAGGACGCACCGCAGATCCGCGATCTTGCCCGCGGGATGCTGATCCGCGCCGGCGAGCGAGCCCGCATCGCTCGCCGCACCGGCGGAAGCGCGCGCCTACTTCGAGCGCGCTGCCCAGCTCACCGATCCGCCGAGTTGAACGCGCGACGCTGTTGGAGCGCGCCGGGGCCATGGCGATCCTGCAGTGGCCATCGTGGAGCACGCGGCCGAGCTCGTCACCGAGGCGAAGCGGCTCTTTCGAGACGTCTGACCAGACTCGCCTGGCGGCGCGAGCCGAGGCAGCCCTGGCCGAGATCGCGTTCCAGCAGGGCCATTTCGATCAAGCGATCGAGAGTGCACGACACGCTCACCAGGTGCTCGCCGGTGGTGAGCGCGATGCTGCGTTTGCCGTGGTCACGGGTCAGTTCGGACGATTCCTGGCGCTCGCCGGCGATCCGGAGGCCGACCCGGTGCTCGAAGAGGCGCTTCGCCTCGCGCAGCAACTGGAACTCGACGAGGTGTACTCCCAGGCGTTGAGCAGCCGGGCGGTGTCGGTCCTGCGAGAGGGGCGGCTCGATGAGGCGGTGACCTTGCTTCGGCGGGCGCTCGAGGTCGCGATCGAAGGCGACTTCACGATTGCCGTGTTTCGCGCCTGGAACAACCTGGCCGTGACGCTCGAATCTGAAGACCGCTACGCCGAGGAGGTCGAGCTCATCGCGCCCATGCTCGACATGGCGCGTCGGAAGGGCGACCGGGCCAGCGAGCTCACGGCGCTCCTCGGACACGCCGCTCCGCTCGTCGCGCTGGGCCGCTGGGATGAGTCGCTCGCTTTCGTGGAGGAGGCTCGAGCCGCCGAGGAGCTCGAGGCGATGCCGTGGGCGGCCACTCGCGTGATCGAGTTGGTCCTGATCCACGTCCGCCGGGGCGATCTGGAAACCGCCCGCCAGGTCTTCGACATGGCAAAGGCGTGGACCGATGAGCACAACGACGAGATCCGAGCCCACGTGGGGTGCGTGGAGGTCGAGTTGCTCAACGCCGAGGGCAAGCATGCCGAAGCTCTTTCCGTGGCAACGCAGCTCCTCGCTCTGGTTCCCGTCCTCGGATTGACCAATATCGGTGTCAAAGCAGCGATTGCGCATGGCGTCGAGGCCGCATTCGAACTCGGCGACCTCGAAGCCGCCGATGCGATGCTGGCATTGGTGCGGCAGGCGAGTCCCGGGCTGGTCACGCCGTCGCTGCGCGGTCAGATCGCACGTCTTGGGGCGCGCGCTGAGTGCGCTCCGTGGTGACCCTGATTCGGTCGAGGCGGGTTTCACGGCGGCGATCGCGCAGTTTCGCGATCTCGGGATGCCTTTCGATCTGGGCGTGGTGTTGCTCGAGTTCGCTGAATGGCTCGAGGGGGAGGGCCGCCAGGAGGATGCGGCGGCGTTCGGCCTCGAGTCGCGTGCGCTGTTCGAGCAACTGGGTGCGCGTCCCTGGCTGGATCGAGTCGAACGTCTGCTCGCGAGGGACGCCTCGATGCCACTGGCCACGGCGCACAGCTGAAGTTCTCTTCGCTGGGATGCGCGGTGTGCGTCGCCCCGGTTTCGAGCAGGCATCACTCGCTCGTACGGGGAAGGTAACGGGTCGTTTGCCAGTTCTTAGCGATTTCTTGGGGTACGCGTCGACACACTGAGTCCGAGGCCGGCCCTCGGACCGGAGTGGCATGCCGGGAGCCACCGGACCGTCTCGGCGCGG
The DNA here is from genome assembly GCA_963799005.1 of Candidatus Dormiibacterota bacterium. Classification (GTDB taxonomy): domain Bacteria; phylum Chloroflexota; class Dormibacteria; order Aeolococcales; family Aeolococcaceae; genus Palsa-851. Next base: position 291,303 of record CAWCVK010000001.1, on the reverse strand, counting down.
AGGGACCACATGTGATTCGACCGCTTCGATACGCGGCAACGGGTGTCGCAGCCGCTGCAGTCGTCGCCACGCAACTGGTGAGCGGCGCCGCGCAACACGCTGCGGCCGCATCGGCCGCAGCAACCGCGACCCCGATCAAGCATCTCATCGTGATCATCGGTGAGAACCACAGCTTCGACAACGTCTTCGCCACCTACAAATCGCCGACCGGCTCGTCGGTCCGCAACCTGCTCTCCGAGGGTATCGTCACCGCGAGCGGTGGCCTTGGACCGAATGCGGGTGTCGCAGTGCAGGCGACCGCCTCGGACACCAAGGTGTACCGCCTGACGCCGAAGAAGACCGGTACCTACGCGACGCTGCCGCAACCGAACACGACCTACGTGTCGACCGCGTGCGACGGCCTTGCCCCCGGTGTCGCGGACTCGAGGTTCCCGACCAACCTTGCGAACGGTCCGTACCAGATCACGAAGTACGTCCCGTACGACGACAACCACAACGTCTACGGTGGCGGGTGTGAGTTCTACGGCGCCTACGTGGGCGACCCGATCCACCGTTTCTACCAGATGTGGCAGCAAGTCAACGAGGGCAGCCAGCAGCTCCAGGTCTGGACGGCGAACACCGCCGGGGACGACAACGGCGCAGTGCCGCCGGCGCCGATCTTGCAAGGTGGGCTGCAGATGGGCTACTACAACATGGCCGCCGGTGACGCGCCGATCCTCCGGTTCCTCGCCGACCACTACGCAATTTCCGACAACTATCACCAGGCGGTGATGGGCGGCACCGGAGCCAACCACATCGCCATCGGGACCGCCGACGCCGCGTTCTATCAGGACACGGCGGGCAAGCCGACGGTGCCCCCGGCGAACCAGATCGAGAACCCCAACCCGAAGCCCGGAACCAACGACAACTTCACTCAGGACGGCTACGCGGGTGGGACCTACTCGAACTGCTCTGACCGCAGCCAGCCGGGCGTGGGAGCGATCCGATCGTACCTCTCGCACCTCGCCTACCCGGCGTTTCGCAACGGCGATTGCCAGTCGGGCGCCTACTACCTGCTCAACAACTACAACCCCGGGTACAACGTTGACGGCACCCTCAACACCACCCCATTCACGGTGCCGCCGCAGAGATTCCCAACCATCGCGGATGAGTTGCAGGCAGCCGGTATCACCTGGGGCTACTACGGTGAGGGCTACAACAACGGGACTCCGACGAGCGGCTACTGCGGGATCTGCGATCCCTTCCAGTACGCGTCGTCGGTGATGACCAATCCCGCGAAGCGGGTCAACATCCAGCACGACAGCAGCGCCTTCGACGCTGCGGTGGCGAGTGGCAATCTTCCGGCGGTGACGTTCCTCAAGCCCGGTGATGACGACGGCCATCCCGGCTACTCAACGCTCGCCGCTTTCGAGAGCTTCGTGGCTCATGCGGTGACCGAGGTCCAGAACCAGAAATCGCTGTGGAAGAACACCGCGATCGTCGTCACCATGGACGAGACCGGCGGGTACTACAACTCCGGATACATCCAGCCGATCAGCTTCTTCGGCGATGGTCCGCGCGTCCCACTGATTGTGATCTCGCCCTTCACCAAGCCGGGGTTCGTGGATCACACCTACGAGGACCATGCCTCCATCGTCAAGTTCATCGAGGCGAACTGGCACCTGGCCACGTTGAGCAATCGCAGCTGGGACAACCTGCCCAATCCGGCGAACTCGACCGACGGCGGTTATGTGCCTGGAAACGGCCCGGCGATTGGCGATCTGATGTCCTTGTTCGACTTCTCCGGCCCCCAGACGACGACTGCCACGGTGCATGCGAGCTCGTCGCTGCAAACCGGCGGCGTCGCGCCCGGAGCCGAGGCTGATCGCTTGCGCGGCTGAGCGCGGAAGGGAGTGATGGGTGGCGAGCACTCGCAGTGCTCGCCACCTGCTCCAGCGCTTGCGAATCGAACATCTGTTCGCTACACTGACGTTCCGCCTCGGCGCTCCTGCTTTCCGTCCCAGTAGGCGGCGGCCTTTTCCAGTGAGGAGCGATGTCCGATTCCCTGTCCGCCGCCCTGGCGACACTTCGATCCCGCTACGGTCCTCAGGCACTTCGCCGTGGCGGAACGCCGGAGGAGGCGGGCGCGTGGTCCACCGCGGTGCCGGTCCTCGACGATGTGCTCACCCCGGGCGGATTGCCCCACGGCCGGGTCACCCTGCTCGCCGCAGCCGGACGCGGGCCCTCGGGCCGGCTGACCCTGCTGCAGTCGCTGGTCGCGCTGGCCAGCCGCTCGCACGACACCGGCTACGTGGATCTTGCGGGCACGCTCGACCCCGGCTTTCTCGCCGACCTCGGTGCTGATCTCGACGCCTGCCTGGTGATCACCCCCGGCCCCGCAAGGTGGGAGCGGGGACTGGTCATGGCGCGCGCCCTGGTGACCGCGGGCATGCCGTGGGTGGGAGTGGCGCTCGGCGGGGAACAGTCCCGGCCGTCGCTCTGGGAGCACGCGCTTGCGGCGCTCGCCGAAGCGGTTGCCAAGCGCGGCGCGATCTGCGTCATCGCCACTCCGGCTCCGGTGGCGGCGCCGCTTCGCCACGCCTCCTCGCTCACGCTCGTCTGCACGGCTGCGGGCTGGCAGCGCGCCAATGGCGATGTGGCAGGGCTGCGGGTGCGGCTCACCACCGCCAAGAGCAAGCTCGGTGCGCCCGGTGCCGAGGCCACCGTGCTGCTCCGCTATCCCCGCCCGTACGCCACCGCCGAGGTGGTCGGGCTGCCCAGTGTCGTCGTGCCGCGGTTGCAGCCGATCGCCCTGCCGCTTCCCGATGTGGCCGGCGTGGCGGCTCGAGGTTGAGGTGCGCGTTCTCTGTGCTCGCCATCCGCATCTCGGGCTGCTGGCGGCGCTCCGCCGCTACCCCGAGCTGCGCGGCGAGCCGGTGATCCTCGGTGGTGCGCCCGAGTTGCGCCTCCCGGTCGTCGCCGCTTCGAAGGCGGCGCTGGCGGCCGGGGTACGGGTGGGGCAACCGCTCCGCCAGGCGCAGCAATCCTGCCCCGCCGCGGTGTTCGTCCCCCTCGATCCCGCCGGGGTCGCACGCTTGCGCGCCGCCGTCTGCGCCGAGCTCCACCGGCTCTCCCCGACGGTGGAAGCCGGTGACGAGGAGGCGTTCGGCGATCTCTCCGGCCGTCACGCCGAATTTCCCGACGAGGCCGCCTGGGCGTCTGCCCTGGCTCGCGGACTGCGCGGCGTGCTCGATGTGGAGATCGCCGTGGGCGTGGCGGGATCGCGATTCGTCGCCCGCCTGGCGGCGCGGGCGAGCCAACCCGACCGGATCCGCCGGGTTCGCACCGGCGACGAAGCCGTCTTCCTGGCGCCGCTGCCGCTCGACGTGCTGCCCGTCGATCCTGCGGTCACCGCCCGGCTCGCGGCTTTCGGGCTCGACTGTCTCGGCGCGGTGGCCGGCCTGGGTCCGGCCGATCTGCAGCGCCAGTTCGGCCCCGATGGACTGCGGTTGTACCGGCTGGCGCGTGGCGAGGACAGCGGGGGGATCCACCCGGTGCCGGCGCAGCGGGCATGGAGCGAGCGGCTCGTGCTCGACGGCGCCAGCGGGAATCTCGAGATCCTGCTTCGAGGCGTCCGCCAGTGCGCCACGGCGCTCGGCGGCCGGCTCTCCGCCGAGGCCCTGGCGGCCGCCGAGGTGAGCGTGGTCTTCGAGATCGAGGAGGCTGAGGCGATCTCGGCCTCAGCGGTGCCCGCGTCACCGCCGGCCAGCGCAGGTGAGCTCTGGATGGCGGCGCTCGGGCTCCTCGGTGAGCTCAAGGCCCCAGGCGCCGGTCGCCGCGGTTCGGGTCGGGGTGACCCGGCTGACCCCGTCAGCTGGCCGGCAGGCTGACCTGCTCCGCCCCGGTGACGGCGCCCGGGAGGCGGTGGTCGCCACCGCGGATCGCCTCCGGAGCCGGTTCGGGGCTGCGACGGTGCGCCGGCCCAGGCTCGCACTCGATCCCGGCGACCTTCCGGAGCGGCGGTTCACGTGGGAGGCGCCGGTTGTGGCGGGGGCGGCACGGTGACCGAGTTGCTCGACGGCGTCGTCGACGTGCGCACCGGTGCGGACGGACGGCCGGCGGCGATCCGTAATGGATCGGGATGGGGACGGGTCGCGGAGGTGGTGAACACCTGGCGGGTGGAGACCGATTGGTGGCGGATCCCGGTGGGTCGCGACTACGTGCGATGCCTCCTCGACGACGGGGATTGCGTCGACCTCTACCGGGACCTCGAAACCGGTGCGTGGCATCGGGAGCGCCGCTATGACTGAATCGTTTCCCGCCCCTTCCTGGTGGCCGCCGGTTGAGGGGAACCGGCGGCCGGGAAAGGGGAGAGGGCTTGAGGTCGACACCCGCCGGTGCTGCTGGCGGCGGCGGGCTGACCCGACGAATACTTACACAAAATTGTAGTAGTTGTCAAACCGCCACGCCGTGCCGATGCCCGGGTTTGCCGAACTCGCCGCCCGCTCCCACTACTCCTTCCTGGAGGGGGCGGCTTCGCCCCGGACCATGGTCGAGACCGCTGCCCGGCTGGGGATCTCCGCGCTCGGCATCTGTGATCGCAACGGGCTGTACGGGGCGGTCGAGCTGATCCAGGCGGCGCAGGCGCAGGGGATCCATCCGATCATCGGGACCGAGCTGGAACTGGCCGGCGGCTCGCGACTCCGGCTGCTCGCGCGCAGCCGCACCGGCTACCGCCAGCTGTGCCGAGCGGTGAGCGCTGCGCAGCTGGCCGGCGTCAAGGGTCAGCCGCGGTTGTTGATCGACGGGATTGCGATGGGTGCAGGCACGCGTACGAGTGCGATCCGGACGGGTCCTGCCGTCGCGGGGACCCCTCCGCCCGTGCTCGGATCAACTCGCACAGGCGGCGTCCCCCCGCGACGTCACCCCTCCGGATCTCCTGGGCCGGGAGTCTCCCGCCCGCGGGAGTCGCAATCCCGGCGACCTACGGTGGCGCCTCCCGAACGCCCTCCAGCGCTTCGGCCTACGGCTGGACCTTTTCCTTCTGGGTGGCCGGGATTGCCTTCGACGACGTTGCTGGTGGACAGTGATCCGGCTCACGTTGATCCCACTGAGCTTGATGATTGCATCGCGCTCATCGGCGGTGCGCGGAGTGCTGTTGTTGATGCGCTGGTGCATGGGGATCGGCGCGAGGCACTGCGTCATGCGCAGGCAGTACGTGAGTGTTTCGGACGCGACCGCACGGCGATGCTGGTGAGCAATCACCTGCATCCCGCCGATCGCTGGCTGGTCGCGGAATGCGCGGCGATCGCCCGCGCCGCGGATATCCTGCTGGTGGCGAGCGCCACCCCCGACCACGCCACCGCCGGCGACAAGCCACTGCTCGACGTGCTGACCGCGATCCGTCACCGCACGACCCTCGACCAGGCGGCGGCGCACGGTCTGCTCCTGCCCAACAGCGAGCACCGTCTCCAGAGCGAGGCGGAGCTTCGCATGCTGCTCCCCGACCTCCCCGAGGCGTTCGACAACGCGGCGCGCATCGCCGCCGCCTGCGAGGTGTCGCTGGACTTCAGCGATGTGCGCTTCCCGGGCTATCCCGTGCCCAGTGGGGAGACGCCGTTCTCCGTGCTCTACCGGCTCTGCCAGGAGGCGGTGCAGCGCAAGTACCACCCGATGACTTCGCGCCGTCGCCGCACGGCTGCAACGCGAGCTCGACGTCATCGAGAAGACACGGCTGGCCGAGTTCTTCCTGATCACCTGGGACATCATGCGATTCGCCCGCGAGCACGGCATCCCAGGGCAGGGGCGCGGCAGCGCGGCGGACTCGATCGTCGCCTATCTGCTCGGCGTGACGCGTGTCGATCCGGTCGCGCACGACCTGCTCTTCGAGCGATTCCTGCACGAGGATCACCAGGGCACGCCCGACATCGACATCGACTTCTCCACCGACCATCGCGAGCAGGTGCTCCAGTACGTGTACGAGAAGTACGGCGCGGACCGCACCGGGATGGTCGCCAACGTTGTGACCTTCCGGCCGCGCATGGCGATCCGCCAGGTGGGCGCGGCGATGGGTTTCCCGGAAACCGTGATCGACAAGCTCAGCACGCACACCGACAGCTGGTACCTGGCGGATGTCGAGTCGACGCTCGTGTCCGCAGGTGTCGGCACCGCGCACGGCGGCACAGTGACCAACCGCGCCTGGGAGCAGTTCCTCGACATCCTCCGCCGGATCGAGGGAACCCCAAGGCATCTGAGCATTCACGTCGGCGGCATGCTCGTCACCGGCGAGCCGCTCGTCGACGTCGTGCCGGTGGAACGGGCGACCATGCCGGGACGGGTCGTCGTGCAATTCGACAAGGACGACATCGAGGACCTCGGGCTCATCAAGATGGATCTGCTCGGGCTGCGCACGCTGTCGGCGATCGCGGAGTGCCTCGACCTCATCGAGCAGACCACCGGACAGCGACCCGATCTCGACGCGCTGTCCCTCGACGACCAGCGCGTCTATGACGTGATCTGCAAGGTCGACACCATCGGGCTCTTCCAGATCGAGTTGCGCGCCCAGCAGCAATCGCTGTGGCAGTCGCAGCCGCGCAGCTTCAACGATCTGATCGTGCAGGTGGCGATCATCCGCCCCGGCCCGATCCAGGGCGATGCGGTCCATCCCTACCTCCGCCGCCGCCAGGGCCTCGAGCCGGTGACCTACCTGCACCCCAAGTTGGAACCAATTCTGGCGGAAACATGTGGAGTCGTCCTGTACCAGGAGCAGATCCTGCGCATCGTCATGGAGATCGCCGCATACACCGCCGGTGAAGCGGATCGATTTCGCCGTGCGATGAACCGGCACCGTTCGCGGGTGGAGATGGAGGAGCTGCGCGAGGGCTTCATCCGACGCTGCGTCGAGCATGACCTCGATGATGCGGTGGCGCAGCAGATCTTCAAGAGCGTCGCCGGTTTCGCGGAGTTCGGCTTCTGCAAGTCGCACGCCGCGGCGTTCGCGCGCACCGCGTATGAAACGGCGTGGCTGCGCATGACCTACCCGGCGCACTACACCTGCGCTCTGCTCAATGCGCAACCGATGGGCTTCTACCATCCGTCGGTCCTCGTCGACGACGCCAAACGGCATGGCGTCAAGGTCCTGCCGGTTGACGTCACCAGGAGCCGGGCACGCTGCCTCGTCGAAGCCGTCGGGCCTGCGGACTTCGGGATACGGCTCGGTTTCGCCTACGTGCGCGGGCTGGGACCGACGGCACGCGCCGCGTGCGATGACGCGGTTGCCGCCGGGGCCAACACCTCGGTGGCCGGCTTCTGGAGGCACACGCTGCTGCCCCGGGTCGCGATGGAGAACCTCATCCGCATCGGCGCCTTCGACGCCGTGGCCGCCGGGAGCTCACGCCGCCAACTGCTCTGGACGCTGAAGGAGACCGAGGAGTCGCTGCCGCCCCGCAAGCGCCGGAGGGCGACCATCGCGCCGGCCGATCAGTCCGTTGTCGCCGCGGCGGTGGTGACCGGTCCCCCTCGGGGCAGTGGCGCGATCGCCGGCAACCGCCTCGGCGATGCGCCGCACATGCCGCACGATCCGAGCGCCGACCCGTCCCCGCCGCTGGTGTCGCTGCCGGCGCCGCCGCCGCCGCTGCCCGAGATGGACGAGCGCACCCGGGTGAACACCGAGTACGCGCTCACCGAGGTGAGCACCGGCCCCCACCTGGTGTCGTTCATGCGCGAACGGCTCGACGCGCTCGGGTGTGTGCCGCTGGTGAAGGTGCGCGACCTCGAGGACGGCACGAGGATCCGGGTCGCCGGACTGGTGATCACGCGCCAGCAGCCGTCGACGGCACGCGGCTTCAGGTTCTTCACCCTGGCCGACGAGGACGCCCACCTCGACCTGGTGTTCCGGCCTCCGGTGGTGCAGCGAACGCTCGAGGTGAGCCGTCATCCCCTGCTCCTCGTCGACGGCCGGCTCCAGGTCGAGCACGGCCGCGTCAACGTGCTCGTCGAGACGGTGACCGCGCTCACCCCGGCCGGCGACCCGATCGTCCGTCCGGGACCGGTGACACCCGAGACCGGTTTCCCCGGCTCCCATGACTACCGTTGAAGGACCGCGATCTCCGCCGTGACACATTCGTGACACTCCGGCAGCAGTGCCCTGACATCGCCCGTGCCGCCGGTGACCGCCGCCATAGGCTGCGGACATCTCGATTACTACGCCGCGCGCGATGCGCGATGGGAGACGATGACCGATCACAGCCCCGAGGGAGGCGGAACTCCACCGTCATTCAAGAAGGTCGATGACCCGGCGCATTTCGAACGTGCGCCCGCGCCGCACCAACCGGCTCGTGATCGCGGAGATCCCAATCTCGCCTTCGAGACCGCTCCCCGCGCGCCGCTCGCCCCATCGACCGCCCCCGACCCTCGGACCCGCAAGACCTCGCCGCTCGCGCCGCCATCTGAGCCTGTCCCGGCATCCCTGCCATTCGAAGCGGTCTCGATGTCACCCCCGCCCGACGACGGGCCGCCGACGAAATTGCCGGCGTTCGAGGCGGTCCCCGCCTCGGTCGGTGTCGCCCCGCAGCGGCTCTCGACCGCGACCATCGGCCTGCGCCCGGAGGCCGCGGACGTAGACGGGCCGGTGCGCCCCGGCGGCTCCGGATGGAACATCCGCCCGCGCGACAAGCCGTGGATGCCGAAGCGCGGGCGCGCGGAGCCTGCGGATGGACCCGCGTGGCAGACCCGGACGCTTCCGAACGCCAACCGGGACCGATCAGCGTGGATGGTGCCCGAAGCGGCAGGGGCCCGGAACCGCTCCCGCCGGAGGGTCATCCGCATCGTGCTCACGCTCATCCTCGTGGCGATCGTGGCTTTCGCCGCCTACGAGTGGTTTGCCGGACGGGCGCACCCTGCGCACACCGTGAGCAGCCTCTCAGCCGTCGGAGCGCTCACCGCGGTCGATATGCGTGCGATGTGGTCGGGCCGTCTAGCATGCAGGGGTGATCTCTGAGCGCGGTCTCTCCGACCGCATCGCCGGTATCACCGACCGCCGCCGGATCGCCGTCGTGCAGGTCCGGGGCGCGATCGGCGGGGCGGCGCGCACTGACGATCTGATCCATGCGATCGGCCATGCCCGCCGCAGCGCGAGGATCCGCGCGGTCGTCCTCGAGATCGACTCGCCGGGTGGCACCGCGATCGCCTCCGAGCAGCTCTACGTCGCGGTGCGGCGGCTCGCCGAGCGCAAGCCGGTGGTCGCCTGGATCAAGGGTGTCGGAGCCTCCGGCGCGTACTTCCTCGCGTGCGCGGCGACGCGGCTGCTCGCGTTTCCCAGCGCTCTGGTCGGGTCGATCGGGGTGATCAGCGTTCGTCCGGTTGTGGTTGATGCGCTGCGCCGCGCCGGCGCTCGGATCGTCGTCACCAAGACCGGCCCCTTCAAGGATCTCGGCGCGCCCTGGCGAGAGCCGAGCGAAGAGGACCAGGCCCATGAGCGCGAGCTCGTCGACGCCATCTTCCGGCGCTTCACCGGCGCGGTTCGCGCTGCCCGCGGATACGACGACGAGGCGCTCGCGCGGGTCACGACCGGTGAGGTGTGGCTGGGGACACGCGCCGCCGAGCTCGGGCTGATCGACGGGCTGGCCGATGACGAGGACACCGCACTCGAGGCTGCCCAGGACCTGGCCTCCCTGCCGCATCACCTGACCGTCCGCCTCGGCGGACGGCGCACGCTGTTGCAACGGCTCGGCGTCCCCGGTGCCGGGATGGGGCCGCCCGGTGAACGCTGGCTCGTGGAGATGGAGAGCTGGCTCGCGACTCCGAGACTTCGCGTCTGAGATCTCCGGACGCGTGCCCCGGGGCCTAGCTCACCGGTCCGGTGGCGGCACGCGCCGGAGCCACCTCAGGTCGTTCTGGCTGTTCGGTGGACGCCGCGGTCAGAAGCGGCTCGATCGCGGCCACCGCCAGGGTCGCGGTCTCGAGCGCGGCGGCGTCGAAACCACCGGGCGCGAAGCGCTCGCACACGACCACCGCCGCGACCCGGTCGTCGCGAACCACCGGGAGCAGCAGCCGCGACGCGGTCTCGATGTTGGATCGCCGCTGGGCTCGATGCGACGCCGCCTCGGTGATCATGACCGGCCGGCGGTGGTCGATCACGTGGCTGAGCAGGCCTTCGGGCAGGCCCGACGAGGCGTCGCCCCGCGCCGGAAGCAGGTAGGCGCGATCGGCACCGACCTCGTCGGCGAGGCGCGCGAGCCCGCCCTGCACGCCGTGGTCGATGGCGACCGACGCCCACATCGACGGGGTGTGGTGCAGGTGGGCCCGGTTGACGAGGCCGTTCAGCAGCATTGCCACCAGCGCCGCGGCCAGACCCGCGATCACGCTCGGCATCCCGATGTCGAGGAGCACGGCGAAGACGCAGAACATGACGCATCCGCTTAAGAGTGCGAACTCGAGGTAATGGCGCGGCCCCCGGCCGCCGCGCCGCTGGTCCCCGAAGGTGAGCCGCCAGTTCATCGCGGTGTTCCAGGCCGCGCTGAGCGCGAAGGCCGGGACGAACGCGATGAGCGGGTTGAGGCGGACAAGCCCGGCGAGGATCGCGAGCACGGGTAGGAACACGCCCAGGCCGCTGACCCCGACCAGCCCGAACTTCCACACCCGCGCCGATCCCGGCACGTCGAAGAACAGCGACCGGAGGTGGCGCAGGTAGAGCAGTCCCTGGCGCGCGGTTGCCTTGCTCACCCCCTCGGCACGGGCCGCCTGGGTCACCGGAACGTCGACCACACGCAGGGCGGGCACGCAGACGAGGAGCTCGAGGAGGATCTTGAATCCCACCGGCCGGAACTCGATGCCGTCGATCAGCGCGCGCCGGCAGAGGAAATACCCCGAAAGCGGATCGGAGCTCTGGCGCGCCTCCTTGAACAGCAGCCGGGCCACCACCGTGGCGGCTCTGCTCACCAGGCGTCGAACCGGGGTGCCCAGGCCCTCATGACTTCCGCCGGGCGCGTAACGGCTGGCGACCACGAGGTCGGCGCCTCGCTCGGCCTCGGCGAGCAGCAGTGGGATGAGCTCCGGCGGGTGCTGCAGATCGGCGTCCATGACGCACACGTACTGCCCGCGGGCCATGTGCAGTCCGGCGACGACCGCGGTGCTGAGGCCTCCCTTGCGATCGGCTCCCTGTCGGATCAGGCAGCGGATCGAGGGGGTGGACTGGGCCAGATCGAGGAGCAGGTCTCCGGTGCTGTCATCGCTGTCGTCGACGAAGCAGATCTCGAACGCGGTGGCGCCGAGGGCAGCGCTGACCCTGCTGACCAGGGGACGGATGTTGTCCGCCTCGTTGCGGGTTGGGATGACCAGGCTGACGGCTGGTGCGCCGCCTCGCGGCCGTGCGGGAGTCACGGCCACAGAATAGGCGCGAACTCCCGCACCGGTCCGTGGCGGCGCGAATCCGTCAGACGTTTGTGGCGACCAGCAGCGCGATCAGGATGAAGAGCAGGACCGCGTCCGGCAGCAGTGCGAGCGCGACCGCGACGAAGGGCGTCACCTCGAACACCGAGTGGACGGCCAGCGCTGTCAGGTAGAGGAACCAGGCAAGCATCGGCAGGGTCAACCACGCGATCAGCGATTCGGCGACGCTGCCGGAACCCGCGGCAGCCTCGGCCACCGAGAGCACGCCATAGGCGATCCAGGGGATGAAGGTGAACCCGCTCACCGCGAGATATCGGCGCCACCGGCCGGACCGTCCGGAGAGTCCCGCCGCGGCATCGATGATCAGCGCGGCGGCGAACCAGTAGACGAGAAAGAGCACCGGCAGCACCAGCGACGCCACCGTTCCCGCGGCGCCCCCGCCGCCGATCTCGTTGGCGAGCAGCCCGAGCCCGAGCGCCACGATCGCGCTGCCCGCGACCGCGGCGAAGCCGAGGGCGACGCGCGGCGAGCCCGCCAGCGCGGCAAAGGTGCTTCTCGGCCGGACCACGACGCCGATCACGGTCACGACACAACGGTAGACGACGCACCGGCGTCTTCAGCACCGAGGGGTCGCGCCGCACCCTGCTATACTTGCTTAGGTCAATCTGACCTAAATCCACGGAACCCCGTCGAACGCGGGGACAGGTGGCGGGGTGATCACAGCAGAGCGGGACGTTGCGACAGAGGGCCGAGCCAGGCTGCTGGACCGGATCGAGCGGTTGCGACACGAGCGCAACGCCGTGATCCTGGCGCACAACTACCAGCGCCCCGAGGTCCAGGACATCGCGGACTTCGTCGGCGACTCGCTCGGACTGTCGCAGCAGGCCGCCGCCACCGACGCGTCGGTGATCGTCTTCTGTGGCGTCCACTTCATGGCCGAGACGGCAGCCATCCTCTCGCCCGCGAAAGCCGTCCTCCTGCCGGATCTGGAAGCGGGGTGTTCGCTCGCCGCCACGATCGACGCGGATCAGCTCCGCGCGTGGCGGGCTCAGCACCCCGGGGCGGTTGTCGTCTCCTACGTCAACACCAGCGCCGAGGTCAAGGCCCTGTCCGACTACTGCTGCACCTCCTCGAACGCCGAGGCCGTGATTCGATCGATCCCGCTGGACCGCGAAATCCTCTTCTGCCCCGACATGTTCCTCGGCGCCCACCTGGAGCGGGTCACCGGGCGCAAGCTGCACGTCTGGATGGGGGAGTGCCACGTGCATGCCGGCATCGTTCCGGAGCGGCTCGACGCGATGCGCAGCGAGCACCCGGATGCCGAACTGCTCATCCACCCCGAGTGCGGATGCACGTCGTCGACGCTCTATCGAATGTCGTCCGGCGACGTCGCCGGTCCGGCCACAGTGGTGACCTCCACCGAGGGCATGGTCAGGCGCGCGGCCGATTCCCCCGCGTCGACCTTCATCGTCGCCACCGAGGTCGGCATCCTCCATCGCATGCGCGAGCAGTCTCCGGGCAAGCGGTTCCTGGCCGCGTCCGAGGCCGCGGTGTGCCCCTACATGAAGAAGATCACACTCGAGAAGGTGGCGCGCTCGCTCGAGGTCACGGGACCGCGCGTGACCGTCGACCCCGCAATCGCCGCCGCGGCGAGGGGCGCCATCGACCGGATGCTCGCGATCGCCCCCAGCGGCACCCCCCGGATCTCGACAGCGGCCTGACCGCCGGCACGTCCACGGGGCTGACGCCTATGTCAGCATCGCTCGCGTGAGCGATCCGCCTGGAGCGCACGAGCGCCGAACCGGTCATGCGTGACCGGCGATGGGCAAAAAAAGACCGGAGGGGGAACCCTCCGGCCTTTCAGGAAGGGAATGAGTTTCGAATGTATGCAGCGTGCGAACTGCGGCCTTGACTGTACCCCTCGCCTCTCAGGATAGCAGTAAAGGAACCTCCAATTCTTGTAAATAGATGTCAACTGACGTGCTGACCTCAGAGCCTAGCAAAGTCGAGACCGACGGCGGCATGCCGCTGGTCCGCGCCGGGCTTCGGGGGTTCCTGGACCTGGGGCGCTTCGACGTCGTCGCCGTGATCGCGCTCGTGCTGGCGGCGTTCGGGCTGCGCGTCGCCAGCCCGATCTTCCCGGACTTCCTGAGCGGCGGGGGGACCGTCAGCGCGCTCGGGGTCGGCTACCCGACCACCCGCGGGTCGAGCGCCGAGTGCACGCCGGTCCCGGTTGGACCGCCCGGGGTGGTTGCCGGCGTCAAGGTCAACCACATCGACGTGAGCGTCTGCGGCTACGTCTTCGACGAGATCTACTTCCCGGTCGATGCCGCCAAGGATCTGCGCCAACCCGCCGAGTTGTACTTCGATCCGGAGCCGCCGCTGGCCAAGCTGCTGATGGCCCCGCCGATCGTGTGGTTCGGCTTCAACAGCTGGACCTGGCGGCTGAGCACGACCCTGTTCGGCAGCCTGCTCGTCGGGCTCATGTACCTGGTCGCGCTGCGCCTCCGCCGCGATCGTTTCTTCGCGCTCGCCACCGCGCTCTTCATCTGCTTTGACGGGTTGGCCTTCGTCGAATCGCGCACCGGTGTCATCGACATCATCGCGATCTTCTTCGTCGCGCTCTTCTATTACGTGTTCCTGCTCCACTGGCAGGCACGGACGCGTGCGCAGTGGCGGGCCACGTTGTACGTGATGGCCGGCGTCGCCGGCCTCGCGTTTGCGGCGAAGCTCACGGCACTCGCCCCGCTGATCGTGGCCGGTGGACTCATCGTCGCCCGCGGGGCTGCCCCATACCTCGCGGGATTCATTCCCTGGCTGCGCCGCATCGCGGGGCCGGGGCGTGCCGAGGCGATCATGTGGCGACATGCCGCTGGCCCGCGCGCGGTCCTGCATTACATCGCCGCCGGCCTGGTGGCGCTCGCCATATTCGGTGCGTCGTTCTCGCGCTACGAGACCGTCCAGCACCAGGACGTGTACTTCTTCACGAGCTGCAACCCCGCGGTTCCCGGACTGCCCGGTACCCCGAAGACGCTCAACGTCCCGGTCCTGCACGTTGGATCGGTGCCGGTGCCGAACCCGGTCGAGGCCATCGACAACATCGTCCAGATCACCGCGGCGTCACTGCGTTATCACGCCGAGGAGTGTCACAGCCACCCGTACTCGTCGCTGTGGCTGACCTGGCCGATCATGGAGCACCCGGTCCTCTTCTACGCAACCTCTCAGCCCAATAACGGGCCGGTGGCGGAGATCACCGACATGGGCAACCCGGCGCTGTGGTGGCTCAGCATCCTGGCGCTGCTCTTCTGCGTGTGGCGGATGACACGGGGGCCGAACTGGTGGCGACTGCTGGTCGCGCTCATCGGGCTCGGCTCGCTGGCCGCGATGATCATCCTGTACCAGGCGGCTGTCCGCTATCACAGCCCGACCAACTTCAACACCTCGTACACCGCCGCGCAGTTCACCTCGTTGTTCCACCAGCAACCGTCGTCGCAGTACGAGATCGCCCGAACCTCTCCGGGGTTCTGGTTCGTCGTCGCGTTTGGAGGGATGTTCGTCTTTGCCGCGCTGATCACCGTGTCCGCGGTGATCTCACGACGATTCGTGCCGGCATTCATCGTTCTCGGCTACGTCGCGTCGTGGATGATGTGGGTCCCGGGCAACGAGCGCCGGGTCCTGTTCTTCTACCACGCGCTCGGAATCCTGCTCTTCGCGGCGCTCGCGCTCGCGTATGCGCTGACCGCGGTCCGCGGCGTGCGAGTGCGCGTCGGCGGCAGGCGGATATCGCTGGCACCGGTCGCGTACGCCCTGGTCGGCAGCGTGCTCGCAGCCTTCATCTTCTTCTACCCGATCTGGACTGCCCTGCCGCAGAGCCCGGCCGACCAGCAGACGAGGATCTGGGTCGACGTCGGGTGACCGCCTTGCTCGTCATCGTCGACGCCGTGCTGACGCTCGCGGCCGGTGCAGCCATGTCCGGGCTCGTGCGCACGCACCTCACGCTCGCGGAGCGCGCGCTGATCGGCATCACCTGCGGACTCCTGGTCGGCGCCGCGGCGACGTATGGGCTCTCCCTGCTCGCGGGCCTGGACGTCGCGACCGTCCTCGCCGGGCCGGCGCTGACCTTGCTCGCGGCGCTGGCGGTGTCCCTGCTGACCGTGAACCCGCGCGCGACGTGGCACGCCTCATGGGCGGAGTCCAGGGATCGCTGGGCCCAGCGCGTCCCGTGGTTCTCGATCCTCGCTCTGGCGGGCGGCGGAGCGGTGGTCATCGCGATCTTTGCCCACACCGTCTACGCCGACGCGGGCGGGCTCGAAGCCGGCTATCCCACCGTGTGGGCGGACTGGTCGCAGCATCTGACCACGGCGGCGAGCTTCGCGTCGGGCGGCAACATCCCTCCGGTCAACCCACTGTTCAGCGGCACGGCGTTGCTCTACCCGTTTCTGCCCGACTTTCACGCGGCAACGTTGATGACCCTGGGCCTCGCGCCCGGTCTGGCGCTCGCAATCCCGGGCGGAATCCTGATGGTGGTCATCGGGATGCTCGTGGTCGCGCTGGGGAGGCGCGTCGGGATCGGCACTGGTGCGGGGGTGGTCGCGGTGTTGATCTGCTTCATCGGCGGCGGCCTCGGATTCATCGGCGTGTTTTCCGATGCGTGCACGAGCCATGGGTTCAGCGCAACCCAGTGCACGCTGCAGTACGTGGTGACCCATCCGGGCACGGGTGTTTCCATCGTCGCGTGGACGCTGCACGACCTTCCCGGCACCATCGCCGCGCAGCCGCGTGCCTACGACGGGTTGCCGTCCGACGGCGGCACGCCACCGCTTCCCAACATGCAGTGGTACACGCCGCTCATGGCGTGGTGGCTGCCGCAACGCACGCTGCTCTTCGGCTTCGCGGCCGCGATCTCTGTGCTGCTGCTGGTGCTCGCCGGTGCGTCGTCGCCCGGATCGGGGTGGGAGCCGTTCGCGCTGGCGGGCGTGCTGACCGGTCTGCTGCCGATCGTCCACGTCCAGACCCTGATCGCATTGTCGATCCTGCTCTTCGTCCTGTTCTGGAGGAGGAGGCGGCGCGACTGGCTCGCGCTGATCGGCATCGCCGTGGTGCTCGGCGGTGTCCGGATCGCGCAACTGGCGCTCTCGCAGCACGGCGCGCCGGTGACGCCGTATGGCACCAACGTGTACCCCTGGCTCGAGCCGGGGTGGCTTGCCAACGCGGGCAGCGCCGCCGACCCGAGCGGGCGGCTGACCCTCTCGATCGCCAACCTGTTCACCGGCGCGATCCAATCGCTCGGGATGCTCGGCACCCCGGGGTGGTGGGGATTCTGGATCGCCAATCTCGGCATCGCCGTCCCCCTCCTCGCCGTGATCGCGATCGCGGTCGCGGCTCGGCTCGGTGGCTGGAAGGTGGGGCGCGTGCTGACCGGCGCGTTTCCGGTGCCGCTGCTCGAGCTCACCCTCGGCGCGCTGATCATCTTCGCCGCATGCAATCTCGTCGTCTTCCAGTCGTGGAACTGGGACAACACGAAGCTCCTCGTGTACTGGTACCTGGTCATCGGGCTGCTGATCGGGGCGCTTGCCGCGCGCTGGTGGCGGCGAGTGTGGCCGCGGGTGGCGGCGATCGTGCTGGTGGCGCCGGTGCTCCTGACGGGTTTCCTCGTCGTGCTCCGGCTGCTGCCCTCCACGCCCCCGCAGAGCGCGATCACGGGACCGTACACGATCGCGAACACGCAGGAGCTGCAACTTGCGTCGACAATCGACCGCGTGACTCCCAGAGATGCGGTCTTCCTCACCTTCGGCCGTCCCAACGACCCGGTCCTTGCCGCCGCCGGTCGCCTCGGTGTGATGGGCTACGGCGGCTGGCTCTGGAGCTACGGCATCAACTTCGAGACCCGCTACTCGGACGTGCAGACGATGTACACCGGATGTGCAGCCGGCGAGGGAGCATGCCCGGTGTTCAGCCTGCTGCACAAGTACGGGATCAGCTACGTCGAGATCGACAACCGGATCAACGACCCGGGCGCGATCGATTCGCGGGTCGGTCTCACCTGGTGGGCGACGCAAGGGCTTCCCGTGGTCGCGCGCACCGACCACATCACCATCTACGACGTCCGTGGACGAGGATGACATTGGGCGTGCATTCGGATCATGCGCGGGCGCATCCGTCGGTGAGCGTCGTCCTCCCCGCCTACAACGAGGAGGCGGTGATCGCCGAGACGATCATGCGCACCGCACAGGCGCTCACCAGTCTCGGCATCGACGATTTCGAGATTCTCGTCGTCGACGACGGCAGCAAGGACGCGACCGCGTCTCGCGCCTCGAGCGCCGACGGCGCTGCCGCGCACGTCCGCGTGGTGTCGCACCCGCGCAACCGCGGCTACGGTGCGGCGCTGCGGACCGGCTTCGACGCGGCAACCCGCGACGCGGTGTTTCTCATGGACAGCGACGGTCAATTCGACCCGAACGAGATCTCCCGCCTGCTTGCGATGTACGGACCCGATCGTGTCATCTGCGGGTACCGCATCCGGCGCAACGACACGCTGGCGCGACGCCTCTACCACACCGCTTTCTTCGGTCTCGTGCGGCTTGGATTCGGACCCACGGTGCGCGACGTGAACTGCGCCTTCAAGCTGTTCCCCCGAGCCGTCGGTCAGGGACTGCACGCTGATGGGGCCCTGGTGTCCACCGAGCTGCTGGTGCGTGCGCGCAGGAGCGGATACCGGCTCATGAACGTCGGCGTGCACCACTATCCACGAACCACCGGTCGTGCCACCGGCGCCGACGTCCGCGTGGTGGTGCGCGCGTTCCGCGAACTCTGGCGGCTGCGCAGTGACCCGGCGATGCTCGACGGCCTCGAACCGCCCGCGTGAGGCGGGGACCGGTGACGGAGCCGTCGTGGCGCACCGCGCTGGCCGCGGTCGTGGCGTCGCGTCTGCTCTGGCTCGGCGTCTTCATCGCCGTGCTCGCGATCGATTTCCCGACGACACCGTTGCTCACCGGCATCCGCGAACACCTGGCCGCGTGGGACGCGATCAGCTATCTGTCGATCGCTGCCAACGGCTACCCAACGCATCTCGACTACCGCGATGCGTTCCTCCCGGGTTTTCCGCTCCTGGTACGAGCGATCACCGTGATCACGCGTGACGGTGTCACCGCGTCGTGGCTGGTCAACGCGGTCGCCGAGACCATCGCGCTCTGGTACCTCGGCCGGCTCGTGCTCGGGGAGCGCGACCAGGCGTCGGCGACGTTCTCGGTGTGGCTGCTGGCGGTTGCGCCCACGGCACTCTTTCTCATCGCCCCCTTCAGCGAGAGCACGTTCATCGCCGCAGCCGCTGCCAGCCTCTACTACGCGCGCGCCGGTCAATCCGGCAAGGCGATCCTGGCCGCGGCGATCGCGTGTGCCCTCCGGCTCACCGGGCTCGCCCTGATCCCCGCGCTCGCCATCGAGCAGCTTGGAAAAGCCGGCTGGCGACCGCGACCCGAGATGCTCCTGATCCTGCTCGCCGCCGCGCCGCTCGCGCTCTACGGCCTGTACATGCAGATCCACATCGGCGATGCTCTGGCTCTCCTGCACGCCGATCACCTGGCATCGTTCGGGTTGCAGCCCACACCGCCGTGGACCGGGTTCGCGGCGACGTGGGACACCATGGTCAATGCCGGCAACGGGGAGACGCGCTCGATCTTCGCTCGCGAGGTGGCGTTCGGGCTGCTCGGTCTCGCGCTCTGCGCCGGCATGTGGATGTCGTCGCGGATTCCCCGATCGCTGGCTCTGTACTGCACCATCGCGTGGTTGATGACCGCATCGCTGCCGTTCTGGCGCTCCCAGCCGCGCTACAGCCTCGCGCTGTTCCCGGTCGTGCTGCTCGTATCGGATCTCACCCGCCGATTCCCGCGCGCGCGGCCGGCGATGCTCGGGGCGAGCGCGGGTCTCCTGTGCGCCGGTACCTGGATCTTCGCCCAGGGGCGGTGGCTCGGATGATCGTCGACAGCCACGCCCACATCCTGCCGGGCAGCATGCGAGACGACCGCGGACGCCTCGCGAATCTGGATCCGTGGTTCGACGCATGTCATCGAGGCGATCGATCGATCGTCACCGCCGCGGAGCTGCTGGCCACGATGGATGCGACCGGGATCGATCGGTCGGTGTGCTTCGGCTGGCCCTTCGCCGACCCCTCGCTGTGCGCGCAGGTCAACGATCACCTGATCGCCGTGCAGCGCGAGCATCCCGACCGGCTCACGTGCTTCGCGACCGTGAGCGCGGCGCGACCGGGTGCCGTCGCCGAGCTGCGGCGTTGCGCGGAGGCGGGCCTGCGCGGTGTCGGCGAGCTCAACGCAGACGCGCAGCGATTCGCCCTCGATTCGCCGGAAATCGACGATGTGGCCGAGGCGTGCATCGACCTGGGGATCCCGATGGTGCTGCACTGCAGTGAGCCGGTGGGTCATGACTACCCGGGCAAGGGCACCGCGACGCCCGAGCGGGTCGCCCCATTCGCCCTGCGACACCCCGAGCTGCGCCTCGTCGGGGCCCATCTCGGCGGGGGGCTGCCGTTCTACGCCCACATGCCCGAGGTCGCCGACCTCTGCCGCCGCCTCTGGTTCGACACCGCGGCAGGCCCATTCCTCTTCGCCCCGACGGCCTATCGCGCGGTCATCGACCTCTGCGGAGCGGATCGGCTGCTCTTCGGGTCGGACCACCCGCTGCTTCCCGCGCGACGTTATATCGACGCATTCGCGCAGGCGGAGCTCACGGTCGCGGAGCGGGCACTGGTGATGGGCGGCAACGCCGCGCAGCTGCTTGGTCTGTGACAACGTGCCCCTTCCGTTACGAATCTGTGTCCCACCATCGGAGCCGGTGTTCGGGCCCTTTGCGACACTTTCCCCGGGCGGAGAAACCGGCGCCCGCCAGCCGGTCCTTCGCCTCTTTCGTGACCAGGATCGGGGGCTTCGGCCCCCATCCGTGGCCGCGAGCGACGCTCCGATGAGGGACCGGGTGCACGTCGAAGCCGGCACTTCTCAGGGCCGGTTTCACGCCGCCGGGGGGCGTTTGCAGAGGTCCGCTCGAGTGGGAATGCCGAACGCGCGTCGGTGGCCGGTTAGCGAATTTCTCACACTGTGTGGCGATGCTCACCCCTGAAACGCTCGACGTCGTCATGGTGTCCTTCGAAGGGCCCGACCAGTACAGCCAGGCGGGCGGCCTTGGAGTTCGCGCCCGCGAGCTCTGCCGTGCGTTCGCGGCGCTCGGATACCGGACCACGCTCGTCTTCGTGGGCGATCCCGACAAGCCTGGTGTCGAGCTCGACCAGGGGGTGCAGCTGGTGCGTTGGTGCCAGCAGATCAGCGATCGCTTCCGTACCGGAGTCTACGAGGGCGAGCTGGCGAAGATTCGAGATCTGACCGCCACGCTTCCCGACGCGCTCATCGACAGCATCCTCCGCCCGGCGGCGGAAGCGGGGAGGGTCACCGCCGTCCTCTGCGAGGAGTGGCACACGTCGTGGTTCTGCAAGGCCCTGAGCGATCGGTTGCACACGCTCGGTCTGCGCCAGAACGCGGTGCTGCTCTGGAACGCCAACAACCTCTTCGGCTTCGAGTCCATCGACTGGCCGGTGCTCGACTTCGTCGCCTCGATCACCACGGTCAGCAAGTACATGAAGCACCTCATGTGGCCATATGGGGTCAACCCGGTGGTGATTCCCAACGGGATCCCCGAGGGCGCACTCGCCCCGGTCGACGGCTCGGCGGCGCGGGCGATCCGGGCCGCCGCGGGAACACCGTCGCTCGCCTTCAAGATCGGCCGCTTCAGCCCGGACAAGCGCTGGAACCAGGCGGTCGCCGCGATTGCCGACCTGCGTTCGGACGGGCTGCCTGCTCGGATGCTCATGCGTGGAGGGATGGAGCCGTACGGCGCGACGGTGCTCGCGTTCGCGGCCGAATGCGGGCTTGCCGTCACCGACTGGCACGAGCCGGTCGAGGACGCGGGCGGGATCGTGCGCGCGCTCACCGAGACCGACGGCGCGCCGATCATCCACCTGCGCCGCTTTCTTCCCGACCAGGTGATCACCGAGATCAACGCGGGAGCGACCGCGGTGCTCGCCAACTCGGGGCACGAGCCCTTCGGGCTGGTCGGCCTCGAGGCGATGGCCGCGGGCGGCGTCGCCATGGTCGGGGCGACAGGCGAGGAGTACGCCCGCCCCTACGGCAATGCGATCGTGGTCGAGACCGACGATCCGGCCGAGATCTCCAGCGCGCTTCGCGGCCTCGTCGAGCAACCGGCGCTCGCCGACCGTCTCCGCATCGCGGCGCGCCGCGACGCGGCCGACTTCGCCTGGCCCATCGTCATCGACGGGTTGCTCGAACGCCTCCGCTTCATGTGCCTGCATCAGCGGGTGGTGCTGCCGGCCGGGCTAGGAACGTCGCGCGCGTAATTCTTCCCGGTGCGCCATATGATCTGAACGAACAGACCGGTGCCGAGGAGGTGGCTGCGTGAAGGCAGTCGTCATGGCGGGAGGTGAGGGAGCTCGACTGCGTCCTCTGACCAGCCGTCTGCCCAAACCGCTCGTCCCCGTGGTCGGCACCCCGGTGCTCGAGCACATCCTCCGCCTGCTCAAGGAACACGGCATCACCCAGGTCGTGGTGACGCTCGCCTATCTCGGCGCGGAGATCCGCAACCGCCTCGGCGACGGCGCCGAGCTCGACATGGACATCGAGTACGTCGTCGAAGACCGTCCACTCGGCACGGCGGGCAGCGTGCGCAACGCCGCCCACCTCCTCGATGACACCTTCCTGGTGATCAGCGGCGACGCCCTGACCGACATCGATCTGACCGCGGTCATGCGGGCCCACGCGGAGCGCGGCTCGCACGCGACCATCGTGCTGCACTCGGTGCCGAACCCGCTCGAGTACGGCGTCGTGGTCACCGACGATGAGGGAAACATCAAGCGTTTCCTCGAGAAGCCGTCCTGGGGTGAGGTGTTCAGCGACCATGCCAACACGGGCATCTACGTGATCGAACCGAAGGTGCTGGAGCACATCAAGGAAGGCGCGAATGCCGACTGGTCGCAGGACGTCTTCCCGACGATGCTCCGGCGTCACGAACCGCTGCACGGCATCGTCGTCGA
Source organism: Candidatus Dormiibacterota bacterium (assembly GCA_963799005.1). Lineage (GTDB taxonomy): Bacteria > Chloroflexota > Dormibacteria > Aeolococcales > Aeolococcaceae > Palsa-851. The sequence continues at coordinate 268,826 of CAWCVK010000001.1, read as the reverse complement.
CGACTACTGGTGCGACATCGGCTCGATCCAGTCGTACATGCAGGCGAACTGGGACGCGCTCGACGGCAAGGTCCGCTGCCACATCTCGGGCCGGCGCGAGGGCAACGTCTGGATCGGCGAGGGGGTGGAGATCGGCATCGGTGTGCAGCTCGACGGCCCAGCCTTCATCGGCGATGAGGTGAAGCTCAAGGCGGGGACCCACGTCAACGAGCACGGGGTGATCGACCGGTACAGCGTCATCGACGACAACACCAAGGTCAGCAACAGCGTGGTGTGGCCTCACTCGTACATCGGTGAGCGCTGCCGGCTTCGCCAGGCGATCGTCTGCCGCAATGTCACGATCAAGAACGATTCGCTGCTCGAGGAGAACTCGGTGATCGCCGACGAATGCGTGCTCGGTCGAGGCTCGCAGATTCGCGCCGGCGTCAAGATCTGGCCGAGCAAGACGGTCGAGCCGGGCTCCACCGTCAATGAGTCGGTGATCTGGGCGGGCGAGTGGCGGAGCGGCCTATTCTCGTCGTACGGGCTGGGCGGTCTGATCAACGTGGAGCTCACGCCGGAGTTCTGCGCGCGGCTCGGGGCCGCTTTCGGCGCCACCCTCGCCAAGGGCGCCTGCGTCGTCGTCGGCCAGGACCACGCGCGCTCGTCGCGGATGATCAAGCGCGCGATCGTCAGCGGCATCGTGAGCGCCGGCGCCAAGGCTCGGGATGTACGCGAGCTGCCGGTTCCGGTGACCCAATGGGCGACGCGCGACGCAGACTGCGCCGCCGGAATCCACGTGCTCGTGTCGCCGCTCGACCAACGCAGCGCCGACATCCGCTTCTTCGACCCCGATGGTCTGCAGATCGACAAGCGCGCCGAACGCAAGCTCGAGAACCTGCTCTTTCGCGAGGACTTCCGCCGCGCGGGGTTCTACGAGATGGGCGACATCGAGTACGGTGAGCCGATCCCCGGCTACATCGGCCACGTCTTCAAGTCGGTGGACGCCGCGAGCATCCGCGACGCCGGCTTCCGCGTGTTGATCGATTACGACTACAGCGACGCGTCAGCCGTGCTGCCGACCATCCTCAACGAGTTCGGGGTCACCACCATCCCACTCAACGCGGGCATGCGCGAGGGGGAACACCATCGTACCGTGCCGGACGAGACAGCCCTGATCAGCAAGACGGTTCGCGCCGATGTCGGCTGCATGATCAGCCCGACGGGGGAGCGCATCACCATCATCGATGACACCGGTGTGGTGCTGACCCCGCACGAGTGCCTCGCGCTGCTGGCATCCTGGTGGGTGCGCTCCAACCCTGGGACAGTGCTCGCTCCCGCAGCGACGCCGATGTGGATCAGCGACCTGGTGCGCCAGGAGGGCGGATCCTTCAGCGCGACGCCGGGTGATCCCGCCTCGGTGCTGCGTGCGTCGATGATGTCGGGAACGAGCATCGCATCCGACGGCGAGGGTGGGTTCGCATGGCCCAGTCACCTCGGTGCCTTCGACGCCATGTACACCCTGGTGAAGCTGCTCGAGTTGCGCGCCAAGGTCGGGATTCCATTGAGCCAGGCTCGCGCAGCCCTTCCACGGGTCGCGTACGTCACCGCCACCGAGTTCTGCCCCTGGGAGGCGAAGGGGCGGGTGATGCGCATCCTGCTCGACCGCCATCGCACCGACTCCGTCGACCTTGTCGACGGGATCAAGGTCTATGTCGATGACGGGTTCGTGCTAGTGCGGCCGGATCCCGACGAGCCCGCGTATCACGTGGTCGCGAGCGTCGCCGACGCGGAGCGCGCGCGCCGGCTGGTCGACGAGTACCTCGCCGAGGTGCGCGAGGCGCAGGGAACCAACGGGGCTCGTGCGCCTGTCGAGGTGGCGGCGGCCGGGGCGGAGTAGCCTGGCTCGGACCGGCGATCCGCAGAAGCTGTTGTCGAAGGCCGGCACCGTCTTCCTGGAAGTGCGCTTATTGGGATGTACTCTCATCTTCTGTGCGCGTAGGGAGGCCATCGAGCAAGCTGAAACGGGCATCCACAGCGACACCTCGGACATCGATCAGCTGCTGATATTCAGGCGAGTTGTACCAGCTGACGGCCGCCTCATGGTCCGGAAACCGCATGAGTGCCCCTGAAGTGAGCGACCCATCGCCGTGCAGGATCTCCCAGTTACTGTTGGCGAGAACCTCGCCTCCGTGCTCTTTGGCCGTCTGTCCAGCGTCGCGGCTGTATTGCTCGCGATAAACATCCGGGTCCTTGACCGTGAATTCGACAATTACGTATGCGCTCATGTGGATACTCCTCAGTTGTTAGTTGTGATCTGTGTTCTAGGTCTTCTCTCCGAAACGTCACCGCCGACAGGCGTTACGTCGCTACCCGGCCTCCGTCGACTGCAAGAGTGACGCCATGGACGAAGCTGGCATCATCACTGGCGAGGAAGACGATCGCCGCAGCAAGTTCCTCTGGCTGAGCTACGCGACCTGCTGGTGCTAGTGCTGCGAGGTGATTCACCATCTCTTCAGGGACTGCTTCCATCGTGCGGGTCCTTGTCGGGCCGGGGGCAACGGCGTTGACCCGAACACCACGCGGGCCGTATTCGGCAGCCCAGGCCTTCGTCAACAGTTCGAGAGCCGCTCGGCTGGCGCCATACAGAGCCATGCCTGCCTGTCCGAAGCTGGCCACCATCGTGGAGACGTTGACGATCGAACCCCATCCGCGTTCGGCCATGGCTGGCGCCAGTGACGCCACGAGGAAGAACGGAACCTTGACGTTGAGTGCAAAGCTCTCGTCGAAGTCTGCTTCGGTGGCTGCGTTGCTTGGTCCGAGCAAGGCGACGCCAGCGTTGTTGATGAGGATGTCGACGTGACCGTCGCCTGCCTCTATGGCCCATTCGACCAGGTCCTGGGCCGATTTCAGATCGCTCAACGTGGTGAGCCGGAACGTTGCGCTGCCTCCGCTGCCTTCGATCTCGGCCACCACGTCTTTGGCTCGTTGTTCGTTGCGACCGACTACCAGTACGTGAGCGCCGCGGGCGGCCAAGGCGATCGCCGTCGCCTTGCCAATCCCGCTCGTCGAGCCCGTAACCAGAGCGGTCTTGCCCTTCAGGTCAGTCATGCGATGTGCCTCCTGTCTCTACAAAATGGGTTGTGCGACCCACTCTGACAGGTCAGGACTGGGTTGTCAAACTCAAAATCCTGCTAACATTGGTGCATGGTCAATGCGATGAGTGACCGGCCGAGGCTCACCCCCAAGGGAGCACGCACCCGGGCACGGATAGTGGAGGAGGCCGCCGCCCTGATCCATGAGCGCGGGGTGGCTGACACCACCTTGGAAGACGTCAAGGTGGCGGCGGAAGTCAGCGGCTCTCAGATGTACCACTACTTCCCCGACAAGAACGAACTCGTGCAGGCGGTCATCGATTACCAAGCCGACGCCATCGTCAGTAACCAGGGGCAGCTGCTCCGCAGCGCGAACGGAGTCGAAGCCTGGCGGAAGATGGTGATCGCCGAAGCGAAGCGCACCAAAGCAAAGGGGGGCTGCCCACTAGGCTCGCTCGGTGGTCAACTGGCCGAGTGTGACCCCGAGAGCCGAGTGCTCATAGCGGCAGGGTTCGATCAGTGGGCAGCCGCCATCGGCGATGGACTCAGATCCCTTCATGCCGATGGGAAGCTCCCGTCGGGGATCGACCCGGACGACCTCGCCACCACTCTGCTCGCCACGCTCCAAGGGGGACTTCTACTCGCCCAGGTGCAACGGAGTACCCGCCCGTTCGAGACTGCGGTCAATACCGTTCTCGCCCTTGCCATCGGCAAATGAGCCCAAGCCGGGTTCATTCGGAACCTCGAGCAGTCTTCGCTCCGCGATGAGCGACATCTGCCTCGGGCCAATCGACCCCGCAACCAATCTTCCAGCCGAGACGTGCGGCAACGCAGCAACCAAGATGCTGTTCTTCCCGCACCAGAGTGGGGTCGCCTTCATGTTCTCGTGTGACCGCCACCTGGAGAGCCTCGGTCGATGGGCCGGGATTCGGTTCGGCGGGTGCTTTGCCGGCGGACCCATCGCGAAGGGCGCACGCGCCATGACGGATGCTGCTGCGAAGTTCGGTCGCATCGACATACCGCACGGCGATGAGTTCAACGCGTTGGTCGGGCTTCCCGGCGCGCCGAAACGCTTCGGCCGACCCCGCTCCCGCAACTAGGGCACGTGTACCAGAACCATGTTCCGGCTGACCTTCACGCACCTGCGCCCCGCAGGATTCGTGACTACCGGGGCAGCGCGACGGTCACCAGGATGAACACGAAGTAGACCGCCGTCGCGGCGATCACCAGCATGTGGAACACCTCGTGGTAGCCGAAGACATTCGGCCAGAGACGGGGACGTTTCAAGGCATACACGACCGCGCCGGCGCAGTACAGCGCACCTCCGGTCGCCAGTACGAGCAGCCCGCTGGTGTGGATCCGGTCGCCGAGCGCGGGCAGGAAGAACACGACTGTCCAGCCGACGCCGAGGTACAGGACGACGGTCACCCAGCGTGGCAGGGGGATTCCTGTGGTCGCGACCACCACGCCGCTTCCGGCCAGGACCCAGATGGCAACCAGCAGCACGATCGACGGCCACCCCCGCAGGACGTTGACCACGACCGGGGTGTACGTGCCCGCGATGGCGAGAAAGATGGTCGCGTGGTCGAGACGACGCCAGACGCGGCGGGTCCGTGGTGACCACGGCCCGCGGTGATAGCTGGCGCTGACCGAGAAGAGCAGGATGAGGCACACGCCGTAGACACCCAGGGAGATCTGGCGCACCAGATTGCCCCCGCTGACCACGACGAGCGTGATCGCACCGGCGACCGCAGGCGGCACGGCGACGAGGTGACTCCACCCGCGCAACGTTGGGCGCGGCGGCGCGGCGGTGAGTGTCATGTCAGGCAGCGGGAGCGATCTCCTGGCGTTCGGGCTCCCGGCGTCGAAGCCAGGCGGGCGCCCACCAGTTGGCCGCACCGAGCAGGCGCATCACCGCAGGCACCACGAGTGCGCGGACCAGCGTGGCGTCGACGATCACCGCCACCGCCATGCCGACACCGATCGATTTGATCGTCACCACACTGGCGAGCGCGAAGGCGAGAAACACGCACGCCATGATCGCGGCGGCGCCGGTGACGAGGCGGCCGCTGCGCTCGAGGCCGTCGGCAACCGCGGTTCGGTTGTCGCGGGTGCGAACCCACGCTTCCTGCATGCGCGTGAGCAGGAATACCTCGTAGTCCATCGACAGCCCGAAGACGACGCAGAAGAGCAGCACCGGGATGGTCGGATCCAGGGGCCCGGCGGTGAACCCCAGGACGGACGCGAGGTGTCCCTGGTCGAAGATCCACACCAGCGCCCCGAAGGCGGCACTCAACGACAGGGCATTCATCAGCACGGCCTTGAACGGCAGGACGATGGAACGGAGCAGCACGGTGAGCACGATCAGGGTTGTGATGAGCACGAATCCGATTGCGAGTGGCGTGTGGTCGATCATGTAGTTGACGAGGTCGATGTCGAACGCCGTATCGCCGGTGACCTGGACGGTCGCGCCGGGCAGCGAGTTGATTGCGCGGATGCTGCGCACCAGGTTGTGCGCCTGATCGCTGGCGACGAAGTACGGGTTGGCGACGTCGAGGACTGCGATGCTCGAGCCCGTGAGATTGGTCAGCAACGACTGCACGGGGGCGGGGAGCACACGCTTCGGCTGCGAGTACAAGGTCTGATACGAGGCGAGCGTGGAGGTGGGATCGACGCTGACGTAGCTGCGCACCCCGGTGACCCCGTTGAGAGCGGCGAGCCGTCGCGCGAGCTGGTACGAGGCTGCGACGTTGGCGGGACTGGTCGGTGCGCCGTGTTGGAAACCGATGACCACCGAGATCGTGTTCTGACCCACGCGCGGGAACTGCGCCTGGAGCAGGTCAGCGCCCACGCGCGCCTCAGCCGAGGGCGGCAGCTGGTTGACATCGCTGTTGGCGAGCTGCAGGTTGAGAAACGGCGATCCCGCGATCAGGAGCACCGCGACGGTGGGGAGCAGCACCGTCCACGGCCGGCGCATGACCCACGTCGCGAGGCGGTGCCACGCGCCCTCGCCGAAAGGCTTTGGCTGCAGAATCGGGACACGGATGCTATTGATGCGCGGGCCGAGAACCGCGAGCATCGCGGGCAGCAGCGTGACCGAGTACAGCACCGATATGGCCACCACGATCGCGCCGGCGATCCCCATCGACACGAGCGCGGTGCCCGTGTAGAAAAGCAGGCCGGCGAGCCCGATCGCGACTGTGAGGCCGCTGAACATGATCGCTCGGCCGGCGGTCGCCATGGTGGTGCCGAGCGCATCCTCCACACTGTGGCCCGAGGCCAGCTCCTCGCGGAACCGCGTCACGATGAACAGCGAATAGTCGATCGCGATCCCCAGACCCACCAGGGTGACCACGTTGACGGCGTAGGTCGAGATGTCGATCGTGTGGGCGAGCGCGAGCGCCGCGCCCACGCCGCCGAGCACCGCAAACACGCCGACGCCCAGGCAGAGCAGGGCGGCCACGCCGGTGGCGAACACGATCACGAGCAGGATGAGCGCGAGCGGCAGCGACACGACCTCTGATCGGCGCAGGTCGCTCGCGAGATACGCGTCGAAGTCGTAGGCGAGAGGGACGTCACCGGCCGCGGTGATGCCGAGTGACGGCGACGCAACTTCGCCGCGTATCGCTGCGTACTGCGCGCGGGCCTGCGAGAAGTCGATGTTCAGTCCCACCTGCACGAGCACGTTGTGACGGTCTGTGGACACCATCAGCGGGATCGCCGCGGCGGCCGCGGTGAACGGTGTGGCCACTGCGTTCACACGCGGATCGCGGCGGAGCGGCGCGACCGCCGCTTCGACCGCCGTCTGGAACGCGGGTTCCCCAAACGTCAGCTGCGAGCTGGTGAAGATCAGCGTGAACGACGAGCCGGTCGTCGACGGCAGTTGCGCGCTCTCGAGGTTGGCGGCGCGCACCGACTCGACGTCGTAATTGCTCGCGTTGATCGGCTGGCCGCCGGTGAGCAGCCCGATGATCGAGAGGATGAAACCAGCGAGCGACGCGGTGAGCACTGCCCCGCGGTGTCGGTGGACAAAGTGCCCCCAGCGCCTCACCGTGACACTCCTGCGATCACCGCGATCGAGTATATCGACCCGAGGTTTGGCCACCGCGTAGACTCCCGAGGACCTCGATGGCAACGCACGTCCCACCTCTGGTCGGGGAGATCAGCGCGATCTCGCACTTCGCGGCGGTCGCTCGCGAGCGGCAGCCGGGTCGTCAACTCGATCTGATCAGGCGGGCGGCGCCGGGCTTTCGAGAGTGGTTCCGGAGCACCGGAACGCCCGACTGGATCGGCACCTTCGATCTGGTGTCGCTCCCGTACCCGACTCGATTCGGGCTCTTCCGCGCGGCGATCACACCGGCGCCGTATCTTTCGCTGACGCACCGGCTCGTCGTGGTGCGCTGGCGCGAGCGGGACGGCAAGCCCAGGGTGCTGCTCTTCGAACCCACCGACGTCGAGCTCGCTCGGCGCACGCCGTATTTCGCGCGGCTCAGTGAGTCGACGCATGCGGCATTGGAACGCGCCTTCGCCCGCCCGCTCGGCGACGTGGTGAGTCATCTGCGCAGCGTCGGCATCCAGACCGGTGACGTCGACTGGATCACCTTCGACCACCTGCACACCCAGGACGTGCGTCGATGGGTCGGCACCACCGAACCTGCGCACGATCTGTCACCCCAGGCGGCGATACCGCCGGCGCTGCCCCGCGCGCGTCTGATCGTGCAGCGCTCGGAGCTCGAATCGCTCGAGGCGCTGCATCCGTTGCAGGTGCCGTGGTACCAGGCCTCCACGTTCGCCGCGCTGCGGCCGGAGGCGTTGTTCCCGATCGACGGCGATGTCTTGATCGGTCCCGGCGTGGCCCTGCTCGCGACTCCGGGACACACCATCGGCAATCAGACGCTCGTGGTCAACACTGAGACGGGCATCTGGGCAAGCAGCGAGAACGTGATCGCCGCCGAGTGCCTGACACCGGAGCACAGCCGGATTCCCGGTGTACGCCGCTACGCGCGCACCTGGGAGCAGGAGGTCGTGCTCAACGCGAACACCCTCGAGGACACCGCGCGGCAGTACAACTCGTGCGTCCTCGAGAAGTCGATTGTCGATGTGGCGCGCGCCGACTCTCGCTTTCTGCAGTTCATGCCCTCGTCTGAGCTGACCGGCACCGTGCTCAGCCCTGGAACGTCACCGACGTTCACGCACTCCGGGATCTTCCACGGCACCCTGACTCCGACCGGGAGTCCGAGCGGTGACCCAGTCGAATGACCTGACGCTGGCGCGCCGTGCATGGACGCTCTTCGAGCCCATCCACGCGATCGTCTACTTCGCGCCGGAGGCGGGCGAGCACTACAAGGCCGCGGGGCTGCGCGGCGGATGGATGGGCTACTTCGGCTCGCGCTCGGCGCCGATGGGAGCCGTCACGCCCGGCGTGGTCACCGCCGTGTTTCACAACTTCCAGCCGGCGATGGTCGCGAGGGCGATTCCCGATGCGTGGCGGTACTCCAGCCCGGAGCTGGCGCTGACGGCGAGAAGCGCGATCGCCGACTCCGCGCTGCGCCGTCTGTGGGGCGATGACGTCGCGTCCGCCGAGGTCGCGGAGGCCGCGACCGCTGCCACGGCCGTGACGCACAGCCTGGGCGGTGGCGGGCGCCCGCTGTACACCGCGACGGCAGCGCTGGACGTGCCGGAGGCGCCGCATCTCAAGCTCTGGCACGCGTGCACCGTCCTTCGTGAGCATCGCTTCGACGGCCACGTCGCGGCGCTGACAGTGCACGGCCTCGACGGGCTCGAGTCGCTCGTCACCGCGATCGCCGCCGGCTCCGGGCTCGACGCCGCCACGATGCGCCGTTTTCGAGGCTGGACCGAGGAGGAATGGGATCAGGGCGTGGAACGCCTGCGCGCCCGCGGGATACTCGACACCGCGGGGGCCCTCACCAGCGAGGGACGCTGGCTGCGGACAGACGTCGAGGAGATGACCGACCGCCTCGCCCAGGACGCCTGGGATGCGCTGGACGAGCCGTCACGCGATCGCCTCTTCGCCGGCCTGCGCCGCCTGGCTGTGCGTCTCGAGAGCCCCGACGGCATTCAGTATCCGAATCCGATCGGGGTGAGCCGTCCCGTCTGACGGGCGCGTTCAGTAGGTGGGCGTCGACCCGGCGCGTTCGCGTTCGCGCTCGCGGTCGACGACGGCAGCGAGGGCGCGGATGAAGCTTGGCGCTGTGTTCGGCAGCGCGATGCGGTGCATCGTGATGCCGGCGGCGGATGCCTCCTCGCCGGCGGCGATGTCGATGTCGTAGAGGATCTCGAGGTGATCCGCGAGGAACTGCAGCGGCGCGACCAGGATCTCGGTGATCCCGCGAGCGCGGAACGCCGGAAAGAGATCCTTCAACGTCCGGGGTTAGCCACTCCTCCGGCGTGTGCCCGGCGCTTTGATACGCGAAGCTCCATCGTCCGGCGTCGAGACCCAGCCGTGCCGCGACTCCGGCGGCGGTGTCGTGCAGTTGCGTGATGTAGCCGGGGTCACGGTCGACGACCGGCCGGGGGAGGCTGTGCGCGGTGAAGATGATCGGAATCCGGGGGCGGACCGCTGGATCGAGACCGGCGAGCGCCTCGTCGACACGCTCCGCGAGCGCGTCGATCCACTCCGGGCATCAGGTGCCACGCTCCCGCGATGTGCACGTCGACATCCGGGTGCGCGGCCCGCCAGGCGTTGACCGTGCGCTCGTATCCGGCGAGGATGATCGATGAGTACTGGGGCGCGAGCACCACCACGACGATGCGGCGTGTGCGATCGGACGCCAGGGTGTCGAGCGCATCCGTCAGTGTCGGGGCTGAATGCAGCATCCCGGCGACGACGAGCGTAGCGTGCGCACCACGCTCGGCATCCAGCAGCGCCTGGAGCGCGGCGCACTGCGCCGCTGTGATCTCGATGAGCGGGGAGCGGCCGATCAGCTCGTAGCGGCGCTTGAACTCAGCGATCAGATCCGCCGGTATGTCGCGGCCGCCGCGCACCGAAGCCAGGTAGGCGGGAACGTCGTCTGCGGTCACGGCAGAGCCGAAGGTGGCCAGGACGACGCCGAGTTCAGCCATGTGGCAAGGGTAGAGGCTCGCGGCTCCGGCCCGCGATCAGGTCCGAGCCGATTCCTCGTGGACGAGTTCGGCGAGGCGGCGGAGATGGTCGCTCGGGGTCTCGGGGAGCACGCCGTGTCCGAGGTTGAAGATGTGGCCCGGCCGGTCCCCGGCGAGCGCGAGAATGTTGCGCGCCTCGCGCGCCACAACCTCGAACGGCGCGAGCATCACCCCGGGGTCGAGATTGCCCTGGATCCCGCGGTCGCCGATGCGCTGCCACGCTTGGTCGAGCGGCAGGCGCCAGTCGACGCTGATCACATCCGAGCCGCACCGCGCCATCGCCTCGAGCAGGTGCGAAGTTGTGGTCCCGAAATGGATGGTCGGTGCGCCCGTGTCGGCGACCGCCTGAAGAATCTGCCGGCTGTACGGCAGCACCATCTGCTCGTACGACGCAACGGAGAGAGCCCCTGCCCATGAGTCGAAGAGCTGGATCATCTGGGCGCCGGCGTCGACCTGTGCCTGAAGGTACCTGATGGTGACCTCTGTCAGCGTTGTCATGAGGCTGTGCCAGAGTTCCGGCTCGCCGTACAGCATCGCCTTGGTGCGCGAGAAGTCCTTGGTGGGCTTGCCCTCGATCATGTACGACGCGACCGTGAACGGACCGCCCGCGAAACCGACGACCGCCGTCCGGCCGTCGAGCTCGTGGCGTACCAGCGCGATGGCTGCAAAGAGATCGGGGGTCGACTCGCGCGGGTCGATGATCTGCAACGCGGCGATGTCGGCCGCAGTGCGTACCGGCGCGTGGATCAGCGGCCCGATCCCAGGATCGATCGAGAAGGGGACTCCCATGCCGATCAGCGGCAGCATGATGTCGGCGTACATCACCGCGGCGTCAACCCCGAACTCCTCGACCGGCATCAATGTCACGCGGGCGCAGAGTTCCGGGGTTCGCGTGATGGTCAGGATGTCGTAGGTCTCGCGAAGCGCGCGATAGCCCGCGAGGCAGCGCCCCGCCTGGCGCATGAACCAGATCGGCGTGCGGTCCGCCGGCTGCCGGAGCGCGGCGGCGAGCATGCGTTCGACGCCGGTCATCGGGCTGGCGCGGGTCATTGCCATGGCTCTCGAGGGTAGCGAAGCAACATCTCCGTTCGGATGCTGCACGAGGCGCCTGGGCCCACGTACGATCTCAACGACTTCGGAGACCGAGTGCCCCGAGTTGCAGTCAGCCGTGCCACTGCGCAGAGGAGAGTGAACGCCATGCAGTCGACGATGCAGGACATTCCCCTGAGCATCACCGCCCTCTTCCGGCGCGGGGCCGAGGTCTTCCCCGACAGCGAGGTGATCACCTTCGAGGGTGAGCGCGCCCGGCACACCCGCTACGCGACGGTCGCGGAGCGTGTCCAGCGGCTGGCCGGCGCCTTGCGGAGGCTCGGCATCGTGGAGGGCGATCGGGTCGCCACGCTGTGCTGGAACCACCAGGAGCACCTCGAGGCGTACTTCGCGATCCCGTGCATGGGAGCCGTGCTCCACACGCTCAACCTCAGGCTCCCACCGTCGCAGCTCGCCCAGATCATCAACCACGCGCAGGACCGCATCGTCATCGTCGACGATTCACTGGCGCCGTTGCTGGCGTCGGTCATCGAGCACTGCTCGAGCATCGAGCACGTGATCGTGGTCGGCTCGGGCGCCGTCTCGGGGCTCGGCGCGACCCTGGCGTACGAGGACCTGATCGGCGGCGAGTCGCCGACCTTCGACTGGCCCGACCTCGATGAGAAGAGTGCGGCATCGATGTGCTACACGACAGGTACGACCGGTGACCCGAAGGGTGTGGCCTACAGCCATCGGTCGGTGTACCTGCACTCGTTTGCCGTCTGGGCGAGCTTCCGCCTCGACGACACGGCTCGTCTGCTCACCATCGTTCCGATGTTTCACGTCAACGCGTGGGGGATGCCCTATGCGGGATGGATGGTGGGGGGCGATCAGCTGCTCCCGGGGCGTTTCCTCCAACCACAGGGGCTCTGCGACTTCATCCGGCAGGAGCGGCCCACCTTCACGGGCGGTGTGCCGACCATCCTCACCGGAATCCTGAACCACGTGCAGGCGACCGGCGCCGATGTGTCGAGCATCAAGCGCGCTATCTGCGGTGGATCGGCGGTTCCAGCGACCCTGATCACGGCGTATCGCGAACAGCTCGGCATCGAGTTGGTCCAGGCGTGGGGGATGACCGAGACCAGCCCGATCGGCTCGATCGCCCTGCCCCCGAGGGGCACCGCACCCGAGGACGAGATGCTGTACCGGAGCAAGACCGGTCGTGCCGTCCCGGGTGTTGAGCTGCGCGTTGTTGACGACACCGGCGCCGAGATTCCGCACGACGGCGTGGCCGTCGGAGAGATCGAGGTGCGCGGCCCGTGGATCACCGCCTCGTACTACAACACCGAGGCGCCGGAGAAGTTCCACGACGGGTGGCTGCGCACCGGCGACGTCGGCAACATCGATGCGCGCGGCTACGTGCAGATCACCGATCGGTCGAAGGACGTGATCAAGTCGGGCGGTGAATGGATCTCATCGGTCGAGCTGGAGACGCTGCTGGTCGGACATCCCGCGGTCGCGGAGGCCGCCGTGGTCGGCGTCCCCGACGACCGTTGGACGGAGCGGCCGCTGGCACTGATCGTGCTCAAACCCGGGGCGACGGCGACGCCCGATGAGCTTCGCGAGTTCCTCACTCCGAAGGTGGCGCGCTGGTGGCTTCCCGAGCGCTGGACCTTCGTCGACGAGCTGCCGAAAACGAGCGTGGGCAAGCTCGACAAGAAGCTGATCCGGTCCGAGTACGGACACGCGCTGTACTCGGTGGTCGAGCTCGAGGCAACGCCGAGGTAGCCCCCGTCGGGAACTACCCGTGCAGGATCGGTCCGGTGTCGACGACCTGGAATGCGTTCCCCGGGACCGACTTCAGCTCGTCGAGATTGCCGTCGTTCCAGCGTGGATCGGTCGCGCCGCTGATGTACCAACTGCTGCCGTTGTCCGCGACGATCATGCCGTACGTCTTGAGCGCCTTGAGGATCACCAACGCCTCGCCACTGAACCCCACCAGGCTGAACGACGCCTTGAGCCGCAGGCGGAGACCCATCGGCGGCAGGTTCGGGTTGTTCACGCCCGCCTGATGGGTCGCGGGGTGAATGAAACCGTTTTGCGTCTCCGCAACCGTGAAGCGAAGTGCGTGGTTGATCACGCCCGAAGCCACCTCGTTGTAGAGGGCGAGCCCGGGGAGGATCGGCAGGCCGGCCGCGTCCGCGGACGTCCACCCGTTCGGACGCAGGGCATTGCTATTCAGGTTGAAGACAGCACCGGATGCGCAGACCCACCCACTTCCAGCGCGCTGCGCGTCGTACATCTCGTACAGGTGGCAGTTTCCTGAGTCGACGACGAGCACATGGTGGTCGCTGCCCGATTCGACAGGTGCGCTGAGCGGCACCGGGTACGGACCCGGGTTGCTCTCGCTGCCGTATGCGTTGAAGGCGATCGGCACGAACTTCTGGGACGCCGGGACCACGGTGTACGGGATGCCGTACGTCGGGTTCGAACCGAAGTCGGGGTGCAGGAACTGACGGCTCGAGTCAATCGCCGCGATGTAGGTTGCCGACATCGGATTCACGGGCGCGTTCGCGATGTTCTGGTTCCACGGGTTGTTGGTCGGGAAGACCTGGCATCCCCCGATGGTGGTTCGAGGTCCGGAGCTCGCCGCCGGCCGTGTTGGGGTGGTGTGCGATGCGGGTCGTGGTGAGGGCCGGGCTGTGGGCCGCGCGGTCGCCGCAGGCTGCGCCGTCGGCGATGGGGTGGGATGGCCAGGGAGGTGTGGCAGCGCACCGAGCAGGACGCCGCCGCCCGGTGTCGAGACCGCCTGTCCCGACGGTCCGCCGCAGGCGGTTGCAACGGTCAATGCGCTCAGGAGGACCATGCCCAACCTGAGCCTGGGAGCCTGTGTTCGTAGCTGGATCACGGCCGTAGCATCGCTTGCGCGAGAGGCTGGATCGTGACAACCCGGTCACGACAGCTGTGGTCTGGCGGAGCGTGGCCGCGTCGCACGCGCTATCCTGCTACTCCGCATGGTCCGGGCGGAGTAACTCAACGGTCAAGTGCAAGCTCCCCAAGGCGGACGCCAAATCAGTTCCCTTTCGGCACGGATTTCCCTGGTTTCATATATGTTTCCGGCTACTTGCCACCTCCTTGAGAGGCCTGCGTATGGTGGGGCAACCGCTCCGGAAGTGCGCTTTGAGCGGGGGACGCTGTGACCAGAGTCCACGCCGTCAAGGCTCCGCGATCCGACCTCGCGATGGAGATCGAGGACTACTTACTCGCCTGCCGGTCGCGGGGAGTCCGACCCAGCACAATCAAGCATTCATACGGGTACAGCCTGCGATCAGTGCTGTTGCCGTGGTGCCAGCGCGAGGGGATCACGTCGGTCGCCGGCATCGATGCCCGCACCCTGGAGCGGTACGCCGCCGCTCGGCGCGAACACATGACCAGAGAAGGCAAGCCGCTGTCCGAGAGCACGGTTTGGACCCACGTGAAAGCGGCCAACCAACTCCTGCGCTGGTACGCCGCCGAGCACGACACCACCGCCCCGAAGATCCGGCTACGCAAGCCACCGGGGAAGATCGTGAACACGCTCGATCGCAACCAGATCATGATGTTGGAGCGCGCAGCCGCGACGGTTCGCGACCGGGCGATCGTCCGCCTGTTGGCCGATACCGGGATGCGGCCCGGGGAGCTTGTGTCAATCACCGGATCAGACCTTCGCGTCGTCGGTCGGCGCCATTACGTTCGTGTATGCGGCAAGACCGGCGAGCGCGACGTGCCGATCACCGCTGAGATGTACGCCCGGCTGCGTGGCCTCGCGCACGGTGACGAGCCGCTCTTCGTCGCCCTGCGTCGTGACCGTCGCACCGGACAACGTGAGCCACTTCAGGTTGGCGCGGTGCGCCAGATGATCGCGGCGTTGGCGCTCGACGCAGGCATCAAGTCCTTGGTGAACCCATACGTGTTCAGGCACTCGGCATGCCGTTGGCTGCTGCTCAGCGGCCAGAGCACGATCATGGTCGAGGCGATCATGGGACACGGCAGCGAGCAGATGATCCGCGAGCACTACAACAACCTCGGCCAGAACGACGCCCACGACCGCCTGATGAGTTTGCTCCGCGCCGAGCGGTAGCTCTCCGTTTTACGATCGAGCCGACCCCGACCGCTCCGAGCTCGGACCCGCAGGACCGCCCCGAGGGTCCGCCGTCCCAGACACGATACCGACCTAGAATGACCCCAGCGAAGAGCATTTTCCCGAACTGGTGGGTTTTGATCCACTACTGCGGTTTGGCGAGGGAAACGCTTTAGCTGAGATCAGATACGAGCGGGAGTAACTCAACGGTAGAGTGCAACCTTCCCAAGGTTGAAGTTGCGGGTTCGAGCCCCGTCTCCCGCTGACAGGTCCTTCAGACGTCCATGAGGCGTTCATGCCGAGCGTGATACGAGACGGGGCTGCGGGCGCGTGCTCGACTCTGTGAAATGGATGGACTGTCGACCGGCCTAGTCGTTTGCGTGGCGATCGTCGCCCTCGTGGCTACCTTGGGCGCGAGCGAAGTCCTGGTGCGCGGGGTCGGGCGCTTAGCGCGCAATCTCGGGCTCCTCGGGGGCGTCGTCGGCCTGATCGTTGCGCTTGGTGCGGATTCCCCAGAGATCTCCTCGTCGGTCTCCGCGGTTGCCACCGGGTCAGCTGCGACTGCGGCTGGCATTGTGTTCGGTTCGAATATCTTCAACCTCGCGTTCATGCTTGGTGGTGCAGCCCTCGCCGCTGGGGAGGTACGGGTCAACGGGTCAGCGGTTGCGGTCGATGCCGTGGTCGCGATGGTTGTGACCATCGGTGTGGGCCTGGCCGTACTCGGCGGGATTCCCGTCGCGCTTGGGTGGGTCCTGATGCTCGTTGCTTTCATCCCCTACGTCGGGTTCCTCATCCTGAGCCCCACGAGCGTTGCGAAGCTGCCGCTGTCCAGCCACATCACCGCGTTGCTCGTCAACGCATCCCGTGAGGCGGGTGCTGAGGGGATGGCCATCGAGGCCGAGCTCGACGAACGTGGCCCAGCCACCTCAGGGCGAAGCTGGCGGCCGGTGGCGCTCATCTTCCCAGCACTCGTCGTCATCGTTGCCGGATCATTCGCGCTCGTGCAGAGCGCGGTGACCCTCGGAGCGCGATGGGGCCTGGCCAGTGTCCTAGTCGGTGTTGTGGCGCTGGCCGCGGCGACAAGCCTTCCTAATGCCTACGCGGCGATGCGGCTCGCCGTTGATGGTCGCGGCGCCGCGGTGGTCAGCGCAACCTTCAACAGCAACACGTTGAATCTGGTTGCCGGGATTGCCGTCCCGATTCTGCTGTTTCCGAGCCTTCGCGACTCAGTTCCAACCGGGTACGTCCTGTGGCTCCTCGTGATGAGTTTGCTGGCGCTCGTTCTCCTCGCACGTGGACTTCACCGTCGTGGCACCGCGCTACTACTGGGTGCATATGCTGCGTTCGTTGCCTATGCGGTGCTCACCGCGTAGAGCGGTGCGTTCGTTAGAGCGACTTGGCCCGTCGCGAATGCGGCGCGAACCTACCTCGGCCAGCCTGATGCGGAGCCACGCCCCGTCGTCAAGTGCATCCGGTGCGGCGAGCGGAGCTACGTCAGCATCAAGGCTCGTCGGGCGCTATCCCCAGGTCGACCCGTGCTCGGCCTGGAGCCGCGCCCTGCCTTATCGACTGAGTTGGTGACCGGGGGCTTGAAGCTGGGTTGAGCTCCGGGCGTGCCGCTCCAGCTCTGCCCCGCTCGCCTTCGTCCGTGGTAGGGGCGCGACCTTTCGCTTTGATTCTCGTGTGTCGCGCAGCCACGGACAAGCAGCGGGCGGCGGCACCCGCACGTATCACGCCTGGAAAGACATGTTGCGCCGATGCACGAATCCGTCGAGCGCCGACTGGTCGCGCTATGGCGGGCGGGGGATCACCGTTTGCCCTCGCTGGCACCGCTTCGAGGAATTTCTCGCCGACATGGGGTCGTGTCCTGACCGCCTGACGCTGGATCGGATCAACAACGACGGCGGTTACGAACCGGGCAACTGCCGTTGGGCAACTCGGGAGCAGCAAGTGCTCAATCGCCGCTCATACCGCGGCGAACGCCATCCCAATGCGAAGCTCACGGTCGACGACGTGTTATCCATCAGGTGGATGGCGCGCTACGGAGCCACGTACCGTTCCATTGCATCATCGTTCGGAGTCAGCCATGCAAACGTGGGGTACATCGTGCGAAGTGAGGCGTGGCGGGGGCTCGTCCTTGACGCCGGCGAGCCAGAGGGCGCGCGGCAACGTGGTGTCAGCGATTACCCACAGCTCGAGACATAGGGACACAGCGGGCGCGCTGCGGCGCTTCACAAGATGGCGCATCGAATCGGGGGGTGTCGCCGGACGCAGCTGACACTGATGGGATGGGTGGTGGCATAGTGAGTTGATGAGCAGGCTCGAGACGCACGGCGGATGACGGCGATCGGCACCTACTCGTCGGCGAACCTGGAGGTCAGGCGTAAATCGTGGCCGTAGCTTCGCAACCCGCGGGCCTGGTGGCAGGCATCCTGGGTGGCTCTGGCACCCACGTCGTCCAGATCATCATTGCCATAGTCGTGGCCGCTGCGCTCATCGGGTACTTCCTGCTGCGCGTCGGGGGTCGAGGCGGCGGCGGCGAGATCCGCGCCGTTTCAGCAGCGGTCGGCCAACGTGACCGCGACGTGGACGGCGCCCACGATGAAGCAGCGAGCGACGCCACGCTCAGATTGGTCCGGAGGTGGAGCGGCATCGGTATTGGGACGCAGAGTGAGGAGTGGAACATCGCGATCGACAGTGTCGTGGTGGGATCGATTGCGAACAAGGAGACGGTCGAGGTCGCTGTGGCCCCTGGGCACCACACGTTGCGTCTCGGTTCCGGCAGGCACCGCAGCGCCGAGCGTACGTTCGACCTCGCCGAGGACGAGGTCGCCGGCTTCCTCTGCAACGGTCCGAGGTTCTGGCCACAGCTCCTGGCGGCACTCGTCAAGCCGGATCTCTGGATCACCCTGCACCGAGCGTGAGGCGGGAGCCTCGGCACCGTTGCCGCTGTGTGTCGTTCTTTCTACTGACTCGCCTCCACGGTGAACGCGAACGAGCCGGTCGCGATGATGTCTGAATAGACCTCAACGGTCCACGTGCCCGACTGCCCGAGCACCTGGCGCCCCATGTCACCACAGCTGCCGTTGAAGCTCTGCTGGCTACGGTCCGGTCTGAAGAGACGCCATTGAAGCCAGTTGACGCAGGTGCCCTGCGCCTTCAGGAATACGACCTGGCCCGCGGTCGCTGTGAACGTGTAGTCGTACCAGGCGCCGACCCTCGTAACGGCGCCGTTCACCCGCTGTCCCAGGCTGATGGGCGTGGTGACGACCTGGGGCACGTCGAGCACGGTGAACGAGTACGGACCTACCGAACCGTTGTTGGACGCCACCTGCACCGTCCAGGTGCCAGACGTGCCCAGCACCGAACGCCCGATGTCCCCGCAGCCGAGGTTGTAACCCTGCAGGCTGCCGTCAGGCCTGAACAGGTTCCAGTGCAGGTCGTTGTCACACGTGGCGCCGGCCTTGAGGTACACGATGGCGTTCGCGGACGCCGTGAACGTGTAGCTGGCGTGAGAGTTCGGCTGCGTGATCGAGCCCGACACCACCTGGCCGAACGCGAGTGATCCGGCTTGCGCTGTGGTGGGCGGCTCCGAGCCGGGTGGTGTTCCTGCAGCAGCGATGAGCGATTCGCCCGTGGCGAGCAGCGGATTGCCGGTCTCGGCGACGTCCAGGATGCAGTCGTCGAGCAGCGGTTGTGAGATCACCCCAAGCGCGCGACAGATGCGTTCTGCCGACGCCCGCGTCGAGGCCGGCAGCGTGCTCGCGTCGACCAGATGGTACGGGATTGCGAGGTTGGTGAATGTGGCCGTGCGCTCGCCCGGCTGGTAATCGAACAGTGATTCCGCCTGACTGATGCGCCAGCTGTTGCCGAACTGCGCGTACAGCTTGGTGTGGTACGCGGGGTCGGTCGGGATGAGGACGGTGCCATCGCGGCCCACGAGATCCCCCGGCTTGCCGTCGCCGTCGCCCAGCAGACCAGTCAGCGCGGCACCCGCGCCCGAGGTGGGCCGAAAGCTGTAGTCGAGCGTGTCTGCGACATGCGTGATGGTAAGCACGCTGCCGTCGACCCACGTGAGGGTGACGAATCCACCGTGGCGAACCAGGTTGCCGCCGTGCGGGAGCGTCTCCTCGACGTCACTTGCGATCACGGCCGTCCCGTTGACAACGAGGAACGACGGTTCGCGGGCGTACACGCCGACGCGATCGCCGTCGACGCTGGCCGCCACCGCGACGTTGAACGTGATGACGCTGCCTGCTGTGGTCGGCCCCTGACGCGTCTGTATCTGCAGCTTGCCATCGGGCGAGATTAGTGCGATGAACTCTCCGGCTGCTTGGAAGTCGACGTGGGTGCCCCCGCCAGTGATCAGGTGAACGTCTCCGTAGCCGAAGCGACAGTGGCTCGCGCACGTGTGGCTACCGTTCCCGCAGCGCCCGCCGTCACATGCCAATGAGCCGTTGTTTCCAAACGCGCAATTTGCGTTCTCACAGAACTCACCGTTTGGTCCCGAGCAGTAACCGTGGCAGACCACTCCTCGAGGGCTTCCTTGGCACTCACCGGAGCAATACCATCCGTTCTGATTGGTACAGTCCCCGGAACACTCCCACGATGTCCCGCGCGGTGGCATGGTGTTCTGAGTTTGGGGCGGGCTCTGCATACTCGGCGGAGGCGACCCAGGCGGATGGCCTGAGCAGTTGTCGCACGGGATGCTCGTACATGCAGGGCCGTAGCAATGCGTTACAAAAGAGCCCGGGGGCAGGCTCTCACAGTTGTCGCACGGAATGCTTTGGCAGGTCGACCCGTAGCAGTGCTCTGCTAGAAACTGGCCTGTGGGGTCTGCGTTATTTACCGGGTCACCCGCGGCGTAACGGTACAGATTGTCGTCCCCTCCGCTGAAGCCCAGAGGATCCGGGGCAGTCCAACGGCCGGTCTGAGGGTCATAGTCGCGCGCGCCGAAGTGCACGAACCCGGTGTCCGGATCGGCCAAACCGCCGGCGAACCCGAAGGGGATCGTTCCGGGCGCGCTCTCGTCCTTGATCCGCCCCCAAGCATCGTAGCTGACCGCGTCGACGATGGCACCCGTCGTTGCATTGATGACCGCCAACGGACTACCTACGGCGTTGGTGACGACTCGATAAGTGCTACCGCCGCGGTCGATGAGCGCGAGATGGCCGAGGTCGTCGTAACCATAACGAGCTGTGACCATGCCGTCGGCGCTCGTCTCAGCTACAACATTGCCGGTAGGATCGTAGAGATAGCCCGCCACAAGCTTTCCATCAACCTCGCGACCGATGCGGCGGCCGTCCGCATCGATCAGGTACCTCACGGTGTGCCCATTCGCGAGGACGACCTTGCGGAGCCGACCGATGTCGTCGAAGGTGAAGGTCTGCGAGCCCGAGCCGCTCCGAACGGCGACGAGATCCCCGTCAGGCGCCCATGAATACGCCGTCGCACCCCAGTTGGCCACGCGGTCGCGGGCGTCGTAGGTCGCGTGCGTCACGCCTCCTGGGCGTGCGACGGTGATGCGGTTGCCGGCCGCGTCATACGTGTCAGTTTCGATAGTGCTGCCGTTGTCTGCGATCTGCGTCACACGGCCGGCCGCGTCGTATAGATAAACCGTGGTGGATGTTGAGCCGTCCGGATTGGCCTGCGTCTGCGTGGTGATCCTCCCCATGGCGTCGCGAGCGTAACGCAGGTCGAGGACAATCTTGCCGGAGACAGTCGTCGTCTCGCGGATCAACTGGTCGTTGGAGTCGTACTGCTCCGCGGTCTGAACCGATCCCAGGGTGCTCGCGGTGACCAGACCCGATGCTTGGTCGCGGCTGAGGGTGAGTTGACCGATGCCGGTCACGTCGCCCGACGCGTCGTAAGTGAGGCTCATCGACAAGCCGTCGACAAACTCTGCGATCGTGCGACCGTTCGCATCGAGACTGACCACAACCGAACCGTTGAGCGGTCCCGACCAGTTCAGTTTGTCGAGCAAACTCCCGGAATAACTGTAGGTCGTTCTCACACCGCCGGGGTCGCTGGTCTGCGCGAGAAGCCCCGTCGACGAATCATAAGATGCGGTGGTCGTACCCTGATCGAAGGCAACACCGACGAGGCGACCCGCGGCGTCGTACGTGTAATTCATTGTGCGTGGACCCGAGACGGCCGTCAGATTCCCATCGCTGTCATACCGGTACGTCTCCATGGATGTGTCGCTTCCAACAGGTGGGGGGAGAAACGCGGTGGCTCGACCTCCTGGGCTGCTGCCCAGCGTGTAACCGGGACCGCCCGGAGGTTGCAGCTGCGTGAGCCGGCCTGCGGCGTCGAACGTCTCAACGGTGGTCGATCCATCCGGCGCGGTCACCGTGCTCGGATTGCCTGCGGGGTCGACGGTGGTCACGGTGGTCCGGCCGTCGGGAAGCGTTTCGGTGATCTTCCCGGTTGAGGCATCGTACGCATAGCGCGTTGTCTGGGCGCTGCTACCGGCGCCGACGGAAACGCTCGTCTCACGGCGGTGCGCGTCGTACGCGTAGGTCAGTGCAGCCGTCTGCGGAGCCGTTGCGCTGAGCAACAAGCCGCGATCGTCGTAGGTGTCGATGCTGCGCCGCCCCACTGGGTCGGTCAGCGTCACGCTGCGCGCACTGGGGTCGAATGTCTGCACCCATCGCCGCCCGTTGACCGTAATCGTGACGGAACCGGACAGTGTGTACGGTGATCCGCCCTGCTCCCGGAGGTTCTGAGTGATCTCGGTGCGTGAACTGACACCGCCGGGCCAGGTGGTGACGTCTGGGGTGAGCAGCGGTGCAGCTGCGCCCCACTCGGAGCTGCCGACCGCGCCGACCGTGCGCGTCGTGCCGTCGGGCATCTTCAGCCGCCGGGTGCCGTCGCTGCTGACGGTTTCAATCGTTGTCGCACCGCCCGCAGCGACGTAGGAGCGTTGGATCACGTTGCCCGCTCGCTCCGACCGGTAGATGCTGACCCTGCCTCGTGCGGTCGAGACCCGCACCTCGAAACCGTTCGCGACGGCCACCCATTGCAGCCTCTGGACCACGCCGTCCGGATCGGTCTCACTTGTCAGCCTCCCTCGGCTGTCGTACGCGAAATGCGTCATGGCTCCCATGGCGTCCGTCTCTGAAGTGATCAGGCTTCCCGACCAGGCGAGCTGGATCACCCCCTGTGGCTCGTGCACCGCCGTGAGCCGACCGCTGCGGTCGACGTCGAGCTGCGTCACAGCACCGTCGATGCCCACCAGGGCGTGGGGCGCTCCATCGGAGGCTCGCTGCACAACCAGCTGCGCCGGCGCACCCTTGTAGGTGCCATCCACCCGCGCCAAGCGGCCCGCGGAGTCATACGTGATCGTGAGCAGCGTCATGCCGAGGTGCCCATCGACCGTGCGCACGTGCCGACCCGCTGTGTCGAACACGTAGGCGAGCGATCCGTCGAGTGACGGCACGGCGCGCTGCCCTGCACCAGCGGGCGTCTCTGAAACGAGACGCCACGAGCCGTCGCCGCCGATGATCACCCCGTTGTTCGCGTCGTAGCGCTGGACGGCGTCGAGCGCAAAGTCCCCGAGCCCCAGCGAGTTCGCGTTCCAGTCGGGCCGATCGGTGCGTCCCTGCGCCCACTGGCTGGAGTACGTGAGCGACAATCCCGTGTCCGCAATGGGGATCGTGACCAAGGCTGCCTGCTGGTTGCAGGGCACCAGTGAGGCGGCGTCGCACTCCCCCAGGGCGAGGCTCTCACCGCTGGCGGCGCGGCTCGACCGTTGCTGCGCGAGCAGATGCACCGCACCCAACGTACCGATCACAACAACGGCGGTCACGCCGAGTGCGATGGCAATCTGCATGCGCGACGGACGCAGACGGCGCTGCTGATGCGCGGCCGTGGACGGGGGAGATTGCGATGATTCAGTCATCGAGGCCAACCTCGCTGCCGCATCCGTCGCTGACGCTCGTCGGGATCTACCCGGAGCAGGTCCATGTGATGGTTCCCGATTCGGGAGCTTCGCTGCTGCCGGCGAGGCTGATCAGACCGCCGAACGAGGCGTTGCCCGAACCGTCGGCGTTCAGCGTCAGGCTCGAAGTGGCGTTGTGTCCAGCAAGGAAGGTGTCGCTTCCCACACCCAGCCCGCTGCCCGTCAGGGTGTTCGCGTATGTGCCGGGACCGTGAAACGTCCTTGCGGCCACGTCGTAGAGGAAATTGACGGTCTTGCCCTGAACCTGCGCGGTCCCAGAGGAGGGCGATGGGCTGAGCCAGACGACTCCCGTCCTGCTCGCGTACTGCGAGCACGATTGATAGCCACTGCCCGTATTGGAATCCGTGAACGTTCCCTGCACCGGATCGGGGCCGCTCCAGTTGACGGTCACCGTAAAGGTGACCTTTCCACCGCCGCCCCCTCCACCTCCGCCGCCGCCGCCGCCGCCACCACCGCCATTGGTGCCGGTCGACGCGGGACTGACGCTGCATCCCGCCAGCGCGAGCCCGAGCACGATCGTCGAAACTGTTCCTGCCAGCCGCATTCTCAGCATGCCTCTTCTCCTTTCAGTGGGATCCGCTGGTCCAAGGCGACGCGGCCGCCTCCACGATCCGCTCGAAGGGGATGGCTGCCCGCTCGACCACGCGGCGGACCGCCTCCATCGAACCTTCGAAGCGGCAGAGCACCACCTCGTCCTGTCGCATGAGCAGCGAGCCGAGATACCGCACGGCGTCGCCGTCGACGGAGAGATCAGCAGCGATCGCAGTCGCCCGCTGGTCCAGGTCGTGCAGATCGGAATCCCGCACACCCGGCCAGAAGCACTCGACGAGGAATTCGGTCGCCTGTGGCTGCGCCATGGCAGCAAACGTTGGCCGGCCCGCCTCCGCGTGGATAGAGGGAAATCCCTAGAAAATCACCCTGCGTGTCGCGTGGTTTCAGTCCGCACCGGAAGCCTCGGTGCGCGGCGTCAAGCGCCGTACCAGCTCGGACCGCGAGCGGATCTCGAGCTTCCCATAGATCCGAGAGAGATTCGCCTCGATGGTCTTCTCCGACAGGAACATGCGCGTGGCGATCTCCCGGTTGCGCAGCCCCGACGCGGCAAGCTCGGCGACCTTCTGCTCGGTCGCGGTCAGTGCATCACGGCTGCTCCCGCGGCCGCCGGCACGGCGAAGTTCCTCGCGTGCCACTCCGGTCCAGCTGGCTGCTCCGGCTCGTTCGAAGCTGCGCTTTGCCTCGTCGAGACATTCGCGTGCGCGCCGCCGGTCGTAGCGGCGGCGGTGCAAGCGGCCCATCGCCAGCAGGGTGCGTCCCATTTCGCTCGGCATCGCAAGCGCTTGCTGCGCCGCAAGGGCGCGCTCGAAGTCCGTGGCCGCAGCCTCCAGGTCCCCGCGGGCGGCGTGGAGGAGACCACGTGACCTCGCCGCCACCACCTGGATCCACGGCCGCGGGAGCGCGGCAGCGCGTTGCTCCAGCCGCGCGACCAGACCTTCTGCGCGCTCGAAATCCCCCAGGGAGATCACCGCCTCGGCGTGGTCGCCGTGGAATCGGTCGGCGGCCGGCTCGCGCGCGTGATAGAGAGCGACGATTTCGTCGCAGCGGGTCAGCTGGCGGTCGGCTTCGGCATGGTCGCCGGCGGATATGGCCGCGAGTCCGAGCACCGCGCGCGCCATGTTCTCGAGCGTGATGTCGGGTTGGGCCTCCAGGCGTTCGAGCACCTCGCGCGCCGCCGCCCGAGCGGTCGCCAGGTCGCCGCCCCGCGCGGCAACCTGTCCCGTGGCCCACAGCGCCACCCGTATCCACGTCTCCTGCTCGGTCTGGGTCGCCAGGTCGAGGGCCTCGCCGGCCAGCGCCCGGGCTCGATCCATGTGCCCGGTGAGGGCCTCGAGGACGGCCAGATGCGCGAGCAGGGCACTGCAGCGTGCTTCGTCGCCGCGGTCGCGGAGCACGCGCACCAGCTCCTCGAACCGAGTCCTCGCGGTGTCGAACTCATCGAAGTACAACGCCCAGTACGCAGGCAGCATGCTGACCTCCCACGCCGCTCCCTCGCGCTGCAAGCGGATACCGCGGTCGACCGCGTCATGATCCGCACCCAGACCGGCAAACAGCTTGTACCGCGCCGAGTTGTGCAGTGCGAACGAGTACAGCAGGGGATCCTCGCCCCCGTCGATGAGCGCCAGAGCGGCATCGGCGTGCTCGACGCCGAAGTCCGCGTCCTCCGCCATGGACGCTAGGCGAGAGTGGATTCGGGCGCGGAGCGATTGGCTCTCGGCCTCCTCCAGCGCGTCGGTCATGAGCGAGAGGCCGCGATCCACGTCGCCTTGCGACCACAGCACGCTGCCGAGTGCCAGGAGGAGCTGCGCCAGTGGTTCGCCTCGAGGGAACGAAACCAGGCACCGCTCGAGCTGTTCGCGGGCGGCGGTTGGATCGCCCGCAAAATACTGGCGGTCGGCGAGCTCGAGCTGCCGCCGAGTCAGCGCGGCAACGTCACCCGGTGGCGTCAGCTGGACGGCGAGTTGCTTCAGCTCGACGACTGTTTCCGCGGCGCCCCGGGTGCCCGCGGTTTCCGCAGCGCGATCCAGTGCGGTCGCGATCTCCTCGTCGGGCCCTGTCGCCGCCAGGGCGAGGTGCCTGGCACGCTCTTCCGGGTCGGCAGTTCGTGCCGCCACGGCGCGGTGGATCCCGCGCCTCGCGGCCTCGGGCAGGGACGCATAGAGCGCAGATCCGAAGAGTGGGTGCGTGAAATCGATGAGACCCTCTGCAAGCACCTGGACCACTCCGGCCTTCTCGGCCGCGGCCAGCGGCACGACGTCGAGGGTCGCTGTCGTCGGACGCGACATCACGGCAACCTGCGCCAGCACGTCACGGGTTGCCTGGGGCAGGCGCCGCACCCGGAGCAGCGCGATGTCTCGCTGGTCCGGTGGGACCGGCAGCGGCCGTCCCGGCTGGGGTGGACCAACCCGGTGGAGCTCCCGGGCGACCTCCAGAGCGAGGAACGGGTTTCCTCCGGTCGCGTCGTGAATCCGAACCAGCAGCCGCCGCGTGACGGGCCGGCCGAGCGTGCTGACCAGAATGTGATGGAGGGCCGCAACACTCAGCGGCCCGATCTGGACGCGACGCAACCCCTCCCGATCCAGGCCGGCGTCCATCGCCACCAGCGCCGGCGATGCGCGCCGCATTCCCTGGAGGCGAACGGTGGCCAGGCAGCGCACCGGTTGCCCCCTGACCCGGCTGAGCGCGAAGGCGAGAGCGCTCGCCGATGCCCGATCCAGCCACTGCAGGTCGTCGACAGCGACGAGCAATGGGCCGTGCGCCGCCGCCTGAGCGCCGAGCAGCCCGGCCAGGCCGATGCCCACCGCGAGCGGGTCGAGCGCCTCGGGGCCCGGCTCGTCGCGAAACGTGGCGACGAGGAGCGCCCGACGCTGTGGCGGCGGCAGCTCGCGGATCGCCCCATCAGCAACAGGCCGGAGGAGATCGGTCAGCCCCAGGTGCGACCGTCCGACATCGGAAGGACGCGGGCGGCAGGAGAGAACGGTCCAATTGCGCACTCGGGCCCGTCTGACCGCCTCGGCCCACACCGTGGTCTTGCCGATCCCCGGATCGCCTTCGATGGCCAGGACGGGTTCGCGCCCCGCGTCCTCGCCCAGCTCAGCGTCGACCAGCCAGCTGTCGACGAGCGATAGTTCCTCGTCCCTTCCAATCAGCCCTGCCCCCGACTCCGCAGCCACCAGGGATGTCTCCGACGAATCAATCTGCCGGCGCGCTCCTTGTCGTTGAGCGCCGCATTGTCATCGGCAGGATAGCGGCAATCGCCCGGCGGCCCAGCGAACCTGCGCGTCACCGCCGCACCGGGTCGCTCGTCACCGGGATGTCACCCACTGTAGGGCGTTTCTGAGAGCAGCGCAGGAGATGCTCCGGGCGTCGCCGTAGCGGAAAGAGAGAGGGCGCGTCCATCCTGGATCGCGCGCGAGGATACAGAGGGGGCCGCGCGCCATGTGGGAGTCTCGAGGCATCAGCCGGGCCCGGGCCCTGGTGTGCCTCCTGGCCGCGGGCTTCGGCATCTGTTACCTCACCTGGCGGCTCACGTCGACGCTCAATCCCGCGGCACTGTGGTTCGCGATCATCCTCTGGGCGGCTGAGCTCTACGGCTTCGTCTCGAGCGTCCTCTTCTATTACACCGCCTGGAACACCCGGCCTCGGCGGCCGTGCGTGCCCCCCGCTTCGGGGATCAGTGTCGATGTGATGGTACCCACGTACAACGAGCCGGAGTGGGTGGTCCGCCGGACGCTCATCGGCGCCCTCGGTGTGAGGTACCCGCACCAGACATATCTGCTCGACGACGGACGCCGTCCGGAGATGAAGGCCCTCGCCGAGGAGCTCGGAGCCGGCTACATCACCCGACCTGACAATGCCGGTGCCAAGGCCGGAAACCTCAATGCGGCGATGGCGCAGACCAGCGGTGACTTCATCGCCATCTTCGACGCCGACCACGTGCCCCTGCCGCAGTTTCTCGACCGCACCCTCGGCTACTTCGCCGATTCCACGATCGCCTTCGTGCAGACCCCGCAGGAGTTCTACAACGTCGAATCCTTCCAGCATCTGACCAAGCCGTCGCAGAAGCGCTCGTGGCACCAGCAGCAGCTGTTCTACCGCGTCCTCCAGCCGGGCAAGGACCACTGGAACTCGGCGTTCTTCTGCGGTTCGTGCGGGGTGATGCGCCGCGCAGCGCTGGAACAGGTCGGCGGCTTTGCCACCGAGACGATCACCGAGGACATGCACACGTCGTTTCGCCTGCATGCCAGTGGATGGTCGTCGGCGTATCACAACGAGGTGCTGGCGCTCGGCCTCGCGGCCCAGACCGCCTCGACCTATCACCTCCAGCGCCTGCGCTGGGGACAGGGCACCATGCAGATGCTGCGCAAGGAGCGTCTCTTCACCAACCCCGGGCTCAGCATCCACCAGCGCATCAACTATTTCGCCTCGGTGCTCCACTACTTCGACGGCTACCAGCGACTGCTCCTCTATCTCGCGCCGTCGCTCGCCGTCGCCACCGGAGTGCTGCCCATCCGCGCGATGACGCTGCCCTTCATCGCCATGGTGCTCACGTACTACGCGCTGTCGATGACGGCGTTCAAGCTGACCGGCCGCGGCTACGCGATGTTCGTCGCCACCGAGCGCTACCACATGATCGGGTTCTACACCTATATCCGATCCTCGCTGGGACTGGCCAAACGCAAGAAGCTCCGCTTCTCGGTCAGCCCGAAGGCGGCGGTCGGCGGTGCGGATCCGCGCCTGATGGTGCCCGCGCTGCTCATCGCCGGTTACGCGATCGCGTGCTTCGCCGGCGGGATGGTGCGGCTGCTGCTCACCCATAACGTCAACGTCCTCGCCTTCTGGGTCAACACCGCCTGGAGTGGCTGGATCCTCGCCCTGGCGCTCGCCGCGGTCATGACCACCGCGCGAAGCGTCGACTACCGCCGCACCCCGCGGGCGCATGCGGCGTTGCCGGTTCGCTGGCGAGTTGCGGGGATCGACGGCATCGGAGTGCTCCTCGACCTGTCGGAGAGCGGTGCCGCGTTGCTGCTGCCGCGCCCGGTGCGTGCCGGCGACACCGTGTCCTTCCGCGTGCTCTGGTCGCGGGTCTCGCTGCGCGCATCCGGAACCGTGCGTCGAGCCCAGCGAACCGACTCGGGGACGCTGGTGGGTCTGCAGTGGGACGAGCCCAAGGGCAGCGAGGCGCTGAAACTGTCCAGGCTCGCCATCGACCTGACCGCACGCCACTTTCTGCTCGACTTCGATCACCCGCCCGACCGCATGGGCCAGCTGCCGCTGACGCGCCGTCATCGCCGCGTCTCGCCGCGCAAGCAGGTGGCCGTGCCGGTGCGGCTCGGACTTGACGAAGATGCCCCGTGGGCGGTGACCGAGGACGTGAGCGCGGCCGGAGCCCTGGTGCTGTCGCCGATCGGGATTCCGGTCGGGTCGCGTCTTCAAGTGAGCCGCTGGGACAGCGCACCGGTCAGCGTGGAAGTGATGCGCTGTCAGGCGGTGAACCTACCGCCCGGTCAGGCGTGGCGTCTCGGCTTGCGCGTCACCGGTGCGCTGGTGACAACCGGAGCCATCTCCCTGCCGCAGGTGGCGGAGCCCATCGCGGTGTCGTTGGAGCCCGCTGCGGCATAGGTCGCGCCTCCCACGGCCGGCGGTGGAACAATCCCGCCTGAAACGACGCGCGAACAGGAGGACCGAGATGCCTGAGCACAAGATCGGAACCCGCGAGGAATGGCAGGTGGCTCGGGGCGAGCTCGCCAAGCTCGAAGCCGAGCAGGCGGAGCGAAACGAGGAGATAAAGAGGAAACGCGTCGATCTCCCATGGGTCCCCGTCGAGAAGGACTACGAGTTCGACAGCCAGGACGGCAAGAAGACGCTCGCCGAGCTGTTCGACGGTCGCTCGCAGCTCCTCGCGTACAACATCATGTTCGGCCCGGACTACACCATCGGAGCCTGCCCCGGCTGCACGAGTCTCGGCGACGGGCTCGACGGCTCGCTCGTGCACCTCAACCACCGCGACGTGACGCTGATCTGCCTCTCACGGGCGCCGATCGAGCGGCTGACTGCCTACAAGCAGCGGATGGGCTGGCAGTTCCCCTACGTCTCCACCTACAACACCGAGTTTCCGTTCGACTTCGGCCTCGCGATCACCGAGGAGCAGGCACAGCACAGTCCCGCGATCCAGGACCTGGTGGACAACCCACCCGAGTTTCTCATCGAGTGGTCGGGTCAGATCGGTGCCGAGCTCAAGGACGGCCTGCGCGAGAGCCCGAGCTGGATAGCCTTCGCACTCGAGAACGGGTCTGTCTACCACACGTACACGGTGATGGCGCCCGATCCTTTCGTCGCGCCGTACTTCAGCTTCCTGCTCGACCGAACGCCGAAGCCTCAACCCGCCGAACCCCGCGGTTGGCGCAAGGACGAGTACCCAGACTGAGATGCCGTTGCAGCCCGAGGGCTCCGTCACCCATTGTCGCTGCCTCCGCTGCGTGGGATACGTCGCACCGCAACCGCTGGCGGGACCTCACCGCCGCGGCTCGGCGCGCGCCGAGCCGTCGCGCCGGTGATGAGCCGCTCGCGATCGAACATCGCCGACACGATGCGAAACAGAATGACGTCGGCCACCAGCAGCACGAGCGCGAACACCACGGCGAGGGTGAAGCTCGGCGTGAACACGTTGAATGACACCAGAGCCACAACCGCAAGCGGCGGAATGCTCGAGAGCGTCCCCAGCTGCTGGGCAACTCTGACGTCGCTCGCTCGCGCCGAGATGCCGATGCCGACCCAGATCGACCAGCCCGCGAGAAGCGGTGCGAAGAGTATCTCCGCCAGGATATGGGGTCCCTGCCCCAGGGCCGGCACCACGGCCGGATTGCTGGCGAAGAGTCGCGCACAGACCTGGACGACGGCGAAGAGCACATAGGCGACGCCGACCGCAGGAACAACGACGCCGAGCGCCTTGCCGAGGAGCAGCTCCTCGCGGCGCAGCGGTGTCGTCAGCAGGGGTTCGAGGGTGCCCTGCTCGCGCTCGCCGACCACCGAGTACGCGGCGATGACAGCCGGCAGCAGAGCGGGCGCGATCAATAGCAGCAGAAACGTGCTTCCGACCGCCTTGTCCACGGCATCCACTCCGACCGTCGGTCCGATGCGAAAGATGACGATCAGGGGCTCGATGAGGAAAACGAGTGGGAGCACCGCCATGGTGCCGAGGATGAAGGGGCTGCGCCGGTATTCACGGAGCTCCTTGCGGAGCACCGCACCCAGACGTCCGAAGCTGAACTTCATCGCTGCGATGCCTCCGGGTCCTCATCGATCAACTGCATGTAGACGTCCTCGAGGGAGTGACGGGATTCGCCGATCGACACCACGTCGGCGCCGGCGGCAACGAGTGCTCGGGTCGCAAGCGGAGCGATTTGCCTGGGCTCGGTGACCGTGAGCACGTAACTGCTCGCGCCCTCGGCGCGCCAGCCTTCGACACCCTTCACACTGTTGAAAACGTCGTCGGGGGCGGCGAGTGGCGCCAGCGTCTCGACGACCAGTGATCGGCTGAACAGCCGTTCACGCAGCTCCTCTGGCCGGCCGACTGAACGAAGCGTGGTATTGAGAATTGCGACGCGGTCGCACAGCCGCTCAGCCTCCTCCAGGCGGTGGGTGGTGAGGAAAACGGTGACCCCGCGCCGGCGCAGCCCGTTGATGAGGTCGTTCACCTCGCGCGTCGCGACGGGATCCAACCCGGACGTGGGCTCATCGAGGAACATGATCGTCGGGTCGTTGAGCAGCGCACGGGCGAGGCCCACGCGCTGGAGAAGCCCCTTGGAAAGACTGCCACACAGGTCGCCCGCGCGCGCCGTGAGGTTGACCGCCTCGAGCGCCTCTCCGATCCGAGTAGCTGCGTGGCGCTGTGCGTAGAGACCGGCAAAGAGCTGCAGGTTCTCGGTCACCGTGAGGCGTCGATACAAGCCCGGGTTTTCCGGCATGATCGCGATGCGCTGTCGGATCTCCTGGCCGTTGCCCGAGGTCAAGGGGATTCCGGCGACGCTCGCGGATCCGGATGTCGGTGCGATCAGTGTCCCCAGGGTCCGCACCGTGGTCGTCTTTCCCGCCCCGTTGGGTCCCAGGAACCCGAACACCTCGCCCTGCGCCACCGAGAACGAAACGTCCTCGAAGGCGGTGCGCTCGCCGAAGCGCTTGGTGAGGTGGTCGACCACCAGTGCAGAGGGCTTGGCGGGTGGATCCTTCATCGTTCCAACCTTAGCGCGCACGAGCCGTCGATCTGCGAAGGCGTGCAAGAATGCGGGGCTGCGATCCGCTCGTTCGACCGCCCAGAGGCGTGAGCCGAACCCCGATGGGAGTACAGCCGCAATGGATATGAGACTCGAGTTGATTCCAGTACCGGTGTCGGATGTCGACCGCGCCAAGGCGTTCTACACGGAGAAGGTCGGCTTCCGCGAGGACATCGATCAGAGGGTCAGCGAGACGATCCGCTTCGTACAGCTGACGCCTCCAGGATCGTCGTGCTCGATCGCGATGGGCGAAGGGATCACGACCCAGGTACCGGGATCACTCGACGGCTTGATCCTGGTGGTGAATGACATCCAGGCAGCCCACGACGAGCTGTCCCAACGTGGGGTGCAGGTCAGCGATCCCGTGATGCAACCATGGGGCACGATTCACGCCGATTACTCCGATCCCGACGGGAATCGCTGGACCCTGCAACAGCCCGCGGTTCGCCAACCTTCGAGCGGGTGAAGGGGAAGCTGCAGGTACGGGTTAGCCTCCCTCGCCGTCGACGGCGCTCTGCTGCGCCTCTCCCTTGCGCTGGGCCCGCTTGCCGTACGACATGGTGAGCACGAGCGTGAGCGCGAATACGCCGAAGAAGAGCAGCGGCGAGACCACCAAAAGGAGCGTGGTGGTGAGGATGAAGGTGAGGGCGGCACGAATCAGTGCGTCCGCAAGAAATGCGGTGCCCCACATCGCCGTCATCATGCGCATGGAGTGCCGAAAGCCGGGGTACTGCCAGAGGTCTGTCCAGACGTGCGCGCGTTGGGGGTCACCGCCGGTGGCGAACTCCTGGATTATGTAGAACATGAGCGGCCGCGGGGCTAAGAGGGAGCCGAAGAAGACCAGGCCGGAGAGGCCTGTGAAGAATGACTCCTTGACGAGCGCGAAGCGAGGCCCGCCGGAGATGAGGCTCGCTGCGGCACCCACGACGATGAAGAAAAGCGAGATCGCCGCGATGACGTCGATGCGTCGGGCACGCGCCAGATCCCACGCGGTGTACCCGAGCGGGAACACAGATCCGGCCACGAGCGCCGGGACGTCGGCGACGCCGCGTCCCTTGAGCACCAGGTACAGCAGGACTGGAAACCCGCCGTTGATGATCAGGTTGGGGATGAGCGAGCGGAGCACCCTCGCCGCGGAGAGCGGCTCGAGCTCGTGGGGCCGAGCGCTCTGATCGGAGTCGGACATGCTCACGACGGTCAAGCTTGAACCGTAGCTTCTGGCGCCGTCTGGACCGATCCTGATCGCCGCCCTGTGAGACGCGTTGGAGGGCAGTCTCGCGATGCCAGCCCACCCCGCGCAAATGCCCGGTCCGGCTGCGCGACATTTGCAACGGTTCGTACGCGCTTGCGGGAACGGTCCGGTTGCGGCTGAGTGTGCTGTCGAGGCCGTGCGACACACTCTCGGCCTGATGGGAACCAAGGGCAGCGGCCGTGCCACGGCTGCCGACGCCTGCGACGCCGTGCGCGTCGAAACCGCCGGCGCGTCGGTGTGAGTACGTTCGGCGCGCCGCAACCGCCGCCGTGGCCGCCCCCTGAGTCAGTGGACGTGGAGCCGCCGCCATTGGTGCCGGAGAGCTCCGAGCCCGCGCCTCGTCGCGAGCACTCGAGAATGTTTCGCACCCTCGCAGGCGGTGGGATCGCGATCCTCGTTGCGGGCGGCGTCGCCGCCGCGATCCTCACGTTCAGCTTCCTCCGGGGCAGCGCCGACTCGATGGTGACGCTCGCCCCGAGCGACACGTCGGTCTATGTCAACCTCGACCTCAACCCGTCGGGGGGACAGCAACTCGCCCTCAACAGCATCCTCGGCAAGTTCCCAGGGCTTGGGGGCTCGTCGCGGGACGCGACGATCAACCAGTGGCTTGACGGCGCACTGCACTCCGCGGGACTCTCGCACACGGACATTCGCACGCTGGCTCGGATCGCAGGTCTCCCTGATCGTGCTGAGCGGCGGCGGAGGCGCGACGCCGTCTGAGGTCGCGCTGCTGTCGAGCACCAACGACACCGCCGCGCAGGCGATGTTCTCAAAGTACAAGTCGGGCCCTGCCGGCCGCACCCAGCGATGGACAACCGCAACCTACGACGGGGTGACCGTCAATGCGGGTCAGGACTCTGTCAGGTGGCACGCAGGTCTGGGCGATCACCGGTGGCACGGTGGTGGCGGGGACATCCGAGACGGCCGTGGACGAGGTCATCGACACGTCGCAGGGCAAGCATGCGAGCCTCGCGACGACTGCCGACTACACGGCCGTGCAGGCGCAGATTCCAAGTGATCGGGTCGCGTTCGTCTACCTCGACGTTCCCAGCCTTGATTCGCTGATCCCCGTGGCAGGCGCCACCGCAAGCGTGACGTCGGTCCTGAAGGGATACAGGGGAATCGGAGAGGCGGTTGTGGCTTCGTCGTCGGGGATCACCGTTTCCGGCACGGTCGATTTCGACGCCGCCGGGCTCAACCCCGCAACCCGAGCACTGCTCGGCGTCCCAGCCCACGCCAACGGCGCCCTTGCCTTCGTGCCCTCGCATGCGCTCGGCTTCCTGACGCTCGTCGGTCTGCCTCAGATCTTGAAGAGCGTCGTCTCCCTGGCCGGCCCGGGTATCGGGACCTCCGCAGACCAGGCGCTTCAGCAGCTCGGCATCACCGGGCCGTCGGGGATCGTCAACCACCTGACCGGTGACGCCGGAATCGAAGTCGAGCAGGCGCAGGGAACTCAGGTGCCCGCGGGAGCGCTGCTCATCGGCACGAATTCATCCGGAGCCGCTCAGAGCTTCCTCGACGGGCTCACCAGCCTTGCTTGCTCCGCCGCCCACGCGTGCGGATCGTCCACGATCACCCACCAGACCTATCAGGGAGTCACCATCTCCACGATCACCGTCCCCGGTGTCACCGCCTCGGAGCTGGGTCCGTCGTATGCCGTCGACGACGGCTGGGCGATCGTGGCGTCGACGCCGGCCGAGGTGCGTGCCGTGGTCGATGCCAAACGCGGGGGCAACATCACTTCCTCAGCGCAGTACCGCGTCGTCGCCGGTCAGATCGGGGCGAGCAATGACGGGATGTTCTATCTCAACGTGCACGACATCGTCGCAGCCGTGCGAACGGTGCTCCCGACCGATGCACGCGCCATCTTCGACCAGCAGTTTGCCCCTTACCTGACGCCGATACAGGCGATTGCGAGCAGTTCGCACTTCTTCAGCGACCATGTAGCCACATCGGAGTTCGTGCTGATTCGCTAGTGCATGTGCCACCCAGGCGGCGCCGGCACACGGTGTGCAGAATGAAGTCCGAGGAGGGAAGCGTCAGGGCAAGCCGGCAGGTCGCGGCGCCGGGAAAGCCGCCATGCTGCGAAACCGGGATGTAGTGGCGGCACCCCGTCAGTGTCTCTTCGGAATACGGACACCGGTGAAGTGCGCTTCGTTCGACAGCGACCCTGATGGTTCGAATCACCCTACGACCCCGAAGACGCCGACGTTCCGGTCACCGGTTCCTTTTGCCTCATGTCCACGGCCGCCTCGTCCATGCCCTCGGCCGCCCATCCATCTTGGCGTGGATAAGTCCGTACTCCATGATCGGTGTCATTGAGCGGGACCGCCAGTGCCTTTGGTCCTCGATGTGGCAGTCAGCCGGTCGCGATCGCTCGGAGCGCGAAGAGCACGGTGAGGACCGCGCCTCCGGTCAACCAGAACTGCGCTCGCGGGCGCCCAGCCGCGCGCCCACGGTCATCGCCAACGGCAGCGTCAGCAGCGTCGCAGCACCGTAGAGCCAGTGAAGGAGTTGATGAGGTCTTTCGCCGGTCGCGACCAGCACGATCCCGATCGCGACCTGCACCGCCGCCAACACGATCGTGACGCGTAGATACACGCGAACGATCGGAAGGAGTCGTGGGCGGAACAGGCTGACGATCGCGGCGAATGCCCCAACCGCTGCCAGGATTGTCAGTACTACACCGTACCGATCGTGGACCAGCACGGCGGCTATCCTACCGGGACGGTGGGACAGCGCAACAGTGGTCGTCGGCGTCGGTGACGCGATCGGCTCGCGCACTCGTCGGCAAAGCGGGTCAAGAGGCATTGGCGTGCTTACGCATCCGTGGCGAGGTCATTGGTCACACGCGCGGGTGGCACAGGGCCCCCATTTCGGCGACGTCGTGCCCTTCCAGACGTTGCGCGCGATGACGCACGCTCGCGCCTGACACTCCAACGACACACGGAGGCTGCCAATGGACGCGCCGGCTCCCTACATTCACTGGGGCTTCATACTCATATCACTGCCGAATTTCGTTCTCATCTGCGTGATGGTGCTGCTCTTCGTCATTGCACTCGTAGCACCGTTTCCGTCCCATCGCCCGAAGAAGCCGCGCGATGAGTAGCGACAGCGCACCGGAACCGCGACCCAACAGGCGGCCGCGCCGTCCAGCGTGGACGATGAGATCCGGCTGGACGGCGTCCGTTCGACGACGCGTCGAGAAGACGCTGCCCATCACCGAATTGCTGCCGACCAAGCAGCCGGCGTACATCGGCTCGTGGGTCTACATCTTCGGCGTCGTCACCATCGCCGCTCTGTTCTGGTTGGTGATCAGCGGCGTGGTGCTCGCGTTCTTCGGATCAGCGTGGTGGCACGTATCATCCGTTGGCCATTTCTTCAACAGCACTCATTTCTGGTCTGTCCAGATGTTCTTCATCTTCATGGTGCTCCACCTCTGGGGACAGTTCTGGGGAGCCGGCTGGCGCGACGGGAGAGCCAAGACCTGGATGGTGGGCGTCGTCATCTTCAGTATCAGCATCGGCACGGCATTCACGGGGTACGTCATCCAGCAGAACTTCGACTCCCAGTGGATCGCCATCAATGCCAAGGACGCGATCAACTCGACCGGGTTCGGCGGACTGTTCAACGCACTCAACTTCGGTCAGATGTACGGGCTGCACGTGATGCTGATGCCGATCGGGATAACCCTCCTGGTGGTGCTGCACATCATCCAGGTACGGGCGAAAGGCGTCGTCCGGCCGATCGACGATCCAATGCCGGTGGCGCCGTGAAAGCCTCCAAAGTCGACAAGAAGACCTATTACCGCGGCATCGCGATGATGCCTTATGACCTCCTCAAGGAGGTCACGTTCGCGACGCTGGGCGTCCTCGCAGTCGTCCTCATTCTTTCCGCGGTGCTCTCATCACCGGACATGCCCGTCGGTAACGCTGCAGAGCTGGTCGAAAGCGAACCCGGTGGATTTCCTCACGACCGCCTCGGGCGAACTGTCCGGGTCCACGATCGTCGCGGGATACGGCCCGCCCTACAACTCGGGCAGTGGATCAGTGCAGAGCTGGGGCCCGCTGGCGCCGCAGTCGTGGGCCGGCGTGCACGTTCCCATCAATCCCCCCAACGACTTCGTGCTGCAGCCGCTCACCCAGGCCACCGCCGGGGATACGGAGCTCGCCTCGGCGTTGACCGCGTACAACACGGCATCGGGCGACCAGCAGCAGAAGTGGCTCTCCAACTACACCACCGGTCTCGGCACGGCGACCGTTGCCGCGGACGGCACTGTGACCGTCCCATCCGGGGACTACGGCCCGGTATCGGTGCTGATGGATCGCATGCTCACGCTGGCCAGATCAGGCGGTTTGGACGCACTGCTCCTCACCAGCGACCACTTCTATCAGACGGATTTCTCGCGCCCTCTGTTGTTCCTCGATGACGGCGGCTACATCGCGGATCTCGCCACCCAGCAGAAGCTCATCGGCAGTGACTGGGGGGTCATGAACGAGACCGGACGCTATCCGGGTTCAGCGTGGCTGTGGCTCTACACGATGTGGTATCAGATCCCGCCCTTCAACTCCTCCACTGGATTCCTCGGGATCAGCTCCGCGAACACCGACCTGGCCGTGGTTGGAGTGATGCTCTTGCTCACCGCCCTGCTCCTGCTGGTTCCCTTCATTCCAGGCCTGCGAGATATCCCGCGGTGGATCCCGATTCACCGGTTGATCTGGCGGCGTCATTACGCGGAGATGAGGCGGCAGGCTACCGCGAGTGTGCAGCCCGCACCCGCTGAGCTTGCCGGAGTCGCCCTGACCGAACGGTGAAGGCGCGGTCTCGGAGTAGGCTCATTTCGCGTGGGCCAGCAGTGCCGTTGCTCGACAACCGTTCTCGATGCACGTCCTCGTCGCTGAGGACGACGCGAAGCTGCGCGATGTCCTCGCCCGCGGGCTGAACTCCGCCGGCTACACCGTTGACGTCGCCGCGCGAGGCGATGAGGCGCTCGATCTGCTCCTGCTGAACAACTACGCCGCGGCGGTGGTCGACTGGCGAATGCCCGGGCTCGATGGTATCGACGTTGTTGCCGCCATCCGATCGCGAAACCTGTCCACTCCGGTGCTCATGCTCACCGCGCGCGACACACCGGCAGATCGGATTCAAGGTCTCGACGCGGGCTGCGATGACTACCTGGTCAAGCCGTTTGATTTCCAGGAGATGCTCGCCCGTCTCCGGGCCCTGATGCGACGCCCCGCAGCCACGCTCGGCGTCCGCCTGCGCGCCGGCGCGTTGACCATCGATCCCGCGACGCGGCTCGCATCGGTCAACGGCACCACGCTCGCGCTGACCCCGACCGAGTACGCGATCGTCGAGCTGCTGGCGCGACGGAGTCCGGCGGTCGTGAGCCGCGACGCGATCGCAAATCACGCCTGGACGGACGCGCTCGATCCGATTGCGTCCAACAGCATCGACGTGCACGTCACCAGGCTGCGCGCCAAGCTGGTCGGCTCGGGGCTGCGGCTGGAAGCAGTGCGCGGCGTCGGATATCGCCTCGTGGAGCGTGGATCGTGAGCATCGCGCCTGAGCCGGCACGCGCTGCGCATCGCGCTGATCACCACCGCCGCGCTCGCTGGCGTCATGGTCGCGCTCTGCATCGCGATCGACGTGGTCGTGGCCGGCAGACTCTGCGCTCCTCCGCCACGACGCGCCTCACCACCGAGCTCACGCAGCTCGCGCACAAGCCTGGCGGTCCGACCCTCAACGAACCCGACGTCGACGACCCGGTGCTGGTCTGGAATGTGAGCCGGACGGGCGCGGTGATCGCGTCGACCGCCGGGGCGCCGGCGCTTCCCGCCAGCGAGTTCAGCGCAACCTCGCCGTCCGAGACGACCATCGCCGGCGCCGACGTGCTGGTGGCCGGAGTCGCGACCCCGACCGGCAGGCTCATCGGCGCCGTGAGCCTCGGCAACGAGTCGAAGGCGCTGACGGCGCTGGCGGTCACCGAGGCTGTCGTGGGACCGATCCTGCTTGCACTGGTGTTTGCGGGCGCGTTTGTCGTCGGGCGGCAGACCGCCGGACCGATCGAACGGGCGCGGCGACGGCAGCTCGAATTCACCGCTGACGCATCCCACGAGCTGCGCACGCCGCTCGCGGTGATCGAGGCCGAGACGACGCTCGCCCTGGCGAACCTCGAGAGCGGCGGCGCGGAGTGCGCCACCCTCCGCCGGGTTGCGGACGAGACCCACCGGATGCGAACCATCGTCGAGGATCTTCTCTGGCTCGCCCGCTTCGACGCGGTGCCCCCCGACCCGGTCACCGAGCCCGTCGATCTCGCCACGGCCGCGGCGATCGGGGCGCAGCGATTCGTACCCATCGCCGAGCACGCGCGGCTGCACCTCGAGCATCGCATCGACGGAGCGGCGCTCACCCTGGTCGACGCTCCCGCGGACTGGATCGATCGCCTCATCGGCGTGCTTCTCGACAACGCGTGCCGGTACACCCCGGCGGACGGCACCGTGAGCATCTCGGCAGCGCACGAGCGCGACCACGTCCGCCTGACCGTGAGCGACACCGGTCCGGGCATTCCGGCGGAACGTCGCGCGCGGATCTTCGAGCGGTTTCGCCGCGGCACCAGCGACGGCGACGGCGCCGGGCTCGGCCTTGCCATCGGCAACGCCATCGTGGAGGCGACCGGGGGTCGCTGGCAGATCACCGACGTGCCCGGCGGCGGGACCTCAGTCGGGGTCGTCTGGCCGGTATCGCGCAGCCGGATCGTCGATCGACTCCATCCATAGCGCCGAGCGGGGACAGTCGGCGATCGCTCGGCGAGCGTGGTCGAGCACGTCGTCCGACAGTGCGCGCGGCTCGATGATCGGGTATCCCCAGTCGTCCATCCGGATCCGCTCCGGGAACAGCTCACCGCACATACCGTGCGCCTTGCACTTGATCGGGTCGACGCGCAGCCGGACCCTCACCACCATCCCGCCTCAGTCGTGGGCACCGGCAGCAGCGGCGGCTGAGCCGAGAACCTGCATTCGCCGTAGCGGAGATGGTGGCGGAGATCGGCGGCGAAGACCTCCATCGCGCTGGCGAGGAACAGCGTCGCTCCATCAGGATGCCTGCATGCGCCCCGTCCGCGCACGTCGCTCGACCATCGGGTGAGGAGGTCGAGCGCGGCGGGACGGGCCCGCCCGACGGCCACCTTGTGGAACGCCTCCGCGATCGCGGGCAGGCCGACGTGACACGGCCCGCACTGCCCCGCGGTCTGGCGTGCCAGAAAGGTGAGCACGCGATCCGTCTCGGTGATGCCGCAGCACGTGGCCGGCGCGACCACGAGCACGCCGGTCCCGAGGGATGCGCCGGCCGAGCGGAGGGCATCGGCGTCGAGCGTCTTGTTCCAGATCCGGTCGGCGGCGACCCAGCGCCCGAAGTACCCGCCGATGAGCACGGCGGCAGGCTCCGACACGACGCCGCCGGCGCGGTCGACGATCGTCCCGACCGTGGTATCGCAGGCCGCCTCGAGGACTCCCGGGAGTTCTCACCGCTCCACTGACCGTCAGCAGCGCGGTCCCGGGTGACCGTTCGGGTCCCGACCGACCGAAACCACGCGGCACCGAACCGCGCCACGAGCGCCGCGTGAGCAAGCGTCTCGACGTTCTGGACGAGCGTCGGCAGCCGGTCGACTCCGCGTTGAAACGGCCGCGGAGGCACGACCTTCGGCTTGGCGAGGTGGCCGGAGACGCGCGAGACGACCGCGGTTTCCTCGCCGGCGACGTAGCGGTTCGGCCCGATCTGCACGTCGATGAAGCGCTCGGTGTCGCTGCGCCGCCGCCGCTCCCTGATCGCCACGTGGAGCGCCGCTTCGATGTCACTGTGAGACCGGGTTGTGTAGATGACCGCCCGGCGTGCGCCCACCGCCTCGGCGGCGTGCTCGAGGCCGTCGAGGACGAGGTGGGGCCGGTACGCGATGAGGAACCGGTCTTTGAAGCTCGCGGGTTCGCACTCCGCGGCGTTCGCGACCACCACGGCCTCACCGCCGCGCTCGGCATGCTCGAGCACGGCACGCCACTTGACACCCGTCGGAAAGTCGGCGCCGCCGCGTCCGCGAAGCCCACTCTGGTCGAGGGCAGCGATCATCGCGCCTCGCTCGACAACCGGGCGGGGCCCGAGGCCGGCGAGGTGGGCGTCGAGGTCTTCGGGGACCGGGCGCTTGGGCAGCAGGCGCTGCGCGGTGCCCTCGACGTTCATCGAAAGGCTCACGCGGTCGGCTTCTGGGTGGTGAGCGTTCCACCGATCGAGCCGTTGCCCTGGTCGACGACCTGGACCGTGGCGAGCACGGGACCGCATCGCGCGGTGACCGCGGTGTTGCCGATGGTCGCCGCCGCACTGCAGACCAGAGCCCCGGATCGGGTGACGGTGAGCGACCCGGTGCCGTCGGCGTTGGCCACGACGACGAGCTGGAGCGTGGTGTTGCGCGTGTCGGTCAGGGTCGCGGTCACGTTGGCGCTCGAGCGGACCAGCCTGCCGATGAGCTGATCGTTGAGACCGACCGCGAGCGGGGCGACGGGGGCGGGCGTGCTCGCGGGTGTGGCCCCGATACCCGCCAGGAGATCCGCCGGCGTCCCGGCTGCCTTCGCCCACCCGTGCTGCAGCGGCCCGGCGGCCATCCAGACGACCAGGAGACCGGTTGCGGCCACGCTTCCCGCGATCCCCAGGAGACGGAACCCGGTGAAACGCGGCCCTGCATGCGCGAGGCGCCAGA
The DNA here is from genome assembly GCA_963799005.1 of Candidatus Dormiibacterota bacterium. GTDB lineage: Bacteria > Chloroflexota > Dormibacteria > Aeolococcales > Aeolococcaceae > Palsa-851. The sequence goes on along the minus strand of CAWCVK010000001.1, from coordinate 226,695 downwards.
CGAGGGCCGCGACGACCGCCAGCACGCACACGGCAACCAGCAGCAGCGCCCAGATCGACTTGGTGTCGCTGCCGGTTCCCAGACCGTGGATGACCGCCACCGGCCAGCTTGCGTACGCGAACAGGTGGACGAAGCGCCACGATCGCCAGCTCAAGCGGTGGCGCACGAGGCTGGTCGCGGTGATGGCGACCAGCAGCTCGAATCCGACGACCCCGAGGCCGAGCCACAGGGGGCGGTACGAGGCGATGAACGGCACGAACGCGTCGACGAACGTGAGCTTCGCGAAGGGGTCGATCACCGACGTGAGGATGTGGATGATCAGGAACACGCCCACCAGCAGCGAGAGGTTGCGGTGCAGCGACTGGACCACGAACCTCGGCCATTCCCGCCGGCTCTCGCGCGATGACGTCAGCACCCCCAGCACCACGCTCGCACTCAGCAGGAGGAGCGCGGTGTAACCGCTGGCACGCGTCGCGTACCACATCGGGGTGGGTCCGGCGAGAGCCGCTAGCAACGGACGGCTCCGGTCAGGATCCGCCGGAGATTGCTACAGGTGCTCCGCCGTAGGCGGGTTGAGGCTGCTGGACCGGCGCGCCGAGCCCCGGCTGGGTGGCGCCGCTGTTGGCGGTGGACCCGGGCTGCGTCGCCGGGGTGCTGGTGGCCGATCTGCCGGGGAAGCTGGTGGCGGCCACAAGAGCGAACACACCGGTGAACGCGGTTGCACCGAGCGCGGTGTAGACGGTCAGCCGGCGCGCGCGGGCCAGGCCGAGGTCCCTCCGAAGGCGGGCGGAATCCAACTGCGACTGTCGCGGCATGAACCGAAGCCTAGCCGGGCGACCCTTGCGGAATGGTGAAGGTCCGTGATCGCAGACGGAGCGTCAGTGCCACGAGCATCGCCGCGGCGCAGATCGCGGGGAGCGATGCCACCTGGGTGAGCCACCACCACCACGGGGTGCGGCTGAGGGCGGTCAGCTGCGTGGAGGAGGACACGTTGGCGATCAGCAGAGGTGCGAGGATCGCGATCGCGACCACAAAGGCTGAGGTGGACGCGACCAGCGCGCGAGACCGCCACTGCCTGTCGAGGGCCATCCATCCAACCGCCGCGAACACGATGATGATCGCGGTCACGTAGTGCGCGTACCAGGTGATCGTGCTGGCGAGGAGCATGAGCAGTGTCGCGGCGGCGAACTCGGCACCGCTGATCTGCCGGTTGCGAGTCTCGCGGCCGATGGCGAGGAACAGCCCACCGAGCATGGCCGCCAGAATTCCGTACGTCACCACGCTGATGAGCATCGAGCCCGGCTGCGGAACCAGGACGGCGTGGCCGAAGAGCCGGCTCACGACACCGCTGATCGACTGGTTGTACAGCCACCCGTCCTGTGCGGAGAGGACGGGGAGCACGCGGGTGATGTACTCGTGCAGCGTTGCGGTCCCGAGGGTGGCCACCCCCAGCGCCAGGCCGACGACGACCGTGACCGCGCATGCGGCACCCGCCCGCCACCATCTGCGCCGGACGATCAGCACCACCAGGAGTATCGGTGCCAGCTTGATCGATGCGGCGATGCCGATCAGCACACCGAAACGCGTTTGATGCCCGTGCATCCAGCTGTGGAGGGCGAGCGCGAGCAGCAGGAAGATGACCGGATTCATCTGCCCGTGCCAGTAGTTGTAGGTGGCGGCCGAGAAGAGAAAGGTGACCAGCGCGGCGATCTCGAGGCGAGGCCAGCTTCGTGGAAGCAGGGCGAAGGCCGCGACACCCGCGGCGAGGGCTGTGCACGCGATGGTCAGCCACAGCCACAGGATCGCAGCAGCATGCGCCGGGATCCAGGCGAGCGGTTGCAGCAGGAAGGCGACAACCGGTGGGTAGTCGAACCCGCTCAGGGCGACATTGGGGCGCTGGTGGATGAACTGTGCATACAGATCGGTGTGACCGACGACCGAGCGCGCGGCGGCGATGTAGGCGTTGAAGTCCTCGAATTGACCGGTGAAGGTCCCCCGGATCGGCGCGATCACGAAGGTCACAACCCCGGCGATCACCGAGGCGATCGCGGCCGCGCGTACCACGAGCACGCCGAGGGCCCTGGTGCGGGCGTCGGGACGGTACCCACGATGGGTCCCGGAGTTGCTGCCGGTGACGGGCAGGCTCAGTTGACCCCGCTCGATAACTTCCGCCATTGAGATCGAGTTTGATGCCGGTATGGCTGTGCCCAGGTGAATTTCTGGCTACGAACGTTGAACGCGTCGCGATGCCCGATACCGTCCCTATATGGATCGCGTCGCGCTGCGGCGCGCCGCCCCGTGGATCGGCGCGCTCCTGCTCCTTGCGGTGCTCGGCTCCGCGCTGGTCATGGAGGCGCGCCGGGAGATAAGAGATCCCGGTGACAGCGACGCCATCGCCTTCGTCGCCGGTGCTCACCTGGTCATATCTGATCCGCACCAGCTCTACTCCCCGCAGGCGCAGGAGCGCGTGGAAGCCCAGCTGCTCAAGCTGCCGCCGGCCGATCACTTCCTCAACCCCTATCCGAACCTTGCCGCGGGGGCGCTCGTCCTCAGCCCACTCGCTCACCTCGACCTCCAGGCGGCCGCAGGGATTGCGGTGCTGACGTCGGCGCTGCTCTTTGCGCTCGCCCTGCTGCTCGCGCTGCGCGTGCTCGCGCCGGTGACCTCGCGGCCGGTGCGTCTCGCGATCGCACTCGCCACCGCCCTGTGCTTTCCCGCGGTGGAGGCGATCTTCCAGTGGGACTCGCTGATGACCGTCGCGCTGCTGGGGTCGCTGCTGCTCGCCGGGCGACGGCGTTACGTGCTGGCCGGGTTGATCCTCGCCACCCTCGTCCTCAAGCCGCAGGTGCTCTGGCTGGTGGTGCCGGCGCTGGTCGCCGCGCGGTCGTGGCGCTACCTCGCGGGGTTGCTCGTGGGCTCGGCTGGATGGATCGCGGCGAGCCTTGTGGTCACGGGACCTCAGGGATTCGTCGCCATGGTGCATCTCGTCGCCGGGAACTACCCGAGCCAGTCAAATCGGAGCATCGGCCTCCCTTCTCTGGTCTCGGCAGTGTCCGGGAGTGGCGAGGTCGGCTTCGTCGCCGCCGGCTGCCTCGGGGCGATCGTCGCAGTCGTGCTCCTGTGGCGCGGCGAATTCCTGAGGGGTCAGCCGGTCGTGGCGGTGGCAATCGGCGTGGTGCTGTCATTGCTGTGCTCGCCGCACGTGACCATCGAGGACTTCATGCTCATCGTCGCGCCTGTCGCCATCATCGCCCAACGGTGGCCGTTGCTCGCGCTCGCCGAGGGGGTGGCGATCAGCCTGGTGGAGGTCGTTCAGCTCCAGCTTCCGAGCGGGGCCCAGCATCTGCAGCCCTTCCTGCTCGTGGTCATCGCCGTCTCGACGCTGCTGGCGGTGCGGCCCGTGGTGCCATCAATCTCCACCGGCCGGGTGAAAGATCCACGGCTTCGCAGCCAGGGTGCCGGAGCGATCAGCGCCTAGCGCTTGCAATCGGGCGCGAGCAAGTGGGACCATCTCGCACGAACGAGTTCGTGTGGGGGGCCAGTCATCGTCGGACTCACGTTGTTCGTGGAGCTTGCAGCCGCGATTGCCTGCGCGGGCTTTGCGCTGTCGCTTGCCGAGCTGGCGGGCGTGCGGAACAGGGTCACGATCGCTGCCGTGGGCTCGGCCGCGGGCTTCTTCATCGGCTTCGCGACCCAATCGGGCCTGCCGCTGCTCGCGCTCCCCATTGCGGTGGTCGTCGCCTCGGGGCTGGAGCGCTGGATCGGTCAGCAGTCGAAAGCCCAGGGCCGCGCGCGCGACCTCGCGATAGCGCCACCTCATCCCTTGCGGTAGACGGCCTCCAGCGGCGGGGTGGGTGCGGCCGCGTGGGCCGGCTCGGTCGCGATCAGAACCCAGCCCGCCCCAGGAGCCGGATCGCCCTCCGCGAGCACGAGCATGTCACCCGCCGACCCGGCATTCTCGGCAACATCCGGGGCGATCACCCGCATGCCCAGAGCAGCCAGGCCCGGGGTCGCGTCGTCGATCGCCTCGTGCGTGGGCGGCGCTGGCAGCAGCGCGAAGAATGCTTCGATGTACGGCTGATCGAGGGACGACGACAGGAAGACGCGATGGCCGGCTGCGTCGTTGCGCGCCGTGGTGATCGCGGCGATCTCGCCGGTGTCGAAATATGGCGCGGCGCGGTTCGGGTACGCGGAGAAGAGGTCGATGGTGAAGAGCGTGGCCTGAGCGATCAGGCCGGCAGCCAACGCTCCGGCGACCAGGCGGCGGATCCCGACGCGGTCGGTGAGCACCGTTCCAATGCCCTGCGCACCGAGTACCGCAAGGATCACAAGAAAGGGAAACATGCCCGACGAGCGCAGCGCGTGCGGAGTCCCGTTGTTGGTCAGCGCAGCCGCGATCGGAGCCAGCACGATGCCGGCGACGAGGAAACGCACCAACGGCTCTCGACGCCGCTCCCAGCAGACCACGAGGCCGGCGATCAACAGGGGTGCCGTCACCCAGAGGAGCATCCCGCCGATCTCCGTGTTCTGTCGAGGGTTGGCGTCTCCCTGGAGAAACAGGAAGCTCGGGCTGAAGTAGGAGAAGTAGTTGGCGAGAAACCGGTCGACGACGACGCTGAGGGGCGCGCCGTCGGCCCAGATGCTGATTGACTCGAATCGCCCGGTCAGCGCGCCGGGGGTGAGCAGCATGTAGACACCGAGCACCAGGTATCCGGTAGCGATCGGGACGGCCGCGCGCCACCATCCAGGTGCCCTCGCCAGACCCCAGGCGATGGCGAGGGCAACGGCGAGCAGCAGGATCTCGAGCCTCGCGGTCGTGTAGGCAAATATGGCCAGAGCCAGGAACACACCCGCGATCGCGAACCGCCGCGGGGTCGGTCCCGCGAGGCACCAGAGCGCGGCTGAAAGAAGGGCGACCATCGAGATGGTCTCGAACCCGACGCGGCTCTCGATGACCAGCCACGGCGTGAACCCCGCGAGCGCGAGGGTGCCGACGGTGATCATCCTCGAGCCGGTCATCCGCCACGCCGCCGCGGTCAGAAACCCCGCCGTGGCGAGACCGAAGAGCGCCGCGGGCAACCGCTCGACCGCAACCGTCAGCGGCAGGAAACGAACGAGCGCGGCAACAGCGTAGACGTAGATCGGGTTCTTGTACTCGCCAAACGCCTCGAAGAACAGCGGAACGTGGATGCCATGCTCGTCGACCCCGAAGTGGGCGATCGTCCACGCGTTGTAGCCGATCGACGCCTCGTCCACGTAGAGCCCCGGCGGAGAACCCGAGAGATCCACGAGGCTGCGCGCAATCACCAGTCCCGCGACGACGGTGCCGGCGCCGACCCAGAGCAGGCGACGCAGGTGATCTGCGCCGGCTTCCGCTTCAGCCACGCGGGTGACGGTCCAACTCGGTCGGGATGTTAGTGCAATGGAATTCATCTGCGTGAATTCGACAAGTCGACAGCGTAGGTTGTGCACCCGTGTGAAGATGCGCACCATGCTTGCGGTTCTGCGGGCGCAGCGCTCATGAGCAGGCGACCGTGGTGGCGCAATCGATTCGCCTATGCCGCCCTCGTCCTGATCGCACTGGTCGCGGCGCTCTACCTGTACAGGATCGGCAGCGATCCTCCGGGGCTGTACGCCGATGAGGCCAGCATCGGCTACAACGCTTGGACGATCGCTCATTTCGGCACCGACCAGTATGGCAACCACTTTCCGTTGTTCTTCGCGGATTTCGGGGACTACAAAGGCCCGATCGCGACATATCTGGTGGCTCCACTCACGTGGATCCTGGCGGGCGGCGCCTCCGTGGTGCGATTGCCCAGCGTCCTTGCTGGAATCGCCCTCTCCGCGGTCGCGGGTCGAACCGCGCTGGTGATCACGGGCTCCAGGTTCGTCGCGGTCGCCACCATCGCGTTCGCGGCGCTGCAACCGTGGATCTTCCTGCAGAGCCATACGATGCTCGAGGGCAACATCCTGATGGCGCTTTCCGTGATGTGCGCCTGCTGGTGCATCGCCGAGGCGACCGTCGACGGGGCGTCGGCACGATGGTGGAGCGGCGCCGGCCTCGCGCTCGCGATCTGCGTCTACACGTACTCCGTCGGACGACTCCTCGCGCTGCTCGTCGCCGGGGTTGCAGTGCTGAGCTTTGCAAGATTGGGGCGCGAGAAGATGCTTCGGTTCCTGTTCCCGATCGCTGTTGCCTACATGATTCTCGCGATCTGGTCATTCGAGAACCCGGGCGCGCTGCTGGCGCGTTTCCAGGACGTGGGCCTTTTCGCCGATCATCCATCCCTGCTCGCCGCCGTGGTCAGGTTCCTGGGGAACTACGGGAGCTACTTCAACCCCAACTTCCTGGTGCTGCATGGGGATGGGAACCTGCGCCAGACGACGGGATTCGGTGGCGTGCTCCTCGACGCCACGCTCCCACTCATGATCGTCGGTGCGGTGCGGCTGGTGTCGCGGTGGCAGCAGCCGTACGCGCGATTCGTCGTGCTCGGAACGCTGGTCGCCCCCATCCCCGCCGCCCTGACACTCGTCGCGCCCCACGCGCTCCGCGGCGCCGGGCTGATCCCCTTTCTCATCGTGATGATGCTCGAAGGCATTTCATGGGTATGGACGCTGCTGCGCTCGCGCAGGCTGATCGCATTCGTCTTGTCTGGAGTCGTGATCGCCAGCGCCGCGCCGTACTTTGTCGATTTCTTCACCGCCTACCCCGCCCGCGCCGCGATTGCGTTCGAGGCGGGCGAGGGTTCCGCGGAGGCGATGGCATACGCGAGGGCCGAGTCCGGGGGGCATCGCCTCTTTCTCTCGGCGACGCTCAACCAGCCGGCGGTGCAGCTGATGTACGCGATCGAGGCGCAACCGCCGCAGAGCGACTTCGTGCGGCGCGCTCGGATCGTCGTGGTCACGAAGCTGGCGCAGTTGGATGCCGCGCAACCCGGCGACGTGCTGGTGATCGGTCCTCACGACCCTCCGCCCTCTGGCGCCCGGCTGCTCTTCGTCCTCGTCGGCGGTCGCATCATTTCGGCTCCGGCGACGGTGACGAGTGACGATCTTCTCTGCGTCTACCAGGATTGACGGGCGTCGCGGCGGGGCGCGATGCCGCGGCACTAGGATGTCCCGCCATGCGGGCGATGATCCTGGACGCACCCGGCCGCGCGCTTCGCGAAGGCTCCCTTCCAGACCCCGCGCCCGGTGACGATCAGGTGCTCGTCAAGGTCGGCGCCTGCGCCCTGTGCCGGACCGACCTGCACGTCGTCGACGGTGAGCTGACCCATCCCAAGCTGCCACTCGTCCCCGGTCACCAGATTGTCGGAGAAGTCGTCGCGGCCGGGAACGCGGTGGAGACGGCGCGGGTGGGAGACCGCGTGGGCATCCCCTGGCTTGGCTGGACCGACGGCACGTGCAGCTACTGCACGACCGGACGCGAGAATCTGTGCGACCGCGCGCGATTCACCGGGTATGACATCGACGGAGGCTACGCCGAGTACGCGGTCGCCGACGCTCGATTCTGCTTTCCGGTCGATCGCTCGTACACCAACGTGCAGGCAGCCCCGCTGCTCTGCGCGGGGCTGATCGGATACCGCGCGCTCAACGCAGCCGGAGACGGGTTGCGTCTCGGCCTTTACGGTTTCGGCGCGTCGGCCCACATCATTGCCCAGGTGGCGCGGTATCAGGGACGGCGGGTCTTCGCGATGACTCGCCCCGGCGACACCGAGAGTCAGGAGTTCGCCCTGCGCATGGGCGCCACATGGGCGGGAGACACGGATCAGGCGCTCCCCGAGGAGCTCGACGCGGCGATCATCTTCGCACCGGTCGGCGCGCTCGTCCCGGTGGCACTCCGCGCCGTCGCAAAAGGGGGAATCGTCGTATGCGCCGGCATCCACATGAGCGACATCCCGTCGTTTTCGTACGATCTGCTGTGGGGGGAGCGGACTGTGCGATCCGTCGCCAATTTGACACGCCGCGACGGCACCGAATTCCTGGCGCTGGCGCACCGGATTCCGGTGCACGCCCAGGTCGACACGTTGCCGCTCGCCGAGGCGAACACCGCACTCGCACGGCTGCGCGACGGCGAGGTACAGGGTGCTCTCGTGCTCACGGTCACGTGAGGCGCGCTTTGTGACAGCGAAGCCATGAACGGCATCAGCTTTCCCCGGCAGCAGGCGCGGACACGACGGTTCAGTCTTGGCCTCCCCAGGGACTTCGTGGTCGCGCCGGACGGCCGCCGCGTACTCTTTCTGCGCACTCGGAGCGGTACCGACCCGTCCACGTGCCTCTGGACGTACGAGCTGGACGGCGGCGCCGAGCGTGTGGTCGTGGATCCGTCGGCGCTCGTGCACGAGCACGGCGACGATGTGCCGCCCGAGGAGCGGATGCGCCGCGAGCGGGCGCGCGAGGCGTCCGGTGGCATCGTTCGCTTTTCGACCAATCGCGAGGTGACCCGAGCGGCATTCGACCTCGCGGGGCGGATCTACGTCGTGGACGTGCTGTCAGGTGCCGCAAAGGAGCTTCCCGCAAGCGGCCGCGCGATCGATCCACGGATCGATCCGACCGGCTCGGTGGTCGCCTACGTGGAGGCGGGAGCGCTGCATGTGGTTCCGGTGGGCGGTGGCGGCGGGCGGGCGCTGCTCAGGCCCGAGTCCCAGGACGTCACCTACGGTCTTGCGGAGTTCGTCGCCGCCGAGGAGATGGGCCGGCAACGCGGTCACTGGTGGTCTCCGGATGGATCCCGGTTGCTCGTCGCCCGTGTCGACGTCGCGCGCGTTCGGCGCTGGTACATCGCCGATCCTTCCAACCCCGAACACCCCGCTGTAGCGGTCGCGTACCCGGCGGCAGGGACGGACAACGCCGAGGTCACATTGCGCATCGTCGATCTTCTCGGCTCGCCGCCGGTCGACGTGCGGTGGGATCGAGCCCGATTCGAATACCTGACCGCGGTGGACTGGTCGGCGCACGGACTGCTGGTGGTGGTGCAGAGCCGCGATCAGCGCACCATGCGGATCCTCGACGTGGATACCTCGACCGGCGCCACCTCCGTGCGTCGCGAGGACACCGACGCTGCGTGGGTCGACATCGTCGCCGGCGTGCCGGCAGCGCTGTCCGACGGGACGCTGGTGTGGACCGCGGATCGCGATGGCGCCAGGCGACTGGTCATCGGTGACGAACCGGTGACCCCCTCGATCCCTCGAGGTCCGCGACCTGCTCGACGTCGACGACCAGACGGTCGTCTTCTCGGCGTCGACCATGCCCACCGAGGTTGATGTGTACACGTGGACGCGCGCCGACGGCGTCGCGCAACTGCTACCCGACGGCGTCATTCCGGGTGTGTGGCGAGCCCGTCGAACCGGTGGCACGACCGTGCTGATGTCCCGCGATCTCGAGCACTTCGGTGCTCGGGTGTCGATCCATCGCGAAGGGAAACAGATCGGGCAGATCGAGTCCGTTGCGGAAACCCCCGTGGTCTCGCTCAATCTCCGCCTCGTCACCCTCGGCGACCGCCACCTCAACGCCGCCATCCTGTTTCCGAACGGGCACAGGCCCGGGAGCGGCAAGCTTCCCGTCCTGCTCGACCCGTATGGTGGTCCCGGGTTCCAGAAGGTGACCGCGTCAGCCGGGGCATACCTGGAGTCGCAGTGGTTCGCCGATCAGGGCTTCGCGGTGCTCGTGATCGACGGCCGGGGCACGCCCGGTCGCGGCTACGAGTGGGCTCGGTCGATTCGCGGCGACCTCGCCGGTCCGGCGCTCGAGGATCAGGTCGACGGCCTCCGCGCGGCCGCCGAGGCATGGCCGGATCTCGACCTCTCCCGGGTCGCCATCCGGGGGTGGTCCTACGGCGGTTTCCTGGCCGCCCTCGCGGTTCTGCAGCGCCCCGACGTCTTTCATGTCGCGGTCGCGGGGGCACCGGTGACCGACATGCGCCTCTACGACACGCATTACACCGAGCGCTACCTGGGCCATCCCGGCCGCGAGCCGGAGAACTACGAGAGCAGGTGGCTGATTCCGAATGCCGCGCGTCTCATCCGCCCGCTGATGCTCATTCACGGCCTGAGTGATGACAACGTCGTCGTCGCCCACACGCTGCGCTTCTCGGCTGCGCTGCTCGCGGCCGGGCGCGATCACACCGTGCTCCCGATCACCGGCGCAACGCACATGGCCAACGACGAGGCGGTGGCTGAGAACCTCCTGCTCCTCGAGCTCGAGTTCATTCGTCGCGCGCTCGGGTGAGCTGAGGGATCGGCCGACGGCTCAGGTGATGGCGATCATGGCGATCGCAACGATGGCCAGGACAGCGCCGACCATCTGCGGCGGCGTCATCCGCTCATGGGTGAAGAGCCGCGCGCAGAGGACGGTGAATGCAGGGTAGAACGAGGTGAGCAGCGCGCTGACCGACAGCAGCCCTGTGTGCGTCGCGTACAGGTACAGCACCACGCCGGTGCCGTCGAAGATGCCGCCGACGGCAACCAGGCGAGCGATCGAACCAGCGATGACGGGCGAGGTCCGTGTGACTGCCGAAACCGCGAGCGCTGACGTCATCGAGCCGAAGCGTCCGCTGACGAATGCGGTCACGCCGGCATGGCTCGCGGCGTGGAACAGAATGAAGAACAGGCCGAAGGTGACCCCCGCGAGCAGCGCGAGGATCACGCCGAGCCGCGCGTTGCCGGGCCCCTCGCCGCTCGGACCGTTGATCAGCACGAGCGCGACGAGCCCGACCGCGATGCCGCCCAACTGCCACACCTGGAGGCGGTCGCCGCCGATCAGTCCCACCGCGACCGGCAGAGCCGCGGCGACGAACCCCGTGATCGGCGCGACCACGCCGATGAGGTTCAGCGACATCGCGCGATAGAACGCGAGGAGTCCGAGACCGCCCACCACGCCTCCGGCGAATGCCAGCAACGCGGCCTGCGGATCCCAACCGTGCGGCAGCAGCACGAACGCGAGTGGGACGGCGAGCCAGGCCCACCGGATTCGATCCCGATGGCGACGCTCGGGGCACTGCTTCGCCTGCCCGCGATCCCTCCGGTGAAGTCCGCGATGCCGAGGGTTACCGCCGAGGCCATGGCAGACAGCGGGGAGAGGGGAAGGGTCATGGCCGCGGTCACGGTAGCCGAGCAGCCGGCATTCCGGCCTGCAAGAACCTCCTTGCGGAGCCCGATGCCGCTGATCGATACTTCCGCCCGCACGCCGCCTGTGAGGGGCGGATCACGCTCTGAGGAGGCGCAGATGAGTGGCGAAACCGTGGTCTCGACGCCAGAGGCGGGTGACGCCGACGCCGCCCAGCTTGCGAGGTTTGGATACGGGCAGGAGCTGCGGCGCGTCCTCAACCTGTTCGAGAACTTCGCGGTCGCCTTCTGCTACATCTCGCCGGTCGTCGGCATCTATTCGCTGTTCGTCCTGGGAGTTGGCACCGGCGGTCCGCGATACATCTGGCTGCTGCCGATCGTGGTGCTCGGGCAGCTCTTCGTGGCGCTCGTCTTCGCCGAGCTGGGAAGCCACTACCCGATTGCCGGCGCGCTCTTTCAGTGGGGCAAGAACCTGATCGGGCCGAGCTACGGCTGGTGGGTTGGATGGATCTACGGCTGGGCGCTGATCATGACGGTCGCCTCGGTGGACACGGGACTCATCATCTATGCCGGTCCGCTGATCAACAACATCTTCCACACCGCCATCAACTTCGCCGACCCGAATCAGATTCTCATCGGCACGATCCTGCTGATCCTCGTGCAGCTGGCGTTCAACGTCGGAGGCGTCAACTTCCTCGGACGTATCTCGCAGATCGGCGTCTACTTCGAGATCATCGGCACGTTCGGCATCGCGATCATGCTGGCGATCACCGGTTTTCACCACGGCTTCGACTACCTGTTCACCACGCAGGGCACCGAGAACGCGGCGACCAGTCCGCTACGGCGTCGACTTCGGCGGCAACTGGTGGCTGGGCGCGGCCTTCGTGGCCATCCTGGCGCACGTGTACATCTTCTACGGCTTCGAGTCAGCCGGCGACGTCGCCGAGGAGGTGGTGCAGGCGTCGAAACGCGTGCCCCGGGCGATCATCTCCTCGCTGCTCACCGCGGGGGTCACGAGCTTCGTGCTGGTGGGAGCCCTCATTCTGGCCATCCCATCGGGCGCGAAAGGGCTGAGCAACACGGTGACCGGTGGAGTGCCGTTCCTGATCGGCTCGAACGTCTCCAGTCAGGTCATCCAGAACGTCGCGCTGTTCGTCGTGTGCTTCGCGTTCTTCAGCTGCGGCCTGGCGATTCAGGCGGCGGCCGCCCGGCTCATCTACTCGTACGGTCGCGACCGCGCGCTGCCGGCGAGCGCCACGCTTTCGAACGTGTCGCCCCGGTTCCGCACGCCGGTGAACGCGCTCATCGTCGCGTCGGTCATCCCGGCGCTCTTCGCGGTGCTCGCGCGGGTCACGCCGTCGTCGAACATCAGCGATCGCGTTCATCACCATCCCGGCGAAGGTCAACGCGCTGGTGCTGCTGGTTTCGTTCGCCGTCTCGGGCATCTACCTCTCGTTCCTGCTGGTCGTCCTCGCGCGCGCTGATCGCACGGCTGCGTGGCTGGCAGGCGCAGGGCGCGTTCCGGCTCGGCGCCTGGGGGGTGCCGGTGATGGTCGCGGGGTGTGTGTGGCTCGTGGCGATGCTGGTGAACATCCTCCTCCCGTCGGGGATCGCCAGCCCGAGAGGGGCGCTCTTCAACTACGACTGGATCACATTGGTGGTCGTGGTGATCATCGTCCTGATCGGCGCGGTGTACATGCTGCTCGCGCGCCCCGCACGTCGCATCGAAACACGTCCCCGGGGGGCCACGGGCGGTCCATCGGTCGATCCCGCACCGATCACGCGCTGACGATCGGTCGATCGCGTCGGCAGCCGCCGCGAGGATTCGCCGGCGACGGGCAGTTCCGCGCCCGGTCGGAGCTCGGGCATCGGTTACGGCGACCCGCGTAACGACCCCGTGACCGCTTGGGATGCCGTTGCGTCGCAGTGGTCTTAAGACAATGGCTCCACCGTCAAAAGGGGGCTGTGTCCCGAGGAGGATTGTCATGGGGAGCCCGAGCCGCAGGGGGCAGGCTGGGGCGGCATCCGACTCCTCGGGCGGATGGGGCTGCGTCGTGCAAGGGGGCCGGCGCGCGTCTGCGATGCCGCAGGCCCGGCGAAACGGATCTGTCCGACGCTCGGTGCGAAGGTGTGACCAGGACTATGGGGGAACAGTGGCGAACCAGGAACCAATGTGGGGGACAGCGTGAATACCGCAGTCATGAGCGGCGTCTCGGCCGGCCCGGACATGCAACCGGAGGTGCCGGGCGTGGCGCTGCAGCCCGTGATCGACCTCATCGACCGCGTCGACCTGGGGTACGAGGCGCTGCCGCGTCCGGCGGACATGGCGCCACGCTCGCTGATCGCGGCCGCGTTGACGCTCGCCCAGCACACCGGCCCGGCCGTGCTCCTCGTCCCGCTGCATCGAGAGGTCCTGGCGGCGGCCGAGTTCGACGTCGCCGAGCTGACACGACGCCACCTCGTGAACCCGGGAGAGCTCGCCTGGATCATCCACAGTGACATCGAAGCCGACCTCGACGACGCCGCGGTTCGACGCCTTCAGCAGCTGCGCGATGCCGGCTTCCTGCTCGCCGTCGATGGTGTTCTCTCGCCCACGCTGGATCGGCGGCTGATCGCGGACCTCCGCCCCGACTTCGTCTTTCTCGACCCCGCCGTGCCCGCGCGGCTTCACGAGAACGAGGTGGCCAAAGCCCATCTCGCGGCCGCGGTGGTGTACGTCGCCCGGCTGGGGGGTCGGATAGTGGCCCGCGGCATCGACACCAAGGCCACCGCGTCGGCGGTTGCCGAGCTGGGCGTCCAGTACGGCGTCGGCCCCCACCTGGCGCATCCACTGGTCGTGGACGCCGAGCTCGCCGAGCCCACGGACGAGGTGGTCCCGGTCGCCTGGTTCCAGCGCCGCGAGGTCCGCGTCTTCCGCGAGCGCGGCGACACGCTGAGCGCGCCGATCGAACTCTCGCGTCTGCCGGAGGCGGGGACGTCGACCACCGTCGACGATCGAGGCTTCGCGCGGTTCCTCGTCGACGCTGCACGCACCCTCCAGGCCGAGCACGACCCCGAGCGGATTCTCGAGATTGCCGCGGACCGCCTCGGCCAGGTGATGGGATTCGACCGCCTCGCGATCTTCGAAGCGGACTGGGAGCGACATCGCTTCCGTCCCCGCGTCCTCGCCGGGACCGGAACCGAGGGGTTCCTCGAGATGGAGGTTTCCCTCAACGAGGGAATCACCGGGTGGGCGTTCATGCGCGGTCAGCCGTACCGGTGCGCCGACACCGATTCGCACCCGGCGGCCTCGACGATCCCCGGGACACTGCGCGAGCCGGAGTCGCTGCTGGCGATACCGTTGATCGCGGGTGACCAGCGCCTCGGCGTGCTCGACGTCTGGCGCGACGGCCTCGACGCGTTCACCGAGGAGGACCTGGAGCGCTGCGCGCTGCTCGCGTTCATCACGGCTGCGGCATGGAGCAACGCGCAGATGTACGGTGAGCTGGAACGGCGCGCGCTGACCGACGCGCTGACCGGGCTCTTCAACATCCGCTGGTGGCGCGACATGGGTCCGCGCGTCATGGCACAGAGCCTGCGCACCGGCGCCGGCGTCGGCATCCTCCTATTGGACCTCGACCACTTCAAGCAGATCAACGACAGTGCGGGGCACGCTGCGGGGGACTCGGTGCTGCGAGCGGTCGCGCGCGCCCTTCGACGCGTGGTTCGGGACAGCGACTACGCGGTGCGCTATGGCGGCGAGGAATTCCTCGTCGTGCTCACCAACTCGACCGTTGAAGGCGCGATGCGGGTGGCTCAGGCACTGCAGGCGGCGATCGCCGAGCTGCGCGCGCCGACCTCCGAGATCGAGCGGGTCACGGCATCGATCGGGGTTGCCGTGTTCCCAGATCACGGACAGGAGCTCGACGACGTCGTCGCGGCCGCGGACCACGCGATGTACGTCGCCAAGCGAGAGGGACGCGACCGGATCGCGGTCGCCCCGATATCGCTCCGCGAGCTGGCGGGTCCGGACCCTGCGCACGACCAGCCTTCCTGATTGAGGGGAACCACCCGGATGGGTGGGGGCCGGGAACCATCCGCCTGCGCTGCCGAGGTGACTAAGCTCCTGAATCGCCATGGATACTCGGCCATCCCCCACGGTCCCACTGTCGCTGCCGGCGCGTAAGGTCCCCGAGGTAACCGCCGGGTTCTGGGTCACCAAGGTGCTGACCACGGGGATGGGCGAGGCGACCTCGGACACGCTCGTCCACACGGTTTCCCCGTACATCGCGGTCGGCCTCGGCGCCATCGGATTCGTCGTCGCCCTCGCCCTGCAGTTTGGCGCGCCGCGGTATCGGCCCTGGATCTACTGGCTCGCGGTGGCCATGGTCGCCGTGTTCGGCACCATGGCAGCAGACGTCGTGCACATCGAGTTCGGTGTCCCCTACCTGGTCTCGACCATATTCTTCGGGATCGTGCTCGCCGCGGTGTTCGTGGTCTGGTACTCGAATGAGCGAACGTTGTCGATTCACACCATCAACACCCGGCGGCGCGAGGCCTTCTACTGGCTGACCGTGGTGACCACCTTCGCGCTCGGCACCGCCGCGGGGGACATGACGGCGACGACGCTCCACCTCGGGTTCTTCGCCTCCGGTGTGCTGTTCACGGTGCTGATCGCGATTCCGCTCGTGGCGCACAGATGGTTCGGGTTGAATGCGGTCTTCGCGTTCTGGTTCGCCTACATCCTGACCCGGCCGCTGGGCGCGTCATACGCGGACTGGGTCGGTGTGTCCCATGCACGGAGTGGGCTGAACTGGGGATCCGGCATCGTCAGCATCGCCATGACGGTGATGATCGTGATCGCCGTCGGCATCCTTGCCGCCACTCGCCAGGGCGATCCGGCTGAGCAGGCGTAGCGCCGGCGAGGCTCAGATACCCGGAAAGATGTCCCTGAGCGTTTCGAGGCTGACCCCGTCCGCCTCGATGGTTGGGGGCGTGTGCTCCGAATCCAGCCTGCCGTAGACAAGCCGGACCAGTGCTGCTGCGGGCATGCGCACCGTCGCGGTCGCAGGACCGCTTGTCGCCGCGGTCGACGCGCCCGCGGGAGCGAGGGTCACCGCGTCGGACACCGAGAGGCGGAACGTGCGGTCGGGGCCGGTGGTGGTGATATCGACTTCGAGGGGCCCCCGCTCCGGCTTCCCCGATCGAGCCGCGACCTGGTCGAGGCGGTCGATCATCGAGGCGACCGCATCCGGTGCGACCTCCGCCGACGGGTCGCGGATGACGATGACGTCCCACGTGTGGATCGCGTGCTCGGACAGGCGCATGCCCAGGAGCCGGTTGGCGTCTGCGGGCGCTCCGAACAGGGTCATCTGCAGCGAATCGAGTTGAGCTTCCGGAACCGCATCGACCCGCTGCAGAAACGCGGAGTCGGCGATGAGGCTATTGCGCGCCTGCTCTGTCGGGCTCATCGCGTTCCAGACATCCCAGATTCTGGCGAACTCCTCGCGCCCGGGCGCTTCGGCACCGGCGAGCCCGGCATCGAGCAGCAGTCCGAAGATCTGCGCGCCGCTGCCGATATGCGACAGCACCTGCGCGGTCGACCAGTCGCTGCAGTACGAGGGTCCTGCGATCTGATCGTCGGTCAGCGGACGCGCGGCCACGTCGAGGCGGTGGTGCGAGGCCCACAGCACGGTCAGCAGTTCAGTGTTGGCGCTCATCTCCAGCCTTTCAATGTGACGCGGTCGTCTGCAACGGTGGCGCCGGTTCCAGTGGGCTCGCGGCGAGCACCCTGGCCGGTTCTCCCTGACGCCACAACCCGGACGGCCACCAGTTCCTGCGCCCCAGGAGCACGACGAGCGCGGGGACGAGGATGGTGCGGACCACGAAGGTGTCCATCACGACCCCGAAGGCGACGCCGTAGCCGATCTGTTGAATCTGCGAGCCTCCAGATCCACCGCCGCCGGCGAATGCGAGCACCGCGAAGGTCCCCCCGAGGATGAGCCCCGCGGTGGTGACGGTGGTGCCGGTCGCGCCGATCGCCTTGCGCACCGCGTCGCGTGTGCTCAGGTGATGTGACTCCTCGCGAATGCGGGTCATCACGAGCACGTTGTAGTCGGACCCCAGTGCCATGAGGAAGACGAACATGAGGAACGGAAGCACGAAGTTGAGCCCGCTCTGACCGCGGAGATGGACGAAGATCAATGCGGTCAACCCCAGCGCCGCGAGGTACGAGAGCAGCACGCTCGTGACCAGGTACAGCGGCGCGACCAGGCTGCGCAACACGATCGCCAGCAGGATGGCGATGAGCACGGCGACCACCGGAATGATGTGCCACAGGTCCGATGAGGACAGCTTGTCGACGTCGTACGCGAAGGGCTGAATGCCGAAGACGCCCTGCGCCTCAGCGTGCACCGTCGCACCGGTTCGATCGACGAGAGTCCGCAGCGCCGGCACCTGGCTGATCGGCGGCGACGCACCGCCTCGCTCGACACCGATGTACTGCACCGTGTGGCCGTCGGCACTCACGAAGCGGGCCAGCGCCGCGGCCGTGAGCGCGTTGCCGGTCGCGTGTACCGCCACCAGCTGCGCGGGGGTCAACGCGTGACCCGAGAACGTCAGCGGCCCGTCAACCGCGGCGAATCCGCCTGTCGCCAGGCTGGTCTGGATTGACTGCAGGTCGTCGGCATGCGCCCAGATCGGGGTGGCGAACTTGAACAGGAACTCGGTCGCGTTCAGGTTCGCGCTCCCGTAGTGCTCGGAGACGAGCGTGTCGCCGGCGGCCGAGTCGGTGCCGGTGGGAGCGGACTGATCCGCGAAACCGGCGGTGGTGGTGCCGATCTGTCCGAGCGCGATGGCACCGAAGATGATCGCGCCGATGATGGCGACCGGAAGCGGACGGCGAACCACGATCGCGGCGATGCGCCCGTAGAGGTTTGCGCGCGGGTTCTCCACGAGCCGGGACCGCGATGGCCAGAAGACGGCGCGACCGAAGATCGCCAGCAGCCCCGGGAGCAGCGTGAGGCCGGCGATGAGCATGAGCGCGATGCCGATCGCAAGCCCCGGACCGAGCGCCTGGTAGAAGCTGAACTGCGCGATGATCAGCGACATCAGCGCGGCCATCACGATCAGTGCGCTGAAGGTGATCAACTCTCCGACGGTCGCCACCGCGCGGCGTACCGCGTCCTTCGGTTCGAGCCCCCGGCGCAACTCCTCGCGAGTTCGGAAGACGAGGAAGAGGCCGTAGTCGGTTCCGGCACCGAGCACCAGGACGATGAGGATGAACTGCGTGATCGCCGACACCTGCACACCGAGGTGAGTCGCTCCGGCGATCACAGGGCTGGCAAGAGTGAGCACCAGCGCCGCGGGAAGGAGCGTCACCAGCGGAGCCAGCAGGGCACGGAACGCGATCAGCAGCAGCACGATGATGAAGAGGATCGAGAACTGCTGGATGTTTCCCTGTGAGCTCTTCGATTGACTCTGCTGATCGACGAGACCGGGAATCGTCCCGGTGAGGTGGAACTGGAGTCCGGAGACGCCGCCGGGAAACGTCGCTCGGGTGGCCGCGACCAGCGACATCGCATCGCTCCCGGCGCCGAAGGGTGGCAGGTTGGTCACGATCTGTGCCTGCTCGGCATGCCTGTCGGGCGAGAGCCCGAAGTCCTGCACGCGAAGGACGCCGGGCAGCCGGCGGATCTTCGCCTCGACCGCTGTGATGCTCTGGATGTCCGCTGCGGTGAGCACCCCGGTCTCGCGCACGGCGATCAGCGTGGCGACGCCGTGCTTCGAGTCCTGGAACGGCTGCGCCAGGTTCTCGGCCTGTACCGAGGGAGAACTGGCGGGGAGGAAGCTGCTCTGGGTGCCCTTGGCGACATCGGACAGCCCGGGGAACACCTTGACCGAGACGATGGTGATCAGCACCCACCCGATCACGATCGGCCAGCGAAACCGGACCGAGAAGTTCCCGATCGAGGTGAAGGCCCGGCTGGTCATGCCAACGCCCGCCCAACGGCAGTGAAGAGCGGCGGGCCGGGGTGGCGGGCGTCAGACATAAGGGCGAGTATGTCTGCTCGGGGTTCCTTCATGGCCCGTATAGTACACGCGGTGAAGCTTTTGGCCTGGCGCGCGAGGCCGGGATCAGGAGTCGAAGCCGAGCCCCATTTGGTCGAGCGCTCTCAGCCATAGGTTTCGCCGACCCGCGTTGCGGTCGGCGCGATCGAGCGACCAGCGCGTCAGCTGCACGATGCCGAAGCGCAGCGGCTCCGGGGGGAAGGGCAGCGGCCGGGTCCGGACCATGCGCAGCGCGGTTCGAGCGGTTCGCCGGCCCTCGAGCAGGTCGAGCATCACCTGAGCACCGAAACGCGAGGCGCCCACGCCGAGGCCGGTGTACCCGAGCGCGTAGGCGACGAGGCCGCCGTGGCTGGTTCCCCAGAAGGCGCAGAAGCGGCTGCACGTGTCGATGGCGCCGCCCCAACGATGGGTGAATCGCAGACCCGAGAGCTGCGGAAAGGTTGCGAAGAAATGCGCCGTAAGCCTGTCGAACGTCTTCACACGCTGTTCAAGGTCAACGCCGATGCGATTGCCGAAGTGGTACACGGCGTCGTAACCGCCCCAGAGAATTCGCGAGCCGGCGGTGAGGCGGTAGTAGTGAAATTGATTACCGCTGTCGGCGATGCCCTGGCGATTCGCCCAGCCGATCGACGACAGCTGCGCGGCCGTCAGCGGCTCGGTGACAAGCACGTAGTCATACACGGGGAGGATGTACCTGCGCAGGTGTGCGAGCAGTGGGCGATCGGCGCTGGTTGCGAGCGCAACGCGCCGGGTCCGGACGCTGCCGTGAGCTGTTGTCAGTCGAATCCGATCCGTCTCGGCGTCGAGACGCACGACGGGAGTGTTCTCGTGGAGGCGCACGCCCGAGTCGAGACACAGCCGGCGCAGGCCCCACGCCAGCCTCGCGGGGTTGACGATTGCGGTCCGGTCGTGGATCCACAATCCGCCGTGGTACGCCGGCGATGTGACCTGCATGCGCAGCGCCTCCGCGTCGAGCGCGTCGACGCGATAGCCGTGGGCACGCATCGCGCCGGCGGCCTCGAGGAGCTCGGTGTACTGCCACGGCGCCGTCGCAACGTCGAGCATGCCGGTGCGGTCGAAGTCGCAGTCGATGCCGTGCTCGCGCACGGTCGAACTCGATGGCGTCCAGATTCTCGACGCCGAGCCGGTCAAGGGCATCGAGCTCGGTGGGAAATCTGCTGAGGCCATTGGAGAAACCGTGGGTGAGGCTCGCATCGCAGAAGCCACCGTTGCGGCCGGATGCGGCCGCCGCAGACTGTCGCGCCTCGAGGACGACGATGTCGAGGGACGGGTTCCGTTGTCTGGCGAGCAGCGCGGTCCACAGCCCGGAGAATCCTCCGCCGACGATCGTGAGATCACATTCGGTGTGCCCTTCGAGGCGGGGTTCCGGTCGCGGTGCTCGAGGGTCGTCGAGCCAGAACACCGCCGGCGCGGCGTCGCGAAGTGCGGGGTGGCGTGGCGCGCCGGTCACGCGTGGGCAGCCTATCCGCGTGCCGCGGCCAGCGCTGAGTTCTTGACCATGATCACCGCGAATCCGTCGTCGTAGACCTTCGTCCACTGCGGATCCACCTCGAGCGCGAGCACCGCCGGCGCGCCCGGTACGTCGATGACGTAGTCGATGCTCCACTCCGCAAAGATCCGCTGCCAGTCGGGATTGCCGGTTTCAACGTCGCTCACCTGCTGCATGACCCGGTTCCCGAGCAGGGTCGCCTCGCCAAAGGAGAAGACGCGCCGGTTGGGGTCGGGATAGAACCGGTAGATCAGGTACCCACCCCAGCCGTATTGATCGAACATGCGCGTTCCGACGGTCGGGTGCGCGCTCAGCCAGTCGGCCGCGCCGGCGGGGAAGTTCGCCGCCGTCGCGCGCGCTTGGTTGGACAAGGTCGAGCGCACGAAATACCCCGTTCCCCCAATTGCGATGACGAGAATCGCCGCCGCCCCAACGAGCATGTCCCGGGCGCGCGGGGCCATCCAGGCACGCACCCGGCCGGCAGGCCCGAACCGCTCCCATCCGGCCGAGAACGACCATATGAGCAATGGCGTTTCCGCTGCGACGAAGAGCGCCGCGTGGCGCACCGCCGACAGCGCCAGGTACGAGACGACAAGTGTCAGACACACGTCCCACAGCGAGGGACGGCGGAGCACGAACGCGATCGGCAGCAGCAGCAGCATCGCCTCGAAGCCGCGCTCCTCGAGGACGTGGAAGTTGGGCGACTGCCATTCGGCGATGAAGCTCTGCTGGATGCCGGAGAACTGCGGCTGGATGACATAGCTGTAGAGGTGGATGCCGTTCGGGTTGATCACCGCGGCGACGACGCACCCGACGAACACCAGCACCAGGTTCCGGGCCCGGCGTTTGTGCGCCTCACCGTCGACCCCCCGTATCCAGTGCACGGCTTCGACGAAGGCCGCGACACCGACCGGAACAAGGCCGAACAGGAATCCGCCATGCAGGTTGGCCCACGCGACCATCACCAACGGGAGCCAGTAGATGGCGCGCGACGTGCCGCGCAGGTACCGGTCGAGCCACAGCACCTCGAGGCAGGTCAGGGTGAACGTGATCATCTGCGGTCGCGGTCCCCAGACCGCGGCGCCTGCCAGTCCCGCGATTCCGATCACGATGGCGGCGATCACCAGGTTGGCATGCTCGAGGCGCACGCGCCGCCAGATGAGCAGGAAGCCCGCGAACGACACGGCGCCGAACGCGAGTGACACCAGCGTGAGCCCACCGAGCTTGAAGATGAGGTAGGCGATGATCTCGGTCGTGTACTCCGGGTCGACCCACTGCTTGCCGGAGACGGTGAACGTGAACAGATCCTGGGAGACAACCCGATGGTGATCGAGCATCCACTGGCCGGTGATGAGGTGCCAGAAGATGTCCGGATCACCGCCCCTGCGCACCAGCACGCACAGGATCACCACGAACGCAGCCGCGACCAGGAGCTGTCCGGGCG
This sequence comes from Candidatus Dormiibacterota bacterium, assembly GCA_963799005.1. Lineage (GTDB taxonomy): Bacteria > Chloroflexota > Dormibacteria > Aeolococcales > Aeolococcaceae > Palsa-851. Next base: position 204,632 of record CAWCVK010000001.1, on the reverse strand, counting down.
TGATGCGACGCAGGCGATCCGCCAGGGCTTCGGACATTGCGCCACAGCGTACCCAGTGCCAGGACGGGTGCGGCTGTCAGGTCATGTCAGAAGTCAGGGGGCTCACGGGGGATTCCCCCTTGCGTCACAAATGACAGGGCCGCGGTGCTTCATATGATGTGGTCGAGTCTTCCGCCCTGCCGGCATTCGGCAGCCAGGCTGTGACGGGCGTCCCCCGTCCCGCAGCGGCGGTCGGCGGCGTGGCGACGAGCTTCGACCGTCTGTTCGACGAGGAGTACGCGAGGGTGGCGGCGATCGCGTGCCGCGTGCTCGGCGATCCCGAGGCGGCGGAGGACGTCGCCCAGGAGGTCTTCCTCGATCTCCACCGCCGGTTCGGTGACAACCCCGGCGCCAAGGCTCCCGCCTGGGCGCGGACGGCCGCTGCCCACACGGCCCTGAACATGGTTCGGGGCAACCGGCGGCGGGCGTCACGCGAGGAGCGGTTCGCGAGCGCCCCTAGCCCCGGTGAGGATCCCCAGGTCGCGGTGGAGGCGGCCGAGACCGCTCGGGCTGTCCGCGCCGCACTCGGCCGCATTCCGATGCGACAGGCAACCGTGCTCGCTTTGAGGTACAGCGGTTTGAGCTACGCCGAGATTGCATCGGCGCTCGGAATAGGTGTGAACGCGGTGGGAACGAGACTGCGGCGCGCGGAGGCGCGCCTTCGCAAGGAGATTGGTGATGCATCCATCTGACGGCACCCTGCGCCGCGTCCTGGACGAGCCCGGCGCCGTTGAGGCGGCCAAGCGCGAGCACATTGCGACGTGCGCTCGCTGCACGGACCGCGCCCGGCTCATGCGCACCGACGCCGGATGGGTCCGGGCGGCGCTGCCGGACCGCGACCGGGCCGTCGATCTGGCAGCGGCGCGTGCCCGCCTCGCCCGCTCCGAGGCTGCCCTCGCTGCCGGCGACGTCCATCGTCGGTCCGCCAAGCCGGCGCGCACAGCGAAAACGCGAGCGGGCCGGGTGGGCGCCGGAGTCGCCGTCGCGGCGGTCGCGACCGTGCTGCTGGTGGTGACCGGAGGAGCTCAGGACTTCCTCAGCCTGTTCCAGCCGTCGCAACTCGCCCCCGTCCCGGTCACGGCGTCCGACGTCCGATCACTCGCGGGTCTCGCGAGCTACGGGTCGGTGAGCGGCGGTTCCTCGATCGCTTTTCAGGCAGAACCCGATGCCGCTGCGGCCGCGTCCGCGGCCGGTCTCGGAGCGCCGGTGGTGGCCGAGCTCCCGGCGGGCGTGCCCTCGGCGCCGAAGTACGCCGTCGTCTCGGGTGGCGTGGTTGCCTTCACCTTCAACGCGAACCTTGCGCGGGCCGCGGCCGCGCGTGCGGGCGGCCAGCTGCCGCCGATGCCGGCGGGGCTGGACGGCAGCACGCTGTCGGTGACGGTTGCGCCCGCGGTGGTCGTCTCCTATGGGGTCGACCCCAGCGCATTGCTGCAGGGAGGGAGCGTTCCAACCGGTGAGGCATTCATCGTCGTCGCGACTCGCACGCCGACCGTGACCTCGACCGGGGTGACCGCCCGCCGGCTGGAGGACTACCTGCTCTCGGTGCCGGGCATTCCTGTTGGTGTCGCATCGGAGATACGCGCGATCGGCGATCCCACCAAGACCATCCCGGTTCCCATCCCGGTCGACCTCGCCAGTGCGTCGCAGGTCAGCATCAACGGCGCACGCGGGCTCCTCATCGGCGACTCGACGGGGCTCGGCAGCCTGGTCATCTGGCAACACAATGGCGTCGTGTATGCGATCGCCGGAACGCTGACCTCGAACCAGGTGCTCGGCGTCGCCCGTTCGACGCGTTGATGTCCGAGGCCGCCACGCCGCGGCTCGACTCCGACGACGAGGCGGCGGTTCGGACCCTCGAGCTCACCAAGCACTACGGGGCGGCGGTCGCGCTCTCGGGCCTCACCATGGTCGTGCCCCGCGGCGAGGTGTTCGGCTTTTTGGGGCCGAACGGCAGCGGCAAGACCACGGCGGTGAAGCTGCTCCTGGGTCTCAGCCGTCCCACTGGCGGGGAGGCGTGGGTGCTGGGCCGTCCGGCCGGCGATCGACAGACCAGATCCAGGGTTGGGTATCTGCCTGAGCTCTTCAGGTACCAGGGCTGGCTCAGCGGCGCCGAGGTGCTCGGGCTGCACTGCAGGCTCGCCGGGATCCCCCGGGCTGAATGGCCCGCCCAGATATCGAGGGCGCTGTCGACGGTCGGTCTCACCGGTCACGGCGACGCCAGGGTCGAGACCTTCTCCAAGGGGATGCAGCAGCGTCTCGGCCTCGGGGTGGCGCTGCTCGGGAATCCGGACCTGGTGATCCTGGACGAGCCCACGTCGGCTCTCGACCCGGTCGGGCGCGCCGACACGCGGACGATCATCCGGGGGCTCCGTGATCGGGGCAGCGCCGTTTTTCTGAACTCCCACCTGCTCGGCGAGGTCGAGCAGATCTGCGATCGCGCCGCGGTGGTCTCGGACGGTCGCGTCCTCGCGATCGGACGCCTCGACGAGCTGCTCGGCAGTGGCGGCGTGCGCATGCGCCTCACGGGGCTCACTGACGAGGGGCGTGCTGCGCTGACGCGGCGCGGCGCGCTCACCGAGCACGAAGGCTGGTTCGTCGTCAACGGCGTCGACGCGGACCTCGTGCCGGATCTGGTTGCAGACGTGGTGGCGAGTGGCGCCCGCGTCCACGCCGTCGAGCCGGTTCGCCAGACGCTCGAGGAGCGCTTCCTGGCGCTGATCGAGGCCGAACAGGCGCGATGGCGGCGCTGACCATCGCCCGGCTCACGATTCGCGAAGCCGCGCGGCGGAGGCTGCTGCTCGCGCTCGCGATCCTCACCGTCATCGTCATCGGGCTCACCGGGTGGGGCTTTCAGCACCTGACCACCCTCACCAATCCCGACGGGACGCCGATCCCCGTCAGTGAGCTTCGCCTCGCGACGTCGCAGGTGCTGGTGCTCGTCGAGTTCATGTTCAGCGGGGTGCTGGCGCTGAGCGCCGTGGTGGTCGCCTCGCCGGCGATCTCCAGCGAGGTGGAGTCAGGGGTCGCGCTCGCCATGCTGGCCCGCCCGCTCAGCCGCTACCACGTCGTGGTCGGAAAGTGGCTCGGCCTCGCCGCGCTCATCATCGTCTACGTCGCCGCCACCACGGTGCTCGAGCTGGTGGTCGTGGGGTTGACGACCGGCTACGTCCCGCCCGGGCCGGTCGGCCTTGGTGCGTATCTGAGCGCGGAGGGGATCGTGGTGATGTCGCTGGCCCTGCTGATCAGCACGCGGCTGTCCGGCATGACCGCCGGAGTGATCAGCCTCGTGCTCTTCTTCATCGCCTGGATCGGCGGCATCGCCGGGGCGATCGGCGACGTGTTCGGCAGCCATGCGATCAAGAACGCCGGCACCATCACCCAGCTGCTGCTGCCGACCGACGCCCTCTGGCGCGGTTCGGTGTACGAGCTCGAGCCCACGCTGTACCGCGACGTTCTCGGCGCGACCACCGAGCGAGCCGGCAATCCCTTCTTCGTCCAGTCCCCGCCATCCGCCGTGTTCCTCGGCTACGTGATCTGCTGGGTGGTGGCGATCGTGGCGCTGGCGGTGTGGAGCCTGCACCGCAGAGAGGTCTGATCGTCCGCCCTGCGGGAATACAGCGAGAGCGGAGGCGAAGGGCGCCGGCGGCGCAGGTTTCAGCTCAGGCGGTCGCGCTCGCGCCGGCACGCTGGCGGGCTCGGTAGGTCCTCGCCTTCTCACGCGAGCCGCACACACGCATGGAGCACCAGCAGCTGCGGCCGTTCTTGGAATGGTCGTAGAACGCCCACCGGCAGCTGTCGCTCCTGCACACCTTGAACCGCTCCCACGTGCCCATCAGGGTCGCCTCGACGAGCGCCGTGGAGATCATCCCGAGAAAGCTGTCGATCCCCCGGCAGTCCACCGCCAGCGTGGCCCCCTGCACCGAGACGATCGGTCGCAGCGGCGCATGGCCGAGAAGCTTCTCGAGTCTCACAGCAACCGCCGGATCCACGTTCTCACCGGTGTGTCCCTCGAGCAGATCCCGAAGCGCCTCCCGAGTCGCGATGAGTTGATCGAGATCGCGGTCTGAGATCGTGAAATCCGACCCAGTCGCGTCACGCAGCCACGCGGCCGCCAGCGCGGGGGTCCGGAGCTCGTCGACGCCATCCGGCATCTCGGTGCTGTTGATGAATTTCTGGACGAGCGCGAGCGACCCCGGGGCGGGGTCGCGGGCCTCTGATTCGGTCATGTCAAGCTGTTCCTCAAGGTCGCTCTCGTTACCAGTATACGCATTTGACAAGTGACGGACGCCGCGATAAGATGTCACCAGTAAACCACATTGAAGGGTTACTCAAACGGAGGACACAATCATGAACGGACCGCAACTTATCGAGATGGCTCAGGTAGCCGAGCAGGAGCACATGATGCACGCCGTCATGGCCCGTGCCCGCGCCGAGCAGCGCCGGGAGCTTCGCCGCCAGCTCGGCCCCGGACGGGTCGCCCGCGCTTGGGCGGCCTTCTGGGCACCGCGCGGCGCCGAGCTCGTCTATCGACGCGCCCCGGATCGGGCGCCGGCCGACCTCACGCCCTGCACCGACTGCTGATCTCAGCAGTCGAGGCGATGCCTCCGGCGGCGTTTGCCGGAGGCATCGTGCCGCCCGGGGCCCGAGCGATCAGGGCATACCCGTCCTGTAATAGGGAGTGGTGCTCACCGGCGCGATGTCGACCCAGAGGGAGGCATGAAAACCCCCGCAGAGTGACATCGGCATCGCTGCCAGGGACACGGCGCGACCGCCCTGCGGCGGTGTGATCAGCAGGGTCTGAGTTGACGCGCAGGGTGTCGGCCCGTTGGGGACGTCGGAGTTCTCGAACGCGACGTAGGCATTCTGTCCCGGTTGCAGGGTGACCAGGCGCACGGTCGGAAGCGTGCCGTTGTTGTTGTTGAGCAGCGGGCCGCCGGCGCTATGCGTGACCCCGAGCTGCACCACGCGGCCGCCGACGACTCCCTGCAGGTTCACATAGCCCTCGAGCGTGCAGGCAACCCTGCCGCCGTTGCGCAACGCGATGTCGCCGCCGAGCGTGCCGGAAGCCCCGTCCTGGTCGTGGAGCCGGGCGGTGAGGACGGCTGCGGCGCATGGCCGAATCCCCTCGAGAGACGGTGATGGAGTTGGCGATGGCGTTGGGGAAGGGAGTATCGGCGGAGAGAACGACGGCGCGATCACCGGCGGAGTCGCGGCCGGCGCCGGGTGCCCGTTATTAGAATTGCCGTTGCGCAGCGCCAGGCTGACGCCCAGCGTGCCGCCGACGACGAGTACGACCATTGCCGCGACCATCGCCGCGCCGATGCGCGGGTTCACAAGGAATCCGAGCCGGCCCGAGTGCCCGGCGACCGCGGCGAGCACGCGTTCCTCTGCGGCTGCACCGGGAACTTGCGGGTCGATCGCCTGGTGCAGTCGCGCCCGCAGCGCGTCTTCGACGTGTTCGTCGCTCATGGTCGTGCCTCCGATTCGGTGAGGGTTGCGGCCAGCGCCGTCAGTCCGCGCCGCACTCGGGATCGAGCCGCTTCCACGGTGCAACCGCTGGTTGCGGCGACCTCCTCGAACGAGAGATCGAGGTAGTAGCGGAGCACCACTGCGAGCCGGATGTCGTGGGGGAGGCGGCGGAGCGCCGCCGACACATCGAGACTTCCGGCGGCATCGGCGGCAGGGACGGCAGGCCGATCCGGGGGGTCGGCGAAACGAAGGACCGAAGCCCACCGCCCGCGACGAGTTTCGCGACACTGATTGGCGACGATCGCCAGGAACCATGGACGCAGATCGGTGCCGGGGCGCCGATTTCGGCGCCGCCTCCATGCCCGCAGCGCCGCTTCCTGGACCGCGTCCTCGGCGTCATTCCGGTCGAGGCGCATCGCCGACGCCAGGCGCAGCGCCACACCGAGCAGGGGGCGAATCTCAGCCTCGAAGCTCGCGCTGCGCTCGTTGAGATGTTGATCGATGGTTGCAGTCATTGACGCCTGGTCGGACCGCGCGGCGGCTGGTATCACACACCCTATACGGGCTCAGCGTGGGAAAACCGGTTCTCGGCGACCCCTCAAGCGGCGCAGAGATCCACGTGCTTGGCGGTGAGGATATTGGCGACAGCGCTCATCAGCCGGCCGCGGTCGAGCGTGCCGGCGTTGGCGGCGGCGACCAGCGCCGCCGCGGTTGCGCTCGTGAGCGACGCCACCTGGGCGGCTGCGGCCGTGTACAGGACCATGTCGGCGCCGGCGTTGATCGCCGCAACCGCCGCCCTGGGAACCGAGTAGCCGATATCGGCGAGCGCCCCGGCTGAGAGCGAATCGGTCATCACCAGGCCGTTGAACCCGAGCTGGTCGCGGAGGACGGTGGTCATCACCACCGCAGAGATGCTTGCCGGGAGTTGCGACAGGCCAGGGACCGTCGCGTTGGCGATCATGACCGCCGGAGCGCCCGATGCGAATGCGCTTTCGAACGGGCCGAGCCCGGCGTGCTGCAGCGCGAGCCACGGCTGGGTCCTGGCGGGCGCCACGTCGGTGTTCCCGGACGCCTGGCCGAGCCCGGGGAAGTGCTTCACCACCGGCACCACGCCGCCGGCTTCGAGCCCCTGCAGGAATGCGACGCCGTCGACCGCTGCGATGCTCGGATTGAGGCTGAAGGACCGCGTGCCGTCAGGGTCTCGGTTGTTTGGTCCCACGCCGTTGTCGAGATCGAGGACCGGCGCCAGGTCCATGGTGACCCCGGCCGCGCGCATGCGCAGCGCGACGCCGGTGACCAAGCGCCGGATCTGCGCGGGCGACATGGTAGCGCCCATCTGCCGCGCCGAGGGCAGCGAACCGACGAGGTTCGCCATGCGCTGAACGGCTCCGCCCTCCTCATCGGTCATCACCAGCGGCGCGATGCCGCTTGATGCCGAGGTCGCGAGGGTGTGCAGGCTCGTGCCGAGGTTGGCCGGGGCGGAGGACCCGAACAGAATCACGCCACCCGCGCCGGCGGCGACCTCCCTGGTCACCGCCGCCACGTCGCGCTCGTCGACCGGCACGACCAGGGTCTGTTCCGCGAGCCGGGTCAGGCTCCAGGTGGCCAGCATGCTCGCGTTCGTGCAGGTACTGTGGGTTGGCGCAGGCGACGCGGATGAGGTTGCCGCCGGCGTTCTCGATGCGCTCGGGCTCGGCGATGCCGTCGGGGTCGTGGAGGTGCCCGGAAGCGCGCAAGCGGCGAGAATCGACGTGGCCGCAGCGATGGCGAGAAGCCCGGGTGTTGTCCTTCGCACAGGGGTTATACGGGCAGCACGCGAAAAAGGGGCCGAACCACGGCGGCCGCGCATTCACAGGGACCAACCCAACTCACGGAGCGAGAGAGCATGAAGTTCGGCGTGGTGCTTCCGGGCGGAACGGCGGTGCAGCAACTCGAGCAGGCGATCGTGGCAGAGGAATCAGGATGGGATGGAGTCTTCGTGTGGGAGGCGGCGTACGGCGTCGACGCCTGGACCCTGCTGGCGGCGATGGCGACCCGGACCACCCGCGTCAGGCTCGGCACCATGCTGACACCGCTACCCTGGCGGCGTCCCTGGAAGGTCGCGAGCCAGGTGGTCACGCTCGATCAGCTCTCGGCGGGCCGGGCGATCCTGAGTGTCGGGCTGGGCGCGATCTCAACCGATCTGCCCCTCACCGGTGAGGTCATCGACCTGCGGGTGCGTGCCGACCACCTCGACGAGGGCATCGACCTCATCCGGGCGCTCTGGGAAGGCGGAACGAGCTATCACGGGCGCCACTACCTCTACCAGTGCGACCGCACCGACCTCGCCGAGGTCGGCACCCCGGTGCAGGGGCGCATCCCTCTCTGGGTCGTCGGTGTCTGGCCGCGGCCGAAGTCGATGCGGCGAGTCCTTCGATGCGACGGCCTCGTGGCGCAGATCGAGATCGCCGGACGCGAGGCATCGCCGGGTGACGTGCGCGACGTCCGAGCCTGGCTTGCCGAGCGCGGGCGTGAGGACATCGACCTGATCATCGACGGCGAAACCCCGACCGGCGACCCCGGGGCGGCGGCGGACAAGGTGCAGCCGTGGGCCGAAGCGGGCGCCACCTGGTGGCTCGAGACCCGCTGGGAGATGCCCCACCACAGCGATGCGCGCATGCTCGAGATTCGCGAGCGCCTGGTGAGCGGACCACCCTCGGTCTCAGCCTGAGCATCCGCGGTATCCCTAGGCTTGCGCCGTCGATGTCCGAGCCACAGCGCGATGACCAACCGGCCCGGAAGACGGCGGAGCGGCGGATCCGCAACCGCGCGTTGGCCATCGGAGCCAGCGTCACGCCGTTCGGCTTGTCGTTCGGTGCCGTGTCGGTGGAGGCGCATCTGAACGTCGTTCAGGTGTGCCTGCTGTCATTGGTCCTCTTCTCCGGGGCGTCGCAGTTTGCGTTGGTCAGCATCATCGGCGCGGGCGGCTCGTACCTTTCAGCGGTGGGCACCGCGCTGCTGCTCGGCGTTCGCAACGGCCTCTACGGTGCGCGGATCAACTCGCTGCTCCGTCCTTTGGGATGGCGTCGACTCCTGATGGCGCAGGTCACCATCGACGAGAGCACCGCGATGGCGGTGAGTGAAGCGTCGTCGGGTCACTCGGCGCGCGCGTTCTGGTCCACCGCGCTGAGCGTGTACGTGCTCTGGAACGTCTCGACGATCGTCGGTGCGCTGGTGGGCAACGCGCTCGGCTCGCCCGCCGCGACCGGTCTCGACGACGCCGGCCCCGCCGCCTTCATCGCATTGCTCGCGCCACGTCTCTCCAGCGTGCGCATGCGCCTGGCGGCGGCTGGATCGGGGGTCATCGCGCTGCTCACCGTGCCGGTGGTGCCGGTCGGCGCGCCGATTCTCATCGGTGGCTTGACCGCGGTCGCCATCCTTCTGGTCTTCGATCGATGAAGATATGGCTCGCCGTGGTTATCGCCTGTGCCGGGTGCGCAGCGTTGAAGCTTGCCGGCTACGTCGTTCCGTCGCGGCTCCTGGAGTCGCGCGTGGCTCGACGGGCTCTCGAAGGGCTGCCGGTCACCCTGCTCGGCGCGCTGATCGCCGTCTCGGTGTTCGCAACCGGCAACCACCTGACACTCGATTCGCGCGCCGCGGGGCTCGTGGTGGCGCTGCTCCTGGTGGCGGTACGGGCTCCGTTCCTCGTCGTCGTGGTTGCGGCCTGCGCAACCGCGGCAGGCGTGCACGCGCTCTGACCGCGCCATGGATGCTGCGGGATGGCGCGATGCGATGCGGAGCTGGGCAATCCCCGACGCCATCCTGGATGCCGCACCGGAATCGCCATGGGGTTTTCCCGTTGAGCTCTTCCGATCGCGCGCCGAGCTTGCAGGGTCCGGAGATCTCACGTTCGCGAATCGGCGCGCGCGCGACGCGCTGCCCAGCGGCGGCATCGTTATCGACGTCGGCGTCGGTGCCGGCGCGGCATCGCTGCCACTCCGGAATCGCTGCTCGCTGATCGTCGGTGTCGACTCGTCCGCGGAGCAGCTCTCGGAGTTCCGGCGCCAGGCGCGTCGCGCACACGTGACCGCACGGACCATCAAGGGCGAGTGGCCGGCGGTTGCCGAGCGAACCCCGATCGCCGATGTGGTGGTCTGCAATCACGTCGCGTACAACGTCGCCGACCTCGCCCCGTTCGTTCTGGCTCTGACCCGTCATGCACGGCGGCGCGTCGTCATGGAGATCACCGCCCGGCATCCCGCCGCGTGGATGGCCGACCTGTGGTGGCAGTTCCACGCGCTGCCCCGCCCGGATCATCCGGACGCCGATGACGTCGTCTCGGTGCTGCGCGGACTGGGGCTGCCGGTGCATCGGCGCGCCGCGATCTCGCCGAGGCGCGCGGGTGGGTTCGAGCGCCGCGAGGACGCGGTGGCATGGATTCGAAGACGACTGTGCCTCGGCGCCGCTCGCGATGACGATGTCGCTGCCGCGCTCGGCGAGCGCCTGGTCCATGACGGCACGTTCTGGTCGGTCAGCCCGCCCGTTGAGCCGGTGGTCACGGTGTGGTGGGACGTGCGCCCTGAAATTGCGGAGTAGGGTGGTGATGTGGTGCACGACCACGGACCCAAGGAGGCGGCCTCGCAGCGCGTCCCGACCGATGCGGACCAGGGATCGCTCGTTGCTGCGCTGTGCCTCATCGGGATCTTCATCGCTGTCGAGGTGGTCGCCGCGGTCCTCGCCCGATCCCTCGCGCTGCTGTCCGACGCGGCGCACATGCTCACCGACGTCGCCGCGCTCGGGGTGTCGCTGGTGGCGCTCCGTCTCGCGCAGCGGCCCCCCAAAGGCGGCCTGACCTTCGGGCTCAAGCGCGCTGAGGTCCTCGCGGCGCTGATCAGCGGCGCGACGTTGCTCGTCCTGGCGGCCGTGCTGGTGTTCGAGGCGGTGCTTCGCTTCGCGTCACCGCCGCCCGTGCAGGGTGTCGCGGTCATCGTCGTCGCCGCGGTGGGCGTCGGGGTCAATCTCGCGGTGACCTACCAGCTTGCCCACGCCAGTCGCCGCAGCCTGAACATCGAGGCGAGCTTCCGCCACATCCTGACCGATCTGTACGCGCTGATCGGGACGCTGATCGCCGGCGTCGTGATCGTCACCACCGGATTCGAGCGGGCTGACGCCATCGCCTCGGTGGTGGTCGCAGCGCTGATGGTGTACGCGGGCGTCCGGCTGCTCGGAAAGGCCGGGAGGGTGCTGCTCGAGGCGTCGCCCGCCGACCTGGATCCAGAGGAGATCGGGTCCGCGCTCGCCGCGCACCCGCACGTGGTCAACGTCCACGACCTGCATGTGTGGGAGCTCACCTCGGGCTTCCCGTCGCTCTCCGCCCACGTGCTGGTGCACCCGAAGGATGACTGCCACGCGATCCGTCTCGACCTCGAGCGATTCCTCGACGAGCGCTTCCACGTGGAGCACACCACCCTGCAGGTGGACCATGCGCCGGTCGAGTACCTGAGGGTCGAGCGGTTGGCACCGGATCGAGAGCGGTCAGCCCACTGAACGGTTGAGCGTCAAGCGTCTGGTGCGCTCGCGGCACACTCGGCGCAGACACCGAGCACCGCGAAGTGATACGGCCGGAGCTCGAACCCGAGGCGTCGCTTGGCCCCCTGGGCCATCGCCTCGAACAGGTCCTCCGGTGCCTCGACGGTCGCCCCGCAGACCTCGCACACGAGATGCCCGTGGGCCTCGGTGGCCAGGTGATAGGTCGCGGCCCCGTGTCCGAGGTGGGTGTGGACCACGACACCGAGGCGCTCGAGCTCCTCGAGGTTCCGATACACCGTCGAGGCATGCACGTCCGGTGCCAGCTCCCGCACGACGGCCAGCAACTCCTCGGCGGTCGGGTGATCCGCGCCCTTCACGAGGGCCGTGAGCACCAGGCGGCGGGCGGTGGTGACCCTCGAGCCTCCATCGCGGAGTTGGGTGACCAGTTCGTCGACGGTGCTACTCATGAATAAAGGATAGCCGCGTCCGGGGGCCATCGCCGGGACGAAGCACTTGGCTCCTGGTCGCTGTTGCGTGCTGGTCGCGTTTTGATACTCTGGGTGCGCTCCTGACGTTGACGGAACCTGAGGAGGACAACCATGGCCGCGACGGCGTCCCGCCTGGCCCGGATCCGCGGCGCGCTGACTCCCCGGGAGTGGGGAAGAGTGGGCGGGATGGTCGGCTTCATCGTCGCCCTCTACGTCGTCGGCTGGGGCGTGTTCATGGTCGCGATCCTGCCCCAGCACTCCAAGTTCCTCGGCATCGGTGTCGCGGTGACCGCGTACACGCTCGGTCTCCGGCACGCCTTTGATGCGGACCACATCTCGGCGATCGATAACACCACCCGCAAGCTGATGTCCGAGGGCAAGCGCCCGCTGTCGGTGGGATTCTGGTTCTCGCTCGGGCATTCGTCGGTCGTCTTCGGTCTCGGGATCGGCCTTACGTTCGCCGCGAGGGCGATCATCGGCCAGCTCAGCAGCACCAATTCCACGGTCGCGTCGTTCGGCGGGATCATCGGCACGCTGGTGTCGGGCACGTTCCTGTACCTCATCGCCATCCTCAACCTGATCGTGCTGGTGGGGATCGTCAAGGTCTTCGTCGAGATGCGTCGCGGCCGGTACAACGACGAGGAGCTCGAGCAGCAGCTCAACGCCCGCGGGCTCATGACCCGATTCTTCGGGAAACTGATGCGGTCGATCCGCAAGCCGTGGCAGATGTATCCGGTCGGCGTGCTCTTCGGACTCGGGTTCGACACCGCGACCGAGGTCGCTCTCCTTGCCGCCACCGCGGGCGCGGCCACAGCCGGCCTGCCGTGGTACGCGGTGCTGAGCCTGCCGATCCTGTTCGCCGCCGGCATGGCCACCCTCGACACGCTGGACGGCTCGTTCATGAACTTCGCGTACGGGTGGGCATTCTCGAAGCCGGTGCGCAAGGTCTACTACAACATCACGATCACCGGACTCTCGGTCGTTGTGGCGATGTTGATCGGCACCATCGAGATCTTCGGTCTGCTCGCCGCGCAGCTCAGCCTTTCGGGAGGGTTCTGGGGCTTCATGGCGAACTTCAACATCAACGAGGCCGGCTTCATCATCGTCGGACTGTTCGTGATCACGTGGGCGGCTGCGCTCGCCATCTGGCGATTCGGTCGCATCGAACAACGGTGGGAGCGAGAGTCGCTGCGACGGCGGGCCCAGGTGTAGGCAGACACTCTGGGCGGTGAAGGCGCCGGCGCTGTGGGGCGAGACCTAGCAGCCGCCCTGGGCATGTACTCCCCTCGTTGACTCAGCCTGGCGAAGCCAGCTACCATGCATTACATGGTACCTGGCGCCGACACCAACCTGGCGCTGATCGCCCAGATGCGTCGTGGGGCTCTCGAGTTCTGTGTCATGGCGCTGGTGGAGCACGAAGAGCGCTATGGGCTGGAGTTGGTCCAGACGCTCGAAGCCGAGGGCGGGCTGGTCACCAGCGAAGGCACCATCTACCCGCTTCTCTCCCGTCTGCGCCGTGACGGCCTCGTCGACACGAGCTGGCGCGAGTTGGACGCGGGGCCGCCCCGCCGCTACTACCGTCTGTCCGCCGCCGGGCAGCGGTCCCTTGCCAATTTTCGCGGCGAGTGGGCACGGTTCAGCGATGCCGTCGACCACGTCCTCGCCGGGAGGAAGTCATGAGCGCACCGCACGCCGACACCATCCTGGGCGGCTACCGCCGCCGTCTCGAGGAGGAACTCAACGGTCTGCCCCGAGCCCGTCGCGAAGAGATCGTCTCCGAGGTCGATGCGCACATCCGCGACGCGCGGACCGCACATGCGGCCGAGACCGACGCTGACCTGCTCAACCTGCTCGACCGCCTCGGTGACCCGAGCGTCATCGGCACCGAGGCGCGCGAGCGCTTTGACGTTGCCGAGCCTGCCTCGGCAGGCGGGCGTGAGGTCATCGCGCTCCTGCTGCTCGTCGTCGGCCCGTTCATCATCCCCATCGTCACCTGGGCCCTCGGCGCGATGCTGGTGTGGGGCAGCGGTGCCTGGAGCGCGCGCGAGAAGCGCAACTCACTCGCGTGGTCGCTCATCATCATCGCGGGGCTGACCATCATCGGCATCGTCATCGCCAAAGTCAGCTCCATAGGAACCACGGTGGGCGTTTCGATCGCGCCCGGAGCCCTGCTGTTCGTCGGGGTGATCCTCGGCACGCTCACGTCGGTTTTGAGCGGCCTTCTTCTCGCGTCGGCGCTGGCGCGCCGGCGGCCGCGCAGAGCGCGCTGACGAAGCTCAGCGGACGACCCGTCCACGCAAGATGATGCGTGCCGGGTGGCGGAGCACCCCAGGGTGGGCGCGCGGATCGTCATCGTACGCGACGATATCGGCCGGGGCGCCGTGCTCGAGGCCGCCGAAACCCAGCCAGGATCGCGCGAGCCACGACGCAGCGCCCACGGCGACATCTCCGGGCACGCCTGCCGCTATCAGGCAGTCGACTTCGTCCGCAATGATGCCGGCTGCACCATCTGTGCCGGCGAGAACGGTGACGCCCGCCTCGTATGCGCTGCGGACAAGGTTCGGATGCCGCTCCCAACCAACCGATCTCCAGCGCCCCCACGCATCAGGTTCGGGCGGTTGCCGGCGCAGGCTGTCCTTGATGCCCGAAAACGCGCACATCGTCGGCACCAGCACGGTTCCCTGCTCAGCCATCCGGTCAAGCAGATCCAGTCGCAGATGCATGCCGTGCTCCAGCGAATCCGCTCCGGCCAGAACGGCGGCCGAGCATCCGTCCTCGTGCTGGCTGTGCACGGCCACGCGACCCCCGATGGCGTGGACGCGCCGGACGATCTCCTGAAGGACATCCGGAGTCACCGTCGGTCCATAGCGCCGGACCGGCTCGTCGTCGAACGACCAATCCGCGATGACCTTGCACCAACCGCCCGACGCCTGGGCTTCCTCGACCGCGGCGTCGGGGAGCATCTCCAAGCTCGCGCGACGCCCCCATCCGGCAAAGAATCCTTTCTCCGTTGCGAGCCAAGGCCCCGCCGACCGTACGCGCGGGAGATCCGGGTCATCGCCGAGCCACGCCGGCAGGCGTCCGGCGGCGCCCGGAGCGCGGAAGAGCGTCACGCCGGAATCGCGATGCGCCTCGGCATCTCGACGCAGCAGGGCATCATCGAGTGCGTCGCCAGGCGAGTCCGCACCCGGATGAGTGTGAACGTCGACCAACCCCGGAAGAAGCCAGCCGCGGTGCATCACGGTTTCGGCGCCAGGGATGGCCTCATGCGAAATGCGATCGCCCTCGACCCAGAGATCGAGGACCTCATTTCCCGGGAGGGCCACGCCACGAAGGTGTATCGCCTGCCGGCTCGCTTTTTTGTCCACCACCATCCCAGCGGCATGCTACGGCAGGGGACGTATTGAGCACTCGCCGCTGACAGCCTTATGGGACACCTCGCCGCGCCGTATCACTATCATCGCGCTCGCGTCAGCCGGGCCGAGTTGGAGGGCTTCATGACCGCGTCGAGCGACGTCATTGATCGACAGGTGACCGCTGCCAACCGACGCGACATTCAGGAGTTTGTCGCGTGCTACGCGCCGGATGCGAAGGTCATACAACCGGACGGCACCACGCTCGCCTCGGGACGCGAGCAGATCGGCTCGGTCTACGGCAGCATGTTCGAAAACAGTCCGAGCCTCCGCGTCGAGATTCGTAATCGCATCGAAGTGGGAACCGTGGTCATCGACGAGGAGTTCATCACGGGCTTTGTGGTTCCCGGTAGGCCGACAGAGCTACACGCGGCTGTCGTCTATCACGTGGCGAACGGTCTAATCCAGGGCGCGCGGCTCGTCGGCTGAGGCGGGGTACGGCAGGTCCAGCCTGCCACACTTCGCGGCGCCTTCTGGGATGGACCCGCCGCCTGACGAAGGCGTTGGTTACTCGGTGGTGATGGCGCGAAGGATGTCGACGCGTGACGCGCGAATCGTCGGGAAGATCGCGGCGACCACTCCGAAGACCCCCGCGATGATCGCGTAGACGATCAGGTTCTGGCCGGGGATCGCGATCTCGGTGATCCCAAGGTCGTGCAACGACCCGCTCACCGCGACGCCGAGGCCGAGTCCGACCCCCAGTCCGAGCACCGCCCCGAGCAGCGAGATGATCACCGACTCCCAGCGCACCATCGACCGCGTCTGCGCCCGGGTCATTCCCAGCGCTCGCAGCAGCCCGATCTCGCGGGTGCGCTCGAGGACGCTCAGGATGAGCGTGTTCGCAATCCCCAGGACGGCGATGATGATCGCGAACGCCAGGAGTGTGTAGATGAGGTTGAGGAAGCTGTCGAGAGACGATCCGACGAACGCGCGGTACTCGGAGCGGCTCATCGCCATCAGCAGCGGGAACGCCTTCACATCCTGACGGAGCGCCTTTTCGGCCTGACTCGCTGACACACCATTGGCGGCGTTGGCGAGCACGATGGCGTCACGGGCGGTGGGCACGTTCGGTTCCATGGTCGCCAGCGACACCACGTAGCCACTGACCAGCGCGTTGGCGGTGTAGATGCCTCCGATACGGACGGGCACGCTGGCGCCCTGCGGGAAGTTGAACGTCACGAGCTGACCGAGATGCACACCGGATGCGGTCGCCTCCGTGGAGTCGACGATGGCGGTGTTGGTCGAGGCGATCGCGGATGCCGTGCCCGACACCATGGTCAGCGACAGCACGCTCCCGAGATTGGCCGGGTCGATGGCCGCGATCCCCTGTGAGCTGCCGCGGATGAGCACCGATGTACCCCGCACCTCAGTCACATCGCGCAGGCTCGGGTCCCGCTGCAGCGCCTGCGCCGCCTGGGTGTTGAAGTCCGGGCCCTGCGTGAACACGATGAAACCCGCGCGAAAGGCGCCTTCGATCGCGTCGTTGGTGGATACGCGCACCGAGTCGGTGAGCACCGCGACACACGTGACCAGCGCGAGCCCGATCATCAGCGCCGCGGCCGTGAGCGCCGTTCGACGCGGGTTCCGCCTCGCGTTCTGACCTGCGAGTATCCCGGCCGCCCCGCGCAGGTGCGCCACCGGCCAGCCCAGCACGGTTGCGACCGGGACGACCAGCAGCGGCGCCAGCAGCGCGACGCCGAGGAACACCCCGAGAAAGCCGGCGCCGATGAGCTGCAACTTCGATCCTGCAGACGTGAAGAGCCCGATGATCAGCGCGGCGCACCCGAGTACGAAGATGCTGAGACCGATGGCGACCCTGCGTCGCGGCAGCGGCTGAGTTTCGGGAAGCGCCTCGGCCAGGGCGGCGACCGGTGCGATGCGCGTCGCGCGGCGCGCCGGGAGGCTTGCGGCGATGACGGTGACGATCGTGCCGACGAGCACCGCGATGATGAAGGTGCGGGGGAGCAACGTCACGCCGCCCGTCGATGCCGAGCCGAAGACCGACAGCAGGGCGCGCGCAATCAGGATCCCAACGAAGAAGCCGAGGATCGACGCCACCAGGCCGGTCACCGCCGCCTCGACGAGCACCGACGTCATCACCTGGGCGCGAGTTGCGCCGAGCGCGCGCAGCAACGCCAGCTCCCGGGTGCGCTGCGCCACCAGGATGTTGAAGGTGTTGATGATGAGAAAGCTGCCCACGAACAGCGAGATGAAGGCGAAGACGAGGAGCGGCGTGCCGATGAAGGTGCTGATCGTCGACTCGGTGCTCTGCTCGGCAGCGGCAGCGGCCTGCTGCCCGGTCTCCGCCTCCGCATAACTGGGCAGCGCCGCGGCGATACGCTCGCGGAGCACGACGTCGGTAACGCCGCTCTGCGCGCTCACCAGGATGCTGTCGTACTTGTTCTGCCCTTCGAGGACGCGCTCCGCAGTCGACTCGGTGAACAGCGCGATGGTTGCCCCGGCAAGATTGTCAGAGGTTCCGTACCCCGCGATGCCGGTGATCGTGAAGTGTTCCTCGGCGCCCCCGAGGAACACGATCGGCAGCGACTGCCCGACCACCAGCCCATTCTTCGCGGCGGTGCCGGCGTCGACGACCACATCGTTCGGTTGCTGCGGTGCCATCC
The DNA here is from genome assembly GCA_963799005.1 of Candidatus Dormiibacterota bacterium. Lineage (GTDB taxonomy): Bacteria > Chloroflexota > Dormibacteria > Aeolococcales > Aeolococcaceae > Palsa-851. Next base: position 187,091 of record CAWCVK010000001.1, on the reverse strand, counting down.
CGCTGCGCAGGCGATAGGGGGAGATGCCACTGTTGGTGATCCAGTTGGCGCCGAATGTCGGAGGCCCGTTGCCGCCGATCGGCTTGCCGTCTTTCCCGATCAACGTCGCGCCCTCGCGGAAGATGCTCCCGACCGCATCCTTGACGCCGGGTACCGCGCGCACCGTGGCGAGGAGCGAGGTGGGAACCGGATGGTTCTGCCCGCCACCGACGCCACCGGTTTCGCCGGCGATCGGATGTCCATGCACGGTGACCGCGACGCCGGCGTTGGCGGTCGCGAAGATGCTCGTGAACGTCGCATTGATGGTGTCTGTGAGGATGAACGTGCCTGCGACGAAGGACACGCCGAGGATGACGGCAATCGTGGTGAGCGCCAGCCGGAGCTTGTGCGAGAGCAGGCTGCGCAGGCTGATCCCGATCACGAGTTAGCGCTCCCCGATCGGTCAGTCACCGAGATGACGCATGACGTCGAGCACGCCATCTGCTGTCGGCGCCTGCATCTCGCTGACGACGCGACCGTCGGCGAGGAACACCACGCGATCCGCGTGCGCCGCCGCAAGGGGATCGTGGGTGACCATGATGATCGTCTGTCCCAGCTCGGTCACGGCGTGGCGGAGAAAGTCGAGCAGATCCGAGCTGGCGCGCGAGTTGAGGTTGCCGGTGGGCTCGTCGGCGAAGATGATCTCCGGCTGGCTGGCGAGCGCGCGAGCCGCGGCAACGCGCTGCTGCTGTCCTCCGGAGAGTTGGTTGGGGCGGTGCTTGAGACGGTCGCCGAGGCCGGTGATGCGCACCACCTCGGCGAGCGCCGCTGCATCGGGCTTCCTTCCCGCGATGGTGAGTGGCAGCACGATGTTGTCGGCGGCCGAGAGCGTCGGCACCAGGTTGAACGACTGAAAGATGAAGCCGACCCGCACCCGCCGAAGCATGGTGAGCTGACGATCGCTGAGGCTGCCCAGCTCGACTTCGCCGATGTGGACGGTTCCCGACGTGAGCCGGTCGAGGCCGGCCAGGCAGTGCAGGAGGGTCGATTTACCCGATCCCGACGGTCCCATGATCGCGCTGAACCGGCTCTTGTCGAATGCGACGGTGATGCCGTCGATGGCGCGCACCATTGCGTCGCCCTTGCCGTATTCCTTGACCGCATCTGTCGCTCGAGCCGCCACGGGGCGCGCATCCGATGCCGTGGCCGGTGCCTCGGTCGTGGTGATCGCCGCCATTGCGGGTCAGGGTAAACGAATTCCGGATTCGCGCCGATGGAGCCGTATCATGTCGGAATATGGAGGAGGGGTCGAGGCTCGAGGTCGGCGATCCGCGCCGCCGGCGGCTCGGTCGCGCTGCGTTTGGCACGCTCGCCGTCGCGGCGGTCTTCCTGGTCTTTGCCCTCGCCGTGAAGCAGGTTCGCGTGTTGGATCACCACGCTCCCTGGCGGGATGATCCCTACGACGCGGTCGTTTCGTTCGTCGTGTTCTTCATCCCTATAACGGCGGCGATGGGAATCGTGAGGATCTCGCTGTGGCGCAGCAATCGCCCCATCGCGGTCACGCAGGTGACCAGTGTGATCCGTGGCGGTCGGGTGCTCATCGGCACGATGCTCCTGACCGTGCTGTCGGACTGGACCAGTGTCGCCCTGCAGGGCAATCACGCTCACCGGAACGGCACGACGGACTTGGACGTCGCTCTGCTGGCACTGGTGACACTGCTGGTGATCGCCGCGGGAGTCGTGGATCTGCGGGCGTCGCGCTTGGTCCCTGCCCTTCGCGATGGATCGAAGAGGACTGATTGGTTCAGCGACTTGGTCGCGGCGGTGGAGCTCCACGCCGGGCAGCTGGGTCCGCTCAAGATGCTCGGTGTGCGGGTCGCCCGTGGGCTCGATCGCCGCGTGGTCGGCGCCCTCCGCCGGCGTCCGGTGACCGCGGCCGTCGTTTGCGCCCTGCTCTTCGGCGTCGTGCTCGCCCTCAACACGCTGCTCCGGGCCGGTCCGGGTCCGGCGATCTGGCTCGACGTCGCAGTCGGGGCAAGCGGGATGTTCGCGTTTCTGGTGACGGCGGGTGCGTACCTGGGCCTGGTGGGAGCAAACCGTCCGGCGGCGGGGACGCGACGCCGGATCATCGACGCCGCGGTGATCGGATGCGCCTCGGTTCCGGCGGCGCTCGCCTTTCGCGACTGGCTCTGGTGGATCGTCGGAGCCTCCTCGGGAGGGTCGGATCGCCTGGCCAGGTTGCTCCTCACCGTGGCGGTGGGCGCCGCCCTGATCGTCCTAGCGAGCGAAGCGATCTTGCGCGTGCATCCCGTCCGCACCGCCTGAGCGCGTCCCCCTCCGGGGAGCGCTTGCTAGAGTGGATCGGTGACCGGGGCCGAACTTCCGATCGGCGAGCGGAAGGCGCGAGCCGTCGAGGAGATGTTCGACCGGATCGCGCCGCGCTACGAGCTGGTCAACCGTGTGATGACGCTTGGGCTCGACGCGGGCTGGCGGCGTCGAGCGGTTCGCGAGCTGCAACTGGACCCCGGCGCGCGCGTCGTGGATCTCGGCTGCGGGACCGGAGACCTCTGCAGGCTTCTCGGCCGCGCCGGAATCCGGGCGGTCGGAGTCGACATGGCTGCGGAAATGCTCGCCCGGGCGCACACATCGGCTCCCCTGGTTCGCGCCGACGCGCTCCGGCTGCCGCTGGGCGATGGGTCGGTCGACGGAGCGATCAGCGGTTTCGCCCTGCGCAACGTCGTCGACATCGCTGCGTGCTTCCTCGAGGCTGCCCGAGTGATCCGTCCCGGCGGCCGCGCCGTGTTCCTCGAGGTGTCGGAGCCTCGAAATCCACTCGTGCGAGCCGTCCACTCGCTCTACTTCCGGCGGATCGTCCCGATGGTCGGCGGGCTGCTCTCGGACCGGCGCGCGTACGAGTACCTGCCGGCTTCCACCGCGTATCTGCCCGCACCTGAGGAACTCATCCGCCTCCTGATCGACGCCGGGTTCACACGCTGCCGCCGGGCTGAGCTCGGGATGGGCGCCGCGCAGCTGCTGATCGGCGTCCGGCGTTGAGCGCGCTGCGCCCCGCGCCGGCGCCGCCTGCCGCCGGCACCGAGGGCGACCTCTTCGCGTGGCACCGCGAGGGGACGGGGGTGGTCCTGCAGCATGGCGATTACGGCCTCGCCGCTGCCGGCGATTCGCGCGCGATCCACGTGTCGCCCGGTCCGGGCCACGTGCGTCGCGCGGCCTCGCTCGCCCAGGACGCGCTTGCTGACACAGCCGATCTCAGCGTGGTCATGGGAGCGCTCCCCTTCGACGGCAGCTGCGAGGCGATCCTGCGTCTCCCCGAGCGGGTGATCAGGACTGTTCCCCCGCACGGCGAAGTCGCCCCCGCACCTGGCTGGACGGTCACGGCGCTCGTGCCCGAGCCGCTTCCGATCGAGTACGAAGCTGCGGTTGAGCGCGCGCTTGCCGCAATCGATGCGCGCGAGGTCGAGAAGGTGGTGCTGGCGAGGACCCTGCGAGTGGAGGCGGATGCAGCGATCGATCCTCGCGTCGTGGCGCGGCGCTTCAAGGCCGGTGAACCCGGGTCGTTCGTGTTCCTCGTGGCCCTCCCCGGACGCACGTCCAATCTGCTGGGCGCCTCGCCGGAGCTGGTCGTGCGGCGCAGGGGGCAGAAGGTGTTCAGCGACCCCCTGGCAGGGACCGCGCGCAGGTCCAACGATCGGACGCGCGACCGGGAGATCGCTCGTCAGCTGCTCGATGCTGTGAAGGAGCAGCGTGAGCACCGCCTGGTTGCCGAAGCGGTCGCGGACGCGCTGGGGCCGTTCTGCTCGAACCTCGTCGTCGACCGCGAGGCCGACCTCACGTCGACGGCCACGCTCTGGCATCTCCACACGGCGATCAAGGGGACGCTCAAGCGAGACGCGCCCGACGCCCTGACCATCGCCGCCGCATTGCACCCCACGCCGGCCGTCTGCGGAACGCCGCAGGCTGCGGCCGCCGCGCTGATCGCCCGGCTCGAGCCCTTCGAACGCCGTTTCTTTGCGGGTCTGGTTGGATGGGTCGATACGCTTGGCGACGGGGAATGGGCGCTGACCCTCCGCTGTGCCGAGGTGTCGGGTTCCACGGCGCGGCTCCATGCCGGCGCGGGCATCGTGGCGGGATCCGAGCCTGCCGCCGAGAATCTCGAGACCGAGGTGAAGTTCGGTGTCGGGCTGCGCGCCCTCGGCGTCGAGACGGTCTGAGCGCTTACGCGGCAAGGGCGGCGGAGACGGCGCGCGACACCTCGGCGCGCAGCTCGACGGCGCGACCTCGGTCGACCCGAACCCTGACGACCTGCACACCGCCCGACGTGGCCGCCTCCCGCATCGCGGGGACCAGAACGCCGGCGCTGTCGACGGTGCGGACGCCCGCGCCGGCGGCTCTCGCAACCGCCTCCAGGTCGAGCCCGTGCGGCGTTCCAAAGAGCAACTCGAACTCCTGCTTCCCGAGTGATGCCTGGGGGAGCAACGAAAAGATGCCACCGCCGTCGTTGTCGACGACCACGAAGACGGCATCGGCGCCGCGCCGTGCACCCCAGAGCAGACCCGACGCGTCGTGGAGCACCGACAGATCGCCGAGGATTGCGTACGTCGGTCCACCGGCTGCGGCGATCCCCAGCGTGGTCGACACCAGACCGTCGATGCCGCTGGCGCCACGGTTGGCCAGAACTCGCAGCCCGTCGCGAGGGAGCATGTACGTGTCGAGATCGCGAACGGGCATGCTCGAGCCGGCGAAGAGCACGCCGCCGTCCGGGACCGCGGCCGCGACGTCACGGGCGATCCGCCCTTCGAACGGCTCATCCCACGAGTTGAGAAGCGCGTCAACCGCCTGGCGCACCTTGCGGTCGGCCGCGTGCCACTCGTGGAGCCACTGCGGTCTGGTCGCGGGCAGCGATGAGGTCCCTGCGAGCAGCGCCGCGACAACATCCGCCGCGTCGTCCTCGATGGTCAAGGTGGCGCGCCGGTCGGGGTCTGCCACCAGTGCGTCGGGGTCGACGATGAGTAGTCGGTCCGCTCCACGGATCAATTCCTGGACAGCGCGAGAGGTTGGCGCCGCCCCGACCTGGACAATGAGGTCGGGATGGTGCCGCTCCCGAAAACCCGCGTCGGCGGCGAGCAGGGCGCCGGCGGAGAGCGCGCCCGCACGCCCGTGCCCACGGGGCGATTCGCGAAGCCCGGATTGGGGTTCGGCGAGCAGCGGCCAGCCTCGCTCTGCGCAGAGCTCCACGAGCCCCGCAGGCGGTACCCGGAGACGCCCCGCCACGACCGCGACCCGGTGACCGGTGTTCACCTCGCGCAGGAATGAGGGCATCTTTGTGGGACCCGAGTGGGTTGCGGTGAACGTCGTGTACTCGACCGGCGACAAGTCGATCTGCGCGCCACTGGGCACCAGCGGTTCGCGAAACGGCAGGTTCAGGTGCACCGGGCCGGGTGGTGGCGACGTGGCAAGCATCACCGCGCGCTGCCCCATGGACGACCACCGATGCCGTTCGCGCTCGCCGTCCTCGGGCACGCCGGTGTCACAGAACCACTTGACGTAGCGGCCGAATAGATTTTGCTGGTCGATGGTCTGATTGGCACCGACGCCGTGCAGTTCGGGAGGCCGGTCGGCCGTCATCACGATGATGGGCACCCGCGACATGGCCGCTTCGACCACCGCCGGGAGGTGATTTGCCGCCGCCGTCCCCGAGGTGCAGAACATCGCCACGGGTCGTCTCGACGCAGCTGCGATCCCGAGCCCGAAGAAGGCCGACGATCGCTCGTCGACGTGCACATGCAGGGTGATGCCGGGATGGCGAGCGGCGGCAAGGGCGATGGGCGTCGAGCGGGATCCGGGCGTCATGCACATGTGCTCGACGCCGCCGCGGACGAGCTCGTGGAGCAGCGTGGTCACGCACGCCAGCGCGGCATCTCCCTCGTGCGGATGGATCATGCTCGGTCGAGCCGGTGCAGATCGACGGTGGGGCGGCGCGGAGTCATCCACCCGTCCATCGGGACGAGTGGATCGACGACGACATCGGACGCAAGCAGCAGCGCGGTTCCGACACCGTGAGCAAACGGGGCGTCCGGCAGTGCTGCGGCGAGCGCGAGCACGGCTGCGAGCCCGACCGACGTTTCCAGGGCGCTGGATGCGATCGCGGGAACACCGCTCTCCTCGGCGGCGTGCAGCGCCACGCGGACCCCGCCGATGCGCTGCGGCTTGAGCACGATCGCGTCCGCAGCCTCGAGCTCGCGGAGCCGTCGCGCGTCATCCGTCGTCCTGATGCACGACTCCGCCGCCAACGCCATTCCCGTGCGACCGCGCAGCGCGGCGAGCTCATCGAGAGACCCGACGGGATCCTCGACCAGCTCGATGTCGTAGACGGCGCACTGCGCCAGCATGCGCGTGGCTGTCTCGATGTCCCACGAGCCGTTTGCATCCAGGCGGATCCTGACGTGCGGCCCGCACGCGGATCGAACCGCCGCGACCCTGTCGAGCGATTGGGCGTCACCGACCTTGACCTTGATGGTGGCGCATCCCGAGCGCAATGCGAGTCCCGCGGCGACGTCCGGGGCAACCCGCGGAATCATCGCGTTGACGGCGACGCGATCGCGTGCCGGTGCGGGAAACGGCATCGCCGCCGCCTCTTCGGCCGCTCCCTCCGCCGCGTCGCGCTCCGCGGCGCTCCAGCTGGGGAGCGGGGAGCACTCGCCCCATCCCGCGGGACCCTCGATGAGAAACCCGCTGCGCGTGGTCACGCCCATGACCGGGTGGAGCAATGCGACGCTGAAGGGGAGACGCCTCACGACGCGAGCAGCGTCCCGGCGAGGACGAGACCGAACGCGAGCTGCAAGCGGGTGATGCCGATGAGCGCGGGAACGAGTGCCCTGCCTTCTGCGATGCGAACCACGCGCAGCGGCGGCACCACCAGTGGGACGGTCAGCAGGGTCAGCGCGACCAGCCATGGCAACGCACCGACGAGCGCGCCGATGGTGGGCAGCAGCACGGCGATGACGACTGTGGCGACGAGCAGGATGCGGCTGCGCTGCGCACCGAGGCGCACCGCGAGCGTGCGCTTCCCGACCGCGCTGTCGGTCGGAATGTCACGAAGGTTGTTCACCATGAGCAGCGCGCATGCCAGCAGCCCGACCGGAACCGCGACCCAGAGGATGCTCGCATCGAGCCGGTCCTGCTGGACGAACGCGGTGCCGCACGTGGCCACCAACCCGAAGAACACGAACACCGAGATCTCGCCGAGACCGCTTGCCGCATACGGCCTCGGACCGCCCGAGTAGAGCGCCAGGGCGAGCACCGACAGCGCGCCGGCGGCGATCAGCCATGGTGTGGTGAGCAGTGCGAGGACGATCCCGGCCACGGCGGCGACGCACACCATGAGGATCGCGGCGGTCGCGACCGCGCGCGGTGGCGCGAGCCCCGACGCGACCAGGCGCCGCGGCCCGATTCGCGCCGCGGTGTCGACGCCACGCACGCCGTCGAAGTAGTCGTTGGCGTAATTCACACCGATCTGCAGCGCCACGGCGACAACGAGGGCGAGCAACGACCGTGGAATCGAGACCTCGTGCCGGCCGGCCCATGCCGCCCCGACCAGCACCGGGACGACCGCCGCGACCAGGGTTCGCGGTCGCGCACCGATCCACCAGACGGCGAGCGGACCCGGCCTCGGGGCCGCCTCCGCGATCACGGCCGGCGCGGGAACTTCGCGAAGTCTGGTTTGCGCTTCTCGACGTAGGCGTCGCGGCCTTCCTGCGCCTCCTCGCTCATGTAGAAGAGGAGGGTCGCATCGCCGGCAAGCTGCTGGACGCCCGCCAGTCCGTCCGCGTCAGCGTTGAAGCCCGCCTTGAGCAGGCGCAGGGCGAGCGGGCTCATCTCGAGCATCCGGTTGCACACCGCGACCGTCTCCTCCTCGAGCCGATCGAGGGGAACCACTCGATTGACCAGACCCCAGCGCTCCGCAGTCGCCGCGTCGTACTGCTCGCAGAGGAACCAGATCTCCTTGGCGCGCTTGAGGCCGATGGTCCGCGCCAGCAGTCCCGAGCCATAGCCGGCGTCGAACGAGCCCACCTTCGGCCCGGTCTGCCCGAAGCGCGCATTGTCGGCGGCGATGGTCAGGTCGCACACGAGGTGGAGGACGTGCCCGCCACCGATCGCGTAGCCCGCGACCATGGCGACCACCGGCTTGGGAAGGCGGCGGATCTGCACCTGCAGGTCGAGCACGTTGAGGCGTCCGATGCCGGCGGGATCACGGTACCCGTCATCGCCGCGCACGCGCTGGTCGCCGCCCGAGCAGAAGGCCCGGGTTCCCTCGCCGGTGAGCACCACGACCCCGATGGTCGGGTCGTCGCGGGCGAGCTCGAAAGCGCGGGAGAGCTCGAAGAGCGTGGTCGGCCTGAACGCGTTGCGCACCTCCGGCCGGTTGATGGTCAGCTTGGCGATGCCGCCGGCGGTCTCGTAACGGATGTCCTCCCACTCGCCGGCCGCGACCCACTCCACGATGACGTGCACCTCACCTTGAACTCGAATCGATCGCTCTCGATGGTAGCCCGCCGGGGTCCGGGCGGGCCCGGGGGTACGCTCGGCGGATGACCGCGTCCGAGCTGCGCCGCGTGCTGCGGGCCGGCGACCTCGCCGCCGTCTCGCTGAAGCCGGGGATCGCGTGGCTCCCCTTGCTCCGCCACGCCCGCGAGGTGGGAGCGGCGGTGCTGCCCGTCGACGTCCGGCTGTCGGGTCCGGAGCGGGCGGCGCTGATCGCCACCGCGCAGCCGACGGTCGTTGCCGACGATGCCGGGATCCGGCGCCAGAGCGGGGTGCCGATCGAACCCGAGATCGCACTGGTCGTCGCGACCTCTGGAACCTCCGGTCAGGCCCGGCTCGCCGAGCTCCCGGCGGTGGCGGTGGAGGTCGCGGTGCTCGCCTCGGCCGCGGCCATCGACGCTCGCGCCGAGGACCGGTGGCTCGCCTGCCTGCCACCCGCGCACATCGGAGGGCTGCTCGTTCTCGAGCGTCACCTGCTCCTGGGTGCGCCGGTCACCTTCCGGCGCCGCGTCACACGATCGGTCATCGCCCGGCTCGGCGACGCGCGTTTCACCTCGCTCGTGCCCACGCAGCTCACCCGCCTGCTCGACGCGGGGGCAGACGTCGCCCGCTTCCGGGCAATCCTGGTCGGTGGATCGCGCATGGACGCCGAGCTCTTGACCAGAGCGGAGGCGGTCGGCGTGCGCGTGGTGCCGACCTATGGGATGACCGAGACCTGCGGCGGGGTCGTCTACGCGGGGCGGCCGCTCGCCGGCGTGGAGGTGCGTGCGGCGGGGTGGGGTGAGCTGCTGGTGCGCGGACCGACCCTGATGCGCGGGTACCGGCTCGATCCAACCGCGTCCCTCGCCGCCTTCGAGCCGGGCGGCTGGCTGCGGACCGGCGACGGCGGCGAGGTCGACGACGACGGGACGGTCCGCGTTCACGGACGGATCGCGGACGTGATCGTCAGCGGTGGGGAGAAGATCTGGCCGGCCGAGGTCGAGGCTGCGCTCTCGAGCCATCCGGGGGTTGCGGCGGTGCTGGTTTCGGCGAGCCCTGACCGGGAGTGGGGTCAGCGCGTGGTCGCGCGAATCGTCCCCCGAACCCGCTCGGAGCCACCGACGCTCGACTCCCTGCGTGACCACGCTGCGCGCTCGGTCGCGCGGCACAAGCTGCCGCGCGAGCTGATCCTCGTGGAGCACTTCGACACCTCCGCGCTGGGGAAGGTCCGCCGGCGCTGATCCCGTCAGGACGCGGACGCGACGTACCGAGGCGGGTCCGCGTCGGACCCGGCGCCGACCCGTTCGATTCCGCCGTCGACCACCAGCTTGTCGAGATGCGCCTGCACCGTCCAGGCGGCGAGGGGATAGACCTCGGCCGGGTACCCCGCGTAGATGGCGGGCACCAGGTCCATCGGCGTGAAGGCGGGCCTTCCCCGAGCCGCCCGCAGCACCTCGGCTTCGCGCTCCTGGCGGTGAGCGATGTACTCCTCGATCAATCCACCCGCGTCGTCGACGCGCTCGCCATGCCCGGGAAGGATGGTCAGCGGTTGCAGCGCCTGCACGCGCCGCAGCGATTTCATGTAGTCGGCCATGTCGCCCTCGCCGGGATGGACGACCGATGTGGTCCCGTTGAGGATGTGGTCGCCGGTGTAGAGCGTCCGCGTTGCCGCGTCGAAGAAGCAGAGGTGGTCGCGTGTGTGCCCGGGCGTGTGCACCGCGATCAGCTCGAGGTCACCGGCTCGCACAACGTCACCGTCGGAGAGCGCCTGCGCGTGATCGCTCCCGGCCGACGGGTCGAAGCACTGCACCGTCGCGCCGGTACGGCTTGCGAGACGCACGGCCAGGGGACGATGGTCGGGGTGCGAGTGGGTGAGGACGATCGTGGCGATCCGGCCGCTTCGGGCGCCTGCGGCGTCGAGGATGGCCGCGAGGTGGCGATCGTCGTCCGGCCCGGGATCGACGCACACGAGGGATGTGCTGCCCGCGAGGTACGTGTTCGTCCCCCGGCCGGTGAACACCGACGGGTTGGGCGCGAGCACGCGCGTCGGCGAGTCGGTCACGAGGATGCGGCTTGTCCCGGCTGCAGCGCCATCCACCGCGCGACAGTCTCGGGGGTGATGTCGGTCACCTCGATCGGATGGGCGCCAAGCGTGCTCAGGATGGATTCGACGGATCCGAGCCGGGCGAACTCGTGGCACATCACCCGGGTGGGCGGCATGATCGCCGGGAACTCGAGGTCGAGCATCGCCTCCGGCCGGCGCCACCCGCCCTCGACGGCCTCCGCCGTGTGCACGCGCACGTCCTGGTCCTGGGACGCGGCAAGCGCGAAGAACCGGGTGTCGTAGCGACGGCCCTCGCGGGGCGGCGTGATGAATCGTCCGATGTAGACAAGCTGCTCGGGGGCGATCACCAGCCCATGTTCCGCGATCGTGTCGACGAGCTTTCGCCCGGCGAGCAGCTGCGAACGTGCCGCCCCGATTCGCGCGGCGAGACCCACGTCGCCGACGCCATCCGCGCTGCCGCCGATGAGGATGCCCACCTCCTCGAGCACCTCGCGCACGCCGGCAACCGCGTAGGCCGCGTCACCGCTGCCGTCCGCTGCGTCGAGGGCGCCGCCTGGGAAGACGTATGCCCCGGCGGCGAAACTGCTCCGACCAGGACGAAGGAGCATGCACACCTCGACGCCGCCATCCACGTCACGGAGCAGCGCGACCGTGCTGGCGGGGATCGGGTCGGCCACTCCGTCATGGTATGGGCGCCGCGACCGAGCACGACTCCGGTGTCCGTCGCGACACTATCCGCTCCGATGTCATCCCACCTCGAGGTTGCGCTGGAGCTCGCCGACATCGCCGACGCGATCACCCTGGCGCGTTTCCGTGCGCCGGATCTGCGCGTCGACACCAAGGCGGACCGCACCCCTGTGACCGACGCCGATCGCACGACTGAGCAGGCGCTTCGCGACGCGCTGCAGCGCCTGCGCCCCGAACAGGCGATCGTCGGCGAGGAGTTCGGCGGAGAAGGGGAGGCGGAGTGGCGCTGGATGCTCGATCCGATCGACGGGACCGTGAACTACGCGAACGGCGTCCCGGTCTGGGCGTCGCTGATCGCGCTGATGCGCGGTGACCGAGCCGTCTGCGGCGTGGTCTCGGCTCCGGCGTTGGGGCGGCGGTGGTGGGCCGCCACCGGCCAGGGTGCGTTCACCGGCTCGGGACAGCGCATCCGCGTCTCTCGGACACCAGTCCTCGAGGACGCGTACGTGTCCTGCACCGACGTGCGTGACTTCGCGACCCGCCGCGGAGCGAGTGGGTTCCGCGCCCTGCTGGAGCGGGCGCGGGTGGTCCGAGCCTTCGGCGACTTCTGGTCGCACATGCTGGTCGCGGAGGGGGTGATCGACGTTGCCGTGGAGGCCTGGGTCAACCCCTGGGATGTCGCCGCCGCTCAGGTGATCCTGATCGAGGCCGGCGGGCGCTTCAGCGACTTCGACGGCGCCATGCGGATCGACTCCGGGACCGTGATCACGACCAACGGCCTCCTCCACGGCGAGCTGGTGAAGCTCATGGGAGATCGCTCCGGGTAGCCAGACGAGACTGAGTTTCATATAGACTCGGGTCTCATGAACACTCCCCAACTGCGTTCCGCCCGCAATTCAGTCCGGATCGGCGCCTCGGCGATCGGCGCGCTGATGCTCATCGCCGGATGCGGCTCGACAAGCACCCCGGCATCCCTGGGGAGGATCGCGGTCGTGGCCGCCGAGAACGAGTACGGCAACGTGGCCGCGCAGATCGGTGGCAAGGACGTTTCGGTCACCTCGATCGAAAGCAACCCGAACACCGACCCGCACACGTATGAGGTCAGCCCCAGCGTGGCTCAAGAGGTCGCCTCAGCCGACCTGGTCATTCAGAACGGGATCGGCTATGACGCGTACATCACCAAGATCGAGTCTGCGTCGAGCAACCCGGCCCGGAAGGTGTTGAACGTGCAGCACCTGCTGGGGCTTCCTGACGGCACGGCGAACCCGCATCTGTGGTATGACCCGACCACGATGCCGAAGGTGGCCAACGCCCTGGCTGCCGATTACGCGACGCTGAAGCCGGCCGACGCGTCATATTTCCGGGCGAACGCGGCGGCCTTCATCCAATCGCTGCAACCCTGGGTGCAGTCGCTCGCGGCCTTCAAGGCGCAGTACGCCGGGGCGCCGGTCGCGACCACCGAGCCGGTCGCGGATTACATGCTCCAGGCGGCGGGCGCCGAAAACCTGACGCCATTCAGGTTTCAGCTGAACGTCATGAACGGCGTCGATCCATCGCCTCAGGACGTCACACTGCAGACGAGCCTGCTCACGCAGCACAGGGTCAAAGTACTCATCTACAACCAGCAGGTCACCGACACGCTGACGCAGAGCTTCATCACCGCGGCGCAGTCCGCCCACGTGCCGGTTGTCGGGGTGTACGAGACGATGCCGACGCCCGGCTTCACCTATCAGTCGTGGATGCTCGCCGAGGTCGCAGCGCTGCAGAAGGCCGTCGCTGACGGCATCTCCACGCAGACCTTGTAAGCGGTGAGCAATCGAGTTGCCGATGGCTCACCGGAGATCCTCGCTGTGGACGGCGTCAGCGTCGCGCTGTCCGGACGCGAGATTCTTCGCGACGTAAGCTTCCACGTCAACGCGGGTGAGTTCACCGGGCTGATCGGCTCGAACGGTGCCGGCAAGACAACGCTGCTGCGGGTCATCCTCGGGCTGATCTCCCCGACCACCGGCAGCGTCCGTGTCGATGGCGGGACGCGCCGCGAGCATCGCATCGGCTACGTCCCCCAACGGATCACGCTCGACCCTGACATGCCGTTGCGTGCTCGCGACCTCGTCGGGCTGGGATTCGACGGGCAGCGTTTCGGCATTCCGATGCCGTCCTCGACCCGTCGCCGTCGGGTCGACGAGATGCTCGACGCGGTCGACGCCACCCAGTTCGCCAACTCGCGCGTCGGCAACCTTTCGGGCGGTGAGCAGCAGCGCATCCTCATCGCTCACGCCCTGATCAGCCGTCCTCGATTGCTGCTCCTCGACGAGCCGCTTGCGAACCTGGACATCGGGAGCGAGCAGGCGGTCGTCGAGCTGCTGTCGCGCATCGCGTCGCAGCAACGGATCGCCGTGATCATCTCGACGCACGACATGAACCCGCTCCTCCCCGTGATGGATCGCATCATCTACGTCGCCGCCGGCCGGATCGCAACCGGAACAACCGATGAGGTGGTGTCGAGCGAGTCGCTCACCAGGCTCTACGGCCACCACGTGGACGTGATCCACGTCCACGGCCGCGTGCTGGTCGTGGCCGGGCGTCGTGATGAAGCACTGCAGCATGGCGGCACCGAGTTGATCGTCGAGGTGGTGTGACCGTGCTCGGTATTCTGTCATCGCTGTTCGAGCCTGGATTCCTTTCCAACGCATCGGTGCAGACCGCCTTGACCGTGGGTGGCATCGTCGCCGTGGTCGCCGGCATCGTCGGCACGTTCACGGTCATGCGCGGTCAGTCTTTTGCTGGGCACTCGCTGGCGGACATCGGGACCGCCGGGGGCTCGGCCGCGTTCCTGCTCGGGATCAGCCCTTTGTTCGGATTCGTCACCATGAACGTGATCGCCGCGGGAGTGATGGAGTTGATCGGGATCCGCCGACCGCGCGGACGTGACCTCGCGACCGGGGTCGTGCTCGGAGCGGCGCTCGGGCTCGCTGCCCTGTTCCTGTATCTCGACACGACCTCGTCGAGCACGACCGGGGCGACGGTCAACGTGCTCTTCGGGTCGATCTTCACCCTTCCGTCCTCGCTGGTTCCGGTCATCGCACTCTTCAGCGCTCTCGCGGCCGGCATCGTGCTGGCGATGTACCGGCCGCTGATCCTCAGCTCGGTGAGTTCCGACCTTGCCAGGGCACGTGGTGTGCCGGTGCGCCTGGTCGGCGTCGGGTACCTTTTCGCGCTGGCCGTGGCCGTGTCACTCTCCGCGGTGACCATCGGTGCGATCCTCTCCACCGCGCTCCTCATCGGGCCTGCCGCCACCGCGCTGCGCATCACCAATCGCACCGGTCGCGCGGCGCTCATTGCCGCTGCGATCGGCGTCGCGGCGACCTGGCTTGGTGTGCTGCTCGCATACGACAGCTACTACTGGTTTCCGGCCCATGGCGGCTGGCCGGTCAGCTTCTTTGTGGTCACCGTCGTCTTTCTCATCTATCTCGTCTCCCAGGTTCGGCCGGGAGCGCGCGCTGCGACAGCGCGCCTCGCGACAGCGATCCAGGAAGGCTGATGTTCTCCCCTCTCATGCTCAACGCCTGGGCGTCGGCCTCGATCGTGGCCGTCGTCGCTGGCGTCGTCGGCTTCTTCGTCGTCCTGCGCGGCTCCGCATTCGCCGCGCACGCGCTCCCCAACGGCGCGTTCGCCGGTGCCGCCGGCGCGAAGTCTCATCGGCGTCGATGCGATCGCGGGCCTGGCCGTGTTCTCGACCTTGGGTGCGCTCACCATCGCCGGCCTCGGGCGCCGCGCCCGCCACGACGTTGCGACCGCGCTGGTCATCGTCCTCATGCTCGGGTTGGGATCGCTGTTTCTCTCGATGACCACCGAGTACGCGCCCCAGATCTACTCGCTCCTGTTCGGCGAGGTGCTCGGGGTGAGCAGCAGCGAGCTCGTTCCCATCGCCGTGATCGGGGTGGTGTGCATCGCCGCCGTCTTCCTCCTCTATCGACCGCTGATGCTCTCGTCGGTGATGCCCGAGGTGGCGGAGGCGCGCGGCGTTCGAGGCGCTCGCATGGAAGCGGCGTTTCTGCTCGTTGTCGCGCTCGCCACCACGATGGCGGTTCCGGTGGTCGGAGCGCTGCTGATCTTCAGCCTGCTCGTCAGCCCGGCGGCCGCCGCCCGATCGTTCACCAGCGATCCGTTCACCGCGATGGGGCTCTCGGTGCTCATCGCTCTGGGCACGGTCTGGTCAGCCATCGCACTCTCGTTTCTCTCCAACCTTCCGATCGGGTTCTTCGTCGGGTCCATCGGCGCCGCGACGTATGCCGCCGGCAGGGGATGGGCAGCCTGGAGAGGCCGACGACACCCCCTCGCGCCCCGTCTCGAGCCGGGATCGGTCGCGGCCGCGTGATTGGCTGAAGCCCCATCGAGGCATACTCACGCCATGGAAACAGCGACGTTCGGCGCAGGATGCTTCTGGGGCGTTGAATCGGTATTCGAACAGGTCGACGGGGTCACCGCGACCAAGGTCGGCTACACGGGCGGCTTCACGCAGGCGCCCTCGTATGAGGACGTGTGCTCGCACCGCACCGGCCACGCCGAGGCGGTTGAGGTCACCTTCGACCCCGCGCGGGTGAGCTACGAAACGCTCCTCGACATCTTCTGGATGAACCACGACCCGACGCAGCTGAACCGCCAGGGCCCGGACATCGGTGACAACTACCGATCGGTGATCTTCTTCCACTCGTCAGAGCAGGAGGCCGCCGCGGTGGCTTCCAAGAAGCGGCTCGAGGAATCGGGGACCTACCGGCGTCCGATCGTCACCGAGATCGTTCCTGCGGCGAAATTCTGGAATGCCGAGGAGTACCACCAGAAGTACTTTTCGCGGCGCGGGATCGCCGCGACCTGCAACATCCCCGCCTAACGCGCGACTCCATCGCGGAGCACCGCGAGCACGGACTCCCCGTAGCGCTCGAGCTTCGCTGGCCCCACCCCCGGAATGGTCGCGAGGGCGCCGGCAGACGACGGATGGCGGTGGGCGATCTCGGCGAGGGTGCGGTCGTGAAAGACCACATACGGAGGGACCTCCGTGCGCCGTGCGACCTCGAGCCTCCAGCTTCGCAGCGCCTCGAATCGAGCCGCGACCTCCGGGGTCATCTCGGGCGAGGGAGCGCCGCCGGTTGCCGCGTTGCGGCTGCCACGGACACGCGCCGGCCGCGACGCGCGGATGTCGACTTCGAGCGCTTCCTCACCACGAAGCACGGCCGTGCCGCGAGGCGTGATCCCGAGCGTCGGCTTCTCGCCGTGGCCCCGGCCGATGCAGCCGAGTTCGACGAGTTGCTCGAGCAGCTCGCGGATTCGATCCAGCTCCCAGCTGCGGAGCGCACCGAACCACTGCAGATCGGCGACCCACGGGCGCGTCGCGGTCCATGCATCGACAGAGCCCCGCAGGATCGAGGCGATGCGCACACCGCCGAGATGGCCGTCGAATCGCGTTACGCAGGCGAGCGCCGCTCTCACGTGCGCGCTGTCAACCGGTGCGTAGATCGCGCGGTTGCTGTCGAGGCAGTTGTCGCATGCCATGCACGTCCGGGCGACGCCCTCCTCGCCGAAATAATCGGCGATGCGCGCGTGCCTGCAGCTGCGTGAGCCCGCGTACTCCATCACCTGGTTCACCCGCGCGTAGGCGTTGGCCTTGAGCAGGCCCTGTTCGTCGAAGTCCACCGGCGCTCCGGTGAGACGTCGGATGCCACCGTCCGGCTGGATCACCTCTGCGCGGCGGAGCAGGTCGAGTGCGGCCCGCGCGGCGTTGATAGCGATGCCGCGTGCCTGCCAGTCGTCGATCGCGTCGCTCCCTTCCCGAAGGAGCTCGCGGTACACGGCTCGGACGACGTCGCGCTCGGGGTAGGCCTGCTCGATGAAGAACTCCTGGAGCTGACGGTCGGCGGGGCTGTACAGCAGGATGCATTCGGAGGGTTCGCCATCGCGGCCGGCACGGCCTGCCTGCTGGTAGTACTCCTCGAGGCTTCCCGGGAAGTCGTGGTGGATCACGCGGCGGATGTCGGGGAAGTCCACCCCCATGCCGAATGCCGAGGTGGCCACGATCGCCTGCAGCCGGCCGGCGGCGAACCCCTCGTGGACCGTCTGTCGAGTGTCGCCGTCCACCGCGCCGTGGTATGCGGCGACGGTGACCCCGGCGCCGCTCAGCAGCTCGGCGATCTCGTCGGTGGTCCGCCTGCTCCCGCAGTAGACGAGCGCGCGCCCACCGTTCGGCCGAACCAGGCGCAGCAGCGCGTCGCGCTTGTCGGCAGCTCCCCGGCAGCGGACGACCGACATGGTCAGGTTGTCGCGCACGAACCCGGTGACCCGCTCGACGGCGGTTCGAAGGCTTAGGTTGGCGGCGATGTCCTCGCGGACGCGCGGGGTCGCGGTCGCCGTGAAGGCGCCGACAGGCGGACGACCGCACGCCGCGATGGCCTCGCCCAGCCGGCGGTAGTCAGGACGGAAGTCGTGTCCCCAGCTCGAGATGCAGTGCGCCTCGTCGACGACGAAGCGATCGACGGACAGGCTGCCGAGGTTGTCGAGGAAGCCGGGGGTCCCCAGCCGCTCCGGAGCGAGGTACAGGAAGCGAAGCTCGCCGCCCGCCGCGGCGCGCAGTGATTCGGCCCGTGATGCCGCGCTGACCTGACTGTGGACACAGGCGGCGGGAACCCCGAGCGCGTTGAGGCGCGCGACCTGGTCGACCATCAGTGCGATCAGCGGGGACACCACGATTGTGAGGCCGCCGCCGGCGATTCCCGGCACCCAGTAGGCGATGCTCTTTCCGGACCCCGTCGGAGCTACGAAAAGCACGTCCGCACGCGCCTCCGACGCCGCAACGACGTCGGCCTGCCCGGGCCGGAACTCCGCGAATCCGAAGGTCTGCTCGAGGACCGCGCGAGCCCGAGGCGAGGGCTCGAGCGGCATCAGCTCGCTGACTTCTCCAGCTTGAGCGCGCAGGAGTTCATGCAGTAGCGCTGACCGGTGGGCTCGGGGCCGTCGGGGAAGACGTGGCCCAGGTGGCCGCCGCACTTGGCGCAGCGAATCTCGGTCCGCGGGATGAGCATGCTCCAGTCTCGATGCTCCTCGACCGCCGCATCCTTCAACGGCGCAAAGAAGCTCGGCCACCCGGTCCCGGAGTTGAACTTGGTGTCGGAGCTGAACAGCTCGGCGCCGCACCCCGCGCACGTGTACACGCCCCGGTCGTCCACGTGCACGTATTGCCCCGTGAACGGGCGCTCGGTGCTCGCCTTGCGGAGCACCGCGTACTGCTCAGGCGTCAGGCGCTGACGCCACTCGTCGTCGGTGAGCGTGACTTTCTCGTCCATGGTGATCAGGTTCTACCCCGTTTCACGGGACTCGACGCATACAGTGCGGCGGCCGCGGCATGCGTCTCCGCGATATGCCGGCGCAGCGACGCCGGTTCGAGCACTTCGACGCTGGCCCCCCAGCGAAGCAACCACGGGCGCATCTCCGCCTCACCCGCAACGTCGAGGCGCACCTCGATCCCGCCGCCGGGCAGGTCCACCCGTCTGGCGCGGGCGGGCCATGGGCTCTCGTCGACCCACTGGCGCGCCTCGGGTGAGAAACGCAGCACCACCCGGTCGGCGCCGGCGCCCTGCCAGATCGCCCAGGAGGCACCGAGCACGGTGTCGATGTCGAAGTCGTCCGGGACCGAGAATGTTGCCGGCAGCAGCCGCGCCGACCGGATCCGGTCGAGCCGGAACGATCGGATCTGGCGCGACACGGAATCGTGCGCGAAGACGTAGATGTGCCGCCCCTCCGCGGTCGGCTGGATGAAATAAGGGCGGAGATCGCGACGGGTTTCGCTGCCCTTGGCATCGACGTACCGAACCTCGATCTCGCGGTGGGTGACGAAGCCGTCGATCACGGTTCGCTCCACCTTGAGCCGCTCGGCGTCGGCAGGCTGGCGTTCGGCGGCCACCAGGGTCCGGCGAAGATATTCGCTGACGACCGGCACGCTCAAGGCACGCGAGAGGTGGGCGAGGGCGCCGACCAGGGCCGGGTCCTGTTCGGGGCGCACCTGCTGCAGGAGGCGCACCGCGACCAGGAGCAGGGTGGCCTGGTAATGGTCGAGCTGCAACGCGGGCAGCAGGCTGCCCTTGCCGATCCGCCAGCGACCGCCTTTCTCCTCGACGTCGATCCCGGCGCTGTCGCGAAGGGTGGCCACGTAGCGTTGCACGGTGCGCGCGTTGACCTCGAGCTCCTCGGCGAGCTGCCGGGTGGTCAATCCGACCTCGGTCTCACAGAGCCGCGCGAAAAGCTTGATGACCCGAAGTTGCTTCTCGCCCTTCTCGTAGACGCCTGGCACACGACGAGCCTAGCGACTCGTCGCGGCCACGGAGTTGACGTAGAGGGCGTAACCGAGCAGCACGAGGCCGTCGGGCGTGTGTCGCTCGCCGGTGGAGGTGAACCCCATCGCGGTGTACAGCCGCTGCGCGGCGATCATGCGCGAGGATGTCTCCAGGGTGAGCCTGCGCTTGCCCTGCGCTCGCGCCATCGCGATGCAGGCGGTGACCATGCGGCGGGCGACGCCGCGGCCGCGCTGTTCCGGGCTGACCCCGAGCATGCGGAGATGCGCCTCGTCGGGTGCCAGGGGTTCCGCCGTGCTCGGCGTCACCCGCGAGTTGAGCTCGAGGGTTGCCGATCCGGCGATCACGCCGTCGACGATCGCCACCAGGACGGTGGCCCGGTCGACCCGCGCACCGACATCGGCAATCCGCGCCAGGTAGGCATCGAATCCCGACCCGCCCGGGGTTACGAACTCGCGATAGGCGCGGGCGGTCGCCTCACCAGCGGCGGCGTACTCGCTCTCGCGAATCGGGCGGATCTCGATCTCGTCAGCCACGGAGAAACCCTACGCGACAGACATCTGTCGCCGGAGCCGCGCATCCTCAGGGCATGGACGTGGAAGCAGCCGGCCCAATCGCAGCCACGATCGCCGGCGACGGGCTCTACCTTCGGCGGGCGCAGGCCTTGCTCGCCGCGCGAGCCGAACTCTTCCAGACCTACGCGCAGGCCTGCCCACCGCGGCCGGTGCGGCGAGCCGCCGTCGCCGGCCCGCCGTCGGGCCGCGGAGGCGTCGCCGTCCGCGCAACGGGCAGGCAGCTCGTGCTTCCGCTCCCGCGCGAGCGCACCCGCCGGCGGCCCAGGATGGTGCGCTGATGCGGTACCTCGCAAGCGGCAGCCCGGTGTACACGGCCACGGACCTGTGCGACTACCTCGCATGCGGGCACCTGGTCGCGCTGAAACGGCGCATCGCGACCGGCGAGCCGATCACACCCGACCGGTCCGCGCTGAGCGAGGTGCTCGCGCAACTTGGTGCCGGGCACGAACAGCGCCACCTGGAAGCGCTTCGGGCGCGGGGCTTGAACGTCAAGGCGTTCGAGGACGAACGCGACCGCTACGCGAGCACCTCGCGGGAACTTCGCGCCCTCGAGGCCGACACCGTCGAGGCTATGGCCGAGGGCTTCGACGTCATCTACCAGCCAACCTTCTTCGACGGACGCTGGATGGGTCGCGCCGACTTCCTGCTTCGAGTGGCGCGGCCGAGCGCCCGGTGGCCATGGTCGTACGAGGCGGCCGATGCGAAGCTCGCTCGCCGCGTTCGTTCTGAAGCGATCCTCCAGCTCTGCGAGTACTCGACGCACCTCGCGCGACTCCAGGGCTCGTCCCCCATGTGGATGCAGGTGATCCTCGGCGACGGCGTCGAGCATCCGTATCGGGTCGACGAGTTCTCCGCGTACCACGCGACGGTGAAGCACGACTTCGAGACGGCGATGCTTGAAGGGCCTGGCAGCACGTACCCGGACCCGGTGGAGCACTGCGGGACGTGTGGATTCGCGGCGCGCTGCGCCGCTCAACGAAAGCAGGACGATCATCTCTCTCAGGTTGCGCGGATGCGTTCGGGTCAGGTGCTCGCGCTGAAATCCGCCGGCATCGCGACCATGACCGCACTCGCCGGTGTTGCCGCCGACGCCGAGGCTCCGGCAGGCATGAGCCCCACCACCTTCAAAGAGCTGCGCGCGCAGGCGGCATTGCAGCACGCCGGTCCTTACACCGACGGCGCGCCGCGCCACGAGCTGCTCGACGCCTGGGAGGTGGGGCATGGGTTGTGCGCGCTCCCGCGTCCGTCACCCGGTGACCTCTTCTTCGACATGGAGGGCGACGGGCTCGCGCGCGACGTGCCGCTCGAGTATCTCTTCGGTGCGGTCGACACCCAGGGCGTGTATCGCGCGTGGTGGGGTCACGACGACGCCGGCGAGCGACGCGCGTTCGAGGGGTTCGTGGACTACGCGATCGCGCAGCTCGAGCGCCATCCCGACATGCATATCTACCACTACGCCGCGTACGAGAAGGTCGCGCTGCGCCGTCTGATGAGCCGCCACGGTACCCGCGAGGAGGAGGTCGACCGTCTTCTCCGCAACGAGGTGCTCGTCGACCTCTATCGGGTCGTGCGTCAGGGTGTGCGGCTGTCCAGCGACTCGTACTCGCTTAAGAAGGTCGAGCGGCTGTACATGCCGGCACGCGAGGAGTTGATCGCCGACGCTGCGGGAAGCATGGTGATGTACGAGCGCTGGTTGAACAGCCGGCAGGATGGCGCCGACGGCGATCAGGCGCTCCTCGAGGAGATCGCGAGCTACAACGAGCGCGACTGCATCTCGACCGCGCAGCTGCGCGACTGGCTCGAAGCGCGGCGCATTGAGGAGGAGAGCCTTCGGGGCGCGCCGATCGAACGTCCGTCGGCCGTCGAGCGCGACGTGGGCGAATCGCTGCGCGCAAAGATCGCCGCGACCCAGGAGGTCGCGACCGCGCTGGTCGAACGCCTGCCACCAGACCCGGACGCACGAACCGAAGCCGAAGCAGCGACGTGGTTGCTTGCCCCACTTCTCTCCTATCACCGGCGCGAGAACAAGGTGAACTGGTGGCGTCACTACGACCAGCTGGCGATGAGTCCGGAGGAGCTCGAGCGCGACACCTACGCGCTCGGTCCGCTGGAGATGATCGGCGACGCACGACGACGGGCGTCGCCTCATCGAGCGGTACCGCTTCGAGCCCCAGGAACACCGCATCGGCATTGGCGACGCTCCGCTCAACCCCGAGTTCGACTCTCGCTGGGCACCCGTCGCCGGGGAGGTGACCGAGCTGGACCCGGGACGTGGCGAGATCACGCTGTCGCGTACTCCTCGCCAGGCCGAGCGCGGGAATCGTGCGATTTCTGATCCCGACGACACCGATCCCGACCGACGCGCAGGAGGCGTCACTCCTCGACCTCGGGCGTTGGGTCGCCGCCAACGGCCCCGACGCACCCGGGCCGAATCGTGCGGGGCGCGACCTTCTCCTGCGCCTCACGCCGCGACTGCGCGGCGGCGCCGATTGTCTGCGCCGAAGCCCCGGAGAAACGGCATCCGAGGCTGCGATCCGGCTGGTGCTCGGCCTGCAGGGTGGATGCCTCCCGGTCCAGGGTCCCCCCGGATCCGGGAAGACCCATATGGCCGCCGTTGCGGCGCTCCGACTCATCGCCGAGGGACGTACGCCGGTCGGTGTCACCGCGGTGACGCACAACGCCATTCGCACGCTGCTCGCGAAGATCGAGGAGCTCGCACCGCCGCTTGGCATGAGCGTCCGCATGCAGCACCGCAAAGGGGACGGAACCGGCACCGCCGCGATCCAGGTCGTCCGGAGCAATGAGATGGTCGAAGCGGCCGTCGCGGATGGCGGCGTCGACGTGGTGGGCGGGACCTCATGGCTGTTCGCTCGTCCGGAATTCGAAGCGAGCTTCGACACCCTGATCGTCGACGAGGCCGGCCAGATGTCACTCGCTGACACGCTCGCGGTCTCGCGCGCCGCGCGGAACCTCGTCCTGGTCGGCGATCCGCGACAGCTCGCCCAGCCGCTCCAGGGGAGTCATCCGCCTGGCGTCGGCGTTTCCGCGCTCGACCACCTGCTCGGCGACGACATCACCATCGCGCCCGACCGCGGGGTGCTGCTCGACCTCACCTGGCGGATGCATCCCGACGTGAGCGCTTTCGTCTCGCGGTCGTTCTATGAGGGTCGGCTGCGCTCGGAACCGCAGTGCGCGAGGCAGGCAGTCGTCATCGATGGCGCCGCGGTCACGGGCCTGCGCACGTCATTGGTCGATCACCAGGGCGATCGTGTCCGCTCTGAGGCGGAGGCGCAGCGTGTGCGCGAGGTCATCGACCAGCTCACCCGATCGAGGTGGCGGGACGACAGCGGATCGGAGCGTCCAATGTCGCTCGACGACATCGTCGTGGTCGCACCGTACAACGCCCAGGTGGCGTGCCTCGTCGACACGCTGCCGCCGGGCGCGAGGGTGGGTACCGTCGATCGCTTCCAGGGACAGGAGGCCGCCGTGAGCATCTTCTCGATGGCTACCTCGAGCGTTGAGGACCTGCCGCGAAACCTCGAGTTCCTGTTCAGCCTCAATCGTCTCAACGTCGCGGTGTCGCGAGCGCGAGGGCTCGCGATCCTGGTCTGCTCTCCCGAGCTGTTCCGCGCCCACTGCCGCACGCCGGAACAGATGCGCCTCGTGAATGCGCTGTGCCGCTTTGCCGAGATGGCCGAGCCCTGGACCGCCGCGTCGAGGCCTGCGGTTATGCTGCCGGCGTGACCGGCGACTCGCTCAAGACCCGTCTGCTCCAGACGCTCGACGCCGCTCAGGCGAGGGAGGCGGTGCTGCTCGCGCTCTGCGACGATGCTCCGCCGTCCGAGGCCGGTCGTTGGACGGCGAAGGACAACGTCGCGCACCTCAGCACCTGGCGGGAGCACGCGGCGCGCACGCTGGACGCAGTGCGCCTCGGAAAGCCTGTCGAGGGACCTGCCAACGAGAGCGACGTCGATGGGGAAAATGCTGAGATCTACGAAGCTCATCGAGACGATGCGGCAACCACCGTTCTGGCCGCCGCACGCGAGAGTTACGCGGCACTGATCGACGCGTTGCATGCATGCACGGACGAGGATCTCTTGCGTGACCGGCCTGACAACCGCGGGCCGGTGTGGCTTGTCGTTCCCGGCAACGGTCATGCACATGTCGCGCAGCATCTCTCCTACTGGGCGACCGACCACGGCGATCCGGCCGGCGCGGAGGAAGCGGCGAAATGGTCATATGCCATCGACAAAGATCTCTCTCCCGACAACCAGCCCGTCGCCGACTACAACCTGGGCTGTTTCTACGCCCGCAACGGGCGCGCCGACGAGGCGTTACCCCTCTTGCAGGCCGCGTTGCGCGCGCGACCCGATTTCCGCACGTTCGCGGTTGTGGATGCGGACATCGAACCCATTCGGGAAGACCCCCGCGTGCAGAGTCTCCTCGGCCCCTGAGGCAAGGCTGTTACAACGCAGGGCGGTGTGACTTGCACATACCACGATGCAACTCTGGTGAAAGCACGAAGGTTGTGGCTTGGCGGGGCAATCGAGGAACTCTTCGTGGCGACGCATGCTTTCGACGTGGGGATTTTCTAGGGCACCGGCTTGAACCACGCTAGCGCCCGTTGCTATGCTCGTGGCGAGATGGCAACCCGAGCTGGCCGGAATCCGATGCGGCTGTCTCAGCGCCCTTGGCCAGTGCTACTGGCCGTCGTCACTCTTGTGGGGGATGTCGTGGCCGTCATCGCGGGTTACGACCTCGCGAAGGCGATTACCGACGCGTTCTTCAAGTCGCAAATACAACCGACTGTTCCGTTCTTTCGTGCGAGCATATTCGCGACCATCGCGATTTGGCCCGTGGTGTTCGCTTTGTTCGGCCTGTACAACCCCACGCGGCTGATGCACGTTTCTCGAGCCGAGTTCGTCCGGGGCGGACTAGCCGCAATCCAGTCCACGGTTCTGGTCGTACTGGTTACCTTTGAGGCTCAAGCGGAACCTCGGCGCTTGTTCATCCCTGTCCTCCTTGTGTGCTGTCTCCTGACAGTCGGCATCGGCAGGTTTGTCACTCGTTTGCTGGCGTTTGCCGCCAACGAATGGTGATTGCGGATTTCCGGTGGTCACACTTGCCCAACTCGTCGCCTGGAAGCTCGGCTCGCTTCGCTTCGGCGGGACGGCCATCGTGCTCGCGGCGCTGGTCGTCCTGACAACGGCTTCGGTTGTGCTTTGGGGCGTCTGGCTGTCCCGGAAGCCATGGCGATAGCTAATCCGCCGCTTTGAGACGGGCCAGCGCCTCGGCAAGCGGGGCTGCCCTTGCCAACAGTTGCGCGTACCAAAAATCCAACCTCTCCGACCCTGGCGTCACGCACATCGTCGCGGCTCCCGCCCTCTATCCAGCCCCGTAACTCGATCTCGGCTGCAGGGCAGGCGGCGCTCAAGCCTGCGGCGGCAGGGTCACCCGTACCCGATCTACGAAGAGAGACTGGAGTGAGTGCCCGACAGGCCCTCGCCCGTCATACAAGCGGCTATGGGCCACCCCCATGCCTCGCGAATCCACATCTGTCGTCGCATCCAGGCCAATCCACTCTCCCTCTGGAGCACGTGCCAAGTAAACAGTCAGATCGGTGTTGATGAACAGGAACCGTTGCCACGACAGCGCCGACGAGACGCCGTTGCCGAAATCGGCCGCGGCGAGCGCGCGCTGCAGCGGCGTCGGTGTCTGCCCCGCGATCAGCGGGATGGCGAGACGGATCCACACCGTCGCGGGCCCCGGCTCGATGAACGACCCACGCGCGTAGCGCATCTCGACGCCGGTGCGGTGAAATGCGGGGTCGTCACTCTCCGGGACGTGTGCGGTCGACTCGGCCGGCCCCGCGAACGGCACCGCGAGCGGCGGCTGTTCGCCGAGGTCGAGATCGGCGATGCGCATGCGCCACGCCGTGGCGCGGCAGAGCTCGGTATTGCCATCGGTGAGCGTGGCGGACAGCAGCTGGACGCGACGGCCCTCGCGTTCCACGCGCGCAGACACCTCGACCGGTCGCAGTGGCACCGCACGGAAGATCTCCACGGTGACGCGGACGATCGCCATCGGCGCCTCGGTGGGAAGCGCCTCCATCACCCCGGCCATGAGCGCCGCCGGCGGGCCGCCGTGCATGGCGCGCGCGATCCCACGGCCCGCGCGCGTGCTCGCTCGGCACGAAGCCGCGCTTGTGAGGAGTGAACAGCGCTTCGGGCATTGCCGCATGGTGCATGAACGAAGCGCGTGAACGGAACCTCACTCGGGCTGCCTGCTACGCTCCCTCCTCGTGGCGGTGAAGCGCACGACCATCGCGGCGCGGGGCATGCGCTTTGACGCGCTCGAGGCGGGCCCTCAGGACGGTGCGCTCGTGCTCCTGCTCCACGGGTTTCCGCAGACCGCGACGTGCTGGCACGACGCGCTGAACGGGCTGGCCGACGCCGGGTACCGAGCCGTCGCTCCGAGCCAGCGCGGGTATTCCGAGGGCGCCCGTCCGGAGGGCGTCAGAGGCCTACCGGATCACCGAGCTCTGCGCCGACGTGCTTGCGATGGCGGCCGCCCTGGGGAGGGAGCGCTTCCACGTCGTCGGGCACGACTGGGGCGGCACGGTCGCCTGGGCGCTTGCCGGCGAGCATCCCAAGGCGGTCGCGACTCTGACCGCGGTTTCGACACCGCATAGCGCGGCGCTGCGCAAGGCGCTCCGGCGAGCGCAGCAGCGGGTGCGCATGGCGTACATCCCGGTCCTCCGCCTGCCGCTCATCCCCGAAACGCTGATCGAGTCCGGAGGCGGCATCGTCGCCGAGTCGCTGCTCACTGCGACCGGTCTCAGCCCGGCCCACGCCCACCGCGATGTCGTTGCGCTTCGCAAGGTCGGTGCGACCGGGCCCCTGAACTGGTACCGGGCGCTCGGCACCGACCGACCGCACACGGCGGAGGTACCCGTCCCGGTGCTCCACGTCTGGGGGGACCATGACCCCGTTTTCACCCGTGAGGCGACCGAGCTGACCGCCGGGCACTGCACCGGCGCCTATCACCTCCTGGAGCTCGAGGGCGGATCGCACTGGATCCCCGACGAGCATTGGGGCTGACGTCGCAGACCTGTTCCTCGAGCATCTCGACGTCCGTTCCCGTCGACGCCGGCCGCTGACACCCTTCCGGATGGGCGGGATCGAGGTCACCGGGACCGCGCAACGCCGCTCCTGGGAGTCGGTCGGGCTCCCCGAGGTCGAACGGGTCCGGCCTGGGCTGTGGTCGATCCCGGTACCCCTGCCGGACAACCCGCTGCGCTACGTCCTCGTCTACCTGCTCGAGCTCGACGCCGGCATCGCGGTCATCGACACCGGCTGGAGCACCGAGGCGGCATGGACCGCGCTGGTCGCCGGGATGGCGCTGCGCCGGATATACCCCCGCTGACGTTCAGGCGATCCTGATCACGCACATCCACCCCGATCATTACGGGCTCGCCGGTCGGCTGCGCGAAGCTTCGGGAGCATGGGTCGGGCTGCACCCGGCCGACGCCGCCCTGATCCCGGCCCGCTACGGCCTCGGGATCGAAGGCCTGCTCGCGAACATGGACGCTCTGCTCGTCGACGCCGGGGTCCCCGACGAGATGCGGATCGAGCTCACCGGCGCATCGATGGGGATCCGCGAGCTGGTGGCCGCCGCCGAGCCGGATGTCCTGCTCGAGGACCGCGTGAGCGTGCCGTTGCCGGGATGGGACCTCGCTGACCCTGCACACGCCGGGCCATTCGCCCGGTCACGTCTGCTTTCTCGATCGCGCCGGACGCATGCTCTTCAGCGGCGACCACGTGCTCCCGCGGATCAGTCCGAGCGTCGCCGTTCATGTGCAGCAGCCGGTCAATCCGCTCGCGGATTTTCTCGACGCGCTGCGCGCCGTGCGCGACCTGGACGTCGACGAGGTCCTGCCCGCACACCAATGGCGGTTCCGGGGCCTCGACGCCCGCGTTGACGAGCTGCTCGAGCATCACCGCACCCGGCTCGACGAGACCTGTGCCGCGATCAGCGCCAGCCCGGGTCTCACCTGCTGGGAGACCACCCTCAGGCTGCGCTGGTCTCGAGACTGGTCGCAGATCGTCGGCTACATGCGTCGCGCCGCAGTGGGCGAGACCCTCGCACACCTGGTCCTCCTCGAGAGCTCGGGACGGGTCCGGCGCGACGATTCGCGCGCCCGGTTCACTGGTACCCGGCGGAGGAGCGTCAGACCGCTGACGGCGCCGGGACGAGGCGACCGCGACCAGGTCACGCTGACCGCCGCCGGCGAGCAGCGCCACCGCAACCAGCACGAAGGCGACCGAGGTGATCCCTCGTCCCGAGGCGATCACCAGCGAGGTCAGGGCGACGCCCAGCGCGATTCCGAACGCCGCGCGCCATGTTCAGAAGCCCGCCGGCCGCACCGGCGCGCTGCTGCGGAGCCGCGAACATGGTCGCGGCGTTGTTCGCGGCGACGAACAGCCCCAGGCCGGCGCCGGCGACCACCAGCGCGACCACGGTCAGATCGGCCCGCGTCGCCGGGACCGCGAGCAGCGCCATGCCCGCCGCGGTCAGGAGCATGCCGGCGCCGGTCGGCACCCGGGACCCGATCCTGTCCCGGATCGCGCCGCCGAACGGGGCCACCACCGCGAGTGCCACCGGGAGCGCGCTGAGCTCGAGTCCCACGGCCGCCAGGCTCGATGTGGCGCGACCGCTCGAGGAAGAGCGGGACCGAGACCAGGCAGCCGAACAGCACCACATAGGAGAGCATCGCCGCAGATCGCACCCGCCACGAAGGCCGGAACACGGATCAGGGCCGCGTCGACCACCGACCCGATCGTGCTCCGCTGGCGCGCCACCGCTGCGATGACCAGGAGGCACGTCGAATCCGATGAGCGACGGGCTCGAGCCACCCGGGCGTCCCCGATTGCGCCGCGAACGACAGGGCCGCCAGCGAGCGCCGCCGGGATCGCCGCGAGCAGCAGCGTCCCGTAGGGGTCGATGCGGCTCTCCGGGTCGTGGTGCGTGCTCCTCGGCAGCAGGAACCACCCCAGCGCCAGCCCGATCAGGCCGATCGGGACGTTGACCAGGAAGATGAGGCGCCAGCCACCGAGCGCGGTGAGCACGCCGCCGAGTGCCGGTCCGACGCTCAGAGCCCACCGCCTGAGCGGCGCCCTGAACACCCAGCCCGGTGCCGAGCCGCGAGGCGGGACAGCACGTCGCGGATGAGCGCGTACGAGTTCGCCTGGAGCATCACCGCGCCGATCGCCTGCGACGAGCCGCGCGAGCACGAGGAGCCCGAGCGACGGCGCCACCGCGCAGGCGGCGGAGCCGGCGACGAAGATGCCGAAGCCGTAGGTGTAGAGCAGCTTCCGGCCGACGCGATCGGCGATCTTGCCGACCGCCGCGACCGTCCCCGCGAGGACGAGCACGTAGACGAGCACCACCCATTCGACACTTGCGATGGATGCGTGTAGGTTGGTGCGGATGACCGGAAGCGCCGTGGCCACGATGCTCGCGTCGAGCTGGCCCATGAAGGCGCCGACGCAGACCGTCCCAACCGCGAGCCACGGGGCGGCGTGCAGCGCCCTGATGCGCGCCGGCCGGCGCGGTTCGGTGAGGATGCGTGGGGTGACGCGGCGCGGCGCTTCGGGCTCAGGCACGCGGTGGTCGAGCCTCCTCGCTCATCGCGCGCCGGTGTGACCGCCATCACCACATCATCCAGCACGGCCGCGCTCTGGACCGACGCGGTCCGGCGGCGCATGTCTCCACCCGGTGACGGAACGATGGTCGCCGAGATCAGATCGGCTCCGCGCTCCGATACTGCGATGACGCACCTGTCCACGCGCCCCGGGAGGCCGCATCCGTTGACCCAGCAGCGCATCCTTCTCGCTGACGACGAACCGCGCCTGCTGCACGTCGTCGGGCTGTATCTCAGCATGGAAGGATTCGAGGTGCGAGAGGCGTCGGACGGGACCGAGGCGCTGTCGATGCTCGAGACCGAAGCAGTTCGACCTGGCGATCCTCGACGTGATGATGCCCGGCGTCGACGGGATCGAGGTCTGCCGGCACATCCGGTCGCAGCCGGGCACACAGTCGATGCCGGTGCTGGTGTTCACATCGCTCTCCTCGGACAAGGATGTGGAGCGTGCGCGGCTGGCCGGCGCGAACCACCTGATCACCAAGCCGTTCAGCCTGCCGGGGCTCGGCGCGGTGGTCCGCTCGTGCTTCGAGGACGCCCCCGCCCTCACCGGCTGACCGCTCCGGGTGCGCTCCGCCTCGTCAGGCGCCTTCCGACCTCAGGCGATCGCCCGGCTGAAGCGCCGAGCGCCGACCAGGACGCCGACCACCGCGAGCGCGGCCATGATCGCGAGCCCCTTGAAGACGTCGGGGTCCGCGCCGTGGCCGTTGAACACATCGCGCGCGGCGGTCACCGCATAGGAGAGCGGGTTCGCCTGCGCGATGTGCTGCAGCCACTGGGGTGCGAGCTGCAGCGGGAGCAGCACGCCACTGAGGAGGAGCAGGGGCAGCGACAGCGTGAAGATGAGCGGCGCATACGAGTCCTCGCTCTTCAACGCGAGCGCGGCGGCGTAGGCGAGCGATGACATGCCGAGGCCGATGAGCGCGACCAGTCCGAGCATGACGAACACGCCCGACACCGTCGGCTGCAGGCCGAAGGGAATCGCGAGCAGGAGCAGGATCAGCGACTGCACGACCAGCGTCAGGATGTCGCGCAGCGCGCGCCCAAGGAGCAGCGCGAACCGGCTCACCGGTGTGACCCGGAAGCGCTCGATGACCCCGGCGCGCAGCTCCGCGATCAGCCCGAAGCCGACGCCGCTCGCGCCGAACAGCCCGAGCTGGATGAGCAGCCCGGGAACGAACACGTTGTACGCGCCGCCGGACGGGAAGCCGGGCGTCTCGGTGAGCGACTTGAGCAGCGGGGCGAAGAGCACCAGGTACAGCACCGGCTGGATCACGCCGATCGCCACCCACGCCGGGTTGCGCAGGAACACGAAGAGATATCGCTGGAACATCAGCCACGTGTCTTTGAGGAGTTTCATGTCGCATCCCGCTCCTATGCCGCGTCGCGCAGCGAGCGCCCGGTCTGACGCAGGAACACGTCGTCGAGGCTCGGACGGCTCAGCGACAGCGATGCGAGCACGATGCCCTCGGCGTCGAGCGCGCGCAGGATCTGCGGCATCGCGGTCTCGCCGCGGTCGACGTAGAGGCGCACCACGCCGTCTCCGGAGGTGGCCTCGCGGACGAACGGCTGGCCGCGGAGCAGCTGGAGCACGCGGTCGCTCGCGTTGTCGGTGCCGACCGTCACCACGTCGCCGGCGACCTGCCGCTTCAGCTGATCGGGCGTTCCGAGAGCGACGATCTTGCCGTGGTCGATGATCGCGATGCGGTCGCAGAGCGCGTCGGCTTCCTCGAGGTAGTGGGTCGTGAGGAAGACGGTCGTTCCGGTGTCGCGCAGCTTGCGCACCTCGTCCCACATCCGCGCCCTGCTCTGCGGGTCGAGCCCCGTGGTCGGCTCGTCGAGGAACAGCAGCTGGGGCAGGTGCATGAGGCCGATGCCGATGTCGAGACGGCGCTTCTGGCCGCCCGAATAGGTCTTGGTCGCTCGGTCGGCGCAGTCGGCGAGCTCGAGCGCGGTGATCAGCTCGGTGGCGCGCTGCTCGGCTCGCGCCCTGGTCATCCCGTAGAGCCGTCCCTGGATGACCAGCTCGGTGCGCCCGGGAACCTCCGGCGCGCTGCTGCCTTCCTGGCTGACGTAGCCGATCTGGTAGCGCACCTTGGCGGGGTCGCGGAGAAGGTCGAAGCCCGCGACCGTTGCTTCGCCGCTGGTCGGTGGGCAGCAGTGTCGACAGCATGCGGAGCGTCGTCGTCTTGCCCGCGCCGTTCGGGCCGAGGAAGCCGAAGATCTCGCCCTTCTTGACGTCGAGGTCGACGCCGGCGACCGCTTCGACAGCGCCCTTGCGCGATTTGAAGGTCTTTCGCAGATCGTGCGGTCTCAATCAATTCGTGTCCCCCTGGAATCGCGCTGTGCGCGATTTGCGCGATTTGACGGTCTTTCGCGGCCGCGCCGGATGAGCATTTCGCAACCTCGCGAGGACGTGGTGCTCGCGATGGCGATTGCGACGCTCGGCGTCCGCGGCGTGCATGGCCGCGAAATGCGCTCTGATCAGCTCCTCGTTCCAGACGAGCGCGCCTGGACTGCATGTCCGCGGTGATCGATCGGATCCACTCGATCTCGGCCGCGGCGAGGGCGATCGCGTGCTCCAGCTCGAGCAGCACGAGCCTCGGAAGGCCGAGATCGTCCTGAGCCATCCTGAGCGTCGGCGTCGAGGCCGGCGACGCGCGCGCGGAGGCTCGACGACCCGGCTCGCCAGCGCCGCCTCGGCGCGCTCCTGGGTGATGTAGCCGAGGAGGCCGACCGCGACCCGGAACACCGGCGTCTCATCGACCGGGGTCGAGAGCAGATCGGCGAGCCAGTTCTCGAGCTCCTCGCTCCCCTCGGGCGTGATCCGGTAGACGGTGCGCTCCGGTCGCCGGCCCTCGCGGCTCGTCTCGATCGGCTCGATGTAGCCCGCCGCCTCCAGCTCCTCGATGGCCCGGTAGAGGGTGCGGGTCTTGCCCACCGCGTACGACTTGTGGCGTTCCTTGAGCAGTCGCTGGATCTCGTAGGGATGGCACGGCTGCTCGCTGAGCAGGCCGAGGGTGGTCAGGGCCACCATGTCCTTGGGCTGAGTGCGCATTTCCATATTGCGATACGCACTATAGCACGACGCAACTCCGCAACGCGCGCGAGGCGCGTCAGTCCTCGGAGTGCCGGGCCACCTCGTGATGCTCCTGCAGGTATTCGCGGATCGCGAGGAGCGCGGCGATGCCGTCGCCGACCGCCGATCCCAGCTGCTTGGTCGAGCCGCGGCGGACGTCGCCCGGCGGCGAAGACCCCGGGGACCGACGTGGTGAACCCGCCCTTGTCGTCGACAAACCCCCGGGCGTCGAGGTCCACGCTGCCGCGGAGAAATGCGGTGTTGGGGTCGAGGCCGATGAAGACGAAGGCGGCGCGCGGGGTGACCACCTGCTCCTCGCCGCTTGCGCGATCACGGAGCCGTACGGACTCGAGCCGTCCCTTGCCGGCGAGCTCGACGACCTCGGTGTTGCGATGCACGACGAAGTGCGGGTCGTTGGTCACCTTGTCCTGGAGGAGGCGGGAGGCGGTGAGCTCGGGCTCGCGCTGGACGATTCGGATGCGGGTGGCGAACTTCCTGAGGAAGAGCCCCTCCTCGAGAGCCGAGTTTCCGCCACCGATGACCAGAAGCTCGTCGGCGCCACGATAGAACGGGCCGTCGCAGGTGGCGCAGAAGTGGACGCCCGCGCCGATCAGGTCGTCCTCGCCGGGAATGCCGAGGCGACGATACGACGAGCCGGTGGCGATGAGCACCGCGTGCGACCTCGATCTCCTGGCCGCTGGCCAGGCTGCAGGCAGAGGTCACCCGCCTCCGAGCCGTCAGCTGGCGACGTGCTCGACGCTCACCGCGCTGAGGAGCTCGACCTCGTAGCGACGGGCCTGGGCGATGAAGCGCTCGGCGAGGTCGGCCCCGCCGACGCCCTCCGGGAACCCGGGGTAGTTGTCGATGCGTTCGGTGACGCCGGCCTGGCCGCCGAGCCCGCTGCGCTCGACCACCACGGCGTCGATGCCCTCCCGCGCCGCATAGATGGCGGCGGCGAGTCCTGCCGGGCCGCCGCCGACGATGGCCAGGTCGTAGCAGCTGCGCTTCGCCTCGAGCGTGAGCCCGAGCTTGCGCGCGAGCTCCTCGTTGGTCGGATCGACGAGCACGTCCGCTCCGTCGAAGACGATCGTCGGAATGGTTCGCCCACCCTTCTGCAGCTCCTCGACGTGGCGCAGGCCGGCGGCGTCCTGGTCGATGTCGACCCAGTCGTAGGCGACGCGCTGCTCAGCGAGGAATCGCTTCGCGCGTTTGCAATCCGGGCACCACGGAGCCCCGTAGACGGTGACCTGCGCCATCAGGTCAACCGGGTCAGGTCGGCGTTCACGCCCGACAGAGTCCCGAGAAACCGATCGACGATGTTGCCCTTGGCGTCGACGATGATCACCGACGGCGGCGCCGGGACGTTGTACTCCGAGGCGATCACCTCGCTGGCGTCGTTGACGCTCGGGTACGAGACCCGGTAGGTCTGCTCGTACGCGGCGCCGTTGACGTTGGTGTCCTGCATGTCCACGCCAAGGAAGACCACGCCTTTCGGCATCCACTGCGCCGCCAGCCTGTTGAGCGCCGGCTGCTCCGCGTGGCAGGGTCCGCAGGTTGACGACCAGAAGTCGAGGACCACCACGTGGCCATGCGTCGACGACCACTCATAGGGCGCCCCGGACAGCGTCGGTGCGGTGATCGGCGTCGCCGGCCCGGTCGGGCCGCTGCCCAGGTTCGGCACCGAGGACAGATCCTGCTGCAGCCCGCACCCAGCCAGCGTCAGGGTGCACACGCACGCGGTGGCGAGCAGGCGCGGGCTCACGGTGTGACCACCATGTCCTCGAGCACGAGCCGCGCCAGATTCTGGTCACCTTCGACACTTACTCGCGAGCGAGCGCCAGGGTCGTCGGAACGTCCGCAGGCGATGACCGTGAGCGTCGGCAGGTCGAGGCGCAGCGTGGCGGCCGGGGAGTCGACGACGGTCGATCCGGCTCGGCCTTGCGCTCCGTCGAAGGCGATCGACCGCAGCGCGCCACCGGGACCGGTGACGTCGAAGACGATGACGGTTCCGGCGGGGGGGCCGAGCCGCTCCTGAGCCTTGTTGCCCGCGCCCATCAGCATCCGCTCCCGGCTGTGTGCCGCGGCGATGCCGTCGAGCCCCCCGGGCCGATCCACGGCGCGGCGGATGTCCTGCTCGTGGGCCCAGAGATCGAACACCCTGATGGCGAGCAGCGAGCGCACCCTGGCCTCGCCGAACAGGCCACGACCCATCTCGTCGAGCTGCGCATCTGCGAGCGTCGCGAGCTGGGCCATGCGCTCGGTGGTCACGTCGCGATATTCGTGCAGGAGATCCGCCAGCGGGACGTCACGCCGGGCGTCGACACCCACCTCCATGAAGGCTCCCGGCCGGCCGCGGACGTGCGCCAGCCCGGCGGGCACGTCGTGGTCCGCGCGCGTCCTTCCCGCGTAGATACTCTCGAGGTCGACGATATGGGCGATATGGTCGCGAACGGTCCAGCCGGGGCACCCGGTTGCCAGCATCGACCGCCCATCATCCAGCCCTTCCGCCAATGCGCCGACGTTCGCGAAGATCGCCGCGTGGGCGGTGCGGAAGCCTTCCGCGGTGCTGATATTCCCGCTCTCCATCGACATGCAGCCTAGCGCGTCGCCACAATTTGTCGCGATGCCACGAGGCGCAGGCCCCGGCGCCGCCGCCGCCATGACCGCCGTCAACTCGTCGGGGTTTCCGGCCCCCGCGGGCGTCTACGCCGTCCCGGTCGTGCTCGCTCCGCTTTCGGGGCGGCTCCACGTGCTGCTCGTGCAGCGCACTGAGGCGCCGTTTGCGGGAACGTGGGTGCTCCCCGGCGGCTTCATGAGCCCGAGCGAGCGACCCGAGGAGACCGCCCAGCGCAAGCTCACCGAGAAGACCGGTGTCGGCGCCGTGTACCTCGAGCAGCTCGAGACCTACGGTGACCCGCAGCGTGACCCGCGGGGATGGATTCCGACAGTCGCGTACCTGGCCCTCATCGATGCGGCGGTGCTCCGGGCGGAAAAGTCGAGCGCGAGGTGGGAGCCCGTGGACGAGCTCCCACCACTGGGATTCGACCACGCGCGCATTGTCATCGACGCCGTCGAGCGACTGCGAGGCAAGCTCTGGTGGTCGAACATCGCGGTCGGGTTGCTCCCCGAGCGCTTCACCATGCCGCAGGCGAGGCGCGTGTTCGAGGCCATCAGCGGCGTGACCTACGAACCGTCGAACTTCAGGCGTGAGCTCGAACAGTCGGGCCTCGTGCGCGCCACCGGCACGCTCGCCAAAGGCGGTCCCGGACGTCCCGCCGCGATGTACGAGTTCGTCGAGCGGCAGCCGGCGTGGAGCCTGCGCCGCTCGCGACCACCCGCGATGGTGCGGCGCCGAGCCTGAGCCGCACTCAAAGTCGCGAGCATCGTTCACGATTGCTCGCGATCGGGCGCCCAACTCCGAGTGCCCTCGCGAGGAGACCTGACGATGACCGACCAACCGATCCCGCCCGCGCAGATTCCCAGGGTGGAGGAGCTGTTCAAGCACATCCCGCATCCGCGCATCGCGCAGCGCAGGAGCGAGAAGCCGGTGAAGGTCGACGACGAACGCGTCGGCGTCAACGGGAGGGTGGCGCTGATCATCACGGCGGTGGTCGGGACCATGTGGTGCGCCTACATCTTCACGTTGATCGCGCTGGTCTCACTGCCCTCGGCAATCGCCAGCGGGCAGGCGATCGTGATTGTGGCCTGGATCGCCCAGACCTTCATCCAGTTGGTGCTGCTGCCGATCATCATCGTCGGCCAGAACATCCAGGGCAAAGCCGCGGACAAGCGATCCGAGCAGACATACAAGGACGCCGAGGCGATCCTCAGCGAATGCCTGCAACTTCAGGCGCATCTCCAGGCGCAGGACACGGTGCTCGATGACGTCGTTGCGCACGTGAAGAAGCATCACGAGGAGCTGGTCAAGCTCTCCGCGAGGG
Organism: Candidatus Dormiibacterota bacterium; assembly: GCA_963799005.1. Taxonomy (GTDB): domain Bacteria; phylum Chloroflexota; class Dormibacteria; order Aeolococcales; family Aeolococcaceae; genus Palsa-851. Next base: position 150,185 of record CAWCVK010000001.1, on the reverse strand, counting down.
TCGGGCCCGCGACCGCCTAGCCGGGACAACACCGGGCGTCCGGAGGGCGCGTCCGGGCGCCAGCGTGCGGGTATGCCCCCGGTTCGCCTCGTCGACCCGGCGGGGCCTTGAACCTGACCACGTGCTCGCTCGGTCCCGATGCCGCGGGCACGGTGCTCACCAGGCTGGTGCGCGGTGCACGCCACAGCATCGACGCGGCGATCTACGAGGTCGGTCCGTCGTACCGCTGGATGCTGCTCGATGCGGCTGAGCGTGGCCTTCGCGTTCGCCTGGTGCTCGATGCCCACGTCTCCGACGGCAACGGGGCGACCGCTCGGGCGCTGATCGCCGCCGGTGGGGAGTGTCGCGTCGCCGGGCTGGGTCAGCACGAGGCGCACGGAAAGCTGCTGGTGGTCGACAGGACGGTGGCCATCGGGACCGGCAACCTGATCTGGCGGGACGCCCCGCGTGACCGGCACCTGAGCCTCCCGCCGGCGCGTCCTCCGCTCGCGGGGACGCGTGAATGGTGGGTGACCGCGGCAGGGTCGAGGCGACTGCATCGCGCCGCCGCCGAGGCGTTCGAGGCTCACTGGGCCATGGCGACCACGCCGCCGCAGTCCTGGGGCGCCGTCCCCCACCAGGTGGCGCCGGCGGTGGGCATGCCGATCCCCCAGGTGGCGCCGAGGGTCGTTTGCACGGCATCTCGCCGGCTCGGCCTGGTCATCGGCGGAGTCGCGGTGGGGGAGGCCCTGGGCGCGATGGTGACCGCAGCCCGGCGGCGCGTGATGGTGACCGTCCCCTACGCGCATCCCGGTGCGCCGCCGGTTCGTGATCTGCTCGATCGAATCGTCGCCGCATCGGTGCGCGGGGTCGCGTGCGCGCTCCTGCTCGGCGGCGTGCCGGACCCGAAGGACGCCGCGGAACTGACCGATCTGCCGTTCCCGGTCCGCCGCATGGATCCCACGCGCTCGACCTCGGGGCACGCCAAGGGAATGGTGGCCGACGGCTCGGTGCTCGTCTCCTCGGCGAACTGGAGCGCCTCGGGCCTCGGGGGCAATTGGGAGGCGGCACTGCGGATCGAGCACGCCGGTGCCGCCGCCTACTACGCGGCTGCCTGGCGTCGCGATTGGGAGACGGGGCTCGCGATCGACGTTTGAGGCCGGAAATGCCCGGCTATTCTGTTCGAATGCCCGACGTCGATCCCGCGGCGCCCGCTGATCCCGCTCCGGCCGTGCCCGGATCGGCCTCGCTGACGCTCCCGGCGGTCCCGCTCCGGGACAACGTCGTCTTTCCGTCGCAACTGGCGCCGCTCGCCGCCGGCCGCCCCCGATCGGTCGCGGCCCTCGAGGCGGCCGTCAATGGAGATGGCCGCGTCGTGCTGGCGATCCAGCGCGACGCCGAGCGCGACGAAGCCTCCATCGACGACGTGCACAGCATCGCCGTGATCGCCCACGTCGGGGCATTCAGGCGGCTGCCCGGCGGTGGCGCCCACGCGCTCGTGGAGGGAAAGGAGCGCGTGCGCATCGACGCCTTCGACGCCTCGGGCGACGCGTGGATCGCGACGGTCACCCCGATCCCGCTTGCGACCCCTGAAGGGACCGAGGTCGACGCATTCTCCGGATCGGTCCGGGCCCTGTTCGCCGAGTACGTCAACGCCGGCGCTCAGGTCGGAGCCGATACCGCGGTGGCGATGGCTCGCGCATCGCAGCCGGAGTTGATCGCCGACATCGCCAGCACGTGTCCGGATTTCGGGTTCGACGATCGGGTTGCGCTGCTCCAGGAGACGGATGCCGTGGCGCGCCTGCGCCGGCTCATCCCGCTGCTCGCCCGCGAGGTCGAGGTCGCGCAGCTGCGCAGCAAGATCCACGAGGACGTGCAGAAGACGATCAACAACTCGCAGCGCGAGCACATCCTTCGCGAACAGCTCCGTGCGATCCGCAAGGAGCTCTCCGAGCTCGACGATGCCGGCGAGGATGATGAAGATCTGAGCGCGCGGGTCGAAAAAGCGGGCATGCCCGACAACGTCAAACAGCGCGTCCTCAAGGAAGTCCATCGTCTCGAGCAGATCCCGAGCGCGTCGCCCGAAATGGGCATGGTCCGCACCTGGGTGGACTGGCTCCTCGATCTTCCCTGGGTCGACCCTCCGGCGGAAACGCTCGACATCGAGCGCGCGGCCGCGGTCCTCGATGAAGACCACTACGGCCTCACCAAGGTCAAGGACCGGATTCTCGAATGGTTGGCCGTTCGCGAACGGATCCGCGCCAAAGGCTATCGCCGAGCTGGCCGCCGCCGAAGCCGCGAAAGAAGACGGTGGCGAGCGGGGGAAGCGCCGATCGCGGCCGGCAAGCCACAGATCGCCAGAGGCAGACGGGTCAGACGCCGGCTGGAGAGCGGCGAGAGTCCCCGCTCCCACAGGACCCGCCGCAAACGTCCCGGTGCCTACGGGAGGCGCGCTCGCGACGGCTCCCAAGAGACGCACTCTGCAGACCCCGATCCTCTGCTTCGTCGGTCCCCCAGGCGTCGGCAAGACATCGCTCGGCCGCAGCATCGCGCGCGCCCTCGACCGCAAGTTCGTGCGCATGAGCCTCGGCGGCATCCGCGACGAGGCGGAGATTCGAGGTCATCGCCGTACGTACATCGGAGCGTTGCCCGGACGCATCATCCAGTCGATGCGCACGGCCGGGACGCGCAACGCCGTGATCATGCTCGATGAGATCGACAAGGTGGGCGCGGATTTTCGGGGCGATCCCTCGGCAGCGCTGCTCGAGGTGCTCGATCCGGAGCAGAACTGGGAATTCAGCGATCATTATCTCGAGGTCCCGTACGACCTGTCGCAGGTGCTGTTCATCACCACCGCGAACATCGCCGAGACCATCAGCCCGCCGCTTCGCGACCGGATGGAGATCATCCGCATCACCGGATACACCGAGCACGAGAAGGTGCAGATCGCCGAGCGGCATCTTGTGCCGCGACAGCTGGATCAGCATTCACTCGACGAGAATGAGCTGCGGATTCCACGCGAGACCATCATCGCGATGCTCCACGGATACACACGCGAGGCCGGCGTCCGTCAACTCGACCGCACCATTGCCGAGGTCGCGCGCAAGGTGCCGCGCAAGCTCGCTGCGGGCGCGACGCCACCCGTGGTGATCACGCCCGAGGACCTGTCCGATCTGCTCGGTCCCCAACGCCACGACTACGGCGAAGCGCAGGAGCAGGACGAGATCGGCGCGGTCACCGGGGTTGTGGTGAGCGAGGTCGGCGGCGACATCATCACCGTCGAGGCGCTGGCCATCGAGACCAAGCCCGACCTGGTCCTCACCGGCCAGCTCGGCAGCGTGATGGAGGAATCCGCGCGCGCCGCACTGTCATGGGCGAAGGTTCACGCCGTCGAATACGGTGCTCCACGAGATTTCTTCGACACTCACGCGATCCACGTGCACGTTCCAGCGGGCGCCATCCCCAAGGATGGCCCGTCGGCAGGCGTGACCATGGCGACCGCGATGGTGTCGGTGGCGTCGTCCCGCCGCGTGCGCCGCGACCTTGCGATGACCGGCGAGGTCACCCTGCGCGGCAAGGTGCTGCCCATCGGGGGTGTCAAGGACAAGCTGCTCGCCGCCCATCGCTCCGGGTTGAAGACGTTCATCCTGCCCGCCAAGAACGTGCGCGACCTCTATGAGATCGACAGGGAGATCCTCAACGCCATCGAGGTGGTCCCGGTCGACAGCGTCGGCGAGGTGCTCGACCGCGCGCTTGTCGAGTCGGACGCACCGCGAAAGCGGGAGCGGAGGGGCGCTGGATTCGTGCTCCCGATCACGGGTGCCGACGTCCTGGGTCCGATCAACGCCGACCCCGCGTAGCCTTTCGCACCGTGACCGACACCCTGCGCGATCTCGTCGAGCTGGCGATCGTCATCGATCCGACCTTCGATCAGAACTGCTACGTCCTGCGCCGGCGTGACACCAGCGACGTGCTGATCGTCGATCCCGGATTGCAGCACGCGCAGACGCTCGGGCTGCTGGAGAAGCGCGGACTGCGCTGCGATCGAATTCTGCTCACTCATGGCCACCCCGACCACGTCAGCGGCGTGCCGGCTGTCAAGGCGGCGTTCGGCTGCGCGGCCGCCATCCATCCCGATGATCGCGAACAGCTCGAGGCCGTGCATTATCTTCCAGGTGTTCCGGACGATCTTCCCGATGTGGTCTGCGAGGAAGACCTGAAGGACGGCGAGCGGCTTCGCTGGCATGACCTCGACATCGAAGTCATGCACACGCCCGGGCACACACGCGGGTCGGTGTGCTTCCGGGTCGGACCGGATCTGCTCTCCGGTGACACGCTCTTCAACCACGGTGTCGGTCGCTGCGATCTCCCCGGCGGATCGTGGCCCGCGCTCATCTTTTCGATCGAGCAGCGTCTCTACACGCTGCCCCCTGAGACGGTCGTGTACCCGGGCCACGGGCAGCGGACCACGGTCGACGAGGAGATGCGCACCAACCCCTTTGTGGTGCATCCTCGATACCGCTGATCCGGGGGACGTGTGCTACGGTGGGGTCGAGAGGGGCGATGATGATGGGCCAGGTCACGCGTACAACACTTGCGATCGGCGCATGCGCAGCCGCGGTCGCGGCAGCCGGATGCGCGGGTACGGCATCGGAGACCCCCGCAACGTCGGACCCCAAATCAGGGCTGCAGACGGCGTCAGCGACCCCCTCCGTCTGTGCGAATCCCCAGGTCAACTCGGCGACGTCGCCCGTCACCCGGCTGGCGCTGACGGTCAGCGATCTGCCATCGTCGGGGCCGCGGCTGGAGCAGATCAGCGACGGCGAGATGAACAGGACGGCGAATACCGATCAACGCGGATTTGCCAACACCGGCAACACGTATCGCGTCGAGGATGACGTCGTTATCGAGGCTTCGACACAGGCGGCGGCGGCAGACTACGCGCAGCTGCGCGACGCGGCCAAGGCTCAGTTCGCGACGATCACGAGCACGTCGTCGCCGGCGACTCTCGGCTGTCAGGCCGACGAGTTCGTGGGCAAGGCCCACAACGGATACAGCCAGGTGGGCATCGCGTTTCAGGATGGCGATGTCATCGCGGTCATCCTGGTGGTCAACTCGGCCACTCCGGTCGCCCCGGCGTTCGTCGCGGCGGTCGCGGTTGCGCAGGACCAGAAGATCGTCGCCGCGATGAGCTGACTGTCAGTCGATTCTGCCGAGGCGCTCGAGCAGCTCGTGCAGGATCGCGCCGGTGACGCCCCAGATGACCCGACCCGATGCCTCGTAGTAGTGCACGCGGCCACGCAGGCCGTTGCGTTCGATCTCACGAACCGTGTGCGTCGCCACCATGAGGTCGGCGAGATCGATGCGGAACCATTCCGCGATCTCGAAGCCGTCGGTCGTGAACTCGATCGGCCCGCGTTGCAAACCGACGACGGGCGTGAGCCAGCGAGCGGATACCACGGTCGAGAACGGCGTCAGGATGCCGAGAACCTCAACGCTGTCGGGCTGGATTCCCAGCTCCTCGCCCGCCTCGCGCAGCGCCGTCGCGACCACGCCGTCATCGAACTCCTCGGCGCCGCCCCCCGGGAAGGCGATCTGACCGGGGTGCTGGCGAAGTTCCTCGGAACGGAGCACGAAAAGCAGTGGCACCCCGGGCGTCGCGGGATCGCACAGGAGCAGCACCGACGCCGGGCGCAGGCCGCCGGGCGCCGAATCGACGACGTCGCGCGGATCGCGCACCGCCGCGCGGAGCCGGTCGATGATCGGCGCGGCGGATGTCACCTCGTGAGCGACCGCGCTGCGCGCACGGTCCAGGCCGTACGCTTGGATACATGACTGCCGGCATGCCGACCGAGACCGCGCCGCGGCGACGCTGTGCGAAATGTGGTGGCGAGATGCGCTTCTCGCACCGCGAGTACGCCGGCCGGGGAACGTCGGCCGCGGTCCTCCGCTGTGCCGGGTGCGGTGACGTGATCCGTGACGCCGCGCGCGAGCGTGTCCAGGCGCCGCAACGCCACACGTCGAAACGTCATCGCGATCTGGACGCCGGCCCTCCGTCGAACCCCGTCATCGACCCCGAGCTTGCCGCGCGACTGCTGGAGTCGAGCCGCGATCCCGGTTGACTCATCGTGCCGCGGCCGCAGCCGCACGCGCGGCCGGGGCGAAGCGCTCGAACCACTGCAGAATCTCGCTGTTGACGCTGTCGCGATCGACGTCGACGGAGATCGCGTGGCCGCTCCGCGGGAGCAGCGTCAGCTGCACGGCCTCGCTGCCGATCAGCCTGCGCGCGATCTCTCGAGCGCATCGAGGGTCGATGGATCGATCCCGTTCGCCGTGCAGGACCAGCACCGGGGCGCGTATCTCGGCCAGCTGATTGCGGACTGCGGCGCACAGGCGGCGCAACTCGTCGATGCTGCGTGTCGGGCGGAGGCCGTAGCTGTACAGCTCATCGACCGCATCCGGGTGCCAGAGATCGACGTCGTCGCCCGCTCGGTGCCAGCGCACCACCCGCTTGATGACCGGCAGCAGTGGCGCAAGAGGTCCGCTCAGCCAGATCGGCGCCGCAAGCGACGCGACCGCGCGCACGCGCAGATCACGTATGGCGAGGTTGAGCGCGAGAGTCGCGCCCATCGACTGCCCGGCGACCACAACGTCGTCGCACTCGGAGGAGAGGTCGTCGAACGCCGACGCGACACATTCCGCCCAGTCCTGCCATCGCGTCCCCTCGAGGTCGCGCGGGGTCGTGCCGTGACCCGGCAGCACCGGCGCGTGGCACCGGAATCCATGTGCGGCGAGCGTCTCGCCGAGGAGGCGCAACTCCGGTGGGGTACCGGCGAACCCGTGGATCAGCAGGGCGCCACGCGCTCCATCGCCGAGGCGCCATGGGCGTACGGCGTCCGGGTCGAAGGGCGCGAGTGTGCGGGCGGTCACCTCGTCGAGTATATGGATCGGCCTCGTCACGCTCGGTGCTACCGTCGCCCGCCATGGGCGAGGAGGTGATGCGGCAGGCGCTCGAATCGGTCGTGGCCGGGCGCTCCCTGGGAGCCTCGACAGCGCGCGCGGTGATGGACACGATGATGGAGGGCGAGGCATCACCCGCCCAGGTCGGAGCTTTGGTCGCGGCGTTGCGCACCAAGGGCGAGACGGTGGATGAGCTCGCCGGCATGGTCGAATCGATGCGAGCCCATGCGACGCCGGTCCCACTGCCGGTCGAGGCGGTGGACACGTGCGGCACCGGCGGCGACGGCGCGGGGACGTTCAACATCTCCACCGCGGCGGCGCTGGTTGCGGCGGGTGCCGGATGCCCGGTGGCGAAGCACGGCAATCGAGCGGCGTCATCACGATGCGGCAGCGCCGACGTGCTCGAAGCACTGGGCGTGGTGATCTCCCTCCCACCGCAGGGCGTTCGCCGTTGCGTGGAGGAAGCCGGGATCGGCTTCCTGTACGCGCCCGACTTTCACCCGGCGCTGCGCCACGTCGCCGCGGTTCGTCGTGAGCTTGGGATCCGAACCGTGTTCAACGTGCTCGGTCCCCTCGCCAACCCCGCCCGGGTTCGTCACCAGGCCCTCGGCGTTTCAAACGCCGCGCTGGCTCCGATGATGGCCGAGGTGCTGCATCGACTCGGACATCTCCACGCGCTCGTTTTCACCGGTCCGGACGGCGTGGATGAGCTCGGCGTCGGTGGCAGTGCGCGCTGTTACGAGGTCACCCTCGAGGGCATCCGCGATTTCGTCCTCGACCCGCGCGATGTGGGGCTCGAGGCGGCGTCGTTCGACGCTGTGCGCGGCGGGGAGGCTGCGGCGAACGCCGCGACCATCCGCTCGATTCTCGACGGTGAGCGCGGACCGCGCCGTGACGTCGTGCTGCTCAACGCCGCCGCGGTGCTGGTCGCCGCGGACCACGTCACCACCCTTCTCGACGGGCTCGCGGTGGCCGCCGAGTTCGATCGACTCCGGCGCCGCCGGCCGCGCATTGGAACGGCTCGCTCGAGTGTCGCACGAGATGGCCGCATGAGCCGCGCGTCGGCGCTGCTCAGCCTGCAACAGATCGACGACCGCATCGCCACGCTCACGTCCGACATCGCCACGGTCGAGGCGTCCCTCCGCGGCGACCCCGAGCTGGACCGCCTGCGCGCCGCCGAGGCCGCCGCGCACGAGGAGCACCGGACACTCGGCGCGGGCGCAAGGCTCGCCGAGCTGGAGGCAACGTCGCTGCAGGCCCGGATCCGCGAGCTGGACCGGCGTCTCTACGGCGGCACGGTGCGCAACCCCGCCGAGCTCATCGAGATGCAGCGCGAGCTGGAGACGATGCGCGCCAGGCTGTCCGCGGCGGAGGACGACGCACTCGAGCGCATGGAGCAGGTGGACCAGTCCCTCGCGAGACTGCAGAGTGCATCCGCCGATGTGGCCGCACGTGAATCGCAGCGAAGCGGTTCGATGGAGCCGCTGCGCGCGCGGCTGGCGTCGTTGACCGCCGAGCGCGATGTCCTGAGCGGCGAACGCGACGCATTGCGCGCCGAGATGGACCCGGGCGATCTCTCCCTGTACACGCGCATCGCGGCCCACCACCGCCCCGCCGTCACCGGACTCGCCGGTGAGTTCTGCGCCGGATGCCACATGCCGGTGTCGAACGAGGAACGCCGTGCGGTTCGCACCGGCGCCGGCCTCACCCAGTGCGCGAACTGCGATCGGATCCTCGCCCCGTGACCGCGACGGTGGTCGCCTACACCGACGGCGCGTGCTCCGGGAATCCGGGCGCGGGCGCATGGGCATACCGGATTGAATGGCCCGACGGCGCCATCGACGAAGCCGCCGGTGGTGGGCTCGAGACGACCAACAATCGTGAGGAGTTGAAGGCGGTGCGCGAGGCGCTGCTGCGCATTCGCGCGCGCATCGGTGACGATCCCGGGTGGCGGATCGTGGTGCGCACCGACAGCCTCGGCGTCATCAACTGGCTCACGGGGCTGTGGAAGCGCAAGAAGAATCTCGACCTGTACCCCAGCATCGATCCGCTCATCGATGCGCGGGTGCGCTTCGAGCACGTGCGCGGTCACAGTGGCATTCCCGGTAACGAGCGCGTCGACACCCTCGCGGTGGAGGAGACCCAGCGAATCATGGCCGGCGCTGCCGACCGAGGCGGTGCGCCATGACCTATTCGATCGTGGCTCGAGATCCCAAGACCGGCGACCTCGGGGTGGCGGTGCAATCGCACTGGTTCTCGGTGGGCGCCGGTGTGACCTGGGCCGAGTCCGGCGTTGGCGCGATCGCCACCCAGTCATTCGTGGAACCCGCCTATGGACCGCGCGGACTCGCGCTCCTCGGCCTCGGCCTCGACCCTGCGACCGCGCTCGCGGCGCTCACCGGCGCTGATGTCGATCAGGCCCGCCGCCAGGTCGCCTTGGTCGACGCCGGCGGCCGCGTCGCGGTGCACACCGGGGAGCAATGCATCGAGGCTGCGGGGCACGCGACCGCGGAGGGCGTCTCGTGCCAGGCGAACATGATGCGCAGCCCGCGCGTATGGCCGGCGATGCTCGAGGCGTACCAGGCGTCGGACGGCGATCTCGCCGACCGGCTGATGGCCGCGCTGGACGCTGCGGAAGAGGAGGGAGGTGATCTTCGCGGGCGTCAGTCGGCGGCGATGCTGATCGTCAAGGGAGCCGGTTCTGGCCAACCATGGCAGGATCGGATGATCGACCTGCGCGTGGACGACGCGCCCGATCCCCTCGCCGAGCTCCGCCGCCTGCTCTCGCTGCAGCGCGGCTACGAGCACATGGATGTCGCCGAGCAGCGCCAGATCGCCGGCGACATCAACGGGAGTCTCGAGGAATACCAGCGGGCTCGCACCCTGCTTGCCGGCAACGACGAGGCGACGTTCTGGGCGGCGGTGCTGATGGCCGACGCCGGCAGGGTCGAGGAGGCGCGCCGGCTGCTCGCCGGCATCGCGTCGCGCGAACCCGGATGGCGCGACCTGCTGCTGCGCCTGCCGGCGGCGGGGCTGCTCGCCAACCGCGATGCGGTCGCGACACTGCTCGATAAATGATCGCGGCGCGGTCCTGTCCCTACGCCGGGTGCCTTCCAACCAGGTCGTGAGCCACGCAGCCCAAAGCGCGCCTTAAGGCAGCTTTAAGACGCCCTCCTACCCTGGCGGCGTTGACGCCATGAGGAGGACTCCGATGCAGAGGATGCGGCTGCTCATCAAGTCTCTGGTCGCGCTGCTGATCGCGATCCCGTGCGCCTACGGGTTTGCAAGCGTCGCTCACGCAGCCAATCCGACCATCACGCTCAGCCCCGCGATCGGCCCGCCCACCAGCCTCGTCGTGGTCAAGGGCGCGGGCTTCGGCGCCAACGAGGCGGTCGATGTCTATTTCGACCTCACCGACATGGTGCTGGCCGCGACCAGCGGCACCGGTGCCTTCTCGGTTTCCTTTCGAATTCCCCGTGCGTCACAGCCGGGCACGCACTACGTCACCGGGGTGGGCCGGACCAGCGCGCTCTCGGCCCAGCGTCGTTTCACAGTCTCGACGAGCTGGGCGCAGTACGGATTCAACCCCGCGCATCTGGGACTTAATCCGTTCGAGAACACCTTGACCTCCTCCAACGTGTCGCAGCTCGGGGCGCTGTGGGCGGCGAACTCCGGCTTCGATTCGCTGAGCGTTGCCAACGGTTTCGTCTATGCCGGCTCCCAGGACGACCACGTGTACGCGCTCAACACCGCCACCGGCAAGGTGAAGTGGTCGGTCACCACGGGCGGCCACGTCGTCGGAACGCCGGCTGTGTCAGGCGGCACGGTGTATTTCGGGTCCGAGGACGGCAAGGTCTATGCGGTCAAGGCGACCACTGGCGCGGCGGTCTGGACTGACGACCTCAGCGTGCTCGAGCCCTCGGGCTTCGACTCGTCGCCCACCGTGACGGGCGGCGTCGTCTACATCGGGGGCCAAAGCGGTACGGTGTACGCGCTCAGCGCGTCCAGCGGCTTCAGCAACTGGGCGTTTCCGACCGGCGGCGCCGCAAGCTCACCGGCGGTGAGCGCCGGACGCGTCTTCGTCTCCTCGCACGACGGCAACGTGTACGCGGTGAATGCCGCCAACGGCTCGAAGCTCTGGCAAACGGCGGTCTTCGGTCTCGCCGTGGACCCGTTCCCTGATCCGGTTGTTGCCAACGGCGCCGTGTACGTTGCCGAGGTCTCGGGGATTGTCGCGTTGGATGCGTCCAGCGGCCACCAGCTGTGGGCCGTCTCCGTCTCCAATTCGTATGTGGGCATGCCCACCGTGGTCAACGGTGTCTTGTACTTCGGCGCCGGGTCGGAAGGCGGATACCCCTTTCTCTACGCGGTCAACGCATCGTCACAGAGCATCATCTGGGATGACGTGACCTTTCCCTGCGCGTACGGAACCGTCTTCAATCAGCCGGTTCTCGCCAATGGTGTCCTGTACGACACCTGCGGCTCCAGTCCGAGCCTGATCTTCGCGGTCAATCCCGCGGACGGCTCACAGCTGTGGGCGGCGAACAGCGGCTGGGGTGGGACCATGTGCGGACCGACCACGGTGGCCGACGGCACCGTCGACACGGTTTGCAGCGACGGGACGCTGTACAGCTATGCCCTTCCGGCCGGCTCTGCCGCCGTGAGTCAACAGCCGGATCCCTCTCGGCTGAACCCGAACGTGTGGCTGTCGCCGTCGCGATAACGCCCGTCGCCACTGAGTGGCGTCATCGATGAGCGCGTGCCACGAATGTGACGGAATCTCCGGATTCGGGGGAGTGCAAGCCGGCCGATAAGCCGGGTTCTGTCCTCGCCCGCGGCGGACGAGGGACGGTCATCCATCTGGGACGCCGGTTGCCCGGCGCCTCGAGCGGCCCACCTGAGACGCGAGAAGCGAGCAACTCCTGAGCGCCGAAGCGCTCGGTCTCTGTTCGGCCTTGCTCCGGGCGGGGTTTACCTGGCCGGCCGGTCACCCGGCCGCCGGTGGGCTCTTACCCCACCATTTCACCGTTGCCCCGGACAGGCCCGGGGCTGTGTCATTTCTGTGGCACTCTCCTTCGGGTCACCCCGACTGGGCGTTACCCAGCGCCCTGCTCTGCGGAGCCCGGACTTTCCTCGGACGGCGTTCGCCCGCGACCGTCTGGCCGGCTTGCCCGTCGAGTTTATCCTCTGAGGCTGTCGCGCACGACATCCTGCGATGAGGAGGCTCCCCAAACCATGCACAGGCGTCTGATGCTGCACGCCGGGGGTGATGGCACCTCCGCGCGCGCGGCGGTGATCGAGCACCTTCGCGGGGCTCGCCGGGCGGTGATGATCCCCTACGCGCAGAGCGACCACGACCGCGCCACCGCCCATTTCCGCGAGTGGCTCGCCCCGCACGGCGTCGAGATTGCCGGGGTCCACGCCACCGACGATCCCGCCGCGGCCATCGCCGAGGCCGAGGCCATCTTCGTCACCGGCGGCAACAGCTTCCGGCTGGTCGGTGCGCTCCATCGACTGGCGCTGATCGACCCGGTTCGTGCGGCGGTCGACAGCGGATTCCCGTATTTCGGCGCCAGCGCGGGGGCCAACGTCGCGTGCCCCACGATCCGCACCACCAACGACATGCCGATCGTGCAGCCACCGAGCTTCTCGGCGTTCAACCTGGTGCCGTTCCAGATCAACCCGCACTACATCGATCCACCGCCACCGGAAGCCCGGATCGGCGAGACCCGTGAGGAGCGGCTGACGGAGTTCCTCGAGGAGAACGACACGACCGTGGTCGCGCTCCGGGAGCAGAGCTGGCTGGAGGTCGACGGGGCGTCGATGCGCCTGCGGGGAACGGGCGGCGCGGTGCTGTTTCGCAGGGGCGCCGACCCCGAGCCGCTCGCCGGCGGGGCCGATTTATCCAAGCTGCTGCTCGAGACGCCGCGCTACGACGCCTGACAGGTCATGCGTACATTTGTTTGCGTTGACGCCTCACCACACACCTGTTAGGGTTCGGGCCGCCGGTGGAGAAAAGTGGTGAGTAGTGGGGATACCGACGTGACGACGGCGAGGTTCGAGCAGACGGCGGTCGACGGGCGCGCTCCAGTCCAATTCTGCGGCACGTACCGGCACCACATCGACGAGAAGGGACGGGTCGCGATTCCCGCTCAACTGCGCCGCTTCCTGCCCGAGGGCAGCGTCGTCGCTCCCGGCCCCGAGAGCCGCCTGATGATCTGGCCGCCCGACGAGTGGGCCGTGCAGAAGGATCTCTTCCGGCGCACCGCCGAAACCCCGGCCCAGGAACGCCGGTTCATGCGCTGGCTCACCGGGAACAGCTCGCTGCTCGAGGTCGACACCCAGGGCCGCCTCCTGCTCTCCGCTCAGCAGCGGTCGTTTGCGCAGATCGTCGACCAGGTGGTGTTCGTCGGCCTCGACAACGGGGTCGAGATCGTCGCCGACAAGCTCTGGCAGTCGGAGCAGGCGGAGCTCAGCCCCGCCGAGTTCACCCAGGTCTGGGACCTGGTCCACCAGCGCGGCACGTCCGCCTCCCCGTCCCCGGCGTGAGCGCCCCGGACGGATCCGTCTCGCCACATGACCATCCCCCTGTCGTTCGTGGCCGACATGGGGACGCTCGCCGACGCCACGCCCGGTGCCCCGTCGTTTGACGGCGCGGGCCACCGGCCGGTCCTTCTCACACCCCTCATAGAGAGCCTGCAGCCCCGGCCCGGGCAGATCGCCGTCGACGCCACCTTTGGCGCCGGCGGGGTCACGGCCGCGCTCCTCGAGCGCGTCTCCCCGGGCGGCCGGGTGATCGCGATCGATCGCGATCAGAACGCTGTCGACGTCGGCCGCGCCCGTTTCAGCGCCGGCGGCGCCGTCGAGATCGCCCAGGGTGACTTCGCCGACCTCGAGGCCATCGTCCACGCACACGGCGTGGCGGCGGCCGATGTCGTCGTCTTCGACCTCGGCATCTCGTCCCTCCAGCTCGACGATCCGACCCGCGGCTTCAGCTTCCGCCTCGACGGACCGCTCGACATGCGCATGAATCCGAGCTCCGGCGTCACGGCCGCGCACCTCGTGGACTCGCTGACCGCGGACGAGCTGACGTCGATGCTCCGCGACTACGGCGACGAGCGGTTCGCACGGTCGATCGCCAGCCGAATAGTCAGAGCGCGCGAGCGCACGCCGATCACCACCACGACGCAGCTGCGCGAGCTCGTCGAGCAGGTGGTGCCCCGGCGGTTCTGGCCGAAGCGGATCCACCCGGCGACGCGCACATTCCAGGCGCTTCGCATCGCGGTGAACCACGAGCTGGAAAGCCTCGAACGAGGCCTGCAGGCAGCAATCAGCATCCTCCGGCCCGGTGGGCGTCTTGGGGTCATCTCCTTCCACTCTCTCGAGGACACCCTTGTCAAGAATGCACTCCACGTCGCAGCTCAGAATTGTGTCTGTCCGCCCCAACAGCCCCACTGCACCTGCGTCCACCGGGCCACACTCTTTCTCCTCACCCGCAAGGTGATCCGGCCGGATCCCGCCGAGCTGGCGGTGAATCCGAGGTCGCGGTCAGCACGCCTGCGGGTTGCGGAAAAGCTCGCCATCCGAGGGGTGACGAGCCTCGCAGCTCTCCACGCCTCACTTCGCGCCCAAGGGGGGAGCCGCGCTGGGCGCGACTCTCCCCGCCAACAGTCCGTTCGCCGGTCCGGCACCGTCGGTGCCCCTCCATCACCCACTCAACGTTTCACCACTGGAGATCAGGGCAGTGCCCAACTTGCGTTTCGCACCAGGCGTCGACCGCGCGCCGGCTCCGACGGCTGCCGGGGTCGACGACGTCCCCTTCGAGCCGCTGGTCCGGCGCGCTGCGCATCCGCCGCGGCGGACCGCGGACGCCGCTGCCGTTGCTGCCGGTGATCGCGGTCGCCGCCGGGATCGGGATCGCGTACGTCAACCAGACGGCGCACGTGACCACGGCCACGTACCAGGCAACGCGTCTCGCCTCCCAGCAGCAGCAGCTCGCCGCCCAGGACTCGCAGCTGGGCGCTGAGCTCTCCCGCCTGCAGTCGTCGGAGCGGATCATCGCAGCCGCCCAGGTGATGGGGATGCGCCCCGCCGCGAGATGGGAGTCCGTGGTGGCGGCGCCGCACAACCTGATCACGTCAGCGCCGGCCGAGCAGCTGACGGGGAGCGACACCAGTAGCACCCTGCAGCAGCTGGTCGGGGCACTCGACGGCGCATTCGACGGGAGCGGCACAGGTCGATGAACCCGCGCCGCCGGACGCCGGGATCGGCACGGTCCGCGCACGCGCATGCGTTCTCCGACGCACCCGACCTCCGCCGGCGTGGGTTGTGGCTGGTGCTCGCATTTCTGGCGATGGCGATCGCGGTCTTCGGGCGCCTCGTTCAGGTCCAGGTGATCCAGGGAAGGTCGCTGGCGCAGGCGGCTGCCGCGTCGCACACGACGTCGATCACGCTGCACGCCACCCGCGGTGTGATCCTCGACCGCAACGGGCGCGTCCTGGTGAGCAACGTGCAGGTCTTCGATGTCTTCGCCGACCCCGCGCTCGTGGCCGCCGCGGACCGCCAGCAGGTTGCTGGAATGCTTGCCCCGATCCTGCAATTGAGCGCCGCCCAGGTCCTGCACGCTCTCGATCAACCCAATCAGTTCGACTATCTCGCCAAGGGCGTGTCCCAGGACGTCAACGACAAGCTCCAGGCGCTCAGGCTCAGCGGCATCGGCACGATCCCGTCCGAGCAGACCGTCTACGAGCCGTCGCCCGTTCCCGGCGACTCCTTCGCGGCGAACCTGCTCGGCTTCGTCAACGCCGAAGGCGTCGGTCAGTACGGGCTAGAGGGGTACTACAACTCGATCCTGTCCGGCATGACCGGGCACGAGTCCACCCTGACCGACGTCAACGGCAACGCCATCGTGCTCGGCAGGCAGCAGATGGTTCCTGCCAAAAATGGCGATAATCTGGAGCTCGGGCTCGACTCGCAGATTCAATACTGGGCCGACCTGGCGATCGCCAACGGCGTGAACTCGACGAGGGCGACGTCGGGCACCCTGATGATCATGGACACCAAGACGGGGGCGATCGATGCGTGGGCGCAGTACCCCTCGTACAACGCCAACAACTTTGCCGCCGCCAACATCGCGGACTTCCGCGACCTCGCGGTGACCCAGCCGTACGAGCCGGGCTCGATCATGAAGGTGATCACCTTCGCGGGAGGCCTCAACAACAACGCGTTCACGCCGAGCACGGTAATCGACGAGAAGCAACAGCGAATCGATGGTTACCTCATCCACGATTGGGACCGGCGATCCCACGGCAACGTCACCATGCAGTGGGTGCTCGACGAACTCGCTCAACAACGGGGCAATCGATGCCCAGAAGATGGAGGGGCAGAGCGCCTTCTACAACAACCTGCTCGCCTTCGGGATCGGCGCTCCGACCGGGATCGACCTCGCCGGGGAGGTCAACCGCCCGCTGGCGCCGGCGGCCTCGTGGAATGACCTGAGGTATGCCGAGGCTGCGTTCGGGCAGGGGCTCGTGACCACGCCGGTGGAGATGCTCGCCGCGGTGAACGCGGTTGCCAATGGCGGAGTCTGGGTGCAGCCACACGTCGTCGACGCCGTCGTCAACCCCAACACCGGCAAGGCCACGCCCTTCGTCGCGGCGACCCGCCGGGTCATGTCCGCCGCCGCCGCCACGACCCTCGCGCACATGATGGTGGGCGTGGTGAACGATCCGGGTGGCGAGGGCAAGCGGGCGCGCATCCCCGGCTACAGCATGGAGATCGCCGGCAAGACCGGGACGGCCCAGGTCGCACTCCCCAACGGCGGCGGGTACGGTCCAAACGTGGTGGCGTCCTTCGTCGGCTTCATGCCGGTCGCCAACCCGCGCTTCACCATGATGGTGATCCTGAACAACCCGCAGGTGAGCGCGGCTGATCGGTTCGGTTCCATCCTTGCCGCGCCGATCTGGAAGCAGATGGCCGAGATGATGATCGACGACTGGCGGATCGAACCGTGAAGGAGGCAGTCCTGGTCGGCGTGGTCGCGTTCGTGGCCGCCGTGGTGCTCTATCCGGCGTTCATCGGGCTGCTGGTGCGGTCCGGCGCTCGTCAGCACGTGGCCTCGTACAGCCCGGCGAGCCACCGCGCCAAGGAGGGGACACCGACGCTCGGCGGCGCGCTCTTCTGTCTGGTGGTGATCGTCGCCTGGCTTGCGGTCGATCGCTCGCGCCAGGGATTCATCTCGATCTTCGCGCTGCTCGCCGGGGCGATCGCAGGGGGACTCGACGACATCGTCAACATCAACGACGCAAGGCGGCTCGGGCTCTCGGTGTGGCAGAAGCTAGGTCTCCAGGGGGTGACCGGGATTCTCGTCGGGATCGCGCTGACCATCTCCGGGTTCACGCATCAGTTCTTTCCCGGGCTCGGCGCGCCCAACCTCGGGTGGGGGCTCGCGGTGGTCGCGGCGATCGCTGTGGTGGCGACCAGCAACGCGGTCAACCTCACCGACGGCGTCGACGGGCTTGCGGCTTCGTGCACCGCCCTCGTGCTCGTCGGCATCACGATCATCGCGGTGATGCGCCGCGACCCGTCGGTCGCGATCGTGGCCGTCGCGCTCGCGGGGTCGGTGACCGCCTTCCTGCTCTTCAACTGGTTCCCTGCCCGGGTGTTCATGGGCGACGCGGGGTCGCTGGCCCTCGGGTCCGCCATCGTCGCGCTGACCGCGGAGCTGCACCTGATCTGGCTGCTCCCCCTGCTCGGCATCGTCTTCGTCGTCGAGGCGGCGAGCGTGGTGGTCAACGTCACCGCGATACGAAGGTTCGGCACCCGCTTGCTCCGCGCGAGCCCGATCCATCACCACTTCGAGGAGCTCGGGCTCCGCGAGCAGCGTCTCGTCGCCGCGTTCGCCGCGACCGCGGCTGCGGGCGCGGCCCTCACCGTTCTGTTCGCGCGTGTCGCCGGGCCGGCCTCGTGACCGGCCGGCCGGTTGTGGTGATCGGAGCCGGCCGCAGCGGGCTCGCCTGCGCGCTCAGCTTCGCGCGGGAGGGACACCAGGTCGTGATCGTTGATCGGTCGGACACGCTGGCGATCCGTGAGCGCATCGCGCTCCTGCCGGCCGCGGTCGACGTGCGCCTCGGCGGCTATCCCGACGACGTCGCGGCCGGGGCGCTGATGGTCTGCCCGAGCCCGGGCGTGCCCTGGGACGCGCCCGAGCTGCAGATCGCGCGCGCCCACGGCGTGCCGGTGCGCAGCGAGATGGACCTCGTCTTCGAGCGCTGCCGTGCGCGCATCTGCGGGGTCACCGGCACCAATGGCAAGACGACCACGACGGCACTGGTCGCGGCCATCCTCGAGCGCGGCGGTGAGCGCGTCCACCTCGGCGGCAATATCGGCGTCACCATGCTCGACCGTCTCGGCGGCGTGAGCGACACCGACTGGGTGGTCCTCGAGCTGTCGTCGTTCCAGATCGAGTTGGTGGCCGAACCGCGATGCGCGATCGCCTGCGTGCTCAACGTGACGCCCGATCACCTCGATCGCCACGGCGACTTTGCCGCCTACGCCGAGATCAAGCGGCGCCTGGTGCGCTTCGCGGTCGATGACGCGGTCGTCGGCTTCGATGATCCGACCGCGCGGGCGATGAGCCGCGGTCGCGCACTGCCGGGTGCGCCAGTTCGGCCTCGACCCGGGCATCACCGATGGCGCGACGCGTCAGGGCGACGACGTGGTCATCGTCGAGCAGGGCACGCTGATCCCAGTCCTGCCGGTCGCCGACATCCCGCTCTTCGGGGCGCACAACCTGCAGAACGTGCTCGCCGCGGTGGCGATCGCCCGTGCCGCCGGGGTCGGCACATCGCCGATCGCCGCGGCGGTTCGCGACTTCCACGCGGTCCCGCACCGGCTGCAGACGGTTCGCGACCAGGACGGCGTGCTCTGGATCAACGACAGCAAGGCGACCAACGTCGAATCGGCGATCGCGGCGCTGCAGTCATTCCCGGGCCGGACCATCGTCTGGATCGGCGGTGGCAAGGGCGCCGGCACGTCGATCGAGGGTCTCGCCGACGAGGTCGCGACCCGCGCGCGCCATGCCGTGCTCAACGGAGCGAGCGCGGGCGAGCTCGACGAGGCGCTCGCGCGCCGCGGCTTCGCCGACCGCACCGTCGTCCGCACGCTCGACGAGGCGGTGGCCGCCGCGGCGCGGCTCGCTCGCGAGGGCGACGTCGTGCTGCTCGCCCCGGGATACAAGAGCTTCGACCAGTTCCGCGACTTCGAGGATCGCGGCCATGCGTTCCGCGAGGCGGTGGAGCACGTTGCGACGCACGCGGTGAGCAGGGACTGATGGCCGCGCGCGCGGGCAAGCTCACCGAGGGTCTCGCCGGAAGGTGGCGCTGGCGGGGCGGGGCGCGCGTGGCCCGCGTCTTCGCGTCGGCGGATCGCGCCGCCGCCGCGGCGGGGGTCGACGGCTGGCTGATGATCATCGTCGTCGGACTGGTCGGGTTCGGGCTGGTGATGGTCTACAGCGCCTCCGAGGCGCTCGGCTTCCTGTGGTTCAACGACCCCAACTATTTCTTCGCTCATCAGCTGCTCGGGGCGGCGCTCGGCGGCATCGGCCTCGTGGTCGCCGCGAAGGTCGACTACCACCGCCTCTCCCGGATCGCCCGCCCGGCCATGTTCCTGATGCTCGTGCTGCTCGTGGTGGTGCTGATCCCCCACGTCGGTTCGCGTCACTTCGGTGCGCAACGCTGGTTCCAGGTCGGTCCGCTCTCGGTGCAGCCGTCGGCGATCGCCGTCGGGGTTGCGATCGTCTTCTTCTCGCGCTGGCTCACCGACCGGGAAGGTTCGGTGCGAACCCTGCGTGGCGTTCGCGACTACGTCATCGTGCTGGCGGCGCTCCTCGGCCTGGTGCTTGCCGAGCGCGATTTCGGCAGCTCGATCGTCATCGCCGCCACCGCGCTGATCCTGCTCGCGCTGGCCGGCGCCCGCAAGCGCCATCTCCTCCTGATCATCGTCGGCTTCGGTGCGTCGAGCTTCGCCCTGGTCGCCCTGGTCGCCTACCGTGCCGACCGCCTCGCCCACTTCCTCAACCCCTGCGCCGCCGCGCTCGGCTCCGGGTTCCAGAACTGCCAGGCGCTGTATGCGTTCGGGTCGGGCGGCATCTTCGGGGTGGGCCTCGGCAACTCGGTGCAGAAGTACGAATGGCTTCCCGAAGCGCACACGGACTTCATCTTCGCGATCATCGGCGAGGAGCTCGGCCTGATCGGAACCGTCGCGGTGCTCGGGGCGTTCCTCTTCCTGGCGTGGCGCGGGGTTCGCGCCTCGCTTCGGGCGCCCGACCGATTCGGCGCCTTGCTGGCGGGAGGCATCACATCGTGGATCTGCATGCAGGCGTTCATCAACGTGATGGCGGTCACCGGGGTGATCCCGACCACGGGTATCCCGCTGCCCTTCATCAGCTACGGTGGCACCTCGCTGGCGACCACCCTCGTGGGCATGGGCATCCTGCTCAACATCTCAGCCCAGGGTCGACGGCAAGGGACGACGAATCGTGCGCACGTTGATCGCTGGGGGGGGAACTGGGGGGCACTTGACCCCGGCACTGGCGGTCGCGCTCGCGCTTCGAAGCGATCGACCTGACGACGAGGTGGCCGTGGTCGGCCGCCGGGATGGGGTGGCGGAGCGTCTCGTGGTCGCGGCCGGACTGCGGCTGGAGACCCTCGACATCAGCGGGGTCGACGTCGGCAGCGCCGGAGGCGTGGCCCGCGCGACCACCCAGCTGACCCGGGCGACCATCGCCGCGCGCCGGCTGCTGCGAGCGATGCGACCCGACGTCGTCGTCGGGGTCGGAGGGTATGTCTCGGTTCCGGTGGTGGTGGCGGCGCTCGCTCAGCGAATCCCGGTGGTGCTGCTCGAGCAGAATGCCGTCCCCGGGCGCGCGACCCGGATGCTCGCCCGGCGGGCGCGGGTGGTCGCCGCCTCGTTCGCGGAGACCGCGGCCCACCTTCCCCACGCCCGGGTGGTGCACACCGGAAACCCGGTGCGCGCCGAGATCCGCTCCGTGACCAGCCGCCCGATCGGCGACCGGCTTCGCTCGATCCTGGTCACCGGTGGGTCGCAGGGCGCGAGGCGGCTGAACCGCGCCGTCGCCGGGTGCATGGTCGAGCTGCTCAGCAGCGACCCGGAGCTGCGCATCGTCCACCAGTGCGGCAGCCTCGACTACGACGCCGTGGAGCGGGCCGCCGCCGCCCTGCCCCCGCGGCTGGCGGCGCGGTACGCGGTCGGAGCGTTCTTCGACAACATGGCGGAGCGGATCAGCGGGAGCGACCTCGTGGTGATGCGCGCGGGCGGCTCGTCGCTCGCGGAATGCTCGGCGCTTGGTCGCCCGATGATCGTGGTTCCCTACCCGCACGCCGGCGGCCACCAGTGGCACAACGCGGCCCCCTACGTCGCGGCGGGCGCCGCGCTGCTCATCGATGACGCCGAATGCACTCCCCAGCGCCTCCGCGCCGAGATCGAGGCGCTGGTCGCCGACCCGGCTCGGTGGCGATCGATGGCCGCGGCGAGTGCCGCGCTCGGCCTTCCAGACGCCACCGACTCGGTGGTGCGCCTGATCGTCGAGGCGGCAGGACCGACCAGGAGCCAGGCCGGCCTGAGCATGCACGTCCACGTCCTCGGCATCTGCGGGTACGCGACGTTCGGCGCGGCGAATCTCGCTCGCCAGCGTGGAGACCTGGTCACCGGCTCCGACGACCACGCGTACCCGCCCATGAGCGAAGCCGTGACCGCCGCGGGGATCGCGTGGGAGAACCACAGCGACCCGGCCAATCTCGAGCGATGGGGGGTGCCCGATCTCGTCGTGGTCGGCAACCAGACGCGCCCGGCGAACGTGGAGCTCGAGGCGGTGCGGCGGCGCGGCATCCCGTGCGTCAGCGAGATCGAGTTCTACATGACCATCGCCGGTGACCGCCGCCGGCTCACCGTCTGCGGGACTCACGGCAAGACGACGACCGCGGCCCTGCTGGTCCACATCCTCGACCGTGCGGGCATGGACCCGGGTTTCCGTCTCGGGTCGACATCGCTCGACCTGGGCGGGACCTCGAGGCTCGGCACCGGTCCGTTCGTGTTCGAGGGCGACGAGTACACGTCGGCGCCGTGGGATCCACGTCCGAAATTCCTGCACACCAGGCCGGACGGCGCGTGCGTCACCCGCCTGGAGCTGGATCATCCCGACGTCTACGCGAGCCTCGAGGCGTATCGCGAGCCGTTTGTCGAGCTGGTCTCGACCATGCCGGCGGACGGGATGCTCGCGCTCTGCTCCGACGACCCGGAATGCCTCGCGCTGCGCGACACCGCCACCAGTGTTGCTGTCACCTATGGCACGAAGGCGGGAAGTGACTGGCTGATCCGGGAACCCCGAGAGCAGCAGGGCATGCAGCGGTTCCGCGTGGAGCGGCATTCCGCGGCGCCGCTCGACGTCGCGCTGACGTTTCCCGGACTTCACAACGCGCAGAACGCCTGCGCGGCGCTCATCCTCGCGGAGTTCGCGGGTGTCGACCAGGCGATCTCGGTCGCCGCGTGCGCGGACTTCCGCGGACCCGCGCGGCGGTTTCAGATCCTCGGCGAGGTCGCCGGCGTGGCGGTCGTCGATGACTACGCGCACCATCCGACCGAGGTGGCCGCCGCCATCGATGCCGCGCGGCAGCGCTACCCCGGACGCCGCCTGGTCGCCATCCACACCCCGCACACGTACTCCCGTGTCAGCCGGCTCCTCGAGGACTACCGGCGCAGCTTCACCGGCGCCGACGTGGTGATCATCGGACCGATCGAGGAGGCCCGGGAGCGCGGCATGCCCCGGACCGTGTCCAGCCAGGATGTTGCCGACCGCGCCGGGCCGTCCGAGGCCACGCACGTGGTCGGGTCGAGCGCCGACGCGATCGACGTGGTCACGCGGATCTCGCGACCCGGTGATGTCCTCCTGGTGCTCTCCCTCGGCGGATTCGACAAGCTGGCGCCGCGGCTCCGCGATGCCCTGGAGGCGCAGGGTGTCCGCAGGTGACTGGCTCGACTCGTACCCGGGTGTGCTGGTCGACGAGCCCCTTGCCCGTCACAGCCAGTTCGGGGTCGGTGGTCCCGCGCGCTGGTTCACCACCACCCGCGACGTCACCGCGCTGGCCGAGCTGCTCCGGCGCTGCAGCGATTCCCGAATCCCGGTCACCATGCTCGGAGCCGGCAGCAATGCGCTCATCAGCGACCGCGGCGTCGACGGACTGGTGGTTCGCCACAACGATCGCCGCATCCGGGTCGTCGACGATCACACCATCGAGCTCGGCGCGGGCTGCATGATGCCGCGCGTGGCACTCGACTGCGCGTCGCGCGGGCTTGCGGGCATCGAGTTCGGCATCGGCGTGCCGGGCACCTGCGGCGCGAGCGTGTTCGGCAACGCGGGCGCCTTCGGGACCGAGATGGCCGACGTGCTGATCGATTGCGTCTCGCTCGCCCCGAGCGGCGAGCCCCTGGCTCTTCCGGCGTCGGCGTGTGACTTCGGGTACCGGCACTCACGCTTCAAGGACGAGCTTCGCGACCACGCCATCATCAGCGCCCGGCTGCGTGTCCACGCCGACGACCCGGCTCAGGTCCGCGAACGAACCGACGCGATCCAGGCGGAGCGCAAGGCATCGCAGCCATACGGGATTCGCAGTCTCGGCAGCGTCTTCAAGAATCCCCCCGGCGACCGCGCCGGACGGCTGGTCGAGGCGGCGGGGCTCAAGGGGCGGCGATCGGGCGGCGCGCAGATCTCGCCGAAGCACGCGAATTTCATCGTCAACGTCGACCACGCCACCTCCGCGGACGTCCTCGAACTCGTGCGCGTCGCGCACGACGCGGTGCACCGGCAGTTCGGCGTCGACCTGGAGCGGGAGATCATCGTCCTCGGTGGACTGGCATCCGGCGACCACCGTGGCTGAGCGTCTCAGGGTCGGCGTCTTCTTCGGCAGCCGCTCGGTCGAGCACGAGGTGTCGGTCATCACCGCGCAGCAGGCGATGGCGGCGATGCCCGTTGACCGTTTCCTGCCCGTGCCCGTCTACATCGCCAAAATCAGGTGCGTGGTACACCGGCGATCAGCTGCTCCAGCTCGAACGGTACAAGGACATCGATCGGCTGATCGCGGCGTCGACGAGGGTCACGATGCGCCCCGATCCGACCAGCGGAGGCGATCTCGATCGAGGTCGACGCGCGCCGCGGTCTGCTCGGAGGATCGGCTCGCGCGGTGGCGCGCTTCGACGTCGCCATGCCGCTGGTGCACGGGTCCAACGGAGAGGACGGCACGCTCCAGGGGCTGTTCGAGCTCGCCGCGCTGCCGTACTGCGGATGCGACGTCGCGGCGGCGGCGGTGAGCATGGACAAGCGACTGTCTCGAACCGCGCTCCGGGGTGCGGGGATACCCGTGCTCGACGATGTGCTGGTGTCGCGCGCACGCTGGCGCGAGCAGGCGGAAGCTGTCTGCGCGGAGCTCAGCGAGCGACCGGGATTCCCCATGTACGTCAAGCCCCGCCGCCTCGGATCGAGCATCGGGGTGGCCCGCGTCGACAATGACGAACGGTTGCGCGAGGCGCTCGAGGTCGCCTTCGACTACGACACGTCGATCCTCGCCGAAGAGGCTCAGGATGACAGCATCGAGATCAATTGCTCGGTGCTGGGCTTCGATGACGATGTGCGCGTGTCGGTGTGCGAGCAACCGGTGAGCACCGGAACGCTCAGCTACGCAGACAAATATCTCAGCGGCGCCAAGGGAAAGGGCGGTGCCAAGGCGCCAGCGGCGGGCATGAAGGGCGCGCAGCGCATCATCCCCGCGCCGATATCGGAGTCGCTGACCGGGCGGATCCAGGACGCGGCGATGTCGTCGTTTCGGGCGATCGGCGCCGCCGGTGTGACCCGGGTCGACTTCCTGGTGTCGCCGGAGGGGGATTCGTTCGTCGTCAATGAGTTGAACACGCTCCCCGGGTCGCTGTCGTTCTATCTCTGGGAGGCATCGGGGCTGAAGTTCGAGGAGCTGCTGGCCCGACTCGTCGAGATGGCGATGCAGCGTCACCGCGAGCAGCAGGCAACCACGTCGTCGATCGACACATGGCTGCTCACCGGTCGCCCGGGCTGAGCGGCGACCCGGGTGCGGATCGCGCGGGCGTGGCCGGATCCGCTGAAGAGGCCCCACCTGCAGCGGTGGAGGTTCGCGGCACCGGCCGCCCGCTGCTGCTGCTCCACGGCTGGGGCGTGTCGTCGGAGCTCTTCGCCCCGATCCTGGACGGGTTGGAGGCCGGAAGCCGGCTGATCGTCCCCGACCTGCCCGGCTTTGGTGCCACAGCGGAGCCGGACGCGCCCTGGTCGGTGCACGAGTACGCGGCCTGGTGCATCGCGTTGCTCGACCGGCTGGGGGTCGACAGCTGTGACCTGATCGGACACTCCAACGGCGGCCGGATCGGGATCGTCATCGCCGCGACCTACCCGGGGCGGGTGCGGCGGATGGTGCTGGCGGGGAGCGCGGGCATCCGGCCGCGGCGCACGTTGCGCGCGGCCGCCCGCGTTCGCTCCTACAAGGCGCTGCGTGCGCTCGAGCAGTCGGCGGTGATGCCCGCGGCGCTGCGCCGGGCGGCCGGGCGCAGCGCCGATCAGCGCGGCTCGGCCGACTACCGCGCGGTGTCGGGGGTGATGCGCGGCACCCTGGTGCGCATCGTCAACGAAGACCTGAGACCGCTCCTGCCCCGTATCGATATTCCCGTGCTGCTGATCTGGGGGGAGACGGACAGTGAAACGCCGCTCGAGGACGGCCGGCTGATGGAGCGCCTCATCCCCGACGCGGGGCTCGTGGTGTTCGAGGGCGCCGGCCACTACGCCTACCTCGAGCAGCCCGGCCGCTTCTGCCGGATCGTGCAGGTCTTCCTGGGTGACGAGCAGGGCGGGGTCCCGGCGTGAGCCCATTTGTCGGCCCTTTGGTCGCGCTCGCGGCGATCGTCTGGCTCGTCCTCGTGTTTCGGATCGTCCTGGTGGCGGCGCGGATGTTCCAGATCGAGGAGTACGAGTTGATCCGGTTTCTGCGCTGGGGGCTGACCCGCGAGTGGCTCGCCCACCGCGCGGTGTGGCTCGGCCTCCTGGTTGGCGCAGTGGCGCTCAGCGTCGCGGCGGTGCTGCCCGCGGCGCGATCCATCGGCATCGCGGTCGCATGGCTGGTGTCGGCGGCGGCGGCGCAGTTCACCTGGCGTTGGACGTCGCCGAAGCGACCGCTGGTGATGACCGCGCGGATGCGCCGTCTGCTCATCGCCGGTGGGTTCCTCGCGGTGCTGCTCGCGGCCGGGCTCGCGCTCGGCATCGTCGCTCTCCACCCGGTCATCTCCGCGATCCTCGTGCTGATCGCGGGCGGCGTGGTCACCGCCCTCAGCGAGATCCTCCTGGTTGCTGCCAATGTCGTCACCAAGCCGGCGGAGTCGCGGATCCGCCGCCACTACCTCGCGCTCGCCGCGGCGCGCATCAAGATGGTCGACCCGGTCGTCGTCGCCGTGGTCGGCAGCTACGGCAAGACCAGCACCAAGCACATCCTCGCGCAGCTGCTGCAGCCGGAGGTCAACACGCTCCCGACGCGCAAGAGCTTCAACACGCTGATGGGCGTGACCCGGGTGATCAACGAGGACCTCACCCCCGACCACCGGGTCTTCATTGTCGAGATGGACGCATATGCGCAGGGGGAGATCGCGGCGATGAGCGGGCTCGTGCACCCGCAGGTCGCGATCATCACCGCGATCGGTCCGCAGCACATGGAGCGCTTCGGCACCATCGAGCGGATCGCCGCCGCGATGTACGAGGTCGCGACCGCGCTCCCTGCGGGCGGGACGTTGATCCTGCACACCGGGGACGAACCGGGCGCCGCGCTTGCACAACGGGCGCGCACCGAGCGGCGCCGCATGGTCCGGTATGCGCTTGCGCACGACGGCGAGGCCGTCGAGGCGGACATTGTCGCGTCAGCGATTCGCGTCGATTCGAGCGGCGCCCGCTTCCGCTGGCGATGGGAGGCGGAGGGACTCGATCGTGAGGTCACGATTCCGCTGCTCGGACGCCACCAGGTGGCCAACGTGAGCGCGGGGCTCGCCGCGGTGCGCACGCTCGGCTATTCGGTCGATGATGCCATCGCCGCCGCGGCGTCGCTGGAACAGGTCGAGCACCGCCTCCAGTTGATGGCCACCGCGGGTCCACTGACGGTGATCGACGACTTGTACAACGCGAACCCGATCGGCGTGCACAACGGCCTGGAGGTGCTCGCCGCCATGAACGGCGCGCAGAAGTTCCTGGTCACGCCCGGCCTTGTCGAGCTGGGCACCGTCGAAAATGCCGAGAACCGGCGCTATGGCGAGCATGCAGCCAAGGTGTGCGACCACGTGATCGTCATGTCAGCGAAGACGAGCTCGGCGCTGTGCGCCGGTCTGCGCGATGGCGGCATGAGTGAGGATCGCATTCACGTGGTCGACACCCTCGAGCAGGCGACCACGCTGCTCCAGCGTCTGTCGCGCCCCGGCGATGTCGTCCTCTTCGCCAACGACCTCCCGGACACGTACCTCCCGGTCGCGCGCGGGACTCGCGCGTAGGGCGGTCACGCCGGCTTCACCTGGGAGATAATCGGCCCGGCCCCGTGCGGCTCCATCGTCTCAGCACACGTCTCAGCCTGCGTACATGCAACGTCCCCACCGCACCGAGCACGCCCTGTGAGCACCGAGGTGCTCGACGACAGTGCGCGCCGGGTCGCCCTGGTTCGCGCCCAGGCGGCGCTGATCGCCGATTCGTCGCGACCCGTGCGCAGGCTGGTGCTCAGCCCGGGAGCGAAGCTGATGCCGTCTCCCCGCAAGCGGCGTCACGCGCGCCGCGGCCCACCACCACCGCCGCCCGTGGCCAGGCGGCACACATCCTGGAGAAGGCGGCTGATCGCCGGCGCCGCGCTGACCGTGCAGCTCGGCCTGCTGGCCCTGGCGCTCACACTCCCGGGGTTCCAGGTGCGCCGGGTGACCGTGTTCGGCACCCACCTGCTCACCACCGGCGCCGTGGTTGCCGCAGCCGAGGTGCCCGAGCAGAGCATCTTCACGATCAATGGCGCTGCGATCCAGGGCCGCGTGCAGTCGCTTCCCTGGGTCGCGAGCGCGGTGGTCACCACCCAGCTGCCCGCGACCGTCGAGATCTCGGTGGTGGAGCGGGCGCCGATGCTCCGCATCCGCCGTGATGGTGCCGACACCCTGGTCGCATCCGACGGAGCGACGCTTCCCGGGATCGACGCGACGCCGGCCGCCCGAAGCGGCATCCCGGTGCTGATCGACGACCGCGCCGGATCCGCGCAGCCGATCGATCCCCTGCTGGTCGAGATGCTCGGTTCGATCGCACGACGCTTCCCCGGCGTCTTCGGCTGCTCGGTTGCCGCCTACCTCTGGGGTGCCGACGACGTCGTCAGCCTCTGGACGAGCACCGGCTGGCGTGCGGTGCTGGGCCACCTCGACACCGAGAGCGCCATGCGAGCGCTCCCGGCGCAGATCGAGACGCTCGCCGCCCTCAAGGGCCGGCTGAACTTCGTCAAGCCCACCTTCGGATACATCGACGTCGAGGCGACGGCGTACCCGGTCAGCGGTGGCCGGCCGGGCCTCCCCGCGGAGGTGACCGCCGCGACGCTCCCGGTCGCACCGGCGATCCAGCCGTCCCCGGCGGCATCGGCGGTGGCTCCGCCCACGGCGCCGCCGACGCCCCGGCCGACCCCGACGCCGTCGGCCTCGCCGTCGCCGAGCACCAAACCGACATCGGGGATCACGCTGATCACCCCGCCGGCCTCGCCCTAGCCGGTCGCATCTCTACCGGAGGCGGTCCCAGGGGCGCGCCGCCCGCAGCGCGGAGAGGATGGCGCGAGTCGCCGGCGAGCGATTCATCGTGAAGAAGTGAACGCCCGGCGCCCCGCCGGCAAGCAGCTCGGCGCACTGGAGCGTGGACCATGCGACCCCCAACTGGAGCACAGCGTCGGGGTCGTCCTCGCGTGAGCGCAGCGCCTCGAGCAGCGCATCCGGGATGGTGGCCCCGATCTTCGTCGTGAAACGTCGGATCTGCCCGACGTTGGTCACCGGCATGATGCCCGGGATGATCGGCACGGTGACCCCGGCCGCACGCGCCCTGGCAACGAAGTCGAAGTACCAGCGGTTGTCGAAGAAGAGGTTCGTGATCAGGTAGCTGGCGCCGGCATCCTCCTTGCGCTTCGCGGAGCGCACGTCCTCGTCCGCGTCCGCCGACTCGGGGTGTTTCTCCGGATAGCAGGCGCCGCCGACGCAGAAGCCGTAGCGGGAGACGATCAACTCCATCAGGTCGCTGCCGTGGGCGAGCCCGCCATTGGCTGCGACGAAGCGGTCGACGCCGTCCGGGGGATCGCCACGCAGCGCGAGCACGTTGTCGATCCCCGCGTCGCGCAGCCCGTCGAGGATGGCGCTAAGGTCTTCGACGGTCGCGTCGACGCAGGTCAGGTGGGCGACCGGTTCGATGTCCAACTCTCTGCGGATGCGGGTGACGAGTTCGACGGTCCGGGTGCGCACCGACCCCCCGGCGCCGTACGTCACCGACACGAATGTCGGCTCCAGCTCGCGCAGGTGTGAGATCGCCTCGAAGAGTTGACGGACCCCTTCGTCGGTCTTCGGAGGAAAGAACTCGAACGAGAAGACTGGCTGCCGGCGTCCTTCGAGGACAGTGTCGAGGCGCATGGTGACCACCATGCTACGGTCCGCCAAATGCTTGCGGTGTACGCATCGGCCGCGGGCGGCGATGACCCGCTGGCGAATCTCGCAGTCGGCGAGCTTCCGGCGCCCGTGCCGCGGGCCGGCTGGGCGCGGGTCAAGGTGCGTGCCGCGTCGCTGAACCACCACGACATCTGGACATTGCGCGGAGTGTCGTCCACGGCCGTGATCCCACCCCAGATCCTCGGCTGCGACGCGGCCGGCAGGTCGAGGGGTACGGCGATGAGCCGGCCGCGGGCGCGCCGGAGGTGGGGGCGAGGGTGGTCGTCTACCCCGTGGTCAGCTGCGGGCAGTGCGCCGCGTGCCTCGCCGACGAGCCTCTCGCCTGCCGGTCGTTCCGGATGCTCAGCGAGGCGCCACTCGGGGGTGCCTTTGCCGAGTACGTCGAGATCCCGGTCGCGAATCTCATCGCGCTGCCCGACCAGGTCAGCTTCGCCGACGCCGCGTGCCTGCCCACCGCCTATCTCACCGCGTACCGGGCGCTCTTCGTGCGCGGCGGCCTGCGGCCCGGGATGACCGTTCTCGTGCAGGGCGCCGGCGGCGGGGTGGCGACGGCGTGCATCCTGCTCGGACGGCTCGCGGGCATCACCGTCTACGCGACCTCGCGTGACGAGGCAAAGCGCGAGTTCGCCGTCGACCTCGGAGCCGAGGCCGCGTTCCCGGCGGAGCGCGCGAGCGCTCGCGCGGTGGTCGAGGCGACCGGAGGCATCGGCGTGGACGCTGTCGTCGACACCGTCGGCGAACCGACCTGGGACCTGAGCCTTCGGGCCGTGAAGCCGGGTGGCGTGGTCGTCGTCCCGGGATCGACGGGCGGCCCGAACCCGCCGGCACAGCTCAACCGGATCTTCTTCAGAAGCGTGACCGTCGCCGGGACCACGATGGGAACCCGCGCGGAGCTGCGACGCCTCGTCGATCTGACTGCCACCGGAGCGCTGCGCCCGCTGATCGGGTCGACGCACCGGCTCGGCGACGCCCGAGACGCGTTTGCCGAGATGGCCGGCGGTGACGTGCGCGGGAAGATCATCCTCGAGGTGTGAGAACGCCGCTCGCCGCCGGGGCGCTGACCCGCGGCGAAGCGTAGACGTCATTGACGGGCGGTGTTACGGTTCCGGCTTCAGCGGTCTGCTCGACCGCGGCGGACGGGGCCCCGTCCAGAAGGTGCAGTGGCGGGGTCCTGTCCGTGTCCGGCGGGTCCTGAGGACCTCGCCGGCGCCGGCCTCCGAAGGGGTGGTTTGACGCCGTCCCACCTCTCGAGGACAACCAACATGTTGTGGCATACTGGGGGTGCGAACCCAGCATCTTGCGGTTTTGCGCCAGAAAACCCTTGAATGGCGCACCCGCGACGGCTACACTCGGAGACCGATACAGTGACCCGTCCTCGCCGCGTCTTCGCACTCGATCTCGGAACCACCAAAGTCTGCTGCGCCGTCGCAGACCTTGAGACCACCGGTCTCCGAGTCCTGGGTGTCGGTATGGTCGCCTCGCGTGGGGTTCGCAAGGGCGCGGTCGTTGAGATCGACCGGGCCGCCGAGGCGGTCGCCGAGGCGGTCGACATGGCCGAGCAGATGTCCGGGGTCGCCATCGACTCTGCGGTCGTCGGGATCGCAGGCGGGCACATCACCTCGCAGAACAGCCGCGGCGTCGTGGCCGTCGAGGCGGGCCACCGCGAGGTGCGCGACCAGGACGTGCATCGCGCCATCGACGCCGCGCGGGCGGTGAGCGTTCCATCCGAGCGCCGCATCGTGCATGTGCTGCCGCAGCAGTTCACCATCGACGGGCAGGAAGGCGTGCGCGACGCCATCGGCATGGCCGGGAACCGGCTCGAGGTCGACGCGCACATCATCACCGGCGCCAACACCGCGATCCAGAACGTCGTCAAGGTCGTGCACAAGGCGGGACTCAACGTCGACGACATGGTGTTGCAGGTGCTCGCGTCGGCTGAGGCCGTGGTCACCGAGGACGAGATCGAGCGTGGCGTGGTGGTTGTCGATGTCGGTGGTGGCACCAGCGATATCGCGGTCTTCGCGCGAGGCAGCATCGTGCACACGAGCGTGATCCCGGTCGGCGGCAACCATGTGACCGCGGATCTCGCGGTGGGATTGCGCTGCGACCTCGAGACCGCCGAAACGGTCAAGCGCAACTTCGGACACTGCCTGCAGCTGACGCTGCCCGCGGACGCCGAGGTGACCTTGACGCCGATGGGCTACGACGAGCCCGTCGGTGTGCCGCAACGCTATCTCGCGGAGATCATCGGCCCGCGCGCACGCGAGATGGCGTCGCTGATCGCGGCCGAGGTCGAGCGTGCCGGGCCGCTCGGCATGTTTCCCGGTGGCATCGTGATCACCGGCGGTGGCGCGCTCCTGCGCGGCTTCGCGGAGGTGGTGCAGCAGCAGACCAACCTCCCCGCGCGCGTTGCCGCTCCTCAGGGTTTGCACGGGATGAACGACGAGATCCGCGGCCCGAGCCACGCGACCGTGGTCGGCCTGCTGCGCTGGGGAGCCCGGAGCAACCTCGGACGCAAACCGGCGCGCTCGAACGGCAAGAACTCCGACGGCCCTCCCGCCGGGGTCAAGTTATCGAGGTGGTTTCGTGACCTCTTTTGATCACCTGCGCACGCACGGACTCGACCAGCCCGGCGATGCCCTGGCCCGCCGGAGATCGTCACCACACTCGCCCCCAACCCATGAAACGACAACCCAACGCGAGGAGAAACGCATGGCAGACCTCGACCGGACACTCGACGGCAACGCCCGCATCCGCGTCGTGGGGGTCGGCGGCGGCGGCAGCAATGCCGTGAACCGCATGATCCGGAGCAACCTCAAGGGCGTTGAGTTCATCGCGATCAACACCGACCACCAGGCGCTCAGCTCGTCGTCCGCGCATCTCAAGATCCGCATCGGCGGCAAGCTCACGCGTGGGCTCGGCGCCGGCGGCGATCCCCAGAAGGGGCAGGATGCGGCCGAGGAGTTGCGCGACGAGCTCACCAAGGCGCTGGCGGACAGCGACATGGTGTTCATCACCGCCGGGATGGGGGGTGGCACCGGCACCGGCGCGGCACCGATCATCGCCGAGATCGCGCGCGAGACCGGCGCGCTGACCATCGGTGTGGTGACCAAGCCCTTCCGTTTCGAGGGTTTGCGCCGTCAGAAGTCGGCCGAGGAGGGCATCGCCAATCTCCAGGGCCGGGTCGACACGCTCATCACCATCCCGAACGAGCGGCTGATGCAGGTGGTCGACAAGAAGACGCCGATCGGGGACGCGTTCAAGGTTGCCGACGATGTGCTCCGCCAGGGCGTGCAGGGCATCAGCGACCTGATCGTCTTCCCGGGGCTGATCAACCTCGACTTCGCGGACGTGAAGACGATCATGCAGGGCCAGGGTCAGGCGCTCATGGGGATCGGATTCGGGAGCGGTGACACCCGCGCCGCGGACGCCGCCAAGGACGCGGTCGCGAGCCCGCTGCTCGAGACCACCATCGCCGGCGCCAAGGGCATCCTGCTCAATGTCACCGGCGGACCCGACCTCACCCTGTACGAGGTGAACGAGGCGGCGCAGCTGGTGAGCGAGTTCGGCGGATTCCGACGCGCAGATCATCTTCGGCACGGTCATCGACGAGCACATGAAGGGTGAGGTGAAGATCACGGTGATCGCCACCGGCTTCACCGGTCAGATCGATGTGATCGGCACGCTCAGCTACGAGCCGTCGGCGCGCCCGGTGGTCTCGGAGCAGCGCCAGCCGGCCTTCACGGTCGGTGGCAAGCCCACCGGTCCGTACAGTGTTGACGACCTCGACATCCCCGCGTTCTTGAGGGACCGTCGGTAGGTTTGGGTTCGGTGCGGCGCCGGCGGGCAGAACGCGGCCGGCCGGCGCTGCAAACCAAGCCTATAGGGGCAGCAGGTGAAGTGCCCGTTCTGCGGCGAGACGGACATCAAGGTCGTCGACTCGCGCGATTCCGAAACCGGTGAGGCGATTCGCCGCCGTCGAGAATGCCTCGGCTGCGGCAAGCGTTTCACCACGTATGAGCGGGTCGAGGCGCCGCCCCTGTACGTCGTCAAGAAGGACGGCAGGCGCGAGGAGTTCAGCCGCTCGAAACTCCTGTCGGGGCTCGTCATGGCGTCGAAGAAGACGCGACTCGCGCCGGCGAACCTCGAGATGATGGTGGCCGAGATCGAGAATGCGCTGCGCACCCAGAACCTCTCGGAGGTCCCGAGCCGTGAGGTCGGGGCCATGGTGATGGCGAGGCTGCGCGAGATCGACGAGATCGCGTACATTCGATTCGCTTCCGTGTATCGATCCTTCAAGGACGCGCAGGAGATGCGAGCAACCATCGAGGATGTGCTTGCGCATCCCCCAGGCACTCGCCCGGACACCGCCCGCCGGCGCAAGCGCCGTGACACCGAGGGTCGAGAGCTACCCCTCGATCTGGGCAAGTAGGCGACCGTCGTGGCGGTGGACATGCCGGTTGCGGACCGGCTCGAGGCGGTGCGAGCCCGCATCGAAGCAGCCGCGGCGCGCTCGAACCGTGACCCGCTCGATGTGCGCCTGATCGCTGTGAGCAAAGGGGTGTCCGCAGTCCGCGTCGATGAGGCGATCGCGGCGGGCGTCGTGGACATCGGCGAGAATCGCATCCAGGAGGCCGCCGATAAACAGCGTGAGCTGCGAAACGCCGCGCGCTGGCACCTGATCGGCCATCTGCAGACCAACAAGGCGGGACGCGCCGCGGCCCTCTTCGACTTCGTCCACTCGGTCGACAGCACGCGCGTCGCGGATGCGCTGAGCGCGCACCGACCGGCGGGGCGCGATCCGATCGCTGCCCTGCTCGAGGTGGAGTTGACCGGCCTGCCGGCGCGATACGGCGTCGCGGAAGCTGATGTCGAGGGAGTGGTGCAGCGGCTCGTCAACGTCCCCTTCATCCATCTGATCGGGCTGATGACCATCGCGCCGTACTCCAACGATCCCCAGGATGCGCGCGCGTCGTTCACCCGCCTCCGTCGTGTGCGCGACCACATGGAGCACGTGACCGGCTGGGCCCTCCCCGAGCTGAGCATGGGCATGAGCAACGACTTCGAGGTCGCGATCGAGGAGGGCGCCACGATGGTGCGCATCGGTCGGGCGATCTTCGGCGAGCCGCTGGTGTAGCGCCGGGCGACGGTTCGGGAGCGAACGATGTGCCGGTATCCTTGACCGATGCCCAGGTATTCGGCCGTCAGCGCCCGCGCGGGTTTTCCCGAGGCGGAGCTCGAGATCCTCGACCTCTGGCAGCGAACCCACGTCTTCGAGCGCAGCCTGGCGATGCGACGTGATGCGCCACCGTACGTGTTCTACGAGGGACCACCCACCGCCAACGGGCTGCCGGGCCTCCACCATGTCCTCGCCCGGTCGTACAAGGACGTGTTCGCGCGCTACAAGCAGATGACCGGATTCTCGGTTGCCCGCAAGGCCGGATGGGACACGCACGGACTCCCGGTCGAGCTCGAGATCGAGCGCGCCCTGAAGATCAGCGGCAAGCAGCAGATCGAGGCGTACGGCATCGCCGAGTTCAACGCACGCTGCAAGGCATCGGTGAACGAGTACATCGACCAGTGGCGAGAGATGAGCGAACGTCTCGGCTTCTGGCTCGACTTCGACCATCCGTACCGCACCTACGATGGCACCTACATCGAGTCGGTGTGGTGGAGCCTGAAGGAGCTGTGGGAGGACGAGCGGCTCTACCAGGGCTACAAGGTCACCCCGTACTGCCCGCGCTGTCAGACCACGCTCTCCTCACACGAGCTGAGCCAGGGATACGTCGAGGACACTCCCGATCCATCCGTGTACGTCAAGTTCCGGCTGAACGACTCGGATGGGAGGACGTTCCTGCTCGCCTGGACGACGACGCCGTGGACGCTTCCGGGCAACGTGGCGCTCGCGGTGCACTCCGGCAAACGCTATGTCCGCGTGGCGCAGGGCGACGAATCGTACATCCTCGCGAAGCAGCGTCTCGAGGTGCTCGAAGGCGACTACGAGATCCTCGACGAGATGGACGGTGCCGACCTCGTCGACAGCACGTACGAGCCGCTGTTCACCGACATGCTCCCGGATGGCCTCGCGTTCGTCGTGCTCGACGCGCCCGAGTTGGTGAGCATGGACGAGGGCACCGGAATCGTCCACACCGCCGCGGCATACGGCGTCGCCGACCTCGAGCTCTGCCAGCGAATGGGTGTCGCCATCCGCCACGTGGTCGGACTGGACGGACGGTTCCTCGACGGCCAGACGCGATACCGGGGGATGTTCGTGAAGGACGCCGACCCGAAGATCATCGAGGACCTGCGCGACCAGGGCAGTCTCTATCGCGCCGAGCGGATCCTGCACACGTATCCGTTCTGCTGGCGGTGCGACACGCCGCTGCTGTACTACGCGATCACGTCCTGGTTCATCCGCACCACTGACGTGAAGGACCGTCTGCTCGCCCATAACCGCAGCGTGCACTGGCAGCCGGCGCATATACGCGACGGCCGGATGGGCAACTGGCTCGAGAGCCTCATCGACTGGAACCTTTCACGGAGCAGGTACTGGGGCACACCGCTGCCGATCTGGGTGTGCGAGGAGTGCGACCAGAAGTTCTGCGCCGGGAGCGCGGCCGAGGTTGGCTTGACCGTGGACGACGATCTCCATCGTCCCTTCATCGACGAGATCACCTTGCCCTGCACCGCCTGCGCAGGGGTGATGCGTCGCGTGCCCGACGTCATCGACGCCTGGTACGACTCCGGCGCCATGCCCTTCGCGCAGAAGCACTATCCCTTCGAGAATCGAGAGCTGTTCGAGCGCACCCACCCGGCGGACTTCATCTGCGAGGGCGTGGACCAGACACGGGGGTGGTTCTTCTCGCTGCTCGCCGAGTCCACCCTGCTCTTCGACCTGCCCGCCTACAGGAACTGTGTGGTGGTGGGGACGCTGCAGGACAAGCACGGCAAGAAGATGTCGAAGTCGCGTCGCAACACCATCGAGCCGAGCACCATATTCGATCAATTCGGTGCGGACGCGGCACGCTGGTACTTCTACACGCAGGGGGTCGGCACCGAGCTGCGCGTGAGCCCGGCGTCGTTCCAGGACGTGGTCCGGCTCTTCATGCTGACGCTGTGGAACGTGTACTCGTTCTTCGTCACCTACGCGCTCACCGATGAGTACGACCCGGCGTCGGCGGCGCCGGCGGTCATCGAGCGCCCGGTGCTCGACCGCTGGTGTCTCTCCCGGCTCGCCGAGACGGTCGACGCGGTTCGCGAGGCGATGGAGCGGTACGACGCGTCGGACGCCGTCCATGCTGTCGAGGCATTCGTCGAGGACCTCTCCAAGTGGTACGTGCGCCGTTCGCGCCGTCGCTTCTGGAAGAGCGCCGGAACCACTGACGATGCGCAGGCCGCGTTCGCGACTCTGAACACGGTGTTGCTCACCCTGGCCGGTCTGGTCGCGCCGTTCATGCCGTTCATGGCGGAGCGGATGTATCGGAACCTCAGCGGGTTCAACGGCGACCCGCCGTCGGCACCGGGGATGCCGGACTCGGTCCACCTCACCGACTACCCGAAGGTCGCGGGACTCTGGCGTGACCCGGACGTGCTGGTCGAGATGAGCCGTCTGCGCCGGCTTGTCGAGGACGGGCTCGCCGCGCGCACGACCGCGGGCGTGCGCGTGCGCCAGCCGCTCGCCTTGGCGACGATCGCGAGCACCCCGCTCGATGCCGAGCTCGAAGCCATCTTCATGGAGGAGCTCAACGTCAAGCGTGTGAGCTACGTGGAACCCGGCGGTGCGCACGCCTCGGTGGTGCTCGACACGACGATCACCGACGAGCTTCGCCTCGAGTGGCTGGCGCGCGAGGTGAGCCGCAAGGTCAACGAGCTGCGCAAGCAGGCGGGGCTTCGAGTCGAGGATCGGATCACGCTGCTGGTCGATGCCGACGGCGACGCGCGGCGCGCGGTCGACGCACATCGCGACTGGCTGCAGGGGGAGACGCTCGCCGTGGCGGTCGAGGCTCGTCGAGCGGACGCGCTCGCCGAATGGGAAGGCGAGATGGGAGGCGCACAGTGCTGGCTGGGAGTACAGCGGTAGCGGCCGCCCGGCGCGCATCACGGCAGCGGATCTACGCGGTGATGCTCGGCACCGCGGCGATCGTTGCCATCGTCGACCACGTCACCAAGTGGATCGTGGCCTCGAACCTGTCGGTCGGGCAGCAGATCTGGCCTGGATCGTTCGTGTCCATCGATCACGTGGAGAACAGCGGTGCCGCGTTCAGCGTCCTCCCGCAGCTGCACTGGCTCTACCTCGCGGTCGCGCTGATCGTGAGCCTGTACATCGTGTTCGCCGGATACCGCTACGGCACCACCTGGTACCGGCAGGTGCTGATCGGCATGATCCTCGGCGGCGCGCTGTCGAACGGGGTCGACCGGCTCGTGCAGGGCTCGGTGGTCGACTTCATCGACGTTCATTTCTGGCCGGTGTTCAACGTGGCCGACAGCTGCATCGTGGTCGCCATCGTGCTCCTGCTCGTGTTCAGCTTCGTCCCGTCGTCACACACGTCCTCGGCGCCGTCATGAGCCCCGAAAGCGCCACCGCGGCCGCGCCGCAACTCGACATGTGGCTCGCGGGCTCAAGACACATCACCCGGCACGCTGCCCGGACTCTCATCGACGCGGGTCTGGTCTCCGTCGATGGACGCCCGGGGAAGCCGGGGCAGCGCGTCGGCGACCGCGCAGACGTCGTGGTCACGTCCCCCCCTCGCTCGAGATCGCTCCGGGCCCGCCGTCCCATTCGTCTGCCGAGGCGCTCCCCGAGCTTCGCATCATCGACGAGGACGACTGGCTGGCGGTGGTCGACAAGCCTGCCGGCATGGTCGTGCACCCAGCCCCCGGCCACCCGTCGGGAACCCTCGCCGACGCGCTCAAGGAGCGGGGGAGCACCTGGTCGCTCGTGGGCGGCGCGGAGCGCGCCGGGATCGTGCACCGCCTCGACCGCGACACCAGCGGTCTGCTGGTGGTGGCCAAGACCGAGGCCGCACACCGCAGCCTGGCCAGGCAGCTCAGCGACCGATCCCTCGGGCGCACCTACTGGGCGCTCGTCCAGGGCGGCTTCCGCGAGGACACCGGCACCATCGACGCGCCGATCGCCCGTCACCCTGGCGACCGCAGGCGGATGGCGATCGTCGAGGGCGGTCGGGAGGCGCTCACCGACTTTCGTGTGGTCGAACGCCTCAGCGGCGCGACCGTCCTCGAGGTCTCGCTGCGCACCGGCCGCACCCATCAGATCCGCGTCCATCTCGCCTCGATCGGGCACCCGATCATCGGCGACGCGGTCTACGGCCGTGCCGACGCCACCCTCGGGCGTCCCGCGCTGCATGCCATGCGCCTCCGGCTGCGCCATCCGGCCGACGCCGCGGAGCGATCCTATGAATCGCCGATTCCCGACGAGCTGGTTGCCGCCGCGGGCAGGCTGCGTCCGTCGCCCGCATGAATTCCGAGGGCAGGCTGATCGTGCTGACCGGGCCGAGTGGCGTCGGCAAGGACACCGTGCTTCGCGAGCTCTTCGCGGCCGACCCCGGGCTCGCGTACTGCGTCTCGTACACCACGCGCCCGCCGCGTCCCGGTGAGGTCGACGGCGTGTCGTACTTCTTCGTGGACGAGCCGACCTTCCGGGCGATGATCGACCGGGACGAGTTCTTCGAGTGGTCGCCGGTCTACGGCGAGCTCAAGGGACGGACCTACGCGACGCTCAACCAGGCGATCGCGACCGGCAAGGACACCGTGATCAAGATCGACGTACAGGGTGCGGAGAAGGTCCGATCGCGGGTCGGCGACCGCGGCGTCTACATCTTCCTGCTGCCCCCGAGCGTCGAGGCCCTGCAACAGCGGCTCATCGACCGCGCCACCGAGGATCCGGCAAGCCTCAGGGCCCGCCAGGAGCGCGCGCTTGCCGAGCTCGCGCTCAAGGACACGTACGATCATCAGGTCGTGAACGATGACGCGAGGCGCGCCGCGCAGGAGATCGAGGCGATCATCCAGGCGGCGCGTTCGACACCCGGAGGAGGATCGGCATGACCCTTGCGCTCGACGCGCGTCGCGTCCTGGTCGGGGTCGGCGGCAGCGTGGCCGCGTTCAAAGCCTGTCAGGTGGTCACCGACCTTCGCCGTGAGGGCGCCGAGGTGAAGGTCGCGATGACGGAAGCGGCGACTCATTTCGTGACCCCCACCCTGCTGCGCGCCCTGAGCGGCCACCGGGTCGCCTCGGGCATCTGGGAGGACGACCCCGCCGAGGCGGGACACGGGATGAGCCACCTCGATCTTGCGTCCTGGTGCGAGGCGCAGCTGGTGGTTGCCGCCTCGGCCGACCTCATCGCCAGGCTCGCGCTCGGGCTCGCCGGTGACCCGGTGACCGCCACCGCGCTGGCGTGCCGGGCGCCGCTGCTTGTGGCACCCGCGATGGAGTCGGCGATGTGGGAGCACCCCGCGACCCAGGGGCACGTCGCCACGCTGACCGCACGGGGCGGGCGCATCATCGGTCCGGTGTACGGTCGCCTGGCGAGCGGCCACGAGAGCACCGGCCGGATGGCCGAACCCGATGCGATCGTGTCGGTGCTGCGAGAGCTCCTTGTCGCCGGGGCCTGACCCCACCATCAGCGGCCTGCGCTTCGTGGTCACCGCGGGTGGAACTCGTGAGCCGATCGACCCGGTGCGCTTCATCGGCAATCGATCGAGCGGGAAGATGGGCAACGAGATCGCGGCGGCAGCGATCCGCCAGGGCGCGACCGTCACGCTGGTGACCGCCGCAACCGCGCCCGCCGCGCGCCCGGGCCTCGAGGTGGTCGCCGTGGAAACCGCCGAAGAGATGCATACCGCGGTGCGCGCCGCGCTCCCCGGAGCGCGCGTCCTGGTCATGGCCGCGGCGGTGGCCGACTGGCGTCCGCGCCAGGTGGCCCGCAACAAGCTCAAGAAGGGAGGGGAGACTCTCACCCTCGAGCTGGTCCCCACTGTCGACATCCTTGCCGCGCTGCGCGACGACGGCGCCGCGACGGGGGTTTTCGTGGTCGGATTCGCCGCGGAGACCGAGAACGTGATCGCCAACGCCCGGGCAAAGCTCGACGCCAAACACCTCGATCTCGTTGTCGTGAACGACGTCTCCCGCGAGGGCATCGGCATGGGTGCGGACGACAACGAGGTCACCATCATCGATCGCGACGGCACCGTGCGCACCATCGCGCGCGCGCCGAAGCCGGTCATCGCCGACGCGATCGTGCGCATCATCGCGAGCAGGCTGCGGTGACGTTCGCGTCGGTTGTTCCCGAGACTCGCTCACAGCTGCCGCGCGACGCCTACACATACCTGATCCCGGACGATCTGACCGAGCTCGTGCTTCCCGGCGTGCGCGTCGAGATCCCGTTCGGCAAGCGATCGATCCTCGGCTACGTCGTCGAGCGGTCGGACCGCACCGAGTTCGCGGAGGTCCGCGCCATCGACCGGGTGATCGACGAGCCGCGGCTGCTTCTCGATCACCACCTCGCGCTCGCGCGCCAGGTCGCGGATCGTTACTGCGCTCCGCTCGGGGAGGTGCTCCGGGCGATGCTGCCGAAGGGCATTCGCACGCGACCGACCCGGAGGGCGGGACCGCGATCGACGTCGCGCGCCGTCGCGGAAGCCGGCGCCACGGGCACGCCCCAGGCGCCGTTGCTGCTGAACAGCGCGCAGCAGGCGGCGGTGGGTCCGCTCCTCGATGCGATCGCGACGCGCACCCACCGCCGCCTGCTGCTCCACGGCGTGACCGGCAGCGGCAAGACCGAGGTGTACCTCGCCGGGATCGACGCGGCACTCGCCGCCGGTCGCGGGGCGATCGTGCTCGTGCCCGAGATCGCGCTGACGCCGCAGATGATCCGGCGGTTCGCGGTGCGCTTCCCAGGCCGGATCGCGGTCGTCCACTCGGCACTCACCGACGCGGAGCGCGCAGCCGGATGGCGGCGCATCCGCAGCGGCGAGCATCCGGTGGTCATCGGCTCGCGAAGCGCTGTCTTCGCGCCTGTCGCCGACCTCGGAATCGTGGTGGTCGACGAGGAGGATGCGCCGGCGTACAAGCAGGATCGCGTTCCCCGCTATCACGCCGTCGACGTCGCCCTGATGCTCGGTGCGCTGTGTGATGCGCCGGTGGTGATGGGGAGCGCGACCCCGCGCGTCGAGAGCTTTTTCCGCGCGCACACCGGCGACCTCGAGCTCGCCACTCTCCCGGAGCGGGTGAGCGGCCGGCCGCTGCCGCCGATCGAGGTCGTCGACCTGCGCGACGAGCTGAAAGCGGGCAACACCAACGCGCTGTCGTTGACCCTCGACCGCGCCCTGCAGGAGTGTCATGCCGACGGTGGTCAGTCGATCCTGTTCCTCAATCGCCGCGGCACGTCGACCGTGGTGCTCTGCCGCACCTGCGGCGAAGCGCTGACGTGCACCAACTGCAGCGTCTCACTCGTCCACCATGTCGAACGTGCCAGCTGCGACTGCCACTACTGCGGGCTGTCGATCCCGATGCCGGACGCGTGCCCCGCATGCGGCTCGCGGACGATTCGCGCACTCGGCATGGGCACGGAACGGCTCGAGCGCGAGGTGCGCGAACGGTTCCCGGCGCTGCGCCTGATCCGCATGGATCGCGACACCACGCGATCGCGTGATGCGTACTTCGACATCTACGACCGCTTCCGCCGGCACGAGGCCGATTGCCTGATCGGGACACAGATGGTCGCGAAGGGATGGGACCTGGGCAATGTGCGACTTGTCGGCATCGTCAATGCTGATACCTCGCTGCACTTCCCCGACTACCGGAGCGGCGAGCTCACCTTCTCGCTGCTCACCCAGGTGGCGGGACGCGCGGGACGCGGTGACGAACCGGCGCGGGTGGTGCTCCAGACGTACAGCCCCGGGCATTACGCCGTTCGCCATGCAACCACCCACGACTACCTCGGATTCGCGCACGACGAGATCCGCGTGCGCAAGGCATTGCGATTTCCGCCGTACGCGCGACTCTGCGTCTGCACGTTCGCACACAAGGAGGACCGCGAGGCCGAGATCGAAGTGCGCCGGGAGGCTCAGCGAGTGTCTGATACACTCGGAATTGGCGCCGGACTTGACGTCCTCGGTCCGACGCCGGCGTTCCTCCACCGCCTCCGGGGCGAATACCGGTGGCAGATCACGGTGCGGGGCACCGACATCGAGAGGGCATTTCCTCACCTACCCAGGGCTCGGGGCTGGAGTATCGACGTCGACCCCGGGGCGTGAACGGAGACATCAGCGTGGCAGTCCTTCCCATCGTCCTCGTTTCGGACCACAACGACGTGCTCACCACCAAGGCGATCCGCGTGCCGCGGGTTGACGATGAGATCCGCCGGTTGATGGATGACATGGTCGAGACGATGTTCGAAGCCAACGGGGTCGGCCTCGCCGCTCCTCAGGTCGGCGTGTCGCTGCGCGTCATCGTGCTCCGCGTCGACAACCAGATCTACCAGCTCGCCAACCCGGAGATGGTGCGCACCGACGGCGACCAGACCGGTTTCGAGGGTTGCCTGTCGGTGCCGGGCTGGGTCGGCGAGGTCACCCGCCGGATGCGGGTCGTCGCCAAGGGGCTCAACCGCCACGGCAAGGAGGTCCGCGTCAAGGGCGACGGCCTCCTGGCCCGCGCGGTGCAGCACGAGCTGGACCACCTTGACGGCATCCTCTTCACGAGCAGGGTGAACGAGGGGACTCTGCGCGAGGTCGAACCCGCAGAGGAGGCTGAGGAGCCCGGCGTCGTCAGCGCTGTGTGAGGCTCGTCTTCTGTGGCACCGCCTCGTTCGCGGTGCCGTCGCTCCGGGCCTGCGCCACGCGGCACGAGGTCGCGGCGGTGGTCACCCGAGCTGACCGGCCGGGAAGCAGGGGACGGCCGGCGCTGCGCCCGGTCGGCGACGCGGCGCGTGAGCTCGGCCTCGAGGTGCTGACCCCGGCAAGGATCGGTGCGCCCGACGTGGTGG
Organism: Candidatus Dormiibacterota bacterium; assembly: GCA_963799005.1. Taxonomy (GTDB): domain Bacteria; phylum Chloroflexota; class Dormibacteria; order Aeolococcales; family Aeolococcaceae; genus Palsa-851. The sequence continues at coordinate 106,462 of CAWCVK010000001.1, read as the reverse complement.
AGACCCTGCTCGCCCTTGCACCCGACTGCCTCGTCGTCGCGGCCTACGGCCAGATCCTGCCGCCGGCCTTGATCGATCCGCCCCCGCACGGCGCCGTCAACGTCCACGCGTCGCTGCTCCCACGTTGGCGCGGCGCCTCCCCGATCGCGCACGCCATCCTCGCGGGCGACGCCGAAACCGGCGTCTCGATCATGCGCATGGAGGCGGGCCTCGACACCGGACCGGTGTACGCGACGGCGCGGGTGCCGATCGACGCCACCGCGACGACGCCCACGCTCACAGCGACGCTGGCGGAGCTGGGCGCCACCGCGCTGCTGGGGGTGCTCGACCATCTGGGGCGCGGGGGCATGATCGCGACACCCCAACCGGAGGACGGCGTGACCTACGCGCCCCGGCTCAGCCGCGCGGACGGTCGCGTCGAATGGCCCGAGAAGCGCGCGATCGACGTCGACCGGATGGTCCGGGCCCTGCAACCCTGGCCGGGGGTGCTCGCCCCGCTGGACGGTGTCGAGGTGCAGATTCAGTCGGGCGGGGTCGCCGACGATGGCGCAGGCGGAACGCCCGGCAGCGTCACCCGCCGCGAGGGTGAGTCGGTGGTGGTCGCCGCTCGCGAGGGGGGCTATCGGATCGACCGGGTCACCCCCCCTGGCAGGAGGACCATGACCCCGGCGGCGTTCCTGCGCGGCCGTCGTTCCCCCGAGGCGAGGTAATAGTGCCACCGACACGGAAACCGGGCGACAACCTGATCGCGAACAACCGGCGGGCCCGCTATGAGTACACGGTCGTCGAGACGATCGAGGCCGGCATCGAGCTCACCGGCACCGAGGTGAAGTCGCTTCGCACGGGGCGGATCCAGCTGCGCGACGGCTACGTGCGGATCGAGAACGGCCAGGCATGGCTGATGCAGGTCAACATCGCCTCGTACCAGCAGGGCAACCGCAACAACCCCGAGCCCGAGCGCCGCCGCCGTCTGCTGCTGCACAAGCGCGAGATCGAATACCTGGACGGCCGGGTGAGGACCCAGGGGCTCACCATCATCCCGCTGAAGCTCTACCTGGTACGCAACCGCGTCAAGGTCGAGATCGGCCTCGCGCGCGGCAAGAAGCTCTGGGACAAGCGCCAGGACGTGGCCAGACGTGATGCCGAACGCGACATGGAGCGTGCGATCAAACGCTGACCAGTCGGGTCAGCCGGTCGCGGCGCGAACCTCCGGTTGCGGCGGACCAGCCTGGGACGCGGCGCTGGGGCGGTTGGCCTTGATGTCCGGGACAACTCGAGCGGCGAGCCCATCGATCCGCTGGCGCAGCTCGCGCAGTCCGGTCCCGCGGGTCGCGCTGACCGCGAGCGCCGACACCCCGGCGACATCGCCGAGCCTGAGCCGGGCGGTGCGGACCTCCGAAGCGGTCAGGCGGTCGACCTTGCTGAGTGCAAGGATCATCGGCTGATCGCAGTCCATCGAGCGAAGGGTCTCGAGCACCGTGACCAGCTGCTGCTCCGCGTCGGGGTGGGACGCGTCGACGACGAGGCAGAGCATGTGCGCCTGGCGGACCTCCTCCAGGGTCGCCGCGAACGCCTCGACGAGTTCGGTCGGCAGCTTCTGGATGAAACCGACGGTGTCGGTGAGGATGACCAGCTTGCCCGAGGGGAGCTCGAGGCGGCGGGAGGTGGGGTCGAGGGTCGCGAAGAGCAGGTCGTCGGCCAGCACCTGGCTGTGGGTGAGGACGTTGAGCAGCGTCGACTTCCCGGCGTTCGTATACCCGACCAGGGCGCATGACGCGAGCGGAACGTTGGTCCGTGCCGTGCGCCGCGTTCGCCTCTGACGTTCGATCACCGTGAGCCGTTCGCGGAGGCGCTTGAGCTGGTGGCGGATGAGGCGCCTGTCGACCTCGATCTGCTTCTCTCCAGGACCCCCTCGGAGACCGACGCCGCCGCGCTGGCGCTCGAGGTGGGACCAGCCGCCGGCAAGCCGGGGCAGCAGGTGCTCCAGCTGCGCCATCTCGACCTGCACCCGGCCCTCGGCGGTGATGGCCCTGCGCGCGAAGATGGCGAGGATCACCTCGGTGCGGTCGAGCACCGGGACGCCCCACTCCTCCTGCAGGTTTCGCTGCTGGCGCGGGGTGAGCTGATCGTTGCAGAGCACCGCCGGGCTGTCGAGCTCGGCGAGGTGCGACGCGAATGCCGCGACCACCCCGGAGCGGAAGAACGTCGCCGGATGCGGCTCGCGAAGGGAGATCAGGCTGCGCTCGAGGACCTCGGTGCCCAGCGTACGAGCCAGCTCCTCGAGCTCGTCGAGCTCGATGTCACGCTGCTCGCGCTCATCCCGGCCGGCGACCGTGCCGATGACGATCACCCGCTTGAGTGTCGCGCCGACTGCCGGGTCAGCCCCGGATGGCGCGTCGAAATGGGGCAACTAGTGCGTCACCGGGCGAGCCACCACCTTGAGCATGCGATCAGCCTACCAACGGCGCCCACGGTCTGCTGAGGATGGCGGCCCGGCTCAGGGTCGGACAGCGGGGGCCGTGGCAGGGATCTTCAACTGCATCACGGCGGCGGCGGCGATCGTCAGTGCCGCGGCGAACACGATCGCGAACGTCATTGAAACCCCGAGGACCGGCCCCGCGAGCGCCGATCCGATGGGCACGCCCGTCATGTTGAGACCAATCGACACGGCGAAGGCGCGTCCGAACCACGCCCGGGAGGTCCTGCGCTGGCGGATCGAGAACGCGCTGACGCTGGACGCCGCGTCCGCACCACCGACGAGCCCGATACCGACGGCGATCACGGCGATCGAGGGCACCAGCAGGGTCAGCATGGCGACACCCATGACGAGGGTGAAGAGCGCCATCGACTCGCGTTCCCGCCCCTCGGTCCGAATGCGCCCGGCCATCAGAGCCGCCGGGACCCCTGCGGCACCGGCCAGAGCCAGGATGGAGCCGACCGCAGCCGCATTGCCGTGGAGATGGAAGACGACGACGGGCAGCGCGACGATGACGATCCCCCAGCCCGCGTTGAGCGTGGAGAACGAGATCGCGATCCAGCGCAGGGTGCGGTTGGTCACGACGTAGCAAAGGCCGCGCCAGGCCTCGTGGAGGATCCGGCCGGTCACCTCGCCGCTGTGAGCCGGCTCGCCGACCCCCTGCAGGGCCAGTGCGCCAACCAGGAAACCGACCGCCGCCCCGGCGAGCGCCGCCTCACTGCCGAGCAGTGCGATCAGCGCCCCGGCGAGACCGGGACCGGCGATGTTGGCAATCCCGTACAACACGCTGTCCGCGGCATTGCCGCGATCCCACAGGTCGCGCGGCAGGATGAGCGGGAAGAACGAGCGGGCGCCGGCGATGCTGAGCGTGCTCGTGAGCGAGCCGCCGACCAGCAGCGCATAGAGGCCCCAGACCGGCAGCCGGTCCGTGGCGGCCAGAACGACGATGACCGCGAGGCACACCGCGGCCACGATGAAGTCGAGCGTCATCAGGCGCTTGCGCCCGTGACGATCGAGCAGCGCTCCGGCGATCGGGCTGAGCACCAATCCTGGAAAGATGAGGAGAAAGAGGCTCACCCCGGCGACGCCTGGCGAGTGAAATCGCTGCAGCGCGAAGATGACCAGACCGACCGTCCACATCTGCGATGCGGTGCGAGTGAGCAGCGAGCTGATCAGCAGCTGCCGAAATCCAGGGACGCGGAGCAGGCGGCGATAGGTCGCGGGGCGGGCAGCGGTATCGCGTTGCGCGATCAGATCGACGTTCGGCGACACAGCAGACGGGCGCGCGGAGACGTCAGGACGGAAACCACCCTGTACACACTACCAACTTCCCGCCGAATGGCGTCGACATCGTGGCAACTCCGGACGTTGTATGCTGGGTCGAGCACGCTGATCTCGGACAGCTGCGTTCCATGGGGGCGTACTGGTTTCGACGGGGTCGTGGGTCGTGCGAATGCGAGTTGAGCCCCGGGCTCGTAAAACCGGGAAAAATATACGTGCGAATAACGCACCTCTCGCCCTCGCTGCGTAAGTAGCAGAGACGAAAAAAGCTCAGGCTTCGGCCTGACGTCGACCGCCTCCTCGGCTGTGGGGGGCGGACCCGACGTTAATGCAAGCAGTCTCGCCGCCCGGTGGCGCCTCGGCGCCGGGCGGGACATGCACCGAGGCTGGCCGTAACCGAGCCTGGTCCCAGGGCGCGGTTGGGGTGAGATCAAAACCGGGACTACGCTCGTAGATGTCGCATGGAACGCGGCTTCGGACCCGGGTTCGATCCCCGGCGCCTCCACCACGGTTCCTCTATGGAGAGTTTTACGGTCTCGAAAAAGGGCCCGAATCAACGGGATTCGGACCGATGGGATCAGAGACCGCCGGGAATCGTTCCCATGACTTGCCAGCGCACGCTGTATGGATTGGGACTAACCGCGAGTGTGACCGGAATCCGTACGCCGGTCAGGATGTTCTCCACCGCCAACCCACCAAATTCCCCACCCTGAGCGATGCTCCCACCCGTGCTGATCACAACGTTCTGCTCATCCAACCACCCGATGAACTGGAAGTCGGCCGGATCGGAGACCGTCATCGCCACCCCGCCGGCGCGAAATGCTTGGCCAAGAGCGTTGTGCTCTCCGGTTGCGTCCTCATAAAGGTCTGAAGGACACGCCATCACGTCTCCCAGTGGCGACAGCATGCAAGAGCCGTTGAGGTCCGTTCCGAAATTTGTGATCGCTCCGGACCAGGAAAAGGAGCGCAACTCCTGAGGCGTTGCCCCACCGTAGGAAGGCACACAGCCAATTCCGGCAGCGTTGGGAATCCCGATGGTCTGCATGGCGTCGTCTCCAATACAGAGTGGGGTCCCGAACTTCCTGTCAGCCGGATCGAACGTCCGCAATTGGGAGGAGCAATCCACGCCCAGCGAGCACGGGTTGGTTCCTATGCCCAGACCAGTGAAGTCGGTCGGCAGTGTCTGGGCCACGATCAGTTTGTCGCCGTCCCATCCCACCGGCCAGGTCAAGGGTGCCGTGCTGCTGGTCCCCGACCCGTCAAAAAGGGTCTGCTGGGTCCCTCCACCCTTTGCCATCAGATACATGTGCGAGGTGTACGGCGGCGAGATTCCAAAGAAGTTGGAGAGCACCGCCACCGCCACCCGGGTGTCGTCGGGGCTGACCGCAAAAGCCACCACCGCATCACTCGGACGCTTGACCGTGAAGGCAAGCCCGTGCTGTCCGGTTGCCGTCAGGTAGTCGATGTCGGTGTTACCGTTCTCGTAATAGAGTCGGTTGTCCGAGGTGCTGGTAATCGCCACGCCACCGTTTAAGACGCTAGGGGTGTTGGCCGTCACCGCAGCGACCACGACACCCTGGGTGTTGACCAACCCGAGCGTATAGGGCCCAATCCCGACATTTTCAGATCCAACCACAGCGAGGGCGTCACCAGGCACAGGCATTGCAGACGGCGTGGGCGTGGCGGACGCCGTGGGCGTAGCGGTCGGAGTTGGCGTGGGTGTCGCGGTAGATGACGGCACAACAGTCGGCGTCGCTGGCCGCTCAGTCGGCGTGACCGATGAGCTACATGCCGCGAGGCCAAACGCGGCGATTGTCGCGCCCATGATGGTTGTGAGTTTCATGTCTACCTCGTCCCATTGTCTCTTCGTTTGGGTTAGCGACCCACGCGTTCGCGATCCCGCTAGGGCAACCAGTGGCGAGGAAGCGATCGGGGTTGTTGGTATGTCGACGTTTTCGAATCTTCATGACAACGGACCTTGATAGAGCCATTGCGTGCTGACGGGGATCTTGTTTACTGCCTTGCCCTGCAAGGTGTAGATCCACAAGCCGCCGTTGGCGTCGGCGACGATGTCATTGTCATCCCACCAGCTTGCAAGTTGGAGGTTTGCGAGATCGACATGGCTTTGGTTGGCCAGGGTCACGATTTCGATAGAGGTTTGAGGAATATTGCCGCCCCCACAGGGGTTGAAGCTCTCGCGATCGACGGCAACGTGAGCCCCGTCGGGACTGATGCCGGCCACTGCGACGATGGACTTGCTCTCCGAATATTTCACACCGTGGATGAGGACGGAATGGGCATCATTCAGCAAGCTCGCGACAATCACGCCACTGCCGGCCGCCCCGCCGGCGCCGAGGGTGTCCATGAGGTGCTCATTACCGCTCACGAGATCGGTGAGGGTGCCAGTGCTGGGGTTGATAGCGAACCAGGCGTAGCCAGAGTTGTCGTTGCCGCCGCAGGGGAAGGGCCCCCCTACCGGGGTCCGCTGCATGATGAGGCCCGTATTCGTCCAGCCGTCCAACAGTTCCGTAAAGCCAACCGGCGCGACCCAGCGGTAGACAATTCGATTTGCTTTCCCGAGGCCGCCGACTTCGACTACCCCGTGATGTTGGCCGGCCGCAGCGGGAGTCTGATCGACGGGCCAGGCCCACTCGGTTCCGATGGGCGAGACTTCAAAGGTGTCTGGGGAGTAGCTGGCGTCACCGGCGCTGACGAGGGCGGGAGCAGTCCCGGTGCCGAGCAGCTTGCCGCTTCGGGAGAGGACAACCACATGGTTGGTACTGGTCGGCGTGGCTTGATAGAAGAAGAAGAGGTTGGAATTCCCGGAAATGGGTCCGAGGTTGTACTTGCTGGCTTGCTGAGGTGTCAGACCAAATAACTTCCCCTCCTGTGCATTGGTCAGTCCCCACTGTTCCACCCCCTGGCCGTTTACTACTTCAATCGCGCCCCTGTCTGTGTAGAAGAGGGCCAAAGGAGGCTCAGGAGCTGGAGTCGGAATCGCAGTCGGGCTCAGGGTTGGGACAACCGTTGGGGTCGCCGTGGCGGTTGGGGTTGGCGTGGTGGCTGGGGCGGCAGCGGCACATGCGGCCAAGAGGAGGGCTAAAGGCAAGGTGGCGATCAACCCATGACGGTGGTTCCCGCGATCTTCGGAGGGAACAGAGACAGCAGGACCGGCTGGTGGTGAGAGTGCGGTCATCCGGTCGTCATCCCTGCGCAGGCCGGGATTGCGAACGTGCCGCCAACTGATGCTTTGTACGCATTGAACGTGTAGCTGTAAGCGCCTGCGGTCAGCGGACCGTATTGGCCGGCACTTGCAGAAAGCGTGAAATGGTAGGTGGACGGTGCTGGGCCGGTGACCGTGAGCGCCGAGTAACCGGGTTCTGACCAGGAGATTGCGCCGCCGCTCGCGGTACCCGCGTGATCGCACGCGGTGACACGAACGCTCGGTGGACACGCCGGAATGGTGAGCGTCCCGTGGGCCACCTCAACCTGGGCCGGGGTAGATTCCACCCAATCCCACGTTGCCTGGTTGAATGCACCGATGCCCGAGAACGGGTCTGAGGTGATGAGGGTCGTATCGCCAATGCCAAGGCTCAGCGAGTCGCCGACCTTCACGCCGTGGAGTGTGGCGTTGCCCAAGACGGCGTTCGGGGGATCGGGAGAAGGCGCCGCTGGGTAAGGCCAGAAGGTCGGTATGTTCGAGCACGTGACGGTCACGGTGACACCCGGCGTCGGGGTGGGCGTTGCGACCGGTGTCGTGGTCGGCGTTGCGCTGGGTGTCAGCACGGGCGTTGCGGTGGGGGTCAGGACTGCGGACGGCGAGGGCGTCGCGGGCCGCGAAGTCGGCGTGACTGTCGAGCCACATGCTGCGAGGCCAATGGCGGCGATGGTCGTGCCGATGGTGGTTGTGAGTTTCATGTCTGCCGTACCCACTGAACGGGAACCGTGGCCAAGGGTTACAGCGGCGCAAATGCGTCGAACGCTCTCTCCTCACGTTGAATGATCCGCCAGCCTCAGTCCCCGATCGCCTGGCGGGCGTCGGACGGGCCCAGGTGTGGGCTGGATGCCGTCAACAACCCCACCACGCAGTGAATACGCACCCGGGCGCTCGCGCTCGGCGACCGACCCTCAGGCGACGTCCTGGCGATGCTCAGGAAGGCTCGCCGGCGGTCGATATGTCTCCGACTGCCCAAGCTCCGCGGCGCGCTCGCGCTCCTTCCTCGCCTTGTCGGCCTTGGCAGCCTCGAGCGCGGCTGCCGCAGCGATTGCGGAGTTGTAGCGGGCGAAGCTCGGCCCCCGATTCACCGGCATGGGAATCGCAGTCTACGCCTGCGGACCTGGCCAGTTCCAGCCACGCTCGCGGTGCCCCGAATCCCGCCGGGGGCAGGCGCTAGACCACGAGCGCAGCCGGGCGAGTGTGGCCAGCCTCCCCGGCCGGGAAGTGCAGGCACCATTTTGGACGCGCCTCCAGCGTCTGAGAATACGCAGCAGATGAAGCCGCGAACTGCAATCGTCCTCGCTCTGACCCTCGCGTTGACATCGCTGGCGCTGGCGGTGGCGGCGTGGGTCCTCGCCTATCTCAACCGCGACCTCAACGTGCTCACCAGCCCGTTCGGTCCCGATCTCGTGATCCAGCTGGGCATCCTTCCGGTGGGTGTCATCGTGGCGTCGCGCGAGCGGAAAAACCCTCTCGGCTGGCTGTTCCTAGGCGCCGCAGTTTTGGGGTCGCTCCATGCGGCCTCCGGCGAGTACGCCTTGCGGGGGCTCCTCGGGGCCCCGGGGCTGCCGGGACTGCAATGGGTGACCTGGATCTCGAACTGGATCATCACCCTGGTTTTCCCGACCGGCGCGTTCCTCTTCATCCTCCTGCTCTTTCCCACCGGACGACTGCTCAGTCGGCGCTGGCGACTTCTGGCGGGGACGGCGCTGCTGCTCACCGCGCTGCTGCTGCTCGGGACGATCCTGTACGACGCGCCCATCTCCATAGCGCCGAACGTCAGATCCATCCCCAATCCGACCGGGATCAAGGGGAGCGGTCCCGTGCTCGGCTGGCTCTGGGTGACGTGGCCGGCCGGCCTGCTGGTTCTCCTCGCTGCTGGCGCCAGCATCGTGCTTCGCTACCGCCGGTCTGCCGGCGATGAGCGGCAGCAGATCAAGTGGTTTGCGTTCGCGGTGGTTGCCACGCTGGTGGCGTATGCGGTCACCTTCCCTTTCGGTTTCGCCTCACAGTATTCGGCGCCGTTGTCGAATGCCGTCCTCGAGGTCGGCATCGGTGTCGCCATCCCGGTCGCATGCGGCATCGCGATCCTCAAGTACCGCCTGTACGGCATCGATGTCGTGATCAGCCGCACCATCGTGTACGGCGCGCTCGCCGCGCTGATCACCGGCGTCTACGTGGGCATCGCAGTGGGCATCGGAACACTGGTGGGGAGCGGCGGCAGGCCGAACCTCGGACTCTCGATCCTTGCCACCGCGATCGTCGCGGTCGGCTTTCAACCGGTGCGCTCGCGCCTGCAGCACATCGCTAACCGGCTCGTCTACGGCAAACGCGCGACACCGTACGAGGTGCTCAGTGAGTTCTCGGAACGCGTCGCCGAGACCTACGCCGCGGAGGAGGTGCTGCCCCGCATGGCGCGCGTCCTGCAGGAGGGAACATCCGCCGCCGCGGCAACCGTCTGGCTGCGTTCGGGCGACCAACTGCGTCCGGCGGCGACGTACCCGGAGACGTCGAACGGACAGAGTGTGGTGTCGCTCGTGGGGTTGGGGCTTCCCGAGATCGACGGCGTGCAGCGTGCCGTGCCGGTGCTGCACCAGGGTGACCTCCTCGGAGCGCTGACCATCACCAAGCGCCGCGGTGAATCGCTCACGCCGATCGAGCAGAAGCTGCTCGAGGACCTCGCGCACCAGGCGGGACTGGTGCTCAAGAACGTGGGCCTCACCGCTGAGCTGCTGCAGCGCGTCGATGAGCTGCGCGCCTCGCGTCAGCGTCTGGTTGCCGCCCAGGACGAGGAGCGCAGGCGGCTGGAGCGCAACCTGCACGATGGCGCCCAGCAGCACCTGGTCGCGCTCAAGGTCAAGGTGGGGCTCGCGGAAATGCTCGTGGACCGGAACGAGGACAAGGCGCGAGCCATGCTGCAGCAGCTCAAGGCCGAGGCGGACGAGGCGCTCGAGAACCTGCGAGACCTGGCCCGCGGCATCTATCCACCCATCCTGGCCGAGCGGGAACTCGCGGAAGCGCTGCAGGCGCAGGCCCGCAAGGCGACCATTCCCGTGGTCGTGAGGGCGGGAACGATCGACCGGCACCCGCAGGAGCAGGAGGCCGCCGTGTACTTCTGCGTCCTCGAGGCGTTGCAGAACGTGCAGAAGTACGCCGGCGCGACACAGGCGACGGTCCGGCTCAACGAATCTGACGGAGTGCTGCGCTTCGAGGTCGATGATGATGGTTGCGGCTTCGAGGTGGCGTCCGTGCGTCGGGGATCGGGGCTCACCAACGTGGCCGATCGGCTCGACGCGCTCGATGGGCATCTCGACATCGACTCCGCGGTCGGCCACGGTTGCCGGCTGCGCGGGTGGCTTCCCGTCGGCATCGGAGCCAAGCCCGAGCCGGCGCTCCTGTGATCCGCTCGCCGAGAGGTCAGATCAGACCGTGCCGGTGCACCGCGATGGCAGGCGGGTCGGCCGCCGCCGCCTCACGATCCGGTGCGTCGGGTACCGCAACGTGGCAGGCGGCGGCGTGTGCGGGGCCCATCGGTCGGAGGAGCGGAGTGATCCGCCCGCACTCGTCGATGGCATAGGGGCATCGCTGCCGGAAGGGGCAGCCTTCACCCGGATCGATGACCCGCGGAGGTTCGCCACTGTCCGCCGATACCGGCACCAGCTTCTCGCGAGGGTCGGGGACCGCCGAGAGGAGCAGCTGTGTGTAGGGGTGCCTGGGGCGCGAGAGCACCACATCGGTGGGTCCCTGCTCGACCGCGTGACCGGCGTACATGACGACGATGCGATCGGCCACGTATCTCGCGCTCGCGATATCGTGCGTTATGTAGAGGATCGACGCGCCTTCATCCGCTCGCAGGCTCGCCATCATGTTGAGAATCCCGGCGCGGATTGACACATCGAGCATCGACACCGGTTCGTCGGCGAGGATCAGCCTGGGGCGCACCGCCAGCGCCTGAGCGAAACCAACGCGCTGCCGCTGGCCTCCACTCATCTCGTAGGGAAATTTTCGCAGCATCTCCCCGGCCGGGTTGAGTCCAACAATGTCAAAAACCCGCATAGCCTCCTCGTGGCGCTGCGCGCGTTCGAGCTCTGGCCGGTGCAACTTGAGGTTGCGCATGACACCGTGGGAAACCCGGAACACCGGGTTCATCGCGCTGTAGGGGTCCTGGAAGACCATCGGCACCTCGCCGCGGTACCAGAGCACGTCCTTCCGGGAGCGGAGGCCGCCGATCGAGCGACCGCGGTAGAGGATCTCACCTCGCGTCGGCGGGTAGATCCTCGCCAGGAGACGGGCAACGGTCGTCTTGCCGCTGCCGCTTTCCCCGACCAGGGCGACGATCTCGCGATCGTTGATCACCAGGTCCAGGTCGTCGACGGCATGCAGCATCCGCCGGGAGAGCAACCCTCCGAGCCGGAAGTGCCTGGTGAGCCCGGTCGTGCGCAGGAGCGCGCCATCGACTTCGCGGTCGGCGTTCAGTGTGCTGCTCCTCGCTCAGACAGGCTTCGCGGAGCTTCCGCATAGAGGAGGCACCGCACCTGCGTCTCGTCGACCTCGTAGAGCTCGGGTTTCACGTTCGTGCACCGCGCCATCGCCTGGGTGCAGCGCGGGTGGAAGCGGCAGCCCGATGGTGGCCGTCCCAGGTCGGGAGGGCTGCCGGGAATACCGGCAAGCGGCCGGCGCGGACCGCGAACCGACGGAAACGCCTCGAGGAGACCCTGGCTGTACGGGTGCAGTGGTCGCTCGAAGATCGAACTCGTCTCGCCGATCTCGGCCACCTGTCCGGCGTACATCACCATGACCCGGTCAGAGTAGTGGGCGATCAACGACATGTCGTGGGTCACGAAGAGCACGGCGAAGCCGAACTGCTTCTGGAGTTCCTTGATCTGGGTCATCAGCGAGCGCTGCGCCACCACGTCGAGCGCGGATGTCGGCTCATCCATGATCACCAGCTGCGGCGTGAACAGCAGCGCCATCGCGATCATCGCTCGCTGACGCATCCCGCCACTCAGCTGGTGTGGGTAGCTGTCGAGGTGGGCGCCGTCGATTCCAACGAGGTGCAACACCTCAGCCGAGCGAGAGCGGATCGCGTCGGCAGACCACCGTTCGTGGGCTCGCATCGTGTCCTTGAACTGCGCGCCGATGCTCTTCATCGGATTGAGCGCGTTCATCGCGCTCTGCATCACCACGGAGTAGTCGCGCCAGCGCACGTGCCGTAGCTCGCCATCGGAGAGTCGCACCAGGTCCTGACCGCGGAACACGACCCGGCCCGAGGTGATCTCGGCGGGTGGCGAGAGCAGCTGGGCGATGGCGAACAGCAGGGTTGACTTACCGCAGCCGGACTCGCCGACGATTCCGAGGAACTCGCCCGCGCGCAGCGTCAGGCTGACCCGCTCCACCGCGCCGATGTCCGCCGCATCCGTGAAGTAGGAGACCGAGAGGTCGTCGACCTCAAGCAGCGGTTCTGGCACGTCGTTTTCTCACCGGCCGGAGCGCCGGATTGCCGATCTCATCGAACGCATAGTTGACCAGCGCAAAGCCGGCGCCGAGAAGTGCGACGGCTGCTCCCGGCGCCAGCGCCCACCACGCGTTGCCGGCTTCGAGCGCGCCACCCTGCTGCGCGTAGTAGAGCATCGTCCCCCAGGTGAGCTCGGTGCTGTTGCCAAGTCCGAGGAACTGCAGGCCGGCCGCGAAGCCGACGACAAACACGGAAAGCCCGAGGAACGATGCGACGATCAGCGAAGTCATCGTCGGGATGATCTCGACAAGGATGATGTAGGAGGTGCGCTCACCCCGCACTCGGGCGGCGGCGAGGAAATCACGGGCGCGCAGTGACAGTCCCTGGGATCGCAGCTGGCGCGCCTGGAAAGCCCAGCTGGTGAGCGTCAGCACCACGATCATCGTGACCGTCCCGGGAGGAAGGTACGACGCGAGCACGATCAGGAGCGGCAGGGTGGGAAGGATGAGGAATATGTCGGTGAGCAGCGAGAGCGACCGATCGGTCAGGCCGCCAACGTACGCCGCGGTGACGCCGATGATCATGGAGATGACCGTGGCGATCGCGCTCACCACGACCGTGACGATGAGCGTGAGCCGGGTGCCCCAGACGAGCTGGGAGAACACGTCCTGACCGAGCTGCGTCGTGCCGAGCAGGTGCTGCCACGACGGACCGAGATCCTGTCCGTAGATGGCCGCCTGCGGATCGTCACGTCCGATGAGTCCGGGAAACACTGCGACGAATACCATGAGCAGCAGGATCACGCTGCCCGCCGTGGCCTTCCGGTTGCGCAGGAGCGCCTGCGCGAAACGCGCCGGCGAGCCCTGCTCTCGGGTCGAGACGACCGTTTCGACCGGTCCCGCTTCGGAGGTGATCGCGGCGGTGCTCACGCGGGCGCTTCCTCACGCATCGCGGGTGCGCGGGTCCAGCCCGGCCGTGAGCAGGTCCGCGAGCAGCACGCAGACGAGCACCGCCAGCGTGTAGACGAGGAACAGCGCCTGCATCAGGGGCAGATCGTGGTCGGTGGTGCTGGTGTAGAAGAGGTACCCCAGGCCCGGATAGGAGAACGTGTACTCGACGAGGATCGAGCCGCCGAGCACGTAGCCCAACTGCATCGCGAATCCCGTCAGGTTGGGCAGGACCGCGTTGCGAGCGGCGTAGTCGGTCATGATCCGCCAGCTCGGAAGCCCTTTGGCACGGCCCATCTTCACGTAGTCCTCGGCCAGGGTGGTGATCATGTTGTTGCGCATCGAGTAGATCCAGAGTCCCGAGGTCACGATGACCAGGCTGAGGCCGGGGAGCAGGGCGTGGGTCAGCACGTCTCCGGCGAACGAGAGCGACAGAGATGGGGTGGCGCCGATGCTGTAGTTGGAGCTCAGCGGAAGCCAGTTGAGCGTGACCGCGAAGGCATAGAGCAGAAGCAGGCCCACAAAGAAAACGGGAAACGTGGCCACGATGAAGAGCAGCGGAGGAAGGATCCCGTCGAGCCTGCCGCCCCGCCGCCACGCGCTCACCACGCCCACCAGCGTCCCGATCGCGAAGGCGATGACCGTCGTCACCCCCACGAGCGCGAGCGTCCAGGGGAGCTTGCCCATGATCTCGGTCAGGACCGGCACCCGTTGCGCGGTGAGGCCGAACTGGCCGGTGAAGCAGTTCGCCATGTACTGCAGATACGTCACGAGCAGGTTCTGATGGACGTTGACACCGAACTCGATCTGCAGCGCGTGCAGCGCCGCCGGATTGACGCCCCGGAATGTCGCGAGGACGGCGGTCGCCTCATTGCCCGGCATCACGCGAGGAATGATGAAGTTGACCGTGAGTGCCGCCCAGAGCGTGATGACGAACAGGCCGGCGCGGCGGGTGATGTACCTCACCGCCGCGCCGGCCGCGCCCTGACCCTGCGCATGGGGACTACGCTAGCTCACCGGATAGAGGCGCGTGAGCACCACCCCGTTGTCGGGCGTCGCCCACACCGGAGGCTGTGCATACGGATTGGACGGGGTCGGCCACCCGCCGAAGCCGGTCGTGTCGTACTGATACCAGTCGACGCCCTCGGTGACGGGAATCACCGGCAGGTCCTGGGCCATGACCGCAGAGACCTGATGAATGATCTGGAGCTGCTCCGCCGGGGTTGAGCCCGAGTATTTGTTGAAGAGGGCGTCGGTCGCGCTCGACGAATAGCGTTCGTAGTTGGTCGAGCCGATGCTGCCGCTGAAGAGCATGGGGCGGAGCTCGTAGTACGGTCCCGGGCCGGCAACCGGCATCTCCCCGTAGGCGAGCTGGAAGTTCCCGCCCTGCGTGTCGCTGGTGTACGGGGCGCTGGTCTCGTCCTCGACGGTCACCTGGATGCCCACCGCCTTGAGCTCCTGCGTGATCACCTGCAGCGACGCGTCCCAGTCCGTGTAGCCACTGATCGACTTGATGGTGAATGAAAGCTTCTGACCCTGGGCGTTCGCGTAGATGCCGTCCGACCCCTTGGTGAACCCTGCGCCCTGCAGGGTCTGCGCCGCCTTGGTGGGGTCATAGGTCAGCGTGTCGAGCGACTTGTCGTACCACGCCTTGTAGGTTGGAAGAACGATCCCGGTCTGGTTCGCGGCCGGCTCGTACCCGCTTTCCCCGCGTTGCGAGACCTGCGAGCGGTCGATGGCCATGGCGATCGCCTGGCGGACGGCGAGGTTGCCGAGCAGCGGGTTGGTGAGATTCGGGAAGAGCGACACGTTGAGCGTCGGCGGGAACCAGTAGTGGCGTGTCGACGGGTTCTTGCTGATGTAGTACGACTGGATGTTGGGGATGTACTGCGCGCCCCACTGCGCCTGGCCCTGTGCCAGGTAGAGGTTGGCGGTTGTGTTGCTGAGGAACGCGGGGTAATCCAGCTCGGCCACCTGAGGAACCGGATGCCCCGGCTTGCTCTGCCAGTAGCTGGTGTTGCGCAGGTACTTGATGTTGTTCTGCGAGCAGTTCGACATGAGGTACGGGCCGGTACCGATCGGGCTCGTGTCGGCATAGGTGTCGAGCTTGCTCTGGTCGAGACTGCTCCAGATGTGCTGGGGAATGATCGGGGTCTGGTCCGCGACGTAGTAGAAGTACGACTGCGCGGCAGCGTTGAACGTGAAGACGACCTGGTTGCTGCCCTCGAGCACGACGCTGGTTAGCGGACCCTTGTCCGCTGCCCAGAGCGCATTGAGATCGAGCGCCGAGTCGGCCTTCAGGGCATCGAAGGTGTAGAGCACGTCGTTGGCGCTGAAGGGGGATCCGTCACTCCATTTCACGCCACCTCTGATCGTCATGGTCAGGGTGGTGAAGCCGTTGCTCCAACTCGATCCCGTCGCCAGCCACGGCAGCACCTTGGGGGTGCCGTCGGCGTTGGTCTGGAGAATGTTGACGAACTCGAGGGGCTCGTACACGAACCCGATCGACGTGATGTTCACCGAAGGATTGAAGGGATTGAACTGACACGTCCAGGTGCTGCCGCTCTCATTGTCGATGAGCAGCTTGCCGCCCACCTTGCCGCTGTTGCCCGTGCCCCCGCCACTCGTCGTCGCCGAACCGCACGCGGCCACCAGCACGCCTGCGGCGGCCATGAGGGTGATCGGCCGCCACCGTCGCATCGACCTCCCATCCGGGTTGCTGTGCGGTCGCCACGTCCATACCATCCGGGTTCCTCCGAAGCCTCGCTGTCACCGCATGCTGGGTGAGAAGTGATCCGCGGCCGGTAATTTACAGGAAAGCTACCTTAACATCGGGCCGGTGGTCAACCCTTGTGCCAATGCCGCTGCCCCGAGCGTCAGCCGAAGATCTCGAGTTCCAGACGGCACCCGAGCTTGACATTCCCACAGCTGATAGGAAGAATTCCTAACCATGACAGCGAAACCCGAGCGCCCGCCACGCCGGGGCTTCGTCATCCGGCATCGCCTGCCGGCGGCCGCCTGGGTGCTCGTGACGGTGGCGGCGATGTTGCCCGCGAGCGGCGCCCAGGCGGCTCCGGCGCTGCACGCGCAGGTTCGGGTCGACCAGATCGGCTATGCGACCGACGCGACAAAGCGTGCGTATCTGATGACCACGGGGGCGGTGCCCGGCGCGGCATTCCGCGTCGTGGACTCGCATGGAGTGGTCGCGTATGCGTCGGGCATCGGCGCCGACCAGGGATCGTGGAGCAGCACGTACAGCCACGTGTACGCTCTCGACTTCGACACGGTTCACCGCACCGGCTCCTATCGAATCGTCGTCAGCGACGGGTCGATGCAAGTGCGCTCACCAGCGTTTCGCATCGACAGTGCTGCGCACCTCTACGCAGCCGCGATGGCCAACTCCCTGGCCTTCTACCAGAACGAGCGCGACGGTGCCAATTTCATCCCATCCGCACTGCGACGGGCCCCAGGGCACCTCAACGATGCGAACGCGATGACCTATCTCATTCCCGACGTCAACGGCAACGGCAACTTCAAGGGTGACCTCACCGCGCTTGGCGTTAGCATCGACGCGTCCGGCGGGTGGTGGGATGCGGGTGATTACCTGAAGTTCACCGAAACGACCAGCTACGTCGTCGGCATGATGGAAACCGACGTCCGCGACTTTCCCAGCCAGCTCGGTCCCGGGTCGGCAACCGCCAACTACAGCGCCGAGGCGGCCTTCGGCCTCAGCTTGCTCGAGCACATGTGGAACGACAGCACCAAAACGCTCTACCTCCAGGTTGGCATCGGCGCAGGCAACGGCCAGACCGTCAGTGACCACGACATCTGGCGGCTACCCCAGGTTGATGACACCTATGGCGGACGCAATCCGGCCGATCGATATATCCGCAACCGTCCTGTCTTCCGCGCGGCGCCGCCAGGATCGCTGATCAGCCCCAATCTCGCCGGTCGTCTCGCCGCGGCCTTCGCACTCTGCTATCAGCTGGACCGGGTGACCGAGCCCGCCCAGGCGACGGCGTGTCTCAAGGATGGGGAGGACGTCTTCGCTCTTGCGGATACCCACCCGAGACGTCTCCAGACCGCAGTGCCATACGGGTTCTACCCTGAAAAGGAATGGCGCGACGACCTCGAGTGGGGAGCCACGGAGCTGTACGACGCGCTGTCCGCGGGTCCCGCACCGACCGAGGTCCCCACCACCGACCCGATGTACTACCTGCGCCAGGCGGCGCACTGGGCGCATGCGTACATCACCGGACCGTACGACGCGGCGGACTCGCTCAACCTGTATGACGTCAGCGGCCTCGCGCACTTCGAGCTCTTCCGGGCCATCGAGCACGCCGGTGATCCGAGCGTCGAGGTGACCGGAGCGCAGCTCCTCTCCGACCTGGCCAAGCAGCTCGATCAGGCCCTCAGCCAGAGCGGCGCGGATCCGTTCGGGTTCGGATTCCCCTGGAACACGTTCGACACGACCACGCACGGCGCGGGCCTGGTGGTCATGGCCTCCGAATACGATCAGCTCACCGGCAGCGCAGCCTTTGCGCAGTACGACTCGCGCTGGCTCGCCAACATCCTCGGCGCCAACGCGTGGGGCACGTCACTGATCGTCGGCGACGGCAGCACGTTCCCCGAGTGCATGCAGCACCAGGTCGCCAACCTGGCGGGATCGCTCAACGGGACACCTCCGGTGCTCGCCGGCGCCGCCGTGGAGGGCCCGAACTCCTTCGCTGCGACCGGGGTGGTGGCGGGCATGCGCACGTGCCCTGGCAGCGGCGGCGACAGGTTCGCCCAGTTCAACAGCGCCACCTCCATGTACCGGGACAACGTGCAGTCGTGGTCGACCGACGAGCCTGCGATCGACCTCACCGCTGCCACCCCGATGGCGTTTGCGTGGCAGATCGACGACGACCCGAGCACTCCGTAACGGCCGTCGGGCAGGATGTTGAAGACAACCAACTTTACTAACCTTCGTCGGGAGACCCACGCGATGCCGGCTCCGGAAGCTGCGAAGCCCAGTCTGCTTCGCGCCATCAACCTGCGCACCACCTTTGATCTGGTGCACACCGGCGGACCCGTCGCCGCGCCTCACGTGGTCCGGAGCACCGGCCTGTCGAAGCCGACGGTCGCCGAGGTTCTGGGGCAGCTCGTCAACCTCGGCCTGCTGAGGCGGGTCGGGCGGACCAGCGGGCTGCCCGGCCCGAGCGCGCAGCTGTACGACGTCAATCCGCGTGCCGGGTGGGTGCTGAGCCTCGACGTGGGCCGTGTGTGGGTGCGAGCCGCGCTCGTCGATCTCACCGGAGCGGTCGTCGGCCGCTGCGCCGTGCGCACGCCGCGGAGCACCGCCAAAGCGGTGATCTCACAGCTGCGCCAGGCGGCGGAAACGCTGACCGGCGAGGCGGGCATTTCGCTCGACGAGATCAACCAGGTCGTGGTCGGGACGCCGGGGGTGCTTCGTCGCGGCGCTGACCACCTGTCCCTGGCCCCGCAGCTCGCGGGTTGGGAGAGCCCCAAGGTGATCCCGGCCATCCGTGAGGCCCTGGTCGCACCGGTCGTCTTCGAGAACGACGTCAACATGGCGGCGGTCGGGGAGCACGTCCATGGCGTCGCGGCGGACAGCGAGGACTTCGTGCTGCTCTCGGTCGGCACCGGAGTCGGCACCGGCGTCTTCGTGGACGGGGCCCTCCGTCGCGGCGCGGCGGGTCTCGCCGGGGAGATCGGGTTTCTGCGCCTGGATATCGATGCGGAGGTTCGCCCGGGTCATCGCGCCACCTGGGGAACCGGCGCGTACGAGAGCCTCGTCGGGTCAGCCGCGATCGTGACGCTCGCACGCGAGCTGGGCATGAGCTCGGCAAGCTCGGTGGCGGCGATCTTCGACGCCGCCCGTCACGGTGATCCGATCGCCGACCGCGTGGTGCGCATCGAAGCCCGCCGCCTCGCTCACGCGATCGCGGCGGTCGCGGCGGTGCTCGATCCGGAGCTGGTCGTCCTTGGAGGCGGGATCGGCACGGGGGGCGGTGACCTCCTCCTCAGGCCTGTCAGGGAGGCGCTCGCATCGATCTCGCCCTTCTCGCCGCGCCTCGAGGTGTCAACGCTCGGAGTCGACGCGGTCATCGCGGGTTGTAGCACCACGGGTCTGCGCCTCGCCTTCGACCGCATCTTCGGGTCCGACACGCCGATCGCGCGGTCGGCGATCGACCTGATGAAAGTTCGTGAACAGCGCCGCGGCGAGGACACCCCGGTCGACAGGAGCGCATGAAGATAGCGGTCGTCGGCGGGGGGAGCACCTACAGCCCCGAGCTGGTCGACGGGTTCGGTCGCGTCGGCGAGAGCCTCGGGGTCGATGAACTGGTGCTGCAGGACACCGACGAGGAGCGGCTCGCGGTCGTCGGCGGTGCCGCGCAGCGGATCGCACGCGCCCACGGGTATTCGGGACGGCTCACGCTCACCGACGACCTTGATGCCGCGGTCGAGGGGGCGTCCGCCGTGCTGCTCCAGATCCGCGTGGGTGGCCAGGCCGCGCGCCACACCGACGAGACCATCCCGCTGCGATGCGGATGCGTCGGTCAGGAGACGACCGGGGCCGGCGGATTCGCCAAGGCGCTGCGCACCGTGCCCGTCGTCCTCGAGATCGCCGAACGCGTGCGCCACCTGGGAGCCGACGACGCGTGGATCGTCGACTTCACCAACCCGGTGGGCATCGTCACGCGCGCGCTGCTCGACCACGGTCATCGCGCGCTCGGGCTCTGCAATGTTGCGATCGGCTTCCAACGGATGTTCGCCGGGTGGTTGGGCGTCGCCCCTGAATCCGTGCAACTCGGACATGCGGGGTTGAATCACCTCACGTGGATCCGTTCGGTATCCGTCGACGACGTCGACGTGTTGCCGGCGCTGCTGCGCAGCCGTGGCGACGAGATCGCCGCCCACGTGGAGCTGCCGCGATCGATCATCGACAACCTCGGCGCCGTGCCCTCGTACTACCTGCGCTACTACTATCAGCACGACCTGGTGGTCCAGGAGCTGCTCGAGTCGCGCAGCCGTGCCGAAGAGGTCATGGACGTCGAGCGGCAACTGCTGACGCTGTACCGCGACCCCCGATTGCACGACAAGCCGGACCTGCTCATGCAGCGAGGCGGCGCCTACTACAGCGAAGCGGCGATCAACCTGTTGCTCGCCCTCTTCGGCGACGGCGCCGAGGTTCAGGTCGTTGATGTCCGCAACAACGGAATCATCCCCGAGCTTCCCAACGACGCCGTGATCGAGGTGCCCGCGCAGGTTGCTCGCGCCGGGGCCGTGCCACTTCCGGTCCCGCCGCTCCCGCCGCACCAGGCGGGCCTGGTCGCGCACGCTGCGGCGTATGAGTCGCTGACCGCCGCAGCGGCCGTCAGCGGCGACCGCGATGTCGCCTTTCGGGCGCTGCTCACGCATCCGCTCATCGGACAGAGTGCACTGGCCGAGCAGTTGCTGAACGATCTGCTCGAAGCCAACCGCAGGTTCCTGCCGGCTTTCGCATGACCGAACACGACCTGATCATCGCGATCGACGGAGGCAACTCCAAGACCGACGTTCTGCTGCTTCGTGACGACGGAACCGTGCTCGCCTCTGTGCGTGGCGCCGGGTCCTCACCGCACCAGCTGGGGCTCGAGCCCGCGATTCAGGTGGTCGACGGCCTGGTGGATCGAGCGTGGCTGGCGGCCGGACTGCCGGCGCGGAACGGCAGCAAGGCGGCGGTCGCTGCGGTGTTCATGGCCGGCGCCGACCTGCCTGCCGAGGAGGCGGCTCTCGCCGACGCGGTGAGCGCACAGGGGTGGGCGGAGCAGAACCACGTTGCCAATGACGTCTTTGCGGTGCTCTGGGCGGCGACCGGGTCGGGGCACGGAGTGGCCGTCACTGTCGGCGCCGGGGTGAACTGCGTCGGCATGTCTCCCTCGGGGCGTCGTGCCTGGTTCCCGGCGCTGGGCGGTATCACCGGCGACTGGGGCGGCGGCCCCGACATCGGCATGGCGGCGCTTGGGGTCGGGGTGCGCAGCGAGGATGGTCGGAGCCCGCGGACGACGCTGGCGAGCGCCGTGGCCGGCTATTTCGGGTATGCGACGGCGCTCGAGGTGGCGGTCGCGATCCACCAGGGCTTCCTCGACGCCGCCCGGCTCATCGAGCTGCCTCGACTGGTGGTCACGGCCGCCGAGGCCGGCGATGCAGCGGCGCTCGCGATCATGCGCAGGCAGGGCTCTGAGGTGACCCGTCTCGCGATCGCCGCGCTGCGGCAGCTCCAGATGGAGGATTCCCCGGCCGATGTCGTGCTCGGCGGATCGGTGCTCGCCTCGAGCCGCTCGATCCTGCTGGACTTCATCGCCGCGGGCATCCGTGCCGAGGCGCCGGAGGCCCGGACCAGCCTCTGCACGACGCGCCCCGTCGTGGGCGCGGGGCTCGCCGGACTCGAGCTCGCCGGTGCGACCGCTGACGCGGAGGCGCGGCTCAGCGCCTGGCTGGATGAGGGATCGGCCGAGGGCGGCGCGTGAACGGCGAGAAGATGGCCGCGGACATGGCAGAGCAGCCCGTGGTGCTCGATCGACTGCTGCAGCGCCGCGAGACCATCACCAGCGAAACCAGCGCGTTGCTGCCTGACCACCTGTGCGGGACCGTGCTGCTGGCGCGTGGATCGTCTGACACGGCAGCGCTCTACGGGCGATACCTCTTCGAGATGGCGAGTGGCCGTCCGGTCGCGCTCGCATCACCCAGCCTGCACACCCTCTACCGATCCTCCGCCGACCATCGCGGTTACCTGGCGGTGGGGATCAGCCAGTCGGGTCGCACCCCCGAAGTGGTCAGCGTCCTGGAGCGCATGCGTGCGACCGGCGCGCGGACCGTCGCCATCGTCAACGCGAGCGCGAGCCCGCTCAGCGACGCCGCCGACGTGATCATCGATCTCTCTGCCGGCGACGAGCTCGCGGTCCCCGCCACCAAGACGTTCACCGCCACGCTGGTGGCGCTGGCGCTGATTGCCGCCGCGATGGGTCCGCTCCCCTGGAGCGACCGCGACCTCACCCTGCTCCCGGGGCAGGTCGGTCAGGTGCTCGATGATCGATATCGGGCCGACCTGATTGCGCGACGGCTCGACGGCGCTGATCGCGTGCTCACGGTGGCGCGGGGTCCGCTGCTCGCCGCGGCGAGCGAAACGGCGTTGAAGATCCGCGAGACGTCGGCGATCTTCGCCGAGGCGTTCTCAGCGGCAGACCTTCGCCATGGTCCGATCGCGGCCGTCACCCCCGATGTGCCGGTGCTGGCGTTCTCGGCGCCGGGCCCTGCCGCGGCTGACGTCGAGGCGTTGTGCGCGGTGCTGCGCGATCGCGGCGCCACGGTGAGCACCATCAGTCCGGAGAAGGGTTCCGATCTCCCGCTTCCACGAGCCGTCCCCGAGGCGCTGCAACCCGTCGTGGCCGCGGTGCGTGGCCAGCAGATCGCGTTGTCGGCCGCGCTCGCACGCCACCTCGATCCCGATGCTCCCAGCGGCCTCACCAAGGTGACCCTGACGCGCTGAGCCGCGCTACAGTCCGGCGAACAGGCTGCGCTCCGGTCGCGGCTCGCCGAGCCCACCGCGCGCGAGGATGAATCGCTCGGTTCCGAGCGTCGCCTCGAAGATCTGCGCAGCGATCGTCGAGAAGGGACTGTCCGGCTCGTACTGACTCCGATGGGCGAGAAAGGCCGCGCGCTTGGGTTCGAGAAACGCCGAGACGTCGACGTCCGTGGTGATCTCGTCGTCCGGGATCCCCACGATCTGTCCCACCTCGGTCGGGAGTTCGATGCCGGCGTCGCGGGCCCGCTGCTCGATGCGCTCGACGGCGCTCCGCGGCACCGCGTGCATGTAGAACTTCGCCGGCGCCCAACCCTCGGCCGCCACCAGGTCCAGCGCGGCGAACGTCGTGCGATGCGCCTTGATGTGATCGGGGTGCCAGTACGTGCCGTCCGCGGTGTAGGTCACGACGACATCCGGGCGCTCCTGGCGAAGCACCGCGGCGACTCGCTCGGCGGTTTCGTGCAGCGGCGCAGCGTGGAACGCGGACGGGTCGTCGTTGCTCGGCGCACCGGCCATCCCGGAGTCGCGATACCCGAGGAACTCCTGGCGGTCGATGCCGAGGATCTCGCAGGAACGCATGAGCTCCGCGGTCCGGACCTCGCCGAGCCGCGGGCGCACCGAGGCTGCGTCCATGTTGTGGATGTCTCCCTCCTCGCCTCGGGTTGCCGTGAGCAGCACGATGCGAAAACCGTCGTGGTGAGCACGCAGGATGACCCCGCCCGTCGCGATGCACTCATCGTCGGGATGCGCGTGAACGAGCAGAAGAGTGGTCATGCA
The DNA here is from genome assembly GCA_963799005.1 of Candidatus Dormiibacterota bacterium. Taxonomy (GTDB): domain Bacteria; phylum Chloroflexota; class Dormibacteria; order Aeolococcales; family Aeolococcaceae; genus Palsa-851. The sequence continues at coordinate 82,738 of CAWCVK010000001.1, read as the reverse complement.
GAGCCGCTTTACGCGAGGTCTGAGACTACCCGATTCCTCCCCTGGTCCTTCGCGGCGTACAGGTTGCGGTCAGCCTGGCCGAGCAGCGCGGCCTGGGTGGTCCGTCCAGGCTGGACCACGGTGAAGCCGATGCTCGCCGTCACGACCTCGCCGGCCATCTCTCCTTCCCAGTCGACCACCTCGATCGCGTGACGCACATCCTCACAGCGTCGCAAGGCCTCGTCGACGCTCACCGCAGGAAAGACGAGCAGGAACTCCTCGCCGCCCATCCGCGCGGCCCATCCGGACTCCGCGGTCGCGGCGGCGAGTATGCCCGATACGCGGACGAGCACTGCGTCGCCGACAGAATGCGAGAACCGGTCGTTGACGGATTTGAACTTGTCCAGGTCCACCAGGCCGATCGACAGTGGTGTGCCATCTTCTCGGGAGCGTGAGAGCAGGCTCGGCAGCTCCGTGTCGACGTGTCGACGGTTGCGCAATCCCGTGAGCGCATCGCGCAGGGACAGCTGGCGAAACCGTTCCCCCTCACGCCGCGCCTCGGTCGTCTCGAAGACCGCCTGCAGGGTGCGCGCGTTCGCTTCGCGCTGCGCTGCTCGCAGGGCCGCATCCTCGGCGTGAAACTCGATGTACTGCTCGTAGGCGCGCTGAAACAGGCCCTGGGCCGCGTAGAGATGGGCGCGCTCCTCGAGCGCCTCGACGCGGATGCCGGCGATCCCGCGCGTCGCGCAGAGCTCGATACACCGCTCGAGGGTCGCGCCCGCATCAGTCATGTGTCCCTGGAGACGTTGCGCGCGCGCGGCCGTGTTGAGTGCCTCGCCCAGGCCCTCGATCGGGCGCGACTCGAGATGTTCGTCGTCGAGGATCGGACGCAGCGTCGCTTCGGCTTCCGCGCACAGGCCGAGATTGAGCTGGGCGTTGGCGATGGTGTCGAGGCACGCGGCGTCGAGCGTGACGTGGTGGCGTTCCGCGAACGCCTGCATGCGTTTGGCGATCTCCATCGACTGATGGGTGTCGCCGGCGTCGTCCTCGAGCCACGCAAGGTTGTTGAGGATCTTGACCCGCAAAGGGACGTCGTCGAGGCCATCGGCCAGCTGGAGCGCGGCGCGGTAGCGCTCCCGGGCCGCGTCCAAAGCGCCGGTGCGCACCAGGACCTGGCCGAGGCCGAACAGGTGGTCAGCGCGCATCCGCTCGGACATGGTGTCGTCGAGCAGCTCCACGGCCGGCACCGCGTGCTCCCAGGCGCTCGGCACGTCACCGATGAAGTCGAAGAACACCGACAGCAGCCGGTGGCTTCGCGCCATCAGATGGCGGTTTCCCTGCTCGGTCGCCCACTCGTTGATCTCCCGGATCAGCTGCCCGCTTGCGGTGTGTTTGCCCTTGCGGCACATCACATCGGCCTGGATCAGCTGCGCCCGCCTCTGCCCGGCCTCGTCGCCCAACGCTCGCGCGCGTCGCTCCAGCGCCGCAGCCGGCGCGTACGCCGCGTCGGGATCCGAGAACGGCACCATCTCGAGGACGTCCAGCTCGACGCCGAGGCGCTGCAGGCGCTGACGGACTGCCGGGGACACGATGCCGGCACCCGTCGCGGTCGCCGAATCAGTGTCGGCGGCGCCGGGGATCACCCTCAGTCGCGGTTCGGCAGCGCCGCCAGGGTGTGGAGCCATGCGAGCACCATAGGACTCGTCCGTCGCCGCCTCAGCGGGGTTGATGGTCTGTCACCGCAAAGTGGTCCGGGTTCGCATCCCGCGGCAACTCGTCATTCCGCCGTCACACGCGACGCTTCGCGTGGTCGGACGGACCCTCAGCCGCTGGTCGTGGCTGCGTCGAGTTGGCGCCAGGTCGACCCGTTCAGGGCCCACAGGTGCACCGGTTGTGCGACGGACTGGGTGCCCGGAGGCGTCGACCCGAAGATGAGCAGCTGACGGCTCGTCGTGTCGGTGATCTCCGCGACCGGCTCGATCGGGAGGCGGTCCACCTGCATCAGCGCCCACGCGCTCCCTGTCCAGGACAGCAGCACTGGCAGCGTGGGCGTCGAGCCGCAATTGCAGAGTGCCAGATGGTCGGTGGACGGATCCAGAGCGAGGAACGATCCCGGGAGCGGCTCGGCGGTGCTGAGTTGCAACCAGCGCTCACCGTCCCAGCGCCACGTGGTGTCCAGGGCACCGAGGAGTGACTGCGGTTCATGGCAGCATCCCTCTGCGATCAACGACCGAGCGACCGGGTCGAATGCCATCGGCAGGTCGAACGCGCTGGGCGCCACTGCGCCGTGAATCTTCAGCAGCCAGCGGTCGCCGGTCCACACCCACGTCTGATCGCCTCCCGTCCCGCCGCTTGCGGCGGTGACCAGCACCATCTCGCTCAGCGCGCCGTCCCACGCCATCGACGCACCTTCGCCGGGCGTCGGGCCGTTGCCTCCCTGGTCAAGCTCGCGCCATGTCGACCCGTTCCACGCCCATGTGTCATTGAGCAGTGGGCCGCCCGTGAATGGAGCGTGCCGCCCGCCGAACAGCAGCACCTCCTTGGTTCGCGGATCGTATGCCGCCGCAGCGTCGATCCGACCCGGCGGGCTCGCGGCCGGCTCAGCCAGCAGCCAGTGCCCACCGCCCCAGAGCCAGGTGTTGTCGTAGTTGCCCGCGCCCCCGAAGAGCACGACCTGGGCGGTGGATGGGTCGTCCACGACCGTGAAGCCGATTCCGGAGATGGGTCCCCGGGGGATCGGGGTCGGCGCCGGCGATGACGACGGCGGGACCGGGGCCGGCGGACGCTGCGCCGTCGAGATCGCGACGCCCGCGGCCGCCGCGGCTGCGACCACGGCCACGAGCACCGTCGAAGGTCTCACCGGGACACTCCAATCCGCCTGGAAGTCGGGACGGTCTCATGCTGGCACCTCGGCTGCTCCGACGAGCGAATAGACTTCGCTCACGGTCACAGACGGATGCCAGATCGGAGGCGAGCAGTGAGATATCAGGTTCGCGAGAAGCTCTTCCGCCTCGGCGAGGACAACGACATCCTCAACGAGGCGGGCCAGCCCGTGTACCAGGTGGATGGCAAGGTGTTCAGCCTGCACGGCCTCATGCTTGTCAACGACCTCTCCGGAAACGAGCTCGGCCGCGTGAGCCGGAAGCTCATGGCGCTGCTCGCGACCTACGAGATCTCGCTCGCCGGTGGCGTCAGCGCAGAGGTGCACCAGCGCTTCGCCAGCCCTCTCCATCCCAAATGGACGATCTCAGTCGAAGGTGGACCCGTCATTGAGATGACCGGCAACTTCATGGGCCACGACTTCGTGCTGACCGAGAACGGTCAGACCGTGGCGTCCGTCTCCAAGGCCTGGATCAGCCTTGCCAACTCGTATGGCGTCGACATCGCTGACGGGCAGAACGACCTGCTCATCCTGTGCAGCGTGCTGGCGCTGGAAGCAGAGCAGGACAGGAGTCACGAGCACAACCGCTGAGGACTGGACGATCGGCGGTCATCGTGGACTGGCGAACCGTTGACGGGGCAAATCGGATCGAACATCCGTTCCCTCGGGAATGGTAAAATGACAGGTCCCAGATGAGCGAGATGACCGCGTTCCACCCCGCGGTGCGGGCCTGGTTCGAGCGCCGGTTTCCGGAGGGCCCGACCCCGGCGCAGCGTGAAGGCTGGCCGGAGATCGCAGCTGGAAGGAACACGCTGATCGCCGCACCGACCGGGTCGGGCAAGACGCTCGCGGGCTTCCTTGTCTGCATCGACGCGCTGTACCGAGCCGCGGATCGCGGCGAGGTTGTCGAGGGCGCGACGCAGGTGGTCTACGTGTCGCCGCTGAAGGCGCTCGCGGTCGACGTCCAGCAGAATCTGGAGACCCCGCTTCGGGAGATCGCCGAGCTCGCCCGAGAGATGGGCATGGCACTGCCGGCCCTCCGCGCCGAGGTCCGCACCGGCGACACGACGCAGTCGATGCGCGCGGCGATGATCAAGCGCCCGCCGAACTTCCTGGTGACGACCCCCGAGTCCCTGTACCTGCTGGTGACCGCGCAACGCAGCCGGGCGGCGCTGACCACGGTGACGACGATCATCGTCGATGAGATCCACGCCGTCGCACGCGACAAGCGCGGCTCCCACCTCGCCGTCACGCTCGAGCGTCTCGAGCGGCTGTGCGCGAGACAGCCGGTGCGTATCGGACTGTCCGCGACCCAGCGGCCGATCGAGACCGTCGCCCGGTTGCTGGTCGGAGCCGGTGCATCGCGCAGCAATGCCGACGGCAGCCCGCGCTGCGCCGTCGTCGATGTCGGCCATCGGCGCGCACTCGACGTCGGCATCGAGCTGCCGTCGGGCGAGCTCGAGGCGGTCGCCTCACGCGAGCAGCTCGGCGAGGTGCTCGACGCCATCGCCGCGCATGTGCGTGCCCACCGAACCACGCTGGTCTTCGTCAACACACGGCGCATGGCCGAGCGCGTCGCCCATCTGCTCGCCGAGCGGCTCGGTGACGATGCGGTTGCGGCGCACCACGGAAGCCTGTCGCGCGATCGACGTCAGCGAGTTGAGTTGCAGCTCCGCGCGGGGCAGCTGCGCGCGCTGGTCGCGACCGCGTCACTGGAGCTGGGCATCGACATCGGGCCGATCGAGATGGTGTGCCAGATCGCCTCGCCACGCAGCATCGCAACGTTCCTGCAGCGGGTCGGCCGCTCCGGCCACAGCCGGGGCGGCATGCCCAAGGGCCGTCTGTATCCGATGACGCGTGACGAGCTGGTCGAGTGCACCGCCCTGCTCGCCGGCGTGAGAAGTGGCGCGCTCGACGCCGTGCATCCACCGCAGCTGCCCCTCGACATCCTCGCGCAGCAGATCATCGCCGAGTGCGCGGCGGACAGCTGGCGCGAGGACGATCTCTTCGCGCTGATGCGCAAGGCGGCGCCGTTTGCGGAGCTGACACGCGAGGACTTCGATCGTGTCGTCGAACTGGCGTCCGAGGGCATTCCCACCGGGCGAGGCCGGGTCGCCGCGTACCTGCACCGGGATCAGATCAACGGCGAGGTGCGCGCGCGCCGCGGCGCGCGCCTGGCTGCGCTGACATCCGGTGGGGCGATCCCAGAAAGCGGCGATTATCGGGTGCTCGCGGAACCCGACGACACGTTCATCGGCACGGTCAACGAGGACTGGGCGATCGAGTCGTCAGCCGGCGACATCTTCCTGCTGGGGAGCACGTCCTGGAAGATCCGGCGAGTGGTCGCCGGGACCGTGCGCGTCGTGGATGCACATGGCGCGCCCCCGTCGGTTCCCTTCTGGCTTGGTGAGGCGCCGGCGCGCACCGAGGAGCTGTCCCGCGAGGTGTCGGATCTCCGCAGCGGCGTCGAGGCGCTCCTGGCGGAGGGTGGCGCCGACGAGGCGATCACGTGGGTGGAGCAACGTGCCGGGGTCGACAACGACGTCGCCGCGATGGTGGTGCGCTACCTGGCGGCAGGCCGTACCGCACTCGGCGTGGTGCCGACCCTCGAGCACATCGTGCTCGAGCGCTTCTTCGATGACAGCGGCGGCATGCAGCTCGTGGTGCACGCGCCGTTCGGCGGCCGGGTCAACCGCGCGCTCGGCCTCGCGCTGAGAAAGCGTTTCTGCGCCACGTTCGACTTCGAGCTGCAGGCCGCGGCAAGTGACGACTGCGTCCTGCTGTCGCTCGGCCCGCAACACAGCTTCCCGCTCGAGGACATCCCGAAGTTTCTGTCCTCGAAGACGGTGGAGGAGGTGCTCCGCAAGGCGGCGATCTTCGCACCGATGTGGGCGGTACGCTGGCGGTGGAACCTGAACCGGTCGCTCACGGTGCTGCGCTTCAAGGGTGGCCGCAAGAACCCGGCGCCGATACAGCGCCTCGAGTCCGATGACATCATGGGCGCGGTGTTCCCGCAACTGGTCGCATGCCAGAACGAGAATCCGACCGGTCCGGTCGAGCCACCCGATCACCCCCTCGTCAACCAGACGATGCACGACTGCCTGCACGAGGTGATGGACGTCGACTCGCTGCGCGAGCTTGTCGCGCGCATCGAACGGAAGGAGGTCGAGGTCAGCTTCCGCGACACCGTCGAGCCGTCGCCGCTCGCCCATGAGATCGTCAACGGCAGGCCGTACACGTTTCTCGACGACGCCCCGCTCGAGGAACGGCGAAGCCGCGCGATCACCTTGCGCCGCGGCCTCCCGGTCGAGGCGCGCGATCTCGCCGCACTCGACCCCGAGGCGATTGCGCGTGTGCGCTCCGAGGCGGCGCCGGAGCCGCGCGATCACGATGAGCTGCACGACCTCCTGGTTGCGTTGGTGGTCACCCGGCCGGTCGCGTCGTGGGCCGGGTGGTTCGATGAGCTCGTCGCACGCGGCAGGGCGCTGACCGTCGCTTTCGACGGCGACGTGTTCTGGTGCGCGATGGAGCGCGCCGCAGCGGTCGAGGCGCTCTGGCCGGGCGCGACGCTCACGCCGGCGCCGGGTGCCGCGGCACGAGAGCTCGGCGGAGCATCGCAGGATCGCGACGCGATGGTTGTGACGATCCTGCGCGGACATCTCGAGGTGGGCGGACCGACGACGGCCTCCGCACTCTCGGCTCTCACCGGGTTGCGCGTATCCGAGGTTGCGATCGGGCTCGCCGCCATCGAGGGTGAAGGGTTCGTGATCCGCGGGCACTTCGATCCGGGCATCGCCGGCGAGCAGTGGTGCGCCCGCCGTCTGCTCGCTCGCATTCACGGCTACACGCAGCAGCGGTTGCGGCGCGAGATCGAACCGGTCACCGCACAGGATTTCGTGCGCTTCCTGCTTCGCTGGCAACGCGTTGCGCCCGGCACCCAACGCGAGGGCCGCGCCGGAGTCGCCGCCACGATCGCGCAGCTGCAGGGCTTCGAGATTCCCGCGGGCATGTGGGAGGAGACCGTGCTGCCGAGCCGTGTATCGGGCTACCGCAGTGCCTGGCTCGACGAGCTGTGCATGTCGGGCGAGGTCGCATGGGCGCGGCTCCGTGTCCGCGACGATGCCGACGCGGCGTCGCCACCGCGAAGCAGCTCATCGGCATCGCGCGCCACCCCGGTGACCCTGGTGATGCGGTCGGACCTCCCGTGGTTGCTCCAGGCGGTGCGCGGCGATGCGCAGCCGCTGGAGCCGATCTCGGGTGCGACCCTCGACGTGCTCGAAGCGCTGCGCGAGCACGGTGCGCTCTTCACGAGCGACATCGTCACGCTGGCGCGCAGGCTTCCGAGCGAGGTCGAAGCCGCGCTGTGGGACGGCGTCGCCCGCGGCCTGCTCACCGCCGACGGGTTCAGCGCGGTCCGGCGCCTGCTCGTCAGCCGCCGGCTGGGACGCTCCCGTCCGTCTCACCGCGGGCTGCGTCACGGTGTCAGCGGCTATTCGTCGGGGGAAGGCAGGTGGTCGCTGATTCCGCGTGTGTCATCTGTGGCCGAGCACGACGCGCTCGCCGAGGCCATCGCCGAGCAGCTGCTGGTGCGCTGGGGAGTGGTGTTTCGCGATGTGGTCGCGCGCGAAACCATCGCGCTGCCCTGGCGCGATGTGGTCTGGGCGTTGCGCCGCATGGAGGCGCGCGGCACCGTACGAGGTGGACGCTTCGTCACAGGTTTCGCCGGCGAGCAGTTCGCGCTTCCGGAAGCCGTCGATCAACTGCGCGGCGTGCGCCGCCGCGAACGATCGTCGGAGGTGGTCCGCGTCTCCGCGACCGATCCGCTGAATGTGGCCGGCATCCTGCTGCCGGGACCGCGCATCACCTCGATCCGCACCAACACCGTCGTCTTCGAGGACGGGCTGCCGGTCACAGCTGCGGAGACGCCCTTCGCTGCGATCGCCTCGCACTGAGGCTCGCCCCCGAGTCATCGTCGTCTCAGCTCGTCGCCGCCGGGACGGGCTCGAAGAAGTGCGCGGGAGGCAGGGGCTCCGGTGACGCGTCGGTGAGCGGCCAGAGGATCGTGAACCTGCTGCCGCCCCCGGCATCGCTCTGCGCCTTCACGGTCGCCCCATGAGCATCGCAGAGGCGGCGCACCAATGCGAGTCCCATGCCCATGCCGCCGTGACGGCGCGTCCGGCTGTTGTCCTCCTGGTAGAAACGGTCGAAGAGGCGCGGGATCGCCTCCGCGCTGATCCCGATGCCATCGTCAGCCACATCGATGCGACACCGGCCGGTGCCCTTGAGTGCACGGGCGCTGACGCTGACGTGGCCGCCTTCCGGCGTGAACTTCACGGCGTTGTCGATCAGGGCGCGGAGCACCTGGCGGAATCGGAAAGGATCCGCGTTCACCGCGGGAGAGCCGTGCACGTCGATGCTGAGCTCAACCGGAAGAGCATCCTTGAAATGTCGCCTCACGTCATTGGCGGCATCGCCGATCGCGGCGGCGACGTCCACCGGCGACATGCGCACGTCGATGGTGTCGGAGTTCACCAGCGCAAAGTCGACGATGTTCTCGACCGTCTCGCCGAGCAGTCGCACCGAGATGTCGACATCACGCACGATCTCGAGCCTGGTCGCGTCGTCCCACTTGCCCCAGGCGAAGTGGAGCAACTCGATCTGCCCCTGAATGGCGAGCACGGGCGTGCGCAGCTCGTGCTGCGCGGTGTCAAGGAAGTCGCTCTTCAACTGGTTCAGCTCGCTGAGGCGGCGCACCGCCTCGCGTTCCTGCTCGAGGGTTCGGGTGTTCTCGACCGCCACCGCGGCGTTGTTGGCTAGGGTGATCAGCGCGCGCTCGTCGCCGTCGGCAACCCGCCGGTCCGATGCCACGACCAGGACACCGGTGAGCGCCTCCTGAAAGAGCATGGGCACGGCGATGGCGGGCCGGTTGCCGAGGTCGAGGCGGACCGCGTGGCCGGCACTGAGCTCGTCAAGCGGCATCGCCTCGGCCATGTCCGGCATCTCCGGGCCACGGCTTCGCATCCGCAGGAACTCCGCGCCACGTCGCGTGTAGAGGGTCGCGCTCGCGGATCCCCCCGCGATCGCGTCGGCGGCTCCGAGCACCGCGTCCTGGAGTTGCTCGATGCCCCCGGTCGTCATGGTCAGCGCCCGCGACACCTCTTGGAGGCGTCCCACCGATCCATCGATATGCTCGATGTAGCCGGCGATCTGCGCGCGCATGCGGTTGACGCCGGCGGCGAGCCTCCCGAGCTCGTCGCGTGACGTGACCGGAATGTCCGTGGTGTAGTCGCCGGAGGCGATCCGTTCGACCCCGCGCTCCAGCCTGCCCACCGGGCGACGCACGAATCGATCGACGAAGAGCAACACGAGCAGGCACACGATCACCAGCGCCGTGAACGCGATCTGCGCGATGGTGGCCTCATCCTGCGCGGTCCCGGCGGCGAATATCGACACCGGGACCTCGACGCCGAGATACCCGGCGATTCCCGTCGCTCCCGGCGCGTCGAGCGCGACGAAGCTTCCGGCGACGTCCCCGACCCCGGCAACCGTGTAGATGGCATGAGCGACAACCGCGCCTGACGGGACGTTGGGTGGGTGACCTGCTGCGTGATCGCGGCCGGTGCGACCGACCGCGCCGGGTGTCTGGGCACCGGTGGTGAACCGGATCAGCGCGGCGCCGGAACCGGCACCCAGGAAGACCGGCGTGTACCCGATGACCGGACCGTAGCGTGCGAACTGCGTCTGCAGCAGCGCGCTGTAGACGACGACCCCGAGGGGCGCGTCGGTGCCGGCCTGGACGTTGAGCACCGGCACGGCCACGTCGAGCGCGGGCACCCCGCCGGCGAGCGTCTCGACGCCCTCGACACCGGTGGGGCATTGGGCCCGGAGCGCCGGGCTTGCGGAGATCGTCGCCCTCGGCTGCCGGCAGGCGGCGACGGCCTCGATCTGCCGGGCCCCGCGGACCGATGCGAGGCTGCCGGTCACGTGCGGCATCGCGCCCTGCTCGCACAGGCTGGTCGCCGGGTGGGTCAGAGTGCCTCCCGCGCCGACTGTGTCGCACTCGCTGGTGTAGAGGATGACGCCACGGCTGTCGAGGATGACCACCCCGAGGCCAGGGAGGTTCACGATCCGCTTGGCGGCGAACTCAGCGGCGACCAGCTGGCTCGAATTGCTGCCGCTGAGAGCCATCTGGAGCGACGTGAGCGACGCGACCGCGGTCGCGGCGTACTGCGCCTGGGGCTCGGTCACGCGTGCGATGAGCTCCGCGGCGACCCCGGCGCGGTTGTCCGCGTTGGACAGCGCGCCGGCGCTGGTCTGCTGCGAGCGGCTCACCAGCAGGAACCCGCTCACTCCCGCGATCAGGAGCGCCGTGAAGACGATGCCACCGGCAAGCAGGCGGCCGGCGAGGCTGGTTCGCAAGCCGAACCTGCGAACCAAGAGGCTGCGGCCCGGCCGACGCGCGCGCATGGATCGAGCCTATTGGGGCAGACGCGGCGCCGAATGGGTGACCGCTCGCAGTCCGGCAACGGGCCCGTGACGAACGATCGTGACCGGCCCAGGTATGGGGCGTTCCCGAGGGCCTCGGGACCCGTACGCTTACGCCATGCCCTTTCGGCGCCGGAGGCCTTCCACGTTCGTCGCGGCCGAGCCCGAGCGCGCCGGCCTGGGCGCCGCACTCAAGCGCTGGACGATCCCGATCATCGGCGCGCTGACCCCGACCGCGCTCATCGTGGTCAACATCGCGGTCTTCATCGCCAAGAACCTGACCGAGTTCCGCTGGACCATCTCGATCCTCGCCTTCGTCAGCGGGCTGATGCTCAACTCGTGGGCCGGCCTGAACATCTACCGGATGCTCCAGCAGCGCCGTCCCGACCACGCGATCGTGAGCGAACGCAACCAGGAGATCGTCCTGGTCCTCGGGATGGCGGTGATCATCATCGCCGCATTCCTGACGGCCCTGTTCTGCTACCTGGGCCTGTCGAACTACGCGAATCTGCCCAACGGGCTCACGTTCTTCACCGGCATCTTCTCCGCGGCGGTGCCGATCCTGCTGCGCGCCGCGTTTCATCGAGGCGTCCCCAGGGGCCGCGGCCGCGGCGGTACGCCGGTCTCGACGGTTTCCGCGCTGCCGCCGAGTGGTGCTCCGTCGCCGCCGACGTCAGCCTCGATACGGCAAAGCATCCCCAGGCAATGAATCCAGCGCCCCGTCGGGCGCCGGGCTCGTGAGCATCGATGCCGGTGCGCGGGGCGAGGCGCATGCGCGCCCCGCCCCGGCGACATCGTTGTGAGGGGTTAGACCTCTTTGAACTCGGCGTCGACGACGTCGTCCGCGCCGGCGCCGCTTCCGGCACCGGTGTCCGGCGCGCCGCCATCACCGTTGCCCGCATGCGGCTCGCCGCCACCGGGCTGACCCTGCTGCGTCTGGGCGTAGACAGCCTCGCCGATCTTCTGGATCGACGCCGCAAGATCGTCGTGAGCGCGCTTCATCGCGTCCGAGTCGTTACTGGCAATTGCGTCACGAACTGCCTTCACCTTGGCTTCGATGTCAGTGCGCAGTTCCGCCGGAACCTTGTCGCCGGCGTCGGCGAGCGCCTTCTCGGCCTGGTAGGCGAGCTGGTCGGCGCGATTCCGGGTCTCGACTGACTCGGCCCGCTTGCGGTCCTCGTCAGCATGCACCTCGGCCTCTTTCACCATTCGCTCGACCTCGTCCTTCTGGAGCGTCGTCGAACCGGTGATGGTGACCTTGTTCTCCTTGCCGGTGCCGCGATCCTTGGCGGTGACATTGAGGATGCCGTTGGCATCGATGTCGAACCCGACCTCGATCTGGGGCATGCCGCGCGGCGCGGGAGGGATGCCGTCGAGGCTGAAGGTGCCCAGGATGCGGTTGTCGCGCGCCATCGGACGCTCGCCCTGGAGCACCACGATCTCGACCGACGGCTGGCTGTCCGACGCGGTCGAGAACACCTGCGTCTTCGCCGTGGGGATGGTGGTATTGCGCTCGATCAGCTTGGTGTTCACCTCGCCTTCGGTCATGATCCCGAGCGACAGCGGGGTCACGTCGAGGAGGAGCACGTCCTTGACCTCGCCCTTGAGCACACCGGCCTGGATCGCCGCGCCGATCGCGACAACCTCATCCGGGTTCACGCCGCGATGCGGGTCCTTTTTGGTGAAGCTCTTGACGAGCTCCTGGATGACCGGCATGCGCGTCGACCCGCCGACCAGGATGACCTCGTCGAGCTGCTGCGCGGTGAGACCGGCATCCTTGAGCGCCGCCTCGAACGGACCGCGACAGCGCGACGTCAGATCGTCGGTGAGCTGCTCGAACTTGCTGCGCGACAGGGTGATCGCGAGGTGCTTCGGGCCCGATGCGTCGGCGGTGATGAAGGGCAGGTTGACCTCGGTCTCCTGACGCTGCGAGAGCTCGATCTTGGCCTTCTCCGCCGCCTCGGTGAGCCGCTGGAGCGCCTGGCGATCGCCGCGCAGATCGATGCCCTGATCACGCTTGAACTCATCCGCCAGCCAGTCCACGACCCGGCGGTCGTAGTCGTCGCCGCCGAGATGGGTGTCACCATTGGTGGCCTTGACCTCGAAGACGCCTTCGCCAACCTCGAGGATCGAGACGTCGAACGTCCCGCCGCCGAGGTCGAACACAAGGATCTTCTCGTTCTCCTTCTTCTCGAGCCCGTAGGCGAGCGCGGCCGCGGTCGGCTCGTTGATGATGCGCAGCACGTTGAGTCCGGCAATCTGGCCGGCGTTCTTGGTCGCCTGCCGCTGTGCGTCGTTGAAGTACGCCGGCACGGTGATCACCGCGTCGGTGACCTTCTCGCCGAGATACGCCTCGGCGTCGGTCTTGAGCTTCTGCAGGATCATCGCGGAGATCTGCTCGGGCGTGTGGTTCTCGCCGTTGACCTCCACCTCGGCGCGGCCGTCCTTGCCGGCGACGACCTTGTAGGGCACCTGCTTCGCCTCGGTGCTCACCTCGCTGAGCAGGCGGCCCATGAAGCGCTTGATTGAGTAGACGGTGTTCTCAGGGTTGACTGCCGCCTGACGCCGGGCCAGCTGCCCGACCAGGCGCTCGCCGGTGCGCGTGAACGCGACCACCGACGGGGTGGTGCGGCCGCCCTCGGCGTTGGCGATGACGACGGGCTCGCCGCCCTCCATCACTGCGACCACGCTGTTGGTGGTGCCGAGGTCGATGCCGACGGTCTTTGCCATGTTGGGGTCCTCCGGGACTGAAATTCAGATCTTCGATTGAGCGCCTGCGGGGCGCCCCTATCGAATACCTCGCGCCACCGACATGCTAAACGTAGGGGGATGGGTGATTCGCGACCGATCGAGGAGCAGCTGGTCGACCTGCGCCGCCGTGCGGACGAGGATTTCCTCCACCCGGACGCGGCACGCGCGCCGGGACGGCACCAGCTCGATCTGCCCGAACTGGGTCTGCGGGTCAGCGTCACGCGCTCCCGCTACCCGAACCGGCCCGATGGGGTCGATCAATACGCGGTGACGCTGTCGCGGCCGGACCTGGACCGGCGGCCGGGCGAGCAGGAGGTCGGCCTGGTGCTCTCCACCGCGTTCGGCGATGCCTCCAGCCAGGCGGTCGAGCGCTCCGCCGGCGCAGCGCGGATCCGGATGTTCCGGGTCCCCGCGGGCGACGCCCCGAGTTCCGCTCAGCCGGCCTCGGCGCCCGCGTAGCCGTCGGCGCCGATCAGCGGCACGAAGCGACACGGCCCCAGCAACTCCGTCTCCCAGCGGCCGCCGACGAGGCGCAGGCGGGTGAGCTCCTCGCCGTTGGGGCCGTCGCTGATCGGCACGACCAGGCGCCCGCCTTCGACCAGCTGGCGGGCAAGCGCGACCGGGAGGCGCGGTGCCGCGGCTCCGACGGCGATGGCATCGAACGGCGCCCGCTCGGGAACTCCGAGCGTTCCGTCACCCTCGACGACCTCGACGTCGTATGCCAGCCGGTGCAGACGCTCGGCGGCGGTGCGGGCGAGCGAGCCGACCCGTTCGATGCTGATCACCCGCGCGCCGCAGGCGGACATCACCGCCGCCTGGTACCCGGACCCCGTGCCCACGTCGAGCGCCCGATCGCCATCGTGGAGCTCGAGCGCCTCGACGACCACCGCGACCATGAGCGGCTGGCTGATGGTCTGGCCGGGGGCGTCGATCGGCAGGGCTCGGTCGGCATAGGCGCGCTCTCGATCCTCCTCGAGCACGAACTCCTCCCGGGGCACATCCGCCATGGCACGGAGCACGGCCGGCGATCGAATACCGTGCTCGATCAGCGACGCCATCATGCGATCACGATCCGACGTAGCGGTTAGCCTCTGGGTGTGAGATCCAGATCGGGCGGTGGAGTGTCCGGAAGCTTCCAGACGATCCACTCTTTCTGCCAGCGCCGGTGCAGCTCGTTCGCGGAGTCCACCGCCTCGTGATACAGCCTCTCGAACGTCCCGAAGTCATGCGCGTCGAGCGCGGCCATCAGCGGATCGAGGTCGTCGAGCATCCATGCCTCGATGTCGGTCGTGTATTTGGGGCGGGTCACTTCGCAGAGCCGCAGGAGCTTGCGCATCTCCCGGAGCTGCCAGCTCGCCAGCGGCCAGTTGGCCGCTCGGGCCGCGTAGAAGGCTTTCCAGAATCGCGCGCCGATCTCGGGCATCAGCCGGGCCAGGCCGGGTTGGAGGGCGGTGAGCTGCTCGAGCTCGAGGCGCTCGGGGTTCCTGGGCTGGGCGTCGACCTCTGTCATCTCGGATTCAAGTCTACGGACGAGCCGGGTCCGGGAACCTGCCGGGCATCGAGCGCGTCACAGAGCCATGGGAACTGAACTGCAGCGCGCCCGCTGGTCGCGACCGCTCGTCGGAATCGCATCGGTTGCCATCGTCGGGGCCGGGCTCGGCGCCTTCTTTGGAATCCGTGCTGTTCAGGGCGCGGGCTCGGCGTCATCCGCAGGACAGCCACCCGCTCGAACCGGGGCTGCCATGGCCTATGACGCGGCGGACGGGTCGATCGTCCTGTTCGGCGGTCAGAGCAGGACCCGCAGCCTCAACGACACCTGGACGTGGGACGGCTCCCGGTGGACCCAGCAGCACCCCGCGAACTCGCCGCCATCACTCGACAACGCCCAGATGACCTTTGACCCGGTGAGCCGCGACCTGGTGCTGGTCGGTGGCCGGCATCTCTCGGGACCGATTCCGGGACCAATCGCCTGCGCCGGCTCCGGATCGTCGTCCTCGGGCTCGGCGACCACGGTCATGCCCCCGGGCAATCCGGTCCCGGCCATCGCGCCTGCTCCGAAAGCCACTGCGAATGCGCGGCAGACCCCGCCGCTGGTGCCGCCGGCGTGCGGCACCCTGGTTGCACCGACCGCGGTGACCTGGCTGTGGAACGGCAGTGACTGGTCGAAGGCCACCGGGTCGACTCCCTTCGAATTCTTCGGGGGTGGAACGCTGGCGACCGACCCGGTATCCAATCGGGTCGTGCTGCTCGCTCGAGGCCCGTTTCCTGAGCCGATGCTTGGCGCGGCGCAATCCGCGATCGCGTGCCCCCTGCCGCGCGGACCGGCGACGGTTCAGCCGGCGTGCCCCCTGCCGTTCCGTGTCTCACCCGGCTGGACCTGGAACGGACACACCTGGACAGCCATGGGGTCGAGCGTGGGCACATCGTCCTTCGGCCTGCTCGGCTCATCGATCGTCGACGACGCGGTCAGCGGCCGGCTGGCGGCGTTCGGCGGCGACTTCGTGATGCCGGCGCCGGCGCCGGCGCCGGCGCCCTGCCCGGACTGCCTTTCCCGGCCGCCGGTGAAGCAGTCCGCCTGCTGCACCGGGACCGAGAGCATCTGGAACGGCACGTCCTGGAAGCAGATCGCCACCTTCAGGAACGGTCCGGTCACCCCGGGCGCGGTCTTCATCGGCGATCCGGCGACGCACAGCGATGTCCTGCTGACGGGTGACGGGCAGACCTGGCGCTGGACCGGAGCCTGGGCGCGGGTTCACCCCGCCACCACGCCTCCGATCGCCAGCGGGGTTGCCGCGGCGTACGACGCCTCGAGTGGTCAGGTGGTGCTGTTCGGTGGCTTCGGCACCACGTCCCGCGAGACCGGGCTCTACGACCAGACCTGGACGTGGGACGGGTCCGACTGGACTCAGCGCGGAGGGACCACGGGTCCGAGCGTGGTCATCCCGGTACCGTCCCCGGTGAGCATTCCCCCGAGCTTCGCGTGCACGCCGGTTCCGTCGCCGCCGGTCCAACCACAGACGATCTGCAACGGCAAGGTCGGCGGCGGTTCCGGTAGCGGCGGGGTCAGCACCGGGGTGAGCACGGGTGCAACCACCAGCAGCGGGGTCGTCGCGCCCTGAGCCGCCACAATGGCTGGCCATGGGAGATGTCGATGACGTCCGCATTGAAACTCTCGAGGATCACCGGGACGCTCAGGTCCGGGCAATGCTCGTTGACCTGGCGCTCGCCGAGCAGCGTCACTACGACCACCCCGAGGAAAGCCCGGAGCAGCTGAGCACGCGCCTCACGACGTCCCCTCGCTTCACCGGCGAGAACCACATCCTGGTGGCGCGCACACCCGGCGGAGAGACCATCGGGCTCTGCTGGGTCGTCCTGTTCGACCCGGGAACGGGTCTCGAGGCGGAGATCGCGGAGCTGTACGTCAGCCCTCACGATCGCGGGCAGGGGGTCGCCAACCGCCTGATGGCCGAGGCCATGCGGCTGATCCGCAGCCGCGAGGTCACCTTCGCATGCGTGTGGACTCGAGGTGACAACCACGCCGCGCTGGCCGCGTACATCGCCGCCGGATTCGCGCCGACGGAGCAGACCGTGCTGACCTGGCTGCCGCTCGAATGAACTCGAGGGGCCGGGATAATAGCCGCTCCATGACCATCTCTCGCGATGACGTCGAGCACGTCGCAAACCTTGCCCGGCTCGGCTTGAGCGACACCGAACAGAAGCGCCTCCTCGGTGAGCTGGAAGCCATCCTCGGTCACATCGCGCGCCTGCAACGGGTCGACACGTCGGCACTTGCGGAGACCGCGCAGGTCGGTGACCTCGTCAACGTGATGCGCGCCGACGAGCCCGAGAAGCCGATCGGTGCTGCGGCCGCGCTGCGCAACGCACCGGCGACCGACGGCACCTACTTCGTGGTCGGAGCGATCCAGGGCACCGAGCTTGACGCCTGACACCATCACCGGGCTCGCCGCGGCGCTGCGCGATGGAAGCACGACCCCACGAGCGCTGCTCGCCGATGCGCTCGCGCACGCCGAGCGGAGCGACGGCGAGCTGAACGCCTATCTCACCGTCACGCGTGAGCTCGCCGAGCAGCAGGCCGATGCCGCGGCACGCACGCTCGAGGATCACCCCGACACGGCGTCGCCGCTGTGCGGCATCCCGATGGCGCTCAAGGACGTGCTCTGCGTCGACGGCATCGAGACCACCGCTGGATCGAAGATCCTGCGCGGCTTCAAACCGCCGTACACGGGCACCGCGGTGCAGCGCCTGTTCGACGCCGGTGCGGTGTGCATCGGCAAGACCAACTGCGACGAGTTCGCGATGGGTTCATCAACCGAGAACTCGGCGTACGGCCCGGTCGCCAACCCCTGGGACATCGAGCGGGTTCCGGGCGGGAGCAGCGGCGGCAGCGCGGCTACGGTCGCCGCCGGCTCGGTTCCGTACTCGCTCGGCACCGACACCGGCGGCTCGATCCGTCAGCCCGCCGCACTGTGCGGCGTGGTCGGTTTCAAGCCGACGTACGGGCGTGTGTCGCGATACGGGCTCATCGCGTTTGCCTCCTCGCTGGATCAGATCGGTCCGTTCACACGCACGGTCGAGGACTGCGCGCTGGTATACGCCACCATCGCCGGGCACGATCGACGCGACAGCACGTCGGACCCGCGTCCGGTCGACGACCCGCTCGCCTCCCTGCACGCCGGCGTTGCGGGAATGCGCCTCGGCATCCCGCGCGAGTACCTCGGCGATGGCACCGAGGCGGGTGTGCGGGCGGCGGTGGAAGCCGCCTTCCGCGTCCTCGAGGCTCAGGGAGCGACGCTCCGTGAGGTCTCGCTGCCGAGCACCGACGTCGCGCTCAGCGTCTACTACGTCATCGCTCCCGCTGAGTGCTCGTCGAACCTTGCGCGCTACGACGGGGTCCGCTTCGGCAATCGGGTGGAACGCCCGTCGGTCACCGAGATGTACATGCAGACGCGAGGCGCCGGCTTCGGCAACGAGGTGAAACGCCGGGTCATGCTCGGCACCTACGCGCTCTCGAGCGGTTATTACGACGCCTACTACCGTCAGGCGCAGAAGGTCAGAACGCTGGTCAGCCAGGAGTTCGAGTCGGTGTTCGCGGAGGTGGACGCGATCGTGTGTCCCACCTCGCCGAGCGTTGCCTTCACGATGGGGTCACGCGACGACCCGCTGTCGATGTACATGTGCGACGTCGTGACGCTGCCGGCGAACCTCGCGGGCGTCCCGGGGATCTCGGTGCCGTGCGGGTTCGTGGACGGCCTCCCGGTCGGCCTGCAGGTGATCGCGCCGCGATTCGAGGACTCACGCGTTCTCAGGGTGGCCCACGCCTATGAGCAGGCGACCGAGTTCCACACCGTGCGCTCGCCTTACGCCCGGGCGGCGGCGTGACCCAGTCGACCACGACGCCGGCGGCGGCGCTCGATCGCTACGAGGTGGTGATCGGGCTCGAGGTGCACGCGCAGCTGCTGACGCGCAGCAAGATGTTCTGCTGGTGCCCGGCGGATTACACCAGCGCCGCCCCGAACGAGAACACCTGCCCGGTGTGCCTCGGACTGCCGGGTGTCCTGCCCAACATCAATGAGCAGGCCGTGGAGTTCACGGTTCGCACCGCGCTCGCGCTGCACTGCGACATCCCCGACTTCACCAAGTTCGATCGCAAGAACTATTTCTACCCGGACCTTCCCAAGGGCTACCAGATCTCGCAGTACGACCTGCCGCTGTCGGTCAACGGCCATCTTGCATTCCCGGTCGGCGGGGAGACCGTTCGGTGCGGGATCACGCGTGTCCATCTGGAGGAGGACACGGGAACCATGCATCACGCCGGCGACGTGCTCCAGAGCGCGACGTCGTCGCTGATCGACCTCAACCGGTGTGGGGTGCCGCTGATGGAGATCGTCGGCGAACCGGACCTGCGCACCCCCGAGGCCGCGCGCGAATATCTCATCCGGCTGCGCCAGATCCTGATGTACATCGGCGTCAACGACGGCAACCTCGAGAAGGGCTCGTTCCGCTGCGACGCCAACATCTCACTCCGTTCGCACGGCGCCACCGAGCTGGGCGTGAAGGTCGAGGTCAAGAACATGAACTCGTTCCGGGCCGTGCAGCGCGCCCTGGAGTCCGAGATCGAGCGCCAGACGGCGGTGCTCGATGCCGGTGGGATGCTGGTGCAGGAGACGCGCGGTTGGGTGGAGACCCAGGGGCGCACGATCTCACAGCGCAGCAAGGAGCAGGCCCACGACTACCGCTATTTCCCCGAGCCCGACCTGCCGCCGCTGCGCCCGGATGCCGCCTTCATCGAGCGGGTGCGCGCGTCCCTGCCGGAGCTTCCCGAGGCCCGGGCGCGCCGCTTCCAGGAGCAGTACGGGTTGACCGTGTACGACGCCGCGGTGCTCACCGACACGCGTGAGGATGCCGACACCTACGAATCGCTCGTCGCCGCCGGTGTTCCTGCCAAACTTGCCGCGAACTGGCAGAGCGGCGATGTCGCCGCGCTGGCGAACGAGCACCGGACGCCGCTGCGGCAGAGTGGTCTCGGCGTGGCCGGTCTGGCCGGACTGCTGCGCCTCGTCGACGCGGGCACCATCAACGGGCCAACGGCGAAGGAGCTGCTGGCCGAGCTCTACGTCGCCGGCGGCGATGCCGAGGCGCTGGTGCGGGATCGCGGTCTCGCCCAGGTCAGCGACACCGCCGAGCTTGGCGCGCTGGTCGACGCCGCGATCCTGGCGAATCCCGCCGCCGCCGCCGACTACCGGGCCGGCAAGCCCCAGGCGCTCGGGCAGCTGATGCGTGCCGTCAAGGAGGCGACCGGCGGCAAGGCCGACATGCCGCTGGTGAACCGCCTGCTCCGCGACCGGCTCTCGGGGCAGTAGCTCTTGCGCCTCGGACGCATGGTCCACGGTGGACTGTGCCTTGCGCGCGACGATCAGGGCGCGACCGTGCTCGTGGAGGGAGGCATCCCCGGCGAGGAGGTGGAGGTCTCGGTCCGGTACCGGAAGGGCGCCACATCGTTTGCCGAGGTCGTGCACGTGGTCGAGGCGTCGCCGCATCGTGTGGTTCCGCCCTGCCCCTACGTCCCGCGATGCGGCGGCTGCCAGCTTCAGCACGTCGACTACGCGCATCAGGTCGAGCTCAAACGCGACATCGTCCTCGACGCGCTGCGCCGGCAGCGCATCGAGCACCCCGCGCCGCGCATCCAGGCGGTCGACGATCCCTGGCGCTACCGTCTGCGCGGCGAATTCCACGTCATCGCCGGCATCGAGAGCGAGCCTCCGGCGCTCGGGTTCAACCGGGCGCGCAGCTGGCGACCGATCGCGGTCGACGACTGCCTGATCCATCACCCGCGAATCACCACGGCGCTGCCCGCGCTCCGCGAGCTCCTTAACTCGAGCGCGACCGATGCGCTCGGCACGCTGCACCTCACCGTCGGTGAGGACGGCCAGGAGCTCCTGGTCCACGCCAAGCCGGCCAGGGGTCTGGCCACCGGGGCGCTGGACGGCGGCCTCGACCTCCCCTCCGGCGGTCGGGTCAGCACCACGTCGACGACGCTGCGCTGGCGGGGCATGACGTTTCGGGTGACACCCGACGCGTTCATCCAGGTCAACTGGGCGCAGATGGACGTGCTCTACCAGTGCGCCATCGATGCGCTGGGCGGTCACGCCGGCCAGCGGGTGGTCGACGCCTACGCCGGGATCGGGGTGCTCGCCTGCCACCTCGCGGCCGAGGCCCGCGAGGTGGTCTGCATCGAGAGCAACCGCGGCGCGGCGCAGCTCGGTGTGCTCAATGCGCGCGTCAACGATGTCTCCGACCGCATCCACTTCGTGCTCTCGCCGGTTGAGGACGCGCTCCCGCGGGCCGGCGCCGCGGAGATGGCGGATGCCGTCATCCTCGACCCACCCCGAGCCGGGTGCTCGGGTCGCGTGACCGGCTGGCTCGCCCTGGCCGGACCGGAGCGGATCGTCTACGTCTCCTGCGACCCGGCAACGCTCGCCCGCGACCTGCACACGCTGGTCGCGTCTGGCCCTTATCGCGTGGACGCGCTCGACGTCGTCGACATGTTTCCGCAGACCTATCACGTCGAAAGCGTGGTGCAGCTCACGCGCACCCGAGCGGCCTCGGACGACCAGGCCTCGGAGGTTCCCGGCACCCGTTGAGGGGTACCCTCAGTCATCACGGCGGCGGGTCGCCGTGGAGTGGTAGCGTACGTCTGTTCGTCGTCATAGTGAGCACCCAGGAGGCAGTGTGGAGGAGCCATCCGCGACCGGCCTGGGGATCGAGTTCGGGAGGCTTCGCTCACCTGCACACGCACAGCGAGTTCTCGCTGCTCGACGGCGCCTCACGTGTCAAGGAGCTCATCGACGGCGCGAAGGCGATGGGGCAGACGGCGATCGCCATCACCGACCACGGCGTGCTCTACGGAGCGATCGACTTCTACGCCGCCGCGCGTGCGGCAAAGATCAACCCGGTGCTCGGCTGCGAGATGTACATGGCGCCGCGCTCGCGCCATGATCGCGAGGGTCGGACCGACCGCGATCCCAACCACCTCATCCTGCTGGCGCGCAACGACGCCGGCTACCGCAACCTCATCAAGCTGGTCAGCACCGCGCACCTCGAGGGCTATTACTACAAGCCGCGCATCGACCGCGAGTTGCTCGCCGAGCACGCCGAGGGGCTGATCTGCCTGTCCGCGTGCCTCGGCGGCGAGCTGCCCCAGGCGATCCTTCGCGGGGACATGAACGCAGCCGAGCAGGTGGCGCGCGATCACGCCGAGATCTTTGGCACGGACAACTACTTCCTCGAGATTCAGGACCACGGCATTCCCGAGGAGGACACGGTGCGCGCCGGCCTGCTCGAGGTGGCGCGTCGCACCGGTCTGCCGCTCGTGGCCACCAACGATTCGCACTACATCAGACCCGAGGATGCGGAGGCACACGACATCCTCCTCTGCCTGCAGACGGGGGCGCGACGCGAGGAGGAGAAGCGATTCCGCTTCTCGGGACCCGAGTACTACCTCGCCAGCACGCAGCAGATGCGCGAGCGATTCGCGGGTTGTGGCGAGGCCGTCGCCAACACGATGGCGATCGCCAACCGGTGCCACATCGAGATTCCGCTGGGGCGGAACCTGCTGCCCACGTATTCGCCGATCCCAGACGGGCTCGACGCCGACACCTACCTTCGCGAGCTCTGCGAGGCGGGTGTCCGCGAACGCTACGCGGACGCGGTGACCGACGAGGTGCGCGAGCGCCTCCACATGGAGCTCGACGTCATCCGTGAGACCGGTTTCTCGGCGTATTTCCTGATCGTCTGGGACCTGATCAGGGCGGCGCGTTGCGACGGCGTTCGCGTCGGTCCCGGCCGCGGCAGCGCCGCCGGATCGCTGGTGAGCTACGTGCTCCGTATCACCGACATCGAGCCGCTCCGCTACGGGCTCATCTTCGAGCGCTTCCTCAACCGCGAGCGCGTGCAGATGCCCGACATTGACATCGACTTTGACGACAGGGGCCGCGACCGCGTGCTCACCTATGTGCAGGAGAAGTACGGGCGCGACCGGGTGGCGCAGATCATCACCTTTGGGACCATGGCGGCTCGAGCCGCGATCCGTGACGTGGGGCGCGTGCTCAACGTGCCCCTGCCGGACGTCGACCGTCTGGCCAAGCTCGTGCCTCCGGTGGTGAACATCACGCTCGATCGAGCGCTCAGCGAAAGCCGCGAGTTGAAGGACCTGTACGAGCACGAGGACTGGGCGAAGCACATCATCGACAACGCGCGGCGGTTGGAGGGGATCTGCCGCAACGCTTCGACGCATGCCGCAGCCGTGGTCATCGGCTCGGAACCGCTCGCCAACATCGTGCCGCTGCAGCGCTCGACGGCCGGTGACGGCACCGCGGTCACGCAGTACGACATGAACGGCGTCTCGCAGATCGGCCTGCTGAAGATCGACCTGCTGGGACTGTCCAACCTCACCGTGATCGCCGATGCCGCGGCGATGGTCCGGACGTCCAGGGGGATCGATCTCGACATCGACCAGCTCCCACTCGACGACGCCAAGACGTACGAACTGCTCTGCAAGGCCGACACCCACGGCATCTTCCAGCTCGAGGCGACCTTCGCCAAGCGAATCCTGCTCGACATGCAGCCCAAGTGTCTCGAGGATGTCGGGGTCGCGGTCGCACTCAACCGCCCCGGTCCGATCGAGGGTGGCGCCACCGCAACCTGGATGCGGCGCAAGCGTGGCGAGGAGCCGGTCACCTACATGCTCCCCGAGCTCGAGCCCATCCTCAAGGAAACCTATGGAGCCATCCTCTACCAGGACCAGGTGATGAAGATCGCGTCGGCGGTCGCCGGGTTCACCCTTGGCGAGGCCGACATCCTCCGCGCCGCGATGGGGAAGAAGGACAAGCTGAAGATGTCCAAGCAGCGCGAGCAGTTCCTCAGCGGTGCTGCGGCGCGCGGAGTTGACGCGGACACGGCGCTGCAGCTGTTCGAGCTCATCGCGCTCTTCGCGGGATATGGATTCAACGGCGCCCACAGCATCTCGTACGGGCTGATCGCGTATCAGACCGCGTACTTGAAGGCAAATTACCCGCGAGAGTACATGTGCGCGCTGCTCAACAGCAGGGCAGACAACTTCGACAAGCTGAAGCAGTCGATTCTCGATGCCCATGCGCGCGGCCTCGTCGTCCGCCCCCCGGACGTCAACCGGAGCGCGTCAGCGTTCAGCCTCGGCGATGAGGCGCAGGGCGAGATTCTCTATGGGCTGCGACACATCAAGAACGTCGGCGAGCGCGTCGCCGCCGAGATGGTTGCCGAGCGAGACGCCGCCGGTCCGTTCCTGTCCCTCTTCGACCTCTGCCTTCGCGTTGCGAGTCGTGACCTCAACCGCCGCGTCGTCGAGGCGCTCATCCGCAGCGGTGCGTGTGATTCCCTCGGTGAGCGGGGAGCGATGCTCGCGGTACTCGACCGCGCCCTGGACCGAGCGGCTTCGATCCGCCGCGAGCGGGAGTCAGGCCAGACCTCGCTGTTCGGCGACACCGTCGTTCTCATCGAGCCGGTCGCGGCGCCGGCGGACGACCTCGGCAGCCGCGATGTCAACGGTCCGTACGCGATCGCTGCCGACGAGCGGCTGAGCTGGGAGCGTGAGTTCCTCGGGATGTACCTGAGCGATCACCCGCTGCGCAGGATTGCGGGCGAGCTGCAGCAGCGCGTCGACACGACCATCAACGAGCTCGGTGCGCATCTCGACGGGCTGATCGTCCAGGTGGGTGGCGCCATCCGCGACATGCGCACGTTCGTGCCCCGGAGGAGCACCACCGGACAGCGAATGGCCGCCCTCCAGATCGAGGACCTGACCGGCAGCGTCGAGGTCGTGGTGTTCGCTCGCGTGTTCGAGGAGTGCATGTCCGCGCTGCGCCCGGACGCGGTGATCGTCGTGCGCGGCAAGGTCGAGGCCGGGCGGACGACAAGCGGTGCCACCGTCGCGCCCGCGAGTGAGGAGGAGGATCGTGTCGACCTCGAGCCACCGCAGATCCTCGCCGAAGCCGTGTACGCCTACGATGATCCCCGGCTTGCCGCCTGGCGCCGGGACAGCACGGTGCACATCAGTGTCAACACCGCGCAGATCGGCAGCCTCGGGGCGCTCCGGCGTGCGCTCGAGGAGCACCAGGGCGATTGCCCGGTGGTGCTGCACGTGGACTCGGGGACGAGCGTCGACGAGATCACGCTCGCCGTCGACTTCGCCGTCGATCCGTGCCCGGCGCTCGAACGGGCGGTCGAGCACCTGGTCGGGGACAGCGCGTACCGGGTCGAGATGCGCCGGGTGCGCGCGCCGGAACGCGAGCGCACCGCCGCCCGGCGCTGACCGGGCCGCGGCTCAGATCGTCGTGATCAGGAGTCCGAAGACGATCCTGATGACGATGATCAGCACGATGTACATGACCAGCGCGGCGATCGCGGGATAGTCGATCCCGCCGGTCACGCGACCGCGATGCAGGCGCGCGAACGGTGCGACCAGGGGGTTGGTCATGGTGCGGACCATCTGCACCATCGGATGCCACGGATCGGCATGGAAGACCGCGAGCAGGATGCGGATGAACACGAGGATGGCGATCGCAACCGCGATATCGACCACCAGCGTCTCGATGAGCGCGACAATGTTTGCGCCGGTGTTGAAGCCACCGCCGGCGACGAGCGTCTGCAGGATCTGCGCGGCGAAGTTGATGACCACGATCGCGAGAATCGGCGAGAAGTCGATGCCGCTGAACGTGGGGAGGATGCGGCGGAAGGGCGCGAGGATCGGGTCGACGATGATGCGCAACCAGCGCACCACCGGGTGCCACGGGCTGAGCCCGAGCCACGACACGGCGATTCGCGCGATGATCAGCACGGTCAACGCCACCTCGACGAAGCCGATGACGTTGTAGAGCAGCAGTTGTGTCACCGGGCTGCGGCAGGCTCCCCGGCGGCAGCGGGTCCGTCCGGCGAGCGCTTTTCGAGGCGCGTGATCGTGCGCCGCCAGAGCAGGTAGAGCAGGGGCACGCCCAGCACCAGCATCGCGATCGAGGTCCACTGCGCTTCGCGCAGGCCGAGCGGCCCGGGTGGCTCGCTCGCCCGGAACTCGAAGAGGATCAACTGGCTGATCGCGTAGAGACCCACGTACGTGATCGCGAGCACCCCGGGGCGCACGTTGCGGCGCACCAGCAGGAACAGCACGATCCCGATGGAGATGGTGCCGAGCGCCTCGTACACGGCCGCGGGCTGGTAGGCGATGCAGTGCGCAGGCGTGCACAGGCTGAAGCCGCTCTGCAGGATCGCGTGCGGGTTCGAGTACGCGGTCGCCCACGGCAGCGTGCTCGGGGCGCCGAGGATGTCGCCGTTGATCACGTTGCCGATCCGGCCGATCGGCTGACCGACCACCGCGAAGAGCACACCGCCGTCGAGCGCGAGCCAGGGGTTGTATCCGTACCGCCACGCGCAGATCGCGAGGGTCACGAAGCCGACGATGATCGCCCCGAAGAAGGCCATCCCGCCCTGCCAGAACGCGATGATGTTGATGGGGTGGAGGACGTAGTTCTGCCACAGGTCGGGCTGCTGCA
Source organism: Candidatus Dormiibacterota bacterium (assembly GCA_963799005.1). GTDB lineage: Bacteria > Chloroflexota > Dormibacteria > Aeolococcales > Aeolococcaceae > Palsa-851. The sequence continues at coordinate 56,542 of CAWCVK010000001.1, read as the reverse complement.
CCACGTAGTAGAGGCGGCCGCCGAGGAGCCCGAAGACGATCGTCCAGACGGTGATCTTCTCGGCGATTGCCTTGGGGAGGCCCCGTTTCACCGCGTAGGGCAGCACCCCGAACTGATAGGCCGCCAGGAATGCGACCGCATACATCACCCCATACCAGTGGATCGGCAGGGGGCCCAGGTTCAGGACCGGGTCGATGTTGATGGTGATGAAGCCGACCGGGCCGGCGCTAACGGGCACGGCTGCCATCATGCGGGCTTCCTGCGGCGGGATGCACCTCGAGCACGCGGTAGCCCCCCTTCGACCGGACCCGTTCGACGCGATGACTCAGGGCCGCCAGCCACGCCGCCAGCGAGTCGGCTCCCAGGTGGCGCTGGACCACGAGGGTGGCCACGGCCTTGGGCTCGAGCCGTCCAATCCAGGTCAGGAGCAGCTCGTGGAGCGCGGCCTTGCCCAGGCGAACCGGTGGGTTGGAGTAGACGCCGGCAAACCTGATGCCGTCGGGAACGGCGTCGGGCTCGGCGGCAACGACGTTCCGGGCACCGGCGCGGTCGGCATTGCGCATACAGAGGTCGAGCGCCCGACGATTGACGTCCACCGCCCAGACCCGCGCGTCCGGGTTGCGCAGGGCCAGGGTGATGGCGATCGCGCCGTACCCGCAGCCGACGTCGACCAGCTCGCCGGCGGGTACCCGTGGCACGGTCCTCAGGAGGAGATCCGTCCCGACGTCGATGTGACCGTGAGCGAAGACCCCGCGGTCGGTATCGAGATCGAAGCTCAGGTCGGGGAGGCTCACCCGGATGGTGCGAGGACGCGAGGCGACCTTCGGATCGGCGCTGAAATAGTGATCCTGGCCCACCACCGCAGGGTAGTAGGCTGCGGCCCGTGAGCACGCACGACGTCGCCGTGGTCGGCCTCGGCGCTGCCGGGGCGGCGACGCTGTACCAGCTCGCCCGGCGCGGGGTCAGCGCCATCGGCATCGATCGGTTCTCGCCGCCGCACGCCCGCGGCTCGACCCACGGGGACACGCGGATCACCCGCGAGGCGATCGGCGAAGGCGAGGCCTACACCCCGCTGGTACGGCGCTCGCACGCCATCTGGCGAGAGCTCGAAGCCGAGACCGGCCAGGACCTGCTCACCCAATGCGGCGGCCTGATCATCGAGGCCCCCGGCGGCGGGGCCGCGGGCCACCATCGCCACGAGTTCCTCGCCAGCACCACCGCGTGCGCGAAGCGCTACGGCATCAGGCACGAGCTGCTCAGCGCCGCGGACGTTGCCGGCCGCTTCCCGCAGTTCGCGCTCGAGGGCGACGAATCCGCCTACTACGAGCCGGGGGCCGGGTTCGTTCGCCCGGAGCGCTGCGTGGATGCCCAGCTGACGGTCGCGGCTCGCCTCGGCGCCGAGATTCGCCGCGATGAGCGCGTCCTTGCGGTCGAACCCTCGGACGGCGGCGTCCGTGTGCGCACCGACCGCCGCACGCACGATGCCGCGCGTGTGGTCCTGGCGGTGGGACCGTGGGTTCGCGACTTCGTCGAGGCGGAGCAGCTCCGGTTGTTCAACGTGTACCGGCAGGTGATGGCCTGGTTCGACCTCAAGCCCGGCGCCGTGGATCACACGCCGGGCGCGATGCCCGTGTATATCTGGGGATTCAGCGACGGCAACGCCATCTACGGGATCCCGTCGATTGATGGGACTGGCGAGATCAAGGTCGCGACCGAGGAACTCGACAATCCGACCAGCGCGGACGAGGCGTCACTCGACGTCGATCCCGACGAGCCCCGACAGCTGTACGAATCGCTGATCCGAACCAGGCTCCCCGGGGTCTCAGCCCATTGCGTCCGGGCGGCGAGATGCCTCTACACGATCACCCCGGACGCGAACTTCGTCATCGACGATCACCCGGACATCCCGGGGGTCCTGCTCGTGTCGCCCTGTTCGGGACACGGGTTCAAGCACTCTGCGGGGCTCGGCGAGGCGATCGCCCAACGCGTCACAACGGGCGCGAGCGACGCGGACCTCTCGTTGTTCGGGCTCGATCGGTTCGGAGCCGCGGTCTCGGGCTTCCGCGGGTCGCAGCACGCCTCACGTCCCAAAAGCTGACGGGTTCTTAACCCCTCCTTCACCTATGTCCAAATACGATGACGTTGACCCAACCCCCTTAGAGACCCTCGGCACCTCGCCGGGGGTCTCTCGTCATGTGGGGCACGACACCTAGCTGCTTGGCAGCCTCCACCACCCGATAACGCGGCTGAACGGGTCCATCATTTGAATCACCCCGCCCTTCGAGGGAATATCGAACCCGACGACGCTGTGTGTTCCTGATCGGGGTCAGAGCGCTCCCGGGATCAGCCCGTAGACGTGATAGAGATAGGGATCTGGGCCTTTCGCCAGCGAGACGGCGATCTGCTTGCCTGTGTTGATGTTCTCCACCGCAAGCCCGGCGCTGTCAGCACCGGTGGTGACCACGACGTCGTTGCCGTCGATCCATCCGATGATCTGGGCGTTGCCGGGGTTGGGGATCGGTTGCGCCACACCGCCGGCACGGACGAGGTGGGCCGGAATGTCCTGCGCCTCGTTCGTGTTCCCGTTGATGAGGTCCGAAGGACACGCGATCACGGATCCCTGCGGCGACAACATGCATGCGCCGGAGATGGTCGGGCCGAAGGATGTGATCGCCCCCGACCAGGACACCGCTTCCAACCCCGATGTCGTGCAGGCGATCCCGGCTGCGGTCGGTCCGCCGGTCATGGTTGCCCCGGGACAGAGCACCGGTCCGAACGAGCCACTGACCGGGTTGAAAACACGCAGTTGGGCCGCACACTGCACCGTCCCATAGGATGCGCACGGCCCAGTCCCGGGAACATAACCGCCAAAGTTCGCGAGGACTGTCTGCGCAACGACAAGACTATTCCCGTCCCAGCCGATCGGCCAGGTCAAAGGATTCGTACTGCTCGTACTCGTCCCATCAAACAAAGTCTGCTCGATGCCACCCCCCATTGCCATCAGGTACAGATGCGAGGTGTAGGGCGGTGCGGCGCCATCCCAGTTGCTCAGGATCGCCACGGCAACTCTTGAATCGTCGGGACTCACGGCGAACGCCACGATAGCGCCGGCTGGACGATCAATCGTGAAGGCGACACCGTGTTGCCCCGTCGGAGTCAGGTAGTCGATGTCGGTGTTCCCGTCTTCAAAGTACAACCGGCTATCCGAGGTACTCGTCAGCGGCGGGTCGGACACTGGTCCGAAATCGGAGGGAGTCGTGCCGGTCACCGACGCCACCACAATCCCCGCGGCGCTGACCAACCCGAGCGTATACGGACCCTTATTTGCTGGAGGAGCTCCAACGACTGCGAGTGGGGTCACACCTACGGGTGGTGTGGATCCGGCGGTGGGCGTCGGCGAAGCTATGGCGGTGGCAGGAGCTGTCGAGGCGGTCGGCACTGCAGCAGCGCCGCATCCCGCCAGGAGCATTGATCCAAGCAACAGGCAGGCTCTCGTCCAGGTCGGTGCGAGGATCCTCGTTGCACGCTTTTGGGAACTCATCGGTGCGATCACGTCGACGGAACGGCAGCGCGTCATCGATAGTTACCACCCTGACAGGCAGCCTCGGATGGCGACGCCACATCACAACCAACGTGCCGGGAGAGGGAGTCGAACCCTCACGAGGTTGTCCTCGGCGGTTTTTGAGACCGCTGCGTCTACCATTCCGCCACCCCGGCCGGGAGGACAGCGTACCGGCTCTCGCGGGGAACCGGAGCGCCTGGTGGCGCGTACCCTCAGTGCATGGACGACGAGGCGCTCCTCGAGAGGGCACGCCGCGGCGACCGCGATGCCTTTGCAGCAATTGTCACTCGCCACCAGGATGAGCTCTACACGATGGCACTCCGGATTCTCGGGTCCCCGGCCGACGCCGCCGACGTCGTTCAGGAAACCTTTCTCCGCGCGTACGTCAGGATCCCGGTGCTTCGCGGGCAGACCATCCGCGCCTGGTTGTTTCGGGTCGCCATCAACTGCAGTCACGACGTCCAGCGCCGCACCGTCCGCCGGCCCGCCGACCCGCTGGAGGACGCGCAGGGCAACATCGTCGAGCTGCCCGACACCGCGCTCGGCCCGGAGGCGAGCGCGCTGGCTCGGGAGCGGCTGGCCGCGGTCCGCGAGGCGCTGCTCACGCTCCACCCTGACTTCCGAGCGGTGGTCGTCCTGCGTGACGTGAACGAGCTGAGCTACGAGGAGATGTCGGCCGCCCTGCGTGTCCCGATCGGCACCGTCAAGTCGCGGCTCAATCGCGCTCGGTCGATGCTCGCCAAAGCGCTGCGCGGGACGGCTGCCGCCCCGGGCTTCGCCGAGGAGAACGCGTGAGCAGCCCGCGCCGCCACCTAGACGATCTCTTCTCCGCGGCCTACGAGGATGACCTGTCGCCGATCGACGAGGCGCGCTTCCAGGCGCACATGCAGACCTGCGCTCCCTGTGCCGCCGCCTACGCCGAATTCAGGGCCACCATCGAGGCCCTCCACGAGCTGCCCAGGGCGCGCATGCCCCACGTCGTCCACCTGCCCTCAACGCCGCCGGTCGCCGAGCGGTCGGCACGGCCTCGCATCGCACTGAGCTGGTTCAACCTGGGCGTCCTCCGTCGCTTCCCGGCGACCGCGGTCGCCGGCGCGATCGCCGCCGTTCTCGTGATCGTCGCGCTCACGCACCCTGGCGGCGGACCCGCGAACAGCGCGTCCGGTCCTGCGTTGGCCTTACCGGCCGCAGGCTCTGCTCGGGCGCCCGCGGCAAACGAAGCCGCGTGCACGCAATCGATCGTCCCCATCACCGCAGCGGCGCTGCCGCCAGCGTTCACCCAGGAATCCCTGGCGACCGATCCGGCACAGCCGGCGCTCCACCTCGTGCTCGCCGCACCGACGCTCGTCGTCAACGGCGGCACCCAGGCGGTTGTGTACGCGCAGCTCTCGGTGCCGGTACCCTCGATCGCGAATCCGGGTTCCGCAGCCACGCCGACGGCCCGAGCCGTGCTTCCATGCGTGTCGGTCGAGGTCGGGAACACGGGCAAGCGGCTCGCCGCGAGCCCGGCCGGTATCGCGTCGCTCGAGCACCCCGGGGCTCCGAGCGGCGCAACGCCAAACCCGGTCCAGGGCTTCCAGCTCGGTGAAGGGGTGGGACCGCTCCTCACCTTCCGAGTCCCGACCGGGCTCGCTCACGGCACCGAGATTCGTGTCGTCGCAACCATCCCGGCCGGCTACACCTCCGCTGGGAGCCCACCGCTGACTGCGGAGCTGACCCTCACGACCCGCTGACCGCCATCCCCGCACGATCCCTGGGCGTTAGTCCTTGACTAGACTGAGGCGATGCACCGCCGCCTGGCGTGCCTGGCTGTGGCGCTGCTGGTCTCCGGCTGCAGCTTCAGCGGGCTCGGGTCACCCCCCAACTACGGCTACGTCGTGATCACGGCAGGTGGGGTTGGCCTTCGCTCAGGGTCGGCGGACGTCCCGCCCGACCTCAACCTCCGGCTCCATGCCACCGGTGCAGCCCTCCAGGCCTCCGACGTGACCGCGACCCTGGATGGCAACCAGCTGACCCTCGCCACCCAGGATCAGGATCTGCTGGCAACGGTCAAGCCACTCCCGCTGTCCTCGAGCCATCACCTCTCGATCGCGGTCGCGGGAATGAGCACCCGCAACATCTCGTTCACCGTCATCTCGCCGACCGCGGCGATGCTCGCCGCCCACATCGACCCGGCGAGCGGGCTGGTCGTCGACGCGGTCTTCGACGATGCCCCAGATCAGGCGGCGGTTGCCGCGTCACTTCCCGGCGCAACGGTGACGTGGGTGGACGGAAACCACGCGCGGATCACCTGGACCGGCAAGCCTCCGGCAGCAGTCGCGCTCCCCCCGACCATCGCCACCGCCGGCGGTGCCCATCTGGACCCGGGCATCAGCCTGTCACTCGTGAGCATTCCCCGGCACACGATCCGCCGGGTGACGGTTCCGCCCCCGCCGAGCGTCGCCGGTATCGCGGTCGACGCCTTCGTGATCAACACTGCCGCGTCGAACTCGTCACTCGCGTTCCACCTCGGCGCGGTCGCGCAGGTCACCCCGACCGGCTGGCAGGCACAGGCGGACGGCTCGATCCTGGGCACGCCCGACCAATCCGCGACCGGCCGCGCCGGCGCCGCCGGTCTGCCGATCTGGCCGTCGCTCGCCAACGACTCAACCAATCCCCCGGCGACCGATCAGCTGCTCAACAACCCGAGCGCGACCAGGGTGCTGGTCGACGAGATGGTGGCGGCGATCCGCTACGACGGCTACCGCGGGATCAACCTGGACTTCGAGGGGATGCTCCCCACCGACCAGGCACCGTTCACCGCGTTCGTGCAGCAGCTCGCGACCGCGGTCCATGCGCACGGCGCCAAGCTGATCGTTGACGTGGTCCCGCACGACTTCGCCGGCGTCAACCCGTACTCCGCGGCGTACGACATCGCCGCGATCGGCAAGGTGGCCGATTACGTCGATCTGATGGCCTATGACGAGCACGGCAATGGGGGAACGCCCGGGCCCGTCGCTGGGCTGGATTGGGACCGGGCGGTCCTCGAGGCCACCCTGCCGGACCTCAACCCGGCCCACGTGCTCCTCGGGGTGCCGCTCTATGGACGTGCCTGGGGGAGCCTCGGTGGCGCGGCGGCGTACTCGAACGTCCTCTACAACGCCCTCTCGATCCCGGGTTCTCGCGTCGACTACGACTTCAGCGCGCAGACCCCGTACATCGTCGCCCCCGACGGCTCGCTCACCACTTACTTCGACGACCGGGACAGCCTGGCACGCAAGGTCGCGCTGGTTCGGAACTACGGTCTCGCCGGCATCGCAGCCTGGCGGCTCGGCTTCGAGGACCCGGGATTCTGGTCGCTCTTCCGCGCCTGAGCCGAGCCTAGCTTTCGGAGGCGCCCGTCCCCAGATCGGGGAGATTGAGGGTGTTCACCCAGTCGCGAATCTTGGCGAGCCGCTCCTCGCTCTCCGGGTCGGCCTCGGTGAGGTCGCCGTCCTTGTCGGCCTCGGGGAGGACGCCGGCCTTGTCGAGGACCTCGTCGGCGACGAAGATGCCGGCGCCGACCCTCACCGCGACGGCGATCGCGTCCGAGGGTCGGGAGTTGATCTCCAGCCGGCGGCCGTCGACCTGGGCGAGGATCCGCGCGTAGAAGACCTCATTGCTGAGCGACGTCACAACGATCCGCTCGACGGTCACCTCGACCGCGCTGAGGAGGTTGGCGAGCAGGTCGTGTGTGATCGGCCGCTCGGGGGTGATCCCGGTGATCTTCAGCGCGATCGCGTTGGCCTCGTTGATGCCGATCCAGATGGGAAGGTAGCGATCCGCGGTCTTCTCTTTGAGGATCACGACGTGCTGGCCGGTCGGCATGTGCACCCTGATGCTGTCGACGGTCATTTCCACCAGGTCGGCCATGCCTCGATCATAACCCCGGGAGTGCGTCAGCGAGGACATCCTCGCCTCATCGCTACCATGGATCGCTGTGGCTCGCGAGACCTTGCTGCTGGTGGATGGGCACAACCTTGTGTACCGCGCCTTCCACGCGATGCCCGCGTTGAGCAACAGCCGTGGCGAAATGACGAATGCCGCCTACGGGTTCACGTCGATGCTCTTCAAGGCACTCAACGACACGACTCCGACATATGCCATCGCCGCATTCGATCCTCCGGGACCGACCTTCCGGCATGAGAAGTTCGCGGAGTACAAAGCGCAGCGGCTGCGCGCACCGGACGAGCTCCGCGCCCAGTTTCCGTGGGCGCGCGAGGTGGTGGAAGCGCTCGGCATCCCCATCGTCGAGATTCCGACGTTCGAAGCCGACGACGTCATCGGCACACTGGCGCAGAAGGCGGAAGCCGCGGGGCTCGACGTCATCATCCTGACCGGCGATCTCGACGTGCTCCAACTGGTGACCGAGCACATCCGCGTCTTCGCGAGCCGCCGCGGTCTCAGCGACACGATCATCTATGACATCGACAAGGTCCGCGAACGCTATGGCTTCGAACCGCCGCTGGTCGTCGATTTCAAGGCGTTGCAAGGGGATCCGAGTGACAACATCCCCGGCGTGCCGGGGATCGGTGAGAAGACCGCGATGTCACTGGTGCAGCAGTACGGGCCGCTCGAGAACGTCCTCGCAGCCGTGCCGACGATGCCCGAGGGGCGGGTGAAGCGCGCGCTGGAAGGCCACATCGAGCAAGCGCGGTTGAGCAAGTGGACGGCAACGATCAAGGTCGATGTTGATGTCGACCTGCCGCTCGAGGCGGCGCGCCTGTTCAACTACGACGACGATGACGTGCGCGAGTTGTTCGACCGTCTCGAGTTTCGCAGCCTCCTCCCTCGGCTACCCGGCCGCGCCGTCGATGGCGCCGCGACGATTGGAGCCGCGCCGCCCATAGCCGACGCGCCCCAGTTGCCCGGCGATCTACAGTCCCCGGCGACCGACGTGGAGGTGGTCATCGAAGCGCATCAGGCGGACGATGCCGTGCAACGGATTCGCGCTGCGGGTGCGATGAATCTGCGTACGGTGATCGACGGCAGCCCGAGGACCGGGGATCTGATCGGCGTCGCATTCGCGCCCAGGGGTGAGGACATCGCCTATTACATCCCGGTGTGGCACGCCGGGCTCGAGCGCAATGCGGAGCCGGCGGCGGTGACGGCACTGGAGGAGGTGCTCGTCGACGCCTCGATCGCGAAGCGCGGGTACGACCTCAAGCGCGAGTTGCTCGCCTGGCGGCGTCGCGGAATTGGCATACAGGGCCTTCGGTTCGACGCACTGCTCGCCGCCTATCTCACCAACAACCGGCTCAAGGTGCCGACGCTGCCGGTACTGGCCCATGACCTCTCGGCCCTGAGCGTTGAAGCGGAGGAGACGCTGCTCGGCACCGGCCGGTCGAAACGCACCATCGCCGACGTCCCAGTTGATGAGGCCGCCGCCTACTACGGGGTCTGGATCGGCCTGCTCGATCCGGTCGGCGACGCCCTGGCACGGGACATGGAGCGCTTCGGTGCGACCCGTCTTCACGACACCATGGAACTGCCGCTGGTGCCGATCCTGGCAGCCATGGAGATCGAGGGAGTCGCCGTCGACTGCGATCTTCTCGGCTCGATCAGCGCCGAGATGCACACCCGGATCGCGGAGATCGAGGCCGAGGTCCAGGAGGTTGCGGGGTACACCTTCAACCCCGGCAGCACGCAGCAGCTCGGGCGGTTTCTCTACGACGACCTCGGGCTCGCGAGCGGGCGCAAGACCAAGACCGGCCGGAGCACCGATGCCGACACGCTCGAGAGCTTGCGCGGCGAGCACGCGGTGGTCGACCTCATCCTCGAGTGGCGGCAGCTGACCAAGCTCAAGAGCACCTACGTCGACGCGCTGCCCCTGCTGTGCACCGCCGACTCGCGGGTGCACACCTCGTTCAACCAGGCGGTGGCGACCACCGGCCGGCTGTCGTCGTCGGACCCGAACCTGCAGAACATCCCCGTGCGCACCCAGTGGGGGCAGCGAATCCGCCGCGCCTTCCACGCCGACACCGGCCAGCGACTGATCAGCGCCGACTACTCGCAGGTGGAGCTGCGCGTGCTCGCCCACGTGACCGGAGAGCAGGAGCTGATCGAGGCGTTCCAGCGCGGCGAGGACATCCACCGGCGCACCGCCGCCGAGGTGTACGGGGTCGAGCCCGACGCGGTCACGCCGGACATGCGACGCATCGCCAAGGTGGTCAACTTCGGTGTGGTATATGGGTTGAGCGACTTCGGGCTCGCGCGCGACACGGGGATGAGCCGCGAGGATGCCCACGCGTTCATCGACGCGTACTTTCGCAACTTCCCGGCGGTGACCACCTACCTCGAGTCGGTTCGCAACCATGCGCGCGAGTACGGGTGGGTCGAGACGTTCATCGGCCGCCGTCGCTACATCGCGGACATCCGCGCGGCCAACCGCCAGCTCCGTTTCGCCGCCGAGCGCATGGCCGTGAACATGCCGATCCAGGGCGGCGCGGCGGACATCATGAAGCAGGCCATGATCCTCGTCGACCAGGCGCTGCGCGAGTCGGGGCTGCGCAGCCGGATCCTGCTCCAGGTGCACGACGAACTGCTCCTCGAGGCGCCGGCGGCGGAGGTCGACACCGTGGTCCCGCTCCTCCGCGATCGCATGGGCGCCGCCGAGGCGCTCAAGGTGCCCCTCGATGTTGATGTCAAGGTCGGCGACAACTGGGGGGACATGACGCCCATAGCGAGGAACTGAGGGTGCCTGAGCTTCCTGAGGTGGAGACGGTCGCCCGCGATCTTCGCGCGGCGGTCGCGGGACGGCGCATCGAGCAGGTCACGGTTGACCGTCCCGACATCGTGCGGGTCCCCGACGGACGCATGCTCCCGGCGTTGCTCACCGGGCAGCGCTTCGAGAACGTCGATCGCCGCGGCAAGTACCTGCTGCTGGAGCTTGATTCCGGCGACGAGCTGATGGTGCATCTCGGGATGACCGGGCACCTGCTGGTCTGCGATGCCGATGCCCCGGTCGCCAAGCACACCCACATCCGCGCCTCCCTGGATGACGGCAATGAGCTCCGCTTCGACGACGCGCGTCGCTTCGGCCGCGTGGCCTACGGTTCGCGTGAGGCGCTGACCGCCGCGCGGGTGCTGCCCAGGCTCGGCGTCGAACCGCTTTCCGACGCGTTCTCACAGGAGCGGCTCGACGCGGTGCTGCGCAAGACGACGAGGACGGTGAAGGCCGCGCTGCTCGATCAGAAGGGTGTGGCGGGTCTCGGGAACATCTACATCGATGAGGCGTGTTTCCTGGCGGGCGTCCGGCCCACCCGGCGCTGCCATCGCCTGACCCGCCGCGAGCGAGCAGCGCTGCTCGATGCCATCCCGCGCGTGCTCACCGCAGCGGTGGCCAACCGGGGCAGCAGCGTCGACGACTATCGCGATGTCTGGAACGCCCGCGGGAGCAACCAGGAGCGCCTCCAGGTGTACGGCCGCGGGGGCCTGCCCTGCTTCGTGTGCGGGACGACCCTGCGCCGCACCGTCACCGCCGGTCGCACCACCGTGTACTGCCCGCACTGCCAGCGATGACCCGGGTCACCATCGCCACCTACGACGACGATCCGCCGCTCGGCGGCCAGGGCGTCGTCGTGCACGGGATGCGCGCGGCGCTGGAGCGGCGCGGAGTGCGCGTGCACACGGTCTCGGGTCGAGGGGACCACGCGATCGCCTTCGCTCGACGCACCGGCCGGGCACCGCTCGACTTCTCGATGCAGCTCAACCGGTACCCGCGGATACTGCTCCGCGCCGCACCCGACGTCATCCATGCGCAGGGTGGCCCGGGTGGAGTGTTGCTCTGGAAACGGCTTGGCGCACCAGCTCGTCTACACCGCGCATCACACCTACCGTCAGGCGCACCGGCGTGGATCGGTCAAGCGCCTGCTCAACGGCGTCGAGGCGCGCTCCTACCGTGGCGCCGCGATGGTGCTTCCCGTGTCGCGCTCCACCGCGAATGCGCTGCTCGAGATGGGGATCCCGGCGTCGCGCATCGAGGTGCTCTCGAACGGCGTTGACGCCGTCGATCTTCCCGACGTCCAGCACGAGGACGGCAGGGTGCTGTTCGTCAGCCGCATGGAGCGCGAGAAGGGGGTGCTCGAGGCGATCTCGGTGCTCCAGGCGCTCACCGAGTCGGATCCACGGGTGCGCGGCGTCATGGTCGGGGGCGGCACGCTCGAAGCCGTTGTGCGGCGCGCGGCTGCAGCGAGCCGGGGCAAGATCGAGTACCTGGGCGCGCTCGGCCGTGAGGCGCTCAACCGCGAGTACGCGCGCGCCGCGATCGTGGTGATGCCGTCGCGTTTCGAGGGTCTGGGCATGGTCGCACTCGAGGCGCAGGCCGCCGGAACGCCGGTCGTGGGGTTCGACGTCGACGGCCTGCGTGACGCGGTCGGATCCGGCGGCGTGCTCGTTGCTGCCGGCGACCTGACCGCGCTCCAGGCCGCGGCGATGAAGCTGCTCGCCGACAACGCCCGCCGCGCCGAGGCCGGCGCGCGCGGACGCGAGGCCGTGCTCGCCGCGCACTCCTGGGACGCGATCGGCGCGCGCCTCGAGGAGATCTATCGCTCGGTGATCTGAGCGCGAATTCGGCGGGAGTCGGGCACCGACTAGACTCGAAGGGTGCCCGCCCTCGAGTTGCTCGCGCCCTTCGAACCCGCCGGTGACCAGCCTGCCGCCATCACCGCGCTCAACCGCGGGCTGACCGAGGGCCAGCGCGAGCAGATCCTGCTCGGGGTGACCGGGTCGGGCAAGACCTTCACGATCGCCAACGTGATCGCCGAGCAGCAGCGCCCGACGCTCGTGCTCTCACCGAACAAGACGCTCGCCGCCCAGCTCTGGGCGGAGTTCCGGGAGTTCTTTCCCAAGAACGCGGTGGAGTACTTCGTCTCGTACTACGACTTCTACCAGCCCGAGGCCTACATCCCGCGCACCGACACCTACATCGAGAAGGATTCGTCGCGCAACGACGAGATCGACCGGCTGCGCAACAGCGCGACCCGCGCGCTGCTGACCCGCCGCGACGTGGTCGTGGTCGCATCCATCTCCTGCATCTACGGCATCGGGTCGCCGGAGAACTACCTCGGCGAGTCGATCACCGTCAAGCGGGGCGAGTCGTGGCGCCGTGACATCCTGCTCCGCAAGCTCTCCGACCTGCAGTACGCGCGCAACGACATGGACTTCGGGCGCACGCGCTTTCGCGTGCGCGGCGACGTCGTCGATGTCCAGCCGGCGTATGAGGAGATCGCGACCCGGATCGAGTTCATGGGCGACACCGTCGAGTCGATCAAGGACTTCGACGCGCTCACCGGTGAGATCCTCACCATGCGCGACGAGCTCACCGTCTTCCCCGCGACCCACTACGTGACCCCGCAGGAGCAGATGGAGCGCGCGCTCGTCACCATCGAAGCAGAGCTCGAGGAGCGCGTGAAGCTGCTCGAGACGCGCGGGCGCCTGCTCGAGGCGCAGCGCCTGCGCCAGCGAACCAACTTCGACATGGAGATGATGCGCGAGACCGGGACCTGCGCCGGCATCGAGAACTACTCTCGTCACCTCAGCGGCCGCGCCCAGGGCGAGCGCCCGCACTGTCTGCTCGACTTCCTGCCCGACGACGCGCTCCTGATCGTCGACGAGTCGCACGTCGCGGTGCCTCAGATCGACGGCATGAACAAGGGGGATCGCGCTCGCAAGATTCCCCTGGTGGAGTATGGGTTTCGCCTCCCGTCGGCGCTCGACAACCGCCCCCTGACCTTCGCCGAGTGGGACTCGATGATCGGCCAGATCATCTACGTGAGCGCCACGCCCGGCCCGTACGAGGAAGGACGCGCAACCCAGGTGGTGGAGCAGATCATCCGGCCCACCGGCCTGGTGGATCCGACCATCGAGGTGAAGGAGTCGCACGGGCAGATCGACGACCTGATCGCCCAGATGCGACGGCGGATCGAGCGTCACGAACGCTGCCTGATCACCACGCTGACCAAGAAGATGGCCGAGGACCTGACCGACTACCTGCGCGAGGCGGGGATCAAGGTGCGATACCTGCACAGCGATATCGACACGCTCGAGCGCGTCGAGATCATTCGCGACCTGCGCCTCGGCGTCTTCGACGTGCTGGTGGGGATCAACCTGCTGCGCGAGGGACTCGACCTCCCGGAGGTGTCGTTCATCGGGATCCTCGACGCCGACAAGGAGGGCTACCTCCGCGGCTACCGCTCACTGATCCAGACCATCGGCCGGGCGGCGCGCAACGTGTTCGGTCACGTGGTCATGTACGCCGATCGGACCTCGGACGCGATGGAGAAAGCGATCGCCGAGACCGACCGCCGCCGGGCCATCCAGGTGGCTCACAACGTCGCGAATGACATCACCCCGCTCTCGATCGTCAAGGCCGTGTACCAGATGGAGTCGCACCGCGACCAGCAGTCGCTTCGGGCCGCCGCGTTCCAGGAGGCGGCCGGGTTGCCGCCCGACGAGGTGCTGCGCCTGGCCAAGGACGTGGAGAAGGAGATGCTCCGCGCCGCGCGCGACCTCGAGTTCGAGCGCGCCGCGGAATTGCGCGATCGGTTGGTCGAGTTGCGCCGCCGGCTCGAGGGCGAGGAGGAGCCGGAGCCGGCGCAGACCCACCGCGGCAGGGGACGCCCGGTCCACTCGCGATAGGCGCCTGGTCACGAACGGGCCGGAGCTCACTCAACTTGACGACCGTACATCTGTTCGGTACCATCCGTCACCCATGGCAACCGACCTGCAGCGCTCCGCCCCTCGCCTTCACTACGTCTGCTCGGTATGCGGCGCCGAGGCTCCGAAGTGGGAGGGGCGATGCCCCGCGTGCGAGGCATGGAACAGCCTGAGCGAGGACGTGGTGCGCCTCACCAGGCGTGTCCCGGCGGCGCTCGCCGCCCCGGCGACCACCACATCCATGGATGCTGTGATCACGGCGCCCGCGCGCGTCCAGGCCACCGGCTCGTCCGAGGTCGATCGCGTGCTCGGAGGGGGGATCGTTCCCGGCAGCGTCGTGCTGCTGGGGGGTGACCCTGGCATCGGGAAGTCAACCATCGCGCTGCAGATGTCGCACAGCTGCGGCGCCGAGGTCTCGCCGGCGCTGTACTGCACCGGCGAGGAGTCGCTTGAGCAGCTTGCCCTGCGCGCTCGGCGTCTCGGATGCACCGGTGCCGGGGTTCGCCTGCTCGTCGAATCCGACGTCGACAGCGTGATCGCCACGATCGAATCGGAGCGACCGTCCCTGGTGGTGATCGATTCCGTGCAGACGCTTCGCGACGCCGCGACGCCGGGACCACCTGGGAGCGTCTCGCAGGTTCGAGCGGCGGTCCTGCGGATGAGCGAGGTCGCCAAGGCCAGCGGCGTGGCTGTCCTCCTGGTCGGACACGTCACCAAGGAGGGTGCGATCGCGGGGCCGCGCACCCTCGAGCACATGGTCGACGTCGTGCTCTATCTCGAGGGAGACCGGCTCGGCGAGCACCGTGTGCTCCGGGGCATCAAGAACCGGTACGGCGCCACCGGCGAGGTCGGCCTGCTGACCATGGAGCGGAACGGCATGCGCGACCTGGCCGCGCCGGGTCGGGGCATGCTCGACGCGGCATCCCTCGGCGCCTCGGGCAGCGTTCTCACCCTCACCTGCGACGGGCTTCGGCCGATGGCGGTCGAGGTGCAGGCACTGACGGTGGCATCCCGGTTCGAGTTCCCGCGGCGAACGGCATCCGGGTTCGATCTCAACCGCATGCACCTCATGCTCGCGATCCTCGCCAGGCGCGCCAAGATCGCCGTTGCCAAGCTGGACGTGTTCGTCAATGTTGCCGGCGGCATCCGGCTCGCCGACCCGGGTACCGACCTCGCCGTGGCGCTCGCCATCGCCGGATCGACGAAGGACCTGGCGGTGTCCCGCCACTGCGCGGTCATCGGCGAGCTCGGTCTCGGCGGCGAGGTGCGGCGGGTCGCGCGGACCGAGGTGCGCCTCGCTGAAGCCGCCGCCGTCGGGATGGAGGCCGTGATCCTGCCCGAGAGCTTTCATGGGTCAGTCCCCGATCGCCTTCGCTGCCACCGGGTCGCCACCCTGCTCGAGGCGGTTGCGCTGCTCGGGTGACCGTCGTGTCGCGCCGCCTTTCGGCGCGAAGATCGTGTGGTTCAATCGCTGAGATGCCTACGCACGCCGATCGGACCATTCGACGGGCGCGGAATGTCTCGCGGATCATCGGCGCCGGGGTCGGGTTCGTCTTCGGCGTGCTCTACGGCGTGTTCGTCCTCTCGGGAACTCCGGGCGTGCTCACCCAGAACACGACCATCGCCGGAGCGGCACTGCTCGCCGCCGGAGCCGCCGGCGCCGCATCGCTGGCGCTGGCGGCGCCACTGCTCACCGTCGAACCGTATCTCTGGCTCGAGCGCACCCTGGAGGAGGCGCCCGCCGGCCAGATCGTCGGCGCGGTGGTCGGGCTGATCGTCGCGCTCCTGATCGCCACCATGGTCGGGGTGCTCCTCAGGCCGCTCCCCTATGGCCTGGGCGTGCTGCTGTCCCTCGGCCTCGCCGCGGTCCTCGCGTGCGTCGGGGTGCGCGCCGGGAGCCGGCGTCGAGACGCCCTCGGCGTCGTCTTCGGCCGAGGCGCCGCCGCGGTGGACATCGACGAGGGGGGGCCGGGGCCGATCGACGGCCAGCCGGTGATCGTCGATACCAGCGTGCTCATCGACGGCCGGATCGTCGACGTCGCCGCCGCCGGCTTCGTTCCCGGCCGCCTGCTCATCCCGGGGTTCGTGCTCGAGGAGCTGCAGCGTGTCGCGGACTCAGCGGATCCGTTCCGCCGCCAGAAGGGCCGCCGCGGGCTGGGCGTGGTCGACGCGCTGCAGAAGGCGGAGGACGTCGTCTGCGAGCTGGTCGATCTCGACTTCCCGGGTACGCCCGATGTCGACGCCCGTCTGGTCAAGCTCGCCCGCGCCCGCAGCGCAGCGTTGATGACCCAGGATTACAACCTCAACCGCCTCGCGCAGATCGAGGGTGTGCGCGTGCTCAACCTGAATGACCTTGCCAATGCCGTCAAGCCGATCGTGGGCGCCGGCGAGAGCATGGCGATCACCATCGTGAAAGAGGGAAAGGAACCCCATCAGGGCGTCGGCTACTTCGAGGACGGCACCATGGTGGTCGTGGAGAACGGACGCAGCCACGTCGACGAGACGGTGACGGTCACCGTCACCACCGTGCTGCAGACAACCGCGGGACGGATGATCTTCGCGACCCTCGCCGACGAGGATGCGGTCAAGCCTCGGGTGCTCCGGCCGGTCCGTCCCAAGGTTGCGCAGCGCTGAGCAGCGCGCTCATCGTCCCCGCCTTCGGGCGCGGAGCGCGGTCAGGGGAGGACAAGCTCTGGGCGGTCGTCTCCGGGCGGCCCGTGCTCGCGATCACCCTCGAGTCCATCGCCGCCGCCGGGTGCTTCGACCTCGTCGTGGTCGCCGCTCCGCGGACCCGCTGGGACGCGATCCAGGACATCGCATCGGGCCTTCACCCCGGAGGCGTCGTGCTCGTCGAGGGGGGAGAGCGTCGCCAGGACAGCGTCGCCGCCGCTATCACCCGGTGCGACGGCCAGGACTTGGATCTCCGTCCACGACGCGGCCCGCCCGCTCACCCCGCCCGGTGTCTTCCGGGCCGTTCTCGAGGCGGCGCGCGCGGATGGAGCGGCGACCGCCGGGGTACCCTGCGTGGACACTGTGAAGCAGGTGCAGAACGGCCGGGTCGCGGCCACCCTCGACCGCTCCTCGATCATCGCGGCGCAGACACCCCAGTCATTCGGCGCCGATCTCCTGCGCCGCGCGCATCTGCATGCCGCCACCCACGGGATCAGCGCGGGGGACGACGCCGAGCTGGTCGAAGCCATCGGCGCGCCGGTCACGGTGGTGCCCGGCGACGAGCGCAACTTCAAGATCACGTTTCCCCAGGACCTCGTCCTGCTCCGCTCGTTGCTCGAGGAGATCGCATGACCCCTAGGATCGGTCATGGCATCGACGCCCACCGGTTCATCCCCGGACGGCCGCTGATGCTCGGCGGTGTCCTGGTTCCCTACGGCCGCGGCCTGCTCGGTCACTCGGATGGTGACGCGGTGGTGCATGCGCTGGTCGACGCCATCCTCGGAGCGTCAGGGCTCGGCGACATGGGGCGGCACTTTCCCTCCGGCGACCCCCGCTGGAAGGACACCTCGGGCTGCGAGTTCCTGAAGATCGTCGCCGAGAAGCTCCGCGAGGAAGGCTGGACCATCACCAGCGCGCACGTCATCGCGATTGCGGAGGAGCCGCGGCTCGCCGCGCATCTCGGCCCGATGTCCGACGCGATGTCGGCGGCACTGGGTCTCGAGCCCGGGACGATCGCCGTCGGCGCCACGACCACCGACGGCATGGGCTTCTCCGGCCGGAGCGAAGGGATCGCCGCGTCGGCGACGGTGTTGCTGGAACGGCGGTGACCCTCCAGCTGCACGACACGATGAGTCGGGAGCTGGTCACGGTGGAGCCGATCGAGCCCGGCCACGTCCGCCTCTACACCTGCGGCCCCACCGTCTGGAACCGGGTGCATATCGGCAATTTCCGAACCTTCATCTTCGAGGACGTCCTGCGCCGCTGGCTGGACCGCAGGTTCGCGAACAACGTCACCCACGTGATGAACCTCACCGACGTCGACGACCGCATCATCAAGAACGCCGTCGCGCATGGCCATTCTCTCGAAGAGGAAACGGCGCCGTGGATCGCCGCCTTCGAGGAGGATCGCGACAAGCTCGGCATCCGGCCGGCGCACCACTACCCGCGCGCCACCGAGTACATCGAGCAGATGGTCGACCTGATCGAGCGCCTCGAGCGAGCCGGCGCCGCCTACCGGGCCGACGGCAGCTACTACTTCCATATCGCCGCGTTTCCCAATTACGGGAAGCTGAGCGGAGCCAGCGCCGAAGGCCTCGTCTCCGGCGCCAGCGGCAGGATCGACGCCGACGACTACACCAAGGAGGACGTCCGCGACTTCGCGCTCTGGAAGGCGGTCGGACCGGGTGAGATCGGCTGGGATACACGCATCGGCAGAGGCCATCCCGGCTGGCACATCGAATGCTCCGCGATGAGCATGGCGCTGCTCGGTGAGAGCTTCGACATCCACTGCGGCGGCATCGACAACATCTTCCCGCACCACGAGAACGAGATCGCGCAGTCGGAGGCCGCAACCGGCAAGCGCTTCGTGCGCATCTGGTGCCACAGCCAGCATCTCCGGGTGAGCGGCGAGAAGATGGCCAAACGGCTCGGCAACTTCGCCACGGTTCCCGAGGTGCTCGACGAGGGCGCGAGCGCGGCGGCGCTGCGCTACCTGCTCGCTGCGCGCACCCACTACCGCAAACCACTCGATTACTCGGACGAGTTGCTCGCCGACAGCAATGTGGCGGTGCAGCGACTGGTCGACTTCCAGGCACGCGTGTCCGGGTTGCGCACCGTCGACGCCGAGGACACCGCCCGCGACGAGGCCGTGCTGGCGTCGGTTCGTGGGATGCGGATCGGGTTCGATGAGGCGATGGACGACGACCTCAACCTGCCCGAGGCGATGGGCATCGTTTTCTCCGGACTGCGTGACGTCAATCGCGTGCTCGACACCGGGTCCGTCAATGCCGAAACGCAGCGAACCCTGGAGCACCTGCTCGATGAGATCGACAGCGTGCTCGGGGTGCTCGCCCTGGTTGCGCGCGACCGCCAGGCCGCACCCGACGCCGAGGAGCAGCGCTGGCTCGACGAACGCGCCGCCGCGCGAGCGGCTCGCGACTTCGCGCAATCCGACCACCTCCGCGTGCAGCTCGCGGGTCGCGGCATCGAGGTGGAGGACACGCCGCAGGGTCAGCGCTGGAAGCGCACGGCGCCGCGTCGCGGCTGATCGGTTGGACATCCTCTACGGGCGCAACCCGGTGCTCGAGGCGCTGCGCGCGGGTCGATCGGTGCGCAAGATCGTGGTCGCGAGCGGGGTCCGTTCGGAGTCGCGCCTCGTCGAGATTCTCGAGCGTGCGGAATCGAGGGACATCCTCGTGGAGGAGGTCTCGCGCCGGCGCCTCGACGACATCGCCCACACCGAGCATCACCAGGGCGTCGCCGGGTACTTCCACGCGCGCGCGGCGCTCACGCTCCACGACGTGCTCGAGGAGGCGCGCCCGCCCGCCCTGCTGGTCGTGCTCGACGGCATCCAGGATCCTCAGAACGTCGGTGCCATCGCACGCAGCGCCGAGGCGTGTGGCGCCGACGGGATCGTGGTACCTCGTCATCACGCCGCGCCGCTCACCGCCGCGGCCGTCAAGGCGTCGGCCGGGGCGACGGAACACCTGCCGATGGTGACCGTGCCCAACCTCGCGCAGGCGCTCGACGTCATCGGCACCGCCGGGATCTGGCGCGTCGGACTCGATGCCGCCGCGCAGGACCGGTACGACGCGGTCGATCTCTCGGGGCCCACCGCGATCGTCGTCGGCGCCGAGGGCGCCGGGATGCGGCGCCTGACCCGTGAGCACTGCGACGTGCTCGTGTCGATCCCGATGCTGGGACACGTTGCCTCGCTCAACGCGGGTGCCGCCGCCGCCGTCCTGCTGTTCGAGGTGCAGCGCCAGCGCGGATTCGCTCCGCGTTGAGCGGAGCGCTGACGCGATGAACGCATTGATCGTCGACGGCTACAACATCATTCATGCGTGGCCGGCGCTGCAGGCGACGCTGCGCGACCGCGGCCTCGAGGATGCACGGCGTCACCTGGTCAGCATGCTCGCCGAGTACGCCGCGCAGACCGGCGTCGCGGTGACGGTCGTCTTCGACGCGCACGCGCGCCCGGGCGCCATCCCGCCGGTCGAGACGGTCACCGGTGTCACGGTGCTCTTCGGGTCCAAGCGCGCCAGCGCAGACCACGTCATCGAACGGGCCGCGTACCGCGCATCGCAGCGCGGCGAGGGCGCGGATGTCGTGGTCGCGACCGACGATCGCCTCGAGCGCGACGTCGTCGGCGCGATGGGGGTCGCGACCATGGGGGCGCGCTCGCTGGAGGCCGAGGTCGCCCGGGTCGCCGGCGGCGTCGATGCCACGACCAGGCGGATGCGCGACGACAGCCGCCGCACCACCCGTCTCGAGGACGGCCTCGACCCCGAGATCCGGCGCCGCCTCGAACGCATCCGCCGCGGCGAGCAGGCCTAGGCGCCGGCCGTTTCGGGGTCCGGTAGGCTAGCGGCATGGCTGATTCCGCACCCCGCCGGGTCGTCGTCACCGGTATGGGCGCAGTCTCGCCGGTCGGCAACAGCGCGCCGCAGAGCTGGGAATCGCTACGCGCCGGGCGCAGCGGGATCACCGCGATCACGCATTTCGACGCGTCGCGGCTGCCGGTGCGGATCGCCGGCGAGGTCAAGGGCTTCGACGCTGCGGCGATCTTCGGGGCGAAGGAGGCGCGCCGGGGCACGCCACACGTGCATTTCGCGATGACCGCGGCGCGCGAGGCAGCCGCCGACTCCGGGCTCGACATCGCCGCCGAGTCGACGGACATCGGTGTCCTCATCGCATCCGGCATCGGCGGCCTCGAGGTCATCGAGAACACGACGCGCATCCTCGACGCCGAGGGTGCGCGCCGGGTGTCACCGTTCGCCGCCGCGATGGCTCTCGTGGACATGGCGCCGGGCATGGTCTCGATCGACCTCGGCGCCCGCGGCCCGAACATGGCGGTGGTCAGCGCATGCGCCTCGGGGGCCGACGCGATCGGGCAGGCGGCCAACTGGATCCGCCAGGGCGACGTGGCCGCAGTGCTCGCCGGTGGCACCGAGGCGGGGATCACATCGACGGGGATAGCCATGTTCGCAGCCGCTCGCGCGCTATCGACGCGCAACGACGACCCGGAGCACGCGTCGCGGCCGTTCGAGCGCGATCGGGACGGGTTCGTCGCCGCCGAGGGATCGGCGGTGCTCGTGCTCGAGGAGCGCAACCACGCGATCGCGAGGGGCGCGACGATTCACGCCGAGCTGCTCGGCTACGCGGCGTCGGCGGACGCCTACCACATCACCGCGCCGGAACCCAGCGGTGACGGTGCCGTCCGCTGCGTGCGCCGCGCCCTCGAGCGCGCCGGGGTGCGACCAGAGGACGTCGAGTACATCAACGCGCACGGCACCGGGACGCCGCTCAACGATCTCGCCGAGACGCGGGCGATCAAGCAGGTGTTCGGTGAATCCGCCTACTCTGTCCCGATCTCGTCGACCAAGTCGATGACCGGGCACATGCTCGGCGCCGCGGGAGCGTTCGAGGCGATGGCGACCATCCTCGCGATGCGCGACGGCTTCCTCCCGCCGACCGTGAACCTCGACGAACGCCGACCCCGAGTGCGACCTCGACTACGTGCCCAACGTCGGCCGCGCGGTGAGCGCGCGACTCGCGATGACCACGTCGTTCGGTTTTGGCGGGCACAATGCGTGCCTGGTGTTCGCCGGGGGACCGAACCCGGCGTAGGCGGCGTCAGTCGGCCTCCGACACCACCCTGTCCAGCGCCGCCTTGATGATCCCGTAGCACTCGCAGGCCACGGACTCCAGCCCTTCGCGATCCACGATGGTCACCCGTCCTCGGTGATACCGGATCAGCCCGGCCGACTGCAGCAGTCCCGCGGACAGGGTCACGGTGGCGCGTCGCGAGCCGAGCATCTGGCCGAGGAACTCGTGGGTGATCGGGAAGGTGTCGGTGCCGACGCGGTCGTGACTCATCAGCAGCCAGCGGCTCAGGCGCTCCTCGTTCGAATGCAGCCGGTTGCACGCGGCCGCCTGCGAGATCTGTCCGAAGAGCGCCTGGACGTACTTCTGCACCAGGGCGCGGAACCCGGGCAGGCCCTCGAGGCCCTTGATGAACTCGCCGGCATCGATGCGCAGGGTCCGCCCGCCGACCTGGGAGATCGCGCGAACCGCGAGCGAGCCGCCCGGAACCAGTGGCACCCCGACGATGCCCTCGTTGCCGATCGTCGCCACCTCGACGATGTTGCCGTCGGCGAGCGGCGTGACCAGCGAGATCACGCCATCGACCGGGAAGTGGATGAACGGGATGGGCTGGCCCGGGTCGAAGATGACCGTCTTCACGGTCAGATGCGCAGGCCGAAGATGCGGCATCAGCGCCTCGCGCTCCGTGTCAGGCAGCGCCTGGAGCAGGTGGTTCCCTGCCGGCGCCAGTAGGGTGGTTCCTTTTGCCATAAAACCCCTTGTGAGGGTACCTCAGGCCGCCGTCGGGGGCAACTTCAGCGAGCCCATGGGAGAATCGGTTGCCCAGGCCGATGTAGCTCAGGGGTAGAGCAACCGCCTTGTAAGCGGTTGGCCGGGAGTTCGAATCTCCCCATCGGCTCATCTGATCTCAGAGAGCGGATAACAAGCCTCTGACGGGCGCCGGGTGCCAGGTGGCTACGTCATCCCGCGGCAGAATCCCGGGCTCACGTTCAAAGTCGATTGAGCGCCGTCAGCGAACGTGCCAACCAGGTCCTTGCGCCCCGGTCGCGGAGACGGACTCTTGCCGCCGCTCGAGCTTGTCTTTGACGTTCCCGATTTGCCCACATCGTTGGCATTCGGTCACAGTCTCGATCAGATCGTGGTCCTGTTTGACCGCTTCCAATGTCGGACGATGCGTAGACGAGCGCTGGTGCCAATCATGACCAAACACCTCGCAGCGCAACCGGAAAGGACTCCACCGCCCTGTCTCATATCGCGTCCCGAAACGCTTGGGTGTTGCCAAAGTGACCGGGGCTGCCGTTGTCTCCCTGAGGAACGTCTCCAGATCGTTTGCATGACGGCGGATCTGCAGCCGAATGACTGTCGCGCTGCCAATGACGCCTGCGTAGACAAGCAATGCCCACCAGGGGGAAATGAAGAGGCTCGCGACGACGAGAACGAGCCCAATTCCCCCAACCAGGAGTCCGTCGAATGTGTCTCGGATCTTCGCGACGCCGGGAAAGGGGGGGCGGTAGTCGGGCAGAAAGTACCAGCCGAGACCACCCAGCACGAGTACCCATCCAAAGATCGTCACAGCCCACCAGGGGATCGTTCCAAGCATGCGTTGGACTCTAAGCCTGGCGAAACCGATCTGCGAAAGACGTTGGAGCCCTTGTAACAAGGAGAACGAGCCCATGACCGACGAAAGAGGAGATCGTTGCCCTGTTCGCCAGGTGTCGCTAATCTGGGTGAGTGATGAGACCACTGATCGGCTGGACCGCCGTTATCTGCAACGTGATCGTCTTCGTGCTGGAGGGCGCTGGCGCGCACGGCACCGCTCTCGACGTGATCGGCCGCGGCGCGGTCATTCTCCTGCTCGTCATCATCGCCATCGTTTCGTGGCAGGCTTTCGCTGAGCCTATCCGCAGGGCGTTCAAGCGACGGTTCGACGATCGATAAATGCGTAGCCTACGCGACCAACCTGACCCCGCCCCTTGCGACTGCGCGGAATGTACCGCGTCCCCAACGTATGCCAACTACACGGCTGCAATGGAGGCGGCCGAACGTCACCGGAAGTTCACCTTCGCAAACCACTCATGGGGATGGTGGGATCGATTCACGCAGGAGACATCAAGGCCGCCGAGTAATCGGAGCGGCGACTGAGCCCTGTGGCGGCTAGCGCGGCCTGCCGCCGGCTACTTCCAATCTGAACGCCGCGTTGGCGGCAACTTCGACGACGTTACGCGGAGGTGGCGAAATGCCACAGGCGTTCTATCGCGTCAGCGAGATTACGACAACGCGGCGCAGAGATCTGTGACCCTCCCGGTGTACGAGAAGCTTGTGAAGGTGCCGAGTGAGTCGAAGGTGAAGGTCACGTTCCCGTCATATAGCCCGATTGGGGGTATACCGAACTCGCTGGTGTAAGCGGGTGGGATGTCATAGAACAGCTGGTGGCCGTGGCCGGTCGCGGTGCCGCTGCCGTCCGGGTAAATGGTGGCCAGCCCGGTCCCGCTCGCATTCACCTTGATCGACTTCAGGGTGGATTCGTTGGTGGCCGTGGCAAGCAGGACTCCGCTGGTGAAGACAGTAGTGTTGCCATTCGCAAGCGGGGTCACGGTGGTCACTTCGTTGTCCAACGTGAAGGTGATGAGAGCCGTGAAGCTCGGGCAGGGCGAGGTCACAGGCGGTGGTGGCGGCGGCGGTTTTGCGGCCGCGACCCCGGTTGTCATTGCGCCGGTCAATGCCGCTGCCAAGGGAAGCGCTACGAGTAGGCGACGTATCATGCCTGACGCCTCATGACCCTTCTTTCCCGCAGAACCGAGGCTGCGGGGGCGTAAGTCTATCCAAGGAGCCCTTACCAGTTCAAGGGTCAGCGGTTGGCCGCGATCCGAATCTCCCAATCCCCTCCAGGGGCGCGATCACCGCAACGCGTCTGTGGGCTCCCACCGGTAGGTCACGTGAATGGACGGCACGCGCCGGTTGATGGTCCGGCTGAGCTGACCGAATCCGCCGCCGGTGTTCGCCGGGTAGGTCGAGCTGACGTAGGCGTCGTTGTCGGCCTCGGACTCGACCAGGTAGCCAAGGGCTTCGAGCCTCGCCGAGTCCTTGGCGAAGGCGTCCTTGTGCCAGTAGGGCTTCTCGATTGATTCAGGAAGGTGCTTGCTGCGCCGCAGCCGTCGCGCGTCCACCTGATTCGCGTAATCCTCGAGCCAGCTCCCGATGCCCACGACCCCCAGATGCTAGTCGCTTTGCGCGACCGTCGCACTCGAGGGTCAGCGCGCGGAGACCGCCGCGGCATCGGTGTCTTCGATCGTCCATCCGGTCGCGGCCAAATCCGCGATCTTGCGCGCGAAACCATCGTCCTCGACGTTGGGAAGCACCTCGCTCGCCGCGCTCATGACTTCCGGATCGCTGTCGCCAACGGCGTAACTCCGGCCTGTGACACGGAACATCGCCAGGTCGTTGGGCATGTCGCCGAAGCTGATCGCCGCCGCCGGCGCCAGACCAAGCTCCTGCAGCGCGCGAATTGTCCCAGTCCCCTTGTCGACCCCTGGCGCGGTCACATCCAGCACGGTCGAACGCCCCACGTGACTCAACGCGGCGGAGTCCGCCTCCGCGGCAACCAGCGCGGCAATGCGATCGAGGTCGCCATCGGCATGCCGCACCGCCATCGTGCAACACGGGGTTGCCGCGATGACGGCGGTGTCCACGACGACGCGCGATGGTCCGTGCGGCTGGACGGGGCTCAGACGGAAGTACTCGTCGCTCATCCGCCACACCGTGCCGTCGAAACTCGCCACCCCCGCACCGGCGGCAACCGCGATGTCGACAACCCGGCGGATCACCTGCGGCGTCATCACGTCCATCCATGTGCGCGCCTTGGCACGCGACGACCAGCCGATCGCGCCGGAACAGCACACAGCCATGTCGGTGCGCTGCGCGAGCACCTGAAAGTGCTCGAGACCCTGAGGGGTTCGGGCTGTGGCTACCACGAACGCGATGCCCGCTGATCGGACCAGGTCGAGAGCGTCGAGCGTGGCCGGCGAGATCGAGAAGTCAGAGCGAACCACGGTTCCGTCGAGGTCGGTCACGACGGCCTCGATCCTCACGTTGCCCAACATGATCGCTCAGCCTCATCCGGCCGGGGTCGCGGCGGGAGCGACCGCCGCGACCCGCCCCGGCGTCAGCAGAGGTCGAGCGCCGCGGACGTGACGCGGAGGCGCGCTTGCGCGCGAACCCGAGCGTCGATCACGTGGGCAGGACGGCCGACCAGCAACACGTCGTCGGCAACGACCAGGTCGGCGTCGAGGCCCCGGCGACGGCGGGCACGGGCGGCATCCTCGATCAGGTCGCAGCTTCGCTCTCGGGCGAGTTCCAGAAGCAGGTTCGAATTCATCATGGAGCGGATGCTACAGGGCAATATGGACAGTATCCGTCCTATATGATGACCGATATGGATCTCTCTGTCGGCCGGCTCCTGACCCTGATCGAGCTGCTCCAGGTGTACCGCCAGCTCAACGCGGACGAGCTCGCCAGCCGGCTCGAGGTCAGCCCGCGGACGGTGCGCCGCTACATCACCGGCCTGCAGGAGATGGGCATTCCCGTTGAGGCCGCGCGCGGGCCGGCGGGCGGGTACCGGCTCCGGCGGGGGTTCAAGCTCCCCCCGCTGATGCTGAGCAACGAGGAGGCGCTGGTCATCATCATCGGCCTCCTGGCCGCGCAGCGACTGGGGCTCGCAGCGTCCGGGTCCCCGGTGCAGGGCGCCCTGGCCAAGCTGGACCGCCTCCTTCCAGAGGCGCAGCGCGCTCAGGTTCAGGCCATGCAGGACTTTGTCAGCGTCGGACTCTCTCCGGTGGGACGGGACCACGCCGACGCCGCGACCATCCTGCGGCTGAGCACCGCCGCTCGGGACCGGACCGCGATTCGCCTGACGTATCGCTCGGCTGCGGGCGAGGTGACCGAGCGGATGGTCGACCCATATGGGGTGGCGTTCCAGAGTGGCCACTGGTACCTGGTCAGCTGGGACCACCATCGGGGCGCGATGCGGACATTCCGCCTCGACCGCATGCTGGCGACCGAGGTCATGCCCGTGAGCTTCCAGCGGCCCGACGACTTCGACGTTGTCGGCTACCTGCATCAGGCGCTCGCCGAGACCGTCTACGGCACCCGCTGCGCGGTCCTGCTCTCGCTCACCCTCGAGGAGGCGAAGCGACGCGTTTCCCCCACCGACGGCACGCTGGAGGCGGCCCCGGGAGGCACCATGCTCAGCTTCAGCGCAGATGACTTCGAATGGGCCGCCGCGTATCTCGCCGGCCTCGAATGCGACCTGGTGGTGCTGCGTCCGCCGGAGCTTCGCGCCTCGTTGCGAACAATTGCGAGGCGGTTGCAAGCCGCGGCTCGCGTTCCGAAACCCAGTCGTGGAGGCAAAGAAATTCCTTGCCCTGGCGCCGAATTGGTGGTACACTAGTTCCTACGTTTGGTCCCCGGGGCGAGAGCCTGTCCGCCGGGATCGAGTTCGACAGCTCAGACGACGCTCTCGTGCGAGTGTCATTGACGGCATTATTTGGACCCTTATCGCCCATACTTCGGACCCGGCCGTGAAGCTCCTCCGGCCGGTGAAGAGTGAGTACATGACCGACACCCCACCGCCCGACGATCCTCCCGACCACGAGAAGAGCCGCCTGCGTCGTTTCGAGGACGCGGTCCACGATCGACTGCTGGCAGCCGAGGTCGCGGCTGAGGAAGCCGCCGGATATGGGTCCCTCACGGCGGCGCGCGAGGCCGCGGAGACCGCCGCCAACCCGAAGCACGAGCTCGGCGATGGTGAATCCGGCGCCGGCGATTCCAGCTCCGAGCCGCCGCCCAAGGAATAGGGCACCCCGCCACGTGTGGTGGGACGAGCGCAGAACCGGCGGGACCATCCGGTCGCTCGTGTTCTTGGGCCACCCCGGCCCATCGCTGCTGGTGACGGGGGTCCTGGTGGCAATCGCCGGCCTGGCCGGTCGGGGCATTCCAGACGGTACCCGAGCACTCCAGCTGGTGGGTGCGATGCTGCCGGTGCAACTCTGCATCGGCGTCATCAACGACGTGGCCGATCTCAGCGCCGACACCGTCGCGAAACCGCACAAGCCGCTGGTGCGGGGGGTCGTCGAACGCTCAACCGCCATCGGACTGGGCGTGGCGCTCGGGGCGATCGGGCTGGGCGTTGCCGCCGGCATCAACCTCGCGACGCTCGCGCTCGATGCGCTAGCGCTCGGCGCGGGTCTTGCCTACGACCTGGGGTTACGCCGCACAGCGCTCTCGTGGGTCCCCTGGTGGGTGGGTATGGCCGTGCTTCCGCTCGAGGGCTACGCGTCGGTCGGATCGATCCCGTCCCGGTTGCTCCTCGTGGTGCCGTTGTCCGGTTTTATCGCGATCGGACTCCATTTCGCCAACGCGCTGCCGGACATCGGCGGCGATCGGATCGCCGGCCGGCGCAGCCTCCCGGTGCTCGCGGGAGTGGACCGCTCCCGATGGGCGGGGCCGGTCGCGCTTGCTGCCGCGGGGGTCCTCGCACTGCTGATCGCGGGTCCATCGCGACAGGCAGGCGTGGTGCTCTTCAGCGGCGTCGGCGTGCTGGCCGTCGGAGTCTGTGCCGTTGTCGCGACGCGTTCACCGCGGCCGTTTCCCGTCCTCGCGGTGACCAGCGCGGTTTTTGCGATCGCATGGCTGGCGTCACTGCCACGCACCTGACCCGGGGCGATGCCGTGGTCGCATCGCCGCTCCTCGTCGAGCCTCGAAGGTTTACGACTGAGTTGTCAGGAACACGTATCCATGCACGTGCTTTCAGCTGAGCTACCTCCCTGGCAACTCCCGCTCTCACCCCGATCGGCGGTACGCTTGCGTGGTGCGACCTCTCCGGTATTCCATCAACGTCACACTGGATGGCTGCTGCGATCATCGGGCGATGCAAGCGGACGAGGAGGTGCACAGTCACGCGGCGGACAACCTCGCCCAGGCCGACGCCCTGCTCTTTGGCCGCGTGACGTACGAGATGATGGAGGCGGCGTGGCGCCCGTCGGCGCGGACGGCCGAGATGCCCGATTGGATGGAACCCTTCGGGCGGACGATCGACGCGGCCAGGAAGTACGTCGTGTCGAGCACTCTTGACCACGTTGATTGGAACGCGGAACTGCTGCGCGGGGACCTGAGAACTGCCGTTGAACAGCTGAAGCAGGAGCCGGGCAGTGGACTGTTGGTGGGAGGCGTGACCCTGCCGCTGGCGCTGGCGGAACTGGGATTGATCGATGAGTATGAGTTCGTGGTACAGCCCCGCCTGATGGGGCACGGACCAACGTTGTTCGCGGGACTGTCGAAACCCATCGACCTGACGCTCGTGGGCCGGCTGGAGTTCGGCTCGGGGGCGGTGGCAATGCGGTATGTCCCGAGGCGCTAGCCAGGTCATTTCCTTGGATTCGAATACAAAATTGGTACCCTGGGAGGCCGCTTGCCTGCCCAAGTAGCTCAGTGGTAGTAGCAACGCCTTGGTAAGGCGACCCAACAGGCCTTTTAGGATCAGTGAAGGAATGGAGTTGAGAGTGGGCGTCGAATACTGAGACCGTTTTTGCGTTCGTAAAGCCGTTAGTACACTTCGCGCATCACTTGGAGATTGTCGTACCCCTGCTCTTCCACGTAGCGTCAACTCGGCCCGGCTGAAAACGGGTTGACAAACATCCGCCTTCACGAGGTGCCGAAAAGACATGCCAGAGTTCCCTGCGATTACTCACGTGGCGTTAACGGTTACGAGCTTCGAACGGAGTGTGCCTTGGTACAGGGCTCTGTTCGGCTCGGACCCGATCCTTGACGAGGACACAGGTCCTTTCCAGCGTGTCGCTTGGCTTGCGAGCGGCACACTCGTCGGTCTAACTCAGTTCCCTGATTTGAACAGCACTCAGCCGTTCAACGAGCGCCGCCCGGGTCTCGATCATCTGGCTTTCGGCTGTGCCAACCGCAATGAGTTAGAAGCGTGGGAAATCCGCCTGAACGAGCTCGGCATACCGAACGGTGGCATCGTGGACGTACCTTCCTACTCGGCATTGTCATTTCGAGACCCTGACAACATCGCACTCGAGTTCTTCGCACCACGGGGCTAGGAAGGGGGGTTTACGATCGCCATCGATCGGGCGACTAATCGCGCTGCTGAGTTAGGGAGCGCGGCCGCAAGTCAGTGGATGCGGCGGTAGCGGATGTGGGTGGTCAGCGGCGAGTGCAAGACCTCGGCAGGCTCGAAGCCGAAATACTCGATTCCGTCGAAGATGCGCTCGCCCGAACCGAGCAGAACAGGCGCGATGTCGAGGGTCAACTCGTCGATCACTCCAGCTACCAGCGCCTGGCGGACGGTCGAAGCCCCGCCAGCGATGTCCACGCCGGCTTCCCCGGCGGTCTCACATGCCGCGGAATAGGCCGCGTCGAACCCTTCGGTGACAAAGTGGAAGGTGGTCCCCCCGTCCATCCGGATGGGCTCGCGATCGTGATGGGTCAGCACGAACACCGGCGCGTGATACGGCGGTTCCGGACCCCACCAGCCGGTCCACTCCTCGTCCCAGTCCCCGCGGATCGGGCCGAACATGTTCCGCCCCATCACATACGCGCCACGGGGGCGCATGAGCCACTCGGTCGCGACCCTGTCGGCCTCAGTCGCCCGCGGGTCGCCGATGTGCCAACCGTGCAACTCCTGGCCCCGCTTTCCCAGCGGGTTGTCCAAGCTCTGGTCTCGCCCGGCGACGAAGCCGTCAAGCGAGATCGACATGTGACAAGTGGTGTCCGGCATGTGGCGCTCCCGCGTGGTTGCGACGTGCAAGGGCCGTGCGGACGGTCTCCGATCGGCGCCCGCGACAATATCAGACGCTGCCTCGACGCAGGATGCTCTCTGGAGACATCAAGCCCTCAGCACTTCACCGGGCTGCCTCGTAAACCTGACGAACGACGACTTGCACGAAGTGCTCAGATGTCGTCGGGACGATATGCTGCCAGGCGCCAGTGAGGTTGGTCCGGCACAGGCAAGGATCGTCCACCCCGGCGGGCGCTACCTCTTGGTGAGCGACGCCCAGGATCTCTGGACGCGAAGGGTGGCCGACGTGCGCGAACGTGTGTTCGCTAGTCGGCGATGGCGACTGACGGACTTCATCCGTCGCCTAGACTAGGGTCACCCGCAATCGGATGCTCAAGCACCGATGAGCGGACCTATTTTTGGGTAAACGCGTTAGTAAACTCGGTTTCGCTTTTGGGAAAACCCTTATCCAGCCCAAGTAGCTCAGTGGTAGAGCAACGCCTTGGTAAGGCGTAGGCCGTGAGTTCAATCCTCACCTTGGGCTCCATCGGCCCTAAACCCCGATGCCGAGTTGAGGATGGCCCCGAGTCCGCGGTCGTCCGTCCCCGTTCGCACCCGTCGGCGGGCCTCCGCAGCACGTGAGGCATTGACCTAGCGGCCTCGGCCGATGCCTTGCGAATCTATGACCGTGAGATCGCGGTCAGGAGGACCAGGACATCGCCACTGCCACCGACCTTGACGCGGCGCAAGCCGAGATCCGGCGCCTCAACGAGCTCGTCGATGCGCTGCTCGCGATGTTCGGGCCGTCACCGCCGCCGCCCGCGCTCGTAGGAATCGATACCGACGCGATGGCACCGCCACCGGTGCCACCGGGCTACGCCGCCTACGTGTCGGTGCCCCCGCCGTCGAGGGCTGCGGCGCGCCCGGCGTCGCCGGGTCCACCGCCGCATCTTGCACCCAAGCCGTCGCGACGACGCTACGGCGACAGCACCCCCGGACAGCTCCCGCGCGGTCCGGCCCCGGTGATGGTCGAGCCGGCGTCGGTGACGCGCGCGATCGAGGCCATGCTCGACGCCCACGCCCTTGACTGGGCGGGCACGCAGCGGCGCAACTGCCGTTCCTATCTGCTCTCACCCTCGGGACGATTTCAGCAATGGTGCGGTGCCACCGGGATCGTGGTGATGGCGGAGCTCACCACCGACCGGGTCGCCGACTTCCTCGCAGCCATGCTCGACAGCAGCGGCGGTCCCGGTCTGAAGGCGGCGACGGTGGCCAAATTCCGCGGCCATCTGCGCTCGCTGGCGCGCTTTCAGGCCACCACTCCAGGGTTTGGGGATGGCTTGGCCGATATCGACCGGATCCCGCCGCCACGGATGGCGCGAGAGGTCGTGGCCGCGGCGCTCACGCCGGGGCAAGAGGAGCGGATTCTCGCTGCCTGCACCAGTACCCGCGACCGCCTGATCGTCGAGCTGTTCCTGGCCACCGGACTGCGGGTCAGCGAGATGGCAGGCCTGCTGCTGCCCAATGTGCTCCTCGAAGCGAGACCACCCCGGCTCCTGGCACGAACACTTCACCAACGTAATACATTAGCCACACGGCGACATACCACTACAGCCTGACGATCCAGTCTCCGAGTGCGACGTGTCAATCCCCCGGATTCATGCTCTCGAGCGATACCGGCTTTGACAACGGTCTCGGCGGGAGTGGGACGGTGCAGTTAATTCGTGGTAGGTACACCGGCGTTTCGGGTCACGAGACCGGGACTGGCTTCTACTTGGTCAAGGAGCAGTGCAAGTGGACGCTGACGCTGGCGCCATAGGCTGACCGACTTTCGAGCGTTTGCCGACCGAACCGGTCCTTTCCGCGAGCGCGTACAGCGTCGAGCGGAGTGAGCGAAACTTTGTCCACTCCGAGAGCGCAACATTCATCTGGGTGACGCGGCTGCCGCCGGGAGTGCGCGGGAGACGTATCGGCATGGCGGTTGCAGTTTTCATGCTGCCGTCCTTTCGGTGTCGAAGAGGTGGACTTCTAGTGGTCAATGAGGAACGAGATCTCGACCGCCCGGTCCGGCCGTCCAAACGCAGCTGATGGGTAGGGGCCGGTGTGCGGTAGGAACCGACCCAGGGGTCGGTGTCGCCACCGATGGCTAGGGAGACGCGCCCCAAGTTTCGAGCTGGTGAGTTAGGAGGCGGAGTTCTCCATGAAAGCCGGCGTCGACGCTGGGCTTGCTGCCCCGGTCCATATCACTGGTCACGGATTGATGAGCGAGGCACGCCATTCGCGTCCAGCCATTGCGCCCACTTCTCAAGTTCTTCGCGGGAGTCTGCGGCGAAGGCCAGATGGTCCAGGCCCGTCCTCCCTGCGTCGAACTTGGACGCCGTCACTCCGGCCAAGCTGATTGAGATCGATGAAGTGCCGCCCGAGTCTGATTTGATGCTTCTCACACCCTAGTCGAGTTCGTGACGAGGGAAGATTACATTGGCACCCAGCACATCGCAGTAGAACTCTTCGCTTCTCGCCAAATCAGCAACTGAGAGCCCCAGATGATCTAGCTCCGGTTGCCGTGGTCGGTCGACGTCATTCATGCGCGGATGGTACGCATGCCGCAGCTCCACAGGCGGGTGGTGCTTCGCTGATCTTTGGAAAGCGCCGGGATAGACCGACATGCGGGAGGAGAACCTCCTGGTCGAGACGCCAGCGAGCATCGGTCCATCACCGCCCGCGTCAACGGGTCGCGGCAGGCGAAGTACTCTCATCACAGCCGAGCCGCGAGCGCGCCCGAGAGCTCGTGCTCGGTTTCCAGGGCGAGTAGGAAAGTTCGAGTAGTGCTGACTGCGCCCAGCCAGATCTACGTGTTCGAACCGCGGCCCGTCGGCGAGCAGGAGAACTGACCCTTGCCTCTCATTGACGCTCATCGTCTGCCGCCTGCAACTGGCTGCCATTCGAATTCAGGTGGTAGCATCGGCTGGTGGCGGTTCGGGAGGCACGGCAAGCGTGAGCGGGGAACCGCTTCCCCCCGGCGCAATGGGCCTGCCGCTGATCGGCGAGACCATGCCGTTCATCCGCGATCCATTCCATTTTCTGACTGAACGCCAGCAGCGTTACGGCAACGTCTTCAAATCGAGTGCGGTGGGACGCAGGTTGGTGTTCCTCGCCGGTACCGAGGGCGCCGAGGCGTTTTACGACGACGACAACATCACACGATTGCGCGCCAACACCTTCAACTTGGTGGACATGTTTGGCGGCATCAACATGGCGATGTTCGATGGACCGCGGCACATCGCCCTCAAGTCCATGGCGCTGACCGCCTTCGACCATGCCGCGATGGCCCGGTACGTGGCGGACATGGAAGCGCTGATCGCGTCAACACTGGAACGGCTCGCGCAGCGCAGCGAATTCTCCGCCCTCAGCGAGATGCGCAAGCTGGCCATGGCAGCTCTCTGTCGGACCGTGATCGGCCTCCCGGAGGGGCCGGAGACTGAGAGCATCAGCCGTGACTACTCCCTTGTGCTCACCGGAATCACGTCCACTCCGGTGCCGTTGCCGGGCTTCGCCTACGGCCGGGCCCGGGGTGCACGCGATCGTCTCCTCGCCGGCATCCGCGAAGTCGTGGCCAAGCGGCGAGCTAGACCGGGCGAGGATGCCTTATCGGCAATCCTCGCGGCCAGGGCCGCTGATGGCAGCGTGATCTCCGATGCCGAAGCGGTGCTTGAGGTCCACCACATCCTGGGTGCTGGGTACACCGTCTACGGCCTGATGGTGGAAGCTCTGCACCAGCTTGGGGTCCAGCCCCGTCTGCGAGACCGTTGCCGAGCTGAGGTTGAGGCTCGTGGCGAGGGCGGCCCGCTATCGCTGGAAATGCTCGGTGGTCTAATGCTTTGTACCAACGCCGTGCTCGAAGCCAAACGGCTCGTGCCGCTGGTGCCGGTAGTGCTGGGCCGAGCCAAGCGTGACTTCACCTTAGCGGGATACCGCGTTCCCAGGGGTTGGACGGTCGCGCTGGGGCTGCATCTCAACAACCGCGACAGCACTATCTACACGGACCCTGATCGATTCGACCCGGATCGCTACACACCGCCGCGAGCCGAAAATGGCAAGCACCCACTGGCCTTTATTCCCCAAGGGACAGGACATCCGACCGGGCACCTCTGCCTCGGCGTCGATTACTCCACAGTCCTGACGCTGGCATTTATGGCGCTTCTGCTGCGCGGCTACGATTGGGACCTTCCGCCGCAGCGTCTGGAATACAACTGGCGGAAGCTGCCTCCCGAACCATTCGAAGGTATGCGCGTCAAACTCCGCGCCCGGCAGACGGAGGGATCTGCTATCGACGCGCATTCGCGTTCCAGGTCGTGACGACGCAGTCGGCCGATTCGGAGCTTTTCTGATCCAAGCGAGGACGCGCTCACCTGGCGGCCGAGTCTGAGCGAAGGACCCAACCAGGATTGAGATCGTTGCGTAACGACTTAGCTAGGCTGCTGGTGGGCCGAGCTGCTAAGACGCATCTCTAGCGTCACGTACACAACAATCAGGGCGGCGAGGAACGCGCCGAGACCACCCACGAACACCCAGGTGAGTGCGTTGCCATGGTTAAGAGTTCCCCAAGCTCGTACCGAGCCAACCAGGATAAGGGGCAAGGAGACGGCCAGGCTCTGAAGGGGGATCCGAGCCGAGGTCCAGCGCTGGTCTGTGAAAATGCAGAGACCAAAGGTTCCGGTCAGGGCAAAACAGGAGGCGACGACGCGAGCGGTCAGCGAGGTTAGCGGCCACGGCCACACCGGGACAAGAACACTGGGCGCCGCGAACAGAACAATCGCTACGGCCAGCACCAATGCGCCGGAGGCGCCTAAGGCCCAGCGGACCACTGGTGGGATGCGAACGTCGCGAGGGCCCTGAGTACCCGGATCGGTGCGACGGTTGCGAAGCCATGCGCCCAGCACAAGAAAGGGGGTGATCGCATAGATCGCGACCCAGGCCCAGAAGGCGATGCTCCCGTGGCTGAACTTGTCCCAGTGGAGCAGCGTTGCGATCATCATTAATGTTGCGAAAGTCGCGACCGGAAGGAATCCTATTGAGACGTGATGCCATCGACGTTCAAAGATGACCCGGACAAAAAAGTAGGCGCCGCCGATATAAGCGGAAGCGAGCAGGAATGACGTTACGGATGGTGCTAGGGGCCAGGCGAAAAGCCTGCCCGTATCGTTCGGCAAAAGGTAGAGCACCAGGAAGGCGGTGACGAGGAACGGAACGATCAGCGCACTCAGCGCCCGTGTCTCGCGGTCGATGTGATCGTCCCGATCAGGCAAGTCGCTCATTCTCTCCGCCGGGGTGCTGCCGAACCCCTGGTGGATCCCCGATACCACGAGAAGCCCGGCGAGTGGCGCCGCACCGCGCCTCCACCACCTTCGGTCATTGTATTCGTCAGGAGTCAACCCCTGCTGAGTTGTGCGAGGGGTGGCAACAGGGGAGTCACCGACCTGGCGAGTAGTGTCGTGACACCATTGAGCCGGGAAAGGCATTCTCTCTGTGTCCCACAATCACGAGCAGCGGCACGGCTGGAGGCGTCGGATGGCGGTGATCGGGAGCGCAAGTTCCACCCGTCGACGCGGCTGCTCGCGTGCCACGTGCCGGAGCGCCTGGGACGGCGACGGCATCGTGAGCTACGCGCTGTTGGAACAGCCCGTCGCGGACGGTCTGGCGTTCTGCTCAGCTATGGCGTTCTGTTGATTGCGCCCCGCGTTCGCCATACCCGGAGGAAGCAGCATTTGCGGCACCGAGGCATGGCCCCGGAATGGCTCCGATATGAGCACCGGAAGTCCTCACATGACCATCGCGTATAGACAACGGCACTACCGGCCGGCTCTCTGGGAATGAACGGGACCGCGATCCACGACGTCGTCATCGCCGGAGCAGGGCCGGCCGGCTCGTGTGCGGGGCGCCTCCTAGCCGCCGCGGGCTGCCGGGTCGTTCTCCTCGACGCCGCTGCCGCAGGCCGAGACAAGCCGTGCGGCGGAGGGTTGACCCCACGTGCGTACCACCGGCTCCAGCTCGATCTGAACCCCATTGTGCGGGCTCGGATCCACAGAGGAGAGGTGCGGTTCGGCGACCAGACCGTGGGCTTTGACCTCGGAGACGATGCTGTCTGGATGGTCTGCCGCCGGGAATTCGACAATCACCTCGCGGAGGCCGCCCAGGCTGCAGGGGCCGAATTGCACCATCGGGAGCGAGTGGTGAGCGCCGAGGTCGACGCTGGCCTCATCCGGGTCCGCACCGTCCGCCAGACTTACAGGTCACGCGTTCTCCTGGTGGCTACAGGCGGTGAGGCCATCCCCGATGTGGGTGTCGCCCGCCCACCCTCCGTCATGGCGCCAGCACTTGAGATCGAAGCCCCCGGGCGGTCAGGACGTCTCGACAGCCGGGCCGTGGTCTTCGATTTCGCCGCAGCCAACGGATATGCCTGGGCGTTTCCGAAGGGAGAAGTGTGGAACGTCGGCGTGCTCACTCGGTCTGAGCATCCTGGCGTTGCGCTCCGCCGGCGACTGGAGGCGGCACTCCGACAATGGGACATGCGTTTCGACGGCGAGGTCGCGGTTCGCGCCGTCGGCCGTCGTTTGCCCATGCACAAGCACGGCCAAATCCTCCACTCCGGACGCGTGGCGTTGATCGGTGACGCTGCCGCGCTAGCCGACCCCTTTTTCGGCGAGGGCCTAGCAGTTGCCCTGGGGAGTGGCTCGCTGTCGGCTGCTGCTGCGTTCGACGTGCTGGCCGGTAAGAGCGACGACCTTGCCGGCTACTCTCTCGCCATTAAGGCCGAGTTCGGCCGGCACCTGAATCGCGCTCGGTGGACCGCACGCCTAATGTACGCGGCACCGCGCGCGACAGTGTCGGCTCTTCAGTGGATTCCGCCGGCTCGAGCCTTGGCCAGGCAGTTTGCCACCGAGCTACCGCCGCAGCATCAACGAGTTAAAGCGTCCGATCCGCCGCGGCTCGCGACCCCGAGAGACTCGCTTGAGATCGTGGAGCCCGTCGGGAGCGAAGAGTTGCCTCGCCAGCCAGGCTAGGCGCCCTTGGTGGCCCAGCCATGTGTGCCGGGATCGATGACCAGGTAGTACATCGCAGGGGACCCGCTGTACAAGCACCGCTAGATACGGTAGGAGGCTCAGGGAATGGTGCGGGTCGAGCGCGAGAGGTGGAAGTCGACACAATTCCCTCTGGCCTGCACGATGGCGAGGTTTACCTGTACAACGGTGCGGGCAGCACGAGCCGCGGCTGGCGCACCGCGATGTCCGGTGACGTCGGCTGGCCGGACCGGGTCGTGAGCGGCACCGGCTGAAGTCCGTCGATCCCAGCCTGAAGCGACCACTGTCGCACACCCCAGCGCGCCACTTTGTTTCTAGAGCGTTTGGCGCGCACGCCATGCGGCAACGGAAGGTTGGGTCGCGAGACCGCGCCCTCAATCTTGACGCGGTAGCCGACGAGCGTTCGGGAATCAGCCAACCAGCCGCGGCGCGAGCCGATTCCCAATCTCAGGGAAGGACCACAACGGTACCGATGCCGTGTGATGTCGGCTCGCGCTGCCGCTCAGATTTTTCCACCGGCACGTCGTGTCGGGAACGGCACCAATGCTCGGCGTCGCACCGATGGCTGCGTCGCACGCTAGGCTTGGTCGCGGTACGGCGACCGCGACAGTCGGTCGGGCTTGCCTACCCGAGTGTCGATTCGAG
The DNA here is from genome assembly GCA_963799005.1 of Candidatus Dormiibacterota bacterium. Classification (GTDB taxonomy): domain Bacteria; phylum Chloroflexota; class Dormibacteria; order Aeolococcales; family Aeolococcaceae; genus Palsa-851. The sequence continues at coordinate 18,018 of CAWCVK010000001.1, read as the reverse complement.
CTGACGGCTTTCCCGACGCATCGCTCGCGGTCCCGGTCCTGATGAATGCGAGCCGAGGTGGGGTTCAGAAAAAGACGTATGCGTCAAAACGGACAACTCTCGAGGAGGGTCATCGATGCGAATCATGGGAATGAGCTGGGTCGGTGTGAAGACGGATCGCTACAAGGAACTGGTGAGCATTTTTCGCACCGTCCTCGGGCTCCACGTGATCGTGGAGCAGCCCGACTTCACCGTGTTCCGGCTGCCAGATGGCGACCAACTCGAGATCTTCGGACCAGATGGTCCCAACCCAGTTGCACAGTTTGCTCACAACCAGGTCGTAGCCGGATTCCTTGTCGACGACATCGAGCAAGCGACAACGGAGTTGGGTCAGGCGGGTGTCGAGATGATTGGCGACCGGGTTTCAGGCGGCGACGGGTACGCCTGGCAGCACTTTCGAGCAGCAGATGGCAAGGTCTTTGAACTTTGCTACGACCCGAACCGCTGACGGGAAATCGAATCCAATCCGCTGGTCAGTTGCGACCTAGCGAGGAGCGTGCGCCACCTCGAGACCGCGCACGATCGGCCTCCCCAGCGTGCAACTAACACACCTGAACCGATCTCGTCCCGTTATGGGCTCGGGTGTCAGCCGATCAGCTCGCCGGGGACCGTCAGGTCGTCGCGCGCGTACAGGCTGGCAATACTGGTGAGGTCGTCGGCGGCGCAGGCCGCGGCCAGGGTGTCGAGCAGGGCGTCGTAGTCGGGACCGGTCTCGCCTTTGTAGGCGTCTTCCATCCGGCCCCACGTGTCCCAGGGCAGCATCTCGACCTTATTGAGCGCGGCAAGGTCCTTGACGGCGTTGCCGCGGATCTCGCCTGGACCCCAGTTCTCGGTGCCATACACGCCGAACTGGAAGGGTCGATTGTCCCCTGCCGAAAGGCTCCCCATGCTTCGCCGCCGCTGAGGAAGTCTCCGGGGCGCAGATCCTCCGGGCTGGCGAGCACGTCTTGACCCAGGATCTCAGGGTCGATACGGACCCATCGGTCCGGGGCGTCGTCCCGGTACTCGACGATCCAGTGGTCCAAGCCTTGATCGGGCTGAAAATAGGTGGCGAATCCGCAGCGGACCCTGGCAGCGATGCCCCGGTAGCGAAGGAGCGCGCAAGCTAGCACTGCGAAATGCCGGCAGGTGCCGACAACACGTTGGCCGGGCTGTCGGAGCTCATGTAACGGGGCTGGGTTCAAGTCCAGCAGCAACTCGACGAGGCGGGCTGCGGGCCGGATCTGATTTTCGTCAAACCGGTCGGCGGCCAAGCCACGAGCCTCGTCGCCCGGCTGGATCACCGGGCCGTGCACCGGCCAGCAAATGGCGACTGGATCGAGGGCGGAGACTTCTAGAGTGCCGAGGCAGGAGCACTCGCCAGACCCGTAAGAGGCCCGGCGGCTCCGTAGTCGATCGCCACACGCACGGTAGGGAGCATAAACCGCAACCGTTGCTCCGTCGAATGACCGCAGGCTCGCTCACCCAGCGTGCAATCTTGTTCCTTGAGGGCCCGAGGTGGACAAGCCCGTCGTCTGCTGTGTCCATCTCCCCGGTGCGCTGCCTATGCTGTGTCGAACGTTGGTTGAGCGTCGAGGTGTGCGGGATGAGGGTCTTGTTTGTGGCGGGCTTCGGGCCCATTGCCGCTGACGTGGAGGCGTCGCGTCGCCTCTACCGTGACGCGCTCGGCATCTCCTTTGAGGCCGATGGCGACTATTTGCACACGGGGGCGGTGGGCGGCGTGAAACACCTCGCCGTGTGGCCCTTGGGGCAGGCTGCGGACTCGTGCTTCGGCACCGACGAGTGGCCGGTAACCCACCCGGTGCCTCAGGCTTGGATCGAGTTCGAGGTCGATGACATTGAGGAGGCAACCCGCGAGCTCACCGACCGCGGCTATCACGTGCTCGTCGCTGCACGTACGGAGCCGTGGGGCCAGATCGTGACCAGGCTGCTCGGACCGGAGGGCATGCTCGTCGGTCTGACGCACACTCCCTGGATGCGCGCATCGTCAGAGACGTGATGGGCGCGTTCGCTTGCACCCGGAAGCGCCTGTGACTTTATTGATCGGCAAGACCCGGGGTGCCGCCACGAACAGGACGCAGAGCCGGGCCGGGGCACAACGTAACTCCAGCGTACTACGCATCCTTCCCGCCAGGGTTCACTTAAGGCAGCAGAACAAGTGCAGTTGACACACCGGAGACTTGGCGCAGGGTCCGGCTCTCCTCCTCAGGTAGCGCGCCCAGGCGCACCCGGGCCAGTCAAGATTGCGAGGGGAGTGTTCTTCGCACTCGCGAGAGAAGATCGGCCTGCTCCTTGCGGCTGGTGACCCTCGCGCGCCGAAACGCGCTGTCGAGCCTCACATCAGCGTAGAGGTCACCGGCGTCCTCGTGGAAGTGAAGGAACGCACGGGAACCCCGCGAGAAGTAACCGCGCTTGCGCTCCCGAAGCTGGGGGAGCTTACGTAACTCAATGACCAGCGCCTCTACGTGGTCAAGGTCTTCCTGCGTTGCATGCCGCACCTGTCAAGCATGACCCCGACGCCAGAGCAGCAGATAGCCATGGCGCCCTCTGTTACTTCGGTCCCGGATGCCGATCAGGTGATCGCGACCTGAAGCGGTCGACCGGGATCCGGGGTCAAGCAGGCTAGCGCACCCCAGCGTACAACTTTGTTTCTTGAGCAGCCCGGTGCGCGCAGCGCTGGCCGGAGCGGTTGGAATGCCGGGCGGCAGTGGGCATTCCGCCGCCTATCAACTCCTGCCGAGATCAATCTGCGGCGATTGCCCGAAGTCGCTCCGCAATCTGCAAAATTGTCGACGTGCAGAAGAACTCAGCAGCCTTGTTTACTCGTCTGGCGCCCGTGCTCAACGTTCGAGACGTAACCGCCGAGCGGGAGTTCTATGAGCGGCTGGGTCTGCCCTTGATCTATGAAGGCGAGGAATACCCCGACTTCATCGCCTTCGGGACGGACAAGCTGCACTTCGGGATACAGCCCGCCTTGGTGGAGAACGACCCGCCGAGTTGTGCTGACCTGGCAGATCGAGGTTTCCGATATCGATGCCGCCATCGAGCTATGCCAGAGGACGGGGATCGAGTTTGAAATCGAACACAATGACCCAGCGCCGGGCTGGAGCTACCGTCGCCTCCTCCTTCAGACGCCGAGTGGCTACCGCCTCGCTCTCGAAGAACAGGCGTCCCCACCCTCGAAGTCTGGGTAACCGGTCGTCAGCTCCCTCGGGCTTAGTCCGCCGAGGGCTCGACCTACGCCCGATGGAGCGCGTTCATCGCCCGGACACAACAGGACGCCTTCGGTTCGTGCCAAAGGCATCCTAGGGATTAGGGAAGTTCGTTCGAGTTCGTCGTCGGTCTACGTCGCCTGACAACGAAGACGCCCCGGCCGTCGCACCGGGGCGCCCTCAGGAAGGGAATGAGTATCAGGTGATAGCGCTCAGTCTATGCCCCGTCGGTCGCCATCGCTGAAGAAGCACGATTTCCTCTGCCCTATTTGGACAAACCTCCTCGCTGATGCCGTGCCGATGGCGGAGACACCACCCGAGGTTCCTGTGGGCTGACTCCCGTCGCCCGACCAACTCTTGCCGATGAGTGAGGTCGAGCGTCGTCCAGCAGGTCACTGGCGAAGCGCACCTAGAGCGGCGGTTGGCTGCTCCGGCCAGCAACGTGACACTCCAAGTGAGGGTGGGGTCGCCCACCCAGTGTGCAATCAACACTGGGATGAACGTCAAATGGGGTTCCTTCCCGCCCGCGGTCGGTCGGTAGGTCTACTGTTAAACTGACACGTAAGTGACACGCGAGGCCAAGCTGAGTAAGGGGGGACCATGACCACACTCGAGAACCGGCCGAATACCGCACTCCTCGTGGTCGATGTCCAGGAGGGCGTCGTCGAGGGGGCTCACCAGCGCGACGCGGTCGTCGCGAATGTCTTCAGCCTCGTCGAGAAAGCGCGGCGGGAACGGGTCGCTGTTGTCTGGGTCCAGCACTCCGACGCGCAGCTTGCGAGGGGGAGCGACGAATGGCGGATCGTCCCCGAGCTGACTCCGGTCGACGCCGAGCCGCTCGTCGAGAAGAACTACGGCGATTCCTTCGAGGACACCGAACTCGAGACCGTGCTGTCGAGGCTCGGAGTTGGGCGACTTGTCGTCGTCGGCGCGGAGACCGACGCGTGCATCCGCTCCACGCTCCACGGCGCGTTTGCCAGGGGGTACGACGCGACCCTGGTCAGCGACGCCCACACGACTGGAAACAAGACGGGCGACCCCCAACTACAGCTGATGGCAATAGGCCAGGTACGGGCGGACGGCATCCTCGAGTGATGCGTACTACGCGTAGGGATCATCGCCTTCCACCCACGCGGGGTTGGAAAGTCGGCGCTCCCAGTGAGGGCGATACCAGCGGCTCGCCACGACGGCGCAGCCGCCGGCCAGCACCAGGAGACCGGCGGGCAGCGTCGGCAGCTCGCCTGCACCGACCTCCGGCGTCGTAACCGCGGCTGGTGCGGCGAGGTCGACCGTGCTGTCGGATGCTGCGGGCTCGTAGAAGCCATCCGTCGCAAATGTGGCCGACGTGGCCACCTTCCCAGCGGTCTGCGAGGTGGAGACGATGACGATGCAGCTGGTTGTTCCCGAAGCGTCCGTCAATCCATTGCACCCCTGAGCGGCCGTCCCAGTCCCCAGCGTGAGCCTGACCGTTCTCCCACTCAGCGGTGTGCCGGCGGATGGGTCGTCGGTCGTCATGGCGCCGGACAGGACGAGCGGTTGACCAATCGTCGCCGTCGGCGGCCCTGTGTAGGCGAGCGAGTCCTGCTCGAGGGTCACCGTGAAGGGTGCGGTGGCGTTGACCGGGGCAAGGAATGGGACGCTGCTGCCGACGTACGACGCCGCGATCTGATATGAACCGGCCCGCTGCGCTGGGGTGAGCGAGCAGGTGGCCAGGCCCGACAGATTGGTCGTCCCGACGCAGCTGACCGATGCCGGCCCGGGAGCGAGCGTGAAGGTCAGCGGCGCATTGGCCACCGCAACACCGGCTGAAGTGAGGGTGGCGGCCACCGTGGCGGAGTTGGCGAAGTCGCTCGAAGTCGCCGACGTGGCCGTGAACACGAGTGACGTCGCCGCTCCCGTGATCAAAGAAGTCGGGGTGATTGCACCCTCGAGGCTGAAATACGTGCCGTCACCGGCAGCAAGCCCGCCGTCTGGTTCGGTGAAGGTCACGGTGCCTCTCTTCTTGTCGCCGGAGATATTGCTGAACGACGTGTACGGACCTTCGTACCCCGTCGGCGGTGTAGGCGCGCTCTGACAGTACCCGCTGCCGACGAAAACGTGGGTACAGAGCCCGTCGCCTTCGAACCCGAAGACCCGCTTGCTGGGGCTGCCGATCGCGATGGACGGCGCCGTGATCGTCGAGTTGTTCTGCACGCCGACGAGTGTGTCCTCGCTACCGTCAAACGGCTGCTGCGTGGAGTCATTGAGGATGACCAGCGAGCCATCGGGTTCGATGACGATCAGGATGGCGCAGCCAGTGTCCAACGCTACCGCCGGGCACTGAGTAAAGGGAGGAGTGGGGCTCGCGGCCAGCGCGGTCGACCGCGTCGCCAGCAGCACCCCTGCGACGATTGTGAGGATTGCCCCCGCGCCGAGCAGGGTGGCTCGGCGCGTGAGTTGGCGACGCTGCGCGCGACCATGCGCGGACGGAGCAACATGGTGACGTTGGCCCCGTACGGGCTGCCCCCTGGCCCTTGGCATTGCCGAGCTGACCTCCTTGTCTCGCGAGAGGGTACAAGCCGGGGCGGGGCAGGCGCACTGAATCCCACCCGGCACCACCAAAGGCGATGTGCCCCTCCGGATGGCGGCGCCCGTAGATGCCAGCCGGCGTTTGCTGATCGCCGCGCCCACGAGCGAGCGGCGCTTGGGCGGCTCAAGCGTACGCCGACGAACTTAGAGAGCGAGTGGGGTGAGCGTTGCCCACCCCAGCGTGCCATTAACACACCAGAGCGAGAACCAAGGAGACGGGTTGTAGGCCCGTCTGGATCCGAAAATGGGGGACAAAGTTCGTCAGGTCGAATGCTCGTTAATAGCGATCCTCGGTGCTCACGGACGCTCGGTCCCCATCGTCGTTGCTTGCCTATCCCGCGCTCTGTATCGTCCCGACCATCCTGTCAGCGGAACGGAGGGTACTAGGGACGTGACGTTCATCAATACCAACGGGATGTCATTCTTTGGTCCAGGCTCGGAGTGGTTCTGGGCCGCGCTCCAGTTCACGGCCCTCGCGATCACGTTCATAGCGATCTATCGCCAGCTCCGGATCGCACGGAGCCAGCGTGCGGTCGAGCAGGTCGATGCGTTACACCGACAGTTCGAGGACGAGCGGATGTATCGCCATCAACTCGCGGTTCTCGTCGCCGTCCGCGACAACCTCGAGATCCCCATCGGGTCCGCGACAATCGTTGGCAACCACTTTGAACGTTTAGGCTCGCTCAGCCGGAGCATTGACATCCAGCTACTCTGGAGCTTGAACACTCTGGTTACCCTGCGCTGGTGGACAGTCCTTGAGCCGTTTGTCCGAGACAGACGAGCAGAACAGGAAAACGACTTCTTGTTTTCGGACTTCGAGTGGCTCGTCGGAGTGTTCATTAGGATGAATCGTCGAGTACGCGAAGCCGAATCCGTCGACCTTGCCAAGTGGCTTGCCACAGGCGCGATTGAAGGCCTCCAAGACAGAATCCGGATCGAGCAGTCGCTCCGCACCGTCATCATCGCCCCGTCGGGCAGCCTCGACACCTTCCAATCAGTGGCTGCTGCACCGGCTCCCGCTCCCAGCCAGACGGCTGAAAACGAAGAGGAGCGCCAGCCCGACTGACCCTACCGTGAAGGCACGCGGACCGCGAGGTCGAACGCCGTCCCCTCCGTCGGCCGCAGTTGCGTTACCGATGCAGCCAAGGCACTTCACGCCAGCCCACCCCAGCGTGCAGTTAACACACCAGAGCGACGTTCCAGGTGGGCACCTGGACTCGGCGCCTCAAGCGGGTACCCAGCCGCTTCGGCTGACGACTTTCGACTACGTGAATCGGGCGTCCCTGCGTTTCAGAAGTCGCGGGGGCCCAACCCCCTTTCAGCCATTCTGCTGCCGCGGGTCGATGCCGCAGGTGTCCGCCGGCTGACAGACAGCGTCGTCGTTTGGCTCGAGAATATCGCTCATGGCGGCAGGGTCCTGGGTGCGCCCCGCTGGCTCCGGCCGTCTGCTACGGTCTTTCCTGGCCGATGGGCCGTTGGGATTCGCACGTAATGAGCATGGGTAGGGTCATGAAATGGACGGGTCGGACAGCGATCCTCCCCGACGGGCTCTGAGCCGCGCCGACAACCCGGTAGCGCGCCTCGTTGGGCTCGTGCCGATCACGGTCCAACGTAAGTTGCTCATCGCCTTCGGCATTGTCGTGGTCCTTCTGGTCACGGTCGGTGTGCTCGGCATCGGTGTCCTCAACCAGTCGAACGACCGTGTCGATTCGCTCGGACTGCTACCCCAACGGCAAGCGGCGTACCGTGAGCTAGCGATTGATAGCGACCAGCTCAACTCCCTGCTCCTCGCGCGTAACGATTACGTTGCCTGTCTAGTGACGCGGAATCCAACATTCTGTGTAGCCGGCGTCTCCTATAGCATCGTTGAAGCGCAGACAGCCGAAGCCCAGACCGACGGAGCAATTAATGAAGTTCTGAACCAGCTGGGTCTCTTGACCAACGTCGGCAACCTTGGATTCATGCCTCCTCCCCACGAACAGCGCATTCTGACCGAGATCCAATCGGAATATCTTCAGCTCACAGTTGTCTTGAGGGCTCTTCTCGAGCAAGACGGTAAGGGAACGTACGTCAGCGTCGCTACGACGAGCGTCGATAACGGGTCCCTAAATCAAACGCAAACAGCGGCTGCCAACATCACCACGAATGCAGACAACTTGGTCGGCATTACCAGCGCGGCCACAGCGAACCTGATCGCAGAGAACCAGACCTCGTATCTCGGTGCACAGCAGCTCTTCATCGGCGTTGCCACGGGGAGCGTGGTCCTTGCGCTATTGCTCGCCTTCCTCCTGTCTAGAGCTCTGACTGGTCCGATCCGCAAGATGGACGCCCGGCTGATGGCGATCGGGTCCGGCGACTTCTCAGGCCACCTCGAGGTGGCCAACCGCGATGAGCTCGGCACGCTGGCAACAAACCTCAACCGGATGAACGACGAATTGGGGCGTCTATACCGCGAGCTCGAGAAAGCCAGCCGGCACAAGTCGGAGTTCCTCGCCAACATGTCCCACGAGCTGCGCACCCCGCTCAACGCCGTGATCGGCTTCTCCGAAGTGTTGCAGGACCGCCTCTTCGGCGAGCTCAACGACAAGCAGGCGGAATACATCGCCGACATCCACACCTCAGGGCGTCACCTCCTGTCGCTGATCAACGACATTCTCGACCTCTCGAAGATCGAGGCGGGCAGGATGGAGCTGCAGCTCAGCAGCTTCGCGCTCCCCGAGGCTCTGGAGAGCTCGGTGGCGCTGATGGGCGAGCGCGCGACGCGCAACGGAATCAGCCTCCGGCTCGATGTCGACCCGAGCGCCGGCGTGGTCGAGGCGGACGAGCGAAAGCTCAAGCAGGTGCTCTTCAACCTGCTCAGCAACGCGCTGAAGTTCACCCCACGCGACGGCCATGTGGAGGTCACCGCTCGCGGCGACGACGGTGAGGCGGTGGTCAGCGTGAAAGACAACGGGGTGGGTATCGCCGCGGTGGATCAGGCCCGCATCTTCGAGGAGTTCCAGCAGGTCGGGACTGCCCGGCCACAGGAGGGCACAGGACTCGGCCTTGCCCTCTCGAGGCGGATCGTCGAGCTCCACGGCGGACGCCTGTCGGTGGAGAGTGCGCCGGGTAAGGGGAGCACGTTCACCTTCACGTTGCCTCGCGCCCAGTCGATCAGATCCACCGGCACTGGGGAGGCGAGCGATGCCTTGCCGGAAGCCGCGACCGAGCGCGCCGAGTCGACAGTCGTATGAGCCCGCTCGCCGACGGTCAGCTGATTCTCATCGTCGAGGACAATGAGAAGAACCTCAAGCTTGTCCGCGATCTGCTCCGGTACCACGGCTTTCGGACGTTGGAAGCTGTGGACGCAGAGGCCGGGCTGAAGCTGGCGTCGGCGAACGCCCCGGACCTCATCCTGATGGATATCGAGCTGCCGGGGATGGACGGCGTCACCGCCCTGGAGACCTCCGGGCGGACCCTGGCACGGCGGGCATCGGCGTGGTGGCGGTAACTGCATCGGTGATGCCGGTTGATCGCGATCGCTTCACTCGTGCGGGCTTCGACGGCTGCATCATGAAGCCGATTGACGTCAAGAGCTTCCCTAGCGAGGTGCTCGGCTATTGCATCGCCTTTCGAGGGGGCGGCTGATGGATCAGGTCGCGAAGCTCCTGGTGGTCGACGACACGCCGCAGAATGCGCGATTGCTCGAGGCGATGCTGTCCCCCCGCGGCTACTCGGTGGTGCTCGCTGACTCCGGTCTCGACGGTCTCGAAAAGGTGCGCACCGAGCACCCCGACCTGGTCCTCCTCGACATCGTGATGCCGGACATTTCCGGCTACGAGGTGTGCCGCCGGCTGCGCGCGGATCCGCTGACGCGCCTGCTTCCGGTCGTGATGATGACCTCGCGCGGTGACCAGGACAAGGTCGAGACGATCGAGGCGGGGGCCGATGACTTCATCGCCCGACCGTTCAACCCCTCGGAGCTGCTCAGCCGGGTGCGCTCGCTGCTGCGCATCAAGACGTATCACGACACGATCCAGGCGCAGGCGGCGGAGCTGGCCGAGCTGAACCGAACTCTCGAGGACCGAGTCCAGCGCCAGGTGGCACAACTCGAGGGCCTCGACAGGCTGCGCCGCTTCTTCTCGCCACAGGTCGCCGCGGTGATCCTCGAAGGTGGGGGCCAGATGCTCGAGACCCACCGCCGCGAGGTCACCATCGTCTTCTGGGATCTGAGAGGCTTCACCGCGTTCTCGGCGTCGGCGGAGCCCGAAGAGACGATGAATGTTCTGAACCAGTTCTACGCCACGGTCGGACAGCTCATCCTCGACTACCACGCGACGCTCGAGCAGTTCGCCGGGGATTCGATCATGGCCATCTTCAACGACCCAGTGCCCTGTGTCGACCACACGGCGCAGGCGGTGCGGATGGCCGTCGATTCCCGTGATGCGACCAACACTCTCGCTCAGCGCTGGCGCCTGAACGGGTACGACCTCGATGTCGGCATCGGCATCGCCGAGGGCCACGCCACCCTGGGCCGGGTGGGCTTCGAGGGGCGGTTCGACTATCGCGCGACCGGGACGGTCGTGAATCTCGCTGCTCGGCTCTGTGCTCAGGCGACGGGGGGTCAGATCCTGCTCGCGCCGAAGGCGTATGCGGCGGTCACCGACCTGGTCAATGTCGAACCGGTCGGGCCATTGCAGCTCAAGGGCTTTCCCCAGCCCATCCAGGCCTATAACGTTGCCGGGCCCAAGGCTTGAGCAGAGCTCGGCCGGTTTTGATTTTTACGCCATCCGCGAGGTCGAATGCTAGCGGCCTGAATGCGCTAGTCTTTCTCGCGTCGTTTGACGCAATGAGGCGTTGCGATGGGCTGCTAAGGCGGATCCACGCGGCTGCACTGGAGGGCTGGCGATGAGCGAGGTGAGCTTCTCCCGAAGGGCCAGGCCCAGAGTTCGGCTGCGGCTCGGCCTGTTGGGGCTCCCGCTGGTAGCCAGCGCGGCCTTCTTTGCCGGAGGGGTCACCCGCCCAGTCCAGGCGGCAGCGTCCGGAGGTGCCTCGTACTACCTTGCGCTGGGAGATTCGCTGTCGCAAGGCGTGCAACCCCTCGGTCCGAAGGGCGCGGATGTCGAGACCAATCGCGGCTATGTCGACGACCTCTACGCGTTTGAGCGGCTAAGGATTCCCGGACTGCATCTTGAGAAACTCGGGTGTCCCGGCGAGACCACCGCCTCCATGATCACCGGGGGCATTTGCCCCTATGTGGCCGGTAATCAGCTTGACCAGGCCATCGCGTTTCTCACGACTCACAATGTCGCTTTCATCACCATCGACATCGGAGCGAACGATGTAGACGGCTGCGTCACCAGCGGCGGTATCGATCCAACCTGCATCGCGAACGGCTTCGCATCCACCGGTGCCAACCTGCCGACCATCCTTGGAGCGTTGCGCACATCCGCGCCTGGCGTTCCGGTCTATGGCATGAACCTCTACGATCCTTTCCTTGGAGCGTGGCTGCAAGGCTCGGCAGGACGGGCGCTCGCCGAAGAATCGGTCTGCATCGCGACTGGCTACCCGAACCCAACAGACTGCGGGCTGCCGTCGACGCCTCCCTTGAGTGGCGGCTTCAACGGTCTGCTCGACTACATCTACGGCCTATTCGGCGTACGCGTTGCCGATGTCGCCAGCACGTTCCAGACCGACAACTTCAGCATCGTTCCTATCATCCGTTTGCCGGTGAATGTCGCACTCATCTGCGCGTGGACGTGGATGTGCGCCCCTGCGCCGCACGGTCCCAACGTGCACGCCAACAACGTCGGCTACGGGGTCATTGCCGCCACATTCGCCGAGACTATCGGCCGCCTATAGGGCCTTCCACTGATTCCGGGGCGGCTCGCCCAACCCCCGCCCTGGTTCAGACGCGTCTTACTGCCGTCCGTCACCGCTGGCATTCGGAGGAAAGCTTTCCGTGTCAGCAGGTCCTGCCTTATGCCAGTCCTGAGTGCCGTTGCGCCCTCGTGCCGACCGCCGTACAGGGGAGGCCCGAGGGATCAGGAAAGGGATCCGTCGCCCACCCGAGCGTGCAATTAACACACCTGAGCCGAGCTCAAAAGAAGCCGTCAGCATTCGGGGTCTCAAATGAGCCGTCCAAGGACGGAGAGCTTCGAGGGAGAGCTTCGGGTATGTCGGTCCCTCCACAAGGCGCCTTGTCAGGTCGCTCGGTTACGCAGGAAGTCGAGTAAGAGCCGTTTGAATTCGCCTGGAGCTTCGAGCGGAGCGAGGTGACCAGCGCCCCTGATCACAGCATGCCGCGCCAGTGGCAGAACTTCTGCTAGCTGCTCGGCGGCATCCCGGAAGTCCACCATGTCGTCCTCTCCCGCCGCCACTAAAGCGGCGATCTGTAGTTCCGCCAGTACCTCTGGGTGTTGTTCGAGCGGATCCGGCGCCTCCTGGATCTCTCCCGCGGCAGCCTGCAGTTCAAAAGCACGACGCTGCATCGTCGCGACCCGTTCGCGGAGCGCCTCGGGCGCGTTTGGCTGGGTCCAGGCCGCGACCACCGCGGCCACCGCCCCATCGATGTCGCCGTCCTCTAGAGCCGTGTTTTCAGCGTCCCACGCCGAACGCAGCGCCGGCGACGGATTCGCTACCAGCGGAGGTGGGGAAATGAGCACCAGGGCGGAGACGGCCGCTGGCTCGACCGCAGCCGCCCGCAGCGCCACGGCAGCGCCGAACGAGTTACCGACGAAAGCTGCACGTGCGACATCGAGCCCCCTCAGCGTCTGCAGGACATCGTCCCACGGCGCCTGCAGTCCGTCTTCTATCACCGCCTCACCGAAGCCGGGAAGGTCGACGGCTACCGCCCGAAACCCGGCTTCCGCCAGCCAGTCAAGGTGTTCGCTCCACATCGAACGATCCGCCACACCGGCGTGGATGAGCAGGACGACCTCTCCGGACCCGGCCTCGTCATACGGAAGCACGACGGAATCCTAATCTTCACCCGGCTTGGGTCGCGCCGCTCTCCACAGCGGGCACACAGCACTCAGGGTTCTTAAGGTGGAGACCTCGAACAAGCGAACAGTCAAACACGGCGTAGGCAGAGCAGCACCAGGTTGATCACTCCGGTTGGCCGGCGTGATCAACTTCCTCCGATTGGAGGTCCGTACACTCGCGACCATGCGATTCAGGGTGACGCACACCGACCGCCCGAGCGACAGCCCACCGTTCCCCGTCCGGCGCTGGTTCGAGCCACGGCGAAAGAACCGGAAGGGGCAACTCATCCGCCGCGTCCGCTGGTCGGAGGGCTACGAGGATCGGCTTCTGAGTGCGCTCGCCCGGCAGATCGAGGATGAGATCGCGACTGGCATGCCCGACCGGCGCACCTCGAAGCTCCTGGCTGACGTGGTGCGCGACTTCGGATTGGACGACGACAGCAGCCGACGCGCTGAGTTGTTCACCACCCGCTGGGCGGAGGCAAGCCAGGAGATTGCGCGGAAAGACAGGGCGATTCTCGACGCGCTTGAGGATGCCTGACCGCTGGGGGACTTCGGGGCGCGAGACATCCGGCGCTCGCCGGCCGATAGCCGCCAGTCGGGAGCACCCATCCTCGGACACGTCGGCTGATGTCAGCCTGCGGATGCCAGAGCGGGTTGTGCTAACGATGTACGCGGTTCTCAAGGTTGTTGCCCCCGCCGTGCCCCAAGCGCACGACACGGTGCCCGTCAATCCGCAAATGTATGCTGTCGAGGACCTGACGTCAGAGCGCGCGCGGGAAAGTCAGCCTCCGCCTAGGGCGAATGGTGCACGACCAGGAGTAGAGGCGGCTCCCTGTCCAGCCGTCAAGTCGTGGTCGGTCGCACGGCGACCACGGTGCTCCCGGAGCTCGCTGATGATCGGAGTGACGACGAGAAGAGAGCGATTGTGCCGGCGACCAGAGTCCTGAGCAGCCCCAGGCGGAGGCCGAGAAGCCGGCGCACGCCCAAAGAGTAAACGGGGAGTGCCACAAAGGTCGTCCCGACAACGGCGAGGGCAACGGTCAGGGCGGTCATTCGGATGAGCGGCCAGACGTGGGCGACGGAGCCGGAATAGCAGCCATGACGTCAATCGTCCTTGTGTGCGTTGCCACGCCGGGCGTAACGGATAAGGGCGTCGAGTTTGTCATCTAGGGTCCACCGAGCTTCACAGGCCCAAACGGTCTCTATCAGTTCGGTGTATTGAGCGTCGAGGTCCGGGCTCGGGGGCTGGGATGCGGAATTGGCTTTCATGACTGTTCTCCGTGTGGCGATTCCAATGCCGAACACGCTAGTCCCCACCAAACGCAATGGAATCCGCAGGATTACGGATAAGGTACGTAGTTAGCCAGAAGCCCGAACCCGATCTACCTACTGGTCAGAGCGTGGCGTTGGTATCAGGCGATCAGCCGTACGGCGGCGCTGCTTTCACGCGACGGCCAGAGAGCGACGCGGGTGCCGCCCCCGGCCGCGACCTCACATTCCAACCGGATAACGCCTGGGCAAGCAACACCGCCGCGACTACTGTGATCAGCTTGTCTGGAAGATCGACAATTGCCTCGCCCAGAAACGCTGCGAGCGCTGTCGGAACATGCGCCGCGACAAGTGAGTGGAATACGGAATCACCGAGTTCCCACCCCGCTGTTGCCGTGGCTAGTCAATAGGTTCAGGGGCGTCGACAGTATCGCGGCAACTAAGAAGCAGACGCCCCAGAGAACCAACCCCCCTCGAAACCAGCGCGTCCAGTCGCGCTGGGCTGCCAGTCCAGCGGCGAAACCAAGGGCGAGGGAGACGATGCAGTACGGTGCGGCGATGGGGTCGATGGTGCCTGCGCTAAGGAGATTAGTGATGAGGCCAGCGATTCCGCCGATCCACGGGCCGGCGATTATCGCAACCAACACCGTGCCGATTGAATCTAGGAACAACGGCAAGTGAGCGGCTTCAACGAGCGCATGGCCGCTGTAGTCGAGGCCGATGGCGACCGGGACAAGCCCCAGGCTGGCTAGCGATGGCCTGCGTAGAAACGCGCCCTTCCAGTCGTCGAGCTGAAGGCGCGCGAGCGCTGGCTGAGCGCGCGCTCGTAGCAGTACAAACAGCGCGACGATAAGGACTGCTCCAACGATCGCGACGGCGGCGTGGCCCTCACCTTGATCAATGAGCTTTATGGCCGGATGGCCTACTGCGTCTCCCAGGCCAACGAACGCGGCGACGTAGACCACCGTTGCGGCGACCAATCCGATAAAGAACGGACGTCGCGGCATGCCACTCACTGCCGCGATCTGTGTCGTATAGATCCTCAATCCGGGAATCAGCCGGGACACGAACACGGCACGCCAACCGGCGTTATGCAGGAGCCCCGCTGCGCGCTGCAGAACTCCGCCTGCGTGAAGCCTGCGAGCGATGCTGAACAGGCGGTCCCACCCCAATCGCGAGAAGAGTTCCCAACCAACCAGCGCACCCGCGACGATGGCGAAGAAAGCGGCGGGAACGAACACGAGCGGACTGAGCTGCCCTGAAGCGATTGCGATTCCGCCCACCGCAAGCAAGAGGTCACCGGCGATGAAGAACAGGGGAGCTCCAGCCTCCTCTGCAAAGAGGAGGACGAGGATGACCACGAGCAAGACGGTGCCACCCAGCCCGAAAAGCGGCAGCTCATTCATTCAGGCCACGAGCTCCGTCGCGGCAAACTGCTCGGCCTGCGCTGGAAGGACGTCGACCTCGACCGCGGCCAGTTCGCCGTCACCGGCTCGCTGCAGGGCACGACACGACCAACGCTGGTCATCGGATCACCAAAGAGCGGAGGGTCCGGGGCCGTCGCACTCGGCCCCGCAGGCTGTGTCTGCCCTCCGTGAACCCCAACTGCGCAGGTAGATGAGCGACTGCGCGCCGATTCGATTTGGACCCACCACGATCTCGTGTTCACCGAAGGAGTTCGGCAGCTACCTGTCGCCCAACAAGCGCCTTCGCCTCCGCTGCGTTGGTTTCATCCACACGATGGCGAGCCTGCCGATCCCACGAGATGTCGAGTGCGAGGAGGATCAGGTTTGCGCCGACGGTCGCTCCGACGATTGCAGTGATGAGGGAGAGAAGTCCGCTGGTCGCATTGAACCCCAGCCAGGCACCTGCGAGGCCACCTCCTAGTGCTGCCGCAAATCCGATGGTGTTGGCGTTGGATTGCCGGTCGCGGTTGGCCCAGGCGAGGTAGATCCCCAGGCTGATCGGCACACCGATTGAGACGACGGCGAGGAGCTGGTCTTCGATCGCAATCGTCGACGACGTCGTGAGGACGATGAGCACTGCGAGGAACCAGCCACCGAGGCCGAGGATGAGCGGGTACACCGAGCGGAGCACCGCACTCGCCGTGCGCCCGAACCGACCGCGTCTGCGGATGCGCCACCACATCAGGAGCAGCGACACCACCGTGAGGACGGCGAGGCCGGTCATCGCGGCGACAATGTCTTTGGCAATCGCCGTCTGTGTGCTGGCCGGTGTGAAGGAGACGTGCGGGCTCGTGTACCGGGATTGGTCGACGCGCCCGGTCTCGAGGTAGGTGCTGATCAGGGCGGTGCCGCCGGCCGGGTCATAGCTCCAGAAGGAACCTGCGTGCCCGAGCTGGGGCACTACCACCTGGTGCCCGTTCGGGAGGGAGGGCATCAGCTGATCTGTCGCATTCTGCGCTGGGGTCGACATATCGAGCGCCCCGCTGATCACCAGGGTCTGGACATTCGACGTCTGGACGTGCATGTACTGGTCCGAGTCCGTGGCAGCCGGCCAGGCATTCGCCAGCTCGCCGCCGGCGAAGAGGAAAGCCGTGCCGGGGCTGCCGATGATCGACGGGTCGGGGTGGGCGAAGTACTGCCTGACAGCAGCGAAGTCGATCGACCCGACGGACGCGAATTCACCCCAGACAAACGACTGTGGGAAAGCGATGCTTGCCAGAAACGATTCGAACCAGAGCCCGCTCGGGTCGCCGGCGGCGGCCGATAACCATGCGTCGAGCGTCATCGGCGCGGAGTCTGGCGCTGCGTCGTCCGTCGACTCCTGCATGCCAAATGCGGTCGCGGCCAGCGTATTGCCCTTCGGGATCGGGAGGAACAAGAAGTGGTCGGGCATGTTGGCCGCCGTGTGCTTGATGGTGGCGATGAGATCGTTGGTGCGCTTGCTGCAGCCGGCGTCCGCGGCGCAGAGGCGAGCGTAAGACTGGAACTCCTGATCCATGGTCGCCGTATCGAACAGGAAGTCGCCGGGCGGGTTCGCCCCGATCATCACCGAGCGAAGGATGCTCGTCGGGTAGCGCCAGGCATAGATCATTGCAAGGCGGGTCCCCGCGCTCTCGCTGATGAGGTCTATCTGCTTGTAGCCCAGCGCGTTGCGCGCCGCCTCGAGGTCATCGACCTGCTCAGGTAGGGTGTAGCCGGCTAGGTCGACGCCGTCTGCCGTCAGGCGGGTCGCGCAGGTGCGGAAGCCGTCGGCGTAGGCCCGGAACGACGCCTGTCCGAGCATGTCCGCCGAGTTTTCCAGTGCGGAGGTAACCTCGGGGCAGTCGAGCACGGACGATCCGTCGACGCCCCGGTAACCGACCAGGACGACGTCATGGTTAGCTGTGAAGCGGCTGGCGTCCGGGAACACCATGTTCGTGACGCCGGGACCGCCGTTCAGACGGAAAATCGGCGTCGACGGGTGGGCGGATGTGGCTCGAATGACAGTGACGGGCAACGCGATCAGTCGCGAGTGCGGGTTCGTCCGATTCTCGGGCACGACCAGCGTGCCGCAGTCGGCGTTGGAACTCGCCTTCTCGGTCGTATAGGTGCATGCCGTGAGCTTCAATTGGCCGGCATGCGCACCGGCGGGGGCAGACACCGCGCTGGTGCCGCCCGTCAATTGGACGTACACGAGACCGAGCACTCCCAGTGCGATGACGATGAGAGCGATGATGCGCGCAGCAGTGAAGCCCCTCCGCCGTTCGCGTGTTCGACCGCTGATGGCATGCTCCTTTCGTGAACGTCGTTGGGCCCGTGGGTCATCAGGTGTGCCAGTTCTGCCAAACATGTCTTCTCTCCTAATTAACTCGTGTTGGTTCTGTCGGGATCGTACGCGCGGATTGCGTGTAGACCAGTCAGGTAGGCGTTGCGTTCCGCCAGGCGCACTGCCAAGAGGCTAGTCAGGTTGTGGCGCGTCGACGTGGAATCACGCTGCGACCACCGCATCGACAGGATTGA